>CAVVXK010000002.1:5022500-8340193 GCA_963752185.1 uncultured Planctomycetaceae bacterium | reverse complement strand
CGTTTTGGGAGCACGTGCGCTCCTGGTGGACCATCCGTGATCTGCCCAACGTCAAGTTGATGCATTTCAATCAGATGAAGAGAGATCTGGCGGGTTCGATCCGCGAAATCGCTGCGTTCCTCGACATCCCGATCGACGAAGCCAAATTTCCAGCCATCGTCGAACATTGCACGTTCGACTACATGAAGACGCATGCCGACAAAGCGGCGCCGCTCGGCGGCTTTCTTTGGAAAGGCGGCGCGGAGACTTTCATCAACAAAGGCACGAACGGACGGTGGAGCGGCACGCTGACTGGAGATGAAAACGCCGCCTACGAGGCCCGGGCGGTCGCCGAACTCGGGCCGGAATGTGCGGCTTGGCTGGCGGCTGGCGCCTAACGCGATCCACGTAGCGCTGGCTTCGAGCCTCGGCCAAGACATCCTCGCCAGAAGACAGTAAGAACCCTCGCGTGGAGACTTGGCCCGGCCGCCTCACCGAGTTCATCGCGACGCCGCCGGGCGAGAAAGGGACCCGTTGAGCGCGCTGATACTCATCGTCGACGACGAGCCCGACGTAGCGGACCTGTTTCGTCAGCAGTTTCGCCGCGATTTACGTTCCAACCGCTTCCTGCTCGATTTCGCGCTGTCCGCCGAGGAGGCGCTCGGCAAGGTCGAGCGGCCGCGTGAGACGATCGATCTGATTCTGATTCTCTCCGACATCAACATGCCGGGCATGAGCGGGCTAGACCTGTTGCCGAAAGCTCGGGCGGCGCGGCCCGATGTCCCGGTCATCATGATCACAGCCTATGGCGACGCCGACACTCGCCGCACCGCCGAAGCGCGCGGCGCGGCGGCCCTGTTCACCAAGCCCCTGGACTTCCCCGAACTCAGGCGCGCCATCGACGGGCGCCTCGCGGCGATCGGAGGCGCGACGTGACCGAAACCATTCTTGTCGTCGACGACGAACCGGATCTCGAAGATCTGGTGCGGCAAAAATTCCGCCGCCAGATCCGCGAAGGGGCCTGGATCTTTCTGTTCGCGCGCGACGGCGTCGAGGCGCTCGATCGGGTCGCAGAGCGCGCCGACATCGATCTCATCGTCACCGACATCAACATGCCGCGCATGGACGGCCTCGCTTTGCTCGAACGAATCGCGAGCCACGAACGTCGCCTGTCCACCGTCATCGTTTCGGCCTACGGCGACATGGCCAATATCCGCACGGCGATGAATCGCGGCGCCTTCGACTTTCTGACCAAGCCGATCGACTTCGGCGACTTCGAGACGACCCTGCGCAAGACGATCGCTCATATCGGCTCGCTGCGCGACGCCCGCGACAAGCAGGCCGAGGCCGAGCGCGCGCAAGCCGCGCTCGCCCGCTATTTTTCGCCCAATCTCGCGAGTCTCTCGCCGGCGACGCCGCGGCGCTGGCGGGCGGCCGGCGCGAGATCGCGACGTTGTTCACCGATATTGCGGGCTTTACGGCGCTGGTCGAGACCTTGGAGATCGAGGTGCTTTCGAGCCTGCTCGGCGAATATCTGACCGGCGCGACAGAAATCGTTTTCGAGCGCGAGGGCACCGTCGCGAAAATCATCGGCGACGCCATTCATGTCCTGTTCGGCGCCCCCGCCGACCAACCCGACGCCGCGGCGCGGGCCATCGATTGCGCGCTCGCGCTCGACAATTGGTCGCAGGCTTTCCGCTTGCGTTGGGGCGAGCGCGGCGTGGCGCTCGGCCCGACACGCATCGGCGTGCACGCCGGCCCCGCGCTCGTCGGCAATTTCGGCGGCGGCCGGCTGTTCGACTATACGGCCTACGGCGACACCATCAACGCGGCGGCGCGGCTGGAGGCCGCCAACAAGACGCTCGGCACGCGAATTTGCGTAAGCGCCGCCGCGGTGGAGCGCGCCGGCGCTTTCCTCGGCCGGCCGGTCGGCGATCTCGTCCTGCGCGGACGCAGCGAACCCTTGCGGGCCTACGAAGCCTTCGGCGGCGGCGGCCGACGCGGACGCCTATATGCAAGCGTTCGCCAAGTTGGAGGCCAAAGACCCGGCGCAGTCGCCGCTTTCGCGGCGCTTGTCGGCGCCAATCCCAAGACGCGCTCGCGCAGTATCATTTGCGCCGCCTTCTCAATGGAGCGACCGGCGCGCGGATCGAAATCGGCTGATCACGAGGCGGCGCAACCTCATTGCGGGGCCGGCGCGCAACGCCGCCCGCGCCGGCTTGTGCGGTCGCAGATAAACGCCCTGACTTGCGGGGGGCGAGATAACGTAGCAAAGTCGCGTTTGCGCCGACAGATGGCGGAAATAACGGAAAAGGCGTTGGAAATTCAGGCGGCTGCGCCGACAGGAACCGGAACCGTATGACAGTTCTGTCGGTTAGACATGTGACGACCTATTCCTACGCATTTCCGGTACGGCTGGGGGAGCACCGCATGATGCTGCGCCCGCGCGACAGCAACGATCAACGGCTGCTTGACGCAACCTTGACGATCAACCCCGAACCATCGCGATTGCACTCGATTCATGACGTTTCGACAATTGCGTAGCAGTCGCCAATTTTAACGGCAACACCGATCGGCTCTGCGTGGAGAGCCATATCACGGTCGAACACAAGCATTCGGACGAACCCGACGTCCTGCTCGACGAAAAGGCGCGATTTTACCCGTTTTCCTACGATGTCGAGGAAATGCCGGATCTGGCGCGATCGATTGAGCGGCATCACCCCGATCCCGCCGGCGACGTCGATCGCTGGGCCCGACGCTTCGTCAATCTCGGCGGGCTGACGGAAACCGGATCGCTGCTGATGACCTTGACCTACGCGATCAAGGAGGGGTTCGTCTATGAACGGCGAACCGAAAGGGGAACCCAGAGTCCTCTGCAGACGCTGGAGTCGCGCCGCGGCTCGTGCCGCGATTTCGCGACGCTGATGATGGAAGCGGCTCGCGCTTTGGGGCTCGCCGCCCGTTTTGTCACGGGCTATCTCTACGTCCCGGATCGCGACCGCGGAGAGACCCATCTGGGCGGCGGCGCGACACACGCCTGGTGCCAAGTCTATCTTCCGGGTGCGGGCTGGGTGGAATTCGATCCGACCAACGGCATTGTCGGCAGCCGCGACCTCATTCGCGTCGCCGTTGCGCGCGACGCTCGTCAGGCGATTCCGCTGCACGGCTACTATTCGGCGCCGCCGCCGCGCGCATGACGGTTTCGGTCAACGTCCGCAGCCTCGACGATACAGTCGGCCGCGGGCAGCCAAGGTCGGACGTTTTGGCCGTGTTCGCGATTCTTGCATAGACCCGTCTCAGACACAGGAGTCGCCCATGCTCATCCAAGCCGGCTTCACTATCTCCTTTCAATGTCCGACTTGGACGCCGATGCTGCTGCAACTCAACGTGCATCCCTCGCGCGACGGGCGACTTGCGTTCTCCCGATGTCATCCAGTCGGATCCGCCGCGCGCGATGGGCGCCTATCTCGATCACTACGGCAACCGCGTCACGCGACTCGAAGTGCCCCCGGGCCTGGTGACGTTTCACAATCGCTTCCAGATTTACGACACCGGTCTGCCCGACGAAATCCCGCCCGACAGCGAACTGACGCCCATCTCGCGCCTTCCCGACGATGTGCTGCTGTTCCTGGTCTCGAGCCGATATTGCGACAGCGACAAGTTGGCCGATTTCGCGTGGTCGAAGTTTTCCGGCATATCCGGCGGCTACGCGCGGGTGCAGGCGATCTGCGATTTCGTCCACGGTCATATCCGGTTCAGCTACCCCGAAGCGTCGCCGACGCGCAGCGCAAGCGACAGCATGCGCGAAGGCGTCGCAAGGGCTTCGGCGAGACCGTGAGCGGACCCGTCAAAACGTTCTTCTCGATGCCGTCGAGCATCAACGTGTTGTGCACCCAGCCGATACCGCCCTGAGCGTCGTCCAAACGGCTGCCGGCGACGCCGCCCCATGCGGGCGACATCATCGCGAACGCGAGCCCCGACCATTGGTTGATGGCAATCGTTCCATACCGGAGCTTGACCAAGGCCGATTGGAGCGCCTTTTCGCGGGCCGCATCTTTGCGGAAATCGGGCGGCAGCGTGATCGAAGCTGCCAACGTTCCCCACAGTCTGTTGTTCGCGAATTCGACGGCCCGATCGAGAAACGCCGTGTCCGAATCGGCGTCAAGCCGCGCCTCGACGCAGACGCACACAAATGACTCTTCGTTGAAGAATTGGGGCGCCTCCTCGGGCGAGACGTTCCGCAGCAGTGTCCAGGGGAGCGTGTCGCCTCCGGCGGTGCGCTTTGTCCGGTGAACTTCCGGAATCGCTCGAGGGCACCGGGATAGTACGCCTTTCGCGGCGCAATACGTCCGAGAATGCGCGCGACCTTGTCGAGGAACCGATCGCGGTCCGGCCAATTGGCGGAGGTGAGAATCACTTTCGTGGCGATGCAGTTGAACGAACAGTTGTTCGTGATCGACGTGGCCACATTGGCGGCCTGGAAATCGAGCTGCTTTTCCGAATACTTGCCGGGAACGATGATCCATGGCGTCACGTTGCCTAATTCGCTCGTGATCGGTTTGCGCAGCACGGGATCGTTCTCGCGCTTCCGCCGATCGCGCTCGGGACCCGGAGGCCCCCACACGATCGCGTCGTGCGAATGGATTGAACCGGTGATGTGGACCTCGTCGACGAGATCATGCGAGACGGCCGCCGCGCCGACTTCGGCTCCGCCGTAAATGATCCGCAAGTACCCCGCGTCGATCAGCGGCTTGTAGGCGCGCTCGAAAATCGGACCCAGCGACTCATTCACCGGATTCATCTTGAGGAGCACGGTCCGCCCCTCCTGGAAGAGCTTGGTGAAAGCATCCGTCGTGGGAATCGACGAGACATTGCCCGCCCCCAGCACGAGGCAGATTTTCGGGTTGCCGGCTTTCCAGTTGCCCGGCACTCCGTCGGGGCAAAACCGCAGCGATTCCTTCGTAATGCCCGGCTTCATCCAAGCATCAACTTTGAATCCCTGGAATGTGATGCTGTCGAACATTCCCTTGGCGGGAAAGACGGGAACGATGAGGCGTCCGTCCGGCCCGGTCTTCGGCGCGCCATTGAGCTCTGGCCGACCGGACGGGGCGATTTCTTGCAGACTTCCAATCACGAGCCTCAACTGTCGGATCGTCGCCACGGGGCCGGCGGCGATGTCCTCCGCACGCAGGCCGCTCGTCGCCGGCACGCCCTTGAACCGAGCCGATTGATCCACCCACTCGTGAGCTACGCGCATCGTCCCTTCGATGCACTCGTTGGCCAGGCGGATCAGCTCGGCGGCCGAGGCCGACGCCAGTCGCGGATATCCCTTGGAAAGTGCGTCCAGGGCACGGTCGATATCAGTTGTCGTCGCACGAGACGGAGGCGCCAGCGTGGTCGTCATGATGGATCCCCAGAAACACAAACACCCAGAAACACAAACCCCAAAAACACAAACCCAGTAGCGCAAGGCAATGATTCGGTCCCCATCATATCGCCAGAGCCCGTGTTCTTCGACAATCGGCGACAATCCCAGGGTCCGCTGGCTGGTAGAATGGCGTTCAACCACATGGAAAGCGACGCAGCAACCGGGTCCGGCGGCCAGCCTCCCGAAATCTCGATCATCACCCCGTGCTATAACGCCGTCCATCACCTCCGCGACGCGATCGAAAGCGTTCGTCGGCAGGAAGGCGTGCGGATCGAGCACATCGTGGTCGATGCGGCGTCCAACGATGGGACGGTCGATGTGCTCCGCGAGTCTCCGGACGTCCGTTGGATTTCCGAACCCGACCAGGGGCAGGCGGATGCCTTCAACAAGGGGCTGGCAATGGCTCGCGGGCACTTGATCGGCTGGCTCAATGCGGACGACATGTACGAGCCCGGCGCTTTAGCGGCCGTTGTCCGTTTTTTTCGCGAGCATCCGGACGCGTTTCTCGTCAACGGACACCTCATCCGCGTCGATCCGGCCGGCAAGCAATTGGAATACCTGCCCGCGAAATCCAGTCGCTTCTGGCTGCGTCATTTCTGGTTTCGCTGGTACTGGCTCAATCATCCGTCGACGTTTTATCGCAAGACGATTTTCGACGAGATCGGTCCGATCGATATCCGGCTGCATTACGCGATGGACTACGACTTCTATCTGCGGGCAGCGCAGCGTTTCGAGTTCCACGACATCGACTTTCTGACGACCCGCATGCTTGTCCACGCGGACGCCAAGACGAGCCAGGGGTGGGACAACTTTGCGGCCGACGTGCAGCGGTCGCTGGCCAAAGTTTGGAAGCCGCGAAACCCGCTGTTCTACGCGTACTCACTGTTGGGCGTGCGGATGTACGCCGCAAAGAGCCACCTCGTCGAATCGTTCATCGCACTTCGCGAGGGGCGGCGCAGCGATACAGTCCGCGAGTTCAAGCGAGCAGCGGCCTGGTGGCCGGCGTTGCCCCTGTTACCGGCGTTTTATCCGTTCTGCGGCCGCGTTGGTCTGCGGCTCATGCTTGGTGAATCTCGCTATTCGCGACTGCGGCAAGCGGCCAGTGGCCGGTGGCGAGAAAAAAATAAGGCAGGCTAAGCCTGCCCCTGTCTTTACTCGCCACTCGTCACTGCCCGAGATTCTTCCGGTATTCATCCGCACGCCGTTCAGACGGGAACCAGACGTTGGAGTCTTCCTTGATCTGCCGTAAGTCGTCGGCGCTCGGCGGCTTGTTCGTGCCGAAGTCGACCTGGCCTCGCCGTCCCCGGCGTCTCGGGCGAAACGACTCGACGTATTCGTTTGCCTGCTCTTTCCGCACGCCGTAGAGATTCGTGTCCTTGGCCCGGCGCTGCGGCGAATCGTTCAAAAGCCAAAGCATCACGCACAAGAAGACGACCCCGCTCCCAATCGCAACCCAGGGCACCCAGGAACCGGAGGCGAACAGAAAGGTGATCATCAGGCAGACGCCAAGTCCGCCCGTCATCACCACCGTGGAGGCGAATAGCCCGGCCGCCAGCCGGCCATGGTCGCGATCGTTGACCGGTGCCGATTTGGACATCGCGCATCTCCCGCGATCGGGATCACAAGCACTCAGACCGTCGACGTCCCGTCGATCAGCCAATAACCTTGTGCACAAACAGGTCGAGATAGAAGACCAGAAGCGCCAGGCACAGGACGAATGCCATGCCAAAATACGTGGCGCCGATCTGGACGCGTTCACTCGGCCGTTTGCGCGTGACCGCCTCCCAGATTAAAAAGACCATATGGCCGCCGTCCAGCACGGGAATCGGCAAGAAATTGAGCACGGCCAGATTTGCGCTCAAAATGCCGAGAAACAGGGACATTTCGGCCAGACCCTGTCGCGCGAAATCATACGCGACGCTGGCGATCCCCAACGGCCCGTGCAGGTTCTCGACCGACAACTGGCCGGTCAGCAGGTTGCGCAAGGTCAAATAAAGATCGATGATCGAATTGCGCGTATTGGTCAGTCCCATAAACGCCGCGTCGACGATGCCGTTCGATTTGAGCGTCATCAATTGCGGAAAAACGCGAAGGCCTCTCAGGCCGGGAACGAACCAGTTCTCTTTCATGTCCACAACGGGCGTGCAAAGGACGGACCGAGATCCCTCGGATAAGGTCAGCTGCACCTGCCGATCGGTCGCGAATTGCATCAGGTAGCTGACGTACGCCCAGTTCGCCGGCTTCGGGTTGTTGAAATCCACGGCAATCGTGTTCTTGCCGAAAATGTCCGACGCCGTCTCTTTCGGCAGCACGAACTCGACCTTTTTGACCCGGTCGCCCTTTTTGATTCCGGCCTTATCGGCTGGACTATTGGCCGCCACATTCAAGACCGCCGGGATCACGTTGAAGGCAACGCCAATGGCCGGTGCGGCCAAAGGAGTGTCTTCCTGGGCGGGCGCCCGATCGATCCAACCCGGACTATCGGTCGGAGTTAGGTGAACATCGAATTTTTTCGAATCGGCCCCTTTCACTTCCCGCTGCACGACGATGGTCACTTCGTGCCCAGACAGGCGGGCCAACTCGTCGGGCAGGCGCAACGGATCAATGTCGGTCCCAACCGAGCGATTATTGATTTTCAGGATTTTGTCCCCGACCAAAATCCCATTGCGCTGGGCGGGTGAATCGTTCACGAGCGCGGTCACCTTACCGATATCCATCGTCAGCCCCAACTGGCGAAACCGCTGCGGCTCGACGCGAATATCGACCGTTGCGTTCGACTCGTCTTGGCGGCGGACCATGAACTCGACCGGCTTGCCGCGGTCGGCCGATAGTAGGCCCTGCAACTCGGTGAAACTCGAGACCGTGTGCTTATTGATGCCCACGATCTTGTCACCCGGCTGAAAGCCTGGCTTTGCTTCCGCGGCGGGCGAGCCGGGATCGGTCGGCGGCTCGGCAGAATCGCGGGGCTTGATCAACTCCAGTCCGAGTCCCGGCGAAACACCGATCATGCGACGGCCGGAGTAGATGGCCGGCGTCATCTGAATCTGGAAAGGCGACCCGCTGGGATGGTCGCCCTTGACCTCGATCGGACCCGAGGTGAAAGCGATAGCTCGTTGAATGTCCTCGAAAGTGACGGTCGTGCGGCCGCCAATGCTGGCGATGCGGTCGCCCGGCTCGAGGCCGGCTTCCCACGCCGGAAAGCCGGGTTGCAGTCCGCCGATGACCGGCGGAGGCATTTCGATCCCGTGCCCGAACGCGACGGCGTAGAACATGACGGCCGTCAAGACGTTCATGGTGACGCCGGCGGAAATGATCGCCATGCGCTGGCCGACGCTCTTGGCCGAATACGACCGCGGATCCTTGGCAATCTCCTCACTGGTCAACTGGCTGGGATCCATGTCGTCCTGGCCGAGCATCTTCACGTATCCGCCGAACGGGATCGCCGAGAGAGCGTATTCGGTCTCGCCGTACTTGCGGCTCCACAAGATCGGACCGAAGCCGATGCTGAACCGCTCGACAAACACACCGCACCACTTGGCGACGGCGAAGTGTCCCAACTCGTGAAAGAAAATGACCAGGCCAATGCCGATCAACACGGCCAGGATGCTGCCCGCCTTGCTGAGGTAGGGAGCGAAGTTGAAGGCCAGCAGCAGGCTAGAGTCGAGAGAAGCGAGCATGTTCACTATTCAGCTCTCCAAGCGCGGGCTTCTGCCCGAGTCCATTGGTCCATCTCCAGCAACTGCGAAAGAGACGGAGAGGGATCGAAATCATGAGCTTCCAACACCGCACGGCACAGCCGCGGGATATCGGTAAATCGCAATTGTCCTGCCAGGAAGCGTTCGACGGCAATCTCGTTGGCCGCATTCAGCACGGCCCCGCAAGTTCCACCCCGCCGCGCCACTTCATAACCCAGCCCAATTGCGGGAAAGGCCTCCAAATCCGGGGGCGTGAACTCGAGCGACATGGCGGACGACCAATTGATTCGGGGGCTGATTCCCTCCCACCGTTCCGGCCAGGTCAACGCGTACTGAATCGGCAGCCGCATATCGGGAGGCGAGAGCTGAGCGACGACCGAACCGTCGCGAAACTCGACGAACGAATGGACGATCGACTGTGGATGAATCATCACCCCGATCTGATCGACGTCAAGCCCGAAAAGCCACTTGGCCTCGATCATCTCCAGGGCCTTGTTCATCATCGTCGCCGAGTCCACAGTGACCTTGGGCCCCATGGCCCAGGTCGGGTGTGCCATCGCCATTTTGGGAGTCACGTCGCGCATTTGTGCGGCGGAATAACCCCGGAACGGACCCCCACTTGCGGTCAACACGACCCGCCGCAGCTCGCTCCGATGCCCGGCGTGCAGAGCTTGAAAGACGGCACTATGTTCGCTGTCCACGGGAATCAGCGAGCCACCGGAACGGTTCGCCAGGGCGGTCACCAGCGGGCCGGCGACCACCAACGTCTCCTTATTGGCGAAGGCTACTCGCTTGCCCGCTTCGAGGGCGGCCCAGGTGCTCTTGAGACCGGCCGCACCGACAATTCCAGCGACCACTGTTTCGACCGCAGGATCGCTCGCAATTCGCTCGACCGCATTGGGCCCGAAGAGCAGCTCGGTTTTTGGAGGAAACGCCGAGCGCGGAACGGACTCGCGGAATCGTTCGTCGCTGATGATGGCCCAACGTGGCCGATGACGGTCGGCCTGCTTTGCCAGGACCTCCCAATTCCGGTTGGCGGCGATGGCGACGCACTGCAAGCGTTCTCGATGAGCGTCGACGACATCCAGACAGTTGGTACCGATCGAGCCCGTCGAACCCAAAACGGCAATTTGCTTCATGCCTGAGCGCTTCGCCCAAAAACGGGGACTGACCCCCTACCACCTTGACGCACGAGTTTGTGAGCAACGGGCCAGGGGTCTATCCCCTTTTTTGGGCAAAGCGATGCCAGACCCGTGCATCGAAACTTCAATTCCCGAAAGTCCTTACGGCGAACGGGCGCCGTCGCGACCCCATTCTAGGTCGACCCCACAAAGCCCGCAAGGTCCGATTCCGCGGGCCGGCCAGTGTTTGCGTCGAGCTCAGCACTCGTTTAAGGATGACCAATGACCTGTTCGACGCTCTCGAGATACCGCTTCAAGCGCAACTCATTCTCCTCGCGCTCTTTGGTCGGCGAGCCCATAATTCTGGGCGCCAGGTCGCGAGCAGACCACAGAAGCTGCTGGCGGGGCAATTCGGAGGAACTGGCCGACTTCTGCAGATCGGCGACCATCGGCCCGAGCCGTTCCTTCGTGCGTTTCGCCAGGCCGGCCCACTGGGTGTCGGTGGCGCCGCTCGCTCGCAATTGGTCGGCCTCTTTGACGATGTCTTGCAGCGTGGCGAGATAACGCCGTTCCTTTGCATAAGGCGCCGGCCAATACAAGACAAACAGCACGTTGAGGAGGACCCAAATTCCGACAACGGCCCCCAGGTCGCGATGTTCCCGAAGGAACGACGTAATGCCGCCCGACTTGCTCTGAACCACGGACCGCGCTAGAGACGATTGCTCGAATCGCTCGGCCGATTGGGCACCGACGGTCGGCGTTGCGGTCGGTTGCACGCGGGAGCGAAACGCTGACCAGGCTCCGTCGGCACCCTTGCGAATACGAATCTGCGATGCAGTTTCTCCGGAGCTGCCAAGCAGTTCCTCCAGATCGCTCCACCTCATCGGCCCGTGAGCGCGGCCATCCAGCTCGTAATACCACTCCTCGCCGGCGGGAATCGGTTGGTCTTGATAACGCACGGCTGCTCGGACCTGATCGTCTCGCGTTCACCCGAATCCATTTTATCACGCGGGCTGGGCGGGCTGAGAACAAATTATCTCGAGCGCGACCTCCTGGTGCGCAACATGCGAAAGCCCAGCACACCGAGGATTGCGACGTTGATCGTCGTCAACACGACAGCCAAGATCTGATTCAACGAAAAGGGAACCCGGTGAAATGCGGAAAGGAGCGGTTCGTGAAACAGACCTTCCTGAGCCGGCGCGATCTCAAAAAAGCCCACCATCATCTCGTCGTAGGACTGCCATCCAAAATGGACTGAAGCTCCTGGGTCCGGATTATTAAGATTTCCCTCCGAGTTGTCGAAGTGGGCAACGCAGTTGAGCAGCGTCCCCTTAGGCATCGTTTTTGCCTCGGAAAGTCGATACATCGTCTGCCAATTGAAATCGTACCGCGGCACGGACAGCAGTGTCTCGCGGCTTCCATTCGGATACACCGCCTCATAAAGGAAATCTTTGCCGCGCAAATGCATGTGGGGAGCCAGCGACAGCAAGAGGGTGTCTTGCTCAAATCGATAATTTGCCGCCACTTCACAATTCGGCGCATGGGGCGCTATCGCAAAATTCCTGCTAATTGCTCCGCAGAACATCACTTGCCGACGAACAGATTTCTCGTCGGCGAATTTCACTCCCACGTAGCTGGTATCTTCGTGCGGCACGCCGTCGGGTGTGTAGTGCACATTGAAGATCAGTCGGGAGCCGGCCGTGACGCGCCGCGCGTAGCCGGGCGACACCGGGTCCGGGCGAAGCCCAGGCGCATACGCCGCCAGGAAAGAATCGTCGCTTCGCAAATCGGGCATGCCCTCTCCGGGTCCCACGGCAAAAATCAATATATGATGCACGATTGACGGGATTCCCGGCCGCGGCTCAATACCGGCAATCCATCGATCCTCCTTCCACCCTGGATCGACGACAAAGTTCTGCAACTCGATGATGCCGGTCGCTGGCACATCGAACGGCTCCGGCATCCGGATCACCTCGTCGGGCTTCGGGATTGTCCAGGCATCGACAAATTTCGGCGGCTCGGGCAAATCCTTCGGATTCCCTTCCGGTGCGCCGACTGCCGCCCACCGAGCGAACGTTTGCTTATCTACATCGCTGAGGCGGGCATCGTTCGCGAACTTGCCGAACTTCGAATCCGCATGCCAAGGGGGCATGCGGCCCAACTCCGTGACCTCCGCGATCATGTCCGCCCAACCGGCTGCTTCTTCATAGCTGGTGAGCGGGAATGGGCCGATCTGCCCGGGACGATGGCACGAAATGCAGTTCTTGTTGAGGATTCGCGCCACGTCTTTCGTGTACGTCACGTTGGCATGCGCATCAGGCTCGGAACCCCGGCCAATAAGACATCCGGCGACTTCCGTCTCGGGGAGTGCAACCGACCTGTTGGCAAGCAAATCGTCGATGGCCAGTTCGAGGTCCTTTCGTCCAGCGGCCGCTCTGCGATATCCGGCGGTGCGCTGGTCGGGCAGGAAACCGAACTGATCGTCGATCCGACCGCGATAACGGATGCGGCGGTCCTTATCGAGGACGACCACCTCGGGCGTCCGCGTGGTGCCGACCTGGTTCGCAATCTTCTGCCTGAGATCCTTGAGAATCGGGAAGGCGACCTGCCTCTCCTTCGCGAAGGCTGCGATCGCGCTCAGCGAATCGTGCCGATTCGCGTCGACTCCGATGAATACGACTCCCTTGGCCTCGTATTTTCGCGCAAGCTCACCAAGTCGCGGCGCGTACAGCCTTGCCAGCGGGCAATCGACGCCGAGAAACGCGAGGACCACAATCCGGTTCTTTCCGAACTCGGAAAGCGAATGACTTGCGCCGAGACAGTCTCGCTCCGTGAAATCCCTCACCTGAGTTTCGATCGCCGGCCGGCCATTGACGCTCGCGCGGGCTGCCGCTTGAGCCGGTGCAATCGCACCGAATACCCAGAATACGGAGAGTATCGCCGCGCACACGTCCCGCGCCTAATCTTCGAATGGCAAATTGAAGGAGCTAGCCGTCAGGCTTGAGTGGATATTCGTCCAAATTTGCGCATCGATGTTTTCAGAGACAAAATGCGCCGATCCATCTAGCATCACCAGATTCACACCGTGGGGATGCATGCTCCGTGCCGTCGCCTGGAAAGTCGTCTCGAATCCATTGATGAAATTTGACGAGCAAGGCATGCCCATCTGGGTCAACGTTGTCAATCCATATTTCGCCGTCAAGGCTGCGCATCCCGCGAACTGATCGGCTTCTCTCGAGGAACTGTTCGGTGGACTCGTGTTGGAAAGATTGTAAATCCCGTCCCCCACCGTGGCACTCGCCCCCGCCATTCCCAATGCCCACACCCCGCGGGGATCGAGGGGATCGATGCCCGCGCGCACCTCATCAATAGCGACAATGCGAGAAATGCCGCCCGGAAAATCGCGGAGCCGGAACGACCGGTTGACCCCCATGACTCCGGTTCCCCACACCACCATATTGGTATTCAACAAATCGGAACTGGCCACATAATTGCCATTGCTGCAGCTAGATTGCGACATGTAACACGAGTTCTGAGGACCGTAGTTCACTGCGTAGTTGCCCCGCGCGTAAGCGTGTCCCGTGGGGGTGCCAGCCGGGGATGCCCTTTGATAAGGGACTTGGTTAAATGCGTCACTCGGACAGAGCATGAACAACAGATTTGTGGTACGAGCATTCGCATTCGACGAATCATCGACCGAAATGCTTTGATTGAAGCCTTTGTAGAGGTTCTCCTGTTCGAGTTGCGGCAAGAGCAAGACTACCCAATCGGCCAACACACGGTCAGCCTCCTCAGCCGGTGAATAGCCGTTCGCCACGCGATCGATTGCACCGACCGAATACTGTCCAGCACCGAGCGGCTCTCCCGGCCCCCCGTTCCAGACGACCGCAGGCGGAAGACAGGAATGCACGTCGTGATAGTTCTGAAGCGATACCCCGAGCTGGCGCAGATTATTGAAGCATTGCGTTCTGCGCGACGCCTCTCGCGCGGCCTGGACGGCCGGCAGTAGCAGTGCGGCCAAAAGACCAATAACACCGATCACGACCATCAGCTCAATGATTGTGAATCCACGGCGTCGTAAGTGGCGCATCGCAAAGCTCCGCTGATGGGTCGCCTCTTCAAGAATTATTGCGTCATCTTCTCAGTCCGAAGTGCGCCAGGGCGACTGCCAAGTCGGGCGAGCACTTCGCCTCGAGGGTCAATAATCGCGCTTCCCGCCCATGAGGTACAAACCAAATTCCATTTTCGCGTCTCAATCGCTCGGTATTGACAGGCCCAAATTTCCCGCGTCGCACATTCAGGATAGTTCGAGAAATCCCCATCGTAGGTGAGATGGATGATTGCGTCCGCCAACTCTGAGTTGCGATATTGAGGAAGCCATGGGAGATATGACTCGTAGCAAATGGGAGCGGCAACAGAAACCATCCCGCCGTCGCGCCTGTTCCATGGAAGCAATTGTAGTTCGTTGCCAGGCCATAGGGACGCGGACAAGCCGAAGAACGGCTCGATATGATCGCGCACAAATGATTCATCGCACCACTGTGGTACACACTCTTTGAAGGGAACCAATGCCAGTTTTTTCTGATAAACCATCGACGCCGAAGAAGGAACCAAGCAAGCGCAATTGTAAACGCGTCGATTGAGCACCGGCAAGCCGTATTTCGTTTCGGTTTCTTCCTGACGTATCGCCACTCCGGCCAAGGCTGCGCTACCGTACGTGTGTCTCGCCTGCCAAGCAAACGATTGCAATGAGAGGGCCTCCACAACCGGCTTTATCGCAGCGTCGTCCAGCGAGCTTGGCAGCAGCGAGCACTCGGGCCATACAATCAGGTCAACCGGCCCACCTGACTTAAGCTCCAATCGCGTCAGCCGATCCAGTACGATCGACGGCTCAAGAGACGAGCTTGGCTCCATTTTCCAGTGAGGCTGGACGAGCAACGCGGAGAACGAAAGTGGCTTTACGACGACATCGGAGCGGAGCCATGTGCCGCTTGCGGACGCCAGTCCAATGAAGCAAGCGGCGAGCGCCGGAGATCGCCAGCGTCGCCATCCGATTTCGCCCTGGTCCGGCACGAAAAGGAAACCGGTAAAAAACAAAATTGCCGAAACCCCAAATTGCGTCGACCAACGCGCCCATTGGGCGACAGGGGATGGCGCGGCAGGCAATGAAATACTCATCACGGACCAGGCGACGCCATAGTACCCTTGAACCATCTCAGCGGCTGTTGCGACAGCCGCACACAACACACTGCGTTGGATCGGCCGCCAATCTCGAACCGACCTCGCGCAGAGCCCAACGAAGACGAGCTGACACCCAAATAAGAGGCAACCCACGCCATGGGCCATGCCGCCCCAAACCGGGATCGCATCGCGAACGAACGGTGTCGAGAACCAGGCAACCGCAAACCCGACGGCAAGCGACTCGACCACGGTCTGTAGGACTCGTTGACGCGGCCGATGTTGCCACAGCCATGCGAGTGGGAAAGTCGAGATCCAATATGTCGGCAGCAAAAGAGGCGAGTACGCCGCCATCCAAAGCCCGATGAACCACATGGCCACCCCGCACCGCATTGGCGTCGTGCATGCCAAGGCAATGCCAGCCAGCACGGCGAGGTCCACAATCGAGACGGCGCGACGATATGCAAGAAGTACGCAGGCGGCTACTCCACAAATCACAATTAGCAGGCAGACTCGAAGCACACGCCCAGAAGCCTGATCACCGGCCTGGGATTGAACCTTGAGGTGAACCGTCGAATCGCAGTTGGAACCGTGAACTACGGCCATGGGTGAGGGGCCTGAACACGGGATCGGATTGCCACTGAACGACCAAAGTGTCGATCGACGCTACGTGTGAGCGCGAGCTCGGTGTTTGCGAGACCAAAGCCATCCGGCGCTTAAGAGACAGACCAAGCAAACGTTTACAATCAGCCAAAGCCGCCAGCGTGGAGTTGGCTCACCGAAATCGGGCTCTGCGATGCCGTAGTGTGAGAGCCTGAATTCCGCCGACGGAACGTCTTCGTGGTGGATGTCCAGCACCAGCGTCCAAAGGGAATGATCCTTCTCGGTTCCCATCTTCTCGACCTTCTTCGTCAGAATTGGAAAACCATCTTGTCGACGACCGTACTCAAACACGGCGTCCCGCGTACCCCCTCTGGGCCATTGGGTAAGGACTTCCCGTATCACCCAGTGGTCGGACGGATCAAAGGTCACCCACCCGTTGAGAATTGTGGGATTGGTGTCACGGCCAAAATGCATGCCGTCGAAATCGACGCGGATAAGAGGTGCCTCAGTAGGCCCGACCTGCCGCACCCCGTTAACCGTGAAATGGGGAGTCTTCTCCCATTCTGGAAGCGTAGATCCGCTGATCTTCCAGGGCCAATCCACAAGCAGTTCCGTCTGGCCCGCCTGGAAATTGATCTCCTTGTCGATCGCGGGGTCGGCACCAAGTTTTTGCAACTGCTCAATCGCAAACCTGGCGTTCGCGTCGCCCGCACGGCGGGAGATTGCGAACGCATAAACCCCATTTGTGACGAGCACGCGTTCTACTTTCGATCCCTGATTCTGCGGCGATTCGATTTGCCTCACGAGCGTCCCATTTATTGCGATACCACCTTTCCGATGGCGCTCACGCGACTTGTTTTCTGGAATGAAAACGGTCGTAACTTCGTAGGAACCTCGGACATGATGGTAGTATTCGGCGAGTCCCGCCCACGCCTTCGGCGCTTCTGTGCGCAACCTCCGTTCCCATTCGGGACCAGTTCCGGTTTCAGCGGGAGTGCGTGCTGGAGACGTTGCTTGCTCCCCCGCAATCAACCAGGGAGCGACGGTCCCCCTTGAAACAAATAAAATTAGCGCCTGCGCCGCAACAAAGGCTCGCAGTCTCATTTTTCGAGTGGATTCTTTGGGACTCAGTCGTTGACTGCTGCTCTGCGTGCTGGTCATCAGGTTGCTCCCATTTCCACGATCTCTAGTTTCACAAAACGGAGCCTTCCGGGAAACCCTAGTGCCAGCGATTTCCCGGAAGGTATCCCGTCTCACTTTAACTCTTAGCGCACATGCACGTCTTCGCAAGTACTGTTGGCGTGCATTTGCACGTTGCACAACACTTGCTCGCAGGCTTACTGCAGTTTCCTTTGCAGACACCGTTGGTGTAGATGCCTTTTGTTGGACATGACTTTGTGCATTTACGTGTGCCGCAGCCGCAGCCGAACGCACTTCCAGCGCCCCAGGTCACGGCCCCCACGGTCGTCGTGACGGTTAGGCACACGAGGCCCAACGTCGTAAGCCAGTTGCTTGCAAACGATCGCATGACAGACTCCTTGCCGAGTACTCTCGGCGACAAACGAAACCTCCCTTACAACAGACACACAGCAACCCCCAATTCGTCTGCGGCTTTGGGCCCGTAAAGCGGTTCACTTTTCGGCGAACCCCCGCACATTGACGACGAACGCTCGCTGACCAGCAAAGTCGGTATAGAACTTTATCGATTGCTCCATTTCGCCAGGCGGCCCCACATGAAGATTCATTTTGAGTTCCCGGCTTTCGCCGGGCCCGATTGAAATCGGAAATTCCTCGGACGTAATGCAAGAGCAACTCATCTGCGCCGTCGAGGGTCACTTTCCGAGTTGTCGCATTCACAATCCGCACGCCGAACGTCTCATTCCCGCCTGATCTGAGGGTCCCCAAGGAAATCGTCATCGGGTCTACAAGAAGCTCTTCACCGTTTAGAAACCGGGGAACAAGCGCGACGGATCCAGTCCGCGAATATGCCCAGCCAAGCACCGAGAGCAACACCAGAAGCGCAATTGCGAGAACTGTGCCGGCCAGGCGCCATATTGGATGCCGTGTCTGATTCGAGACCGATGTCGATTCCCGATCTTCCGCGATCGACATTATTGCACCTCATTCCGTTGGTTTAGAACGCGTTCGTGCGTCTTGGGTATGGGGCCATCCTTGCCTGCCGGCTCCGGTTCATCCCCGCAACCGCGTGGGAGCCCACAATCAAGTTCCAACAGAGGCCCAAGGAAGGGGCGGTAGTGCTTCCAGCGTCCGACGGAAGTGGTGTAAAGCGGGTTGCGAACTTGCCACCTGCTTGCAGTATCCACTCTTCGCGACGTCTCATAAAAGCGCAAACACCCTTCCTGAAACGGCACACGTGCAAAGTCGCACAGTCGGCGAACCGTCTCCTCGGGTTCTGAAATGAGATCCTCGTATTGGAGCTCGAACAATTGCGACGCCGGAACAACCGAACGCCAATGTTCCATGATCCGAAGGTAGAGCCGGTAAACGTCCGCCAACTGGTCCAGGCTCGTTGCCCAAATGAGGGACTCGAAATTCTGCATATAACAGGAGAGACAGGTATCGATCGGATGGCGGCTACAATGAATGATCCACGCCTTTGGAAACAGAATGGCAATTAGCCCTAAGTTCCAGAAATCTTCCGGCAATTTGGTTACGATCCGGTCACAAGGTCCCGCCTCTTGGCAACGCTGATCCCTCAGGGACTTAGACAAGGCGTGAACGACAGCTCGCGAGAGTTTCCGGGCACACCAGGGGTAGTCCATTTTGCTCCTTAGCAGCCAGCGAAGCCTTCTCGAGAGGCGGAAGACATCGTCGCGCTCTCCCAAGGGGCGAATCGCCGAGTGGCAGCCCAGAATTTGTTCAACGAGCGTTGTGCCGGACCGCGGCATGCCTACCACAAATACCATCGTTTCGTTCTGTGTCTCCGGCTCCCTCAATTTGTCAATGAACGCCGAATCGAAGATTTCAATGCGGGCCTCCACCTCGATTGTGAGGCGTTCAAGGTCCAGCCCCGGTGCACTCCGGGCGCGAATTTCGTTCGCTAAGTGGAAATGTGCGAACGCTTCGGCGGCTCTGCCTTCATGATCGTAAATTTGACCAAGCGCGTAGTGCATATGGCGCCTTCCCATACTTGGGCAGGGTGTACTTAAAATCGAGTTAAGCGAGTCGATACGTCCTGCCGCCGATTCCCCTTCCCGCCGAGTGTCGGCCAAACGAGCATTGCACATTGGGTTATTCGGCGCGAATTCGAGGATCTGCCGATAAATCGCATTCGCCTCCTTTTTCCTACGATTTTGATCGAAATACTCGGCTAGGGCGCTGAGCGATTGGATCTTGTCGTCAGTTGTCGTTGCCATCTCGATCGCCCGTTGGAAGCTCGCGACAGCCGCAGCGTCCTCAGAGCACTGCCCCTGAACCGCCCCCAGCGTTCTCCACACGATTGATGACGTCGGGAACAGCTGGCTCGCACTGATGAGCGACGCCCGAGCCCGCTCGCGATCTCCCACTGCAACCAGCAATCGTGCAGCACGTGACGCTGTTCCCGGTGTCAGAGATGGGTCGGAGAGAGCGGCGCGAAGAGCCACCGCGGCCAAGTCTAGATCCCCTGCGTGAAACGCGGCGCTTGCGAGACAAAACTGCACCGTCGGATGCGCTGGGACACACTTTCCCAAGAGGCGCAGAATTCGCAGCCCCTTGAGTGGTTGGCCGTGACGCAAATGCTTGAGCGATTTGCGGATGTTATCCGCGATCATGCGACGGTTCAGGTGATCGGCAGCAGATCGCGTTCTCCGATACCTCGCGTGAGCACGCAGGCTGACAGCGGATACATTGAGGCGACCGGTTGCGCCGCAAAGTCCAACTTGAATGTGCGCCTGACTCGCGTACCTGGGAACCCGAACCGTGGCGGCAAACTTCGTCACTTCGAAGCTACCGATGCACTGAACAGCTAGAAATGCTTCTCGACGCCGAGAACGCCAACCTTCAAAGATCACCTGCAATCCCGCCCTATCCTCCGAGTGCGGCCCATTGGCAATATTCTCGCCACTCGCGCATAAGGTAAACTCCACGGATCTAAACTGAGCGCCGTCAACCGCCACCGTTTGCATGATATCGGCGCGACGACCTGGGTCCTCGTTCTTGAACTCGGCTACAACCGCGCCCCCTAAAACGGAACGGGCAAGAGTCAATTGGCGCGACTCGTGCCAGTCTGAAGCGGACCCATCCTCCTCAAGCAATTGGAAGTCACCGTTCCGGATCTGCGGTTTCTTAGTTTCGACCTGTTGAGAACGGTCCTCGTCGGCGCGTCCGGTCATCGCAACGTAAAGCGTCGGCGTGAGGTCCCGGCGCACGAGATGACCTCCACGTTTTTCCAAAAGGATAAGCCTCTGCTGGTGATACGAGCCCAGCGGAAGGATCATGCGGCCGCCTTCGCTCAATTGGTCGACGATCGGTTGGGGCACCACCTCTGGCGAGCAGGCAAGTACGACTTTGTCAAAAGGCGCCAATTCCGGCCAACCGAGGTAGCCATCCGATATTCTCGTAGTGATGTTCTCGTAGCCAAGGTTTGCCAGACGCTTCGAGGCTGTCCTAGCCAAGGCCCGCACGACTTCAATGGTGTACACATGTGCGGCGAGTTGCGAGAACACCGCGGCCTGATATCCGCTGCCCGTCCCGATCTCCAACAGCCGGTCAGTCGGCTTGAGCATTAGGAGCCGTGCGACTCTTGCGATTACCAGGGGACCAGTAATTGTTTGACCCCAACCGATCGGTAAGGCGCAATCGTCGTACGCCCGCGACTGGAGCTTCCTTGGAACAAAGGCGGACCTCGGAACCTTCAGCATCGCTTCCAATATCCGGCGATCGTCCATCCCATTACTGAGCAGCAGAGCACGCAGCTTCTCTTCGCCCACTCGGCTGTCGTGAGTTCCCACGTCCAATGGGACGTAACTTGGCCGCGATGCGATCACCGAAGTTGCCTGCGGCAGGAACACGTTATGCCCGTCGCATGAAAGGCTCTTCTTCGGAATCCGACGCAGGCGGCGCAATAAGGCAAGGGTCGCGACAGCTCGCTGTCTCATAACGCACCCACCAGTGCGGTGGAACGCTGTTCGAATGCGCGGCAAAGCACGTCGACTGTGACGTACTTCGGTTGTGCGCCTTGAGCAGCGCTCAAAAACAGTCGACCGGATACCGGCGGCCCGCGCCAAGCTTCGAAGGCCAGAGAACTGGCAGAGATGGAAGCGAAGCAAGTTCTATGCTACCACATTGCTGGTATAGGGGTCAATGGTCTAGGGGAAAAAAAGTTACATGGCGACAAGTCCTCTCCTTACTGGGCATGGCACGGCGACCAAGCCGAACGACGAAACCAAAGCGAATGCCTTGGTAGTACCCTTTGGGCCGCGCGGCGCGCGGATGCCGGCCAGTTCGACCAAATCGATGTTGGGACATTCACTCGGAGCAAGCGGCGCTCTCGAATTCGTAATTTGCGTAATGGCTCTGCAAAATCAGTTCGTGCCTCCCACAATCAATTGCGATGAGCCGGATCCGAACGTGGGCCTGGATTACGTCCCCAATGTCGGCCGGCCGCATCCGGTGCGAATTGCCATGTCGAATTCGTTCGCCTTTGGCGGCAACAATGCGTGCATTCTCGTGGGAAAATGCGAATGACGACGCCCGATCGAGCACAGATCATCGAACAACTGAAGCCGGCGCTCGTCCGCGCCTCGAACGGTCGCGCGAAAGTCGATCAGGTGAAAGAAGATGCGCTGATTATCGAGGATATCGGGCTGGCGTCGCTCGATCTCTTGGAATTGCGATTCGAGTTAGAGGAACGTTGGCAGACGCGGATCACGGACGAAGAGGCGATCCGCCTCAAGACGATTCGCGACGTGGTCGACTTGATCGCACAGCGGCTGCAAGGTGACCGCGGACAATGAGCCGGCGCACAGAGAAACTACGGACGGCATTTGTGGGTGCCCTCTTACAAAATCTCCAATGCCATCCTCTAATTACGACATAGTACATAAAATCAGCGTGCGTGTCAATATCAACTTGCCATTTTTGGGGCATTGCGGACTTTTTTGGGCGCACGCCAAAAAAGTCACCCTTTTTTGCGCCCAAAAAAGCCAAAAAAGTCCCCCGGCAGGCCCGCCCTTGGGGATAAATTGCCTCACGAATTGGGGTATTCGGTCCACAGGTATTGGGACCAGCGGGACAGTTGTCCCCAATGCCTGCGCGAGAAACCCGCGGATCCCGTTGAAGAACGGCCGCGGCGCATCGTAGGGGCGGCGGCTCAAGTCGCGGTGCCAGGCGACGATCGTTTGTCGGATTTGCTGAGCTTCGGCACTCGAAAAAAGTCGCTGCCTTTCAGCCCGTTCCGCCAGTTCGAAACCTTCGGCGAAGTAGTTGTAACCGCAGTACGCAACGATCGCCTTACGGACCACCGCGGGATCCCCGGTCGCCAGCACCGCATTCAGCGAGCGCATGTAAACGACGTCAAATTCCCACGCGCGGGCTGAGAGAGTGGGAGAATTACCGAAGACGTCGAAGATTTCACTCTGATATCCGTCGATTTTCCCATTGCGTCGCAGGTACGTGCGCGCCACGCGGACGTCATAGCAATCCATGCCGTGATCGCGGAGCAGGGTGTCGATCTCGCCGAATGTGCCCTGGCCGACGTAGGAGCCATGAAGTCCGACTTCGGCTTCCACAAGTAGGAGTGAGCCGAGGCGGCTCTCGCCGAGTCCCCGGAGGACTTCGAGTTCGGCGCCCTGGATGTCCAGTTTGATGAGATCCAAGACCGGCTCGCCGCGCTCCGTGAGGACGTCGTCCAGCCGGCGGGTTTCGATTTTCGACTCGCTGCAAGGAAAAAAATACGTATCGCCCGCATAGGGGCCGATCACCGCTTTGTTGGGTGCCAGAAGCGACGAGCCTGTCGGCTCGTTGGTGCGATAGAAAGTGCGTGGTCCTCCGGTCCCCGACAGTGCGTCGCCCAGGACGCAGTAGAGTTCCGGATGCGGGGCCGCTTCATAGCCCGCCTTGAGGCGAGCCAGCGATTCCGGATGCGGCTCGAAGACATAGAAGAGAACAGAGCCGTCGAAGACGCGCCAATGGCCGGGAATCCCCTCCGCACCCCCCACGTCTGCCGCAACCATCCGATTGCCGCCCAGGAGGGCCTGCACATAATGGGACGCGGGCAGCCGTGGTCCTTTTCCCGAAAGCCGACGCAAGGCATCTCGGACAAATTGCTTCATCGGAAGCATGACCAGCACAGTCTTCGTCGGGTCATCGTCTTTTTGCCGCCTCTCGGACGGAAATTACGCGGCTTCTCGGAGGTTGAAAAACTCCACTATAATGGAGCGATTGCCCGTACGACAACGCCTTCAATCTGGTCTAGAATGACGCTCGCAATTCGCGCCGATCGACTTTCCAAGCGGTATCGCATCTCGACGCCGGCGACCAAAAACGGTCAGACGAACGGTGGCGACGACGCTCGTGAGTCGGGACCGCAAGCCTGGTCTCGGCTGAAGAATCGCATTCAGTCGGGCGGCCGGCAGGATTTCTGGGCCCTCGAGGACATCAGCTTCGAGATTCGCACCGGAGAGGTCGTTGGGATCATCGGACGCAACGGG
This sequence comes from uncultured Planctomycetaceae bacterium, assembly GCA_963752185.1. Taxonomy (GTDB): domain Bacteria; phylum Planctomycetota; class Planctomycetia; order Planctomycetales; family Planctomycetaceae; genus DASPSM01. Next base: position 8,316,537 of record CAVVXK010000002.1, on the reverse strand, counting down.
GCCGGCAAGTCGACTTTGCTCAAGATTCTGGGACGAATCACGCGGCCGACGCGCGGAAGCGCACGCGTGCGCGGCCGGGTTGGGACGCTGCTCGAGGTTGGCACCGGTTTTCACCCGGAACTCTCCGGGCGCGAGAATATATTTCTCAACGGCGCAATCCTCGGGATGCGGATGAGCGAGATAAGGCGGAAGTTCGATGAGATCGTGGACTTTGCCGAGGTCGAGGCCTTTCTCGAGACGCCGGTCAAGCGGTATTCGAGCGGAATGTTCGTACGTTTGGCATTCGCCGTGGCCGCACACCTGCAACCGGAGATTCTGTTGATCGACGAGGTCCTCGCCGTTGGGGACGTCGCCTTTCAGAAAAAATGCCTCTCGCGAATGGAATCGCTTTCGCAGACGAATCACACCGTGTTGTTCGTCAGCCACAACTTGGGGGCGATCCGGCAACTTTGCCCCCGCAGCATCGTCATCGACAGCGGGCACTTGGTTCATGATGGCGCGACGGCCGACGCGCTCAGGGTTTACAATGATCTCTTGCGGAACATGACGGTCGACGCCGAGACGAGTTTGCCGGACCGGCTGAATCGGTGCACAGGGTCGGTACGGTTCACATCAGTCCGCGTGGAAAACGCCGCCGATGAAAGGGAATGGGACTTCCGCACGGGGGACACGATCCGCATGAGATTTTCGTACGAAGTTTTCGAGCCGGTCAGCGATCTGTGGTTCCATTTCTCTTTGCAGACAAGCACACACACCGAAACAATCTCGACGGTCAGCGAGTCTCTTTCCGATCAGCCTTTGGGTGTCGGGGAAAAAGGTTCATTTTTGTTGGAATTTCCCGACGTCGCGCTTCGCCCCGCCGATTACGGACTTTATTACTGGCTCGGCAGCAAGCTGGGAATTGCGTACGACAATTTGAATACTCAGAACGCGTCGTTCCCGACGTTGACCATTTGGTCGGATGAGCCAGACCAGCGGAAGACGGCCGGTTTTTTCTCGCTACCGGCTCGGCTCACTCGTATTCATGACGGCAAATGAACCGAGGAAACCCGGTTCGGCCCAAAATGCTTGACCCTCGTGCATTGGGCAGCTAGACTTCGTGAGTTAGGTTCCGCTTTACTTGGATTGTTGCCTTGAACAACATTCGACTGCTTCTGACCCTTCTGCTTCTACCGCCGACGGCGGAGAGGTCTTAGGTTCAGTACGCAGTCATAAGCTGAGTGATACAAACCCTGAGACCCGCGGTCTCGGGGTTTTTTGTTTTTGTGTCCGACTATTCGAGATTCGTTGAAGCCGCCATTCCTTGCTGAATGCGGCCGAGCCCGGGAGCACGAAGCGATGTCCGCTGAGAAAATTACGATCTTCGACACAACGCTGCGCGACGGAGAACAGTCTCCGGGATGCAGCATGAATACGACCGAAAAGTTGGAGGTCGCGCGGGCACTTGTGGATCTGGGCGTCGACGTCATCGAGGCAGGCTTTCCCATCGCCTCGCCTGGGGATTTCGAGGCAGTCAGGGAAATTGCACGGCAATTTTCGGATCAAACGGTGATTTGTGCGCTGGCGCGCTGTCTCGAAGAGGACATCGATCGCGCCTGGGAAGCGTTGAAAGGGGCCCAAAAGACGCGCATCCACCTCTTTCTGGCGACGAGTGCCATTCATCGGCAGTACAAGCTGAAGATGGCCAAGGAAGAGATCGTTCGCCAGACGGTCGAAATGGTGAAGCGTGCGGTCGATTACTGTCCGAACGTGGAGTTTTCGCCAGAGGACGCGTCGCGAACGGAGCTCGATTTCCTCGGCGAGGTCGTCGAACAGGCCATTGAAGCGGGCGCCACGACCATCAATATTCCGGACACCGTCGGTTATGCCGTACCGGCCCAGTACCGGCATGTGTTCGAGTATTTGAGAAAGCAAGTGCCGAACATCGGCCGGGCGGTGCTCAGCGCGCATTGCCACGACGATTTGGGATTGGGTGTTGCCAACAGTCTGGCGGCGATCGAAGGCGGCGCACGCCAGGTTGAGTGCACGATTAACGGCATCGGCGAGCGTGCCGGCAACGCCGCGCTCGAAGAGATCGTCATGGCGATCAAGACGCGTGGCGATTACTTCGGCTATCAAACGGGCATTCGCACCAATCGCCTGTATCCGACCAGCCATCTCGTCTCGAATATTACGGGGATGAAAATCCAGCGAAACAAGGCCATCGTTGGACAGAACGCGTTCGCTCACGAAGCGGGCATTCATCAGCACGGCGTCCTGCAGGAGCGCACGACTTACGAGATCATGCGATCGGAAGATGTGGGTTTTGTGGGAACAAATCTCGTTCTGGGAAAGCACAGCGGGCGTCATGCCTTCCGTGACCGAGTGCAAAAACTCGGGCACGTTCTCGACGACGAGGCATTTCAAAAGGTTTTCGATGACTTCATTTCACTCGCCGACAAGAAGAAAGACGTCTACGATTCGGATATCGTCGCTTTGATCGAGGATCGGATCGCCACGTCGAGCGAAAAATGGAGTATTGTCAGCTTCCACACGTCGGCCGGCAGCGGAGCCATTCCTACGGCCACCCTCGAATTGCAATGCGATGGTGAAACTTTCCGAGACGCCGCGACGGGTGACGGCCCGATTGACGCGGTCTTTCGCAATGGAACGCATTTTGGGAGTCACGACGAAACTCGAGGATTACCAGGTGCGAAGTGTTTCGAGCGGCAAGGACGCCTTGGGAGAAGTGACCGTCGAAATTGTCTCCGGTGGGCGAAAATTTCACGGGAAAGGTGTCAGCACGGACATCATCGAAGCCAGCGCGCGGGCGTATCTCAAGGCCCTCAACAAGGTCGTCTCCGACGGCAGTGTGGGTGAAGCCGTGCAAAAGCTCGAAGTCGCTCGAGGAGTGTGACCACACGAAAATGAGTGGGCTGCCGACGAACATCGGCCGGGATTTGGATAAACGGCTGCTGTGGCTGGCATTAGCCGCCGCGATCATTGTGGGCTTATGCGTCTTCAAGTTCGCGAGACGCTATCCAGCACCGAGCAGCATCTCCGCGCGCCCCGGGGCGATGCTCGCTCCGGGGATCGAACTCTACGACCAAAATTCGCCCTCACAGATCGTGCGACTCGAGGCGTATCTCGGTAGGGAGCGGGTCTTTGTCGTTTTCTTTGACGGCCAGGCAGGCGCCCACGCGTCGACGATGCTCAGTTATCTGCGTGAAAATTGGAACCGTGTTCGCCGCGCGAACATTCGCGTCATTGCGATCAGTACGGCGTTGCCGCAAGAGAATCGCAAGGATATCGCGCGGTATGAAGCCTTTCCCTTTCCCCTCTTGTCCGATCCGGATCTTCACATCCATCGAGCGTGGGGTCGATTTGACGCGAAGAGGGCCAAGCCGCTCTCCGGGCTCTTTTTCGTTGACCGCAAGGGATGGGTCGCGTCATCGGCAGAGTCGAGCGTGCCTATGGTCACAGAGGATTGGAAATCGGTCGTGAACGATCAGATCAGTTCCCATGAGCTTTGACGACGAGACCTTCGAAATCCAACCCGGCGAACGCCCGGCTTCGCCTTCAGCGAGGCGCGTTTCGGGCAGCGCGGTGGTCCTCGCGATGTTCGCGTTTGGTATCACGGCAACCGCGGGGCTCTGGACCTATTGGGCCTTGCACACGGGTCCGTTCCGGCCTCTCCAGGACGCTTTGGCGAAAGAATTTCCCGGTTCCGTACCCCGCGTCGACGGCGGGCAGCGGAAGTTGCGGAAGGGAATGCCGGTGATTCTGCGGGCCGTGTTGCGGGTTCAGTTTGACCCCGTAACGGATACGGCCAAGGGCGAACAAACTCTTGAGCGCGTGGAACAAATTTGCCGGCAGCACATCGACCTCAGCCAGTACGATGTCCTCGACGTCTATCTCTATCAGGGCGTACCCGAGCAGGCGATCCGAGAGCGAGAGTTCGAGCGGCAATTGAAGCCGCGCTCCAAATGATCCCCTGAAGCTCGGCAAAGTGCCCCCAACTTGCCCGGTCCGTGTAACAGGACCACTCGCGGCACGCGGAACTTTCTCTTCACGCGCAACAAAGCCCTCATGCTCGCGGATTAGCAGCGTTTCCGACTGCGCGTCCGTTGCGACCCGTCGAATTGCTCAATCCGCGCTGATCGCCCTGTCGATTCGAAAGTTTGATTCCATCCCGACCGGCGTCTGGGGAACACAACGTGATTGCCGATCTCCGCGGGAAAGATGCCCTGTCAAAAGATGTCCTGTCAAATTTGACCGGCCGGATCGTAGAAAGCTACCACGACCTGGAAACAATCGAACACCTCGATCAGATTTCGCTGCCTAACTCTCAAGTCGTAACCGCAATCGTCACGGACCTCAAGGACATTATCTTTCCCGGTTACCACCGCTTCCGTAACCTGCATTGGACCAATGCACGGGATCACGTGGGCGAGCTGCTCAAAGGACTTCACGAGCGGCTGAGGGAACAAATCGCCTGTGCCCTCCGGTTTGAGGGGGGCGGCCGAGGCGTCGCAGCTGCCGAAGGCTGGAACGGCGACGACGCCGACCAGCGGGCGCGCGAAAAGGCATTAGCCTTTTTGCAGTACCTCCCAGAGCTTCGCGTCATCATTGCCACGGACGTCGAGGCGGCATTCGAGGGTGACCCCGCGGCCCATGGGCACGATGAGATCATCTTTTGTTATCCCGGCCTGGAAGCGATCACGATCTACCGCCTTGCGCACTGCCTGCATTCGCTGCGCGTACCATTGATTCCACGAATGATGACGGAGTGGGCGCACAGTCGCACTGGCATCGACGTTCATCCCGGGGCGCGGATCGGTCCTGGTTTCTTCATCGATCACGGCACAGGGGTTGTCATCGGAGAGACGTGCGTGATTGCCGATCATGTGACCCTTTACCAGGGCGTCACCCTCGGCGCCATCAGCTTCGACCACGATGCCGAAGGGAACCTGATCCGCGGCACAAAGCGGCATCCGACGATCGAGCGCGAAGTCGTGATTTACGCGAATGCGACCGTGCTGGGCGGACAAACGGTCATCGGCGCGCACAGCGTAATCGGCGCAGGCGTCTCCGTCACGAAGAGCGTTCCGCCCAACACGATCGTCACGGTTGAGAAACCGTCACTTCGCTTCCGCGAAGCCTCTGCCATCCGTTCCGCGTAAGGCGCTCGCCAGTAAATGCCGCGAGAGACACGCGAACGAACCGGCCAAGTCATCGGGGGTAGCACACTTGGCTTGCGATTGCGCGCCGAAGAGAGGCGGGCCTAAAGCGCTCATTCACAAGGCGTGAAGCCCCGTCAGGCAATCGCGCGACCTTGTTCGCGATCCGACGACCGGTCCGCGTTCAAGAAGGCCACACGGCGCAACAGGATCTCCAGCTGCCGCGAGAGGCGGTCTTGCGTCTCGAAGAGCGTCGAAACGGCGTCCAAATAGCCTGCCTCGCGTCGCCATTCGGCTCCCGATCTCTTTTCGAGCTCGCCAACGACGCTTGCGAGTTGCACGACCAGCGAATCCAAATCGACGCCCGGCCGATCGGGAACGGCGCTCGCAATCGGCAACAGGGTGTGCGCCGGCGCATCCGCCGACGCCTGCTGCTGCTCGCGTTGCTGGACGGCCGCCTGCAGAGATTCGATGCCCAGCCGCTGGCGCTGCTCAAACTCGTTAACGAGTTCGGTCGCCGCTTCGATGCGTTCGACCAGCTCCTTCGCCGAGAGCTCGCTGACAGCCGGCTCGGGCTGCTCTTCGTGGATCTCGATGTTCTGCGACTCTTGCGGTTGGATCGAGTTTCCCGATTGGGCAGGAATGTGCGCAACAAGCTCGATCGGTCCAATTTCGATCCGATCACCGTCGACGAGGCGAACAGAAGTCTCCATGCGCCCGTTGACCCGCAATTCGGGAATCGGGGCCATCGCCTCCAGCCAAACGTCCGGTCCATCGACAAAGATCAAACTGTGTAATGGCGGCATTTCTTGCCCGCCCAGCCGCAAATCGCAACGGGCGCTCGATCCGATCAAATACCGTTCCGAATAAACGGGGCGGAGCGGGTGCTCGGTGCGGCCGCGGCAAATCTCGAGGACAAGAAAGCCGTCAATCAACTCGCCGTGCCCTGAATCGGAATCACCAGCTTGCTGAGGATTCGTGGAGGAATTCGAAGTGCGCAAGGGCGCTCCTCTCAACGTCAAAGGCGTGTGGTCGCCGCGAAGGAAATGACAGCTACTCTGAGTTCGACATGCCGGCTTCACCCCCATGAAGGAAATGGCAGGAAACCCCGAGTGGGGACGCCGCCAACTTCCAACGACAAAACGGAACGTCGGCGACTTTGCGGGATGGCGAAAAGCCACCGGCTGTTTGCGCGGCGCGTGCACCAAGCTGCGCCGCGGCGGCAGACTTTGAGAGACTCAACGCCCCGTGTTAAGAATTCGCGTGCTCGGCCGTCGGACTGCCGTTCGGCAGGTCAGGCCGCAAACTCAGCGGCGGTCGCCGGCCATCGCGAGCATTTGGCGTGCGCGTTCCTGATCGCGTTCACGTGCCGCCGCTTCGGAATCCGTCTTGGCGACGCGGGCCACGGCCTCTTGAAGTTTCCGCGAAGCGTCGCCGGCGTTGATTGCATCGCGGGGGATCGCCCGATCGGTCAGCAAAGTGACCGCCCCTTTCTTAACCTGCACGAAGCCGCCGTCGACAAAATAGGACGAGTGTCCACCGTCGAGCCCCGTCACATTCAGCTCGCCGTATCCGAGCCGGCCGATCATCGGAGCGCGACCCGGAAGAATCCCAATCTGGCCGTCAAGCAGCGGAAAACGCAGCGCCGCCACGAACTCATCGAGGAGCGTCACTTCCGGCGTCACGAGAACAAGCTGCAAACTTTGGGCAGCCATTAAACTCTTCCTTTATCGCGAGAACCGGCCATTAGCCTTCGGCCATCCGCTTGGCCTGTTCCTCCGCCTCGTCGATCGCTCCGACGTACATAAAGGCCCCTTCCGGCAAGTGATCCCACTTACCGGCGCAGAGTTCCTCGAAGCTGCGGATCGTATCCTCGATGGGCGTGATCTTGCCGGCTTTGCCGGTGAAGGCCTCGGCAACGAGGAACGGCTGCGACAGGAAGCGCTCGATCCGCCGGGCGCGATGCACGACGAGCTTGTCTTCCTCACTCAACTCGTCGACGCCGAGAATGGCGATGATGTCCTGCAACTCACGATATCGTTGCAAGGTCTTCTGAACCTGTCTCGCAACGGCGTAGTGACGGGCACCCACGTACTGCGGGTCGAGCACGCGGCTCGACGAAGCCAGCGGATCCATCGCCGGATAGATGCCCTTCTCGGCGATCTTCCGTTCGAGATAAATGAACGCGTCCAAGTGAGAGAAAGCCGTCGCGGGGGCCGGGTCGGTCGGATCGTCGGCCGGGACATAGACGGCCTGCACGCTGGTGATGGCGCCACGCGTCGTCGAGGTGATCCGCTCCTGCAACTCACCCAGCTCGGTGCCGAGGGTCGGTTGGTAACCGACCGCGCTGGGCATTCGTCCCAACAAGGCCGACACCTCGCTACCGGCTTGCGAGAATCGGAAAATATTGTCGATGAACAACAGCGTGTCGGACCCGGTCGCGTCGCGGAACCACTCCGCCATCGTCAGGGCCGAAAGGGCGACCCGCAGACGTGCCCCGGGCGGCTCGTTCATCTGGCCGAAGACCATGCAGGTTTGCTCGATGACCGCTCGATCGGTCTTGCCGATCTTCGTTTCCTGCATTTCCAGCCACAGGTCATTCCCCTCGCGTGTTCGCTCGCCCACGCCGGCGAAAACCGAGTAGCCGCCGTGTGCGCTGGCGATACGGGCGATCAACTCCGTCAAAATGACGGTCTTGCCCAAGCCGGCCCCTCCGAACAGTCCCGCCTTGCCGCCGCGGACAAAGGGAGTCAACAGGTCGATAACCTTGATTCCCGTCTCGAAGATTTCCGTCTTAGCGCTGAGATCTTCCATCGGCGGCGGCGCACGGTGAATGGGCCAGCGTTCCTCGGTGGTCACCTCGCCACGGCCGTCGACCGGATCGCCCAGCAGATTAAAGACGCGGCCCAATGTTCCTTTGCCGACCGGCACCGTGAGCGAAGCGCCCGTGTCGAGCGCTTCCATGCCACGCACCATTCCGTCGGTCGAACCCAGTGCGACGCATCGCACGCGGCCGCCACCCAAATGCTGCTGCACCTCGCCGGTCACCTTGACGTGAACTCCCTTCGTCTGCTGGTCGATTTTGAGCGCGTTGTAAATCTCGGGCAGCGACGATTCCGGAAACTCGGCGTCGAACGTCGATCCGATGATCTGCGTCACGCGGCCGATATTGGGGCCGTTTGTCGTTTTATTCATAGAGTGTTCCGTGTTTCATTTCTCGGCCGGCTTCGGCCGCCTTCTGGTGTCTCATTTATTCAAGCGCGGCGGCACCGCCAATGATCTCACTCAGTTCCGAGGTGATCTGCGTTTGACGTGCCCGGTTATACAACTGTGACAGATCTCCGATCATTTCTTGAGCGTTTTCGGTTGCCGCTTTCATTGCCACGCGGCGGAAGATCTGCTCGCTGACAGCCGCATCCAAGAAGCACTTGAACAAGCGGGCCTTGAAGGCGGCCGGCACAATCTCCTGAAGGATCTCGCCCGCGGAGGGAAGGAATTCGTACTCGACGAGCCGATCCTCTTTGTCGACCTCTGACGTTTTTTTTGAATTTGCCTGATCGATCTCAAGTGTTCCAATCGGCAAGAGTCGCTCCAGCACGGCGACCTGCCTGGAGGCCGATTGAAACTTGGTGTAGGCGACCTCGAGTCGATCGAACTTTTTCGCGCAAAAGCCTTCGATATAGCGGTCCCCAAGCTCCTCAACCTGAGCGAACGTGGGCTTGTCCTCAAAGTGCGTGAAGGTGCGATCCGCTGGTAGCCCCTGGAATTTCAGAAAGTTAATGCCCCGTTTGCCGGAGACCTCGAGCGAAATCGTTTCGTCGACCTCTCGCGCCCGACGAAGTCGCTGCATGACCTGCCGCAACACGCCTGAGTTGTATCCGCCGCACAAACCCCGATTCGATGTGAGGACAAGCAGGATCGTCAACTTCGGTTCGGGACGATCCTCGAGCAACGGGTGAGTGATTTGCAGATTGGCCTTTGAGAGGTCGGCCACGATTTCGGAGATCTTTCGCGTGTACGAGGCCGCCTGGCTGGCGCGGTCCATGGCTTTTTTGAATCGGGCCGTGGCAATCAATTCCATCGTCCGCGTAATTTTGCGGATGTTCTTCACCGCCTTGAGGCGTTTGATGATCGCTCGCGCTTTTGCCATGTCACCACGTACCGTCCGTCGACGAAACTAGGAAGCCGCCACCAACTTGTGCCCGGTTTTCTCGGCCTGTTTGAGAAACTCGTCCAGTGCCTGACGCAACTCGGCAATTGTGGCGTCGTCGAGCGCCCCGGTCTGCACAATCTTATTGCGAAGAGCGGACTTCTTGTCCTTCATAAATATCAGCAGATCCTTTTCAACACGGGCCACGTCGCCGACCGGAATCGTATCGAAGAAGCCCTGGGTGCCCGCGTAGATGGCGATCACCTGATCGACCATGGCACGCGGCTCATACTGAGGCTGCTTGAGCAGTTCCACCATGCGATAGCCACGGTCGAGTTGCCGCTGCGTCGCTTTATCGAGTTCGGTGCCGAGCTGGGCGAAGGCTTCCAGTTCGCGAAACGCAGCCAGGTCGAGCCGCAAACTGCCCGCGACGCGCTTCATGGCTTTTGTTTGAGCGTTTCCGCCGACGCGCGACACGCTGATGCCGACGTTGATGGCCGGCCGCACGCCGGCGAAGAACAGGTCTGGCTCGAGATAGATCTGTCCATCCGTGATCGAGATCACGTTGGTCGGGATGTATGCGGAGACTTCGCCTTCGAGCGTTTCGATAATCGGCAAGGCCGTCATCGAACCTCCACCCAGCTCATTATTGAGCTTGCAGGCCCGCTCGAGAAGACGGCTGTGACAGTAAAACACGTCGCCGGGGTAGGCTTCGCGCCCGGGAGGACGTCGCATCAAAAGCGACAACTGGCGATAGGCCTGTGCCTGCTTGGAAAGGTCATCGTAAATGACCAGCGTGTGCTTCCCCTGCCACATGAAGTGCTCGGCCATCGCCGCCCCCGCGTAGGGAGCGACATATTGGAGCGGAGCCGGATCGGCCGACGTGGCGCTGATGACGATCGTGTAGTCCAACGCGCCGCGTTCGCGGAGAACTTCCACAACGGCAGCTGTCGCACTCGCGCGCTGACCGCAGGCGACGTAGATGCAAATGACGTCGCCACCTTTCTGATTGATGATCGTATCAATGGCGACGGCCGTTTTTCCGGTTTTTCGGTCGCCGATAATCAACTCGCGCTGCCCCCGGCCAATTGGGGTCATGGCGTCGATGGCCTTAATACCAGTCTGCAAGGGCTGTTTGACCGGTTGGCGGGCGGCGATACCCGGTGCGATGGTTTCGACGGGCCGTCGATCGTTGGTGACAATCGGTCCTTTGCCGTCGAGCGGAACGCCCACGGGGTTGACGACCCGGCCGATGAGGGCCTCGCCAACCGGCACCGAGAGCAAAGCGCCGGTCGTCTTGACCTCGTCACCCTCGGAAATTTCCAGGTAATCGCCCAGGATGATGACGCCGACCGAGTTTTCTTCAAGATTGAAGACCAGGCCGCGGACCCCGTTCGAAAACTCGACCATTTCGCCGGCCATGGCCGTCGAGAGACCATAGCAACGGGCGATGCCGTCGCCGACTTCCAGGACGCGCCCCACCTCACTGGTGGCCAACTGTCCGCGAAAGTCCTCAATCTCTTTCTGGATGACCGAAGCGATCTCGTCCGCTTTGAACTTCATGGAGACTCCTCTGCTGCAAACGCTCGCGAAGCTGCTTGATGCGCATTGCGAGCGAACTGTCGTATACGGTATCGCCGACCCGAATCACGATTCCGCCGATCAATGACGGATCGACTCGGGTCTCGAGAATAGGCTGGAAGGGAAGCGATTCGGCCAACCGCGACCGAATGCGGCTTTCGGCTTGAGAATCGAGGGGACGGGCCGAAATCACCTGCACGCGGCGGCGGCCTTGTCGCGTTTCGTTACGCAGCCGCGCCTCGCGCAAGATTGCCGGCAACAGATCGAGGCGCCCGTGCCGCGCCACGACTCGCAAGAAATTGGTGACGATCTCGGAGGCACGCGGCGCGATCACCTGATCGATCAGGCGAATTTTCTCGTCCCGGCTGATGACGAGCGAATCAAAAACGTCGCGAAGGCCCGGCACTTTGAGAAGCACGTCGTCAACAAAGGAACCGAGTTCCTCCAGCATCGAATCCACGCCGGTGGCCTTGGCGGCGTCGAGAAGGGCACCCGCATAGGTGCGCAATGGCCTGTGCGGAGGGATCCTCCAACACCGATCGAATCGCCAATTGTTCCGACTTCTGTTCAGCCATGAATCGGTTCTAAAATGTCAGACTCTCGTGCCAGTCTTGGCGACGCCCCTCTTGCGGATGAAGGCTCCAGCTGCAGGCCACACTGCCGTTAGTTCGATGCAACCGGCCATCAACCTCGCGGAAACTGAGCCAGGGCTTCGTCAATCAACCGGTCCTGGTCGCCGCCGCTCAAACTGCGACCGAGCACATGCTCTGTCGCCTGCGCCACTTGGGTGGACATGACGTCAAACAAATCCTTGAGTGCCGTGTCCCGCGCCCGGCCGATCTCATGCAAGGCCCGTTGCTTGGAGGCCTCGGCCTCCTTTTGTGCCTCACTGATGATTTCCTGCTTGGCGCGTTCGGCGTCGCGGCGGCCTTCCGCCAAGAGCGCACGAACTTCGTCCTGCACCTTGGCCAACGTCTTCGCATGTTCGGCCAACATCTGTTCCGCTTTGATCCGAGCGTTCTCGGCCGCACTGATATCGTCTCGCATGCGCGACTCGCGTTTGTCCAGCGCCGCGATGAGCGGCTTCCAGGCAAACTTGCCGAGCAATGCGATGAAGATCACAAACGTGACCAACGACCAGAAGGCCAGATCGGCCTTCAAACTCATCGGAACACCTGTTTCGTGCGGCTCTGCGGATTCGCCGGACTCCGCCTTCCCGTGCGAAGGCGATTCGGCGGCCGCCTTCTCCTTGGGAGCCGGCTCAGCCGCGCGGCAGCTGACGGCCGACACCCAAACGAACAGACAAACCGCACAGCCGACGATCCACGCACGTACCAAACTGCGCATGAGTTGACCTCGAGCAGCAAACGGTGAAAAGCCGGGGATCACTACGGTCCAGTCGCCGGAAACGCCGCGCCGTTACTGCCGATGCAAATAATCAGTGCGAAGAAGGTCACACCTTCGATGAGCGCGGCCGCGATAATCATCGCGGTCTGGATCTGGCCGGCAACTTCCGGCTGGCGAGCCATGCTTTCGACGGCCGAAGAGCCGATCTTTCCGATGCCATAGCCGGCGCCAATGATCGTCACCGCGGCACCGAATGCGCCGGAAAAATGAATTCCGGTGACATCCGCCGCACACGCGGGGAGTGCGAGGGCCAAGAATACGCCGAATGCCAAGACACCGATCTGCACGGTTTGCTTCACGTCACCTCTCCTCAAGGAATCGTCTCAGTGTGGTCACCGCCGCCACGTGCGGCCAGTCGATCAAAATCTTTATCGCCGCAAGGGGCGCCTTTCGCTTAGGCCGCCACGCGCGACCGCTGCGAATCAATTCTCGAATATTTCCGAAACGACTTCGTCGCTCTCTCTCTAGTGTGGATGAACAGCCATTCCAATGAACAGGGTCGCCAAGAACGCAAAAATGTAGGCTTGAACAAATGCAAACAGCAGCTCCAGGCCACCGACGAAAAGCTGGCCAAAAATGCTGGAGGGCACCACAACCGGGTACAGCCAAGAGACGCCGCTGTGGGCAGCGGTCGCGATAAACAACATGATGACGGCAAGGACGGTATGACCGCCCATCATGTTGGCAAAAAGACGAATGGCCAACACGCCGTGCTTGATGATGAATCCAACAAATTCAATCAGCCAAATTACGGGAACCAAAACAAGCTTCAAACCCGGCGACAAATCCATACCGGGAGCCAACGCAAGCCAGAAGCCGGCAACTCCCAATTCCTTGGATCCGTAAAAAATGACGGTTGCCGCGGTAACCACCGCCAGCGCCCCCGTCACATTGATTTCGCCGGTCGGCGAACCGAGCCACGGAAAAGCACCGAGGAGATTGCAAACCAGAACGTAGAAGAAACAGGTCCAGACAAAGGGCAGATACTTATCGGCCGGGTGGCTGGAATCGTGATGTTCGGCAACCGGAGCGTGCGCAGGATCGTGGCCGCCATGCTCGTCGTCCGAGTGACCATGACCATGGTGCTCGCCGTCACCAATCGTCGGCCGCACAACATTGTCCCGGATATAGAGCGCGAGCGTTTCCCAGAAATTCCACCAACCGCCCCGGGCCGCCTGGCCGGATGAAATCCGACGCGACAAGCCGTTAAAGACAAACAACACAAACAGTCCCGCGACAACCTGCAAGACCATGAACTTCGTGAGTTGAAAGTGGTATCCGAACAGGTTGATGCTGGGCAGCCAAATGTGTGTTTCCAGCGGCAAGTGGAAATACGGAAAGTCTCGGACGTGGTGAAAAATATCGTCTTCGCCAGGAGCCGCCATGGACGGAACACCTTCTACCGCTAGACCCCGCCGACCCGGGGCTGACCGCCACTCCGAGAGGCTGTTGGCGCCAAAACCAGACAAGTCTCGACCGCCAACAGGAAGAGATAGAACACCAACAACCACACAATGAACTCGCGAAAACCCAAATGGGGATCAAGGGTCTGAACGATTACCATCCCCAGCAGAACAAAGACCATCCGCAAGAACGTCCCGCCCAGAATGACAAGAGGCACTTCAGTCCCAGCCGCACCAAAACTGGCGGCAATCCAAAAAACGATCAACCCTGGCACGACACACAAAATCGCAGCGGCCGAAAGACCAATCAGTCCCTCGCGCCCAGACATGAACCAGGCCGGAACGGCAAGAACGAGACACAGACCGACGGCGGCTAGAAAAAGCCAGCCGCAGCGCGTCCAGGCCAGCTGCCTTGCCGTCCGCAAACTTTCGACACCCGTCACTTTTTGCCTCGATCTTTGTCAACGCCGGAATTCGGCCGAACGGCACTGTCCCGATTAAGACTGTCCCGATTACCACTGCTGCGACCACTCTGTTTGGCGAGAGACAGGAGATGCAGCATCGCCACTGCGAATCCAAACAACGCACCGACGCCCACCAGCCACGGCTCGGTTCCCCAACGCCGGTCGGCCAAATGACCCAAGAACGCCGGAAGCGCCATCTCGACGGCGATCGATGTGATCTGCTGCACCCACCGCATGGCAGCAACCATGGGAGGGCGGCCGTCGTTGGAGGCACCAGACACGGAGACCTCCGCGCGCGAAGCCCAGCCGCTCAACAAAACTACGGTGGTCCCCACCCCGAAAAAGGCACAGCCTCCGTGGTTTTCGCGGCCAGTGTATTCCCTTGGTTTGGAGGTGTCAAAGCCCGCAGTTGATCGCCGATCGTTTTTCCCAAGACTGGGTCAGACGATTCCCACCAGCGGGGAGCAAACGCCTGGTTGAAGCCGAAAAGTCATCGAGAGCGATGACGGGATCATGCGCTCGCAGGGAGAGTTTGAACCGGGTGCCGAGACCAACCTCACCCGGGCAAGGCGCCTCCGAGGACACACAATACAGACCCAACCTCCCCCGTCTCGCGAAACGAGGTAATCTCAAGTATTGATCACAAATAGTTCATGTGTACACGCGTAGTTATCCTTATGGGCCGCATCGTCAAACCGGACGGAACAAATTCGATGCAAATAACTTAGGGAAAAACACTTGCATTCAGCCCATAAATGGTAAGCGATGCATTTTTCTTCACCTGAATTTGCAATTCGGATCAGCCCAGTGCTACAACCGAAGATGGCAGTTCGGCAATCGTCTTGTTTGATTCACATCCGAGTTCTTCGGACTTTTGGGCACGGATCGCCAACCAGGCTCAGGCGAAAGCGACATTCGCGGGTCGTTGCGCCGGAGTGCGGAGCCTGGAATTCCTAACAACGAGAATCCGCGGTGAACGGCGGTCCGCTAATGACTCTGACGGCTCTTCGAGGCATGACCCGCAAAGCGCTGGTTTCCCACGCAAAGAAGCAGCAAATTGCAGGTTGCCAGCAAATGACCAAGGATGAGTTGGTCGCGGCTCTATCGGCGCGACTCCGCCGCACTCCGAACGGGTCCACGCGCAATGGAAACGATTCGCGGCGTGCGGCAGTAAACGGCCACACCAAAGCCAACGTCCGCAATGTTGCCGGTCCCGCAATAAAATCGGCCAATCGCATGGTCGGGGGAAATCATCTCAACGGCCATCGGTTGCTCAAATCGTCAGGAACTCCAACCGCTCCCGGCAACGTCCGCGACGCATTGACAGCCGAAGCGCACGATCCCTTTTGGGTCCACGTTCGCTGGACTCTCTCTCGCGACATGCTCGCCCGCGCCGAAGCCGCGCTCGGCATGCAATGGCATCATGCGGTCCCCGTTTTGCGCCTGTTTGACGTCACTCAAGACGAAGGGGCCGCTACGTCGCAAGTCCGCGTTCAAGACATCGAGATTCATGGCGACGTAGACCATTGGTATTTGCCGGTCCGACATGCTCCACGAAGTTATAAAGTGCAGATCGGATATCGCGCGGCGAACGGTTCGTTTTTCATGATGGCCCAATCAAACAAAGTGCAAACCCCGCGACCCGGGTCACATTCCTTGAAATTGCGCGAGACGAGCCGTCCACGAGCCTCGCGCGAGACAATTGAGTCGACAGTTGAATTCGAGAAGATGCCGTCATACGACTTGAGAGCCCTTCCGTCAGCCGGACTCGACAACGGGTACTCGGTGACGACCAGAACGACTGTCGACGGCGCGTCCAAGGAAGAAATCCTTTCATCGCCCGTCGAATTACGGTTGCACGCCGAGTTGATCATCCACGGTTCAACCGACCCGCACGCAGAGCTCAAATTGCTCGGCGACCGCATTCCGATCAGCCGCGATGGGACGTTTTCCCACCGTTTTTCGCTTCCCGAAGGACGGCAAGTCATCGATGCCGTCGTCACCACGCGCAACGGCTGCCATCAGCGCACGATCGTGCTCGGGATCGAGCGAAACACGAAAGAGCTTGAACCGCAATGGTTTGACGACATCGAAGCCTAGAAGCTCCCTTGCGTAAGTGCTAGCGGCTTGAGCAGCCGCCAAACAGGCAATATGCTCATCGGCGAACAATTCACGAACACCGGTGTCCGAATTCGCCGCTGAGGACGCAATGTTTGGCTTGCTGCCGAAGAACTTCGAGTTCTACGACTGCTTCGATCGCGCGGTCAGCAATGCGGTGCGCGGGTCCGAAATGCTCCTCGAATCCGCCAAGGCGACGAATGGTCGCAGGCAGGAGTTCGTCTCGCAGATCGTGGAAGTCGAGCACGAAGGAGATCGCCTCACGCACGAGACGCTCGATCGGCTCGAACAAACCTACATTACGCCGATTGACCGCGAGGACATTCATAGCCTGATTACGCGGATCGACGATGTCGTCGACATGATCGATGCCGTCGCGCAGCGAATGCTGTTTTACAAGATTGATTCGGTCCGCCAGGAATTCATCGATCAGTGCTCCGTTCTCGTGAAAGCCAGCCGCTTGATGGCGGACGCCGTCCAAGCCGTGCGGCACATGAAGGACCGCAAACGCCTCAAAGGGGCCATTCCCCTCGATGAATTGCTGATCGCGGTCCACAAAGCGGAAGAAGAGGGGGACACCATCCATCACCAAGTCCTGGCCGAGCTCTTTGAATGCGGCTTGGATCCCTTCCAAGTCATCAAATGGAAAGAGCTTCATCAGTTGGTCGAGGAAGCAATCGACTACTGCGACGACGTCGCGGTCGTCGTGCACCGCATCGTTTTGAAAAACATTTGAGCCACCGTTTTTGATCGACGCAGCCGCCGCGGCTGCACGACCTCCAAAATCCGCTGCGAGACACGCGCTATGTCTTACTCGAGGCGGCAAGCATGGTTTGCGCTCGGCGTCTTGTTCGCCATTAACCTGATGAACTTCTATGACCGGCAGATTATCGCTGCCGTCACGGAACCCATTCGGAAGGAATGGAATTTATCCGACACGGATATGGGCATCCTCGGCACGGCTTTCGTGCTGATTTACGCCGCCGTGGGAGTTCCTTTGGGCCGGTTATCCGATCGCTTCTCGCGGACACGGATCTTAAGCGGAGGCGTGACCGTCTGGTCGCTCCTGACGGCACTCTCGGGCACGACCTGGAACTACGCGTCGATGTTCGCGGCACGGCTCGGCGTGGGCGTCGGCGAGGCCAGTTGCGCCCCGGCCGCCAATTCACTCGTGGGCGACCTCTTCCCGCCGCACCAGCGAGCTCGAGCGCTTTCGATCTTTATGCTCGGACTTCCGCTCGGCATCTTTTTCAGTAATTGGCTCAGCGGCACGGTCGTGCAGTCGCAGGGATGGCGAGCCGCGTTCTTTGTGGCCTGCATACCGGGTCTCCTTTGCGGTGTGCTTACCTTATTCATTAAAGAGCCGGTTCGCGGCCAGGCGGAAAGAAAGGCAGCCGGGGCAGCACCCGCTGTGCTGCCGCAGCGCCCGGGCTCGCCGTATTTGCTCATCCTGCGAACGCCGACCATTCTTTGGATTATCGCCTCGGGCGCTCTGCACAATTTCAACATGTACGCGCTCAACGGTTTCGTCCCGGCCTTGGCCAAGCGTTACTACAATCTGACCGATCAGAACGCAGGCCTTGTCGCCGGCGTGATTCTGGGCGCCGTCGGGGTGATCGGACTGCTCGGAGGCGGTTGGATCGCCGATCGCCTTCAGCGCGTCTGCGCCAACGGCCGCCTGACTGTCGCCGCCGCCGCAATGTTTATTTCCGCCCCGTGTTTGTATTTCGGCGTTTCCCAACCACCCGACAGGGTCTGGCAGTTTATGGGCTGGGTCGGCGTCGGTGTGATGTTGATGTACGTCTATTACGCGGGTGTCTACGCTGCCATTCAGGACGTCGTCGAACCCGGATTGCGGGCAACGGCGATGGCGCTCTACTTCTTCGTGATGTACGTCCTGGGCGGAGCGTTTGGGACCTACGTGCTCGGGCGAATGAGTGACCGGTTCGCCATTCAAAAAGCGATGGCCGCCGGACAAGCACTGGTCGGCGGCCACGCGCCCGAGCAATTTCGTGCGATTGGCCTGCACGAGGCAATGTATGTCGTGCCGGTGTTCTGCTGCGGACTCGCGATTGTGCTGTTCGCCGCGTCTCGAACAGTTGCAAGCGACATGCGGAAGCTGAAAGATTGGTACGAAAGCGAGGCGCGATAACACTTCAGTGAAGTGTCACCACTTTGTGGTCCAGCGCGGACGTATAGCACGCATCCACTAACGCCATCGTTCGCAGATTGTCGCGACCACTGATTTCCGGCTCGGTTCTGTCCTCGATGGCGCACAGCAATTGGGCCATCGGACCTGCAAACGCGTCCGGAAACCAGGCTTCGCTCCACTTCGGCCGGAACCATTGACCGTTCGCTTTTGTCGTCGTCCATTCGAGAGTGCTCGGCGTCCGCTTGGGGTAATCCGGCCATCCGATGGTGCCGCGAGCCATCCCTTCGGTTCCTTCGACACGCCAACGAATGCCGATATCGGCGGCCGCTCCCTCGCGCGACGGACCCGCCCAAACGTCATCCCAAGCAGCCGCGCGTAAGCCGTCGGCGTACTCGAGAACGTACAGGCAAATGCCATCCTCATGTGCGAATTTGGCCGCGGTTCGCGGATCGGGTCGCACGCTGGCGAAAACTCGGGCCGGGTCACCGAAGAGAAACCGAAAGGCATCGAGATGATGCACACTCATGATTCGCAGCGTCAGCCATCCCTGCCGCTGCTGCCAAGGCATCCAATGGGGAATCGCCCGCATTTCGACGGTCGCGAAGGCCGGTGTGCCCAGTTCTCCGCGTGCAAGCAGACTTTTTAACGCCCGGATCGATTGATCGTAGCGCATGTTTTGGTTGACGGCCAAAGTGATTCCAGCCTCGTGGCACATATCGACGATCTTCTTGGCCTGGGCGTAATTGATGCCAAGCGGCTTCTGCGCCAGGATGCCCTTCAGATGGTCCGAGTGGCGGACCGCCTCCCGCACGACCTCGAATTGCACGTCGGGAGGCACGGCGATATCGACAACCTCCACCCGCGGATCGGCCAGGAGAGTTCGATAATCGGAATGAACCGTTGGGATCGCATGGCGATGAGCAACAGCCTCGGCATGTTCTCGGCTGCGCGACGCAATTGCGACTGGTCGAAAGCCGGCGGCTCGATAGGCCACCAACTGGCATTCGTCCATGATGAATCCCGCCCCCACGCAGCCAATCGCCACATCCCGATTGGACGGGAAACGCGGCAAATAGTCGGGTTGAAAGGGCAGGCCTGAGGACGCCGTCATCGCCATTTGTCTGCTCAGTTCTTTTGTCGGTCAAAAAGGGGAGTCACCGCCCCAGCTTGCCGAGGCTTCCCCATCACCCTTGGTATTGACCATCTTACAAGGGCGGCCGTAGGATTCCGCGCTTTTGGGTCGGCGGCGACGTTGGCTGCGGGTGTGCGACCGCGATTGGACGAGGCGCCGAATTTGACGATGCACCGTAGTCCGCTGCTTTGGATTATTTTGGCCGCGGTCGCCATTCGCGGCGGAGCTGCGGTCTGGCTGCAGCACGACTTGGACGTCGTCAAGAAACGCCCCTTTCTCATCATGGGCGATGCCGAGGGATATTGGGAATTGGGACAACGTATCGCCGACGGGCAACCTTACGAGCTCTATCGTCGATTTGTCCTGCGGATGCCCGGCTATCCAGTCTTCGTCGCCGGCGCGATCCGGCTTTCACGAATGGTCGGAATGCCGGAAAAGGACCATTTGATCGCCCGGCTTCTGATGGCAGCCGTTGGCACGCTGACGTGTGGACTCGCGGCGGCGCTCGGCAAAATGTTGCTTGACTCGCCAACTGGCACGCTCACCGCCGCCATCACTGCAGTTGCGCCCCCGCTGGTCGGATTCAGTGTCATCCTGTTGAGCGAGACGCTTTTCGCGGCGGCTCTCGTGATGAGTCTCTTGTGCATGGCCAAGTTGCTTTCGGTTGCCGTGAAGCAGGACCCAACAGCCCGGCTGGCGAAATGGAGCGCTCTCACAGGACTCACGATTGGTTTGGCGGTCTATCTTCGCCCCAGCTGGCTGCTGGCCGCGCCGTGTTTTGCCGTGTTGTTCGCTCTCTGGTTGAGCCGGCGACGGTCGATTTGGGACAGCATCCTGACGGCGGCCATCGTCGTCGCGTGCACGTACGGAAGTTTGGCCCCCTGGGCTTATCGCAACTACACGATCACTGGCCATTGGATTTGGACCACGCTCTGGGTCGGCCCGAGCCTTTACGACGGGTTCAATCCGCAAGCCAACGGCGAAAGCCACATGGAGTTTTTCGAGCACGACAACTTGATGAACCGGATGTCGGAATACGACGTCGACCACTATTACCGCGAAAAATCGTGGCGGTTCATTCGCGAGAATCCCGGACGAGCGCTCGCCCTCACTTTCGATAAATTGGTGCGATTCTGGATGCCGTGGCCGCACGCCGAGGAGTTTTCTGGAGTCGGACTGAAAATCGCCGTCGCGGCCTACTTCATTCCTGTCCTGGCAGCTGCAGCCGCGGGCCTGATTTGGGGACCGCGCAACCCGTGGGTTTGGATTCTGACGCTCGGCCCGGTCGTGTATTTTTCGTGCATTCACGCGGTTTTTCTGGGCTCGCTGCGTTACCGACTGCCGGCCGAGTATCCGTTGTGCATCGCGGCGGCAGTGGGCTTTCGGCTGCTTTGGAAACGCCGGATCGGCAGCAAGCAACCGTCGACATAGGTGAACCATGATGGTCCGCAAGACGTTGCAATGGATTGCAGCGATCCTGGTCCTGGGCGGGGCCGGCGGGGGTGGTTACGCCTATTGGCTCTACACGCAAACCGATGAATGGCTCCGCACGTACGCCCAGAAGGCCTTTCTGCAACGGATCCCCACCGCGGTGATTTCGATCGGCCGTGCACGGTTCGATTGGAGCCACCGAATTCACCTTTATGACGTGAGGCTTTCCGCGCAGGGCCTCGACGAACCCGTGGCGCGGTGTGTTGAAATCGTCGTCACGGTCGACGGCCAGGAACTCTCGGAAAATCAAACCATTGATGTGCGGTCTCTCCGCATTCTCCACCCCGACGTGCGGCTCATCCGCGATGCTGCCGGAGCTTGGAACTGGCAAAAGCTGAAACTGGCCCGGCCCGAAGACCCATGCCCCGAGTTGAGTTTTGAGGACCTTCAGGTCGGTGTTTGGCTCGCACGGAAAGGCGGCCAGCCAAGCTCTTTCCACGTCCAACAGTCGTCGGTTCGATTAATTCCCTCGGCCCATCGCGAATTTACGGTCGAGGCCGTCGCGCAGTTGCCCGGTTTGGGTGACGTGCAGTGCACGGGTTCGTTCGCCCTCGATCGGGGAACTTGGAAAATTCGCGGGAAAACGAAAGGCACCGCCGACATCACCGAACTCGTGGAGTCGGTCGAACACATTTTTCCCGAATCCGCCCAGCACCTGGCCGATTTGCAAAACCGTCTGCAGGCCGATTCGGTCCAAACGGCTGACTTGTCCCAGGCAAGTGCCGTCGCCCCGCCGTCGCTCTCCGGCCAGGCGAAAATCGAGTTCGAGATCGGACGCGACAAGCCGAACGCCGAATTGGACTACCGGGCGGCGGCCTCGCTCGAATTGAACGACATCAACCACCCATTGCTGCCGTTTCCGTTGCAGAACCTGACCGGGCAGGTCTTAGTCGACAAGCATCAACTCATTCTCAAGAACGTCGCCGTCCGCAACGGGCCGACTCAACTGACAGCCGACGGCAGAATCGATCTGCCGGTACCCTCCCCCTCCAATCGCATCAACATCAAGATCCAGGATCTGGTCCTTGATCGCCGCTTGGGGGCCTGCCTCCCCGAGCGTGGTCGGAAATTTTTCGACCTGGTCCATCCTGCGGGCCACCTCGACGCCGCCGGCGCAATTGTGCGGGCTGCGGACGGCAAATGGGAGCCGGTTGGTTGGGCGCTCGTCTTCAAGCATTGCACAGCGACGCACGAGAAATTCCCCTTTCCGATCACCGAAATTGACGGCACCTCCATCCAAAAGGGCAATTCGCTGCTGCTCAGTTTTCGCGGCTGGGCGGGCGAACGCCCGGCGACCCTGGTGGGCACCGTCCTGAATATCGGGCCCGAATCCGAGGGCGATTACATCATCGAAGTTCAGCATCTGCCCATCGACCACGTGTTGATGACCGCGGCAAAGGCCCAACCCGGCTTCCATCGCACCCTTACCAACCTCAAGTTGCACGGCCAGGTCGACGCCCATTGCCACTTCCATCGTCCGCCCGGGCCGGATCGCAAAGTGGAATGGTCGCTGGATGCCCGCCTAAACAACGGCTCGTTGGAGTTTATTTCGTTCCCGTACCGTATTGATGACTTCAGCGGGCATTTCACCTTCGATTCCACGCAGGAGCTATGGACGTTTGAGGACCTGAGGGGCACCCACGGACCCGGTCGGCTGTTCGGAGCCGGTCAGTTCGTCAAACCGGCCCCCACCGATCCGGGCGAGCTCAAACTCCAGATCCAGGCCGAAAACGTTCCGCTCGAGGCCGCGCTCGAACGGGCCTGCCCGCCGAGCACCCAAAAAATGTGGGACCTCATCTACCCGACCGGAAATCTCCGCACCCTGATCAAGCTGCACTGGATTCCCGGCACCAAGCCCGATCTTGTCATCCCAGAGGCCAAGGTGACCGACGCCACCCTCGAGGTGAAGTCCTTTCCCTTCGCCCTCGACCACGTCAAAGCCAGTTTCATGTTCGGCCGCGAACCGGGCACCAACCAAGACAAACTCACCATCGTCTCCTTCGAGGGGCACCACGACGAAACGGTCGTTTACACCGACAACAGGGCTATTTCTTTTGTTCTTTGCCCGCCTGCTGAGGACCCCATCGGCGAGTGGAGACTGCGGCTGGAAAGCCTGCACGTCCGCGACCTGACCCCCGATCGCACCCTTCGCCGGGCCCTGCCGGTCGGCATACGAAACACTGTTAAAGCCCTCGATCCGCTGGGAAAAGTCGACCTGGAGGGGACCGTCGAACTCCGCGGCACGCGTTACGAAAGCGACCCGATTACCGCTTACTGGAACTATCGCACGACCCTCACCGACGCCACCATCCTCACGGGCGTGAAGCTGGAGCACGTGTTCGGCAAAGTTCATTCCAGGGGCCAATGGGACGGCCGCAATATTCAAATGGACGGCAAGGTCAGCTTGGATTCGGTGCAAGTCCTCAACCACCAGTTTGCCTACGTCCAAGGCCCTTTTAAGCTCCACAATCAGGAATTGATCGTCGGTTCCGAACGAGCCTTCCCAGCGGCGAACTCGGGCCCTCAGCAACCCATCCCCAATGCAGAACGGCTCACCGCTCAGGCCGTCGGCGGACTTTTTTTCCTCGACGCCAAGGCCCATCTTGATTCGCAACGGACTACGTATGCGGTGAAAACCGCGATGCAGAATGCTAGCCTCGACCGGTACGCCCGCGACTACGGCCTGGGCAGCAATTTGCACGGCGTCATGAACGGCTGGGCCGAATTCACCGGCGACAGCAGCGACCCCAAAGACGTCATGGGCCGCGGCCTATTGCAGATCCACCCGGCCGCCCTGTACGAGCTGCCCGTCTTCATCCAGCTCTTCAAAGCCTTTAGCTTCGCCACGCCCGACAAAACGGCCTTCAACTACGCCCTGACCAAGTTCGAGATCCGCAACCGCACGGTGATTTTCCACGCGATCGATCTGATCGGCGATGCGATCAGCCTCCGCGGCAAGGGGACCGCGCGGTTCGACGGCCCGCTGCAGCTCGCGTTCTATTCCCGCGCGGCCAGCGCCTGGGCGTCAGTCCCAGGACTGAGCAATTTGGTCGACCAATTCACACAAGGCTGGGTCGGAGTCAGCGTCACCGGCACCATCCAACGCCCGACCGCCCGCGTGATCGCCATGCCCCAAGTCGACTCGGCCCTGCGGAATTTCCTCGCCGCCATCAACCGCCCGGGCACCATTCCCACACTCACCACGCCCCCCTGGATGCTGCCCCCCGTCCCGCGCGCCGCCAGTCTGAATCCCTGACCGATGCGGCAATCGGGGGACTTTTTTGGCTTTTTTGGGCGCTGAAAAGAGGCGACTTTTTTGGGCTGGAGGCAAAAAAAGTCGGACGAGAGGAAGGGCAGCGCGAGACGGTGTGGAAAAAAGCGTTGCGGCCGGCTCTTCTAAGTGCTTCGCCCCTCGCCGCTTGCGGAGCGGGGCCGTCGAGTGCGGGGCCAAACGGCAGGGAGCCGGGCGGAGGATCGGAGCAAAACGAGGAAGACTTTTTTGGGCTCCACCCCAAAAAACGCCATTTTGGCAGCCGCCACGGTCAAGGATGAAGGCGGAAGGATGAAGGATGAGTCAGAATCGCGGCCCTCGGCCGCCTTGGTTTGGCTCATCCTTCCGCCTTCATCCTTCATCCTTCAAGAACTGGGGGCTTCCGCGGCAGATCCGCCGACCCGCGAATTCGAAATGCCAACAAATCAGCACTTGGAAGATTTTCCGCGCAACTTCCGCCTTCTGATGAAGATGCAACAAACTGGAAAAGAGATCTTCTTCAACTCGCCCCGATCGGTTATGATCGGGCTAGTAAGTGGCTGCGTCACGCGTGGAACGCGTGCCGGGGAGTGGAAAATCCTCCGCAGCCTAAGGTTTGAAGCCCCGAACCTGTTTTTGTAACCGCAGCATTAGCGGGCGATGTGAGTCACTGCGCGCTCGGGTGCCACTGGCGAGAACCGGCCATTGGGGCCGGCACGTTCACGCGGCGGCTCGCCAGTGTCTTCCGTTCGTGACTTGACGATGAATCGCAGATTGACGCACGTTGCTGTCGTCCGTCGCGTGAAGTTGCTTCGGTCGTATTCGAATCTCAAGCGGCAATCGCACTGGCGAGCCAAAGCTCTCGCCAGTGGCACCCGAGCATCAAGAAAACCACGCACCCCAAACCCAAAATGAGCCAAACCTTTCCCTTGCCTTTTCCTGACCCCTAGCCTCGTCCGCGAAGCGGACCTCACGGCCCGTAGCCGCGGTTCATGTCCCACAGCGGAAAGTGCGGCAGTGTTCCTAGCGGATCGCGGACAAAGGCTTCGGACTGTGCGACGAGATCGCGAGCCCGCTTCCGCGCGGCCGTACCCACGTCGCGACGCCCGAGCGCCGGCACCGCATTCCCCGCACGGACAACCCCTGCGGGAGGAACCAAACCCGCCGAAACCCGCGAGCGATCGCCGTCGCGCTGTTCGCGAATGGCCTCGAGCGCCTTCCGCAAATTTCCAACCTTCCGCTTGCCGAACTGGTCCTGCCATTCCAATTCGACCGCCTCAACAAGCACGTGATACTTCTGCTGCACCTCGAGCCCGCGCGGCGAAAGCCGCACAACTTTGCCGCGCGAGGCCTCCGGATCCGCCTCAACCACGACGTACGGCCGCAGTTGCCAGCCGATGCCGCTCGTCTCGGGCGAACTCCCCGTCAAGCGCGGGATCTCCGCGACTGGGACCGGCTCGCGGCCCAGCACGCGAATCGCATTCGCACACAGCGCCAGCGAAACGCCGGCTTGCCGATCGAAATCATTGGCAAACGCGAAGAGCGCCTGCGACAAAAGGGCCGGCAACGAGAGCCCCTCCGCGTTCCGCTCCGCGCACGGCGGATACTCACGCTCCTCCGGCACCAAGAGTCCCACGGGCAGGCCATGCGGCAACTCGACTTCGAACTGTCCGACAACCGCTTGCAGCATCTCACACAGCCGCCCAACCTCCTCGCTGCCGAATCTCCCCCGCCAGCGCTCTTCGACCTCGGCGACCAACGGAGTCCAAACCTCGATGGCCTTCGCACCTTTGATTGTCGGCAACACGCGCCAATTCGCGCGAATTCCCCGCCCGCTCCCCCAACCGTCGCGATTGCCGCGGCCTTCTCGCACTTTGCCACGCGGCGCCGATCGTTCACCCGCGTTGCCGGCCTCGAGCGTGACGAATCCCCAGCGCTCCAGGCAGCCAAGTTCCGCCTTAACGCCCTCCGGCGGGCAATGAGCCCGCGCGGCCAGATCGCCAACCGCTGCGGGCCCGTCGACCAAAAACCGCATCAAGTTGGCCCACACAACCAGCGACAGCCGCGCCCCCGGATACCCGGCTTCGCCCATCCGCCGCTCGAATTCGTTGTCGAACTCGACGGTGAACGCGACGAGCAATTGCGAGAGCAGCGTCGGCAAGGGGACGTGCGGTGCACGAATGGCGGCAGTCATGTCCGCTCCAAGATCAACACGCAGCTCGATTAGGGACTGCGCAAAGACACGGTGCGAGTCCACGATCCATGCGGTTTCGGAGTTCGAGAATCGATTTTTCGATTGTCCAGCGAAACGGTAGTAGAGCAAGGGCAAAATAACGGGCATAATCAAGCCGGAAGAGCGTAGGAGCGAATGTCGACCAGACGACCAATTCCACTGTGCGTCAGGCCCAACCGGGGCGAGATCCTACAGTCCAGGTCGGAGCGCAGGCCTGGGTTAGAAATTCAGAGTTGGCCGTAGCCCCAACGGGGCGAAACAAAGCGCCGATGGCCGTTCGCATACAGGGACCGTTCATCGCGAAACACGTTGTCTCGCCCTTTCAGGGCTCATCCGATTCGCACGTTTTCTTTCCCAGGGCTCCGTCCCGGCACGCCGGGATCGCCCTGGGCTGTAGAATCTGGCCCATTCAGGGCCAAGAAGAAACGGGACATACCATGCCGCAATCCCTATCAAACGTCCTCTTGCACGTGATTTTCAGCACCAAAGATCGCGCACCCTTCCTGCAAGACGCAAAGCTGCGAACCGAATTGCATGGCTACCTGATCGGAACCCTCCGCCAGATCGAATGCCCCTCTCTGGCCGTGGGCGGCGTTGCCGACCACGTCCATGTCTTGTGCCGCCTCTCGAGAACCAAAACGATCGCCAGTCTGATCGAAGACCTGAAGACCGAATCTTCAAAGTGGGTTAAGCAGCAGGGCGTGGACGATTTCTATTGGCAATCCGGCTACGCAGCGTTCTCGGTCAGCGCCTCCAACATCGAGCAAGTCAAGCGCTACATCAAGAACCAGGAGATCCATCACCGCACTCAAGCGTTTCAAGACGAACTCCGCGAATTCTTGCGCAAACACGAAGTTGAGTTCGATGAACGGTACGTCTGGGACTGAATCCGGGCTCAATTGCAGACGAAGTCGCGAGACCATTCCAAGGACCGACGGCCGCCCCTTTCCAGCCCCAACGGGGCGAGATTCTACAGATGCTATGGGGGAAGAGAAGAGGGTCGCCGGGGGTAAACTCTAACGAGAGGTTCTACGTTTTCTCGAAGGAGCTTTCCGATGCCAACGACCCTTGCGAAGAATTGTAACGAATCGACAGGAACGCTGTGTGTGGCGTTCGACCTGGGGCTGAGCCAGTGGAGCCTGGCTTTTACGACGGGACTCATGCAACGCCCGCGTGAGGTGCAAATTCTCGCGGGAGATACCCCGCGATTGATTCGGGAAATCGCGATGGCGAAGCGGCGCTTCGGGTTGCCGGAGGACGCGATCGTCGTGAGCTGTTACGAGGCGGGACGCGAAGCGTTCTGGCTGCACCGTTGGCTGGAGGCCCAGCAGGTGCACAACCGTGTTGTCGACTCCTCGAGCATCGAGGTCAACCGGCGGCAACGGCGAGGAAAGACGGACCGGATGGACGCAAAGAAGCTCGTGAAACTCCTGGTGCGGTTCTGCCTGGGAGAGCAAACGGTGTTCAGCGTCGTGAACGTTCCCTCGATCGCCGAGGAGGATGATCGGCACCTGCATCGAGAATTGGGAACGCTCACCGGCGACGAAACGGCGCTCATCAACCGGATCAAAGGGCTCCTGGCCGGGTTTGGCCTACGCTTGGAGCCAAATTCTCAGTTCCCGAAACAGTTGAAGAAACTGCAGCAATGGAACGGCGAGCTCCTCCCGCCCGGCGTGCGTCAGCGACTCCTTTGCGACTTTGCCGTTTTGCAGGCGGTCCGCAAGCAAATCCGGGAGCTCGAACGGATGCAAAAGGCGCACATCCGACAGGACGAGGGGCCGGCCACTCAGCAAGTCCGCAAGCTACTGGGTCTGCGCGCGGTGGGACCGAGAATCTCGACGGTCTACGTGAAGGAGTTCTTCGCCTGGCGGCAATTCACCAACCGACGTCAGGTGAGTTCGTTGGCCGGCCTTTGCTCGACCCCCTTCCGTAGCGGAACCATGCGGCACGAGCGCGGGATCAGCAAAGCGGGCAATCGCTGGGTCCGCGGGCTCAGCGTCGAACTGGCCTGGTCCTGGCTGCACTGGCAACCGGACAGCGCCTTGAGCCGGTGGTACGCGCGGCGCTTCCAGCATGGCGGCTCGCGCGTGAGACGGATTGGAATCGTGGCCTTAGCCCGCAAGCTTCTGGTCGCGCTGTGGAAATATCTCAAGACGGGCACGCCTCCAGAGGGAGCCGTGCTGACGGATTGGAAGCTCAAGCTCAGGGGCCGCAAAAGCGCGCTGGCCTCGGCTTAAGCGGCGACCAGCGAGAAGGAACCAGTTGAATTTTTGACAACGTCGGATGGACATCGGGAGATCAGTTGTGGGAAACCGATCTGAGCGACCGCGCCCTGGGCGGGTGATCCGCTTGGAAACCGTTCTACAGAAGGGTTCGCTCAGCTCGGGCTGCTCCCTTGCGTGAAATACGCAGAAGGGCATTGGGTTGATTGATCACCTCAGCGATCAACAGCGGATAGAAGTTGGTGTTGGCCATGCGCCGCACGACACTCATTTGCAGCCGTCGGTTCCCTGTCAGAGGTCTGATCCCTCTGTTGGATTTTGGAGGCATGGCAACGATGTCCAATGGGCGTCAAAAAAATACCCCCAGCCGCCATCAGGCAACCGGGGGCCAAGCACGCCATTGGCGCACCGTCGACCCGGATATCCCTTGTCGGGTTGCTTCCCAGCAGAGCCCGACTCCGTTTCTCCGGGCACCCACTACGATAAGGTCAAACATCTTGAAGCACTAGAAATTTTCCAGTCCAGAGCTTGACCCAAGGCGGCCCATAGAAGCCCAGGTCGGAGCGCAGCGCAGGCCTGGGTTACGAATTCGCGAGCGGCCGCAGCCCCAAAGGGGCGAAACAAACCGTCGACAATCGCTCGCAAGCTGACGATCAATCACCGCCCAAGGTGTTGTCACGCCCTTTCAGGGCTCATCGAGATCCCATGATTTCTGTTCCCAGGGCTCCGGAAACCCTCCGCCCTGGGCTATAGAATCTGGCCCATTCAGGGCCAAGACCAATCAAGTCGCCGGTGCCGTGCCGACGGCTTTGGGCGGTCATCGCCGGTTCAACGCTGCGTTTTCAGGTTCGCTGTGGCCCATTGTTCGACGTCCACCACTTTAATTCCTCGCTGCGCATTGAATGTCCCGGCCATGTCCCAAGAGACTCCTTTGCCCTCCGCGAACACCACGCGATATTTCTTGATTGCATTGTGCGGATCTTTGGCAAGTTCTTCTTGATCGCTCATCGGTCACGGGGTTGGGGCACAGTCATTTGGGCTGCCACGCCCGGTCTGGCGAACCGCCTTGATTCGACCTCGTAGCCATCCCGCTTCAAAGCCCACTCCCGCCAGTTCTGCCACAAGCCGTCCGACAATTTACCTAATTCATGATCATCGTAAGGCCCATGGCGCCTGCAGATCCGGCAGCAGATGCAGCAGAGTTCATTCCCGATCCTGTACATTTCGTGCAAGATGGAGGTTGCCCGACTCCAGTATTCCTCATACATCTCCCGCGAATACTTACCTTCAGGCTCTTGCGAGGCGAGTTCCAGCAGCCTTTCATAGACGACGGCATATCGCTGTTCAAAGGCAATGAAGCGCGCCCACCTGTCGAAGAAGTGGACAACGTCCCTGATTTGATCGCCTTCCCGCAACAACGTCAGGAGTTCTGTCAAATCCTTCAGCGGCTCTGCCAAAATAATGCCGGAGATCAACGACCGGGCGTGTTGCAGACTTGGATTCGACTCGCTCAGGTCGAGCTGTTTGATGGCTGGGAGAACGGGTTCGAATTTCCTGATGGTGATCACGCACTCCACTAAAAGGGCGTCGATCAATCGACGTCGACGGAGATAATCGGAGAGCCATCTCGAAACAAGGAATAAGCTGACTCCGCTCACCAGGCCAATCCAGATCGAACCAACCGAACTGTCGGCCGCAAGCAACGCTGAGAGCATCGGTGGTCTCTTGATTGGCCCTGCGTTCACGGTCCCGTGATGATCGGGCCCCTCATGCTGGCGCACTTCCCGGAACGGCGGCGCGGCTTCGTCGCGGGGGCTTTCTTCTCGGCGCACGGCCGTTCTGCCCGTGTGTTGGCGAATTCGGAGCAAATGGTTTCGCTTTGTTCTTCCAGTCGGAGAGAAAAATCGCTTCAAAATACTGGGCGATGTCGGGACTTTCGATAATCACGCCC
Organism: uncultured Planctomycetaceae bacterium; assembly: GCA_963752185.1. Lineage (GTDB taxonomy): Bacteria > Planctomycetota > Planctomycetia > Planctomycetales > Planctomycetaceae > DASPSM01. The sequence continues at coordinate 8,285,824 of CAVVXK010000002.1, read as the reverse complement.
GCGTCCCGATTCTGCTGGACGCCGGCCGGCGAGAAATTCTGACTGCTGACGACGACCACCTTCGAATCGACGACGAAACCCTTGTTGTGCACGTTCGACTGCAGAGCGATGTTGGCCGTCAGGTCGACGCCCTGGTCCTTCATCTTTTCCGCCCACTTTTCGCCGTATTGACGGCTCTCGATCAGCTTCACGTCGACTCCGGCCGCGACGCGAGCTGCGATCGCTTGCAGCAGCGTGTCGTAGTCCCCGCTCTTGGAGGCCTCGATATATTGCAGCTGGATGTAGAGCGAACGCTGGGCGCTGGCGATGAGCTTTAGAATATTGGTCAGGTACTGACCTTGGGATGGATTGCCCGCCACTGTATCCGGCGTGAGCAGCGGGGTGATCGTGACGTTGACGTTCTTGAAGATCTTGGCGGGCACAAGAGCGGTTTTCGCCGCCGCCCCCGCCGCCGCCAGCGGTGGCGCGGGAAGCGGGTTTGCCGCGTGCGCAAGCTTGGCGAATGCGTTCGAGACGGCCATCGAAGTCGGATTCGACGGGGCCGCCTGGTGCCCCTTCGCCGAGTTGAAGTCCTGCGTGAGAAAAGCGGCAAAGACCTTGGCGAGATCCGGGTTTTCAATAATCACGTGCCAATCGCGGTCTTCGGTCCGCGGCGGCGAGGTGAGATCGGGTTGATTGCTGTTGTTCAGGTTGCCGCTCGAGAGCCAGAAGGCCGAATCGTCGCGGACGATGACCTTAATATGGTAGGCGTACGGAAAGATCCACGCCGTGGCGTACGAGTCCGAGCGGTCCAAGGCACGCACAATCTGTGCGCGCTTTTTCAGCAAGTTGTCGAGATCTTGGACCGTTTGAGTATCGGTCTGGTCGCGCGTCGGATTGGGGGCCGGGTTGTCGAGCACCATTTGCAGGTCGTTCGTCGTTGCGAAGACCTGCTCGAAAGTTTTCAGGATCGGCCCCGAGGTGAAATCGTACATCCCGATGGTCAGAGACTTCGTCGTCTTTTTGAGAAATCCTTGGAGCGTGGCAAGTCCGGCGTCCGGGCTCACGTGAGCCGTAATCGTCGTCGTCGCGGTAATGGGATCCAGCGATACGCCCGGGGCCGGCACGTAGGGGATCTGCGGTTTGCTGGCGTGGGCCTTACGCGCGTTCTGGGTCGCGGGCTGCAGCGCCGTTTTCTTGAGGAGCAATTTGTGCGTGGCGCTGGTCTTGGCGGCAAGCAGTTGGCCGCTGGGCATCTCCCGCTCGTAGTTCCAGGTTGGCTCCAGGTCCTCTGGGCGTGCGTAGTCCTGCGTCAGCGCGGCGGCGGCCGGGTCGTGAGAGCGTAAACGCTGATGGGCCGTCGCCTCGCGGACATCGACGGGGATTTTCGCAATGGTGGTCGGCAGTAGTTGCGATTTGGGCAGGTCGGACGTTTTTGTGTGGACCGTCGCGACAATCGCCGACTTGCCCGTCAGTTGGTCTTTCGCAATCTCGAAACCCGGCCGCACGGTCAACACACCCTCTTTTCGCAGCCGGGCGAGGTTCGCTTGGATGACCTTATCGATTTGAGCGGGGGTCGGCGATGTTTTTTTTGCCATGATGTTTCACCAATCTTTTTGCTGGGTTAGTCGTTTTGTGATTCGCATTGGATTCGCGCCGCCGCGTCATGAGCGACGGCGTCTTGGATGTTGACGTCTTTGTCGGCGGTGATCGGGGTCAAGTTTCTGAATCCCCGAAGAGGATGCATTGAGGCACGATCGACAGAGTCGCCGTTGGGCTCGCGAACGTGATCACCCAGATTCGGTCGAACTCTTGGGGCGGCCAAGGTCGTGGCGGGTGCACCACGCCCAGGGCGGCGGCAAGGTCGGGAATCTTGCCGTGGTGCCAGCACACGAGGGGAGTCTTGCCCGCATACTTGTCGTGACTGAAGACGGCATCGGCGAGACCTTGAAAATCATCTTGCGGATGATTCAAGTTGATTTGCAGATTGAGTCGATCGGCCAGCGGCGTTACCGTCTCTCTGGGGCGGGAGCTGTGCTTCGAATCGGCCGCCGCGATGACAAAGTCGATCGGCCCGGTGCGCTCCGTCAGCAGGTAGGCCATCGCCGCCGCGCGGCCAAAACCCCTGGTCGATAGATCGGGTCCGTCACTCTCTTGGTCGACCTCCGCGAGACCGGGCTTTTCGGCGTGCCGCACAATCAAGATTCGAGCGGGCAGGATCCGAGCGGGCGAAATCTGGGCGCCCGAGGCGGCCATAGCCGGCTGCACGGATGTGTCAGTCTTGCTCATGGTTTCTCCAGTCTCTTCGCCGACTTCCCATCCGTGACAAATTCCGCTGGCTGTGAACCCGCGGTTGTTTGAAATCCGCGGTGCTCTTCGCCCGAGCCGCAACGATTTTCAAGAGTCGGACCGGGCCAAACGGTGTACGAAGATGGTGACACAAAGGTCTTCGCCCGCCGAACGCCGGACCAAAATGGTCCGACATGGCGGCGAGGGTTTGTGCGGTCTCACAAAAGTGGACATCAAGCTGAGATGAGAGGACCGCAGGCGGTCGCAAACTCGATGTCGCAACGCGATTCTTTCAAAGCCGTTTGTCAAACACAAATAAATTCCGGCCGAGCGGTGGGATTTGTTGAACGGGCGTCTGCCCGGTGCCACTGGCGAGGCCCGGCCATCGAGGCCGGCTCATGAAGCCGGGGGCTCGCCAGTGTCTTCCGTTCGTGACTTGATGACGAATCGCAGATTGATGCCCGTTGCTGTCGTCCGTCGCGTGAGTTGCTTCGGTCGTGTTCGAATCGCTCCGTTAACCCTTTGAGACACGAGCAAGGGCACCGAACCGCTCGATAGGCGAGGGCACCCGCCCTCGCACGTCTCAATGCGGCGAGGGCAGGTGCCCTCGCCTATCAGCCGATGGGCGGCACGCCCAATTGATCGTTCAGCCCTTTCGTAGCCGAAAACGAGGGGTTAACGGCGTAGAGTGGCACCCGAGCCGCAACTGACTGCAAAAACCGGATTCTCGTCACAACCGGATCAGCAATGTCGACGCGCGTGGTGCAGAAAACGGCATTATCCCGTGGGGAAACTATTGTTGCAGAAGCAGAATTGTGTCTTCGTAAACCAACGTTTCGAAACTCCGTCGGGCCGGGCGAGGACTCGTTATGGCAAGCCAGGCGACGCTCGAAGAGATCTCCGAGACGATCGATCGGACGGCGCTCCACCGGCCCTCCGCCGGGCTGCGCAACTTCTTGTTATTGCTCCCGGAGGAGAAACGACTTTCCGATCGGCGGAAGACCAAGCGTTTTACGATGATTGCCGATGTGATCGTCGTGCCGCTCGACAAGGACTTCCGCCCTCTGGCCGAGCCGTTCGTCGCCTGCTCACTCAACGTCTCGGCCGGCGGCCTGTGTTTTTATCATTCGGAACCGATTGATTCGACGCTGCTCTACGTCGAAATCTCGTCGCCGGGCGCGCCGAACATGAGTGCCCGGATGCGAGTCTTGAGGCAAAGGCCCGTCGGCGACTACTTCGAGATTGCCGGCCAGTTTCTCTCCGATGGCCCGCCGCATGGCGGCGCCGACTCTGCGAATCGTTTCACCGTCGAGTCGGTCCGTCACCGCGTCACTTCGGAAGACCGCGCCACCTCGGAAGAATGTGCCGGATCATGACCACATTGCCCCCCGCCGAAATCGCCGCGGAAGGCCAGACCCACTGTCCGCGTTTTGTGGCCGTGCTCCGGCGAGAGCGATCGCAGTCGCTGGCCTTGGCCGCCCGGCTGCGAGAGTGGGGTATCGCGGCCATGGATGTCGAGAGCACGGTCCTGCTCTCGAAGCTGGTTGCCGCCAAGCTGGTCGAGCTGTTGATTATCGACCACAACATCGAGGGCTTTATCACGGGCATGGAAGTCGTGCAGAAGATGCGGACGGCCTTCGTTCGCGTTCCGGTGATCGTGCTGGGCTCGAACGTCGAGATGCTGCGGCAGGAAGCCAACGTACTGGGCCCCGTCACGTTCGCGGATGCCGGCAAGCCGACCGAGGACCTGGCGCATCTCGCCCGGCAGGTCTTGAGCCGGCCGCCGCAAGACGCCGACCTGATTCCCGAACGCGCCCGCGTGCTTGTCGAACGCCAGATCGAGCTTCCGGTCCTCTCGCAGTTGATCGTGCGGCTGGTCCGTTATTTTCACACTCCCGTGGACGGGATTCCCATCGATGACATGTGCCGCGACATTGCCGTCGATCCCAAAGCGTCGGTCGTACTGTTCAAAGCCGCCAATGCGTCGGCCAACGGCCTCTTGCGTCAAATTTCCAGCGTTCGGGATGCCGTCCGCCTGCTGGGAATCCGCCGCTCGATCGGCCACATCTTGAACGCGGCCATTGTCGACGGGATGGGCCACTTGGCGCAGCGGCTTCCGGCAGAGGAACAGCTTTGGCATTCCCGCCGCGGCCTCTTGATCGCCAGCGCCTGCTCGACCTTCGCCGAAATGGAAAGTCGCCCCGCGGAGGCCGCCTTTCTCTCGGGCCTGCTTCAAGACGTCGGCATCCTGGTGATGATGCGCGCCTGCCCGAGAGAATACCACGCCGTGCTCCATCGCTGGCGGACTGTCGGGCCATTGAAGCTCGCCATGATCGAGCGCTCGGAACTGGGCTGCACGCACGCCGAAGTTTCGGCCGCCCTGCTCGAGCACTGGCAGTTGCCCGCGACACTGATCGTTCCCATTCTGCATCATCTCGAGCCCCTCCGAGACGCCGCCCGTCAGGGCGTCGATCCCGGCCTGCACCGCGCGATGATGATCGGCGAGGCGACGGCCGACTTGATCGACGCCCCTCACGTCAGCCGCCGCCACACGCTGGACAGCCTCTTGTCCCATTACGGCGCCCGAGAGCAATCCACCTGCCGCCAGGCCCTCATTCGCGCAACCTCACAGGCGACCGAGGCCTCTCACCTCCTCGACCTGCAGCTCCCCACCGACCCCGAACTGGAAACGATGCTGCGAAGCGCCCTCGCCCTGGTCCCCGAATTGCCCGGCGAACGGGCGATCTCGCCACCCGAGTCACCGGTTGCCCTCGAAAGAGTGTGAACCGCCGCAGGGGGCCAAGTACACCGACGCCTGTCAGCAAGCAAGTAGGGTGGGACCAGCGAGGCTCTGCGATGCCGGCCCACCTTCTTTGTTTTGCGATCGAGAAGAAGGTGGGCCGGCGCCCTAAGGGGCTTGTCCCACCCTACTAGACCGTCTATCGCAAAATCGTGGTATTCGGTGCCACTGGCGAGGGCTTTGGCTCGCCAGTGTCTTCCGGTCGCAACTTGACGACGAGTTGCAGATTGACGCACGTTGCTGTCGTCCGTCGCGTGAAGCTGTTTCAGTCGTATTCGAATCTCAAGCGGCAATCGCACTGGCGAGCCAAAGCCCTCGCCAGTGGCACCCGAGCGTCTGGAAAACCACGCACCCCAAACCCAAAAATGAGCCGAACCTTGCCTCTGCCCTTCCCTGACCTCTAGCCTCTAGCCGCGGCCGCCTCGGGTGATTGATTCCCACCGATTCACGGCCAAGAGGCGACAAAAACGGCCCTCAAACGAAAGCGGCCCCTTCTTCCTTGATCGCGAGCGCTGTAGATTCGACGAAGACACGGGCCGCGGAGTGAAAAATGAGCGGGCTGGGTTTCCCGGCGGATGTCGACCGCCCGTCAGCACGATGGCTGACGGTTCGGCGACGGATCGGGCTGGTCGCGCTCGTCTGCGTGGCGGCCGGTCTTGGACTTTACGGCCTCTGGACGCGAAGTCGGTCGCGACTGCTTGCGGATTTGACCGCGAAATTCGGAAATTCGACCGCTTCCGAGTTCCGCGCGTCGGACACGAGCATTTCCTGCCGCAGATTCATCCTCACCGACGATCTGGCGCAGGCCATCGCCTCCCGGCAGAAAATCGGTGCGATCAACCTGGCGGACTGCCAGATTTCGAGCGACGGTTGGACGTCGATTACCGGGCTCCCCAACCTCACCAATTTCAGTGCCCTCGATTGCACGCTGAGCGGGTCGGAGACAATTCGGTTTGGCGCGTCGCAATCTTGGGAGCGAATGGTGATCGCGAGAACCAAGCTGGAGGGGTCGAATCTAGCCGATTTTCTCTCAGCGCAGTCTCACCTCGAATCGCTTCACCTGGAAGAGACTGGGATTACCGACGCCGACCTGAAAGGCTGGACCCCAGGTGCGCATTTGAGCTACGTGACCATTCGTGAACGCAGGCTGACCGGGGCCGGCATGGCCGCCTTGTCTCGCTGCCGGCGTTTGCAATCGCTCACGTTGGCCTGGACGGGAATTGATGACAAAGGGCTGGCCCAGCTCGCAGGGCAACCACTGCTCAAGAGCCTGGACCTGACGGCGTGCCGGGCGCTCGATGGGAGCGGCCTTGCGCAATTCGCGTCCCTGCCTGCCCTGACCGATCTCGATCTCAGCGGGACCCAGGTGACCGACAAGGGCCTCGAAAGCCTGGCCGGGGGGTTCCCGGCGATGCGGCACGTTCGCATGACGCAGTGCTCTCGGCTGACCGACGCCGTCTTCCAATCGCTGGCGAAGTTGCCCCGATTGACGACGTTGACGATGTCCGGAACGCGGGTGACCGGTCGTGGCTTGAAGTTCCTCGCCGGCCATTCGTCTCTCAGTACGCTCGTTCTGAGCGGGACCCAATTAGACGACGAGGGCTTTGCGACGCTGGGCACAATGCCGGCACTGACGAATCTCGACCTTTCGCACACCCGCATCTCGGGCGGCTCGCTCGCGCGATTGAAGGGCTGCCCGCGTTTGGACAGCTTGTCGATCGCCGGCTGCGACGTCTCGCGACGGGCGGTCGCCAGCCTGCGCGGGGCCGCGCCGTCCCTCGGCCGCCTCGACTGTTCAGACTGCGCCGCCGTCGATGACGAAACGATCGAGGCGCTGCGCGGTATGACGCACCTGCGGTCGATCGAGCGCCGCGGCACGCGCGTGTTCGATACGTGGGATTTCTCCGTCGGCCAGTATGTCGGGGCCAGTTGGAACAGGGTGGAGAAAGTTCTCTCCCACGCCGAGATCGACGCCGCCGCGGCTCTCGACCTGAATGCCAGCGGTCGCCTGAATGCGCTCTCTCTCGATTATTGCCGGTTGTCGGCAAGTGCGCTCAAAATCGCGACAAGTTCGCCCGCGCTCCGCATCCTCTCGCTCGACGGCTGCACGATTCTCGGAGGCGAGCCCGGGCGACTGGGCGCCCTGGAGCGGCTCGAATCGCTCACGATCCGCAGCACGGCGGTCGATGCGGCAGACATCGTTCGCGTGTCGCGCGGCCGTCGACTGGGCGGGTTGGCCGTCGAGGGCGGCGCCATCAATCCGGGCGCGTTTTTAGCTTGGACGGGGACGGGCCCCGCAAAACGGTTCGAACTCAAGGGAGTGAAAGTCGGCGTTCATAACCTGATTCGCCCCGACAACACCGTCGCGAATTGGACGCTCGATCTCGGCGACAGCGACGCGACCGACGCGATGCTCCAGAGCCTTCGAGGATTCGCAGGCTTCGACACGATGAATCTGGCCGGTTGCAAGCAGGTGACCGACCGCGGACTGCTCTCCCTCAGCGAAATGCCGCGGCTGCAGTCCCTGAATTTGAGCGGAACGGGAATCACCGATCAGGGCCTTCTCGCGCTGTCGCATTTCCCCGGGCTTCAAACTTTGGACCTCTCGAGGACAAGAATCGACGGGCACGGGCTGACGCACCTCAAGCAGCAGAAATTCCTGGTTCAGTTGAATCTGACGGCGACCAAGCTCACGGACAATGGGCTTGCCGCCGTCGAGTTTCCGGCGTCGCTTTCGGGCCTGATCGTGGCGAATACGGCAATCCACGGAACTCGCCTGGCGGGCCTGTCCAAGGTGAGGAAATTGTGGTTGCTCAATTTAAGCGGATCGAACGTGGACGACGACGGGTTGCAAACGATTGCCGCGATTCCGTCCCTGGTGGGGCTCGATCTCTCCCATTGCTCCCAGATCACCGATGCAGGGCTGCGCCATCTGGCGCTCTCGAAACTGTCCTCCCTCGATTTGCAAGCCACGCACACGAGCGATGCGGCGCTCGCGGCCATCGCGACGATGCCCAAGCTGCGAAGCCTCAACCTGCGGACAACGCCCGTGACGGCACAGGGCGCCCGGAAACTCTTATCAAGTCCGTCGCTCCTCACACTTCAGGCTGACGAAGGCAGCGTACCGCGGTCGCTGGTGTCTCAATTCAATCACAGTCGCGTGGCCCCAATCGGCGCGAAATAGCAAGTAGGGTGGGACCAGCGAGGCTCTGCGAGCGCCGGCCCACCTTCTTTGTTTTGCGATCGAGAAGAAGGTGGGCCGGCGCCCTAAGCGGCTTGTCCCACCCTACGGCTCTGGATCGCTACGCCAACATTATGCCGGCCGTGCGGTATCGCGGTAGGAGGCGGCCACGACCAACAGCACCAGGATCGGCGGGACGAGAGCCGTTGCACCGAAGCGAGGAGTTGCCGCTCCTGCGAAGATGGCCCCGCAGAGAAAGGCCATCCACACGCCTGCCAGCAGCGTGGCGCGTCGAAAATGTGTGTCCCACGTTCCTTGAGAATCGGGAACGGGCACACGCCGTAGTGCCAGGGCCAAATGCCCGCCGATGTTGTATAAATCGCCGGTCACATAGCCCAGGCTTACTGCTTGCGCCGATACGTCTGATCGTGGTGTTCATGGCGCCCATGGCGAGGCCGAGGCAGGCGATGCTGAACCAGTTTGGCAGCAGCGAGCGCGTGGCTCCCACGAGGCTCGCGATCAGCAAAGCCGCGACCAATGCACAGACCCAGCGCAAGGCATGGCGCAGCCTCCCGTGCAGGAGGAGTGTCCCGAGGAATACGCCCAGCACGAAAATCGGGATCGGGAGCGCGTGGTGCGCGGCGTCGGTCAGCCGTCCTAATCCGGTGCGAAGTCCAGCTTCCGTCGTGTTGCCACTCATGAACGCGGCGTAGACGTCGTAATTGAGAAGGGCGTAGGCATCGACGTACCCGGCGATGAGGGCCAGGAGGCCGGCCAAAGCGCCTTCGCGCGAGTCGTTTGCACGGCGGATTGTGGCATGGACGTCCCTTGGTATTGGCCTGGAATGGCCCGAAAAAAAGGCTCTGGACGGTTGCTTCCGGTGCCCCGGCCATCGGATGCGCGAAATTATCACAGCCCTTACGGACCGCGACAATCAATGGCTGCCGATCGTGCGGAATGCTTTCCTCTTGACGATCTGCTACCGCGGTAGTAGATCTGACCAATGAACGAGGACCGGTGCGTTGCCTCTCGTGCCCAAGGTCTCCTTGGGGACGCATCCCGCGCGCCGGAACTCTGCTTCGAGTGCGGCGAGCCGCAATCGGGCCTGATTGGATCGTCGAGCGAAGCGGAGCTTCGGGAAAGCGCGTGCCCAAGCGGAGCTTGGGTACGAGGGAAAGGAGTGCCAGATTTCATGAAGGAAAAACATCGCCTGGCCGAGTTGCAACTGGCCATCATGAACGTGCTGTGGGCGAAGGGTGAGGCGACCGTCGCTCAGGTTCGCGAGGCGCTGAGCGACACGCGGCCGCTGGCTCACACAACGGTGGGCACGATGCTGACCAAGATGGAACGCAACGGTCAGGTGCGGCACCGTGCGGAGGGGAAGGTCAACATCTATCGGCCGGCTGTGCAGAAGGAAAAGGTGCGGCGGTCGATGGTTTCCGATCTGGCGAGCCGCCTCTTTGCCGGCGACCTGACCGAGATGGTCAGTCACCTGCTCGACCGCAAGGTCTCGCCGGCGGAGCTGGCCCGCCTCAAAGCGCTCATCCGGCGAAAAGAAGAGGAGGCCGGCGATGCCGAATGACGTGAACCTCTTCGCCTTCCAAATCGCGCGGCTCACGCTGGCGTACCTGCTGCATTCGACGCTCCTGCTCGGTGGAACGTGGTTGTTCCTGCGAGTAGTGCGGGTCCGCAGTTGGGCGCTCCGCGAGCGAATGTGGAAGTTGGCCGTGATCCTGCCGCTGATCACTGCGGCGATTCCTTTGCCTGCGGCCTGGTCGCGATCGGCGGCGGGGCTCAACTTTGAGCGGCTCATGCCCCGCACTTCGCGCACCGAGTCGAGCGTCGCCCAGGTCGAGGAATCGACACGACAGCCGCTTGTTGCGGTCGGCCTTTCGGCGGACGCAGCCAAAACACTCGGAATTGTCGACGCCACTCGCTCAACGGACACCGTGCTCGCGCCCGCGGAACATCGACCACTACCAGTCGTCTCAATTAGCGCGGACCTTCGACGGGAAGAGACGCCGTCCATGAAGGCAGAGCCGACTGTCGTCAACCGGTCCGCCGCCGCGGTCACAGCCATCTGTTGCACCGTGCTGACGATCTTGATCCTCGGCACACTGCACGTGATCTGGCGCTCGCTCGTTTTTGCCCGGTCACTGCGCCACTGCCGGCCGGTCCTCGACGAATCAATTTGCGCTGTGCTCGCCGATGTATTGCACCGAGCGAACGTGCGGCGGCCCGTGCGACTGCTCGAGTCGGCCGCGGATCGGCCGCCGGCCGCCTTTGGTATGTTTCGCTGGTCGATCGTGCTTCCGCAGGAGCTGGTTCCGACCCTCCAGGCGGACGAACTGCGGGCACTTCTGGGCCACGAGGTGGCTCATCTCGCGCGAGGAGATGCCCTGTGGCTGTGGATCGGTCGCATCCTGTGCGGCGTGCTTTGCCTTTCAGCCGCTCAATTTTCTGGCCCGCGCAATTGCGGCTCGCGGCCGAATTCCTCTCTGACGAATGGGCCGTGCGGAACTCGGCCAGCCGGTTTGCGCTGGCCCGCTGCCTGACTCGCGTCGCGGAATGGTCGGCCCACCTTGCGCCTCAGCCGGTCGAGTTGGCCGCTGTCGGACCGCGATCGAATCTCTCCGATCGGGTCGAACGGTTGATTCTGGAGCCACGCCGCACCGATTCCTGGGACGTCGGTCGCCGGCGCTGGCTGGTCTGGGCCGCCGCGTTCTTGGCAGCGTTCGGCCTGGAGTGCTCGGCGCCGCGGACATGCTTGTTGGCCGAGCCGCCGGGGCGCACCGCCGACACAGGCAAGTCTCAAACAGACGCACACGCTGAACCGGACGCGAATCCGGCGCTGTCCGGCGCATTGCAATCGCTGAGCGAGGAGACCCGCGATCTGCTGTCCGAGTTCAGCGCGCGTCAACGCGTTGCTCAAGCAGACGACCCCGCCGGACCCCGCTGTCAAAGCCATCGCGGTCCGCCTCGAGGCACGGGCGGCGCCTGGCGAACGGCCAAGCGCGTCTGAACCATTGCATCACGCAAACCAACCCCATCGGAACTCGTTGAGAAGGGACTCTGCAATGATCCGACACAGAGGCGATTTGTTCGCCGCAATCCTGTTCGCCATCGGTTCGCTTGGGTTTCCAGTCGCCCTCGCTGCTCAGGCCCCCGATGCGCCGGCGGGATCGAAAATCGCCGCGGCGGATGCGGACGCGAAGTCAAATGAAAAAGAAGTGTTGCAGACCGTGCTCCAAACGCGAGACGAAGTTCGCGCACTACGCCGCGAAGTCGACGGCCTGCGGAAAATTATCGAGTCGACGGCGGGAAAGATCGGATCGAACGCACCGCCGGAACGCGGCGGCGCCGCCGCCGAACACAGTGAGCCGCTCCCGACCAATGGAGTGTGCTTTTTCAATGCTCAATGGTGCGGCCCATGTCGGGAGATGCGACCCCTCATCGAACGGCTCAAGCAAGAGGGACTTACCATCGTCGACGTGAACGCGGACGAACGCCAGGACTTGAGATATGCCTTCCACGTCGACAAATTGCCCACCTGCGTGTTGTTGATTGGCTCCCAAGAGAGAGACCGGGCGACCGGCGTGTTGACCGAGGAACGACTCCGTGCGCTCTTCGCCAAAATTCCGAGCAGGCTGAGGACCTCAAAGACATCGAAACCCGCGCAGCCCGGGGCGTCGAGCGTAAAGACGAAATCTAACACCGTTGCCGCGAGCGATGCGGTTGCTCAACAGTCGACCAAGGCACCTCACGACCCGCCAACAGGCTCTTCGGCCGCGCCGCAGCCTCCCTTCCTGGTCGCCCAGAAAGTCGTCTGGCGATATTTCGAAGGGAACAAGTCGGTTTCCGGCGAGCGGTTGGCGGCGGAACTCAAGAGCACGCCGGCCTACGCCTGGGTCGGCGGCAAATTCGATCCGGCAAACTTGGCCGAGGACGTTGCCGCGGTCCGCAAGTATTACGAGAGCCTGGGCTTCTTCGACGCCAAGATCACGCCGAGTGTCGAATCTTCCAAAGAAGGCAAATGGATCCACCTGCGCTATACCGTGCAAGAGGGCCTGCGCTACCGAATTCGCGATTTCGGCCTGGCGGGCAACACGCGTTTTAAGACGGGCGAGTTGCTCAAGGCGATCAAGACGAACGAAGGGCAATACTACGACGCCTTCACGATCAGGAAGGACATCGAGACGATCAAGAGAAAATACGATCTGGCGGGCTACTCAGGTACAACCGTGGTGGCCGTCCCGCGGCATTTGCATCAGCCCGGCGTGATGGATCTTGTGCTGCGAATCGACGAGGGCAAGGTCCAGGCCAGCCTTCCCATCGTGATCCCCGTGGCCGACCTTGTGCTTCCGCTCCCGCTCCCGCGAAAAGAGGAGACCAACGTCGGTAATGATTTCGGGAAATTGAGCGGATTAGCGGCCGACACCCCCAGGGCCGTGACCGTGCAAGCCGTTCCGCGGCATTTGGTGCCCGGCGTGATCGGTCTTGTGGTCAACGACGACAAGCCGCACGGCCTGCGCAGCTATCCCGTGGCCGATCTTGTGCTCGCTCTCCCCGGAAGTGGAAAGAGCAACGTCGGCGATGATTTCGAGAAATTGATCGAATTGGTCACCGATACGGTCCAGCCGAATTCGTGGCAGAAAACGGGAGGGCAAGGACTGATCGTGCAGGATGAGAAAACACTCAGCCTCGTCATCCAGCAAACGCCGGCGATTCATCGACAGGTTTTGGCGTTTCTTCGCAGTTTGCGGTCGCTGCGGGATTGGCAAGTCTGTCTGGAGCTGGCTCTCATCAAAAATCCTCCGGCGGATTTCTTGCGGAGTCTCGGCACGTCCGGTCATTCGGAAGGCAAGATGCGCGTGCATCCGCTCACGGAAGTACAAAGAACGAAGTTGCTGAACGTGGTCCGACAAACTCCGGATTCGATGCTTCTGTTGGAAAACGTGACGATGTTTTACGGCACGCGCGGGTCAATTGGCTGGGCCCCGAAGGAAAAGGAGATCATCGACTTCGAGACCGCCGATTCCACCGACCGCTACGCGGTCAACCTACGGTTCGGTTTGCATGACAACAACACCGGAAAAGCGATGCGCGACCCGCTGGCCGTCACTGTTGCGAATCTGAAAGCGGTCGTCATCGAATTCCACCCAATTGGGGCGGAAGCGTCGGCCAAGCCGTCGCTTCTGGTCGTCAGGCCGCGGCTTTTGTTTCCGCTTGAAGAGGAAGAGGTCAGACAATAACAGTCGATTTGGTTCCGACAGAAACGTAGGGTGGGACCAGCGAGGCTTTGCGAGCGCCGGCCCACCTTCCTTTGAAGGAGGAACGAGGAAGGCGGAAGGATGAGTTAGACTCACGGAGCTCGGTTGCCTTGGTTTTGTTCATCCTTCATCCTTCCTCCATCCTCCTTCAAAAAGAAGGTGGGCCGGCGCCCGAAGCGGGCTTGTCCCACCCTACGACTACGACTGCGGCTTCAACCGTTCAGGCAAAACGCCTCCGCTGTGAACAACTTCTTCGTTGTGTCGGCTGTTACGAGAAACCACTGCGAGAGGAGCGGATACGGATCTCGCGTGCGGCGCGGCGAGGTGTGCGTGATCCTGGTGCCGTGGGGAAGCAGGTCGGGGATGGGGCCGATTTCTTCGCCCGTGGATGCGTTGCTAATCGAGCGCACGCGGAGCCAGGTGGCGTGCGTTGGCGCGGGACAACTCGCTTCAAGCCGAGGGCCACGCGGCCCATGGTCCAGCGGGCGTTGATGTCTTGCAGCGGGCGCCAGCGTCTTTGGCCGTCTGGCGTTTCGTAGAGCATGGCGTCGATGCCGAGTGGGCCGAAGTAGCCGAGCTGTTGGACGCTCTGGGCGGCGCGGGTGACGATCGGCGTGACGGTCGCAATTTCCTCGGCGGTGGCGAATTGGCAATCGTCACCGCTGAGGCGGCTGCCGCAATAGGTGCCGACGTGGTCGGTCAAGAGCGGCGTGATGCCTTCGAGAATCGGGGCGCCGGTCGGGTATTGCCTACCGGCTGGCGGAATTGTGAACTGAAAGGCGACTTCCTCGATCCGTTCGACCCACGGCTCGAAATATACGGGGCCGAGTACGAGTTGCTTTTGCAGCCATTGGGCAGCGTTCGTCGTGATTTCGGGGCCGTGCCCGAGAATGCGTTCGCGGGCCGACATGCCGAAGTTGGCTTTGACGACCCAGCCCGGGGTTTGCCGAGTGGACGAGTTGATCGCGGTTTGCAACTCGGCCAGGCTGCGAGTGGGGCGGGCTGCCGGCAGGCCGACGTTCCAGTCTTGTTCGAGATCGGCGGAGAACTCGCGTGAGTTGGCTTTCGCGACGGCGGCCAGATCGGGGGACTCGCCGTGCCAACCGTGTTTCGCGGCCAGCTCCTTCATCGCCGGCGACCATCCCCACGGGAGGAAGTTAGCGTCCTGGGGAACTTTTGACGCCTGAGCGACGAACTGTACGTCGGGAAGGCCGATGGCGGCAAGATGCTGCTTGAACGTCCGGTCGGCAGGTTCTTCGGCCCAGATCAAGTCTCCCGGTTGGGCAATCGCGACAAGTGCGTAAGGCAAGTCGGCATTGAAGGCGCGGACCGAAGCCGGCAGAGTCTGCGGCTTCGCGTGGACGAGTTGGTGCTCGAACTCGAAATTTCCGTAGAGCAGATTCATGGTTCGGCGTGCGATTGGTGACGGTGGCGGCAAATTCCTTCGCGCGCGATGTGATTCGGACGTCCGTGCCAAGCGATTTTGGCGCGAATTCGAGCGCGCGGCGGCCGCGCTTTCCGCACGGCCGTTACAGGCCGCAGGAAACGTAATCGCTCCGCATCCCGAACGTGCGTCAGGACTGTGCCGGCACGTCTTTCCATGCCGCGGGGATCGGTTGTAATCGCTGTTCGCAAGTCGCCTCCGCTGACGATTCTGACAGGCGTGCGAGTTCCAACATAGGGCCTGATTGTCGGGATTTGCCGCAAAAGTCCGTGCGGGTGCCACCGGCGGGGGCTTTGACCCGCCCGTGCCTTCGGTTCGTGAGGATGTCTGTCACGTGTGAATTGAAGGTCAAGCTGCTCTCGCACTGGCGGCCCAAAGCCGCCGCCAGTGGCACCCGGAACCACCGGTGGAACCAAATGCCGCGAACCCTCCTCTCGCG
The DNA here is from genome assembly GCA_963752185.1 of uncultured Planctomycetaceae bacterium. Classification (GTDB taxonomy): domain Bacteria; phylum Planctomycetota; class Planctomycetia; order Planctomycetales; family Planctomycetaceae; genus DASPSM01. The sequence continues at coordinate 8,270,422 of CAVVXK010000002.1, read as the reverse complement.
AACAATTTTATTGTGTGGCTCGCTTTTGGCCGTGATCGCCGGCTCGACGGCGCGTGCGCAATTGACCGCGCCCGAATCGAGTGAGAACGGCACGGTCTTGATTGTGCCCGGGCAGGCCACGTTTGCCGACACGGGCATCGATGTCCCGGCCGGGCGGATCGTGACAATCCATGCCGACGGGTCGGTTTTCATCGGCCGCTCGGCGAAAGGGAAGTACGACGAGCCGGCCGACGTCGGGCCGGAAGGGACCTTCCTCTATAACGAGAAGGTCGCCAAACAGGAATTTCCGCTGCCGGCGGCGGCCTCGGGTCCGGCGGCCTGCTTCTGCCTGATGGGGCGGATCGGCGACGGGGCACCGTTTTATGTGGGCCGCTCGAAGAGTTTCAAGGCGGCGGCCGCGGGCCGGCTGTATCTCGGCGTCAACGATTTCGACACGTCGGACAACGAGGGGCAGTTCGTCGTCAGCGTTTCGTTCAGCGACGCGGTGCAACCCCTGCGTTACGAGCAGGTCGTGCCAGTTGATATGGCGCCGGGCGCGGGCGTACCGGGCTGTTCGGTCGTCGTGTTTTATCTCGACGGTCTGCGGCCCGACGTGATTCGCGAAATGGCCGCGATGGGGGCCATTCCGAATATCAACCGGTTGTTCGTCGAAGGGGGCGTGTGGATGCAGAACGCATTCACCGGGTTCCCCAGCGACACGATCACCTCCAACGGCACGATGTGGACCGGCTGCTGCTCGGACCGCCACGGTCTCAAGGGGCAGGTCTCGTTCAGCCGCCGCACGCTCGAATCGAAATCGTACCTCGATCCGATGGGTCCGAGCCGCAGCGCGCGATTGTTGGGGCCCGAAGGGCTGGACCACATCTTGCGCGAGACGGGGGCGTCCTCGGTCGAAGTGATCAAAGGCGAAGAGGCGAGTCGCCGATTTCGCGAGCGACACGGCAGCGGCATTCCACCCCTTTACGAACATCTGCGGCACAACGGCGAAGACTGGTCGACCGGCGCGCTGCCGATCATGACCGAGTTTCCGCCGATCCCCTGGTCGCGGAGCCTGACGAAGTTTGTGCCGTACTTCCAGTACCACGATTCGTGGCGGTACATGGATGAAGCCAACGTCGATTACGCCAAGCATTTCCTCTTCGAGCGGCAAAGCCCCGTCACGATTATCTGGCTGCCGGAGACGGATTCCGTCAGTCACCACGACTACAGCCGGGGCCAGTTCGGCGCGACCCGCAAAATCATTGCCAAGGCCGACGTGCTGATCGGGCAGATGCTGGCGGAGCTCGATGCGCAGCACCGCCTCGATCGCACGTACTTCATCCTCTGCAGCGATCACGGCCATCACGGCGGACAGACGGCGAATCTGTCGCACTATGATCTGGCCGACGAGTTCTTCTACAAACCGCGGTTGCTGACGGCCGACGGCAAATGGGTGGGGGGCGGATTGGGCCTCTCGGTGCGGCAACACCGCTTCTGGAATCGCCACCCCGAGGACAAGGCGATCAATTTCGTCTTCGTCGACGCCGATCAGGACGGAGCGGCCCGCGTCTTTTTGCCGAACAACGAATACAAGTCGGGCAAATGGTACGGCAAACCGCGGGCGGCCGATTTGTTGTCGTATCGAATTGCCGACAACGTCGCGCCGATCGACCTGATCACGTCGCTGACGCAGATTCAGTCGTACCGGCCGGACGGGAAGATCGATCATCCGGTCGATCTCGTGATCGCCAAGCTGACGGACGAATCGATCCTGATTTCGACGCGCGACCGCGGTCATGCCGTCGTCTCGCGGAAACGCGACGAAAAAAATGGGAAGTGGGTCTACAAATACCAGGTGGTCGACCAATTGCAGCCGACGGCCGACGGAAGCATCGCCTATCACGCGGTGCAGATGCCGGAGACCGATCCGCTGGGCCTGGTCGAGAATTTGCATCCGCGGTTGTTGGCCTACGATCACGACGAGACCGAATGGCTGCGGCTGACCGCGCTCACCAAGTATCCCGATAGCGTCGTCGCCATCACGCGGCATATGCTGTGGCAGGAGAACCTGGCCGAGCAGGAATTGGAGCATGCGCCGGACCTGGTCGTGACCGCGCGGCCGGGCTGGTATTTCGGCATCGATGCGGCGCTGGGGACGACGCACGGCTATCCGCTGGCCGACTCGATGCGACCGTCGTTCTTCGTCTCGGGCCCGAACGTGCGACGCAGCGCCCGCGTCGAGGAACCGTGCCGGCTGGCGGACCTCACGCCGACGATCCTCGACATGCTGGGTTATCGGATGGAGACGGGTGACTTCGACGGACATCCGCTGCGGAACATCTATGAAACGGCGTCGGCCTCACCCCCGGCGGAACCGTCACCGATGAAGCAAGTCCGGCATACGGACGCCGATCCGCCCGAGACGCGTCCGCTGTATTGGGACGACGTCGACCTCAAGGCGTGGAAGAGGCTCGATCCGGCGCTGCGGCCCGTGTATGAGCATAAACCCGTCACGGTGGTCCATCCGTACTCGCCCTGGGACATCCACAACGTGGCGTACAACTTGATCTCTGTTTCGGATTTCAACGTGCTGCGGTTCTTCGACGAGGCGGCCTCGCCGCTGGATAATGGACGACCGGTCTTCACGCAGTCGCTGGATTGGGTGAACAATCAGTTTCGTCACTCGAATTTGACGCCGGTGTCGGACGGGGCCGAGGTTCTCGACGTGTCGACGACGACGATCGGCGATTACAGCTTCACCTCGGCCGGCAATCTGAAGCGGATGGACGCAGCGATCGACTGGTTGCAGAACCGCGCGAATGATGTCGACGGTGCGGTGGCTCGGCCGTTCGGCGTCGACCATACGCTGGGGATGAAGGCGGCCAACAAAGTGGTCGACGGCGTCCAATACTGGTTCTGGGATACATATCGGTTCGGCCAGCGCGTCGTGGGCGAATGGCTCGACGAAGGCCTCCTCAACGGCGTTGAGAGCGCGACCGATTACGAACTCAACAAGAAGCGGTTGCTGCCCGCCGAGATGATTATCGATCCGGCACAGATTTCGCCCCAGCCGGCGCCCCGCTGGCGCCGCCGATGCCGATGCCGATGCCGACGGATTCGCCGAAACCGTAAGCCGATCGGCGAACTTTCGGGCGGGCATCGAGAGGGCCAGCCGCCGGAACTGGGTTGGCGTGGCCCAGCGAAAACTTGCGGCCGCATTGAGTGTGCCGCCGCGATTTTCGGCCGTCACGCAGAGCAGCCGAATGCGGAACCGAGTGACCGTGTGATGGAATTCGTACGCAGGCGACTCGGCGGTGACGACGAGGCCCGTCCGCTCGGCAATTTCCCGCTCCAAGCGACGGGCCAAGGGCCGCGACAGTTCGTGCAGTCGGTTGCGTGACTTCGGGCGGCGGCCGTTGCCGTTTTCGGCAGGCACACCCTCGAGGCTAATCCGCACGAATTCCCACAAACCGGCCCAGCGTTCGCCCGGCAGGCCTTGGCGGAGGAGATAGCGTCCCTCGTCGCGGACCGCGACCATCGCCTCGTCGACGAAGGTGACTTGCGGACGGGCACGCGGGCGGGGGACGCTCTGTTGCGCGCCTTGCTGAAAGGCGCGGCAACACGTTCGCACGGGACATTCCGGACAGCGCGGCTCGGTCGGCGTGCAGATCATCGCACCCAGATCCATGAGTGCCTGGTTGAACGCCCCCGCCGATCGCCGGGGCACGGCCTGTTCGGCGAAATTCCAGATGACGTTGCGACCGGCCGTCGAATGCACATCGCCGTCGAAGGCCAGCAGCCGCGCGTAAACGCGGAGCGTGTTGGCCTCGACGATCGGTGCGGGCCGATCGTAGGCCAGCGAGGCGATGGCCCCGGCGGTGTAACGGCCGATGCCGGGCAGGCTCAGCAACGCGTCGATCTCGTGCGGAATTGTGCCGCCGAATTTGTCGACGACGTGCTGCGCCGCCAAACGCAAGTTGCGGGCCCGGCTGTAGTAGCCCAAGCCCTCCCACAATCTCAGCACGTCGTGCTCGCTTGCGCGGGCCAGGGCTTGCACGGTGGGAAAGCGGCCGAAAAACCGCTCGAAGTAGGGGACGACCGCGACGACGGTCGTCTGCTGGAGCATGATCTCGCTGATCCAGACGCGGTACGGATCGCGGGAGCGCCGCCAGGGCAAATCCCGGCCGTGCTTTTGAAACCAGCGGGACAGATTTCGGCGCAGGCGAACGAGCGTTGGCGGATCGAAGACAGCGTCGCTCGCGGACGGGCTCTGCTGTTTTCCTCCGTGTCGGCCCACCAAAGATCCTCTTAGCCGGCGAAGAATCGCGGCATCAATTCGTGTCCGGGGATCGCGATCGGCGACGCTTGGGCGGCGATCTCGTCGTAGGTCGCGGCTGCGTCGGCGGCGATGCCCGTCCCGCACATGGCGAACGGCACGTATCCATGGCTGTGCGTTCGCGTTCGCAGAAACGTCGGATGATCGGGAGAAATCAAAATGCGATATTCGCCCTGACTCTTCAGAAAATTGTGCAGCGGACCGACGATGTCGGCATCGATCCGCTCGAGCACTTCGACTTTCTTCGCGGCGTCCCCCTCGTGCGACGCCTCATCGCTGGCCTCGACATGCACCGTGACGAAATCGACAGTCTTCAAGGTGTCGATCGCGTAGCGGCCCTTGGCGGCGTAATCGGTGTCCGTGTAGCCGGTCGCTCCCGGCACGTTGATCACCTGCCAGCCCAGGAGTCGGGCCAGGCCGCGCAACAAATCAACGGCCGTGATGACGGCGGCCGTTTTGCCGAATCGCTGCCGAAAGGGCTCCAGGGCCGGCGTCTTTCCCAGGCCCCACAACCAGGTTTGCGTCGCGGCGAACTCGCCGCGGCGACCGCGCTCCTGATTGCGAGCCGCGCCGGCCATGAGCGAACGGCTGCGGTCCATCAAACTCCGCAGTTCGGCCGAACCGGGTCCCTGCGGCAGGTTCGCTACGATCGGCTGGTCGGGAATGTCGTGCGGCGGGACAGTCTTGGTCTCGGCGGAAAACGGCGCCGCTTCACCGCGCGAGCGATAAATCAGCAGATTGCGGTAGCTGACCCCGGCGTGGAACTTCCAAGTGGGACTGCCGCACTGGTCCTTCTGCAGAAGTCCGATGAGTTCGTGGGCGAGTTCGCTGGGAATCTGTCCGGCGGTGAAGCTCCGCATCTTCCCGTCGGCCACATGCACCAAGTTGCAGCGGATGGCCCAATCAAGGGGCCCCAATTCGATGCCTTGAGCGGCCGCTTCGATCGGGGCGCGGCCGGTGTGGTATTTGCGCGGGTCGTACCCGAAAAGGCTCATCGTGCCGACGTCGCTGCCCGACGGCATCGACACGGGAACGTGGTCGGCCTGCCCGATCATCCCTTCGCGGGCCACGGCATCCATGTTGGGCGTTCGCGCGGCCTGCAGCGGCGTTCGCCCGTTCAGCGACGGTTGCCGTTCGTCGGCGGCGCCGTCGGGAATGATGAGTACGTATTTCATAATGTCGAGTTTGAAGCGGACGTCTTGCCGCGGCTCAACTATCGCGAACGCCTCCGCGGCACGCAAGGTTTGTCCGCCGAGAATACAATTCAGCAATGACGGTCGCGTGGCCCGAACCTCGATCCGCTTACATTCATGTGCCGTTCTGCGCACATCGCTGCGGTTATTGCGACTTCACGCTCGTCGCCCGACGCGACGATTTGATCGACGCGTATCTCCAGGCGATGGCGATCGACCTGGCACAACTCGAGCGGCCGCGCGAAGTGGACACGCTGTTTTTCGGGGGCGGAACGCCGACGCATCTGCCGGCAGACCAACTGCGACGCTTGATGAATTTGGCGCTGCGGTGGTTCGTTCCCGCGAAGGGGGCCGAGATCTGCGTCGAAGCCAATCCGGCCGGTCTCGACGACGCAAAGATCGCCGCCTTGACCGAGGCAGGCGTCAACCGCGTGAGCCTGGGCGTGCAGTCGTTCGACGCCGGCGTTTTGAAATTGTTGGAACGCGACCACGGCCGAGCTGAGATCACTTCCGCCGTCGAACGGCTGCGGCCCGTGATCTCGAACATCGGCTTCGATCTGATCTTCGGGATCCCGGGACAATCGCTCGATTTGTGGGCAAAGACTTTGGAGGAGGCAATCGGCCTCGCGCCCACGCACGTTTCGACCTACGGCCTGACGTTCGAGAAGGGGACCACGTTTTACAGCCGGCTCACGAAGGGCCGACTGCGGCGGTGCGACGAGGAGGCCGAGCGAGAGATGTACGCTCTGGCGATGGATCGCTTGCCGCAAGCCGGTTTTGAACAGTACGAGATTTCCAATTTCGCCCGACCAGGCTTTCGCTCCCGCCACAATGAAATTTACTGGCGGGGTCTGCCGTTCTACGGTTTTGGTCCAGGAGCGGCCCGCTACATCGCCGGCCGTCGCGAACTCAACCACCGCAGCGTGACCACCTGGATCAAGCGGATTAAAACAGGCGAGTCGCCGCTTGCCGACGCGGAAGAATTGTCGCCCGAAGAGCGGGCCCGCGAACGTGTCATGCTTGGTTTGCGGCGCGCGAGCGGCATTCTGCTTGCCGACTTCAAGCACGAGACGGGATTCGACTTTCGTGAGCTGTCGCCCAGCGCGCTTTCGCAGAATCTGAAACTGGAGCTCTTGGAAGAGGCTGACGGATCGATCCGGCTGACGCGAGAAGGCCGCTTCGTGGCCGACACCGTCATCGTCGACTTCCTGTGAGGCCGACAATTCAACAATCGCCCAGAGGTTTTATTTTGACCCGCGCGTGGGTTAAGCTGCCAACTACACCCTATTGAGAGAGGCGCACCGTGATCGGCCGTCGGTTTCTATTCGTGACGAATGTGGTCTGTGTGCTCGCAATCACGATGGGGATGCCCGCGATGGCGGACCAACCCTGGCTGGTCTTCGAAGGCGGAGCCGGCCCCGGGCACGGCAAGCACGTCGTCTTCGTCAGCGGCGACGAGGAGTACCGCTCGGAAGAGGGGTTGCCGCAGTTGGCCAAGATTCTGGCCAAGCGGCACGGTTTCAAATGCACGGTGCTGTTTTCGATCGATCCGCATGACGGGTCGATCGATCCGAACCGCCACGATAACACGCCCGGCATCGAAGCGCTGAAAACGGCCGACCTGATGGTCCTCCTTACCCGTTTTCGCGAGCTGCCGGATGAGCAGATGCGGTACGTCGTCGATTACGTCGAGTCGGGCCGGCCTATCATCGGGCTGCGGACCGCCACGCATGCCTTTGCCCCGAAGGCGGCCACGACATTTGCGCGTTACGGCTGGCAGAGCAAGGAATGGGACGGTGGATTCGGCCGGCAAGTGCTCGGAGAGACCTGGATCAATCATCACGGCCACCACGGGCATCAAAGCACGCGCGGGATTATCGCATCGGGGATGAAAGATCATCCGATTTTGCGCGGCATCAAGGACGGCGACATTTGGGGACCGACCGACGTTTATGCCGTTCGGCTGCCAATGATGAAGGAATGTCAGCCGCTGGTTCTCGGTCAGGTCCTGACCGGCATGCACCCGAATGATCCGCCCGTGGTCGGCAAGCAGAACGATCCGATGATGCCCATCGCCTGGGTCAAGCCCTTCGTGACCCCCTCCGGAAAAACGGCGCGGACATTCACGACGACGATGGGCGCGTCGCAAGATCTGACCAACGAAGGCCTGCGACGGATGATCGTCAACGCCTGCTATTGGGCGGTCGGCCTCGAGGAGGAAATTCCGCCAAAATCAAACGTCGAGTTGGTCGGCCAGTACGCCGCCCACGCCGTTCGGCTTCGGCAAATTCACGAAAGGCGTGAAGCCGGCAGATCTAGGACTTCGCTAGATTCGGTCCGCCCTAGAACAGCGGATAGATGAACGGAGCCAGGCCCGTGCTGCCCAACACGATCAGGATACCGACCAGGAGCAGCACGACGACGATCGGCGTCAGCCACCAGGCCTTGTTGTAGACCAGGAAGTCGAGCAGCTCGCGGACGAGGCCGGGCGAAGCTTCCTCGGCTTGTCGGGCGAAGGCTTCAGAGGAGCCGGCCGGAGCCTTGGGTGGAGCGGGCTGTTTCGTGGCAGGCGGTTGCGCTTTGCTGCTCATGAAAGACCATTCGCCTTAAAACTGCCGAAAATATCGGCTGGGATCCGTCTCGGTCGGTCGCCGTTTCCAGTACGTCGCCGCAGACCGGTCAAATCGACGTTCCATCGGATCGCGGCCCGCGAGTTTCATTATACCTGCCAACGGGGTGACGACGAGATAGAAGATGAAGGCCATCACAATGTGCGTCACCACCCAACCGATCGGGTAGTTGATCACCATCAAGGCGATAAACAGCGGCCGGACGACGCGCGGGACGGTCAATCCCAATACCGCGATGACAACGCCGACCGCCACGAGGATTGCCGCGGCGGTTGTCGAGCCGCTCTTTCGCCAGACCAGGCAGGCCACAATCGTCAGAAATACGAGAGCGCCGAGGCTAAAGATTTTCAGCTCGCGCTTCGATGGGTTGAGATTGAGGTCGATCATGGTCAGTCCAGCTTGAACTCGGCCAGGTATTTTTCGCGTTCGGCCGATTTGTCGGTCGGTTGGTCCTCTTTTAGCAGCACGAATCGTTCAAGCACGAGAGCGTCGATATTGGTCGACATGAAGCAGCGATACGCCTGCTGCGGAGTGTGGACAATTGGTTCGCCGCGAACGTTGAAGCTCGTGTTGATGATCACGGGCGAGCCCGTCCGCTGCTCGAAGGACTTGAGCAACTTGTAGTACCGGCCGTGCCGGTCGGCATCGACAGTTTGAATGCGGGCCGAATAGTCGACGTGCGTGATCGCCGGAACGACCGACCGCTTGGATTTGAGTTTGGCGATCCCGGTCAGCTCGCGATCGTGTCCGTTCGGCTCGAATCGCTTTTCCTTGCGAATCGGTGCGACGAGGAGCATGTAGGGGCTGGGCTCATTCGGGCGCGTTTCGAAGTATTCGCCGACTCGATCCTGCAGCACGGATGGGGCGAACGGGCGGAACGATTCGCGGAACTTGATCTTGAGATTCATTGTGGACTGCATCTGCTCGCTGCGGGCGTCGCCGAGAATGCTGCGGCTGCCGAGTGCTCGCGGCCCGAATTCCATCCGCCCCTGGAGCCAGCCGATGACCTTTTCGCTGGCGATCAGGCCGGCGACCGTGTCGCAGAGTTCGTCCTCGTTTTCGATGTAGCGATAACGGGCGCCGACTCGGTCGAGGAATTGGCGGATTTCGTCGTCGGCGAACTGCGGTCCGAGATACGAGCCGCGCTGCGCGTCGAGGCGATTGACCGTTCGCGGCTGATCGAGCAATTGATGCCAGATGAACTGTGCGACTCCCAAAGCGCCCCCGGCATCGCCGGCTGCCGGTTGAATCCAAAGTTCTTCAAACGGGCCCTCCCGCAGGATGCGGCCGTTGGCCACGCAGTTCAGGGCGACGCCGCCGGCCAGGCAGAGGTTCTTTTGACCCGTCTCGGCATGAACATGGCGGGCCATCCGCAGCAGGATTTCTTCGATCACGACCTGGATCGAAGCGGCCAGATCCATATCGCGCTGAGTCAGCAGCGTTTCGGGAGTGCGCGGCGGACCGCCGAAGAGACGATCGAATTTCTTCGACGTCATCGTCAGTCCCTGGCAGTAGTTGAAGTACGACATGTCCATGCGGAAAGAGCCGTCGTCCTTCAGATCGATCAGTTTTTCGAGGATCACGTCGACGTGCCGCGGCTCGCCGTAGGGCGCCAGGCCCATGAGCTTGTACTCGCCCGAATTCACCTTGAAGCCGCAGTAATAGGTGAAGGCCGAGTAGAGCATGCCCGGCGAATGCGGAAAGTGCATCTCGTGCGTGAGGTTGATGCGATTGCCCGAACCCGTGCCATAGCTGGCGGTGGCCCACTCGCCCACGCCGTCGACGGTCAGAATGGCCGCTTCGTCGAAGGGGGATGGAAAAAGGCGCTCGCCGCGTGGGACTCGTGGTGCTCGGTGAACACGAATCGCTTTTTGTAGGCGTTCGACAGGCCGCGCCGCAGCTCCCGTGAAAGGTGCAACTTTTTCTTGAGCCAGATCGGCATGGCGGTCAGGAACGATTTGAACCCGACCGGCGCGAAGGCAAGGTACGTCTCCAAAAGCCGCTCGAATTTCAAGAGCGGTTTGTCGTAAAAGCCGACGTAATCGAGATCCTCCGGCCGCAGCCCGGCCTCTTTCAGACAGTATTCAACAGCCTGCAGCGGAAAGTTCTCGTCATGCTTGATGCGGGTGAAGCGTTCCTCCTGCGCGGCGGCAACGACCTCGCCGTCGACCACCAGCGCGGCGGCCGAGTCGTGGTAGAAGGCCGAAATGCCCAGGATCGAGGTCATTGCCAATTCCTCGTTCCCAAGCTCTGCTTGGGAACGTATTTCCGTGAAGCTCTGCTTCGCGCCGTGCGGCGATCATCGTCGTCCGACTCGAAGCAGAGTCCCGGCGCACCGGGATGCGTGACCAAGCAGAGCCTGGTCACGAACTCATTCCCATTCTATCGTGCTGGGGGGCTTCGAGCTGACGTCGTAGACGACCCGATTGACTCCGCGAACGCTATTGGTCACGCGGGTCGAAATCCGCTGCAAAACTTCGTAGGGGAGCGGATACCAATCGGCCGTCATGAAGTCGGCCGTCTGGATGGCCCGGACGGCGATGACGTCCTCATACGTCCGCCCGTCTCCCATGAGGCCGACCGATTGCACGGGGAGCAACACGGCGAAGGCCTGCTGAATCTTGCGGTAGAGCCCGGCGCGGCGAAGTTCGTCGATGACGATCGTATCGGCCTCGCGAAGGGTCGCCAGTCGCGACTCCGAAACCGGGCCGAGGCAGCGCACCGCAAGCCCGGGACCGGGGAATGGGTGCCGCCAAATCAGATCTTCGGGAAGGCCCAATTCCAGCCCCATGCGGCGAACCTCGTCCTTGAACAGGTCCCGCAAGGGCTCGATCAGCTCGAAGCCCAGTTCGTCCGGCAACCCGCCCACGTTGTGGTGTGCTTTGATCGTCGCGGCCGGTCCGTCGGCGGTTCCGCCGGATTCGATCACGTCCGGGTACAGCGTGCCCTGGGCGAGGAACCGCGCATCGGGAATGGAGACCGCCTCGCCGCGAAAGACCTCGATAAACACGCGGCCGATGATCTTCCGCTTTTGTTGCGGGTCCGAAACGCCCTTGAGCTCCGAAAGAAACCGCTCGCGCGCGTCGACGACGTGCAGATCGGTTTTGAAATGATTGGTGAACCGCTCCTTGACTTCCTCGGCCTCGCCTTTGCGCAACAAGCCGTTGTCGACGAAGATGCACGATAGCTGCGGTCCGATCGCCCGATACAGGATGGCCGCCGTAACGGACGAGTCGACGCCGCCTGAGAGCCCGCAAATCACCCGGCTCTTGCCCACGATTTCGCGGATCGCTTCGATCTCCCGCTCGATCAGGAGGTCGATTCGCCACGTTGCCTGGCAGCCACAAACCTGTTTGACGAAGTTGCCAAGGATTTCGCCGCCGTGGTCGGTGTGCGTGGCCTCGGGATGGAATTGCAGGCCGTAGATCGGCTTGCTGCGGTGCTTGACGGCGGCGAAGGGACACGTGTCAGTCGCGGCCAGCGATTCGTAGTTTTCTGACAGATTGTCGACCTGATCGCCGTGATTCATCCACACGGTGAATCGATCGGGCATGCCGGCGAAGAGTCCGTTTGGTTCGCGCACGCGGCATGTCGTGCGACCGAATTCGCGGACGGCTCCCGGCGTGACTCGGCTCCCCTCGGCGCGGCAGGCGGCCTGCATGCCATAGCAGATGCCCAGAATGGGAATTCCCAAATTGAAGATGGCCGGGTCGGGCTCGGGTGCCTTCGATTCGTAAACGCTGGCCGGACCTCCGGAAAGGATCAACCCCCGGGGAGCCAGCTCGCGAATCCGTTCGGCCGACAGGTCGTGCCGAACCATTTGGCAGAACACGTTGGCGTCGCGAATCCGCCGGGCAATCAATTGGGCGGTCTGACCGCCGAAGTCGAGCACCAAAACGCGCTCTTCGTGCTGGGGCAGGTTCGTTTCGCCTCGGTAAGCGGTCGCCGACTTTGCATTCGCCAGAGTAGCCACGTGCTCGATCTCGGTTTTGGAGTCCCTTCAAACGCCAATGACCAAGCGCGGGGCTTGGTCACGTGTTGGCGGTTCATTGTATCGATGGCTGTTCGACTTTCCCAAGCCGACGCCCAATGTGAACGGCCCGCTGCCAGGAATGCAGACGCCGGGTCGTTCGGACTATAATCGGAGGCCGCGGAGATGACCTATGGTTTATTGGGACACCGGAGCAACGAATGCACTGTCGGAACGACGTCGCGGCGGTCCAGCCGGGAATGAAAACCATTGTTCGAGAAGCACTTCCGTCCCGGAATCAGGTCCTCTGGATTTTCACAGCCGCGATTCTTCTTGGCACTACGGCAGCGGAAGGAACCAAACTGCCGGCGGCCGACGCCAAGCCCGTCGCTGGTAAGCAAAAGCCGGAAAAACCGGCGCTTTCCTGCTCGTGTCCCGTGGACAGATTCACACGTCATCGGCAGTCCGGAGCCGCCGCATCCCTACCAGGTCGAGCGGGTCTTTCCGGATCACAAGTTCCACAATTCGGTGTACCTGATCCCAGAGCCGGGAACAGATCGGCTGTTCGTAATGGAGTATTCGCCCCCCGTCGTGCGGGCGATCAAAGACGATCCGAATTCCAAGGAAGAGGTCGAGCTGCTGCAGTATCCCACCGGTAAGGGGAAACGGGCCGAAACCCTGTCGATCATCTTCCATCCGAATTATCAGAAGAACCGCCTGGTCTACGTTTTTGCGAACGTCAAAAATGAGCAGGGACCGCACGCCGAGCGTAATCTGATTGCGAGCTTTCGCGTCGATTCGGCGCCGCCGTACAAGATTCTGCCTGAAACGAAACGGGAGATTATTGACTGGCCGTCGAACGGCCACGACGGTGGCGATATGGGGTTCGGCCCCGACGGGTACCTCTATATCACGGCGGGCGACGGTACGACCGGCTCGGATCCCGACATCACCGGTCAGGATCTCACCGATTTGCGGGCCAGCATGCTGCGGATCGACGTCGATCACCCGGCAAACGGCAAGCCGTACGGCATTCCGCAGGACAACCCCTTCCTGCACATCCCGACTGCACGCCCGGAAATCTATGCCTTCGGATTGCGGGCCCCTTGGCGGATGAGCTTCGATCCGCCAACCGGCAACTTGTGGGTAGGCGATGTCGGGCAGGACTTGTGGGAGATGATCCATCTCGTCCGCCGCGGTGGAAACTACGGCTGGAGCGTGATGGAGGGGACGCATCCGTTCTTTCCCGAACGAAAACTGGGCCCGGCCCCGGTGTCGCCGCCAATTGTCGAGCATCACCATTCCGAGGCCCGTTCGATTACGGGCGGCTACGTTTATCACGGCAAACGGCTCCCCGAGCTGGCGAACCACTATTTGTATTGCTGCTACCAGATGGGGACGGTGTGGGGCTTTCTCTACGAGAACGGGCAGGTCCGCGACCATCGGGTTCTGGCCCATTCGACTTATCACTGTGCAAGCTGGGGACGCGATCATGCCGGCGAGGTGTATCTCGTGGCCCTTTCCGGAGAAATTCTGCGGTTGGTGCCGAATCCGGCCGCGAAAGGCGCAGTCGCTCGCTTTCCACAGAGGCTGAGTGATACAGGGGTTTTTGCCTCGGTCCAAGACGAGCGTCCCTCGCCGGGCGTAATTCCGTATTCCGTCAACGCGCCGGGCTGGCATGACGGAGCCAGCATCAAGCGTTGGCTGGCGGTACCCAATCGCGACACGATTAGTCCGAATGCGTCTCGCGGCTGGGATTTTATGGATGGGGCCGTGGTCGTGCAGACCCTGTCGCTGGAAATCGAGCAGGGAAATCCGGCCAGCCGCAAGAAGGTCGAAACACGCCTGCTGACGCACCAGGCGGGCGAATGGTTTGGCTATTCGTACGCCTGGGACGACGCGCAAACCGACGCTCGGCTGATTCGAAAAGAGGGCGAGGAACGCAAGTTCCGCATCCGCGACACCGCCGCGCCGGGCGGGTCGCGTCAGCAGACCTGGCACTTTCTGAGCCGGGCCGAATGCATGGTCTGCCATTCTCGGGCGGCCAATTTCGTGCTCGGTCTGTCGACGCTGCAGATGAATCGCGCGGAAAAATACGGCGCGACGACCGCGAACCAATTAAACGCTCTCGGTGCGGCGGCCTATTTTCAGCCGCCGCTCAGTGCGCCCCCCGAAACGCTCTCGAAGCTCGCAAATCCCTACGATGCCTCCGCGAACGCGGAAGTGCGCGTGCGATCCTACCTGCATGCGAACTGCTCCCAATGCCACGTGGCCGACGGCGGCGGCAACGCGCGGATGGAGTTGGAATTCACGACGGCCCGCGAAAAGATGGGCGTGATCGGCGTGCCGCCGATGCAGGGGAACTTCGGGATTCGCGATGCCGAAATCGTCGCGCCCGGTGATCCGTTCCGTTCGGTGCTCCTGTATCGCATTTCCAAGCTCGGCGGTGGACGCATGCCGCAAGCCGGCTCGTTCATGGTCGATCATCGGGCCGTCGATCTGTTTCACCGCTGGATTCAGTCCTTGCCGACCAAACAGTCCGACGCGGCGGCAGTCGCCCGGCTCGGCGAACAGCAAAGACAGGAAGTCGCGCTGACTTCGCTCCAGAACGCCAGCCAGGCTCCGCCCGCTCCCGGAGAACACTTGGATCGATTGCTGGCGGACACCAGCGGTTCCATGCGGCTGTTGCGGGCCGTCGACCAGGAGAAACTGCATCCGGCCGTCAAGATTCACGCCGTGCAGACAGCTTCGGCCCATCCGAATCCGGCCGTCCGCGATCTGTTCGAGCGATTTGTCCCGGAAGAAAAGCGCACCGCGCGACTCGGCACAAATATCGATCCAGCCAAACTTCTCGCCCGCATCGGCAACGCCGAACGGGGCCGCGAACTCTTCTTCAATGCGGCGTTGGTCAATTGCCAGACGTGCCACCAGATCGCGGGCAAGGGGCGCGACGTCGGTCCGGATTTGAGCCATGTCGGCACGAAGTATAAGCGGCCGCAGATTTTGGAAAACATCCTCGATCCGTCGAAGACGATCGAACAAAAGTATGTCGTCTACGCGGTGCAAACGATCGACGGCAAGACGCACAGCGGCATCGTCGCCGAGCGGAATGGCGAGTCGGCAGCTCTCAAAGACGCGCAGGGAAACATCGTGCGTTTCAAGCTCAAAGACGTGGAATCGTTCGAGCCGCAGAAGAAGTCGCTCATGCCCGACGGGCTGCTCAAGGACCTGACCGCCGAGCAGGCGGCCGATCTGTTGGCATTTCTGGAATCGCTGAAGTGACCGGTTCGTCGCAAAAGCCGACCAGTGCGACGCTCCGTGAATGGGATGACGGCTTCGTGTGGCATCCCTTTACGCCGATGCTGGCGTATCGAGATGAAAAAGCGCCGATCATCGCGGCGGCCGACGGCTTCGATTTGATCGACGTCGATGGAAACCGCTACCTCGACGGCATCTCGTCGCTGTGGTGCAACATTCACGGGCATCGCGTCCCCGAGATTGACCAGGCCATTCGCGAGCAGCTCGACCGCGTCGCGCACACCACGCTCTTGGGCCTTTCGAGCGTGCCGTCGATCGAACTGGCGCGGGAGTTGGTTTCGCGCGTTCCCCGGGGACTCACGAAAGTCTTTTATTCCGACAGCGGCGCGACAGCGGTCGAGGTTGCGCTCAAGATCGCCTATCAGTACCACGCGCAACGGCAGTCGCGCGCTTCGACCCATCGCGACCTGTTTCTGCGGATGGGTTCGGCCTATCACGGCGACACGATTGGCACGGTGAGCGTGGGCGGCATCCCCCTGTTCCACGGCACCTACCGCGATCTGTTGTTCAAAACGGTCCAAGTCCCCTCGCCGGTGACTTTCCGCCGACCGTCGGGATTCACGCCGGCGAGCTACCTCGAACATTGCTTCGCCGAGTTGGAGCGGCTGATCGTCGAGCATCGTGAGCGGGCGGTGGGCATGATCCTCGAACCGCTGGTGCAGGGGGCGGCCGGCATGCTCGTGCACCCGGCGGGGTATCTCAAACGAGTCCGCGAGCTGACGAAGGCACACGGCCTATTGATGATTGCCGACGAAGTGGCCGTCGGCTTCGGCCGCACTGGAACGCTCTTCGCGTGTGAACAGGAAAACGTCGAGCCCGATTTGATGTGCGTCGCCAAGGGGCTGACGGGGGGCTACCTGCCGCTGGCGGCCACGCTGGCGACCGATGAAATCTACGAGGCCTTTCTCGCCGAGCCGTCAGAAGGCAAGACCTTCTTCCACGGTCATACATATACAGGGAATCCGCTCGGTTGTGCCGCGGCGCTGGCGTCGCTGCGTCGTTTCGACGATCGGCGAGTTCTCGACAACGTGCGAGCCAACGCACAGCGGATTGCCGGGCGGCTCGAGGTGTTGGCCGACGATCCGCACGTCGGCGACGTGCGTCAAAAGGGCGTGATGGTCGGAATCGAACTCGTCCGCGATCGCAAAACGGCCGAGGCCTTTCCGGCAACTCGGCGGATGGGCCACCAGGTGACGTTAGCGGCGCGCAAACGGGGCGTGATTTTGCGGCCGTTGGGTGACGTGGTCGTGCTGATGCCCGCTCCGGCGATGCCCAGTGAACTCGTGGACCGCCTCTGCGATGTCGCCATCGAGTCGATCCGCGAAGTCACAAGATGAAGGCGGAAGGATGAAGGATGAGCCAGACTCGCGGCAATCCGCCGCAAATCGATCTTGAACAAGGTGACCCTGCGCTGCTATAATAAGGCTAAGGACGAACGAAAAAACGGTACAGCAAATCGCTGTAAATCTCGCTTATGCGGAGCCGTGCCTGAGTTGAGGCGCGGCTCTTCGCTTTTGGCAGACGCCACGAGGCCGACGCGCCCCACTCAGGCCGCTACGTCGGAACAATTTTTTTCACCGCAGACTCCCAGAGGTGCCATTGGGGCGTCATCGGTTACCACTGCGCAGCGGCAGAAGGCATTGTTCAATGGAACGGGCTGAATTCTGAAGGATGAAAGATGAGGCAGACGAGCAGCATTTGGCAGTCATTGATTGGCTCATCCTTCATCCTTCATCCTTCATCCTTCGAAGATGCTCACCCCCTTCCGAAGGTGCTCACGGTTTCTGGGAAGTGAGCATCTTGGAAAACCCCGGAGATCTCTTCGAAGATGCTCAGCCCTTTACAAGGTGCTCACCTGAAACTGCGCATCTTCGAACCGGACGGTCCGCTAACCTTCGTGCGGGGGCGATGGTGTCGGACTCGACATGCCCGGACCGACGCGTTTCGGTGGTCGATGCTGCCTGAGAGCCCGGCCCATGCGTGCGAATCGCCAGCCAAAATACATGACCGCCAGAATGATCAGACCAATCAGGCGAAGCCGGGTCGGGTCTGCCTGCGGAGGGGCGGGCTCAGCCTTTGTGGGTGTGGCAGGGGCGATTTCCACGTTCGATTTGGTCGCCGGCGCCGGCGCCTGCGAATCCAAACCGGGAACGAGCTGGGCCCAGATTTCGGGACGGCTGGCGGCAAACATCAGGACCAGGACGATCGCCAGCAGGACGACCATCGTCGAAAGTCGCAATCCGTCCTTCCGCGGCTGGCGGCCGGATGCCCACGAACGTCGGCGAACACGGGCCATGACACCCTCCCGAGGGCTATTTTAGCGAATGAGCCTCTCCCAAATCGAGATTCGGAGAGCACTGGTGTCTCGAAAGCGCATTGCTTGACAAGTTCGTTGGCTATAATTTGTGGTTATCAGCCGAGCGCGGATCCCGCCGAGTGCGGATCCGGCTGAGTGCGGATCTTATTGGCCGATGGGAATTCTCTTTTGGGGCGACGCAAAGTCCCCTGATGCCGCAATCTGACGGAACACTATGCAGCGGGGCGGATTGCATTTTTCGCGTACGAAACGTGGATACCGGCTGATCGCGGCAGGCTTGTCGCTCGGGGCGCTGATTGCCTCGCACACGGGAGCCGCTGCCGCCGATGCTGCGTCTCAAGAGCTGACATTTCTCCGCGGCCTGCGCGAGCGCGGTTACTACGACTATGTGGCTTTTGAAGTCGACCAGGCCAAGAAGCGCAGCACGCTGTCACCCGATTTGATTGCCAGCCTCGATTTTGAAAAGGCCATCACTCAGGTCGATTATGCCCGTTCATTGTTGAGTGCCGAGTCCCAGGCCAAGGAATTGGATCGGGCCGCGCGGAGCCTCGAACAGTTCGTGCGTGCCCATCCCGATCATGCGTTGGTGGCCCGCGCCCGTCGCGAGCAGGCGCAGATTTTACTTGACCGGGCTCGTGTCGAGATCTGGCGGCTCAATGCGAAGGACTCTTCCGAAAAGCAGGACGCCGCGCGGGCCACCGCCCGGCAACTGATCGTCCAGGCGCAAGACCTCTTCCAAAAAGCCTTCGAGCAAGCCAAGACGGCTTATGAACGGTTTCCGCGGGCGACGCTCGACGATCCAAAAGTCCGCGCCGATCGCATGCGGGCACAATCCGACTACCTGCTGGCGCAGCTCAACCTGGCGATTTGCAAATTTGAAGAGGGCGTGACGCACCCGCCGAAATCATCCGATCGCCAGAGCACGCTGGCGGAGGCGGTGACCGAATTCGAGAAGATTCACGTCAGTAATCGCACGCTGTCCGCGGCGCGCAGGCCCTGCTGTGGGAGGGCAAATGCTTCGAGGAACAAGGGAATACCCAAAAGGCACTCGGCATCTACAACCAGCTGGCGCAACCGCTCGCCGACAACGATGCGGCCCGTTACATCCGCGATCAGGCCGTGCAATTTCGCCTCGCTTGCCTGAACCAGCAATCGGGTAAGGACTCATCGCTGGTGATCAATGAGGCGACGAAATGGCTCGACAAGGCCAAGGACCGTAAGCAATCCTCG
Organism: uncultured Planctomycetaceae bacterium; assembly: GCA_963752185.1. Taxonomy (GTDB): domain Bacteria; phylum Planctomycetota; class Planctomycetia; order Planctomycetales; family Planctomycetaceae; genus DASPSM01. The sequence continues at coordinate 8,251,449 of CAVVXK010000002.1, read as the reverse complement.
ATGGGGCGGGACATTCGCTGGCAGCGAGCCTTGGCCGCGGAGCGGATGGCTTCCGTGAAGGAGACCGACCCCGAAGATCGCGAACGCTTGCGCAGGTTGGCGGCGGGCGATGCGCGCGAAGTCAGTCGCTTTCCGGGAGAACACAAGTCCCAGGCTCTGGCCTTGGCGGATCGTTTAGGAGGCGAACCGGCCCGGAAAAAGGGGAGCGAAATCCGCGACTTTGCCGCCGGATTCACAGTCGCCCGCAAGAACATGGACGATATTGAATCGCTGAAGCAGGAGATCGACGCTGCCAAGGGTGAAGAAAAGGAAAAGCTGCAAAAGGAGTGGCACGAGCACCTGGTTTCGACGGCGGCCCGGCTTCGCCACGTGCTCGACGCCGCCGACGCCCGCACCGATCGCCGCGAGCTCAATCAGGCGCGGTATTTTCTGGCCTTCGTCGACTATGAACTGGGGAACAACGACGAAGCGGCCATTCTCGCCGAGTACGCCGCCCGGCGGTTGCACGCCGTCAATCCGGAACTCTCCCGCGAAGCCGCCCGGCTCGGACTGGCCGCCTATGAACAGGAATTCGAATCGCGTTCGCAGGAGCAGCGCACCACGATGGTGCGAATCGCACGGCCCGTGGCCGAGTTCCTGATTCGCAACTGGCCCGAGCAAGACCGGGCCAACGAGGCCCGTATTACGATGGCCCGGCTTTCCGATCGGGCGAAATTGTACGTTGAAGCGGCCGAATGGTACTCGAACGTGACCGACGGATTCGAACAGTACGCCGAAGCGCAAATCGGCGCCGGCCGTGAATATTGGGTCGCCTCACAATCCACTCCGAAGCGGGCTGCGCCGGCGAAGAACGCCGCACCGGCAACAGCCGATCCGCAAATCAGCGAGTTGACGACAAAGGCCGAGACGTTTCTCAAGAACGGCATCGCAAAAGCCGGCGACGCGGCCGATGCGAATGGAAATCCACCCGACTGGCTGACGGTCGGAAAGACGGAGTTGGCCAATCTCGACATCGGCTTGGGCCGCTACGACGATGCCGTCAAGCTGCTCACCGATCCGCCGCACTCGGTCGTGGCATCGGTGGCCGTGACGGACGAGGCGACGCGACCCGCGGAAGGAGTGAAGGGACGACCGTTCGCGAGTTATGTCTTTCAGTCGCTTTTGCGTGCGCAGATCGGCCGGCATCAGGTCGATGCGTCTCTCGAAGCGATGCAACAGTTGGAACAGATTGCCGGCGCCAGTGGCGCGGAAGGCGTGACGGCCATCTACGTGTCGCTCGGCAAGGAGATCGAAAAGGAACTGGCCCGCCTGGTCGCCACAAACGACCGCACGCGACTGGGCGAGGTGCGCAAGTCGTTCGAGAAGTTCCTCGAAGAGCTGTCCAAACGCAGCGACAAAATGTCGTACGGTTCGCTGTTGTGGATCGCGGAGACTTACACCGGATTGGGGGACGGCATGGCCGAAGATCCCGCCGCCGCCCGCGAGTATTTCGCCAAAGCGTCCCACGCGTACGAAGCGCTTCTCACGCGTGCGGCCGCCGACAACTCTCCGACGCGCACGGATCGCATGCTGAGCTTGCAGCTGCGCCTGGCGAATTGCCTGCGCCGGCAAGGGAATTTCGCAAAATCGCTCGAAATCCTCAGAAGTGTCATCACCCAACGGCCGAAGGCCCTCGATGTGCAGGTGGCCGCCGCCAACATGCTGGAGGATTGGGGCGCCGCGCCGGACGCGGGGTCCGAACTGCGATCGCTCGATGCGATCCGCGGACTGCGCGACCAGGCGGGCGGCGGGGCCGTCTGGGGTTGGGAAGGGATCGCCGCGCGACTGGAACGCGTGCTTGCCAGCGGCAAGGCCGACAACGAACTGCGCGAGAAGTATTTCGAGGCGCGCTACAACATTCCCCTCTGTCGGCATCAATTCGCCGAACGCGACAAGGACAAGGCCTCGCGCGCGAAAGCCCTCGAGGTGGCGCTCGGTGAAATCGACGCCTTTGCACGCGTTTCCGCCGATTTGAACGAAGAGTCCTGGCGGAAATTGGACACGCTCTATCAGGACATCGAAACCGATCTCGGCCGCAAACCCACGCCGCTCGCCAGGCCGGATTTGCGCACGGCCACGACGGCCGGCCCCGCGGCGACGGCGAAACCAACCGCCGCCCCGTCAGGCGACACGAAGACTGCCGACGTTGAGGCAAATCGTCCAAGTCAAAACTCGCCTGCCGCGAAGACCGTCAACGCCCCGGCCTCCAAAGGAATCGCTCCGGGTTGGATCCTGCTGGGATTGGTCTTCGGAGTTACAGCAACCATCGGCGGCGTTGTTTGGAACATCCGGCGTCAGAAGCCGACTCGAACCTCGCTCATGTCGCTCGGCGCACCCGAATTTGTCGATCTACCGGGTCAATCGGCGCCACGACCAAAGCCGCCGGCCGCAAAGCCGCAGCCAAGGCCGCCGGGATCGACTGTAACACGCAAGCCAGGCGGCACTGTTTCTGAGAAGACGGTCTCCGACAAGACTGCCGCTGAGAAGACCGCCTCTGAGAAGACCGTGCCGCAGAAAAAGGCAGGACCGAAGGCCCCATGAGTGCCGCAGTAAATTCGAGAAAGGCGGGCCGGCTCGGTGCGAGCCTGTTGGTGCTTGCCCTGGTCCTGACAACGAGGCTTCCTGCCGAGGACCAGGTCGAACGCAGAGGCGGAGCCCCGGTGCGGGGCGACGTTGCGGAAATCAACCGCACGGAAATCGTGGTCAAAGCACGCAGCAATCAACGCGACTACCACATTCCGGCAAATGAGATTGATCGGATTCATTGGCAGGGTGAGCGTCCGCAGTTGTCGCAGATCCGCATCGAGGAGCGCAACGGGCAGTTCGACAAGGCCATCGCCGGCTATGAGGCGGCACTCAAGGATTCGACAAGTCCGAACCTGACAACGGACCTCGAGTTTCTGATCGCACGCGCGACGGCATCCCGCGCTCGCGAACGAAGAAAACTACGATGAGGCGATCAAGCGGCTTGAAAAGTTTCGTACGGCCCATTCCGACAGTTTTCGCTACTTCGAGGCGCTCAAGCTGCTCGCCCGCCTGTATATGGCCAAGCCGGATGTGGAAAAGGCCAATGCCACGATGAAGCTGCTGTTGGAAGCTCCCTGGACCGATTTCCGGATGGACGCCGACATCCTGCAAGCGCAAGTCGCACTGGCGAACGGCAAGGTCGACGCGGCGCTGGGGCCGATTGAAAACGTCCTCCGCGTCAAACCCTCGTCGCCGGGGGAACAGTCGCGCAGGTACGAAGCGCTGCTGCTCAAGGCAACCTGTTTGCAGAAGGAGAGCAAGTTTCCCGAGGCGATCGAAGTCTTGAGCGGAATTCTCGATCAGGCTGCCGAGGATGACACGAAGACCCTGGCGGAGACTTGCGTGCGGCTGGGGGATTCTTATCAGGCGGCCGGCCGCACGAAGGAGGCCATTCTTTCGTACTTGCGCGTCGATATTCTCTTTCCAAAGGAGAAGACGCAGCACGCCGAAGCCCTGTATTACCTGTCGCGGCTCTTCGCGCAGGACGGGAAGCCCGATAAATCGGCCGATGCCCAGGCCCGGTTGCAGCAGGCCTATCCCCGCAGCCCGTGGACCGCGAAGCTGAGCGTCAGTCCGAAGTAGGCCGGACAAAGTGACGCGTCGCGACGCTCAAGTCAGGCACGATTCGTCGAGCACGCGCTCCATAATGCCCCTCATCGGCAACTCGCTTCGATACCGTTCGAAGGCGGCTTCGGCCGCCGCTCGCCAGTCTTGATCGAGTTTGCCGAGCGCGAAGTCGACGTAGTTCATGCCTTCGGGACAACAGTCGACGAGATTTGATTGCCGGGTTCGTTCTGGTGTTCGATCGAGCGCGATGCCGCGTTTGCTCAACAGGGCCTTACCGACTCGCGTCGGCGAGGGCATTTGCCAATCGATTGTTTTGTTCGGTGAGAGATTGATCCGCGTTGCCAGGAAGAGTTTGTCGCGTTCCTCAAGCGGGAGCAGCGTCCGGTGCCAGACGACTTGGGCCCGCTTTTCGAGCGCCTCGAGAATTTGCCGGCGATGAGGCGTGAGGATGCCCGTAAAGGAGAAATCGATCGTCGGCTCCTCGGTCGCGGCTGGAATCAGGCGATCGGAATAGCCAAGTTCGATGAACGAGGCCGGCGCTTGCTGCCGCAGGCCGATGACGTTCGACTCCACCATCGACCAGAAAAACCGTGCGCGGCTGGCGGCCGCTTGGAAGCCGTGCCAACGGATGCGATACGCGTCGTCGCGGCGGTCGACCTGATTCGATTGCGGGGTCCCCTTGTTGAATCCGGAGCCATCCATGAATTCGGTGACGATCAGGCCGTATTCGTAGTCCGACCTCCGCAACTCTTCACCGGTTTCGCGGGAAAATCCTTCCCAAACAATGTTGAAAGCCGACGGCGAGAGGGCGTCGTCGGAAAAAGTGACCTCGTGGCCAAGATCCTCGAGACCGGCCCGCAGCCAGAGATACATGTCCAGAAGCGTGCCTTTGGCCGCGCCGATCGCGTTGTAAGTGCAAAAGTGAAAGTGCATCGCCGACTCCCTGACGGTTCACTTCGCGAGCCGCACCGTGCCATCCCAATCGGGCGGCGGAATCCGGTTGTGCTGGGCAATCAATACGCCGAGAAAATCCTGTGCCCTGTCGCCGGGCGGCATTCGGTGCAGCAATCGGTACGCGACGTCCCAGCGTCCGGCGATAAAGTGATCGACGGCCTGGTCGTAAAGCGACAGGAGTTCGTCGGTCAGTTCCGGCTCTTCCGACTCGGCCGGCAACAGTTCGCTGACGAGGGCGGGGGTTTCGGTGCCGTAGGGCAGAACGCGGGCCAGGCGACGTGCACGTCCCTCCTTGCGGTCCATGTGCGCGTTGACGATCCCGGCGGTCGCTTCGTCGAGCACGATCGGGACGCGCAATTGTTTCGTCATTCCCTCGAGGCGGCTGGCCAGGTTGACGACGGGGCCGAAGACGGTGACCTTGACCTGCTCCGCCGTGCCGATCTTGCCCGCCACTGCGCGGCCATGGGCGATGCCGATTCCAACCTGGAAGCTTCCCAGAGGATGGTCGGGCCGCCCGAAGGTTTCTGCAAAGGCGGCCCGGATTCCCAGCGCGGCGCGACAGGCTTCGATCGGCGCTTCGGGCGAGGCGAAGGGCCAGCCCCAAAAGCCCATCGCGGCGTCGCCTTGAAAGTCCCCCGTGACGCCGCCATGTTTCAGGATCTGACTCGTCATCACGCCGAGTGCCCGGCTCACCCTGTCCAAGAGTCCCCGCAAGTCGCCGGCCGCGGCTTCGGCCTTTTGACTGAAACCGCGCAGGTCGCAAAAGAGCACGGTGACGTCGCATTCGCGCGGTTCGAGCAGAGCCGTGTCGAGGTCGTCACCAAGCGCGGCCAGGATCGGGGCGCAAGAACTGCCGCAGACCCGATTTCTGCCGCTCGTAACGATTGAGCCGCAAGACCGAATTCACGATCTCCGCGACCAGTTCGGTGAACTTGACGTCGGCCTCGAGGTAAGTCCCGTCGGTCCGCGATTGCTGCCCCGGCAGCAACGGTCGTTCGAGGGCCCCTGTGACGTAGATTCCCCACGCGCCGCTCCCCTCCGTAACGGGAGTGCAGAAAGCCCAGTCGAAATCGGCCGAGACGGTGTACTTGCTGTCGGTCAGTTTGGCCGCCTCCCAGACGTGGAGCACGCTGCGATGGCGCCGGCGCAGCGAGTCGTCGATGAGCCGCGAACTGGGATGAAACGAGCCTTTAGCCTCGCGCCGGCGATCCCAATGAAGCGTTTTCAGCTGACCTCGACTGTCCGTTTCGACGATTGCGACCGCTTCGGCATTGCCGACCCCCGCCAGAATCAGGCTCGTGAGTCGTTCGTGCAGCTCGCTTTCCGTACGGGCGCCCCAGATGACTTCATGCAGGCGCGTCAGCACGTCGAACCGGCGGTCCGCGTCACGAAAACGGACTTTCTTGAGTTCCTGGCGATCGAAGGTCATCTCCTCGACCGGCCCGGTGCTCGGCGAGGCTGCGATTTCGGCCATCTGCTCGAACGTGAAGGTCGTCGCTCCGATGACAAAACGCTCTCCGTCCTTGAGCGAAAATTGATCGGTCACCTGCCCGTTGAAGTAGATCGAGTTGCGAGCCGCCGGGACCTTCTCGACGGCCAGGCCGCCATTGTTCGCAGTGAGCCGTGCGTGGCGCCCGGAAATGTGCGGATCCCACGAAACGCGCAGATCGCTCTCGGCCTCTCGCCCCAACACGTAGGCCCGTCCGGCCGTGAGAACTTCCCGCCAGCGCTGGCGGGGCTCCAATCCGTGGGCGACTAAGACGAACAAGCGGGACCTTTGGAGCGTGATTTGGCTCGAGGGTTTTTAAAACGATCGCACGGTGGCGCTGGGTGTCCGCTGGCCATTGTCGAGATTGTCCCCTTTTCGCCGGCCGTAACGGGGAATCCACAAGCGTGATGAGCGATCGTTCAGGGCGCGACTGACAAAATACCACAATACGCCGATCAGTCCACAGCTTATCAAGAGTGCCCACAAACCCTCTCGCGTGAGATCGTGCTTCATTTTCTGAACCGGTTCGAGCGCGGTCGAGCGACGCTCCTGTACGACCGTGACCCAGTTCGTTTGCGGGACCGAGGCAAACGCGGCCAGCCATTCTCCCGCGAGATCCGCGGACGCCGGTGCGTACTGGCTCAGGGGATCGACGTAGTTCAGATCGTAAACAAAGTCTCCCGGGGTGCCCGCATCGACGCTGCCGAGGCCTGCGAGCTTCTCGCGGATTTGTTCGGAAACTCGGAACGAATCGAGTTCGAACGTTTTGGGCGGTTGATGATTCACGACATCTTCGTTCTTGTCGAACCAGGTGTGATCGAGCAGGTTGCCCTGAACTCGTTCGACGAGCGCAATTTCGCGGCTCACCCGGCTCGAGCGGCCGGACCCGGTTGGCTCCTCGAAAATCGCCCGCCCGTACTCGTCGAGTAATGATCCAATTTCGATGGCCCGCCCGAGCACGCCCAAAACGTGTTTGTGCTCGGAATCCCAGATTGGCACGGAGACGGCGACGTAATAGTCGCCACCTGGTCCGAGAAAGCGGTGGGAAATGTGAGGGTGTTGAATCGGCTGAAAACTCTTGGCGGTCGAGTCGGCGCCCGCATCCTGCCCCAAACCGTTGAAGTAATCGCGAAACGCGTACGACCGGCCGACGGTGGAGACATTCGTAGCGGGCTCTCGAAAGGGATTCCTCCACTTCTGAACGCCGTGTGCGTCGGTCAAGAACCAGCTGAAATCCTTCTTGAGCCGCAGTTTTTCCGATCGCTCATCGGAGCGGGTGCGTGCCGCGTTCAGGATGCGGAAAGCGACCTGATTTTCCGCCTCATCAGTCAGGGCGGGCTTGGAGATGACGGTTCGCAACTGGTCGGTCCACTTTTCGTCGCCGATGCGTTTCGCGAGATCGCTCAGCTCGCGCTCGCGTTCGCCGAGGTCGCGGTTCAGGCTTTGGGCGACGATGCGAGCCGAGAGGATGTCGCTTTCCAAGGCGCGGCTCATCATTTGCTTGCTTGCGTCCGTGCCGGTTGTGTCGAGCAGTTTAAAAATCATGCCAGCCATGCCCACCAGCAACAGGCTCGGCCCGACGATGCCCAACGTGATCAGAGGGCGGCGCGCCCGCGAACGGTCTCGCAGCACGAGCGTGTCGAGCACGGCCTGCGCGTTCGGATACCTCTTTTCCGGATCGACCTGCAGACAGCGTTCGACGATCTCGGCCAGCCGGCGATCGATGCCCGAACGCGTGCGCAATCCGAGCGGCTTGCCGTTGGAGCGAATCTGCTGGCGGTAGACGGCGAGTTTCGCTTCCAGATTCGGGGCCGAACGGATCGCCTGCTCGATTTCCGGCGTCCGGCAGGGAGGCTCGCCGCAGAGCATGTGATAAAGCAGGGCTCCCAGCGCGTACACGTCCCAGCGCGCGTCGGGAATCGCATGCAAATCGGCCTGCTCGGGTGCCATGTAGAACAGGGTCCCGAGCGCCGGGTTTTGCTCGTTCGACAACCGCGACTGGCCGAAATCGCAGAGACGAGGTTCGAAGTCGTTATCCAAGAGGACGTTGGCCGGTTTCAAGTCGCAGTGCAGGATGCCGCTGCCGTGCGCGTGGACCAGGGCGAGAAGCACACTTTTGGCAATGCGAACCGCCTCGTGCGGCGGCAAAGGACCTGACGCCAGGAAAGAGGCCAACGAGCCGTGCGCCAGGTACTCCATCACGTAATAGGGCGGCTCGCTGTTCCAGCCCACGTCGATCAGTCGCACGATGTTGCGCGAAGTGTACAGAACGGCCAGCTTCTCGACTTCGCGATTCAAGAGCGACCAGTCGAGCCCGCGATGATGGGTATAAAACTTGATTGCAACTTGCTTACCCGTGTTCTCCTCGTAGGCCAGCCAGACGGATCCGTAAGCCCCGACTCCCAGCGAGCGAACCAGCGTGTAGCCGGGAACGCGGGCCGGCGGCGTGTCGAGCTGGCGACTCAATTCCGCCGCGCGCGTGATCTCAGTTTGATCCTGAACCAGTGTGGCGTCGGAATCCATGATCGACTCGATTGAGCGACTCGAGAACTTACATGCTTTTCATGTTACTTTCAGCCCGATTAAAACGCAGCCAACGGGCCGGAAGTGGCGAACGCACACATGGCGATCATGAAGGGGGGGCGGGACTTATCGCCGCCATCGCGAGGTCCATCGCCTGCGGCTGTTACCGGCGTCTGTTGCCGGCGTCTGTTGCCCAGGGCCCGTATTCTCCAACAAGTTCGGAATGCCGGATTTCAGGCCCGGACGCTCGGCGGGTATTCCCGCTTCCAGTTTCCGACGGGGTGGGCCGCCTGGCTCGAGCGGCCGCCCGATCGGCGGGCTCGCGGCGCGGACTCGGCGCGGGCCTGTCTGGCGTAAATGCCGGAGATTCTGGTATATTTCCGGGTCCCGTCGGGTTGCTCTTTTGGCGCAAGGTGTCTTTGCGCCGGCAAACCGTGCGCAGTCAACCTTTATTTGTTTGCTTCTGGTACGGCTGATTCCGCGGCGCTCGAACTCCTGGAGCGCACCGGCCGCACCGAACGGAACTGGATCTTCTCCGAAATGGTCGATCGGAACCTCATTCGCGAATACAACGTCAACGAAACGGATCTGGAAAACGCGCTCGGCGAGTCTCTCGACGATTGGCACCAGGACGATGCCAAGATGGACGTCCTGTACGACGAGCGGGCGCGATCATTCGACGTCAATAAAACAGTCAGCGGCACAATCATTCGAATCGACGGCGAGGATGTGCTCGTCGATATCGGTTACAAGAGCGAAGGCATCGTCCCGCTCGAAGAGTGGTCTGATTCCGACGCGATGCCGCAGCCCGGCCAAAAAGTCGACGTCCTTCTGGAAGAAGTCGAGGACGACTTCGGCCTGATTCTCCTCTCCAAGCGCAAGGCCGACCGCATGCGCGAGTGGGAGAAGGTCATTCAGAGCCACAAGGAAGGGGACGTCGTCAAAGGCAAGGTCGTCCGCAAGATCAAAGGCGGCCTGCTGGTGAATATCGGCGTCAACGTGTTTCTGCCGGCCAGCCAGGTCGACATTCGCCGTCCGCCCGACATCGGCATGTACATCGATCGCGAGATCGAGTGCGTGATCCTGAAAATCGACGAGCAACGGCGGAATATCGTCGTCTCGCGCCGCAAACTGATCGAAGACAAGCGCGAAAAGATGAAACAAGCGCTTCTGTCCGAGATCGCTCCGGGCCAGTTGCGCAAGGGAACGGTCAAGAACATCGCGGATTTTGGCGCCTTCGTCGACTTGGGCGGCATCGACGGCCTGTTGCACATCACCGACATGAGCTGGGGCCGGATCAGCCATCCTTCGGAACTCGTCAAGATCGACGACGAGATCGAAGTCATGATCCTCAACGTCGACCGCGAAAAGGAGAAGATCGCGCTCGGCCTCAAGCAGAAGTTCCCGAGTCCCTGGGAACTCGTCAACCAGAAGTACCCGGTTGGCACCAAGGTCAAAGGCGAGGTGGTCAACGTCATGTCCTACGGCGCCTTCGTCAAGCTCGAGGATGGCATCGAGGGCCTCGTGCATATCAGCGAGATGTCGTGGACCAAGCGCATCAATCATCCCAGCGAGTTGGTCAACATCGGCGACGAGGTTGAAGTCATTGTCCTGGGCATCAATCAGGACAAACAGGAAATCTCGCTGGGCATGAAGCAGACGCAGCCCAATCCTTGGGAAAAGGTGGCCGAAAAGTACCCGCCCGGCAGCAAGGTCACGGGCACCGTCCGCAATCTCACCAATTACGGCGCCTTCATCGAGCTGGAGGAGGGGGTCGACGGCCTGTTGCACGTGAGCGACATGTCGTGGACGCGAAAGATCTCGCACGCCAACGAGATGCTCAAGCGCGGCGACTCGATCGAATGCCAGGTGCTCACGGTCGACGAGGAGCGCAAGCGAATCGCGCTCGGCCTCAAACAGTTGGCCGGCGATCCGTGGGAAACGACGATTCCCGACAAGTACCAGCCGGGAACGCTGGTCACGGGGAAGGTCACCAAGATCACCAACTTCGGCGTTTTCGTCGAGCTCGAGCCGGAACTCGAAGGCTTGCTGCACATTTCGGAACTGGCCGACCACAAGGTCGACAATCCGGAAGAGATCGTCAAAGTCGGCCAGGAGATCGAGGTTCGCGTTCTGCGGGTCGACAGTGCCGAGCGAAAAATCGGCTTGAGCCGGCGCACGCAGGGTGCGGAACCCGTGGAGGGCAGCGAAGAGGCCGCCCAGGGCCGTGGTGCGGCGGCGCCGCGCGAGGAACTCAAGGGAGGAACGGGCAGCGGCCAAAGCGGTCCGCTCTTCACGATGGGCTCCTCGGCGGATTCCAAACCACCGGAAGAGGAGTCGGCTGCGCCTTAATTGGCAGCGTGCGACGGTCGGGCGGTAATCGCACCACCGGCGCAACTGTCACTGCCGCGAGAACAATTGCGGCCCTTCGGACCGTGTCCGAAGGGCCGTTATGTTTGCGCCCACTGCACTCTTCGCGACGCGAATTGTTCCGCCGTCACAGGTTCCAATCGAGTCGCGCGCGATCTTGTTCCGATAAACCACTCGGGGCAGACGATCGCGCGGCAAGAAGGACAGCGGAACATCCATGCAAAAGACCACCCGTCGGCGGACCGTAGCAGCGGTTCAATCTCCTCTGGAGACCTATCTCCGCGAGATCAACGAAACGGCCCTATTGACCGCCAACGAGGAAAAGGAGCTTTCCTACGGCATCGAACAGGGAAATAAGGAGTCGCGAGACCGGATGGTGCGGGCCAACCTGCGGCTGGTGGTCAATATTGCCCGCGCCTATACGGGAAAGGGCCTGCCGCTTCAGGACCTGATCGAGGAGGGCAACCTCGGTTTGTTGCGGGCGGTCGAGGGTTTCGACCCGACCATGAATACCCGCTTTAGCACCTACGCCAGTTACTGGATCAAGCAGTCGATCAAGCGTGCCCTCGTCAACTCCGCGAAAACGATCCGCATACCGGCTTACATGGTCGAACTCCTCTCCAAGTGGCGGCGTGCGACGGCCCGGCTGCACGACGTGCTGGGCCGTACGCCGACCGTCGAGGAAGTGGCCGCCGAGTTGGGATTGCCGAAAAAGAAACTGCGGATCGTCAAGCTGGCGATTCAGCTCTATAACTCAGCCCCTCAGACCGACCAGTCCGACGCGGGGTGGTCGCTCGGCGAAATGATTGCCGACGAGCGGGTGAAAGCCCCCGAAGACGAGATGGTCGAGAGCGATAACCTCAAACACGTCTTCCAGATGCTCGAAAAAATGGATTCGCGGGAAGCCGTCATCTTGCGGATGCGGTTCGGGTTGGACGACAGCGAGCCGCGAACGCTGAAGGAAATCGGCGAGACCTTGGGACTGACGCGCGAGCGCGTTCGCCAAATTGAAAGCGACGCGCTCGACAAACTGGCCCGTGGCTTGATGGGGGAGTAACCGTGTCAAGGGAGGGCGAGGCTCCTGCCGAGCCGCTTAAGCAAGCGTTGCGTTGAGTGCGGCCTCGGCAGGAGCCTCGACCTCCCGCGCCGTCAGTCACATCTGGCGGGCCTTGTCCGAGATGTCCTTGCGACACCAGGCCCCTTCCCAACGGATGCATTTGACGGCCTGATAGGCGCGAAGCTTGGCGTCGGCACTGGTCGCGCCGATGCGCCGTGACGCCGAGAACTCGACCGCCATCGGTGACGACCTGGTCGCCGAGTCGAGTCGTTCCCGCGTGGAACACTTTGACGTCGGGAATTCGCGCGGCCTCCTCGAGGCCGCGGATCGGCTGTCCTGTCTTGTAGGGTCCCGGGTAGCCTTCGGCGGCCATCACGACACAGACGGCCGATCGCGAATCCCATTCGAGAGGAGCCAGCTTCTTGAGCCGCCCCTCCGCCCCCGCGAGAAGGACTTCCGCCAGATCGGTTTTGAGACGCATCAAAACGGGTTGGGCCTCGGGATCGCCGAGCCGGACGTTGAACTCGAGGACTTTTGGGCCTTGGTTCGTAATCATCAGTCCGGCATAGAGGATGCCGCGAAAGGGCCGCCCCTCCCGCTTCATCGTGTGCACGGTGGGCACGAGGACTTTTTCGATGATTTCATCCAAGAGCTGCGGTGTCACCAGCGGAGTCGGCGAATAGGCTCCCATGCCACCCGTGTTCGGGCCTTGATCGTCGTCGTAAGCCGCTTTGTGATCCTGTGCGGGTTCGAGCGGCACAATCGTACTGCCGTCGACAATCGCCAAGATGCTGACCTCTTGCCCGACCAGCGCCTCTTCGATCACGACTCGCTTACCGGCGTCTCCGAAGGCGTTCGCAACCATCGTCTGTCGAATCGCCGCAACCGCCTCCTGACGATTCGGGCAGACGATGACTCCCTTGCCGGACGCCAGGCCGTCGGCCTTCACGACCAGCGGTCGCTCGGTGCGTTCTTCGACGTGGGCAATGGCGGCCGTCGCATCGTCAAAAACGGCATAGTCGGCCGTCGGGACATTCGCCAGACGCATGAAGTCCTTGGCGAAGGCTTTGCTGCCCTCGAGCTCGGCCGCCTTGCTGGTCGGCCCAAAGACAAGCAGACCCGCGTCCTCGAACGCGTCGACCATGCCGGCCACGAGGGGAGCCTCGGGTCCGACGACGGTGAGATCGACCCTTTCCGCGCGCGCGAATTTCAGCAGGCGGGCGACGTCATTGGCGTTGATATCCAGGTTTTGCCCGTCGAGGGACGTGCCGGCATTGCCCGGCGCAAAAGACGTCCGTCACGAGCGAGGATTTCGCAAGCTTCCAAACGAGGGCATGCTCGCGGCCTCCCTTGCCGATCACCAATATTTTCATCAGCGTAGGTCCGCCGCTGTTACTTCAAAATCAAGAACGTGTAACACGAACACGTTGCCAAAAAAGTATACCGGCCCGATCGCGAAATCGTCGAGGTAATGCCAAAGTCGTGGGAGTTCCCCGTTCCGGGACGCCTTGTCGCGCCGGAAAAAACGCCCGAACCCGAACGGCGGCTCCCATGTCGGAAGCAATTGCCGCCTTGCGGGCTAAGCTTTAAGATTGAGGGTCCTTTCGAGTTCAGGCTGGACATTTGGAGACGCGTACGTGTTTGAGACGGTTGCTGTCGTCGGCGCCACCGGGGCGGTGGGCCGGATCATGGTGCAATTGCTGCAGGAACGGAATTTTCCGGCTCGACAGTTTCGGTTTCTCGCCTCCAAGCGCAGTGCCGGCTCGAAGATCGTCTTCAAAGGCCGCGACTATGTCGTCGAGGAACTGACGCCGGACGCCTTTGCCGGGGCCGAGCTCGTCATTTCGTCGACGCCGGACGACATTGCCCGAGATTATTTGCCGGCCGCCATCGCCGCCGGGGCCACCGTTATCGACGAATCGGGCTATTTCCGCATGCGGCCGGACGTGGCGCTCGTCATTCCCGAAATCAATCCACAAGCGGCACTGTCGGCAACCGGGATCATCGCGAGTCCCAACTGTTCCACAACCCAAATGGCTCTGGCGTTGAAGCCGCTGCACGATGCGGCTCGCGTGCGGAGGGTCATCGTCAGCACCTATCAGGCCGTCAGCGGCGCCGGCCTGCAAGGAAACGACGATCTCCTCGAAGGGACTAAAGCCAGCCTGAACGGCCAAACGTACAAGTACAAGGCGTTTGCCCATCCGATCGCGTTCAACGCCATCCCGCAAATCGGCAGCGTCAAGGAGGAAGGCTACACGAGCGAAGAGATGAAGATGGTCTACGAGACGCGCAAGATATTGGGCGACGAATCGATCCGGATTAGCGCGACCTGCGTGCGCATTCCCGTCGCCAATTGTCACAGCGAGTGCATCACCGTCGAAACGGAACGACCGGTCTCCCCCGAAGAGGCGCGGCGCCTGTTCGCCGCATTTCCCGGTCTGCAAGTTCTCGACGACATCGCCAACGGAATCTACCCGCTCCCTTCGCGGTGTTCCGGCAGCGACAACACGTTTATCGGCCGCATTCGCCGCGATTTATCGCATCCGAACGGGCTCAACTTCTGGTGCGTGAGCGATAACCTGCGCAAAGGCGCGGCGACCAACGCCGTGCAGATCGCCGAATTGCTGGCCAAACACCGGACCGCGAAAACGGGCTCGCTCGCGGCGATCTGACTCGGCAACGACCCCGTGACCAGGCAACCACGATGATCAACGGCTTTCCCTTTCGTGACGGTCAGTATTACTGCGAAGACGTGTCTCTGGCGCATCTTGCCGAGGAATTCGGGACGCCCCTTTGGGTCTACTCGAAAAACTACCTCGTCGGCCGCTTTCGCGAGATTCAACAAGCCTTCGCCGCAGTCAATCCGGTCATCTGCTATTCCGTGAAGGCGAACTCGAACCTCTCGATCTTAAAGGCGATGTCCGAGGCGGGGAGCAGCTTCGACGTTGTCTCGGGAGGAGAACTCTATCGCGTCAAGCAGGCGGGCGCCGATTTGGGACGCGTGATTTTCGCGGGCGTGGGAAAGACGGACGACGAAATTCATCTCGCTCTCGAGTCGAAAATCCTGATGTTCAACGCCGAAAGCGAACCCGAACTCGAGGCCATTTCGCGCGTGGCTTCCAAAATGGGCTGCCGTGCGCCGGTCGCCCTGCGGCTCAACCCCGATATCGACGCCAAGACTCATGCCAAGACGACGACGGGCAAGCGCGGCAATAAGTTCGGGATGGATATCGAAAAGGCCTCGCAATTGAGCGATCGAGTCCTGCGCGATGCTCATTTGCAATTGAGTGGGATTCATATGCATTTGGGTTCGCCGATCCTGACGACGGACCCGTACGCGGCCGCCGTTCAACGGGCCGCGGAAGTCGTCGCCGAATTTCGACGCCGCGGCCACGATACGAATTGGATCAATCTGGGCGGCGGATTCGGTATCAGCTATCGGAAGGAGGAGGGACCGCCGGCGGCCAATTATGCGAACGTGATCGTGCCGACCGTTGAGAAGGCCGGATGCCGCTTGGCGCATCGAGCCGGGACGGTTCATCGTCGGAAACGCCGGAGTCCTGGTCAGTCAGGTCATCTTTACGAAGCGGGAAGGGGGCAAGCACTTCGTCATTCAGGATGCGGCCATGAATGACCTCGTTCGCCCCGCCATGTACGATGCATTTCACCGCATTTGGCCGGCCAAACCTCAAATCGCCCCGCCGCCAGATTTCGAGGGCGCTGTTCCCAATTGTGAACCGGTCGACATCGTCGGTCCTATCTGCGAATCCAGCGATTATTTGGCAAAGGACCGGTATCTGCCGGCCGTCAAACGCGACGATTACCTGGTCACCTTTAGTGCTGGCGCTTACGGCACGGCAATGAGCAGCAACTACAACAGCCGCCCCCGCGGTGCGGAAGTCATGGTCGACGGCAAGTCGGTCACCCTGATCCGCCGCCGGGAGACCTACGCGGATCTCATTGAGCACGAGCAGCTCTGACGATTGGCTCCAATTTCCACAGCCAATCTCTCGCAAACTCCTTGGCCTAAATGGCTTGTGCCAGTGATTCTGAGTTGTCGCGCAGCTGCGCTTTTTCTTTGAAATTGCGATTCCGGCGAGGCCTGGCTCGCCGGTTGCGCTCTGCACGTAAGATCCTTTCAGACTTCGAGATCCTCTGCTTTTAGCGACGCGCATCGATTGGTCTCCGCCCGCAAACTCGCTGTGACCCGGCGGTTGGATCGGAAATCACCCTCGAGCCAAAACGTGCCGCGCCGTTGATCATCGGGCCATTTGGTTAGGGCCGATCTCTTTCGATACGCGGGGTTGGACTCGCTTCGGGGAGGATTGCGCAAAACAATTCCCCCGAAACTCGACAAATGGCAAGCTCCACGCTTGTCAAGCGAGCCAGATTTTGCGATGTAAATCTGGGCAAAATTGAGTTGTGTTTGAGGGTTGGCCCACCCTAGGATGAAGAAAGCGCGGGCCGGCTGACATCAACAACGCCAAATAGCAATCAGGGCCGGCCGTTGCGCCGGGCCAGAATCCCTGGAGTCTTGCAACGAATGCCCCTGAGGATACGGTCCCGGACGCTGGCACTACTTTTGGCGCTGTACGCCGGCGGATATGCGCTGGCGATCGCGCAACCGGAGGCTGCGCAGAAACAGCCGCCCGCCGCGGCGAGCTCGGAGCCTGCTAAACCTGCGGCCGGGCCCGCAACGAGCTTGGAAGAATCCCCACTCCTGGTTGAGCCAAAGACGCCCGCCGAATTCTTCGACGCGGCTGTTCTGACCGATCGCCTGTATCGACCCGGCCTTACGAAGCGCTACCTTGAGAAGCTTCTGCAGGCGAATCCTTCCGATGCTGCCCTCCTGGAAATCCGCGATAAATACGGCCCGGGCATCTTTTTGCATCTCGCACGCGATCCGGCATTAAAACCGGTCGCCGGCCAACTCGTGGAGCGGGTCACCGCCGTCCTCCTGAAGCAAGAGCAGGATCCGGCCTTTCTCGATTCGTTGATCGACGGCCTTCAAGGCTCGCCCAGCGATCGTGAAACCGCGATCCAGATGCTGAAGAATCTCGGTCCCGGAACGGTTCCCCGCATCCTGACGCACTTGGGAGCGCCAAAACCGAACGAACAACCGAGTGTGCTGGTACAGGCCTTGGCTCAGATGGGCAAGCCGATATTGCCGGTCCTTTACGGGGGCTCGAGTCGACCAACGACGGGATTCGTGATTCGGCGATCCAAGCGATCGGTCTCATCGGCTCGAACATGTCGGTCCCCTACCTCCTCGATCCGGCCTTCGATCCGAACCAACCGGCGGGAATCCGCTCGGCGGCGCGAACGGCATTGGCCCGGATCATGGGTATCCCGACCGACAAAGGCGACGGTGTTTCCCCGTTCGGCGCCGCGCAAGAGCTGAAAAAACTCGCGAAGGACGCCTTGGCCAATCGAATCGTCTGGCCGACGCTCGAAGGCAAAACCGACCTTTGGACTTGGAACGAAGAGGCCAAGTCGGTCGTTCGCAACAAAGTCCCGCCTACAATCGCCTCGCTCTACACGGGACTTCTTTTTGCTCGCCAGGCCATTTCGATGGCCCCGGAGGATCGCGCGGCTCAAATTCTCTTTTTGGCACTCGAATTTGCCTGGGACGCGCAGGGTCCGAAAGACGGGCGAACGGACCAACTCGCGTCAGGTCCGCCGAATGGTCCCGGAAGCGTCCACAACCTGGCTCTGACGGCCGGCCCGGAAGTTGCCTCGGGCACGCTCGCTTTGGGCGAATCGATGGGCAACCCGGCCGTCGAAATCGGCGCGCTACGCACACTGGCGGCGGTTGGTGCACGAGAAGAAATTTACGGCACCCGCCAAAGTCACTCGCCGTTGCTGGCCGCGCTCAACGACCCAAATCCCGAGGTTCAATACGCGGCCGCGGTCGCCATTTTGCGAAGCAATCCGGATATGCCGTTTCGGGGTGCGCAGCGCATTGTCGAAGTCTTGACGCGAGCCATCAGCGGCACAGGATCACCCGTTGCCGTCGTGATTGACTCCAATCGCATTGAGGGAAATGAAATGGCCGGTCTGCTAAACCAGATCGGCTTCGAATCGATTGCCGCCGTGACGGGCCGCGAGGGATTTGAAATTGCCGTCGGACGTTCGAACGTCGTGCTGATTGCCGTGCAGGCGAACGTGACCCGCTGGCCGTTGTCGCAAACCGTCGCCAATCTGCGAGCGGATGCACGAACGGCGCAAATTCCCGTCCTGGTTTTTGGGCCGGAAACGGTGCGACCTGAAATCACAGGCTTGTTGACGCACTATCCGCAAGTGGATTTCATGGTCGAGTCGACCACGCCGCAGGCCGTCGAATTGCAGGCCGGCACTTTGTTGAAGCGGGCCATGGCAACGGCCGCTCCACCTGCCAATCGAGCGGAGCGCATCGCCGACGCGACCTCCTGGTTCGCCGCTATCGCCAAAGGCAATCAAACGAAGGTCTTTAATTTCGACAGTGCCGAAGGGCCATTGATGGCGGCCTCTACCGATCGCGCGTATGCTGCCAACGCGCTCGTGGCGCTCGCGGCGATTCCCACCGGCGCGGTACAGCGACACTTTGAGCAATTGGCCATCAGCGAACGGCTCGATCCGGCAATTCGCGAATTGGCCGCACACGAGTTGGCTGCACACATTCAGCGGCGCGGCCTGCTTCTTCACTCCAATCAAGTGGCCCAACTCGAGTCCGCTTGGCGCTCGGCACAATCGCCTGAGTTGGCCACGGCCCTTGCGGCAGCCGTCGGGGCTCTCAAGCCGAACGCGAAACGCGTGGGTGATCGCTTCCAACGCGCCACTGTCCCAAGTCCGTGAACGCCTCGGACTTCTGGAGCTGCCGAAACGCTGCGCACTCATTGCGCATTGACACCCACAAATGC
Organism: uncultured Planctomycetaceae bacterium; assembly: GCA_963752185.1. Classification (GTDB taxonomy): domain Bacteria; phylum Planctomycetota; class Planctomycetia; order Planctomycetales; family Planctomycetaceae; genus DASPSM01. The sequence continues at coordinate 8,232,524 of CAVVXK010000002.1, read as the reverse complement.
GCGGCCTTGGGGCAGGCCCACTGCTTTACGAGCTGCAGCGACCACTCGATCCTCGGTCCAATGGGTTGCAAAACACCCTGCCCGCCAATAAAGATGGCAGAGGTGCAATTTGTATCCGCAGTTTTCCCCACCAGAAAGACACCGGCAGGTTTCCTCTGCCAGTTTTCTCCATGAGCAATACTGAGTTACCAGTTGGTTTTGAAGGGATGATTGGCGCAAGCCAAGTTATGGAAGAGGTTTACAACCTCACCCGGCGGGTCGCGGCGACTTCGGCCACCGTTTTGTTGACCGGCGAAACGGGAACCGGCAAGGAACTCGTTGCCCGAGCGTTGCATCGTTTGAGCCCGCGGGTCACTGGACCATTTGTTCGGGTCAATTGCGGTGCGTTGAGCGAAAGTTTGCTGGAAAGCGAACTTTTTGGTCATGTGAAAGGGGCGTTCACGAGTGCGGTGGAAAGCCGTACCGGTCGATTTGAAGCTGCCCACGGCGGAACGATCTTTCTCGATGAGATCAATTCGGTCAGTTACAAGCTTCAAGTCAAGCTGCTGCGCGTGCTGCAAGAGCACGAGTTCGAGCGCGTGGGCGATACGAAGACCATTCGTGTCGATTGCCGAATTGTCGCCGCCACGAACCGCGATCTCCTCCAGGAGATCGAAGCCGATCGCTTCCGCGAGGACCTGTATTACCGGCTCAACGTAGTTCCGATCTACTTGCCGCCGCTGGTCGATCGCCGGGAAGATATTCCACCGTTAGTCGAGTTTTTCGCAACATCGTACGCCGCCTTGAATCGGCGTCCCATCCCGACGATTCCCAAGGAGACGCTCGTCGCCCTGCGTGATTATTCATGGCCTGGAAATGTGCGCGAGCTGCAGAACTATGTGGAGCGCGCCATCGTCCTGGCAGCCGGCGATATCTTGACTTTGGACCTGTTTCCACCGCAGGTGCGGGGTCTGGCGCCCGTGCGCGTGGGCCGCGATCGACCGCGGGACATTACATCGCTCTGCCGGGAATTGGTGGCACGCGGCATGACCGACACCGATTCCTCGGGCAGCGGCGTTTACGACTACGTCGTTTCGCTGGCGGAGAAGACTCTGATCCAACACGTCCTGAGCGTCTGCCAAGGCGTGCAAACGAAAGCCGCCGTCCGCCTGGGAATCAATCGCAATACGCTGCATAAGAAAATCCAGGATTACGGCCTCGATGCCGAGCCGGCGTGAGCCGCCGTCTGTGAGCCACTGTCTTATGAGCCACTGTCTCGCTCTTCGCATACCGATCTTTGACTGTTCGATCGGGCTATAATTCCAGAATGGACAAAGTCCACGTCTTCTGCTTTCTCGCGAGCTACGTGCTTGCCCTTGCGCTCGAAGGGCTCCGTCTTTGGCGACGCGGCGCGGTTCTCAAGGCACTCGCACTCGGTTTTGGTTTTGCCGGGCTGGCCGCACAAAGCTTGTACCTTGTCGCCCGCAGTCGCGCCACCGACCTTCCGCCCCTCTTGAGCTCCGGGCACGACTGGCTGCTGGTTCTCGCATGGACGGCCGTGGTCTTCTACTTGTTCCTGTCGGTCGCGCTTTGGATCATCGACCGCGACATCCCGATGGGCCTGTTCATCCTGCCCGTCGTCTTATTGTTGATCGGCGCGGCTGATGTCGCGGGGAGCGCGACAAGCCCCGCACTTTCCGGTGCCACTGATGTCGCAGTTCGTGACGCCCAACAAACGGCCCTTCGCGGCTGGGGCATGCTGCATGCATCGTTTCTTGTGTTTGGAATCGCCGGCGTGATCATCGGCTTCGTGTTCAGCTTGATGTACGTCGTTCAGCACCGCCGTCTCAAGCACCGGCAGCCTGTGCAGATCGGCCTTTCGCTGCCGAGCCTGGCAACCCTGGCGCGGCTCAATTGGTGGTCGGTGGTCATTTCGATTCCGTTGTTGACGCTGGGACTTTTGACGGGCGTGCGTCTCGTGTTTCTGACACAGGAGACGGCTGGCCCCGTCGGCTTCGGCGATCCGCTGGTCGTCGGCAGCGTGGTGGTCTGGATGGTGATGGTCGCCTTCTTCTTTTGGCTGTTGCGGACCGACAATCTCGGCGGCAAGCAGATCGCGCTGCGGACGCTTTACGCGTTCGCCTTCCTCTTGATCACATGGATCGGTTTGCAAATCCTGACCGGCGGACACCGGACGATCCGGTCGAGCACCGACGCACAATTCGGGACGGGCCTTCAAGTGGCCGCAAGCGAAAGTGTGCGTCGATGAACGTACAAGTCGTCTATTGCAGCCATCAAACGACGTCGCTGGCCCTGCGCGAGCGACTGGCCTTCGCCACCGCCGAGCAACTTAATCGAGCCTATCAATCGCTCAAGGCGGTTTTCCCGAAGTCCGAGCACGTCGTCCTCTCGACGTGCAATCGGGTCGAAATCTACACGGCTCAGGACGAAGCGGGGTCGAACGGCACAGATCAGCCGCCCACGCAGGAGCAGGTCGCCGATTTTCTCTCGCGGTTTCACGGCATTTCGCGAGACGATTTGAGCGGCAAGCTGTTGGCTGAAAAGGGGCCCGAGGCGGTGCGACACCTCTTCGAGGTCACATCCAGCGTCGACAGCATGGTCTTGGGAGAGCCGCAGATCGTCAACCAGGTCAAGGAGGCGTACCGGGTCGCTCGGGAAAATGGAGCTTGCGGCTGGCTGACCAACTCCCTGTTCCAGGGAGCGATGCGCGTCTCGGCCCGAGTGCGGAGCGAAACCGCATTGGCTGAAGGGCGAGTGTCGATCGCCAGCGTTGCCGTCGGAGATTTCGGCAAGAGCATTTTCGATCGGTTCGACGATAAGACGGTCGTCGTGATCGGCGCCGGCGAAATGGCCGAAGAGACCTTGCGGTATTTGAAGGACGAAGGGGTCCGCGAAATCTTCATCATCAATCGCAGCCCGGAGCGGGCCCAGCAACTGGCCTCGGAATGGGGAGGCAAGGCCAGGCCCTTTGAGGAATTGGACGCGGCAATGGCTCTGGCCGACGTGATCGTCAGCACGACCGGAGCCGAAAAGCCGATTGTCGATGCCCGCCGCTTTGCGGCGATTCGGCGACAGGGAGCCGAGAAGCCCGTGTTCATTCTCGATCTGGCCACTCCGCGCGACTTCGAGCCGGCGGTGGGCGACATCGACGAGAATGTCTTTCTCTATGACATTGATGCGCTCGAGGCCACTTGCGAAGCGAATCGGCGATTACGGGCCAAGGAAATCGAACGCGCCCGGCGGATCATCCAGGAGGAGACGGGCCGTTTCGTGCACGACCTCAATCACAAGGCGACAGGACCGATCATCTCGCGGCTGCGCGCGGAGTGGAGCCTGGTTCGCGAAGAGGAAGAACGACAGCTATTCGCCAAACTGCCGCATTTGTCCGACGAGGAGCGCCGCACGATCCAGCGTTCGATCGAACGGATTGTGAATAAGCTCCTGCATCCGCCTTTGGAAGCACTTCGCGACGAGGCGCGCCATGGTCCGCCGCATGGCCTGATGGAAGCGTTGCGGCGGCTGTTCGGCCTGGGCGACTGACGGCAAACGAGCCTCAAATCATTTGGGTTCGATGACGACGGACGTTCGGGTGAAGTGGAACGTCAGACCGTATGGCTCCAGCAGCGTGCCGAAGAACCGCGGAGCCGGAAGCTGCGGCAGGTCGACAGAGACCTTTTGTGACAGATCAATGCCCGCCTTTTCGAGCCGATCGGCGTCATATTCGATCGTCAGCCCTTGCTTTTGCAACTCACGGAACAGGTCCCTCAGACTGACACCGTGAGCCTGCAGCGTAAACGATTGCTTTTCCAACGGGCTTGACGCGCGCTTCGTTGGGGTGCGTCCCGTTGGCTTGGCGAGCCCCATGAGTGCGGCAACGGACTCGTGCTGTTCGACGGTGCCTTTGATCACGAGCACTCTGCCGCGAACTTCGACATCCAGGCCTTCGATTTTTGTGCGAATTGTGTGCAGCACTTCGCCCGCGGATTTATCGCGAAGCGAGTAGCTCCGCTCGATTGCCACCGTCGACGGCAAAGCGACGAGCCGCACTCCGGCTCCGAGATCGGTCCATTCAAATGTCAGATCGAACTGATTCAGGACCAGCGAAAGAGCTTCCGCGGCGGTCACCTCCGGAGCGGTGGCCCCCGCCCAAAGATCGTGCGGAATCATTTCGATGCCGGAGATGGTCAAACTGAACTGTCGGCCAATGGTTTTGAGGATATCCGCCGGTCGGTCGAGGTCCTCCCAGCGAATGGTGACCCGCTCGCTTCTGAGTCGGGCGGCCCGAGCCGAGTATTCCGTCTTGCGCGCGGCAAGTTCCCGTTCGCGTAGAGCGATGATCGTGCGCAATCGACCCGCCGCGGCGGGCGGCGCCACCACGAGGCAATTGCCAACTTGCGACGCGGCCGAGTGAGCGGTCGCGGCGATTTCGTGGATTGCCGAACGGAGCGAGCATTCGCCCGTGTCGATATCGATCGTTTGATCGGGATCGACGCGGCGATCGAGTAGAATCGCGACCTCGCGCTCGCGGGAAAGCCGCCGAAGTATCGAACGCAGCGAAACGCCCTTCCAGTTTCCCGCAATCGGCCGCTCGAGCGCGGCCGCGAATCGAGCTTGGGTTCGATAGCGGGCAGGCAGCGGCTCGGAAAAAATTGCCGAACGGGGGCCCCCGACGATTGTCGAAGTCAAAATCAGGCAGAGAATGGAGCCCAGAAGTTTGGGTCCGCGGTTCCCTGAGCGATCGCAACCATTCATTCCGGTGCTCTCGTTAACGGCGATCGCTCGGGCAATTTTTCCGGGCGGATAACCCATTCCGAAACCCCTCGTTCCGCATTACAATCCATGTTAGCATGGTGGAGCATATGGTTCCCACGCAGGCTGTTGGAATCGATCTCGGAACGACGTACTCGGTCATCGCCCATCTGAACGAAAGCGGCGAACCGGTTACGCTTCCGAATCAGGAGGGTGAGCTTTCCACCCCTTCGGTCGTGCTCTTCGAGGGAGAGCAGCCGATCGTGGGGACCGAGGCGCTGCGCAATTCGATCCGCTATCCCGACCGCATCGTCGAAAACGCCAAACGGTTCATGGGCGACGTCGGCAAGCGCTGGTGGATCAACGGCCGGCCGTACGGCCCCATCGATATCTCCTCGCTGATTCTCAAAAAACTGCTTTCCGCAGCCCAGGAAAAAATCGGACCCATCACGCAGGCCGTGATCACTGTCCCGGCCCAGTTCAGCGATGTCCAGCGGCACGCCACCGTGCAGGCCGGCCACGCGGCGGGGCTCGAGCGCGTCGACGTGATCAATGAGCCGGTCGCGGCCGCCTTGTGCTACGTTCTGGGAAGCGAAGGGTTGTGGTTCTCCGAGCTCGCCGGCGAACAGCGGATCCTGGTGTATGACCTGGGCGGTGGAACCTTCGATCTCTCGCTGGTTCGCTATCGAAAGAACGAAGTCACCGTGATCGCCAGCAGCGGCGATTTGCACCTCGGCGGCATCAACTGGAACCAATCCCTGATCGACGCGATCGGGTCGCAGTTCGCCAAGGAATTTCGCGACGACCCGCGCCGAACCAGAGAGTCTGCAGGCCTTGGCGCTGGAAATTGAACAGGCCAAACGGGGCTTGACTGTGCGACCTCGGGCCGCGTTGACCTGCACGCACGGCGGATTCCGCAAAACGTACCAGATCGAACTCGAGCAGTTCCAAAAGCTGACAAAACCGCTGGTCGATCGAACCGAAGACATCACCCTTAAATTACTCAAGGACAATAAGCTCGGCTGGGCCCACGTCGACGTGGTGCTGGTGACGGGCGGCGCGTCGCGAATGCCGATGATCCGGAACAGGCTCAAGCAGCTCAGCGGCCGCACGCTGAATACAACGCTCTCACCCGACCTGTCGATCGCGCAGGGAGCCACGTATTACGCGGGCATGCTGCTGGCACACGACAAGTTTGCCCGCTCGATCTTGAATGAGGACGCCAGCGAGCGCCTGGCTCAGATCAAGCAACAAAGCGTCAATGCCCGCGAGCTGGGCATCCTCGTCAGGGACATGACGACGCAAACCCGCATTCCTCATTACCTCATCAAGCCGAATACGCCCCTGCCGGCGGCTGCCACTCAGCAGTTCGGCACCGTCGTTCCGAATCAAAAACGCGTCCACTTGATGATCGTCGAGAGCGGTACCGACCCCGATCAACCTTACGTCGTCTTGGGCGACTGCAAGATCGACGGCCTGCCGCCGAATCTTCCCGAAGGCTCGATCATCGACGTCACGATCAGCTACGACCCGCAGGCCAGAGTGCATGTGGCGGCCAAAGACTCGGCCAGCGGCAAGTCGGCGGCGACCGAGATCCTGCGCCAGGAAAATCTGGTCGCGCAACTGGCGAGCGACCCGCGACTCAGTTCCGATTCCGTCGTGCTGGCTGACAAGATCCCGATGAATCCCTTCAAGCCGCAGGCCGAAATCGACGAGAAGCCGCACACAGACGTGACGGACGAAAAGTGGACGGCATTTTTCGAGCAGAAGTCAGCCGCACCGACTTTGTGCAACGACTGCGGGACGCCGCTGGCCGCAAACGGCAAGTGCCCCGAGTGCTCCAAGAAAGCCGCTCCGGCACGGCCGGTGCCTGCCAAAACCGGTCCGCCGAAGGCCGACGTCGCGAAACCCACCGTGGCAAAAGCGAGCGGAGTCAAACCGGTCACCGCGAAACCAACTGCGCAGAAACCAACTGTGCAGAAACCCGTCGCGCAACCGGCTCAAGGCTCCTCGGCCGCCAAAGCCAAACCGGGGAAACCGGATTCGACGGAAATCATCAAGATTCAAAATGCCCCGGCGCAAGCCGAGTGCACCGCAACGGCCGAAATCCAATCAGCCCCCTTCTCCACATGAAGAAGGGGAAGACGACTTCTGGAAATTCGTCGGCGAGTGATCCGTCCCGGCCGGATTCCGTCACCGTCGCTCTCGTAGCGGCGGGGCCGCAGTCGCTGTGCGACTCGCAGCCGACGGCTTATTTCTTCGACGTATCGGAAGTTGCCGTGTTCGGGTTGGCGGGCGCGCCTAAGTCCGATTTCTGCTCCGGTGGTTTCTTTGGAGCCTCCTGTTCACATCCGACGCCGATACACGCCAAAATCGCCACAGCCATCATTGCACGAAAGATACGCATCGGCTTGCTCTCCTTAAATTGAACCGGTGTCGAGCGAACGAACAGGGGCTGAAATCGCCTGGAACGTGATCTTGGCTGATTTAGGACAGACTCACTGCAGCATTTATTCCCGTCGTCTTAACTTGTCGGCTGCGTGTTCCCATATTGGACATGGGAACACCAATTGCCTACTCTGAAAGTCAGCGAAAAGGGGCCAAAATCGACGGAGCCGCAATTCAGCGTGCTCTCGAACGTGTCGCGGGAATAAACAGGCCTTCGACCCAGTCTAAACTCTCGAGGTCTCCATGGATGAAAGTCGGCACACTGTGAGCCTATCGGAGCTCGCGTGCCTCCACTACCCGCTGGTGTACCGTTATGCATTCCGCCTCTCTGGATCGGTCGAAGAGGCGGAGGACCTGACGCAGCAGGCCTTTTTAACGGCGCATCGACGGCTGCATCAACTCAGGCAGGAGGATTCGGCAAAGGCCTGGCTTTGCGCGATCTTGCGAAACACGTTTTTGACGCGGATTGCTCTCAGGCGATCGGCGAGGACTGTGCCCCTCCAATTGATTCCGGAGCCGTCCGACGAATCGCCCGGCGACCTCACCATCGATTCCGAAGAATTGCAGCAGATCTTGAATGAATTGCCGGAAGAATTTCGCACGCCGCTGATCTTGTTTTACTTCGAGGAATTCTCCTATCGCGAGATCGCCGACCAGATGAACGTGCCGATCGGCACGGTGATGAGCCGGCTGGCACGAGGCAAGGGTTATTTGCGCAAGCGGTTGGAATCGCTGCAATCTTCGCCGGCGCGTTGATCGGGTCAACAAGGGCTCGGTGATATTTGGATTGGACCAATGGACTGTCGAACTGCACTTGAGATTCTCGACTGCAAAGGTGACGGCGTGGCCGGCCCCGGAGAGGCCGAAGTCAAAGCTGCCCAAGCACATCTCGTCGAGTGTCCTCGCTGCCTGGTGATCGCGGAAGGCCGTCGGCAACTGGACCGGAACGTGGGCCGGGTGATGCGGGCTGTCCACGTGCCTCTCGATGCCCAAGAGCGGCTGATCACAAAGCTGGTGGCATTGGAGTCGGGTGCGAAGTCCGCGGTTGCGATGGCGGTGTCAGCCACCGCAACCACAGGTTCTGTCGCTGAACCCTGTGACGTCGAACACTGTGACGTCGTGACTGTCGCCTCACCACAACCCCGCCCCGCGGTGCGGCCGTGGACTCGCAAGTTCGCGCCCGTTGCCGCGTGTCTCGTCGTTGCGGCGATTGGTTTCTTTAGCGTGATCTGGTTGATGACGCCGCGATGGACCGTTCCCGAGGTCCGTCAGCAACTTGCGCGGATCGATTTCACGACGTTGGACAGTTTGCGGGAGTTTAGCGGCGACCCACAGGCGAGCCAATTACCCGATCCGGATTGGCAGAAACTGGATTGGAGCTGCCACAAGATCGCCAAAGGCTGGCCCGATGCGGGCCGACACCAATTCGCGGTGTATGGTTTTACGGTGCCTGGCCGGCAACGGCACTCAATCCGCGGCCTGCTGGCCGTCATTCCCCGAGGCCAGATGCAGTCGCCACCTGAGGAACAATCGCTGTTGACGGCACAACGATCCGGCGACTATCTCTCGGCTCAAATTGGCGAATCCGTTACTGTCGCCTGGACCGAGAACGATCGGGTGTATATCTGCGTCATCGAAGGCGGCGGAGAGTCGCTCTCCACGCTGCTGCAGATTCTGAGCCCATCGGCGGCGTAGGCGGTGCTTCGCCGCTGACGTGGGAGCTTTCTCGGCTAATCGTGCTTCTTGTCCCGGTCGTCGCCTCGATGGCTCGCGTCTCCGCCGCCACCGCCACCGCCGCCTCCTGAGCCAACGGTATGGCCTCCGCCCGCTCCCGATAGGCCCCTGGCGGCTCGATACTCGAAGACGGTCCCGTTGCCAGAATCCGCACGGGGACGTGCGGGTAGCCCTCGGAGGAGATTCGGGTTTGGCACTTTCCCCTTCGGCCGACGCGCGACGGTTCGCGCAAATCCCTCGAGTTCCAGGACAACGCTCGGGATGGCGTCGTCACAGTCCATTTCTTCCGCCTCGGCCGGACCGTTTGAATTGGAGCCGTTTGAATTGGAAACGGGCGACACTTCGTTTGCCGTCTTGGCAGCCAGGTCATCGGGAGTGTTCGGCGCGTCGAAATCTTGAAAACGGGCGAGGTCCCAAAGCATCACGGTCTTATCGTCGCTTCCGGAAGCGAGAAGCCGGCCGTCTGGTGAAAAGTCGATCGCTCGCACCGGACCCGTGTGGCCATTCAGGCTGCCACGTTCGCGTCCAGTCGCCGAGTCCCACAGCCTGATTTCGTTTTCCCGGACGTACTTGGATTGACCCGACGATCCCTTTTTTGCATGCGCTTGAGCGGAATTTGCGGGGTCCGCTCCACAGGCCGTCCCCAGCAACCGTCCGTTTGGGGAGTAGCGTGCACTCCAGATGATTCCTTTGCGACGGCGGGGCAGCGCGAAGCGACGGTCGAGCTGGCTGAATTCCCAGATTGCGACGAAGTCGTTGGTCGCAAGCGCCAAATCGACGCCGTTCTGTGAAAAAGCCAGCGCACGAATCACGCCATGACGGCCCCGTTCTTTGAGCACGTCCGGCGTCATTTCCGAATTGCGTGCCAGGCTCCAAAGCTTGACGCTTTCGTCGGCGCCGCCGGAAACCAAAATGTTGCCCGTCGGCGTGAAGAGCGCCGCCAGAACGGCCCGTTTATGCCCCTTGAGCGTGGCGATCAAATTGCCCGTCTTGACGCTCCAGAGTTGAATTGTCGCGTCCTCGCGACCGGCCGCCAGTCGCTCACCATTTGGTGAGAAGGCCACGCAGCGGACTTTCGAGCCGTTCGACGAGAGATTTGCTCGGGTCGCTTTGGATGCGACATCCCACAATCTCACATCCCCGTCATTCCCGCCCGAAGCCAGCGTCGTGCCGTCCGGTGAGTAGGCGAGGCTGCCAACCGCGCCGACATGCCCCGAAAGGGTCGCGACGAGCTGACCGTCTTTTGTATTCCAAAGTTTGATGGTCGAATCGGTACTCGCGGACGCGAGCGTCGTGGCGTCAGGCGAAAAGGCGACAGCGGTGACCGTACCTGTATGGCCCCGAAAAGTCCGCGCACCGGTCGATTGCCCGAAGACGCTCGACGACCGGAGCGCCACGAAAAGAACGAGAAACACCGACAACGGACACAGGAATCGCATGGGCGGCTCCGGCGAAAGACCTGGAGGTTGACCCTGAATCGGGAAACGGCGCGGGAGTGTAGCGGAAGGCGAAGGCCGGGGAAATGTCGAAGATCCGAGGCCCTATCGGAACGAATAAAAGGACAAATCGCCCTAAACTCTGCAATCGCTACGACCGATCTTTTGAGAAGGGACCATTCGAAGGCAGGATTCAGGCGGGCGTCTCTGCAGGAGTTAAGAATGCGGAACTTATTGACCGGCTTTGGCTTGTGCGTCGCATTGGGAGCCGCTGCACCACTTCTGGCCCAATCGCCTGATCCGAGCGTCTACGAAAAAGATGCCCCGTCGACCAGCAAACACCTGAGCGTGGCTCAGGAGCGGATCTACGAACGGGCGAGCTTCGAGGCCCGTGAGCGGATGGCCCGGATTGAAAGCCGACACCGCAACGGCATTACGCTTTCACGGCCGGCCGTTTATACGGGCTCAACAATGGTGCCCGACACAATGTTCACCGGACCGTGGCACCGTTATCGCGGGAGCCAGTGGCCCGCGCCGTAAGCGGCGGCCGGCAGCTCCGGTAATCCCCGGTCGGGTGAGCGCGCACACTCGCAGTCGTGCGCGTGACAGAACGTGGTGCGAGTCGAAGCGGTCGCGCCCGAGCGCTCGCGCACTACAGAACCGACTTGACCTTCGCCAGGAATTCCTTGTTCGTCGGGAAACGCTGCAGCGTCTTGATGAGCTGCTCCATGGCTTCCACAGGGCTCATGGAGACCAGGCTCCGCCTGAGCATCACGATGCTTTCGAGCGCCTCGGGAGCAAGAATCTTCTCCTCGCGCCGCGTGCCGGACAGCGTGATGTCGATTGAGGGCCAGATGCGGCGATCGGCCAGGTCCCGGCTGAGGACCATTTCCATGTTGCCGGTCCCCTTGAACTCCTGAAAGATCACTTCGTCCATCCGGCTGCCGGTGTCGATCAAAGCCGTCGCGGCGACCGTCAGCGAACCCCCTTCGTCAAATCGACGGGCCGTTCCGAACATTTTCTTCGGAATGTCCATCGCCTTCACGTCGAGTCCGCCCGACATCGTGCGGCCCGTGTTGCCGACCCACTTGTTGAACGCGCGGGCAGTCCGCGTGATGCTGTCGAGCAGCACGAAGACCTCGCCCCCCGACTCGGCAATCCGCTTGGCCCGCTCCATGATGAGCTGGCTCGTCCGCACGTGACTTTCGACGTCGCGATCCATGGACGAGGCGATCACTTCGCCCCGCACATTGCGGCGCATTTCGGTCACTTCTTCCGGACGCTCGTCGATCAAGAGCACGATCAGGTGCAGCTCGGGGTGGTTGCGACTGACGGAGTCGGCAATTTGTTGCAGCAGGATCGTCTTGCCGGTTCGCGGCGGAGCCACGATCAGCGCTCGCTGTCCTTTGCCGATCGGCGTCAACAGGTCCATGACCCGCATGCTGATGGGCTGCGGCGCCGTCTCGAGCTTGATCTGCTCGAACGGATTGATCGCCGTCAATTCGTCGAATTTCTTGATCTTCGCGTAGTCGTCGAGCGACCGGCCGTCCACCGACTCGATCGTCCGCAGCCGCGGGCCTTGCGAATTCGAGCCCGGGCCGACTTCGCCACGAATCAGGATTCCCGGCCGCAAGCTGTATTTCTCGATCAGCGAACTCGAGACAAAGGGATCGGTCTCTTGGGCCGCGTAGTCCTTCTTGATATCACGCAGGAATCCGTAACCTTTCGGATGCAGTTCGAGCACGCCCTCAGCCACGCCGACGGTCACATCTTGTCCATTTGTGCGCGGGACATGCGGACCACGCGACTGCGGTGGTCCCATTTGCCGTCCGCGCGGCCGTCCGCCGCGCTGACCTTGTTGTTGAAAATGTCCGCCGCGCTGCCCGCGCTGCGGGGGTCCCTGCGGCTGATCGCCATAACCTCCGCCAGCACGGCGGCGACGACGGCGACGGCGACGACGCGGCATGTTGGAGTCGTAACCGCCCGGTGCGTATCCGCCCGGCCGATCCGCATCGGTCCCCGGCTCTCCGAGCTCGCCTTCGCCGTTCGCACCTTCGCCGGGATCGTGATCGCCGGCTTCGCGATCGGACACATCGTGATCGGAAACGTCGCGATCAGACGCATCGCGAGCGCTGAAATCGCGCAGCGGGCGTTCCGGCTCTACCGGACCTGCGTCAAAGGCTTCCGCACGTGATTCCCACGGTTCCGGCGCATCATCCACGCCGGCGCCAAAATCGTCGTTCGTGACGCGCGGCTCTTCGGGCACCCTTGCCTCGGGAGCTTCTTGCGTGCGCCGCGTTCTTCGACGACGAGCAGGAGAACCAGAGCTTTGTTCGGCCATTCGCATTTTTCCGTAATCAAAAATCAAACACTGTCCTACGGCCCGAATGATGCCATTCAGGCGGAATTTCCAGACCGCTGAGCGGAGGGACTTCGTCCGTTGCCTCGCAAAAAGCGGGGCAGGATCGAACCAAAATCTCCGACATCGTCGATCATTTCGACGATTGATGGCCCCAATTTCCGAAGAAATGCCATCCTCAAGACGCCGAATCCGTATCGGCGTCCCATTTTCTGTTTGCCTCGTCGCGCCAAGGAACCGTTGCGATCGACTCGGGTTCGTCGGCGATTGCCGGGCATTTATCCGCTATTGCCGGGCGGCCCTTTGTTCGGAGAAGCCCCGCGCAAGGCAAAGCGCGTTCGGCCTTGCAGAACGGCTTGGATTCGCGTTTCCGGTTGGCTTCATATATCCGGCTGGCTCTAACTTCCGGCTGGCGTCACACATCCAGCCCGATTGGCTCCCTCGGATTTGGGCCACACCCTTTGGCGTACGGGTCGGCGGCCTCTAGACCTTCCGCGGTCCTCGAAAAGGTAGCCATTGCCCGATGGCCTTACTGCACATCGGGACCTTTACGTTCAAACGAGTCCATTAAGAAAGACTGTGCTGCCCCGACACCGATTTTCCCAACCGAGCGTTCCCTTGTCCCATAGAGCCAAGCAACTTCGAGGGCTTGGTGCCTCACAAGTCCTGGACTCAAGATGCAAGCGGAGCACGTGCTGGGCGACGGGTCCGTTCGTCATCGAGCCCCCAGTAAATACCGGCAAGGCGACGATAACGAAGACTTCCACAAGCGGGGAAGTCAGCTAGCCGACGAGCCCTTTCCCTTCGTTGCCATCCTTGCCCGACCAGTTTGCAAAACCGACAGGCCTGGAACCACAACTGCGTATTCTTGAAGGAGAACAGGCTCCAAAACTCCTCTTATCATACCTTTCCCAAGAACCGTGTCAATCGATCTCTTGGGCGCCGTTTCCCGAAATCCTTTGGGTGCCCCTTCTACCCCTATTCTAGGCGCTTCTCGTCCAACTCGTCCACTTGCAAAGCATGTCGGGCGCGAATAAATCGACGCGGCTCCAACTTGAACAGTTGTCGAGACTTTTCGCTGACGAACAGGTACAGCTCGCCGTCGAAGAAGGCGGCGAACCGGATGTCGCCCGGCACGGCCCGATCGGCAATATCCAGAATGACAGGGTCGCAACCCAGGATTTGCGGCGCGTAACGATCCGGTTTGTCGCGGAACTGCGTCAGCTCTTGGGCCGAAGTCATGAAGTAGACGATGCCCTTATATTCGACCGAATACTGCTGGTCCCCGCGGACCCATTGGCGGCGCATCGACAAGGCCACCGGGCTGTAGCCCTTCATTCCCAGGCTCGAAAACCGCCGTTCCGACGATCGCGGATGCGTATCGAAGCCCGGTTTCGCGCCGAGCGAGGTGGCAATCGGCAGCGGCTCGTTGAGATGCGGACCGACCGGTTCGGGCGCCATCGGCGGCGGACTCGGCTCCTGCGACAGTTGCGGATCGTTCGTCCGCGGAGGCTGCGGCGCTAAGGTCTTCGTTTGAGAAGCGATCCGCATTGAGCGCGATTGCGTGCAAATCGCGTCGATTCGGGCGACCAGCGAGAAATACGCGTCGCGATCTTTGACGCCAGAGGACCGCTCGAGCACATAGCCGCGGGGATCGACGAAAACGTCGGTCGGCAATTTTTCGATATGAAAACGGTGGCGGAGATCAGGCCGCAGGTCCGAATCAACTTCGACCGCCACGAATCGCGTTCGCAGGGTCCGCAACAGGAGCGGATCGCGAAGGACGGTTCGCTCCATTTCCTTGCACGGGCCGCACCACTGGGCATGAAAGTGCACGAGCATGGGCAGCCCGAGCTCTTTTGCCTGTGCTTCGGCTGTCTCGAAATCTTCCCGCCACGCCTCCGACCGCAGCTCCGCCGCATAAAGGCCCAAAGGCAATGCCAACGCCGCGACAATCAATCCGACACGTGCGCGACCCGTGGCAAACTGCATCGACCGCCCCTCTTCATCCAAGACCCGTCACCGCGGACTTGCTCCACCGACCACTGCGGCGCTCCGAAAGTCCCGCTGGTGAAGTATTGGCTGCTCTCGGCTCAGCAAGGCGGCTGACCGTCGCCGCGGACAAAAAAGGTGCAAGGGAGTTTGAGACAATTGCTGCAAATGACGACACGAGCCGAGAAGCGTGGTAAACGCTGGCGTTTTTGCCGAGTTGGCGTTGGCCGCAAGAAAAATTCAAGGGCTCAGCGCGCATCGGCCGGTCCGGGCGCCGCGGCGTGCTTTGTCGCCGCATTGCCGTCAGCCGAATCGTACGGGACGAAACCTCCGCGCGCGATCCTTTCAACCAGGATCCGCCAATCCACTTCGGGTCCGATCTGTCGTCGGACGAGCGCCAGCATCTGGCGACCGGCGGAATTGGCCATGCGCCGCAATTGCCAACGCGCCTCGCACGTTTCACCAGCCATCTCGAATCGCATCAGCTCGACGCACCGAACAATCGCCTGGTAATTGGCCTCAAAGAGAGGCCAACCGCTCGTGCCGTCTGTCCGGCCTGCCGTGTCGACGATCCCAGAATCGTCGACACGGAAACTCTGTCTCCGGAACACCACCATCACGGAGACGATCGGCTCGTGTGAAACGGTTGGGGCGGGCAGCCTGGCTTCGACTCTCGGTGCGACGAGCGGTTCGCGGTTCGCGTCTTCGGCGGTCGAGGTCGCAAAGCTCGGCGCGATCCACGATGAGGCGGCAAACGGCGCGACGCGAACGGGAGCCGGTGAAACCGCAGCGATGGGCCCCATGCTCGCGGACGCGGCGTTCTCGGATCGCATAGCGGGCGACACGGCAACCAGCGGTTGCTCCGTCGACGATCGTTCCCGTCCGCGAGCCGCGGTCAATTCGCGGTCCTGGTATTCCTGGTCGGACGACCAAAGCAGGCCGAACAGGACGGCCGCGGCTGCGAGCAGGAACAGCCGAACGCTCGTCCGTGGCAATCCTTGGTTCGTCGAGGTGTCCATCGACCTACGCAATCCGTTCTAAGTCCGGCAACTCGGATGTCATTGATATCGGAGTCCCTGCTCCGGCTCTTTTGGCCGAAGGCTGCAAAGGGGTAACGGTGCGGCGATTCCGGCGGGAAACGTCCGACTTTGCGGGAGCCTCCCGGCGTACGCGTTTCGCGCATCGTTCTGAGAATGCCACATCCAACCGGCCGGATGCCCGACATGGTGCGCCTCGCTACAATCAGGGATTCCGTTCAGGCCGGCGAAAGTGCGGCCGATTTTCATCTGTCGCCTCGAGAAGTGCTTTGTGTTCGCAGTTTCGATTGATCCGGTAAGTCGGCCGATTCAGGGGAGCGTTCGTCCCCCCGGATCAAAGAGCATCACCAATCGCGCCCTCGTGCTGGCTGCTCTGGCGGAAGGGAAATCGACGCTGACGGGTGTTCTGGACAGCCAGGATACGCGGGTCATGGTCGAAAGCCTGCGCCGGCTGGCCGTGGGGGTGATGCACGACGCGGCAAGCTGTGAAGCGGTCGTTTCGGGGTGTTCGGGCCGACCGACCGCTCCGTCGGCCGAACTCTGGCTCGAAAACAGCGGGACGAGCATCCGTTTTTTGACGGCCGTCGCCTGTCTGGGAGATGGCCGGTATCGGCTTGACGGTAACGCCCGCATGCGCGAGCGACCGATCGGCGAGCTTTGCGACGCACTCAACTCGCTCGGTGGAAATGCGGTCTGCGCAGCCCAATGGCTGTCCGCCGGTTTTGGTGCAAGGCGCGGGACTGCCCGGAGGAACCGCCCACGTTGAAGCCGCGAAGTCGAGTCAGTTTCTCAGCGCCCTGCTCATGGCCGCTCCGTGTGCCCGCGGGCCGGTCGAACTTGTGCTGCGCGGCGGATTGGTTTCCGAGCCGTACATCGACATGACGATTCGCATGATGCGGGCCCTTGGCGTCGAAGTCGACCAGACGGAGAACGGCCGATATCGGATCGCTCCCGCGCGATACCGCGCCACCGACTATGCCGTCGAGCCCGACGCATCCGCGGCCAGCTACTTTTTCGCGGCCGCGGCGATCACCGGTGGTGCCGTCACCGTGCAGGGCCTGTCTCGCGATTCGCTGCAAGGAGACGTGAATTTCGTGAAACTGCTCGCCCGGATGGGCTGCGAGGTGCGTTGGGGCGAATCTTCAATTACCGTTTGCGGCAAACCGCTGCAGGGGATCGATGTCGACATGAATGAGATCAGCGACACGGCCCAAACTCTTGCCGCCGTCGCACCGTTTGCGTCCGGTCCGACCCGCATTCGCAACGTGGCCCATATTCGCCACAAGGAGACCGATCGCATCTCGGCTGTTGCCAGCGAACTGCGCCGATTGGGTGTCGGCGTCGAGGAATATCCCGACGGGCTGACCATCCATCCCGGTTCGATTCGCCCCGCGACAATTGAAACGTACGACGATCACCGGATGGCGATGAGCTTTGCCCTCGTCGGCCTCGTCGTCCCCGGCATTCGAATCGCTAATCCGGAATGCACGGCCAAGACCTATCCCCGCTTCTTCCACGATCTGACCGCCCTCTGCCGTGGTGGGGCCTGATCGCGATGGCGCAAAAGCGACGCGTCCGCCGTGCGAGAGTGAACCGTTGCCCGCGAACCGCGCGCGGCATCGCCTTCGAGGTGCTCAGCCGGCACAAGCAAACCGGCCGATTCGTTTCAAAACTGCTCGACGAATCCCTGGCCGACGCGCCGCAGATCCATGCCGAAGATCGCCGATTGGCCGTCGAATTGATCAACGGCGTCGTCCGTCGGCGCACGACGCTTGATGCACTCATCACGCCGCACGTCGCACGGCCGCGACATCGCATCGAGGGTGAGTTGTGGACCCTCTTGCAGCTCGGCACGTATCAACTTGCCTTTCTCGATACGGTTCCCGCCTACGCAGCCATTAGCGAGACTGTGTCGCTGGGAAAAGGGGTCGGCCGCCGCGGTTGGGATGGATTTGTGAATGGCGTCCTGCGTGCCGTTCAATCACTACTTACGAATGAGTCGGCCAACGAGCCGGCTGCGGACGCTTTGCCGCGAGAGGACGGTCGATATCGCCGACTTTCGCGAACCGTGTTTGCTGATCCGTCGACCGACACAGCAGGCTATCTGGCCGAGGCGTTCAGCTTTCCACGTTGGCTGATTGATCGCTGGCAGAGTCGATTCGATTTGAGCGAACTCTGTCGACTCGGCTTTTGGTTCGATCAAGCGCCCGCGTTGTCGCTGCGAGTCAACGAACTCAAGACGACTCGCGACGATCTCCTCGGCCGGTTGATGGCGCAGGGCGTTCCCGCTCGATCGGGAAGCCTGGCGGAAGCAATCCGTCTCGCAGGCACGTTGCGAATCGACACGCTTCCCGGATTTGCCGACGGACTCTTCACCGTGCAGGACGAATCGGCCATGCAGGCGGTCGATTTGCTGGCCCCGCAACCCGGCGAGACGCTCCTCGATCTTTGCGCAGCCCCGGGCGCGAAGACGACCCATCTGGCCGAGCGGATGAAAAATACGGGAAGCATCCTCGCCACCGATGTTCGGGGCGAGCGACTCAGGCGAATCGAAGAGAACTGCCGGCGGCTTGGCATTTCGATCGTCAAGACGGTTCTCGTCTCGCCCGATGGAAATGACCTGCCGGCGGCCTCGTTCGACGCCATTCTTATCGACGTGCCGTGCTCGAACACCGGCGTATTAGGCAAACGGCCCGAAGCGAGGTGGCGGATCAATCCCGCACAGATCGCCGAACTGACTGCTCAACAAAGGTCGCTCCTCCATGCCGCCTGTCAGAGGCTAAAGCCCGCGGGCCGCGTCGTGTATTCCACCTGCAGTATCGAACCCGAAGAGAATGAGCAGATCGTTCGCCAGGTCTTGAGTGAATTTCCGGCAATGACCTTGGTCGAAGAGCGACACCATCTCCCGGGCAAGCCGGTCGACGGCGGGTATCAGGCACTTTTGCGCCGTTCCGGTGATTTGAGTTGAGACCCCCCGCGCACAGGCGTTAGACTGGCAGTTGACCGATTCCCACCGAATTCAGCCCGCAATCGCCCGCCCGCCGAGGATAGAGCCCCATGAAATCGTTGCCGTCGATCTTGCTCTTGGCGTTCTTTGCCGCCCTCTTCTGCCGCGAAACGACGGCACGAGCCGCGGCCTCGCTCTTTCCCGACAAGGGCCTCGAAGCGATCGTCCGCGAGGAGTTGAAAAAGGGGGATAAAGAGGAGCTGAAAGAGGACGATCTCAAGAACATCTATTTCCTCCGCGGCAAGGGAAAGAAGATCGCCAATCTGGCCGGCATCGAGAAGTGCGTGAACGTCGAGTCGGTCGAACTGGGCGACAATGCCATTGCCGATCTCAAGCCGCTCGCCGGCCTCGTCAACGTCCAGTTACTCGATCTTTCGCAAAACGCGATCGTCGACGTGGCGCCGCTGGCCGGGCTCGTCAAGCTGCAGTACTTGCATCTCGACGGCAATCGCATCGAGCACATCGAACCGCTCAAAGACCTGAAAAAAATGATGTCGCTCGATTTGTCACGCAACAAGATCAAATCGCTCGACGCGCTGGCCGGGATGGACAAACTCGCGTCGCTCTATCTCGAGGGCAATCGAGATCTCCGACCTCTCGCCGCTCAAGGGACTCAAGTGGGTCGAATCGCTCGATCTGCGGAACAACCGCATCAGTGACGTGTCGGCCCTCGCCAGCATGACCGAATTGCGGCACACGATGCTCGAGGGAAACAAGCTCGCCGACCTCGGCCCGCTCGTTGCCATGGCCAAGAAGGATGCACAGGGTGATCGACGCTTCGCCCCCTACTGGCATCTCTATCTCAAGGGAAACCCGCTGACCGACTCGGCACTCAAGACTCAGGTTGCCGAACTCAAGTCGTACGAAGTCCGCGTGCACCTCGACGAATAGCCGCCCGAGCCGTCAGCGTCCGGTTTTCGACGCATCCGCCGCCTTGTCGCCCTTGCTGACGATGCGGACGTTGGTCGAGAGAAAATACGGGATCCCGCCGTTCGGAAACGTCGCCTCGCCGAAGACGGCCGCACACCCCTCGGCCGGCACGGGAAGCTCGAAGCGGTACGAACCGTTCTCGAACCGGGTCGGCTGCGAGGTCCATTTCGACTCGCGAAAGTCGCGCGTCTTCGCAGTCGCCGTCCAAACGACGACCGATTTCGGCTTAAGATCGGATTCAACGGTCAGCTCTAATGCCGACGCGGCGCGGTTGAAATGCCACTTCATTTTGGGCAGCCGTTTTCCCTGCGCGACGTGTTCCTGGAAAGCCAGCATGTCGCCAACGATCCGCTTCAGATCCTGCAGACCGTGCCCGTTATTGGGAACGTAGAGCAGGTATTTCTCGCCCAGCAAGTCGTTCCAGTAGAGGCTCGCCGCTTCGAGAGGCCAATACGGGTCGTTGGTCCCCATCATGAGCAGCTTGGGCAGCTTCAACATGTCGAGGTACGAATAAGGATCGACGATTGCCCGCAGTGCATCGCCGGCCGGCGTGTTCATCCGTCGCGGCAAGTCGCGGTCGACATAATCTTTGATCTGTTCCGAGAAATCGCCGAAGCTCAAGAGCTGCAATTTCATCTGCGGCTTCATATTGAGCGTGTCGATGACAATGGGAACGATGCCGGCCACGCGCGGATCGGCGGCTCCCGTCAGCCAGGTCGTCCAACCGCGCTTCGAGGCGCCGGTCACCGTGAATTTCTCGATGTTGAGCGACCACTCTTTTTTCACAAACGTCTGGACCGTATCCATCGCGCGAACGGCACTCTTCACCATCGGCAAAAGCAGCGGCCAATCGGACTCGCCGGTCTTCAAAAACATGTCAAACGTGTATGCGATAATCTGATCTTCGACCTTACCTTCGAAGATCGGCTGGAAGGGGACGTCTTTTACGAGCACCACCGGCTCGCGCAATTGGGAAGCCACGAACGCCAAGCCCGGGGCCTCTTCCGGAAGCTCGGGTTTGCCTCCCGGCTTTTCGAGCTTCGGGTCCCAGTCGCCGCCGGTGATCATCAAGATGGCTTGCTTGGCCGCCGGATCGACGTTTTTCGGTTTGAAGATGAATAGCTGGTGCTTCCAGACCGTCCCTTTCCACGTCTGCGACGTCAGCACAATCTCGACGTACTGAGTCTGTCCGACGGTCCCTTCCGCCACCTTGGTCCATTGATAAGTGGGATCGGCCTTCTTGATGTAATCCAGCAGCGGCCGGTTATGCGGCTCGGCCGCCGGCAACGACTGCGCGAGCGAAAGGCAAAGGGCCGTTATCGAGCATAGACAAGTCACACGGCACATCGACACCCGATTCAACACGATCCACTCCTCGTACCGGCACAAACATCGACCGGGCGCCCTGGTTGGCGCCGGCTGAAAAAGAGAAAATACGGCCGTCGCCGATTCACCAAAATTCGAATGATCCCGATCGAAATCTAAAATAATGGCCGCACCCGTCCCCGAGCAACCCGCCGCGGCGCCAACTCGAAGAAATGGCTGGTTTTCGTGGCTGCTGCTGTTTCTACTGGCGACGGCCGCGATTTCCCTGGTGGCCGTCTATCTACCTTCCCGCGTCAAAATGCTCGGCCTATTCGCGGTCGGACATGGCTTGCTCTCAGGCTGGCTCGCCGCGCGATTGGCGGAGATCTTTCACCTGCGCGTCACGAAATGGGCCGTCACGAGTGCAGCCGTTTTTCTCGTGATTGCGGCGGGCCAGCTGGGCATGGCCGTCGAGTCGTATCGGGTTTTTCGGACGGCCGAGGAACGGGCCCTTGCCGCCAATCCTAAGCGGGCGGCCGCCTTGCAGATGTTGCAATCGCTCAATTTGCCGGACGATGGGAAGTCCGAAAAGACGGTCGCCGACGTCCGCAAGACGATCGGGGCCAACGGCACCGCCTTTGCCGACTATCTGCAATACCGCGTCTCGCAAATCGGCATTCAATCGCGACGCGCGGCTGCCGTTTTTTGGGTCGTTGAACTCGTGCTGGGGGGAGCGGCGGGAACTTGGATCTTTCGCCGATTGGCCTCGTCGCCACGGTTGGAGGCGTCCGACCCGCCCGCTAAGCTGGATGAATGACACTCCAACGGCCACCGCAGCCAAGCTTGGGAAAGACGACGATGATCGTGGGAGTCGGCACCGACATCGTGGAGATCGTCCGCATCGGTCAGATGATCGAGCGCCACGGCGAGCATTTCCTGCAGCGCGTCTACACCGAGGAGGAAATCCGGTACTGCCAGCGCCGTAAGGAATCGTACCAGCACTTTGCCGGCCGCTGGGCCGCCAAAGAAGCCGTGATGAAGACGCTCGGAACCGGCTGGACGAAAGGCGTCGGCTGGCTCGACATCGAAGTCGCCACGCGCCGCTCGGGACAGCCGGTGATCAACATTCACGGCACGGCCCGCGACCTGGCGAGCCAGTTTGGCATCGACGAAGTTCTCATCTCAATCTCCCACTGCCGGGCCTACGCGACGGCCACGGCAATTGCCCTCCGCCACGGCGACGCCGGCGAGGCAAACGGGGAGGCGAAGTGATACGAGTGGCGAGGTGAAACGGGGCGACGCTCGGCGCTGCCTCGTAGCGCCCGATCTGAATTCCTGACCTGTTTTGGGAATGAGCATTCCATGCATTTGGCAAACCGTCTGGCGGATTACGCATTCGGACTGAAATTCGAGCAACTTGACGAGGCGACCGTCCACGAGGTGCGGCGTCGCCTGATCGATTCGCTCGCCTGCGCACTCGGTGCCTACGATGCCGGCGCGCGCCTCTGTGGCCCGTCGCGTCGCGTCGCGCGTCGATTCGCGTCCCGGAGCCAGCTATCTGGGCGGCCGAAATAAGACGAGCCCCGATCTGGCAGCCTTTGCCAACGGCATCCTGTTTCGCTACCTCGATTACAACGACACCTATCTCTCGCTCGAGCCGGCCCATCCGAGCGATAATTTCGCCGCGGTGCTGGCTGCGACCGAAGTCGCCGGCAAGAACGGCCGCGAGCTGATTACGGCCGCCGTGATCGCGTACGAAATCCAATGCCGCCTCTGCGACGCGGCATCGATCCGCAAGCACGGCTGGGATCACGTCACGTATGGCGCCTTTTCGACCGCCGCCGCAGCCGCTCGATTGCTGGGTCTCAAGGCCGACCGCATCCTGCAAGCGCTCAACCTTGCGGGAACGCCGAATATCACGCTGCGGCAGACGCGCGCTGGCGAACTTTCGGAATGGAAAGGCTGCGCGTTCGCCAACGCCTCGCGAAACGGAGTCTTTGCCGCACTGTTGGCGGCCGAGGGGCTCACCGGGCCGGCGCCGATCTTCGAGGGCGAGCTGGGATTCTTCAAACAAGTCTCCGGACCGTTGACGCTGCCCAAGCTTGGCGGCGAAGCGGGCGGCTCGGACTTCATGATCAAGAAGACGTCGATCAAGTTCTGGCCGGCCGAGTACCATTCGCAAAGTGCGATTCACGCCGCCCTGGAATTGCGCAAGCGGATTCCCGATCGCACGCAAATCGCCTCGATCGATATCGAATCGTTCGACGCGGCCGTCGACATCATCGGCAAGGACCCCGAAAAGTGGCGGCCAAAGACGCGCGAAACGGCCGACCATAGTTTGCCCTATTGCACGGCGGTCGCTCTGGTCGACGGAGACGTCACGCTCAACTCGTTCTCGGACGCCCGGCTCTGTGACGAATCGCTCCTGGATCTCGTTTCACGAATCAAGATCCACCGCAACGCCGATCTGACGACCCGCTACCCGCGGGCATTCCCAACCGCATTGCCGTAACGCTCAAGGACGGCACACAGTTCACGGCCGAGAATGAGTTCCCGCGCGGTCACGATCAAAATCCCATGACCGACGAAGAGGTCGCCGCGAAATTCCATCGCACGGCGGAAGGGCGACTCGATCGTGGGACACAACAGCGCGTGCTGGATCTGTGCTGGAGCCTGGAAAAACTCGACGACGTCGGGAAGCTCTTCGCGCTCTTTCCTGCCGTCTAAGGAACGTTGGCACCCGAGTTGGCTGTCCGGCAAGTGATTTTCCGAGACGTAGGGTGGGACAAGGCCGCTTCGGCCGCCGGCCCACCTTCTTCGGGCGGTGATCGAGAAGAAGGTGGGCCTACGGCCTCTTTGAATCCGCCCCCATGGCGGAACGACCTCAAGAAAGGCAAGAGAGATCCGGTCGAGTAGGGGAGGAGCGATGATCCATTCAATTGGAACGAACCAGCGCCGCCTCCCCCCTCTTCAAACCGGACGTGCAGATTTCCCGCATCCGGCTTACCCAAGAACACTTCGCTCGAAGGCATGCGCCGACCGACGTCGACTTGGCCGACGGGCTGAGACGCTACCGCAGAGTGAGGTAGGCCGAAGCCTCTTCTGGGAGCAATGCTCCATGTGTATCCTCACCCTTTTTGCACGTCGAATCCTTGGCAGGGCCCCTTCGCTCCGCGGGCATTACCCCGCTTCATCGCTACTATGAGCCCCTCCGACTCCCGATCGAGCCAAAGCGCAGTTATGGGTTCCCGCACCTTGTTGACACAGGGCCTACGCGCCAAGTGTCACTCGAACGGGTCTCTCAGGTTCCTGACGATTCTGTCGGCATCCGCTGTCCCCTCCCACCCCGGAGAGCCCGGCCGCTGCAGGCGTTCGTTGCTTCACGGTCGGTGTCAGGCTTCACCCTATCTGGAAGGGCTGGCCACTCTCAGATGCGTAACGAGGCCGAATCGGGTTCACGCTTTCGCATTACGGCTGACGCCTTTGCCTTCCGAGGCTTCGACCGCCGGATCACTCCGACAGCCGCTCGGTCGGCTACATGGCGAACGAACAACTACCATGGTCAGTACCTTTCAACTGACAAGAACCGTCAAGCTTTGCCTGACGCACCAGATTACGCTGATTTGAATTTCAAAATCTGCGTCCTTCTGCGAAATCTGCGGAGAACTGCTTCTTTATCTTTCTTGGTGGAATTGGCTGTCCGTTAAGTTACTTTGCGAGCGAAACTTCGTAGCAAGCCGCCTCGTGGTCATTGCGAACCAGCAGGTACTTGCCCGCCAGCGCGGGGCAATTCCAGGTCTTGCTCGAAAGCGCCGGGATGGAACCAAGCTCCGTCAAGTGTTTCGGATCGGAGTCGAGCAGCACGATCGGACCCGGTTCGGTTTGCACGATAATCGTGTTGCCTGCCAGCAAAATCTGACCGTGCTCGTAATGGCCGCCCTTCCACATTTGCCTGCCCGTTTTGATCTCGATGCACTGCATGATGCCGTCGTCGAGTCCGTAGACGTAGCCGTCGTGGGCGACCGCGGTGGTGAACTTGGTCTTCATCCGCTTGCTTTCCCATATCTGATCCGCCGACCATTTGCCGTCGGCCGCACAACTCACCTTGATGAGCGCGCTCCCCCTGCCGTACCCAATCGTGACGAGAATCTGATCGGGCGCACCGGCATTGGCGATCGGTTGCGAGCAGATCGGCTGATTGCTGTCCCAGACGAAGTGCCAGAGCACCTTGCCTGTTGTCGGATCGTGGCCGGTTAATCCATGCTCGTCGTAATTGAGAATCTGCTCGACCCCCGCGACGGAAGCCAGCATGGGGGTCGCGTAACTGGCATTGTTGACGCCGGTGCACCACGCCAGTTTGCCCGTGACGCGGTCATAGGCCGCCAGGCTGCCCGCCGGTTTGCCGGTCGGCGCCACGACGACGAAATTGCCCACGATCAAAGGCGAACCACACACGCCGTGGCCGGCCACCGATCCGCCGTTTTCGGTGACGATATTGTGCGTCCAAAGGGGATGGCCCGTGACGGCGTCCAGGCAGTTGAGAATCCCCGTCGCTCCGACGGCGTAAACCCGCCCCTCATCGACGGTGGGCGTGCAGCGCGGCCCGGGGCCGCCCATTCCCTCGTCAGCGCGGTTTGCCTTCGTACGGAGCCTTGTCGGAGTGCAGCCAGACTTCTTTGCCGGTCTTCACATCTCGGCAGACGACGCACTCCTCTTCACCGCGCTGTTCTTGCGTGAACGTATAATCGCCCACCACAACAAAGCCGCTCCATCCGGCGCCAATTTCCTCCCGCCACAACTGCTTGGGGGGATGACTCGCCCAATCGCGATCGAGTTTCACCTCGGGCAACACGGCATCGCGCGCGGGCCCTTGAAAGGCGGGAAAATCGGTCTTTGAGTTGGAGACCAGCTTCACGCTGCTCGTCGACAATTCTCCGACCGACGATTTGAGGAGCGCATCGCGCAGTGACGGTCCCGCGCAGGGCGAAGTTGAGTCGCGTATCACCCGACATGCCCGTGATCTCGAAGAAATGCAGATAGGGAAAAATGGCCGCGATCAACAGGGCCAGCACGCCGAGTCGCACACTCCAGCGCACCGGAAAGTAAAACATCCACGCGGCCCAAAGCACCCATAACGAGGCGGGAAAGAATCCGGCGAAAATCAGCCAGGTCTGGATCGAGTCACCATTGTAGAAAGCGATCAGAGCGGCGGCCTCGGCCGTCCAAAGCAGTGCGACGCACGCGCCAATTCCCCACGCGGTTCGGCGCGAGCGAAATCTTGCCGACAGGTGATAAGTCAGCCCCATCACGGCGAAAAGGCTCACGACGAGTGCAACCATGTATTGCCGCTCGACCTCGCGCCAGGAGTATTGGGCCGAAATCACCAAAGTCCGGCCCCAGGCGTATTGCAAGACAACGACCGTAATCAGGATCGCCAGCACGGCCCGCAGCACGCTGAGCAAAGTCGCCGAACCGACAGCACCCGCGGCGGGCATCGTGGTGGAAATGGGTTCAGAGGTCGCCGACATCGAACTCTCCGTTTCGCAATTGCTTCGAATGAAGGGCTGCACCACAAGAGGGTGGCGGCAACGCTTGGACAGATCTCTTTCAATCAATACCGAGAAGAGGGCGGCACGGTTTTAAGTTCGCTGAGATTTCACACAGACAGAGAACAGCAAACCGTGGGAACGCCCCGCGTCATCCCTCGCATCAGCGATACGTTATCTGATTCGGCGCACGGCGGGAAAGATCGAACGTCAGCTCGACTTGCGGAGCACCTGCAGGACGTTCTCTTTCAAGGCCGCGTTTACCGAAACCCCGTCGCCCGCGTAAATCGATGTTCCACCACTCCAATCGCAAAAATGCCCACCCGCCTCTTGCACGATCGGCACGAGGGCGGCGGCATCCCACGGATTCATCAGGGGATCGACCATCACCTCGGCCCGCCCCGTCGCCACGAGGGCGTGGCCGTAGCAATCGCCCCAGCCACGCGTCAATTTGGCCTGTGAGCGGATCTTTTCAAACGCCTCGTACCGGCCGATGCGCTCCCAGCCGCTGATCGTGGTCACGCAAAAGAGCGCCTCCGAGAGCTGATCGACTTTCGAAACGCTCGCCCGACGTGCCGTCGCCTTGCCGATTTGCCACCAGGCTCCCTGACCGGTGGTCGCATAAACGACCTCGTCGAGCGCAGGAAACCGGCAAACACCCAGCACGACGCGATCTTTGTATTCGAGCCCAATCAACGTCCCGAAGAGGGGCACACCGTGAATGAACGACTTCGTGCCGTCGACGGGATCGAGGATCCAGCGAAATCCGTTCGTGCCGGATGTCTCTCCGAACTCCTCGCCCAGCACGCCGTCGCGGGGAAACTCGCGGGTAATGTCCTTGCGAATGAGCTCCTCGGCCCCCCGATCGGCGGCAGTCACCGGCGACGTGTCGCGTTTCGATTCAACGGCCAAAGATTCGGATTGGTAATAGCCAAGAATCAACTCGCTCGCCCGCCGCGCCGACTCCAACGCAAACTCGAGCCGCGAGCGCAAATCGTCCGCGCTCATTTTCTCTGGTTCATCCTTCATCCTTCCGCCTTCATCCTTCCGCTTTAGCCTTCATCCTTCCAATCGATAGAGTTGTTCGCCCGCTTTGCGCACCAGCAGCACGCCTTCGTCTTCGCGATTGGCAAATGATTCGACGTCGATCGAAGCCGGATCGCGATAGCCGAGGTTGATGCGTTCGCACACTTCGCGCGGCAAGCCGGTGGCCAGCGTGACTTTGACCCGCGCTCGCTCGACGCCGTCGATGAACGTGCCGGTGCCGCGGACATGCGTCGAATGCGCGAGCACGCCCCAAGGCACGTTCTGAAAGCGGTCCCACTGTTTCGTGAAGTAGTCGCGGACGTGGTAGCCGATCTCTTCAATCCGCTTGCCGTGCGTCACGGAGATTTCTTTGAGGTGCGGCGCGTAAATGATCAACTCGCCACCGTCGGCGACCACCGGATCGAGCTTATACATACACTTGCCGGCGACCCATAGCTCGTCGTACATGGGCGGGGCACAAGACAGAACTTGCTGGAACGGCCGCGGCACGCGCTTGATATGCACCCGCGACGAAATCCGGGCCGCTTGCTCCCACGCATTTTCCGGAGTTCCGTAAAACAGTCCGTGCAGGCGGGCGTCCCCCGGCGCGACGACGAAAGCGACGCAGCGTCGCTCGACCGGAATCAAACACGCGGCCCGGTCGATGACGCGTCGCACAGGCGTCTTGGCGACGCCAATGATCTGCTCGTTGGTGATCAGCGCTCCCAGCCAATGAAAGAAATTGAGCAACTCCGGCCCGGCAATCCCCGGAAAGAAGTATTTATTTCCCCCAGAGAATCCGACAACTTCATGCGGAAAAACCGGTCCAAGGACGAGCAGCACATCGTAATCGCGAATCCGCGCATTGATCCGGACGGGCACGTCGAGCGACAGCATCCCCTGCGACAGCTCGCGCGTTTCAGCAGCGGTTAATGTTCCCAGAGTGGTCAGTGCTTCGTCGCGATTCCATTCATGATTGAAAACTTGCAGCGATCCGAACCGCGCGCGGCGCTCACCGTCAATCCCCAACAAACGGCCGATTTGGGGCTCACTCATCGGCGGATGGGTGCCGAGGGCGATCAGGACATCCAACCCGGCAGCGACACCCGAGAGTTGGTTCCACAAGGCGTCGAACAACAGCGGCAATGGCGCCGTCCGCGTGGCATCGGGAACCAGCACGAGCACGCGCTTGCCGCGAAAGTCATCCGCCGGCAGATTCCACCGGAACCAGTCGTGCACCATGCTTCCAAACAAGATCGGGACTTCAGACGACATAGCGTCCGTATAGCAGAATTCAACCAAGGTCCACAGTCCACGGCGCCGCCTCCGAGTCGAGGGGACCCAGAGGGTGCCCCTCCCCTCGGTCCGAGCGCGCCTGCCGAGTGGAACGGTCGAAACCCGGCAGCGTAGCACACGATTTCCAAAGTTGGAGCGTGCGACGCGAGAAGAGGATCCCGCCCGCGCACGTCCGAGGGGGTTAACTCCTCGGCTCGTAGCTCTATCGCCCGCACGCCGCGCGTGTTCTGCAAAGACATTGATCTTGAACCGACCCGATCACATCGCGTATCATATAGCTAGCAGAAAGAACAACGGTACAGCCAAGCGCTGTAAAATCTCGCTTATGCGGAGCCGTGCCCCATCCAAGGCGCGGCTCTTTTTATTTCCCTGCGGGCTCTTTTTCCTGCGGGCCCCTCCCGCATGGAGTCGAAACGGCCAACAGGGCGCAGCGCCTGCGGCAAAGGCGCTGATTCACCTGAGGCGGAGACGCTCCAGCCTGCCGTTTCCTAAATTGAAGGCGGCTCTCCCGGCGCGCCGGGATCGCCCTACGTACGTGAATCGACCGCTCGAGCGGCAATTGAACGCATGATACGAAACGAATTTTGTCCAAACACAGCGAACGAGGCCGAAGCCAGTGTCTGCGCAACTTTACGCGCCAACGGCACCGGGTCCAGGGCAACGCCCTGGTTCGAAGGTGCGCACCCGGTTCGAAGGTGCGCACCGGTTTTCGAAAGTGAGCATCTTGGAAAACCCCGAGGATTTCTTCGAAGGTGCGCAGGCTTTTCCAAGGTGCGCACCGAAAACTGCGCATCTTCGAAAAACAGCACGCCGAGGTCCTCCGGTCCGTCGTGGTCATCCGTTTCAGGGGGCCTCTCTTCCGGATCGGAACTTGCTAATGATTCCGCTCGTTCGCTGCCTTCGCATCCGTCCCGCGATCGGTTACCCTTGTCGGATGCGCTCGACAAAATGGACATCTGGGGCCCAAGCATGACCCTGGCCGAGCTCCTGGAAGGGCGGTTTCGGGCTGACATCCGCTTTCGGGGCGTGGCTTACGTCAAAGCCGAACGCGTCGCGATCACGCGTGTCACGCCCAACGAGCTCTTCGGCGTCGTTCGGGACGGCGTCGAGTATCAGACGCAGCTCAGCCGGCACGACGGCAAGCTGAAACTCTTTTGCAACTGCGCCCGCACGGCCCAGCCCGAGGCGACCTGCAAACATTTGTGGGCGACGATCCTTGCGGCCGACGAAGGCTCCTACGTCAGCGGCGAAATCCGCGCCGATCACGTACCCCCCTTCGTCTCCGAAAGCCGCATGCGGACCTTGCCGATCGACTTCGAGGACGATGACGAGGCCCCCGGCGATTTCTTCGAGCCGACGTCGACCAACCTGGCGCGGTCCACGGCAACAGCGCCGGTGGCCGCCCCCGATTGGGAAACTCGGCTGAGCCAGGTGCGGCAATCGATCGCCCAGGAACCGGCCAGCGGCGCCGCTTCCCCCCGCGAGCAGGAAATCTTTTACGAAATCGACATCGACCAGAGCCGGCTCGTGGGCCAGATTGTCGTGCAAACGTCGCATCGCCAGCGGCGTGGAAATGGGCAATGGGGCAAACTCAAGCCGCTCCGCTTCCGCCCCGGCCGCCTCGATGAAATGATCGGGGCCGACGACGCCCGCATTCTTGCCTACCTCTCCGGCGGCACGCCCGAGCGGACGAATTGGCACCAGCAACAGGCGGAGATTCAGTCGTCGGTGCACCGTTTCCGCGTCCCGCACGAGTTGTGCGAGCTGATCATGCCCCTGATGTGCGCGACGGGCCGCGTGCGATTCTTGAACTCGGGGGAAAAGAACTCGACCTCGCTCGCGTGGGACGACGGGGCGCCGTGGGAGCTTTCACTGCGTCTCGTCTCCGACGAGGCAAAAAGCGAGTGGCGCGTCGACGGGCAGCTGTGCCGCGAAAACGAAATCCTGCCGCTGGCCCGCGCGCTGCTCATGGTGCCGGGGGGGCTCCTGCTCACGCACAAGCACATTGCCCGGCTGCGCGACTTCGGCGCGTTCGCCTGGGTGAACGTGCTCCGCTCCAGTGAGGAGCTGCGCATCCCGGTCGGGCAGGAGCACAACTTCATCGATCGACTGCTCGACATGCCGGCCCTGCCGCGGCTCGACCTGCCGGACGAGCTGCGGCTCGAAGAGGTCAGCTGCGATCCTGTTCCGCATCTCATGCTGCGAGCGCCGCGCGGCGCCCTCTTGCATGGCGATCGCCTGCAGGGCGATCTGCTGTTTGATTACCTCGGCACGATGGTGCGTGCATCGAGCGCGCAGTGGGCCATCGCGCAGCGTTCGCTTGGCCGCTGCATCTTGCGGAACAAGGAACGCGAGGAACAATCTTGGGTGCAGCTCGTCGAGCACGGTTTCCGCCGCCTGCTCGATCCGCGCCGCACGGGCGCGACGTCGAAGTCTCCGCTCGCACGCTGGGGCCGGCGGTCCGCGCGCTCGTCGCCGCCGGTTGGCAAGTGCACGCCGACGGCAAGAAGGTCCGCCAGCCGACGGACCTGCGGTTCCGCGTCAAATCGAACATCGACTGGTTCGAGCTGCACGCCGACATCGATTTCGACGGCCGCACGATTCGCCTGCCCGACCTGCTGGCCGCGATGGCCCGCGGCGACACGACCGTCCGCCTCGACGATGGTTCGCTGGGTATTCTCCCCGAGCAGTGGGTCGAACGGCTTTCGCTCCTGGCGAGCCTCGCCACGCCTCAGGAAGACCACGTACGCTTCGCGCCGAATGCGGTGACCCTGCTCGACGCGCTCCTGGCCGCGCAGCCGGACACGGATTACGACGCGAAGTTCCTCGATCTGCGCGATCGGCTGGGCAGCCGCATCGGCGTCGAGCCGATCCAAGAACCGCCGGGATTTCAGGGGGAGCTGCGCGGTTATCAGAAAGAGGGGCTGGGCTGGCTCAAATTCCTGCAGGAACTCGGCTTTGGCGGCTGTCTGGCCGACGACATGGGCTTGGGCAAGACAATTCAGCTTTTGGCAATTCTCGAGCACCGCAAATCGGGGAGAAAGGGGACCGTCCCGTCGCTCGTCGTGGTCCCGAAGTCGCTGTTGTTCAATTGGCACTACGAGTGCACCCGCTTCACTCCGAATTTGAAGACGATCGAATACAGCGGCCTCGACCGGGCGTCGATGCGGGAATCGATTCCCAAAAACGACATCGTGCTGACGACGTACGGCACGCTCCGCCGCGACATCACAATTCTCAAGGACATCACGTTCGACTATGTCGTCCTGGACGAGGCGCAAACGATTAAAAACGCCGGCTCGCAGATCGCCAAAGCCAGCCGGCTGCTCAAGGCGCAGCATCGCCTGGCCCTGAGCGGCACGCCCATTGAGAATAATCTGGGCGACCTCTGGTCGATTTTCGAGTTCCTGAACCCCGGTATGCTGGGACGCAGCTCGATCTTCAAGCATTTCGTTTCCGAAACGCAGGACGACCGGGCCCGCGGGATTCTCTCGCACGGCCTGCGCCCGTTCATCCTCCGCCGCACCAAGAAAGAAGTCGCCGCCGAGCTTCCCGAAAAGCTCGAACAGACGATCCACTGCGACATGCGCAAGAGCAGCGCCGCATCTACATGGAGCTTCGCGACGGTTACCGCGCCTCGCTCCTGGGCGAAATCGACGCGCAGGGTCTCGCGAAGAGCAAAATGCACGTGCTCGAAGCCCTGCTGCGTCTGCGTCAGGCCGCCTGCCATCCGTCCCTCGTGGGGCAAGGCACCGATGAAGAATCGTCCGCCAAGCTCGACGTTCTTTTGCCGCATCTCGACGAGCTGATTTCCGAGGGGCACAAGGCGCTCGTCTTCTCGCAGTTTACGAGCATGCTGGCGATTGTGAAAAAGCACCTCGACCGCCGCGGCGTCGTTTACGAATACCTCGACGGCCAGACCCGCGACCGCAAGGAGCGCGTCAACCGCTTCCAGACCGACCCCGCCTGCGGCGCCTTTCTGATCAGCCTCAAAGCCGGCGGACTCGGCCTCAATCTGACGGCGGCCGACTACGTCTTCCTGCTCGACCCGTGGTGGAACCCGGCAGTCGAAGCTCAAGCCATCGACCGCGCCCACCGGGTGGGACAGACCCGCAACGTCTTTGCCTACCGTCTCATTTGCCGCGACTCGGTCGAGGAAAAGATCGCCGAGCTGCAAGGCCAAAAGCGTTCGCTCGCCGACGCCATTCTGCAGTCCGAGGTGAGCCTGCTCAAAGATCTGACGGTCGACGACCTGGAGAAGCTGCTCTCCTAATATGAGACGCGAGCGAGGGCGCCGAACCGCTCGAAAGGCGAGGGCACCTGCCCTCGCCGCAGTCAGACCTGCGAGGGCAGGTGCCCTCGTCTTTCGGACCGACGGGCAAACTTCAATGAAGAATTCCGCCCACAACACGTCAAGGTTTTGGTGGCGGCTCGGCCAGCATCAACCGCACGAGTTCGGCGTCGTTATTGACGCCCATCTTTTCGTGAACGCGGGCCCGATGCTTGGCCGCCGTTCGATGATCGATCGCCAGCTCGGCCGCCAGCTGTTTTACGGAGAAGCCGCGCACCAGGAGTTCGAGCGTTTCGCGCTCGCGGGCCGTCAGGCGCTCGATCCGCCGGGCGATTTCCGGATTTGTCGATCCGCCGCTGCGCCGCACAGCATCCTTATCGATCGCCTCGCGAATTCGTTCCACAAGATGCCGGCCGTCGGCCGGTTTCTCGACGAAATCGAAGGCCCCCGCCTTGAACGCGCGCGCGCAACTGGCGACGTCGCCGTGCCCAGTCAGCACGATCACGGGCAGCTGACTCATGAGGGCATTGAGCCGGTCCTGCAGCTCCAATCCGCTGATTTGCGGCATGCGAATATCCAAGACCAGGCAGCCCGGCCGGGCCGGATCGAAGACGGCCAGAAAGCTCTCGGGCGACTGGTAACCCTCCACGCGAAGCTTTGCCGATTCGATCAACCAGCACATCGAATTGAGCGCGCCTGGATCGTCGTCCACCACGAAGACGGTCGGTTCAGGACTCACAGACGACCTCTCCCGCCGCCAATGGCAGGCTGACTCGCAAAACGGCTCCGCCGCCCGAACGATTCTCGGCCGCGAGTCGTCCCCCGTGGGCTTCGACGATCGAGCGGCTGATCGAGAGGCCCATCCCCAGTCCGCGGGGCTTTGTCGTGTAAAAGGCCTCGAAAATCCGCTCGGCGCGTTCATCCGGCAGCCCGACACCTCGGTCTTTGAAAGTGATCTCGATGGATTCCGCGCCGGTTTCGCCGGCGCGAGTTTCGATTTCCATCGCGCGCTCGCCGCGCTGCTGCTGGTCCATCGCCTCGAAGCCGTTCAACACCAGGTTGACGATGACCTGCTGCAGCTGGACCGCATCGCCGAGCACGCGCGGGGCGGACTGATCCAAGTTGAAATGCATGACGACGCCGCGATTCCGCGCATCGTGTGCCACGAGCGCACAGGCGTCCCGCACGAGTTCGTTGATGTCGATCGTCAGGTAACGCGGCTCGAGCTTGCTGACGAACCGTCGCAGCCGCCGGATGATCTCAGCCGCCCGGTGCCCTTCGCTCGTGATCTGCCGCAGCATGTCGTGCACGCGAATCGGCGCGTTCGAGCCGCCATTGAGCAGATTCTTGCAGCCGTCGGCATAATTCGTGATGGCCGAGAGGGGTTGATTGATTTCGTGGGCCAGTCCCGCGGCCATTTCGCCCATCGTGCTCAGGCGGGCGACGTGGGCCATTTCCATCTGGTGCCGCTGCAACTGCTCGGCAGCCGCCTTCCGCTCGCTGATATCGACGATCGAGCTCAGGGTCAGCATGCCGTCGGCCGTCTCGATCGGGTTGAGGCCGATTTCGACGGGGACTTCGCTGCCATCCTTCCGCCGGCCGTAGAGGTCGCGGCCCGCCCCCATGCGGCGCGCCTTGGGATCGGCGAAGAATTCCTTCCGCGCGCGGGGTCCGTTTCGCGAAATCGATCGGGCAACAGCGTCTCCACGGGTGCGCCGAACAGCTCATCGCGCGCGTAGCCGAACATCCGCTCGGTCTGCGAATTGATGAGCACGATGCGACCGTCGGCGTCGATGACCAGAATGCCGTTGGGAGCCGACTCGACGACCATGCGGAACTTGTCCTCCGCCCGCAACCGCTCGCTTTCGATCCGATAGACCAGGCTCGCCGTGCCGTAGATGAGCGCCGTGAACACCGATACGTTCATCAGCGTGAACAGGGCCATGCCGAACCGCATGTCGTACAAGCCCGCGTGTTGCCCGCGGAGGCGCAGCCAACCGAAGCATAAGGGGAGCACGAGTGCCGCCGGCAGCAGGCGCCGCGCCAGAATGCCGGCCGATGAATTGCTGGAGAGAATCAGCACAAGCTGTGTGTTCGGTCGCAACAGCATGGTTCCTGCTGACAGCAAGACGAACGTCGCAGCGGTGTGCAGCGCCATCGAAGAATACGGCGTGATCCGGTACAGCGAATTGATCCCGTAGGCATAACCCATGAGGGCCAGGAGCGACCCGGTGAGCACAATCACCGCCGCAGCCTGGCTCAAGCGGCGGGCAGCGGCGTTGTCGGGCGCGAAATCGCGCCGCCGAGCAGAGTGAAAAAGAAGGCCGACGCGAGCGACATCCGTCCCGGGCTCAACGGCGCCGCCGAACCGGGCGTGTCACGAAAAAGCAGTTCATCGATTCCAAAGTTGAAGCCCGTGCCATTCTCGACGAGCGTCAGAACGCCGATTACGAAAACCG
This sequence comes from uncultured Planctomycetaceae bacterium, assembly GCA_963752185.1. GTDB lineage: Bacteria > Planctomycetota > Planctomycetia > Planctomycetales > Planctomycetaceae > DASPSM01. Next base: position 8,196,909 of record CAVVXK010000002.1, on the reverse strand, counting down.
TCGCGGCGAGAATCCGCGCGTTGCGAGTCGCCCGTACCTGGCGGGGACCACGTGCGCGAAGCCAAAGCGCCGCGCCGGCCAGCAGAAAGCAGAGCGCCGTATTCGGCTTCATCGAGGCCATCTTGGGCCCGATGCGCTTAATCGCCTCGCTGTGCCCGACCCAGCCGCAAAGTACGGCGCAGGCAATCGCGATCACCAGCATCGCCAGCACGCTGGGACATCGCTTGAGCAAGCGGACGGGCCAGTTTTCTTGCGGCGGCACGACTCTCCTCCGCGAAGAGTGATCAGCAGAATGACGGTGTCAAATTAGCTGAAAGCCGGCCGATCGACAACGTGTTGCCGAAATCACCGCTTGAGGAACGGCCGTGATCAGAGCCGCTTGCTAATAAAGGAATTTTTATCGTGGTGCGACTCGACGGCCTATCCCGATTGGACAGAAAATGACTCGGTTCGCTTCTTGATCCCCCCATTGAGCCAACAGCGTGTGCGTAAATTACTCACTCGGGGGGAAGTCCTATTTCGTTCACAATTTTTAAGGTCTAGATTCGGTTTAGTCGGATGCGCGGCCCGAGTCAGTGTGCCGCCTGACTTTGGTCGGAGCCCATCACCTGAGCCGATTCATGACTTTCGGAATCCTCATCGCAGCTGCTGCCCTCCTCTCGGGATTTGCTGTGGGCCGGCGACTCTATCAGAGGCGATTCGAGCGCGCGCGCAACCGTCCACCGGCCGACGAGACAGGCGATACGCGAACAGAGTTTGACCAACTCTCGAATGATCAGCAGTGGCTCGTGGCTCGGCTCGTGGATGAAGAGAGCTTCCCGCTTGCCGATTGGAACAGCTGCCTCGATTCCGTCCTCTTCGTGGAACGAGACCAGGCGAGCGGAAAGCGGCGTCTCAAACCCGAATATCGCGACGCACTGACACGGATCGTCAAAGATCGGCAGCCCGAGATTCGCCGAACGCAGGCAACACACCAGCCCCCTCGATCCGGCGATGCCCGCCGGTCGGCAGCGGGTGCTTTCGGCTAAAGCCATTTGACGTTTCGCTGAACGTTTGCCGGTCGGACTTCAGGCGGCGACCTCTTCCTCGTCTTCATCCAGCAGGGGAGGTTTTGTCAAATCGAGAAAGTCGCCCGTCGCCAGATCGAAGCAGGAGCACTCGATGTGGTTGTGCTCGAACGCCGGGTGCACGACCTACGCAAGCGATTCGCGTCCGAGTCCCTCTCCGCGCTCAGCTGGCGATCGGCGTGTTTGACACTTAACCCCGCGCATCGCCAAACGTATCGTGCGTAAATTACGCATCGAGTGAAACTACTAATATCCCTGCCGTTCTGCGGCTTTAGACTCGACGCCTTAAGTGAACATTAAGCGACGGTTATTCGGGTTGCGCTGGCCCGGACACTTCGTTTGCGACTCAATTCGCCCATCGCAGTCCCTCCGTCGCGCGCCTCGGCACGATCTCCACCCGTCCGTTCAAAGAAGAAATTGAATCACGCGTTTTCGTGGATAACCGGTTTTCGGTTTCCATTTTTTGTGATGTTTTCGCGTTGAGATCTTCATTTTGAAAGGGCCTTGAATGCGCTTACGTTCTCAAACCGGCTCGAGGCGTGCGGGCTTCACGCTGATTGAGCTGCTCGTGGTGATCGCGATCATCGCGATCCTGATCGCACTGTTGCTGCCTGCCGTGCAGGCTGCCCGCGAGGCCGCACGCCGCACGCAGTGCCGTAACAATTTGAAACAGATCGGTATCGCCTGCCACAACTATCACGACGTGTTCAAGATGTTCCCGGTTGGCGCCGTGATCAGCCCGCAGCAGCAGAAGTTCTATGCGACGGGCCAGATGATGCTCCTGAGCTTCATCGAGCAAGGAAACCTGATCCATTCGGGAAGCAGCAGTAGTCCCACTTACAACTACAACCTCGCCTGGTGCGACCAAGGAAGGGCCGCGGACGCGATCATTCAGACCGCCCGCGGGAGTGGGTTGTGGCGTTGTCCGTCCGATACGGGGCCGCAGGACATTCTGCCCGGGCTCGCCGTCGGCCAAGGTGCCTTCATGTGCAATTACTCGTTCTCGCACGGTGTGAATGACGCGGGAGCCGCCTTCCAGGAAGCCGGCGCCAGCCTCCTCGTGCCGGTTCCGCCGGTGCCCATTCCGTCCACCGAACGCGGCGCGTTCGGTGTCAACATCAACACGCGCATCCGCGACATCACCGATGGCACGCAGAGCACCATGATGATGGGTGAAGCGGCCAACGGCGCCTACACCTCGACACCCAAGTGGACCGTGTGCAACTACCGCTTTTGCACCGCGGCTTACACTATTCCGAATGCGCCGTGGCTCGTTGGATCGAGTCTGAAACATGGCGGCCCGATGCCCATCGGCTGGGGAACCAACATCACCACGACCCCGAGCGACGCTCTCGACGGCGGCAACACGTTCTATTCCGGTATTCGCGGCGGCTGGGTCATGGCCTGCACCATGGAACCGATCAACAAAAACCCGGTGACGGGAACGTACGCGCTCTACGCCAGCGGCGACTTCAGCAGCTTGAGCGCGGCCAGCTCATGGACCGCGGTCCCAGCTGACCCGCCGCAGACGTCCGGCAGTTTCAGGACCAACTGGCCTGCGCCGCTTGCCGGACATGCCAGCATGTCGAACTTCCGCAGCGACCACCCCGCCGGTGCTCTCTTCCTGTTCTGCGACGGTCACGTGCAGTTCTTGAACGAGAATATCGATATGACAACCTACACCGGCCTGTCGACCATTCAAGGCGGCGAGTCGGTGCAGTCCGCCCTGACAGACTAGTCTTAGTCGGTCGAATTTGGCGGCGAGTCCCAAATCGGCGGGCGTCAACGCTTCCAGGTGTTGACGCCCGCCCTGCTTTGGACGCGTTGCCCCTCGCCGGCTCGAAAGCCGCCCCTCATGGATGCTGTCTGCCCGTGGGTCAGGATGCCCCCGTGGCGACCAGGATCGATCCGTCACCGCCGCGTTCCGCCGCGACATTGGCGCACCTCGCAAGCGAGGCACACGAATTGCATACCGGTGGCCTTGCCGCATGAATGGGCTCACCGCGGCATCCAGTGCATCGCGCGGAATCGGATTGGCACTTTGAGAGATCGTCTCCCGGCGAAGCAGGCTGCGGTGGGCCCCGGAGAGTGGGTCGATGCCGCTTTGACGGGTACGGATCATGGGGGACACGCTCGGGTCACTGCTCGTCGTCGACGACGATGAATTCAACCGGGCCATTATCCGTCCCCGGCTCGAGCGCCGCGGTTATCGCGTCGACACGGCCAACGACGGTCTGGCCGCCCTCGCGCGGATCAAGCAACATCCCTACGATCTGATCCTGCTCGATATCGTGATGCCGGGACTCGACGGCATGCAGGTTCTCAAGGAACTCAGGCAGCTCCGCTCGCGGTCCCAGTTGCCCGTGATCATGGTCACCTCGCGCGACAATCCTCAGGATGTCGTCGACGCGCTCCGCGAAGGGGCCAACGACTACGTGACGAAACCGATCGACATCGACGTCGTTTTGGCCCGCATCGGCACCCACGTCATCCTCAAACGCACGAGCGAATCGCTGGAAGAATCGAACCGCCAGCTCGCGGAGGCCAACTTGCAGCTCCGCCGGGACCTGGAGGCGGCCGCCAAGATTCAGCGCTCGCTGCTCCCGATCCGCACGCCCCTCTTCGAGAACTATGAATTTGCCTGGCGCTACGAACCCTGCGAGCAGCTCGGCGGGGACAACCTCAATATCATGTCCCTGAGTGAAGGCCAGGTGGGCTTTTACCTGCTGGATGTGAGCGGCCACGGCGTGCAGGCCGCGCTGATGTCGGTGGCGGTCAATCATCTGTTGGAGCCGAGCCAGGACGATACGAGCGTCGTCAACCGCCCGAACCGGCTCCGCCGCAACGAAGCGGAACCGTTTTACTTCGCAGCGGCCCCGCACGACGTCGCCGAGCGGCTCAACCGGCATTTCACGTTCGATCTTTCGGTCGCCCAGTACTTCACGATGTTCTACGCCGTCTTGGATCGAGAAACGAAAATGTGCCGCTATGTCTCGACGGGACACCCGCCGCCGATTCATTTGACGGCCGCAGGTGAGCTGAACGTGCTCGACTCGAGCGGCCTGCCCATCGGCATCTTTCAGCCCGGCGAGGCGGGCTATGAGCCCTTTGATGAGCGGTCCATTCAGCTCCAGCCCGGTGACCGGTTCTGCATCTACAGCGACGGCATCGTCGAGTCCCGCAACCCGAGCAACCGGGAATTCGGAATCGACGGTCTCTCGCGCGTACTCAAGGAAACTCGGCAAAAATCACTCGATGACAGCCTCAGCACGGTGCTTGCCGCCGCCAGCGACTGGCGCAACGGCGCTCCTCTCTGCGATGATCTTTCGATGCTGGGTCTCGACGTGCGCTAACCCGGCCGTTCTCTCAGGAGCCGACCTCCATGATCGCCGATCCCTCAGGCAGCTTTCCGACCGAAACGATCGACGAAATTCTCTTCGTCACCCCGAAGGAAAGCGTCGCCCGTCTTACCGGCCAAGACCTCGCCGCCGGCCGCACATGCCTGATCGACGAGCTGCACACGTCCCACGTCCGCGGCCTGGTCTTTGACCTGGCGCACCTCGGCGCCTTCGGCTCGCAAATGATCGGCACGCTGTTCGTCGCGTGGAAAGAGGCACGCGAGCACGGCGCGAAAATGGTCCTGTGTCACGTCTCCGAAGCCGCCCGGCAAGTGATCGAACACTCGAAACTGCACGCCCTGTGGCCTGTCTACGCCTCACGCGAACAGGCGTTTGACGCGTTCCCGCCGACGGCCGTCGCCAGCACACCGGTGACCGATACCGACACGATGCGCCTGGGCCGCGTCGACGGCAGCTTTCATGATCGTCTGCAACTCGTCCAATTCGGCCGCCACACGATCGTCGGCTTCGGGGGTCAGGACCTTCCGGCAGACCACGCCCTCGGCCGCTACTTGAGCGACATTACCGAGCTCATCGAACAAGGCGATTGCCAGGAACTCACCTTCGACCTCGCCGGCATCACATTGGTCCCGAGCGGTTTCCTGGGCGTAATAGCCTCGGTCCTCAAAATGGGCGTCGCCGTGACCATAAAAAATGCCTCGCGAGAAGTCCGCGAAGTCTTGGCGCTGACGAATTTCGATCGGTTGGTGACCGTGGAGTGACGAGATCGATTATCGATCGGCGGACTGCGCGGCGGCATTTGTTTCGCCGCGTTGGGCGGTTCGGGACCGTTGGGCTGCGGCCTGACCGGCGTGCCGGATTTACTAATTACCGCCGAGACGTTCTGCCTGAGCCGCCGTTGAGGCTGGCTTCGTCAAGTCGCAGTAGGGCCGAATCCACACTTTCCATGGGCCGGCCGTCTCGGTGATACGGACGACGGGAACCGGCGTTTGTTCGATCAAATGGTCGAGGACCTCCTCGAAGGCGCCCGAAGGCCACATCGAATTGACGAGATTCCACCGCTCGCGCTTCCCGCCGCGAATGGTCACGAGATTGAGTTCCGAGCGGACGTATTTCGACTCTTCGGCGACAACCGACCGGGGTCGATCTATCCGCGCTGTCGAAACGTACTGCAAGTGCACAATCTCCGAAAACTCGAACGTCAGTCGCTGGCGGGACAGTTCGACTCGGCGTGTCACTTTGTCGTACCTGAGCCAGGGCCCGCGAGCCAGTTCGCTCGCTCCCAGCCAGCGTCCGTACATCGAAAAGCCAACCGAACAAACGCATGTCATCAGGCCCACGGCCGTCGTTCCGGCGCAGATGGCAAATTCGTTGACGCCGGAATCATTATGCGTCACGCAAAACCAGGCGAAGCCCGCGAAGAACAGCACGAAGACGATGTTCGTCGCCACCAGGTTGAAAGTCGGAAAGGGCCGAACCGGCGCTGGATCGATGCGGAATTCGCGAGGGCCCCCGTACGCCACCGCCGGGCGGCCGATCAGAAACTCACCTTTCCCGTCAATGAAATTCTCGGGATTGAAATCGGCGGGCCGTTTGACCATGGGCGCTCATCTAAGCAATCAGATCGTGCACGACCTGGCCGTGCACGTCGGTCAGCCGCATGTCGCGGGAGCTGAAGCGGAAGGTGAGCCGTTTGTGGTCGAGGCCCAAGAGATGCAACATCGTGGCGTGCAAGTCGTAGATCTCAAGCTTGTTTTCGACCGCATAATAGCCGTACTCGTCGGTCGCCCCGTAAACATACCCCGGCTTCACGCCGCCGCCGGCCATCCAGATGGTAAAGCCGAACGGATTGTGATCCCGACCGTCGCTCCCTTGGGCCATCGGCGTGCGGCCGAATTCGCCCGCCCAAATCACCAGCGTGTCATTCAACAGGCCCCGCGCTTTGAGATCCGTCAACAAGCCGGCGATCGGCTTGTCGGTCGCCAGTGCGTTGAGTGTGTGTCCCTCCTTGAGCCGGCTGTGCTGGTCCCACCTATCGGACGGCACATGCGGACAGGTCAACTCGATAAACCGCACACCACGCTCCACTAGCCGACGGGCAACCAGGCACTGTTGGGCATAACTTCGCGTGTGCTCGTAGGGCTCGAACATGCCGTACATTTCCTGCGTGGCCTTCGATTCGCGGGAGACGTCCATCAACTCCGGCACGGCCGTCTGCATGCGGAACGCCAGCTCGTAATTTCGGATGGCGGCTTCGATCGCGTCGTTGTGCCCCGACTTTTCCAGCGAGGCCGCGTCGAGCGTGCGCATCAGGTCGAGCTTGCGCCGCTGAGTGGCGCTTGAGACATCGCGACTGATCAGATCGGCGACCGGTTTTGAGCCGCGGCGGAAGATGGAACCCTGAAACGTCGCCGGCAAGAAACCGTTGTGAAAACAGTCGACGCCCCCCGGCGGAATCAGGTCGCCGTTCAGCACGACAAATCCCGGCAAATTCCGTGACTCGCTGCCGAGACCGTAAGTGACCCAGGCGCCCATGCTGGGGCGTCCCTGCAGGCCGAGCCCCGTGTGCAGAAAATAATTGGCGTTGGTATGTTCCGAGAATTGCGAAGTCATCGACCGCACGACGCACAACGCGTCGGCACAGCCGGCGATATTCGGCAAAAGGTCGCTGACCGGGATGCCGCTGGCCCCCCGCTTTTTAAATTTCCACGGCGACTTCAGCGTCGTCCCCACGTTGTCGAACTGCGTGGGTTGCACCTTCATTTTGAAGGGCTGTCCGTGCTCCCGATCGAGCCGGGGTTTGGGGTCGAACGTGTCGACCTGCGACGGGCCGCCGTCCATGTACAGGAAAATGACGTGCTTCGCCTTCGCCGGAAAGTGGCTGAGCCGCGCGGCGGCCGGATCATTCTGGGCGGCAACGTTCGTCGCGAAGCCGTCCTCGCTCAACAGGGCCGACAGTGCAACCGCCCCAAAGCCGCTGGCCGCTTGCTGCAACAGTCGGCGGCGGGAAAGAGGACGCGGGGAGCCGATGGCGATTGGCATCCGGTTGGCTGGTCCTACGAAGGCGGGAAATCACTCGAACCGCTCGGCGCGAGGCCGTGCGCTCATTTAGCATATCAGACATCCGATGACATGCGAGTCAGAAGTTTGACGGAGTCTGCCATGCGAATCACGGTGCCTTCCCAACTCCTGCGCTACCTCTTCCTCGGCTTGATGGTCGCAACTTGCCGCGCAGCCGTCGCTGACGCTCCGGCCGAGAAGGCCGAACCCCATTTTCAAGGCCTGGGCAAGCACACACGCCGCGTTTCGACGCAATCCGCCGAGGCGCAGCAATTCTTCGATCAGGGGCTGATTTTCCTCTACGGTTTCAACCATGACGAGGCGATCCGCTCGTTCGAGGCGGCCGCAGCGGCCGATCCCAAGTGCGCAATGGCCTTTTGGGGGATTGCCCTGGCCAACGGGCCGCACATCAACAACCCCGGCGTCGACAAAGTGCATGCAAAGGCAGCTTGGCAAGCGCTCAAACAGGCCCGCAAGACCATCGGCGGTGCCACCCCCGTCGAAAGGGCTCTCATCGAGGCGCTCGCCGTGCGTTACGCCGATCCGCAACCTGAGGATCGCAAGCCGCTGGACAAGGCCTATGCCGACGCGATGCGTAAAGTCTGGGCCGCCTATCCGGATGACGCCGACGTGGGCGCCCTGACGGCCGAGGCCCTCATGGATCTACGACCCTGGGATCAATGGACTCCGAAGGGCAAGGCCCAACCCGGGACTGAGGAGGTTTTGAAAACTCTCGACGCGGTCATCGCCAAATCGCCCGCTCATCCGTTCGCGTTGCACCTCTACATTCACGCCAACGAGGCGTCGTTGCATCCCGAACGGGCCGACGCCGCCGCTGCCCGGCTGCGCGACCTCGACCCGGCGATCGGGCATCTGGTGCATATGCCCTCGCACATCGACGTCCGCCGCGGCCGCTGGCAAGAGGCGGTTGTCACCAACGAAATGGCGATCGCGGCAGACAAAAAATACCGCGAGATAGTGCCGCAGCAGGGCTTTTACCGCATTTATATGGCCCACAACTACGACATGCTGGGCTACGCCGCGATGATGCAGGGCCAAAGCCGGAAGTCGGCCCAAGCCTTTCGCGAGCTACTGGCCGGCATCCCCGACGACTACCTGAGGGACCATGCCGCGACCGTCGACGGCTTCTTCGCCATGCCCTACGAACTGCATATGCGGTTCGGGCAATGGGACGAAATGCTCGCCGAGCCCAAACCTCGCGACTCGCTGCCGATCGCCGGAGCGATTTGGCATTACGGGCGCGGGATCGCCTTCGCGGCGAAGAGTCGGCTCGAATCGGCCAAGGCCGAGCAGACGGACTTTCTGGCGGCGAGCGCCGCGCTTCCGAAAGAGGCCAGCTTCCGCAAGAACGATGGCGCCGCACTTCTTGGCATTGCCCAGAAGATGCTCGAGGGCGAAATCCTCTATCGCGACGGCAAAACCGACGAAGGGATTGCCGCGCTCCGCGAGGCCGTTAGCCGCGAGGATCAGCAGCGGTACAGCGAGCCGCCCCTTTGGATCCAACCCGTCCGCCACGCGTTGGGCGCCACACTGCTGGACGCCAAACGTTATGCGGATGCCGAGGCGGTTTACCGCGAGGATCTTGCCCGCTACCCGGAAAATGGCTGGTCGCTCTACGGTCTTTCGCGGAGCCTGAAACTGCAAGGCAAGAACGAAGAGGCCCACAACGTCGCCATGCGATTCGAAAAAGCGTGGCAGCACGCCGACGTGAAACTGAAATCCTCGTGCTTCTGCCTCGAGGCGAAAGACTAACCGCAACATGCGCGGCATTGACTTTGTTCCCAAGCTCTTGCTTGGGAACACATCCCCGCGCGCCGGGACTCCGCTTCGAGTGATTGGGTGCGCTCGAAAGGTCTTCGGCCTCTGAGCGAAGCGGGAGCTTCGCGAATTTGCGGGCCCAAGCGGAGCTTGGGACCGAGAGCGAAAGACGCGGAACTTTGACCAGCGAATCAACTGACCGGCGAGGTCTTGGCGCGCGAGTTGCACCTAGTTCTTGCACGGCAGGTAGGAATGCGCCGCCACTCCGAGAAAAAGGTGAACACCATGATCGCCGATGCCAAAGAGCGAGAACCGCTTCGGGAAGAATTGGAGCGACTCGAGACCGCTTTGGACACGCCGCCCGTTCCCGGCGAACTGCTCAATTGGGCTACCATGATCCGCAAGAGCTTCGATGCGGCGTGTGGAGCCATTGTGAATCAAATCCAATCTGTGCATCCCGAGCAGATCGAGGAAATCGAAGACCAGGATCCGGAACTCTTCGCCCGCACCAAACAGTTGCGAGAAGACGACCAATCCAACCAGGATTGGAGCCGCCGCTTGTCCCAAACGTTCGCCGACTTCGAGGCCAAAGCCAAACGCGCCGGCGCCGATGAGAAGCAGGTCATGGAGCAACAGCAGGCGGTGCTCGAAGACGGCCTCCGCTTTGTGACGCACGTCCGCAGGCAGGAAACGGCCATGCGTAGCTGGCTGCAAGAAGCCTTCGAGCGCGACACGGGGCAGGGCGACTGAAGGACCGAGGCCCGACGTCCAAGGTTTAAATGTCGCGGGTCTGCTGTCCGAGTCCCGGATGCAGGATCGCGTTGCCATTTGTTTCCGGCAATTGGTAGTCGGTATAGTGCAGGCGAAGCTTCCACTCTTTTTCGCCAATTGACGGTCTCGCCTCCACTTCCCTGAAAGGGCATCCCATGCACGGTCCGCGCGCCGCGTCCGGTCTGCTCGTCGTGTTCCTCGCTACTGTCTTCTACGCTGCTCCCCCGGCCGTCGCGGCCGAGCCGAAAGACGGCTATTTTCAAACGAGCGACGGGGTGAAAATCCACTACCTCGAAGCGGGCAACCGCAACGCACCGGGTAAACCGGTCGTGCTCATTCACGGTTACACGGGAAATGCCCGCGGTAACTGGTTCTTGAACGGCATCGCCGACGCGCTGTCCGGCCGGCACTGGGTCATCGCCATCGATTGCCGCGGTCACGGCCAGAGCGACAAACCGCACGATCCGCAGAAATACGGGCCGCGGATGTCGAGCGACGTAATCGAACTCATGGACCATCTGAAAATCGACAAGGCCCACGTGCACGGTTATTCGATGGGGGGCATGATCACCGCCCAACTCTTGGCGACGCACCCCGACCGCTTCGTGACGGCTGCCTTCGGGGGCTCGGGCGTTCCTGAAGTCGACGCGAACTGGAAATCCAAGGTCCCCGATGACAAACCGGGTCCCGATCCCCAGGAAGCCGAGGCGAGCACAAAACTGCGGGCCAATCCGGACCGCGACTCGGAAGCGCTTGCCGCGGTGCGAGCTTACCCCTGGAAGCCGGGCGAACGCACCAAGATCGATCTCACGCGGATCACGATTCCCGTCCTGGCGATCAACGGTGAGTTTGACGGCCCCAACATGAAAACGCATCGCATGCAACGCGAGCTGGCCCACTTTCAAAGCGTCGTGCTGCCTGGCAAGTCGCATCTGACGGCCATCATGGCCGGATATATTCCGCCGGAATACGTGCAGTCACTCGTCGCGTTCATCAACGCCAATGACAAATAACCGAGGCCCAGGAGCCCACTTTGTTTGGGAGCGGCCGCACCCCGGACGGTTGATCGTTCCCGGAGCCGCAGGCCAATTGTGATGTCCGATAAATCGTCGCAGGAAAGGCAACACAACACCGAGCAGGCACGTCTCGCCGATGCATTCGAGCGATCACCCTCATTCATGGCGATCCTGACAGGGCCGCAACATGTGTTCGAGCGGGCGAACGACCGCTATTTGGACCTAATCGGGCATCGGGACGTGATTGGCAAGTCGGTTCGGGAAGCACTACCGGAAATCGGTCGTCAAGGCTTCATTGAACGTCTCGACACGGTCTTCCAAACCGGCGAGGCGTTTGTCGGGTCGAATGTCCGCGTCTCACTTCAGCAGAAACCGGACGAACCGCCCGACGTGCGGTTCGTCGATTTCGTGTATCAACCCCTACGTGACCAGGGGGGAGCGATTTCCGGCATCCTGGTCCAGGGCATCGATTGGACGGATCGCAGGCGGGCGGAGGAAGCACTACGAGAGAGCGAGGAGCAACGACGTCTCGCACTCGACTCGGCGGAGCTCGGCGCGTGGAACATAAATCCAGCCACGAACTTGTTGATCAGTGACGATCGCTTCCGAATGATTTTCCAGGGCTCGACGGACCCCATCACTTACGAGCAGGCGTTCGCCGCGATCCACCCCGACGACCGACAGCGCGTGCGGGATGCAGTGGCCGCCGCCACACGGCCCGAACGCCCGGCGCCCTACGCTGAAGAGTATCGGGTCGTGCATCCGGATCGATCGGTGCATTGGGTGTTCGGTAAAGGCCGAGCGCACTTCGAGCCGACGGTCGCGGGCCAACGACTTTCGAGCTTCGATGGCACCGTCATGGATATCACCGATCAGCGGAACGCCAAGGCTGAAGTTGCGCGGCTCGGTGCCGAATCGGAACGGCTGCGCAGGCTGTACGACACGGTGCTGTCGAATTCCGCCGACTTCAATTATACGTTCGATCTCGATGGCCGCTTCAGCTACGTGAATAGGGCATTGTTGGATCTCTGGCAGAAGGACCTCGCACAGGCAGTCGGCAAGAACTTCTTTGACCTCGATTATCCGCCGGAATTGGCCGGCCAACTGCAGCGTCAGATTCAACAAGTGATCGAGTCGCGCCAACCACTGCGGGATGAAACGCCCTACGCGAGCGCACAGGGCGAGCGGCAATATGAGTACATCTTCGTCCCGGTGATTGGCACGAACGGAGCCGTCGAAGCAGTCGCGGGCTCGACTCGCGATATTACCGAGAAAAAGCAAGTTGAAGAGGAGCTGAGAAACGTGGCGGCCCGCCTCTCTGAGGCCGATCACCGCAAGGATGAGTTTATCGCAATGCTTGCCCACGAACTCCGCAACCCGCTCGCGCCCTGCGGAACGGCTTGCAACTGCTTCGCCTGGCGGGATTGGATCCGGAGACCGTCGAAACCGCCCATACGATGATGGACCGGCAATTGCGACAGATGGTCCGATTGATCGATGATCTAATGGATGTGAGCCGCATCAACCAGGGCAAGCTGGAACTCCGCAAAGAGCGCGTTGATCTGGCGACCGTCTTGGCCAGTGCTCTGGAGTCATCCCGACCACTCATTGAGGAAATGGAGCACCGCCTCCAAGTCACGTTGCCGTGGCAACCGGTCGTGATTGACGCCGATCCGATCCGCATGGCCCAGGTGTTCATGAACCTGCTGAATAACGCCGCCAAATATAGTGATCGAAAGGGAAGCATTCGCGTGGCCGCCGAACTGCAGGGGGGCGACGTCGTGGTCTCGGTGCGGGATTCCGGAATCGGGATCGCCCCCGACCAATTCGCTCGCATCTTCGAAATGTTCTCCCAGGTCGACCGGTCGTTGGAGCGATCTCAAGGCGGATTGGGAATCGGACTCTCGCTGGTGAAGAATCTCGTGGAAATGCACGGGGGAAAGATCGAAGCCCACAGTGGCGGACCCGGAAAAGGATCCGAGTTCATCGTCCGGATACCGATCGCGGCCGAGGCAGCCTTGCCGGGTGAACTCAAGACGGAACACGCCCTTCCGAGGACGTCGCTCCGCATCCTCGTCGTCGATGACAATCGGGATGGCGCCAACAGTCTGTCCCTGATGTTGCGAGTCATGGGAAACGACATCCGAACCGCGTACGACGGCCAGGAGGCGGTGGCGGTGGCAGAAGAGTTTCGCCCTAATCTCATCCTCTTGGACATAGGTCTCCCGAAGTTGAACGGTTATGAGGCCTGCCGACTCATCCGCGCTCTGCCTGTGATGAAAAGTACCGTCATCATCGCTCAGACCGGTTGGGGGCAGGAGGCCGATCGGCAGAAAACGCGTGAGGCGGGTTTCGACGACCATCTTGTCAAACCGATCGACTCGAGCGCCCTTATGAAGTTGCTTGCCGATCTCGACCGACGTTTCAGCGGCGATGAATTCGCGCACAATCCAGCGTAGCGCAGTCTGCTGTCTTCGTTCCTCCCCTCCTTCCTCGCCACCCGCCACATAATGAGGCACCATCGGCCATCGCCGGGACCAGGAAAACCATGAAGATTGCGACGTTTAACGTCAACGGCATTCGCAGCCGGCTTCCGAACCTGCTCGCATGGCTCGAGCGTGAGCAACCGGACATTGCGTGCTTGCAGGAACTCAAAGCGGCCGACGACGCTTTTCCGGAAACCGCCATCGCCAACGCGGGCTATGCCTCGCTCTGGCACGGCCAGCGCTCGTGGAACGGTGTCGCCATCTTGGCCCGTGACCTCGCGATCACGGAACTTCGCAAACAACTCCCCGGCGATGACTCGGACGAGCAGAGCCGCTACCTCGAGGCAAGTGTCGGCCCGCTGGTCGTCGGTTGCCTCTATTTGCCGAATGGAAACCCGCAGCCTGGTCCCAAGTTTGATTACAAACTGGGCTGGTTCGAGCGGTTGATCGCCCATGCCGCGACGCTCTTTCTTAGCCAGAAGCCGGTTGTCATCGCCGGCGACTTCAACGTGGTGCCGACCGATTTTGACATTTACGATCCGAAGTCGTGGAGGAAGGACGCGCTCTTGCAACCGGAAAGCCGCGTGCGCTGGGAACGCTTGCTCCATCAAGGCTGGCTCGATGCGATCCGCACACAGCACCCCGAAGAGAAGGTGTTCACGTTCTGGGATTACTTCCGCCAACATTGGCAGCGCAACGCGGGGCTTCGCATCGACCACTTGCTGCTCAATGGGACCGCTGCGAAAGGCCTGAAGACGTCCGGTGTGGATCTGTGGGTCCGCGGCGAGCCCCACGCGAGCGACCATGCGCCTGCCTGGATTGAGCTCGCAAATGACGTTTTCAAAGCAAGCAAATCGAAGCGGCAGGCTGACTGAACACCGCCGCCGCTATGGGCACGCTGGCAGATTGTCCAGATTGTTGTCCGTGACGGCATCCCGAGCAGACCGGAGAGTCCGCTCGTCGCAATGAGGACATTGGTATTTTTGGACGGCCGCAGACTTCTGGCTCTTGTCTCCCAGAGTGTGGAAAGTGTCCCCCTGATCCATCGCGTTATAGACTTGCGTGATCGTCCAGAGCTTGGAATAACCCGCCAATTTTTCCGTTCCGACGATGATCACGTGGGGGTGCACGTGTGGCGTTTCAAACGATTCTTGACGTGCGCAAATAATGCGGTACTCAGTCATTTCTAGAAAACTTTCCATCGACGACGTAAACGGACTTCATACCGACCCCAACGACGACGCGCCCCGATCGTACCCCGGCTGGCTGGCGGTTGCCACACGTCGACTCACTCCGCCGTCGTTGGCACAGAGGACCAAGCAATGCTTGGGGACGAGGGAACACGCTTCGCGCACGATGGAATTCAATTTGTAAATTCTGACATTCATCGGTGGCGCGAGCGAAACTCGGCGGCCATTCTGCAAGCCGAAACCCCCTATTTCCTGGATTGACGCTTCCACGACCGGCACAAACATGCTTCGCGCGCAACGGTACGAGAGATGCGGCAACTTGTCGCGACCAGGGCGCACAGCACAGACGGCGTGCATCAAAAACCCAGTCGCATTCGGTGCGGATTTGAACGGACCAAGGACGTCCCGAGCCGTGTCCACCAACACGACCGCGATCCGGCCGATCGGCATGGAGGTCAACATGGCGGCAATTCATTCGATCTGGATGGCATTCGTTGCCCTGTCCACGGTCTGCGCGGCAAGCCTGTGGGCCACGATCTTTGCGGAGTTTTGGAAGGCGCGGGCGAAGAAGGGGAACTGAGCGGGACGTCGTTCATTAACTCCCGTCCTTTTTAACTCCTCGCGGTTCTCAGCAGTGATCAGCTGACAATCGGATACGGATTCGATCCGAGTCCGCGATTCTCGCTCACTTCAGTCGATGAAAACCGGCACACCCCGGGCCGTTGCGCGCATCGGTCTGACCAGCAGCCAGAGCAGGAGCCCTCGCCGCAACTTAACAATTCTGCGGCACGCCATCGACTCTGCGGCACGCCACCAACTTCGCGAATTCGGCAGAAAAACTCTCGTTCCCTGATTGACAATAAATGTTGTCAATGCTACCGTCGCTTCATGCTCGACATCCAAGTCATCGATGATCCGGCGGCGGCCACGGTGGCTTTGGAGCCCACGCGGAGCCGGCTCCTCTCCGAGCTCGCCGCGCCCGCCTCGGCGGCGACGTTGGCAACGCGGGTCGGCCTTGCTCGGCAGAAGGTCAACTACCATCTGCACGCGCTCGAGGCGCACGGGCTGGTGCGATTGGCCCAAGAACGAAAGTGGGGCGGGCTGACGGAACGGCTGCTCGTGGCGACGGCCGCTTCCTACATCGTTTCGCCGAGTGCTTTGGGCCCGGTCGCCGTTGATCCGAATCGGGAAGCCGATCGGCTGTCCGCGAGCTATCTCATCGCCCTGGGCGCACGCGTCGTCCGCGAGGTGGGTGACCTCGTTCGTCGCGCGAAAGAGGCGGGCAAACGCCTGGCCACCCTGGCGGTGGATACCGAGGTTTGCTTCCGGTCGCCGACGGACCGAGCGGCATTCAGCAACGAACTCACCGAGGCCATCACGAAACTCGTTTCGAAGTATCACGATCAATCCGCCCCCGGCGGCCGCGCGCATCGGCTGGTCGTCGTGGCGCACCCTTTACCACAGAAATCCGATCCCAAGGAACCATCATGAGCGTGAAGAAAGAACCCTCCGGACGCCGTTCCGTCCAGGTCGAAGTCGAGGTCCCCGGCACGCCGGAGGAAGTCTGGCAGGCGATCGCCAGCGGGCCGGGTATTTCGTCCTGGTTCGTACCCGCTGAGCTCGAAGAGCGCGACGGCAAGCCCGTCGCGGTCAAGTTGAACTTCGGCCCCGGCATGGAGTCCAGTTCCCCCGTGACGAAATGGGATCCGCCGCGGACGTTTACCACCGAGGCCCCTGGCTGGGCCCCCGGCTCGCCGCCCATCGCGGACGAGTGGAGCGTCGAAGCCCGCGCGGGAGGCATCTGCGTCGTCCGCGTGGTGCACAGCCTCTTCGCCAGCACGGACGACTGGGACAACCAACTGAAAGGCACCGAATCCGGCTGGCCCGGCTTCTTCCGCATTCTCAAGCTCTATCTCACGCACTTCCGCGGCCAACGCTCCGCGATGATGCAGTGGCTGGCCCCCGCCGCGGGAACCGAAGCGGAGGCCTGGGAAACGCTGACCGCGGCCTTGGGGCTGAAAGGCATGAGCCCCGGGCAGCGCTTGACCGTTCCGGCGGGCGTCCCGGTGCTCGGCGGCGTCGTGGAGCACGCCACGCAGAGTCCGTACAACGCCCTGTTGCGGCTCGACAAGCCGGGGCCGGGCACGGCCGCCCTGGGCGTCGTCAGCTTCGGCGGAGCGGTCATGGCGACGCTCAGCTTCTACCTCTACGGCGATCAGGCGGACGGCACCGTCGCCCGCGAGACCCCGCTGTGGGAAGCGTGGATCCAGGAACGCTTCCCGACACCCACGGAGCCGAGCAAAAACGAATGACCGCATCGTCGTGACGATGCACTCCCGACGTTGCGGGCTCGTTCCCAGGGCTGCCTTGGGAACGAGCCTTCTCGAGTACGAGGAAAAAAATCACATGGAACTCCTGCTCCCCCTCTGGCTCCCCATCCTCCTCTCGGCGGCCGCCGTCTGGATCATTTCGGCCGTTGTTTGGATGGCCATGCCCCATCACAAGCGGGACTTCATCGCCCTCCCCGACGAGGACGGTTTCATGGACGACCTCCGCAAGAGCGGCATCAAGCCGGGCAACTACGTCTTCCCCGATTTCCGCGACCCCAAGGCGATGAAATCGGAGAAAGTGCAGAAGGCCTTGGAAGGCGGCCCGGTCGGCCACCTCAGCGTCTGGCCGACGCCGCTGACAATGGCCGACAAGCTGGTCGGCACCTTCGTCGTCTATCTCGTGGTCAGCACGCTCATCGCCTACCTCACGCGCGTCGCCCTCCCGGCGCGGCCCCGTTTGCCAAGGTCTTCCAGGTCGCGGCCACCGCCGGCATCCTCGCCTACTCTTTCTCACACATCCCCAACGGCCTCTGGTTCGGCTCCTACAAGCGCACCATTGTCGCGAACTTCGTCGACGGCATCGTCTACGGCCTCATCACCGGAGCCATCTTCGCATGGCTCTGGCCGCACTGAGTATTACCCGCGACCTCGTCTTCACCCGTTACGCACCTTGATCGCGAGATTCCTGATCGGAGAAGTCATGGCGAAGGCCGATATCGCAAAGCCCGAACCGGTTGCGCTGAAGCTCGAAGTGGTGATCCTCGGCGTCACCGACGTCGACCGCGCGAAGGCGTTCTACCAGCAGCTCGACTGGCGGCTCGACGCCGACTTCTCGCAAGGCGACGATTACCGCGTCCTCCAACTGACGCCGCCTCACTCGCCGGCTGCGATCATCTTCGGCAAGGGACTCGCGGCGCCCAAGCCCGGATCGGTAGCCGGTCTGATTCTCGCGGTGGACGACGTCGATGCGGCCCGCGCCGACTTGATCGCCCGCGGCGCCGCCGTGAGCGAGGTCTTCCACTACGCCGGAGGCCCCTTCAGCTCGTTTGCGAACTCACACGTCGGCGGGCGCGACCCGGAAGATCAATCCTACCGTTCGTTCGCCTCGTTTGAAGATCCCGACGGCAACGGCTGGCTGCTGCAGGAGATCAAAACGCGGCGCCCCGGCCGCGAATGGACGTCGACGCCAGCACAAGCGATCGACGTCGGAGCCCTCGCAGAACTCCTGCGCGAGGCGTCAGAACACCACGGAAACTACGAGAAGACGCACGCCAACCATCACTGGTGGGACTGGTACGCACCCTACCTGAGCGCGCGCCAGAACGGCAGCAGTCCACAGGAAGCGGCAGCCGCCGCCGACCGCTACATGGACGACCCGATGCTCTCTGAGCAGAGCCAGAACGAATGACCGCGTAGTCGTGGCGGCGTATTCCCGTCGCGGCGTGCTCATTTGCCTCTCGCTCCCAAGCTCTCCGTTTGGGAACGCATCCCCGCGCGCGGGAAACTCCGTTTCGCCTCGCGCGATCCCCTATCGCCAATCAGCGACGACGTCGATTGGAGCCTGCAATCCCGCAAAGTGCCGCGCACTCGAATACCGCCAATCCACGGGCTCATCGACCTGTCCCCGACGCCTGAAGCTTCAGGTCCGCGCACCGCGGTCCGCGTAATTCGCTCGTGGGAATGCCGCGTGTCTTGGCCAAGCCATCAATGTACCACCGATAGTCGCCGGCGTCGGAGGCAAAGGCGAACGACTGATTCTCCTCCCACCAGGCAGCCCACGCCTCTGCCGTTTCGGCACTCGGACCACCGGGAACGTAGCGTTTCAGCAGACGCCATGCCCTCGCGGTTCGCGCCGCGCTGCCCGATCGCAGGTCCGCGATCGTCTTCTCGAAGAACGCCGGTTCGTCGAATGCCACCCCTAACGCGACCAGAATCCTCATCGATCTCCAATTTCTGAGACAGGGCCGGGTGAAAGAATTTTTGGTTCGACTCGGCCCACTTGGCCATCGCTTGGCGATCGCCTTTGGAGGAGATTGTCTCCCAAAGCTTCGGTTCCACAAAATTCTTGAGCGATTCAATCGGCATGTCCACAGCCCGCAGCCGTCGCGCCGGCCTGATCCGAGGAGAAGCAACGGGACCAGCAAAAACCGACGGAGTGACGGCAATCGGGCGGTCTTCAGAGAAACGACTGATATAGGCAATCGAATTCAGCAGCAGACGTTGGCCTGACTCGTTCATTTCGGCCGGCGATTGCTCGAAGCCGAAGTGCAAAAGGTTTCCCTGCCGCCAAAGCGCGGCGGAAGTCGGCGTCTGATGGTTGACGCCCCCGCACAGGAATTCGACATCGGGAAATTTGGCGAAATCCATCGCGTGGGTACACCAGCCTGCACGCCATTCCCGATCGCGATTGGCAACGAGCGGAAGCACCGCGACCTCGGCTGCGTGAATCTCGTCCACAAATCCCTTGGGCGTCCCGATTGAGATCATTTTGCGCGATCAATCTTGAACGGGCGCTCGAAAATCTCGTGCGGGCGCAAGTCATAGGCCAACGGATCGAGGCACGTGCATCCGGAGCCCCCCTTGAGCTTCCAGGCGATGGCGAGATTGAGCCCGGCGCTGCCGAGGAGAACCGTTGGTTTTGTCCACCCATCGCGCTCGCCCAAGGGCGAAGTGGACCAGCGCAGCTGTTGTGCCTCTTGACCCTGCGGCCAGTCCAGCAGAACGACGTCGAACGGCTGCGCGTCCTTCGGCTTGAACTCCGATCGCTTGATGGCTTCAATCCGAGCCACTTTCCCCTTGAGGAAATCGACGTAATCCGAGGCGCGTTCCGACCCGACGTACACGACCTTCAAATGCGCCAACTCGTCTGCCCGCGTCCGGCCGGCGGCAAGTAGTGCGAACGCGAGCGAAACCAACAGAACCGTGGCTCTTTTCATCGGGCTATCTCCCTTGGTCTCGAATCGAAAAGGTCGCCGACAATGGCAACGTCCGCGGCGGCCAGCAGAGCTCTTCATTGCACGCCTGATAGCGGAGTTCTCCGGAAATCCGCAGAGTTCGCGCAGACGGCTGCCGACGAATTCGCAACGCGCGCCTGAGCAAGACTGAATTACGATACACCATCGCCGCGCCGTGCCCGACTTCGGGCTTCGGAAGTTCCCAGTCTCCCAACGCCTCAACTTCGTCCGGCAACGTAAGCTTCACGGCCAGCGGGCTCCAGGGCTCACCGCGATTCTTGATGGCGTGAACGTAGTGCGCGGGCTCAATCCGCACAGAGACCAGCATCTCAGCAGTTTCCCCGACCGATAGGCTCTCCGGTTGGATGGTCATCGTTGCCGTTACGGGTTGCTGCGTCGATGGTTCCGGAGCGGAGACCTCCGCCGTGCTTTTCGTCACCGTGCTTTTCGTCACCGTGCTTTTCGTCACCGTGCTTTTCGTCACCGTGCTTTTTGTCACGGTGCCCTTTGTCGTCACCGTCCCGGTCTGATCAGGATTCGGGGCGGCCTTGGCCTCGACGCCGCTTTCTGCCTGATGTGTTTGGCTGTTCGCCGGCGTCGTGATCCCCGAATCGGATTCACAGCCGGAGAGAAGTCCGACGCCGATTGCAGCCGTCGTGATCAGCCACATGCGTGCGGGCATTGAGTCTGCTTTCGACCTTGGACTTTGGAACTCTGCTCCTACGTCGCCGACTGCCTGGCGCCGCACTCCGCCTCGCCGCACGTATTATAACGCCGGCTTTATGCCCCTCGTTCCCAAGCGGTGCTTGAGGGTGTCCGGGAATTCGAATGTTCGACAAACCCTTACAGCCAGAGGCTTTTGTGGACATTCCGCGGGGTCGGAGCACTCGCGCTTCGAGGCGAGCTAGAAACCGCGAGGCCGAACTTCAGCAAAGTGGGTGCCCAAGCAAGATCCTGGGTAGGCCACCACCGGCCATCGTGCATAATTTCGCGCGGTCGAATACCGGAGCGGCACACATCACGCCGGCTTTTTGGCCTGCACGAGGCGCGTGGCCACCCAGGGACCGCCCCACCACAATCGCCATCCCAATCCACGACGCGTCACGTCGCGGATTCCGAGCCTGGTGAGGTGTGCCTGATATTGCCGGGTGGCCCAAATGTCGGCGATCAGCAACCGGCCGCCCGGACGCAGCACCCGCATGGCTTCGCTGACGGCTCGATCCCGGCCGGCACGTTCTCGGATGTTGTGCATCGCCAAACTGGAGACAACGACGTCAAAGCAATTGTCTTCAAGGGGCAGCGCCGTCATGTTGCCCGTGAGGAGTGTCACAAGATCAGCCACGCCCTCCGCGCTCGCGTTGCGGCGGGTGGCCTCGGCCGCATTGCCCAGCTGATCGCCGCTTCGCCACAGGTCGAGGCCGACCGCCCGGCCCGTGGTCAGGTGCTGAGCGGCCAAGAGCAGCACTGCGCCCCGACCACATCCAAGGTCCAAAACGCGCTCGTCACCCCGCAATGCCATTTGATCCAGCAATGCAGCCCAGACCGCGAACTTGCCGCGCAACGTCGTGTGGAACGCGAAAGCGGCACAGCCCAGCAGGAACACAACCGGCATCCAAGACCAGACACCGCCGCTGAGAACGGCGCTCAAGACATTAACCGCGATCAAGACCGCGAGGCCGGCGGCCCAATACGGAGCATCAATCCCATACGAACCACGCCGTCGCGGATTGACACGATTGGTCATGGCGGGATTGTCTTCCGTAACTTATGGGAAGCTGAGTCGACCTTTGGTGAATGAAGCCCAAGCAAAGATTGCCACGGCGGGAATTGGAACGAGCCGCGCACGAGCGCTAAGCAGCCTTTTCCCCGCCAAAGAGTTTTGTCTGTCACTCAAAGGGCTTGCAAGTTCAAGCGTAACCGGGATCGAGCTGTTCGTGGACGCCGGCATGGCCCAGGTTTAGGTTCGCGTCACTCCACGTAACTCCGCGTAACTCGGTATAATTCGGCCCTTGATGGCGACCAAATGACAAATGGTGAGTCCGATGTCACAGGTATGGTTGATTACCGGGAGCTCTCGTGGCCTTGGGAGCGCGCTCGCCGATGCAGTACTCGCTGCTGGCCACAAGCTCGTTGCGACGGCGCGTAATCCAGCGCAACTCGCCGATCTGATCGAGCGGTATGGCGACCAGGTGCGAACCGTTGCGCTGGATGTGACCAATGAGCAGGCGGCCGTCCATGCCGTCGCCGTAGCGACCAAGGCATTTGGACGGCTCGACGTGCTCGTCAACAATGCCGGGTATGGCGACGTCTGTCCAATCGAAGACACAAGCCTCGACGAGTTTCGTGCGCAGATTGAGACGAATCTCTTCGGCGTGATCAACGTCACCAAGGCCGCGCTGCCTCTCATGCGGGAGCAAGGGGCCGGTCATTTCCTTCAGTTCTCCTCAGTGGGAGGTCGCATAGGGCCGGTGGGCCGGGCCCCCTATGCAGCCGCCAAGTGGGGCGTCGAAGGCTTTTCCGAAGTGCTCTCCAAAGAGGTCGGACCGTTGGGTGTCAAAGTGACGATCATCGAGCCGGGCGGCTTCCGAACCGACTTCGCAGGCTCTTCGACGGCGATCCGCGCAGGACGTCCCGAGTACGATTCGACCGTAGGCAAAACAGCGCGGTTCCAGCGCGACTATAACGGCAAGCAGCCCGGCGATCCGGCCAAAGCTGCTGCCGCCGTTCTCCACATCGCAAGCCTGAGCGATCCGCCACTCCGTTTGTTGCTCGGCAGTGACGCAGTGCGTTTTGTGGAACAGCATGATCGCGCGAAGATGGAATCCGACAGAAAGTGGAAGGACCTGAGCATCTCCACGGACATCGAACCGGAGATTCACTGAAGAAGACCACTCACGGTTGAACCGGCGGCCCGATCAGCGGCGTGCGCACTGGCTTGGCCACGCCATAGAAGACCACCACGCCCTGGCCGGCGCCGAGGGTGGAGAGCGGTTCGGCGACTTGACCAAGGGCAGCCTTGTAATCCTGCCAGTTGTTGGAAACCCAGACGTTGCCCGCTGGATCAATGTCGATATCGACCTGCATTTGCAATCCGCCGCCGACATAGCCGCCGGGCGGCGAGATGGCATCGCCCGGACTCATGCCCGGGGGATTTTTCTCAGTCCGGAAACCGCACAGTTCGACAATGCCCGCCTTAGAGGTGCTGAAGTTGGAGATCCAGACATGATCGTCGCCGTCCACGGCCACAGCCCACGGCCCTGTCAGCCCCTTACCATACACGGGTGAAATGGACGCTGGCCTGCCATCCGGGCGCAGGACCGAGACACTCCCGCCTTCCCAGTAGCCTGAGGTCTGCGCCGCCATCGCGGGAATCAACACCTTCGTGAGCCGGTCAGCCGGGTCGGGATCGCCGTCGACGTTCACTTTGAAAGCCGCCAGCATTTCATACAGCTTGAGGCGACCCCGCTCGGAGCTGCCTAATCGGTTGGAGATCCAGACGTTGCCCTGACTATCGACGGCCAGGCCACTGGGACTAAATCCCACATCGAAGGTTTGCACCGCGGTCGGATTGGCGGCGGAAAAGCGCGTGACCCAATGGCCCCCGGCGTTCGAGACCCAAATGCGGTCCTGCTGGTCGATGGCGAGATGAAACGGGGCCATCAACTTGTACGGGTTACGCAGCGGATCGCCAGTCGGGTTTTGCATGAGCAACTGGCCCTTGCTGGCGTCGCCCTTAGGAAACCACACGACCTGCATCTTGGTCGCGTCCAGCGCCCAGATGTCGCCGTTGGGTGTGGCGATGATGCCCTGCATCTTGCCGAGCTGGCCGTTGAAGGTGTAGCCCGCCGGTGGCGAAAGTGGATTGCCGGAGTTGGCGAATTTTGAGATCCCCGCGCCCGTGAAGCTCGAGACCCAAACGTTGTCGTCCCGATCGAGAGTGAGCCCGAAGCCGGGCCCCATCAGCCCGCCGCCGGAGAAGCCGGAGGTCATTGGCGACAGCGGGCGGCCGTTCGGGGCGAGCTTGGTAAGGTTGCCCGACCAGAGGATCGACTGGTTCTGGGCGCCGACGAGGAAATTGTTGGCCGCCCAGCAATTGCCTTGGCCATCAATCATGAGCTTGCCGGGAGCACTCAGCCCGCCACCAGTGAACTTGAGCGGCAACACCCACGCGCTCGGAGGAAAATTCAGGTAAGGCTGAAACGGCGCCGGCCGCAGGAACTGGCCCTGTGGGATGGGATAGAAGGCAGCCAACAATTCGAAAACCATGGCCGGCTGATGCCAAGGATTGTGAGCGATCATCTCCGCTGCCGTCAGCGTGTCTGTCGGAACATTGCCGGCGGGGTCCGTCGCAGCCGCAAAGAAACGGCTGCACGCACCCGGCGTGACCTGCGTGATAGAACCGGCCAGCACGTCGGCCAGTGTCGCGAAGTTTGCCATCGTCGGTGTCTGCGTGCTGTTGAGCGCGTCCTGAATGGCGCCGCCATAGCCGCCCGTCTCGATGTTCACGAAGTTGGTCACGTTGCCCGCGGCGATGCGCAAGCCGAGAGGCTTTCCGCTCAACACGTCGCCCTTGAGGAATTGCGCACAGGTCCAAACCGACGCAACCGTGGTGAATTCATTGACCGTGATTTTTCTCGGAACCGATGTCCCCAGCACCGTCAGGAGCGCAATCGAGTTGCTGGCGCCACTGTTCACGGCAGCTACTGGGATGCCTCCCCTGGCGATCACGTATAAGACGCTCTCTGCCGGGGCTGGTTTGGCACTCAGTTTGAAAGCACCGTTGGCGTCCGTTTGCCCTTGGGCCAGTTGCTGCGGAGCGCCGGTGCTGGCCGCGTAGAGGGTCACGGTGGATTCAGCGATCGGACTGCCAGCGCCTTGGACGTTGCCCGCGACCTCAGCGGCGATCGTCTGAACATCCGCGATCAAGAATGCAACCACGGCGGCCAATAGAGCCAGGCCGCGAGTGGGCATTGCGTGCAACATTTTGCTCATGATTCGTTCTCTTCGTCTCTGCGACTCGTGAATCCGTCTGAGACTTGCGAATCCTTCCGACCAAGGGGCGCTATTTTCGGCTCGGCCGTCAGCCGTTGTCCAGCTGCGCTGCCCGCGTTCTGCCGTCCCTGCCGGGACTTCGGCATCTTGCCTGCGGGTCCCCACGATGAAATCGTGGGGCCATTGTCTGTCGCCCAAAGGGCTCGGAGGCCGAATCGCCATTGGCCAGAGGACGGAGTGAGTTTGCGAGGCGTCCCAATGATTTCATCATCGGGAATCGAGGCAAAGTGATCCTCAAGCCCCCAAATCGGGCGGCACGCTTTGGGTGTTTTCCGATCCTCCTCGCCACTCGCCACTCGCCACTCGCCACTCGCTATCGTCTGTCGCCCAAAGGGCTCGGAAGCCGAATCACCATTGGCCCTAGCAGCCTGTTGAAGTACGGGAGGGCGAGGCTCCTGCCGAGCCGCACTGATGACGGTGCTCGCTTAAGCGGCTCGGCGGGAGCCTCGCCCTGTCATTGGACCGAATACTTCAACGGGCTGCTAGGAGAGAGAGTAGCCCTTGCCCCCTTCGCCGAAGGAACATGCGGCAACTGACCTTGGTATACCCGTGCTCACCTAAGCGCGAGATTCCGCGCCGCAAGTTGTTACGATGCTTCTCGCCGCTTTGGGTCGGCGCCAGACGGCCGTTATTGCTCAGATCGCTCTTGGAGAACATCTTATGAAATCCGCTCGCAGGCGTTCCAACCGTGTCATGAGCGCCGAAGTTCTTGAGGACCGGTCGCTGCTTTCGGCGGTCGGCCCGACCATCACGGTCCTCGGCACTGCCTCGGCGGGTGGCTACAAGTTCCTCAACTTCGACGGGCCCAATGCGGGGACCAACGCCGCCGCCGGCAGCAACGACAACGGCATCTCGAACTCGGGCACGGTTGTCGGGTTCGATATCGACAACACCGGTGGCTTCCACAACTTCACCGTCAATCCGCTCAAGTCGCACAAGGTCCAAGAACTGAATATCAACGGGTCGACGGCCGCCCAGGCTTTCGGAATCAACCGGAACGGCGTCGTGGTGGGAACCGACGGCAACGGCAATGCCTTCTACCTCTCAAAGGGCAAGTTGCACACTTTTATCCCGCTTGGCGGTTCGGCCGCCACGGCCTTCGGGATCAACGACGAAGGCACGATCATCGGCCAGTACACGGACGGCGCCGAGATGCCCGGCTTCATCCTGCCCAATCCCCACACGGCCATCCGCATCGACGCGCCCTCGGGACCCGACGTCGTGAACGCCCAGGGGATCAACAATAAAGGCTTGATCGTCGGCTTCTACGTCGGCACCGACGGCCAGGTCCACGGCTTTATCGCTCACGAAAGCAACGCGCGCTACGGCGAGCTGACCGGCACCGCGGTCGCCGACCCGAAGATTCCGGCCGTCGTCGGCGAGCCGGGCGCCACGTTCGTCTTCTCGCAGATCCTGGGGATCAACGATGCGGGCATCGCCGTGGGTTATTACGGCGATTCGACGACCAGCCAGCACGGGTTCATCTACAACACCCACACGGGCCAATACACATTCCTGGACGATCCCAATGAGGCATTCAACAACGGCGTCGAGGTCACGCAGATCACCGGGATCAACAATGCAGGCGAGATCACCGGGTTCTACTCAGACGCCAACGGGGTTTTCCATTCCTTCGTCGCGACGCCGAGCAGCCTGGCGCATCCACACAGTTCGGTGGCACTCGCCCCGACCGTCGCCAAGGGCGACCCGTCCAGCGTGACCCTGCCGGCGAAGGACTCGCAAACTTTGACCCCCAAGTCGTCCGCCGCCAGCCATCTTGTCGGGAAGCGGCAGCTCAACTCCGACACGGCCGGCACCTCCCACAGCGCGGCCGTCAAGCATGTCGGGAAGAACGTCAGCGCCGCCTCGATCGACGACAACCGGAACCACCTCGACATCTGGCGACCGGGCCACCGAGGGTCTGTTACTGACAGTCTCCTACTGAAGTAGAACGGTCGGACACCCGGCGCCGGGTAGCCGACCTTGCGGAAAGGGCTATTGTCTGTAGCCCAAAGGGCTCGGAAGCCGTGGTCAATTGCTCTCCGCGGTGAGCCGACACGGGATGCAAGCACGCTTGCGGATTTCGTTGCCTGATTCGAGCTCGAAGTGGAGAATTGAATTTCATTCCATTGAGTTCTCCCAAGCAATCTGCCGCCTTGACGCCGTTTGCATCGAGGGTCTGCCATGTCCGAAACTGCGACACCTGGCGAGATTCCGGTCTGTGCCTGGGTCCGAATGGACATGCAGGGATTTGCAGATGACTTTATTGGCTTCACGTACGTGGATCCCCAAGCGGGACTCTCGGCGAAAGGGAGCGACAAGGACGACAAAGACCTCGTAGAAAAGCCCTCGATGACGGTGCGACTTTCAATCCCTGGGCCTCCGTGTACGCCTCTTTCCGCCGCGGAAATCAGCCAGCTGAAGCTGCCGGCGATGCCCTCATGGGTCGAGACGTTCTACGGTCCACAACCCTTGGCCGGCAAAGTGTGGGGCACGTGGCGCCGCCATCCTCAACTCGCGGGTCGCATTCACCCCCAATTCCCCGATGACCTGCAAGTCATCGTCCACGACGGCGGCCCGAGGCTGACGCAGCGCCGTCCCGAATTGATCTGGGTCCGTGTGACCGGCGACGAGCAAGACGTATTCGTTGGACGACTCCTAAATCGCCCGCACCAACTTATCACGGTGTCGGAAGGGGACCAAATTCAATTTGTCATCCCGCCTAAGAGCCAACATCCATTGATGGTAACGTCCAAGTACCTGAGCGAACGCGGAGATTGGGTGATTCACCCGTGCAACAAGTGCGGCCTGACCGAACTCTTCGATGCTCCCTCGGACCTGCTCAAGGTCATCTTCCCGAACGCGCCGGCGGATAAAATGGCCGCCTTCTCATCATTTTGCGTTGCCTGCGGCGGCGCTCAGGTGGTTGAGCGCAAAGGTCCCCGCGAAGACGCCGCCACTGCGATGCCGGGTCGCGAGGCGACGAAATGGTGGCAGATTTGGAGGTAAAGGATCGCCAAAATTTCCGCTTCGAGCCCCCGGGGCGACAGACAATAGCCCAATGATTTCATCATTGGGAATCGAGCCAAATTTGATCATCAAGCCCCAAATGGGGCGGCACGCTTCGGGGAGATTCCCGATCCTCCTCGTCACTGGTCACTCGCCACTCGCCACTCGAATCGTGGGGCTATTGCCTGTCGCCCAAAGGGCTCGGAAGCCCGAGCCGAAAGAGCGTCCGCGCTCGCTAGCCGGCGGAAGCCAGACGCGGCGCGGGAAGACGATGACAATCGGGATGGAGAGATGAGGCTTCCGGTTTGCGGGCTGAGGTTTGAATCCTTAAGCCTTGAACCATGAAATTCGGAATCCTCAGCATTTTCTCTTAAGGGGGATCGCGCTTACAGCGCGACGGCCATCCGTTTCGTCCCGCCCGCCACACGCCGCGCCTGTTCGGTGACCTGCAGAGGTTACTGTTCCTCTGCGGCGGCAACTGTGTTCCGGTCAACCGCGATGGTGGTCGTTGCGTTGAACGTGTCCAATTTGTCCTGCAGGGCATCAATCCGGCTTTCCAGATCGATGACCATCGCGTCCACATCCCCTTTGCGGAACTGCGCGATGTATCCCACCTCAGCCGAGACCGGATATCCTTCGATGATTGTGCCGTGCTTCGTATTCAGTGCCGCGAGCAGCGTGACTTCGGCCTTCATCTCCGCCAACGCAAAAATGTCGCGCTGGATCGGAGCGTTCGCCAATGCAACCGCGAGTTTGAGTTCCGTCAGCCGCTGCACGAGGTCGGTTCGCTCAGCGAACGCGGCCCGCACGTCGATTTGCTCGGCCTGTTCCTGGGTCGAGTTGTACGTCTGGACGGTCTCGGTGAGCTTGGCGATGCGGCCCGCCAACCGGTTCTTGAGCTTCAGTGCCTTCGCCAAGTTGATATTCGTCGTTTCGGCCACGGGCGATCAGCCTCCAGTGTGTTCTCAAGGAGACACCTGGCAAGACTACAGGTTCGGTGCTGACCGGCTCAAGCAGGCGAAGAAAGTTATTCACCAGAACCGCCACCACGGTCGGCGGCTTTTCGGCGTGAAGGTTCCGTAGTCGTGCAATTCTGACGCCGATTGTTGCGGCCATGCGTTGGAGCGGCCGCCAGCCAAGAGGAAGTTCTCGGCCCGGGCGAGGACCTTCCCCTTGTACATACGGGGTGACTTCCTTCTGCCAGACTTCATGCGGACCCCGGACTTCGAGGGCTGAATCAGTCTGCCGCGACACTCACCAATCACCCCCGAATCGCACCCGAATCGCACCGAGATCACACCTTGTCTGGCCTCGCGGCTGCCCTCATGCTGGGAACGCTGCTCAGCCAGGATCGGCGAATCGCGTTTGAGAAACAAATCGCACTCGACACATTATCAGAACTCCGCGATTCGAGTCGCCACCCATGACTCTTCCCCGAGGAGACTCCCATGCCTCTAGTGCTTTTGCAGATGCAAACGATCATGGGCAACGTCAACGGCGGCCCCATCGCCTGCGTGTTTTCGGGACACAGCCAACTCATCATGGTGTCGGCTTGCGCAGATCAACAGTGGATGCCGACGTCACGGTCAGAATTAAAATTGACGCCGGCGTCTACTGGCAAAGTACGTTCTACTTTCCCGGCGGCCATTTTGTCGCCGTTCCCACTTTTGTCGGGACACTCGCATTGCCGCCCGGTGCTCATTCGATCTCTGTTGAAACGGACGGTGGTCCGCCCGGCCTTCAGATAATCGGAACGGTGCAAGGTGCCATTGTTGAAGGTGGCTAAGGCGTCGAAAGGTCAGGCGTCGAGAGGTGTCAGGAGCCAATTCGGCATTGGATCTTTCACCTCCACTGAAAACCGGAGTCGATGGCAATCGCCACTCGAGCAATTCAAAGGATCCAGATCATGACCAAGCCATGCCTGGCGTACGCCGTACTTTTAATCGTTCTTTTGTCAGCCAGTTCCGCACACGGCCAACAAGGTGTTAAGGGAAGTGTGATCCGTCCTCGCTTGGTTAAAGCTCAGGTAGCCAAATGCGAGATAGCCAAGCCGGGTCAATACAATGCGACCTCCGGCGATCTCATCGAATTGGAGTATACGTATCCCACGAACGGGACAGCCATTCCGACACAAGTTGGCTTTACGCAAACCCTCATCGGCGCGATCGCCCCAAATCCGCTTGGAATCCGCGAGGTATTCACACCCAACGAGGTAGGTCTCGCCAAAATCGCGTTCTATTTCGATGCAAGAAATGCAGGCAGCGACGACGTGTGGCTCATCATCGATAAGAATCAGTACAAATACACCTTTGTCGTCTCAAAAGCCAAATAACGCGGCAGCCGGACCTGAAGTCGCACAAACTCTTGCGGCGAGAAGAAAAATGCGTTCAGCGGTACGATGGCAGACACCAAGCACGGTCGCCCGTGATCGTCCGGTGGGCTTTGCGAAACTGCCTCGATCCCCATCTCCCTCGACGAGGCACGAGGAAACCGTCTATCTCCTGCAGTTGGCGGCGGAAGTCGAGCACTCGCTACTCGTGCAATACCTATATGCGGCATACTCGCTGGGGTTTTCGAGTCTCTGGCCGCCCGAGCATGCGAAACAACTTAAATCTTGGTCGCAAACTATCACCGCGATTGCCGTCCAGGAAATGGGCCACCTTGCTACCGTGCAGAATCTTCTGTGGTGCCTTGGGGGTGCGCTGCATTTCGGTCGAGAGGAGCTACCCCACCGTTCCCCATTTTACCCGTTTTCATTTGAGCTGGAACCGCTGACCAAGGATTCACTGGCAAAGTATGTCGCCGCGGAGATGCCTCCGTGGTTCACTTTAGATTCCGGCACCAAGAGGCAGCTGCGACCGATTCTGTATCGTGCGATGGGCGCGAATCAGGGAAAGATCGTTAACCGCGTTGGCGCTCTATACCACCAAATTAAGCGTTTTATTCAGCGTTTGCACGACGATGATTTTCTTTTTGCGAGCACGAACTTTCAGGGCGTCAAAGAAGAGTGGCCGTTGGCCGTCGATCAAACAAGCAATGACCCGTTGGCCGGACGATTGCTCGTCTGCCCGATTGAGAATCGGCAGGACGCACTCGAAGCCGTCGATTTGATATCGCAGCAAGGAGAAGGCCTTCTCACGGCTAGTCTGGATCACTCTCATTTCCAAAAGTTCTTCCACGTTTACAACGAGTTTCCAGAGACCAACCCGCAATTCGGACTGGTCAACTGGGTTCCCGCTCTCGCTGTTCCCAACCATCCAAACACCAGTCCGGGCCGGGAGGCCAATCCGCTGTTCGACAAAGGCCGGATCACTGATCCGACCAGTCGTCGCCTCGCCCATCTTCTGAATCTGAGGTATCGCAATGTGTTGGAACTCATGAGTCACTACTTTGTGATCGATCGACAGTCTGCCCCCGATGCTAAGAGCGCGATAGCAACATGGGCGCGGGACGAGATGTTAGACGGCATTAAGATGCCCGCAACTATTCTGGGCCTTTTTCCAAGGAAGAGTCCCACGGAATTCGAGAATGGTCTGCAGCTCGTGGCCGGCGCGCCGTTCGAGTTAAATGGCTCAGTTGGGTGGATTGCCTCGCCTTGGGGGCGTTGGAAGACACATTTGGATAAGATCGACATCTCAGCCCGGCTGATAGAGCACCTCTTGAAAGACAAGGCGCTTCCCAAAGTTGCGGTTACAACGCTCACTGACATCCTGCAAGACGACGTCGCTCGAAGGGACATCGTGCTACACTATCTAAAGGCGCCAACCCCCCCGTGACGGATTTACCTCAGACCAAGGAATCCTGGCATGAAAGCGTTTGTCTTTGTCGTATGCATTTGCAATGTAGTCCTGGCAAACACCGCGCTCGCTGAGACGGAGCACGCGACTTATGCGAATCATTATGATGGAGGCGGAGGAAAGAATCCGCTTTTTGCGACGGGCGACATTGCGATATCGCACCCAACCCGCGGCCAGTCAGTCGCAACGGGCATTACGATTACGATCGCAATGAGCGGATATCCAAACGGCTCTATTCAAGATTGGGTGATGGCGCAAACATCTAGTTGGGATGTCGGTGGCAGCATCGATAGCGGTAGTTGGAGCGTTGTGGCTTCCCCGGTCCACCCTAATTCGTGGACACCGAATCCAAATGGTACGTTCAACGTGAGCCTCCAAGTCGCCCTGCCCACAACGGCAGGAAGCCACACCCTCGATATTGAGATTTATGGAGCGTGCACGAAATGTCGGCGCGCGATCATTCCGCCGACGGGATCTACAAACTGGAAAATACCCGCACATCTGTCGTGGACTACGGATAACACCGGGACCGTGACGTCGTTTGACCAAGTGCAGTTTTTGGCTCTGGACCAAACACAAGGGATCTACGGATTTTCGCCCTACTTCCCATCGCGTCAACAGGGTACCTATTCTGATTCTCAGATACTTCTTGCCCCAACTTCCAACTGCAGTGAACAAACAGTTTGGTCCTGCCCTGCCTACGATTTCTGTGCGCCCTGTTGTTGTCGACGACACTATCATCGGTGCCATTGGTGCTATTGTTGCCAGTGAGGCGCCCGACGTTCGCATTTACCGCGAAGAATATTGAAATCAGGGCCGTCCAATCAGCCTCAGCCAGGCACGCCTCAAAGATGAAGTTTACTGCGGACGCGTAACAACGATGGAAAGATAAAACGGGAAGGGCGCGGTCTCCACTCGCTGATTCACCCCGGTTTCCTGCCGTTCTGGGCCGCCTTCGACTCCGCCGGCCTTCGCCGGCCGCCGAAGAGTTTCATCGCTTCAGACATGATCTTGCCGCGGGCGTCCGGGGACAGATTGGCTGTGGCCCATTGTTCCATGAAGCTCCGCATCATGGCTCGGCCGATTTCTCGGCCGGCGTTGGGTTCGTCGGCCACCACTTGGAACAGGGCAAAGCACATTTCGTCCGTGGTGTCGTTGCCGAACAGCACGCGTTTGGGAGGTGAGCTGGGGTTGAAGGGGTTGTGGGCCGAGTTGTCGTACGACGCTTCGACGTCGATGCGGGTGCCTTTCGGCAAGTGCACCGGCTGTTGGTAGACGTAGCTGTCTTGCCAGTAGAAGTTCCAGTCCTTGATCCAGATCAGCGGGACTTTGCTCTTGTTGGGGAGCGTGGCCGTGACTTTCATCTCTTTGCCGATGAGATGCATGTGCGGGAAGACCGACGAGAGGGTGACGTCGGCCGGCAGTTTCAGGGAGGAGCCGGTCTTGTAGTGGTCCTTGCCTGGGGGGACTTCGATCACCAGTGTGCCCAACAGCAGGGGGTGGCGGGACATGATTCGCTTCACCGGCTTTTTGGCGAAGTAGAGGGCGATTTTGGATTGGTCGGTTTCCCGCTTGCCGGTGGGATGCAGGTGCAGCTGCACGACCACGTCGGCATTCTTGTCCATCGCGACGCCGACGTTGTCGGGATAGAAGCGGGGCGTCATTCCCGGGGTCCACACACCGAGGATGCCGGTGATTGAGGCGTCGATCGAGCCGGAGGTGCGCCAGCCGGGTTCCGGGGTTTGGGCGTCGCGGAGGCGGGCGCCGCCGCTGGTGTCGACGGCGACGATCGCGTGATGCACGACCGAGCGGTTGCCCGGACGGAACTCGAAGGCGACGAGCGTCTCGTCCTTCTTCAAATTGAGCGGAATCACGAAGTGCTGAAAGATGTCGGGCCCGTCGGCCGGCACAGTGAAGGAGACGGGAACTTCGGCAATCATGTCGGGCTTGCCCAGTCGCCAGTCGGAGCTGAACTTGGGCTGCGGCGGCAGGTCGGCTTTGTCGCCTTCGGGCGCTTTGTGGTCGGCCCAGGTTTTGATGAGGGCGATTTGCCGCTCGGTGAGACGCCGCTCGTCGAGGAATTCACCGTAATGCACGGTGGCCTTCCAGGGCGGCATCAAGCGGCGGCCGGTGACGCGGGCAAGGCCTTCGGCCCGCTTCTTGGCGTCTTGATAGGTCAGGAGCGAGAAGGGGGCGACCTCGCCGGGGCGATGGCACTCGGCACAGTGGGCAAACACGATCGGTGCGATGTCGCGGTTGTAGGTGACGGCGAGGTTCGGATTGGCGGTCGTCGCCGACTCGAAGGGGCAGCCGATGGCCTTGGTTTCCGCGACGGCGATCGGTTTGCCCGTCGCGATGGCGGTCATCGCGTCGAGCAGGTCGCGCTGGCTCGGCTCGGAGCGTTTTTTGTCGAGGTCGTTGTAGAGATCGTCGATGCGGCCGCGGTAACGCACGCTGCCGCTCGGATCGACCAGAAAGGCTTCGGGGAAGTTTTTCGGCGCGAAGAGGTCGGCCAACTCGCTGGAGCCGTCGAACAGGAGCGGGAAGGCGAGCTGAAACTCGTCGGCGAATTTCAGGGCATCCGCCCGCGTGACGCTGGCATCCGAAAGGACGCCGTAAAAGCAGATCTTCTTTGCCTCGGCCATCTTCGCCAGGCGATTAAGCTCAGGCACGTACTGCCGCGAAATGGGACAATCCGACGACATAAAGACGAACACGCTTGCCTTTTGCTGCGGCGCGGCGGCGAGATTTTCTTTCGCACCGTGCACCTCGAGCATCGCTAACTCGCCGAGGTCGACCTTTTGCGGCGCGGCAGTTGCCGCTCCGCACAGGGCGAACAAGAGGCCGGCGATGCCGTATGTGAGTCGAATTGACATGTCGTCGCTTTCCAAGACTGGACAGGAACTGTCCCTAGTTGTGCAAACCCCGATTGTACGGGAAAACCGCGCGGCATTCACGGCGGGCCTAACAACGGTTGTTACCACACGCGGCCGGCGGCGGTTTCATCGCGAAATGTCGGGTGGTCAGTCGGTTCTATGAATTCCGCTTGGCCACGATCGTTACGTAGGGCGAGCTGCCAGCTTGCCATTGTTTGGTGGGGAAGTTCAGCGATTCATCCATTGCGGAAGTTCGGGTTCGGCCGTTGGGCTCGAACGATCGCGACGGATCACTCGGGCCGTAATCAAAAAGATGGCGACTCCTCCCAATGGCACGGCCAGGATGATGAGTCTTCGCTTGATGTCCTCGACAACCGGACGGTCAAAGACGAGCAGAGCCGGGGCCGGGGGAGGCCCGGAGGCCATTCGGGATCCGGGTGGGTAATTCGGCGCAGTCTCTTGCACAAAGGCCGCCGTCAATGCGAGCACGGCGCCAAAATAAATCATCAACGCGAGCGCAATGCGCAGACGAATCCCCCAAACGTGCTTGAATTCGTCGTTCATGCGGTCAATCTCATCACGAATGCGGCCGGAGCAGGACTCGAGCTCGCGCGGCGTCGCGGACATCGGTCTGCCCCTCTCTGACGGACGTCAGGGACTTTTTTGTTTGCTGACGTTGGCGAGTTCTGATTCGCGCCGGATATTCGTAGGGCGAGCTGCCAGCTTTGCCGTTTATTAACTTGATTCAAACAAAGGGCTGCGCAGGGTCATCCCATCGGCGCGGGTTGAATGGCACCTGCACAGTTCGTTACGTCACCACCGCTTGAATGGCAAGCTGGCAGCTCGCCCTACGTTGGATCCGCCATGGGGGCGGAGGACCGATCTCGGGTCCGCCATGAGGGCGGACGGACCGATCTCGGTACGCCATGAGGCGGACGGAGTTGCTGGGCTGCCGGTTGGCGATGTTGCGACGGTCTCCCCGCCGCAAACTTCGCGCGTGGCCGCCTTGTGGAAAGCAGCCCGGCTTTTTTTGGGACCGAGGTCGTTCAGTCACGAAGCGTGCCGGTCTGCCATACCTGCTTCGCCGAACGTGCCGCCACCCTCCGATTCGTGCCCTTCATGCTCCGTCGGTGAGCCGAGCCGAATCGACTTGGGTCGAGGTCTCAAAGTGCGGAACAAATCACCGCACGGAACCCACACGGCGCGGAAAAAATCACCGCGCAAAATCGATTCCGTGCGGAAAACTCCGCACAACCACAGTGTACCAGAAACAGGCCGGGTACTTCAAATCAAAAACGCCATTTTTGGCGATGTAACCCGAGCTATGGAAATAACTTAAGAAAAATTTGCCGGAAAACTTCGGCGTACTTTGCGGAGACTGGTCTTGCTCGCGCGGGAGCTTGGGAATGGGGAAAAAACGGCAGCGGCCGAAGGGGCTGCCATTTTGGCGTTTTTTGGGGTGGAGCCCAAAAAAGTCCCGGCTGTTTTGCTCGGCCCGTCCGCACTTCGCCGACGATTCGCCCCCTCAGGCCTCGCCCCTCTCCCGCAAGGGGCGAGGGGAGCAGGAGTTACGTGGTTAGCGGGTGCTCTTGAGTTGAATTCGATCCGTCCAGCGCGGTGCCCTCGGCCGACTTTTTTTGGGTGGACCCAAAAAAAGTCGCCCTTTTTTAGCGCCCCAAAAAAGCCAAAAAAGTCGGCCCCGAGGCGAAAAAGTCGCCCGCGAGGATCTCAGACAGGCTTCAACACGAGCAGCGAGAGGGGCGGAAGGGTCAGCACTAGGCTTTGGGCCTGGCCGTGGAACGGAATGGCATCGGTGAAGACCGAGCCGGCGTTGCCGATGTTTCCGCCGCCGTAGATGCCGGCGTCGCTATTGATCAATTCCCGATAGCAGCCGGGACGGGGTACGCCGATGCGGTAGTTTTTCCGCGGCACCGGGGTGAAATTGGCGGCGACGACCACGATCTCGTTCGGGTTCTTGGCAATGCGGTAGTAGGCGAAAACGCTGGCTTTGTAGTCGTCCGCCTCGATCCAGCGAAAGCCTTCCTGCTTGAAGTCGATTTCGTGAAGAGCGGGTTCGGCACGATAAACTCGGTTAAGGTCGCCCACGAATCGACGCAGGGAGTCGTGGTACTTGTGCCCCAAGAGGGCCCAGTCGAGGTGGGTGTCGTAATTCCACTCGGTCCACTGGCCGAATTCGCTCCCCATGAAGAGGAGCTTTTTGCCGGGCATCGTGTACTGGTAGCCGTACAACATCCGCAGGTTGGCGAATTGCTGCCAATAATCGCCGGGCATTTGCGACAAGAGGGCCCGTTTGCCGTGCACGACTTCATCGTGCGACAAGGGCAAAATAAAGTTCTCCGTGAAGGCATACACCATGCGGAACGAGAGGTCGTTCTGGTGGAACGAGCGGTGAACAGGCTCGTTCCGCATGTAGCGGAGCGTGTCGTTCATCCAGCCCATGTCCCACTTCATGCTGAAACCGAGGCCGCCGGTGTAGACCGGGTGCGAGACGCCGCCCCAGGCGGTCGATTCTTCCGCAATGGTGAGGATGCCCGGGAAGGCCCCGTGCAGGTGGATGTTGAGATCCTTGAGGAACTGGATTGCCTCGAGGTTTTCGCGGCCGCCGTATTGATTGGGAATCCACTGGCCGGCTTGCCGCGAATAGTCGAGGTACAGCATCGAGGCGACGGCATCCACGCGAATTCCGTCGAGGTGGTAAGTCTCGAGCCAGAAGCGGGCGCTCGACATCAGGAATTCGCGGACTTCGCTGCGGCCGTAATTGAAGATGTAGGTGCCCCAGTCGGGGTGCATGCCCTGCCGGGGGTCGGCGTGTTCGTAGAGGGCCGTGCCGTCGAAATTACCCAGGGCATGACCATCGCAGGGGAAGTGGGCGGGAACCCAGTCCATCAGGATGCCGACGTTGGCCTGGTGGCAATAGTCGACGAAGTACATGAAGTCTTCGGGAGTGCCGTGGCGGCTGGTTGGGGCGAAATAACCCGTCGTCTGGTAGCCCCAGGAGCCGTCGAAGGGGTACTCGCAGATCGGCATGAGCTGGAGGTGCGTGTAGCCCATTTCATGGGCGTAATCGACCAGCATGTGGGCGAGTTCGCGGTAGTTGAAATACCGCCGGCCGTCGGTTGGCCTTTTCCAGGAGGCGAGGTGCACCTCATAGATGGCGATGGGCTGTTCGAACCAATTCGTTTCTGGCCGCTTGCGCATCCAGCCGCTGTCCTGCCAGGGAAATTCCGGCAGTTGAAAGACGACGGACGCGGATTTCGGGGGGACTTCCGCATAGAACGCGTACGGATCGGATTTTTCGAGACTGCGGCCGTCCCAAGTCCGCAGCACGTACTTGTACACGTCGCCATGGCCGACGCCGGGGATAAAGCCGGACCAGATGCCGGAATCACTGCCGTGCAGCCAGTTGCGTCCCGGTTGCCAGCCGTTCGCGTTACAAACTACGGAGACTTCGCTGGCGTTGGGCGCCCAGACGCCAAATCGCGTTCCGGCCACGCCGTCGACTACATCCGGATGTGCTCCCAGAGTTCGATACATTGAAGCGCAAAGGTCTCCCTGCATTGCCGGCGGTTGATTCCGACGCCCGATCGGGCGTCCGCCCGCAACTCGTTGCAGTGCAATTCCGTCCGTTTTGGCCGCACAAGGACTTCCCTTGCGCTCGCGAGCCTGTCTCGTCAAAGAGGCGATGCTCATCGACTGCCCTATCGCGTGAAAAAATCTTCCGGTGGCAACAATTGTGCCGGCGCGGCTTGAATTCAGCGGCTCGACACAGATAGTTCTCGACCGAAGCTTTCAGGGCCTTGAATCGTTGTCCGGAGCGATGGCAGGGATCGGACGAAACGGTCACGCGAAGTTGAGCGGATGAATCGTAGCATCCGCCTTTTGGCCGGACAATCGACAGAATATCTGCGAATCGGGCATTCGAGGGAGATGATTGGGCGGCGCGACTGGTAGCATGAAATCCGGCGATTTTTGCTCATTCACGCGCCGCGCGATCCTCCCATGCTGCGATTGGCTTCACTGATTCTCGGACCGCCTGTGATCGTCGGATTCGCGTATCTCGTGGCGCGACCCGACTTCGACCGCTCGCTTACCGCGTCCGCGGGATTTGAAACAGGGAGCCCGGTCGCGACGGTCGAGACCCCGAACGACGGCGTCCGAGTTGCACAGCCACAGATGAGCGGCGTACCCGACGCCCAGTTGGTCGAGCAGTGCCAGCGAACGCGCGAGACACTCATGCGCCGCTTGGGCATTCGATTTTCGTCAGCCGTGCACGCTCCATTTGTAATTGTCGGGGATACACCAGAGTCGGACTTGAATCGACTCTATCGCGAGACGATCGCTCCCACCGCGCGTGCACTGGCCATCGCCTTTTTCGACAGGCTGCCCGACCGACCGATTTCGATCGTCTTGCTCTCCGGCGACGAGAGTTATCAATCGTGCGCGTTATTGTTGGACGGCCAGCGGCGAGCGGCTTTTGCCGGCTATTATGAACGAAAAGACCACCGAGTTGTGGTCAATGTGGCCACTGGGAAAGGAACCGTCGCCCACGAATTGGCGCACGCTCTGAGTCACTTCGATTTCCCCGAAATGCCCGAGTGGTTCGACGAGGGACTCGCCTCGCTGCACGAGGACGCGCGATTCTCTGCCGATCACCTGCGCATTACCGGGCTTCCGAACTGGCGAAAGCGGGATCTGCTGCCTGCATTGAAAAAAGGCATGCTTCAGTCGCTGGAGCAATTGATCACCGGTGCACGAGTTCGACCAAACCGACAAGCCGTCGATTATGCGCACGCTCGGTTTTTCTGCCTGTTCCTGCAACAACGCGGCCTGCTCGAGCCTTTCTATCGCAAGTTCCGTAGCGGCGTTGCGCACGATCCGACCGGGTTGCGGACGATGGAGGCTTTGTTTGGCGCGAGCGACTTAATCTCGGTCGACGACGAGTTTCGTCATTGGGTCCAGGATTTGGACCGTAAGCCGCCACGCAAAACAGCAGACACTCGCGTGGAAGCGACAACCGCGGAAGACAACCAGTAAATCGACGCCGGACCCCGCCGTTCAGCGCCGCGATGAAGACGGCTGCGCGACTCTGGCGTCGGTCAGGCCCCGATTCGTCGACGGCGCAGTTCGCTGAAGAGTCGCGCGTACCGCCGCCCGGAGAGCGGTCGCGAATTGCTGTCCTTCGGCGGTTCGTCCCTGCCCACGCTCGCCGGCTGTGATTGGGCACCGGCGACATCTTCCGGCAAAACGACGTCGAATGGGCGACTGTCGGACTCGTCTTCGTCATCAATCAACACAGGCTCAGGTTTCGGCACCACGCTCGAAATCGTCTCATTCCGCCGCGTGATGGCGCGTGCGTTCAGCATCGTGCGCGTCAGGCGGTTGAGGGCCGCATCCAGCGCGGCATAACGGTCGATGACCACCTCTTCGTCGACGAGATCCGTTTGCTCGACAACGCTGAGTGTCGCCGGAGCGATCGGCGACGTGCGCTCGACTTTTGTCAGCGGGGGCAGGACAACGTCGGCCGTGGTGGTCGTTACGACCACCGCGGGGTCACCGATTTCCAGCGAATTGGCGATCGTCGTCTCGAGCGGATCCCCGAACTCAAGAGCGCCAAATTCGTGATGCGCCAAGTCGGCTTCACCGTCGTCATCAGGCGTCACGATCCACGCATCTTGACTCTCAATCGAGCGGTTCGGACCGGTCGCGATCGATCGGCGCAGTTCGGAAACGGGACTGCGCCGCGTGAGCGGTTCGTTCCAAGTCAGCGGAAGTTGTTTGAGGTCGGCGAGCGCCTCGTGGACGGTTTCATGTACGACCGGCCTTTGCGAACTCAGGTAGCCGAGTAGCAATGAGTGATCGCACAGCTGGTTCAAACAGCGCGGCGACCCGTCGCTGGCTTCGCAAATGGTCCCAAGTGCGTCGTCTGAGAAGACATCGCTGACGTTCGCTCCAGCCAAGGCCAATCGACGAGACACGTATTCGGCCGACTCATCACGCGTCAACGGCTGGAGCGTCGTCTGTACGCCAATGCGCTGGTTGAGCGCGAGCAAGGCCGGCTGCGAGAGGGTCTCTTCAAGCGATAGCTGACCGCTGATGATCAGACGCAGCAACGATTCGCCGGCTTCCGCGAAATTCGTGAGTGCTCGAAGTTCTTCCAACATTCGCGGGGCCAGCAGATGTGCTTCGTCGACAATCAAGGCGATCGTGCCGCGTCCCGGTCGCAGGCGGCGGATCACCGACGTTAGCGCCAGCCGAAGTTCCTGATCCCCCATGCGCACATAGGAGTGACCCAATTCGAAGAGGATGGCCTGTAGCAACGACCGACGCGTCAGGAAGTTTGCCGTCGGCAAAAAAACGACTGTGAAACGCTCCTCCAGCTCCTGGGCAAGCCGCTGGCAAATGAGCGTCTTGCCCAATCCGGCCGGAGCGGTCAGCACGCCGATTCCACGGCCATCAATGGCACATTGAGCCAAACTCGAATGCGCCTGATAGGCGCCGTCAATCGGCACGAAGCACGCCGGGTCTGGCATCGTCGTAAACGGACGTTTTGCCAACCCGAAAAACGATTCGTACATCGAATTTGGCCTCGCTGGTTTCCGCCGATTGACGGGCAGAGCGCGTGCCCAAGGCGTCGTTCAAGTTGCCGCAGCTTCCCAGATTCGGGTCACCCCTGGTCACATTGCAGGCGCGCGGATCCGGAACATCCCCGGGACGGATGATCTGCCAACCCTTTCATCGAACGGCCGATCTGCCAACCTTTAGACCATCCGCCGATGCCGGCAGATTTCGCCCAATGGCAGGAGTGCCAATGGTTTCGGACTCCTCGCCGCGAGCATGCCTTTGTTCAGACCAGCAACGTCGAAATCCGAGATTCGGTCCATTCCAGTGTCAGTGGTGAATCCTGTCCCCGGGCGACGTAGAATAAAGGAACATGGCCGAAGTGACGCTCGCATTTCCCGACCACGACCAAATTCGCACCCTCTTTGGGCCTCGCGATGAACACCTGCGACAGGTGCGCGAGTTTCTCGGCATTGGCGTGGTACTGCGGGGCGATGAACTGAAGTTGACGGGAGACGAAGACCACGTTCAACAAGGGTTGAGGGTCTTTGAAGAGCTGCGGGGACTCGTCCAGAAGCAGGGGCAACTCAGCGACGACGACGTCGGCCGCGTCCTCAGTAGCTTCGGCCAGAACGGCGGGTCGCCGGGCGAAATCAGTGACGCGACCGCCCATGTCAAAGTCCGGCCCCGTTCCGAAGGCCAGGTCGACTACGTTCGGAAGGTCGAGCAGAACGACCTGGTATTCTGCGTCGGCCCGGCTGGTTGCGGCAAAACATACTTGGCCGTCGCCATGGCCGTTAGCGCGCTACGCAGCGAGCAAGTGCGGAAGATTGTCCTGGTTCGGCCAGCGGTCGAGGCGGGTGAAAAGCTGGGGTTTTTGCCGGGAGACCTGTTCGCCAAGGTGAATCCCTATCTCCGGCCGCTCTTGGACTCGTTAAACGATATCCTCGACTTTGATACGGTCAAACGATATATGGAACGGGACGTCGTGGAGATCGTGCCGCTCGCCTTTATGCGTGGACGCACGCTGAACAATACCTTCGTGATTCTGGACGAAGGACAAAACACGACGGTCACGCAAATGATGATGTTCCTGACGCGAATGGGAATGGGCTCGAAAGTCGTTGTCACAGGTGACATTACGCAGATTGACCTGCCACCGCATGTTTCCTGCGGATTGATTGATGCCACGCGCCGACTTGCCGGGATTGATCGAGTTGGCATTGTGGAAATGACTGGACGGGATATCGTTCGGCACCGATTGGTCAAAGAAATCGTTCGCGCTTATGAGAGGGATCAACATGGGCCGAAGCCGCACAAGCATTGAGGCTGTGCGAAACTCCCGGCCCGAGGCCAAAAATCGGCGAGCGCTCGGCGCACGGCCTTGAGATTCGGCTCCGCGAAATTGGATCACGGAACAATTTGAGCCGCCTGATGGCCCTATTCGGTATCCGCAAGAGGCGCTCGTCGCGAGCCATTCCCCTTCGACCCGCGAGTCCGTTTTGGAGCGCGCTCGCTGAACCGCTCGCGAATCGATCCGTTTGGCTCAGGGCGGGAATGTGCCTTGTGGCGCTGGCTGTGCTGGTGATTTGCTTGGAAGCCTGGCGGCCACCGTTTCCGTATCGCATCGGAGATTTTGCGGATCACGGGATTGTGGCGCGGGTCGACTTTCGGCGGATCGACTGGTTCGCGACCGATCGAGCTCGGTCGGCCGCAGAGGCTGCCACTCCTCATGTCTTTCGTAATGATCCCACGCCGCTCGACGTCTTGCCGGCCAAGCTTCGCGCGAATCTCAGAGAGCTCGCCGAAGCAAAATCTCTTGGCGACGTCTCCAGTACCACACGCATCGCATTCGGCTTGACCCAGGAGAGCCGAGGCGGACCGGCAAATCCCAAAGGCGTCGCGCTCAACGACGAGTTTTCGGCCTTGCGGCGGATCCTCGGCGATCGACCAGGTTTGGCGGGGAACCGCATTGACGAAATCGCGGGTGAGTTTGCCAATTTCATCGCGCCGCTCAAAAATCGCGGGTTGGCCGACGTCAACGAATTTACGCTCAACAAAATCGAACGCGATCAAAGCCTCGCGATCATCACCGGCAGCGGCAGTGCGCCGCAGCAAATCGTCTTTCCCGCCGACGTTCAGCTTTCAGAACTTCTCAAGCCAACGGGAACCCTGGGCAAGGCCTGGGCGAACTACCCACTGCTCAATGCGAATCGGCGACTCTTCGAGCGCTGGCTCGTGTCGCAACCGGCTGTGACGCTGAGCTACGACGGGGCTGCGACATTGGCCGCACGCCACGAAGCGCTCGACAAGACTCCCAAGGTGACTCGCGAATACCGTCGAAACACGGTTCTCGTGCCGTCGCGCGAGATCATCGACGATGAACGATTGGCCCTGTTGAAGGCCGAGCACGATGAGTTGAATTCCCGACTGAGCGCCGGCCGCAAGGCGCTGCGCGTCGTGACGGTTGCCGCGATGCTCTTGATTCTGACGCTTCTGATCGGCGTCTATCTGCACCACAACGAGCGCCGCATCATCACGAATGCGGGGCGACTCTTTGTCTATCTGACGATTTGCGTTTCGACGATCGTGTTGGGACGCATCCTTTCCATGGATCCGTGGCGCGCGGAACTGGTCCCCGTCACCGTTGCGGTCATGGTGCTTGCGATTGTCTATGGACATGAACTGGCGATTCTGAGCGCCGTGGCGTTGGCCCTGGTCCTCACGCCCTCGACCATCGGCACCGTCGGCGAATTGGTCCTGCTCATCGCCGTTTCCGTTACGGCGGTGGCTCCGCTCGGACGAATCGCTTCCCGCTCGCGACTGGTCAAAATTGGATTCCAGACGGCGGCGGCCTGTTTCTTGATTTCGGCCGGTTTCGATTTCCTCGCCGGAGAACCAGTGAGCGGCCCGTGGCTCGATCAAAACGTTTTCATGCGGAGCGCGCGTGCCGCGGGGTGGTGTCTCGTCGCCGGCTATCTCGTCGCAGGAAGCCTGCCTTTCATCGAACAGGGCTTTGGCGTCGTCACCAATATCAGCCTGCTCGAGATGAGCGATATCTCCCACCCCTTGTTGAGGGAACTCGTCCGACTGGCGCCCGGAACCTATAACCATTCCATCGCCGTCGCCACGATCGGTGAAACGGCCGCCGAACGAATTGGCGCCAACGGACTTCTGGTGCGCGTTGGCGCCTACTATCACGATGTCGGCAAAATGCTCAAGCCTCACTATTTCATTGAGAATGTGACGGAAGGCAACGAAAGCCGCCATCAACATCTTGCCCCGGCGATGAGTACCTTGATTATCATTGGCCACGTCAAAGACGGCGTTGACCT
Source organism: uncultured Planctomycetaceae bacterium (assembly GCA_963752185.1). Lineage (GTDB taxonomy): Bacteria > Planctomycetota > Planctomycetia > Planctomycetales > Planctomycetaceae > DASPSM01. The sequence continues at coordinate 8,152,249 of CAVVXK010000002.1, read as the reverse complement.
GGCAATGCAATACAATCTGCCGCGGCCTCTGGTCGACTTTATCGAACAGCATCACGGGACGACGCTTGTCGAATACTTTTATCGAGAGGCGACGCGTCTCGCGGATCGCCAGCCCGACTATAAAGCCGGCGTTGAGGAGTCGTCGTTCCGCTATCCCGGTCCCAAGCCACAAACGCGCGAAGCCGGCGTACTGATGCTTGCCGATGCCGTTGAAAGCGCGAGTCGGTCGTTGAGCGATCCCACTCCGAAGCGAATCGAAAGCTTGATCCACGACATCACGATGAATCGCCTCTTGGATGGCCAATTCGACGAGTGCGCGCTGACCCTCTCTGAGATCCATGTGATTGAAGAGTCGCTGGCGAAGTCGCTCATCGGAATCTATCACGCGCGCATCAAATATCCAGAACAGAGGACCGCATGAGTAGCCGCGGCTCGATTCGGCGGCCCGCGCCAACAGCTCCCAAACGCGTCGAACACGGGGCGCCCGGCAAGCGGCAAACTACGCGTACGATCCGCTGTCTCGCGCCGATTCGAGATCGAATTTGCCAACCAGCAGAAGTGCCTGCGGATCGCCGCTTCACGAATACGGCGAATTGTCCGGCATACGTTGGACGCCGAAAGCATCAGACGCGCGACGATCAGTATCGTGCTGGTCGACAATCGGGCGATCCATCAACTGAATCGCCAGCACTTGAATCACGACTACGAAACCGATGTTTTGAGCTTCCTTTTCGCGACGGAAGCGGACCCTGCCGTCGATGCCGGCCCCAAACCGGGACCGCGCGGGCGATCGGTACATTGATGGTGAAATCGTAATCAGTGCCGAAATGGCGACTCAATCTGCCGTGGGTTTCGGTTGGAGCGCCGCGCGAGAACTGGAACTTTATCTCGTTCACGGCTTGTTGCATCTGTGCGGGTACGACGACGGCACCGGCACAGAGCGACGTTTGATGCGAAGGCGGGAACGCTCGATTCTGAAATTGGTCGGGGATTAAAATCCCGGCAATTCGCCCATGGGAACTCTTGTGTGAACGTCATTTTGACGCCGCTTGTCGGACTCCTGACCCTGCTGACATTTCTCGGCTCGTTCACCTGCGAAAGCGTGCGATGCTTCTCTCGAAGCCGGCTCGATGAGGCCTGCTGGCGGATCGGCCGTCGAGAAAGATTGGCAATCGTTCTTCGCCGCTCAACCGAGGCCTTCTTGGCGGCGGAACTCGTCACGCTTGTCTCGCTCGTTCTTCTGGCCGCCATCGCCGGCGTGCGGATTACGAATGAACTGGCGTTCGACTCCGGCGCCTCGGGTTGGATGGCGGCGATCACAGAACCCCTGGTGGCCCTGGGCGGGTTCGTCGCGGCTTTCTTCCTCATTCCCTGGTGCCTCGCGCGAGTGACCGGCGAACGCTACCTGGCACGCGCGTGGCCGTGTCTCGAAGTTCTCATTCGAGTGTTGACTCCCTATCTGTCCCTCGCTCGGCGCATCGACGCATTCATGCACCGGCTTTGGGGACTCAAAGAACCCGGTGAAACCAGTACCGAATCCCTCTCGAAGGAGATCAAGAGCGTCGTCGAACTGGGACAACGCGAAGGTATTCTCGCCGCGCATTCAAGGCGGATGATCGAGCGGGTGATTGCTCTGCAGCAGGAAGATGTCGCCTCGGTCATGACGCCCCGCACCGATATGGATTGCATCGACGTCGCGGATTCACTTGACGAGGCGAGGCGGCGCATGATGGAAGCCGGTCATTCGCGGATGCCGGTCATCGGCGCGTCGACGGACGATATCGTGGGCATCCTCTACGCCAAGGACTTGCTGCGCCACCTGTCGAATGGGGCGGAAGACAGCCAACCGGTTTTGAAGGGTATTGTGCGGGAGCCGTTTTACATTCCCGAAACGACCGGAATCGACAAGTTGCTCGAGAGTATGAAACGCCGGCGAGTTCACATTGCCATCGTCCTCGACGAATATGGGGGAGTCGCCGGTTTGGTGACGATGGAAGACGTTTTGGAACAAATCGTCGGTGAAATTACGGACGAGTACGACACGACCGAGGATACGGGAATTCGCCAGACCGCGCCCGGCAGCGTCGAAGTGGAATCGTGGGTGCGAATCGACGATCTCGACGAACAATTCGGCTTCGAATTTCCCGATGATGAAGACTACGACACGATCGGTGGATTTATGTACGCGCAGTTGGGCCGTATCCCAAAGAAACGCGACGTTCTCAATTGGAATCAGCTGCGGCTGACCGTGCTCGACGCGGACAAACGCCGCATTCACAAAATTCGCATCGAGAGTCTCGCTTCGCAAATCGTCCGCGCCGGCGATTTGGGGTGAGATTGCCTAGAGGGCGCCCACCTGCGTTGCCGGCGGGCGAAGCTGCGAGATGTAACTGACAAACCGCGCGTCGTACTCGGGAATGGCGGTTCGCAAGCGATGGCTGATCGTCTTGGGTTGCGGATTCGTTCGTAATTCCGCAAGATAACCGACGAGAGCGCTTTTCGCTTCGGGCGTGCTGTTGAGCAAGAAATGAACCCAGGCCCAAGATTCCTGATAGTCGGCTCGCTTCATCTGGGCTGAATCGTCGAGATTCTCCAGCCGTTTCATATCCGGCCTCCAGCCGCTGCCGATCGCGCCAGCCAGATGCTCCGCATAGTCATGGTTGAGCCCCCCTGGCTTCGGACCAGCGACTTCGAAGTATTCCGCGAGCCCTTCGTCGAGCCACAAGGGGACGCGCTTGAGCCCGGAGTGGAGCAATCCGTGAGTGTATTCGTGCCGCAAATCCTCACGAACATTCTGACCCCAGTGTGTGTAGACGGCTAATTCCGTCGACGTGCCGACGAAATAGGCACTACGCGGTGGGAGCCTCGGGTAAGTCGCGTTCATGTAACGGCGATACTCGGTCTCGTTATTAAACAGGTACACGACGACCGGGTCGCGTTTGACGGGCAAATCCAGGATCGTTGTCACCTGCTCCCGCAAGCCATTCAGTTCGCGGATTAGTTCGTGATCCTTAGGAAGTTTGAAATCACTTAAAACGAGGAGTTGATCTCCGGGCACCGAATACCGTACGGGGAGCGCCACGGGCCGATCGATGGTCTGACACCCGCAGCAAACGCAGATGGCCAGTACGAAGGCGGCGAGAAATACGGCGGCACGCGACCGCAGGCGTTCGCCGATGGCCCAGCGCACAGGGCCGTAGGTTGGGGCATGAGCTCGGTTGCTTGTTTTCAATTCCGCTTGGATTGCCTTCCAAAGGCGTCTCGCATCGGCGGCCGAATGATTGCCCAGGTACGATTTCAGGAATCGCAGGCGGTGCACGGAGCGAATTTCAGGAATCGCTTGCAGCGACGCCGCGAATTGGGAGAGTTCGCGTGCAATTGCCCGCGGACCGATGCGACGTTTCCGCGAGATGTGTTGCACGCCGCCAATCTGCACGCGCCCGTCGTTGGGCTCGACGCCGACCAGAATATTCGCTGCACTCAATTCACCATGCAGGAGTGAGAACTGTCGAAGTTGATTCAGCAATCCGGCCAGGCGGCGGGACAATCGATCGATCCAGGCTTCCCGGTCTGCGGATGTCATCGCCGGCAAACGATGAGCGAGAAAGACCGACAGCGTGACCATGCCGTCGGACGGTTCGGTAACGAGGAATTCTCGCACGCAGGAGACGGTGCGGCAGCGAAGATACAGCAGCGGACGCATGGTTCCAATCCGGCGGCGAATCAGAGCATGCCCCATTTCCCAGGCTGTTCGGGTGCGGGACCATTCCCAGCCGAAAACGAAGTCGCGCCAACCGACGGGACGCCTCGTCTCCCGAACATCATAGGGGGCAATTCCTCCCCCGACCGAAAGATTGACGACCGCCGAACGACTCGCTGGCGATCGTCGCCGCCAAAATCGAATGTCGCCCTCTTGAAAGAGCAAATCCGGGTTTTCGCGGAATTTCACGAGAGCCGCCTGACCCAGTGCGGCGAGTCCGCGGGCCCTCTGCCAGCCGCGGTCGGCGACAATCAGCCGGCGGTGCGGCCGCTGCCATTTACGATCATTTTGAAGCTGCTCGCCGCGCAAAGCGCGAACGCAATACGCGTCGAGCACGCGAGCCGTCCTTCTTTGGCTTGCGTCATGCCGGGCAATGCCCGCAGGTGGACAAGTCAATAACTCGTTCCAATATGTTTCGAAGAATCGCCGGCGATCGGACCGGCCGGCGATTGCGTTGAAGGAGTTGTAGAGTCCGAAAAGATCGATGCGCACCGACGACAAGGAAAAGGGACGTCGCGTTCCCACGCGTTGTAAGTCGATCAGTGCCAGGCGAATCGTACCGGCTGCATCCGCATTCACGAGAATGTTTGCCGGATGGAGGTCGCCGTGCGTGAGTTTGTGCCGGTGCAGGCGGCCAGCCAGCCGTCCCAGCGCGCAGGCCAGTTCGCGGCGGACCCGGTGGGTGATTTGGGGCGACGACTGCTTCTCCGCTACAGCGAGAAACTCTCGAAGCACTTGATCGAGAGGACGGACATTGGCAATTTCTCGGGTCACCAAGAAACTGTCGCGAACCAGATACCGCCCGCGGATCGAGCCGAGGGCCGCAGCCACCGTAGTTTCGATTCCGGCTCCAGCCACTCGAGCTGCCGCCGCAGCTTCGCGTTTGGCGGGAGTGCCACTCAGGATATTCCGGACGAGGGCGCGCCAGTCGGGAATCTTGAAGTGCTTGAGAAAGACAGGGCCGGAAGGCAGTTCAACTCGATACACTGATCGGTGCGGACCCGACTTGATAACCGTCGTCCGAGTACCAATCGAGCTTCCGAATTTCTCGGCACGCCACTCGGCTTGCAACTCCTGAACCATTTGCGAATCGCCACTCCAGACGAGACGGGAGTCGCCAAGTGGTAATGGGAGCGCGACAAGCGCGCGACGCCTGCTCGAGACAGAGATCTGTTCCAAAGTCGCTGCACGGTCCATCCGGCGGCCTTCCCGACGACTCGCTGATCGGTTCCTGGGGCCCGAGCAATGGCTCGCCCCCTCTCCGTTTGGCCCGCGACAAAGAACGGAGCACCCGCTCCACTATTTCAATTGCAGATCGTCTTCGAGTTTTTCGGCGTTGCTGAACTTGCGAAGCATGTCGCGCAGCGAATCCGCATTCGGCTGGCCGATCAGGTCGCTCCGACCGTGCGTCACCAACGATCGAAGCAACCGCGGGTGCGCCTGCCAGTCCGTTAGCTTCCAACTTCGCACATCGGCATAAAGATCCCCCAGACCGGCCTGGTCCTTGGGAATCACCGCCAACCCCCTATTGCCGTAGACTACGTGGTAGTTGAAGGCGAAGCAGACCAGGCCTCCGCCAAACAACATTCCGGTGAAGAAGATCAAGAGCTTCCGCATCGCGACCCGGGCCCATTTCATCCGACGGCTGTCATCTCAATGGCTTAAATCGCCGCGGGATGTTCGCAAAAAGCGAAAAACGGGGCAAGATCGCCTAACCGGCGTCGCTCGTCTCAAAACGGTCGCCACCGGACAAGGGGTGGCCGGCCAGAAACTCCGCGGCCGACATCGCCCGTTTCCCATCGGGGCGAAGTCGCAGAATCTCGAGTGTGCCATATCCGGTTTGAACAAGGAACCGCTTCCGGTCGACAGTCAGAACTTCGCCCTCAGCCAGTCCCGTCGCAGCGGAATCGGCCGTCGCTGATGGCTCAACGTCCAGCAAAATGAGTCGCTGAGACTCCACGGGTAGTCCCAGCCCTTTTTCCGTGACCAGCGTCGAATACGCCAGCGGCCAAGGCTGAAATGCTCGAACCTGGCAGTCGATCTGTGCGGCCGATTTTCGCCAATCGATCCGGCCATCCTCTTTTTTCAGACGCGGTGCACGGCTCACCTGAGATAAATCCTGCACGAGCGGGATCGTTTCGCCAGTCTCCATTCGATCCAGCACAGGCACGATCATTGATGCCCCCATCTTTGCAAGCCTTGCCTCCAATTCGCCGCACGTCTCTTTTGGTCCGATCGGTGTTTTCTCGATCGCAAGCATCGGACCGGCGTCGAGCTTGGGCTCGATCTGGAAGATGGTTATGCCTGTTTCCTGTTCCCCGCCAAGGATCGCGGTCTGAATGGGTGCCGCGCCGCGAAACTTCGGCAGCAACGAGGCGTGAACATTGACGGCCCCAAGTCGAGGCGTGCCGATCAGTTCGGCCGAGAGAATTTGGCCGTACGCAGCCACGACGCAAACGTCGGGCGAAAGCCGTCGCAGTTGAGAGATCGGCTCCGGGAGATTCACTTTTTGCGGTTGAAAGATGGGAGTCCCGCGTGCCGCGACCAGCTCTTTGAGGGGGTTCACATGGTGATGATGACCGCGACCGCTCCGATCGGGCTGTGTAAACAGCCCGACGACCGTGTGGCGACTCTCGATCACCGCGCGAAACGTGGGAAGCGCAAAATGGCCCGTTCCCATTAAGACGATTCGGAGAGCCATTTTCGCCTCCAGAGCCCGTCAGCCGGCCGGCGGTTCCAAGCTGCGGAGCATGCGTTGAATCTCTTCGTCCGAAGGAGCCTGGCCGCTTTCCTGCTGACGGCGAAAGTGAGATTCGAAGTCGGCGAGCCGCGGTTCCAGTTCGCGCCGTGCCGCGTCCGTCATGCGGTCGATAAACAGAATTCCGTCGATATGGTCATTCTCGTGCTGAATGACCCTGGCCTCCAACTCCTCGGCGGCCAATTCGAATTCTTGCCCGTCGAGATCGAACGCGTCGATCAGAATTTTTTCCGACCGACGGACTTGTCCGTAAAGCTGAGGGAGACTCAAACACCCCTCTTCGCCTTCGGCACTCCCTTTCCGGCGAAGAATCTCCGGATTGACGAAGACCCGTTCCGCCTCGGTCACGGCCGGATCTCCGGTCACATTTGTAACGAACAGACGGTAAGGGAGCGCAACCTGGTTCGCAGCCAGGCCAATGCCGTTGTTGGCATACATGCAATCAAACATTTCACGAACCGTCCGCCTTAGTTGGGAGTCGATTCGTGTAATGGGTTTCGATTTCCAGCGGAGAGCCGGGTGAGGATATCGGATGATCTGCATAGGGAATTAGCGGAGGAGTACTTAGGACTCCGTAGTCCGCAGGCGATTATAGGCGCCTGCGGCGCGCGGGTCAAGCGCGCCTTGCGGCCAAGGGATCTGCGGCCAGAACCGCGGACCAACGCACATTTACCCGGCGAGTCTAAGCACTGGACCCATTCAAACCGCATTTTCCCTGCGCCTTACGCCGCGTATGCCCCGCAAAGATGCGGAGAGAGAAGTAGGCCCGCGCGCAAAGCGTCAGAACGTCCGCGGCTTAGTAGGTCGAGGTCCTCTCCGCTGCAGCCAGCGAAGCGGCAGGCGTCGCGCCGTAACCGACGTTCGACGACAGAGCCGCGCGGCTCATGCTATCGCCGTCATAAAACGCACCCTGCTGCATCACACCAGGATTCACACCGCAGCCACCACTCGGGCAAGTGGGACATCCACCTCCGCAGGATCCGCAAGGCGGAGGCGCGGGATAGGCCGGGGCATACCCGCAGCCACACGGACTGGACGGATAGCCGCATGAGTTGCAGCCATGGAACGCGCCACAGCAACAACCGCTGGCAGAGGCGAGGAACGCGAACGCGACGAGGAGGAGAGAGAGACGTTTCATTTTTGAACTTCCTTTTCGAAGGGGTCGGAGGTTCACTGCCGGTGAGTAACGGCAGCATTTGCCGGTTGTTGACCTCAGAACAGATGTCGACAGAACCGGCCGCGGGTGAACTTTGAAAAAAATCAGAAACTTTGACGGGATTGGCTCAAGAAAGTCGAACGACTTGCCGAAAGGCGGGCGAACGATAGGAAGTTCGCCCGGACGCGTCAACAGCAATCAATCGGACTTTTTTGCCGAAATTTCACGCGCACCGCCGATCGCATGAAGCCGCACTCGGGGTCGCAAGAGCAAGGGGCGCAGTCGGGGTCATTTGGCGAACTGGACTTGGCCCACTCTTGGTTGGACGGATATACTCCCGCCCCGCGCAGATTCGGAAGAGGGGCGGCAGCGCGATGGAGAGGGGTGCTGGAAGCACTTCTCGTTTTGGATTCACCGAGCAGCCCCGACATCAGGCACAGCAGGGAGGCTCTCGTGGAACAATTGCTTATTGCCGGAGTGGATTCCGTTGTCGGCGCCAACGTGGCCGCGCAGCTGGCCGACAAATACCAAGTCCTGGGAATCGGCAATTCCGTGCCCGTTTCGATCGACGGATGCGAAACTGTGGCGAATGGTGACGACGCGAATGCGATTCGCCAACTGATCACGAGTCATCGACCCGATCGCATCGTTGTCTGTCAGGCCGCCGGCGATTCGGCGTGGAACCGCTCTACGGGCCGGATTGCGAGTCTGGCGGGAATCGACTCCGCCCGCCTTTGGTCGCGCATGGCCGGTGAATCAGGTGTTCCCGTCACATTAATTTCTTCGGACGCCGTATTTACCGGCCCGTGGATGTTCCACTCGGAGACGTGCCACTCGCATTGCCCCAGCCCGCAGGCCCGCACTTTGCGCGATCTGGAAGAGAGCGTCTTGGAACTTTGCCCGCAAGCCCTCGTTGTTCGCACGCATGCCTACGGCTGGAATCCGCTGGCTGAAAGCACGGGGTGGATTGAAGGAATCGTCGCGGCGCTCGAGTCGGAACGCCCGGGCATTTTCGACTGTGTGCCGCATGCCACGCCGATTCTGGCGACCGATTTGGCCGAGCTGTTGCCCCCCAGTTGGGAGGCCGGATTGTCGGGCGTGTACCATGTCGCGGGAGCCGAACGAGTCAATCCGCACCGCTTTGTCTGCGCACTGGCGCGGATTTTCGATCTCGCACCGCCGCGTGCGTCGATCCTGGCTCCGGTTGAAGTGCCGAGTGCTGCGTTCGGGCAAGGCGAAACGTCGCTGCGGACCCACGCAATCCACCGCGCCATCGGGCGACCGATGCCCATGTTAACCGAGGGACTGCAGCGGCTCTTTGAGCAAAAGAACGACGGTTTTGACCGCCGTTTCCGCGGTGGCCGACGGCAGGCCACGAGCAAAGTCGCCTGAAACGGTCGCCGCAACTCGGCTAGGGCACGGCAAACGATCTCATCATCATTTGCCCGCGGCCGGCTTGAGATACGAGTCGTTGAGCTTGCCGCAGGACCAGAGCAGTCCCCGCGTGACGAGGTCGAGGTACCGCGCGTCCGAAACCGTTTCGTCGTTGTGCCCGAGGGTCGTGGCGAAGACCTTCGTGCCGCGGTAATTATTCGTCCAAACCACGACAAAATCCGGCTTCGCGTCGCGGCCACCCCGTCGCCGGACTGTTTGTTGGCCACGTGCCAGGGAAGTTGCCGTATCCAGCAAATGGCCGGCGCTGTTGTTGTAGAGCTCCTCTTTAATGGTCTTCCAATTCGCCATTCCATGAGTGATCGGGTTCTCGGGAGCAACGAACGAGACCTCGATCGGCAACTGCGGACCATGTCCGGTTGATTGCACTCCGGTGAACTCAAACCAGGGCGTAACCTTGGGGAATTCTTGGCTGCGGTAACAGTGCTCGCCGCAATGCAGGATCACCGCGGGCAAACCATGACGGTGCGGAGCCAGAATCCGCTCAATGATCGGCAAATCCTTCACGTCCGAGCAGCACTCGTCGTGAATGATAACGTCATACCCGGCCGCCCAATCCGGCTTCTCATAGACCGGGTTCAAGTGCCGCGTTGTTGTATCGGGATCGTAAGAAACCGAAACTTCGACGTGAGCGCGTTCGGCAATTCCACGTGCCAGAATGTCCTTTTGCATCCCATAATCGTGGCAACAGCCGCCAATGATCAAAAGTGCCCGTAGCGGTTTGACGGCCGGCTCATCCGCGACGGCAGGCAGCGCGCTCGTTAAGCCGGGAATGACCGTGAGTGAGAACCAAACAATCGCGGGCAATGCGACGCGTTGGAAAAACTTCATGGCGGCAGTCTCCAGTCGATAGGGCAAACTCAGACCTCTCCCCGTTGCAGGTGGCACGATACACTGCCGCAAAAGTCGAGGAAAGGAACGATGGGCGCCGAATATCTGGAAATCGATGAGGATTGTCTCGCCAAAAGGACTCGATTCCCCTCCGCATCTTGGGCGCCAGAGAAGTGGCCAAAATGGCAGACCAGGGCACAGTAGCTGGCCAGTTTCTGTACAATTATTTGGCTTTTTTGGGGCGCAGAGGGGGTTTTCTAAAGCAGAAAAAATTGCACGAACTGCCAAAAATTGCGGCTGCCAATTCGGCATACATCAAAATGTGTGCATACGTTGATGAGATGCCCGGCCGGCCACCCGCTTTTAGTTCACGGGCGTGCCATCTTGCGAGGCATCGGCCTTCGGCCAACGCGCGAAAATCGATTTGAGCCGTTCGAGGTCGACCGGTTTGACCAGGTGCGTATTGAAGCCCGCCCCTTCTGTCCGCCGCCGATCCTCGTCCTGCCCGTAGCCGGTCATCGCGACCAACAAGACGTCTTTGAGCCCGATCTCTTCGCGAAGCCGCCGCGCCACTTCCAAGCCATCCATGCCCGGCATGCCGATATCGAGCATGACGATTTCCGGCCGTTCCAATCGCGCCGCCTCCAGCGCCGAAGGCCCACTGTAGGCCGTCTTCACCTGGTGACCGCCCAGACGCAAGAGCAGTCCCAGCGTCTCCGCGTTATCGATATTGTCGTCGACGACAAGAATCCGGCGTGTGGGCACCTCGCCGTCGCCGTTTGATTTGACCGGCGACGCAGGCAGGGTCGGCGCCTCGGCCAGCGCGGGCAGATGCACGACGAATTCGCTCCCCTCTCCGCGACCCGCACTCCGCGCCTCGACCCGGCCGCCGTGCAACTCGACCAAACTGCGGACGAGCGCCAACCCGATCCCCAAGCCCCCCTGTGCGCGATCGGGCGATCGCTCCTCTTGCGTGAACGCGTCGAACACGCGCGGCAACAGGTCGGCCGGGATGCCGATCCCCGTGTCGCGCACTGCGCAAGACCACATCGCCTGCGTCCCTTTCGGCCGACAACCAGATCTGACCCCCTTCGGCCGTATATTTGGCCGCGTTGTTGAGCAGATTGGCCACGACCTGCGCCAGCCGCACTCTGTCTCCCTGCACCCACAGCGGCTCCGCGGGCGCCTCGATCGTGAGGCGATGCTTGCGGACCTCGATCAGCGGCTGACTCGTCTCGATCGCCCGCGCGATCACGGTGGTCAGTTGCACCGGCTCTTTGTGCAAATTGAATTTCGACTGCGTGATCCGCGAAACGTCGAGCAAATCGTCGACCATGCGGTTGAGGTTGTGCACCTGGCGTTCGATGATTTCGCGCGGCCACTGCACGGCCGGATCGGGCGGATTTTGCAGACCCAACACCTCGACGGCATTCCGAATGGGTGCCAGCGGGTTTCGCAGCTCGTGCGCCAGAATCGCCAGGAACTCGTTCTTCCGCCGATCCGCCTCTTTGAGCGCCGCCGCCTGCTCTTCCAGTCGGCGTTGGGCCTCGCGGCTCTCTTCCCCGCGGGCGTGCTCGAGTTCCTTCAAGTAAACGTCGCGCCCATTCACGTAGGCGACCACGCTTGCCGAAATCGCCTCATCCAGCGCCAAGCTGACGGCCAGAATCTCGCGATACCGGAGGTCCCGATCCAGATTCTCCTCGAAGAAATCGAGGATCACCAACCGCAGGATCTGGTGATCGCGAATCACCTCGGAAAGGGACCAGCCGACTTCCCAGCGCTGCTCGCCGTGCGTCGCAGCCGTCAAGCAATGCTGATACGTGTACGGATCCCGCGATTCGGACAAGCTGCGTCCCAGCTTGCGCAAAAAGTCGTGCAAATGGTCCTGCAGCACGACATGGTGGGCGCCGGGCATGCGGCTGTTCTTCGACCGCGCGGCGGCACCAATGCTCGATAATCTCGTCGGCGTGATCTTCCAGCAGGGTGCCGATTTCGTGATGCGGCTCGGAACGGATCACGTCCGGATCAACAGACATACAGACTCCTCGGTGTCTGGCCGGACAGTTTGATCTGTCTCGAACCCTTGTTGAGGCTACCAAATCGTAAGCCGCATCTTCCAGCGGAGTTCTGCCCCCAACCGTGCAAATTGACGGAAAATCTAGACGGTGCACTCAGGCACTGGAATGCCGTCTACTTTTTAACCGCCCGGCCACGAGGTGAAGGATGAAGGCGGAAGGATGAAGGATGAACCAAACCAGGCGTTTCGCACGGCTTGCGCTGGCCCATCCTTCATCCTTCATCCTTCATCCTTCATCCTTCATCCTTCATCCTTCATCCTTCAAAAAAACAGGCTGCCAACGAAAGCGCTCGTTGGCAGCCTGCACAATCACAAATGACCAGCGTGCATCAACCGACGATTAGTCGGTGAGTGCACTCTGCACGGACTCGCCACCTTGAATGGTGGATAAGCCAGTGTAGGTCGTCATGTCGATGCTCTCGTTCAGGAACTGAACGTGGCCATCGCAGAACAGGAACAGAGCACCAGCCGGGTGATCGCTCCGGAAATTCGACATGCTGGCATGCCCGGAAAGCGGAGCAGGCCAGTTGGTCTTGTAACTGCCGGAGACCTGCGGCGGGTCAGCTGGGACGGAGGTCCATGAGCTGGCGGCGCTCAAGCCGCTGAAGTCGCCGCTGGCATAGAGGGTGTAAGTTCCCGTCACCGGGTTCTTGTTGATGGGCTCCATGGTGCAGGCCATGACCCAGCCGCCGCGGATGCCGGAATAGAACGTGTTACCGCCATCAAGTGCGTCGCTCGGGGTGGTGGTGATGTTGGTTCCCCAGCCGATGGGCATCGGATTCTTCGACTTGAGGGAGGAACCGACGAGCCACGGGGCTCCGCAGGGAATGATGTAGGCCGCCGTGCAGAAACGATAGTTGCAAACGGTCCACTTGGGCGTCGACGTGTAGGCGCCGTTGGCCGCTTCGCCCATCATGATGGTGCTCTGCGTGCCGTCGGTGACGTCGCGAATGCGCGTGTTGATGTTGACGCCGAAAGCGCCGCGTTCGGTGGCCGGGAGGGGAACCGGGGGCACCGGCACGAGGAGGCTGGCGCCGGCTTCCTGGAAGGCGGCCGCCGCGTCATTCACACCGTGCGAAAAGCAATAATTGCACATGAACGCGCCTTGACCGACGGCCAAGGCCGGAAGGATGTCCTGCGGCCCCGTGTCGGACGGACAACGCCACAACCCGCTGCCGCGGGCGGTCTGAATGATCGCGTTCGCGGCGGTTCCCTGGCAGCACCAGGGGAGGTTGTAGTTGTAGGTCGGACTGCTGCTGCTCCCCGTGTGGATCAGGTTACCTTGCTCGATGAAGCTCAAGAGCAACATCTGACCCGTCGCATAGAAATTCTGTTGCTGCGGGCTGATCACGGCGCCGGTCGGGAACATCTTGAACACGTCGTGATAGTTGTGGCAGGCGATACCGATCTGCTTCAAATTGTTTCGGCACTGGGTGCGGCGTGCCGCTTCGCGGGCGGCCTGCACGGCAGGCAGCAACAGGGCGATGAGGATTGCGATAATCGCGATCACCACCAGCAACTCGATCAGCGTGAAGCCCGCACGACGCGGGCTTTTGGAGGGAGACAAGCGCATACACAGTCCTCCGATCAAAAATGGAGACGGAATCGGAAACAAATCAGAGTCACCGTGCCTCTTTGTGAAGGAAATGTAAATCAGCTGAAAACTGAAGATTTCTTCAGGAAAAGACCTAGGTGTAAATACCTGTCCGCGATTCGGTGACGACCAGTGACCTGTTTTCAGGCCTGAATGGCAACTGCTGTTTTTCTTGCAGGCCTGAGACGGCGCGTTTTTTTCGAGCCCAACGTCGGTAGCCGACCAATTGGTAGCAGGAGTGTTGAGCGGCCCGCTCGGGATTGTTGGCGTTAGCGGCTTGGCACAAAAAAAGGGAACGTTTAGTCCCCTTTTTTGTGCCAAGCCGTTGTCAGTTGAAATACCAATACCGAGAACACCGTCGAGCGACTAATCTCACCGCATCGAATTCAGTTTGGGCACTTCAATGGGAGGCGCGCTATGCCCGAACGTCACAAGCTCGTTCTCGACGCGAATTGCTCACGAATTGCGGACGCCTACCTGACCGCGCTGCGTCGCGGCGACGACCGGCCCGTGGTCGCGATCATCGACATCAACGATCCCTTCGCGCGGCAGATGGCCCACGACCTCGTCCCGGACGGCCTCGCTTTCGAATTCGATCATTCCGACGAGCCCGACGATATCGGCGTGAGCTGCGTCTGGGCTCTGCCCCATGACCAGGCGCTGCAGCAACTGGGAAGCCTCTCACCGCAGGGACGCGCGAGCATCGAACAGCTCACGACGCTCGACCTGGTGCCGGTCGTCGTCGTCACCGACGGCCTGTTATTCTGGGCCGGCCTGCCAAAGCCGTACCTCGAGCCGCCTCGCATCGTTCCGCGGTTCAGCGAAAACTGACCGGCGGGGCCGCGGCAATTGAGTGAGCAGCGACTCGGCGCCATGCGCAATCTCTAAATCCCCGTGCGCAAGAATGGGACGCCGACCGCGTAGTAGTCCAGTTCAAATTGGTGGATCGGGTGCCACGCCCACGGCTTTGCGTGGGCGTGCGAATCCGCTTGACGTTCGAAGACACGCCCACGCAGAGTCATCATGTGGAGTGGGCGCACTTGAATGAAAATGGCCAGTACACTCGCCGGATCAATTGCTTGTTTCCGAACTCAGCGAGGACTGGCCATGTGCAAGGTTATCATGATTGGTTGCGATCTGCATGATGCGACGATGGTATTGAAGGTCGCGGACGGCCCGGGGGCGACGGTGCGCAAGGGGTTTGCCACGTCGAATCGGCCGGGGATGATCGAGTGGGTTAAGGATTTCGCCTCCCAACACGGGGCCACCCGGATCGTGTTCGCTTACGAGGCCAGCGGTCAGGGGTTTGGCCTGTACGACGATTTGACGGAGGCCGGCATCGAATGCCATGTGCTGGCGCCGACGCATCTGCCGCACACCACGCACTCGCGCAAGAACAAGACCGACGACAAGGACGCCCTGATGATCCTGGACGAAGTCCGGGCGCACGTCTTGGCGGGACGGACGCTGCCGAACGTGTGGGTCCCCGATCACCAGACGCGCGATGATCGGGAAATCGTTCGGTTGCGGCTGGAGGTGGCCACTCAACGGACGCGGCTCAAAAACCAGATTCGCAATCTTGTGAAGCGATCGCGGCTGGGCTTCCCGGACGACTTCACTTCCTCGGGGGACTGGTCGAAACGGAGCGTCGAGTGGCTGCGCGAGGTCGCGGCGGGGAGCACCGGCGCGTTGCGCGAGGGGGTGCGGACCGCGTTGGCGAGCCTGGTGGAGCTTTACCAGGCGCTGTCCGTGCAGATCCAGGCCCTCGATCGGGCGATCACACGCCTGAGCCGGACCGAACGCTATGCTCGGCCATATCGCAAACTGAAGCTCCTCTCCGGAGTGGGGACGCTGACGGCGATGGTCTTCCTGACGGAATTGGGAGACTTGGCCCGGTTCGCGAATCGTCGGCAGTTGGCCGCCTATTTGGGGCTGGCCCCGTCGGCCTTCGAGTCGGGGGAGCGGGAGGATCGCAAGGGGCACATCACCAAGCAAGGTCCGGCGCGCGTGCGGCACGTGTTGTGCCAGGCGGCCTGGGCGGCGCTGC
The DNA here is from genome assembly GCA_963752185.1 of uncultured Planctomycetaceae bacterium. Lineage (GTDB taxonomy): Bacteria > Planctomycetota > Planctomycetia > Planctomycetales > Planctomycetaceae > DASPSM01. The sequence goes on along the minus strand of CAVVXK010000002.1, from coordinate 8,136,574 downwards.
GGGTCTCGCCCGAATGGCGAGCGAAGTACGATCGCATCCGTCGCGGATCCAAGAGTCGTGGCCGAATCGCCATCGTGGCCGTCATGAGACAACTGGGAGTGGAGATGTGGCACACCGCTCGTTCGCCGGAACTCGGGACGCTGCTGGATGAGCATGATGCACTGGCGTCCGAGAAGACCAAGAAGGAGACCTCCGCTCGGGCTCCACAGAAGGGGGCCGCCCCTTCCACGTCACCATCGCCTCGGCCCAGACGGGGTGAGGCCGAGGCGACGGCGACGCGGAAGGGGCTCGCGAGACGCCCTGGATGAATCTCTTGAACGCAAACCAACCTTGAACTCCGTAAACCGTCGAACAGAGAAAGGAACCTGCCCGCGTGAGCTGCCTGGGAAGACGGCTCAACGAAGTCCACCGGAACCGCCATCGCCCCCGAACCACGAAGGCGAGATCGTCGCACGGCTGGAACCATCCGTCGCAGAGTGTGATCCGCCTTCAACCCATACCATCGCAATTGCGAACGACGAGATAGTCTTCCTGACAACAGGAACGACTGAATAACAGGTTGCATCGGCGAAACTGGCCAGCTGACGTTGACACCGCTCCACATAACAGCCGTGGACGTGGCACCCACCAATTTGAAGTAGACGGACTACTAGTGTAGGGTCAATTTTGGTTTTTGGGGTTCACGGATTCGCGAGATTTCTCTCCAATGGCGGAAGTCATTCCGACCCAAGGAGGGGAGTCATGAACAAGCGGTATGTCGTCAAGCTCGACAAGGATGAACGCAAAGAGCTCGCGCAATTGGTGAAGAAAGAGAGAATCGCAGCGAAGAAACGCACGCACGCCCAGGTGCTCTTGTTGGCGGATGCTGGCAAGCACGGGCCGCGTTGGAAGGACGAGGCCATTGCCAATGCCTGCCAAGTGACGGTGCAAACCGTCGAAAACATCCGCAAGCGCCTGGTGTTGGAAGGCTTGGAAGCGGCCTTGAACCGCAAGAGGCAAGTGCGACCATCGCGTGCCAAGATCCTCGATGGCGAAAAAGAAGCCAAGGTCATCGCGCTGTGCTGCGGTGCCGCACCGTCGGGCCACGCGCGTTGGACTCTGCGACTATTAGCCCAACGCGCCGTCGAACTGCACATCGTCGAGGCGGTTTCGCACGAGACCGTGCGACGTTGCCTAAAAAAAATGAGCTGAAGCCCTGGCAGAAGAGGATGTGGTGCATTCCCCCGAAGCACAACGCGGAGTTTGTTTACCACATGGAAAACGTGCTGGAGGCCTACCAACGCCCGTACGATCCGCGCTACCCGCTGATCTGCATGGATGAGCTGAGCAAGCAACTGACCATCGAAACGCAGACTCCGCTTCGCGCCGCGCCCGGCCGACGTCAGTGTTTCGACTATGAGTACCAACGCAATGGAACGGCCAACGTGTTCGCGTTCACAGAGCCGCTGATCGGCTGGCGGCATCTCGTGGTGACCGATCAGCGCACCAGGATCGACTGGGCCGAAGCGGTTCGCCAGTTGGTCGATATCCATCGACCGAAGGCGAAGCGAATCACGCTGGTGATGGACAACCTCAACACCCACAGCCTGGGTTCGCTGTACGAGGCCTTTTCGCCCGAGGAGGCGCGTCGGCTGATTCAGCGCCTGGAGGTCGTCCACACGCCCAAGCATGGCAGCTGGCTCAACATGGCCGAAATCGAATTGAACGTCCTGACACGGCAATGTCTTGCCCGGAGAATTCCCGACAAACAAACGCTTATCACTGAAACCACTGCCTGGAAGAACGAACGAAACCGCAGTCAAGCAGCGATCGATTGCCAGTTCACCAGCAAAGATGCTCGAACAAAACTGAAGCATCTATACCCAAAAAATTAAAGTTGACCCTACACTAGAGCGTATATCCCAAAATGGTGGTATTCGGTGCCACTGGCGAGGGCTCTGGCTCGCCAGTGTCTTCCTTCGGAGATCAAGCGGCATTGGCACTGGCGAGCCAAAGCCCTCGCCAGTGGCACCCCGTGACATCCACACATTTGAAGTAGACGGACTACTACAATTCACCAGCCGATTTGTCTCACAATCGCGCACGCTCATTGAGCAGGATTGCGGGAGCGTTGAGCGCAGGTGGCGGCCCGGCCCGATCGGAGTGTCCCCTATGCGCCTTGGGGGGAACTTGGCCACCTCTCTTAGAGTAGCTCAACAATCGGCTCGCGGTGCTCGAGCACGTATTGCGGTCGGCCGTTGTGGTCGATGAGCGTGAGCGACGGATCGATGCCCAGCACGTGGTGCAACGTGGAGAGGACGCTCTGCAGGCCGATTGGCCGTCCGATCACTTTTTCACCGCGGGCGTCGGTCGCGCCGATGATCTGACCGGTCCGCAGGCCGCCGACGGCCATCCAGAGAACACCGGCGTCGGGCCAGTGGCTGCGGCCGTCGGGCGTGATGTCGCCGATCGGCGGCGTGCGGCCGAATTCTCCCCCCATCAGAATTGCCACATCGTCGAGCAGGCCGCGCTCTTCGAGATCGGTGACCAGCGCGTGGACCGCCTCGTCGAGCGGTGGAACCAGGTCGTGGAGCGTCGAGAAGTTCGCGCGGTGCGTGTCCCAACCGGACAGGCAGGCCGTCACGACCGAGACGCCGGCTTCGATCAGTCGGCGGGCCAAGAGCAGCGATCAGCCAGGATGCGGTCAGTAGGTGAAATGTCCGTCCTCGTACCGGACCCGCAACGACCGCGCTTCCCTTTCGAGATCGAAAGCGGTCCGCACCTTTCCGGAGGAGACGATTTCCAAAGCGCGATTCTGAAACGAGTCGACGCCCAAAGCGCGTCCATGCTCATCGCTGGTTGTCGATGTCGGGGTTCGACTTTTTCAGCGTCTCGTAGGACTGCTGGTCGATCAGATTGATCATGAGCCACTCGTGGCCCCATTGTTGGAGGATGAAGCCGTCGAACTTGTCGTCGGCCTCTTGCACGGCTTCGGCCATTTGGTCGACGACCTTGGGGTCCTTGGGCAGCCCGATCAATACGCCGTACGCCGAGTCCTGTTTCTCCGGGCGGATCATGGCCCATTGCTCGGTGGGCGAAATCGCATGCAGTTTTTGCAGAAGCGGGACCACAACTTCCTTGTCAACATGGGTGGTGCTGTCGAGATCGTAGAACTGTCCGTGCTTCTCAAAAAAAGGAACCGCGTCGCGTTTTTCGTGGAGGGCCAGCATGTCCTTGCGGACGTGCTCGTCGGCGAACTCCTTGACATCCTTGCGACAGCCGCCAGCCAAAGCCGCGGACGCCACAATTCCCAACAACATGCAGCCGCGAACGCTTGGTGACATGGCCCGATACTTCTTAAAGTGTGTTTTGAGGCGTGGCCGTCAGTACGTGTCGACGCTGACCATCTCGCCGCCGTCGATCGTTCCCAAGGCCGCGAAGACCTGCGCGTCGATGCTGTCATTGAGAAAGACGCAAGACCCGTCGACCAGCGTGAAATTGGCCCCCTGCGGGTGCCGGCTGCCGAAACAGAGCGGATCGCTGGGCGACAAATTGATCGGATGATCCGGATCGGGGAGCAGATAGGGAACGGATCGCAAGTCGTACACGTCGGCGAAGGCGACCTGCCCACACCAGGCCGAGGTAAACGGCAAGCTCGAGGGCCCGCCCGGTTGGACGATCCGCTCGCCCAAGAGCAGCGTCTGCGACGTGCCGTCAGTGATCTGAGCGATCTTCACCGCCGACATGGAATTCAAGACGCCTTCCGAGCCGCAATAATTCCCCGAAGCGAGTTTGAAGGCCGGTCCGCCGACGTTCATGCAGGCGATCGTGTCGGAACCGATTTCCGACGGGCAGCGAAAGCTGGCGATCGGCGTCGCGATCAGTTGCAGGTTATCGCCGACGGCCGTCGGCAGACCGAAATTGATCTGCCGGTACATCGCATCTTGCTCGAGAAAGGGGAGCAGCATCGCCCCCCAGCCCCAGCCCGATTGCATGGGAAACGACGGCCCCATCACGTAGCTCCCCGGCGGGAAGCATTGATGGACGTCGTGATACATGTGCGCGGCAAGCGTCAGCTGACGGAGCTGGTTTTTGCACACCGTGCGCCGTGCGGCATCGCGCGAGGCCTGCACGGCTGGGATGAGAAGCGCGGCGAGTACGCCAATAATCGCGATCGAAACCAGCAATTCGATCAGCGTGAAACCGGACTGACGAACAAGCCGGACCGACATGATAGGCCCTCAAATCCGTCTGACCGCAGAGCAATGCGTGATGACCGCGATGGCCGTCACAACGCCTGAAGCGACAAAAGACGGGAGACGCCAGCCACGGAGCGAGCGATGACGGTGCGAGACCTCATCGCGTGGACGCCGCGGCCGGCGTACAACCCGCTTGAATGAGCGCGTGATCGGCGAAAATCTTGCCTGATGGGCAGGATTCCGCCGAACCCGCGCGCCCCCTCAATTCTTGGCGTCTGCCGATCGCTCGCCTGCCGCCGCGGAATAAGTCCGGGAAAATGGACTCGGTCGGCGCGAGGTGACCTCTCGGCAATGACGTTGACTACGCCGGTCCGGTCGTGCCGCCGCAGGTGTAGCAGCAGTGGCCGCAATAGTCGCACGAGTAGCAGCTGTACTCGCAACAGTACGACGCGCACTGGAGAAAGCACACGTTGCTGTAGCATTCCGACTTCTTGCAGCAATTCTGCACTTTGCAGCGGCAGCAGCACGTGAAGGTGCAGCACTTCGTGTTGCACACGCAGCAGCAGGTGACACGGCATCCGCCGCAATTCGTCAGACAGCCGTGCGAATCAACCCCCTGGCAATAGCAGCTGGTTTTGCAGTTCTTGGTCGGTCCAGCCCAGGTCGGCGTGCAGAAGCCGAAGCAGGCCAGGGCCATTAGAACCACGCGCACGCACTTCATCCGTTCACTCATCATGACTCACTCTCCTCAATAGCCACGGCGCTTCCCTGCGATTGAAGGAACAGCCGGATTTTTTCCAATCTGCCGGCCCAAGTCTGATCACATGAGCGACAACGTACCCGTGAGTGAACAGCCATTCAACTGGAAAACCAGAGAAAATAGGAGAAATGTATTAATTTAGGAGATATACCTAGTTGAGCGTAATTAGTGAAATCACGTAACATGATACGCCGCAAGAGATTACATTATTTTAATATTTTGGATGTATGGGACGAGTGGAAAATATGGGGTGAATAGTCTTTCAGGCTTGCCGACTTCATCGGACCGAGGCGGGCGCGCAGCCGCCAAGTTCCGGCGGCATTCGCGCTCGGTCGACACAAATCATGGAGCCGTCGCACAAACCTCGATCAGCGTCTGGCGCTGAATGTGGCCTCCGTGAGGAGGCGTGCCGTGCGAAGCATCAACTCCGGCCAGCCGTCGAGCGCCCGGCTGCGAAACAACCGCATCGCCGGATACCAGGGCGTCGTTTCGCCTTCGAGCATCCAGCGCCAGTCGGAGCAGAAGGGGAGCAGCGTCCAGACCGGGCGGCCGAGTGCGCCCGCCAGGTGCACGGTCGAATTGTCGACCGAGATCACCAGGTCCAGGGCCGCGAGTTTGGCGGCGAAGCCGTCGAGATCGGCGACGGGATCACAGTCGGCGCCGTCGTCGAGCGCGATCCCGAAGCGCTCGCGAAAGAGGGCGGCGTCTGCGGCGGCGGGGCCGTATTGCAGATTCACGAAGCGGACGCCGGGAACTTGCACGACCGGCTTCCAATGCTCGACGGGAATCGAGCGCTGCCGCTGCGTTTCGCGGTCTTTGCCGCCGCGCCAGGAAATGCCGACTTTCAATGTGCCGCCCAAGCGGGCTAACTTCGACCGCCATTCGGCGACTCGACCGGGATCGGGACGGAGATACGCCGCTTGACGGGGAAAATCGCCCAGCGTGCGGCGAAAGCGTCGCGGCAGGCTACCCAGGAATTCGTGGACGTCGTACGCCGTATCGGAAGGCACCGTCGCAGCGGTTGTCTTGGCGACCGCCGTGATGCCGGGCAGAGACCGTGAAACAAGCGGCAACAGCCGCGGGTCGCACTGAAACACACAGCGACTCGCCTCTTGTGCAAGCTGCGGCAGGCAGGAACCGAACATGACTTCATCGCCGATGCCCTGTTCGGAGAGCACGAGAATCGAACGTCCGTTGAGTGCGGTGCCGTCCCAGCGCTGGCTTCCGCACGGCGCGGAAATCGGTTCTTGTCGCAGCCGCCATTCGTACTCGTCCCAGCCGGTTCCCAATTCTCCGCGAAGCAGCAGAATCAGCGACCGATCAAAGCGGGCCGCCGGAAGCTCGGGGGAGCGCTCGAGGACTTCGTTCAAACAGTCCGCCGCTTCGTCGAGCCGCCGCAAGTGTTTGAGCGTCACCGCAAGATTCACGAGGATTTGCAGGTTCCCGGGATCTCGGCGGCGCACCTCTTCGTAGCAATCGGCCGCTTCGACAAGCCGGTTGTCTTCGCGATGGGCGTTTCCGCAGTTGAACCAAGGGATGGCAAAATCGGGCCGCGCTTCGATGGCCCGGCGATAAGCGGCGACCGCCAAATCCAATCGGCCCCCTTCCTTCCACGCGATGCCCAGATTGTTGAGCGTCTCGGCATCCTGGGGCCGCAGGGCCGCGGCGCTCGAGAAACATTGAATGGCCTCGGCCAGCCGCAGCTCCTTTTGCAGTCGCGTTGCACGGCGGCTGAGATCGGCCGCGCTGTGGGCGATCAATTCCTCAAGGGCGAGCGACACGCGGGCGAAGACCTCGTCCCAATTCGACTGGGCCATTTCACGGAAGGACGCCTGACGGAAGAGCCGCATGCCGGGATACCAGGGGCTCTCGTCGCGATCGGTGAACCAGCGCCAGTCGCAGGAGCAGGGAAGCAGCGTCCAGACCGGCGTGTTGAGCGCGCCGGCCATGTGAACCGTCGAATTGTCGACCGAGATGACGAGGTCGAGCGCCGCGATCTGGGCGGCGAATCCGTCGAGATCCGACAGCGGCTTCGACTCGTCGAAATGATGCAGTTTCGCGCCGAACTCCCGCTCGAACTGAGCGATTTCCTCGCGGCAGTCACCATACTGCAAATTGACGAAGGCAACTCCCGGAAGACGGAACAGCGATGCCCATTGTCCGAGGGCCGTCGAACGGCGGCGGCGCGTGCCCGCGTCCGCGCCCCCTTTCCAGGAAATGCCGACGACGAGGCCGGCGCCGAGTTGCGCGTACCGGGCGCGCCACTCGGTCACCTGGTCCGCATCGGGGATGAGGTAGCCGGGGTGCGTCGGAAAGGTGTCGAAGGTGCGTCGCAACCAGCGCGGGACACCCCCGGAAGCGGTCTGGAGATCGAACTTGGGAAGGTTCTGCAGCAGGGAAGGATCGGTGAGCGCCGTTCGCGGAAAGCAGCGTGCCTTCGGAAATGATCTGCCGAAGAGCCGCAGCAGACGCGGTTCGCACTCGATCAGGCACGCTCCGGCTCGTTCGATCACTTCGGGAAAGCAGGAGGCGAACATGACTTCGTCGCCGATCCCTTGCTCGCTATAGATCAGCACCGTTTTGTCGCGGGCGAGCGATCCGTCCCAGAGCGGCTGCGAGAAGAGGCGGGGCTTGTTGTTGTGCCGCCAGCGCGATTCGTACGCGTCCCAGCCCGCGGCAAGTTCGCCTTGTCGCAACAGGGCCAGCGCCCGGTTGAACCGCGCCGCGGTGAAGTCGGGCGCGACCCGCAGCGCGCGGTCATAACTGGCCCCGGCACGAGGAAAATCGTGGATATCCTCGTAAAGATTCGCGAGCGCCACGTGGGCTTCGATGAATTCGGGTCGCAACGAGACGGCCCGCAGAAAGCAGGCGATGGCTTCGTCGGAGTCGCCCCGGTCGCGCTCGGTCAGCCCGATGTTGTGATGGGCGTCGGGCAATTGCGGCGCAATTGCAATCGCCCGTTGATGGCAGCGGCGGGATTCCTCGAGATCGCGCTCGATGCGGAGGGCTTCGCCCAGTCCCGTCCAGGCCTGCGGCTTTTGGGGGTCGAGTTCGACCGTCCGACGGAAGGCGGCGATTGCGTCCTCGTATTCGCCCAGATCGATGTGGGCATTCCCCAGATTGAGGGCAATGTCCGCCGACGTCCCATCGAGCTCGGCGGCACGGCGGAGCGCGGCAACCGCGTCGCCGGGACGTCGCAAAGCCCGCAGTGCGACTCCCAGATTGCCGTGGTACACCGCCAAGTTGGCGTTGAGGCCAATCGCTTGCTCGATGTTGTCGACGGCCGCCTGATGCTCGCCCCGTTGATGGGCGACAAGCCCCAGAAGGTGGTATGCGTCGGCATGCCGCGGATCGGTTTGGAGAACCAATTCGTAGATCGCGGCCGCTTCGACCAATCGGCCCGCCTTATGATGCGCAAGTCCATCGCGGATCATGGCGGGCGAACTGATGATCGTCGCTTCCATCGGGCGCACCCAAGAGCGTGGATTGGTCCCTCTCTATAAATCGACTGCGGGCGTCAAAGAGCATCAGTTCGATCGATTCGACAATTTCCGAAAAGTCAGCGCAGGCTTCCTGGACGGATAGCTGGGGTGACGTCGATCCGATCTGTGTCGGATGAGTCGGCAGCAAAAACGCGATCGGCGCCGCGTGCGACAAGTCGCAGCGACGCCGATCGTGAATCGTCTCGATTTATGCGTTGAGAGGCTGCCCGAGGGCAGGCGACTCAATTTATGACAAGAGCTTGAGCACGGCCTGGGGCGTCTGGTTGGCGATCGACAAGACCGAGATACCCGATTGTTCGAGAATCTGGGCACGGGTCATGTTGGCCGTTTCCTGGGCGAAGTTCGTATCCAGGATATCGCTTTGGGCCTGCGACACGTTCTCGAGGGCGCTGTTCAGCGTGGCGATGTTCGTGTTCAGCACGTTGGACTGCAGGGCGCCGATCTGACCGCTTAGGCTCGAAACCTGGTTGAGCGCGTCGCTGATCACGTTGACGAGCGTCGAGCCTTGTACCGACGTGCCGACATTCGAGAGGCTGAGCGACCCGCCGGATCCGAGCTGGTAGAGTTTGCCCTCGGTGCCGCCGAGCACGGCCGTGTTGACGGCGGGAATACCCAGGTTCACCTGTCCCGACAGGTTCGCCTCTTGGCCGATCTGGAACACCGTGCCGCCGCCGGTCACCGTGATCGCAGCCGCTGTGTTGGCCACGTTGTCGGCGGCGTTGAAGGTGATCGAGCCGCTGAGCGTCTGGCTCGTGATCGACGCGGTCAAGCCGTTGCCGACCGCGGTCTGGCCGTTGATGGTCGCCACAATGTCGGTTCCCGCGCTGCGATCGGACGCGGTGCCGCCGACCGAGCCGGTCGTGGTTGCGAACGTTCCGGACAGCACGTTGACACCGACGAATTGCGACGAACCGTAATCCTGGCTGAGCAAGGTCAAGGAGCCGTTCGTGCCGCCCGTTTCGGTCTTGTTTGTGCCGGCCGACGCCACGACGCCCGCGCCGCTGCCTCCGAGAGTCACCTGCACGTAGCCGCTGCTGTTGGCGTTCGCGTTGATGAGGGCCTTGACTTCGCTGGCGGTCGAAGTGACGGTGCTCGAACCATTCGTGCCGAGAGTAATCGTCAGCGTCACGGAGTTCGAGGTCGACGTGCTGCTGACCGACAAAGCCTGGTTGGCAGCCGCCGAGGCGAACTTGATTGTGACGGGCTGGGTCTGCACGCCCTGGTTGGGATTGCTCGCCTTGCCCTGAATATCGGTGAAGGTCAGGCCGTTATTCGAGCCGGCCGTGCCGAAGGTGGCCGTTCCGTAGACCGCCGCGGTCTGCGTGGCGATCACGCCCGTGGCGCTGGTGACGCCGTTAATGGCCGACTTGACATTCGAGAGCGAGCTTCCCGAGCTTAAATTGACCACGTCGGTACCACCGGCGCCTGCGACTTCGAGCGTCGTATTGGACGAGAGACCGCCGCTGACGAAGCCGTAGTACAAGGTGCCCTGGGTCGCCGCCGTCTTGATGTTGGCGTTCAGGTTCACCGTCGAGTTGCCCGAAAAGGCCACGCTGCTCAGCGAGTAGCTGTTGATCTTTGCGGCATTGGCGGCGGTGATTTGGGTGGTGTAGCCCTTGCTGCCGTCAATCAAGCCTTCACCGGCGAACGTGGTGTTGGCCGAAATCGTGTTGATGGCGGAGAGGGCCTGATCGATCTGGTTCTGGTTGGCCTGCTGCTCGTCGGGAGTGAGGCCGCCGGTGTTCAAACCGGCTTGCACGAGGCTACGGACCTGATCCAAGAGCGTGCTAATCTGCTGCAGACCCGCGTCGGCCGTCGAAAGCACGTCGTTGGCGCGGTTGCTGTTGGTGATCGATTGATTGATGGCGGTGATTTGCGAGCCCAGCGTGTTGCTGGCAACAAGGCCGGCGGGGTCGTCTTCACCGCTGTTGATCTTCAAGCCGGTGGACAAGCGCGTCAACGACGTGTTGAGCTCGTTTGTCGAGTTTTCAACGTTCGTCATACCAACCAAGGACGCGATGTTGGTGTTAATTACTGTCATTGCAACAAGCCTTTTGTTTTGACCCGCTAACCGGCCCGATCGAAGCTCCGGGAGGTTAGGTTTGGTGGTTCACGCGAGGTCGATTTTCACCTACGCCCTGGGGGAAACGCTCCAACAAAACCAACCCGATCTCGGTTATCGGGCCCCGATCGGACGGCACAGCGACTTCGAGGCGAACGGGTTCGCGTCGCTCGATCACCGGGGACTGCACTCGCACGCTGATCTGGGAATTCAGCGTGAGGTCGGCCCACCGACCGTTGTCCATCTATCGACTGCGAGCGTGGTCCGCTTGAGTCAAAATGAGCAATGCCCGGGCAAAACCGCTGCCTGCGGAGGGTGTGAGGTTCAGGACGGTCGGGCAGTAATGTTTCTTTGGGCTTTTTGGCGGCCGGCCGCTTTTTTTTGCCGCACGACGAAAGAGGGAGCCCATTTTAGCGGCACCCCTCCACTCGCCTCAGCCCGCGCCACCGAAGACGGCGCCGGGCTGCTTCGACGTTTATACGTCGGCCGCGGGGGTTTTCGAACAGGTTTTTTCCGCGGCCCCGCGACGCATCACGCGGCCTTCGGCGTCGGCCTTGGCATTCTCGCGCTGAATGGCCTCGTAGACCTCTTGCCGATGCACCGGAATTTCAGTCGGTGCTTCGATACCCAGGCGAACTTTGTCGCCTCGGATATCGACGATCGTGATGACAATATTGTCACCAATAATGATGCTTTCGTCGCGCTGCCGGGACAGGACAAGCATCGCAGGACTCCTTTTCCGCTCGATCAGTCAAACCGTGACCCGTCGTGACGCCCAGTGAACCCCTTAATACCCAAGAGGATCGTCAAAGCCGCAAAATCGCACGAGTCGCGTCGGTCGATTTCAATGTCCTTCTGCGAGACAGTGGCAGAATCTAGCGGATGTTCCAAGTTCGCCGAGGATTCCTGGCGTCCGATGGGCGACTCGAGTTTTTTTCGACGCGAAACCGTTTCGCAAAAAGCGATAGCCGATCTCGAACGCATCATCGGGACTTGACGTTATTATATGTGCAACTTTGCGAGCGGCGACATTCGTCGATCAACACGGCTCGATTGATGACTCCTGCGCGAACGCGGTCCACCGTTCGAGATCACGCTGCGCAGAGATCAAACTGCGTCCTGAAATTCCGTCCAGCGCGGCCTTCCACCGTGAGCTTTGATTGCAGTGCGAGGCGAGAACCCGCGCAACAGCCCCTCCGCATGGAATAAACAACACGCCGAATACGATGTTCGCCATGATCCAAGCCCGATCGAACGATTCGATCAAGTTCACGCCGAATAGCATTTGGCTGCCCACGCACATCCCGCAAAACCAAGCGAGCGGGCCGAACAGGACGGCCCGCTTGAACAGTCGAACGCGGGCCCGCCGCAAGGAGCGCCGACTTTGTCGCATCGAATGCCCAGACGGCTGATAAAAACGCAAGTCCCGCAATCGATTGCCGTGGCAACCAATTGCGGGACTTGTCATTAAGTCGCCGTCCGCCGTCACAGCGGGTTCGCAAACGTCTTTGGATCGACGTTATCGAGCTTCTTGAAGTCGGACGCCTCGAAGTTCAGGAACTTCTCGCCATCGTGCTTGATGTCGACCTTGGTGGGGGTCTTGAACCCGTCGAAGACTTTGAATTCCTTGAAGTACGACTCTTGAGTCAGTTCCTCGCCGCCGAAGCCGACCACGCGGGCCACCTCTTTGACCGGCAATCCGGTGGTCTTGTCGAAATAGAGCTTGAAGTCCTTGCCGTCGGGGCCCGTTGCTTCGATGCAGGCTGCGTCCTTGCCGTCGACCTTGTCATCCGCGGCGGCCTTGATCTTGAAACCCTTTTCCTTGAGGACGAGCGGATTGCTCCAGGCAGCCTGCAGGTACATCGTGCGTTTGGCGGCGGCTAGGGCGTCCTTATCGAGTTCCATCGCCATCTCGCCAAACTTCCTCCAACCCTTCTCGCCATCGACAACGGTCAGCCCTTTGATTTTCTCGCCGTTGAATTCGCCCTCGAAAGCCTGGCGCAGGCGGTTGATCCCGTCGACGGTGGTGGAACCGGTGAAATCGCTCTCGTTACCGCCGATGTTGATTTTGCCCTTCGTCTTCCACGAGTAGGCCTTGATCGACTTCAAGGTCGCTTCGCCTCCAAGTGCTTGCACGGCTTTGTCGACGGTCGCCCCCGCATCTTTGGGGCTATCGCCACGGCCGGAATTCCCGATCAATAAGACAACAACAGCTGTCGCGAATGTCGCCCGGAAGAGCCGTGTCATTTGATGTCTCGCCTCGTCGTGTCGGTATGGTGAAGATTGCAGGCCGCCGCAGACGCACTTGGCCGCCGTCGCTGGAAAGAGTCTCGCATGGCGGACCGCACTTACGCAATCGGTCAACGAGAAAAGGGGGGATCCGGATCACTCACGTGTGGCGATTTCTGCGTTTCTGGCCCCGAGAAGCCTCGGATTTCGCACCGATCGCCCGCGCCCAATAACCGCACCGACCGACCGGTTAAAGGCTGTCTGGACCCCAAGATTTTTACGTTTGCGATGGCGAAAATCCGCCTGTAGAATCGGACCCACCGCCGGGGCCTCGCGTCCCGTCGGCAGGCATTTCCCCGGGAGATTCAGTCGTAGTCTCCGAGCCTTTCGATCGATCGCGGACTGCGCAGGCGCGTTCTTTGCGCCGTCAGCGTTTCCTTCAAGCGAACAGAAGGATGCGCATGGCAAGAACAAATCGATTACGGTCGGTTGCCGGCGCGGCGGGCGGCGGGATCACCTTGCGACCACTCCGCCCTGACGATTGGCCGAATCTCGAGCGATTATTTGGTTCCAACGGCGCCTGCGGCGGCTGCTGGTGCATGTGGTGGCGGGTCCCTCGTGGCGGCAAGCTGTGGACCGAGTCAAAAGGGGCCAAGAACCGCGCGGCCTTTCGCGAGTTGGTCGAGCAGGGATCGGTGCACGGCATCCTCGCCTTCTCGGAGAAGCAGCCGGTCGGATGGTGCTCGTTTGGTCCGCGCAGCGCATTTCCCCGGTTGGAGCGCGTGAAGGCGCTCAAACGGAGTTGGTCCGATCAGACCTGGTCGATTAACTGCTTCTACGTTCCGCGTGCCTGGCGGGGCAGCGGCATCGCTAAACGACTCGTCGAAGAGGCAACGAAGGTGGCCTTTCAATCGGGGGCCCGCGAAGTGGAAGGCTACCCCGTGATGCCGGCGGAGCCTGGGGCCGCCCTCCCCGCTGTCTTTGCCTGGACCGGCGTCCCGGCACTCTTCGAGTCGAACGGTTACCGTGAACTCCCGCGCCAGAAGGGGCACCGACGTGTCTACCTGGCCACGTCATCCCGCACTGGTGGCACAACCCGCCGTCGTAGGGAGAAAAGCTCCGCAGCTCGTCCGCGGCGGATTGTCGATTGACTTTGATTTGCGTAAGGTCGGGAAAAATCAACAACAGGAAAAACAGAGTGCCGTCTTGAGACGGCGGGAAAAATCGATTGCCGACTTCAAACGGCACAGTCGATCACGCGTGCCGTTCGTTGCGGCACGAATTTGTGTTGTTCGAGAAGTGTTTCCTTTGTCTTGGAGTTTCATCATGAAGTATCTCAGTCTTGGTGGTGCGTTGCTGGCGACGGCACTTGCGACCTCCGGTTGGTGTGCCGAACCCCAGAAGGCCGGCGGCGAGAAGGCGATCAACGGCGTCTGGGTGCCCGTCTCTGCGGTCCTGGCCGGGAAGTCGATGACGGCCGAGGAATGCAAGGACATTCACGCGGTGTTCCACGACGGTAAGTATTCGGTCACGGTCCACGGCAAGCTCGACAAGGGAACGTATACCGTGGACGAATCGAAGGATCCCAAACAGGTGACAATCGTCGGCACGGAAGGGCCCAACAAAGGCAAGACCATCCCCGCCATCTTCGACCTGGAAAAAGACACGCTCAAGGTCTGCTACGACATGAGCGGCAAGGCCGCGCCGGAGAAATTTGAGTCGAAGACCGACAGCTCGGCATTCCTCGTGACGTATTCCAAGGAAGATCCCTCGAAGTCGAACAAGCGGATTCGGAAAGTGATCGATCGCTAGGAAGGCGATTCTCTCGATGTAGCGGAGGGCTTCCGCTAGAGGCGGTTTCAAAATCTGTCGGGCGACGTGCGCCGCGCTCGACCGAAAACGGGCCATCCAGCGTCAACCGGCTACTGGCCGGTTGACGCTTGTTTGACTTTGAGACCGCCTCTGGCGGGTCCGCATCGGGAATGCCGCGTATTGCATGATTCAGGGTGCCGTCATGGTGCAGAGCAAAGCGACTTCCGTTGCGGCCTATCTCGCTGAGCTGCCCGACGAGCGGCGGCAAGCGATCGAAGCGGTCCGCGCAGTGATTCGCAAGAATCTCGACGCCGGCTTCGAGGAAGGCATGCAGTACGGCATGATCGGTTACTTCGTGCCGCACACCTTATATCCGCCGGGGTACCACTGCGACCCACGGCAGCCGCTCCCCTTTGCCGCGCTGGCTTCCCAAAAAAACTACATGTCGCTGTATCTGATGTCGGTCTACTCCGATTCGAACCAACGCAAGCAATTCGAAGCGACCTGGGCCAAGTCCGGCAAGAAACTGAATATGGGAAAGTCGTGCGTTCGTTTCGGCAAGCTGGAAGACGTCGCGCTCGACGCGATCGGAGAGGCGATTCGTCGTGTAACGGCCAAGGGCTACATTGACGTCTACGAACGAGTCTTGAAGGACAGCGGAAAACGCACGCCACAAAAGGCGAAGCCCGCTCGCAAGAGGGTTCCCACTTCGCGAGCGAAAAAGGCGACCAAACCGAATTCACAATCGCGACGCTAAAGGGCTCCCGGCGATTTCGAGATTCAGCTCTACCAGCCGCGCTATCAGAAGAACTCAAGCGCGGCTGATTCGTCGGAACGTTCGAAGCCAGCCCGTTGTTGTTAAGTCCATCCAGCAAAGCAGTTAGCTCACCATCTGGATGCTGGCGCAGTCTCTCTTTGATCGCCGATCACGCGTCGTTGCCGTAAAGCGCCAATAAATCGCGCAAAACTGCGTAAAGAATTGCGCAGCCTGTGCGAATTGCGAAATGCGTCTGGTTGGCGTTTTGCGCACGGTCATCGGGGGGCCACGTTTCCTCACGCCAACCACAGGCTATGAGCGCCATAACAATCCCCTTTTTGTGGCACCACCATGTTAAACTCGAAGTATTCCCCGTAAATTAAACCTTCCGTTCGCATTCATCATCGACCTCGGCAACTGGGATTACTATGCAGCCATTGCGAAAAGCCTTTTGGAGATCCATCGCAACCGTGATTGCGGTCGTGGTGCCAGCCGGTACGGCGTCTATCCGGGCCACTGCCGCGGAGTCAAAAAAACCGACCGGCGTCGAAGCGCCCCTGCTGCTGCAAAAGCCGGCGCTCAGCCCTTCGCAGGTTGCGTTTGAATATGCGGCCGATCTGTGGATCGTGGGCCGCAGCGGCGGAGACGCCCAACGCCTGACTGCGGGCGTGGGTCTCGAGGACTATCCGGTCTTTTCGCCGGACGGAAAGAGCATCGCGTTTGCGGGCGAGTACGAGGGCAATCTCGACGTTTACGTCATTCCGGCGGCCGGCGGCATTCCCAAGCGGCTGACCCATCATCCGGATCCCGATGTTCCCGTGTGCTGGACTCCGGACGGAAAGAACATCATCTTCCGCTCGACGCGTCATAGCTATGCTCGCTTCATTCGCCTCTTCAGCGTCCCGGCAACGGGCGGCCAACCCACCGAACTTCCTCTTCCGATGGGCGAGGAAGCCTCGCTTTCTCCCGACGGATTGCGGGTCGCGTACACGCCTTTCTCGAACAAGCCGCAATTTCCCGGCCGCATGCGTCCGCTGAAGAACTATCGCGGTGGAACGGCCTCGCCGATCTGGATTGCCGACCTCCGCGACTCGTCGATTCTGAAGGTCGAACGCAAGGACGAAGTCACGTTCAACCCGATGTGGATCGGGGACACGATCTACTATCTCTCCGATCGGGACGGATTGACGACGATCTTCGCCTGCGACGTGTCGGGCAAGGGCGTTCGCAGAATTCTCGATCCCGAAAAGGCGGACATCAAATCGGCTTCGGCCTGCGGCGACACGATCGTTTTCGACCGGTTCGGAACGCTGAATCTGCTCGATCTCAAAACGGGCAAGGTCACGCCGATTTCAATTCATGTCGCCGCCGATTTGCCCAGCGTGCGACCGAAGTTCGTCAAAGTGCATAGTGCGATCCAGAAAGCCGATCTGTCGCCGACCGGCGCTCGGGCTGTGTTTGAGTCGCGCGGCGAAATCGTGACGGTTCCGGCCGAGAAGGGCGACGCGCGGATCCTCACCAACACGGTTGAATCCGCTGAACGCGATCCGGCCTGGTCCTCCGACGGCAAATCGATCGCCTATTTTTCGGACGCGTCCGGCGAGTACCAGCTGCACGTTCGCCCGCAAAACGGCCGCGGCGACGTCAAGAAATTCAAACTCGGCGACAAAAACTCGTTCTTCTATAACCCAAGCTGGTCGCCCGACAGCAAAAAGATCGCTTACTCGGACAAGCGGGGCAGCCTCTGGATTATCGATCTCGCCAGCGGCAAGTCGACCAAAGTCGACACGTCCCCGTACGATGGAGGCCCCACCGCTCCCGCATCGTGGTCACCCGACAGCCAGTGGATCACCTTCTCGAGACCACTCAAGTCGTACATGAGCGGCGTCTTCCTGTACTCGCTCAAGTCGGGCAAGGTCCATCAGATCACCGACGGCATGAGCGATTCGGATAACCCGGTCTTCGATAAGAGCGGGAAATACGTGTTTTTCACGGCGAGCACCGACGTAGGTCCGGCGGTCGGTTCGGGCATGTCGGTGCTGAATCGCACTGTCACGCGCTCGGCCTACGTGGTCGTCCTGAACAAGGATGACCAGTCTCCGTTAGCGCCCGAAAGCGACGACGAAAAAGACAAGGCCGACGCCGAAAAGGACAAGGCCAAAGAGGAGAAAGGCAAGGATAAAAAAGAGGACGGCAAGGAGAGTCCCAAGGTCAAAATCGACCTCGAAAACATTGATCAACGCACGCTGGCTCTGCCGTTGCCTGCCAGGAATTACGTCGGTCTCGGGGCGGGCAAGGCGGGCGTGTTCTTCATTGTCGAAGCCCCGGCAATCTTCGGCGGCGGCGATGGTCCGGGCGGCGGTCCGAAAATGAGCGTCGAGCGATTCGACTTGTCGAAGCGCAAGAGCGAGAAGGTGCTCGAAGGCATTTCGAGCTTCACGATCTCGGCAGACGGCGAAAAAATGCTCTACCGCATGGGGCCCGCCTGGTTCATTGCGGCAACGGCCGGACCGGTGAAGCCGGGCGACGGCGCCCTCAAGATGGATGACCTCGAAGTCCGCGTCGATCCGCGCGCCGAATGGCGCCAGATGTATCAGGAAGTGCATCGCCTCGAACGCGACTTCCTGTATGATCCCAATTTCCAGGGTTTCGACCTCAATAAGGCCTGGGCGGAACACGCCAAGTACCTTGAAGGGCTCGGCAGCCGCTACGATTTGAATTATTTGCTCGACGAATTGTTGGGCGGACTGAGTCTTCAGCACGTCTATCTGATGGGCGGCGATCTGCCCGAAGTCGAGGGGCCGAAGTACGGCCTTTTGGGGGCCGACTACGCGGTCGAAAACGGCCGGCATCGGATCGTCAAGATCTATCGCAGCGAAAGCTGGAATCCCGGGCTGAAGGCACCGCTCACTCAACCGGGGGCCAACGTCAAAGAGGGTGAGTACCTCCTGGCAGTCAACGGCAAGGATCTTAAGGGCAGCGACGAGATTTACCGCCTGTTCGAGGGCTCGGCCGGCAAACAGACGACGATTCGCGTCGGCCCGAATGCGGACGGCAAGGGGAGCCGCGAAGTCACGGTCGTGCCAATCGAAAGCGAGCGCACGCTGCGGAACCTGGCCTGGGTCGATGCCAACCGGCGGGCCGTCGACAAGAAAACGGGCGGCAAAGTTGCCTACGTCTATGTGCCGGACACCAGCATGCAAGGATATATCCGCTTCAACCGTTACTTCTTCGCCCAAGCGGGACGCGATGCCGTCATCGTTGATGAACGGTTCAACGGCGGAGGACTGTTGGCCGACCACATTGTCGATTATTTGCGGAACAAGATCCGCAACTACGCGACGACACGCGAGGGAATCGACCAGGCATTTCCGACGTCCGCCATCCCGGGCCCGAAAGTCATGCTGATCAATGAGCAGGCGGGCTCCGGCGGCGACTATCTGCCGTACACATTCCGCCAGGCGGGTCTCGGGCCGCTCATCGGCAAGCGAACCTGGGGCGGGCTCGTCGGCATCGGCGGGTATCCGCCGCTCGTCGATGGCGGCACAGCAACCGCGCCGCGTTGGGGAATCTGGTTCCCGAACGGGCGGTGGGACGTCGAAAACCGCGGCGTGGCTCCGGACATCGAGGTCGAATACGACCCGAAGGACGTCCGCGCCGGCAAGGACCCGCAGCTCGATAAGGCAATCGAAGTGGTGCTGAGCGAACTCGCAAAGAATCCCGTTCAACACCCGAAGCACCCGAATTTCCCGAACTACTATAAACACGAGTTGAAGGAGCCCGCAGAAGGCAAATAGCTTTTTCGCGAGCTGATTGAGTCGAAGCGGCTTTTGGGGGCGACGACGCCACTCAAAAGCCGCTTTCATATTTGGCGACGGGATTCACCGCGGTGATTCAGCGATACCGGGCGTTAAGGCGTTGGTGACGGTCCCGCCCCTGACTTGAGCGCCAGGGCGCTTCGCAGCTCATGCTCGGCGACCGGGTCATTCGGCTTGAGCTCCAACACACGCCGAAGCCGCGCAATCGCGGCATCCAGACGGCCTTGGCCGCGAAGAGACATCGCAATCAACATTTCGGAATCCGGGGAATCGGGCTCCTGCCGAAGCACCTGCTCGCTGTGTTGGATCGCGCCGGAGTAGTCGCCGGTCATGTAGCAGAGGGCCGCCATGTTCTGTTGGACCGGCCAATAGTGGGGGTCAATTTCGATCGCCCGCAAATAATGTTGCCGGGCTTCGGCATACTGATGCCGCTTGTAATCGATGAGTCCCAGATTCACATGCGCCCGGACGTTTTCTGGGTCGAGCGCGAGCGCTTTGTTGAACTCAGATTGGGCGGCGTTGAGCTGAGCGTCGTTCGGCGCGTTCGCTTGCGCCGGCTGTGAGCCGCCCTGCGATCCCGATCTGTCCGATTCGTCCGTTGCCTCTTCGGGAACGAAACCTTCGGACAAATAGGCGCTTCCTAAAAACTGATGAATGACGGCGTTGTCCTGGGTCGATTCGACGGCATGGCGAATGAGGCTGACGCTGTCCCGCCAATAGCTGATCTGGCTGAATGTGGTTGCCGCAAGCAGAACCAAGCCCGCCAGGACTCCCGCTGGAAGGATACGCGTTCGCAAAAGTCCCGCAGGGACGAATTCCGGCACCAACCAGGTCACCGCAAGAAACAGTCCGATCAGCGGAAAATACGTGTAGCGATCGGCCATTTGCTGTGAACCGATCTGCACCAGACCGATCATCGGGACAAGTGTCCCTAGAAACCAAAACCATCCCACGAAGATGAACGGATAACGGCGGATGCAAAGAATTGCCGCTCCGCAAATCGCGAGCAACATCGCCGCCTTTCCCAGCACGATCCAATTGAGCGCCTGATGGGTGTGCGGATAATAGACGGCCAAATCGTGGGGAAAGATCGTCTTGCTCAAATAAGATGTGTAGGCCACCACCACATTGATGCAACGTTCGGGAAACGGAAGAGTTTTGAAGCTCGAGACGGCACCTCCTCGAGACTGAGCCATGAGCGCCGCCGCACAAAAGGCGGCCGACGCAATGAAGAAGGGCAGCTTTTCGAAGAGCAATCGGGGCCACGATCGTTTCCTGTCGGTAAGTCCCAAGCCGGTCGGAACCGCCCCAGAGCCGACGTGACGAGCTTGTGCTGCCGACTGTTCGAGCGGCGATCTCGTGAATCTTGCGGCACCGATCCGCCCAAGGGGCCAATAATCCAGGAGCAACAACAAAAACGGCATCGTGACCAGAGTCTGCTTGGAGAGCAGGCTGCAAAGAACAAACAACAGCGAGGCGCCGAGACGCCAGACGCCGCCGCGCGTGGCATAGCGTACGTAGGTCAACAGCGAGAGCATCCCGAAGAAAATGCTCAGAACGTCCTTTCGTTCGGCAACCCAGGCAACCGATTCCACGTGCAGGGGATGCAGGCCAAACAGGGCGGCGACGACGGCACTCTTGTCCCGGGACTGGGTGGCGCACATCAACGTCAAGAAAAGAAGAACCGTGTTGGTCGCGTGCAGTAAGGCGTTTGTCAGGTGGTAACCGCCGGGGCGTCCCGCGAACAGTTCCGTGTCGAGCATCAGCGACAGCCAAGTGAGCGGGATCCAGTTGCAGTCGTGGAGCCGGGTCCAGGCCCATTTCACGCTGGCCGGCGTGAGTCCCATGAGAACCGGGAGATTATCGGGGACATAAACCGGGTCATCGATCACGACAAACCCGAAGCCCCACACCTGGGCGTAAACCAAGAGCGTGAAAGCGAAGAGGACTGCCGAAAGGAGGAGATTCTTGCGGGTCGCCGATTTTTGCGGCGCGACGACGGCGCCCGGCCGCAGTCTTCTCTGCCGGTTCATCGCGATTCAGCATTCTCGAAAGCCGCGGGTCCGTCAAGGCTCTTGGCTGGATTCGCATCTCGTAAATGCCGCGACGCACGCGGGCATCTCGGTACGAAAATCGACGGATCACCCCTTGTCAGCGACGCCGACCACCGCGTTCGGCCCTGGTTTTTCGACGGGCTTTTTTCCGGCGACAACCAGGGCGAAATCATGATGGCTGTTTCCCGGAGGCTGCAGGTCGACGACGAACTCGTCGGTCTTTGCGTTCTTGTCCGGATCATTGTAGAGATTGTGCAGTTCGTCCGGCTGCCTGTGGCGCTCCGGGCCGGGAAAAAATGGGGACGTCCGTAAAGCCCGACTCGGAGAGCGGTAGATGAGTCGATGCAACTCGACAAACGTCACGACGTATTTGCCGGCCAACACTCCGTCGTGAGGTTGGTACGTCGAAAAGGAGAAATCCCCGTTAGGCTCGCAGGCGACAAAAAGCCTGGGACCTTCGCCGTCCGCAGTTTGCTCGAGGTGTTGGGGGTCGTTCAAAATTACGAAGAGCCGGCAATTCCGTTTGGGGGGCTTGCCATCCACGGTGACGCGGCCCCCAAACTTCGCCACTGCGGCGGGCAGCTCGAATTGAGGATGCTCGTGAAATTGACGCTGCCGCGCCTGATCCGCCGTCTGCATGCGGTCGCAACCCGTTGCAAAAGCCAGCAACAGGCCGCCCAAAGCCAGAAAGACCGGCAAGTCGCCGCGCACGGCCCGGATCGCGGTTAGGAGGTCTACGACCGCTCGCAGTGAGCATTGACGCGCAATCATCTTCAATCGATTTAGTTCTACGACTCGCCTTCGACTCAAAATCACTTTGCCGTTGAGGCAGCCGCGGGCGGCCAATCAAGCTGCTTGGGCGCAAGTCTTCGCACAGCGTGCGGCGCGGGTTCTGGAACCGGCTTCTTACCTGCAACGATCAACTCAAAGTCGTAGTCATCCTTGCCGGGCGGCTGCAGGTCGAGGAAGAATTTCCTGTCCTTGAGATTCGTGTCAGGATCGCTGTAAAGGTTTTTGAGTTCGTCGGGCTGAGCAAAAGTCGCCCCGCCCGAAGGTGCCGGGGTTCCGCTCTTGATTGCTTTGCCTCCCGAGCGACCTGATTGTTTCATCGCGTGCAGTTCCAAAAATGTGACCACATACTTGCCCGTAGCGACACCATCATGGCGATCATAAGTGCTAAAGCCGAATTTCCCTTCGCCATCGCAAGACGCAAAATACTTTGGCAACATCCCGTGAGAGTTTTCGTCGAGGTGCTTGGGATCAGTCAGGATCACAAAGAGCTTGCAATCTTTTTTCGGTGGCTGCCCGTCCACGGTGACTTTACCGGAAAACTTGGCAAGCCGCTCACGGGGAAACTCGGCGTTCTTCAAGAATGAGCTATCGACTTGGTTTGTCGAATTCGACGTTCGGTTGCACCCTTGGACCAGTGCGACGGAGAACGCACAAATGACAAGGCTCGCTCGCAACGATCTGGGCTGACGGAGGGCCGAACAAAGCATCTATTTAGCCTCCAATTGGCGGAGAAACGGCCCGTCGCGAACGAATGTCTGCGCCTCGTCCCGTGCCCGCCCTGCTTGTTCATCTCAATCGTCCGTGCGGAATTATCGCACGGTTTTGATTTCTTTGACGGCGTTCGGGCCAAGTGGAACAACGTCTTTGCCGGCGACCGAAAGTTCAAATTGGTAGTCATCTTTCCCGGGAGGCTTCAAGTCCAAGACGTACTTATCCTCTTTCACATTCTTGTCTGGATCATTGTAGAGGTTCTTCAGTTCGTCTGGACCGTGATATTTCTTGGCGGCGCCGCCGCCAAGTCCCTTCGGAACCTTGAAATGACCGTCGGCGGCGGCCCCTCCTGATTGCGGAATGGGAAGCTCGACAAACGTGACGACGTACTTGCCGGTCGCCACGCCGTCGTGTAGTTCGTTCGTCGTAAAGCCGAAATTGCCTTCTGGGTCACATGCCGTGTACAGCCTTGGTGCAGTGCGCTTCGCATTTTCGTCAAGATGGCTGAAATCATTCAGAATTACGAAGAGCTTTGCGTCCTTCGTAGGGGGCTGGCCGTCGACCGTGACCTTTCCACTGAATTTTGCCACATTGACCTTTTTGTATCCGGAATTCTCCGCAAATTGCTTGTCGCGCGCTTCGTTGGGACTGACGTTTTTGTTGCAACCTGCAGTTACCGCAACGAGCAGGCCTGCGGCGAGCCTCCAACCGGAAAATCTGGGTGCACAACCCGCGGGCAAAGACATGCAAGAGTCTCCAGGCAAATCAAAAGAGTGGACAATGGACAATGATGATCCCCAACGGGAGACGATTGGCCTCCCGCTGGGGCATCATTTGCAGATCGAGTTTTACAACTGCAAGAACCAGGGCAACAGTCAGTTTAGAACTGGCTGTCGGCCACCGGAGCGTGACCACGATAGCTCATAAGGCGCGAAAGAACCGTGAGGCTGGTGTTCTCGCTCAACATGTGGGCGGAACCGTCGCACATCACGAAGCCGCATGTTCCCGGATGGAAGCTGTAGTAGTTCGCGGCCCAAGCGTTGACGCAGTTGATCATGCAAACGGGTGAACCCTTCGGCACCTGCTTCGCCGTGCCTGTGAAGTTCGAGCCGCCCATTCCCATGAAGGCGTTTTCAAAGCATGCCCAGCAACCGCCCCAGTTGATTTTCTGGACGCGGCAGCAGTAGTCGGCAACAGTGTAGGTCGCCGCCTGCTTGCCAGCGCGGGTCCACCAGTCCGGTCGGCCGGCCAACTCGGCGGCCAGGATCGTGGTTGACGTGCCGTCCGTGATGCGGTCCACGCCGTTGTTGAATTCAAACAGGTTGATCGGACCGACGCCGCTCTTCTCCGGAATGCAGCCATTGAGCGAAAGGTATGCGCATGCCTGAGAAGTACCGGGATCATAACCACCATTCGGGACGTAATCCATGCCAGCTGCCAGCATACCCTTGGCGTAGTACGCGCAGTAACCGCAGTTCCAGCCCGGGCATTGATTTTGCCCCTTGTTAATGAACGGGTTCGTGTTTCGCGGAGCCGAGGGGCAGAGGTAGGCGGCAATGATCTGAGCACCGGGGCTCTTCGATGCGCACGCATACTTGCAGGGGCAATCGATGTTGTGCGCCGTGTACGGCGGGCAGTTAGCCGGGTTGCAGGCCTCATTGCACGGCGGAGCCATCCAGTTGGTCATGCAGATCTTTTGGTAAACCGTGTTGCCTTCAATTTCGGGCAACAGCTTTTCAGCCCAGAAGTGGAAATTCGCGCAATAAATGTAAATGCCGTTGCATAGCTGGCACGGGCACGGATGGTAGGGGCTGCCCTTCGGATTACATGGCTTGCAGCCAGGGTACGTGCTGGGCCAAGCGTAGGTGACGGCCGGCGTGAACGAATTGTTGATGTCGTGATAGTTGTGCTCTGCGATGCCCATCTGGTGCAGATTGTTACGGCACTGAGTTCGCCGAGCCGCTTCGCGGGCTGCTTGCACGGCAGGCAACAAGAGTGAAATGAGAACCGCAATAATAGCGATGACCACTAACAGCTCGATCAGCGTGAAACCTCGTCTGCGAGGCGCTAACATGAAACTCTCCTCATTCTGGGGACGGAAACGAAAAAAAGTTGAACGGAGGGAAAGCCCTCCCGGAAATGCCCAGACGGGATTACGCGGACATGTAATCACACCGCCCCTGGAAGGACGGCTCCTTGCGGATCACAAGTCCTTATTGCGTGAAGCTTTCCACGCAACCGTAACTAGTACTCGACAAGCGATGATTTGCACCGCCTTTCGAGATCAACGCGTGTCGTGGTGTTCCACGCGTGAGCTTTGAACCCCTCTTCGTCGTTCAGGTTCGCCTAAGGGGATACGCTACAAGAACGATTGCGCGGAGTCAAAGAGGAATTTCACGAATTTTTCAACGAAAGAGTAGATTCCTGACGTATTTGTGATCTTCCTCACATGTCGCATGGCCACTTTGTGAAATGGCTCACATCTTCTTAGGAGACTGTATACAAATGCATCCTGTTCCGTCCCCCCCGATCATTTCGAGGAGACGGACGCGAGGCGCTCTCACGTGCGAAACTGATTCACAGTCAACCGGCCGCATGCTTTGGCGTCGAACCTGGTGCTTTCCAGTCTTTAGGCGCCCGGCCAACAGCTTCAGAGACTAGCTTCGGGCTTTGCCAGCTCTTGAACCGCCGGCTCGCCGTTGAGAATGCTCGATTTCGACGAATCGCCGCAAGAATCCGCCCTCGGCCGCGGCAAGTGGCCGCCCGCCTCCATCACTTGGCGGCATCCGTCAGCCACACAGACAAACGCCAGCTCAGCCGGAATCGAACCTCTTGGCCGCCGACTTCTCTCGGCATTGCCCCCTCGGGCTCTGGCGAATTATGGCGAGCCCGCCATTCCGGCGATGACTCGCGCACCAGGCTCGACAGGCGCAATCGGGCGCGACAACAACCGTTTCGACTCGCCAATCACGAAATCGGCATCCATGAAAGGTTCGGCAGCAACGTCGTTCCAGCGCAAATAGCCCTCTCCGTCAACCAGAAATGTTCCGTGCAGTGCGATCTGCTCGAAACCGTCGTACGCGCCGTACGACTGAAAGACCTTCAAATTTGGGTCTGCCAGCACGAGATAGGGGAATTCGGGCTTGAAATTGACCAGCGACTTCTTGATTGCCGCAGCGTCGTCCGTACTGATCGTCACCACGGTCAAGCCGGAGGCAGCGAACTCCGGTTTCTTGGCGAATGCCGTTAGTTGTTGCTGACAATGGAGGCAGGTACCTCCCAAAAAGAAGACCAAAACGATTGGCTTGCCGTGGAAGTCAGCCAGAGAGTGATCTTTACCGTTGGCGTCTTTGAGCGTCCAATTCGGAGCCTTCCACGGTCGCCACGAAAGCGGCCCCAATGACGCGAGTGGCCTGCGGCCGGATAAAGCCGCCATCGTCTTCTCGGGTCGCCGCCAATCGGCTGGATAGCCAAAGTCGTGCGCGATCGGTGCAAGCCGTTCGAACGGGGCGCAGTCGAGGTCGGCCGCGCCGGCCATTTCTCGAAGTTTCTCGAATTCTTCGCGGGCCTCCTCTTTTTTGCCGACGCCGTACAAAACCTCCACAAGAGTGGCCTGCGGACGAATCTGGTTCGGACGCTCCTTCGAGTAATTGCGCGACCCACTCGGCGTCGTCGTAATCGCCGGCTTGCAGTTGCTTCCGAGCAACGAGATCGAAATCGACAGTGACGGTGTCGTACGGAAGTCCAGAAAGAGCGAGATGGCGGGAGATCAGCCACCCCGCGATTGGAACCACAGCAAAAACGGTCAATACCGCCAGCAGGAACCGCCGCCGGAGAAACCACAACGCCGCCAGTTCGGCGGCAAAAAGCAACACGAGTACTAAAATTAGGCGTCCGCGTCCCAGAAAGAACCCGAAGACCGCATTTCGATACCATTCCAAATAAGCCATTTGCGACCGCAATCGCGAAAGCGTCGGAGCCATGCGTTTGTCGTCGATTGATGCGCGCTGTCGAGCGCGGCCGGCTCTTGGCAAGTTGCGAGACAGGTCGCGCTCGTCATTGAGCAGTTGCTTGATCGCGGCGAGCTCTGCGTCTCCGTTTTTGACGTCGCCCAGCCCGTAGTAGGCAATTCCCAGGTTGAGATGCACCCGGCCCTGTTCCGCGGGGAGGCGAGTCGACTCGATGTAACCCGACTTACAATCCCGGATCAGCTCATCCCAACATTCGTATTCGCGGAGGAGTTGAAGCAGTCGGTCCCGACCGTAATAGGAGCTGCTGCCCCTTGTTTCGGTCAATTTGTCTTCCTTGCTTTCCTTCTCGTTCTCGTTGTCCTTTTCCTTCTTTTGAGGCCGAATTTGCACCTCAGGCGGCTCAAGCATGTTAAAGAGTGGGTGCCGAGGAAGATCGATCATTTGCCGGGCGATTCGCCTCGCGTCGTTCACTCGTCCCAGCAACGACAGTGTGCGTACGCACCACTCGCTATTGTGCGCGTAAAGATGAACCTGGTCGGGAATGATGTGATCTCGCATCATGCGCGCGTGGTCCGTGCGCAGGGCCGCCTCCATGTGCCAGGCCGCCTCCGGATAACGCTTGGCGGCCGAATAGGTGTGCGCTGGCATGTGCCACATGTGAGCGATCGACGGAGCCGATTCGCCGGACGCCTCCGCCGAGTCGTAAGCGGGCTCCGGATTGTCCCCTTCGTCGACGATGTGGATCACCGCATGATTGACGGGATGCATGGGATTCGATTTGAGGATCGTATGCAGCAATCCGAGGACGCGGTCCATCTCCGGTTGCATGGCCTTTCCCGCCTCGTATTTGTGCCAGACCCTCCAGACTTCGAAGGCGCGGGCCTCCAGGTCGTCCGGATAGCGCTCCAGTAATTTGCGATATCCGTCCGCTTTGCCGATGGCGTCGATGTAAAGCTGTTCTCGCTCGGTAAGGCCCGATTTGTGGAGAGCCGCTTCCGCAGCAAACTGTTTGGCACGTCCGGGATTCAGGGTTTCGTTGGCAAGCGACATTCCCCAATAGGCAATGCCGCAATTGGGATCGAGACTGCGCGGCCTCGCGGAATGAGCGTTCTGCCTCGACGAACCAAAAGCCATGAAGTTGTCCCACCCCTTGTTCGATGAACTTTTGCACGAGGGGATCTTTTGAGGAGACCGGGAAACGCTGATTTCCGGTTCCCCCCATCAGATAGGCCCGCTGCCGCGGACTGCGGTCGTAGACCGGCCCCATATGTGAATGTCCCGGCAAAACGCCGTGATCGCCTCGGGCGGGGGTATTCGCCGCGATCAAGATCGCAAATCCGCAACACCAAGCCGCCAAAGAGCGCATTAAATAACCCCCGTTCACTCGTCTACGCCTCCGATCCCGCTTTCCGGGGAAAAATTCCCATTGAGCCGCCGTCCGCGACAGCGAACATGGGCGGCTTCCGAATTGGTTCGGCAATTAACAAATCAATGTCCGCTCGAGGGGCTATCGCGGCGAATACCGCGCGACGAGCAAGGTCGTCCTTCTCACTCGAACTTAGCAGACGTCCCCAGGTCGCGGAAGCGCGCCTCCCTGGTGGCGGTGCGCAGTTCGTGGCAAAAGCGCAACCGATTTCGAATCAAATAAACCGACGGCACCAACGAATACCGGCCAAGGAGCAGCCGACGCAAATCGGCATTCGTTGATGGACCGATTTGGTCGATTGGTGTATGGTCATCCGGCTGCGCTTGCAGATGCCCAGGCGTTCCTTGGCCGGGTTTTTCAGGACGGATCCGATTCTCTTTTTGTGCAGGCGATTACCGTGCTGTGCGTACGCGATCTCGTAAAAGTTTATCCCGGGCCCGTCGCCGCTTTGCAGGGCATCAGTCTCGATTTGCCCAACGGCATGTTCGGACTTTTGGGCCCGAACGGCGCGGGCAAAACGACATTCATGCGGATTCTGGCCGGCTTGCTCGAACCCACGTCGGGCGAGGTCACACTCGATGGGCAGGACGTGCTCAAGAATCCTCGCGCCTCTGGCAGCAGCTCGGATATCTTCCCCAAGATTTCGGATTCTATCCCCACCTGACCGGCGAAAAGATGCTGGCCCACTTGCTCCAGATCAAAGGAGTCCAGGCGCCGCAGGGAATCAAGCAACTTTGCGGCGAGTTGCTGGCTCGCGTGAATTTAACCTTCGCGGCAAGACGAAAAGTCAAAGCCTATTCGGGCGGCATGCGACAGCGTTTGGGACTTGCGCAGGCCATTGCCGGCAACCCCCGCTTAATCATCGTCGACGAACCGACAGCCGGTCTCGATCCCGAGGAGCGGCTTCGCTTCTATTATCTGCTCGCTGAGCTGGCCCAAAATCGCATTGTCCTGTTATCGACGCACATTGTCGAAGACGTCGCCGTGTTGTGCGCTCGCTTCGCGGTGATCCGACACGGCCGGCTCGTCGCCCAAACTTCGCCGAGTGAAGCTCGCAACCGCTTGAACGGTGCAATCTTCGAGGCGACCGTGAACGCCAATGAATTGGAATCGTTGCGTCGATCACGCTGCGTGACCCAAGCGGTTCTCGTCGAGGGCAAAAATCGCGTGCGGGTTTACGAAGCCAGCGGCAATCCGCCCGACGGATTCGCCCCGGTTGTGCCGACCTTGGAAGACGCCTATCTGCTGACCATGCGAGGCGACCTGACAAACGGTGCCAAAATCGATGCATCGCGTCCAGAGTTTTCGGGCAGCCACGCATGAGCGCCGCACGTCTCTACCGGGTCTTCAGGCTCGACTTTGCCAATTACTGCAAACGCCCTCTGTTTTGGGTGTTGATTCTCGTGCTCGTGCTGACGTCCTGGGGACTCTCCACGGGGTCGTTGCAAATCTCGAGCGGCGACAGCCACGTCGGCGGCACCAAGGCGTGGATCACTTCCGAGTTTGCCAGCACGCAAATGCTCGCGATCGTGGTCTTCATGTTTTACGGTTTCTTCATCGCTGTTGCCGCCGGGATGCCGATCATCCGCGACGACGAGGCGAAAATGGCCGATTTGTTGCATTCGACGCCGCTGCGCGTGGGCGAGTATGTGTGGGGAAAATTCGCGGCCGTGCTGAGTGCTTTTCTCGCGGTTCTCGGCCTGCACCTGGCGTTGATGATCTTCTTCAATCACTTCGTGCCGAACCAACATTCTCTCGAAATCCGCGGTCCATTCGCAGTCAGTAATTACCTGCGCCCGGCGCTGGTCTTCGCGATCCCCACAATCGTGTTTCTCTGCGGAACCGCCTTTGCCGTCGGCGAATGGACGCGCCGGCCGATTCTGCTGTTCTTTCTGCCGATCGCCTCGCTCCTGTTTTGCGGCTTCTTTCTTTGGAACTGGTCGCCCACCTGGCTCGACCATCGCATCAACCGTGCTTTGATGCTGATCGACCCGTCGGCCATCCGCTGGTTGAGAGAGACGTGGCTCAAAAGCGATCGCGGAGTTGCCTTCTACAACACGGCCGGCGTTCCCTTGGACGCGGGCTTAATAGTCAGTCGACTTGCATTCCTTGGAATAGGAATCGGTGCGGTGGCCTTGTGCCAGCTGCATCTCGCCCTGACGCTTCGCGGAAGCGCCAAGCCGCGACGCCGGTGGTTTGAGGGGTTGCGCAGCGGTTGGTCAAGCCGCCAGCTTGAGTCGCCCGTTACCGTGTCGGGCACTCTTGCCTCGCTGGGGATGCGATTTGGACCAATCGGCTACATCAAGAGCATTTGGCTGGTCGCTCGCTGCGAGCTGCGGGAACTGCGGAGCCAGCCGGGGCTGTATCTCTTCGTGCCGATGATCATTTTGCAGACGATCGGCACAAGCTCATTGGCCGAAGGCGCATTTGGGACGCCGCTCCTTGAGACGCCGGGAACGATGGCCGTCGAGCAGATGAATACTTTGACCCTGCTCGTCTGTCTGCTGCTTTTGTTCTACACGGTCGAGTCATTGCGGCGTGAACAGATAACGGGTCTTTCCTCGATCCACTACGCGACGCCAATCCGGACGTCGGCATTTCTCTACGGCAAAGCCGCCGCCAACAGCATGGTGGCCGTGGTCATCGTCGTAGCCAATCTGCTGGCTTGCCTGGCGGTGCTCGCCGCGCAAGGAAAAGTGAGCCTCGAGTTGTGGCCTTTTGCAGTAGTGTGGGGCCTGTTGCTCGTGCCGACGTTCCTGGCGTGGACGGCATTTGTCACGGCTTCGTTCTCGCTGACAAACAATCGCGAGGCGACGTACGCGACCGGACTATCGGCGATATTCCTCACCGGCTATCTGCAACTGTATACCGAACAAATGAATTGGGTCGGCAATTGGCCGCTGTGGAGCGCCGTGCACTGGAGCGACATGGGTGTCCTGGAGTACGACCGAACTGCGCTCATTCTCAATCGCGTGATGGTGCTCGGTCTGGCCATATTCTTCACGATGCTGGCGGTCATTTTGTTCCGTCGCCGCGATCCCGACCCGGGCCGCACGTGGCAGCGGTTGTATCCCGCATCGATTATGAAGCGAGCGATCGGACTGACCCCGTTCGCCGTCGTGCCGCTGGTTGCAGGGATCGCCCTGTACGCCCAGGTCTATCAGGGATTTGAAGGATCCGCTGCAAAGAAGATCGCAAAGGACTACTGGCGAAAGAACGTTGCCACGTGGGTCGACGCGCCGTTGCCCGCGATTTCACACGCTGAGATTGACCTCACATTGGAGCCGAATCAACACGCGTTTCGTGTGAGGGGGACGTACGACATCGTCAATCAACGCGACAAAACCTTGCGACAGATCCCCTTGACGGCCGGCGCACATTGGGAAAATGTCAGTTGGACGATGGATGGCCATGCCTATGAG
Source organism: uncultured Planctomycetaceae bacterium (assembly GCA_963752185.1). Classification (GTDB taxonomy): domain Bacteria; phylum Planctomycetota; class Planctomycetia; order Planctomycetales; family Planctomycetaceae; genus DASPSM01. Next base: position 8,105,079 of record CAVVXK010000002.1, on the reverse strand, counting down.
CCGGAGAACCGCTCCCACTTGTACGTCTTTTCGCCGACCCCCGCACTAGCACCCGGAGGATCGACGAAAATCGGCTTTGCTTTCGAGGGACGATATCCGAACGGTATTTCCCAAAACGGCGGAGGACGCGAGGAATTCATCGTCCCTTCGGGTGTCGTGCTGACGAGTTTTCGCCCGAGCTTTGCTCCGGTGGTCGGTTTCATCGAGCAGGTGGGCATTGACAAAGACAACAAGTACGAAGCCAAAGAGTACCCCGACGACTTCTACCTCGGTCCGACCGATCCCGCCTTCGGCACGTCGCGCCCCTTCACCACCCATCTGCGGATAACAGCGCCCGAGGCTTACACGATCAATTCCGTGGGCGTTCTCGAAAAGGACGAAGTCGCCGACGGCAAGCGGACCGTGGAATGGCGAAGCGACCAACCGGTGCGGTTCTTCAACGTCGTGGCGGGCAAATGGGCCGTCCGCCGCGGGCACGACACGGCCGTCTATTACCATCCTTCACACACCTACAACATCGACGAGATTTCCGAGGCGCTCGACGCGGCCCGGAAATACTATTCCGAGTGGTTCTGTTCGTATCCGTGGAAGGAGCTCAAACTGAGCGAGTTCCCGAGTCTTTCCACGTACGCCCAGGGCTTTCCCACCGACATCACTTTTTCCGAGGGGATCGGCTTCCTCACCCGCAGCGACCCGCAATCGGACGTCGCCTTCCTGGTGACGGCCCATGAATCCGCTCACCAATGGTGGGGAAACATTTTGACTCCGGGAAAAGGACCTGGCGGCAACATTCTCGCCGAGGGGATGGCCCATTTCTCCACCGCCTTGCTCTTCGAACAGGTGAAGGGGACGCGCGGGCGGATCGAGTTTCTCAAAGGCATCGAGAATCGGTATGAGACTCGCCGCCGAAAGGATTCGGAGCGACCGCTCGTCAAGATCGACGGCTCGCAGGATGGCGATACCACCGTGACCTACGACAAGGGAGGCTGGGTCTTTTGGATGCTGTTGCGCCAAATGGGACGCGAGCAAACGCTGGCCGGTCTCAAAGAGTTCATCCGCCAATACAAAGACGGGCCCGACTATCCCGTGCTGCAAGACTTCGTCGCCACCATGCGTGGATTCGCCAAGGACAAAGCGGCCTACGACGCATTCGTCAAGCAGTGGTTCTTTGACGTCGTCGTGCCGGAATACCGATTGAGCAACGCACAGCGTACGCCGACCGGAAAGCAGGATTCGTCGGATGTCTCGGTTCACGTCGAGAATGCGGGGACCGGCCGCGCGACGGTGGAAGTCGCCGCTGCCGTCGGCGATCGCTATGGAAGCGATGGCAAACCGTCAACCGACTATCGCGACGCGCGGACATCTGTCGAGTTGGGGTCGGGCGAAGCCAAAGAAGTCACGATTCACTGCCCGTTCAAGCCGGACCGCGTCTTCGTCGATCCGGATGCACTCGTTCTGCAGCTTCGGCGCAAACTCGCGGTGGTGCGTTTCTGATTCCGATGGCCGCTTTTGAGTGGCCCGCACCGTCGAATGGCCTGCGGCCCAACACCCTGGACTCGTGCTGCGACCACCGTGGAATGCGATGTTCGCTTCCCGGTTTTTATGGGCGAAATCCCACACTGGACCCGTCAGTTCAGGTCCGGCGGTCCACTAGCTGCGAATACACGCGGCCGCAGCCTTTTGAGGATGAAACGCGTGCGGAGTCGCACGGAAGCCGCCTTGGTCGTCGACGAACTGCGGTCTCGCCAGCGCTCGTCGAGCCCTCTCAACGTTAATGTAGGACTCCATCTTTTCGAGGTAACGCGTATCCTGCACATCAACGGCCGGAGGCCGGTTTTGGTCCCGAACAGTCAGCACTGCGAGCAAACCGACAAGCGCGATGGCGGAAATCCGAAACAGCAATTGCGACCACAATTCAAACGTCTTTTTCATCACCAATTTCCTCTCGACGATCTCTCGATCGCCCCTGCCCCTCAATTAGCCGGCAGCGTGCGCACTGAGGCCCACGTCCCGACAGTCCGCGTCACAAGCAATTGTCCGATTTCTTAGCCCTGCGGAAGGTCTTTCGCCGCGAGAACTAAATACTTCGCTATCAAATGCCGTCGAGCCGCGTCTGTGTGTCGGAATGCCCGATGGCGTGCCGGCGCACCGCCGGGAAGTTTAGAGACCCTTGCCGGTCAACTTTTCCATCAATTTCTGCTGGCGTCGCAAGAAACTTGCAGTTCACCCACTGAACTTAATCGCAGAAGCGACACTGCGATTAACGGCCTGTCTTGAAAAAGCACTGCCGGACGGCTTCGCGCCGACAGCTGGGTGGGATGGGAACGGTAGGGGAAACAAAAAAAGGCCCGCGTTAGCGGACCATTCTTCGAGTGGACAGGGGCGGGATCGAACCGCCGACACCAGGATTTTCAGTCCTGTGCTCTACCAACTGAGCTACCTGTCCGTTGACGCGATTAAGCTTTCGACACCCGCGTCGAAGGAATTGGGGCATCTTAACCCACGCGCTCAGGGTCGGCATCATAGGCCAAGACCGAAAGCGTTTCAACCAATGATCTTCGGGGCCCGCGCCTCGGCATTCGAGGCAAGCAGGAAATGCAAGGCGGGGCCCGTGGTCATCGTCGTCACAATCGCCATGAGGACCATCATGGCGAACAGGGCCGGCGAGATCACTCTCAGATCCAAACCGATATTGAGCACAACCAACTCCATCAGGCCTCGCGTGTTCATCAGTGCTCCCAAAGCGGCGGCATTACGCCAGCTTAGCCCCGTGAAACGCGCGGCCACGCATGTGCCGCCGAACTTACCGACCGTCGCTACGAGAATGATCAGTCCGCACAGAAGCCAGGCCTGCCAGCCTGAAACGAGATCGATCCGCGTCCGCATGCCCGTGAAGGCGAAGAACGCGGGCAACAACAGGACCGTGACGATTTGTTCCAACTGGCGTGAGAAGGTGCGTGCGATTGCACTGTCGTGCGGGATGACGGCGCCCAACACGAACGCGCCAAACACCGCGTGAATTCCAATCAGGTCGGTCGTCAGAGCCGATGCCAGCAAGGCAATAAAGATCAGCGCAGCCGCACGCCTTGGCACGGGCGCCGTGGGATAGCGCCCTACGAGCCGTGCAGCCAGCGGGCGCACAACGAGCAACATGACGGCCAGATACACGAGCGCACCGGCCGCAACGGAAATTCCCGATCCGGCCTCGGCCTTGGCAATGCCGACGACGAATGCCAACAGACACCAGGCGGTCACGTCGTCGGTTGCCGCACAACTCAACGCGACGACGCCCAAGTCGGTTCGGCTCATGCCGCGGTCGGTCAGAATCCGTGCCAGCACCGGGAAGGCGGTAATCGACATGGCGACCGCCAAAAACAACACAAAGCTGGTGAAGGGAACCTCGCGGCTCGAGAGCCGTGGATACAACACCAGCGCGAGCACAGAGCCTAAAAGAAAAGGAAGAAGGATACTCGCGTGCGAGGTGGCCACGAGCGAATGCGCGCGCCCCTTGATGAGTCCCGCATTCAGGTCGAGTCCGACCATGAACATGTAAAGAATCACTCCAAGCTGCGCGATGACCTGCAGATAGGGCGCGATCTCGGGCGGAAGAACAAGGGCCGAGGTCTTTGGACCGAGGAGGGAAGGGCCCAGCAGAATGCCTGCGAGCACTTCGCCGATCACGGGAGGCTGACCGACAATGGCGAAAAGTCGACCGAGCACTTGCCCGGCCACAATCACGGCAGCCAGCGCAAAAAGGACGCGCGGCAAAACATCGGACGAGTGTACGGTCGACTCGGGAGCCGCTTGTCCCGCAGCACTCGCGGGAGCGACCAGCGTCTCGCCATAACCGCGAATGAGCAGAAAAATCCCAGCCGTGACAAGGATCATCGCCGCATAGGCGATCGCAAGCCAACGAAGTCGGGGATTTGTGCGGGAGGAGTCCAGAAGCGGAGAGTGGCCGGCTGAGTCGTGAGTGGACATGTCGCGTGCATTATAGCGGCATCAGTGCGCGAATGGAGTCGGGGCTCGCGTCGTGCCGGCGAGGCGGGCCGCGGGCGGCTGCCGCTCGCGAATTAGAACGAACGCGTCAGGCTGACCATGAGCCAGTGCGCCTGCGCATTGAGCGTACTATTGTTGAAGTCGCCGCCGGCAAGCGCACTGTTGTTAACTTCTCGTTCCGGGCCGAAGGAAAACTGATACGCGACATCGACTCGCCAGCCGTAGAGATTCGATCCGTGTCCGATCGTGAATGTGTGTTCCAGAATCGCCGGAATCAACGGCGTCAGCGTCGCGGAAGGTGATTGGGGCTGATTGTAGATGTAACCTGCACGGAACACATTATTTTCCGAATAAAACCACTCGTAACCCAAACGGACCGAGAAGCTGTCATACCAGTTGAGCGGAATCGAATCGTGGAAATTGGGACCCAAGAGCTGCGTGAAAATCGGGTTCGTCGAATTCGTCAGGGTCAAACCTGCGTCTTCGAACGCGTGCGCCCAGTCGTACCACACGATATCCGCCGAGACACGCTGGTGTTCCGTCAGTTGATGCTTGATACCGGCTCCCACCGACTGCGGCCAGTTGATGTGCAACGTCGAATTGAATTCGGTCGGAACGGGATTGGGGCCCAGGCCGTACACGTCGGCATGCAGATGCCCGTCCAGATTGAAGCGATCTTCACTCTGGTAAGCCAAACCGAATGTCGTGGCTGGGGAGAGTTCGTATTGCAGACCAAGCGACCACGTCGGCTCGTAGCCCACTCCCTTTATGTCCATATGCACGGGCGTGCCGGCGAAGGGGCCTGTCTGAATGTTGAAGGGGGTATCGAGCGCGACGTAGCTGCCGGCGACGCCCAGAGTCGCTCCGATCGTCAAATTGTCGGTGACTCGATAAGAAACGGCCGGCAGAATTTTGATGAGAGCGCCGAACGACTTGTAACTTTGAGATCCCTCGACGGCGTTGTTGAAATCCCAACCAGCCGCAAACCCTGCCGGGGCATAGACGCCCAGTCCAAAGGCCCAATTTCCGTCGGGAGTCTTCTCGATAAACGTGGCCATGGGGAGCGCCATCGGACGCGTTTTCGCGGCCACATCGTCATTGAGATCGTTGCTATAATGCAGGTCGGTCAGCAATCCGTTGGCGCCGACCTCGAACAGCCCGTTTCCATCGACGTTCAAAATGCCGGCCGGGTTGCTCAGCAGCACGGCACCGTTGTCGGAATGCGCGATATTTGTGCCGCCGCGACCGCCCGATGTGGCTTCGAGGGCGTCGCACTCAATGCCGTCCGCGAGCGCCAGCCGTGATAGCAGCAGGAGAGCTGCCAGCGTGCGAAGACAGATTCCGAGACGTCGAATCATGGGAGGGCCCGCCCGGGGAAATGGCAACATTCGGCAGCAAGTAGTTCCCCTATCGGCCGGAGGATCGGCACAATCTGAACTTGTCGGACGAACGGAATGCTCCGCAGCCGCGATTCGCAACGCGCTGTAGGAAGAACCGTTAGGAGCAAATCCACCGTCACGACCCACAGCGTCTGCGCTGTCGTTACAGTTTCACGGGCGCCATGCCCCTCTCGAACACTTTGTGTTCGGATCCGCCCCGGGGGTTCGGCTGGATTCTAGCGGGTCGAGTGCAGGGCCTCTTCAGCCTCTCGCAATTCGACCGGAAGCCCGAAATGAGCGTGCTCTTCTCGAACGGTCCCTTGCTCAATCCTCGCGTCGTATCGATCCACGAGGTACGCAACACACTGCTCGACGACCTCTTCCGGAGCACTGGCGCCTGCGGTCACAAGCACGGTTCCACAACCTTCAAGCCACTGAGGGTCGATCTCATGCGCTCCATCGATGAGATAAGCCGGCCTGCCTCCTTCGCGCGCGATCTCGGCTAACCGATTACTGTTGGAGCTATTGCGGCTTCCGAGAACGAGCACCACGTCGGCCACGGGAAGGAACATCTTGACGGCGTCCTGGCGATTCTGCGTCGCGTAGCAAATATCCTGCTTCGAAGGACCGGCGATGTCGGGAAATCGCATCTTGAGTCGCGCAATGATTTGATTGGCTTCGTCGACGCTGAGCGTGGTCTGAGTGATATAAGCAACTCTTCTCGGATCGGGAACCACGAGCGCATCGACGTGCTCAAGCGTTTCGACGAGCAGCATCTGTTCTGGAGCTTCGCCGAGCGTGCCGACGGCCTCGTCGTGCCCCGCGTGTCCGATGAGGATCACGGTCCGCCCCTCGCCCACGAAGCGAACAGCCTCCAAATGGACCTTGGAAACAAGGGGGCATGTGGCGTCGATGGTGAGCAGATTACGGTCGTTCGCCTGCAGTCGAACTTGCGGCCCGACTCCGTGGGCGCTGTAGATCAAGCGACCCCCTTGCGGAACGTCCTCGATTGCATCCACAAAAACAACACCGCGTCGACGAAAGCTTTCGACGACGTGATTGTTGTGAACGATTTCGTGATAGACGTAGAGTGGCGGTCCGAACAGTTCCAGGGCACGGTCCAGCGTGCGGATTGCCATCACAACGCCGGCGCAAAATCCATGCGGGTTGGCCAATAGGATGCGCATGCTTCCTTCTTTCACCGGCCGAAAAGTATGGTCACCAAGCGCTCAGGACCGGATCCATTTTGCTGTTCACTCGACGCCTGCGCGAGCCTCGGGGCTCGCTGAATGCGCTGCCAGGTTATTCGCCACAAATTCCAGGTCTTGCAGGTCGCCCGACTCCACGTTCGCGAAGCGTTTTTGGATGGCGATGAATTCCTGCTCGGTTTCTAGAAACGCATCCACAATATCCGGATCGAAATGGACTCCGCTCTCTTCGAGAATGACCGATTTCGCCACGTCGTGGGTGAAGGCATTCTTGTAGACGCGCTTCGCGGTGAGGGCATCGTACACATCGGCCAAGGCGACGATGCGGCCGCAAAGCGGAATCTCGTCGCCCACGAGCCCCTGCGGATAGCCGCTTCCATCGTACCATTCGTGGTGGGTGAGCGCGATGTCGTGCGCCATCCTGAGGAATTCCGCGTCGGGCTGAAAACGTCCGGCCGCCGCCAGCGTATCGGCGCCGATGCGGACGTGCGACTTCATGATTTCAAATTCCTTGTCGGTGAGCGGTCCGCCTTTCAACAGCACGCTGTCTTGAATGCCAACTTTGCCAATGTCGTGCAATGGGCTGGTCAGATAAATGAGATGCACATAGTCGGCATCGATATCGCTGGCATATTTCTTGTTGTGCGACAGGCGTTCGGCCAAGACGTGGCAATACTCGCGCATGCGCTCGAGGTGAGCACCCGTCTCCGGGCTCCGCGATTCGGCCAACTTGGCGAGCGTGAAGATCGTGAGGTTTCGGCTTTCCAGCGAGAGCAATCGCACGCCCGATCGGACGCGTACGCAGAGCTCCGCGGGATGAAACGGCTTGGTGATAAAGTCGTCGGCACCGGCGTTCAGTCCCTCGACGACGTTATCCGTCCCATCTCGCGACGTGACGAGAATGATGTAGACATAACTCGAAAAGTGCCGTTCGCGGATTCGACGGCAAAGCTCGAGACCGTTCATCTCGGGCATTTCCCAGTCGGAGATCACGAGGCGAAATACGCCCGTTCGCAGGATTTCCAGCGCCTCGCGACCGTCGCGGGCCGCGCTGACCTCGTAGCCCGCGCCCGTCAGCGCCTCGCTCAGCAGGTCCCGTGCAATTTCATCGTCGTCGACAATCAAAACACGCATTGTATCTCTCCAAGGGACGCTTCACGAACTGCGTCCGATTTTTGCCACTCGTTCGTTTTTTCAGCCGCCAGACGCAGCACCTCGCGAAGGAATCGTGAGCCTTCGGCTGAGAGCCTCGCCACCCAAATATCAGCATCGGTCAGGTCACCGTTGCGGCCGAGCAATTCCAGCTCAGCCGCCGCTTCGCGCAGCGGTTCAGCCGACAAGTTGGCCGCCGCTCCTTTCAGCCGATGCGCCAAAGCCGAGACTTGGGCACAGTCGCCGGCGGTGACCGCGGCGGCGAGTTGGGTCAATTCCTGCGGAAGTTGCGCGTGGAATTTCGTCAGCAGTTTTTTCGGTAATTCGCGGTTGCCAAGGCATCGCTTGAGCAGCGAATCGAACTCGACGACTGGGAGCAGTTCCTCGTTCGTCTCCTGCGCGAGTTCCTCGTTCCAAACATAGGACTCCGCCGGCTCGACCTGCGGTTCCAACGCGACGGTTGGCACGTTTTGCACTGTTGTCGCACAGGGAACCGATGCAACCGTTGGCTCCTCGCCCGGTATCCGAACGCGGTCGAGGCAGAGCTCGATCGTGCGAACCAGCTGGAATGGTTCGAACGGTTTGCTGACGTAGCCGGTCATCCCCGCAGCCAGACACCGTTCTTGCTCACCTTTGAACGCGTTGGCGGTGAGCGCGATGATCGGGATGGGAAGTGCATCCTGCACCATGAGTCGCTCGCGCTCCCGAATCTCACGAGTCGCGGCAAACCCGTCCATTTCCGGCATCTGGCAGTCCATTAGAATCAGGTCGTAATGCGTGCTGCGAATCGCATCGACGGCCTGCCGTCCATCGCCGACGGCGTCGCATTGGTAGCCGGCATGAGCCAGGACTTCGAGAGCAACCTGCTGGTTAATTTCGTTGTCTTCCGCCAACAGGATGCGGGCTCTCTTGTGTGCCGTGCGGGGAATGGCATCGACCTGCGGAACGTCCTTTCGGCCCATCCGCTGCCGCGGCCTCTCCGCGGAATCGCCCGCGATCGCGACCTGCAGGGCGTCGAGCAGCGAGGATTGCATGATCGGCTTGGTGACGCATTCGGCAAATCCGAGCTTGCGGAGCCGCTGCAGATCCTGCACGACCCCGAGAGGCGTCAGCAGAATCAAAGTCACCTTGCCGAGTTCGGGGCTCGAATTGACCGTGGAGGCAAAATCTTCCTTGCTGACGTCGGCAACCCCTGCCTCCCAGATTACAACCGAATAGGGCTGATTCGCGGCCGCCGCCTCGCGGAGTCGCGCCAACGCTTCGTCGCCGCCGGCAACCGCCTTCGCCTCGAGGCCCCAACCCGCCAACTGGTCGCGGGCGATCGTCCGGCTCACGTCGCAAGTATCGACGAGCAAGACGCGAAGACCGCGGATTCCCTCAGGCATGGAAATGGCCGCTGCTTCGGATTCCGGAACTTGTAACGGGATGGTAAACCAGAACGTCGACCCTTTGCCGGCGCTGCTCTCGAAACCGATCTGGCCCCCCATCAATTCGCAAAGCTTCTTGCAAATGACCAGCCCCAGCCCCGTGCCTCCATATTTTCGCGTGGTCGACGCGTCAACTTGAGAAAACGCATGGAAGAGGCGATCGAAACGACTCTGCGGAATGCCGATGCCGCTGTCCTCAACCACGATTTTCAGCATTGCGGGCTCATTGAGCGCCAATGCTCGGACAACGACGCTTCCGCGTTCCGTGAACTTGATGGCATTGCTCACGAGATTCGAAACGATTTGCCGCAACCGGCCCGGATCCCCGATTAAGCGCCGCGGCAGAGACGGATCGACGAAGTAGGCCATTTCGAGGGACTTCTCACGGCAGCGGTGCGCCATGAGCTCGATCACGGGCTCGATCATGTCGTGCAGATCGAAGGGGATTTGCTCCACTTCCAGCCGCCCCGCCTCGATCTTGGAGAAATCGAGCACTTCGTTCAGCAGCTCCAAGAGAGTCTTGCCGGAGAACTTCGTCGTTTGGACGTATTTGCGCTGCTGCGTGTTGAGCGGCGTCATCAGCAACAAGTCGGTCATGCCGATGACGCCGTTGAGCGGCGTGCGAAGCTCGTGCGAGATGTTGGCCAGGAACTCGCTCTTGGCTCGGTTGGCGGCTTCGGCCTCGACGCGTGCCGTCTCGAGCTGGCGATTGTAATCGGTCAGCTGCTTCTGGGTCTCGGAAAGCTCTGCAACGAGCTTTTCCAACTGCCGGGTTCGATCGCGGACGCGCTCTTCAAGGTTTTGATTCAAATCGCGGATCGTGCGGTTGTCATGATCCAGCCGCTCCACCATCGAGTTGAATTGGCGCCCGAGGATGTCGATCTCATCGTTTCCGGTCAGTAAGAGTCTCTCCGAGAGGCTCCCCTGACCAACGAGCTCCATTTTGGAGACCAGTGCATTGACGCGTTTGGTCACCGATCCGGCCAACAGGCTCATATAGGTGAAGCCTGCCAACACGGCGACCACCGTGATATACGACGAGTGAGTACGAAGTTGCCGTACAGCTGCCTGCTGCTGCGCCGGAGTTGGATCCCGAATGAGGTCGCTGGCGCTGCTGGGCGATGGTGCCGATCATCAAAGCGGTGGTCGCCACAATGAGCAGCGAGCAAAGGCCCATCCGAAAGCGGAGACTTCCCTTGGGGACCGCTTGGAAGTCAATCGGCACGCCGTGCTGCAACAGATGCCGCACCACGGGCTGCATGCAGTGTTCGATGGCAAAGAAGTGGGCCATGACGGCCATCGCGATGGCCATAAACACGGCCAGCGTGATATTGATCATCACGACCGGCGTTGCTTCGTGCCAGACGCCGAGGTAAATCAGAATCGGCACCAAGGTGCTGCAGGGAACGAACCATGATTCCAGCCGGTGGTGACGCGCGGGAAATGTGACGGCTTCGCGGCCGGCACGGCGGGCTTCGTCGGCGTCAAGCGGCTGCCCCAGTTCGATCCGCTTAAGAACGCGGCGGACGTGCCGCAATTCCCAGAGCGCAATGAAGACCGTCGCCGTAGCGGATTCGGCCGTCAGAACAAGAGCCGACGCGAAGAAGTGAAAAAGCAACGCGTCCGACAGCCGCAGCGTGAGGATCGTGTAGAAAACGACCAGCAACCCGCCCGTGCAGCCGCACAGGCGGGTGACGATCATCATTAGCAGGATGTAATGATGACCAAATCGCTGGAGGTATTTCTCGGACAGCCGGAGCTTCACAGTTGGCTCTTTCAACGCCTCAAAAAGACGCGGCCAGGTGAGGGCCGGCCCGATCGAACCTTCTCATTTCTTGCCGCGGCTGCCCAGATGCAGGCAGATCAATCGTTGGAGCCCGGCAACAAGTTTTGTGAAGTTGACCGTGCGCGAACGGCGCGCATCGCGAGAATCTCGCGTCGATGGCTCTGCCAGCGACGCAGGAAGAACTCCTCATGCTCCTGCCGCTTGATGACCGACTCGAGGTAGGCGCGATTTCCACTCCAAAGATCGCTAACGGAGAGATCGCCGGACGTGATCGCCCGCGCAAAGACTCCGCTGGTAAAATCGTTTTCTCCGATCTCGCGCTGCCACGTCGTCACCAGATTGCCGATGCGTCCCATACATTGTGCCCGCCAAACGACTTCTCGCAGGATGGCTAGTTCGGAACGATCGAAGGCCGGCGAGCACATCAGATCCATCGTCGCCGAGATCATCATGTGCATGTTGTGCGGCGTGTAGAGATCGTGCTCGACCAGGTTGAACATCTCGGGATACTCGTTCAGCAGCCGCGAATAGCGCATCACATTGAAGAGCTGCCGGTAGTCGAATCGAAGTAACTCGGCGAACTCTTGATAGCGTGGAAATTGGCGAATGCGCCGCTGGATCTCATCCCAAACATCCATCGTGAAAACGGCATAAGCCTGTTGATGAGGCGCAAAGGTGCTCGCGCCGGGCGCACTCCCGTTTCCATCACGCCTAGTAATTGTTCCAGGAACGCTAAGTCCTTGTGATGATCGGCGATGTCGTCCAGAAGCACGTCAAGCATGATTCCGAGAACGCGCGTATCACAGACGGCATCTTCGAGCGACGGATCGACGCACGAGAGCATCGTGATTTCCACGCCGCGCCGGCACCAGTTCCATAAGAAGGGATTGCGATGGCCGACCTTGGCGTACCCCGCGACCCAAGGCTGCAAGCCGTTGCTGAGTTTGATCTCCATCACCGAGGCGATTTCCGCCTCCATGGTCTCGGGAGTCGGCAGAAAGGCCGACAATGCAGCGGGGTCTTGCTGGGGCTCAACGCGATTGTCACCCGGTGTCGTTACGTCAGCAGCCAATTGATCCTCGACGAATTGTGTGTTCACGGTTGGCTTTCCAAGTTTGGCCCATAAGAGCGTTGAAAGAAGCAAACCAAAGTCGTGCAACTTCCAACGGGGGCTAGCGAACGACAAGCGCGTGGAATTCCCGTACGGAAAATGGCACGAAAGCTTAGACCACTGTACCCACGAGTCAAATTCGCATCACGCCGATAATTTGAGATTTTTTCGAATTATCTTTTGACGACCCTCAAATCGTGTACTAGGCTTACGTGACCCAAGGACAGCCAGATTTGCGGAGCCAAGATTGAGGTGGCCATACAACGGCCGCCAACAATTGGCTCCGCTCTCATATCGGCGAAGCGTTCCAGTGGCGGCCGTTCGATGCTGCCGCTCGCCGATATACTCATCACATGATCACCATTGAGACTCACCGGGAAGGACGCTGCGCACATGTCTGGATTTTCGCGCATGGAAGAGGCGCTCGAAGCGCTCGCTACTGGCCGCATGATCATCGTTGCGGACGCGGAAGAACGGGAGAACGAAGGGGATTTAGTGGTTGCCGCGGAGAAAGTAACCGCGGACCACGTCCATTTCATGATCAGCGAGGGGCGTGGACAGCTTTGCATGCCCTTGCGCTCGGAAATCGCCCGTCGACTGCACCTGCGGCCGATGGTGCCGAATAAGAGTCTCGGGATGCCCTGCTTTGCGGTTCCAGTCGACCACCGTTTCTGCCGCACCGGAATCAGCCCGAAAGAGCGCACCTTCACCATCCAATCGATGATGGATCCCGCGAGTCACGCGGACGATTTCGTGCGTCCCGGCCATGTTTTCCCGTTGATTGCGCGGGATGGCGGAGTTCTTCAACGCCCGGGACACACCGAGGCGACCGTCGATCTGGTCCGCATGGCCGGTTTCTCGGGGGCAAGCGTCCTTTGTGAGATTTGCAGCCGCGACGGTCGCAACATGGCGACGGGCGACGAATTGATGCAGATTGCCGAGACATTTCATCTGCCGATCATCACGATCGACGACGTGATCCGACAGCGACAAATTCAGGTTGCGACCGGAGCTCCGCTCTCGGTTCCAATTCCGATGGTCAAAGCGGCCGTCTAGTGGTGCGACCACTCTGGAATGCGATGTTCGTCTTGCGTTAATCGTGGGCGAAAGCCCACATTGAACCCGTCATTTCAGCTCGGGCGTACCACCAGGTAGCGACCTCGCTGCGGTCAGCCACAACCCGCGCAAGCGATCGCGGGTATCAGCGCAAACATGTCGCGCGCGAAATTGCCACGCTCGAAGACTGCGCTGAGTTTATCGAGCGTTCGGGTTCTGACTTACGTGCCGTTTATGCCTGGTTCGAGAATCGTAACGAGACGTTCGGCCGTACTCGCCTGAGCAGGTCAAGCTTCTCCCAGCCGACTTGAAGTTCGGCCTCAATGAGACGATCGAACGCAGCGTCTTCAGGATTGCCGCACGCTTCATGGCATCCTTTCGAATTCCATTTGCGATTTTGCTTGCGGCCCTGATTTCGGGAAATGGAATCGCGGTGCTCGCTCAAGCACCGGTCAATTCGGTCGACTTCGCCGAAGATGCCCTTCGCGGATTGGCGAGACGTCGCCGCTTCAGACACGACGATGTCCACCGCTGCGTTTCAGCACGGAGAAGGCAGGACGCCAGGCGGACATTCTCATTCAAGATCCGACCGGCGTAAGTGTCCCAGCGCGTTGAGGGCCGCAATTGGAACGCTCACCCCCGGCTCCACTCCCTCGAGCCGATCGAGCACCGGCTTCAAGAATTCGCCGGACCGATGCTTGGCAAAATGCGAGAGGACGTGATGCGCCGACGTACAAAGCGCGGTCGAATCCGATTTGCGGAGTAGGTTGAGCAATACCTGTCGGACTCCCTCCCAACCAATGGTGATGAGCGCTTCTCCGGCCGTCCAACGCACACCCGCGCTCTCGTCATTAAGCGACTCTGCCAAGGCGTCGGCGGCAGCCGGATCCGCGATACCTTCCAAAGCCTTCGCGGCTTCCCAGCGAACGTGCTCATTGTCGTCGCCCAGACAATGCAAGAGGGGAATAAGGGCCGCGGGTCCCACTTCGACCAGCTGCCCGCGCGCCTTTTCTCGCTCGGCCCCGTTCTTGCTCTTCAGCGCAGCGATCAGGGGCTCGACGGTGCTCGAGTTCGATTCTGGATTCGACGCATTCAAGTCTGTCATTGTTCAAGGTGCCTTCTTGGTTGTGAGAGTGCACGCGAATTCGAGTGTACAAGTAGTCTGGCCACCGACATCCGTCCGCGCTTTCAGAAAGTACGCGGCAGAAACTCGCTCCACGAATTCGGCATGAATGTCGAGCGTTTCGCCCGGACGTACCATCCGACGGAATTTGACATTATTCAGTCGCGTGACGACCGGCAAATGGCCGCCGTCGACGGGTGCCAGCCGGGCAATCAAAAGCGCCCCGGCCTGAAAGGCCGCTTCGCACTGCAAAACCCCGGGCAAGACCGGGAAATCTGGATAGTGGCCGGCGAAAACGTCCAGGTTGAGATCGAGGTATTTGCGCGCATGGATGGTGCGATCCGTGCACTCGACGACTTCGTCCACCCATAGAAACGGCGCCCGGTGCGGAATAACTTGTTGAATCTCACTGCTGTTCAACATGCCGGGCGCTCAAGAGAGAAGCTTAGACCATCGACAATCAGGTTCGTTCATACCGTCGCCGTCGCAGGCGTCAGGTACTTATCCACTTCGTTGGCGACGATGACACCGTAATTCATGGCGCCGAGCCACCCTGACATAATTATTCCGACAGATCCTGCGTGGAACAGCCCGGGAATCTGTTCCGGAATCTCCTTGCTGACCTTGAGCCCCTCGAACTTCGTACCGAACGATGCCCCTTGCAGGTGCCGCGTGTAATGCTCAAAGGTTCGGGGCGTCGACGCCTCAACGTGATCGACTTTATCGCGGATGCCCGGAACGTATCGATCGAGACAATCGAGCGTCGTTTGTTCAAGGTCGTGCTTTGATCGCAAATACTCGTCGTCGGAAAGGCTCGCCCAATCCGAGTAGTTCGCGTTGGTTGAGGACACGACGGCGTAGCGATCGCTCCCCGGCCTTGTGACCGGGTAATAAAAAGAGAAGGTTCGGCTGCTGATGTTGCGGCTGAGCATCGCATCGATATCGAATCCGCGATGCTCGGAATGGAACAAGAGATCGCCGACGTAGTCGAATCGCTCCCCCGGCTTCAGCGCAATGTAGACCTGACAACTGCTGTTGTTCAGACGCACGGCCCGCGTCTCTTCGACGAACTCGGGATCCAGGTGCTCCGGTCCCACGAGTTTGAGCACCGTCGTTTTGAGGTTCGCATTGGACAGGACCGCTCTGGCGCCGATCCGCCGACCGTTGATGATCACCCCGCAGGCTCGGCGGGAGGCGTCAATCTCGATTTTCTCGACGAGGCAACGGATGCGCACGTCGACACCGTTTTTTATGAGTTCGTCCTTCATTTGGCCGACCAGTTTGTCCGTTCCTCCCTCGAACGTATAGACCCCCTTTTGCATGAAATTGGAAAAAACGATTCCATACGTGATTGCGGGGTCTTCGAGGGTTGAGCCGTTGGCGTAAGTGATCGGCTCCATCAGCAACCGGACGACGTCGTCGCGACCGGGAAAGAAGTCGCTGAACAGCTCGCGAACGGTTTTTGACTGATCGTCGTAAAAATTCATTCCACGGGCCGTGTCGAAGAATCGGTCGACGACCTCCGGCAATACCCCGAACTTGTTGGTCAACAGCCGCGTGAAATCGGCCCGATCAAAACTGGTTTGCAACGAAAACTGGGGGTTTTCAAAACGAATCCCCTTGAGCTGCACAATCGAGTCGGCGATTTCCTGCGTCCAATATTTCCGGCAGCTCTTGATCATGCCGACCGGAAAACCGTGCAATGAGATGTCGAAAATGTGACCGTTCTGCCGCTTGAACCAAGTGGCCATACCGCCGAGCTGGTAATGGTGCTCCAACAGCAGCACGGAATGTCCCGCCCGAGCCAGGATATTTGCGGACGTAAGCCCGGCGAGCCCGCTGCCGATGACGATGACGTCGTATTCATCCTCGACGCCGCGCAGAAAGTCTTTGGACATGCTAGAAAAGTCCGAAGTCAAAGGCCCAAGGACCAAAATCGATTCGTCGGTGCATCGGTCCGAAGTCGCCGGACCCGGCCGGTTCGATCCCGTTCCTTGAAGTCATCGTAGGATGTCCGCGATCGCGGAGCAGAGTGGCACCATATTTTCTTCCGTCATGCCGGCCACGTTGATCCGTCCGGAGCCCACGACGTAAATCGAATATTCCTCGCGCAGCCGACGCACCTGATCGGGTGTAAGGCCGGAATAGGAAAACATCCCCCGCTGGCGGGCGATGAATGAAAAGTCCCGGTTGACGCCGCGCTCGGCCAAGGCACGCACAAAGAGGCTGCGCATCCCGTTGATTCGCTCGCGAATCTGAGTAACCTCTCCTTCCCACATCGCTCGAAGCTGTGGATCGGACAGGATCGTCGTGACAATCGCTGCTCCGTGAGCCGGCGGATTGGAGTAATTTGCCCGTATGCACGACTTAATTTGGCTCAGAACCGCTTGCGAGGCCGCAACGCTCGGGCAAACGGCAGACAGGGCGCCCACGCGTTCGTTATAGAGACCGAAGTTCTTGGAAAAGGAACTCGCGACCAATAGTTCCCGGCCCGTTCGCACGAGAGCCGATAGCCCGCTTGCATCTTCGCGAATCCCTTCCGCGAGGCCTTGGTACGCGAAGTCGACCAGCGTCAAGAACTTCCCGCGCGCGACCACTTCCGCAAGGCGCGACCATTGCTCGGTTGTCGGATCAATCCCGGTCGGATTTTGACAGCAGCCGTGGAGCAACAACACATCGCCGGCCGGTATATCGCCGATCGCCGACAACATCTGCTCGAACGCCAATCCATTTGTCGGCGCGTCGAAATAGGGATAAGTCCGCACCGCCAGGCCGGCCGCTTGAAAAATCGACGGATGATTGGGCCAGGTTGGATCGCTCAGCCAGATGGTCGCATTGGGAAGGACTTTTTTCACAAAATCGGCCGCCACGCGAAGTGCGGCTGTCCCCCCGGGAGTTTGCGCCGTGACCGTTCGGCCGCCCGCCAAAGCGGGGCTGCCGGGACCGAAGACCATTTCCTGAACACAAGCCGCAAATTGTGGCAAACCCTCGATGGGCGAGTAGTTTTTTGTCGTCTCGTTCTCAAGGATGCGGCCCTCGGCTTCCTTGACGCACCGCATGATCGGCGTCTTTCCGGTCGCATCCTTATAGACGCCAACGCTCAAGTTCACCTTGCGGGGATTCTTGTCGGCGGCAAAGGCCTCGGACAAACCCAGGATGGCGTCGGGAGGAGCAATCGGGACCGCGTCAAAACTCATCGGAACATGCCTTTGGAACTGATCAAATCGGCCATCGATTGTTGGACTGTGCGTTGCCTGCGTCAAGTCTTCGAGCGAACCGGCAGTGACCCCACGCTGGATGCCACTTCCGTTCGCGCGCAAGCAGCAATCGCCTGTCGGGCAACGATTTCCGCTTGACCCATGTTTTGGATCGCACTATAAGTCCGCCCCGCGTTGGCGGCGCAAGTTGGTTTGACCAGATCCGGCGTCGCGTGACGCCCAAAATTTCCAAAACACAGATTCACAACCGGAGCTGCGAACCGAGTCACGTGCTGGTTGCTTCGCCTTTGGGTGCCGATGCGAAGTAGCCGTGAACTCAAGGGGCGCCCTCAACGATCGTAAGGAGATTTTCGAGAATGGCTACGACGCGAAAGAGCTCCGCGGGCAAAGGCAAGACGGCTCGCAAGACCGTGAAGAAGTCGACCAAGACCCGCATCGCGGCCAAAAAGTCGCACAAGGCGAAATCGACTGCCAAGAAGTCGGTTCGCAAGCACAAGTAAGCCGCACGACCTGCATTCAGGTCTTAAGGCCAAAAAAACGGGCCGAGTGTAGTTTCACTCGGCCTGTTTTTTTGCTCGATACCGCGAATCCAGCGAACCCCAAACCCTGGGCGAATTGGCGCTCGTTTGGCCGCGTCTTATGATGACGCGCCGAAGGAGACAGCCATGAGCGTCCAACCCCTGCGACAGCGACCTGCCTGGAAATCGTTGGAACGCCACTTTGAGGCGATCCGCGACAGGCACCTCCGTCAGCTCTTTGCCGACGATCCCAAACGGGGCGAACGGCTCTCCCTTGAAGCCGTCGGCATTTTTCTCGATTACTCGAAAAACCGCGTTACCGACGAAACGCTCACGCTCCTCTTCCAGTTGGCCCGCGAATCAGGCCTTGCGGAGCGCATTCCGGCAATGTTTCGCGGTGACAAAATCAACGTTACCGAGCACCGGGCCGTGCTGCACGTGGCCCTGCGAGCGCCGCGTGACGAAAAAATCGTGGTCGACGGCGTCAACGTCGTGCCCGAAGTGCATGCCGTTCTCGACCGCATGGCAGACTTTTCCAACCGCGTCCGCAGCGGCCAGTGGACGGGCCACACAGGCAAGCGGATCAAAAACGTCATCAACATCGGCATCGGCGGTTCCGACCTCGGCCCGGCGATGGCCTACGAGGCACTGCGGCATTACAGCGATCGCAACTTGACGTTCCGTTTCGTCTCGAATATCGACGGAACCGACCTCGCCGAAGCCATTCGCGACTTGGATGCGGCCGAAACGCTGTTCATTATTTCGTCCAAGACCTTCACCACGCTCGAAACGCTCACCAACGCCCACTCCGCCCGCGACTGGTGTCTGAAAGCCCTTGGTGGGGACGAAAAAGCCGTCGCCAAGCACTTTGTGGCAGTGTCGACCAACTCCGCCGAAGTCAAAAAGTTCGGCATCGACACGAAAAACATGTTCGAGTTCTGGGACTGGGTCGGCGGCCGCTACTCGTACGACTCGGCCATCGGCCTGTCGCTGATGATTGCCATCGGTCCCGAGCGATTCCGCGAGATGCTCGCCGGTTTCCACACGATGGATGAACACTTCCGCACGGCACCGTTCGAGCAAAACCTGCCCGTGATCCTGGGCCTCATCGGCATCTGGTACAACAACTTTTTTGGGGCGCAGACGGTCGCCGTGCTGCCGTACGACCAGTACTTGTTCCGGCTCAGCTCGTATCTCGAGCAACTCGACATGGAGAGCGACGGAAAATCGGTCGACCTCGACGGAAAACGCGTCGACTACCAGACCGGGCCCATCGTGTGGGGCACCCACGGCACCAACGGCCAGCACGCCTACTACCAGCTCATCCACCAGGGGACCAAGCTCATCCCCTGCGATTTCATCGGTTTCCTGCAGTCGCTCAACCCGCTCGGCCGGCACCACGACATGCTCATGGCGAATATTTTCGCCCAGAGCGAGGCTTTGGCGTTCGGAAAGACGGCCGAGCAAGTCAAAGCCGACGGCGTCGCCCCCGAACTCGTTCCGCACCGCACCTTCGAGGGCAATCACCCGACCAACACGATCCTGATGCAAAGCCTCACGCCGGAAGCCCTCGGCAAACTGGTGGCCCTCTACGAGCACAAAGTCTTCGTGCAGGGAACCGTCTGGCACATTAATTCGTTCGATCAGTGGGGTGTGGAACTCGGCAAAGTCCTGGCCCAGCGGATTGTGCCCGAGCTGGAAAGCCCGACCGCCCCCAAACCCACGCACGACAGTTCGACCAATAATTTGATCGCCCGCTACCGTACGGCTAAAAGCAGTGCTGCCAAAAGCGGCAAGTAGGCGATCCCGCCAAATTGACAGCCGGCAGGGGACTTTTTTGGCTTTTTTGGGCGCTAAAAAGGAGAGACTTTTTTTGGGTCCACCCCAAAAAACGCCATTTTGGCAGGCGGAAGGGGAAGGATGAAGGATGAAGGCGGAAGGATGAGCCAGAGTCGCGGCCATCGGCCTGCTTGGTTTGGCTCATCCTTCATCCTTCCGCCTTCATCCTTCGCGAAGGGGTGAGGGGGCTTACGCAACGGATCTTTGTCGCAAAAAACTTTGGTACTAACCGTTAGTATTTCCGACTCGATCGCCGCGCCTAACTGCGGATAATTCAATTTGACGCGGGCGAAGAGCCCGCAGGCCGCAAGGCAAACTTTTCGGCCTCATCACAACGCACCCAAGGAGTGCCATCATGCAACTGGGAATGGTCGGTCTGGGTCGAATGGGTGCCAACATGGTTCGCCGGCTGCTGAAGGCCGGCCATCAGTGCGTCGTGTTCGACCGCTCGCCGCAATCGGTGGCCGAGCTCGTGAAAGAGGGGGCCGTCGGCGCCGCCTCGCTCGATGAACTCGTGCAAAAGCTCAAACCGCCGCGGCCCGTCTGGCTGATGATCCCCGCCGGCTTCGTCGACGGCACGCTCAAAGACCTCACGGGCAAACTCTCCAAGGACGACATCGTCATCGACGGCGGCAACTCGTACTACATCGACGACATCCGCCGCGCCGGCGAGCTCAAGCAAAAGGGCCTGCACTACGTCGACGTCGGCACCAGCGGCGGTGTCTGGGGGCTCGAGCGCGGCTATTGCCAGATGATCGGCGGCGAAGACGCCATCGTCAAAGGCCTCGATCCCATCTTCGCCACGCTCGCCCCGCCGATGAACTCCGCCGAACGCACGCCCGGCCGCGAGAAAGACAAATCGCCCGGCACGGCCGAGCACGGCTACCTGCACTGCGGCCCCAACGGTGCCGGCCACTTCGTGAAGATGGTGCACAACGGCATCGAGTACGGCGTGATGGCCGCCTACGCCGAGGGGCTCGCCATCCTCAAGAACGCCAATATCGGCAAGCACCTGGAAAACATCGACGCCGAAACGACGCCGCTCCGCAACCCGGAGCAGTACCAGTACGATTTAAATTTGGCCGACATCGCCGAAGTCTGGCGGCGCGGCAGCGTGATCGCCTCGTGGCTGCTGGACCTTACAGCCGCCTCGCTTATCGAGGACCCGAAGCTCTCGAAGTTCTCGGGCCGCGTCTCCGACTCGGGCGAAGGCCGCTGGACGATCAAGGCCGCCATCGACGAGGCCGTTCCCGCCCCGGTCCTCACAACGGCCCTTTACGAACGCTTCGCATCCCGCGGCGAAGGCGACTACGCCGACCGGCTGCTCTCGGCGATGCGATTCCAATTCGGCGGCCACCTGGAAAAGAAACCCGCAGCCGGCGTTTAAACGTAGGGCAAGCTGCCAGCTTGCCATTTTGAATTTGACCGGGTGCCGGGTGCCACCTGGTGCCACTGGCGAGGGCTTTGGCTCGCCAGTGTCTTCGGTGCGAGAGTTGATGTGGAGTCTCCATTTGGCATCGAGTTTTCCGTGTGGATCACAACGTGCACAACTCGAGACTCAAACGGCAATCGCACTGGCGAGCCCCCGGCTTCATGTGCCGGCCCCGATGGCCGGGCCTCGCCAGTGGCACCCAATGCATGAACAATCGATCCAACTGCAAACACAAATGGCAAGCTAGCAGCTTGCCCTACGACAAGTCGGAGTAACCACCTGATGCCTGCACCCCGTTCCGACGTCCTCGTGTTCTTCGGCGCCACCGGCGATTTGGCCTACAAGAAAATCTTTCCGGCCCTGCAGTCCCTCATCAAGCGGGGCCGCTTGAACGTGCCGGTCATCGGCGTCGCCAAGTCGGGGTGGAACCTCGATCAGTTTCGGGCGCGAGCCAAGGACAGCCTGGAAAAGCACGGCGGCCTCGATCCGGCTGCCTTCGACAAGCTCAGCAAGCTCCTTCGCTACGTCGACGGCGATTACTCCGATCTGGCCACCTTTCAAGAGCTGCGGAAGCAGATGGGTGAAGCGAAAGCACCCAGCTTCTACCTCGCGATCCCGCCCGAGATGTTCGGCATCGTCGTCGAGCAATTGGGAAAATCGGGCTGTTCCACGAATGGCCGCGTGATCGTGGAAAAGCCGTTCGGCCGCGACCTCGCGTCGGCCCAGGCGCTCAACAAGATCCTGCTGAGCAATTTCCCGGAGTCTTCCATCTTCCGCATCGACCATTACCTGGGCAAATCCCCCGTCCGCAACCTGCTCTATTTCCGTTTCGAGAACACGTTCCTGGAACCGATCTGGAACCGCAATTACATCGAAAGCGTGCAGATCACGATGGCCGAAAACTTCGGCGTCGAGGGACGCGGCGCGTTCTACGAAGAGGCCGGCGCGATCCGCGACGTGATCGAGAACCACATGTTCCAGGTGCTGGCCAACCTGGCGATGGAACCCCCCGCCGGCAGTGACAGCGAGTCGACCCGCGACGAAAAGGTCAAGGTCTTGCGGTCAATCCCCGAGCTGACTCCGCACTGCGTCGTCCGCGGCCAATTCCGGGGTTACAAGAAGGAAAAAGGCGTCGCCCCCAACTCGCGCGTGGAAACGTTCGCCGCCGTCAAGCTGCAAATCGACTCCTGGCGCTGGGACGGAGTGCCGTTCTACATCCGCGCCGGCAAAAACCTGCCCGTGAACTGCGCGGAAGTCTTTGTCGAGCTCAGGCGGCCGCCGGACATTTACTCCGCCTCTCCCACCGTGCCCAATCACTTCCGCTTCCGGTTCAGCCCCGACGTCACGATTGCCTTGGGCACAATGGTGATGGACCCGGGCGACGAAATGGTCGGCCGCCCGGCCGAACTCCTGGCCACGCACCATCCCGACGGGGACGAGATGGATGCCTACGAGCGGCTGTTGGACGACGCGATGCGCGGCGACCCGACGCTCTTTGCCCGCGAAGACTACGTCGAACAAGCCTGGCGGATCGTCGATCCCATCCTCGAGAAATCGACCGCAGTCTACGAATACGAGCCGGGCACCTGGGGCCCGGAGGAAGTCGATCGCCTGATTTGCCCCCCCGGCGGCTGGCACGACCCGTCGGTGAAGTCGGTGCCGGGGTGAAGCAAGGATGAAGGCGGAAGCGTTGCTTTGAATCCGCCCCGCGGCGGAATGGGTCACACCTCGCAAATCTTCCTTCTGTCTTTCTCCCCTCGCCCCATGAGGCAGACGGGCCGGGGGTGGGTGATCGGGATAAAATCAAAAGCGCGGGAATCCCGCCCTTTTATTAAGATCGGCGGCCGCTGCCCTTACGGTACTTGGATTGACGCCGCGTCACGTTGCAAATCCCTCCCGACAGCCAGAGCCTTCTCCAAGTCGATGGTGGGAACTTCTTCCTCCATCTCGCAAAGGAAGTGAAGCGGAATGATTACGAAGGTTGTTATCGAGAACTTCAAGCGATTCTCACGCGAGGAGTTTGAACTGGACGACACGATCGTTCTCGCTGGGCCGAACAATAGTGGGAAATCGACTCTTTTGCAGGCGCTTTCAACCTGGTCTCTTGCCCTCGAGCGCTGGCAACTCGGGAAGGGCGGACAGGCGAGCGATACAGCTCGACGGTCCACGAAGTCTCGTCCAAAGGTTCGGACAGGGCAGCCCGTCACCCGCAAGGACTTTACCGCGATCCCGCTGAGAGAGTTCAATTTGCTTTGGAATGACACGCTCACTGCTCTTTCCAAGGGGGAACTGAAGGGCGGTCAGAGGCCAGGAGAGCCCCGCTTGATCCATATTACGGTTCAAGCGCAAGAGGGCTTACAAAGGACGATCCGTGGTCCGTGACGATGGAGCTACGGTACCAAAGCACCGAGCAGATTTACGTTAAGCCAGTCGAATTACCGGACTCCGGTCTTCCGGCGCAATCGTCAGAAGTTGAGATCGTCCACTGCCCCCCGTTTTCAGGAATCGGCGCGGAGGAAAAGCGCATGGATCGTGGCGCCCAGAATCTTGAAATCGGTAAAGGGAAACCGGGCGATATTCTGCGAAACCTGCTCTTGGACGTTTTCCAGAATGCCTCGCTCTGGACCCGATTGGTGAAAGACATCCAGGATCTCTTCCACGCCACCCTCCTCGATCCGTACTACACGGAGACGATCCCATTCATTCGCTGTGAGTACTTGCCCGGCATTTCGACGGACAAGCGCAAGCGCGGACTGCCGCAACTTGATATCGCGTCTGGCGGCAGTGGCTTCCATCAGGTCCTGCTGCTGTTGAGCTTCTTTTACGCTCGGCCGGCAGCAGTCTTGCTACTTGACGAGCCCGACGCGCACTTGCATGTAATTCTTCAGCGGCAAATTTACGATCGACTCCGCGTCGTCGCCTCGCAGCGTCAATGTCAATTGCTGATTGCTACGCACTCTGAAGTGATACTCGACGCGACCACACCAACACGCGTGGTTTCGTTCCTCGGACAACCTCATCGGCTGATTCGAGATTTCCAGCGCGACCAGGTTCGCGAGGCGATGGGGCGATTGACCACACTGGACCTGCTCCTCGCAGAGCAGGGCCGCGCCGTCCTCTATTGTGAAGGGCAGTCAGATTTTGACATCTTGAAGTCCTGGGCCGACGTGCTCAGTCATCCGGCTCGGCGCTTCTTCGAGCGGCCGTTCTTTCATGCCAATGAAGGACGCAGTCCGCGCGAAGCAAGGGGACACCTCTTCGCTGTCCGGGCGATTCACCCGACGATTCGTGGGCTACTTCTCCTGGACGGAGACAATCGCGGACTTCCTGATCGCGAAATCAGTACCGACGGCCTCACTATTAGACGATGGACACGATACGAGATCGAGAACTATCTACTTATCCCTGATGCAATTAAGCGCACGCTGGGACCAACGGATAATCTTTTTGTGGCGGAAGAGGGGCGCAAAGCCGTCGAGTATTTGCGACAGCAACTCCCACCGGTGTTTTTTGACAATCCCCTTCATGACAACCCTGTGGTGAACAGCGTGCCCGCGTCGAAGCAATTGTTACCACAGATGTTTGAGGCGGCTGGCCGGCCGATGGAGAAGAGCGACTTTTTCCTCATTGCCAGCAACATGAGGCCTGACGAGATTCATCCAGAAGTTATTGAAGTTCTTGACATGATCGCGGCGCTCCTACCACCTGAAAATATTGACGAAGATCAAACGGTCGATCGTGATCCGGACGCAGATTTACCATCGAACGTACCAAACGATTGACCTACGGCATTAAACAGGCATGGATAGGGACAGATGAAATCAAACGGACGGGAATCGATTCGACAGAAAACGAGTCAAGTCCTTCTAATTAAAATCGACGGACGCAGACCTTAAGGCCGTGCCGGGTTGAAGCCGAAAGGATGAGCCAGATTCTGCACTTCTGATTTGTCATTCTCCCCTCGTTTCTTGAGGAAGAGAGGCCGGGGATGAGGGGACCGAACGCGACGCCGCTCGCCATTCATTTACTGATCAGTCTCCATCCTTCAAAAATTGGAGGCGCTACGACGCGACTTCCTGCCGCGGCAAACTCTTGGCGATCTCTCGTGGCCCTGACGATTGGACTTGCTGCCGTCGTTTCCGTCGCTCGGCCGGAAACTCTATCGGCGGCCGACCGAAGAGTCGAACTGAGCCACGTCCTGGCGAAAATCCGTGACGCAGTCGGCTACCGATCGCTGCAAAAACAAGTCGCCGACGTTCTCGTCGAGGGGGTCGCCGAACTTCAGGGGCTTCGCGGACCTTACACGCTGCTCTACACGCCCGACGGCAAGTTTCTGCAAAAACTCAAGCTGCGGCGCGAGATCATCGTCGGCTACGACGGGGCGACGTACTGGGCACGCGACTGGTCCGGGACGCCGCGTGTTCTCGAGCTCGAGGAATACGAGGCCCAACGGATGCTCTTCGCCGTCCGCACAGGCCTCTGGTTGGCGGAGGGTGGTCCGGTTCACGTCGCCTTTTCCGATTCGGCAGGAGCCGACAAGGAAATCCGGCTTCGCTTGCGGCTGGAGGGCGGCTTGGAACCGGCGGAACTCGCGGTGAATCGCTCGACCTGGCTGCCCTCCCGCCTCACGAGGCGTCGCTTGGGAACCTTGGACGCTTGGGAGTTCCAAGAGTATCGGCCGGCACTGGGATTGACTCTGGCCTTTCGCACGATTCATCGCATCGGCGGCGCGGCGGACACGTTCGAGATTCAGGCGGTTCATGCGCCAGCATCCACAGGCGCGGACGCGTTCAGGCCCGCGCTCGACCCCCCGCACGATACGAGATTCGATTCCGCGGCTCCCGTTTCATTCGAGATCAAAAAGGCCCCGAGCGGTCATTTGTTCGTTCGCCCGAAAGTGAACGGCCTGGACGTCGGCTGGTTCGCTCTGGACACGGGAAGCGCCGCCATGACGATCACACCGACGGTTGCCGACCGGCTGAAAATGCCCGCTTTCGGCAAGGCCGTTTATGGCGGCCTGGGCAAGCTGGCATCGGGTAAGTTGCGTGAAGGCAATACGTTCCAGTTGGGTTCGGTGACGATCGACGCAGGCATCTACCTCGAGCTTCCGCAGCCCTTTTGCGACGCCCTGAAAAGGATCTCGAAGTTGGACGTTGTCGGCACGTGCGGTTACGACCTCTTTAGCCGGGTGGTGCTGGAACTCGACCTCAGCCACTCGACGGCCGCCTGCTTTGACGCGGCAAGCTATAGGCTGACACGTGGCGAGTGGGAGCCTCTCGTGTTCCACCAGAACGTGCCGTGTGTGCCTGTCAAATTTGAAGGCGACCACGAGGAACTGTTTCACTTCGACACGGGAGCCGGCTCGGCCGTCGTCTTTCATCCTCCCGCCGTGGAGAAATTCAAGCTCTTGGACGGACGTGTGAGGAAGTCGATCAAGGTGACCGGCGTCGGCGGCCCCGTGGACGCCAAATACGGCCCCTTGGCGTGGTTCGAAGTCGGCGGCTGTCGCTTGGAAGAGATCCCGGCAATCTATCTGACGCGCCACGAGGGGGCCCTCGACCAGGCGTATGTGGCGGGAACGTTCGGATCCGGAATTCTCAAGGGGATGAAGATCGTGTTCGATTACCCGCACCGGAGAATTGCTTTCGTGAAGTAGGGGCGAAAGTGGAAGGATGAAGGCGGAAGCGTTGCTTTGAATCCCGACCCCATGTCGGGAATGAAGGATGAGTCAGACCTCGCGCTTCTAATTTCGTCTTTCTCCCCTCGCACCTCGCGGGAGAAGGGCCGGGCGTGAGGGGCTTTGAGCGAACGCGCAAGGGTTGTCGATCAATGAGTGACGACGCGTCCGACAAATTCGTCAAAAGGTGGCAGGCGTTGGCCGCCAACATCGGCCTCGATCGTGCCAAGTCGCAACAGTTCGGCGACTATCTGCTCGCTCAGTACTCGGGCAGCGGTCGGCACTATCACGGCGTGGGGCATATCGTTTCGATGCTCGATGGCTTCGATGCTCTAAAGGCCACATTCGAGCACCCGCTCGCCGCCGAACTGGCGATTTTTTTTCATGACGTGATTTACGATCCATCGCGTCGTGACAACGAAGAGCAGAGCGCAAAAAAGATGCAGGACCTGCTCGGCGGCCTTGTTGACCGGACACTGCTGGAGACCGCCGGCGGCAGCATTGAAGCGACAAGGCAGCACACCCTGACGCCGAGTCACGACACCAACCTGCTACTCGATCTCGACATGGCCATTTTGGGCCAGCCTTGGCCCGTCTACGAGCGCTACGCCCAAGGCGTGATGCAGGAATATCTGCCCGTGTACGGCGAAATGGCCTACCGGCACGGCCGCCGCACACTCTTTCTTGAACCCACAATCGCCCACGGCACTGTTTTTCTGACGGACGACTTTAAACCGTTAAATCCGCAGGCAATTCAAAACATGCGGCGGGAAGCGGAGATGTGTTGAAATCAGGGAAGCCGCGGTGAAGGATGAAGGCGGAAGGTTGGAGACACAGCATGACGTACAACATGGTTGATTACGCCTATGACGAGCCGGCATTCACTGGCACAGTCCGAGCAGCCATGTGCGACAACCACAGAGACGTTCTGGGCGCAGTCGAGGACTACGAGGCAAAAGACGCTCCTCACTATTTGATCATGACTCAGGAGCTCGCAGAAGAATTCGAGGCTTGGGTGTCCGGCTTTCGCGCGCTTCTTTGGAAGCAGCAGCTCAATCGGATCTCTACGATCATTGCCTCTGGGACGCTCATCGGCCTTCCAATGGCGCTGGTCAAGACGAAGCTTCACATCGATGGCTTGAACGCCAAGATCGCCGAGCGGAGAGGATTCTATGCCTGCTACATTGCCAACAACTACAAGTACAAGGATGGGTGCGTTGGGGTGAACCTCGCTAAATTTTCTCGGCCCGGGTTGCGTCTGCAAAAGGGCAAGGCGCCCCTGTAAGGCTGCAACCCCCAACCAGGCGCTACGCCATGCCTCACTTCATTTGCGTCACGTGCGGAACGCAGTTCGCCGAAACCGCCGGGCCGCCGCAGATGTGTGACATCTGCGAGGATGAGCGGCAATACGTCGGTTGGAGCGGGCAACAGTGGGCGACGCTCGATGAACTCGAGCGCTCGCATCGCAGCGTGGTCCGGCTCGAAGAGCTGGGACTTTTCGGCATCGGCATGGAGCCGGCCTTCGCCATCGGGCAGCGGGCGCTCTTGGTCACGAGGCCCGAAGGCAATGTGCTGTGGGACTGCATTCCGCTTCTCGACCAGGGGCTGGTCGAGATGATCCGCGGGATCGGCGGCGTCGCGGCGATCGCGATCAGCCATCCGCACTATTACGCCGGCATGGTCGAGTGGAGCCGGGCCTTCGGCTGTCCGATTTATTTGCACGCGGCCGATCGCCGCTGGGTCATGCGGCCCGATCCGGCCATTCGGTTTTGGGAGGGCGAGACTCAGGCGATCGCGCATGGTCTCACGTTGATCCGCTGCGGCGGGCATTTCGACGGGGGCACGCTGCTCCATTGGCCCGAAGCGGTCGACGGTCGCGGGGCGATGTTGAGCGGCGATATTTTGCAGGTCGTACAGGATCGGCGGTTTGTGAGTTTCATGTACTCGTATCCGAATTTGATTCCGCTGCCTGCGGCGGCCATCGAGCGGATCGTCCGCGCAATCGAGCCGTTCGCGTTCGACCGGATTTACGGAGCCTGGTGGGGGCGGACGGTGTTCAAAGACGCGAAAGAATCCGTGCGGCGATCCGCACAGCGGTATCTGCGCACGATCGGCGAAGCTTGAATCAGCGTTCGTAGGGCAAGCTGCCAGCTTGCCATTTTCTGCAATGGCACGAGCCCAATTCGGCAAGCTGGCAGCTCGCCCTACGTTTAGCCGGCGGGCCGCCGAGTCGCCTCGTCACTCGCTCATTGCAGTCTCGATCTCCTCGATTCGCGGCGGGTCGGCCTCCCATTCCAGCGAGGTCGCGAGGTGAGACGGAGCGGTGGAACGGCCAACCAGCACGCCGCCGCCCAACTCTTCCAGACGCCAGCGCAAGTCCTGATCCTGCGTGTCGCGGGCGACCGACGTGATGGCGTTCATCAAGCCGAATCGCGAGCGGTCTGGCTCGCCCATGAAGCGGAAGAGAATCTCTTGAAGGGCGCGGGCATCGGACCGTCCCTGCGACATTCGCATCAGCATCGGCATCAATTCGAGGGCCAGGTCAACTCCTCTCTCCGTTGCCGAGCGCACTTCGGCGATCCCTTCGAGAAACGCCTCTTTGACGGCGCACGCCTGCACCGCTTCGCGCAGCGTCTCGCCGGCGGCTTCGGGCAGAAAAACGTCCGAGAGATCGATCCGCCGCGTCTGGATCGCGTGGGCCCGCACGGCCCCGTTCGTGCACACGAGCCGGAACAAATACGGGTGCAGGCAGATTTCGCACTCGGTCGCCTTGAGCGCGACGCCGCCCCGCAGCTTGTCGTTGGGGCGAACATCGGCAACCCAAGGGAGCAGCGATCGGGCAAAGAGGCGATCGCCAGCGTCACACGTCTCCGAAACAACTCCCCCGGCGTTCGCGATCTGGGCGGCGAAGATGTCGTGGATTTCCGCTGTGGAGAGGACAGGACTCGACATGGCAGGCTCCTTCTGAGAGAGAAGATGAGATCCGAAGACATCACGTCGTCGAATCCGTGACGAAGAGCGGCCCGAATTCAAAAATACGTTGCGCGCTGAAAAACGGCAATATTTCTTCTTGGCCGCTTGGAGCGCGATGAAGAGTAGAGGAAAAGCGAGCCGCGTGATCGCGGATCGGGCAAGCGCGTCGCCTGGCCTATTTTTTCCGCATGCTTTCCATCCAGGCTTGTCGCAGGATGGCTTCCGGATCGTCGCCGGCAGCGGAGTTGACGAACATCACGGCGTCGACGTCGTCGGGGAAATGATACAGCGAGCTGCGTAAGGTTCCCGCGCGAGTTGGGTTTGTTGCCCTCGTCCCAGGACCAGCCGCCGTTTTTTTCCCAGCCGGGATAGGAGATATCCCAGCCCAGCAGATCCTTATACATCATCTTCGTGGTGGCGGGGCACAGCACCTTCTGGTCGCGCAGGCCGACGAGAAAACGGCTCAGGTCGCGGATCGAGGCATACCAACCGTCTGGGCCGGCGAACTTTGCACAGTCCCAGTTGTACGGGAAACCCGGGCGCTGGCTGCCTGGCTTGCCGTAGCCGCACGTGGGCTGGCGGGCCTCGAAGTGCGTTTCCATGCCGGTGATGCCCATCGGACGCAGCACGTGCTCTTGCACGTAGGCCGTGTATTCGACCTTGCCGATCTGCTCCAGGACGAGGCGGGCGACGTAGTAATTATTGTTGTCGTAGGCCCGGTTGGTGCCGGGCTTGTGTTCGAGCGGTTGTTCGAGCAGTTTTTCGAGGTCTTTGGGCGTGTTGCATCCTTCGACTTTTTTGAAGCCGCTTTTGTGCTGCAGCAATTGGCGGATCGTCACCTTTTTCGCGCGGCGCTGGCCCGCGGGCAAACGGCTTTGATGTGCGGCCAGAATGGTCCGTCGAGCGAAAATTTCTTGTCTCGCTCCTCCCACAGCTTGAGCAGGGCCACCGCGGTGACCGTCTTGGAGACGCTGGCCACTCCCATCGGTTTTTCGACGGTCCATTTGACGCTCGGATCCTGGGGCTGCCACGGCGCGCGGGCCCAACCTTCGGCACCTTCCGCCGCGACTTTGCCTTTGTGCAGGACCGCGAACGCATTGCCGCCGGGCCAGTCGGCCTGGTGGTGCCGACGGACCACGGAGGTCCATTTTTCAAAATCGTGTGCTCCGACGTCGGGCGCAACGGCGACCCAGTGCAACGCGTGCTGCTGCCGCTCGAGTTTGGCAATCATTTTAGAGGCGGGATGATTCCGATCACTGGTCCACCAGCCGTTGCTGCTGAGACAGATCCAGGTGCCGTCGGGCGCGAAGCAGACGCAACGCACCGTCAGCTTCTGCTGGACGGCATTGTTGAGGACTTTGCCCAACTCGTCTGGGACGTTGCCGAATTGGACGCCGGTCTGGTCGTAGAGCAAGACCCAAGCGCCGTTGGGGCCGAAGGCAAGCGAGCGGAGCGTGCTGCCGGCCTTCACGACTGCCTGCATCTTTTGAAAAGCCGCGTCGGGGACGGCACCGATCGTCCAGTTTCCATTCTGGTTCCACAACAGGGTCCAGCCGCCGGACGGGGCGAAAGCCGCGCAGTGGATCGTGGTCTTCCCCTTTTGTAAGTCGGCGAGTTTCTTGCAGGCGGGCAGCTCGGCATTGTTGGTGAAAAAGCCGCGGCCTTCCGTCAGGATGATCCAGTCACCGGTGAGCGC
Source organism: uncultured Planctomycetaceae bacterium (assembly GCA_963752185.1). Lineage (GTDB taxonomy): Bacteria > Planctomycetota > Planctomycetia > Planctomycetales > Planctomycetaceae > DASPSM01. The sequence continues at coordinate 8,073,485 of CAVVXK010000002.1, read as the reverse complement.
GAAGCTGACGCTGTGAAACGCGTGCAGCTTCTGCAGACTGGCGAGCTTCCGGCAAACCGGTGCGGCCTGGTTGTTGGTCCAGAAGGCATTTCCCTCGCCGAGGATGACGAAATTGCTGTCGGCACGCGCGGCCGCAGCAACGGTAAAGCACGCGATTGAAAAATGGACGAGGAAGAGGCGGCGGGTCTGCATGCGACTTGATCCAGTCGAAGGGCGGGAGCGGGCGCTCTTTGAATGATTTGAGCGTAGACCGGCTGGTGGGGCAAATGCTTGGGCGGAAATCGGGAGAGTCTGTGACCGCCCGAAGCTGCGTGCGTACAATGGGGCAGGGAGGCTTGAAATCCTATGGTGAAACCAACGCTTGATTCCAAACCGCTTGCTCCGCTCTCCGGCGACCAATCAGGACGCGGCCCAAACGATGCGGACGTGCGGCAGGGCGGCGCGGAAAAGGCCTCGGAAATGGTCTTCGATCGAGTCGACGAGGCCGGCGAAGAATCGTTTCCGGCCAGCGATCCGCCGGCTTGGACAGCGCTGACCGCCGGGGCGCCGCGGATTTAGTTCGTCGAGTCGTCGCGTCGCTCAACCGCCCTGCAGCGGCAGGCGGTACGGCCGGCCTTGTTCGTAGAGCTGCATCCGCTCGGCTGCGGTTCGACTGTATACTTGCCAGTACTTGGGATCGGAGTTGGCCCGCTCTTGCAGGTTCAGGGCCTGGGTAAAGTCGCCCATTTCCGCACAGGCCGCGGCAAGCGTCCCGAGACAATTGGGACTGCGCCACTGGGTGGCCTCGCAGGCCCAGGTCGCGAGGTCGACGGCTTCCTGCCCGTTGCGAAGCCGGCTGTCCGGGCAGGTCGCCAGCAGCCACGCCAGATTGTTGTGAGCGTTGGCGTATTTGGGCTGGAGCCGCAGGGCTTCGCGATAGTCGTCGATGGCCTGCTGCCAATTTCCGCGCCGGCTTTCTGTGAGGCCGCGATTTGTGAAGGCCGTCGCCAATACGCCGGGATCTTTTGTCTTGTCGATCAACCGGGTGAAGTGAGCGGCCGCCTCGTCGTGCCGACCTTCTCGAAAAGCAGCCACGCCCTGGTTGATGCCGTCGACCGACGGCTGCATTTTTTGCAGGGCCACGCCCATGCGAAAACCGCGCCACGCCTGCCAGGCGACGAAGGCGGCGATGATGGCCAGCCACGTATCCTGCAGGTGAATGAGCGCCACGACGATCAGACAGGCAGCCGCCACGAGACCGCAAATGCCCGACACCATCAGGCTTCGCCCGCGTCCGATCACGAACCAGAGCAACGCCTGCAGGATCTGTCCGCCGTCCAGAGGATAAATCGGCAGCATGTTGAACACGAGCAGCACAAGATTGATGGCCGCGATCGAGTACAGGTAGTGCACGAAGTCGGGCTGCGTCTCCGCCAGACCGGCCGCGTGCGCACCGATAAAGGCCATGATCGTGATCGGCACCAGAATCAGGTTGACGAGCGGTCCGGCGGCAATGCTCCACAGCAGGGCTCCCGGTCGCGCGGGCGGCTGAACGTAGGCAACGCCGCCCAGCGGCCAGAGCATGATGCGCTCGGCCGTCCCGCCGACCTGCCGGCAAGCCAGGGCATGTCCGAACTCATGCAACAGCACGATGGCAAAGAGTGTCAGGTACTCGACGACGTTCCACGCCATCGAATTGTACTTATTGACGGGGTTCCCGATTTCCACGAAGGCAACCAGCAGCCAGCTCCAGTGGAGGTAGACCTGGATGCCCGCAACGCGAAAGAGCCGGAAAGAACCGTTGGTGAGGCTGTTCATAGATTCTCGTGATTGGTCGCCGCAGGCTTGAGCCGAGTTTCCGCCACCGGGCGGGAAGGGGCTCAAATGCGCTCGTCGATCTGGCGGCCCTATTGTATCGGCTTGTGCGATCGGGGTGAAAACAGGCGGGCGGATCGTCGCGAAATGGCTTGAGCGGCGGCAGAAAAGAGGCGATTCGCCGCAGTACAAAAAGCAGATGGGCCCAGACCGACTGCGATCCGGGCCCATCTGAAATCAGTCCGCCGAGTTTTGGTTAGGGTTGATGCGTCTCCCGGTGCTGCGGCTCGAAGCGGGTCGGCGGATGCGGCGTGGTCTTCTGTCCGCCGGTCGCGTGGATTTTCAGATCTGGTTTGGGTGCCGTATGGGCCTTGGGCGGCATGTGCAGTTTGTCCAAATGGGCCGGCGACTTCGAGATGATCGGCGACTGCGACAGACGCTCCTTGTGAATCGCCGCGAGTTCATGCTCGCGAGTTGTCGAGTGGACGTGCTCGGAGAGAGAACCGCGGACGTGCTCCGCATGCTCGGGAACGAACTTGGGTCCGTGACCGACCGTCGACTTCAACTCGTGCTCTTGCCGTTCGTGGCGAGTCTCTTGAATCCTGGTGGCCAGCGTCGCGAAGTGTTTGGCTTCGACTTTGGTCACCGGGAGGAAGTGGACGCCCGCGCTGTGGTTTGCGGCGATTTGATGCAGCGGAGCGGCCATCACGAACTTCGTGTTTCCAAATCGGCCGCGTGCGGCCAGCGATTCTTGCAGGGCGAAGGTCCGCGGCGGCCGCAGTTCGATGTGATCGCGGCGGTCGTGGAATTCCTGGACGAAGCGGCGATCCCAATCGCGTTCGTGCCGGTGCTCCCAGCGTTCGTGCACGAAGATCGGGTCATAGCCGTAGTGTTCGTGATAAGCGAAGCACGAATAGAAGCCCACGCGCTCGTAGGCGACGGCATAATAGTCGCCGAAGTAATAGTGGCAGTAATCGGGGCGAATGAAGAGATTGTTGGCGAAAGCGTCGAGCCCGATCACAATCGTCGGCGAGTAGACGTAGGCCGTGCGGACGTAGACATTCGCGTTGAAACAGACCGGGGCAAACAGGGTCCCGCGCCGCGCGAGATCGTAGTCCCAGTATCCGTTCACATAGACGTAGCCCCGCGGCGACCAGACGTAATGGTCGGGAGTCCACGCCCAACCGGCTTGAGCGCCGGCCCAGAAGCCCGGTCGCCACACGTAATGGCCGTACTGCCAAACCCAGATGCCGGGAATCCACACGTATTCCGACGAAGGGGCGACGCCGACCGGGCCGGCCTCGACTGTCTGCGGCGGTTCCGGCAGGTAGGCGACTTCAGTCACGTTCGCGTCCGCCCAGTAACCGGGGGTCCACTGATAGCCTGAATTGCAGACCGTCCAATAACCGGGGACCCACTGGCGTCCGTAGGGCAGGTCGCGCCAGATGCCGCTGATCCAGAGGAAGTCGTTGCGTTCATCGTCCCAGGCCCAATAGCCGGGAATCCAGCTGACATTGGCTCCTTCCGGTTTCAAATCGGGAGGCGTTTCGGCCACGAGCGGCGGGCAGCCCCGCATCACGACGACGCTCGGGCGGGGATTGAAGGCAACCGTTTCGACGAAGGCTTCATGCACGGGTCCGCGCGTGAGCACTTCCACTTCGTTGGCAACCGCGACCGTCGAACCGAGGCTGACAGAGGCAGCCAAGGCGGCGAGCGCGGCAACGATGGCAAATTTAGTAAGACGAGCAGGGGACATGGGGCTATTCCTTGATTCGTGGAATGGTTGATTCAGAAAGTCGCGGAGAGGCCGATCGCGGGCTCTCGAAGATGGTTCGCATCCAAAGCATTCGGACGGGGCGGCGACGATCGGCTTTGGCGGGTTGTGTTCTCTGGTTGAGCGGGCCTCTTGACTGGCCGCCCCGTCCGGTTGAGGCCGGCGTGAATGCGAATCGAATGCCAATCCACGGGCGACAAACTCGAAAGTGGCCGGAACCTATTCAGCCAGTAGCATTTCGCGGCGAATTGCGCTTTGACACACCGGCAAGAGGCCTCGTCGAAAGTGTCGCTGAGTGACAACGCTGCCGTCAGAAGGATGACATCGGGCCGTTAATGAATGATGACGGCGCGCGATTGCGTAACGGTCCTGCAGATATTGCCGAGGCGCGAAGCGAGGAAAGCTAGCGAAACCGTGCTTGTCGCAAAAGCGGTTTTAGGGCCCGTCGACGACGCAGCGAAAGCCGATCATCGCCGAGCGGTCTTTGCACGGGGCCATCAAGAGATACTTGCCGTGCTGGTCGAGCGTCGTGTTGCGGGGGAAGTACCACATCGAGCCGCTCGGCCGATAAAATCCGCCGCCGCGCACGATCGCCGCACGAGTGTGTTCGTCGACGAATTCGTCAGTCCACTGCCACACATTCCCTACGAGATCCTGCACGCCGAACGGACTGGCTCCTTGCGGAAACGCGTCAACGCCGGTCGCCGGACGCGGCCGGGCGCCGGCTTCGGGTTTGGGAATTGCCTTCGGAGTGGCCTCGAAACCCCAGGGATACGGCCGACCGTCGAGGCCTTGCGCCGCGTATTGCCATTCCCATTCGTGCGGCAAGCGTTTGCCAGCCCAGGCGGCGTAAGCACGGGCGTCTTCGAGGGAGACGCACGTGACCGGTTTGTTTGCCCAGCCCGCTGGAAATAAGCCGTTGACCCAATCCTTGAGAAAATTGTGGTCGTCCTTCGCCGTGTAATGAGTCGCGTCGATGAATTTCTTGAACTGCGAATTCGTCACTGGATAGCGGTCGATGAAGAACGCTTTGACTTCAATCGCGTGGTCGTGATGGCGCTGGGGAAACTCTTCCCACGGATACTGCACGTCGACACCCGGTGCGTCTCCGCCTTCGATCTCCACGCCCGAGACCTTGAAGCGGAACGTGCCGGCAGGGATGGCGACCATGCCTTCCGGCGCGCTCGCCGCAACCGGCGTCGCCGGAATGTCGACAAGACGTTGGGTCAGCACTCGACGTTTTGTCGACAAGCCGCCGAGAGGCGTTTTGGCTAGCTTGGCCGACTCGCCCAGCAGCGTCTGGATACTGGATGGCGTCTGCCCGCTGACGTCCGTCAACACGGCACCGTAACCGCGCGCCTCGATTGGAAAGCTCAGAGCGGCTTTCTCTCCGGAAATCTCGGGGTGCAACTCGACTCCGTTCCAGAGGTCGTAATACCGAGCTCTTACATCATTCGGCACGGCAAGTTGTCGGCTGGGGAGGTCCTGTTGTCCGCGATTAACGAAGAGCCAAAGGGTCTGTGTCTTGCCGGGAAATTTGCTCGCGAAAACTGCGTCTTGCAACGTGTCGACATGCGGCTCCCAATGCGGACTCGTGAGCAGCTCCGGAACCGTCCGGAAGATCAAAGATATTCGCCGCAGCGCAGCCGCATCGCGCGGCGTGATCTGGTTCCAGATTCCCCAGATGTTTTCCCACGATTCGTAGCCGATGCCGTTGAAGAACGCCGACTGCAGGCCGTCGGTCCGGTCCTGCGCCCAGCGTTCGCAGACGTTGACCATGTGCCGCGGCTCGAGCCATTTGTATTTGCTGACGACGGGACAGGATTGATACTTCCAGTAGCCCCAACTCATCGTGTTGAACCACAGCATTTCGCCGCGATCCAAATGATTCTCGGGTTCCAGCACCAGCGGATAGGCCTGCTTTTGCGACGCCGTGAGGAACTCGCGGGGGATGCCGTTGTAGGTGTCGCCATTGATGCCATCGGCGCCGATCGCCTGCATGTCGCGGAGGGCGGCGTCCCAAAACGCGACGTCCGGGCGATGCGTCCCCGTATCCCAAGGCATCACCGGAAAGAGCACCCGCACGTGGTGGCGGTGAAATTCGGCGACCATCGCGCGAATGCCTTCGAGTCCGCCGGGCAAATCGTGCAGCAGATCGTGCTGACTGCGGGCGTCGATGCCGATATTGGGATACACCGGCCAGATCAGGACGGAATCGATTCCGCCGTAGCGCTCGTTCAAATCGGTCAGGTAACGGCCGACCGTGTACTTCCCGGCGACCGGGTCATAGAAAAACCGGTCTTCGACCATCATCTGCGGCTGGATGAAGCTGCGCTGGCCCCACCCGAGCTCGGGGCGTGCATACTGGTCCCCGTTGTAACGCAGACGGGCCCGTTCGTGCTCCCGCCAAGCCTGCATCGCGGTCAACCAGGATGCTCGTTCTGCCCGCTGCGCAGGACCGAGAATCGTTTCGCTGTCAGGCTGCGGTCTGACTTGCTGCGCCGCGAGACGCGGACTCAATGACAGGAGAGCGGCGAAAATCAGGAGGCAGCGTTTTCGCATCCGCTCATAGTATGCACCCAGTAGCGGTCTGCGTAGGCCACGCCTGCCGGAAGCTCCGGACAGGCGTGGCCCACACATTTCAACAGACCGGAGGCGCTTACTTCTTCGCGGTCGAGTGCGGTTGGCTGGCGATCATTTTGATGATCGACGGCACGTTCGGCAGGCCGCTGGCCTCGATGCGAATCGTGAGGCTGTCACGTGCCTCGTCGGTGACGAGCGAGACATGCAGGTCCTTGACCGCGACGACGGCCATATCCATCTCGGACCCGTGTCCTCCTCCGCCGGAAAGAGCCTTCGCGATTTGCATCGCGCGGCCCGCGTCGACGAGCACGGCCTTGCTGCTGGTCGGCGTGAGTTTCGCGAGCACCTTGCTGTAGGATGCATCGTTGCGAATCGAGTCGTGGCTGCGGCTCGCGCGAAGGGCGGCACCCGCCGCGTCTTCGGTGCCGACGATCAGCTCGCGTTCGGGCGTCCGTACGACGACGATCGGCGGAGCGCCATGGAAGTGGTAGAGGCGAGCCTTCGTTCCCTCGATCTCGATGTCGCGGGGATGCGTGTCATGCAGTCCGGCCATGGCTGCGATCGAGAGGATTTGATTCCAAAGCTCCTCACTCTTGGCCGGGTCGTTGACGGCGAAGACCGCCGCCATTGCAGGCAGCTCGTGGTGCGTGCCTGCGGATTTGGTTGTCGTCGGCAGCACGAAGAAGGCGACTTCCTCGATGTTGGAGAAGATTTCGCGGCCGATGTCCATCCCCGTCACTTCAACCGGGCCTTGATTCTTCCCAACCGACGCTGCATTGACCGGATTCAAGCCGATGAGCACAACTCCCGCGGTGCCGTTGGGGACCGAATTGAGCGAGCGGCCCGTGAACGGGGCCGTGCGAATCAGGTTGTACGCGACGTTGTGATGACCGGGCTTGAGGTTCATCCGGCCCACGATCTGCACGCTGTCGTCGGTCACACCGGCGGACAGCGTGAGGGAATCGAGATGATCGAGGTCGAGCAGGCCGGCCACCATGCCCGCCTCTTTCCCCTTCATCATCGTCTTCAGCCGACGGACCGTTTCATGCCCGTCGACATAGGCGAAGAGCAGGCCCTTTCGCTCGGCTTCGTGCGACTTGAACGCCGGCTGCGCGGCGAGACTCGCCGCTTGGGGATTTCCCAACCGTTCGACGGAGGCCGCGACGGCTTCCCGCTTGGTGCCCGCGATCAACAACCGCTTTGTCACAGTGAGAAAGAATTGATTCTGATGATCGTGGAAGCGATAGGTCTTGAAATTCGCGATCGGTTCCGCGGGTTCGATCAATTGGATGCCCGTTTCGAGCAGGCCGCGGACGAGGTCGCTGTCGCCCGGATGGAGCACCAGCACTCCCTCCGGCATCTTTTGCATCTTGTCGTCCAAGCCGGTGATCGCCAGAGCCGCACCGCGGAACTTCTTGAGCTCCGCCGCCAGGGCCGGGCTCACATTGAAATCGGCTGGGAAGACGAGGCCCGGTCCCAGCGGAATGCCCGGAGCAGATTTTCCCTCTGTGCTTGCGGGCGTTTCGGCCCCCGGTTCGCGGACGAGGCCCATCATCTTGGCCAGGCGGACGATTTGATCGCCGGGACGATTGATTTCGACATAAGCGATCGAGTCGGGAGGCATGAGCTGGGCCAGGTCGGCGGCCGCGATATCCTCGCGGCATTGAGCGAGCCGGCTTTCGGCCTCGCGTTTTAGCTCGGCGGGAGCGGCCGAATCGGAGGCGACGCGCTCGAAGACGGCCGCCGCCCCGGCCGCATCGCCCTCGTGCACCTGCAGGTAAAAGCCCTTTTGAACGAGGGCGGCCGTGTCGTCGGCACGCGCCGCAAGCGAGGCAGAGGCAACGATCAGGCAGCAGCAGGCCGCCTGTCGGACAAACAATCGGGCCGGCATCATCGAGTCTCCTGGCGTGGTGGGGCGAAGAACGAGCGGACAAAGTGCGCGAAAGCGTCGGCGTTCCATTCGTCGAGGCGGGCCGGATATTCGTCAAATTCTGGGAATTCAGCCGATCCGAGAAATCGCGGATCGACGCAAAAGCGGCCGATTGGCGTGCAAACGTGGGAAAAATGCGGGGGCACGGATCAGCGGCACGGTTTCCGGCAGAAATCCGCATCTTGAAGTGGCCCTTCGCCGCCGGTAAAGTTAACGTGAGCGGGCCTGGAACCTATTAATGATAAAGGGGTTCAGTCAAATCGCCGCATTTCGAGAGCACATCGTGCCGTTCGCGAACGGTTCCGATGCCTGGCGAGTGGCCCCGGATCGGGGGGCACCCCTTTCACGTCATCCGGGCAGCCTTCAACACAGGGTTTAACTATGGCCCAAGCGAGAGTCGACCCGCAAGAACTCAGACGATTTGCCATGCTGCTCAAGAAATTCAACAACGAGCTGGGCGAACGGATGGCCGCCTTGTCGAACCAGCTCAACGATCTCACCAACTCGTGGCAGGACCAGGAGCAAACCAAGTTCCGGGTCGAGTTCGAGCAACACATGAAGATGGTCAAAAACTTCATCGAGGCGAACAACCAGCACATTCCCTATCTCCTCCGCAAGGCCGAGCGGATCGAAGAATACATGCAGCAGCGGTAAAGGGACGAATCCATGAGCCCACGCGCGAACGTTCGCTCGCTGGATGCAATCCGCGAGTTCCGGCCGTCCGTCAGACGTTTCGAAGACGACGTCATGTCGGCCCTGTCCATGTTGCGGACCGAACTCAACCGCACGCTGCAATGGCTGGACCACGATTGTCCGGCCTATTGGCAGCAGCAGATCCGCAACGGCTACGACAACGTGAACGAAGCGAGAACGACCTTGAGCCGCAAGTCGATGATGACGGTGGCCGGCCACCGGTCGGACTGCATCGACGAGAAAAAGGCCCTGGCGAAAGCCAAGCTGAACCTCGAATTCGCCGACAGCAAGCTGAAGCTTTGCAAGCAATGGAGCATTAAGGCGCACCGCGCGGCCGACGAGTACACGGCGCGCATCGGCCGGGCCGAACAGTCGCTCGGGCAGGGCATTCCCAAAATGCTGGCCCTGCTGGAGAAGATGGTGCTGGCACTCGAATCGTACGCCTCGGTGGAGCGGGCGTCGCGGACGGACAACTTCCTCTCGAGCGCGACGGCCACACTGCCGGAAACGAGTGCGGCAGTGGCAACCGAACCGGCGCCGCAAGCCGCTCCGGAAGAGTCGGCGATCGAAGAGTCCGCGCGACCGCAGGCTGTCGAGCCCGCGAACGACGCTTTACGCAATGAAACGAGGCCAGAGCCGTGAAAGTCGCACAATTCGCCACGCCGATCGCCAAGCTGCAAGACGCGCTCGACAAGCTGCAGCGAGCCTGGCAGGACACCGAGCAGCACTGGGAAGACGCCACAAGCGACAACATTGAGCGCGCACACCTGGAGCCCCTCTTGAAGCAGCTTAAGGAGATCATTGAGTCGACTGTTCCGCTGAGCGAGGGCATGGGGCAAATGTCTCGCGCGTGCGCGCCGCAGAATCGGTCCGAGTTTTGAGCGCGCGAACCGCCGGAAAAGGTTGACTGATGCCAGCTTCGCAGCCGGATTCTCTCAAGAGCGAGATCGTCGCCCTGATGTCCGCCATTCGTGAGCGGGCGCGGGCCGAAGAGAAATTGGAGGCCGATTTCACCGACGACGGTTCGGGGCAGCGCGCCCTGCAGTCGACCCTGAAATCGACGACCACGCGTTTCGAGTCCGACCGGAACCGCGTGCAGGAAGAATACGAGGCGGCCCGCAGCGAAGCGCTTGCCCAATTCGATCGCGATAACGGTTCAATCCAGGCCGACTATGACGCGGCGTTGGCCGAGATCGAACGCGAGTTCTCGACCGAGACCGAGGCGGCCGAGAAGGAAAAAGCCGACCACAGTTGGATGGTTTCGTCGGTCCTCGACGATGCGCACCACGAAAGTCCGCGGTTTCAATTCGACACGTTCAAGAAGCGGCTGTCGACGACGAAGGACCGCCTGCGGGACCAGCGCAAGGAAATGGACGAAACGGTCGAAGCGGCCGAGACGTTGATGCAGAATCGGCGGCAGGGGCCCTCGTCATTCGAGCTGGATCCCATCTCGAATCCGCAGGATATCACCGAGTGCGAAGAGCGATTTGGCGCGGCGTGCCGGACGATTCGCGACGGACTCCTCACACTCAAGAAGCAGGGCCTGTCGCGGCTCTTCGGCGGCGTGTTGCCTTTCCTGCTGTTCTTCGTCGGCACGGCTGCGGTCGCCGCTCCCATTATTCTGTTCGTCGATCCCGCGTTGCTGAAAACGCCGGCGCTGCTCGACAAGAACACCTGGTACGCTGCCGCGGCAGGCGCGGCGGCTGTCTTGGTGCTGATCATTCTCTTGATCCTCTACGGGGTCGCTCGCTCGAAGAGCAACGGCGTCTATCTCGACGTGCAGCAGGCGTATGCCGAAATCCAGGCCCTGCAGAAGCGGTGGCTCGACGCGGCCAAGCTGGAGTTGCACGAACGCAAGCAGCAGTTCGAGCAGCGTTATGCCGAAGTCGTCGCGCAGCGCGATCGGGCGGTCGCCAAACTCGAGGGCAAGGCGGCCCGGCGAATTGGCGACGCAACCGAACGCAGGGATCGCATGAAGGCCGAGGCCGACGAGCGGTATCCGGCCCTGCAGAAGGAAATTGCGGACAGCCGCGACCAACAGCTCGAAGCGCTCGATAACGATTTCCAGCAAAAGATGACCGAGCTGACCGTCGGCAAACGGGAAGCCAGCGAGTCGGCCCAACGCCAGTCGGCACAGAAGAAAGCCCAGCGCTCGTCGGAGGAGAATGAAGCACGGACGGCGCTCGCCGAGCAGTGGCGCGCCGGCATCTCCAAGTTTCTCCAGCGGGTCAGCGAATACGAAGAGGCCTGCCGGCGCTCGGCGATCGATTGGTCGGCCATGCTCAACGGCGGCTGGAAATTACCCGAGGAAGTGCTGCGGCCGATCCGCATCGGCTACTACGATCTCGATCTGGCGAAGATTCCGAAGGGCTTGCCCCGCGACAAGCAATTGTGGACCGAATCGTCGAAAATCCCGGTCCCCTTGGCCCTCCCCTTTCCGTCGCCGCGCGGCTCGCTCCTGCTCGAGTGCCAGGGGGAGGGGCGTCCGGCCGCCGTCGATGCGATTCGCGCCATTATGCTGCGGCTGTTGACGTCCCTGCCGGGCGGCAAAATTCGCTTTACGGTCCTCGATCCGGTCGGCCTGGGTCAGGAGTTTTCGGCCTTCATGAATCTGAAGGATTACGACGAGCTGATCATCGGCCCCAAGATCTGGACGGAAAAACCCCAGATCGAGAAGAAACTCACCGATCTTTCCGAGCACATGGAGAACGTCTTCCAGGCGTACCTGCGCAACGAATTCGACACAATCGAAGAGTACAATGAAAAGGCCGGCGAAGTCGCCGAGCCGTATCAATTTCTGATCGTGGCCAACTTCCCCGCCAATTTCTCCGATTCGGCCGCCCAGCGTTTGATCAGCATCGTCAACAGCGGCCCGCGCTGCGGCGTGTACACGATCCTCAGCGTCGACACAAAACAGGCGATGCCGCACGGTTTCGACCTGGCGGATCTCGAAGCGGCCGCGATGACGCTCGACTGGAAGGACGACACATTCTTCTCCCGCGATCCCGAGCTGGCCAGGTTTCCGGTCCGGCTCGAATCACCGCCGCGGGCGGCGGAATTCACCGAGATCGTGAAGACGGCCGGCGTGCAGTCGAAGGATGCCCGCCGCGTCGAGGTGGCGTTCGACCGCATCGCGCCGAAAAACGGCGAATTGTGGCTGCAAGACAGCCGCACGGGACTCGACGTTCCTCTCGGCCGGGCCGGGGCCACGAAGCTGCAGCACCTGCGGCTCGGCAAGGGCACCTCTCAGCACGTGATGATCGCCGGCAAGACGGGCTCCGGTAAATCGTCGCTGTTGCACACGCTGATCTGCAATCTCGCGCTGCACTACAGTCCGGACGAGGTGCAGTTCTACCTGGTCGACTTCAAGAAGGGCGTCGAATTCAAGACCTATGCGAGCCATGAGTTGCCGCACGCGCGGATCATCGGCATCGAAAGCGATCGCGAGTTCGGCATCAGCGTGCTCGAGCGTCTCGACCGCATCCTCAGCGAACGCGGCACAAAGTTCCGCACCGTCAACGCACAGGACGTAAAAAGTTACCGCAAGGCGCGGCCCGACGAACACATGCCACGCATGCTGCTCATCGTCGACGAGTTCCAGGAATTCTTCGTCGAGGATGACCAGCTCTCGGCCGCGGCCAACCTGCTTTTGGACCGGCTGGTCCGCCAAGGCCGTGCCTTCGGCATCCACGTGCTTCTGGGTTCGCAGACGTTGGGTGGCGCCTATTCGCTCGCGCGAAGCACCCTGGGCCAGGTCGGCGTCCGCATCGCCCTGCAGTGCAGCGAAAGCGACGCGCACCTGATCTTGAGCGAAGAGAACTCGGCGGCCCGGCTGCTGACGCGGCCCGGTGAAGCAATTTACAACGACTCGAACGGAATGCTCGAAGGCAATCATCCGTTCCAGATCGCGTGGCTGCCAGACGACCGCCGCGACGATTTTTTGCGCAGATCCAGGACATCACGCGGGCCAAGGGCCTCGTGCCGCAGCCGACAATCGTCTTCGAAGGCAACGTCTCCTCGGATCCGCAAAACAACGCGGAGCTCGTCAAAACAATCGAAGCCTTCGGCGCAATGGCCAGTGCCGAGAACGGACACCCGGTCGAGGCGCTCTCGTTGTGGCTGGGCGAGCCCGTGTCGATCAAGCAGCCGACGCCGATTCAATTCAGCCGCCGGCCCGGCGACAACATGATGATCGTGGGAGCCGAGGCGGAATCCGCGCGGGGCATCCTGTCCGTCGCCCTGATTACGCTGGCAGCGCAAGAGAGGATCGTCGATGCATCGGCCCCGGCGGCCCAGTTCTATGTTCTCGACGGCGATGCGATCGATGTGAATTCGCCCAGCGAGTTGAAACGGCTGGCCGAGCGGATGCCGCATCGCATCGTGCGCAGCGCGCAGCGAAACGCGGCCGCAGTCATCCGGGAAGTGGCGGCCGAAGTCACGCGACGCGTCGCCGAGCCGAATCTCAAAGATCACCCGATCTATTTGATCATTTCCAATTTCAGCAAGTTCCGCGATTTGCGCAACGAACAGGACGACTTCGGGTTCTCGAGCAGCATGGACGCCGGCAAGGAAGAAAGCGCCGGCAAGCTGCTGGCGGATATCTTTAAGGACGGCCCGGCGGTCGACGTGCACGGCATTGTCTGGTGCGATTCGTACAGCAATCTCAGCCGCTGGATCTCGCAACAGACGCTGCGCGAATTCGAGATCCGCGTCGCCTTCCAGATGAACTCGGCCGACTCGAGCAGCCTGATCGATTCGCCGGCCGCCGCGCGCCTGGGCGGCCATCGGGCGCTCCTGTTCCTGCGTGAAACGGGCAAGAGCGAAAAACTGCGGCCATATGCGGTCCCGTCACAGGACTGGGTCGAGTGGGTGATCGCGCAGTTCAAAAAAAAAGCTGACCCGATGCCGCGCATCTCGCAGCCCGCGCCGATTCACGAGACTCCGCCACGCCCCGAGCCGGCGTCGCACGCAGGCGAACCTCCCGAACGCGTGCCGCAAGACACGGAGCGCGTGCCGCAAGAACACGTGTCGCAAGAAACGGTGGCGGACGAATCCGTGCCGAGCGAAGAAGAGCATTTCGCTTGAGTCGTGGCTCGAAGTCGCGACATCGACCTGCGAACGTTACCGCCGGCCGCTCTTTGCCGCGTTGTCGCGGGCCCGTCTCAACGAATCGCGGTCGGCTCGGACTTTCGCGGCCGACATCCAGTTGCCGTTGATCGAAACGTCGCTCAATCGGACCTTCGAGCGGAACGGACGAGAATACCGCAGGGAGTATTGGATCAAGTCGCCCTTGGCGTCCTGCCAGGCGGACTTCCACATCCAATAGTCGCACAGCGTCCCGCCGGATTCCTCCACAAATTGGCTCCATTCTCTCGTGTGCGGCGAGGACGTTCCCGGATTGAGCCAATCCTCTTTCAACGGTTTCCATCCCGCGTTGCTGAGATGCGTTCGGATCTCGCTGATGACTTGCTGTCCGGGAAACGCCTCGTGGAGCACAAATGAGACTTCAATCGATTCGCCGGATTGCGCCTGGCAGGTGAGGCGTTCTGCATCGCTCGAAACGAAGAGCCCTTTTTCCTTCGCCAGGAGTGCGAGGTTTTCGTTCGCCGTCGGCAATTCGTTGGCGGCAAAGCACGATTGGCCGTATCCACAATTCAAGATCGCCAGCCACAAAGTGACGCAGGCGATCCGGACAGCAAAGTGAAACCGAGCTTCACGGCCGATGTCCATACTTCGCGGAACCTCTGTGAGTGGCAAGCGTCGGTCGTGTCTGGAAAGGGATGCACGACCCAACACCTTATTTTAGCCCCAGTTTTTTACCGGCGGCCATAAGTTCCACAACTTCCCTAAGTCGTTTCTGCTTCGTCTCTTCGCGTCTGGCCGAGTCGATCCAGGCGACGCATTGGCGTCGGTAGGACGGCGCGAGTTTCTCAAAAAATGTCCAGGCGCGGGTGTCGGCTTTGAGGGCCTTCTCGATGAAAGCAGGGAGCGTCGTCATGTCGGGGCGCGGGGCGTCGCCGCTCTTGTCGGTCGGCGCACGCTCGTGGCCGGGGGCGGCAACCAGTCCGCGAGCGAGCAGGTCCGCGTAAAGTTTGCGATTGACCGTCGACCAGCGGCTGTCGGCCTTTCGCGGCGTGAACTTACGAGCGAAGCGGTCCTCGTCGAGGCGCTTGACGAGACTATCCACCCAGCCGAAACACAGGGCCTCTTCGAGCGCGTCGCGGTATTCGATCCCTTTTTGACCAGTGTGCCGCTTATAGAAGACGAGCCAGATTTCGGCTTGGGAATCGTGATGTTTATCGAGCCAGCTCCGCCATTGGCGGCGGGTCGCTATCTCGAGTGTCTTGAATGGCTTAGACGCCAACGTCACGCTTCCTCGCTCGACCGACGACAAGGAGGTCGCCAGCTACGGCACGCCGCTTGCATCTGTGAATGCCAACCTTGGCGCCCGCAATTTGCGGCTGAAAACAACCTCTGAAGAAGGAGACCATAAGGTGGAAACCTTGTTGCAAGTCACGCCCGCCTTCGCGGCGATTGGTTATTCGCTTGTGTATCTACTCGCCGGCGGTGGCGTGTTCGGCGCATTCGTCATTTTCGTTGTTGCCAAGATGCTGGGCCGTTAGGCTCGCGTCTTGTTAGCAACGTCGGCATACGTGCCGCGGCGACTGGGCGACTCGCTCGATTGCCGCGGCGCTTTTATTTCACGCGCATTGCCTCACCGCCTGACCGCTCGATCAGAGGGGAAGAATCGGCGGCGGCGATTGCGCCGGCGTTCCGCAGGCAGGCGAGCGTGATTCGGATGTCGTCATACTCGACCTTGCCTTCCAGCGCCTCGAAGATGGGCTTCAGGCGGCCGGCTTCCGATCGCTCGGCTATGGATCGAATGCGACCGAACAGGGCCGAATCGATCCAGGGTTCGGGATTCTGCAGCCCTTCCCGTTCAATGTAATCCATGAGGTATTCCGTCACGGTCGACGCAGCCCGGCCCGTCGCCTGGCGCACTTCCGCGAGCGATTTGCCCCGGGCGAACAGTCCGAATGCTTGCTGCCGCGTGCCGCCCGCCGACCGCTCGTTGACCCGCCGGCGCTCGGCAACGGGAGCTGCCGGAGCGAGATCAACATCTTGTGAAACGCCGCCACGCCGGCAATAGACGGCAATCTCGGCCACCAGCTCCGCGCCGTATTCGGCGCACTTTTTCTCGCCGATCCCGTGTACGGCACGCAGCCCCTGCAAGGTTGAGGGCGCGACCGGGCGAGATCACGCAGCGTCGCGTCGCCCATCACGATGAAGGGGGCAATTTCGCGCCTCGGCGGCCTGACCGCGCCGCCACTCGCGCAGGATCTCGAACAATTCGCGGTCGACGCCGTCCCACGAATCGTGCGCAGCACGCGACACCTTGCGCGGTTGCTTGCTCGGTTTGAGCAGCCTGGGCGTAACCTCGCCCCGCAGCACCCGACGCCCGGTGGGCGTAATCGTCAGCACGTTGTATTCGCCGGATTTCTCCAAGAAGCCTTGGGCGACCAACTGTTCGATCCAGGTGCGGATGCTTTTGCGGTCCTGCTCCTTGAGGATGGCCCACGTGCTGAGCGTCTCGTGGCCGTTATCGAGGATGCGCTGTTCCCGCGAGCCGGCGAGCACCTGCGCCGTGTAATCGCCGCCGAAATTCTCCTTGAGGCGATAGACGCAGGAGATGATTTTTTGCGAGATGGTGAGTGCGTCGTCGACCAGGTCGAGCTCGGACAGACAGACGTCGCAAGCGCCGCAATTCTCCGCTTCGAGCCGTTGCCCGAAATAGGCGATGATCGAACGGTGCCGGCAGGTCACGCCGGTGCAATAGCGGTCGATGCCGTTCAGGACCGTCATCGCCGCCTCAAAGGCGGGTGCGGGCAAATCTTCCTGCAATTTCCGCCAGGTCCGGAAATCGTTCTGTGCGTAAAAGAGACAGCATTCGGCCTCCAGCCCGTCGCGGCCCGCCCGACCGCTCTCCTGTTGGTAGTTCTCGAGTGACTTCGGTGCGGCGGCATGAATCACGTAACGCACGTCGGACTTGTCGATCCCCATGCCGAAGGCGACGGTCGCCACGATGATCTTCGCGCGTCGTTGATGAAGGCGTCCTGATTCGCCTTGCGGCTCTCATCGTCCATTCCCGCGTGATAGGGCAGGGCCTCGTAGCCGGCCGCGTTGAGTTCCGCACAAAGACCGTCGACGTCGAGGCGGCGGATGCAGTAGATGATGCCCGAATCCTCGGGGTGGCGGTCGATGACCTCGCGAACCTGCCGCAACAATTCGGCCCTGCGCTGCACCCGATAGACCAGATTCGGCCGATCGAACGAGCCGACGAGGATCTCCGGGTTCGCGAGATTGAGTTCGCGGGCAATATCCTCGCGCACGCGACTTGTCGCTGTTGCCGTGTAGGCGTGGATCGCGATCTTGGGAAACTTCTCTTTGAGGAGCCGCAGCATGCGATACTCGGGACGGAAGTCGTGGCCCCATTCGCTGATGCAATGGGCCTCGTCGATCGCAAAGAAGGCGACAGGAATCTCCCTGAGGAATTCGAGCGTGCGCTCCATCATCAGCCGCTCGGGCGACAGGTAGAGCAGTTTGAGTTTGCCCGTGCGAATCTTGGCGGCGACGTCCCGTTTTTCTTCAAAGCTCAGCGAGCTGTTGATGCACGCCGCCGGCACTCCACAGTCTGCGAGGGCGTCGACCTGGTCTTTCATCAACGAGATCAGCGGTGAGAGGACAATCGCCAGCCCCGGCAGCTTGAGGGCAGGGGCCTGAAAGCAAAGCGACTTGCCGCCCCCCGTGGGAAGAATGACGACCGAATCCCGCCCGTCGACGACGGCCCGCATGGCCTCGGCCTGCAACGGCCGGAAATCGCTGTAGCCCCAATATTCGTGGAGAATCTGGCGAAGGTCGTCCACGCTGCGGTCCGTTCCAGGGGTCGCCGAATTCACTGCCCAGCCATAATATTCAGATGTTCACATCACGAAAAGTGTACGGCGAGCCAAATTGTTGGTTCATCGGGGGTCGTCCAGTCGACGCGGTGCCGCGTATGAGCGGGAATGTGGACCGAGTCCCCCGCCTTCATGGCGAGCACGCGGTCTTCGAAGCGAAGCCTGGCCGCACCACGCAGGACGGCGACCCATTCGTGGTGTGGCTGATCGTACCAGAAGCCTGGCGGGGATGCCGCGCCGCGGGAAACAATCCGCTCGATGCAGACGGCTGAGGATTCGAGCAGCGTTTCCATTTGCTCGTCGGCAAGTTCGGCTGGCAGGTCGGCAAAAAGATTCATTGTGCAGGCAACACCTCAGCACCAGATTTCATTGTGTTAGAATTTGACGTCGCGAAGGAAGCCATGCAAGACGAAGCCAGCTACATCTGCACCTCGTGCGGTGAAGAGATCATCGTGCCGGTCGATCTCTCGGAGGGAGAAAGCCAGGAGTACACTGAAGATTGCCCGGTGTGCTGCCATCCGAATGCCATTCGGATCGAAGTCTCCGCCGACGGCGAAGTCCGCGCCTGGGCCGACAAGGAATCGGATTGATGCCCATCCGGCAAAGCAGCAGGCCTGCATTTGCGTGACGTGCGCCGCTCGGCGCACCATCGCAGACGGTTTCGCCCGGGATATGGCCCGACATTTGCGGTTATAATCAGATCGAAGGCATATCACCGAAAAACCCACAATGAAAACCGGTTTTTCTCATACCTCGGGCGTTCGCCTGGCGGCCGCACGGAAGACGACATGGTCGTGAGCGATCCAGCTACGGGCATCGCCGAGGTAAGGACTCGCACTCATGACCTCGAAATTTCATCGAGGTGACTGGTCGCATGATTCTCTTTCGACTTCGCCAGCGCCGACACCTTTCATTGATGGAGAAGCCATTGCCGCTCTGGCGGTGGGCGCGATCGGCTTGTTGAATCGGGACGACCTGATCCGAGTGATTCGCGAAGGGCACTTACCGCTCGTCGACGGACGAACGCTGCGGCGCCTGCCGTTCTTGGATCGAGCCTCGCTCGAACGCCTGGCTCACTTGTCACGGCGCTGCTGTCAGACGCGCCGCACGCAAATGGCGACCGCCTGCGCCGCTGCCCCACGCTGAGCCGTCCGCGTCTGGGAGGCCGTCGAGGGCTTTCGACGGGCGCTACCCAATCATGGCTGCGTGGCCCGGCACGACTGCAAGCGGCCGAGGATGTCAGTATTATGGCCTGCGCCGAATTTAGGCCGCGGGGAGCCCGCCTCTGACGCTCGTCAGGCGCCGGGGCAAGCCGGTCGGACTGTCGTTTAATGGACCGAGCAGCCCCGAACGTTGAACGCCCCAACTTATCCGTCGCCAATGGCAAACGGAGTAATGAATGAACGTCTTGGTCATCGATGTCGGTGGAACGCATGTCAAGATCCTGGCCACGGGTCAAACCGAGCGCCGCGAATTCGAATCAGGCCCCACGATGACGCCTGTCGAAATGGTTGCCGGCGTGCAGAAAGCAGCCGACGGTTGGGCATACGACGTTGTGGCGATCGGTTATCCGGGACCCGTGCTGCGCGGCAAGCCGCTCTCGGATCCGCACAATCTGGGGCCGGGTTGGGTCGGCTTCGATTTCGACTCGGCATTCAAGCATCCCGTGAAAGTGATCAATGATGCGGCGATGCAGGCGCTGGGCAGCTATCGAGGCGGACGAATGCTCTTCCTCGGTCTTGGCACCGGTCTGGGATCGGCGATGATCGTCGATGGAATTCTCGAGCCGATGGAGCTGGGCCATTTGCCGTACCGGAAGGCGACTTTCGAGGATTACGTGGGCATTCGCGGCCTGCAGCGACTGGGCCGCAAGAAATGGCGCAAGCGCGTCGCCGACGTGGTGGCCTGTCTCGTCGCCGCGACCGAAGCCGAAGAGGTCGTGCTGGGCGGAGGCAATGTCAAAAAACTGGACGCGTTGCCCCCGCTTTGCCGCGAGGGGGACAACGACAATGCCTTTGCCGGCGGTTTCCGGCTTTGGGAACAAGCACCAGCCGATACGACGACCGTCAAAGCGACCGCACCCACGGCTGGACGGAATTAGTCCGTCGGTACTTTTGTTCGGCCATGCGGGCGGCCGCGTTCGAGAGCCATGAATCAGCAAAGGAGTTGACCGATGCAAATTGAAATTGTGCCGGATGGAAACACCGCCGCCCAGCGCGGCGCCGAGTTGCTCGCCGAGCAAGCGCGTGCGTGCGTTGCCGCACGCGGCCGATTCATCCTGGCCGTGAGCGGCGGCAAGAATCCCTGGGTCATGTTTCGCATGCTGGCCGACATGGACATCCCCTGGGAGAAAATCGAAATCCTGCAGGTCGACGAACGTGCGGCTCCCGACGGCGATCCCGATCGCAACCTCACGCATCTCAAGGAATGCCTGTTGGGACACGCGCCGCTGCGAGCCGAACAAATCCACGCCATGCCGGTCACGGAGACTGATCTTCAAGCAGCGGCCCTGCAGTACACGCGGACGCTTCAGAAGTTGGCGGGTACTCCGCCCGTGATCGATCTGGTCCATTTGGGATTAGGTCCTGACGGCCACACAGCTTCGCTCGTCCCCGGTGATCCCGTGTTAAATGTCGTTGATACCGATGTCGCGATCACCGGCGTCTACCAGGGGCGACGCCGGATGACTTTGACCTATCCGACTCTGAACCGCGCGCGGAGCATTTTCTGGCTGATCACCGACGACTCCAAAGCCGATGCACTCCAGCGTCTCTCCAAGGGAGACCCGAGCATCCCGGCCGGGCGAGTCCGCAGTGACCAGGCTCGCATCATCGCGGATCGAGCGGCTGCCTCATTGCTTGACCGGCCGGCCGGCTGATTCGAGTCCGCCAACTGAACATTGAGGCAATTGCGCCTCTGCGCCTCACGCTTCCACATGTCGGCAATCGTTCCAGAGCCGAATCACGGGCGACTCGAGCGCGTGCTCGTATCCGACCATGCTCAGTGCGGCCGTGCTGAGGTACAACGCCTCGCCGACCGTCACGTCGAGCCGGCACCAGCGGGCACCCATGACTCGCAGAAAATGACCGCTGGAAAAGACCAATGCCTCTTTGCCGAGACCGCGAAGGCGAGCGATGACGCGGTCGGCTCTGGCCCGGACGTCCGCCGGACTTTCGCCGCCCGGACCGCCGTCGCGAAAGACGTTCCAGCCCGGCCGCAGGCGGTGAATTTCCGCCGAGGTTTTGCCTTCGTATTCCCCGTAATTCCATTCGACCAGATCGGGGTCAACGACCGCCTGGTCGCCGAAACCGGCCAATTCGCAGGTGCGACGCGCTCGTTGCAGGGGACTCACGAAAACATGCGCGAATTTGAGTCCTTTCAGCCGTGTGCCCAGCTGACGCGCATTGCGTTCGCCGCGAGCGGTCAACGGGATATCGGTCAATCCCGTGTGCTGGCCGGAGAGACTCCATTCGGTCTCACCGTGACGCGCGAGATAGATCGTCGGAAGAGTGTCGGCCATTTCCATTTCCCTGAAATGACTATTTCGCGGGACTCGGTGGATTTGCGCTGGCGGATTTGGCCGCCGCCTCGGGGTCAGCGCTGAGAATCTCGTCGAGAATTTTCAGCCGGGCTTCGGCGTTGCGGACCTCAACGACCGATACGGCATGTACGGCGACAAGTTTGCGCATGCGGTCCACCTCTTCGCCCGCGACCGCGCGGGCCGTCGTGACAATGCTGCGCAACAGTCTCACTTTTCGCTCCGCGGCCGCCAAACGTGCCGAAGCCGCATCGACGTCCGCGGCACTTCCTCCGCTTCCCAAATCGACCTTTTGTTTTGCGGCATCGAGCGCGGGCCTGGCAGTCTCTTTCTCGCCCAAGGCGTCGCTGTACGAGATGGCCAGTTCGACGGGATCCGGCAATCCTCCGAAAGGAAACACGGGCCGGATCGGGCCGACGAACGGACCTGGCATTCGCCGCCCGTACATTCCAGGTGTTGGTTGGCCAGGTGTTGGTTGGAAGGAGTAGGCACGAGTGCTTTCAGGCTGACCCAATGCCTGGTGGACCTGATTGTCGACGGAGGCCTGGAGTTGTTTGAGGCGTTGCTCGAGGTCGGCATTGCGTCTTTTCAGGTCGTCCCGTTCGCGCTCGATTTCCTTCAGTCTCTCTTCCACCGATTTCTCGCCGGCCGGCTGAGCGGGGACTGCCGCCTTGATCGCGTCCTGTGCGAACGCCAGGCCCGATCCGCCGAGGAAGACCGAGAGCCCGAGGCAGCAAACGACAGCCTGTTGTCGTCGGGATTGAAGAAGCGAGAGACGCTGCGCTTGAGAATGTGCCATATCGAACCCCCCATCGAGGCTATGCCATCAATTCGTCGATCACCTCGCCGTTTGGAACAATGCGATACGGCCGGTGAAACGCATCCTGGACCTGGCCATCGTGGCGAATTCCCAGAAGATGGTACATCGTGGCCACGATGTCGCCCGGCGTGAGCGCGTTACTTGCCGGAAATGCGCCGATCCGATCGCTGGCGCCGTACACCAATCCTTGCCGGAAACCGCCGCCCACCAGCATGAGGCTGTAACAGTAATTCCAATGGTCGCGACCCGCGTTATTCGCATTGATCTTCGGGGAGCGTCCGAAATCGCCGAAGACAGCCACGATTGTCCGTTCCAGCAGGCCTTGTGCCGCCAGGTCGTCAATCAGGCTGGAACAGGCGGCATCGAGTTGCGGCAAGAGTTGTCCCTTGAGCAACGCGAAATTGCTGCCGTGCGTGTCCCAAGTGGCGTTCGCATCGGGCGCCCACGAGACCGTAACGACGCGGGTCCCCGCTTCGATGAGTCGTCGGGCCAGGAGCACGCTTTGACCGTAGATATTACGACCATAGGCGTCGCGGATCCGATCGGGCTCTTTGGCGAGCTGAAAGGCGCGCTGCGTTTCCGGCGACGTCAACAGGTCGATCGCCCGCGACTGAAACGCCGACATCGTTTTGGACGAATTCGCACCGAAATGCTTGCCGACGCCGTGCTCCAGTTGCTCGTAAAGCGCCCGGCGCACGGCCAAGCGCTCGGCACTGATATCCGTTTGCAGAGTCAGCTCGGGAACGCCGAAGTCCTTCGCGTTCGGATCGCGGAGCACGAACAGCGGATCGCGCGCGTGACCCAGAAAGCCGCCGAAAAATCCGGGCTGCGGCGGCCCGCCCGCCCCTTCCTTCGTCATATAGGGCAGCGTCACGTGCGGCAAAACGGGGCGAGAAGGGGGACGAAACAGCGTCACGAGCGAACCGGGCGACGGATAATCGCTCGGTTGCGTTCCGCCGCCGATTTCTCCGCGGTCATGACCCGTGAGGGCGGCATAGACAGCCGCGGCGTGCGAATTGTTGACGCCGTGATGCATCGAGCGCACGACGGTCGCCCGATGCGCGTGACGCGCCAGTCGCGGAAGATGCTCGCTCATCTGGTAGCCGGCAAGCGACGTGGCGATCGGATGAAACTCGCCGCGAATGCCGTCCGGCGCATGGGGCTTGAGATCCCACATGTCGAGATGGCTGGGCCCGCCATTGAGAAAGAGAATGATGCAGGAGTCTGCCTGCGGCCGAATCCCCACAGATTCACACCGCGCCCGCGACTCCAGCAGTCGCGGAAGCGTGACACCGAGCAATCCCAAACCGCCGACCTGCAGCAGATGCCTGCGGCCAATTCGGTGGCCGTCGTTATTCATCACGTCGCTCATCAACCGCTCCGCAGTTGTTTCCTGTTGGCAACGCAGTTCGTACGTGCCGGAAATATGTTCGCGGTTTGCCGGCCCCACGGCAATACCGCACGGCAATAGGAAAGACCTAGGTCAGGCTGGCACGGGTGTGTCCGTTCATTCGGGAACGCCGCGGCCGGGTACCCCTCTGGGTGCCACGCCCACGCAAAGCCGCTTTGTCTTACCCGCATTTTTTGTGGCCAAGTTGTCGTCCGTCGATGAGGAGCAGGAGCTTGGAGACGCCGCGCCAGAGGGTGATCCAACCGGGGAGACCGTCCCCTTTGCGTCCGAGGAATCCGCCGAGGCCGGCCAGGCGTCGCATGAACTCGAGCACGGTCCAGTTGGCGGGTGTCCAGCGCTGTATGTACTTCGGAGATTTGGAGGCCGTGTATTGATACAACGTGCTGACCCATTCTTGGGGGGCAACCTCCAGCGCCGCCCGCTCCGGCTCGACGCGGGCGATGGCTCGGATCTGCAGCAGACGCACCGCCACGACCGACAGCACAGCCGCAATGCGTTCCAAGCGGGCCGCGGTGCTGTATTGCCGCTCCTCCAGGTGGCAGCCCGTCTTGATCCCCTTATGGTAGTCTTCGATCGTCGGGCGTCGCGCGTAGTCCTGGGCGACCCGACGCGCTGCCTGTGCGTCGGCGACGCCGTCGCGCGTGTAAAGCACCCACCTCAGCGGCTTCACTCCGCGGGGAGGTTTGACCTCGCAGACCTCCACAGCCGTCATGCGGATGAAGTCCGGAGCGTTTTTCTTGGCCCACACGCTGCACGGACGAGGACGGGGCATCCAGAACGAGGTCCAGCGAAGCTGGACGTGTGCCGTGCGCGCCTTGGTCTTCTTCATCGCGGGGACTGCGACCTCGTAGCCTTCCTGAAACCCGTGCTGCGTCAAGAGGTCCCCGATCTTCGTGATCGCCTCGGATCGTGGCTGATCAGGCTCTGTCTGTCCGACGGGACGCACCTTGCGATGCAGTTGAGTCGCGCGGATGATCCAGCCGGCGCCGCAGATCACGCTCTGCGCATAGACTTCGTAGTTGTCGGCTTCTCGATCGCAGACGTGGATAAAGGTCTGGCCGGCGGGGGCGGGTCCCACTTGTTCAATCAAACGTCGCCACACCTCCGATTCCCGCGGCCGTCGTTTGGCGTGCAAGACCGTCTCGCGCAGGCCGTCGCGGCGTTTCGGCGCCACTTTGCGGTAAAAGAGCAGTTGGCCGGCCAGGCCAAAAATCTCTTGACCGTCCTCGTCGATTTTCAGGGCCGTGTGCAGGTAAAACCCTTGCCGCTTGTTGTTGCCCGTTGGGCCGAGTCCCTCAATGGGGTTTCGCCGCGTGGAGAACGAGAATCTCCGTCTTGTCATGAATCAGCAGAGCCCGACCCGTCTTCGACGCACGGTCTCTCGTCTGCTGACAATGCGGAGCGAGGATCGCCCCAAATTCGATGTCATCGCAATCCATGAGTCGATACGCCGCTTTACAGTCCGCCCATTGGCACGTCTGGTCGGGGGTGCTCGCCGACGGATTGGCCGCCACCTGTCGGGCGAACTTCACCAACCGCACGTTGCGTCGGCGATCACCCAACTCACACGAGCCAAACTGCTCTTGAGCCCAACGCTCCACATCCAACGTAATGCTCTCCATCGGGGATCCATTTGCTTCTCGGCGCCGCCAAACACGGCCGTCCGACCGCATCGATCCAAGACCCCCGACATCTCCTTGGAGCCGGCTGCCCGTCGTGCACCTCTCATTCCAACACAGGCGAACGCCGGAAGTCCGTGCCTTTCAACGACCTTCCAATCCCGCGCGACAAAACATTCTGCAAAAAATGCGGGCAAGACAAAGCGCAAAGCCGTGGGCGTGGCACCCAAAAGAGTTTTACGGTTGCAGATTCGTCGCACAGGAAAGCCCCCACAAGAACCGATGCGCCCGTCCGTGACGACGAGACCAAACGACCTCGGTGTAAGAATCTTCGAAGATGCGCAGTTTTCTGTGCGCACCTTCGAAAGAGGTGAGCATCTTCGATGGAATCGTCGGGATTTTCCAAGATGCTCACTTTTCGAAACCGGTGAGTATCTTCGAAGGGGGTGAGCACCTTCGAAGCAGGGCACGGCCCTGGACCCGGTGCCGCCAGGGCACCGCCCTGGACCCGGTGCCGTTGATCCCGGCGCGCCGGGACAGCAGCGGGCTTCGGCCTCGATCGCTTTGTTTGGACAAAGTTCATTTTGCTTCATGCGTTTAATTGCGCTCGAGCGGCCGGTTGAAGTCTGGAGGACGATCCCGGCGCGCCGGGAGGGCCGCCTTCATCAGGAAACGGCTCAGGCCGCAACGTCTCCCTATCCGGCGGATCAGCCTGTCTGCCGCAGGCGCTCGATCCCCAGAGCGGTTTCGTCTTCGTGCGGGAAGGGCCCGCACAAAAAAATAGAACCGCGCCTCGAGTAAGGCACGGCTCCGCATAAGCGAGATTTACAGCTTGTCGCTGTACCGTTTTGTCGCTGTACCGTTGCGACTGTCTCGTCATATTTTTTTACTAGCTACATCATAACCGAAGTGGTCGACCTGCTTCAATATCAATCTCTTGGGCCGCGGGTACCCCGATGCTGGTGTCATGGCGACTGAACCGAGGCGTGAGTTCCCGGTACCTCTGGTCGAACGTGATTTCTGTTTCATTCCGTTGCGGGCGTGTACCAATGCCGAATGGACGGTTCGCCACAGCGAGGGTCGACCCCCTGAGGGTTGACCCCGCGAAGGTTGACCCAGCCGATCGAGCAAGCGCGGCGGGCGAAACTCGGGAAATCAGGATCGACAAGTCCCTGCTTCGCCGCGGATTGCAAGTCGCAGTCTGCGGGAAGCTCGACGGATTTCAGCAGCACGATCGCGGCGGCGGGCCAACGCCGGGCGACGTACGCGGCAATCGAGTCGCTGGTGACGTGCCAACTTCGCGGTAAGAGATCGCGCGTTGTCCGTTCTTCCGCGTCGACAAACTCCGCCGACGCGAGCACGGCGACCTTTCCGTCCGACCAGGCAGCGTTGCCTTCGGCTCGACTCGCCACCATTCGCGCACCCGGCAACAGGCGTGCGACCAGGCCTGCGTTGAAAGACATCGATTGCAAAGCCAGATCGTGCGCCACTTCGTCGCCCAGCCGGTGGACCTTGTGCCAATCGCGTACGGCATCAGCGACAGGTCCGCCTCCGACGACGATCAGCGGCTTGATTCTTTCAGTTCCCGACCGCGGCGAAGCGAAGAGGACCGACTGCTTCAACACCGCGCAGGCGCGGGAAGAGATCCGCGTGCGACAAAAGACTGCCGCCAAGCTTGTAGACGATCGTGCACATCCGTGGGTCATGGGCTAATGAAAAATAATCGCGATGCGCGCCCACTCAGTCGTGCTTGTTCTTCGCATCTTGTCCGGTGCGTCTTTCACGCCTGCGCCGGCTGACAACCGAATAGATGAGCCCTGCGACCATCACGATAATCAGAATGAGGATTTCTCGTGAGATCATGTTGGTTTCCGGTTGCGTCGCCGCCCTACTCGTCCGCGCCCATGACACATCCGTGGCCCCGCGGCAGGCGGATTCAGCCCCCCGAATTCAGCCCCCCAAGCGCTCGCGGAGTTCGTCCCGCTCTTTTCGCGTCATATCGAGATCGAACATCAAGTATTTGAGGTCGAGACGAAGTTGAGAAAGGGCCTCTTGCACGAGCGCGAGAATTCGCCGGCGACGACGAACGGCATCCACGACGCGCACATAGGCCGTCTCGAGCTCCGGTTGATAACCGGCCGGCAACGCGGCGATCGAGCGGGCCAGATCGAGTAGCTCGCGCGGAAGCTCCTCCGGACTTTCCGACGGCAATCTCGAATGCATCGTCATTAGGCATGCCTTGAAGATGTCGAACCCGGTGATACAGATTCTGTGCCGACGCGTGCGGGAACTCAAGCCCCACGGCGCAAGCTGAATTCGAGTCAGCTCTTGCAGCAAATGCGGGTCTTTCTTCGGCAAATGCCCATGTTTCGCCAAAGCCCCAGCTCATCTTGGCGAATTGGAGAAAACCCAGTAGCATCCGCCACTTACGGCTCGTGGCATCTTCAGCGGGCGAGTTGCTTTTGTGCAACAGGGAAACGCCCCAGATCGTGCGACCGGTTTTTTTCAACGGGTTCCTCGTGAATGTTCGATCGCCGGCTGTTGCGAGCGGCCTGTCTGGCGGGTGGGGCAGTTCTCTGCCTGAGCCTGTTGCCGTGCGCCAGCGCTGAGGAATACCGGGACTCCTGCGACGGCACACGTTCCAAATGGCTGATCTCGCCCCTGCGCGATGCCCGCGTGCAGGAAGCTCGCAACTCGGAAATCTTCCGTGAAGGAACAGCCTCCGAGCAGATCACGGTCGACGCCCAGCGCCTCGGCTCCGAAATTATGCTCTCTCAGAAATTGCCCACACCCGGACGGGTGATTCCCGAGCTCAAGGCCACGCTCTGGGTTCGATCCGAGCATGCCGGCGTTCGACTGTATGTGCACGTGGTCTTTCCGAATCAAACCGACCCGCGCACCGGCGACCCGCTCGGAACGCTGATCGAAGGCAGCGAATACACGCGGGGCCGTGGCTGGCAGCAGCTTGTTTGCGAAACAAACGACAAAGCCATGCAGAGCCAGATGCGCTTGCTGCGAATGGGCTACACGCCAACGAGTCTCGATCTCCGCGGCAGTTTCGTCGATCGAGTGCTCGTGGTCTGCACGCTCGGACCCGGCAAGACGGATATCTTCCTCGACGATTTGCGAGTCGGCCCACTGGCTCCGGTGAGTCAGCCGTTATCTGCCGATGCGCAAGCGCCGACCGCCCGAGCGTGCAAATTCGACAGGGCCAGCTGGAAGTCGCCGGCCACCCGCGACTCACGATCATGGGCATGGATAACGGCGAAAAGATCAGCACTCTGAAAGAACTGCATTTCAATACGGTCCTGATCAAGGACTTGCGCGACCAGGCGCGGCTCTCTGCCTTACGGGACCAGGAAATCCGCTCGGCCGCCGTCCCGCCCGAAGAAGTGCTCACGACTCCTCCGATCGATCCCGATTCGACCGATACGACGTTGACGCCGCCTGCCGCACCGGTCGCGTACCGGTGGCCCGAGGTCGCGATCTGGTATCTCGGCGAAAGGATGCCGTCTTCCAATCGTGAGAAAGTCGTCGCGCAAATGCAGCAGTTGCGACGTCTCGATTATCACCTCCGCCGTCCGGCGCTCGCGGACGTCGCGGAGGACGAGCGGTTTTTCTCGCGTTACGTCCCGATGCTGGGCACGAGTCGACATATCTGCGGCACGACGTTTTCCTTCAAGGACTACAAGAGCTGGCTCACGCAGCGATCACGGCTCGCCACGCCGGGTTCCTACCTGTTCACGTGGATCCAGACCGAGCCCGTCCCCGCGATGAACAATTGGCGAATGGCGGAGGGACTCAAGCCGACCGTGATCGAGCCCGAACAGATCCGGCTCCAGGTGTATGCGGCGATGAGCGCGGGCTTTCGCGGATTCGGCTATTGGGCCCGCACGTCGCTCGAGGCCGACGGGCCCGGCGCGGAGGAACGGCGACTTGGCCATCCGTGAATTGAACTTGGAACTCGAACTGATCGAGCCGCTGCTGGCGACGGCCAATCAGACCGACGTGGCTCGCTGCACGCTGAACGATCCCAGGCTCGACCCGAAGTTGAAAATCACCCGCCGGAATTTCGATTTTTCGCAGGACGCCGGCAACAAAGAGCGCGAGATCAAGCAGAAGCTCGCCCAGCGAGAAACGCTGCTCAAGAATCAAAAGCTGATTCCCTCCGAAACGGATGTCTCGGTCTTTCAAGGGCCCTATTACAAACTCATCATCGTGACCTGGTTGGGGCACGATGCGCAATTCGTGCCCGGCACGCTTGCCGGAAACGAGGCGAAGGTTTTGGTTCCCGAGCCTTCCGAATGCGCGCATTTCTGGTTGGTGACCACGACGGGCTTGGAGCCGCTTAAAAAAGTCAAAATGCCCGGCGGCTATCAGGTCACTCTGTCGAAGCTCGATCAAACGGCCGTGATCCTCGCCTCGCCCGATCCCTTGCAATTCGACCCGATCGAACGCCGGACGATGGCGATGGCCCTGGAAAGTGCCCGCATCTGGATCCAACTCGCGACCGCCAAAGTGAAACGCGTCGAAAAGATCGACGCGGAATTGACGACATTGGGGCACGACCAACCCGACGGCCGCAGGCTGCTCTCACGTGCCGACCAGCTTCTGCAGCACGGCGAAGCGGCGTTCCAACAAGGCGATTACAAACGGGCCCGTGAGGATGCGGCAGACGCCATGCAAGTTTGCCGCACGCTGCAATACGCGCATTGGAACGAAGCCGTGCTGAGTCAGGGCGTCACGGTGCCTTTGTCGAGTCAGTACACCGTCTGTTTTCAAACGCTGCCCGACCACTGGCGACTCGTGGAACGCATCGGACGCTCGGCCGACCGGCCGCAAGACAATCTGCTGGCGACCGGGGACTTTGAAAATCCCCGAGCCGTGCGCGAAGAATGGGTTCATTCGCAGCACACGGTCGAGGGCGTCCGCGCGAACGCGACGTTGGTCAAGTCGGCGCATCAGGGACAATTCTCGCTGCAGCTCATCGCCACGCCCAGTCCGGGTTTCGGGCCGCCGGTTGTGGTGCCCAAGGCCCCCGTCACCGTGACCAGTCCCGCGGTGCCCGTCCGCGCGGGGCAGGTGCTGTATATCACCGGTTGGGTCAACGTCGTGACGCCGGTGTCGGGGAGCCTCGACGGCGTGACGTTTCACGACAACATCGGCGGCATGCCCGGCGCGGTCCGTTTCACGGAGCACTTGGGCTGGCAGCGCTTTCAATTCTTGCGCGACGTCCGCCAGAACGCGGATTTTCGCCTGACGGTGAACTTGAACGGCGTCGGGGAAGTGTTGCTCGACGACCTCAAAGTGATCCCGCACTCCGAGCAATCGATCCAACAGGCGGGCGGCCAGCGAGCCGTGCCCGGTTCTCAAGACGTCCCGTCGCGATGGTCGTGGAACCCGTTTCAGGGGTTTCGACAGCGCGATCCGGCCATGCAGCCGTTGGACGGGGCGTCGCAGTAATTCTCGAGCCCATTGCGGATCTCCCTGTCGCTTGCTCGATTCGATGCGACTTGCGACAACGTGGCTGCCGATCGCGCTTTTCGAGGAGTTCCCATGCATTACCTGTTGTTCTATGAAGCGGCCGACGATTACGTGTCAAAGCGAGCCCCGTTTCGCGAGGAACATCTGCGCAAAGGCTGGGAGGCCAGCGAGCGTGGCGAATTGATTGTTGGAGGAGCGTTCGCCAATCCGACCGACGGCGCCATGCTGCTCTTCCAAGGCGAAACGCCGGAAGTCGCCGAGCGATTCGCGCGGGCCGATCCCTACGTGATCAACGGGGCCGTCCGGCGCTGGTACGTCCGCGAGTGGAACACGGTCGTCGGCCCAATTGCCGCAAACCCGCTGCGTTCGCCCGGCTCGGCTCAGCCGGTCGAAGCGACGTCTTCGGGCGCCCGAACGAGTGACAATGACGCCTGCCCCAGCGCATCGACCGGCATGATCTTGCGGATGTGGCGGGCAAAGTCGGATCCGGTTCGAGCGGACGCCTATATCGAGCACGCCAAACAAAGGGTTTTTCCCCTTTTGCACAAAAGCGGCGGATATCGCGGGGCTTATATCCTCCGCAGAATTCTCGACGCGACAGCCGAAGTTGTCGTGGTGACGTTTTGGGAATCGATGGCGGCCGTGCGGCAATTCGCAGGCGCGCATCCGGAGAAGGCGGTCGTCGAACCGGAGGCCAAGGCCGTCCTTTTGGATTTCGACCGGGTGGTCAGCCACTTCGAAATCGTCGAGACGCACGTCCGATGAACGTTAGCGTTCTTGCTCGACGCAATGCCCGGGCGCTTGCCGGCGATCGCCGTGTCGGCCGGTGATCAAATAGGTCGCGAACACAAACAGACCGGCGAAGCGGAAGGTCGGATCGACGTAGTTTTCGATTACGTAAAACGCAAAATAGTAAAAGCGGCAGAAGGACCAGATCGAGATTGCCAGCAGCAGGCCGATCCGCCAATCCGGGTGTTCGATCAGGATCAGCGACGCAGCCAGGATCCCCAACAGGAGAAACAAAACTCCCTTGGCTTTGATCCAAAGCGGATTGGTAAGAGTCGTCATGGGCCACACTCCGCGGACCTTATTCCTCGCACGCCCCAGCGACAGATCGCTTGACGTCCCAGCATTCAGTTTAACGAACCTTTGGGGAGGTCGCCCTGTCGTCTCGATATCCGCTAATAACTCGGCACGGGGAATCGATTGTGGAACAAGCTGAAGGCCAGTGGTTTGAATCGAACGCGTTTTGGGCCGACTTGTTTCCGTTCATGTTTCCGGAGCCAAGCTTTGCCGACGCGGCCGCGAATGTCCCGAAGATCGCCGCACTGAGCGGGGTGGCCCGCGGCAGCGTGCTCGATTTGGCTTGCGGTCCGGGGCGGTACGCAATTCCGCTGGCACAGGCCGGTTACAACGTGACGGGCGTCGATCGCACGCCGTTCCTGTTGGACAAAGCCCGCGAGGGAGCGACCCGCGCCGGAGTGCAGGTCGAATGGGTCGAGCAGGATATGCGGCAGTTCGTAAGGCCCGCGGCATTTGATCTCGCGATCAACGTCTTTACTTCGTTCGGCTATTTCGACGATCCGGCCGAGAATCGCCGCGTGCTCGAGAAGATTCATGCGAGCCTGAAACCGGGGGGCGCCTTCGTTTTCGATCATCTGGGAAAGGAATTGCTCGCGTCACGACTTGTGCCGACGCGCTCGGATGTCTTGCCCGACGGCCGGATCCGATTCTCACTGCAGACGATTTCCAACGGGTGGACCCATATCGAGGCGGAATGGACTCTCGTCGACGGCAGCCGTGCCACGCGGTTCCGAGTTCGCCATTGGCTCTACTCGGGCCAGGAGATGAAAGAGCTGCTGACGGGCGCCGGATTTCAGGACGTTGCGCTCTACGGCAGTTTTGACGGCGTGCCCTACGATCCGCAGGCGCTCCGGTTGGTTGCCGTCGCACGTAAACCGCGTGGCTGACGGACAGGACTTGAATGGCCGGTGTTAAGAATTGAGCGGCCAGGCTTCTCACTGGGCCATCGTCGCCGAAATTCCCTTTGCGTCGCTTGTGCGTCGGGTTCCGACAGATCGAGTCGGTGCATTTGTAGGCGGCCCGTGATCGTGATTCAGCCTGAGCGAGTGTCTCGTCCGAAGATCCGGAAAGACCTTTTCCATACTCCGCTAATTAGGGAAAACCCGCACGGGAACTGACCACCCGGGCGTAAAATGCGGCTTATATTGTTCGAGGCCAGACGTGATTTCACGCCTGCGCCGAACAGCGTTCGATTGTTGCCGGCATGATCCTTCGGATCGCCAGATCCGGACGATTTGTCCCCTTTATTTCCCCGAAAGCTGCCGCGCGCGAGCAGACAGCGGACAAACAACGCACGGGCCATTTGGACCTGCGTCGAAGGAAAGCGCGAGAAGCATGACCATGGCGGGAAATCTGATCGACTGGAAGCACCTGCGCGTGCAATTGATGGGCAAGACGGAAAAGCCGCCTATTCCGCCCAGGCTGGAAGTGCCGAAAATGCCGCAGACGGTCTCGGCCGTCTGCCAAAAGGCGAATCTGCCCGACTGCACCGCCGCCGACTTGTGCGAAGTGCTCGAGCGCGATTCGGCCATCACGGTCGATTTGCTCCGGCACGTGAATTCGGCGGCGACCGGCCTGCGGACGAAAGCCGCCACCGTGCGGCAAGCCGTCGCGCTGCTGGGGATCAAGAAGACTCGGCTGTTCGTGATCACCACCGTGCTCGAACAGCACATGCGAACAACCAAGTCGCCGCTCATCCTGGCGAAACTGTTTTGCCTGTCGGCGATGGAGCGGGCCTTGTTTGCCCGCGAGATCGCCAAGGCGACGAATCGCGACACCGATCTGGCCTTCGCGGGGGCATTGATTCAGGACTTCATCCTGCCGTCGCTCACGCGGCAACATGTCGCGGAGTACGCGGGTTTCATGCAGCAACTGACGACAGGCGACGGCGAACTCCCCGTCTTGGAAGCCGGCAAATTCGGCTGCAATCACGCGGATTGTGCCGGCTACCTCATGCTCAACTGGGGCTTTCCGGACGACCTCATCTGCTGCGTCTTGCTGCATCACCGGGCCAACCAGGTCTGGTCCTTGGAGCCGCTGCGAAACACGGCCCTGCCGGCCCTTGCCGTGACCTCGTGGCTGCCCTGCGTGATCGCACCGTCAACAGCGAATCTCAGCAAATTCAACCAGTTTGTGACGGAAAATTTCCGCCTCGACGTGGCGGTGCTCGCCGTGTCGGTCGAAGAGCAGTTGCGCACGTTGATTCCCAATCTGGCCGGCTACACGACGATGAATCAGCATCTCACCCACCTCGCAGCCGGCGCTTTGAAATGACCGCAAACGCGCAGAGCCAAACGATCACATTTTCGATCGACCGTTTGCAGCCCGGCACAACGCTGGCCGGTCCGATTTACGAGGACAACGACGGCGCGGTCCTGCTGCTCCAGGCGGGCGTTTGCGTCACCTCCGATCAGATCGATCAGCTGCGCAAGCGCGGCATTCAGCAAATCCGCATCGAGAAGCGGTTTGCCGATTCGCTCTTCGCTCCGCGCCGCGCCAATCTGCGGTCCTCACACCACCGCCGTGCCGCCTCGCTCCAGCTCGAAAAGAAGGTGCCGCCGATTGCCCGGCCGGCCGGTACTGTGACCTGGTCACCGGAAGTCTCCCGGTCGACGGAAAAATTGCGCAAAGCGCAGTCGGAAAAACTCTCGCACGTTTATACGCTGCTGGAGAACCAAAGCCCGCTCAATCCCGAAGTGCTCGATGAGATTTCGGAGGAATGCATCGAGCAGCTCGGCATCGACATGGACGTCTTCGTCAAGAGCTCGATCGAACCGCAAATGAGCGAGGCTTCGGCGGAACATTGCGTCCGCGTCGCCCAGTTGGCGATCGCCGTCGGGGCGGTCGCCGGTCATACGCGTGAAGAATTGCGCTGGTTGGCCATGGGCTGCCTCGTCTCGCGTTGTCGCGAAACCGATGCCGCCAAGGAACTGATCGAGGAACCAAGAGCGCTCACGGCAATCGAGTTCGCGGAGATCAAGCGCACGCCCAGCCGCGTGCTGGACATGCTTTCCAAGATCGACTTTCCGTGGGTCGCACGCACGGTCGCTTACCAGATTCGCGAACGTTGGAACGGCTCGGGATATCCGCGCGGGAAAGCGGGCTTTCAGATTCATGCGTTGGCGCGGATCGCCGGTATCTGTGACGCTTATGTCTCGCTGAGCTCTCCGCGACCGCACCGGCCGGCCTATTCGCTCTACGAATCGGTCAAACAGCTCCTCAACGATGCGCGGAACGGCCTGTTCGACGCCGAAACGATCCGCTTCTTCCTGCGGACGATCTCGCTGTACCCGATCGGCACGTACGTCCGGTTGAGCAATAACCAAATCGGCCGCGTTGTGCGGACGAACACGCAATCGTACGACCGTCCGTCGGTCGAAATCATCGGTGAAACGCCGACAACCACGATCGCGATGGTCGATCGGCCCGATCTTCAAATTGTAGACGTGATCGACGCCGATCAGGCGGCCGAAGAGATCTTCATCGGGACTGCCGGACAGTTGAGTGCGACCGACATCAATCAGTTGCTCGATGTCGCAGCACCCGGTCCGACCACGCCGGCCGCAGAAGGTTAGGTCGGCGCAAAATCCCTTCGGCGAACTCTCGCCGGACGCTACCCAAGGGCGGATTGGACAACCCCACGCAGAAAAACCGCCGGATCGACGGCCTGTGAGACGTCGAGACGCGGACGAACGGGCAAGGCGTCGAATTCGATCGGAACCTCGGAGTCGGATCCCGGTCCTAACCAGGCTAGAATCGCAGGCTCGGGATCGGGATTGCGTTTCGGCAGCCAGTCGACGATTCGCAGTTCGTCTGAGATCGGCGTGAGTTCCCGCCGCAGCCTTTCGCGCTCGCTTGCCGACGAGCCCGCGAGCCCGATTCGCAAAGGGCGAGCGAGGAGCCGGGCCTGCAATTCGCGGACACTGCTCCCTTTAACGGGATGCCGCACATCGGCGGCAATCTCGGCCAACGGATCGAGAACGAACCGGCGGTACCAGCAAGCCGGATGCGGAACCGTCAAGCGCGGGTGCTCGATCACACGATCTGCGTAAAAAATCAAATCCAGATCGAGCGGCCGAGGCGCCCAGATTTTTCCCGCCTCGCGGCCCGCGCGGCGTTCAAATTCTTGGAGAACGTCGAGCAGTTGCAGCGGCTCGAGGGGGGTCTCGATCTCTGCAGCCGCGTTGAGGAATTCGCCTCCCGAGCGAGGGCCAACCGGTCGGGTGCGGCAGATCGAGCTCACACGCGTGACAACGACCGGATTACCAGCGGTCAGACCGGCAAGTGCCGTCTGAAAAGCCGTTTCAACGTCGCCGACGTTTCCGCCGAGGGCGATATAGCACCGCGGCATGCGACCGCCAGGTTTCGAGGGGATTCGACCAGCGAATTATTCGGCGCCCTGGATTTGCGACTCGATATAGCCGAACTTCGTGTTCAGGTTCGAGCCCAGTGCGGCAACCGTCGCGAAGACTGCCATCAGGATCAGCGAGAGCATGACGGCATACTCGACCGCCGTCGCAGCCTCCTGGTCTCTATGAAACGTAATGAGCCATTTCATGATCAACCTCCCGGGGGCCGCCTTTACGAATTGTGTTTGGGTTTTGTGAATTCTTTGTCTTTGAACTATTGGTAAACAAGCATACGCCGCTGTTTTGAGGCAGTCAAAAACGATTTCTTCGCTTCAAAGTCTGTTTTTCAAGGCGAAAACGCCACACGGTCTGAAATCGGCAACGTCAGGCCGGTCGACGATTCCGTGGAAGCGATCCTGCGGCTTGTGACGCACGGCAGCGGTCTGGCGTTTTTAACCCCAAAGCGACATAATCACTGGATTCCGTTTCGACGCGGCAGGCGTGTCGGAACAAAAAGGGCGAAGACGAGGGTGTATGGCGAAAGAAGAAGCAATCCAGGCAGAAGGTCGAGTGACGGAGGCGTTGGCGAATACTCAGTTTCGTGTCCAGTTGGATAACGGTCACGAGGTTCTCGCGCATGTGGCAGGCAAGATGCGCAAGCACTTTATCCGCATCGTGCCGGGAGACCGCGTGCTGGTCGAAGTCTCTCCCTACGATTTGAAGCGCGGCCGGATCACATTCCGCGAGCGCTAGGCCGGTTCGCTCCCCCTGCGCTTTTGGGGCTTACTTTCCTCGTCTTGGCGGCACTCTTGATGCCGGACTCGGCACCTTCCCGCGGCGACAGCTCGGTTCCTGAGGTCGTCCTGTTCACGGACGGGGCCTGTCGTGGCAATCCCGGACCGGGCGGGTGGGCGTACATCTTGCGCCATCCGTCGACTGGCGTCGAAAAAGAGGGATCGGGCGGCACTCCGCTGACGACCAACAATCAAATGGAGCTCCAGGCGGTCATCGAAGGCCTGATTGCCCTCAAGCGCCGTTCCAACGTCGAAGTCATCACCGACAGCGTTTATGTTGCGAAGGGCGCCGGCGAATGGATGCCGGGATGGAAGCGCAACGGCTGGCGGAGGCGCGAAAAGAACCGCTGGGCGCCGGTTAAGAACGTCGAATTGTGGCAGGCACTCGATGCACTGCTCCAAAAGCATGAGGTGCGATTTACCACCGTCGCCGGACACAGTGGCCACGTTGAGAACGAGCGTTGCGACGAATTGGCCGTTGCCGCGGCCCTCCAGCAGGTAGGCTGAACGCACGCCGATCTACAGCTCGATCCGCGAAAAAAGATAGCCGCCCAAGAGGAGCAAGCCGGCCGTCACCGCCGCGAGCACGCCCAAATCGGTCGCCAAATGAAAGTAGGCGATTCCGCCAAGCGTTCCACGCAGGGCGTCGACTCCGTAAGACAAGGGATTCACCCGGGCAATCGCTTTGAGCGCCCAGGGCGCGTCACCGAGCGGAAAGAGTGCGCCGGAGAGAAAGAACATCGGCAAGACCAGGAAATTCATCACGAGCTGGAAGCCCTGGAAATCGCGCATGGGTGAAGCGATCGCCGTTCCGAGCGCGGTGAAGAGCACGGCCATCAACGCCATGATGAAGATCACGACGGGCACGGCAACAAAAGTGGGAAAGCGAAAACCCGCCACGAGACAGATTGCCAGGAGAATCAAACCCTGCGAAACGGCGACGGTCGCTCCGCCCAAAACGCGTCCCACCATGATCGTCAACCGCGAAACGGGCGCGACGAGCGTCTCCTTCAAAAAGCCGAATTGGCGGTCCCAGATCAGCTCGATGCCCGAAAACACCGACGAAAACAAGACAGTCATCGCGATCACGCCCGGGGCGAGGAACTGGATGTAGTTTCCCATCCCCGCCTTCTGGAACACGGGCCCCATCCCAAAGCCCAGTCCGAGCAGGAACAAGAGGGGCTGCCCCAGCGACCCGATGATTCGCGCGCGGGACCGCGAATAACGCTTCAACTGGCGGAGCCATAACACGTAAACGACGTCCACGGATCAGCCTCTCCACAAGCGGGCCATGTTCCGCATCCGATCCTTCGCATCGGCCTCCTCCTCGCGAATCGAGGAACCGGTCAGCGCCAGAAACGCTTGCTCCAGTGTTTCGGCCGACGTTTGCTGTTTGAGGACCGCCGGCGACCCTTGAGCGACGATCCGCCCATGATCGATCACGGCAATTCGGCCGGCCACGCGATCGGCCTCTTCCATATAGTGCGTCGTCAGAAAGACGGTGACACGTTCTTCGGTGTTGAGTTTGCGGACGTGGGTCCAAAGCTGATTCCGCGTCTGGGGATCGAGTCCCAGCGTCGGTTCATCCAAAAACAGGATTCTCGGCGTATGCAGCATGCCGCGGGCGATCTCCAGGCGGCGCCGCATGCCGCCGGAAAAAAGCTTCGCGCGATCGTTCCGGCGATCCCAGAGCTCAAACAGCGAAAGCAGCATTTCGATTCGTTCCGCACGCGTGCGCCGCGGCACACGATACAGCACTCCGTGGATATCCATGTTCTCATAGGCCGTCAGCTCGTCGTCGAGCGACGGATCCTGAAACACAATGCCGAACCGTTCGCGGACGGCATTCTGATGCTGCGTCGGATCGAGGCCGTCGATTTCCACACTGCCGCTCGTGGGCTTGAGCAAGGTCGTGAGAATCTTGATCGTGGTCGTCTTGCCTGCCCCGTTGGGGCCCAGGAAAGCGAAGATCTCACCGGCTTCGACCGCGAACGAGATGTCGTTGACGGCCGTGAACTTGCCGTAAATTTTTACGAGGTTCTGAACGCGAATCATCGGCGCCAAGGTAATTCTCGAAATCTCCGCAAGAGTTGGGCCTGAATAATAATTGGGCCGCGCACGAACGAGAAGCCACTCGCGAACAGGCGAACCGATCGGACTTGCCGAGAACTTGTCCCTACGACTTCAATAAGAGGATCGATGTCGCATTTGCAGCTCAATGATACGATCGGCGCCCTGGCCAGTGCGCCCGGCGCGGCCGGCCGTGGCATCGTACGCGCGAGCGGCCCGGACGCGATCACATGCGTCAACCGCATGTTCGTTCCGAGTGACGCGTCCCGCTGGCATGCGGCTCGGTTTGCGACGGCCCATCTTGGAACGCTCCGTCTGACGCAACTTCGCGAGCCGTTTCCCGTGCTGGTCTACGCCTGGCCTTCTCGTCAAAGTTATACCGGTCAGCCGAGCATTGAAATTCACGCGCCGGGATCACCACCCGCCTTGGAGGCGATTCTAAGCGATCTTTTCGCATCGGGTGTTCGGCCGGCGGAAGCCGGGGAATTTACGTTAAGGGCCTTTCTCAATGGCCGAATCGATCTCGTGCAAGCGGAGGCGGTGCTGGGCGTCGTCGATGCGATTGATCCGCAACGTCTCGTGTGCGCACTCCGCCAGTTAGCGGGCGGCATCTCGGAATGCATCGCGCGGCTGCGGAGCGGTTTGCTCGATCTGGTCGCCGACATGGAGGCAGGCCTCGATTTTGTCGAGGAAGATATTCAATTCGTATCCCGCGGCGAAATCGGCCGCCGACTGGCGGCGGCGGAGCAGGAAGTGAGACGGCTCTTACTCCACAGCGATTCTCGCACGCGATCGACCGGTCGAGCACGTGTTGTTCTGGCCGGACTTCCGAATGCCGGCAAGAGCACACTGTTCAACGCGCTGGCCGGGGGAAACGCCGCCTTGGTCTCGGAGACTTCGGGCACGACGCGCGATTACCTCCACGCACCGCTGGATTGGCCCGGAATGACAATTGAGCTGGTCGACACCGCCGGATGGGAATCGGACGGCATCGCCAGCCCGGTCGATCGACGCGCTCGAGGAAGCATCGCACAGGCCGCGCAAACGCTCCGCGAGACTCAGTGGGACGAGGCGGATCTCGTCGTCTGGTGTTCTGCCAGCGATCAAACGCCAGTCGCGCAGGGCCAGGAGCAAACAATTCTCGCGCGGCTCGGCGGCGCTGGCGGTCGATTACTCATGATTCGCACCAAGGCCGACTTGAAACCCGCACCGGGCGCGACCGGTTTGGCAGTCAGCGCAATCGACGGTTCGGGAATCGCAAAACTGATCGAAGCATGTGTCCGCAAGCTGGCAGGCCATACAAGCGGGGAAAGTGACATGATCGGTACGACGGCTGCGCGTTGTCGTGAGAGTCTGGTCCACTGTGGCGAAAGCCTCTCGCGAGCTCGTGTCTCCCTCGAAGATTCCGCGGGGGAGGAACTCCTGGTCGTCGAGATCCGCGAGGCTGTCGACCATCTCGGACGTATTCTCGGGGCGGTCTATACGGATGACATCCTCGACCGCATCTTCAGCCGTTTCTGCATCGGCAAATGAGCGGCCTACCGGAAGCGCAGCGATGCTCCTCTTCGTCTACGGCACACTCAAACGGGGCGAGTCGCGGCATCGTTATCTCGCGGGACAAAAATACGTCGGCGTGGCCCGGACGCGGCCACAGTATCGCCTCTTTAATCTGGGGGATTATCCCGGCCTGGTGGAGCGACCAGACGGGCGCTCGATCGAGGGCGAATTATGGGACGTGGCGCCGGAATGCCTTGTGCGGCTCGACGCCGTCGAAGGGTGCCACGAAGGTCTCTACCGGCGATCCGGCATTCAACTCCTTTCCCCGTATGATCAACTGCCGGTCCTTTCGTATTTCTATGAAAGAACGGTCGACGGAATGCCCGAATGCGGCGGACGCTGGTAAGGGCCCGCGTTTTCCCCAATCCACGGCGGTTTGCCTAAACCTCGCCTACCAGGACATTTCATCTGGACCAACTGTCCGGCGTTTGGTACATGACGCCCCTTCCGGCGCATAACAATTCCGCGTCGGCGGCTCATTCGAGAGACAGGGTCCTGCGTGAACGCCTTTCCGCGATTGCTGCCTTACGTCTGGCAATACCGACGCAAGTTTTACTTGTCGATCGTGTTCTCGCTCTTGGTCGCCGGACTTTGGGGGTTGAGCCTCGCGTCGGCTTATCCCGTCGTGACCGTCCTCTTCGAGAACAAATCGGTCGAGCAATACGTCGACGGTGCGATCGCTACGGCAAAGGCGGTCGTTGAAAAGAAGGAAAAGACCCTCGACGAGCGCGAAGACCAGCTCAAAGGCCTGGAGGATCAAAAGCCGTCGGATTTGAAGAAGTCGCTCAAGGTCATGCGGCGGCAGTCGGCCGAACTCTCGATCCTGAGTTCGGCCTCGTACAAACTTGTCGTGCTGACGTGGGTCAAAGCGGCACGTGGTCCCCAAGTTGCCGCGCGACAAATTCGACCTGTTGGCCCTGATCCTCGCCGCGCAGCTGGTGCTGACGCTGGCCAAGGGCGTTTGCGAGTTCGTGCAAGAGACGCTCATCGCGCAGATCGTCGAGCTGTCTCTGATGGGCGTTCGCAAGGAATGCTTCCGCCGCGTGCTCAAGCTCGATTATCAGTCCGTTTCGATGAAGGGGACGCCGAAGCTGATGTCCCATTTCACGAACGACATGAATGTCATGGCGTCGGGACTGCGGCTGATGGGCGGCAAAGTCATCCAGGAGCCGCTCAAGGCGATCGCCTGCATCGTTCTGGCCTTTTTCGTCTGCTGGCAGTTGACAGTCCTGTCGCTGTTGACGGCCCCGATTTTGGCCTTTGCGTTTGCCCGCATCGGGTCGAGTCTGCGTCGCGCCAGCCATCGTGCGATGGACAGCATGACGCGGGTTTACAAGGTTCTCGAAGAAACGTTTGACGGCTACAAGGTGGTCACGGCCTTCAATGCGGCCCGGCGGCATCGCCGAAGTTTCCATCGCGAAAGCAAGGATTACTGTGCGAAATCGGTCAAAATCGCCCGCATCGACGCCTTGACCGGCCCCGTGACCGAGACGATGGCCTGGGTTGCCGCGTACCTCGCCTTGCTGCCGGGATGCTATCTCGTGCTTCGCGGCACGACCGACATCTGGGGCATTCGACTTTCGACGGGCCAACTTGGGATGAACGATCTGGGCACGCTCTACGTGCTGCTGGCCGGCATTATCGATCCGGCCCGCAAGCTCTCCTCGACCTATGCCAAGCTCAAGCGGGCCTCCGCGGCGTCTGATCGTATCTTCGATATGATGAACGAAAAGACCCGTGTCGCGGAACCGGTTGCCGCCAAGGCGTTTCCTCGGCATTCACGCAGTATCGAATTTTCACGCATTCATTTCGCCTACGCGCGATCCGGGCCAGCCGGTGTGGCGCGTCCTGCCGCGCTCGCGGACGTGTCTCTGTCCATTAAAGCGGGCGAGGTCATTGCGGTCGTCGGCGAGAACGGGTCCGGCAAATCGACTCTCGTGAATTTGCTGCCGCGGCTCTACGATGCCGATTTCGGGACAATTGCCGTCGACGGCATCGACATTCGCGATGTCAGCCTCGAGGACCTGCGTCGTCAAATCGGCGTGGTCACGCAAGAAACTTTGCTGTTCGACGACACGATTTACGAAAACATCCTGTACGGTAAGCCCGGAGCAAAGCGGGCCGAAGTCGAAGAGGCGGCTCGCCGCGCATATGTCACGCGATTCTTCGACCAAATGCCCGACGGGTTCGAGACGCGGATCGGTGAAAAGGGAGGCAGGCTCTCCGGCGGACAACGCCAACGGATTGCGCTGGCTCGGGCGATCCTCCGCGACCCGTCGATTCTCATTTTGGACGAAGCGACGTCGGCGACCGACGCCCAGAGTGAAATGCTGATCCACGAGGCACTGCAGTCATTCGTCAAGGGACGCACGACGTTCCTGATCACGCATACCGTCACGCCGAGCGTGCTGGAGCTGATCCACAAGGTCGCCGTGATGGACCATGGACAATTGATCGCCTTCGGTCCCCACGAAGACGTCCTGGCGACCTGTCCACTTTACGAGCGTCTATTCCACGCCCGCGGACGTCGTGTTCAAGTCTCCGCCGACATCCAGGAAACCGCGGTCGCGTCGACCGCGACGAATCCCTCGGCGGGATCGAATGCGGGCGAAACGAGCGAGCGGCCCGATATCGTGCCGCTTCCCGTGGCACGGAGCATTCGGCTGGCCGCTCAATCGGCTGCCGGCGAACGAGCCGATTCCGCGCGTGACGCAACGCTCCGACGACCGGCCCCGCCATCGCAAGACGCGGCATAATCGACGCGCCTTCATGCGCCTCCTATCGCCACGGGATCGATTGACTCGCCCGATCGAAATGAGCGTGCGCGATTGACTAAGAAGCAGTTCTCCGCAGATTTCGCAGAAGGACGCAGATTTTGAAATTCAAATCGGCGAAATCGGCGTCATCTGCGGATCTCTCTTGCCTTTCTTGGTGTCTTTGTGCCTTTGTGGCGAAAAATCTGCCGGATTTTTCCATCCACTATTTTGAAGTAGACGGACTACTACGCGGTCGGCGTCCCATTTTTCCGCACAGTGATTTAGTCCTTCGCCAACCTCGGCCTGTTTCCTCGCCGCGCGTGCAACGGCTAAGATTGAGTGCCGCGGCGAAGGCCTTGGTTGTGGGGCATGGGGAGTCGGGAATGCGTTTCTTGCGTTGGCTTTGGATTTCTTCCTGCGGATTGATTCTTGCCGTGCCCCAGGCGTTGGCCGATCCGCTCCCGACACTGGTTCGCGAAGCTTCTCCATCGAAGAGCGCGACCACACATCGCGGAGACCAACGCGAGGCGAAACCGGTCCAGGAGCTCTCCATTGCCGACCTCACGGCAAAAGTTCGCGGCTCGACGGTCGTGATCTCGGTGATGGGCCGTGATGGCGAGCGGTCGAGCCTTGGCTCCGGATTTGTCATCAGCAAAGACGGGCTGATCGCGACCAATTTGCACGTGATTGGCGAAGCCCGACCGATCGTCGTGACGACGGCAGACGCCAAGCGATTCGATGTCGCGGAGATCTATGCGACCGATCAAAAAATGGATCTGGCGGTCGTGCGCATCGCGGCCAACGGCCTCAAGCCGTTGGAACTCGGCGACTCCGACGGGATCAAGCAGGGGCAAGAGGTGGTTGCCATCGGCAATCCGCGCGGTTTCGAGCACAGCGTGGTCAGCGGGGTCATCTCCGGCCTCCGCCAACTCGAAGGCAAGACGTTGATTCAGCTTGCCATGCCGATCGAGCAAGGAAACAGCGGCGGACCGGTGTTGGACAGAAGCGGGCTCGTGCTGGGGCTCGTGACGATGAAGTCGGCGGTGAGCGAGAACCTGGGCTTCGCCGTCGCCGTCAACTCGTTGAAAC
Organism: uncultured Planctomycetaceae bacterium; assembly: GCA_963752185.1. Classification (GTDB taxonomy): domain Bacteria; phylum Planctomycetota; class Planctomycetia; order Planctomycetales; family Planctomycetaceae; genus DASPSM01. The sequence goes on along the minus strand of CAVVXK010000002.1, from coordinate 8,029,184 downwards.
CCCTTTTGAAGAAGCCGAACCCCGTTCCCATCGGTCGCTGGCTCACAATCGGTGCACTCGACGAGACCGAATGGAAACCGCATTTCGGGGCACATTGGCGACAACGGGCCGGCCGAGTCCTTGTCGAGGGTCAGGGCGTCGGATTTGGCGGGCGCACGCTCCTGGCTTCGCAGCGGACAGTCACGGAGCCACCATTCGAGTTGGCCGTTTGGGTGCGACTGCAGCGCGAAGACGGCGCGGCGGGGCTTGCCTTTGCCGTTCGCGACGGCGATCGACACTACGGCTTTTATCCCAGTAACGGCCGGATTCGTCTCACCCGCTTCGACGGACCCGACGTGTATTCCTGGCACGTGCTGAACGAAGTTCAAACGGCCGCTTACAAGCCGGGCGAATGGAACCGTCTCAAGATTCGCATCGAAAAAGACAAGCTGCTCGGCTACGTCAACGACATCCTGGTCGCCGAATCGAACGACGCGGAATTCCGAGGCGGACAGGTGGGTCTGGCAAGTTTTCGCGGCACGCACGCGGAATTCAAGGGATTCGATGTCGGCAAGGATGTTCCGTCCGTGCTCCCCTCCCGCGCGTTGACGGCGCAAATCGACCGCATCGCGGGCACTCTCGACATCGATGCGCCGCCGGATCGCAAGTTCGCTGTGCCATTGCTCGCGGAGGCGGATGCAGGTGTGCTGGCCCTTAAGAAGGAAGCCGACCGGCGCGAGCGACAGGCGCAGCAGTTGCGGCGGCTGGCTGCCGAATTGAGGCTCGCGCAAGTCGAACAGAAGCTGTCGGACCTTTTCAAGCCGGCCGACGAGATGAAAATCGATTTGCTGCGCGCCGCCCTTTTGATCAGCCGCCTCGACAACGACGATCTCGACGTCGAAGCGTATCTCCGCGAGATCGATCGCATGGCGGCGGCGATTCGAGCGTCGTTACCAACGAACGCCAATGCGGAAGCGCGCCTCAGGGCACTCGACGAATATCTGTTCAAGAAGCTCGGGTTCCATGGAAGCAGGACCGACTTCAACAACCGGTCGAACAGCTATCTCAACGAAGTCATCGACGACCGCGAGGGGCTTCCGATTACACTTTCGGTGTTGTACATCGAACTCGCGCGGCGTTTGGATGTGAGAGTCGTGGGGATCGGGGCCGCCGGGCGCTATTTGGTCCGGGCCGAATCGGTGCCTGGCAAGGACAATTATATCGATGTCTACGACGCAGCCCGCCGTCTGTCGCGCGCGGAGGTCGAGGCACAAATCGTCGCATTCGTGCAGCGGCCAAGCACCGCGGAAGATTTTCAGGCACAATCGAAGCGGCAAATCATGCAGCGGCTTGTGCAGAATCTCATGAACGTCGTAGAAGAGGCGAACGACGCGGAAAGCATGCTGCGATACGTCAATGTTCTCTTGGCGATCGATCCGCTGTCTTTGGGCGACCATTGGCGTCGGGCATTGCTTTGCTATCAGACGGGACGGCAGGCCGAAGCGCTTGCGGAAGTGAATCTGCTGCTGTCGAAAAATCCCGACAATCTGCATGGCGCAGCCGATGTGACGCAAGTACGCCAGTTGAAAAGCATTCTAGAGACGCATCCCTGATTCGGCCTTCAGCCAAACGATTGCACGATGCCCAATCCCACTGTTGCCATCCTCGGCGCCAGCACCGACCGCGCGAAATTCGGCAACAAGTCTGTCCGAGCGCATCTTCGCGCCGGATACGACGTCTACCCCGTGAATCCGAAGGCTGATTGGATTGAGGACTGCCAAACCTACGCTTCGTTGCGTGAGATTCCCGTCGAACATCTCGACCGGATCAGCATTTATTTGCCGCCCACGGTCGGGATGAGCGTCTTGCCGGAAATTGCGGCGGCTCGAGCCGGTGAAGTGTGGTTCAATCCCGGCAGCGCCACCGGCGCTTTATTGGACCATGCGCGAGAACTCGGCATCAACGTGATCTCCGGCTGCAGCATCGTCGACCTGGGATTGTCGCCTCGCGAATTTCCGGACGCCTAGCTGGCGCCTAGCGAAAACGAGAGTTAAGCGGCGCCCCTCCGCCACTGACCGCGGCCGCCAGTTCGGGCGAGCTCGAGGCGCCGCCGGATTGTTCGGCTGTGCCTTTTTTCGCCAAGTCGGGCGGTAGCAAGTGCGAAAGCGTCGGGCGGAAGACGACGACCAGCAAGAGGGGCAGATACCACAGCGTGTAGACGCCGCCACGCTGAGGAAACCAGAACTGCGTCGCGACAATGATGGCAGCGGAATGCGAGATGAGGTGTTCGAGAGTCTTCTTGGCCGGCCAGAACGACAAAACCGTCACCGCGACCAGGAACGCGACAAAAACGGGGATGCGATAAGCGGCCCGTTCGGGTCGCCAAAAACCGCCGCTGTCGTCGTCGCGGAACGAGAGGGCGCTCCAGTCGATCGCCCCCATCGTTTGATTGCGGAAGGAAGCGATATCGACCGATGTCAGCACAAAACTGCCGACGAGCACGGCCGCCGCCGCGCCCAGCGCGCTGCCAAACCGCAGCGCTCCGCGTCGGTCATAAAATGCAAACCAAAGCGGCAGCAGAAAGACGGGAAAGACCAACGTTCCGCAGGCGAGCCCCATCAGGCCGCCGGCGATGGCGGGCCGCCGATAGGCCGCGATGGCCCACAGGATCAAGGCGGCCGGAAACACGTGGTTGACCCGTGCCACATCGTACGCCGTGCAAGGCAGCAGCAGATACAGAGTCGCCATTGCGATTCCGATGTGTTGATCGCCAAAATGCCAGCGACCAATGCAAACAAGAGCCAGCGCCACGGCCAAGTGCGCGATAATGGCCGTGAGCCGCGCGGCGAAAATCGCATAGTCGGCTGAAACGCTTGCCGACGCTTTTGGCGACGGATTGATCGTGGCGGCCAATTGCGTCGTCTTGAGAATCGGCATTGCCAGCACCGTTGCCGCCGGACCGGCCTTCACGTCCTCGGACGAACCAGCCACGGGCGCGCTCGCGCGGCTCGGCGCTTCTTGCCGCTTGCTCAGGCGATCGGCGGCTTCAACCGTCTGGACCGTGGATTTCGGCAGCTCCCGCAAATTCCACGCGGTAATGCCCAAAAACAGAAATGCGATGATCCCGAGAAATGACAGCCCCTGGTTATTGAGATTTTGTTCGAGTCGCGGCCGTCTGGTGAAATATCTGTCGAAAACCAGCCTCAACAGCAGCACGCCGGAAAGTCCAAACAACCAGACAAAGCCTGCCGCAAACCCCTGATGAACGAGGAGAATTCCAGGCGAGATGGCCAGCAGGATCAAGAGGTCGGCGTTCCGCAGGGAAAAGAATCGGCCGAACCGAAAATAGACAGTGAGCGTCAAGAACAGCGACAAATACAGCCATGTCGCGTCGTCGACCGAATATCCGTTGAGAATCTTATCCATAGACTCGTCCGCCGGCAGACCGGAAGGCCTCGCCCACAGCAGACTTGAAAGCGCGAACCATCCGCGAACGTGGCGCCAGCCTACGCAACGCAGTTTCTGACGAAGCGCATCTCATGGCCCGCACGGCGCAACGAATCCGGTCGAGCCGAGCGTGGTTTCCTCGCCGTTCCCTCGGCGATCACACTGACGCTATCAGCATACGAATCTGCCCCAATTCGACACAAGGGCCACGGCACGGCACGCCGCAACCCGCTGCCAATTATGCATTTGGAACTTGGCCCGAGTGACTCAGACGCCCAGGACCTTCGATCTTAGTGACTCAAGCAACCGAACGGCCAAGCCGATGTCCTGCTTTTGTCGTTCCGGTTCGTGCGGAATCTCCCGTTCGATCGTCAGCGGACCGCGATATCCCAAGCTGTGAAGGGTGCGCAAATACGTCTCCATGCCAACATCCCCTGCACCGAGCGGCACTTCGGTACCCCATTGTTTGCCGCGGGCTTCCGGAGCGGCCCATTTGGCATCCTTGCAGTGGACGCTGCGAACGTACTTGCCAACTTTCTTGAGCGCGTCAATCGGATCACCCGTGCCGTACAAAATCATATTGGCCGGGTCGAAGTTGATGAACAGATTTTCGCGATTGACGTCGGTGATGAACGTCAGCAGGTGATCGGCGGGCTCCTGGCCGGTTTCGAGGTTCAGATGTTGGCCGTTCGCCTGAATGTGATCCAGCAAGTCGCGGGTGGAATCGAGAAGTCCGCGATACGAAACCCCGCTGCGATCCGAGGGAACAAATCCGATATGCAGCGCCACCGTCGAGCAGTCGAGTGCGCGGGCGAAGTCCGCAATTTCTTTCATTTCCTGGACGCGCGCGGCTCGGGTCGACTCGGGGACTAACCCCACGGTGCGCGCCGTCGTGGGGATATCGGCGTAGCTGTCCCCGTCGAAACCGCCGAAAACAGCCGTCACGCGAATCCCCGCTTTTTCGCAGCGTTTGAGAAATTTCTCCGCCGCAGCGGGCGTTCGATTTTGTTTGTGGGGGGTGTGGATTTGGACGGTGGGCACGCCCAGTTCTTGCGCGACTTCGAGGTGCACCCCCAATCCGGCGTCGATCGACGCGAAGACTCCAATCGGCCATGTGTCCATGAGGAGAATCTCGTTGTGCTTGCGGTCCTAACCCGGCTACGCCCAGTGTCTTTTTTGCGCCAGTGTCTTTTCTGCACCGGTGGCTTTTTTGCGCCGCGCGCGGGCGGGTGCATGATAACCGCCGCCAACGACGTAAGTCGAGAAGCTGTCAGAGCTCAATGCCAAGGTCGTGCATGAGAAACTTCATATCCCCCCACACGTCTTTCTTGGCCGCCGGATTTCTCAGTAAATAGGCCGGGTGATATGTGCAGACGACTTTGGCACGACCGAAGTTGAAAAAACGGCCCCGGAGTTTTCCGATCGACTCAGTGCTCGCCAGCAAGTTCTTGGCGGCGACGCTTCCCAGGCACACGATATAGTCGGGGTCGACAATTTCGATTTGGCCATCCAGGTACTCGCGGCAATTTGCCGCTTCTTCGGGAGCCGGAGTGCGATTGCCGGGCGGCCGGCATCGAAGGATGTTGCAAATATAGACCTCGGATCGTGCGAGCTTGCACGCTTCGAGAATCCGGTTGAGGAGCTGGCCGGCTGCTCCGACGAATGGCTCCCCCTGACGGTCCTCATCGGCTCCGGGCGCTTCGCCCAAAAACATGATACGAGCCTCGGGGTTGCCGACGCCGAAGACGGTTTTTGTCCTTGTCTGGCTCAATTCCGCACAGCGCGTGCATTGGGCAACGCGGTCGGAGAGCACTCGAAGTTTTTCCTCGCGCACGTCCCGCGGCAGCGAAGATCGCGTGCTCTCGAAGAGCGACGTGGAACGTGCACAGAGAGCTGCAACGGGCGCGGCGCACTCTCCGCGAGTTGTTCCATTTTCGTGTCAGGCTCGGCACGTTTTCGGGATCGCGACGAGACGCGAGAAACTCCGGCCCCGCGCAAGCTGGAAAGTTGTTGTGCGGCCGCCTTGCGTGCGGAGCTTGACCGGTCACCCGACATTGACGACATCCTGCCGAAGGGAAACGGGGGCGAATCAGGGCGACCGAGGCTCGAGTGAAGTCAAAGGCTTCGACCCGCCCGTGGTGGTGCGGGCCGCCCACCAGCGGCGCCATTGATTCTTATCGTAGCCCAACGACTGCTTCGTCAAGGATTCCAGCGCCGAAAGCACCTCGGGATTCCGGAATTCGCGGTCGACCATGATCGTGCGGACGCGTGAATTCAATGGCGGATCGCCGGCAGGCGTGTTGTATGTCACGCCGTTCGGGTATTGCCCCGTCAGCATCTTGCCCGCGACGTCCGGGGGCAGCGGGAGCATGTTCTGGTCGCCGGCTTTCGGGTTGTGCGGATTAAACCCGTACGTGTTGGAGTTATCGACGACATTCTGGGGAACCTGATGCGTGGTGATGATCGCGTCGATCAGGGCCGAAACTACCGACTCATCACCGATCTTTTCGAGCATGCGACCGGCTCGACGCACCACCTCATCGTCGGAATTGCGCAGTTCGCGTGCATAAATAGGACAGGCCGCCTCCCGGACTTGCGGACTGATTGCTTCCTGCGCCTCGACACGAACTTTCTTGGAGGTATCGAACAACGATTGTTCGACGAGTAAATGCACCGGTCCAACACCTGGCATGCGGGTCAGAATCTTCACGTAGAGTGAACGCCGCTCCTCGTCTTCGCTGGAGCGAAGCACCTTGTTGAGAGCGGGGATCGCGTTCGGATCGGAAATCTTCAAGAGCTGCGTGTGTCCGCGGCGCCTCTTTTCGGGCTCGCTGCTGGAAAGGGCGTAGGACCAGTTCCGCACCCGCTCGGTCCAATCCTGCTCGACCTTCTTGCGCGTGTGCATCTTCTTGAGAATGTCGACTTCCTGCACGGCGACATACCGTCCGTCGAACTTCACGAATCCGCGCGAGCGCATCTCCTCGTCGCGGGTCTTCCACTTGCCGTCAAACCGCGACTGCCCGAGCCCTTGATGAGCGCCGCCATGCTCCGGATCCAGCACGAGGATTCGGCGGAGTGTTTCCTCGCGTTGGGGCTTGAGCCCACGGCCTTTGCACCATTCGGCGAGTTTCCAAAGAGAGTCAACTTCGTCCGGAGTGTGCTGCTTGCGAACTTCGTAGTCCTCGACAAGCATCGGCCGGCGCGTGATCGACCGCACCTGGGACGTCTCCAGAACCAGGTGCGCACCGGTCATCGTCGTCACGGAGATTGTCGCCGGCTGGCGCACGCGTTTCGGAGACGCAGCTTTTTCGGGCAAGGCGGGCTTCGACGCAAAGTGAGACGCCCCGTCCGTGATGCGGCCGCGGATCAGACCGCCGGTCTGCAGGTTCAACGTGTCTGCACGCGCGAACCCACCCACCAAGATGGCCGTACAAATCGGCAGAATCCGCACAACCAAACCGCTTCGATTGCGAAAAACCGCCACGTGATCAATCTCCCCGCGGCACTCACCTGGCCCTATCTAAAAGTTGTAACTTTTCAGTGCTCAAAGGCCAAGGTCGCGCGGCGGGGCGGCCGGTCATTCGACGTGGGACTTTGCCCTTTCCGCCAACCAACCCCTGGCTTCCGATCGTTGGCCAAGGCTAGAATCAAGGATGCCGGTCCCGGCCATATCCTCTTTGCCTCTATGGAATGCGTGACGCATGTGGCGACGTTTAGCGACGCTCGGTGCTGTTTTTTTAGGCTGCTGCCTCAGTGGCAACATCCTCGTGAACAATCTTTTCGCGCAAGGAGCGATCCGAGCGGAATTGCCCAACGATGTCATGCTGGGCCGGTTGGGACTGCAACGCGCCTGGTGGGCACAGGCCGCGATCGATCCGTTGCAAGACCGCGTGAAGCACTTGATGGCGGATGAGCAAGTGACGGTCATTCAATCGATCACCGGTCTCGTGACGGTGGTCGACAACGCGAATGGCCGGCGACTCTGGTCCGTCCAGGTCGGCGATCCGCACGAGCTGCGATTTGCGGCCGTAACGAATGAACGACTCGTACTCGTGATCAGCGGAACGCAACTTTATGGGCTCGACAAGAGGACCGGCAACGTCGCCTGGCAAGTGGCAGTCCCAACAGCCGCTTCCGCACCGCCGGGCATGGATGACGAACGGGCGTATGTCGGATCGGTGAACGGAACGATTTATGCCTACGACCTCAAATTTCTCGAGGGCCTCACCAGGAATCCGCTCCGCGCCAAGGAGGCGTTTAAATCGTTGAAATGGCAGTACAAGACGGGCGCTCGCATCATCTATCCGCCGATCAGTACCGGGACAGTCGTCGTCGTCGCGAGTACCGACGCATCGCTTTACGGTTTTGCCGCCAAGCAACGCAAGCTCCTCTTTCAATTCGAGACCAACGAGCCGCTCTCCGCGCCGATGACGCAATTTGGCCGCTTGATGTTCGTGGCAACCGCGGATCGTAAGGCCTACTGCATCGACGTCGAAACGGGCCAAATTAAATGGGAGCTGCTCTCCGGACTCAATCTTCGCCAGGCGGTCCGCGTAATCGGCGACCACGTTTTCGTGCGACCCGAGGGGTATGGACTCCGATGTCTCTCCTTGACGAAGGCGAGCCCGCTTTGGACGAACCGGCAGGCCGTGAGTTTTCTCGCCGCCACTCCCGCCGTCGTTTATGCCTCGGATGGTCTCGGAAACGTCTTGCTCCTGGACCAAAAAGACGGCCACCAACTCGGCGCGTTTTCCATGAGGCTCTTCCCCATCCGCGTCGCCAACGATCGAACCGACCGGATGTATTTTGCCTCCAATCGTGGGCTTGTTGTTTGCGTGCGTGAGCGAGAACGCGAATTCCCCCTGTTCCACAAGAGCCCGGAAAAGGCGTCCGTTTTGCCGGATGTCGCGCCCGACGCACAAGGCGGAAAGCCGGCACCGGCCGCCAAAACGCCGAAAAAGAAACCGGCCGGCGACGAAGAGGCTACGGAAGAGAAAAAGGAGGCGGCCGACGCAGCACCGGCGGCCGGTGCGAAACCCACTCCCCCCAAACCGGGCAAGCCCGCCGCGCCTGACGATGCGGAGAAATAGTTCGGGACGGCGGACTGTCATTTCCTTTCAGAAGTCCGCATATGATTCGCCGAACATTGAGCGGCTTGCGCGCTGCGGTTTGGATCTTGTCGTTTGGCCTGCTCACGATCGCGGTTGGCGACAGCCAACTCGGTGCGGCCGATCTGACCACGATCGATGACTCGTGGAACGCCGTCTTTGATCGCCGCGACGGATGGACTGGTGCAGATTGTGCCGGAACCGTCAATCTTCGCGATGGACGGATACTCTGGTTGTTCGGCGATACGTGGATCAGTTCGATTCGCGGCGGCAAGAGACTCCCCGGCGCGACGATGGTGAACAATTCAATCGCCATTCATCCGATCGATCCGACGATGCCGTGGAAGGCTCCCGATCCCGCCAGCGTTCGTTTTGCCTGGGGAGCCACAAATGCGGCCGGGCAGCAAACGGCATGGGCGGTCCCCGACACGACGAATTCCCGCGAGCCCCCTGGTGGCAAAGTGCGCGAATGGCTTTGGGCAAACGGCGGCGGTCTGGTCGTCGATGATCCCCAGGGAACGCGACGATTATTTGCCTACTTTTTTCGAGTGCACACGAATCCTCAGGGCAAGGGCGTCTGGACTTTCACTGTCGCCGGAACGACTTTGGCGATAGTCGACCGAGTTTCCGATCCCGTCGATCGCTGGAAGATTCGCCTCATCGACCTTCCAGATTGCGTCCAATCGAAAGCGCCTGGTGACAAGCGAGCCGACGCAGAAATGACGTGGGGGATGGCGGCTTGTCTCGACCCGGCAACCGCACCAACAAAGTCTCCCGAAGTCTTGATCTATGGCATCCGTCGATCGGGATTCTTGAATGACGGGCTGGTCTTGGCCCGTGCTCCGGCGGCCACGATCGATCAATTCCAGACCTGGCGCTTCTCTGCAGGAAAAGGCTCTTGGTCGACCGAGGCCAGGGCCGCTCGGCCAATCGCAGATGGACTGGTGAGCGAGTTTTCCGTCGAACGCATGAAAATCGGCGGCCGGCCAACGTGGATCCTGGTCCAAAGCGAGCCGTTTCTGGGAAAGCGAATCTTCATTCGGATCGCCTTGAAACCCGAAGGCCCCTGGTCCGCTCGAAAGACAGTCGCGACGGTGCCAGACGTCGAGCGGAATAAGTCTTATTTCACTTACGCGGCCAAGGGCCATGCCGACATTTCCAGGCCAGGGGAACTGCTGATCACGTATCTTGTGAATTCACAAGAGTTTGGCGATGTGGTGCGTGACACGAGCATTTATCACCCCAGATTCCTTCGGTTTCCGCTTTCATCCATTTCAACCCCGTAAACTTCGGCCAGACGACAAAGTCGACTCAATCCACGTTTTCGGAAATGCCGATGAAATCAATGTAGGACTCCTCTTCCATAAAGAGGCACAAGGACGGTCCGACATTGATTCTCGAGACACTGGAAGAAGGACTCCGCCAGCATCAGGCCGGCCACATCGAATCGGCCGAAGCACTCTATCGGCGAGTCTTGCGAGTCGAGCCGCGACAGCCCGACGCATTGCATCTTCTGGGCATGGCGGCATTCGCTCGTGGCGATGCGGACCGCGCCTGCGACCTTGTCTGCCAGGCGATCCAAGCCAAGCCCAACGAAGCCGTGTTCTACGCGAATCTCGGTATCGTGTACGAGTCGCTGCGTCGCTGGCAGGACGCCGAGTCCGCCTATCGCCAGGCCGTCGTCTTGAACCCGCAAAACGCGGCCGCACTCAACAGCCTGGGAAATTTGCACCGAGCGACCTGGCGACTCGATCAGGCGGCCGGCTACTACAGGCAGGCAATCGAACTCGACGGCCGTTTTGTCGCTGCTCAGAGTAACTTGGGAAACACGCTGGCGGACCGTGGCTATCACGACCAGGCCATCACCTGCTACCGACGCGCGATCGAAATCGATCCCGGCTTTGTCGACGCGCACAAGAATTTGGCAACTTCCCTCACGCAGCAAGGTCGATGCGACGAATCAGCCAAGGTCCTGCGCGAAGCTCAGAGGCTTCGGCCCGACGACGCGGCACTCAGAATCCGTGCGGCTCTCCATTTGCCGACCGTCATTCCTTCGTCCGCTTGGATCGACGAGCGCCGCCGCGAACTTTCCCACGAACTCGACGCGCTCTTAGCCACTGAACTCTGCGTCGACGACCCCATCGGTCAAACGCTCGGACCGGCATTCTATCTGCCTTACCACGGGCGGAACGACGTTCACATCCAAAGAAAAATTGCAGCGGTGCATGCGCGGGCCATTCCGTCGTTGAACTTTGTCGCTCCCCATTGCCGCACTGCAAGAGCAACACGTCAACGGCCGATCCGAGTGGGACTGATTTCGCGCTTCTTGCATAACCACGTGATTGGCGACCATTACGGGGGACTTCTCCGATCGTTCCCGCGAAACTCCGCGTCGTACACGGTGTTTCGATTTCCCGGCGACGAGGACAAAGTCTCCCACGAGATCGAGGGCGCGGCCGATGAGCCGGTCATGCTGTCCCTGCGACTCTCCGAAGCGCGGGAACAGATCGCAGAACGCGAACTCGACGTTCTCCTGTACACCGACATCGGCATGGATGCGTGGACGTATTTCCTCGCATTCGCGCGCTTGGCTCCCGTGCAGTGCGTGACTTTGGGGCATCCCGTCACGACTGGGATCCCGACGATCGACTACTTCCTTTCGGCCGACCTCCTCGAGCCGGTCGATGCGGACTGGCATTACACGGAGCGTCTCGTCCGGTTTGCCAATACGCCGCATTATTTTGCCAAACCGCAAATCGATGGAGCGGAGCTGGGCCGGGGCAATTTCCCATTGCCTGCGAATGTGCGCTGGTATGTTTGCCATCAGACTCTCTTCAAGATTCATCCCGACTTTGATCAGATCGTCGGGGAAATCCTGCGGCGCGATTCCAAGGGAATCGTCGTCTTCTTCTGCGGCCAACAAGCCCATTGGACGACTCTCTTGCAAGAGCGTCTGCGGGATTCGCTGTCGGATCTGGCATCCCGGGTCTTCTTTCTGCCGCGCCTGGCCTACCAGGAATATCTCGCATTTCTGCAACTGGCCGACGTGTTAATCGATTCCGTCCACTTCTGCGCCGGCACGACGACCTACCATGCATTGGCCCTCGGGGTTCCGCTCGTGACCTTGCCCGGAGCATTTGCGCGCGGCCGGGGAACAGCCGCGGTTTACCGGCGAATTGGCATCACTGACTGCGTTGCGCTCGATGCCCAGGATTACGTGCGCCGCGCTGTCATGATTGCCAACGACCGATCGCTCCGCGACTCGATCGGGACGGCTCTTCGCGATCGGATCGGAATGCTCTTTTCCAACACGGCCGGAGCGCAGGAACTGGAAGCGTTCTTTCTGGACTCCGCGTCTCGAGCGCGTTTGCGTGCGGCATGAACGGTTATCGAAGCCCGCTCTACGCGGAATCGCTTGCCGAATTCGGCACTCCGCTGCATCTGCCGCGATCGGATGCCTGGGTGCTCCGACGGCCGATTCCCGAAACCGCCGAGCACGATGCCATCGGCTGCTATCCGCTGTTCAATTGCGGCAACTGGCGGGCTCTCGGCGCGGACCTCGACGCGTTGAAGGCTGAAGCAATTGCCGTCTCCATCGTCGTCGATCCCTTTGCGCGGCTCGACGGCACGAACTTAGGGGTGTTGTTTGTCGACGTATGCCGACCGTACAAGCAGCACGCGATCGTCGATTTCGACGGCGACTGGCGAAATGCCATTTGCCGGCACCATCGTCGCAATATCCGGTTTGCCGCACGGCATGTCGAAATTGAACGCGGCACCGAGCCCGCGAATTGGCTCTCGCAATGGAGCGAGTTGTACGACAACCTCGTCGCACGTCACCAGATTCGGGGAATCGCCCGGTTCTCTCGCGCTGCCTTCCGCCGCCAATTGAACGTGCCGGGCATCGTCGCATTTCGTGCCGCCGTCGGGACGCAGACAGTTGGCATGCTCCTTTGGTACGTCGCCGATTCGGTGGCGTATTACCATTTGGGAGCCTTTAGCGACGCGGGCTACGAGACGCGCGCGGCGTTTGCGCTCTTCGACGCCGCATTGAACGAATTCGCCTCGCTCGGTCTGCGCTGGGCATTGCTCGGCGGGGCGCCGGCTGGCAAGTCGCGCCGAACGACGGACTGGCGCGATTCAAACTAGGCTGGGCGAACCAAAGCCGGACCGCATGGTTCTGCGGGCTCATTTTGGAGCGGAATAAGTACGCACAGCTGTCAACAGACCGTGACGTCGGCAAGAACGAATATTTCCCCAAATATCGGGCCGCCGCATGACTGCTCGAGCCAGGTACGCCGAGATTGTCGAGCACTACGAATCATGCCTCCGCGCGCACGGCGACAGCCACCGCGGAGTCGATTGGCCCAACGCGGACGACGCGAAGACTCGATATCGGGTGATGCTCGAAGTGATTCGGCCGTCCACCCCGGCGCCCGTACGGCTGCTCGACTTGGGCTGCGGGGCCTCTCACCTCTATGAGCATCTCAGCGAAACGCGACGAGAGGACGTCGACTATACGGGCATCGATCTCTCCCCGGAGTTCATTCAGCTTTGCCGCCAGAAATTTCCCGACCGTCCGTATTTTTGTCTCGACGTGCTCGATCCGAGCACGAATGTGCCCACGTTCGATTACGTCGTCATGAACGGTGTTTTCACGGAGAAGCGATCGCTCGCGTTCGACGAGATGTGGCAGTACGTCCAATCGATGCTCGGACGGGCCTTTCAGCTCGCAACGGCGGGCATGGCGTTTAACGTGATGTCGAAGCAGGTCGATTGGGAGCGTGGCGACCTGTTCCACTTGCCGTGCGACACGCTGGCGGAATTCTTGACGCGATCCGTGAGCCGACACTTTGTGATTCGCAACGATTATGGCCTTTACGAGTACACGGCCTACGTTTATCACGACCGCGCCTGACGTAAGGGATCTGCGAAATGTCGAAAGTCGTCCTCTTTGGGCTGCGGGATTTCGCCTCACTGGCCCATTATTACTTGAAATACGACAGCCCCCACGAAGTCGTGGCCTTTACCGTCGACCGTGAATTCGTCCCGGACCAGCCGACGTTTCGAAGGCTGCCCCGTCGTTGCATTTGACGATCTCGAGAACTGTTATCCGCCGGACGAATTCTCCGCCTTCGCGCCGCTTTCCCATCAAGGCATGAACCGGATGAGGCGAGACGTGTACGCGCGGTTCAAGCAAAAGGGTTACGAACTGATCAGTTACGTCAGCTCACACGCGACTTGCTTTCCGGGTACGCCGATTGGCGACAACTGCTTGATTCTCGAGGACAACACGATTCAACCGTTTGTCCGCATCGGCAACAACGTCGTCTTCTGGAGCGGCAACCATATCGGACATCACAGCACGATTGAAGATCACGTCTTTTTCACCTCGCATGTCGTGCTCTCGGGCCATTGCCACGTTGAGGAATCGTGCTTCTTTGGCGTCAATGCGACGGTTCGCGACGGGTTGCGAATTGGGAAGGAGACCCTGGTCGGCATGGGCGCGGTCGTGGGTCGGGATACAGTACCGCGGTCCGTCCACAAAGGCAATTCGAGCAAGCCGTCCGGGATGTCCAGCCTTGACGTCGATTTCACCCGCCCCGCCCGGGTTGCCGGCTAAGCCCGCCAGGAGAGACATATGGGACAACAATCCGTCTGCGACTATCGACGGGAAGGGTACCTGCACCTGCGGTCGTTCTTTCCCCGAACAGAAATTGAATCGCTTCGGCGAGACGCGCTCCGGGTCTTCGACCATCAAATTCGAGCGACCGACGCGGCAGCGAATCTGTGCGGTTCGGAACACGACTCGGAGCAAGCGTTATTCCGCCTCTTTCGTCAAGACGTCGGAAGATTCGCGAGTTGCGGCAAGCAGATTCAGCATTTGGTGTCGCTGCATCGGCTCTCGCTCGATGCGCGGATTGTCGATCTGCTCGCAGGGCTGGGCCTGGCTTTTCCGAACATCTCCACGCGGCCCGTGCTCTATTTCAATAGCCGCCACCTGGCGACGAAAGAAGTCTATTGGCGCGTCTTCGCGCATCAGGATTGGCGGAGCATGCAGGGCTCGCTCAATTCCGTCGTGGTCTGGTTGCCGCTGCACGATATTGACCGCGACTTGGGCGCGCTCGAGATCGTGCCCGCAAGCCATCGACTCGGCCTTTTGACCACGGAAGTTGTCGAGCGATTTGGAAAAGTCGACCGGTTCGGCGACTCCGACTTTCAATCGGTCGAGGTCGAGCAGGGCGACCTGCTCGTCTTCTCGGCCTTCCTGGTTCATCGGTCGGGGACCAACAGCACCGATTCGATTCGTTGGTCGTGTCACTTTCGCTACAACGACCTGGCCGATCCCTCCTTTGTCGAGCGCGGCTACCCGCACCCCTACGTCTATCACCCCGTCGACGAACTGATGACGCCCGATTTTCCGCGAACAGAGGACGTTCGCCGGCTCTTCGAGGATTCGAGTTCATGCCGTGGAAGCGATGCGGCCTGATCCATTCGCCCGGCACGCAGCCCGATCGCGAATGGTCCGTCAGCCATGCGCAATGTCCGACGCCTGATCTCCTCGAGGAGACGCGTCTGCGGATCTACTTTGGAACGCGCGACGGCCAGAACCGCACACGGCCAACCTTTGTCGACGTCGATCCGAATCATCCGGAACGAATTCAATACGTCCACGACCGTCCGGTTCTCGAACTGGGAGACCTTGGTTGCTTCGACGATGCTGGGGTCATGCCCAGCTGCGTGCTCAATGTCGAGGGCGCTAAGCTGCTTTACTACGCCGGCTGGAACACCAGCACCACCGTGCCGTACCGGATCAGCATCGGAGTCGCTGTGAGTGAGAACGGCGGTGAATCGTTCCGGAGACTGCATCAAGGGCCGATTCTCGATCGAACACTCGATGAACCACATTTCTGCTCGACCCCATTTGTCGTTCGCGAATCGGGGCGATGGCGCATGTGGTACCTGTCGTGCCGTGGGTGGCGCGTGCTCAACGGACGCCCGGAGCCGCAGTATGACGTCAGGTCGGCTCGCTCCGCCGATGGAATCCATTGGCAGCGCGACGACTCAGTCGCCATCAGTGCCGAGTTTCCCGAAGAGGCGATCGCGCGCCCGTGGGTCCTTCCCGGCGTCGATCGATGGCAGATGTGGTATTGCCATCGCAGTCTCGACGGTTATCGAACCGATAAAAGGAGTAGCTACCGTATCGGTTATGCCGAATCTGCCGACAATGGGGAAACTTGGACTCGCTTGGATCGTTTGGGGGGGTTGGGCGCGAATGAATCGGACTGGGATGCGGAAATGGCCGCATACCCGGCGACCTACACGCAACGCGGCCGACGCTTCTTACTCTACAACGGCAACGGGTTCGGCCGGAGCGGCATTGGTTACGCAGTCTCTGAGGAGGCAGTCAATGGGACCATTGTCGCCGCATTGGGCGAGCCTCGCGGTCTTCGGCAACAAGCCCGCGTTCGCTGAGCCCTTGCATGTCGGTCGGCCGAATCTGCCGGACAAAGAAGCGATCCTCGCTCGGATCGCCGGCGCGCTCGATCGACACTGGTTAACCAATGGCGGCCCCCTCGTTACCGAATTCGAACGTCGCATCGCCCGGCAACTGGGTGTCCGCCACTGTGTTGCGGTCGCAAATGGAACGATCGCACTGGAGCTGGCAATTCGGGCACTCGGGCTCTCCGGCGAGGTGATTCTTCCCGCCTTCACGTTCATTGCCACCGCGCATGCTCTCTCGTGGCAGCAGGTGGCTCCCGTTTTTGGCGACGTCGACAGAGTGACGCATACGATCGACGCCTACGAAATCGACCGGCTGATTACTCCGCGCACCACCGCGATCTTGGGGGTCCATCTCTGGGGTCGCGGCTGCAATGTCGAGGAGTTGTCTGAGCTTGCCGCCCAGAGAGGGCTCACGCTTTTCTTCGACGCGGCTCACGCATTCGGGTGCACGTACCGCGGACAACCGATCGGCGGATTTGGTGCGTGTGAAGTCTTCAGCTTCCACGCGACCAAGTTCGTGCACTGCGGAGAAGGGGGCGCCATCACGACCAACAACGATCAGTTGGCCGACCGGCTACGGCTCTTGCGGAATTTCGGATTCGTGGGTTACGACAGCGTGACGGCAATCGGCACGAACGCCAAGATGAGCGAGTTGTCGGCCGCCGTGGGACTGACATCGCTCGATTGCATGGCCGCGATTGTGGCAACCAATCGAGTGAATCACGCGACGTACCGCCGCGAGTTGGCGGGCCTTGCAGGAGTCCGGCTGCTCTCTTACGAACCAAACGAAGCGAGCAACTATCAATACGTTGTGCTCGAAGTCGATGAGCGGTCAGCCGGACTTTCCCGAGACGAGTTGGCCGCCGTTCTTGCCGCCGAAAATGTTCTGGCACGGCGGTATTTCTTCCCCGGCTGCCATCGCATGGAGGCCTATCGGGGGGTCGTAAGTGGCCGCGAGCTCGAACTGCCCGTGACCGAATACCTGGCCGAACGGGTGCTCGTGCTTCCGACGGGACTGCAGCTCGACGAGTCGTCGATTGTGCGAATCGCCGGCATCGTGCGAACGGCGGTCGAAAATGCCGCGGCGGTGCGGGGCCGACTGAGCCAGCGCCGGGCGGCCTAGCTGCGCGTTGAAGTATTCGGTCCGATGGGAGGGCGAGGCTCCCGCCGAGCCGTTTCCTGCGCGAAAACCGACGAAGGCGGCTCAGCAGGAGCTTCGCCCTCCCATACTTCAACGGGCGGCCTAAGTCACCGACCGCGATTCTGCGGCGCCGCTGGTTGGCGAATTTGTGGTGCGGGCGTCTCGCCTGCACGTGCAGCCGGGACGGCCGCATCACAAACAGGCAAATCCCGCGGCCCAACAAAAACCGCGGGGACGGCCGTCTTGGCCGTCCCCGCGCGACGCAAGTCAATTTCGATTCGGCCGCTCGGGCGAAGGGAGCCGCCGATCGTGCGGTCGTCTCGAGTCAATTAGTGGCAGCAAGGCGCCGGGCTCGGGCAGGCGGAGCAGGCCGGTTTCTCGCAGGTCTGGCAGGTGTTGCAGGGCACCTGGCGGCAGACGGTGCGAGGAACGCAGGTCGTCACCGTGTACTGGACAGTCCGGGGCACGCACCGCGTGTGAGTGCGGTAGCAGGTCTCACAAACCTTGTGGCACGTGCAGTAGGGGATTTGCTTGTGGCACTCTTGCTTCGTCCACGAGCAGGTAACGCAGGGAACTTGCTTGTGGCAAACTTCCTTCGTCCAAGTGCAGACGGTGTAGGGGACCGTCTTGTGGCAGACTTCCTGGGTGTAGTTGCAAACCGTGTACGCCTCTTTGTGGGTCGACGTGCAGGGAATCTGACGGCAAACCGTGTAGGGAACCTGGCAGTGCTTCACTTCGCTCTCGTAGCGGGTGCTGCAGACTTCCTGATTGACGGTCTTCTCGACCCAGACGCGGCGGCAGCAGGTCGTCGGCGGGCACTGCACTTTGACGACGTGGCAGCAACCGGCGTGATACAGGCAGCAGCAAGTGCAGGGGTCATATTCCCAGTGACCCGGATCGCATTGGCACTGATCCATCACGGCGCCCGGAACCGTTTCCGTAACATTCTGCCATTCGCCGCACTTCACCGGAACGATCTTCTTCTCGGTGATCGGCTTGCAGACCGTGTAGCAATTGTCTCTGTAGCACGTCTGTTGTTCGGACTTGTAGGTCGTGCAAGTCACGTCGCGGTAGCAGGTCGTGTAGCAGGGCTTGCAGACCGTGTAGCAGACGTCTTTGTAGCACGTCTGGTGGCAAGGACGGCACTTCGTGTAGCAGACGTCCTTGTAGTACGTCTGGAAGCACGGCTTGCAGACGGTGAAGCAGCAATCCTTGTAGCACGTCTCAAACACGAGCTTCGTGTGGCAGTAGGGGACTTGTTCGCAAACGTGATCGTAGACCGTCTTGCAGCACGTGTTGCTCTGCTTTTCCCAAACCGTCTCGTAGACCGTCTTGTACGCCGGGCAGGCCGGAGCCGGGCACACCGGATCACAGCAAGACTTTGGCGCCGGGCAGCAGGTCTTTGCCGCACACATGTCGCCGCTCGGCGCACATGATGCCGGCGGGCAACAGGAGTAGCCTCCGAAGAGGCCGGCGGTGGCGCTGCTGCCCGCGTGGG
The DNA here is from genome assembly GCA_963752185.1 of uncultured Planctomycetaceae bacterium. Classification (GTDB taxonomy): domain Bacteria; phylum Planctomycetota; class Planctomycetia; order Planctomycetales; family Planctomycetaceae; genus DASPSM01. Next base: position 8,010,505 of record CAVVXK010000002.1, on the reverse strand, counting down.
TGAGCGCCAACGTGACTATGATGGAAACCCAAGCTGCGTTTTTCATTGTTTCGCCCTCGTTTCGCCGTCATCCGACGGCTTGGTGAATTGTTGAAAAGTGTGTATGCGTCGAACCTCCCCTCTTACGTCGTCAACCTATTCGCCGTGCTTGAGACACATCGTGCAATTCTCCACACTTGTGCTATCCGATCGCCCTGCGCTGTCGGCAGGCTCGTCGAATGGCCTATAATCGGCACAACGCGACGCGCGCGAATCTCACCGAGGTTGCGGTTTTCACTCCGCTACGGGGCCGGAGTGCCCCGACCGGGATTAATGTCGCACCACATCCGGACTTGACGGGCAGAGGCAACCGATGCGTTTCGCGATTTGTCAGGAGCTGTTCACCGACTGGGACTGGGAGCGGCAGTGCCGATTTATTGCCTCGGTGGGTTATACGGGCGTCGAAGTCGCCCCCTTCACCTTGGCACCCCGCATCAGCCAGGTCAGTGTCGAACGCCGCCAACTGATGCGGCGCCAGGCCGCGGAGCACGGATTGTCCATCATTGGACTGCATTGGCTCCTCGCGAAGACGGAGGGATTTCATCTGACATCGGCAGATTCTGCCGTCCGCCGCGCCACGTCCGACTATCTCGTCGAATTGGGCAATGCGTGCGCCGACCTTGGCGGTGATCTGATGGTCTTCGGCTCGCCGCTACAGCGAAGCCTGCCGTCCGGAGTTACACGCGAGCAAGCTCTCGGGCATGCGGCGGAGATTTTCCGCGGGGCTCTTCCCGCGTGCCGCGATCGGGGAGTCAGGATTTGTTTCGAACCGTTGACACCCAAAGAAACCGACTTCATCAACACGTGCGCCGAGGCGACGGAACTCATCGAGATGGTCGACGATCCGAATTTCTGTCTCCATCAAGACGTCAAGGCGATGCTGGGAGCGGAATCGACCTCGATTCCCGATTTGATCGCCCGTCACGCGTCGCGACTGGGCCACTTCCACGCGAACGACACGAATCTGCTCGGCCCCGGCATGGGCTCGACCGATTTCGTGCCGATCTTCGCCGCGCTGTCGCGCGCGAATTACCAGGGTTGGGTTTCCGTCGAAGTGTTCGACTACAGTCCCGGGTGCGAGCGCATTGCGGCGAGAGTTTTGCAGCGATGCAACACGCGCAACGAACTCTCGCGACGTGATTCGCGGACGCGCGACGAAAATTTTTTGAAAAATTTTTTCGAAACGAATTTTCGTTCGCGATCCCCCTTCGAACGCCGCTCGATGGGCCGCGCAATTTGCTTCGCAAGTTGCGTTTTTCCGCGGCACCGCGCGGGCTGAGTGAAAAAAAGGCTGTTTTTCTCGAAGAAAATCGCTCGTGCGCCACTGCAACGCGTTTTCACCATCGACGACAAGCGAGGCACTTACGTCGCGCGATCAAGAGACGTCAAACGCTGAGAACGCGCCGTAGCAGTCACTTGCGGCGAAGCGCGCGCTGCGAAAGACGACGTAAATGGCTTGCACAAATTTCCGAAATTCGTAGGATGACTCGCATTAGTTGCAGTCAACGGGAGCAAGTGCGAGTCGTCGAGCGAAGTTCAAAACGAAACTGGACGACACGCGACGCGCTCACGAGGAACTGCAACACGGCATGTCACGGTTGACACGCTGGCAAGGACTTCAACTTCGTGATTCGTCGACGCCGAATTAGTGCCCGGTAAGCCATCGGCAAAGACAATCACACGGTTGGCTCTGTAAGGAGAATTACGGTGGCCAAGAAGAAAGCTGCAAAGAAGGCAAAGAAGGCGAAAAAGGCTTCAAAGAAAAAGGCGAAGAAGTAACTTCGCGACCTTGAAGCGTCGCTGAATTTGCGACACAACGCAGAAGCGGTCGGGTTTTCCCGGCCGCTTCTTCCATTTGTGGAGCTCGCAAGTGTCCACTCGAGACGGCGACCGGGCGTCGAAGAATCGAAGCTGCCGTCAGTCGGCCATGTGGGGCACGGGCTTGCCTTCGATTTCGCAGAGGGCATTGAGCGCGGCGCGCTGCTCCGCCTCCTTCTTGCTGGCGCCCCACGCAGCCGCGTAAATCTGCGACCCGATCGCCGCGGAAATCTTGAAGCACTTCGAGTGATCGGGGCCCTTCTCGTCGAGCACGTGATAAAGCGGAGTCGCGCCGAATTGCTTCTGCGACATCTGTTGCAGGACGCTTTTGTAATTGCGCGTCAGTTGCGGCTCAGCCTCGAGATCAAGCACGCTGGCCATCGCCCTTTCGACGAACGCTTGGACGGCGACCGGGCCGCCGTCCAAGTGCACGGCGCCGACCACCGATTCGAAGACGCCGGCCAGGATGGAAGAGGGGATTTGCTGATGCGTCATCAGCCCCTTGCCCAAAATCAGAAATCGACTCAGACCCAATTGCGTCGCGACGACGGCGCACGTCGTGCGACTAACGAGCGATGACTTGATCCGCGTCAGCTCGCCCTCGGGATAGTCGGGGAACCGATGGTACAGAGCCTCGCAAATGATCGCTCCCAGGATCGCGTCGCCCAGGAATTCCAGGCGTTCATTCGACTCGATCCGCGTGCGCGAAACCGAGGCGTGAGTCAAAGCCAATTCGATCAATGCCCGGTCGCGAAATTGATATTCGATGGCCTGTTCGCACTGGGAGACTTTTGAGTCGGCAGACGGGTCAGCAAGCGGATTTGACATACCGTTTCCTGAGTCTAACTTAGGGGGCCATCTGGGGAATGTCAACCTGCCAAATTGACGTTGCACGACCCGTAAACTATGCCGTCCGCGGAATTTGTAACGCGCTCTCTTGGGAGAAATCGACGAGAATCTCAAACACACGGAATCCGCGACTCGTATAACAGTTCAGTGCATCCCAGCGTACAATTCGCTGACACTCGGATTAACGCATTTGCAATGATGCCCGCAGAGGGGCAGGAGGAGAAGTTCATGAGCGTCATCAACAGAAATCGGAAGTGGCTGGCCGGTGTGGTCTGTACCGTGCTCGTCGCCGGGGCGGCCATCGGATGGGCCGAGGTAAAGAGTAACAGCAGACCGCACGTCGAGGCTCGGGACGTCCGGGCCTTGTCATCGGTTTTTCGTGAAGTCGCCAAGTCGGCTCGACCGGGCGTCGTCACCATCGAGACGACCAGCAAGCCCCTGCAAGTTCGCGGCAATGTGCCCTTTGATATGGAACAAGGCCCGTTTGGCGACATGCTGCGGAACAAACCCGAATTCCGCCAATTCCTTCAGCAGCAACCGCAAGCGCGGCCAATGCATGGAATGGGCTCCGGGTTCGTAATCGATCCGAGCGGCATCATCCTCACGAATCGTCACGTTGTGAACGATGCTCAGGAAGTCACGGTGAACTTCGCCGACGGTCGGAAGTTCCGCGTTGGTGCCAACGACATCAAGACCGACCCACGAACTGATATCGCGATCGTTCGAGTCAAGGACGCCGGACATCTGGATTCAATTCCGATGGGGAACAGCGATCAAACCGAGGTTGGCGACTGGGTGCTGGCCATCGGCAGCCCGTTCGGACTCGATATGACTGTCACCGCGGGGATTATCAGCGCCAAGGGCGCGGAATTAACAAGACCGAGCGCGAGGACTACCTCCAGACCGACGCCGCGATCAATCCGGGCAACAGCGGTGGACCGCTTTTGAATCTGGATGGCGAAGTCATCGGCATCAACACGGCCATCTCGACCCGTAGCGGTGGCTATGACGGAGTGGGCTTTGCCATTCCGATCAACATGGCCCGCTGGGTCGCCGATCAGTTGATCTCCAAAGGCGAAGTGAAGCGTGCTTACCTCGGCGTCCTGATTCGTCCGGCCGAAGGAACGCTCGCCAAAGTTCTCAATGTTCACCCAGGCGAAGGCGCGATTGTCGATCAGGTTCGTCCGAGTTCGCCGGCTGCGAAGGCCGGCGTGCAATCGCAGGACGTGATTCTTGATTTCAACGGCCAAAAAGTCGTGGGTACCAAAGAGCTGCAGGGCATCGTCGAGCGGATGGACCTCGGTAAGACGTACAACATGACGGTCCTCCGAGATGGTAAGCAAATGACGATCCCCGTTACCGTCGAGGCGATGCCGAGTGATACGACGACGCTTGCACGGGAAGACGAGGACAACGGCTCGACCAAGGAGAAAACGCGGGACAGCGTGGCCGTAAGTGACCTCGGCGTCGAGGTCAGCGCATTGACTCCGGATGTCGCCAAAGAGCTCAAGATGGAAAACGCCAAGGGCGTCGTCCTGAGCTCCGTCAAATCGGGCAGCCTGGCCGACGAAGCCGGACTGCGGGAAGGCATGGTCATTGAACGCGTCAACAAACACCGGGTGACGACGCCCGAGGCATTTCGCGACGAAATGAAGAAATCGTCGCTGAGCACGGGAGTGATCTTCGACGTTCACACGCCCGAAGGATCGCGTTTGGTTGCGGTTCGCAAGGGCTAACTTTTTTCTCGGTCTGAAAGCGAAAGGGCCGGAGCATTGCTCCGGCCCTTTTTTTGTTTCCGTGATGCGGCACGCGATCACGCAGTCGCCAGCAGTTCCTCAGCATGTGCCTGAACCGATTCCGCCAGCGCATGCAGGTTGTATCCGCCTTCGAGCAGACTGACGATCTTGCCGCCGCAGAATTCCTCAGCACAGCCGGCGACGAGTCGAGTCAATGTGATGAAGTCTTCGCTTTCCAACCCGAGAGAGCCGACCGGGTCGGCTCGGTGAGCGTCGAAGCCGGCACTGATCAGGATCAGTTCGGGCCTGGCCCGAGCGACCGCACGCTCGAGCATGGTGCGGAATCGTTCGATGAATTCGTGGCGCGAGATACCAAACCTCAACGGCAAATTGAAGATCGCACCCAAGCCTGGACCGGTGCCTGTCTCTTCGACGGCCCCCGTGCCGGGATAAAAGGGAGCGCGATGGGCCGAAAAAAAATGCACTCGCCCATCGCTGTAAAAGACATCCTGTGTCCCGTTGCCATGGTGCACGTCCCAATCGACGATCAGAACTCGCGCGAGACCGAGGCACTCGACGGCGTGTCGCGCCGCCACCGCCACGTTGTTGAAGAGGCAAAATCCCATCGGCGCGCCCGCAAGCGCATGATGGCCCGGAGGACGAATCAGGCACAGGGCACGCCGATAGTGCCCGGCAACCACTTGTTCCACGGCGTCGATTGCGGTCCCCGCGGCCTTGCGGGCCACGTCCGAGGAGTTCGCGCTCATGATGGTGTCGGCCTCCACCTGTCCGCCGCCCGCGGACGACCACACTTCGACCTGCCGAATGTAGTCTGGCTCGTGAATCCGGCTGATTTCCTCGACGGTTGCCGTGCGAATTGGTCCCGTATCGAATCGTTCGGCCAGGCCGGAGGCTTGAAATTGGTTCACAATCGCCCGCAGTCGATCGGCACATTCGGGATGGCGACCCGTTTCGTGGTTCAGGAAACACGGGTCGGAATAGAGGAGGGCTTTCTTGCTCACGTCTCGGCTGACCAATAGCTGGCGTTTCTCAATTTGGTTGCCTGTTGAACACTTGCGCGGCGGCCGGCAATTAGCGTCTCGAAAATCGCCGCCGGCGGAGTTTAACGGGTCACCCGCCCAACCGGGAATCGGTCCCCGGAAGGCAGGGCGATTTGGTGAGTTTGCTCACAAAAGGTCCTTGACAGTTGCAAAAACGGGGTGATAACGTAATTAAGGGGAAGCAAGAGACCGAATTTCGCCAAAGTGCGCGTCCTGGTGCACAACCGGTCAGATTTTTATACATTATTCGTTTCCTTCGCGCACCTCGGGGCCACGGGATTGCGCTGCTCTTTCTCCACGGCATTTCCTTCGTTCCTTTAGTGTGGATCCAAGATGACGAGATGGTGGCCCCTTGCGATGGGCCCAGCCGGGCTCAGCCACAAACCGCGGTCACTCTGAGCAGAGGGTTGATCGCAGAGTGAAGGATCTCTCGGTGCACCGAACGACAGCCGAACTGTGTGAATTTGCCAACGCGCCCCGCTCTCTTCCAAGCTGGCTGGATCGGAAGCGGACCATCCACTTGATGGCAGCCATCGCCGGTTTTCTCATTGCGGCGAATTGTGCGATCTCCGACGCCGCAGATCCGAAGCCGGCCGCTCCCAAGGACACAAAGGCAACAACCGCGGGAGCGAAGTCCGCTGAGAGCGATTCGCAGGAGGCAGGCGACCAGGCCCAGTCGGTCTTCTCGATGTCGGATCCGAAAACGACGGACGAAGAATGGAAGAAGTGGAGCGAGGGAACTGGCCGAGCGGACTACAACAATCGCATCCGTAACGGCGACCTGGATGGTACGTCGATGCAGGTCATTAGCAACGGCATCAAGATGCAGATTTACGCGATGACGTTGCCGACGCAGCGCGACAATCTCGGCATTCTTGTCTCCGGCCTTTTGCGGTCAGTGCACGGTGCAGCCGACTCCAAAGATGCGGCCACACAGCGCCAGGTCCGACAGGCGATGATGAAGGAAATCATCCACTGGTGCCACGAGATCGGCGGCAATCAGTTCTATGTGCGGCTCAACGCGGCCATTTTGCTCGGCAACCTCTTCATCGTGCCGGAAACGCCCGCGAATCGGGGAGCGGCGGAATTCTTCGCGGATGCATTTGAACCGCTGCTGGAAGTCTTGGAGAGGCCCGGCCAGCCTGAAGGGGTCAAACTGGCCGCCGTCAACGGGCTGCGAAATGCCGCCAATTCCAGCGTCCCGCCGTTGTCCCATACGGCATTGATCCGGTTGGCGACGAAACTGCTCGTCGAATTGGAGAAGACCGATACCTGCGAATGGTATCAGGAGCGCATTTGCGAAACTCTCGGTTCACTCGACCAAACCTTGGATCTGGACGGTCGGCCATTTATCGTGCACGCTCTCGCGAAGGCACTTTTCGACCGCAACCGTCCCCTCTGTGCGCGAGCGGCCGCGGCAAAAGCATTGGGGCGAGCTCCGCTCCCCTCGGCAATTGATCTCAACGTCGTGGCCTATGGGATTGCCGATCTCGGCCGCCAAATCGTGGAAGCCCGGAACGAGCGAAAGCGGCACGTACGCCGCTGGTGTATTGCAAATATTCTCTTGGCGTTCCGGCCAAAAGACGCCCTTGAAAGGTCGCGACGCGCCGGATTGTTGGAACGCGTTGATGAGCCAAGCTTCCAGAAATACAGAGATTCGATCAAAGAGGTCTATGCACTGGTGCGGCCAATGGTGGTGCAGGAGCTTAAAGAGGCCGATTCCGCCTTCGCCCCCGAAGTCGGTGAACATCTGGCCGATTGGCTCAAGAACCATACACCGCCGCAAATGCGCGTCGCTCCCGGTTTGCCGCTGATCACCACCACGCAGGTGACGAAAACCGAAGCCCATTGATTGGTCTTTGCGAAGTCTGCCTTCGCTGATACGATTCGGCACCCCTCTCTACCGCAATTGCCCGGTTTTCCGCGCCAACACGCCAAACTTTGTCACACGGGCACGGCCGGGCCACGCCCTTCCTCCTCACAGCCCATTCATCCACAACCGACTTCACGTCGATGCAACCGGACCGCATCGCGGTGTTTTACTCAATGCGAATTGCAGACGGATGCCGGCCGCCAGTTCGTTGGCGACGCCGCGGGCCGGGTGCGGCCTACCTCGTGCTCCTTTTGGCCGGTTGTATATCGCTGAGGACGGGTTCGTTTGACGGCGCCATCTCCACGGTTTCACAGGCCCCCCCGCCAGACGGATACGGATTGCTCGAGATTGTCCGATCCTCGCTTGGGTCCGAGTCGTGGCAGCAATATCACACCTGGACGGTGAAGGCCGAATGGGAGCACCGCCTTCGTGGTTTCCCTTCGGGCACGCAGCTACGCTGGCGATTTGCAAAAGACTGGAATGCGACGGGCGAGCGAGACGAGTCGACGGTCGCGGCATTCGCTGAGGGTGCGACCTCCGCCAAGAGCGGCAACCCAGCGAAAAAACCAAATAAGAACGCATCGTCTGAGTCGAATGAGAATTCTGTGGCGGACTCGTCAAAAGCCGGAAGCGAGCAACCGCCCGCAACATCCTCGGAACGTGAGTCAAGCGCCCAATGGGATGGGTTCTGGCCGCTGACCGTCAGCGATCTGCTTCATCCAAACGACAACTCGAATTCGGGTCAGCGCAAGGTCTCTGCCAATGCCGGCGTTGATTGCTTGCGGCGTCTGGCTCACTCAAACAACCTCGTCGGTTGGAACGCGGCAATTCTCTGGGCGCAGCAAGATCCGAACTCTGCCGTCGAAATTGCCGACGTCCTCCAGACGCTGATCGTGCATCCGCCGCAATACGTTGCCGAAGTTGGCGAACCGTCGTCGACGATCGACCAGAGCGGCTCGATACGCCCGAAATCGCAATTGAATAAGTTCTCGAATACCGCGAAAACAGGGGCTGACGCCGCGAATAGCGCTCGCGAGCAGGAACGGCCGAAGGCAAAGACGCGCAAGACAATTTCGCCCGCCACACGCTGCGCGGCTGCGGAATCGTGGTGTCTCGTTCTCGCGGCAAGTGCGACGGATCCAATTGACGGGCTGGCGCCCGCGGGGCGACTCTTGGAGCACACCGAATTGCCGAACGACCTCCGGGCCGAGTTGTTCCGTGGGGTTGCGCGTTGGGTCCGGCCCGTCAATATTCCCCGGCTCGAAAATGCATTTCGAGACGGGCAGGGAAAACTGAGGCCCCCTTTACCGATTCGTCGCGCCGCGATCGAGGCCTGCCTCGTTTATGCGGTCTGGAACCAGCCCGCCGTTCGCCAGGCGGCCAACATTCGCAAAAATCGCAAGTCGTCCACTGGTCGAACCGCCGGCTCAATTTGGCCCAAAACGGTGCTGAATTGCCGCATCGATCCGGATGTCGAAGTCCGTCGCGAGTTTATCCGCTGGCTGGGATATTCACACGTCGATGAGGCATTCGAACTGCTGAAATCGCAAATCGATGGCGCTGACTTCGACTTGCGACGGACGGCCCTCGAGAGCCTGGCGACTCTCCATACCGACGAGGCCCACGCCGAGTTAAAAGCACAGTCTTCCAAGGGCCGCGATGCGCTCTGCGCGATTGCCGTTCAATCGCTTGGTGCCTGGGGACCTCAGGAAGTCATTCCCTTTGCACGCGACAACTCGGCCCTCGTGCGTGCCGCAGTCGTCGGCGAGCTTGGCAAATCGGCCAATCTCGACTCGGCCGTCGTGCTCTCCGAACTGTCCGTCGACCGAACTCTCGAAGTCCAGTTGACCGCCGTGCGCGCGGTCCGCGACTGGCCCGACGCATTGGCGTTTCCACTTCTGCTGCACGCGATGCGAGATAGCTCGGCGAAGACCCGGCACGAAGCCGCCCTCGCCATTGCTCTTCGCAAGCAGTTTTTGACGGCCTACCGCTTCGATAGCCCGCCGGATCAGCGCGAAGCGGCGGTCGCGGCAATTGCCGCGGAACTTGGCTCGTCGCTCAACTACCTCGATCAGGTGCTCAAACGCGAGCCGCGGACAGTGGCCGAAGTTGATGCGGTGCGCGTTGCCGAAATCCGATCCCATCTGACCGCGCTGCTCGAGAATCCCGCCGAGTCACCGATTGCGACAAATGCCCGCGATTGGCTGACGGGCATCAACCTCCGCGATATTCCGGTCGTCGAGGCCTATCTGCAAGAGCCCAACCGGTCGCCCTCCGATGTCATTTATCGCGACATTCTCCCCAAAGTCAGCCCGGTCTACGCCGCGCTTGTCGATTTGGAAAGCGCAGACCTGAATGTTCGACGACATGGAGCGAAGACTCTGGCCGATCGTGGTCAGGCTGCCACGTTGAGCCGGCCGGTTCTGCTTCGCCTGCACGCGCATCTGGCACACGAGGGGAATGATCTGGTTTGGCGTTATGCACTTTCGGCCGTGGCGTCGGATTCAACCGACGAATGTGCCCAGATTGCAAACCTGGCCCTGCAACACTCGTCGGATGTCGTCCGCCAATTAGGGTGCGAGTATCTGTCGCGGCACGGTCAGCCGGCTCATGCCGTTTGGCTGCTGGGATTGCTCGAAGATCGCAGCCGCACGGTGCAACTTGCGGCGATCCGCGCCTTGGGAAATTGCGGCAATCAGGTCGCGATCCGCGGATTGAAGCCGGCAAAGGCCGGCCCGTCGCCCCCCAATTTGCTGCGCTCCTGACCAGTTCCGATCAGGAAATTCGTTTTGCAGCCGCGGTCAGCCTGTGCCGATTGGGAACGACGGAAGGAATGGATGAATTAGTTCGTCTGAGCTACCAGCCAAATCCGTCGCTTCGCGAACGGGCCGTCAAGGAAATGGGCCTTTCGGGTCAGAGCCGTTTTGTCGACCATTTGGTCACCTTGGGGTGGACCGAACGCAACGACCAGGTTCGTCAGGCAATTCTTGGCGCCCTGGAGCGGCTGGTCCCGCCTGAGAATCGTCCACCAGCCGTTGGCGGGAGCCCTGCATGGGATGCTAAGATGAAATCTTGGGTGCAATGGTTGGAACGCCGCAATGGATCACCGGCACGGAATCTGCCAGCCGACGCACCGCTGGCCTCTCGACCGGGGCAAGCATCGTGACGACCAACGGGTAAGGGAGATCCATCGACTGGAGCCATCAATGGGAAATCCATCCATGTCCAAGGCCAAAGACGACTTCAAGCTCGAATGGCACGGAAATGCGGTTGTCATCACACCCGCTGCGAACGTTGAGGCGATGCGCTGGGACCTGATCGAGCAGGCCGCCGACATTGTGATGGGACCCCTGCGGAATCAGGAAGTGCCCATGGTCGTCTTCGACCTGAGCGATGTCGGCTATTTTGGCTCCGTTTTTCTCGCCCTCTTGCTGCGTTGCCACAAGTTGGTGAAGAGCCGCGGCGGCGAACTTGTTTTGTGCGGGGCCAGCGATCTGGCCAAGGAACTTTTACGCGTGACGGCACTCGATACGCTGTGGGCCATTTACGAAACGCGTGAGCAGGCCCTCGAAGCCGTCGCGACGTAGCTTTATGACAGACAACCCGTCTCCCAAGCCGGAGGAGCCTTCCCCGGCGCCGGGGGTGGCCACACCCCCGTCCGTTCCCGGAACGCCGTCTTCGGTTCCCGAGCATCGTTCCACGCTGGTCGACGAGATCAAGCAAACGGCGGACAAGTTGGCCGCCGACGGTGCCACGCGGGGCGACCTCAAGATCCTTTCGCGGGTCCTGCGGGAACTGCGCTACGCGTTCAAAATCTTCACCCCGTACCGCCGCCGCTTCAAAGTCACCGTTTTTGGCTCGGCGCGCACAGCGCGTGACGATGGAGCGTACCGCCAATCGGTCGAATTCGGCCGCCAGATGGCTCAGGCGGGCTGGATGGTCGTCACGGGGGCCGGCGGCGGCATCATGGAAGGGGCGCACGTCGGCGCCGGCCAGGAAATGGCGATGGGCGTCAACATCATGCTCCCCTTCGAGCAAGAGTCGAACGCCGTCATCTCGCACGATCAAAAGCTCGTGCACCTCAAGTATTTTTTCACCCGTAAGCTGCTTTTCGTGAAGGAGGTGCACGCCGTCGCCCTCTTTCCGGGGGGCTATGGCACGCAGGACGAGGGTTTCGAGACGCTCACCCTCGTCCAAACCGGCAAGCGCGACCCCATGCCGATCGTGTTGGTCGATGAGCCGGGGGGAACCTACTGGAAAGCCTGGTACCGCTTCGTCATCGACGAACTCATGGGTCGGCGACTGGTTTCCGAAGAGGATCTCGCGCTGTTCAAAATCACCGACCGGGCGGAAGAGGCCGTACAGGAAATCATCGGGTTTTATTCGGTCTACAACAGCATGCGCTACATCCGCGACCGTCTTGTCATCCGCCTCAACCGCGAGCCGTCGGACGTCCTCGTGGAGCGTCTGAACAAGGAATTTTCGGACATTCTCGTCGAAGGCCGCATCGAAAAAACGGCCGTGCACCGCCTCGAATCCGACGATGAGCACCTCAAGAACCTGCCGCGGATCACCATGATGTTCAATCGCAGAAATTTCGGCCGCCTGCGGCAAATGATTGATGTTCTCAACCAGGAATGCTAAGCAGAGGCCATGTCTGCCATCTATCTCAGAGAAGACGACGTCCGCGAGCTGCTGGACGTCGAAACAGCCGTCGAAGTCATCGAGGGAGTTTTTCGCGGCCTGGCCGAGGAAAAAGCCGCCAACATCCCCCGCAGCCGCGTGCGGGCGCAGGGAATCACCCTGCACGTGATGAGCGCGGCGGCCGAGTACCTCGGCTTCGTCGGTTGGAAAGTCTATACGACCACCCGCACCAAAGCCCGGTTCCACGTCGGACTATCTTCGGTCGAATCCGGCGAGCTGGTCGCCCTGATCGAGGCCGACTTTCTTGGCCAATTACGCACCGGCGCAGCCAGCGGCGTCGCCACCGAGTACATGGCCCGGCCGGATGCTAAGACGGTCGGCGTGTTCGGCACCGGCAAGCAGGCCCGCACGCAGCTCAAGGCCGTCACCACCGTCCGCCGCATCGAGCGGGCCGAAGTCTATTCCCGCAAGGCCGAGCGGCGGGAGAAATTCGCCCACGAAATGAGCGAATACTGCGGCACCCAAGTCGTCCCCGTGCATTCCCCCGACGAGGCGGCCGGCGAGAAGGACATCGTGATTTGTGCCACGACCAGTGAAGTGCCGGTCTTCGAGGGCCGCGTACTCGAACCGGGCACTCACCTCAACGTCGTCGGCTCCAACTACTTGACGAAGACCGAAATCGACCTCGAAACCATTCGCCGGGCCGACGTCATCGTGTGCGACTCGATTGAGGCGTGCCAAAAGGAAGCCGGCGATTTCGCGCAGGCACTCGAAGCCGGCGTGACCGATTGGCCGCTGATGCACGAGCTGTCCGACGTCGTCACCGGGCGGCAAACGGGCCGTGCGCTGGCCGAGCAGATCACGCTCTTCAAATCGGTCGGCCTGGCGATCGAAGACGTGGCGCTGGCGGTCAAGCTCGTCGAACGGGCCCGCGAAGAGAACATGGGCCAAGCGCTCCCCTTCTAAGTCAACTTTTTCGCGTCGTGGACGGTCGCAACCACCGCGGGCCCGGTTCGCCGGCCGACTTTTTTGGCTTATTTGGGCGCTAAAAAGGGGGACTTTTTTTGGGTGGAGGCAAAAAAAGTCGGACGAGGCCACAGGGCGGAAGGCGGACGGGATGAATCAAGCGTCGCGGCGGACGCTTCTAAATCGTTCTCTCCCCGCCAGTTGCAAAAGGGAACCCGGCCCGCGACGAGCTCGATCACGTCGGGGAAAGGAGAAGGCGGCGACAAAATGGTGGGACTTTTTTGGGCGCGCCCAAAAAACTCGATCAGCGCCCATGGCGGATGGCGTGCCTCATGACGTCCCTCCACCCCCTCGCTCTGCATCCGCCCCAATGGCGGAAGGGCGGACCAAAAAAGTCTCGCAGCACGGCAAAAAAGTCCCGCCGACTCCCCGCCAAAAAATCCGCCTTCCGCAACTCCCGCTCAGTCCACGCGTTGAGACGAACTTGAAAAATTGACCTTGAACTGATCGACCAATCTCGCGCATAATCCAGCTAGACGCCCTTCTCAGGCGTGCTTCGTTCGCAACAAACTTCCCTCCTCGAAGTCTCCGGTCAATCCGTTTTCGCGCCCGCGAAGTCATTGCAGATCTTATTGCCAGCTAATCACTTCCGTCGGTTCTAAACTCATTCCCCTCGAAGGGTCATGCCATGCGCAAACTCGCGCTCTTGGCGGCGTTGGTTTGTTCTTGCGGATGCAATTCGCGGTCGGCAAAGCCTCCGGAATCCACCGCCGATCACGAAGCATTGGCCAGCCCGGTCGTCACTGCCGACGCGTCGCACGCGGGGGCTCAAGCGGGGGCTCAAGATCAGCCTGACGCTGACGACGACAGCCTGCGTCAGGCGCAAAAGCTCACCAACCAGGGCCAGCTCGCCGCCGCCGTCGAGGCATGCAGCAACTACATCGGCACGCATCCCAAATCGTCGCAGGCCTTTCGCTTGCGAGCACTGGCCAACGCGATGCGGCACAATGACGCCGACGCCGCGGCCGATTTCAGCACGGCCATCATCCTCGAGCCGCAGTTTGCCGCGCACCGCATCGCCCGCGGCCTGTTCCATCTCACGCACGGCAACACGACCAAGGCCGTCGAGGACTTCGACGTCGCCATCAAGCTCGAGCCCAATAATGCCCAGGCCCTCAACAACCGCGGCATGGCCCGCGTGACCAGCGGCGAAATCAAAGCCGCCCTCGAGGACTTCAACAAGGCGATCGAGATCGAACCGAAGTACGTGAGCGCTTACACCAACCGCAGTTACGCCTTCGTCAAACTCGACCGCCGCAAAGATGCGATGACCGACCTGGGCGTGGCGCTCAATCTCGATCCCAAGGCGGCCGGCGCCTTCGACAGCCGAGGCACGCTCTACCTCGAAACGCAGGACTACCAGAAGGCCCTGGCCGATTTCACGAAGGCGATCGCCATCGTGCAGAACAACCCGGTTTATTACCACCATCGCCGCACGGCCCTGCTCAAGCTCCAGCGCTACGACGAGGCCGAGGCCGACGGAGCGAAGGTCGAGCACCTGATGCGGCTCGTCTCGCTCAACGAATCCGTCTTTCGCGACCGGCAGTCGCCCAAGCCGTACCTCGACCGCGGCAACTACCTGCTCGCCGACGGCCAGCTCGGCGACGCGATCGCCAACTTCGACCACGTGATTTCCCTCGACGCCGGCCAATGGCGGGCCTACGTCGGCCGCGCCCGCGCCCTCGTCCGCAAGGGCGACTGCCAAAAAGCCATCGACGACGCGTCGACCGCGCTCAAGCTCGAACAGAACGAAGATGCGTACGCCGTCCGGGCCGAAGCGTATCGCAAGCTGCGTCAATTCCCGGAAGCCCTCGCCGACTACGACGCGGCCCAACGCTTCGACGCCGACGTCGCGGAAACCTGGATCGCCTACTCCAAGGAACTTCGCGCGTCGGGCAAAACGAAAGAGGCCGAGGACGCCCTCAAGCGCGCAAACGACCTCAAAGCGCTCGATGCCCCGCGCATTCAACGCGTCGCGGCCACGACGGCCGCACCGACGAAGAAGTGATAGCGGATTAATCACAAGAGGCTGTCTGCTTCTGGATCGGGGTGCCAATCTACGCCGGTAACCCTTTTTCTGGGTGCCACGCCCACGGCTCTGCGTGGGCGTGCGAACTCGTTTGACGTCCGATATAAGTGCAACGACATCTCCGCAAGAGTCCTTAACCAGGGCAAGCTTGAGCATGAGCCGCCCGCGGCCTCATCGAAAGCGAATCCGTCATATCGACGGTGACGGGTGCGCGCGGTTCTTAACCTTCTCCTGCTTTCAGCGACGGCCTTTCCTCAGCAGTGATAACGCCCGAAATTGGTTCATCGAGGCGTTAATTTCAGCTCGCCGGAAACATCCGATCGACCTCTGGGCTTACGTCATCATGCCCGAGCATGTGCACGTCATCGTCTGGCCAAGATCACCCGCATTGAAAATCAGCGACTTTCTGTCGTCGGTCAAACAATCAGTCTCCAAGCGGGCACGCAATTACCTGTTGAAGAACAATCCAAAACTCATCGAAGAAAACGGCGGACACTTTCATTTCTGGCAAGACGGCCCGGGATATGATCGAAATATCGAAAGCGACGCCGTCCTCTGGCAGTCCATCGATTACCTTCACCTGAACCCGGTACGACGCGGCCTTTGCCTCCGTCCCGAGGAATGGCAATGGTCGAGTGCCGGCTTTTATGCGGGCCTCATCGATGGCCCAATTCCGATTGATCGGCATTCCCTGCCTGCCGATCCCCGCCGTTGAGAGAACGATCGGAGTTGAGTATCAACCCTTTTGGATTTCTTCCGAGCCAAAGCGTACGGCTCTGGGTGTGCGCGCCTATGGACTTGAGACGGGAACGTCAAACGGCTTCGCACGCCCACGCAAAGCCGCTTTGTCTTGCCCGCATTTTTTGCAGAATGTTTTGCGCGCGGGATTGGAAGGTCGTTGAAAGGCACGGACTTCCGGCGTTCGCCTGTGTTGGAATGAGAGGTGCACGACGGGCAGCCGGCTCCAAGGAGATGTCGGGGGTCTTGGATCGATGCGGTCGGACGGCCGTGTTTGGCGGCGCCGAGAAGCAAATGGATCCCCGATGGAGAGCATTACGTTGGATGTGGAGCGTTGGGCTCAAGAGCAGTTTGGCTCGTGTGAGTTGGGTGATCGCCGACGCAACGTGCGGTTGGTGAAGTTCGCCCGACAGGTGGCGGCCAATCCGTCGGCGAGCACCCCCGACCAGACGTGCCAATGGGCGGACTGTAAAGCGGCGTATCGACTCATGGATTGCGATGACATCGAATTTGGGGCGATCCTCGCTCCGCATTGTCAGCAGACGAGAGACCGTGCGTCGAAGACGGGTCGGGCTCTGCTGATTCATGACAAGACGGAGATCTCGTTCTCCACGCGGCGAAACCCCATTGAGGGACTCGGCCCAACGGGCAACAACAAGCGGCAAGGGTTTTACCTGCACACGGCCCTGAAAATCGACGAGGACGGTCAAGAGATTTTTGGCCTGGCCGGCCAACTGCTCTTTTACCGCAAAGTGGCGCCGAAACGCCGCGACGGCCTGCGCGAGACGGTCTTGCACGCCAAACGACGGCCGCGGGAATCGGAGGTGTGGCGACGTTTGATTGAACAAGTGGGACCCGCCCCCGCCGGCCAGACCTTTATCCACGTCTGCGATCGAGAAGCCGACAACTACGAAGTCTATGCGCAGAGCGTGATCTGCGGCGCCGGCTGGATCATCCGCGCGACTCAACTGCATCGCAAGGTGCGTCCCGTCGGACAGACAGAGCCTGATCAGCCACGATCCGAGGCGATCACGAAGATCGGGGACCTCTTGACGCAGCACGGGTTTCAGGAAGGCTACGAGGTCGCAGTCCCCGCGATGAAGAAGACCAAGGCGCGCACGGCACACGTCCAGCTTCGCTGGACCTCGTTCTGGATGCCCCGTCCTCGTCCGTGCAGCGTGTGGGCCAAGAAAAACGCTCCGGACTTCATCCGCATGACGGCTGTGGAGGTCTGCGAGGTCAAACCTCCCCGCGGAGTGAAGCCGCTGAGGTGGGTGCTTTACACGCGCGACGGCGTCGCCGACGCACAGGCAGCGCGTTGGGTCGCCCAGGACTACGCGCGACGCCCGACGATCGAAGACTACCATAAGGGGATCAAGACGGGCTGCCACCTGGAGGAGCGGCAATACAGCACCGCGGCCCGCTTGGAACGCATTGCGGCTGTGCTGTCGGTCGTGGCGGTGCGTCTGCTGCAGATCCGAGCCATCGCCCGCGTCGAGCCGGAGCGGGCGGCGCTGGAGGTTGCCCCCCAAGAATGGGTCAGCACGTTGTATCAATACACGGCCTCCAAATCTCCGAAGTACATACAGCGCTGGACACCCGCCAACTGGACCGTGCTCGAGTTCATGCGACGCCTGGCCGGCCTCGGCGGATTCCTCGGACGCAAAGGGGACGGTCTCCCCGGTTGGATCACCCTCTGGCGCGGCGTCTCCAAGCTCCTGCTCCTCATCGACGGACGACAACTTGGCCACAAAAAATGCGGGTAAGACAAAGCGCAAAGCCGTGGGCGTGGCACCCCGACTCGGACATTCTGGCATTTCTCGCCGAGCCTCACCGCGATTCTCACGCCCCATTCGGGAGCAAACGCGTTAAATTAAATCGCGTTTCCCGGGCGATCGCCCCAGGCCGTCGCGTTTCGGCCCTTTGGTCCTTCGAACACAACAACCTGCTCAACCCGTCGAGGCGTTTCGCTATGTCAACTCTCAAAGGCAAGACCCTGCTCATCACCGGCGCCAGCCGCGGCATCGGGTTGGCCATCGCGCTGCGAGCCGCAAAAGACGGCGCCAACGTGGCCGTTCTCGCCAAGACGACCGAGCCGCATCCGAAATTGCCCGGCACGATTTACTCAGCCGTCGAGGAGATCGAAAAAGCCGGCGGACGCGGGCTCGCGTGTCCGGCCGACATTCGCTTCGAGGATCAAGTGGCTGCCGCCGTCGAAAAGACCGTCGCGACCTTCGGCGGGATCGACATCTGCGTCAACAACGCCAGCGCCATCCAGCTCACCGGCACGCTCGAAACGGAGATGAAACGGGTCGACTTGATGTTCGGCGTAAACGTCCGCGGCACGTACCTCACGTCGCGGTTGTGCATCCCCCACCTCTCGAAGGCGGCCAACCCGCACATCCTCAATCTTTCGCCGCCGCTCAACATGGAGGCGAAATGGTTCGCCGGCCACGTGGCCTACACGATGTCGAAGTTCGGCATGAGCATGTGCGTGCTCGGCATGGCGAGCGAGCTCAAGCCGCGCAAAATCGCCGTCAACGCCCTCTGGCCGCGGACGGCAATCGCCACGGCCGCCGTGCAAAACCTGCTGGGCGGTGGTGAAGTCGTGAAGCGCAGCCGCAAACCCGAAATCATGGGCGACGCGGCCCACGCCATCCTCACCCGCCCCAGCACCGAGTGCACGGGCAATTTCTTCATCGACGACGAAGTCCTCAAATCCGCCGGCGTGACCGATCTCAGCCAATATGCGGTCACGCCCGGCGTGGATTTGGTGCAGGATTTCTTTGTGTGATCTATAATTGAATCAGGGTAACTCTCAGCGAAATCGAGCTGCGTCCCATGGCAACGTCATTTTCAAACGAATTGGCTCAGTTCCACCGATTTGTGGCTGAAAAACTGGCCAAGGGGGAAGCAGATCTCTCCCCCGAGGCGGCGGTCGATCAATGGCGAGATTTACATCCAGACACCGCAGCGTTGGCCGACGATCTCGCCGCGGTTAAAGAGGCGCTGGCCGATATGGAAGCGGGGGACCGCGGTATGCCCTTCGACGAATTCGATCGGGAATTTCGGACGAAGCATAATTTGCCACCGCGGCCATGAGGCTTGGTGTCACCGTTCTTCGGTTGGCCCGTATCGATGTCGACTCGATTCACGAGTGGATTCGACGGCGGTCTGAGGCGGGGGCCACAGCCTGGTATGACTCCTTTAACACGGTCATTGGGAAGATCGCCGACCAAGCCGAAAGCTCTGCACTCGCGCCCGAGTCTGATCTGATCGGGATTCCGCTGGGTCAACGGATTTTCAGGACGCGCCACGGACGACACACTACCGTATCCTGTTCACCGTGACGGACAATGAAGTCCGCATCCTTCGTGTTCGCGGACCAGGGCAACCGCCGGTTCAAAAATCCGACCTTTCGGAATATTGAAGCCAGGTACGTTAAAACTGGCGCGGGTCTGCGGGCGATTTCGATTCAACCAGAATTCGTCCTTCAGTGCCGAACCGAAGACACTGGCGAGCCCCCGGCTTCAAGAGCCGGCCCCAATGGCCGGGCCTCGCCAATGGCACCAGAGTGGCCCTCTCCCACAAATGTCAGAATGCGGGCGGCGCCTCAGATTCGAAGTACTGCAAATAGTCATGCGGGGATTCAGGAAATCTTTCGCGGTACTTCGTCAAGCTGAATCGGATTGCATCCAGATCCGCGTCTTGCCGTCGATCCAAACAGCTTGGGATCAGTTCCAGTGCGTCGGCCAGCTCGGAGATCTGCATGTGCAGCTGCGACAGGTTTCGTGCCTCAACCAGCCCGCGATGCAGGATGAAAAGGAGCCGCCGATCAAGTTCGTCTCGAAGGGACGTGCCTTTATTCCTGCGTTCCTGCATCCCTCATCCTTCCGTTTCACTTTTTCGCAATCCGATACAGCTGCGTCTCGGTGCGGATGAAGAGGCTGCCGCGGGCGGTGGCGGGGGTGGCCATGCAGAGTTCGTCGAGTTCGTTCTTGCGCAGGATCTCGGGCTTGGTGCCGCCAGCGGCGATGACCGTTGTGTCGCCGTGTTCGCTCAGGCAGAAGATCTTGCCGTTATAGGCCCAGGGCGAGGCCGTGTATTCGCTGCTGCCGCCTAAGCGGACCATCGGCGGTTGATACTGCGACTTGCCGGTGAGGGCATCGAAGGCGGAAATGAAACCGCGGTCGTAGAGGACGTAGAGCGTTTTTTCGTAGACGATCGGCGAGACGTTGTACGGGCCGCCTTTGGGTTGGAACCAGGCGATGAACTCGTTCTTGGTCTCTTTGCCCTTGAGCGAGATGTCGCCTTTCGCGCCCGGCTTGATGGCGAAGATCGGCTTGCGGACGCTCATCACATAGCCCGACGTGACGTACAACAGATCGTGCACGGAGAAGGGGGTGGGAATCACGATCGACGACATGCCGTCGAGTTCCCAGAGCAGCTTGCCGTCGAGGCTGTAGGAGCGAATTTTTCCCTTGCCGCACGTCACCAGTTCCGTGCGCAGGTCGTTTTCCCAGAGATAGGGGGTGGCCCAGTTCGATTTTTCGTTGCGCTCGACCTGCCAGATCTGCTTGCCGGTTTTCGTATCGATCGCCGTGACGAACGAATGTTCCTCGTTGTCGTGCACGATGAAGATGCGGTCGCCGTGCAACACGGGCGACGAGGCCGTGCCCCAATTATACGCCGTGCGGTACTTGCCGAGATTTTTCGTCCAGGCGAGCTTGCCATCCATGTCGTAGGCAAACAGGCCGACGTTGCCGAAGTAGGCGTAGATCCGCTCGCCGTCGGTCACGGGCGTTTCGGAAGCCAGCGAGTTTTTGAGATGATGACCTTCGAACGGGTCGCCTTCATGGGCCGCTTTGTCCCAGAGAATTTTGCCCGTCTTGAAGTCGACGCAGATCACACTCCAGCGGTGGGGATAAATCCTCTGGCGCTCTCCGCCGAAGTACAGACCCGGCTTGACCTTCTCGCTCTTGCCGGAGAGTTGCTCGGCCGACGTCAAGAAGATGCGGTCGCCCCAAATCACGGGCGACGACCAGCCACGTCCCGGAATTTTTGCCGTCCAGACGACGTTCTCGGTGCGGCTCCACGTGTCGGGCAAATCGGCCTCGTCGCTGACACCGCGGGAACCGGGCCCGCGGAACTGCGGCCAGTTGTCGGCGGCCGGTGAGGCAGATCCGCCAAGAACGGTGCCGATCGCAACCAAAGCAGCCGTCACGACGGCAGGCCGGAAAATCGTCGCCCGAATCATGCTTCAACTCCGCCAGGATGTGACACAGAATGGGACTTTTAGATTAGGGGAGCGCCGCGGCAATTGCCAGGGCGCCTGCATTGGTGTACCTCGTCCCATGGATCGCCGGTTTCAAAATGCAAACGGACAGGCTGAGTCGGGCCGGATTCCTACCGCGAAAGGAGCGCGACGTGACTCATGCGCGATGCTACGTCGATTGAGCTGATTTTCATTTTGTGCGTGGTTTCGCTTGTGTTGCTGACGCGGTATGTGTTCGTGCCGTTGCGGCTGCGGCGGACGCACTGGCTGGAGACGGATGCCGAGATCCAGCCGGTCGATCCGGCTCAGCGGCAGCCGGAGAGAGTCGAGGCCTACTTAAGACGGGTTGCCGACGTGCTGCGTCCCGAAGGCTTCGAGGTACTCGGCGATTATGCGCTGACGAACTTCTTAGAGCGCGTGGCGGGGGTCAATCGCGTTCTGGTGAATCGGACCACGCGAACGTCCGCCACGGTGATCATCAACTTTCTCAAGAGCAAAGCCGGCGTGTGGGACATGAATCACACAGTCATCGCGTTCCGCACCGATTTCGTCGACGGGACGCAGCTCGTCACGTCGAACTTCAAATTGACCAACGCCGTGCCGCCCAAGCCCGGGCTGCGAACGTGCAGCTTTGTTCGCTTCCGCAATCCGCAGGTCCTGGCGGAGATTCACGAGGCGATCATCGACCGGTACTACGAGGGGAAACGTCGCGACTGGCCGCTCGACACGCGGTTTGGCGGCGATCCGATCGCGTTCGTACGCTCGCACCAGCCAGAAGCATTCGAACGCTACGTCGCGTCGGGTTACTACTATGAGGACCGCGACGAGAACCGCCTGCGGCTCACACTCAAAGGGGCCTTTCTCACGGCGTGGAAGAACTCATCGCCGTGGAAGGGACTGCGCGACTCAAAGCGCGACCGGGAAGCGGCGCGAATCTTGAAGGAGCTGGAGATGGATTATCAGGGGAGAAAGAGGCGAGAAGAGGACGGCGGGTGAAAAGCGAGATGAGTCGTCGATCGCATTTTTCCGGGTGCCACGCCCACGGCTTTGCGTGGGCGTGCGAATCCGTTTGACGTTCGAAGACACGCCCACGCAAAGCCGTGGGCGTGGCACCCCAGAGGTTCGATCGACGCTGTTCTTCTGCAGCGGGGCTTATTCGGTCAGCTCGAGATACGGGTCCAAGCCCATCTTCTGGTGGGCCTCCGAGCGTTGGCGTTCGGCTTTCAAGAGCATCTTGCGCTCTTTGCGGTGGTGGCGTTCGAGGAAGCGCTGGGTGCGGCGGAAGAGGCTGAGCCACTGGGTCGAGAGTTCGCCTTGGGCGTCGGGTTGGGCCGATTTGCGGAGGCGTTCGACCTTTTGGGGCTTGAGAACGCGCAACAATTCGTCGCCGAGTGAGAGGAAGAATTGGTACGAGCCCGGATCGCCCTGACGGGCGGCGCGGCCCACGAGTTGGCGGTCGATGCGGGCCGAGCTGTGCATTTCGGTGGCGATCACGTGCAGGCCGCCGGCTTTTTGCACGATCGGGTCCAAGCGGATGTCGGTTCCGCGGCCGGCCATGTTGGTGGCGATGGTGACGTTACCCGGCTCGCCGGCTTTGGAGACGATTTCCGCCTCTTTCTCATGAAAACGCGCGTTGAGAATTTCGTAGGGGATGCCGAGCTCGCCCAAGTGCCGCCCCAACGCTTCGGAAGCGTCGACGGACGGGGTGCCGACGAGCACCGCGCGCCCCTGTTCGCGGAGCCGGGCGATTTCGTCGGCGATCGCCTTGCGCTTGAGTTCGAGCGTGGTGAAGATCCGGTACGGACGCCCGGCGCGGATGCAGGGGCGATTCGTGGGGATCACCGAGACGCTGATCGAATAGGTAGACCGCAATTCGCGGCTGGCCTGCACGGCGGTGCCCGTCATGCCGGCCAGGTGCTCGTATGTTCGGAAAAATGTTTGGAGCGTCACGCGGGCGGCCTGGCCCGTGGCGGCGGTGATCGGCACGAGCTCTTTGGCTTCAACTGCCTGATGCAGGCCGTCCTGCCATTTCCGGCCGTCCATCTGCCGGCCCGTCGACTCGTCGACGATCACGATCTTGTCGTCGACGACGACGTAGTCGCGGTCGCGCTGGAAACCGAGCCGCGAGGTGAGGGCCTGTTCCACGTGTTTGTACATTCGCTCGCTGTCGATGCGATCGAGGAGCGACGGCTTCGACATGAGAAGCACCTTGCGGCAACCGTGATCGGTGAGATAGACCGACCGGCGATCGGGCTCGTAGACGAAATCGACGTCGCGATCCAACCGCAGTGCGGCCCGCTGGCTCCAGCGGAACAGATTGACGGTGGGGGCCGTGTTCGGCTGCGTGAGGCCGATGATCAACGGCGTTCGCGCTTCGTCGATGAGGATGCTGTCGCCTTCGTCGACGAGGGCGAAGTAATGTCCGCGCTGCACGGGGTCTTCGCCCGCGTTGACGCCGCCGAGGCCAGCCCGCGTCTGGTAGGTGCCCTGCACGTCGGCCCCCTTGCGGAGCCGATCGCGGAGGAAATCGAAACCGATCTCCTTGGCCGTGCCGTAGGTGATGTCCTTGGCGTACGACTGCCGGCGCTCGGCCGTTTGCATGGGCGTTTCAATGCAGCCGACGGTGAGGCCGAGCTGCTCGTAAATCGGTCCCATCTCGTGAGCGTTGCGCGACGCGAGATAATCGTTGACGGTCACGATGTGGCAACCGCGACCGGCGAGTGCGTAAAGAAAGGCGGGCAGGGTGGCGGTAAGGGTTTTGCCTTCGCCCGTCTGCATTTCGGCGATGTGTCCTTCGAATAGGGCCATGCCGCCCATGAGCTGGACCGGAAAATGCAGAAAGCCCAAGTGCCGCCGCGACGATTCGCGAACCAGGGCGAAGGCCTCGGGCAAGAGTTCGTCCAGCGGCACATTCGTCTTGGCTTGCCACCGCAGGTCGCGGCCGTGCTTCAAGAGATCGGCGTCGCTCAGCGATTTCAATTCTTCAGAGCGGGCGATGATCTTCGCGGCCGCGCTGCGCCAGCGCGAAAGCCGCGAAGCGGCGGGACGGCCGCCGGTTTTCGCCCAGCTCAGAAAGTGGTGACGGGTGATCGGCAAGGGACTGGTCCGGGATTTGGTCCAAAGTCCAACTTCTAAATTCTAGGACTGGACGTCAAGCGACGCGCGGATTCGGCGAAGCAGACACACGCAGGGTGCCACGCCCACGGCTTTGCGTGGGCGTGTCTTCGAACGTCAAACGGATTCGCACGCCCACGCAAAGCCGTGGGCGTGGCACCCGATGAGTGGTCGCGATTCCCCGACCTTCGAGCCACTATTTTACCCGGATCACCATCAACGAACGGTCATCGTGGCCGGCGGAGCCGTCGAGGTGGGCGTCGAGTTGGGACCAGATGGCTTCGAGGATCACGTGCGGGGTCGCGCCCTGGTTGCACTGCAGGGCTTCGATGATGCCGTCGCTGCGGAACATTTTCCGCTTGCCGTTCATCGCTTCGCTTACGCCGTCGGTGAAGGCGATCAGCGTGTCGCCCGTTGTCAGCGGCAGGACCGAGGCGGCGTAGGTGACATCGGGCACGACACCGAGCAACATGCCATGCGAATCGAGGGGGATCGAGCCCCCTTCGCGCATGAGCAGCGGCGACGGGTGGCCGGCGTTCGAGTAGGTGAACACGCGCTGCCGCGGGTCGATCACACCATATAACAGTGACATGAACTGGTGCGCGGGAGTGATGCTGTAGAGGGCGCGGTTCACCCGTTCGAGCACGCTTTCGGCCGGCAAGATCGTCCGCGCGTCGAGGCCGAGGGCGCGGACCGCCCCGCGGACGGCTGACATTACGATCGACGCGGCAACCCCGTGGCCCGACGCATCGCCGATCGACACGACTGTGCGTCCGTCCTCTACTGAAATCAGTTCACATAGGTCGCCGCCGATCTCGAAACGGCTGGTGGAGCGAACGGCCACTTCGATTCCCGCGTCGGGGGCCAGCGACGTGACGATGTCGAACGCCTGGCACTGCGAGGCGACCTGCAAATCGCGCTGCAGGCGGTGTTGCGCTTCGCTCTCGCGGAGCAACACGACGCGTTCCAACAGCGAGGCGATCTGCACGCTGATCGATTCCAATACGTGGATCTCGCGATCGCTCGGCTCGCGGCGGCGGCGATCGTAAACCCACAACGTGCCGATCGGGCCCGAGTCGGATTCGACGGCCAAGCATACGGCGGTCGCCGTTCCGGGCGGGAGCCAGTGGGCCGACTGATTCAGATCGTCGCCGCCCAAGACAATCCGCCGGCGGAGCAGGGCGCCGAGGTCGGGCGGATTTTCCGCAAGGCTGCGCAGCGGCCGGAATCGTGTGCGGTTCTCGCTGAGCGCGGGCCCGCAATTTGAGCCGCTCGGTCGAAGGGTCGAGCAGGAAAAAGGCCGACGCGCGGAACGATGTTAAATGGATCGCCCCCTGCAACAGGCGGTCGATCGCTTGGACCAGATTTTCTTCGGTCGGAACCGATCGGCTGAGATCGACGAGGGTCGTCACTTCGTCGGTTCGCGATTCGACCAGCCGGCCGGCGGTTGCCAGGCGACCGATGAGCTGCGCGAAGGCGTCAGCCAGATCGCCCACGGATGAGAGCGACTGGCGATTGCGCACGTCGGCCGGCATCAACAGTTGCAGAAAGCCGACCGGCGTTTGCCCGTCGTTGATTTCGGTGAACCAGCACGATTCGGGGTCGGAACGCAGCCGCGACTCGACGTCCTCCACCTTGCCGGGGACGGCGGCCAAGAACCGCAACTCCCAGCCGGAGGCATCGGAAAACTGCCGGCACACATCCCGAATCCAGGTGTGCGGACCGGCGGTAAGAGTCGTCATGGGGAAATTCCAACCGGCGATATTCGGCGGCGCAGAGTGTCTGTATCTAGATCGGCTGCGAAGTAATCCGGCGTGAGCGGCGCGTGGTGAGGGCCGGTTGTAGGGGGGTGGGCTGTGGGGGGTGGGGGGCGGGGGAAAGACAAAAAACGGCATGCGATGCGTGCCGTCGGTCGTGGAGTTTCTTCGCTCCGCCCGCCTCAGCGTCTGGCGAGCCGGTGGTTGAGCGGTACCCGAGCGCCGCCTTTGGCGCTCGAGGCGACGCACTGCTGAATGAAATACATGCCTTCGACGCCGTCGTACACGTTGGGATAGACGGTGTCGCGGGACTCGAATTTCTCGCCGGTGGCTCGTTGCACGATCGCGTCGAAGGCGGCGCGGTAGACGTTGGCGAAGCCTTCCAGGAAACCTTCCGGGTGGCCGGGCGGGATGCGGCAGGCGGCTTTGCCCGCTTCGTTGGTGTGCGCGGCGTTCGGGTCGCGGGTGTAGAGCGCGTGGGGTTGGCCGTTGCGGCGGAAGGTCATTTGATTGGGATCTTCCTGCCGCCAGGTGATCGCGCCCTTCGTGCCGTCGACTTCGATGCAGTGGTCATTCTCTCGGCCGTGTGTGATCTGGCTGATCGTGATCGTGCCGAGCGCCTCCGTTTTCGTACTTGATGATCGCGGTGCCATAGTCGTCGAGCTGCCGGCCCGGGGCGAAGACTTTGAGCGTGCAGGAGACCTCGACCGGAAAGAGACCGGTGACGTAGCGGGCCAGATTGAAGGCGTGCGTGCCCAGGTCGCCGAAAGCGCCGGCGGCTCCCGACTTCATCGGATCGGTGCGCCACGCGGCCTGCTTCTGGCCGTCGCTTTCAATCCGCGAGCGGAGCCAGCCCTGTATATAGATGGAACGCATGGCCTGGATATCGCCGAGTTCGCCCGTTTGGATCATCTGCCGGGCCTGCCGCATGAGCGGGTAGCCCGTGTAATTGTGCGTGAGCGCGAAGACGACGCCTGACTTTTCGACGGTGGCGGCCAGGTCCTCGGCCTCGTAGAGATTGAAGGTCATCGGTTTGTCGCAGATGACGTTGAAGCCGGCTTCGACCGCTTTTTTGGCGATCGGGTAGTGGGTGTGATTGGGGGTCGCGATGCTGATGAAATCGACCCGCCGATCGGCCGGCAGGGCACGTTCTTTCTCGATCAGCTCTTCAAATGACGTATAGGCCCGGTCGGCCGGGATGTCGTACGAAGGGGCCGAGGCTTTGGCTTTCTCGGGATCGGAGGAGAGGGCGCCGGCCACGAGCACGGCCCGGTTGTCGAGGATGGCGGCGGTGGCATGCACCCGTCCAATAAAGGACCCTTGACCGCCCCCCACCAGGGCCATGCGAAGCTTGCGCTGGAGCTTCCCGTTTGTCGTATCCATGGTGTCCTCCTCAATTGGTGTCTGGCCGACCCCTCAGGTTAGAAAGGCGCCTGGCGAGTTGCAAATCACCGTAATAAGCTTGCCTTGCAGTGACGCCTTGGCTGCCTATAATCTCAGGCGTCTGCGAATTGCCGATCGCGGATTGACCGGAATGCGGCGGCCTCAGCGGTTGCCGGCACCGGGATTGCGGGTGTAGCTCAGTGGTAGAGCACCACGTTGCCAACGTGGACGTCGAGGGTTCGAACCCCTTCACCCGCTTTTTTCATTGCGCATGCGCACGACGAGGATACACCGATGGCGAAGGCAAACAAGGCGGCCGAGTCGCACGAAGAACCCGAGGTCGAGGCTGAGGAAGCCACGTCCGAACGGCCCCGGATGGAGCTCTCGGTCGAGATCAAAAAAGCCGGCCCCTGCAAGAAGCACGTGCACGTTCGCGTGCCGCGGGCCGAGATCGATCGCTTCTACGAAGACACCGTGAAGGCCGAGGCCTCGGTCGCCGTGGTGCCGGGTTTTCGTCCCGGACACGTTCCCGCCAAGCTGGTCGAAAAACGTCTGAAATCGGAGCTGGCCTCCAAGGTCAAACAGCGCGTGCTGTTTGAAAGCATGGAGCAGATCTCGACCAACAAAGAGCTCGACCCGATCAACGAGCCCGATCTCGACGTCGATGCGCTCGAGATTCCCGATGAGGGCGACTTCGAATACGAGTTCGACGTCGAAGTGCGGCCCGAGTTCGATCTGCCCAATTACGACGGGCTGACGATCGAGCGGCCCATTCGCACGATCAGCGACGCCGACGTCGACAAGCACGTCGAGAACTTCCTCTCGCAATACGGCCAGCTCGTGCCGAGCGAAGAGCCGGTGGAAGCGGGCGACGTGGTGAGCGTCGCCATCGAGTCGACGCACGACGAAAAGAAACTGCTCGAAGTCTCCGAGGTTTCGTTGCGGGTGCGACCCGTGCTGCGCTTCACCGACGCCGA
Organism: uncultured Planctomycetaceae bacterium; assembly: GCA_963752185.1. Classification (GTDB taxonomy): domain Bacteria; phylum Planctomycetota; class Planctomycetia; order Planctomycetales; family Planctomycetaceae; genus DASPSM01. The sequence goes on along the minus strand of CAVVXK010000002.1, from coordinate 7,982,186 downwards.
ACTGAACGGCTTCGACAAGTTGTTGTCGGGCGCGAAAACGGGCGACGAACGCGAGACGGGCGTCAGCGTCTCGCGCGAGGCGGAGACGGTCGAGCTGCGGGGCGAGAAGGTCGCGGTGAAGTTCCGCGTGCTCGACGTCAAACGCTGGCGAAAACCCGAACTGGCCAAAGAGCTGCTGACGCGAGTTGGCGTCGAGTCGGAAGAGGAACTGCGCGAAGAGATCGAAAAGTCCCTTGAGCGCCGTGTGACGTACGAGCAGCGGCAAGCGGTCCGCGAGCAGGTGCTGGAGAAGATCACCGAAAGCGCGACGTGGGATCTGCCCGAGCAGTTGGTTCGTCGCCAGGTCGAAAACGCGCTGCGGCGGACGATCCTCGAAATGCAGCAGGCCGGTTTCACCACCCGCGAGATTCAGGCGCGGGAGAACAAGCTGCGGCAGAACGCCGTCACCTCGACCCGCCAGGCTCTCAAAGAACACTTCATTCTGGACAAGATCGCGGAGAAGGAGGCGATCGAGGTCGTCCCCGCGGACATGGAAACGGAGATTCGCCTGATGGCCGTCCAGCGGGGCGAAAGTCCGCGGCGTGTCCGGGCTCGGCTCGAGAAGACGGGGATGATCGAAAACCTCGAAGCCCAGATTCGCGAGCGCAAGGCCGTTGACATCATCCTCGATCGCGCGAAATATAAGGATAAGCCGATGGAGCTGTCTCTCGACGAGCGCATCGAGCCTGTGCCTTATTCGGTGTGTCACACGGCTGTGACAACGGAAGTGGCTGAGCCCGAGGGCGAAGAAGCCGCCCCGTGAGGGCCCTGAACTTCCCCAATCGCCAGCTCTCGCTTGCCTGCCACGTTTGTGAACCTGTCTTGACGGGGGTTGTGAGGATCGGATATCCCACCCGGCAGCGCGCCCGGGGTAACCGCCCCAAAGGCGTCGCGAGAGCGGACGGGGTGCCGAAATCGCACTTGGAACGAATAATTACCCGAAGGCTCCCGCCTGGAGGACTGCGGAATGACTGAACGTTTTCGACCCGAATACCCCGAAGTACCGTCGATGAACCAGGCCGTTCGCGAATACACGCGGCAACGGCAGATGGGCATTGGCGACCTGCTGTTGGAGAACCGCATCGTGTTCATGGACGGCGTGATCACCGACGCCGCCGCCAACATGATCGTGATGAAGCTGCTCTTCCTGCAGTCGGAGAACCGCCACCAAGACATCCATATGTATGTGAACTCGCCCGGCGGCTCGGTGACCGCCACGATGGCGATCTACGACACCATGCAGTTCCTCGAATGCGAAGTGGCGACCTACTGCGTGGGACTCGCCGCCAGCGGCGGGGCCGTGCTCGTTGCCGGGGGGACGACCAAGAAGCGGTTCTGTCTGCCCCATTCCAAAATGATGATCCACCAGCCCTACGGCGAGGTGGGCGGCCAAGTGTCGGACATCGAAATCCAGGCGAAGGACATTCTCCGCACAAGGGAGATCCTCAATGAAATCCTGGCCAAGCACACCGGCCAACCGGTGGAAGTGATCGCCAGAGACACCGACCGCGACCGCTTCCTGACCGCGGGCGAATCGGTTGAATACGGCCTCGTCGACGAGATCCTGATTCGCCGCGAAAAGAAAGACAAGAAATAGCACCCGAAAGGCGCCCTCCTATGAGCGTGCTCGTACCCTACGTCATCGAGAAGAGTGGCCGCGAAGAGCGGGCGATGGACATTTACAGTCGCCTGCTCAAGGACCGCATCGTGATCCTGGGCAGCCAAGTCAACGACATGGTCGCCAACAGCATCGTGGCCCAGCTCCTCTTCCTGCAGTTTGAAGACAGCAAGTCGGACATCCACCTCTATATCAACTCGCCCGGCGGCTCGATCACGTCGGGGCTGGCGATCTACGACACGATGCAGTACATCAGCTGCGACGTGGCCACGTACTGCGTGGGGCAGGCCGCCAGCATGGGCGCCATCCTGCTGACGGCGGGCGCCCCGGGCAAACGCAACGCGCTGCCGAACGCCCGCATCATGATTCACCAGCCGCTGGCCGGCATGGAGGGAACCGCCTCCGACCTGGCGATCCACGCCAAAGAGGTGCTGCGGATCAAACAGCGGATGAACGAAATCCTGATCAAGCACACCGGCCAGTCGCTGGAGCGCATCCACGCCGACACCGACCGCGACAATTTCATGCTGGCCGAGGAAGCCAAGGCCTACGGCCTGATCGACCATATCTTGGAGAAGATGCCGGCTCAGCCGGAGTGACCGAAGTTCGCGGGACGCTGCCGCGCGTCCAAAAAACCTGATCCCCTGGGCCTCAAGGATGGGGTTCCGAATCGCAAGGATGTGCATCGTGGGCGCAGCCGCCCTGGCGGCCGGGTGCGCCTTGCGCGGTCAATTGGACGTCCTCGAGAGCCGGCTGCGGCAGCAGGATGACACGATCACACAGCTGCAGAACCAGCTCTCCACGACCCAATCGCAGCTGCAAGCGTCCCACCGCGAATCGGACGAGCTGCGGACCCAAGTTGCCGACGGAACTCGCACAGCCCGCGTCGAACAGGTGAGCGCCCTAGGCACGGTCGAAGGCATCGAGCTCAACCGGTACCTGACAGGCGGCCTCGACAAAGACGGCCAGCCGGGTGACGAGGCGCTCTCCGCGGTCGTGGTCCCCACCGACTCTCAAGGCAATCTCGTCAAAGCGCCCGGGTCGGTGGCAGTGACGCTCTTCGATCTGTCGAAGCCCGAAGCCCAGCAGCGGATCGGCCACTGGGAATACACGGTCAAACAGGCCGATTCGCTGTGGCACAGCGGCTTCCTGGGAAGCGGCTACATCGTCCGCGTCCCCTGGCAAGAGAAGCCACAGTCCGCCAAACTGCTGGTTCACGCCCGTTTGAAAACGATCGACGGCCGCCAGTTCGACACGAGCCAAACGATCCACATCGTGCCACCCGGTGGTACAACACCGGCCTCGGCCCCCGGCGTCGCGGCCGACACGCCCAGAGAACAACCGATTCCGCAACCGCCGGCCGTGGTCCCGGCAACCGCACCGCCGATCGCTCCTCAGCCCAGCCAGCCGGTCGCACAGAAAGATGGCGCCGCTACGTCCGCGTCCTGGTGGGATGAACCCGCGCGACAGACCGCGCCGGCAAATCCGCGCTAGCGAATTGCGAGGCGGCGGATCGAGTGATCGGGTGCCATTGGGTGCCACTGGCGGGGGCTTTGGCCCGCCATTGTCTTACGTTCGTAGCTTGATGACGAGTCGCAAGCGACCTCCATCTCGCCGCCATTTCCGTCGCGAATTTGCTGATTCGCCTATCGAACCCCAAGCGGTGATCGCAGTGGCGGCCCAAAGCTGCCGCCAGTGGCACCAATTGCCACGCTGGGCCTCGCTTAAGTCAGCGAAAGTCTCAGTGATGTGCGTGGCCGCTCATCATGCGAGCGCGGTCCATCGCCATTTCGGCTTCCGGGATCTTGCCGCAGCGCTGGAAGATCACCGAGAGCTGCGTGAACGAGAACGGATCGCTCGGCTCGAGTTCAGTGACGCGAAGGGCGTGCTGGATTGCCTCGTTCGGCCGGCCCGCCTTGTGCAGGTTGACCGCAAGTGCCGAGTGAGCGAGAACGTGATTCGGATCGATCGCGAGGATCTCGGTCAGCTTCGCGATTGCCCCGTCCATATCGCCGCGGTCTTTGATCGCGACGGCCTCATCGTACATTTCATCCGGCGTTGCCATCGATCGCCTCGCTCTCGCCTGACGGTCTCGCGCGACTTGCTCGCCACGCGCGACGTCCCAAGTTTCCACGTGGAATTTAACGTGCGTCCCTGTCCACTCTCAGATCCACGATTATCATAGCCACGTGATGCACTCAATCCAAACCGCACACGGCGCGCGGCGCGATTCGAGAGGACGATGAAATCGCGCAAGCCCCTCAAGACCAAAAGCGAGACGCTCTCCGTACCGAGCATGTGGGCGCAGATTCCGCTGCGCGAGCGAACGACGCTGATGTTGATCGCAGTCGTCGCCGTGGGCCTGCGCTTCGCGCTCGCATCGCAGATTTCGATTGAGCACTGGGACGAGGCCGTCTACTCGTGCAACCGCTTCTTTCGCGACGGCAGTTATCCCGGCCGTTATTTGTACGCGCCGCCGCTCCTGCCGGCGCTCATCGAATTCGCGATGCTCGCCAGCGGTCCGACCTCGAACGCCGCCGTTTTGCCGAATTTGATTTTGAGTGCGCTGACCGTAATTTTGTGCTGGTGGGCGGCCCGCGATTGGTTCGGCCGGGCGCCGGACTCTCCGCCGCGGCCCTCGCCGCGCTCAACGATTTCCACATCGCCTACAGCCGGACGGCGCTCACCGACCCGGCGCTGTGTTTCTGGTTTCTCTTGGCCGTCTACTGTACCTGGCGGGCCTTTACCCGCAATCGCCTGGGTGAAGCCGTCATCGCCGGGATCGCCGCCGGAGCGGCCTGGGCGACGAAATACAACGGCTGGCTCACGCTCGCGGTCGCCGCGTCGGGGCTCGTGGCGTGGGGCATTTTCGAGCGCTTTGACCGCCGCCAATGGCAGTCGCGCTTACTGATTCTGGGCACGATTTTCCTCGCCGCGGGCCTCACGTGGAGCCCGGTTTGGTTCAGTTTCCAGGCGGGACAATATTCAGAAGTCCTGCAGAATCAGGCCGGCTATTACGTCGGTCTGGCCGGCTGGACCGAGTCATTCGCCCGGCAGGCGGCGAACCTGCGATTTTTCGAGAATTGGTCCAGTGCTGCCAGCATGGCCGCCGCGATTGCGCTGCCCATGCTTTTTCACAAGCGTCTGGGATTCTTGGCGCTAGCGGTCATTTTGGGGCTCGAAGCCATCCCGGTCGGAATTGGTCCGCTGCTCGTCGGCCCGGGCTTGATCGGCCCGGGTTTGATCCTGTGGACTTCCCACCGGGGCGGCGTCTCCGACGACGCGGCCCGCTCACGACGCCTGGCCGCCTGGCTTTTGGCGGCGTGGAATATCAGCCTGTTTCTGGCGACCCCCGCGTACAAGCCCTATCCGCGCCTCGTGATGCCGTGGCTGATTTCGGCTATTTTGGGAACCGCGGCCGTGTGCGGCCTGTTATTCGAACCGGCCGGGGCCAGTGCGGAATCGGGCCGCAAATCACCAAAAATCGTGCAGTGGGTCCTGATTGCCGTTTGGATTCTCTGCCCGCTCGCCACGCTGCAATTTCGCCGCGTCGATCAAGCTGCACTGCGTTTCGAGCGCCGTACCGGCGCTCGCCCAGCGCCGAACTGATCATCGGAAAGCTGAGCATTTCGGAGCGGCCTCACTCGAGTCTGCCGATTCCCGGCTGGCTTGATCGCACGGCCCGCGGTCGCGAGATTCTGTCGGGGCTGGGAGTCGCCCGCAGCTTTGTCGAGGACCCGTTGCGGAAGCGTCCCATGCAGATCATTAGCTACGGGGAACCGGCCGTCGTATTCCACTTGAATGCGATCGGCATTGACGCGTCTCCCGTGTCCGATTTCACGTTCTTGGCCCCGGGAAAGCCGCGGATCCCTCAGCCAGCCTTCTTGATGGCATTACCAAATTCCAAGGAAGAATTTGAACGACTGATTGCCCCTTATGCCACGCGCTTAGGTTCATTGGCTTTTCTTGGCGAACGGCCGAGCGACCTTGTACTTCTCGATAAATACCCGCCGAGCGATCTGGTTGGTCCCGAACTCAGGCAGGAATATTTGCGGCTCTATCGCATTGATCCGCCGCCGAACCAGAAGTGATGCAAACATCCACTCGGACCGGCGCCTTCGGACCGAACCGCTGTTTTCGTCATTACCCCTGTCCCCCGAAAAGTCACGCGTTCCCCCTGTCTCCGCTGTTTCACGTGAAATCCCCGGTCAATGCTAGCTTGCCCGGTTTCCGCAGTTGGAAATACGGCTTGAGAGGTCATCCGGATGCCGCGAATGGGTCGATCGTTTCAGTGACCCAGCGACAGGATTCGCCCCGAAACGGGGACTGACCCCTTACCGGATCCGCGTGACCGCAAGCTGCCACGGGTCTGGGGTCTGTCCCCTTTTTGGCGCGCAGGGAAGGGCGAAAACACTCATGGATGAACAAGCGAAAACAACGACCGAAGGTATTGTCAGTATCGAGGGCCAGGGTTTTGTGCGGCGCCGGTTGGGACGGGGCCTAAGCGCCCTCTTGGGCGGGTCGTCCCCGGACGCTCAATCGGACGGCGAAGTCGAATCGGCCGTCATTCCCATGTCGGGCCGGGCCGCCCCGACGGACCCCAATCAAATCCATGTCGAGCTGATCGAGCGGAATCCGTACCAGCCGCGCAAGGACTTCGACCCTGAGTCATTGAGCGAATTGGTCGACAGCATCCGCCAGCATGGCGTGCTGCAGCCGCTGCTTGTTCGCCCCTCTGGATCGCAGTATCAACTGATTGCCGGCGAACGTCGCTTGTTGGCGGCCCGGCAGGCCGGTTTGGAAACGGTTCCCTGCCGCGTCCTGGAACTCGAAGACCAGGCGATGTGCGAGGCGGCCCTCGAGGAAAACCTGAAGCGGAAGGACCTCAATGTTCTGGAAAAGGCGCAGGCCTTCCAGGAATATCTCCAACGCTTCTCGACGACCCCGGAAATCCTGGCCCGCCAGCTCAGCATGAGCCGCTCGTCGCTCTCGAATTTTCTGCGGTTGCTCGAACTTTCCGAATTCGTGAAAGAGGCCCTGTTGGCCGAACGCGTGACCTACGGCCACGCCCGGGCCATGCTGTCGCTTCCGCACGAAGGGCAGATTGCCCTCTGCCAGCGGATCGAGGCGGAGTCCCTTTCGGTGCGGCAAACCGAGTCAGCCGTGCGCGAGGTGCTCAAACAACAGCAGGATCCCGGAGCGGAGACGATCCCCTTCACGGCGTCCGCGGCCGGACAGCCCGCAGCGGCCGAGGCGAGCAATCACGTGAAGTCGGTCGAGGATCAATTGCAACAGCTTCTCGGCGTGACCGTCGCGATCAAGCTGTCGGGAAAAGAGAAGGGCAAGATCGTGATTCCGTTCTCGAACAACGACGAGTTCGAGCGGATCCTGCGTCAACTCCGCCGCGCGGCCTAGTGGCTGCCTCAAAAGCGTAGGGCAAGCTGCTAGCGTGCCTTCGACCGCCCTCCAGAGAAAGGCAAGCTGGCAGCTTGCCCTCCGACGGGCGGCAGGATTTCGAAACCTCAGTTGTCGCCGATTTTCGGTCTCGGCTGCACGCCGGGTTTTGATGTCGCGCCCGGTTTGGAGGTCGCGCCGGGGATCGGCAAGACACCCGGTCGCGTCGACACGGCGGGAATTCTGGGGGCCGGTCTCCGCGGTGGAGGCGCCTTTTTCGGCGCCGCCGCGGGCGGGGCGGTCTCGATTGGGCTGGCCTTGAGCGCCGATTCGGGAAGGCTCTTCCGCTGCCGCTCAATTTTGCCGATCTCGTCGGGAGCGAACATCAAGCCCTGCTTTTTCAGCACGGCGCGGACCTTGTTCATTTGGACGAGGGCCCGGATTTCGGCTTCCGGCATTCCCAGGCGGGCGGAAACTTCGCGAAGCGTCTTGAGTTGCAAAGGCATTAGGCACCTCCCACGAAAGATCGCGAACGACGCAGTGTCGGGATCGAATTCGACGGCCTCATCTTAACAGACCGACAGTACGAGGCGAACCAGATCCGCGGCAATTTCGCGTTAAGAATGCGGTTTTTGTGGGGCAATCGCGACCTGATAGACGGCCGAGCCGTAGAGGGCAGGGTCGGCGAATACGGCGTGGCTCGTTAAGTGCTCGCCGAAATGGGTCCAAAAATAGGTGTCGAGCAATTCGATGTCGGCTGGTTGGCACACGAAGTAAACCTGCCCTCCGTTGCGGACGAGCGAACGAAGGTCGCGAACGCCGAGTTCGCGCAGCCGCTGCCGGGTGAAGCCGCTCGTATTTCCCATGGTCATGACTTTGAAGCTGGCTGGCAGCGACTTTCCGCCAAAGGGCAGGGTGACGTACTCGAAGGGAAAATCCCCCGCCCAAATCACGTAGAGTTGCTCCGCCTTCGGCCCGAGATTGGCAAGCATTCGCACAGCCGAATTGTGATACGAAACGTAGTTTGCATTGGACCGCCACACGCCGTATCCCCGCCACACGATCAGCGCGCCCACCACGGTCACTGCCAGGCAATGGCCAAATCCCGTTTCTGCCCAACCGCGGCGTTTGCCGAATGACCGAGGTCCGTTTGCGAAGACGAGTGCCGTCGCCACGCATCCGCCGATCACCGGACAGTAAACCCGTGCTGGCAGGTGCATGAACCGGTAAACGACGGCGCAGGTTGCCAGTGACGCGACTAGGCACGCCAGGGGAATGAACCGGGCGGAGCGGTCGACGGCCAGAATCGCCACAATGGCGGCGCCGCAGGCCAAGAGTCCCCAAAGTTCACGGTCGGCCGCAAGCTGTTTGAAGAGCGTCTGCCAGGGTCTGGCCGATGAGCCGTTCGGCGGCAGCGCTTCGAGAATCGTGCGCAGGTTTTGGCTGTTGTAGCGATCCTCGTCCAAAAAGGCCCAGTTGCGGAGCATCTGCAAATCGACCGGCTTCCATCCCCCGGCGGCGAAGGCGCTGGCGGTTTGGTTGTTGTACTGCACGTGATCGAAATCCATGAATTCGACGCGCAAGATGTTGAAGGGATGAAAGTCTTTCCAATCAGGATCGCACGCGTAATACCAATCGTTGAAGCGAACCGCTCCCCAGCCGACAAGCAGGCACGACGCGAGCACGGCGACCGCGCGGCGGGCATTCTTTTCTGAACGGCAGCGCCAGAACATCCAAAGAATCACCGGCGACAGGACGACGCACGTCAGCCGCACGGCGTCGTAACGGATCAGTTCGCCCACGAGCAGCAAGGGGATCGCGAACCAGTGTTGCCGCGTCGCGCCAGTGGTTTTGATCCCGCTCACGAGTAAGAGCAGTCCCGCGAGTCCCGCCAGAAAGGCGATCCGCGTGAATTGCAGTTGCGTCAGGTCGGGGATACCCGCGAACCAGAGAAAGGCGCCCAACAGTCCGACGGTCCACTCGGAGGAGGCGTTTCGCAGGCAGGCGAAGCAAATTGCGACCAACGACGCGCACGCGGTGATGAACCAAAGCCCGCCGTACCAAGGCACGCTCGGTGCGGCCTGATACAGCCATTTCAATGCGAGGCCAATCACAACATTGGAATAGAGCAGATGCTCATCGGGCCGATCGACAAAACCGCGGCCGGCCGCGACGAGGTTCATTCCCGCGTCGTCGTTCGTCTCATAACGTGGGGTGAGGGCCAACACGACGCCCAGAACCAGCGAACCCACGAGTAGGAGACTGATCCGCAGGCGGCGAGCATCATTTAACAGTGGAGCGCCTGCAGCTAACGGAGGGTCGCTGGAGCTGCTTGTATGGATCGACGACGGCTCCGGCGAGTCGGACTGGACTCCCGCGGCCGGATCCACATGCTCGACGCTATTTTTCGAGTCCATCGTGCGCTATTCTACCGCGTCGCGTAACAACCTTTTCAAGGCCCTAGGCGGCGGGTTAAGCTCGATTGAGCGACTTCAACGCCACTCAGCACGTCTCGTCCCGCACTCCAGCAGCAGGTTCACGGAGATTCGATGGCCGGCCCGCCTGATCGCGTTGCGGAGGCCAACCAGGCGGCCGTCGCACTGTTCTCGGCGATCGTGGCACTCGTCGTCGCGGCCATCGGTTTTCTTCTGCGGTTCGGGTACGCCGACAATTCGCCCCTCGAATGGGCGAAGTATGTGGGATTGAGTTGGTTCCTGCTCAGTTTCTCGCTCCTTGCGAGACGGCTTGTGTCGCTCGTCGGGGCCGGGCGTTTGGGCCGATGGTGGTCGGGTCATGCCTTTCTGACATTGCTCGGACTGACGGTCGCCGCAGGCGTCGGCACTTCGGCAATCGATGGGAAGGTGACGGGCACGGCTCTTTGCCTCATCGGTCTGGCCGGTGTCGGCCTGGCGCTGGCGACACAGGTGGCCCGCGGCGCTTTGCTGCGAATCCTGGTGCTGGTCGCCTTCGCCGGATTGTTTTCGCTCTACGCAGCCGGCGCGGCTTGGGGGACAGGAGATCGGAATCCGCTCTTTGTCGAGGAACTCGGCTTCGGGCGTGCGCCGATCGACACGTTGTTCCATGCCAGCATCTGCAACATGCTGCGAACGTATGGCGTGCCGAGCACGGGGCTCGACGGTTTGCCCTACGTCCCCTATCACTTCGGCAGCCATTGGATTTTGCGCGGCTGTGCAACGTGCTCGATGTGCGCGTGATCGACTTCTACAACCGCGGGTATCCGGTGCTCTTCATTCCGTTCGGCGTGCTGAGTCTCGCGACGGCGGCGCTCGGGCTTGCTCGACGATGGCGACGCGACGCGGCGCCGCCGAACGCGGGATCGATGGCTGAGCCCGTCGAGTCTCGGCCGATCGGTGCGCTCTTTTGGCTCGTGGTCTCGGTGGGCTATATCGGCTGCTTGCCCTACGCATCGAATTTCATGCCGATCAACGGATGGAACTCGATCGTGACGAGCGAATCCTACGCGCTCGCGGTCGCCGTCTCGCTGCTCATGATCGGCGCGGTTTGGGCGTTTGTGGGCGATGTCTTCCTTTCCCGGAACCATCCGAGTGCGGCTGATCTCGTCGTGGGTGTTGTCTTACTTGTGGCCCTCATTGGCGGCCTGGGTCTGCTCAAAATCTCCGTGATGATTGTGCTCGCCGCGGCGGGCGGATACCTGGTCGTGCGATTGCGACTCTACCGTTCGATCCGGCTCGACCTCTTGGCGCTGGCCGTGATCGCAATTGTCGGAACCGCCTATCAAGCGGCAGCCGATCCGGGCTATTTCGCGTTGGGGGAAAGCCGCTTCGTTCCGTTTGGCTTTCTGCGTGCGAACATCGAACCGCAATGGTGGCCCGAATTCTGGCTGATTTATTACCTCTGGCTTTGGATTTTGGCCGCCGTGCTCTTGCGGCAGGCAGGAATTCGCGCTGTTGGCGAGTTATCCGATGCCTGGCGGACGCGCAAATTGCTCGACCTCGAATTCGTCATGATCGCCGCGCTAATCGGCACGGGTCCGGGGCTGTTCATGAAGTACTCGAGCACGCACTATTTCTCGAACTATCAGCAATGGCTCGCGTTGGCCTTGCTGCTGGCGGTCGTGATTCGCCGCAAACCGAGTCGTCGCGTCGAAGAATGGCCACTCAGCCAACTCACGCTTCGTCAAATATTTGCCGGACTGCTGTTGCTCACTTTGGGCGGAACATTGGTTTCAAACACGGCCGTGCTGAGCCAGGCGATGGTCGCGGCGAATCTGGCCGCTCGGGGACATGCGTCGGGACAAACAGGCTTCGGCGTCGCCTTGATGCACGGCCGATTCGGCGTTGCCGCGGACATTCTCCGGCAAACGGCGACTTCGGTCGAATCGCGGATGAATGGCGACAAGAAGATTCTTGCCGTTTTGTCTTCGCTCGACGAACTGCCGCTGGCGGAAAAGCAGCGGACGCTGGTCTTTATTCCGAAGTCGAACCGGCAGTTCTGGGATCTGTTGCACGGACCCTATTGGCCGAAAGAGGGTCCGTTGGTCGCGCCCGCCCTTTCGGGGCTGGCGATGATCGACGGTCTCTACGTGCCGGCGAAGGACGATCCGTGGATCGGTCACGGGTACAACTGGTACTCACGGTCGCGCGCGGAGCAACCGCGGCTTCCCTTGTCGGAGCTTGTTCCGACGCTTCGCCGGCGCTGTGCGGAGCTGGGATTCCGCCAGCTCATCGTCATCGACAGCGATCCGCGCGGCATGCCGATTCTGCGCAAGTTCGACTGCCCGTAATCACATGCCACAGGTTCAGGCAAAGTAGTCGAGCGAGTTCCCGTTGTCGCCGACGTAGTGACCGTGGGTCACTTGCCAGTCATAACTCCGCAAGCGGGTGAGCACGCCGGCCATCGCGCGTCGCAGCAGGACCTGGTTGATGTTGACCTCGCGGGGATTGACCTCGTGACAGCAACAACACCCGGGCGGGCATGCGCCAAGACACGGCCGACAACAGATCCAATTCGGCCGGCAGGCGATCGCTTTGCAGTCCTCGAGCGGAGGACAGAGAAGCACTTCGTGCAGATCTCGAATTGGGTGAATTCGCACCGGTCATCCCCTCCGCCTGGCAAGGCAAGGATGGGACAAACCGTAGCGGAATCCAGTCCGGCAGCGCGCGAATCGTCGAACGCCCCGAAAAATGGGCGGCGTGCAGAGACCTTTGCGGGAAAGACGCGACGGGGCCGCGTGTTTCGTAAACGCAACGGCGTTGACTAAAAGCAACGCACAGGGACCTTTTGTTGAGATTTCCGAGTCGGCGCGTTCTTATAGTCAATGAAAGCGATTTCCTTTCTTTGCGGAGCTTCAAGTCATGTTGCGCAACACGTCTTTGCTGCCACTTCTCATCGCTGTGATGATTCTCGTCGGATCCGGCCTGGCCGACGCGAAAGACGCCCCGGCGGACACCCAACCTAAATCGATGGGAGTTCTCAAAGTGTGCGTCGACCCGGTGCAGATCGACACGGGCCTCGTCCGCGGTTTGATCGTGGGCGACTCCGACGACGTGCAGCTCTACCGGGGCATTCCTTATGCGGCCCCGCCGGTGGGCGACTTACGCTGGCGGCCGCCGCAACCGGCGCAGCATTGGCAGGGAGTTCGCGAGTCGTTCGCGTTCGGGACCGCGGCGCCGCAGCATCCCGTCGCCTTGGCGACGATGTTCCCGGGAATGTCGTTGCAGGCCAAAACCGGTGAAGACTGTCTTTATCTCAACGTCTGGGCGCCGGCGCGGCGGGGTGCCGAACCGCTGCCCGTCTTGGTGTGGATCCACGGCGGCGGCTACACGTTCGGCGCGGACTCGCAGGGACTCTACGACGGTGCGAACCTCGCCCGCCGCGGAGTGATCGTCGTCGGCATGAATTATCGCCTCGGCCCGCTCGGCTTCCTGGCGCACCCAGAGCTCAGCGCCGAGTCGCCGCAGGGATCATGCGGCAATTATGGAATCCTGGATCAGATCGAGGCCCTGAAATGGGTGCAGCGCAACGCCAGCGCCTTTGGCGGCGATCCGACCCGCGTGACGATTTTCGGTGAGTCGGCCGGCGGCAACAGCGTTTATGCCCTCCTCATGTCTCCCTTGGCGAAGGGACTCTTCCAGCGGGCCATCTCGCAAAGCGGGGCGACGCTGACCTTCGCACACATCAAGCAGTCACATTACGGCTACCGGCCTGCGGAAGCTGCCGGCCTGGAATTCGCCAAGAAATGCGGAGCGCCCGAAGGATCCGGGCAGTTGGCGGCGCTGCGCGCGATGAGTGCGGACGATCTGTTGAAGGCGACTGCCGGTTTCGACGCTCCGCGAAGTCTGGAATTTCGATCGGACCGGTTGCGATTCGGTCCGGTGGTCGATGGCTGGGTGATTCCCGATGATCCGATGACGCTGTTCGAGAAGGGGCAGATCAACGGCGTGCCTCTGATCGTGGGCGCCAACGCCGACGAAGGCTCGCTCTTCACGATGAGCAGCCCGTTGCCGAAACGGGCCGAGGAATATCAAGAATTGCTCGAGAAAAGCTTCGGCAAGCCGGCAGCGGACGGTATCGCATCGCTCTATCCGGCGTCGCATCTTCGTCAATCCGTGGCCGACCTGATGGGCGATTACCTGTTTGTCGCCCCGTGCCGCTATGTCGCACGGACAATGCAGCAGGCAAAGAATCCGGTCTACTTGTACCACTTCGCACATCCGACCCCAGGCCCAATGGGCAAGCTGCTGGGCGCCCACCACGGTGCAGAAATCGTCTTTGCATTCGACAATTTGCAGTTGGCTCCCAAATACTCGCCCGCGGACGCCCACATTCGGGATGCCATGAGCGGGTATTGGGTGCAGTTTGCGGCCACCGGCAATCCGAACAAATCCGGACTGCCTGAATGGCCGGCGTTCGACCCGGCGAGCGATCGCAGTCTCGTGATCAAGGACACGATCGAAACGGTCAACGGGATCCGCAAGGCGAAGCTCGACGCGATCGACGGGCTGTTCGACGCCTGGCGAAATGAAAACAGCTCGAGCGATCACCCGCGAGCTGCCGCTGCTCCCACGACGCCTTCCAAGTCCGAACAGCACAACAATCGTCCCGCAGGGGACAAAGCAACACGAGTGGCACCGAGACAGACGGGCATGAAGATGGCCATGCGAAGCAATGGATCCGCGGTTGTCCGGCAGACGGCAAAATCGAACCCGCCCGTCGCAACGACGGTCCGCGTGATCGCCGTCGATCGCCCCGTCCGTCGAGCGAGCATGCTGAACCAGATACAGGCCGACCGGACAAATCTGGACACGGAGCTGCGCCACGCGCGGTTTCTCGCCAAAGCCGGCTTAGGCCCGATCGCTGTCGACCCGCTCCGGCAGATTATCAATCGAGCACCTGGTTCACCGTCGGCACGGGAAGCGCAGCGGTTGCTCGAAACGATTCCCAAAGCCAAATGACGGGTGCTGTGGCGGCTGAAAAAGCAGGTCGCGTAGGCCGGCGGCGATTTTCGCCACATTTTTTACCTTGACTCCGGGGAAAGTTCTCGGTTTACTACTTAGCAGTAGGTCATACTTACCGGTAGGTAACCACGGATATTTTCACCGCAACTTGTGCATTTTGCCAAACTCGATTCTTCCGAAATTCGGTTCTTCCTGGGGAGACGCTCAATGACGGCATCCGGAACCTCCTGGCTCATGATGAGCGTGCTTTTTGCCGCGACCGCGAACGGTGCGGGATCCATTGGACAGCGGATCGACGGCTTTACTCTCAAGGACTCGCTCGGGACCGCACATTCGTTGAGCGATTGGAAAGATCGAAAGGCAGTTGCCGTAATCTTCCTCGGAACCGAATGCCCCTTGGCCAAACAATATGGCTCAAAATTGGCCGAGCTTTCGCGTCGCTACAAAAGCAAGGGCGTCGAGTTCGTCGGTATCGATTCGAATCAACGGGACTCGCTGGCGGCGATTACGCACTTCGGACGCGTCAACCACATCGAGTTCCCCATCCTGAAGGATGCAGCCAACCAGGTCGCCGATAAATTCGATGCCGCGCGAACGCCGGAAGCTTTCGTATTGGACGCGAGCGGAACGATTCGTTACCGCGGCAAAATCGACGACCAGTTCGGAGTCGGCTACGCCCGGCCAAGTGCATCGCGGCACTTCCTGGCCGACGCATTGGACGATGTGCTCGCGGCAAAGGCCGTTCGCACGGCAACTGTGGCGGCGATCGGCTGCCGCATCGGTCGCGTGAATCGCCATGCCGAGAAAGGGAGCGTGACCTACTCGAACCAGATCGCGAGGATCGTGCAGTCACGATGCGTCGAATGTCACCGCGCGGGGCAGATCGCTCCCTTCACGCTGACCTCGTTTAAGGACGTGTCGGCGTGGGCCGAGAACATGATGGAAGTCATCGATAATCAGCGAATGCCACCCTGGAACGCCGACCCGAAATACGGCGAATTCTCAAACGACTCCCGCGTACCGGCTGCCGAAAAGCAGTTGATCGCGGAATGGATCGACAATGGCTGCCCCGAGGGGGATCGATCGCAGCTTCCGCCACCGGTGACATTCGCCGAAGGCTGGAGAATTCCCAAGCCCGATTTGATAGTGAAGATGCCGAAGGCATTCAAGATTCCCGCGACGGGGATTGTGGATTATCAGTATTTCATCGTCGACCCCGGCCTGAAGCACGACGTGTGGGTGAAGGCGGCCGAAGGAAAACCGGGCAACCGCAGCATCGTCCATCACATGGTCCTGAGCTATATGCCTCCGGGGCAGAAAGAGCCCGATCCGACCGACCCGCTGCTGAAAGCAGTCGCGTCATCGGGCCCGGGAATTCCCGCGCTCATCACCCCCGAGGGATATGCGCGCCGCATTCCGGCCGGCTCGAAGCTGGTCTTTCAAATGCACTACACACCGAACGGAACCGAGCAGACCGATCAAAGCGAGGCGGGTCTCGTCTTTGCCGACCCGACAACGGTGAAGAAAGAGATGCAAATCGGCGCCGTCATCAACTTCCAATTTGTCCTGCCCCCCGGGTTCGACAACGTTCTCTGCACGGCCGAGGACAAATTCGAGAAGGACACGCTGCTTTATGCGCTGATCCCCCATATGCATCTCCGGGGCAAGTCCTTCCGCTTCGTTGCTGCGTATCCCAACGGCAAGACGGAAATCCTGCTCGATGTTCCCAAGTACGATTTCAACTGGCAGAACATTTTCCAGTTGAGTAAGGCCCGGCTGATGCCCAAGGGGAGCGTTTTGCGCTGCATCGCCCATTTCGACAATTCGGAGAACAACCTCGTCAACCCGGACCCGTCGAAGTTTGTCCACTTTGGCGAACAGACGTTTGATGAAATGATGGTCGGTATGTATTACTATGCGTTGGCCGACCAGAATCTCACGCTGAGCAAACCGGTTGAAAAGAAGTCCGACCGTCGCGCGGTCCAGGGAGTCCGCCCGGCATCGGCAATCGGCTCCGGCAGGAGCGTTCTTTCGGCCCCCGTCGTCGGCCGCGTGGCAGCGCACGGTTCCTAGCAACCGGGAAGCATGCCGAAGCGCGCAGAGCGCGACAGTTTGTCCTTCGGCATCCTTGTACGGAATCGACACACAATCCGTCCGGAGGTTGGCTCAATGCCCACGAAGAAACTGTCTTTGCTGTTCGTTCTCGCGACTTGCATCCTGTGCCTGGCGGCGCGATCGCGTGCCGATGAGCCTTCGCTCACGGAGATGGATCCCGATATGGCGAAGGAATACGGCGGGAAACTCACGGAGCAGTTCAACAAGGAATTCAAGCACCTTCCTGTGAAGATCGAGCCCGACGCCGACAAGGCGGTGGGCATCTCCAATGCGGACACGCACGAAGGAATCCTGCTCGTGCCGCTGAAAGGCTTCCGGGAGGAAAGCGAGGGCCCCAAGGACGCTGAAAAGGATAACGGCATCGGTTTGTGCTACGTCTTCATGTCGCCCAGCTTCAAGCCGCTCGTGGACGGAAAGCCCGCCGAAGGCAAACGGCTGCGGACGATGAAATTCAAGGATAGCGAAGGCAACGAGCACGAAACGGTCTGCCTCCTTTGCAGCGTGAAGCATGTTGAAGACGACTGGCAGTTGATGGTCTTTTCGGGCGACGGCGAGCCGCTCTCAAAATCGAGCTTTGAGGAGGCGACCGACGCCCCCAAGGCCGACCTGGCGCTCACCATCAAGAACGCCAAGGACGACAAATCGACGCTGACGATCAATCTCTTCGGCAAATACTGCGTGGGCATCCCGATCGCCCACAAGGCCAAATGACGCGTCTTGCGACCGAAGCACACGCCCACGGAAGCCTTCCGTGGGCTTTTTTTACGCTACGCTGCTCTCGCGCGGGCGATTAATCCTTGCGGATTTCGGTAATCGCATGGGGACCAGGGGATGTCACAGGATCTTTCCCGGCGATTTCCAGATTAAAGTTGTAATCGGTCTTGCCCGACTGGGTGACGGTGACCACGAAGTCCTTATCTTCCGAATTCTTGTCGGGATCGTCGTACAGATTCTTGAGTCCGTCCGGCTGCACCAGGCCCCTCCCCCGACTGGCCATGAGCTGGGCAAACAGCACGACGTATTTTCCGATAGCAACGCCGTCATTGGCGGAATACGTGAAGAACGAGAAGCTGCCGTCTGGTTTGCAAGCTGCTTGGATGGGCGGCTTATTCTTATCCGGGTGCGCCGGGTCGTACAAAATGACCAGCAGAACCTTCCCGCGGGCTGTTTTCGGCGGCGAGCCATCGATGGTGACTTTGCCCGCAAATTTGCCGAGATCCGCTTTCTCCAGATGGAGCGACTGCAATTGGGCATCCAAGGCCTGTTGCGAGCTTTGGCGGCTGCTGCAGCCGCTCCAGATCAAACTGAGTGTCGCAAGCGCAGAAGCGCCCCATAGCGCCGCACAGCTTGCGGCCGATCCGAATCATGCGAACTCTCCCTTCCCGGCGATCGGCGCGGGCCATCGACTATCGGCGTGGCTTTGCGCTTCCAAGGTGCATAGCAAGCCGCCGAGTCGGACCCGGCGGCTTGCCCTGTGATTCCGTCGGTCGCTCGGACTTTAGAAACTATCCGTCACGGGCGAGTGACCCTTGAAGGTAATCAATCGGCAAAACGTGATCAGACTGATGTTTTCGCTGACCATATGGGCCGAGCCGTCGCACATTAACAATCCGCACGTCCCGGGATGAAAGCTGTACAACCCAAGTTTGGCCTGGTTCGTGCAGTTGATGATGCAGGCCGTCGTGCCGTTTGAGGCCTGGGTACCATCGAATGAAGAACCCCAGAGTTCGTTCCACCCGTTGTCCATGCAGCCCCAACAGCCGCCAAAATTGACCGGGATCGTGATCCCCCCCTCGCCGGGCGGCCAAGCGGCAAAGTTCGCGGCGGTCTTCTTAACGCCCCTTTGCCAGAGATCGGGCCGCCCAGCCAGTTCCGAGCAAAAAATAGTCGTCGATGTCCCGTCGGTGATCAATTCGATGCTCACGGGCGCAACGCCCGGCCGCAGGAAGTTCCAATTCAGCACTCCCTCGCGAAAGCCGCAATTCCCGACCGCTTGCGGATCGTTCGAACCGACGCTTTTGTTGTAGACGCACCTCACTCCGCAGCAATAGCAGCTGACCGCGGTGTAATCGCTCGCGCCCGCCCAATAGATTGGAAAGATGTTACCACAAGGACAGGTTTCCATAACCGAAAGACCGATTTCCCTAAAAGGGTTCGCGCCGCGCGGCGTCGAGGGGCATAGAAAAACGGGAAGCACAGCGGCTGCGGGTCGAGTCGGCCCCACGCTACAGCAACCGCCAGAGTTCAGTTGCGTGTAGCACGCCGCTCCGGTGGCCGTGAGATTGGCCGGTGCAAAGATCGGCCCGTTCATGCAGATCCGAGTATAGACGGTGTTTCCTTCCACGAACGGAAGCAGACGCTCGCCCCACGTGTGGACGTTTGCCACGCTGGGGAAGCACCCACCGGGGCAAAGGCAGTACTGTGGATATTGGGCGGATCCCAGGAGCAGCGAGAAGGCCGGCGGAAAGCACAGGTTGACGTCGTGGTAGTTCATTGCCGCAAGGCCTATCTGTTTCAGGTTATTGCGACATTGAGTTCGGCGTGCGGCCTCGCGCACGGCCTGGACTGCCGGCAACAACAGGGAAATGAGCACCGCAATGATGGCAATCACCACGAGGAGCTCAATCAGCGTGAAACCTCTTCGTCTCTGAGTCATACCTCTTCCTTTCGGAGATTCGAGAATTGACCACCCGACGCAAAGCCGTTTGCACATCAGTGCGAGCGCGCAGTCGTCGAGTCGAACAATTTGTGCTCGTGTATCGCGACAGCCGGATCGAAACGCGCGGTTGACGGGCTGCTGGGAGATAGCAAGAGCGATGGGGCAATCCGACTGGTCTCGCTGGTGCGAGATCCTTCGACGACCATCCCTCGTCCGGAGGCCATCCACCAGGAACCTGCGCTTTTGCTGCGTCACATATTTGCTGCTGCTAGGGACGTGTCGCCCAACACGTTTCCCGAGACAGCAACTGGCTGACAAACCAAAGTGAGAGAGGCCCGAAACAAGTAGCCGTGCTCTCCCACATTGTCACGCAAACACCATGGGAAATTCAAATCTATTTTCTTAAAAAACTTGCGCGGCCCGTCACGGCCGATTTCGAGGCATATGGTGTGAGATTTTTCACACTTCGTCGCAGGAAAAACTGAAGGGCGGCTGAATACGATTGGCGCCGGTTGCCGGGCGTCCCGTCCGCGTCGTTCACCTTCTTGAAATCCGCGGATATGCTGCGAGAAGGTCTGTTGTCAAAGTGGCGCATGTCTTCGCGTATACCAACACCGGCACGATCGGCAGCGCTCGATCAATTCCGCGGCTACATAGTCGTTGGCATGTGTCTGGCCAATTTTCTGGCTCCGTTCGCCGCCATCCACTCCGTTCTCAAGCACAATGACACCTATTTCAGTTATGCCGACACGATCATGCCTGGATTTCTGTTCGTCGTCGGTTTCGCCTTTCGCCTGACGTACCTCAAACGGCGGAGCGTGCGGGGCCGGTGGCCCACGGCCCTGGCGTACGTGCGACGCAGCGGCAAATTGCTGCTGCTGTCACTCGTGGTTTATTTCTTTGTCGGCGACATTCCGCGATGGTTCAATATCCGCGAGATGCCGGCCGAGTTCATGCCAGCTGCGGGAGAGTCGGGAGCGACGACGTCCAGTGAGAAAACTGCTGACAGAGAATTGCCGCCATTCGAGGGCCATCGCAATCTTTCGTCGTCCGCCTCCCCTCTTCCCTCCTCCGCCGTATCATCCGCCGTTGAGCGCCTCCGGGCCTGGAATGCTCTCAGTTGGCCGGAGCGATTATGCGTCCATTGGCGCGTCCTGTCGGCCAAACTCGTGAAGTCGGAACTCTGGGAAACGTTGGCCATCATTGGAGCGACGCAGCTTGTCGTGCTGCCCTGGATCGGCAGTCCATTCTGGCTGCGGTTGTTTGCCATGGCCGTGTTAGGCGCCGCACACGGTCTGCTTTCGTACTGGATCGCCTGGGACTTTCTTTACGGCATCAATGGCAACTGGTTGTCGCAGGCCTGGATGACGGGGAGGGACCAGGGATGGGACGGGGGCATCTTTGGACCGATCAATTGGGCCGTCGTCATGCTTGGCGGGACGCTCGCTTACGATCTCGTCGCCGCATCCACGTCGCCGCGTTGGGCCCTTGCGCGTCTCGCGGTTTGGGGGCTGGCGTTCATGGCGATCGGTTATTTCATGTCGTGCCTCACCCGGCTCTATGATCTCGACCGGGGCGAGTTGGCCGAAATGCGAGCGCGTTGCCAGCGAGAGGCAGAGGAAAAATCGACTTTGCGCGCTGCCCTCGACGAACGGCGACTCGCGCTCAAGAGATTGCGCGAGTCGCAGGGAAAGCCGTCACCGGACGCGGCCGCGCGGGACGAGGAACAACTCCAGGCGACCATCGTCGCCTTGGAAGACCGAATTCGCGATGCTCCCGATTTGTCGCTTGCGCCGAATCCGGTGCGACCGCCTTGGGAGCGGCTACGGGGTCGCTCACTCGGCCAAATGTTGGCCGAGCCCCCGTTTGTGGCGCCGCCGGCCGATGAGCCGCAGTCCGATCGGCCTCCTGCCGTCGAGCATCGATTGCGAAATTATTGGATGCTGGGCAAGAGGATGCCCAATCTTTCCTTTGTGACATTTGCCACGGGTTTTCAATTCGCGTTGCTGGCGCTTTTTTCGGCCGCTTGCGACGTGGGCGGATTGCGAATCGGCATGTTCCGAACGTTCGGCACCAATCCCCTGGCGGCCTATTTCATTCATGGTGCAATGGCTCTTGTTCTGGCAGTCGTCGTTCCACACAACGCATCTCTCGCCGTCTGCCTGGTCGGGTTTGCAATCACGTTCGCGATCACGTATTTGCTGGTGCGACACCTCGAAAAGGGTGGCATCTATTGGCGATTGTGAGACTCGATCCCGTCCCGGCGAGAATACATCGACCGGGCCAAAAACTCGGTCTGGACAGAATTCAACGCATTCTTAGAATTCCGCCCGCCTGATCAGAGGCCGAAGTGCTGCGCCGTGCCACTTCGACCCCCAACGACCCGAATGCGAAACGGCGCCGTCACACCCGCTCGAGATCGATTCCCCGTCGCTCTCGTATCGACGATTCGCAAGGACCAAGACCCATGAAGTCCACACGCCGGACGCTCCGCGCCCTCGGCGGAGCTGCGTCCCTTGTTCTCGTTGGATGCTGGACGCCCGCACCATACGGCTACACAACCAATCCCGGCTATTATGCCCCGCCGCCGAATCAGGGATTCGTCGGGCCTCCTGGCGGCACGATCATAACGCCGGGTCCCATGTATCCGGCACCGCAGCCGCAGTTCGGTGCGCCGAGCTCGCCGCCGCCCGGTGGAACTTGGGCACCGGCACCTGTGCCGGGGCCGACTCCTGCTCCCACGCAGGTCATGCCGCCGCCGAACAGTGGTTCGCTCGCACCCCTGCCGGGTGCGCCGCAGCAAACATTCGACAACGACCCATCGAGGTTTAGTCCGCCGCAGGTCGGTTCTTCCCGCCGTCCGGAGGTGCCCGTTCCGGATCCAGTGGATCCGGGCCCGCGGCAGTCGCCTGGTCCGTCTGCCGGGCCGCCGCCGAGCGATGCCACTCCCTTCGGAACAGAAGGGGGAAAGGATACGTTCGACAAGGGAACGCAGATCGAGGTTCCCCAACGGGCTGGCGGTCCACAATCCGTCGCGTCGGCTGAGCCTGAGCCGTTCGAAGCACCGCTCGATCGCGGGGGCAAGATTGACACCGGCATCGTGGCAGTTGCGGCAAAAACGGTCGACGCCAAAACGCGTGTCGGATCACCCAATCGCTACGATTACGATCGTACGGCCTACAGCTACTTGCGCGGTGTCGTCGACTTCAACCCCGGCGACAAAACCTGGCACATTATTTACAGCCCCAATCCGGAACGAACCGACAAGTACGGCGGCGCCTTCGAGTTGATCGAGAGCCCCAAACTTCGCCTGCTTCACGACGGCGACGTGGTATTCATCCAGGGCCGCGTGCATCCGAAAATCGTCGATTCCCGCGGTAAACCGAAATACGAAGTCGGCGACGAAGTGGCGCGGGTCTCCTATCGCAGCATGCAATCGGTCGGAAACTAAAGTCTCATTCGGCCTGCTCGCCTGAGTTTTTAAGCCGCGGCCCAACTCGCCGTGGCTTGCTTCATTTCGCGGCCGAGCGTTGCGACGACGTGGCGCCCTGTCTCGCGAAGTATGCGTCGGCGAAGTCAAAAATCACGCGCCAATAATCCTTGTTCAACTCGTGTCGTGTGTTTCGGCGGTATTGAATCAGATCGCCAAAGTTTCCGCCGTTGATGGGCTCTTCGGCCTGAATGACGCCGGTTCCCACCATTCCGCGCGCCCCGAGAAACTTATAGACCTTGTCGGCCGCTTTCAGAGCGCGAAACGCGTTACCGGAGTTGGACCATTTGTCCTGCAGCCCCTCCGTGTCGAAGATGGGCCGCGGAGCTACCAGGCACATCAACAAATTTTGGTCGATCGGCAGGCGGTCCTCGCGGTGGGCGAATTCCTTGAAGACGCCGTCGAACCAGTGCGGAAAGACCCGGTTGATGCGCTCCACGGTCTCCTGGTCGTTATCACGGGACAAGGCGCAGCCGCCCGTGCCCGACTGATGCGGCGCGACAAGCGCGATGCGCTCGTCGAAGGCAGCCGCGACAAGGGCCGTTTTTCCCAAGCGCGAGTGACCGGTTGCGCAGATGCGGTTGGCGTCGATGTCTGAACGGGTGAGAAGATAATCGACCACGCGGCTCAGTCCCCAAGCCCACGCGCGAATCGTGCCCCACTCGTCGTCGGCGCGGGGCTCGTTCGGCCTGCGGAAATGCGGCTGAACGCCGTCGGCCGGATCATTCTTGTCCGGATCGACGTCGCCGTCGTAAAACGTCGCGATGGCATATCCGCGATCAATCGCGTACTCGACGCTCCACACGGGCGTCTGTGCACCTCGCCCCACTTCGGTCGCGCGATGGTCCACACAGCCCTTACAATGTTCGGGCATCCAAATCGCTGGCACGGCAATCGTCGGATCATTGAGCACGGCGTGATTGCCGCAAAAATTGAGTGCCACAAAAACAGGCGCCCCGCCCTGATGCCGATTGGGCACCACCAGCAAGAGATGAATTGGAGGGGTTCCGGGCGGTCCGAATTGGATCGTGATCTCGTTTTTCGTGGCCTTGCCGCCAAAATAGCCGGAATCGTGGCGATCGATGGTCGCGGTGACGTGATCGGGGGCGGCCGGAGCCTTGCCGTACATGTAATGCTCGAAAAGCACCTTGAGTTCAGGTCGCCGTTTGGCGAACCAATCGGCCTTCGTGGCGACCGGCGTACCGTCGAACATGACCAGCGGATCGGGTAAATCAGGCCGCGAAGGCAACTGATCGACGGGAGGGAATTCGCCGCCGAATGCGAAGGCCACATGAACAGCCAAGAACGCGAGAGCGGACAGGACAACTCTCATGAGAGGCCAATCGCTGGAGGGAAGGAGGCGGGTGACATTCCAACCGTATTATGCGCGGAATCGCACACCAGTCGAAGCGTGCGCGGTCTTCGAGCAGAGAATTTTCCGCTCGAACCGGAACGTCGCCCCGGCCGAGCGTAAGGCAGCCTATTTCACCGTAAAGTTCACGGTGTACGTGGCGACCTTGTGGCTGATTTGGTCCTCGACGGTCAGCTTGAGCGTGTGAGGACCCATGCCAATTCGCTGTGGAATGGCAAATTCGTAGGTGTTGTAGTAGTCGCGGCGCTGGCTGGCGCACAGATCATCCGGCGCCTGGAACGGCATGCGCACCACCATTCCGCCCTGGCTTTCGAAGATTTCGATCGTCGATTTCAACATCGTGCGATACGGCCCTTCGGTCGTCGCCTCGCTCTTGAAGTTCTCGACCTCAGCATAGAGCAATACGGATTGTCCGGGCGTGAACTCGTCGCGTTTGACGCGTTCGTAATTGCCGTAACTGCTGATCTTCTGGCAAAAGGCCACGTTGCGAAGTTCGAGCTTCGATTTTTCCTTGAGCCGTTGCACGGCCGTACGAAGCTGGGCAATCGTTTGCGTGGCACGATCGCTCGGGTCGGCCATGGCCGTCTTGTCGAAGTAATTCGACAGTCCCCAGAAGACTTGTTGCCAGAACTCCTGGTCCGCGGCGTCGAGTCCCGAAATGGGCTCGAGCGACTTGGCCGGCTGTCCTGACAAGAGATAAAGCATGCGAAGGTGTACCTGCTTTTCGACGTATTTGAGCTTCTCGGTATCGGTCGTTCCGACCGAAGTTTGCCCCGCTTCCGAGGCGGCAAAATTGACGATTTTCTGCAATTCGTCGTGCCAGCTCCCGGACTGGGCCGCCGTGCGTACCGCCGCACCGAGACTCGGCGTAATCGCCCCCATCAGACGATTGCCAAGTCCCGCCAAACCAGAGGGACTCGCAGGGGCGGTGGGGGTGGCGGCGGCAGTGGCCGACGCCGGAGTGACCGAGGCCTTCGTCTCGGCCGGCGAGGACGGCGCAGCCGGAGTCGAGGGAAGATCGGTCGGCGGCTGCAACTGCACTGGCTGACTTGTATCGGCGACGGCGGTCGGAGCAGCCGCCGGTCCGGGCGGACGCACAGGGGCAGGAGCATCGATCGACGGCGCGGCAGCAGCAGAATCGAAGTCGGCAGCCGCCGCACCCGTGTTCGCGCCTTTCGCCTGAGTCTGCAAGTTGGAGAGGACGCTTGCCGGGGCGGCCACGCCGGGGTGAATCGACGGTGCGGCCGGTGGCGAAATCGGTGTCGCCGCGTTGTCGAGCGGGGTCATGCCGGAAAATGCGTCCGAGTTGGCAGGAGTCGACGCCGGGGCGGCGGTTGCACTGCCGGCCGATCGTGTCGACTGGGGCTGAGGAACGATCGAAATCGGCTTGGCTGGCTGGCCCGGACTGCTCAGGGCATCGAACGCATCCGGAGCACTCGGACCAGCCGGCGCAGCGACATTATTTGGGGCGTTACCGGGCGCGGCAGGAGCCGCATTCGCGGGAGCCGCCGGAGCGGTTGAAACCGCCGGCATGTCGCTCGAATCACTCCACGGGCTGCCGGCCCCTGGAGACGCAGGCGGCGGCGATTGATTGCGGACCGTCGGCTCAGTCGACGCCGCTGCGGCGGTCGACGTCTTGGGAGCCGGCTGGAAATCCATTTCCGGCGCCTGTGCCGTTTGATTGGCAGGGGCGTCGCCGGAAGCCAGTTTGACCGGGTGCTCGCGGTTTTCCGCCGTCTCCCGGGCCATGCGATGGCTGTCGATCAAGTCGTGAATAAACCCGGGATCAAACTTCGACCATTGATCGTAAAGCCGCTTGCGGTCGTCGGGCGACTCGTAGGCCAGCTCGGCCTCCATCTGCTTCCGCAATTCGGGATCGATGCCGCCCGCCTTGAAGCCATTTTTTCCGGGCTTGTCGGGCGCTTTCAGATCGGCCGCGGCATCGCCGTCCGCCTTGGACGAAGACGCATCATCAGACGCGACCTGATCGGCCGGCTTGAGGGGGTTATTTTTGTCTGTTTTCGATGCGGCCTGCGAGGCGTCGGGGCCGCGCATCCATCCGAACGGACTAAAGGTTTGCGGTCCCGTGCATCCGCAATAACACAGAAGGCCGGCCACGAATGCCCATCGCGTGACGGTGCACCGTCCCATGTCGGCTTCCTTGCTGACGAACCGAATTGGAATGATCTTCAGGAGGGAGGAGGAGGTGAGATTTGAGGGGTCATCGGTCCGTGTCCTTTTTTTGCGGGAAAGGGGACGCGGCAGTCGGGCGGGAAACTTAACGAAAAACACGACTTGTGACAAGACTGACTGGAGGCCGCGGGGCGGGGGACGGGGGGAGCGGGGCGCGGGACTGGAAAGTCGCGTCCGCCCGACTTTTTTCGCTCCAGGTCCTTTCTGGAAGGTGCCTGTCCGCAGCAGCGAAGTTTGACCCACTCACAAGCCGATTCGATTCCCCCGCCCCGCACCCCCCGTCCCCGGCCCCGCTTCCATGGACTTTTTTGGCTTTTTTAGGGCGCTGAAAAAGGGGGACTTTTTTTGGGTGGAGGCAAAAAAAGTCGAACGAGGGCAGGGAGTGGTCAGGTCGAAAGTTGGAGCCAACGTTGCGGCCGGCTTTTCTAAGTCCTTCACCCCTCGCCCCTTGCGGGAGAGGGGCCGGGGGTGAGGGGCCCGAACTGCCGAGGGCGGGCGGATGTGTGGAGCTTGCGAAAGGGGGAGTTTTTTGGGGTCCACCCCAAAAAATGTTATAATCAACAAAACTTTCCGGCAATCTCCCCAAATTGGCCAGACTCATCTTCTTGATTCGCACGCAAGTAGGTAAAATCAGGCTAGTGCTCTGTCACACCTTGATTTTCGGGTCGCACTGGCGGCTTGTCCGCTAGTGCGAACGACTTACGAGGCAGGTCATCCTAATTTTTGGATGTGACGCAGCACTAGGGAAGAGTTCTGGGCAGGCAGAGAGCCTTTCTGAGTTCGCTCAATTGGCGACAATTTCCCTGACCTCCAGGCCCTAGCCTCTCCCTTGTGATTTGCCGTGCTGAACCGGCGCCGAAGAGAACCGCAATTCCCATTACGGCGGCCTCTTTGAATCGCCTCTAGCACGCTTCGCGTGGTGTGACTTCCGAGTCATGCCTTGAGTAAAGCTCCGCGATACCGGAGCCTCGAACCGGGTCCGAATTCACGATCCAATCCGCCACAATGCGCATCTGCGCGCGAAAGGAGAAAATCCGTTCGGTCAGAAACAACGCGTCGACCAATCGCGCACTTGCAGCCGCATACTGTCGCTGCGCGCTTCGATCTCGGGGTTGTACATGTCGAACGCGTGCGTCGGCCGAGCTTGAAGTGATCTGGGTGTTTCCGCGTGGAGTTATATCGCAGCGCGTGCCGGCCCGCGCCGAGGTTCTGCGAGAAGAACACCACTTGTTCGTCCCTCAGATCCAGGTTCGAGCCCAGCCCGTCGCCTCACGAGTAGCCGGTGCGCAGTTCGACCGGCTCGAAGCCGGCCGGCTTTTTTTTTCTTGTTCCCAAGATCTGCTTCGGACGAACTGATCCGCAAGGCGACGCTTGCGTTGATCTGGTCGCAGTCGCCAAAGCGATGAAGGTCCTCCAGTTCGCGTCGAGGGGAGTCGGCCTTCGACAACGGATTAGGAAGCCATTGCTCACTGCACCTCAACCATTTCATATTGGCAAAAGAATGAGACAACTCCGACGCAGCTTTCGGCACGATGGCACTTGATGATAAGACTGCAAAATGTGTTTGATTGGCGGTTGATGCGGACGTAGGATAAACGACCAACGACGTCGACGCATTTTTTACTATTCCAGATCAAGGTTGCTATATATCGCGGCCGCAGCGTCACCGACAATCGACGACTCTTCGATTCCCAAGCCGCAAGCCGGCATTGGCCTTTGCTTATCAGGCGGCGGCTATCGTGCGATGCTCTTTCACGTCGGATCGCTCCTGCGCCTCAATGAGGCCGGCATCCTTCAGCGACTCAATCGAGTTTCCAGCGTCTCCGGCGGCTCGATTACGGCCGGCGTGCTCGGTATGAACTGGAAGCGTTTAAACTTTCAACTGGGCACCGCGAATGCAGGAGTCGCCGCGAACCTGGAAGAGTTATTGGTCGAACCGATTCGGCAGATGGCATCCGAGACCATCGATCGAGAATCAATCCTCGGTGGCGTGTTCACACCCGGAGTGACGATCTCCGATTTCGTGACGCGCGCGTATCGGAAATTCCTGTTCGACGATGCGACCTTGCAATCACTTCCTGCCGACGACGAAGGGCCGCGTTTCGTCATCAACGCCACGAACATCCAAACCGCATCGTTAGTGCGATTTTCGCGGCCTTATCTGGCGGACTATCGTGTTGGCATGATCCGCAATCCGAATACTCCATTGGCGACGGCGGTAGCCGCATCGTCGGCGTTTCCGCCTGTCTTGTCTCCCGCGACTCTCGACGTCGATCCGAACAGTTTCGATCCCGATCCAAGTTGCCCGCTGCAGACTCGCCCTTACAACGACACGATGATCCTGAGCGACGGCGGCGTTTACGACAACCTCGGGCTGGAAACTGTGATCAAGCGCTATCGGACCGTGCTGGTCAGCGACGCCGGCGCAAGATCGCGCCCCTGCCGCATCCGGCGACCAATTGGGCCGAGCAATCAATGCGAATCCTCGACATCATCGACGACCAGGTGCGCAGCTTACGGAAGCGGCATCTCATCGACGCGTATCAACGGAAAGATCTCGATGGAACCTATTGGGGCATTCGGACCGACATTGCGGATTATGGTTTGGCAGATCCCCTACACTGTCCGCATGACAAAACCATGGCAATCGCGGAAACACCGACGCGGCTGAAAGCTCTCGATACGACGGCCCAAAATCGCCTCATGAATTGGGGATACGCCGTGTGCGACGCGGCCCTTCGAAAGCACACGCCGGCGATTATTCGGCCGGGCGCTGGCGTGCCGACGCAATTTCCCTTTCCAGACGGCATTGGCTGAGCATGTCGATTTGAGGTGCGCAACTGAAACCGGGTTCACGGCCAACGACCGTCGCCTCATGACATGAGACCGGGAGAAAATGCCATGCCACAAGAACTGGTTCCTGATCCCGTGTGGCGTCAACTGCGGATCTTTGCGATCGATCCTGCCGTCTCTGCAAGGTTCGACACGGCAAACATTAGCCAAGCGACAATCACCGTTCCTTGGGAAAAACTTTTCCAAGGGCCGGTCGGCGAGTACGTCGAAGTTGTCGACGTCGACCCCGCGAGCGGCGCGGCGTACAAACCAGTGTGGCTTAATGATCCCAGCATCCTGGCGCAGAATGGGCTGGCTCCCTCAGAATCGAATCCACAGTTTCATCAGCAGATGGTCTACGCGGTCGCGATGGCGACGATTGGTCATTTCGAGCGGGCTTTGGGACGCGTCGCTTTGTGGTCGTCCAAGCGCGGAAAAGACGCGGAGGGCGAGTTCTATGAGCAATTCGTTCCCAGGCTGCGGATCTATCCCCATGCGCTTCGCGATCGCAACGCCTACTACAGCCCCGACAAAAAGGCCCTCCTGTTCGGCTATTTTCCCGTAGGCATCCGCGACGCGAACAACTCTCCCGGGACAATCGTATTTACCTGCCTATCACACGACATTGTGGCCCATGAAACGACGCACGCCCTGCTCGACGGAGTGCATCCGCGCTTCAACGAGCCGATGAACCCGGACGTGCTGGCATTTCACGAAGGATTCGCCGACGTGGTGGCGATGTTCCAGCATTTTTCGTATCCGGGATTGCTTCGCGACCAGATCGCGCGCACCCGAGGCGACCTGCGCAATGAAAGCATGCTCGGCCAATTGGCTCAGCAGTTTGGACGCGCTTCGGGACGCGGCGAAGCACTCCGTGATGCGCTCGGGAAGGTGAATCCGGCGACCCAGAAGTGGGAGTTGAAGCCGCCGGATGTCCACGCCCTTGATAAGACGACCGAACCGCACGCGCGGGGAGCAATCCTGGTCGCCGCTGTGTTTGGCGCGTTTCTGAAAGTGTATCGAGCGCGGACTTTGGACTTGTACCGCATTGCCACAGAAGGGACAGGCGTGCTGCGCAAGGGAGATATTCATCCCGACCTGGCGAACCGCCTGGCGACGGAAGCCGCGGAATGTGCACGCTCGACGCTGCAAATGTGTATTCGCGCCATCGACTATTGCCCCCCGGTCGGGATCACGTTCGGCGACTATCTGCGAGCGATCGTCACGGCCGATGCTGATGCGAATCCCGAGGATTCGTACGGTCTCCGCCTGGCATTCACAGAGAGCTTTCGTCAATGGGGCATCAATCCAGCCGGTTTGCGCAGCACCTCGGTCGAATCACTCTTGTGGCCGACCGGAGAAGAAGCCGTCGACGAGGCCAAGTTGCTTCTCGATCAATCGGATGTAGCAGCGTTATTCAAGGAAGAACAACAATACGCACCAGTCGCAGGCAATCGACGCGCTCGACCTGGCCGGATCGTCTCAAGCGGCTGGAGCCCTGGACATTGACGAGTGATCGCAAAAGCACGTGGGAAGCCGTCGAACACAATTCGGCAATCTTACATGCCTGGCTGATGCACGGAGCCGGCAGCAAGATGGCTCGTGCATTGGGGCTGGTCCTCGAAGAGGCGAAGCCGACCGTTTATCGCACGGGCAAAAGCGAGAACCGCGTCGCGGTGGAAGTACATTCCGTGCGCTGGGCCTTGCGCCGCGGACCGCGCGGTGAGGCATTTACCGATTTGGTCGTGGAAGTCACTCAACGGCGTCGCGGCTATTTCGATAAGACCATGCAGGAACAAATGGACGCTCCGGGGAGCAGCCCCGAACCAGGTGACGACGGTGATTTCAAATACCGAGCCGGCTGCACGCTGCTGATTGACCCGAAAAACATGCAGGTCCGACGGGTCATCCGCACGCGCGGCGACATCAACGACGACGTCGAGCTCGACCGAATGCGAAAGTTTCTGACCGGCGGCCTCGAACCGACCGACGCCTTCGGGGCAGCACAAGCTCTGCATGCCAAAGAGCCTTTCGCCCTGCTGCACCGTGAGCAAGAGGTGTGAACATGGCGACAAAGAAGCGGCAGCCGGCAGCTCACGGCAAAAAGCAGGCGGGTGTGAAAAAGAGGACGACCAAGAGCGCAAAGAAGAAAGCAATGAGCAGTCCGCCCACAACTGATGGCCAGCGCCTGTATCCGCCGGAGGGGGGCGTGATCGTACGATTTTATCGCATCGGCCACGGTGACTGCTTTTTGTTGGCATTCGCCGGCGAGTCGCCCACTGATCCGACTTATGTCTTGATCGACTGCGGCTATAAGCCGGGTTCGCCGGGCAAACTGACGACGGCAACGTCAGCCGCTGAGATCTGGGACGACATCCGTGCCGCTACCGCAGGACATCTGGACGTCGCCGTCATCACGCACGAACATCAGGATCACGTCAACGGCATCACTGAGAAAAACTTGACGGGAATCACAATCGGCGAGACTTGGATGGCATGGACAGAAGATCCGGAGGACGATCTCGCGAAGAGTTTGCGCACTGTTTATAAGGACAAATTACGAGGTCTGGTCGCGGCACGGAATCGGCTGGCAGCCGACGGTGATCAGGAACAAACCGATTTCATTGATACATTTCTTGAATTCGAATTGGGAGGCAACGCCGAGAAGTTCAACTTCCAAGCGGCCGCCTTGGCGGTCAGTGACGAGCAGGGTTCGATCTCTGGCAACAAAGGTTCGATGGCGCTTTTCAAGCAATGCGCGCACAATGGGGTGAAGTTTATTCGCCCCCACGAGCGGATCTTACCACTGCCGGGAACGAAGGACATTCGCGTTTTCGCATTGGGGCCGCCACGCAACCAGAAGGCCCTCGAAGACCTCAACCCCGAGGGAAGCGAAGAATTTCCGGACAAGGCGCTCGCGATCGCCTCACCAGGGAATTACTTCGGCGCCGCGGCCCGCGCAGTCGGACGAGAGTCCTCCGGAGCGGCTGTTCGCGGCACGTTATTGGCTCGATTTCAAGACAGCGGCCAATGACAGTGAGTACGGGTCGTTTTTTAAGTCTCATTACGGGCCCGTCCCCGCTCCACCACCGGCGGATGGGGACATTCCCGATACAGTGCCCGACGACGCCGAATGGCGGCGCGTCGACAAGGATTGGCTCGGGTCGGCCGCGCAGTTGGCCCTAGCCATGAATGATTACACGAACAACACGAGCCTGGTTTTGGCCTTCGAGATGGGCAAGGGGGGCAAGGTCTTGTTGTTCGCCGCTGACGCGCAACGCGGCAACTGGATTTCGTGGGCGAAGAAAAGCTTTAAGGACGGTCGCAAGGAGATCACCGTTCGCGATCTTCTCGGACGCACGGTGTTGTACAAGGTCGGCCATCACTGCAGTCATAATGCGACGCTCAACGGAGTCGAGCGCGATGACTATGCCAACATCGGGTGGATGGGCCTGGGGCAGCACGCTGAAGAGTTTACAGCGATGATCACCGCCGTTTGGGCTTGGGCTAAAACCCAGAAGGGCTGGTATCACCCTTACCCGCCCATCAAAAATACCCTTCTCAAGAAGGCGTCGGGGCGCGTGTTCCAAACAGACACCGAGTACGAGGGTATGAACATGCCCGACGACGCATCGGCGCCGCGCTGGAAGCAATTCCGAGACCGCTCGCACGGCGGTTCACTCTATTTCGACTATTCGATCTCTCGATGACAATCCGTGATATTCGTTCACATGCCGGCAACGGTCATATCGGAAACAGTGCCACCGACGAGTTTCGGAGATCTTGATTTTCGTGATGAGTTTTCTTGTTCCCGAGCTCTAGCTTCGCTGAAGGGCATTCCCAAGCGGAGCTTGAGGGTGTCCGGGAATTGGAAGGTTCGAAAAATCCTTACGCCCAAAGGCTCTTGTGTAGATTTCGCCGGCTCGGATCGTTTCGTCGTAAGTCCTTATTCGTCGATACCCGTAAATGGGCGTTTTCTGAGCTCCGAATTCCCGGACAGGCTCAAGCGGAGCTTGGGAACGAGCGAAATTCGCGAGCTACGGCGAACCCGCAATGGCAAGCTGGCGACTCGACTGGGGGTACCCATACCAATGGGTCCGCCGAAGTCAGCTTGCCTTACGGTTTGGCTTCGCTGACATTTTGCGTTGCAGTGCCGGGGGTGGGTTCGCGATAGATCGGCAGGTTGATGTGCGACGGATGGCCGGCTGAGAGGTGCACCGTGTTCGTCGCGACGCGCGTTTGCTTGTCGGCCCGGAAGGCGTGGCCTGTGTTTGGGTTTGGGTCGAAGCGCGGGGAGTTCGACGATGAAATCAGCACGCGGATGCGGTGGCCTTTGTTGAAGATCAGGGGAATCGCCTCTAGCACGCTTCTCGTGGTGTGACTTCCGAGTCATGCATTGAATAAGCGATCAGGAGACCCGAAGCCGAAAGCGCTGCTCGCCCAATTGAAAATAGGCGTTGTTTTGCAACCGCTGCTCGGAAATTCCCAGCCAGACGCCGTTGCGCGAATTCTTGTTCTCGATGATAAACCGACCGTCGTCACTGCGTCGGACGCGGGCGTGAACGCTGCTTACGGCCGGATCGTCGGCGATCACTAACTGGCACGCGTCAGAGGACTGACCAATGATCAGGTCCTCGCGATCAAGAGGGTAGGTCTGTTCGGTTCCGTCCGGATGCAGTCGCACCAACGCCGGGGTCAGTCGGCCGATGTCCGCCGGCGTGATCTGCTGCCAGCCGCGGGTTTGGTTTCGCGCCGTCCGCGGGCTCAGGCAGCGCCGCCGGAAGTTGCACGGCGCGGAACAGGTAACGGTGCGAACCCAACAAGATCAACTGCCCGTCCGTCAACGTGACCTTGGCGACGCGAATGAAGGTCCCGTTCGTGCTGTTCAGATCCGTGAGAAACCATTGATAGGCGCCTTGAATCAGTCGGCGCGAAATGCGTGCGTGCGTGCTCGAGATCTGGCTGTCGTGCGCGATCAGCAGGTCGGCACTCGAACGGCCGATCGTCAGCGACTCGACGCGAATGCGAATAAACTCGCCCTCGTCGCGGCCGTCGTCGCAGATTTCGAGAACGGCCACAGGCGGTCGGAAGACCGGGCGAAACGGTTGGGCCGCATCGCTTTTTTGCTGCGGCTCCGTCTCCGGTTTTTGGGCCGGCTTCGCGGCCGGACGCGCAGACGGCGCGGGTGTCCGGCTTTGGGAAGAAGTCGACGCAGCCCCCAGCGAGGAGAGCATCGAGACGTTTTGTTTGATCGTCGGCTTGATCGGCTCTTGGCTCATCGGGATCGTCTATCCGGTCTCTTTGGCCCCTCGGGATCGACCATCCATCGAGTTACAACAATTCAATCTTGGCATTTCGGGCGCTTTGAAGTCCAAATGATCAAGTCAAATTTCGCTGAACGATGATCTTTTTGTCTTGCTAGACTATACCGCCGTGCAGCATGCTTGGCAAAGTTCTGATCGCCTCCCCCCGTTGAATGTTCAAGCCAAGGTCGGGTGACATGCGGTTCGTCTTCGAGTTGCGTTTGGATGACGGATCGGTGCGCCGCTTCAGCAAGTCGGCCGAACGCATCTATATCGGCCGCGCGTCGGTCAACGACCTGGTACTGACCAGCGATCTGGTTTCGGCACAGCACGCGTCGATCGACGGCTCGGGGGCCGCGGCCGTCCTCAGCGACATGGACTCGACGAACGGCACCTATTTGAACGGCAATCGGGTCGTCAAGCCGGCGAGTCTCAAGTTGGGAGACGTGGTCGCGTTCGGAATTGGCGGTTCGGCGATCGTGGCGGTGACCCTTGAACCCGAGATGCGCCCGGCGCAGACAGTGCCGATTCGGCGCGAGGACCTGTTCTCGCAAAAACGCACCGTGCGCGTGGGGCGTGCGGCCGACAACGATCTCGTGCTCGACGACGCGTCGGTGTCGGGCCAACATGCGCGGGTTGTGTTGGATCGGCCGGGACACGGCGTCGTCGAGGATCTGCAATCGACGAACGGCGTTGCCGTGGGCAGCCTCGCCAATCGCGTGGCGCGGGGAGAGTTCGGCCCAAGCGACACGGTCTTCTTTGGATCCGCGGCAGTGCCTGCGGCGAAGCTGCTGGCGTTTCGGACCGAGCCGATCGTGCTCGAGCTCGACGAACCGGTCGCGGCTGGGCGGCCCGCAATTCCCCTCTGGCTGATCGGAGCCGTTGCGGTTGGCGGTGCGATGCTGGTCGTGATGCTTGCGCTGGCTTTCATTCTCGTTCGCTGGCGTCAGCCACAGGTCGTCGCGGCGGATTCGGTCGCAACGGCGCCTCCCGAAAAGACGCCGGCTCCGCCCGCCGCGACGGGAAACGTGGCGGCGGCAAACGTGGCGCCGGCAAACGCGGCGGCGCCGGCTCCTTCCTTTGCCGTCGTGCCGGCCGATGTCGACAAAATCGCCCAACGGGCGGAACGGGCCGTCGTGTGGGTCGGCGCCAAGCACAAAGAGGATGTGTTTCCTCTCGCATCGGCTTGGGCCGCCAAGCCGAACGTGCTGGTGACGACGGCGGCCACGGTGACGCGGCTGGACGAGATCTCCCACGAACCGGACATGAAGGTGGTGGCCTGGTCGAACGATTCCCTGATCCCGGTCGTCTCGTTTGAAACCGACCCGCAGTATTCGACGTCCGACCCGGCGGGCGACAACAGTTCGCGTCACAACGTGGGCGTGATCCGGTTGGAGAATCCCGTCTCCAGCAGTCTCGAGGCTGCGTCGAAGGAAAAACGCCAGGCGCTCGGCCCGTCGACGCCCCTGGTGTTGGCCGGCTTCTACTCGACGTCGACCAGGCCGCTCGACGTCTATGATCGCGTGAAATTTCCCTTTAATCACGCGACGGTCACGATCCAGTCGGCGGAAAACGACCGTCCGGGGGTGTTGCCGCTTTACGTCGTTGAAGTCGGTCCGTCCCAGGCTGGCGGCGGCAGCGGTTGGTTGGAAGGGGCGCCGATTGCGAGCGGCGAAGGGACCGTGGTCGGCATTCTTTCGAGGGGAACGAAGAATCGTCTGGTTCTCATCGATCCGTCGCTTTGGCACGGCAGCAAGAATCATTGAGAGAGTGATGGGATCCGCGATGCGTGCGCATGTTGTTTCGGTAATCGTGGTCGCATTGACCGCAGGGATCGTGCTCTCGGTCGGGTCTCCGTTTGGAACGGTCGGCCCGCGAATCGGGGCCGTGTTCGCCGCTCAGGGCCTGGCGAACCAGATTCGCGAGTTTGAAAAAGAAAAACAGGCGAAGGACGAGCAAGAGCGAGCCAAGAACCTGCAGCTCGAGGTGGACCTCGCGCGGATTCAACAACAGGACCTCGCGCTTCTCATTCGCAATCGGGAATTCGACCTCGAGGCGGAACGGCGGCGGACCGCGCGCCTGGAGTTGGAGGCGCTCAAAAGCCAGCGCGAGACGCTCGAGAAGCGCGTCGAATACGCCCGCAAGGCCGTCCTGGCCAGCTTCGATGTCTCCGATCGCGGGTTTGTTCCCAATCCGCAGAAGCTGCCGACGTCGCTGCGGCGGGCGCAGCTGCTGAAGGAAAACATGCTCAAGCGACTGTTACTGTTCCGCGGCGACTCCAAGAACTATATCGCCAACGGCACGGCGCTCAATTTCCTGCTGGAGCTTTGTGGTAAATCCGCGTTTGCGGGCGAGTTCAACCGCGCCGCATTAAAGGCCGGGAATGGGCCCAATCCGGCCGAAGTCGTCGAATGCCTCAGCCAGTTCACGAGGTCCACGCTCATCAAACCGCGCGACTTGGAGCAGATCCAGTATCAGCAGGGCCTGGCCGGACCGCGACTGTCAGGACGATTCAACGAGCAGCCGCTCGACACGAATTGGCCGGCGATCCTGCGCTCCGACACGTTCCGACCGCGCACCCAGGACATCGAGAAGCGCCGGGCCCAGGTCTTAGGCCAGCTGCAGAACAATAATGGGATCTCGGCGAAATCGGCCGACGGCTTGCTCGATGCTGTTCGCGACTTGCTCACGGCGATGCAGGACGAGGAAAACGCGATGATGCGCAAGACTCGCGAAATCGGCGGGCCTTCGCGGGAGAAAACCGACTGGTTTCGTCTGCATCGAGCCGAGGAGCCGATCCGCGTTCTGTTGGCCGGCTGTTACCGGTTGATCGAAGCGAGAAAGATCGAAGACGTGATGTTGCCTCCCCTGAATGGCCCGAAGGGAGTCACCATTGAAAGGCTGATGGCTTATATGCATGAAAACAAACTCAATTTCAGTCCGTCCGATGCCAACGGCCAGGCGGCATACGGCAGGATCTTGGAATTGATGGTCTCTTATTATAGCGACATGGCCCAATGCAAAATTGACACCGAGTATGGAGAAAAAAGAGTCGAGGTGCTCCGACAGCAGGAGGCCGAGATCAACGAGGTCGCCCTCGGAAACAAATTGAACAACTTCCAACAGACCGAGGTCGAGGTTCATCACGCACAGGCCGCGGCCGAACAAGCGAAAGCGGACGCCGAACAATGGAAAGCGATCGGGGAAATCGGCACCGCCTTGATACAGGCGCGTGGCGGTCTCTAGACGTCGTATTGAACTGAGGAGTTGACCGGTGCGGGTGATCGCGCGAGCGCGATCGAATGAGGGGACAGTTGATGGGCGGGCCAATAAAAGATCGTTGGATCGGTTCGACGCTTGGAAACGGGCGTTACACGATCCAAACGAAGCTCGGTGAAGGCGGCATGGGGAGCGTGTATGTCGCCTGGGATGCCAATTTAAAGACCGAAGTCGTCGTCAAGTTTCCGCACGCGACGCATCAAGAGGATCCCGAAGCGACCGAGCGGTTCGCCCGCGAGGCCAGTTCGCTCGTCAAACTGAGCCATCCGCACATCGTCAAAATCATCGACTTCGGCGAGCAGGCGGGCCAACCCTATGCGGTGATGCAGTTTCTTTCGGGAGGGAGCCTCGCCACCCGGCAGGGCGACGACGGACAGCCGCACAAGAAGCTCTCCGCGGAGTCACTCAAGGACTGGCTTCCCAGCGTCGCCAAGGCGCTCGATTTCGTGCACGCGCAGGGTTACTTGCACCGCGACGTGAAGCCGGCCAACATCCTATTCGACCCGTACGAAAACGCCTTCCTGAGCGACTTCGGCATCACGAAATTCGCGGTTGAGCGGCAGGCCGGCGATTCGCGAAAGGGCCGCACCGGCACGGGAATCGTCCTTGGCACGCCGGAATACATGGCCCCCGAGGTCATTTTGGGGCAGCCCGCGGACGGCCGGCTCGACCAATATGGCCTGGCCGTGACCGTGTATGAGGTGCTGGCCGGGCGACGACCCTTTGAGGACGCCACGGCGACCGCCGTTCTCGTCCAGCATACGGCACAGCAACCGCCCGATGTTCGTACTTTCAACAGCGACGTCTCGCCCGCCTTGGCGGCGGTGCTTCGCCAGGCGCTGGCCAAGGAGCCGGCAAAGCGATTTGCCAATTGCGCGGCTTTTGCCGATGCGGCGATTACGGCCGTTTCCGCGCGATCGCCCGGTCAACCCGAGCGGCTGAAACTCAAGTGTCCGGCCTGCCAGAAGACGCTCAAGATCGAAAGCAAACTGCAGGGAAAGACGGTTCCCTGCCCGGCGTGCCAGGCGGCGCTGAAAGTCTCCGACGACCTGCGCGAGGTGACGCTGGCCGGAGGCGATGGCCAGGCGGATCGGCCGCGCGGCGGCACCCGCGCCGTCTTCGCGGGCGACCTGGTCAAACACGCACAGCCCGCAGCGCCGAACGCGGCGCCGCTCGGAAGGGACGAGGAAGCGACGAGCCATCCCGATGACTTTTGGGAGACCGACGAAGCCCTCGTTCCGCTGGAAAGCTTCCCGCCGACTCAATCGCTCGCCGCTCCCGGAACGCCCACGCAGGCGTCGCCGGCGCCGCGAATGAAGACTGGGGCTCAAAAGAAACCACCCGCGCCCGCGAAGACGCCCTGGGCAGATCGGAAAATATTGCTCGTGGTGGGGGCGTCAGCGGCACTCGTCTGTTCCGTGGCCGTTGTCATTTGCCTCGTGGCGATCGGCATCGGCTCCGCGCGACGCGAAAGCCAGCCCGAAGCGGTTGATGATTCCGAGCAGGCAACTGCTTTCCCGTCGAATTCGCCCCAGCGCGAGCAGCGGCGAGTCTCAGGCAATCGGACTGCGCTCATCCAACCGTCGACTCCAGCCGTGACCGCACAACCGACTGACATCGCTCGAACAGACAACGTCGCTCCGCAATCGGTTCCGCCAATCGTGCCGGCACCGCCGGGCGGCGCCTCGGATTCCGTCGCGCCGACACCGCCGTCATCGCCGAATTCCGCGATCTACGAAATTACGGTGTCGCCGGACACCGCTCGCTTGAGCGTCGACAATCCCGCCGTCGAGGTCACGGTCGTCGCCTCGCAGCGCCGCATCAGGGTCTTGGACCCGCGCAATCCCCTCCCTCACGCTCACTCTCGCGGCCGACGGGTATGAGAGTCTCCAGCGAGAGCTCACACCGCGGCCCGGATTGAACATCGCCCTGAGCCTGGCACTCAACCGCGCGCGTGCGTCAACGAATCCACAGCCTCCCACACCCCAAGAATCGTCGCAAGGCACTGCCGCTCGCGTAACCGAGGCACCCGACGCCTTCGACGGAGATCGCGCCGGCAAAGTGCGCGAGGATAATGGTCTCAAGTCGATGCTCGTCTGGATCCCGCCGGGGAACTTTACGATGGGGACGCCGCCTGAGCAGGAACGACGTCAGAACGAGAGCCCAGTCGCGGTCACTCTGACGCACGGTTTCTGGTTGGGAAAGTACGAGGTGACTCAATCGGAATGGCAACGCGTCATGCACACCGCTCCCTGGCATGGCCGCCTCTACGTCGAGGAAGCGGAAAATGACGCGGCAAGCTACATCACTTGGGACGAGGCGACCGCCTTCGGCGTGGAATTGACAAAACAAGAGCGCGCCGCAGGCCGCTTGCCGGCGAATTGGAACTATGCCTTGCCGACCGAGGCGCAATGGGAATACGCCTGCCGGGCTGGAACGAAAACGGCGTTCAACTACGGCAAGGCCGTCTCGCAGTTGCCGGAGCACGCGTGGTTCGCGAAAAACGCCAGCAATCATCACGAGGAATACGCTCACCGAGTCGGCGGGATGAACGAAAACAAGTGGGGCGTTTATGACGCGCATGGAAATGTGTCCGAATGGTGCCGCGATTTCTACATGCCCGCGCTGCCAGGCGGGACCGATCCCGAAGTCGTCGCAAACGGCTCGCAGCGGGTACTACGAGGGGGAGGATGGAGATCCAATTTCGACGATTGCCGCTCGGCATCACGCAACCGGGCTGATCCGACCGGGCGAAGTCCGGTCTGGGGGTTCCGGATCGCTGTCGTCAAACGGGCCGATTTGCAGTTGGGTCCGAAGTCCGCGGCTGCGGCAGAATCGCCCAAGACACACGCAGCGGCGGGCGAGCTTGTCTCGCAGTCGCATGAGATGATCAAGAGTTTGAACTTCATTGCCGCGCGCAAAACGCTGGAGAAGGCCAGCAGCATGGATCAGAGTTCAAGCGTTGCCGATTCGACTCTCGGGCTCCTTTTGTCGCTCTCTCCGCCCGACAGCCGGTTGCCCGCGCTCGCGGAGAAGCACTTTCACGTGGCGTTACGCCGCAGTCCCGACGACGTTGCCACGCTGAACAATCTGGCATTGGCGGAGCTGCACCTGCACAAGTACGCCGAAGCGCTCCGTTACTTCAAAGTAGCCGCGAAAAAGTCGCCCGATTCCGAAGAGGTGCTGCAAAACCTCGGGCGATTTGTCTCTCAGGCGCGCAGCAAGAAAATTCACTTGCCTACGACCCTTCTGAATGAGGCGGCAGGATTCCACGGGAAACTCGCGGCAGCCAGGCCCGATGGCCGAGCGAACGGGGGCACAGGTTGGCTTTACATTCCGATCAAGGGTCAGCCGGCATTACCACTGGGCGGAGCCGACATCTACGAGGACCACTGCTGCATCGTCTGCAACGGCCGAGCACGCATTCAATGCTCTCATTGCAGCCATGGCTCGGTCAGCGACGAAGTGACGCAATCGGGCGTAAATCGGACCCAGTTTGGCAATTTCGG
This sequence comes from uncultured Planctomycetaceae bacterium, assembly GCA_963752185.1. Classification (GTDB taxonomy): domain Bacteria; phylum Planctomycetota; class Planctomycetia; order Planctomycetales; family Planctomycetaceae; genus DASPSM01. The sequence goes on along the minus strand of CAVVXK010000002.1, from coordinate 7,940,944 downwards.
GTATACGGACTCAATCCCGGTTCAGCGCCAATGTACGTTTTGCGGTGGCACGGGTTACGTGCACTGCCCCTCTTGCTCGGATGGGCACGATGAGGACGGTCGGTAGTGGTCTTGGGTTGGTCACGCGGTTCCTGCCCGACACCACTTCGGCGAACGGGCTACGATAAGTAAGCAGCTTGCCCTACGGTTTGGCTTCGCTCACCTTTGGTGTTGCGGACCCCGGTGTGGGTTCGCGATAGATCGGCAGGATGATGTGCGACGGTTGGCCGGCTGAGAGATGCACCGTGTTCGTCGCGACGCGCGTTTCTTTGTCGGCCCGGAAGGCGTGGCCCGTGTTTGGGTTGGGGTCGAAGCGCGGGGAGTTCGACGACGAAATGAGCACGCGGATGCGGTGCCCTTTGTTGAAGATCAGCGACGTGCTCCACAAATCGACGCTCAGCCTGTACGTTTGACCGGGCTCGAGCAGTTCCTCGTGATCGAGGGATTTGCGGAAGCGGGTGCGGAGAATGCCGTCGGTGACCAGCATCGAGCGGCCGTCGGGATAGACGTCGGCCAGCATGGCCGTGAAATCGGTGTCGGGGCAGTCCGACGCGATGAACAGTTCGGCCGTGATGCGGCCCGTTACCTCCACCGGTTGTTCCAGCTCCTGCGTGCTGAAGACGAGCACGTCTTTTCTTGATTCGATCGAATGCAGGTCGACCGGTCCCTTGGGTGGGACCAGGTTTTGTCCGCCGAGGGTGGGGACCGGATCCCGGGGATCGTAGCGATACGTCTTTTCCGCGTCCGCACTCGCGGGGACCGCGGGGGACAGCCGGCCGTCGGCGTGGAAATAGTATGCGGTCGGCTGCGACGGGGGCGGCCAGGTGTCGGCCGCTCGCCAGAAGTTGCCCGGTGCGCTTTTCGCTTCGGGGTCGCCCATCACGTAATAGTGGATCGGCTTTTCGGTCGACACGCCGTGATCGATGCCTTTGAGGTGGTAATCGAAAAAGCGGAAGGCGTCGGCCGCTTGCGGCTGCTTGCCGGCAATGGCGGGGTACTTCAATCCCTCAAACGGGCCGTGAGCGTACGGACCCATAATCAGCCGGCACTGGTGGCGGGCGTGGGGGCCGCCGTGTTCCTGAATGCTCACGAACGAGTCGATCGTCCCCTGCTGGAAGATGTCGTACCAGCCTCCCCAGTAAATGCCGGGGGCGTCGATGTGCGAGGCTTGGGCTTCGGCATTGGCCTCGGCCCAGAAAGCGTCGTAATCGGGGTGCTTGACGAAGGTCTCGAACGACTTGGGGTCGAAATGCGACGCTTTGAGCCACCATTCGATCAGCGACTTTCGCCACACGCCGCCTTGATACGTGCCCTGCGAATACATGTCGTCGAAGGCGACTTGGACGTATTGGGCCTTGAGCGCGCTGGGGGCGTTGGGGGCCATCATCGTCTGCGTGATGCCGAGTGCGGAGCCGCCGTAGGTGCCGATCGAGCCGTTGCACCACGGCTGGCGGGCGATCCACTCGACCGATTCCTGGCCGTCGCGGCGATTGCCCCAGCCGTCGTTGTGAAAGACGACGGAATCGTTCCCCTCGGAGGCGAAGCGGCCCCGCATGTCTTGCACGACGAGCACGTAGCCGTGCGGAGCGGTCGCTGCGCTGAACGACTTGTTGCCGTCCTTGTTGTAAGGCGTGCGCATGAAAATGACCGGCAACGGCCCCTGCTGCGGCTCGGGTTGGTAGATGTCGGTCGCCAAGTGGACGCCGTCGTGCATGGCGACCTTTTCGGTCGTCTTCTTGATACCGTCGGCCGCGGAGCCGATGCGGAATAAGCCGGCGGAGAGAACGACAAAAACCACCAGCCGCAAAATGCACTTTGCCATCGAGAAGCGCCCTCGATCTAAGGTTTCACCAATGCGCACGCAACGTTGGTTCGGGGTGCCACGCTCACGGCTTTGCGTGAGCGTGTCTTCGAGCGTCAAACGGCTTCGCACGCCCACGCAGAGCCGTGGGCGTGGCACCCGAACTTCAACCCGGATGTCATTTGATCACAGATTGCGCTTCCCGACAACGCGTCTGACCGCGCCGCCGAGTTTGGAGCGCGTCTTCGCGTAGGCGGCTTTGGCTTGGCGTTCGATGCGGCGATGCAGCGGGGGCGTCTGCTTGAGGCCGATTTGGAAGGCCCAGCGCTGGCCTTCGGTAACCGTGCCGCCGCGGTGGATGCCGTCGGCTCCGATGAAGGCCATGCAGTTGGCCATTTCCGAGGTCACGGCCGTTTCGCGCTCGAGCAGCCAGCGGGAGAGTTCCGAATCGTCGAGCACGTCGTCGCCGAAATGGCTCGAACCGCGGAGCGGACACGGCAGCAGGAGGAATTGCCGGCGGAATTCGGGGTGCCGGAAGGCCTTGCGGTAGTAGACCGTGCGCTCCGGCTCCCGCGGGGCCAGGTTCACGTTGGCCGCGGCGTCGAAGGCCTTGTGGAAAAACGACTGCGTCTTCGAGCGGCGCCAGCGGTGGCTGCCGCGGACGAAACAGAACGGCCCCTGCGGTTCTTTGACGTCGCTTAAATAGACGAGGACTTTCATGATGTCGTAGTCCTTGTCGTTGTGCATGTAGACGGTGCGGCCGGTCGGAATGCCGACGTCTTCGTAGCAGCCGCGCCACCACGTTTCGCCGGGGTGCGACAGGACCAGGGCACAGTAGGCCAGCTCGAGCGGCTGCCGGCGGGCCAGCGAGCAACCGGCGATGATGCCGCTGCGATCGAGATAAGCCGAGATTTCGTTCCAGAAGCGGCCCGAATGCGGGAGTGCCAGAGCGCAGTTCATGCCGCCGTTGCGAGCGCTCAGTTCGGTGAGACGCTGACGATATTCGGCCACGTCGTCCCAAATCGCCTTGATCGTGGCGGGGGGCGTTTGATGCAGCGAGAGTCCATCGTCGGCGAGGTCGCGGGCGATGCGTTCGACGCTGGGCTTGGCTTCGGTCGGCCGGTACCGCTTTTTGTCGTTTTGAAAAAGGGCCTCTTTCAGCAGCTCGGCGCGGGTCTCGGCCAGAGCGGCGGCGGCGATCGTCGCGATCGGCAAGTCGCCGGGCAGCGATGCGGTCAGTAGGCGGCCAATGGTGTCGAGCTCTGGCAGGGCCCGCGTTTGATAGGCGTGTTCGATGCCGAGGTTCGGCAACGCGTAGGGTGACGCGTGAATTTGTTCGAGCACTTCGTCGATTTGACGAACGGCTTGTTCGATGGCCGTGTCTTGCGATGGATCGGCGGGTGAAAACTGGCGAAACGCCGGATGGGCGGTGTAATCGATCGACGGGAATTGGGTGGAAGCCTGGATCATCGGAGCCCTCGTTGCCTTCATTCTAGAGCAACAAGCGACGCGTGGCGACGGCTCGTCAAGCGAAACGAGCCGACTCTCTGCCGGCCGGTCTTGCCGAATTTGCTGGGTGCCACGCCCACGGCTCGGCGTGGGCGTGTCTTCGAACGTCAAACCGTTCTGCACGCCCACGCAAAGCCGTGGGCGTGGCACCCAGCAAAGGAGCTAGCGGCGTTGAGTGGCACTCCGAGCGCATCAAAATCGGGGGCAGACGGCGCTTATGGCCGGGGGTATTCGTAGAGCAGCGGCACCAGTTTTTGGTGATCCGGCTTCCAGTTTTCCTTGAAGTTGACGACCTTGCCTCCGGTCGGACTTTCGAGTTCCTCGACCACGATCAAACCCGTCGGCTGATCGGCCTTCTCGATGGCTTCGACCTGCTGTCTCGTGAGTTGGAGCTTCGATTGGGCATCGGCCGGTGCTTGAACTTCCACGCGCAGACGCTGCGATCCTTTCGCGCACACCAAATCGAAGAGTGCCGGGGCGGGCGGCGATTCGACGTGATATCCCTTGTGCTCGAGATAGGTCTTCGCCACACGGAGGGCTTGATCGTGGCGGGCTTGTTCGCGTCGAGCGACGGTCTCCGATTTTGTCACGGGATGTTCTGCGGGAGATCCTGGGGAAGTTGCTGGGGAAGTTCCCGGGGGGCTCGGCGCGAGCCTGGTCGGCGGCGGAGCCTGTTCCGCAGAGGCGATGTGCAAATTGGGGTCGAGTTGTTTCGCCTTGTCGGTGTCGGCCTGAGCTTGCTTGGGATTGCCTGATCGGCGGTAGGCCTCTCCGCGATAGGCATACGCCGCCGCGAGAGAGGGATTGAGTTTGACGGCTTGGTCGAAATCGCTAATCGCGTTCGGAAAGTCTTGGGCGTCGAGGTAGGCGTTGCCGCGCTCGAATGGGCCGTCGGACGAGTTGGGGTCGAGCCCGATGGCCACGGTGAAGTCTTGAATGGCCTCTTTGAGCTGCCCCGAGTCGTGGTAGGCCAGGCCGCGGTTGCGATACGACAGGGCGGCTCCCGGTTCTCGTTTGATGGCATCGCTAAAATCGTCGATCGCCCGCTTGTACAGATGCTGCTGGGCGAACGCGGTGGCCCGATTGTTGTAAGCGCGAGCCATGCCCGGGTCATGCTCGATGGCCCGCGTGTAGTCTTCGGCCGCCTCGTTCCACCGATTGAGCCGTCCGTAGGCCACGCCGCGATCGTAGTAGATGGTCGCATCCTTGGGGCGCTGGGCGAGAGCCTTGGTGTAGGCGTCGATCGCCTCGGGAAACTGGCCGCGGCCCTCCAGCAAGTGGCCCCTCTCGACAAGGACTTCCGGCGATTCGGCTGACTCGGCACAGCCGGCGAGGGCGCCGCAAACGAGTAAACAAATTGCCGTCGAGCAGGTGGCTCGCATCTGCCGGGTTTGCGCTCGCCGCCGAACTGTCATTTTTGATCTCCGTTGCCGGTCGAGCTGGGTTCCCGTTCGAGGGGTTCGGGGTTTTTCTCCCGCTCGGCCGCCTTCGCTTGTTCCGTGTGCTTCTTGTTGTGGCCGTTGCCATGTCCGTTACCGTTGCCGTTGGGCGATGCGGAGGGGGGACGTGCCGCAGGCGAAACGCGCTCGGCCGGACCGAGAATTTCGAGGATCATCAAGCGCAGCTCGCGCAAACTGAGCACGGTGCGCACCAGGCGGTGACGGGCCGTTTCGGTCATGGTCGCCGCGACCGAATGGTGGGCGCCCGTCATGAAGAACAGGCTGGCCGGCAACGAGGGGCCGCCCGTGATGAGTGCGTCGCGGAAGGCGGCGATGTCCTCGTCCGAAAACCAGGTCGACGTGACCACGATCGCGTCGATATCGACGACGCAGAGCAGCGAGCGTGCCTGATGCAAGTCGGACGCGACGAAACAACGAAAACCGCGGCGGACCAGATATTCCTGAATTTGCGTTTGCCGCTTGAGCCGGCTTTCCACCACGACCAATGCCGGACGGCGGCCGAGGCTCCGCGGAGCGGAATCGATGTGCAGGGCCGAAGCGGCGCCCAGCGGCAATTGCGGGATCGCATCGTCGCGGCGTTTGATCGAGGGTGCGGCGACAGCCGGCTCCAACAGAGAATTCGCGACCGCCGCCGGGACGGACGGTTCTTCATCGGTCCATTCCAACTCGGGGGTTGCCAGTTCGAACGGAGATTCGTTCTGGCGGACACGGCGGCGGACGAAGGGGGAGAAGGTTCGCAAGACGGCGTGAATCGTGGTCGCCGGCACGAAGGCGACGTAGAGGAAAATCATCGCCAGACCGAACGTCCACATGCCCATGAAGGCGCCGATGCCGAGGTGAATCGCGACGCCGATCAAAAGCACAATCGGACGGCAGAGCGGCCGCCACACGAGGGCCCAAAAGGTCATCTCCCAAAGGACGGTGCCGTGCGTCAAGATGTTGACCAGCCAGGGATACCAGGCGAGCCACGTCAGATCGGTCGATTGATATTCGAGATTCGAGACGGCCTGCCAGATGGCCTGGCCGTTCCACCAGCTTTCGCCCTGCAACTTCGACCCACAGGCGAAGATGTAGATCACGCAGACGTGCACCTGCATCAGTCGCAGGGCGAGATTCGCTCGCGAGGACGGGACGACCGGCTCTTCGACCGGCGTTTTTCCCGCGGCGAGCGCGATCTTCGCGATCCGCTTGCGTCGCCAAAGGCGATCGATCGACAGGGCGGCGCCGCTGGGACCAATAGCCAGATACAAGGCGGCAATGGCATTGATCTGGTCGAGACCGAAATTCGCCAAGGGCGCTCGGTAGGCGTACGAGACGGTGATGACGTACGCGAGGATCGAGGTCAGCGGCGTGCAAACGCCGAACGTGAAGAGGGCGAGCACGACGAGACAGAGAATGTGCACGGCCGGATGCAGGACGCCCGGCACGTGCCACCAGAATGACCAGGCGTACGAACCCTGTTGAAACGTGTGAACGAGCGTGTCACCCTGCCAGCCGTTGGGTCCGAAAAAGCCCTCGAGATTCATTCCCCAAACGAGGTGCGTGTAGAACAGCATCAGGCCAAAGAGAATTCTCATCACCCCCAGCGGAAGGGGATCGGCCGGCTTGAACCAGAAGTCGCGCCAAGGCGTCCAGACGCGATCGGCCGCGCGGCGAACGACAGCGAAGGCAGCCGTCACAGTTCGTCGCATGAGAATGTGTCCAGGAACTCTTCGGTGTAATTTTCGTTGAGCGTGCCTCCGGCGCGAATGTGCTCCATGGTCGGCAGGCGGTGTGTGACTTTGTTCAACGTGACGCGGATCGCGCCGTGCTCCCGGCACAGTTCACGCGCCATCGACCGGAGCAGCTCCTTGCGGACGGCGGGAGGATAATTGTCGCTGGCTGCCAGAAATTCGGTGAGCATGAAATGGCGATGGTAAAGCAGCCGCGGCCAGATTCCGCGATTGGGAATGCGGCCCGTCTCTTGTCGCCCGTCCGGCATTTCCAGCACATAGGCGACCAACGTGCTGCTGCCGGGCTCGGGCGAAATAATGGTAGCCGTGATTCAAGAAGAGAAGTTGCACGTACGGCCCAATTTTCCCCCAGGAATTCTGCACCAGTCGCGACGACGGCGGAACAGACCACGGGGCAATCACGATTCCCGCCAAATGGAACACGAGCCACAGATTGACCAGTGCGAACCCGATCAATCGCGCGATGCGGTTCTGTCGCAGGGCAGTGAAGCCAAGACGAAGCGACTGAGCCGGCGGGAGGACGCTTAAAATTCGCACGGGCAGATTACCCCTTCCGTGAAAGGGATTGGGCCCGAGAAACCTGGAGCAAATGAACGGGCATCGCCAGCGGCTCTTCCAAATTGCGAGCCGGCACCGCGCCGATTCTTTCCGTCCACAAGCCGATCAACATATCCGAAATGCGGTTCAATGGAAAAGCAGGAGGGGAGGCCAAACGGCATCCCCTCCAAGGTTCGACCGGGTCGACGGCAAGCCTCAAAAGCGGCTTTGGTCTCCGTCGGCCTATTAATTTCGCAAAGCGACGATCTCAGACTGTCCGGAGGTCTGATTGAATACGAGATTCAACTTCTGACCGGCCTGGACCTGTTGATTGGCGCTCGCGGTCAAAGTCTTTCCGTCTTGGACCAAATCGACGCGAACCGGATAAGCGTATTCCAATCCCGACTTAAGTCCGGGGATCGTGAATTCGCGAACCGTCCCATCGAGAGTCATGCGCTGGTTGCTCAAGTACACGATGGCGTCCGCGGGCACATTCAGGACGAGCTGTGCGCGATCAACGCTTTCGGGAGCCGTCTGGGTGACAACGGTCGACGTCGACACTTCCGTTGATGCGGTTCCGACGGAGCCGCCCGATGAACCCGACGAGCCATACGAACCGTAGGTTCCCGTAGAGCCGCTCGAGCCGCTCGACCCATTGGAACCGTGTGAAAAGAATCCGCCACTCGAGCCATGCGATCCGTGCGAGAAGAATCCCCCGCTCGAGCCATGCGAGAAAAATCCGCCGCTGGATCCGTGCGAACCCCACGAGCCGTACGAACCGCCGGACGAACCGCAACTTCCGTACGAACCATGTGAGTGATAGTGCCAGGCCTGCGCGCTGGTGTTACCCACCAGAACCAACGCGCTCGTCAAGGCCAGACCAACGAAGCACTTCAACTGAGCCATTCGATTCCCCTCCTGAGTTGAAACAAACGAACCGCGAACCCGGTGAAAACACGCAATGACAAGCGGATAGCGAATGCCCAGCAGGCTTTCCGGACGCCACGAGAAGCCGGAAATCCATTCGCCTAACCGCTCAGGCCCGCCCTGAATCTCCAAGACTCACCGACAAGAAAAGACCGCGCAGTCGGCAAACTCGACGCAGTTTCGCTCAATATACAGAGTCCGTTCTCAACTGCAATCAAGAAAGAGAGCGTCGGATCAGAATTTCTGAATATTTGGGAGACTCAGATCACGTCCGCCATGTCGTCGCCGTTGAAGTACTCGTAAAAGAGTCGGCCGACCTCTTCACTCAAACGTCCCAAGTATTGGCGTCGGAAGCGGTCATAGCTGATTTCCGACGTGGCGCGCGGCGCGGAAAGCGGATAGAGGGACGTGAGTTCCTTTGTATAAATCTTTTCCGCCTGATCGCCCTTCTGCATTTTGAACACGCTGACGAGGACTTCGGCACGCCCGCGAAACAGATCGTGGCTGTTTTCCTCGAACAGATTGTATTTGTGCACGTCGATGAAGACCACGTGCGTCGCTCCCGTCGCTTCGCCGATTTCATCGGGCTTGTCCCAGTCGTCGTGCCGATCGAGCCAGTCCTGCACGCGGTCGGGTTGAATCACGGTAATTTTGTGTTGGAACAATCGGTGCGAGACGAACTTGGCGATGTCCTTGTCCACATCGATGAAATTCAGGCGAATCTCGTCCGGCGCGAAGCAAACGACGGCGACTTTCACCCCTTTATCCGTCAGTGATTCTTTCGTCAGCTTGTCAAAATCGGGTTGGATCGAAGGCGGACCGCCGATCAGATAGCCGATCAGGATGAAGTAGTTGCAGCCCGATGCGAAAACCGGGGACGCCATAACCAGCGTTGCCAGCACCCACCGACATCGTCTCGTACTTATGGTCCGTGGTTTCATGTGTGCGTTCCCGCTCGCGAAAGAATGACTGGCAAAATCTGCCCCGGACCATTCGTGCCGCAGATCATTTCGCTATGGTTGCATTTCTTCGGACGAGGTGTGGTCGTAGAAGATTTGCGCCAGTTGGAGGCAAATCCGCTCGATGTATTCGCGTTGAAAGTTCGTCGCCGATTTTTTGTCGGCCGAAATCGGGTTGCCGGAAGGATAGGTCGAGTTGAAGTCGGAATTCATGATTTCGAGCAATTTCTTCCCGGCTGCGCTGTCATCGAGATGGTAGGCCCGCACGTGGCCTTCAGACTGTCCGCGCAGCAGATTCGGGCTGTTCTCTTCGAGGCACGTGAAACGCGAGACCTCGATGTGGATCACGTATTCCGCGTGGAAGTGCTCGGCCAGTTCTTGCAGGTTGTCGCAGCGTCCGCCGTGGTCATCGAGCCAGCCCGAGACGGCATCGGGACTCACGATCTTGTGAATTTCGTGCGTCTTCAACCGATGGATCACGCCTTCGGTGATGTCGTAATCGACCGAAGGATACATCGAGTGAATCGAGTCGGATGCGGAGCACAGAATCAGCACCTTGCGATTGAGCTTCGCGAGATCGGTGTGCGTCGCCTGCCGGAATTGGGACTGAACCTTGACGTCGCCCAGTAACACTTTGCCCGCCATGACTGCCAACGAGCAGCCCGGGACGAACAGCATGACGGCCAGTGCCAGCGGGAGCGGCACGGGCCGATTGAGCGCACAACGCGCGGCGGTGATTGGCCGCCAGTCGACGGAATGAGTCCGCATCGGTAGCTTTCCGAGCAACAAGTTTTCTCGGCGAACGGATAAGTGAGACGGAGGGAAATGGACTTACGTGGCGGGAGTCGCGGGCGAAAGGAGGAACAGCCGCACCATCCATTCGACCGTGGCGAGACCGCTCACGCCCACCAGGATGATGGCAGCGAAATGAACAGGACGTTGGACCCAGCAGAGACGCCCATAGAAAGCGCTCAGCCAGCACCAAGGGACGAGGAGTGCGCAAATGAGCGACAAGACAAGACCGGCAACGTTGGCGCGAGCCGCCGCTTGCCAGTGGCCTTTCGTGATGTTGGCGAAGCTGGTCGTCATTCCGCAGCTTGGACAGGGGATGCCGAACACCGCGCGGATCGTGCAAGGGGGCAAACCGAGCCGTTGGTGTGTTCCGAACCCTCGCGGGTCGGGTTCCAACCGGTAGGCAACGGTAAAGCCCGCAATCACCGCCAGGCTCCAGACGATCAACAGGACGCGTCCCGATTGACCGACGGGAAATCCATTCGGTTCCGGATTGTGGATCATGGGAAGGGGATGAGCAGGAGAGGGGCGCTTGATACTTTGTTTCACTGCGGACCGCAAGTGCAATTCCCGGCAGCCGAAAATCTGGAGCTGAGAGTTCGCCTACTCCCCTTTTCTCGCTGATTCACCATTCCAGGTGAGATACGTCCGCTTGAGCGGTTGCGCCGAAAGCTCTTGCGATCGCGGCAACGAGCCAGCCTCCGGTCCGTAAACGGCGATCCGCCTTGGTTGTGCGACGATCAAAGAGTCCCCGGCCAAGATGAGGTTACCCCCCTTCTCGCCGTCCCGGGCCGACACGGGAATTCGCCTGCGAATGCCGCCGGTCGCCTGATCGACCACAAAAATCTCCTCGCGGGTCGGCCAATAAACGACATCGCCCGCAAGGATCCCGCGACCGTAGCCGAATCCAAGCGGATCGTTGTATCCCACATGCCATCGCACGTTTCCGGTTGCGAGCGCGAGCCCCCATAATCCATCCCCGCTGGCGATCAAAATTCCGTTCTTCGCGCCGAGGAGATGGTCAATTCCGCCGGGCAAACTGCGTTGCCAGAGCGTCGTGCCGCTTCCGGATTCGAGCGCCATCACGCCGTCGGCATCCCGCGGCGCGACAAAGACTTTATTGTCCGAGAACAGACAAGCCGCGATTCCGCTGCGCCTCGGGGAGAAGTGCCTGCGTCGGCCGGGCTGCTTTCATAGGTGACAACCCACCGAATCGCCCCCCCGTCGGCTTCGAGCGCCGCGATCGCGCCGTCTCCTGTCGAAAGAAAAACCGCGCTGTCGCCCGCGGTCACAAGTTCGCCGCTCGCGGATCCTTCACCCTGTCCGAGATTGGGAACTGTCGCACAGACGGATCGCTGCCAACGGAGTTGCTTCGTTTCGGCATCGAAGCAGTTCACTTCCGTCAGCATCTGCGGGCGACCCTTGCGAACAACGGCGTAAGCCCTGCCATCGACGATCAGCGGCGAGCCGGCAAAGATTGCATCGGGCGAGTCGGCGTCCAGCTTCCACAGCAGCTTCCCTTCGCCCCGCTCAAGATCGAGGCAAACCAGAAAACTCGAGTTGTCCCGCAATTCTTCCCGCGGATGCAACGTCGGATCACCCAGGCGCGCAAACAGCCGACCAGCGTTCACGGTGAGCGTGTAGCTGGGCGCGGCCTCGAAAGGCGCCGTCGGCAAATTCGAAATCGCCGCCTTGATGGACGGATAAATTACCGCATTTTGCAGATTGTCCTTGGCGGCCTGGTCGGCCGGCCACGCAGGCTTTCCCGTCCGCAGGTTCCAAGCCCAGACTTGATCCGAATTGCTCGCGAGCAGCACATCACCATGGACAACGGGGAAATCTGTCAGCGCTTCGCGACCGGACGCTCCCGTTCCGGTGCTCGCGGGCATGAAAGGATCCGCGGGCAAATCGACCGCCCACCGCAAGGCGCCGACATCGATTTCCGCAGGTAGAACTCCGTTTCTGCACGCATTCACCCCGAAGGTCGTGACGGTCCTGTCTCGCGGCGGAAACGACCAGCTTTGCGCCTGGCCGTCAATTTGATCGAGAAGATCCGCCAGGTTGCCCGACTTGCCGGCCAGTTGTCCGGTCGCTTTCGGGTACAGGCGACGAAAAGCGTTTCGCTCGGCGCTTGATCGATCGAAGTCCCCATCGACGATGCTGCACATCACCAGCCGCGCGAGGATGCCGGCCCGATCGAGGTGGGAATCGGGAGATCGCAAAATGGTTGCCAGGGCTCCCGGCTTCGTGGGCCGACGTAGGGGAATCAGTCGTTCCCAATTGCCCCGCGCGCTCGTAATTTCACCGGATTCCCAAGCCCACTGGCCCAAGGTCAATAGCGCGTCTTCGGTCGCACGCGAAGCAAAGGCGTCGCGCACGATCGATCGCAATCCGTCCGCGTCGCGATTTCGGAAGGCCTCGTCAAACGTTTGTCGTGCCGAGCCGTCGACAGCCTGCCGAATGACCGCCAACCCCTCAGGTGGAAGCGACGAAAACAGCAGTTGTGCATAAAGCTCGACATTGAGGTATCGACCAGGGCCGACGGAAACCAAGGCAGTGGGCGCGTTCGCCGCCGCCTGCCGCACGAGATCGATCCCTTCTTTCCAGCGTTTTTCCGCGAGGTGGACGCGAGCCAGTTCCAGCTGCCGCTGGGCCGTTAAGTCCGTTTCGATCGCGACTGTTTCGCGAATCCGGGCCGGGGCGAGCGGCTCCTGCCCGAAGGCGGCGCTGAGACTGTGCGCAGCAAAGCAGAAAAACCGCAAGCAGCAGGTTCACATCGGTAAGCAGAATGCGGATTGCGCGCCCGGCGGTGCTGCCTTTTGCACTCACTCTGTTAGCCCTCGCGCAGCTTATAACCAATCCAGAAGACGATAATTCCGCACACCGTCAGCGCCGGCATCAAAATCAGCCGGAAACCGAACTCCAACTGCCACAGAATGAGCATGGGCAAGAACACCAACACGATAAACTGGAGCAGAAAGCCGATCTGTTGTCGCATGTTTTGGATTTCGGACCGATCGATCCGCGCGCCTTCACTTCTTTTCCAGCACCGACGCCGGGATCTTGATCACTCCGATTGAGGTCGTCTTGTCCGGCTCGACATTGACTTTGATCACGCGGGTGGCGCGCGTCTTGCCAAAAACCCAGCGCCCGTCATTGGCGTCCTGCCAGGCCGTGAACTCTTGGGTCCCGGCCGGTACTCTTTCGATCGTAAACTTCCCATCTTTGCCCGAAATGGCCGCGTAGGGATGGTCCACGATCAGCCACCAGGCGCGCATCCAGGAATGAATATCGCATTTGACCATGATGGGCATTCTTTCGGCCTGCGGAAACGTCCACTTGGTCGTGCCCACGCGGTCCAGGGAAATCGTCTGATTCTGGCCAGAATTGCGCACACTGACGACGTCCGTGTTATGCGAAATTGGGTCTCCGGAAAGAATGGCAATTGTCTGATCCGTCCGCAGAATCAAGGCGTGCGGGATGAAGTGGCATCCCTCTTGATCGAATTTGACCACTTTTTCCTTGCTTTCCCGCAGCTCGGGTGCGATGTCGCTGGGTGCCTTGGGCATATACACGAAGACGTTGGCAATGCCTTTCGTCGCCGGGTCGACAACCAGTGACTCGTCCGGCACTCCGGCCTTCGAGCAAACAGCCGAATCCTTCACAGCAGCGTCACCCTTCGCCACCAGCGATTTCATCTCGGGAATCGGACCGTCGAGAACGAATTGCCCCGTCACGGTTCCATACCCGCCCGCCCAAACTCGATCGCCCACACTGCAGACAGACAACAGCGAGATAACGGCGATTCCCAAACCCAATCGAACATCAACACCCATCACTTTTTCCTCTGATTGTCCATCTTGTGCGGCCGAATCGCTTTCAATCGTAGCTCATCACTGTGCGGAAATCGATGAAAGTGAGCGGGTCCGCCCGCGGCCGATCTTGCGAATCCGGTTGCGCCTTGGTGTTCTGAGTCTCTTTGTGATTCAATCGGACTTGCGTCGGAACGTGTTCGGCTCCAGCCGGTTCGTGGTGCGGCGAATGCTTGCCAAGCTGTTTACGTACTCGCTGTTCGGCATCGAGGCCCAACCGGTCGAGGTTGAGGTCGATATTTCGCCCGGCGCCCTGCCAAAAACGATTCTCGTCGGCCTGGCGGAGGCGGCGGTCAAAGAAAGCGTCCACCGCATTGAAAGGGCGTCGGTCAACAGCGGCTACACGCGCCCCGTCGACCGGATCGTCATCAACCTCTCGCCCGCCGATCTGCCGAAAGAGGCAGCTTCTTTCGACTTGCCGATCGCGCTCGGCTTGCTCAGCGCCAGCGGACAACTCGCGTCCTCCCGCTTTGCCGCATACGGCGCGACCGGCGAACTGGCCCTCGATGGGACGGTCCGACCGACAAAGGGCATCCTGTCGATGGCCCTCTCCGCACGCCAGCAGGGGATGCGCGGCCTGATCGTTCCTGCGGAAAATGCGCAAGAGGGGGCCGTTGTCGAAGGCCTCGATGTCATCGCCGTCGGCTCGCTGACAGAGGCGGTCGGTTTCTACACCGAGCAACTCGACATTCCGCCCACCAGGTTCCAATGGGAAACAGCCCGGAGCCATTTCGGCAACTACGGACTCGAATATGCCGACGTCAAAGGCCAGGAATCGGCCAAGCGGGCAGTCACCGTCGCCGCGGCCGGTTCGCACCACCTGCTGATGATCGGCTCTCCCGGCACGGGAAAAACGCTGCTCGCCCAGCGACTGGGAACGATTCTGCCCGACCTCACGCCGGAAGAAAGCATCGAGACCACCCGCATCTATAGTGCCGTCGGGAGATTGGCCCCCAACCAGTCGCTGATGTTTTTACGCCCCTTCCGCTCCCCGCACCATACGATCAGCGAAGCCGGCCTGGTCGGCGGCGGCAGCACGCCTGCTCCCGGGGAGATCAGCCTCGCCCACCACGGGGTTCTTTTTTTGGACGAACTCCCGGAATTCAACCGCCGCACGCTCGAAGTCCTCCGCCAACCCCTCGAGGAAAACCGCGTCACCATTTCCCGCGCGATGGGCAGCGTCACTTTTCCCGCCAGCCTGATGCTCGTGGCAGCCATGAACCCCTGCCCCTGCGGATACCGGGGCGATCCCAAACGGCAGTGCAACTGCACGCCGCTGCAGATTGAACGCTATCTCAGCCGCATCAGCGGCCCGCTCTTGGACCGCATCGACATCCACGTCGAGGTCCCGCCGGTCCCCTTCCGCGAACTTTCCGATACCACGACCGGCACCAGCAGTGTGCAAATGCGCGAGCAAGTCGTGCAGGCCCGCGAACGCCAGGCCCATCGCTTCAGCCGCGATCAAACAAAAATCAACGGCAAAATGACGCCACCGGAAATCCGCAAACATTGCAAACTCGACCGCGACGCCGAGTCACTCCTCAAAACGGCGATGGACGAACTCGGCCTCTCGGCCCGCGCCCACGACAAGATCCTCCGCGTGGGCCGCACCATCGCCGACCTCGACGGCAGCGAGCACATCGCCTCGGTGCACCTCAGCGAAGCGATCAACTACCGCACGCTCGACCGGCGGTATTGGGCCTGACAAACCTCCCTCCGACACTTGGGAATCAGTATGCCAAAACGCGTACAAGCCCTCGCGAGCGGCGCATTTCGGGAGACTTTTTTGGTTTTTTTGGGGCGCTCAAAGGGGTGCAATCGGCCCCAAGAACTCCATTCGGGCCCCTTTTTGAATCAAAAACTTGACTTGGTGCCCAAAAGTGGGAACGAATTCAACAAGTGAAGTTTCGCGTCCGGAAAGACGGAGAATCAAGTCCGCTGCTAGGGGCGTGCGCCGTTCCCGATCGCAGATTGAAGATCGCCCGATAGTGGCTCACAAACAGGGTGCGGCAACCGCGCACGCGCACCAGCTGGAAAATCGAGCGGCTCCGTCCTCGACTCAAAGCTCCTCTCTCCGATGTGTGGAATCAGTTCGCGTTACATTCCGACCATCTTGATTGGGAATTCGACGGTGTACGGCGTGGTCTTGCGAAAGAGCTGGTTGCCGTTCAAGACCGGCCACCAGTGTCCTGGGACGGTCCGCGCGCCATCCACGTCAATCAGGACGTACTGCGTGGGATGCGTAAAGTGTTGATCCGGGGCCAAATCCACCCAGATCAGAGTGGTCTCGCCTTTGATGGGGATGTTGGTCGCGCTCAGGCCGTCGACGAGCTTGTCGGTCGCCGTGAGTTTCTGTGAGTACACGAAGACGTTGGCTTTCGGCTTGTCGAAGGCCTCCTTCTCTTGATCCTGCGACCGAAGAGTGTGGTGCGACATGCAAAGCGATAAAACGATCATCGCGACACTAATCAGCGTGCGGCGGACGAGTCGACGAATTGTCGGTGCTGCCATTGACAATCCTTTCGTGCGGAGAGGTTCTGAAATGGACGTATCGAGCCCTTCGCGCTGCCATCAGGCGGATCGGCGCGCGGGCCTTTCGAACGATCGTGCTGGCGTCGCAAAAGATGCTCAAGGGACGATCAGGTCGTGATGAAGACGCACTCCGGGCGCAACATGGTCACACCCGGCGTGCTCGACGGCCTCGCGAAACCTCAGTGCGCGACCGATCAATCAAATCTGGCGTCGTCGCCAGAATGTGTGGTCCCGCCAGCGACGTTCAAGCCCATACCAACTTTTGAGGTTGCGTGTGTAGGCGGCATTGATGCTCGTCAATCTGGCCGCGTAGTCATTCAAGCCCGAGTCGTCGCCCAAGAAACTGCGCTCAACCGCCGCGGCCGATGCCAGCCCCGTATACAGGGCGTGGAACAGTCCTTGTGACGAGATGGGATCGAAGCTCAACGCCGCATCTCCGGCCGCGACCCAGCCCGCTCCCACCGGTGGCGTTAATGCCGAGCTATAAGCGGCGATCACGCGCGGAGCATCGACGCCATCAAACGACCCATCGGCAATCTCCGCGGACAGGCTGCGGGAACGTCCGGCCATTTCCAGGAATTGCGATCTTGAGCGCACAAGGTTGGCCGGCATCAGATCGGCGTCCGTATGCCACGCCAGCACGCGACGCCCATCGGGCGAAGCCGACGTGTACCACCATCCATCAGGGATCGACTCGACGTAGGTCGAGCCCTCGGATTGCGACGGCACGCCTCTTACGCCAAAAACGTACGCACAAAGGAGTCGGTCGTCAGCACGACGCGAGGCACCAAATGGTTTGAGCAGAGAGGAAGCACGACCTCCGCAATCAAGGACCAGGCGCGTGCTCACGTGGAGAGGCCCTTGGGACTGTTCCAGCGTCAGGAGCCAGCCCGCGCCCGACCTCGAAAGTCGCGATCGGTTTCGCGGGAGCCAGCAGCACAGCCCCGCGATCGACGGCGGTCTTCCTCAGCCGAATTTCAAATCGTTTTCGCTCAAGATGCCATCCGTTGCCATCCAAGTCCGCAATCGAGTCCCGCTCAGTCGGAAAGTCGCTTCCCCAGGCGCTGCGTGCCACGTACCACGGCGAGTGGCCGTCCTTTGCGAAATCCACCCACAGCCCCATATCGTCGAGTAAACGTCGGGCGGCGGGCGCCAACGAGTCCCCGATTCGATCGGCCGGCTCGGCGACCCGGTCCACCAAGAGGACGCGTCGGAAGGGTGCCAGATTGATCGCCGCGGTCGCGCCCGCGGGCCCGGCCCCGACGATGACCGCGTCGAACTCGTGCATCTGTTCCACCGTGCAGCGCAAAATGGCGCGTGCCACTCTGCGAGGGGCTCTGTCAAACGCAATTCTTCGGCTGGATGCCGCCTAACGCCGTTAACTTCAATCTGTTCCTTTTGGCGCAGACATCTATGGAGTTTGACGCTGAATGCCTGGGAAACGATGCAACTTGTCGATCTGGCTATAGTCAACATCGGCGGCCGAGGAGGGCGCGGCATCCCAGAGGTGGTTGTTGTGCCGGGTGTCGCCGCCATTTGTTGTTGGCTGTAGCCGCTCGTGATCGCCTTACGCTGATCTTCGACTTCGAAATCCGCAGGGAAGTTGGGCACGTCGGTCGGCCCGGGCTGATGTTCGACGACCCCGAGATGATCGAAGCCTTTGATCATATTGTTGATTTGATCCGTGTAGCTGACCGAGCCCAACGGGTCGGTCCATGTGGCGCGATTGGCGAAGGCCGCAAGCCGCTCTTCGAGGGGCTTGTTGGAATCGATCACGACGTTGTAGTTGTCCCGCGTCAGAACCTGATTGGGAACTCGCGCCGGCCAGAACGCGGGAATGTAGGGGTCATACGCTTTGTCATAACCCGACAAACAGCTCGCCGTGTCGGTCTGCCACGGGACCGCCATCCAGCGCGTCAATCCGCCAGGAAGCTGCCCGAAGAAAGGCCCGTGGGGAAGCGTAATGACGTCGGGCGTGAGCACCTGACCCAACGCCGGTTCCGTCGATCCCGGATGCCGATGCCGGAATCGGAAAGGCTGCATGTACATCGTCGCCGTGCGAACGGGCCACGTCATTTCGCAGCCGGGATGGAACGCGTCCGCAACGCAGAATTCAAGCGCCGCGCGAGTCAGCGTATCCCCCTGTTCGGCCAGCGGCACGTCGTCGATCGTCTCCGGGGGCGAGTCATCGGGGTCGTAATCGGCATCGAAGTCCCCCGCGGCCCAGTGTTGCAACATCGCCAATTGTGTGTCGCTGAGCGCGGCGTGTTGACGCGGCGTTTGTGCCGGAGGATCGTTTGTCGCGTCGCCATAGATCCAAGGCCACGGCGCAGGCGACCAGGAATCGACGTTGAAATGTCGGAAATGATTCGCAATAACCTGCCGCAACTCCTTGGCGATCGGGCCATTGTCGCCGAGCCGCTCGAGGAATGATTCATCCGTGAAGTCGACCAGCCCCTTCCACCCAAACCCTGCCGCGAAGCCGGCGTTGACCCATTGCAGGCCGGCAAGCCGCCTGAAGATCGGCAAAATGTCGGACGCGTAGGATGGCCGCACGGGCGCCGCCAGAAGGCCTCTCTTAATCGCGACGTCGCGCATCAGGTCCCACATCGTTCGAACCGACTTGCGCCGGGGACCGTAGTTCGGGGGCGCCACGATCACCCAGGCTGGAACGACGTCGAGTGACGTTCCATTGTAGGTTACTTCCGCCGTGACTGGCCCGTCGGAAACGTCGTCGTGCCAGCCCTCGTTGTTTGCAAACGTGATAGCAATGTTTCCGTCGTGTGATTTCGACACACCGTGGCCGCCCAGCACCAAGAGCCGGCCCTGGTCGTCTGTAAAGATCTCCCCAAGATAGACCTTGGAGCCCATAAAGGAGCCGTCGTCGAATTTCTTCGACGGTGCACTGGCCCCTTCAACCGATCGGCTGGACGGGGTAATCGCCAATTGGCTGCGATCGGCGACTCCCGGGTTGCGCAGCGTGGTCGGCGGGGCCATCGTCTGTTCGGGAATGTCCAGCGCGAGTTGAAACGTGTACCAGGCGGCCTTCTTATTGGCGAGCGTGACCGACCAGCGCACGCCGGCCCCTGAGTCGGCCGTCGAAAGCTCCTTGATGATGCGTCCGTCGGCGTTGACGCCATAGATGCGAAATCGGGCGGCTTGCCGCTTCAATCTCCCCTGGTCGTCGCGATAAAACCCCTGCGCTGCGGCCGGCGGTTCGGGGACTTCCGGCCCGACGAAGTGTCCTTTGGGGCTGTTCCCGACGCGAGCGATCCCAATGGAGGGATAAATCACGGCCTTCACGATGCAATGGTCGTGCGGTTTCGTCGCCACGCCGGGAAAAGAACGCGGCTCGGTCGGATCCTGCAAGGATTGGCCGTTTGCCGTCTTTCTGGCCTTTGCCCCGGCCAGATAGACAGATTTACGCACCACGGCAATCGACGACTCGTCGCAAGGAGCATTCTCCTGCGGCGTCCGCCAAATGTTGAAAGAAAGTCCCTGCCCGTAATCGGATTGTCCGCGCTCCAGAATGTTCTGTCGCGGCAGCACTAAAGTCGCGACGTGCTCGAATGGACTTTCAGAGACCGGCCAGATCTTCATGGCCTGGTCGAGTGGCATGTTGACCGGGTTCGTCCGACGCTGGACCATGAAGCGGAAACGATATTCATCTTGGGCAAGGCGATTGGCTATGTCCACGGCCAGATAGTTCGTGGAATCGTTGGGCACATCTTGCGGCTCGGTCTCGGGTTCGAGCTTGTACTTCACGATCTCATCGCCGAGATGAAAGGGAAGAATCGCCCAGTAGGTCGCGGTCAGTACGCTCCCTTCAATCTTGTTTCCCATCGCGTCGATCACGCTCTTCGTATCGGGATGCGCCGCGAGATAAGGATCGTAGTTGCCCTGGACGACGCCCGCGTACGTGAATTCGCACATGTCCTTTGCGTTTTGAACGAAAAATCGATCAAAGTTCTGCATCAGGATGTCCGCGGTTGTGCCCGCTTCGCCCAATCCATCCGAATCCGGCACCCCGAAGAGCTTGATCCCAATGCCCAGCGTGCTCCCAAGGTCGGGCAAAGCCGGATCCGTGTCGCTCGAGAAACGAACCC
The DNA here is from genome assembly GCA_963752185.1 of uncultured Planctomycetaceae bacterium. Classification (GTDB taxonomy): domain Bacteria; phylum Planctomycetota; class Planctomycetia; order Planctomycetales; family Planctomycetaceae; genus DASPSM01. Next base: position 7,920,677 of record CAVVXK010000002.1, on the reverse strand, counting down.
AGGCGTCGAGCTTGTCCGCAGCGAGAAACCCCGCGCTCAAGTCGGGATCGATGTCCTCGCGGACTTCAAACCAGCCGTACGCGATGCCATGAAGCTTGCGAAACACGGATCGTTCGGCGGGTGTTTGTCCCAGACGGATCCGCCGCTCTTGTCCCATCCGAATGAACATGTCAATCAGACGTTCGGTCGCATGGCCTTCGCAATCGAAACAGGGTGGAATCGAATTCGCCGCACTTCGCTTGGACATATCGCCTCCGTCGAATCAGAACGACAACGAGACACTTGCGCCGATATCAGCCGCGCCCCGAATCTCATTCGTTCGCGGAACGGGAAACCTCGTCAATCAAGAGTAAGGCATCCGCCGCAGATGGTGGGCTCATGGGTGTCATACAGCTTGCGGGCTCGGCGCGAGATGTTCAAGGAGAGATCAGGTCACGATTCAGATACGGTGCCGGTGCACTTTGGCACACGGGTCCTGACCGCGACAAATCGTTGCGGCCCGCGAGTCAGGGCGATGTCGCTTCAATCTCCGCCGCGGTGGCGTCGATCGTCATCGTGTCGAGGTTCGTGAAATTCGTTTCCTGGCTCGCGAAGAGCGCGATCAGGCTCGTGACGGCGAGGAGGGCCAAATACAGGCCGACCGAGCCGGGGCCGTATTTTTGGGCGAGCCACGTCGCTGCGAAAGGGGTGAGGGCCGCGCCCAGGATCGAGGCCAGGTTGTAGGCGACGCCCGAGCCGGTGTACCGCGTGTTCGTGGGGAAGAGTTCGGGCAAGAGAGCCGACATCGGGCCGAAACTCAGGCCCATGAGGGCCATCCCCAGGCTGAGGAATCCGCACATCATCAAGCGGTTCGCCTGTTCGCCCGAACCCGTCATGGCCGGGGAAAGAAACGTGCGGAAGGCGATGCCGTAGAGCACGATGCCCGCAGTGACGATTAAGAGGAACGGGCGGCGGCCGACGCGGTCGGCGAGATGACCGGCGACGGGGATGAGCGCGGCGAAGAAAACCGCGGAGATCAGTTGCAGTACCAAGATCTCGCGGTAACCGATGCCCAAGCCGCCGTTGTCGACGTTGCCGATGGCGTACGACACGATCCACGTCGTCATGATGTAAAACAGGCCGTACGTGGCCACCATGATGAACGTGCCGAGAATCAACTGCTTGAGATTGCCGCGAAACACCTCGATGAGCGGCGATTTGAGCGTCTCGCCGCGCTCGACCGCGCGGGCGAAGACCGGCGTTTCGTGCAGCTTGACGCGAACGTAGAGTCCCAGCAGGACCAGGACGATGGACACGAGAAACGGCACGCGCCAGCCCCAGATCAAGAACGGGTCGTCGAGCGTGAAGTGCGTCGAGTCGAATTGAAAACCGATGGTCAGTAACAGAAAAAAGCCGTTCGCGAGCACGAAACCGAACGGCGCACCGAGCTGCGGCCACATGGCGGCCCAGGCGCGGCGGCCCGGTTCGGCCGTTTCGGTCGCCAACAGCGCGGCCCCCGACCATTCGCCGCCCAGTCCCAGTCCCTGGCAAACGCGGAGCACGGCCAGCAGCGTGGGTGCGAAAATGCCGATGCGATGGTAGGTCGGCAAGAAACCGATCGCGAACGTGGCCAGTCCCATGAGCAGCAGCGAGCCGACCAGCGTTGCCTTGCGGCCGATGCGGTCGCCGAAGTGTCCGAACACCACCGAACCGAGCGGCCGCGCGACGAAGGCCACGCCAAACGTCGCCATCGATGCCAACAGGGCCGTGCTCCCCGCGCCCGATGCAAAGAACAACAACGGGAAGATCGAGACGGCGGCGGTGGCGTAGATATAGAAGTCGTAAAACTCGATCGTCGTGCCGACCAGGCTGGCAAAAATGATCCGGCGGCGCTCAGCCGCCTTGTAAACAGTCATCGTTGATCTCTGATCCGCGGCTGCCAATTGCTTTGAGAAACTGGTCTCAGTCGAAGAAAGCCGGTTCGCGATAATCTCGCTCGGGTCCATACCCAATCGCCTGAGCAAGTTCGTGGAAATGCTAGTTGAGAGCCCGTTGCATCGCCAGACAGCCGTGGCGCGTGCAGCCTCGCTTCGCTCGGCAGCCAAACGCGGGTTGCTGAAAGCGGCAAAACTGCAAGAACTCTCGATTTTTGCCAAGCAGACGCCGCACGGAACGAACAGCGTCTGTCGGCCTGCGAGGCCCGGAACATGCTCTTTCCGCACTTTTTGAGCCGAGGAGACCGAGATGCCGCCATCGTTCGACGCCAAGTCGCCTGCCGGACGATGGATTGCTCTCGCGGAATTCGTCTTCGGCGCAGCGATCGTCGTTGGTCACAACGTTTTTCGGATTCTCCCAAACGAGGTGCCGCTCCTGGTCGTGGTTTACCTCGTGTCGACCCGGCTCTGGACCGGCCGGTGGCAAGTTGTGGGGCTCGGGCGGCCGCCTTCGTGGTCGCGAACGATGACAATTGCGGTCGCCGCCGCGGTCCTGCGGCTTGTGCTCGGCGAATATGTGATCGAGCCCATCACCGGCCGCTTCTGGCCGCCGCCGATCGCCCCGGCCATGGCGCACGAAATTACGGGCAATGCGCAGATGGCCGTATTGGCGCTTCTGCTTGTGTGGACCTTCGCCGCGTTCGGCGAGGAGATATCCTACCGGGGCTATTTACTCTCGCGAGCCGCGACCGCCGGCGGCGGGTCAACTGCGGCGCAATGGGTCGGAGTCGTCCTTGCCGCGATCCTCTTCGGCTTCGGACACTACTATAAGGGGCCTTCGGGGATCGTCGATTCGGGAATCGCCGGGCTGATCCTGGGAGCCGCTTACATGCTGTCCGGGCGAAATCTGTGGGCGGCCGTCCTTGCTCACGGGCTGATCGACACCGTCGGAGTCATCATTCTGTATTTCGGCTGGGCATCATAACTCACGGCGTGGAGTGATCGCGGCGCAGGGCGGCCTGCATCTGGTAGAACTTGAAGACGTGTTCGTCGGGTGCGTTTGCCGCGACTGCGTAGTAGCGATCGAGGATGTCGTCGAGGAAGGAGGGCCAGTCTTTCTCGGGGAGTCGGGAGAGCCAGGCGATAAAGCCGGCTCGGCTCCACGCCGCGAACGCATCGCGAGTTTGGAAGTCCCAGGCGCGATCCTCCACTTTGATGTTCTCGACGGCCAGCCCGCATTTTGTCGCGAGCGCGCGATATTCGTCGGGCGTGAAATGCACGAACGGAGCCCGGAAACCACCGAAGCAGCTCGACCAGCGGGCTTCACCGCGGGTTTCGTCGACGACCGCTTCGATCGACTTGCGGTCCCCCTTCGACACCATTCGCAACAGGGCGCGGCCGCCCGGTTTGAGCGCGGCGCGGATTGAAGAGAGCGCAGCCTGTTGATCGAGCACCCAGTGCAGTGCGTTGAACGAGACGACGAGGTCGAACTCGGCCGTGAAGCCCAGCAACCGGGCGTCACCCACTTCGAAGCGGGCGTTGGCGCAGTGCGGCGGGCCGTAGTGCTCGGTGGCGTACGCGATCATGCTGTGCGACGGATCGACTCCCACGATCGAGCCCTGAGACAACCGGGCGGCGATCTTCGCCGTGACCTTGCCGTCGCCGCAGCCGACATCCAACACGCGCTCCGAACCGGCCAGTTCCACACGCTTGAGTTGCTCGTCGGCCATCCATTCTTGCAGCGAGTTGATCCGGCTGTATTCCGGGGCATTCCACTCAGCCATCGCGGTCCCTTTCGATCCGTGCGAAATCGAGCTTGTCGTTCTAGCCTACTAAACCGTCCACTTCAAATTGGTGAATCGGGCGCAACTTGTCGCCACTGGCGGCATCGTCTTAGACAACTCGGTGGGCCGCCACTGCGATTGCCGCTTGAGGTTCGATAGACGAATCAAGCCAATTAACTAAATTACCGTGCGCAATTGTGAGACACCATCGGCCAATTTGATGTCGTAGCGTCTACTTCGAACTGGTGAAGGCATCAAGCCTGTCGAAAGACGAGGGCACCCGCCCTCGCACGCCTGAGTGCAGCGAGGGCCGGTGCCCTCGCCTTTCGGCCCGTCGGCGGCAATGGCTGTCGGGCACCCTCGGCATCGAGTACGGTCTCGCCTTATTCGATCGGTGCCAGGGTCAGATTCAACACATGATCGTGCATCGTCCACGCACCGTCTTTGAGCACCGGCCTGACTTCGACCGTTTGCGGCGCCGACTCGGCTCCCAGGTAGGAAGCGACGAAGGTGTAAGAGCCGGCCGGCAGGGCGAACCATCTGCTTGAACCTTGCGAACGCGTCGGTTTCGGCAGAGGCGGCAGACCGGGTGAACCGGCGAGCCGGAGTTCACAGCCCGGCAGCGGTATCCCTTCCGGCGTGAAGACCGAGACTTCGACCGCCTCTTTTGCCAGTTCGCTTTGAGGAATGGCCGCTTTCGTGAGGTCGAGCGCTCTGGAGTCACCCTCGGCCAATTGAATTTTCTTGAGCGTGACCGGCAGATTTCCGCCGGACCAACGCAGCAGGATCAACGAATATTCGCCCGCGGGGATTGAGCGCAGTTCGAACCGGCCGTGATCGTCGATTCGAATAAAGCCTTCCCAGCGTTCATCGGGACTGGCCAGGATGAATAGGCGGTCCCCGATCAACTTTTGCAAAGGAGCGTCGATCGTGCCGTGAATCGAGGCCGTTCCCTTCGGCCATTCGACCGTCACGGTTGGATTCGGCTCTTCCGGCGTGACGACGAGCATCTGGTTGATCGACGCTCTGCGCTCGCCGTCCCAGAGATGAATGTCGTATTTGCCCGGCCCCACGTTTTCAAAGACGTACGGGGCGCCGTCGGCGCGCGGACCCCGCTGTTCGGCGGCAATGTGAACCTGAAACAGGCTGGGATCGTAGAAATACAAGTTGGCGGGTGTGTCGTCCTTGGACCGCCCGACGACTTTGACCGTCACTTTGCCGACGCGATGGTCAATTCGTCCGAGGTCGCGCGCGGCGGTGTTGATCTCGAGCGACCTCACGCGAACCCAATCATCGCCCCTCCGTTTCCGCTGCTCGGCCGAATAATACAGACACCGCATTCCGTACGGCACGCCCGTGAAGACGAAAGCTCCCTCTTCATCGGTCATCGTCGTGGCGGCAAAATCCCGGAAACCGTGGTCGTCCGTCGCCAATTGAAGCCTGGTCGAAGCCAGCGGCACGCCGTTGACGAAGAGCCGGCCCGAAATCTTCGGTCCGGCACCGAAGTCCACAGTGCGCGTCGTCCCCGTCTGGGGCAACACGGCGAGGTGAGACACACCGAGCACGTCGCCGCTTCGAGGATCGCGGAGAATATGAACCAGCTCTTGCGGTAGATGCCGCACCTCGTAGTATCCGTTCGCGTCGGTGACGGCCGTGGCGAATTGGTTGTTGTATCGCTCGCCGGCGAAATGCCCCGGGTATCTCCTGAATTGCAAACGCGCTCCTGCGACCAGCCGGCCGCGTTCGTCGCGCACGTGACCGCGAACGGTCCCCCCGCGCTTCATCACGATTGCCAGGTTGCCTTGACCGTGCGCGGGGATCTCGACATTCCGCACTGTGGTCAGAGCGTAATCGGGATGCATCGCCTGGAAGGTTTCTGTTCCAGGAGAGAGGCCATCGAATTGGAAATGGCCGCCGACGGTTTGAACGCCGATTTCCTCATCGAAATTTCGGTCGAGTGACAGCGGCAATTGGCCGCCCGCCTTGGCCAGCGACGTCACGATCGCGCCGTCGACGGGCCGACCTGACTCATCCACAACCGACCCGGCAACGCTCGCTCCCTTCGAGAGCGTGATGCGGATCGGCTCTTTTGGCAGATGGTCGGTGTTAATCGGCTCGCTGCGGACAGTGGCAAAACCGTCGGCCGTCACCTCCACGGCGTAGATTCCGGGCCCGGGAAATTCCGCAGTGAATTCTCCCTTGGAGTTGGAGACCCGTTGCCAATTATTGTTTGGGTTCTGCTTCGATCCGTGCAATTCTCCGACTTTGATCAAGTGGATGCGGAAATCTCCCACCGGTCGAGGGCCTTTCGCCCCCTGCACGGTCACCGAACCACGCTGCGCAATCAGGCCGGTGACGCGGATGTCGACTTGAACATCGTTCGACGGAGCCGTAATGCCTCCGACGCGCTTTGTTTCGATCTCATGTGAGATGAACATCAGATTGTATTTTCCCTTAGGGAGCGGACCGACTTCGAAACGCGCCCTGAGCCCCCGGCTCGACATGGCCCAGCATGGCGCTCGATCTGTCCACAGAATCGGCGATGATCAAGAGAGAGTGTCGCGGCTTCGCTCCGAGGAAGTGCGCGTGTCCTTTAATCACTGCCCCGGGATCGGGCGACGGGGCGTCGATGTTGAGGGAAAGCGGATTGGGTCGACCGACCAGATTGACGTTGTCGAGTCGAGGCCACAATTCGACTCTTCGCGGGACCGACAACGTGACGTCATAGCGGCCCGCACCGATATGCGGCAGCACGAAGGTCCCGTCCGCCTTGACCGGCTCGTCGAAGGGAAACGAAGTGAACTGCCACCACGTCGGCATCGCGACGACGTGCGCGCCGACGACCGGTTTGCCGTCGGAGTAGAACGAGGTGCCCTTGATCGGCACTCCTCGCGTCAGCACCACTTTTCGCTCGATGATCGCCTCGGGCGATTCGATTTTGACGATGGAGAGCGCGGGGACGAAGTCCTTTTTGCCGAACGCCAACACATATTCGGCCGGAACAAGGCCGCCGATCGTCATCCACCCCTGGCGGTCCGTATTGGCTTGATAAGGATTCTTCGGTTCCGCCTTGAACAGCCGGACGTCCGGCACCGGATGACCCTCTTCGTCGAGCGTCTGCACGCGCAATTGGCATGCGATCTTGAGCTGGAAATCGCGGACAGCCCGCTTTTTTGCCTCCAGAACCACGCGCGGGCAATCGCCCAAACTCGTGAAGCCAAGGCAGCGATCGCTATGGATAAAAATCGCATGCTCGCCCGCAATCCAAACGCGATCCAAGGCAAAGCGCCCGTCCCGCTTGGTTGCCGTCTCCTGCACATAGCGATTGGCGACGTTCATCACACGCACAACCGCGTCGGAGACTGGTTGGCCCTTCTCGTCGGTGATGCGTCCGCCAAGCACGGGCGTCGCTGCTGGAATTGCCGTCACGCCCGAGTCGGGCTTTTCGGTCGAGGGAGGAGCGGCTGGGGAACTTACCGGTTGCGGCGCGGGTTTTTCAACCAGATTCTCGGCAACAAGCCGGCGGCTTCCTGCCATCGGCAAAAGTGCTAGGCCGACCAGGCCGACGGCGACGCATCCCCAGACTCCCAGACGGGCCGATTTCGGGAGCGGCGCGGTTGCCAGGCGCTGAATGCGATTGGCGAGCGCCTTTCGCGACTCGAGAATGCCGATCAGCCGCACGTTCATTTCCAGCGGTCGCGCCGCGTGTTCTGCCACGTCGATCAGGGTGTGACTGTAGCGTTCGACGGGAGCGGCCAGCGTGACGAGCACGGCGTCGTCGACCACCTCTTCGCGCAACCGCCGCAACACGAAATTCGCGATCCACACGGCCGGGTTGTAGAAGTAAACGACCTGCAGCACCGTTTGCAGCAGGTTGAACTGCAAGTCCCACCGCTTCCAATGGGCCAACTCGTGCACGAATACGAGCTGCAACTGCTCCTCGCCGAGCCGCCCGACAAGGCGATCGGGAATGAGAATCGTCGGCTGCCAGAACCCGCACACGGCCGGGCAGCCGACCTGCTCTGAGATCTTCACACGGATCCTGCGGCTCAAGAGCTGAAAGAGCGCGGACGCGACCTCGAGCGGCGGCCCAAATTCCCGCGGCGCTTCGCCTGCCGCGTGCACGAGCCGGCGCACCTTGGACGCACGGCGAAACACGATTCCGCCGAGCACAAGACAACCGCCGCACCAGGTGAGAAAGAGCCAACCGTACGCGTTGACGCTCGGCAGCGGCGGCGGGGCGGCAACGTTAGGTGGCGCTTCGCGGGCTGGAATTGCCGCGACCTGTGATTGGTGCGGAAGCCCACTTTTCGGCGGGTCGCTGACGAACTGACTTTCCACGGGTCCATCGAGCGGCCGCGGATCCATTTCCGGAAGAATCGCAGTCGATTGTGCCACCGAACTCGCGTCGACCTGCGGCACGGAGTGAGTGGCCGTCGCTGGCACTTCGCTGACGACCCAGTAGGCGGCACTCGCCGGCGTGCGTAGCGTCACCGGGAGCAGCAATTTCAGAACGACGAGGCCCCACAGCCAATATCGCACAACCGGCCGAACACGCCGGCGCAGGCACAACTCGACCAGGCCAAGGATCGCGACCAAAGCCACGACCTGGACGAACATCGCGGACGCAAAATCCCAATGCATCTGGCCCGCGCGATTGATTGCGTCGATAACGGCGATCCTCGTGTCCCTCATGTCCATCCTCACCACGACTAAGGCCAACGCGGGAAAACGGAGTGCGCCGCGCTATTCATCGCGAGCCAGAGTAACCTGCACGGCTTGATCCGTGGCTTTCCAATGCGCGTTTCCGAGGATCGGTTTGACTTCCACGGTGTGCGAGACGGTTTTGAGGCCGGCATACGCAGCGGTTAGGTGGTAAACGCCGGTCGGTGCTACGAAAAAGGAATGCTCGCCGCGAGAAAACTGCCGTTTCAGCGTGCCTTTCGCTCCCGACAAAGTGATCTCGGCGCCAAGCAGCGGAACGCCATCGGACGTGTAGGTGTCGACCGTGAGCACGCCTTTCGTAAATTCGTCGTGCGGAATCGTCGCTTTCGTGATGTCGAGCGTTTTCGCTTCGCCATCGCGAAACGTCACCTCGGCAACGAGCACGGGAACGAACGTCGTTAGCCGCACCGGCATCAAGGACAACGAGTAGCGTCCCGCTGGAATGCCCGCGAACCGATATCGGCCGCCGTCGTGAACGTAGATTCGTTCCGACCAGCGCTCATCCCGACTCGCCAGAGTCACGTACGTGTTGTCGGACATTTCCGTCAGTTTGGGATCGAGCGTTCCTTCCAACGATGCCGTTCCTTCAGGCCAGGTGATCGTTGTTGCCGGATTTAAGTCGTTCGGCGCGATTTCAATCGCCTGATGAAGTCGAACGGGCCCCGCGTTCGCCACGAGATCATATTTGCCGAATCCCACGTCGAACACGAACTCCCGACTACCGCGTTTGCGGGGGTTGGGGAGCGCGACATACCGCCGCGGAAACGGGGTGGGATTGTAGTCGTACAAATAAACGTCCTCTTCCCTTTGGCCTTGGAGGATTCCGGCCACGTTGACGGTCAATCGCGCCATGCCGAAATCGATGCGACCCAGGCTTTGCTCGGCGGAGTGCATCTCGACCTCGCGGATGCGAATCCATTCGTCCCGATGACTCCCCGCGGCGAAGAGATAATGTTTTCCGAGCGGCACGCCGAAGAAGGCAAACGTGCCGTCGGCGTCAGAAATCGTTTGTGCTGCGAATGCGCCGTGGTATTCTTCCGCGGACAGCATGAGCGACCCCACAAACGGATTGCCGTCGACGAAGAGCCGCCCCGACAATTTCGGCGGACCGCCGAAATCGACGGTGCGCGGTTTCGAGTTGGAGGGCACAATGCGTTTGAAGAAGACGCCGCGCCCTGCGCCACCTTCGCCGATCTTCCGAATCTCAATCAACTGTTCCGGCAGACCATGAATCTCGTAATAGCCGTTCGCATCGGTGGAGACGGTGCCCAGCTCGCAAACGCCGCTGAACGCCGTCTGATTGCACCAGGCTTGCAACTTGACGTCCTGAAGCGGCTGCCCGTTCTCGTTGCGCACATGTCCGCGAATCGTGGCGCCGCGCTTCATCACGATCTGGAGCGGTTGGTCGCCGTCGCGAGGGAGCTTGACCTTTTCCACGGCCGACGCGTAATTGCGATGATCGATTCGCAACGTATCGAGGCCTGCGGGCAGATCGTTGAATTCAAAGCGGCCGTCGACCGTTTTGGCAAACGTGCCGCGAATCGGGATCGCGTTGGGCCCGCGCAGGCCTCCATGCGCCTTGGCCAACGAATTCACGATCGCGCCGTCGATGGGTCGTCCGGATTCATCGACGACCATGCCGGAGAGCCGAACGAGTTTCGCCAGAGTCAGGTTTACCCCCTCCTTCGACAGATGGTCCGAGCCGATCGGCTCGCTCCGCGCCAGCGCGTAACCGTCGGCCACTGCCTCCACGATGTACGCCCCCGGACCGGGAAGCGCGGTGTTGAATTCTCCCTTGTGGTTGTCGATCGGCTGCCATTCCTCATCCGCTGCCGGGTCTCCCCCAGGATACTTCCAAACGCGAACGCGCAGATCGCGAAGGGGTTCGGGACTCTTGGCGCCCGCGACGGAGACCACACCGTGGATCGGAATCGGTGAATTGACTTCGATGTCGACTTTCACTCCGGCCGCCGGCGCCACGACCTCGACCGATTTTGTCTGGGTCTCTGCCGACCGGAATGTCAGCCGATATCGGCCGGGCGGAAGGGAGCCCAGGCGAAATGCGTCCCGAACGACCGCCTCTTGGCGAAAGCGGTCGTTCTCGAGCGACTGAGCGTAGACGCCAATGGGAAGCTTGGGCTTTTTCCCGACGTAACTCACAGTGCCCTCGACGGCGCATTGCCAGCCGGGTGACGGCAGGTCGGCCCGCAATGACAGCGGCTCCGTTCGTTTGGATAACTCCACACCCGCAACAAGCGGCATCGAAAACCTCGACCCGGTCCCGGTTGGAACGACGAGCGAGACGTTGTATTTTCCCGGCCCAACTTCGGGCAGCAGGAAGGTCCCATCCGGGCGGACGGTCTGGCCGCGGGGCTTTTCGGGGAACGACCACCAGGTCGGCACGGCGACAACTTCCCAACCCGCTGCCGGCTTGCCGTCCCATGAAACCAGTTTTCCTTGAACCCGCGTCCCCCCTTTGAGCACGACCCTGCGTTCGACGATCTGGTTTGGCGATTGGATGGTCACGTCGAGCCGAGTTGTAGCGAGGTCGTCCCGCTCGGCGGCGAAGACGTAGGCGGCCGGTTTCATTCCCTCGATCGTGATCCAACCATTGGCGCCCGTCCCTTTCGGATCGATCTTCGCCCGCCCCGCCGTGACGAGATGAACGCCGGCAATGGGTCGGCCGCCCTCATCGACGGTCTGCACCCGCAGCCGGCATGCCTGAGACAGCGAGAAAATTCGCACCGATTGCTTTTTTGCATCGAGAGTGACGATCGGCGCGTCGTTCGGATCGAAGTATCCGAGATATCCGTCCCGCTCGATCAACACCGCATATCTGCCGGGCCGCGCCGGACGTTGGAATGTATAAGCCCCGTCCGCCGCCGTTCGCACCTCGCGCACGCGTTTGTTGTTCTTCGCGACCAGTTGTATCCGCGTGTCGCCGAGTGGTTTCCCGGTTTCATCTACGATTCGCCCTCGCAAAGCGACGGATCGTTCCAGCCGCTCTGCGTCCTCCGTTGGCAAGACCTTTTTCTCGACGCGCGGTCCCCCCGCCATCGGCAGAAGTGCCACGGCGATGATCGCGACGACGACGAATCCTCCCAGTCCCAGACGTGCGGAGCGCGGCAGCGGCTCGATCGTCAAACGATAAATGCGACGCACGAGCGCCCGCCGCGACTCCAGAATGCCGATCAACGGGACGCCGGCCTCGACCGGACGCAAGGTCTGGGCCGCGACTTCCAGCAGCGTCTGACTATAGCGCTCGGCCGGAGCCGCCATCGCGACCAGCACGGCATCGTCCACCGCCTCTTCGCGGAGCCGCCGCAACACGAAATTCGCGATCCACACGGCCGGGTTGTAGAAGTAAACGACCTGCAGCACCGTTTGCAGCAGGTTGAACTGCAAGTCCCACCGCTTCCAATGGGCCAACTCGTGCACGAATACGAGCTGCAACTGCTCCTCGCCGAGCCGCCCGACAAGGCGATCGGGAATGAGAATCGTCGGCTGCCAGAACCCGCACACGGCCGGGCAGCCGACCTGCTCTGAGATCTTCACACGGATCCTGCGGCTCAAGAGCTGAAAGAGCGCGGACGCGACCTCGAGCGGCGGCCCAAATTCCCGCGGCGCTTCGCCTGCCGCGTGCACGAGCCGGCGCACCTTGGACGCACGGCGAAACACGATTCCGCCCAGCGCAAGGCAACCGCCGCACCAGGCGATCAGGAGCCAACCGTACACGTCGACGTGCGGCAGCGGTTTTGGCACAGCAGGGGCCGCCGGCGATGCGTCGGACCGAATCGAAGGGGCCGGAGCTCCTTGCGAGGTGGCAACCATTGGCGAATCCCCAACGATGGGCGGTTCCACCATTTCCTCGAGCGGTCGCGTCTCGGAGTCCTGCGGAGTGCCAAGCGGTTTTTGGTCGGGGCCCGCGTCGGCCGCGGGAACGTGAATTGCAATCGTCGCGGCCGGCTGCGGCTCGCTCCTCACCCAGTACGCCAGACTCGCCGGCGTCCGCAACGCGACGGGGAGCATGAGCTTCAAGATGACGAGGGCCCACAACCAATAGCGGACGACGGCGCGGACGCGGCGGCGCAAGCAGACTTCGACGAGCGCGAGAATCGCGACTAGGGCCGCCACCTGCACAAACATGGCGGACGCGAAATCCCAATGCATCGCTCCCGCGCGGTTGATTCCGTCGATGACGGCGCTCAGCAGGTTTCCCATGTTCATCCTCCCGCATGCGCGCATGCGGCCGCCAGATCAGGATTTCGAGCGGCGGTTGATCAATTTGCGAAGTTCGGCGATCTCGTCGGCGGTGAGGTTTTCTTCCTCGACGAGGAAATGAATCAGCGGCGTGAGCGCTCCGTCGAAGGCGCGTTGAATCAGCCGCTTCAATTCGCCGCGCTGCGCCTCGGCCCGTGTGACGCGCGCGGAAAACAGCGTCAGGTTACGGACGGCCTGCGTCGCCAAAAGCCCCTTGGCGACCATGCGATCCATCGTCGTCTTGACGGTGCTATAGGCCCAGTTGTGCGACGCAACCAGCTCCTCTTGGACGGTGCCGGCTGCGCACGGCTCGTGCTCCCACACGACTTTCAAGATGGCCCACTCGGCCCCGGTCGGCCCGTGGGCGCCGCCGCGTCGCTCGCGGCCCGCTGTTTTTTCGCCATGCAGTGCCTCCGTTATTTACATGGGTAGAGACTATACGACATATGTAGAGCATGTCAAGGTTGTCGCGCCGACAATCGCTGGCGAGTCGACGCCGAAGATGGCGGCTCACCAATCGCGAGGCGGGGGTCGGCGCGGGCGGCGAAATGTCCCGATTCGCGGCGCAAGAGACGGGCCGACCGCGAACCGAACTTGGGCCAGCATAAGCCGCTTGGCGCCTGGCCCACTAACGAGGGCATTCCTCGACAGAGGGGGAGGCTGGGACGTCAATAGTTGCGACAAAAGGTTCTGCTGCTGCTGAAGGGTTTGCAGCTCCAAGGGGGTCAGTTGGCCGTTTTGCGCGAGCAGGGCCCCCTGCAAGCTGATGGTCTGTTGCAGCGCCCTCTGCAAGGTATTCAGTTGCCGCAAGGCCGTTTGGGCCAGCGCGCCGTTTTGCCGGTAACTCACCTGCAGCAGGGCGTTTGTCTGTTGCAGGGCGACCTCCAAGGCGCTTTGTTGCTGCTGAAAGCCGATCAGACTCGCCGCAGGGCCTTGCGGAGCCACGTTGTTCTGCTGTGCGGCCGTTTGCACCAAGGCGGTTGTTTGCTGAACCGCCGCAAGCACGGCGCTTTGTTGCCTGAGCACGGCGTTTTGTTGTTGCAGGAGAGTCAATCGCCGGTTTCGTCTGTTCGACTGGGCCGGCGCACGGGCCGGCTGCAGCGCCGACAGCAGCACCGTTGCAATGAGGACGACAATCACAGTCGTTCTTCGTTTGGAAGACACGGCCGTCTCCTGGAACGCTAAGTCGCAAACGGGACCGGCTCGACTTCCTGCCCTTCCTTGAGGGCATCGCCGGGATGAATCACGATGGTCTCTCCCCCCTGCAGTCCCGTGATCACTTCAATCTCCATCCCGAAATCGCGCCCGGTTTGCACCTTGCGATAGCGCACCCGATGATCGCCATCCAGCAGCTGCACGATTGTCCCGTCGGGACGCCCCACCAGAGCCGCGCTGGGAATCAGCACCGTGCGCGCGGCGGTGGGGGTGATGAATTTCACCTGCAAGTACATGCCCGGCCGCAGGGCATCCTTCGGGTTCGGCACATTGACCTGGGTCAAGAGGGTGCGCGTGTTGGGATCGAGCGCATTGGCCGTGCGCGTGACGCGCCCCGCGAACTGCTTGCTCGGGTCTTGCTCCCGGTAGACGGAGGCACCCTGGCCGACCGCAACGTCGGTGGAAAAGGTCTGCGGCACGTTGACGAACACGCGGAGCGGGTCCGTCTGCATCAGGTAGAACAAGGGCCGGGCTTCGCTCGGGTTGTCCGCGGTGATCAAAGCGCCCGGATCCACGCTCCGCGCCGTGATGACGCCGGGGAAAGGAGCAATGATCTTCTCGAAAGCCTGCAGATCGGCATACTGCTGCACGGTCGCCTCGTTGACCTGAATGCTGGCACGAGCCGTCTCCGCTTGCGAGGCGGTCGTCTTGACCTCGGCTCTGTTCTGGTCCAGCGTCAACTGCGAGACGGAGCCAGAACTGCTGCGATTCGCCTCGAGGTTGCGTTTGAGCGTGATCTGGGCCAGCTCGAGGTTGGCCTCGGCGGCCTGCAGATTGCCTTTAGCCAGAACCAGGTTGGCCTGGGCCTGGGCAAGCTGATCGTCCGTGTCCGGACTGCTGATCTCGGCCAAAAGTTGGCCCTCTTGGACGCGGTCCCCGATATCCACCAGCCACCGCTTGAGGTATCCGTTCACTCGGCCGTACAGACCAGTCCCGCGAATCGGCTGTGCATTGCCCGGCAACGTGAGTTCGGAGGTCGGCGGAGCCTGTCGCGCCGTCACGACGGACACGCGGGGCAGCGCGGATGACAGCTCGGCGGCGGCCTGGTTCAGTTTCCGTGTGTGCGCCAGCCGCTGCACGGCGACGACCACCAAGCCCGCGACCAGGGCCCCAACGAGCAGCCCCACGATCCCCAAGGTCATGTACGGCGAGGAGCCGCGCGGCTTTTCGCCGGACGGGATTTCGTGCGGCGCAGTCTCGTTCGGCGCGGCCTCGTTCGGCGCGGTGGCAGGTCGCTCGATTGACTGCTGCTCAGTCATGATTACTCCTCCACGGATCTGACTGCTCCTCCACAGAGCGATCAGCGCTTTGTGCAACGCCGGCATTCTTGGTCTCGTCGGGGCCGGGCGCCTTCCGCCGGAGCAAGCTGTACATGACGGGGACGAAAAGCAGGGTAAAAACGGTCGCCAGCAAAAGCCCGCCGATGACGGCCCGGCCGAGCGGAGCGTTTTCCTCGCCCCCTTCGCCCAGCCCCAGCGACATGGGAAGCATGCCGATGATCATCGCCAGGGCCGTCATCAGTACGGGCCGCAGCCGAATTCCTCCAGCCGACAGTGCCGCACTTTTGGCGTCGTGCCCCTCGGCTCTTTGATCGTTGGCGAAGGTGATGAGCAGGATGCTGTTGGAGGTCGCCACGCCGATGCACATGATCGCCCCCATCAGCGCCGGCACGCTCACGGTCGTCCGCGTCAGAAAGAGCATCAACACAATGCCCGCCAGCGCTCCCGGCAGAGCCGTGAGGATGATGAACGGGTCCAGCCACGATTGGAAGTTTACGACCATCAGGAAGTAAACCAACAGCACCGCGAACATGAGGCCGAACGAAAGCCCCCGATATGACCGGTTCATGCTCTCGATCTGCCCATGCACGGCGAACGTGCTGCCGCGCGGCAGTTCGGACTTGAGCGAGTCGAGCACCCGCCGCACGTCGGCCGACACCCCCCCCAGGTCGCGTCCCTGCACGTCGGCTTGAATCTCAAACACGGGCTGTACGTTGTAGTGGCTCACCACCGCTTCCGAGAGATCCCTGTGCATTCGGGAGATGTTGCTCAAGAGCTGGGGCTGCTGCTGCGACGATACGCCGGCGATCTCGAGTCCGGGCGTGCCGGGTCCAGGCGTGCCTGGGGTGACCGGGGCCAAATACAGCGAGGGCCCCAGCGACTGAGCGGGCACGCCGACACTGTTGATGATCGGCGTGCTCATTAGCGCATCCACCGTCGGGATTCGGTCCGGCGGCGTCTGCACGGCCAAAATGTAGTTGACGCGATTCTGCGGATTGACCCAGAAATTGGGCCCCACCTGAACGGTGCTGCTCAGCGACACGAGGACGCTTCCGGTCACGCTCTGTTGCGTCAGCCCCAATTCCGAGGCCATGATCCGGTCCACGTCCACGCGGAGTGTCGGATAGTCGGCGATCTGGAAGAGATGCACGTCGGCGATCCCCGGGATTTTGACCATCTCCTGGCGGACCTTCTTGGCCAGGGCCAGGTCCTCTGCACGCAAGACCCCCACCACTTGCACGTTGATCGGAGCGGGCAGCCCAAAATCCAAGACCTGGCTCGTGATGTCGGCCGGCTGGAAGTAGAACAGGCAATCGGGGAAGCGTTTCGGCAATTCCTCGCGCAACCGGGCGACGTAGTCCGCGGTCGGCCCATGCCCGGGCTTGAGTGAGACGAAGATCTCTCCGTCACCGTCGGCGACCGTGCCGTTGTCCACGTAGGCCCGAGTCGTGAACCAGGGGGTCAGCCCAAAGTTGTCGAGGATCATGTCCCGCTCGTTGTCGGGGACGATCTCGCGGATCACCTCCTCCACTTTGCCGAAGACGCGCTCGGTCTCCTCCACGCGGGTCCCCGACGGCGCTCGCACGTGTAGCCGGAACTGTCCCGCGTCGACCGCGGGGAAAAAGTCCTCGCCCAGCCACGGCGCCAGTCCCAGCGAGCACCCTGCGAACCCGAGCATCAGGACCAGCGTCAGAAACCGGTGCTCGAGCGCCAGGCCGAGCAGCCGCTCGTACGCGGACCGCAACCGCTCGAACTGGTGCTCGAATCGGCGGTGAAATTGCCAAATCGGTCCGCCACCCCGGGCCGAAAAGTCCTCATCCGTGTAGAGGCGGACTTCGGTCGGCAACAGGTAAAGCACCATTGTCGGTACCAGCGTCCGCGACAGCAAATACGAAGTCAGCACGGCGAAGACCACCGCGAGCGCCAGCGGATAGAACAGCGACGCCGCAGGCCCGCTCAGGAACAAGACCGGCACGAAGACGATGCAAATCGTCAAAGTGGACACAAATGCCGCCGTGGCGATCTGCGACGCCCCATCGATGATTGAATGGTGAAGCGACTTGTTCGGCGCAAAGTTGCGGTGAGTGTTCTCCAGCTCCACCGTTGCGTCATCGACCAGCACGCCAACGGACAGCGCCAGGCCGCCCAGCGTCATGATGTCGAGCGACTGCCCCAGCGACCACAGGCAGATGATCGAGGTCAGCACCGAGAGCGGGATCGAAACGGCGACGATCACCGTGCTCCGCCACGAGCCCAAAAAGATCAGGATCATGAGCGCCGTCAGCCCGGCCGCGATCAGTCCCTCCTTGACGACCCCGTCCACCGCGGCCCGCACGAAGACCGACTGATCGAAGAGCAACTCCATTTTCAGCTCGGGCGGCATCTGCGCCTGAATGCTGGGCAGAATGTCTCGGACGCCCTTGACCACGTCCAGCGTGCTGGCGCCCTCTCCCTTGAGAATCGTCATCATCACCGCCCGTCGGCCGTCGCGGCGGACCACGTTGGTCTGCACGGCATAGCCCATGTGGACATTGGCAACGTCCTTGACGTAGACCGGAACGCCGTTGATCGTCTTGATCGGCATGTCATTGAAGGCGGCGATCACCTGCGGACTGCTGTTGAGTTTGACGTAATATTCCGTGAGCCCGATCTTGGCCGTTCCGGCGGGGACGATCAGGTTCTGGTTATTGATGGCGAGTTGGACGTCTTGCGGCGAAAGTCCCCGACCGTAGAGCCGCACGGGGTCCAGATCGACCATCACCTGAGGCGCTTTGCCGCCCCACGGTTGGGGAACTCGATCGCCCTGCACCACCCCGAGACGCTGAATGATGAAGTTGGCCGCGTAATCCAAAAGCTGCTGCTCGGTCAGCGTGTCGCTGCTGACGGCGATCTGCACGATGGGCACGCTCGTGGCGCTGTACTGGACGATGTAGGGGGGATCGATCCCCGGCGGCATGACCCTCAAGATCGCCTGGCTGGTCGCCGTCACCTGAGCGACGGCCGCCTCGATCTTGGCGTGCGGATAAAAGTAAATGCGGATGACGCCGACGCCGAACAGCGACTGGCTTTCCACGTGCTCGATGTCGTTGACCGACGTCGTCAGCACGCGCTCGTTGATGAGAATAATGCGTTGCTCAATCTCGTCGGCGGGCATGCCGGTGTACTGCCAGACGACGCTGACGACCGGGATATTGATCTCCGGGAAGATGTCCGTCCGCATGCGATTGATGGCGACCAGCCCCACGGTGACCATCAAGAGCGCCATCACCACGAAGGTGTAGGTCCGCTCCAGAGCCAGTCGAACCAGCCACATCATGGCTCAGTGCTCCCGCGAAAAATTGCGAACGCCCTTGGGTGATGGCGACTTAAGGCCTGACTGTTCCGCGTGCGTCTTTCTCGGCGGCCATCTTCGTCCGGGCCGTACCACAGCGGAAAAGCACGGTGCCGCAACGGATTTCCCAGCGCCACAAACTGGGTGCGATGAGGTAGATCGAAAGCTCGTACATCGCTGTGCTCCTTTCACTTGGCCCCGACATGACGCTTGAATCGACGCTGGACCGTCTCGGTCCTCGAGGCGGCAGGCCTTAACTGCTTGCAACCAACACGGTGCCGCCCCGCCGCGCTTCTAAGCAGAGGCCGTACCAACGACATCCGCGCCGGGACTTTGTGTCGTAAGACGGTGAGCAATCGGGGATTGCAGATTTGGCCAGTTGAGGCGACCCACGGAACCGACGGGAACGATGAAAGACGAGTGCCAAAGAGCGGGCAGAGACGCTGACAGGCGGGTAACTAATTGGGCCGTCGGATGTTGGCGGGGTAGCGAAACAATTGCGGCCTACGGTCGGCGGCGTGCCCGACACGACTTGCCGCCCGTCGAGAGCCCAAGTATTCATCGAGGCGATCAAACAAATGCCTCCGAAGCCAGCAGTCAAATCGACGAGTCTGATTTTGGACCCGGCTCGAGGCTCCGTGTTACGGAGCACAGCGTTACGGAGCACAGTGGCCGCATTTTTTCCGCCCGATCCGATGCCGAGGCGAAGGATCGGAGGCGAGAGGTCGGGGAAAATCCACCAGCGCACGCGAAGCGGGCAACTGTGGTTTTCCTGGCGTCCGACGCCCGACCTTGGGGTTCGGCAAGGCTGCGTGCTACGAGGCGCGTCAAAGAGGCCGCCAGTGGGAATTGCGGTTCTCTTCGATGCCGATTCAGCACGAGCATTGCACGCGGAGTGTTCTCTGGTTGCCCCAGAACTCTCCACTAGCCTGATTTTACCTTGGCCGGTGCGAATCCCCAAGATCAGTCTGGCCAGATTGAGCAAGATGCGGGAAAGTTTTGTTGACTATAACATTTTTTGGGGTGCAGGCCAAAAAAGTCGCCTTCCTGAGCGCCACTGCATCCGCACTTTTCTCGACCGCTCGGCCCCCTCATCCCCGGCCCCTCTCCCGCAAGGGGCGAGGGGTGAAGGATTTAGGAAAGTTCGCCGTAACGCTTGGTTCCGGTTTCGCTCGCACTGCTTCCGTCCGTCGTCCGACTTTTTTTGCCTCCACCCAAAAAAAGTCCCCCTTTTTCAGCGCCCCAAAAAAGCCAAAAAAGTCGGTCGGAGGGGGGGTGGGGAGCAACACACGGGCGAGCCAAGGCCCTCGCCAATGGCACCCCCTCCGACCCCTTCCCTCCCCCCTTGCCATTTGTTATGCTGCCGGACCCAGTGGGGTAGTGCTGCGCCGTTATCTCTGCGCACACAGCCGTCCGGTTCACAACCGGACTTTCGCGGTCTGGCGCGACTTTCGCCAGCCGGCGTGGCTGTGGCCCAGGTTCCGCCGCTGTGTGAATTTCACGCCGTGTGATTTTCAGGAGCGGTGATCGACGCGGGCTACCGGTGTCGATTTATTTCCGAAGAGGGAGGACTTTGTGGTCAAGCTGCGCTTGCGTGAGCATGAATCGATTTCTGATGCGGTGAAGCGGTTCCGGAAGCTGGTTGAGCACGCGGGAATCAAGAAGGAAATGCGGCGACGCGAATACTACGAGAAGCCCAGCGATCAGCGACGTCGGGCACGTCGCCGGGCCGAGCGTCGGGCTCGCCTGCTGCGGCTGCCGCCCGGGACGTGACACGAAAAAGTCGGATGGGCCGCGGATGGCGTCGGAATGCGGCCCGATGAATCCAAATGCGGTGAATGGAAAAACCCCCGGAATGCTCCGGGGGCTTTCGTTTCGAAGCGGCCCCAAACGAAATGGGACTACTCGCTGCTGGGAGAAAAAAGCCGGCCGAAAAGTCGCTGGAGGCGAATTTACTTCGCGGCGACTTCCTCGGCTTTGAGCGGGGCCGTGATGGTCTCTTTGATGACCTGGATAAAGTAGATTTTCTTGGGCGATTTGAGTTTGAGCTGCGAGACCTTTTCTTCGGCCTGATCCCGCCCATCGTAGGGGAAACGCCCCTCTTCCTTCATGCTGCCGTTGAAGACGGCCCACATGAGCCGTTTGCGCTCGGCGACCTTCGATTTGGCGCGGCGGGTGGGCTTTTTGGTGGGGTCTTTTTCGCGTTTTTTCTTTTTCGTCGCCCCCTCGGGCGCGGCCCCCTGGGATTCGGCGGCTTCGGCCTGCTTGCGTAATTCGAGTCGACTTTGCGTCTTACGGGCCATTCTTCGGCGTCCTTCTCCCGTTCGGCGGCACCCAGGCGGTGCCGGCAATGAACCAAGACAAATATTGAGCGGGGCGGCGGGCTGAAAAGCCGTTCGGGCAAGCGATTTGGCTACCCCCGACGCGGCGCCCCTGGAATCCAGGCAGAATAGCAGAATCGCCGCGGGGCTGCCAGGAATCGATCTGCGGCGTTTCAGCCGTAAGCCCCGGCGGCGAGCCAAAAAAGGGGCTGGGGGGCTCTGGTGCGGCAGATCCCTGAAAACCGGCAAAAAGCGTCCAATTGATTCGAGCGGCACGATCAATTCGTCCGAAAAAGGCAGAATAGTTTATCCAATCGGAGCGGTAGGACCGATCAATATAACCGCGGGAGTCGTTCCACCGACCGGGCTCCCATGTTTCAAGGACGATAAGGAGAGTCTCGAATGGTCAGGATTGGGAAGTGGGTATTGACCCTGGGAATCGTGGCGGTGGCTCCCGGTCTCGCGGCAGCCGCTTCCTATCCGTGGCAAGCAGACACGGACACCGCGGCGGCGGCCCAGAAATCGAAGAATCAGCAGGTCGCCGAAAACATCGCGTTGGCCCTGAAAAAGTCCGCCTTCCATGGGTACGAGATTGATATCGAGTACCGCAATGGACTGGCGACTCTTCGCGGAAAAGTCTCGGATCCGCGACAAAAAGCCCGTGCGAGCCAAATTGTCTCGTCGGTTGGCAGCGTGCAGAGAGTCGACAACCGACTCACGATCGTCGCCGCCTCCGGGAGTTCGGTTCGCCAGGTGAACGCGACCAACGCGGATCTGGCGGCTCCAGCTCAGCAGGCTTCGGCACAGCAAGCGTCGGCACCGGGCCAACCGGCTCAGATGTCGGGCAACCAAGAAAAAGCCATGCAGATCGGCCATGCCCTCCAGGAAGCCGGTCTGAGCGGATATGACATTGAAATCATGTTCCAGAACGGGCGCTGCATCCTTCAGGGCGTGGTCGGCACCATGGAACAACGAAACGGTGCGGCCCAAGTTGCGGGAGCCGTCCCCGGCGTGCAGGGCGTGAGCAACCAGCTCCGCGTGCAAGGCCAGGCGGCACCGATGGGTGCTCAACCGGGGCCTTACGGTGCCCAAGGTAGTCCGTACGGCGGTCAGCCGCAGTCTCCGTATCAGATGGCAGCGTATCAGGCCCCTCCGGGTGGTCCGGGTCCGGCTGGACCTCCGGGTGCGGGTGCCGAGGGGATGCCCGGTCCGGTGCCGCCGATGGGCGCCCCGATGCCGGCGACGGGTCCGGGACCGCAGTCGAGCGGTCCGGCTTACGACAATCCGAACCTGCCGCAATCCGCTTGGCCGTCGTATGCCCAGTACCCGAACTATGCCGCCGTGACGTATCCAAGCCAGTACAGTGCCAGTGCTTGGCCCTACATCGGACCGTTCTATCCGTATCCGCAGGTGCCCCTGAACTGGCGCAAAGTCACGCTGGAATGGTCGGACGGACACTGGGATCTCAACTTCGATTCGCGAACCGACCGTTGGTGGTGGTTCTTGAATCCCAAAAACTGGTAGGGCAAAGTCGGGAAATCCGACAAATCCCGAAAAACCGTCAAAGTCGACGTCCTTTAGCACCCGATAAAGAACAGGCAGCACAGGAATTGGTCGCGCCGGAACGATTGCAATCCCGCTTTCGGCCGACATGAAACCACCCTGGAAGGGACGAGAGAATGCCAAGCCTTGGAAAGTACACGAAACGGATTGCTCTGATCCTCGCCCTATGCGTGGCGACGGTTCCGAACAGCGGGTGCGTGTTGGCCGGCGGCTTCCTCCAGATCATGTGGGACTACATGGCCTTCTGGTACTGCGGGCCGTTCATTCCGGTCAGCCCGTACTGGAGCCAGAAAATCGAAGACCGCATCTACTGGGAACAGAAATACGGCAAAGTGCCGGTGCTCGACCCGGTGGAAGGTGAACACGCTCCGTTGTTCTGTCTGGACAATCCGTCGCCGGACGAGGTCATGCGGTCGCTTCCGGACGACACGGCGGGCAGCTACGCATTCTTAGCGGAAACGAAGCGAAATAATGTTCGCATCGTCGTGGAACCGATCGTGGACAGCATCGGTGAATGCCGGTTCTATCCGCTGGTTGGTCCTGCTCGCCTCAAGAAGTGCCACTACAAGTGCACCGTGTATTTCGACAAGACGATCCGTTCGGACTGGCCAATTCCCTTCTGCAATGTGCATCCGACACAGGAAGTGATCTACATCGACCACGATCACCTGATCCGTTGTGCGGGACCGGAAACGGCTCCGTGACTTTGGTCTGACGGTCGAGACGGATCACTCAGCAAATAACGTTCGACGTCCACAAAAATTTCCGGTAGCGTGCCCGGTTCGAGGGTCCGGGCAAGCGGCTGCCGGAAATTTTTATTGCGCACCGGGATCGACGGAAATTCATCCGGGTCCGCCGATCCGATTTGCGTGCCGAACGTCTCGATCCGTGCTATTTTGCACATTTCCCCCTGTTTCTTGCCGCTACAGCTCCCCTTGCCCATTTTCAGCAATCGGATGTAACATCAAGAGTCGCGCAGCGCCGAACAATCCCGACCTCTCAGATTGCCAGCTCGGGGCGGCCGCGCTCTTTCGTTCGGCAAGGCTGTCCGGATGCACGTCGGTCAGGGCATAGAGGGGCGGCCTCGATTGCCGCAAAATCGCCTGATTTGGTCGCTGGCGGCCGCCATTTTGGCTGTGCCACTGCTGGCGTTCGGCCAGCAGCAAACTCTTCCCGAGGATTACCGTTTCGCCACGCTGCTGTATAAGCAGCAGAGATGGGATCAGGCGGCCGAGGCATTTCGCGACTTTCTCAAGAAAAATCCCAACCACGAACGCGTTCCGTACGCGCGGCTCTACCTTGGTTTGACGCTGGTTAACGCGGACCATCTGCCCGAGGCGCGGCAAGTCCTGCGCGACTATGTTCACGACTATCCTAAGAGCAAGAGCCTGCCCGATGTGGTTTACCGCGTCGGTGAATGCAGCTATTTGCTCGACGATTTGAAGTCGGCGGAGACCGAGCTCCAGCAGTTTCTCGACAAATATCCGCAACACGAGCTGGTCGAATGGGCTTTGCCGTATCTGGCCGACACCAAGCTACGGCTCAAGCAGCCCGAGGTGGCACGCCAGCTGTTCAAAAAGGCCATCGAAAAGTATCCGCAAAGTCGCCTGGCCGACGACGCAAAATTCGGACTGGCCCGCGCGGACGAAGAACTCAATGACCTCGGCGCGGCCACCACTCTGTATTCCCAACTTGCCGAGAGCAAAACGGCAGGCACGCATGCCGCTCAGTCATTGATGAATCTGGCCACGATTCGCTTCCGCACCGGAAAATACGACGACGCCTCCAAACTCTTCTTGCAATTCGGCGCAGATTTTCCGAAGAGCCGATTGCTCGCGGCGGCTCAGCTCAACGCCGGATTGAGCCTGTACCAATTGGGAAAATACAGTCAGGCGATCGAACAGTTTGACAAGGCGATCGTCGACAAGAAACAGGCAGCCGCGGCCAGTTATTGGAAGGGAATCTCCCTGAAAGCGCTCGGCGAGACGCCAGAGGCGATCAAAGTCCTCAAGGCGACGTACGAGGCCGACCCGAAGAGCACCGTTGCCGAAAGTGCGCTTTTCTACTGGGCCGATTGCGAGCTGCGTCGGCCCATTACGGTGCGGCACAAAAACTATTCCTGGAGCTTGCTGAAAAATGGTCGCAGGCACGCGACGATTTGGTCCGCGACAGCCTGCATTTTGCCGCCGAAGCGGCACTCTTGGCCGGTTCGCTCGACCAGGCGGATCAACTTGTCGCGCGGTTCAACCAGGAGTTTCCGAATAGCAAGATCGGACTAACGGAAGAAATCCTGCAAGCGCGCATTTTGGACGCCAAAGCGGCGGCGCTTTTAAATCGGACGACCGACTCCGATCGAGAACAACGGCGGAAGGAGGCCAAAACCCTCCGCGAGAGCGCCATCGAACATCTGCAAAAGGTGCTGGCGGCAAGTCAACTGGCTCGCACGAAAACCCTGGCGAGTTTCCATCTTGGACGCATCCTGCAACAAGCCGGCGAACATGCTCGCGTCGTCGAAGTCATGGGGCCGCTGGTGGAGCAGGGGCAACGTCCCGGCGCGTCGTCCGAGGCGATCGAGTCGCTGGTGATCTGGGCCAACAGTCAGAGTGAACTTGGCAATCAGCAAGCCGCCGTTACCGCATATTCCAGGTACGTGGCACTTCGACCCAAGGGCGGGCAGGCCCAACAGGCTTTTGCGGGACGGGCACTTGCGAACGGGCGGCTCGGTAAGAATCAGGAGGCCCGAGAAGACGCGCTCCTGCTCATCAAAGAGTTTCCACAGAACGCCCTCGGTGCGGACACTCTTCGCCGTTTGGCGGAACGAGCCTACGAAACGAAAGACTGGGCGACGGCCCGCGACCTGTTTGCGACCCTGGCTGAGCAGGGCCCGCCAGAGACCGAACTGCGCCGAGTCGGGCTGTCTGGCCTTGGGTGGGCCCACTTTGCAGAGGCACGCCA
Organism: uncultured Planctomycetaceae bacterium; assembly: GCA_963752185.1. Lineage (GTDB taxonomy): Bacteria > Planctomycetota > Planctomycetia > Planctomycetales > Planctomycetaceae > DASPSM01. The sequence goes on along the minus strand of CAVVXK010000002.1, from coordinate 7,895,330 downwards.
GCAACCACCCGCGGCGGCTCACAAAATGTTTGAAGAATCTGCGGCCGCATTCGAACAAGTCTTCGAGAAATTCCCCACTCGAATTCCTCAGGTTGCGGAGGCGGGCTACATGCGCGGCCTTGCACTGCAGTCCGCAGGCAAGCCCGCCGAGGCGGCCAAGGCTTACGCCGATACCTTTGAGAAGATTTCACAGCTCTCACCGAGTCAGGATGCGAACACGGCGCCCACGGGAATTTTCCAATATGGATTCATGGCCGGCGTCCAGACAGCCAGTTTGCTCGCTCAAATGAAGAAATTCGATGAATCCGATGCGGCTTACCGAGTTGTCATCGATCGGTTTCCTCGGGCGCGGCAGGCGGGGCAGGTTTTGTTCGACTGGGCGAACATGTTGTACGTGGCCAAGAAAGACGCTGACCAACGACGGAAGGTCCGCGAAATCCTGAACCGGATCGTCAGCGACAATCCCCAAAGCTCGGCTCATGATAACGCCCGTCTTTTTCTCGCCGAGCTCGATCTTGTTGACGGTCATTCCGGGGCGGCCGAAAAGGTCTTTCGCGAGGTGTTGGCTGATCCGAAGGCCGATCCGAAGGCTCGTCAAGACGGTCTGTCGCGTTTGATTGCCGTGGCGGCAGATAAAGAGGAATGGTCCTCGGTCCAGGAATTGGCTGAAAAATTCTTGTCTCAGTTTGCCAAGAGCCCCGACTCCCTTTTAGTGCGGCTGAATTTGGCGGCCGCGCAGCTTGGCCTCAAAGAGCCGGAGGTCGCGGAGAAGACGTTGACGGAGCTCAAAAAAAAATTGACAGACGCAAACGATGCACCGGATTGGGCCGCGAGAGTTTGGACCCTGTCGGCCGAATCTCAGTATCAGCAGAAAAAATACGCGGATGTCGAGAACACGGTCAGCGAGTTGCGTCAGCGTTTTCCGAAGTCGCCTCTCCTTTATCAGGCCGACGAGGTCCTTGGCCGTAGTTTCAAGAACCAGGCCCAGTGGGACAAAGCCGTTTTGGCCTTTCAACGAGTGATCGACGAGCGACAGGATCCGCAAGACGTGACCGCGGCCAAGAGCCGCCTCATGATCGCCGAGTGCTGGTTCTTGCAGAAGAAATTCGCCCAGGCACGCAAGGATTACCTCAAGGTCTTGACGTACAACAAACCGGAATGGGCGGCTCCTGCCCTATTCCAAGCCGGTTTGTGCGCGGAGGCCTTGAAACAGCAAGACGACGCCGAGAAATCGTACCGGTCTGTCATCACCGACTACCCGCAAACGAAATTCGCCGAGGAGGCGAAGAAGCGATTGGACGAGCTTCATAAAAGGCCCACAGGCTGAGGATCGCATGCAGTCTCTTCACCCAATTCAATTTGTGCATCGGACTCGAAGCATCCGCAAGACTGTTGCACTGGCGGTGTTCTTCGGGTTTCAGGCGGCGGTCTTTGGTCAGACTGCGCCGACGGCTGGCGCTCCGGGCAAGGACCCGGCGGTTTCGGTTCAGGCTGCGCGAGAAGAAGGAGCCGTCAAACAAAACTCGACCGAGGGCACGCCAGCCAAAGCGAAGCATCGTCAGATCCCAACGACGCCGCTCGAAATTGTCGAGGCGTTGGGTTTGCCGCTGCTCTTGACGTTTCTGGGCACGTCTGTAATCGCCGTATGGTTCACGATTGAACGCCTGGTCGTCTTACGACGTGGCCGTGTGATCCCCCGCCATTTCGTCGAGAGATTCCTCCAGAACCTGGAACAGGGAAATCTTGAGCCGGATCAGGCGCTGGCACTTTGCGAAGAGAACGGCAGCTCGATTGCGCTCATATTCGCGCACGGCATTCGCAAATGGGGCAAATCGAGCGTCGAGGTTGAGCAGGCAATCATCGACGGTGGTGAGCGACAAGTGAGCCAGCTTCGCAGTCACTTGCGCGTGCTCAACGCCGTTGCCCAGATCACGCCCCTTGTGGGACTTTTGGGCACTGTGGTCGGCATGATTCAATGTTTCAACGAGGTGGCCATCTCGCAGGCCATGGGTAAGGCCGACCAGCTTGCCGGCGGCATCGGCATCGCGCTGTTGGCAACGGCCGGCGGGCTCTGCGTCGCCATTCCCTCGCTCACCATGTACATGTACCTTGCCGGCAAGGTCGATGCTTTGGTCATGGACATGGATCTGCTCGCCCAAAATATCGTGCACCTGGTCTCGGCAGAGGCGATTGCCGACGGCGCCCAACTGGGCGGCAAGGGCCGCTCGCGTCGTGGTTCACCCAGCACTCCCGAGCCCAAAGAACGCAAAGCGGTCTAGTGCTGCGTCAAGTCCAAGAATTAGGATGACCTGCATCGTAAGTCGTTCGCACTGGCGGACAAGCCGCCAGTGCCACCCAGAAATCTAGGTGTGACAGAGCACTAGCCGGCATTTCTCACTTCGGAATTCGGGGCCCTCAACTCACTTGGCGAAGCGCACGGATGCAGCTTGACGTTTTGATCTTTGGCGGCGGCGCCGCTGGCCTTTGGTTACTGGATACTCTGACTGCGCGCGGCGCTCGGGCGCTGCTTCTCGAGGGCGATCGTTTGGGATCGGGCCAAACGATCGCCGCCCAGGGAATCATTCACGGCGGGCTGAAATATACGTTGCAGGGTGTGCTCACGCCGTCAGCGGCGCAAATTCGCGAGATGCCGGCGCACTGGCGCGAATGTCACGCCGGCCGCCGCCTGCCGGACCTGCGCGGCATGCGACTCCGCGCCTTTCTGCTATTTGTGGCGGACCGAGTCCCTTGCTTTGCGCCTGGCCATGATTGGGGCACGCGTCGGCTTGAGCGTAACGCCGCAAGTCCTTTCCGATGAGGAGCGGCCCGCCTTTTTGATGCGTTGTCCGGGAACGGTCGCCCGCCTCGATGAACCGGTAGTCGCCCCGGAATCGTTTTTGGAAATACTCTTTGCGAGACACCGCAGCCGCATCCTGAAAATCGATGCTGACAAAATCGCTTTCAATCTGGACTCCGCGCGAAACGTCCGGTCGGTCGGCTTGAGGCACCCGGTGTCCGGCCGCCGACTGTGGCTCAATGCACAATCGCTTGTGCTGGCAGCGGGCAAAGGAAACGGAGACCTGCGACGACAGCTGGGACTTGCCGAGGGGGCGATGCAACGCCGTCCATTGCATATGGTCCTGGCACGGGGCGGATTGCCTGAGTTTTGCGGCCATTGTGTCGACGGGGCCGCGACGCGACTGACCATCACATCGCATCGCGAAATCGACGGGCGGACCGTGTGGCAAATTGGCGGTCAAATTGCCGAGACAGGAGTATCGCAAGACGAGCGGACCCTCGTTTCGCGTGCAAAGTCGGAGATCGAGGCGACGATCCCCGGAATTGACCTGAAGCACGTGCAGTGGTCAACGTACCGCGTGGATCGTGCCGAGGGCGCGACTGCGTCGGGGGCACGTCCCGAAATGTCTCAAGTGATTTGCGAAGGGAACATCCTCACGGTCTGGCCCACAAAGTTGGCCCTGGCACCGGTTCTTGCCGAGCGCGTTGCCGATTTGCTCGCGCCTGACGAATTCAAGAGGCGCGTGGATTTGTCGCAACTCGAAGATTGGCCGCGGCCCCAAATCGCTCGTCTTCCCTGGGAGATGGAACGGTTCTGGTTCACGACTGCCGAACTTGAAGATGGCGTTCGCGTTCGTCGAGCGGCCTGAGGTGAAAGTCATGGAATTGGGCCGAAAAAAAAGACGCCCCCGAAGCTCGCGCGAGGTTCTCATTGATTCGCCGACGACTCGGTCGCACCGGCTTTGTCGTTTCGCCGATCGGCTTCGGCGGGTTCAAAATCGGACGGAATCAGAAGGTGAAATACCCGGCCGCGTATGAATTGCCGACCGAAGCGGAAGTTGGACGACTTCTCAATGACCTCCTCGATGTGGGCATCAATTACATCGACACGGCCCCTGCGTACGGCCTGAGTGAGGAACGGATTGGTCGGCTGCTTCACGCAAGGCGGGGCGAGATCGTTCTGGCAACCAAAGTCGGCGAATGCTTCGCCGACGGAATTTCGCGATATGATTTTACCGCCGAGGGTCTTCGGGCAAGCGTTGAGCGCAGTCTCGAACGGCTCAAAACGGAGGCAATCGACGTGCTCTTCTTGCACTCGGACGGACGCGATCTCTGGATTCAAAACGAGACCGATGCCGTCCCCGTGCTCCGCGACATGAAAGATCGGGGTATTGCCCGCGCGATTGGTCTTTCGGGCAAGACGGTCGAAGGGGCGCGGAAGGCTCTCGAGTGGGCCGACGTGCTGATGGTCGAGTACCACCTCGAGGATCGCTCGCACGAGGGTCTCATCGCTGAAGCGGCCGAGCGAGACATCGGCGTCGTCGTGAAAAAAGGTCTCGCGTCCGGCCATCTCCCATCGCACGACGCGATTCGCTTTGTGCTGGCTAATCCTGCGCGTTTCAACGCTCGTTGTGGGCGGACTGAGCCTGCCTCACTTTCGTGAAAACGTGCAGTTGGCCGGTGGTTGAGGGGAGAAGGCCCGCCGTGCGCCCTCCTGGCTTCCCCCTCGCACCCTTTGGCCCGCTTTACTCGCTCAGATTTGAATCGTCCAACTTGCTCCGTTAGCCAGTTCCGCAAAGACGAAGTCATCGTCGGCCGGATTGCTCATCGCCGGATCGGTGATGACTCCCGCCAAGGTGACTTCCTCGTCAATCACGAATTGATCGGCGCCGTTTGTGGTGGTCGCGTTGATCGTTCCGCTAATGCCGGTGTAGACGCCCACCACCTCGTTGTTGACCATCACCTCTTCGACGCCGGAGGCGAGCTGGTTGACCTTAATAATGTCGTTTTGCGACGGATCGTTGATCGTCAGCTTGCCGCTGGAGACGGTGACCGTCGCTTGAACCGGAGCAGGAGCGTTCGGGTTGATCGTGCCCAGACCCGTGCCGATCAAGATCGGTGCGTTCGAGGCGCTCGAAAGCTGCAGAATGACGGTCCTGTTGGTGCCGGCGCCGGCGAGAACCGGCACGTAGACCGTTTCCTCGATCTGACCCGGAGCGAAGATCAAGGTGCCGCTTCTCGGCAAGTAATCCGTGCCCGCGACGGCGGTGCCGTTGGCGGTCGCGTACTTGACGACCACCGTCGAAGTTGCCGGCTGGCTCAGGTAGACGCGGAAGGCGAGCGAGTTGTAAATCGTCTGGTTCTGAAGGATGGTCACACCGTCGACGCCGCCCGTGCCCCAATCGGTGGCCGCGGCGATGTCGATTGCTCCATTGCCGTAGTAGTCGCCTGCGACGACCGAGACCGGGATCGGGTTCGTGCCGACTGAGAGGGCGACCGGCGACGCGAACTTGCCGCTGCCGTTATTTTGCAGCACCGTCACCTCATTCGTGCCGATGCCGTTGTTGGCGACGATGATATCCAGTTTTCCGTCACCGTTGACGTCGGCGGCGGTGATCGTGTCGACGGCAGGACCGGCGGTGTAGACGTTGGCCGGCAACGGCTGGCCGCTGACCGGAATGCTGACCGGCGTGAATGATCCGCTGCCGTTCCCCATGAGGATCGACACCGTGTTGATCATGCCCGACATACTCGGGTTGAAGCCGACGTTGGCCACCGCGATGTCAAGCACGCCGCTGCCGGTAAAGTCGCCAATTGCGATCGAGTTGGGCTGGATGCCGGCGGTGTACTTGGTTTGGGTGAACGTTCCGCTGCCGTTGTTCATCAACACGCTGACGGTGTTGTCGCCGGTGCCGTGGTTGGCGACGACGAGGTCGGTCACGCTCGTATTCGTCAGGTTGGCCGCCTTGACGTCGACCGGATCGGAACCCACGGCAATGTTCACCGCATTCTGGAACGTGCCGTTGCCGTAGCCGTAAAGAATCGAGATGTTGTTGGAACCGGCGTTCGCGACGGCGAGGTCCATGAATCCGCTGCTGTTGAAGACGCCGGCGGTGATGGCCGACGGGTTCGTGCCGGCGGTCCATGTGCCGCCGACGGTGAATCCGCCTGAGCCGTTACCCATGAGGATCGTCACGCCGTTGCTCGTCGCGACGGCGAGGTCCAGAATGCCGGACCCGGTGAAATCGGCCGCGACGACGCCCGTGGGTGTCCCAGCGACTGTGTAGGTTTCCGTTGTCGGATTGTTGCTCGTGGGATTGAGCACGACTGAAATCGTGTTCGTTCCGCCGTTGCACACAATGAAGTCGAGCTGACCATTGCCGGTGAGTTGTGCCTGAGTGATGAAATCAGGTTGATCGCCGGCCGTGTCGTATGTCGGCGTCGAGCTGAACGAAAGTCCCGATCCGGTCGTCCCAGAAACTTGAGTCGGCGTGTTGACAACAAGCGAGGTTCCGCCGCCGCTTGCGTTCGTGATGCCCAACTCGGCCTCCTGCGTGCCGGTGACCGTCGCATTCGTCACGCTGACGATGTCGAAGTCCACGGTTTCAAGCGTGGCGGACGAATCCTGGTTGGCCGTAATCGTGTACGAGACCGATGTCTGGCCGACCGGGATGGTTGCGGTGAATGTGTCGCTCGTGGTTAGCGACACTCTGCCGCTCGGTCCGACAATGGAGAAGTCGGCAATCGGCGCGATTCCGCTGACGCGAATGACCACGGATGCCGTCGAAGTGGGAGAATTGGCTGCTTGCACAGTCAGGACCGCGGAGCCGCCGTTCGAGGGAATCGTCTGGCTCGAAAGGCTCAGCGTAATCGGCGGATTGCTGTTGGGCGGGGCGGGCGTATTGGTGAACACGAGGCCCGTCACCTGCTGCCCGGTCGACAGGCTCTCTGTGAACGAACCGCTGGCCGGAGCCGACTCGTTGAAGCCGTTCGGCACCACCTCGTAGACGGTGTAATTCCCCGCGGGCAGACCGGTGAAGGCAAACGCCCCAGAGGCCGTGCTTGCGGTGAACGGGTCAACGGCTGGGTTGAAGGTGCTGCTCCCCGATCCTGTCACGAGGTAGACGGTGACCCCCGCCATGGCCGGATTGCCACTGGTGCTTTCGTTGACAGTTCCACTAATGGTGGCGCCGGTGGGCGGGCTCGGGTTTTGCGTCACGGTCACTTCTTGCGGCACCTGGTCGTAGGCACCGACGATCGACGTCGCGATCACATCGATCGTTTCGGCCGACGAGAGTATGGCACCGTCGCCGGTGATGGTGACGCTCCCCGATGTCTGTCCCGCGGGAATGTAAATGCTCACACTGCTGACAAAGATGTCGGCCGGGACGTTGCCGGTCGGAATGCCGCCTCCGCCAGTACCGCCGCCTCCGCCACCGCTGCTCGACGAAAAGTCAATCTGTCCGACGTCGTTGCTGCCGTTCATGGGGAACCAGATATTGCTATCTGGCCCGAGGAACATCATGGGAGCATAGAAACTCGACGACGAGGCTTGGAGGAAGAGCTGGCTGTAGGTGCCGCTCGGCGTGATTTCGCCGATTCCCAGGTAGGGCGATACCGTGCCGCCCGTGGTCGTGGTCGTGTTGGAGTCGGCGAAGTAAACGTTTCCGTCGGGGCCTTCGGCGAGACCGGTCGGCCCGGCGCGAATGTGCCACCGCCGAAGGTCAAATTGGGCAGCTGGTGGTCCGTGTAAGTGCCCGAGAGAGTCAGTTCGCCGATGCCTTCCGAAGTCGGTCCGAATTCGGTGAACCACAGGTTGCCGCCGGGTCCGACGATAATCTCATCCGGATCCGCGTTGGCGTTTCCAGTGAGCGGAATTTGAGTGATCGTGCCCGACGTGGTGATCTTGCCGATGTCGCCGAGATTATTTTCGGCGAAGTAGAGATTGCCGTCGGGTGCGGCGACGATGCCGTGGGCACCCGAATTGGCCGTTGCAATCGTGAATTTTGTCAGCGTTCCGCTGGGGGTCACGCGCCAGATGGCGTTGTTGCCGTTGTCCGTGAACCACAGGTTGCCATCCGGGCCGGAGACGATGGCGTTGTCCGCACTCAGATTGGCTCCCGCGAGGGCAAAACTCCCAAGAATGGCCCCCGATGTCGGCGACATTTTGTCGACCGCGAAGGAAGAGGTTCCCGTCTGGTCCAGGAACCAAAGATTGCCATCCGGTCCTTCGGTAATTGCCAACGGAATGTTGCCCGAGGGCAGGGCGAAGTTCACAGCGACCGCGCCGGTGGCGGGATTGATCGCGCCGATCTCCGACGCGTTCGAGCTCGTCGAGGCCGTATACCAGAATCTCTGCGTTCGGGCCCGAGTTAGCGTCCTGAACAATCTCGCCGTTGGGGACGGGGAACTGATTGGAAGTCGGCGCCGTGGCTGGCTTAGCTGCTGATGTACTGGGCTCGGTGTAGGTCAGGTCGACGACCGTCGGCGTAGCGCTCGCAGCCGATAGGGTGGCCGTGACCACCGCGTCGCCGCTGTTGGGCATGAAGGAGCTTGGCGAAGCACTGAGCGTCACGATCGACGGCGGGTTTGTCATTATCGCCGTCACCTGCTGCGGCGTGTTCTCGACCGCGCCTTCCAGCGAGCTCACCCCGACCACGACGAGAGCCGAAGGTTCGCCCAAACTCGTCAGCGTGATGCTGCCCGATGTCTGACCGGCGGGAATCACAATTTGCTGACTCGTCGTGAAGTAAGCCGTATTCTGCGGCGATCCGCTGAAATCGAGATTGACCACAACGTCGTGCGCACTGACTTGCGAGAGAGTGGCGGTCACTGTCTCAGTATCGATCGCTGGGTTCGCGTCCGACGCGAGGACGTAAGGCGCGACGTTGAAGTACGTGGGGAACGCGACAGCAGTCGCAATGCCTCCAGCACTCTTCACTAAGGTCTGATCCGAAATCGGCGTCAATCCGGCCGCGTAACCGAAATCGGCCGCCTCGATGACCATGTTGGCAATCAAGCCTTGAACGATCGAGGCGGGCGTGAAGCCGTCCGTTCCCCAAAGCGGCGTCTTGTCCGTAGCCGATGAGGTGCCGCTAAAGGTCGTTCCCCCGATCGCCACGGAGCCCGAGCCGAGGAGCGTCTGATAGAAGGCGTAGAGATCGATCACGGGGATGCCGTGTCCAACGGCATAGGCGGAAATGGCCGCGTTGGCCGTCTGAATCGCTGTCTCGTCGTTGGTAATCGTCGTCGATGAGAGGCTGAGACCCGCGACCTCGGGCGTCACGAAGATGTCCGGAACCGTGCCCAGGACGAGGTGGTTGTTCGTGTCGTTCGGGTTTTGGAGGAAGGCATTGATTGCGCTCTCGACGTTGTTCTCGATCGTGCTGATGTACTGGGCCGCAGTGTCCGTCCCGTTGACCAAGGCCAGGGCGTCGTTATCGCCCACAACGATCGACGTGTAATTGAGCGTCGGAGCCAGCGAGGTTTCCTCCGGCAATTGAGAGGAGAGCCCCGCCGCCAACGCGCCGTCCACCGCTTGAGCACCACCCGTGGGGACGACGAAATCGCCGCTGGATGTCAGCTGCGAGACCCAGCCGGGAGTCGTACCCGAGATATCGCCCGCGCTCACGTTGTCGCCAAGGACGCCGAGTCGCAGCGGCGTAGTGACCGTCGGTGGTTCCGACACGCTGAGTGTGACGGAGGGTGCGTCGATCGTGATCCGCGTCGCTTGAACGCCCCATGTGCTGGTATCGGCAGAAAACTGATCGTCCGAGATTCCCTGGAAGGTCCAAAATGCATTCGGGTTAGACGGATCGATGACCGTGGCGCTGTCGGCCCCCCACAATGAGAAATCGAAGGCGCCTCCCAAGCCGTCCTGCGCCGGCGGAACGGCGGCACTCGGGCTGCCGGCCGCCGGTGGAACGGCCTGGGGCCCGATCTCGCCAGGCTCGGCACCAATGCCGTTGCCGGTGTAGACCCCGGTTCCGCTCTTGAGCAACTGCGGGATCGTAAACGTGGTCGTGCCGTTGAACGTCGTCCCCACGGCCGCATAGCTACTGATAAAGGTCGTGGCGTCCGAACCGTCAAATCCGATTACCACGTCGCCGGCCTTATTGACCGCGATCGACGGGAAGTAGAACCAGAGATTTGGATCGCTAATCAATCCGGACTGGATCACCGTCCCGGTCACGGTGGTGCCGGTCGTATTGAGTTGGATCTCGAGCCAGCCGATGTCGTCGTGAGAGACGTTTTTCGCAAGATCGGTCGGATCAAGTATGCTCATGGCCACCCACAGATCGCCGTTGACCTCGACCACATTGCTAATCCGGCTGTCGATACCGTCATGAACCAAGCCGGGGTCGAGCGCCGAGTTCTGTGCCACTTTGAAGTTCAAAGTCGCGCTATTTAATTCCTCGGTTCCCTCCGCGATGCTCGGGGCATTGTTGGGTTGCGGCGCCGCCATCGAGACGGCCGCCCACTGCGCTGGGCTTGTCGGGCCTGCGAATTCCGCGGGAAGCGAAATGGTCGTGGGAGCGCCCGAGATTGCGAATTGAGTCCCACTCCCGAGGATGCTCGTCAATTCGAGAGCGTCTTCGTTCATGTCGCCGACTTGCGACCCCGTGTCCGACGTGGGGAAGGGGTTTGTGGCATTGGCCAGAATCAGGGCCGGGCTGTTGGCGTCGTAGCTCACGACCGCTTGCGGATTAATGCCGTACGTCCAGGCGCCCTCGCTCACGGACGTGAAATTGTTCAGGACCGGCGCTTTGTCAGTCAACGTTTGCGCAAGGCTCCCGTTCGTTTGAGCGGCGGACAGCAGATCCTCCTTGGGGATCGTGAGGAGAACTGTCGAGACGAGATCACCCGAGGTTGTGTCCGTCCCTGTCACGGGGCGATTGCCGCTGTCCGCATCGTAAAGGTTCGCCGTCAACACGACGGCGGTGGAGTTGAGCGCAGTGTTGAACCCGATGGAGACGCTGTCAGCACGCAACGGGCGGCGTCCGTCGGGCTCTCCATTGATGTTAAGCGGGTCGGGATTCAAGCCGTAAAGCGCCTCGTCGGCCGGGAGGACGAAGTCGACCCAGCCGTCCAGAGGATTGGAATTGTTGGAGACGGCCAGGAGGATGTCATTGGTGGCCTGGAAGTTGGTTGTTCCCTCGGAAGGCGTGTAAGGCGGATTGCTGTTGTCGAGCGCGACCGCATACCAGCGGCCGCTCGCCGGGTCGTAGGTAACCTGCGGCTCGTAGGCGTTCATCAGCACGGCGTCGTAGCCGAGACTTGTGTCGTCTTCGGTAACGCCCAGTATGCTTAACCCGTTGCCGTCTTCGGCTTCGAGCTGCCAGGCTTGCAGCCAGAACTGGTCTTGCGTCATCTGCGCTTCGACAGTTCCGCTGATCTTGTTGTAAACGATGAAGTCGTTGTTGTCGGCCTCAATGACGTCGTTGGGACCGACCGCCCCCGTGGGACTGGGCGGACCCGGCGGCGAGTTAATGAAGTTGGTGTCGATCGGACCGGGACCCGCCGTGAACGAGCCTCCGCCTTCGACCCACTTCGTTGTGTAGGTAAATCCGGTGGTCGCCGAGAAAGACACGCCGATGGTGTACTGGTCGCCAGTGGGCTCGGTCTCCACGTAGTTCGCCGGGACCAGCTCGCTTACCGTGTAGTTGACGGATGTGGTGGTGCCAAAAAACGGCAAGCCCGTGAATTCATAGAAGCCGTTCTGATTCGTCGTCACATAGTAGTTGAAAAATCCGTTGCCTTCGTAGGCGGCATTATTCCCGTCAAACACGTCATTCGCGAGCGGCGTGCCGACGTAGACGTAGACACCCGGCATCGGGTTGCCGTCATTATCCGTGACGAAGCCCTGAATTGAGACGCCGCCGCCGGACAAGCTGGTCCCTCCGGTAATTGTCTCGGTGAAGGAAAGCGTCGGGAGCGGCGTCCCTAGCGAGGCTCCGAAGATTTGCGGCGCGGTGGTCGAAATCACGAAGGCTCCGGCATTTTCATCATTGCCGGTCATCGTGACAGTCCCGGTCGTCGCTCCCTTCGGAATGACGACGACATTGCCCGTTGTCGTATAGTCGGTTCCTACGACAACACCGGCGTTAAAACCGACTACTTGAGGCGTATAGTTGAGAAAGATGACGGTATCTTGCGTCGCATTCGCGGCCGTGAGCGTCGCCGTAAAGGTGGCCGTGCCACCGACTGACACGAAGGTGGCCGGCGTGGACGCAAACGTCACGTTTGGCCCGACGTTGAGCGTCGGCTGAGCGTTCAGAATGTACGCCGTCGACGGGTTCGGGAAGGCGATGAATCCGTTGCTGACATTGATGATTTCGACGCCGAACACCTCGGCCTGAGGAATCGTGGCGCCGGAGAGCGGAATCTCAATATCGACAAGGGTCTCGCCCGGAGTAAACGTGATGGTTTGATCGGTTTCTGACGTGAACGTCCCCGCTGTCGCCTGGATCGTGCCGGTGACCGGGGGGATCGCCACGGTCGAGTAGGTCACCGTCTCGGAAATCGGCAGTGCGTTCGAGAGCCGGACCGGGATGGTGACAAATCCGGAGTTAACTCCCGTCTCAAAGCCGACCCCGTTTTCGATCGAAACGGTGGGAGTGACAATTGTGATATTGAGAGTATTTGTGACGCCGGTGGGTGCCGCGAGGTTCACCTGGTCGATGTTGACTTCCAAGGTCGACGGGCCGTCTCCTGCGCTCGTGCCGAAGATCTCGAACGAACCGGTCGTCTGGCCGGCGGGAATGACCAATTCGACGGGCGCGCCGATTGTGAAGTACGAATTGGTGGTCGCAGACGGGACAACTTCGTAGTTGAGATCTCCAATCGCCGAACCGGTGCCGTCTCCGTTGCTGAATCCGATGTAAATCGTGGTCGCCGTCGACTGCACCGGAATCGTTGCGGTAATCGACTCCCCTCCGCGGCCTGGAGTCAGCACTTGCGAGGTATCGCTCAACGTCACGGGGATGTTAAACGTCTCGGGGTTGACGCCGCTGTCGCTGCTGGTCGTGAAGTTGGTCACGGCGAGCTGCGTCGCCTGCACGCCCCACGTGTTGAAATCGATGCCCGACTGGTCGTCGTCGAAGCCTTGGAACGTCCAGAAGACGCCCGGATTGTTGGGATCAAGCGCCGTCGCACTGTAAGCGCCCAAACGGCCGACAGGGTGTTCGTGAAGTTCACGGTCGACTGCGCGGCAAGTGGGAGCGTCACTGTCAGGGAGTTGCCGACTGGAGACGTGACAAGTTCGTTGCCGGGAATGAGTTCCCGAACCGTGTAGGTTCCGATTGGCAATCCGGTAAACGAATAATTCCCGTTTGAGTCCGTTGTGGTGAACAGATTCACGGACGCATTGAAATCGCCCTCGGTTCCGTATTGACTGACCGGTGTCGAAGTCAGGTAAACGGTAATTCCGGCCAAACTGCCAGCATTTCCGGTCACGGTGCCGGTTATGGAACCACTGGCGACATTCGGTTGCAAAGTCGCGGTTACGATCTGCTGCTGGGATTGGCTGGCTCCGTAGACAGCCTGGATGCCGACGACAACCGAAAGAGCATTGGCACCGATTGGGATGTCGTTACCCGAGAGATTGATGCTGCCGGTCGTCTGGCCGGCTGGGATGAAGATCGTTTCGTTGCTGACGACATAATCGGTGCCAAAGGTCGCCGTCCCACCGAACGAAAGCACAATCAGCGAACCGCCCGACGGCGCTGCGGAGCTGAGGGTCGCCGTAACCGTCGCCGTGCTGGGCGTATTGGGCGTGGGAAAATTGAATTGCTCGTAAAACGTGCCGCCGCCGGTAAGCTGGACCGTGGGACCCGTAACCGTCGGATAGGAAGTTAGCAGCGTGACCGTGGCGCTCGTCGTAAACAGCGACCCGCGACCTCCGGCCGGAAGCAAGAAGTTCACTGAGAAGGACTTGCCCTCCTCCGAGCCGTTGTTGTTGAGCGGTATCAGGATCGTCGCGACTGTTTGACCCGGCGAGAAGGTGATGCTGCTACTTTCGGCCGTGTAGTCGGTCCCTGCGAGAGCCGTTCCATCTGCCGTGCTGTAGTCGACCGTGACCGGCGTCAGAACCGGCTCAGAAAGTCGCACGAGCACTTGTGCCGACGACGACACCGATTCGACGACACTCACACTCTCGGCCGTGATAATGGGAGCCCCACCTGACTGGGCTGCCGTCGGAGTCGTATTGACAAGCGTTAGTGTGGTCGAAGTGGTCGAAACCGGAGTCGTTCCGTTGATCGAGGTAACCGAGACGGTGAGCGTCTGATCGCCCGTAGCGGCGGTGTTACCCAATCCGGTCAGTACAACCGAGCCGCCCGTCTGTCCGGCGGGAATCAACAGCTCGATCGGAGCGCCAACCGCGCTGACGACCGAGTTGGCTCCGTTGGAAATCGAGTAATCGCGATTGGCGATCGCCGTGCCTGAGAATCCCAAATCGACGACCGTGCCGCCGCTGCCGGCCGGCGTGTTGAGTTGGACAGTGATCGTGGCGGAGTCGTTCGAGCCGGTCGTGTTGAAGGTGGCCGACGACGCCGAAATGCTGGACGAGCCGACGTTCGCCTCGGAAAAGCCTGCGTAGATGCCGGTGCCCTGCTTGAGCAAGATCGGGTTTGTGAACGTGGTGACGCCGCCGGTCGTCGTTCCGTAAGCAGCATAGCTCGAGATGTCCTGCACCAGGCTGGAACCCGAGAAACCAATGACGACATTGCCGACCTTGTCGGCCGAGATCGACGGATAGTAATAGAACAGGCTGCCATTCGGATCGGCGATCACGCCGTGCTGAATAATCTTTTCGTAGTTCGCATCGGTGGGTGTGACATCGATCTCGAGCCATTGAATCGCGTCGGTATTCGTCGTGGCGTTGAAGACGGTCTGAGCGGCCCACAGGTTCCCGCCGACTTGCACGATCGTACCGGTGAAGTTGCTGCTCAGCGCGTCAAGCAGAGCGCCGGTTCCACCCACCACCTGGACTTTTGGTCCGGACGTGAGCGGCGGAGCGCCCGCGGGCTGCGGAGCGGCAATGGGGGCGGCGGTCACGATGCCGGTCGACGTGGCATTGCCGACCGTAACCGGATTGCTGATCGAGATCGTCGGTCCGCCACCACCGGAGACGACTTCGATCGCGGGTCCCGCATTGGATTGTGCGAGCAGGATTTCGTTCCCACCGGCGTCGTAGTCGACTGCCGGATCGAAGGTGTTTGTGGTGGTTGGCGGTATGGCCTGGTTGGCGGAAAAGAACGCTGTGGCGCGGGCGACGGTCGGCGAGGCGGCCGTGAGATCGGCTTTGGGGACCGACAGGAGGGCATTATTGGAGAATGCGCCTGTCGAGATGGTATACATATTGGCCGTCACGACGACCGACGATCCGTTAAACCCGAGTGAGTCGAAGTCAGCGCGAATGCCGATGTTTGTCGGGTCAGTGGCAAACTCGAAGCCAACCCAACCCTGCGTCGGATCAGAGGATTTCGAGACGGCCAGAAGGACGTTGTTCTGAATTACTGCAGGCCCGACCGAACCCGGAGGAATCGTTTGGTCGAGGGCCGAAGCATACCAGCGGCCCGTTGACGGATCGAAGACAACGTGCGGCTGGCCAACGTAATCGCCCGTGGAAATGCTGATGCCGGCGTTCGTCCAGAAGGCATTGAGCGTACTCGACTGCAACGCGGTTCCCGTCGACTTGTTGAAGACCTGATACAGGTCGCTGTCGAAGACGACGAGACTGTTGGGGCCGACTGCTCCGGACGGATCGGCCGGTGCAAATGGGCCGCTCGCGCTGGTGTCGGCTGTGAAGTTCGTGGCTCCGGAAGCGGTATCAAATTGGTCCGGCTCGGTATTCCCGGTGCCGACCGGCGGGACGAAACCGGGCTGAACATCAAACAGGGTGACCACGCCCTGGCTGCGGACAATCGTGCCCACCGAGGGGTTCGAGATCTGCACCAGGAAGTTTTCGGTCTCACTTTGATCCTGGTCGCCCAGGATCGGAATATCGATCGTGTAGGTCGTCGTGCCGGCCGGGAAAACTGCGATGCCGGATTCCGGAATGTAATTGGTATTCGCGATCGCCGTACCGCCCGTCGTTTGGTAGTTCACGCTGACGTTGACGGGCATTTCTTGAGAAAGAACGAGCGTCACCTGAGCGGTGGTCGGTCCGGTATCGACAACGCTCGTATCTTCGATGTTGAACTCGGGATTCGGCTCGACCAACGTGACGGTTGCCGAAGTCTTGCTGCCAAGCGTGCCGTTGCTCGGGCTGGAGAGAACCACGGAGAACTGCAGTGCTCCGGTGGCGGCCCCGTCGGCCAGGAGCGGGATCGCGATTGTTTGCGACGTGGTGCCCGGCGTGAAGGTCAGCGTGTTGGTTTCCGTCGTGTAATCGACCCCCGCCTTCGCGGTGCCATTCACCGTGGTATAGGCCACAGTGACGGTGCTCGTCGAAGCGGAACTCAAGCTGACAACGACGTTCGCCGTGCCGGCCGCACCCGTCTCGACGACCGCGACATCTTCGATCGAAATTGTCGGTGGCGCTTGGTTGGCGATTGACAGGTTCAAGACCTGCGGAGCCGTCGGCGCGGCACCATTGATCGTCGTGATCGAAACAATGACGCTCTCACCGCCCAACGTGTGCGGGTTCGACGCTCCGGTGAGAACGACCGATCCCGTCGTCTGGCCGGCGGGAATCACGATCTGCACGGGCGAATCGCCGGCGACGGTTCCGGGATTCGTAATTGTATAATCCTGGTTCGCGATGGCTGAGCCGTTAAAGCCCAGATCGATGACCGTACTCGTGGAGACGGCGTAGGGCAGCGTCGCCGTTACGGTCACGGAACCTCCGTTCTCGGTGAAGCTGCTCGCCGAAGACGAGAGTGCCACGCCCGGATGCGAGTTGATCACATCGCCGTTGATCGTGCTGGAGCTGGTGCCGAGTGAGCCGTCCAAGACCTCGCCGAGCGAGATTGTGAATCCCAGCTTGGGCTGCGCGGCAAGCGCATCGACAATGCCGCTGATCGTGATCGTGGTCGAAAGCCCATCGATAAAGATGAAGCTGCCGTTGGAGAGTGGGTTCCCGTTGGCGTCGGTGACCTTGTAGTTCGTGCCCAGAATGGCCGTGTCGGTCCCGCTGGGGTCGAACAAGAGTTCAACCGCCGTGGCGCCATCGAACTGATTGGTCCGCGTGAAGGTGACGACGACCGAACCGTTGTCCGGCACTTGCGGCGCCGTGGGCGTAACCGTGATGAAGGGAAGAGGATTTCCCACCTGGTTGAAGACGATGTATGCGGTCGTCGTGCCGCTGCCGACGACCGTCGTTGCGACACCCGACGGCGTGATGCTCTCGATCGTGACATAGATCGCGGCGCTTGCTCCGACGCGCGTATCGCTGAGGCCCGTCAACGTGATCGAGCCGGAAGTCGAACCGGCAGTGATCGTGATCGCCTGGCCGCTCGTCTTGTAGTCGGTTCCAAGCAGCGCGTCGCCCGAAAAACCGAGCGCGATCGTGATCGTTGAGGAAACGGATTGTGTCAGCGTTGCGGTGATCGTGACCGTTCCGGCGTTTTCGGAAAACTCGTTCAGACCGGGGCCGACACCGCCGCTCGTCGTCAACGTGACTTGGGGAGATTCATTCTCGAGCTCAACCAACGTCACCGATTGAGAACCGCCCGCCGGCGTGCCCCCCTGGATCGAAGAGGCGGTCGCAATGATCGTCTGGTTGCCGGTGTTCTGGTTGGTGTTGATTCCGGTGACGGTGATACTGCCCGTTGTCTGGCCGGCGGGAATGACAATATCACTCGCCGAAACGGAGTATTGCGTCCCGAGCGCCGCCGTTCCGGAGAACGTCAAATCGACGGTCACCGCCTGTGTCGTGGCAGCCGAGAGAGTTGCGGTAATTGTCGCGTGACCGCCGTTCTCCGAGATGGGGTTGCCCTGAATTGAGAGCGTGACCGACGGTCCGGCGCGACAGAAACGCCGGCGAGATCAGGCACCAACAGATTGGCGACAGGCGTACCGATTCCGGTGACCAGATCGTAGCCCGGTCCGGCCGGAAAACCGTTGTTGCCGGTGGTGACGTCGTGAAAATCGGTGCTGGGGAGTTGATACAACCGCGGTAGCGTCTGAGACGGACCGTCCAATGTCGACTCGTTGGCATTGGCGCGGACCTGGTCGGCCAAGGCGACGACACCAGCCCAAAGCGGAGTCGCCAGACTCGTTCCGCCGATTTGCAGGAACTGCGACGTGCTGCCCGTAACCGTCGAGTCGATCACGAACACGCCGGTCGCCGGATCCGCGTCCATCGAGACGTCGGGATTGGTGCGGTTTGTGCTGCTTGTCCCGTTGACTTTGCCGATCTGGTAACCGGGGATCGGCTCGAACTGGCTCACTCCGCCCGCCGAGCCCGACCAGCCGCTCTCGCTTTCGTAGGTGCCGGCGGCCGTGATGTCGAGCGTTGTGCCACCGACGGCGACGACATTGGGAGAGTAGGCCGGATACCCGGAGGGACGCCCGAGTCGCCGGTCGCGGCCAGGAACGTCACACCTTGATGTCCGGATGGCGTGGTGAAGATCGAATCCAGCGATTGCTCGCCGGAAAACTCGGCCCCGCCCCAGCTATTGGAAATCACCGAGACCTTGGGGTTCGCTGCGGCAGTGGCCTCCGCGACGTACAAGTCCAACCCGGCGTCAGAATTGGCCTCGTAGAGAATGATGTTCGCGTTCGGGGCAATGCTGTGGGCCCATTCAACGTCGAGCGACTCTTCAACCGACCAATCGTCTCCGGCCGGTGAATTGCCCGGCAACGTGGTCGTGCCGTTTTCGTTGAGGACGGTTAAGCTCGGTCCGCCGGACGAGTTGAACTGCGGAAGTCCAAAGGCGGTGCTGAACGCATTGGCGTCGGTAATGATTGTCGGGTCGTTGAAAGCGTCGACGATGGCGATCGTCTGGCCGGCACCGCTGTCCGACAGGAGACTAACGCCGTAGGCCGCTCGCATCTGCGTCGGATTGATCGGAGCGGTGACAACGGACGGATTTTGCGGCGCCGCGACCTTGCCCAAGTTTTTGGTATCGGTCTTGGCGACTGTCGCCTGGGCGGCGGAGACCAACCCATGCGTGAGGGCGGCGTTTTGAATTTGCGAAATCGGCAACCACCCGCCAATCAAATTCCCCGAACTCAGAGTCACCTGCATGCCGAGCGATTGCAAGCTGGACTGCAATTGGCTGACCGTTGTGGACTCGGAGCTCACCAACACGTCAACATTGGTGCCCGAGACGTCGTTGCTCGGAATGTTCGCCTGCGTGAGATTCGGCACGAACCCTGACGTGCTACCGCTTTGTTGGTATTGCAGGTATTGGAAGTACAGCGTGGCGAGGTTGAGCCCAACGCCAGCCATGTATCCGGAAACGCCTCCCGAACCGTTCACAGCGGCCTGCGCCGATGTGACGGGATTCGTCACCGGCGGTGGCTGAACGGGTGCGCCTGACGCCCCGGTCGTGACCGACAAAATCGGGTGCGTCGATGCGGTCGAATTCGCGTCTGAATCGACGAAGATCAGACTGCCTGCCCCGCGGAGGACGAATCCGTAGTTCGTCGACGGATTGTTGATCCAACCCTGGATGACGCTGATGCCGGCGGCGTTGAGGGTAATCACATCCATGCCGGCCTTGGAGGAGGCGGCCAGCGTGCCCAACAACGTCGAGCTGTAATCGGAAGCACCGAGCGCCCCAGGGGTCTGCCAAGCCGTCGACGTTGTGGCGTTGTTGTAGGTTGCCTGGCTGGCCGTCCAGGGTTTACTCAAGGCATACACATTGATGGCGCTCGTGCTCGCCGACGTCAGGTCGACGCTCAGCGTCGCGGCGGAGGCGGTCCCGGTGACGGTCGTCCCGGACAGGTTGAACATCAGCAGGGCGTCATCGATATCGCTCCCGTTTTGTACAACGGTAAATGAACTCGTGGAGTAGTTCGTCGTCGACGCCGATGAGTCAATGTAGGTGCTCGAGCCGCCCGTATAGCTCTTCACACCCTGCTGCAGGGTGGTCGTCGTGCTTCCGGAGACGGGGTTCACGGTGATCGTGGCAAAGCTCTGGTCGGTGACGCCGTCATAGGTGGCGAGCAGGCGCAGGTAATAGATGCCCGTCGCGCTAATCGTCGCGGTGGTTTGCGGATTGGCGGCGTTGCCGAAGGTGACGGTCCCGGGACCGCCTCCCGCGAGTTGCCAAACCGTCGATAACGTCGCACCGGAAACGGTCGTATAGGTGACGGAGCCGTTCAAGGTGACTGTCGAGCCGAGCGTCACGGTTTGATTGCCGCCCGCTGATGCGACGGGAGGCGAAGGAGCGCTCGTGCTGCCAGCCGAGTTGACCGTCACGGTCATGGTCGCATTGTTGGCCAACGTCCCATCAGTGGAGACGAGGTCAAGGACGTAGGTTCCCGTCGCGGTAAATTGGACCGTCGTGCTGAGGGAGCTCTGGTTGGTGAAAATGGCCGTTCCGGGTCCGCTCAATTGGCTCCACTGGGAAGTAAGCGGTTTCGAGCCCGGCTGGCTGACTTGACCGGACAGCGTCGCGACTTGATTGACGTTGATCGTCTGGTTCGGCCCGGCATAGACGAGAGGCGCCAGCTCCGGCGCGGGCGGCTCGACCACAACGTTGACCTGACTCGACCCGGACGAGACGCCGTCCGTCGCCGAAAGTTGCAGCACGTAGTTGCCGGGTGCGCTAAAGATCGCGTCGGAGGTCGGCGAGCTCGTGTTCTCAAACGTGACGGTCCCTGGCCCACTCACCATGGTCCAATTCGACGTGATCGGATCGGACTCGAAGTCTTCAACGGTCCCACCGAGCGTCAGCACGGATGTTTGAGTGACCGCCACATTCGGGCCGGCATTCACGTAAACCGGGGGCAGTGTGTAGGTGAGTGATAAGTTGGGGCGATTTGTCGGTGCCGAATCCAGGTCTGACGACATCAGGATTTCGCCGGACGACGATCGCAGGATGAAGCCGTTGTTCGTCGACGGATTGGTGATCCAGCCTTGGACGACTGCGAGCCCTGCGGCATTTAGGGTGATTGTCGCCTGGCCGGTGGACGACGGGTTGAAGCTGCCGAGAACGGTAGTGCTCGCGTCACTTGCACCGTGAGCTCCTGGCACTTGCCAGGCATTGGTCGCGGTCGCCTGGTTAAAGGTGACGCTGCCGGCGGTCCAAGCCGTGTTGAGCGCGTAGAGATTGTATGGGCCGCTACCCGAGGCCGATTCGACGTTGAAACCGATGCTGGCAGACTGGAGAGTTGAGCCCGGGAATACCGACGACAAGTTCCATTGCAGCAGCGCATCCATTTCGGCGCCGGCTTTACCGTTGACAAACAGGGTCGACGCAGTGGAGTAATTGGTAGTTGTCGCGCCTGACGTGCCATTGATGTACGAGTTCGACATCCCGCTGTAGCTGTTGACCCCTTGTTGGAGGGCAACGGTCACGGTGGTGCCGGAGAGGAGTGTGCGATCTTCGAGTTTCTCGACGACCAGAAGTCGGCTTGTGATCGATTGCAAACCGCGGGTTGCATGTGCGCCACGACGACGGCGGCTAATTCGTCGAGAAGGCGTGCGGCGGTTCGAAGCGCGAAAGGAATCCAGCCACGACGTCATCCGCATGATTCAAAACTCCGACGAGCAATTTGCCACGGGAACCAATTTCGCGAATCGCCTGATGTGAGGGCCACCAACCTGTTTAGGCCTGAGGACGTTCGGCGAGTTTTTGCGCATCTCTTTCTCTGCCCGGAGACGCGCGTCTTTCCAGCTTGCTAAATAGCTTGCACGTTTGGAAGATTCAAAATAGACAATTTGTACCGATTTCCCAAAAACGATCGATTCTCAAAAATCACGGAAATTTGCGCACAAAAGACCGACTCCCACGCCCTTTGACGGGGTTGCGCGGACCTTCGGGGGACGTTGACAGATCGGTACTCTCCCCGATATTCGGGTTCGGAAATCTGCGGGCGGCTCAACTTCGCAATTCGTAAGTCGCGGCGAGCACTTGAGAACCGCTTCGATCACTCCCGCTCCCTGAGAGACACATGCGACGTGGCGAAATAGGCAGATTCGGGTGGTTGATCGGGCTGTCGTCGCTGCTGATGGCGGCCGGGATCACCTCGCCCAGGCTCTTCGGTGATGCGAAAACGCCACATGTCGTCAAGCGCGTGCCCGTGTACGCGGTCGCGGGCCGCTTCGGGGGTTGGCCAGCGAACCACGGAATTTGGGCCTGGGGAGATGAAATCGTCGTCGGATACAGCGCCGGCTACTACAAGGACCATGGCCCCGGGATTCACGCAATCGACCACCACAAGCCGGAATACCATCGGTTAGCCCGCAGTCTTGACGGGGGTCATTCCTGGACGATCGAAGAGCCGGGTCGCCGCGGGGAGTTGGTGGGCACAAAGGGGATGCGGCACGGACTTCTGCCGCCCGATGAACACGAGCCGGAACCGAAAGCCTGCCCCGGCGGAATCGACTTCTTGCATCCGAATTTCGCAATGACACTGCGGATGGCGGACGTCGACGGCGGCGTTTCGCGGTTCTACGTGTCCTACGATCGCGCTCACAATTGGGAAGGCCCTTTTATCTTGCCGCTCTGTGGTCAGCTCGGCATCGCCGCCCGCACCGACTACCTGGTCAACGGCAAGCACGATTGCCTGGTCTTTGTCACGGCCTCGAAGCGGAACGGACGCGAAGGCAGGCCAGTGTGTTTACGGACTGTCGATGGCGGCAAAACCTGGCGCTTCATGTCGGCGATCGGTCCTGAACCCACCGGTTACGCCATCATGCCTTCAACAGTCCGACTTTCGCCCACGGACATCCTCACGACGATCCGCCGCCGCGAAGAGGATCAGAAGCCTGGCGGCGGCGACGCCTGGATCGATGCGTACGTCTCGCGCGACGACGGCCAGAGCTGGCAGTATCTCAATCGTCCGGCTCCCGATCTTGGCGAGGGCAATCCGCCGGCCCTGCTGAGATTGCGAGACGGTCGCCTTTGCCTGATTTATGGGGTGCGCAAGGTCCCGTTTCGGATGGAAGCTCGCATCAGCCGCGATCACGGGAATTCGTGGAGCGGGCCGTTCCTGCTACAAGGCGATGGAGCCAGTCGGGATCTCGGTTACCCCCGCGCGGTCGAACGACCCGACGGGAAAATCGTCGCCGTTTATTACTTCCACGACGCGACGCGCGTCGAACGGACGATTCAAGCGACGATCTGGGATCCGGGTCGCGATTGAAACCGAACGCCGACTGGTGTTTTCAGGGATCGCAGTTGCAAGGCGCGGCTGCGTGCCGCTGCGGTTCGCTGGCACTTGCCGGGACCACAAATCGGTCCCGTCTTGGAAGTGAAGCCTGTTTCGCGGTAGCCGCTCCGTTGATCTTGCAAGTCGCCTTGGCACTTGCGAGCGTTCGTCCGTCGAGCAGAACCGTGCCCTGAATCTCGACGGTGCCGGGTGCGGTCGCGATTGCCGTCAAGTAATCTTCGCGCGACTCGTGACCATCGAGGTCACCAACTTTGTACTGCAGCTTTTGGCCTTTGTCGAAGTGCAGCTGTGCAGGCAGATCGAGATTCAGTTTCAGTCCCGACGTTTTCGACCCCAGATTCGTGGCCCGGAAGCCGACTCGGCACGATTCACCCGTCCGCAGATTGGCGGGCGCGATCAACTCGAGTTCCACGTGTGGGAGATTCGCCGCCTCCTCGGCCTTGCTCGTTTTAAACTGGTCCTCTTCCGGGCGATCCGGCTTCGGGTGCGCCGCTGCGGGAACGATCGGGGGCGGAGCGGCGAGCGTAATTGCAATTGTGGTTGCCTCGTGCGGCGCCAGATCGCGCACGCTCCAATGCAGCGTTTGATCGTGAACGTCCGCGGCGGGTTCTGTCGTGCGCACGGTGTGGTCGGCTGGCACGGCCTCGTCGATATCGACGAGCTTTAACAGCTTGGTGCCGTTATTACGAACCACGATTTTGTAGGTGACAAGATTTCCCGAGTCGATCTTTTCAGGCAGACTGCGGGTGAAAGATACGTTTGCCTGCTGAGTTTCGTCCGCCGGTGGATGCGAACTTCCGCCGACGGAGGGCGCATCGGCCGGCGCTGTGCTCGACGGGAGGGGTGCCTCCAGTTTCGGTAGCTCTTTCGCAACGGGAGGACCGCCCAGTGCGGGAGGCTCGGCCGGCTTCGGATCCTTGGCCGGCAATTCCGGAGCTTTAGCCTCGCTCTTGGCCGCATCGGACGGAACGAGCGCCGGTGCGTCCGCGGGCTTCGGCGTCGGAGCGTGATCGCTTGTCGGCGCAGGCTCACCTGCGGGAACTGGAACAGGAGCCTCGGCCGCGGGAGGTTTTTTGCGGCGGCGGTGCTTGGGAGGCTGATCACCGGCGGGCGGTGAATCGACCGCCGGAGGCGCCGCACCAGGATCCGGCCCTTTGGTCACCGTCTCGTGTTTTTCCGCGTGCTCGTCGTTCAGCGTGCCCAGGAGTTCGTGCTCGGGGGCCGGCGCCGGCGCAGCTTTGTCGGGGCCATGCTCGATCTTCGGTGCGTCGTCGGTCTTTTTAACGGGCGGTGCACCAGAAGAGGTCGGCGTTGCGTTCCAATCGTCCGACTTTTTCGGATCGGGCGCGGGAACCGGCGTCACGGTTGTCGGCGCAGGGATCGGTGCTGCTTTTTCGGGCTCCGGCGGTTTGCCGTCAGTGAGGGGGCTCGGATTCGAATCGCCGGCGTGAAGAGCATCCGGAGTCGCGCCGTCCGGCGGGGGAGACTTCCTGCGACGGCGACGTTTCGGCGGCTCCGCGGCCGGCGCCTGATCGGCCGGTGGATTGAAGCCGGCGTCCGGACCCTTCAACTCGTGTTCATGAGGTGGAGGCGCGTCGAGTTTTTCCGTTGGTTTGGGATCGCCGGGTTTCCCAGGATCCGGACCATTTGGCTTCGAGGCGTCGAGCGAATCGATCGGCGGAGTTTGGTCGGCCGTGCGGATTGGTTCGGGGGCGGGGCCTTCCGGCTGGGCATTCTTGCGATGGCGACGATGCGGCGCGCCTTCAATCGGCTTTTCAGCCGGCGGGGTCGCCCCGAAGTCAGGACCCTTCGAATCGTGCTTCGTGGTCGGCTGATCTTGGAGCGCGCCGAAAATGTCGACGTCAGCCTTTGATGGCTGAGTGGCCGGAGTCGCTCCATCCTTGGCTCCGACTGGGACTGCTTGCGATGGAGGCAGGGGGGCATCCTTCGGTGTCGAGTGGTCGGCGGTGACGCCGAGATTTGGGCCGGCCGTCGTCGCCGAATCCGAATTGAGCGTGGGCCCTGATGATACGGCTGGGACCGCAGTCGCCGTTTTTGGATTGGAGTCGCCCGCTCCAAGCGAAGGACCATCCAGGTTCAGAAAAGCATTGTCGCCCGAAGCGACGGGTGCATCGGATGTCTTGTGGCGATGGCGGTGCTTCGTCGGCGTCGCTGACGCATCGGCATTCTTGGGGGCGTCGCCATTTTGGGGCGCATCGCCCGGATTCGCGGCCATCGAATCCGCAGTCATCGGCGGTTTCGAGGCTTCCCGCGTTTGCATTTCGGCATCTGGATTCGACGATTGCAGGGGCTCCGTTTGACCGGACAAGGCAGGACTCTCCGCGCCCGACCTCGGCAAGTCGTCGTGTTTCGCGACGATCTGATTTGCGTCGCCGTGCGGGACGTCGGCGGCATTGGCGGCCGGTTCCCTTTGTGCGGGGAGTTCGGGTCTGGGGTCGACCGGCCGATCGGTGGCGGCCACCGACTCGTTCGGCAGCCGATCGTGTCCGTCCCGGTCGTGCCCATTCCGGTCGTTTCCGTCGTCGGAGTGTCGTTTGAACTGCGACGGTCGCTCGGCGCTCGGTTCAACGGTGGCGGCGGTGAACATTCGGTGGGCGAGTAACCGATGGGGGCGTTTGAATTGGTGGTGAAGGACCACCAAAATCGCCACGGCGGCGGTGACCACGGCGAAATCCCAGACCAGCCGTTGCAGGTTGTGAGTCGAGGCGGTGGCGACGCTGCCTCCTTCGGCGTTGGCGGCCTGTGTCCGCCGCCCGACGGGAATCGGCAGTCTCAGTCTCCGCATCGTGGAAGCCACGGCCTGACCGGTGCCGGCGTTGGGCCACCAGCGATTACGGACCGCGCGCGCGACCCCTTGAACGGCGCGATGCTCGCCGATGCGACGAATTCCATGTCGCACGCGGTGTGCGCCGCGACCAAGCTGGATCGAATGGTATCGTGCGGCCCGAGAGAGGCGACTCATGCCCGCATCGGATTCCGCTTCATCGCGGCGCTCCGATTTGGGCTCCGATGGCGAGCGAAGTTTCGGGCCGTCTTCAACTTCGGGCGACGGATGGACGACGCGTGGTTTCACGATTTTAGATCCGGAAAAAGGCTTCAGGGGTCCGTCGATGAAGGGCGTATCCCCTCATCATCGGAGTTCCGGTCTCGATAGGCGGATCACACAGATGGGGAGCGGGGCATATCAGATTTCCGCGGATGTGGGAAGACGGCCTCTCGATCGCAGACGGGAGGGCGAGACGGCTCTCGGCCGTAGGCTGCGCAGTTTTCGGTGCGCACCTTGGAAAACGGTGCGGATCTTCGAAGGAATCGTCGAGGTTTTCCAAGATGCGCACTTTTCGAAAAGGGGTGCGCATCTTCAAAGGATGTGCGCACCTTCGAACGAAGCGAACGAGAGAGCAGACCGGCGCAGAGTTGCGCCGCACTGCCTCTTTGTACCTCTGTGTTCTCACCGATCTTCTCTTCTGCTCTGCGACATCCGGTCACACTGCCTTGGAAGACGAAGGAGATCCGTAGATTGCGCAAATGACGCAGATTTGAATTTAATCGGCGATATCTGCGTAATCTGCGGATAACCCGCCTTTTCCGGCCATCAGGGCGCAATCTGAGCCAACACGGCTCCCAAAACAAAAGAGCCGCGCCTGGATCTTTAATCCGGGCACGGCTCCGCATAAGCGAGATTTACAGCTTGCGCTGTACCGTATTTCGTCGTTTCCTAGCCGTATTATCCCAGATCAACTCGACCTAGTTCAATAGAAAAATCCGGTTGCGGCGCTGGGACGATTTCGGGCGTTGCCGCCGTTATTTCGGCGCCATGCGGATCGCGCCATCGAGGCGGATCGTCTCGCCGTTGAGCATTTCGTTCTCGAAGATGTGCTCGACAAGCGCCGCAAATTCGTCCGCGCGGCCCAAGCGCGATGGAAAGGGAATCTGTTGCCCCAAGGACTTGCGGATTTCGTCCGACAGTTGGCCCAACATGGCCGTCTCGAAGATTCCCGGCGCGATCGTCATCACGCGAATGCCAAACCGCGCCAACTCTCGAGCAATCGGCAAGGTCATCCCCGCCACACCGGCCTTTGATGCGGAGTAGGCCGCCTGACCAATTTGCCCGTCGAAAGCAGCGACCGAGGCCGTGTTCACAATGACGCCGCGTTCGCCACTCGCGAGCGGCTCGTTGCCCGACATTGCCGCGGTCGCGACCGAAATCATGTTAAAGGTGCCGATCAAGTTGATATTGATGACGCGCGCAAACGACTCGAGTCGATGCGGTCCTGTCTTGCCAACGACCCGCTCTGCCAGCGCAATACCCGCGCAGTTGACCAGACCGTAGATGGCTCCGAATTCACGCACGGCCGTCTCGACGCACTTTTCGGCCGCCTGCCGGTTGGTGACATCGGTTTCGAAGAACCGGGCTTGCGATCCCAATTCCGCGGCGAGCGCCGCACCGGCCTCCTTTTGCACGTCGGCAATCACGACGCGTCCGCCGCGACTCACCACCCGCCGGGCACAGGCGGCACCCAAACCGGAACCGCCGCCGGTGACGACGAAGGCGCGCTCTCGCAGATCCATGGCCGGTCCCCCTTTTTGTCGAATTCAAATGCGTTCGATGATTGTCGCGGTCGCCATTCCGTGTCCGATGCACATGACTTGTAAGCCCGTCGTCTTGCCGGTGGCTTCGAGGCCGGTGACCATTTTCGCCATCAATCCCGCCCCGGTTGCTCCCAGCGGATGCCCATGCGCGATGGCGCCACCCCAGGGATTGACCCGATCCATCTTCGGCTTCAATTCCTTGGCCCAGGCGAGCACGACCGTGGCGAAGGCTTCGTTGACTTCGAACCAATCGATGTCGTCGACGGTCATCTTCGCCCGTTCGAGCGCCTTTTTTGTGGCGGGAACGATGCCCATGAGCTGCATCGTCGGATCATCCCCGACGGCGACGCGCGCGAAGAAGCGTGCGCGAGGACGCAAGCCCTCCGCTTGAGCGGCCTGCCGTTCGCCCACCAAAACGGCGGAGGCGCCGTCCGAGATTTGGCTCGAATTCCCCGCGGTCACCACGCCGTTTCCTTTCGGGCGAAAGACCGTGGCCAGCGACCGCATCTTGACGGGATCGATCCGCTCGCGAACGCCTTCGTCGCGTTTGAGTTCGAACGCCTTGCCTTCCGGATCCAAACCAGGAGACGGGAGTATTTCGCGATTCGAGCCGGCCGCCAACGCAGCGCTTGCCCGGCGATGGCTTTCGGCGGAAAACTGATCCACATCGTCACGCGAGATGTGCCAGTGCTCGGCAACGCGCTCGGCGCTTTCCCCCTGATGAATCAGGTCGTAGCGCTCAAAGAGTTCCGGGTTCAGCTTTTCAAATCCGCCCCCGATGTCGCAGAACATGGGCACGCGCGTCATGCTTTCGACGCCCGCCCCGATTGCATAAGTCATGTCTCCCGCGGCAATCGCTTGCGCCGCGAAATGAATCGCCTGCTGACTCGACCCGCACATCCTGTTCAATGTCACGGCAGGAACGGTCACCGGCAAACCCGCCAGGAAGACGCCGAGACGGCCGACATTCGCGCCCTGTTCGCCGGCTTGAGTCACCGTGCCGGTGACGACGTCCTCGATTTTCGAAGGTTCAATTCCGGCCTTTTTGACCAGACCGGCCAGGGCGCGACCCAAAAGCGTGTCGGGGCGAACTTCGCGAAATGCTCCGCCACGTTTTCCAAACGGCGTGCGTGCCACCTCGAGAATGACGGCTTCCGGCATGACGATGCTCCTCGCCTGACCTCTGAATCAACTCGTTCTATTTGATCGCTTGATGGTGAACTGCCTGAACCGGCAGATCTCTTGTCTTCGCCCAGCTCTCCCATTCGTCGGCCGTCGCTTTGCGGAAGGCGTGCGACAACTGCTCGTACGAAAGTGAGGCGATCCCCAATTCGCGAACCAGCCGCTCGGCAAAATGCGACTCGAGAGCGGCAACGGCAACCCAGCCTTGAGCAGCCTCGTACAAATTGTAACCCGGCCAGCCTCCACCGAGCAGCCCGGCATTCGACGTGAGGCCGTATTGCAACGGCAAGGCGTGACGGGCAGCCGCCTGGGCCAGACTCACCTGCGCCATTTCGCGCCATGCCCACGTTCGCGAGCCAGAAGAAGCGAAATGGCAGCCGTTACGGCCTCTTCTGCCCCGCCCAGGTCCGCGAGCAGGGCGCGCGGCATCTTCGGCGGATCGACGAGACCAAGAGACGCTTGATAAGTGAGGTCATGTCCCGGTTTGTTTTCGTCGGGATGACCGTGGCCAACGATGGCGACATGACACAAGCGAGGAAATTGACCCTGGAGTGCGTCCCATCCTAATCCCAGGCGTTCCAGCGCGGCGGGTCGGGACGACGTCAGCAGCAAATCGCTTTTGTCGAGAAACTCGTCGAGTCGCGCACGGCCGCCAGTCTCCTTCAGGTCGAGCCGAGCGATTGACACATTTTGGTGCAGCGCTTCGTACCAGGGCGCGCAGCCGCGAGCCAATGGGTCGCCGTCGAGAGGTTCAATTTTGACGACTGCCGCACCGAGGTCGCGCAGCCGAGCGGCCGCAACGGGACCCGGAAGGTTAACGGCAAGGCTGACGACCTGGAGATCGGAAAGGGGCGCTAATGCTCGCGGATCAGCGGGCATTACGCTTCATCGGGTGCGCAGAGCCAAGGCGCGATCGTCGGTTTCGACGACATGAGTTCTTGCGGCGTGAAGTAAATCTCGATCTCGCGCCGCGCGGCATCGGGGCCGTCGCTGGCATGAACCAGATTCATTTGCCGGCTCAAGCCGAAGTCGCCCCGAATGGTCCCCGCCGGCGCCTGGCGTCCGTTCGTCGGTCCGAGCATCGCCCGCACGACGCTGACTGCCTCGGGGCCCTCCAAAACCAGCGCCACAACCGGACCGGATCCGATGAACTGTTCGACGAGCGGATAGAAGGGCTTATTGACGTGCTCGGCGTAGTGCTTGCGCGAGAGCTCGGGCGTGATCCGCAAGAGCTTCATGCCGATGATGGAAAGCCCTTTGTCCTCGAACCGCGTGATGATGCGGCCGGCCAGGCGGCGTTCCACGGCGTCAGGTTTGATCAAGATCAGCGATCGCTCGGTTGCCATAGGTGAAGGATGAAGGCGGAAGGATGAAGGATGAGTTAATACGCGGCTGGCCAACGCGGCCCTCGCGAGACCACTTTATTCGGCGACCTTTCCGGCGCTGGCGCCGATTAAGTCGCAAAATTCACGGAACAAATAGTTGCTGTCATGCGGACCGGCCGACGCCTCGGGATGATACTGCACGCCGAAGGCGGGATACTGGCCGTGTCGGATTCCCTCGACCGTCTGGTCGTTCAGGTTGACGTGAGTCACCTCGACGGGGTCGGTAAACGCATCCGCCTCGAGGGCAAAGCCGTGGTTTTGGCTCGTGATTTCCACCCGATTGTTGCGGCGATCCAATACGGGTTGGTTGGCCCCGCGATGTCCGAATTTCAATTTAAAGATCTTGCCGCCGCTGGCCATGCCGAGGAGCTGGTGGCCCAGGCAGATCCCAAAGATCGGTTTCTTGCCGAACAGGTTGCGAATTGTTTCCACCGCGTATCCGAGCGGGCGAGGATCGCCCGGCCCGTTGGAGAGGAACACGCCATCGGGTTTGTGGGCCAGAACCTCGTCGGCCGTGCTGTTTCCAGGAACGATCGTCACTCGGCATCCGAGTGACGTCAGATGACGCGGGATATTCCACTTCATTCCGTAGTCGATCGCGACGACGTGCGGCGCGTGTTCGGCCGACGGCGGCGCGAACGTCACCGCCGTGGCGGTCCGGAAACCCGCGCCGAGCGACGAAAGACCCTCGTTCCATTCGGCGCTACAGTCCGGCATGACCTCTTGGACGAGATCTCGGCCGATGATGTCGGGACTCGACTGTGCCTTGGCGATGAGCGTGGCATCGTCCAACTCGACCGACGAGAGAACGCCGGTAATCGCCCCGTGCACGCGGATTCGCCGCACGAGAGCCCGGGTGTCGATCCCCTCCATGCCGACGATCCCCGCGTCGCGAAGATACCCGTCGAGCGAGCGGCGGGAGCGGTAATTGCTCGGCTCGCGACAGAGCTCACGGACGACAAAGCCGGAGAGCGAGATGCCGGCGCTTTCGACATCCTCGAGATTGATGCCGTAATTGCCGATGAGCGGATACGTCATCGTGACGATCTGCCCGCGGTAAGAGGGATCGGTGAGGATCTCCTGATAGCCGGTCATGCTCGTATTGAACACGACTTCGCCAAAGACTTCCCCGCTGGCCCCAAAGGCAAAACCGGTGAAGACAGTTCCGTCGGCAAGGGCCAATTTCGCTGGGGAAGACATGGCATTTCTTGTAGCAGAGCGCGCCCGCGATGAAAAGCGACGCCGCGGCGCTCAAAACGCATCTGCTCGGCGCGATCCCCATCGACAAAAAATCGCGAAGTTCGCCCGCTTCGCGTAACGGAACTCTGCCTTATTGCTCGTGCATGACGATGAATTCGTCGAACCGAAGCTGTCCTTTTCCCGCTTCGCCCATGCTGTGAAATAATTGTTCCATCAGGCGGCGGAAACGCGACTGGCGCACGGAGTAATAATTGTGCTTGCCGTCGCGGCGGGCCTTGATCAATCCGGCCACGCGCAAGAGAGCCAGGTGGTGACTGACGGCCGGCTGACTTTGGCCCAGCCGATCGCAGAGAGCCGTCACGTGCAACTCTCCCTCGCGGGCCAGGTAAACGAGGATCCGTAAGCGTGTTTCATCGGAGAGGAGCTTAAAGACCTGAACGAGCTCCTTTTCCAACTCGTCGGAGAGTTCCGGAAATCGGCGATCGGTCGAGTGTTCTGTCAGTGGCGGTTCGATCAGATTGGTGCTCATCGATTCTTTCGGGCTTTCATTTGCAGAGGCTGTTTGGACAGCCCGCTGGCCGTCTTCGGGGCGAAGAGCATCGTTTGCCAACGGAACAATCCTTAGAATCACATGGCTGCCGGCGAACGCTGGTTTGCCATCACCGCCTCCCGCGCCGGAAGCCGCCTACATTCGATCCGTGAATGCCTCAATCACAGGCGCAGAAGTGCGCCGCTCAACGAATTTTTCTCAACGAATGACTTTGACTTGAATTCGGCGCCGAATTTCGTTCGCCCGGACGAAATACAACACCCGCGCTGCTACCAGCGTCACCGTACCCGCGTCACTGTATTAGCGTCACTGTGAAAATCGGACTTCTTGGTCGAAACGACCGGGAGAAAGGCTCATCGTGAAATGATAAGATCCCTTCGGGGCAGCACTCGCCTGACGCAACGACTTGCGGCAACAGCGTTCAAGAGCGGGGGCGCCCGCCGGTCATTATGGCACCGGCTAAATCGGTCGTCAATGACCTTCGGTGAATTTTGCCTTTAGGAAAATTAGGGACTTCAGTCGAGATCCGCATGACTACGAAGATGCAGCTTGAGCTCGAGATTCTGCCGCAGCCCGACCAGTTCACGTGCGGCCCGACGTGCTTGCAAGCCGTGTACCGCTACTTCGGAGATTCGGTCCCGCTACCGACCGTGATTGACCAGATCCCCCAACTCGAGGACGGGGGAACGCTGGCAGTCGTGATGGCTTGCCATGCCCTCGCCCGTGGGTACAAGGCGACGATCTACACCTATAACGTCCAGGTCTTCGACCCGACGTGGTTCCATTCCGGCAAGGATTGCCTGGTCGAACGGCTGGCTGCTCAGGAACAGGCGTCGAGTTCCAAGCGCGTGCGGCTGGCCTGCAAGGAATATCTAGACTTTATTCGGCTCGGCGGTAAACTTCGCATGGAAGACTTGACCAGCGAACTCATCCGGAGGTTCCTGAAGAATTCGACGCCGATTTTGACCGGTCTGAGCGCGACGTACTTGTACCATGCGATGCGCGAGTTTGGTCGGGACGCGATTCCCGACGACGTGCGCGGCTCAGCGGTCGGGCATTTTGTCGTGCTGTGCGGCTATGACCAGTCGAACCGTACGGTCCTGGTGGCTGATCCGCTGCATCCCAATCCCATGGCGAGCGAACAAACCTACGCGGTCGAAATCGATCGGCTGAAAAACGCCATCCTGTTGGGCATCCTCACGCACGACGCCAATCTGCTGATCATCGAACCACGGACGAATCGCAAGCGAGCAACGAGTGCGGATTCTCATCATCGCGGATAGCCAGAAGGATTGGCCGTTCCGCATCCCCGACGCCGAAATCATCGATGCCTGGAGTTACCTGACCCAGCCGCACTTCAGCGAAATGCGCGGCGTGAAGTTGTTCAACCTGTGCCGTTCCTATCGCTATCAAACCGTCGGCTACTACGTCTCGCTGCTGGCGGAGGCCCGCGGACACAAGCCGCTGCCGAGCATCAGCACGCTGCAGGACCTGCGCTCGCAGGCCATGATGCGCTCGGTGAGCGAGGAGCTCGAGGACCTGATTCAGAATAGCCTCGGCCCGATTCAATCCGAACGCTTCACGCTGAGCATTTATTTCGGCCGCAATCTGGCCAAGCGCTACGAGCGGTTGAGCCTGCATCTCTTCAACTTGTTCCAATCGCCGCTGCTGCGGGTGCAATTCAAGCGGTACAAGAAGTGGCAAATTCGCGGCGTGGCCACGATCGCGGCCAATGACGTGCCGGAAGGACATTGGCCATTTGTCGTCGAAGTTGCCCGGCAATATTTTGAGGGGCGGCGAGGCGCGCAAAAGAAACGGGCCCGCGCTCGCTACGATCTGGCGATCCTGCACGATCCCGAAGCACAGGATTCTCCCTCGAACGCGGAGGCTCTCAAAAGGTTTGTCAAAGCCGCCGAAAGCCTCGAGATGCGGGCCGAGCTGATCACGCGGGACGATTACGCGCGGATCGCCGAGTTCGATGGTCTGTTCATTCGCGAAACGACGGCCGTCAATCACCATACCTATCGCTTCGCCAGCCGCGCCCTTGCCGAGGGATTGATTGTCATCGACGATCCGCAGTCGATCGTGCGTTGCACGAACAAGGTCTATCTTGCCGAGCTCTTGAGCCGGCACGACATCTCCATCCCCAAAACGGTCGTTTTGCACCGCGAGAATTCGGTCAACGGCATCGCCGAGCTGGGCTTTCCCTGTATTCTCAAACGGCCCGACAGCTCGTTCTCACGCGGCGTCGTCAAAGTCTGTTCGGAGAGCGAGCTGCAAGCGCAGCTTGCCGTGCTGTTCGAGGATTCGGACCTGGTCGTCGCCCAGGAATTCGTGCCCACGACCTTCGACTGGCGGATCGGCATTCTCAATCGCAAGCCGCTCTTTGCCTGCAAGTACTTCATGGCCGACGACCACTGGCAGATTATTCGACATGAGGTCAACGGCGACGGCCGATATGGAAAATCGGAAACGATTCCCGTCGAATTAGCGCCCAGGCGGGCGGTCAGCGCGGCCCTGAAGGCGGCCAACCTGATCGGCGATGGCCTTTACGGCGTCGACGTCAAGGAATCGAACAAGAAGTTCTACATCATCGAGGTCAACGACAATCCCAACATCGACGCCGGCGGGGAAGATGCGGTGCTGAGAGAGGAACTCTATAACCGCATCATGGAACTCTTCCTCGACCGGATCGAACGCAGCAAATCGGGATTGGTCGCCTCATGAACGAATCTCCGCTCCACCTCTTTGACGCGTATGGTGTGGAGATCGAATACATGATCGTCGACGCCAAGACGCTGGACGTGCGGCCGATCACCGATCGCGTCCTCGAGGCCGTGGCCGGCGAGATCGTCTCGGACATCGAAGACGGAGAAATCACCTGGTCGAACGAGTTGTCGGCTCACGTGATCGAGCTCAAAACGACGGAGCCGGCCGGCTCGCTGGCCCCGCTGCCCGCCGCGTTCAACAAGAGCGTCCGCCGCATCAATTCGATTCTCGAACCGATGGGCGCCCGCCTGCTTCCCTCGGCGATGCATCCCTGGATGGATCCGCACCGCGAAATGGTGATTTGGCCGCACGATTACAGCGTCGTTTACGAGGCGTTCAATCGTGTTTTCGATTGTCGCGGACACGGCTGGGCCAACCTGCAAGCCGTGCATATGAACCTGCCGTTCGCCGACGATCGCGAATTTGCCCGGCTGCACGCGGCAATTCGCGTGCTGCTGCCGATCATGCCGGCGCTCGCCGCCAGCTCGCCCATCATCGAAGGCCGCATTTCCGGACTTTTGGACACGCGGCTCGAGGTTTATCGAGATAATTGCCGTCGCATTCCGCTCGCCACCGGCCGCGTCATTCCTGAGGCAGTCTTCTCAGCCGGCGATTATCAAAGTCAGATTCTCGAACCGCTCTACTCCGAAATCGCACCGCACGATCCGGAAGGAACGCTCCAAGAGGAATGGCTCAACTCGCGAGGCGCGATCGCCCGCTTCGAACGCAACACCATCGAAATCCGCGTGCTCGACGTTCAAGAGTGTCCGCAAGCCGATGTGGCCGTCTGCGCTTTGGTCGCCGACGTATTGGAAGGGCTTGCCGACCGATCCAACGCAGCCGGGCTCGAAAGTTGGAACGTGGAGCCTCTGGCTGAAATCCTTCTGGCTACGCTGCGGGACGCCGATCGGACCGTCATTCGTGATCTCGATTATCTGCGAGTCTTCGGAATCGAGGGCCGCACGCCGATCACAGCGGGTGAAATGTGGCGGCAGCTGGCTCGGTCTGTCGCTCCGCGGGGACGCTCGGCCGATCCCAGCGTGCAATCGGCGATCGAGACAATCCTCGAGCGCGGGCCGCTGGCACGTCGCATTCTGAGTGAGGTCGGCCCGAACCCCACGCGTGACACAATTGCGGCCGTCTATCGCAATCTGGCCGACTGCCTGGCGGCCGGAAGGATGTTTGCCGGCCTTGAGTGATTTCGTCCTGTTGACCTGCGAACACGGTGGAAATCGCGTGCCCGCGGAGTTCAGGCAGCTCTTCCAGACACATCGGGAACTATTAGAGAGCCACCGGGGCTACGACCCAGGAGCTCTCGAACTTGCGCGTTCGTCCGCCCGTCGTCTGAAAGCGACGCTGCACTTTGCGACCGTAACGCGGCTCTTGGTCGAACTGAATCGGTCGCCAAATCATCCGGCACTCTTTTCGGTCGTGTCCAAATCGCTGACATCGGTTGAGTGCGCGTCTCTGTTGGAAAAGCACTACTTTCCGTATCGGAGCCGCGTCGAGAAGGAGATCTCACAGGCGGTCAAACGCGGGCGGCGCGTCATTCATGTTTCCTTTCACACGTTCACTCCGCGGATGGACGGCGTCGTCCGCAATGCGGACGTCGGCCTGCTCTACGACCCCGGCCGGCCCGGTGAGGCGGCGTTCGCCGCGCTTTTCAAACAGGCCCTTGCTGCTCGTCGCCCCGACCTGACGATCCGAAAAAACTATCCCTATCTGGGAAAGTCCGACGGCTTCACCACCTCGCTCCGCAAGAAATGGGGCGACACGGTTTACTTGGGGATCGAACTTGAAGTAAATCAGCGGTGGCCTTTGTCCGATCGTCGCGCGTGGCGCTCGCTGCAACAGGCAATCTCTGAAACAGCCGAAGAGACAATTGCTCGCTTTTCCCACTGATGCGGCCGCCAAGTCGAAAGCCGGTGAATGGAACGCAAGACGGAATATAAAACGACGTTCCTGCAGATGTTTGCTCCTCCGCAAACCGTTGTGCCCCCACCGTGCACGGCCTGACGGTGATCCGCGCCGTGCACCCGACGATTGCCTATTACCGCTTTCTTTACGACTCGGTCGGCGGGCCCTGGAATTGGAGAAGTCGCAAGCGGTTGAGCGATGACGCCTTGGCGGCCATCATTCACGATCCGCAAGATGAAGTGCACGTGCTTTATGTCGACGGCGTTCCCGGCGGCTTCGCCGAACTCGATCGTCACAACGAAGGCGAGGTCGAGATCGTTCAGTTCGGGCTCATACCGGAATTTGTCGGCCAGGGGTTGGGCCAATATTTCTTGCAGTGGGCCATCGACCGGGCATGGAGCTACCAACCGGAGCGATTATGGCTCCATACGTGCACCGAAGACCATCCGAAGGCGCTGCCAAACTACCTGAAGGCGGGATTCAAAATCTTCAAAGAGGAAATCGGCGATCCTCTCAGCGCGCGTCCCAGTTCCGGAGCGACGAATCAATCATGACAAATCCCCTGCAATTTACGCTCGTCGCTTTGCCGGACACGTTCGCCGTTTGCCGATTGAGCCAATCGTCGGCCGTCCCCTCCTGGGCGATGGCGGGAGACTTCTTTTCCGTAACGCGCACGGCCGACGAGCTTTCGATCGTCTGCCGCCAGGACTCGGTGCCCGATTACGTGCGCAGCGAAAAGGGCTGGCGCTGCTTGCGGATCGCCGGCGCGATCCCGTTTTCGGTCGCCGGCGTGGTTGCGACTCTGACCGCGCCCTTGGCCGCCGCGGGGATCAGCGTGTTCGTAGTCTCGACCTTCGACACCGATTACCTTCTGACCAAGGAAAAGGATTGGGCGAAAGCCTTGGACATCCTGCGCCGGCAGGGGCACACGGGAATCTGAGAATATGGCCGAAGAAAGAATTGTGGAAAACAAAGTTGCCGTTGCGAGTCCGGTTGAGATGGTGCACGGCGATGGAAAGAGCCAACCCGCCGCGATGGTAACCCAGCCAGTCCAAAAGCCCGGAAGTCGCCGGCGAATCGTTTTGGGCGTCATCGCCATCGTGGCACTGGCCTTGATCGTGGTTTACGGCGTACCGGCTCTCTTGGCGATCCTGAACAGCGTTTCGACCGACGATGCCTACGTCAGCAGCCATGTCACGTTTGTCGCCGCCCGCGTCCCGGGGCAGGTCACCAAGGTCTGGGTCGACGACAATGATCGAGTCAGCAAAGGCAGCATCCTCGTTCAGCTCGACAAGGAGCCCTATGACATCCAAGTGGCCCTGAAAAAGGCCGCCTTCGCGACGGCCGAGGCGCAGTTGCTGGCAACGGAGGACTCAGTCCGTGGCCAAGTCGCCCAAGTGCGTGGCAACCGATTCAAGCTGCAGCATGCCATCGAATCGGTCGACAACCAGATCGCGCTTCTCCGGGCAAATGTCGCGGCGCTCGAGACCAAGAAGGCGAACCTGACTCGGGCCAAAGCGGACTACGATCGCGCGATTGAGCTCCAAAAGACGTCGGGCGCGATTGCGCCGCAGGAGGTCGACCAGCGGCGCGAAGCGTACTCTGTCGCGCAAGCCCAAGTCGTACAAGCGCAAGAGGCCGTTTATCAAATTCGCGTGGGTCTCGGGCTCTCGGCGATACCCGAGAAAGGCGAAGATTTAACGCAAGTGCCGCCCGAGCTCGATCAAAATTACTCAACAGTTCGCCGGGCTCTTGCCGAATTGATGGCCAGCGTTGCGCCGCTGGGCGTCTTTCCTCCGTCTTACAACGCGTCACCCAAAGAGACCATTGCCGACTTTTACAGGCGAGACCCGCACGGCGATTTGGATCGCATTTACGCGCGGCTCATCAAGGCGTCGCCCGATATCAAGCTCGCGATGGCCAAACGCGATCAGGCCAAGTCCGATCTCGACCAGGCCAACCTGAACCTGCGCTATTGCGACGTGGTGGCCGAGATCGACGGCGTGATCACCAGGCGGAACGTCAACCCGGGGAATAACGTGCAGGCCGGCGAAGGCCTGATGGCGATCCGGTCTCTGACCGAAATCTGGGTCGACGCCAATTTCAAGGAAACGCAGTTGGGCAACCTGCGGATCGGCCAGCACGCCGATCTGGAAGTCGACATGTACGGCCGATACAAGACGTTTCACGGCGTGATCACGGGGTTCACGATGGGGACCGGGTCGACGTTGGCGCTTTTGCCCGCGGAGAACGCGACCGGCAACTTCATCAAGGTCGTGCAGCGCTTGCCCGTGCGCATCGACTTTACGGACTATGACCCCAACACGGATCCGCTGTTCGTCGGCCTCTCGGTCGTCCCCTACGTTTGGTACAAGGAGAAACTGGCCGACGTCCCCAACGCGGGCAAAATGCTGCGGCCCCTCATGTCTGACTTGCCTGTCGGCAAACTGCCTCAGACGTTGCCGGTGCCGTCCGCCGGCAACCCACCGTCTGTCAGTTCGCAATCGACGGCCGCCGGTTCCAACGAATCGCAACTGCCGAAAAATACGCCGGCCGCTGGCGGACCTCAGCCGGGAGCCCGAGCGGGGAGCGTGCCTTGACGACCATCGCTCTCCCCGTCACGACGACGCGGCCAGCGATCAACCCGTGGGTGGTGGCTACAGTCGTCGTCGTCCCCACGTTCATGGAGGTGCTCGATACGACGATCGCCAATGTGGCGCTTCGCTACATTG
Source organism: uncultured Planctomycetaceae bacterium (assembly GCA_963752185.1). Classification (GTDB taxonomy): domain Bacteria; phylum Planctomycetota; class Planctomycetia; order Planctomycetales; family Planctomycetaceae; genus DASPSM01. The sequence goes on along the minus strand of CAVVXK010000002.1, from coordinate 7,855,893 downwards.
CGGGCGGCCTCTCGGCGGCCGTGATCGACAGCGAGTGGGTGATCACGAGCTATTTGGCGGCCAACGCCACGATTTTGCCGATCAGCGGCTGGCTCTCGGCCCGGCTGGGGCGTCGCAACTATTTTATGTTGTCGATCGCCATTTTCACGATCAGTTCCGGTTTGTGCGGATTTGCGACCAGCCTCAATCAGTTGATTTTCTACCGCGTTCTGCAGGGACTGGCTGGCGGCGGCTTGCAGCCCAGCAGCCAGGCCGTGTTGCTCGATGCCTTTCCGCGCGAGAAGCAGGGAGCGGCCATGACCATGTTCGGCGTGGCCGCACTCCTGGCACCCGTCGTCGGACCGACGCTCGGGGGCTACCTCACCGACAATTACAACTGGCGGTGGATTTTCTACATCAACCTGCCGGTGGGCACGCTGGCCTTGGTCGCGTGTTATTTTCTGCTCGACGACCCGGATTACCTCAAGGCAGAGCGGACAGAATTGCGCAAACAGCCTCTGAATTTTGATTACATCGGATTCGGCCTGCTGGCGCTGACTATGTCGTCATGGGAAATCATGCTGAGCAAGGGGCAGCAATGGGATTGGCTCGGCGACCCGTTCTGGCGCGTCCAAACGCTCTTGATCGCATTCGTGGGCGGTCTGGTCTTCCTGGTATTTCGCGAAATGAGGATCAGCAATCCGGTGGTGAATTTTCGGCCGCTCGGAGAACGGAATTTCGCGGCCTGCTGCATGATCATCTTTTGTGCCTACGCCGCGCTGTACGGGCAGAGCACGTCGCTTCCCGCGCTCTTGCAGTCGCTGTTTGGCTACGACGCATATCATTCGGGGCTCGTGCTGTCGCCGTCAGGAATCTTCGCCATCGCGGTCTTGCTGATCGTGGGCACGCTCGTGGGCCGCGGGTTTGACGTGCGCTGGTTTATCGGAAGTGGACTGGCCACGGTCGCGATTGCCAGCTATTGGATGTCGTTGACGAATCTGCAGATCAGTCCCTGGCAGGTCATCTGGCCGCGATGCGTGCTGATCGGCGGCCTGTCGATGATCTTCGCCCCGCTCAATGTGGCCGCTTATATTTATACGCCCCGGCATTTGCGCGCCGCGGCCGTTGGACTGCTGGCCCTTTTGCGAAATGAAGGGGGCAGCGTCGGCACATCGGTGGCTCAAACAATCCAGGAGCGGCGGGAACAATTCCACACCTTGCGGCTGGGCGAGTACCTCGATCGGTTCAATCCGGCTGTGACGTCCTTCGCCCGACAGTCGCAAGCGGCCCTGTCTCGCTCGACGGGCGACCCGGTTCTGGCCAAACGCATGACCTGGAAAGTGCTCGACGACTTGAGGCTGCAGCAAGCGTCCTCTTTGGCATATTTCGATGTCTTTTGGTTCTTTGGGGTCGTTTCGTTTGGTCTCGTAATCCTCGTCTTCTTCATGAAGCGCTCCGTGGCAGAGAAGGGAGGCGCACGTCGGTGGCGAATAGGCGTCCTGCGGCGTCTGGCTTCCGGCCTTCTCACGATGGGTCCGTGCCTCGCCGTCTCGAATTCTTGAGCCAATCCTGACCGCACGAAACCGGCTTCGCGCTCGGGCGCCGGCGTCAGACTCCACCCCTTCGGAATTGGCGTCAGACTCGCCGAACGCATCACGACCGGATCGATGCGCACGACCGGCGCCGCAAAACCGATTCCCGCGGCGCTTGCGGTAAACGGAACGTGCGCAAGGTGCCGACTTATTCGGTTGCACCGATCGCGCCCATCGTCCGCCATTGCGCGAGTCGTCCGAATTTGCCGGATGTAACGGCAAGCCGTGAAACACGGCAGCGAGACACAACTCGTTCAAGTCGCGGACCGGCCGGAGAATCTAATGGACATTCGTTCGAATGCCGCCGACAAGAACTGCCATCATTCGCGCGCGAAGCATTCCGTCGCGGCGCCCGTCTTGCGAACCGGTTTGATGGTGGCGGTGATCGCGCTGGGCTGCACCGGGCCGCGTGAGTACGTGCACAACGGATTCAAGGTCGGTCCGAACTACTGCCAGCCGGCCGCTCCGGTCGCCGAAACATGGATCGATGCGAACGATCACCGTGTCCGCCAGGAGACGGTCGACATCAGCCGCTGGTGGCGGGTGTTCAATGATCCGGTCCTCGAGGGAATGATTCACGAAGCGTACAACCAAAACCTCACGCTCAAAGAGGCCGGTTTCCGCATCCTCGAAGTGCGGGCCCAACTCGACATCTCGATCGGCAATATCTTCCCGCAAACGCAAACCGCCGACGGAAGCTACACCCGCAACGCGCTCAGCCGAAATACGGCGAACAACTTCCTGAACTTCGGAATTCCGGGAGTGCGCCGCTATTACAGCCAGTACAACTTCGGCTTCAATCTGGCCTGGGAACTCGACTTTTGGGGCCGCTTTCGCCGCGCGATCGAGTCGAACGAGGCGAGCCTCGAAGCCTCTGTCGCCGACTATGACGATGTGCTGGTTACGCTCTTGGGCGACGTCGCGACGAACTACGTCCAGTACCGCACGCTGCAGGAGCAGATCGATTTCTCCCGCTTCAACGTCGAACTCCAGAAACAAACGCTCACGATCGTGGAAGCGCGGTTCAAAGCCGGGACGACCAGCGAACTCGACGTGCGCCAGTCGCGAAGCACGCTGGCCCAGACGGAGGCCACGATCCCCGAACTTGAAATCAGCTTGCGACAAGCGGCCAACCGTTTGTGCACTCTGATGGGAATACCCACACAGACCCTCGAGGCACGACTGGGCAAGTCGCCGATCCCCGTCGCGCCGGTCGAGCTGGCGGTCGGCATCCCCGCCGATTTACTGCGCCGCCGTCCCGACGTCCGCCGCGCCGAACGTCAGGCGGCCGCCCAGTCCGCACAGATCGGCGTCGCCGAGGCCGATTTTTATCCCGCCATCTCGATCCTCGGCACGGTTGGTTGGTCTTCGGAGCAGTTTCCCGGACTCTTCACGCCGGGCGCCTTCCAAGGGTCGATCGGTCCGTCGTTCAATTGGAAGATTCTCAATTACGGCCGAATCTTGAATAACGTCCGCCTGCAGGATGCGAAGTTCCAGGAATTGGTGGCCGCCTATCAGCAGTCGGTGCTCAATGCCGACCAGGAAGCGGAAAACGGCCTCGTGACGTTCTTGCGCGCCCAATCGCGGACGCGGCTGCAGTCGACCAGCGTCGACGAAGCCCAAAAAGCCGTGGCCCTTGGACTCGTACAGTACAAGGCGGGGACGGTCGACTTCACGCGAATCACGCAGCTCGAACAGAGTCTCGTGATCCAACAGAACACGCTGGCTGAGGCGCGCGGCGAAATCGCACAGGGTATGATCCAGACGTACCGGGCTCTCGGCGGCGGCTGGGAAATCCGGTGTGCGGGATACGGCCTCGACGACGCCGCACCGGGTCAAGCCGCTCCTCCCTCTCCTTCTGCTCCTTCCGCTCCGCCGGTATCACCTGCCTCGGGCATGATCTCGTCGTTTCAGACAAAGTCCTGAGCGAATTCGGTGATACGCGATGCGAACAGGACGACTCGAGGCGTTCAGCGACGGCGTGATCGCCATTCTGATCACCATCATGGTGCTCGAGCTCAAGGTGCCGCTCAGCGCGCCAAAGTTCGGCGATCTCGAACCGCTCCTGCCGATCTTTCTCAGCTACGTGATGAGTTTTGTGTACCTTGGCATCTACTGGAACAACCACCATCACTTGTTTCAGGTTGTCGATCGGGTCAACGGCCGCATTCTTTGGGCCAATTTGCACCTGCTGTTCTGGCTTTCGCTGATCCCCTTTGCGACCGGTTGGATGGGCGAGAATTCGTTCGCGCCCGCGACCGTTGCTTTGTACGGAGTCAACTTGCTCCTCTCGGGCTTGGCTTATTCGTTGCTCCAAATCGCGATTCTGCGGGCGCCCGGCGGCAATCGCATTCTTGCTGACGCGATTGGCCGCGATTTCAAGGGCAAGACATCTCTGATCCTTTACTCGGCCGCGGTCGCTCTCAGTTTCTTGAGTCGAACGGCTGCTTGCGCGGTCTACGTCTTGGTCGCCCTCATTTGGTTGATCCCCGATCCGCGGATCGAACGGGCCTTGGCAACTCAAGTCCAGGATGACCGGGACAAGACTGATTGACTTGCCGTAAACCCTGACCGCGCTGTAACCTCGAGCAGTTGGCTTAGGTAGATTCAAAGTTCCGGCACCTTTTCTCCTCTGGCTGGTTTAATATAAGGCGAACCTTCACGGGGAGAACCCGCGTTTCGCAGTGTTGGGAGGCATGAAGGGACACGCCTCAGTGCCGTTCGCGTCCGGCTATTTGCGTTCCTGGGAACGGTCTTCGCCAGTTCCCGATTCGATCTCCCGCCGACATCTGGAGCGGAGCGGGCTCAAAGTCGAACGCAAGAAATGGCGCTGCCCGAATTGCCGCCGCAAATATCGCGTTCTGGTCAACTACGATCCGGAGCGCTGTCCCGCGTGTGACGAGCAACCGGCAATTGCGACAGCCCCGCGAGCCAGCCGCAAGGTCCTCGTGGAATTGCCGGATCCTTTCGTCGACTGTCTCGCGCGACTCACCGGGCGCCGATTTTCATCCCGACGGCTTGTTAAGGCGGCGATCTTATTCGCGATCCTGATCGCAGCATTCATTCTGGGCGTGTTTGCTTTACGCCCGCTCGAAGCGATGGGGCGGCAGTTATTCGCAGAGTCCACAACGCCGCCCCAGCCCGTCGAAGGACCACCGCCGAAGAATGTTGGAATCGTGCCCGTGATCCGGCTCCCGGATTTTAAGGCCACACCGGAGCCAATCGCCGTCGCTCCGTTGCAACTGTCCGCGAAGGTGCAGGATCACGCCCAAGCCGCGTCCCCCGCCGACAAGGGAAACGGAGATTCGCCCGATCCCGCATGGTCCGCCGTCCGCGCGTGGCTCAAGAACCATCGGGACGACGAGAATTACCGGGTCGTAAAATGGTGGCCTGCGAAAGCGGTCGATAACGATCTCGTCAACTTTGCGGGACTGCTGAAAACCGACCGCGTCGCGCGCCTCCGCTACCAAGACGATCAACCGGGCGGCGTGCCTTCCGTCCACGACGACATTTTTGTCATTCGCGACAACACGGCGCGTGCCGTTCCAGCCGGAGACAACTGGTGGTGGGACGAAGTGGGTGGATGGACTCAATCGATTATTCGCGGCGCGCGGCGCTTGCTTCCCGATGCCGGCGATGAGAAAACTCCGCCGCTAGTCGATGCAAAGAAGAATCCGCTCGCGCCGCTGCCGACAAAGCTTGTCGAGCATCATCCCCAGCCCCCGAAAGCGAAATCCCAAAAGAATCCGCTCGCGCGCGGCGGGCAAGCAAACGGGCTGCACGCAAATCGCCGGGCCAGACCTTGGTGGGCGAAATACAACGATAGAGCAGATGTCGAACTCGTGAGAGATTGGATCCGAGAAAACTTGCCCGAAGGACATGAGATTCGCTGGTGGAAGCCGCGCGATCTCATTGCCTTCGGATGGTCTCGAGTGCCGAGCAGGTCGGCTGTTCTGTCAATGGAGGATTCGCCGCGACATCTCTTCTTTCTCAGAGCGGGGGGCCGGATGCCCGATCAACACGCCCCCGAACGCATCTGTCGCATCAAGGTTCGCGTCGACCAGCCGAACAAGCCGCCAAAAATTGAAGACCGCCTGTTCGTGATCGCTTCGCGCCAGGTTGAACCGATTATCGATCCCCAACACAAGCGTCGCGAGTGGAAATACTTTCCCGAAGCGGCGGGCGAAAAACCGAAGGCGGACGATTAAAATCGAGGATTCTCGTTCCGGGGTTCGCCGTGGCTCATGGCGACCGCGTCTGAGTGGGGGTCACCGAAGCCAAGAGTTGCAACAGCCGGCCAATTTCGACCGGTTTGGTCAGATGGTGGTCGAAGCCGGCTTCGATCGCCCGACGGCGGTCTTCCTGCTGACCCCAGCCTGTGACGGCGACGAGAGTCATCTGACGACCGTCGAGATCCTGGCGGATTCGCTGCGCGACCTCGAAGCCGTTCATCTTGGGCAAGCCAATATCGAGCAGAACAACGTGGGGCTGGAAGGCAGCCACCGCGTGCACAGCCTCGAGCCCGTCGTGCGCGACGTGCACATCGTGCCCCGTCCGCTCGAGCAGCATGGCCAGCGTTGCCGTTGTGTCCTGGTTGTCATCAACGACGAGAATACGGGACTTCGAGATTTGCCGAGACAACTTTTCCGTCTCGGGAAATTGGCCGGCCGCATCGGCTGGCAAAAGGGGTGCGGCAAGCGGCAGGTGCACGATGAATTCGCTTCCCAAGCCGGGTCCGTCGCTGCGTGCTTCGATTTTTCCGCCGTGCAAGTCAACCAGGCCCCGCACGAGCGCCAGTCCGATTCCCAAGCCTCCCTGCGAACGTTCGAGCGCTGGAACCGCCTGCGAGAACATCTCGAAGATGTGCGACAAATGCTCGGGGGCGATGCCGATTCCCGTGTCGCGCACGGAGATTCTCACCTGCTCGCCGTTGGCTTGAGCCGTGAGCCAGATATGCCCCGCCTTCTCGGCGTACTTGGCCGCGTTGTTGAGCAGGTTTGAGAAGATCTGCGAGAGACGAGTCGAGTCGGCATCGAGAAGGATCGGTTCGGATGGCAGAGCGACCGTCAGCTCGTGTCCCGCCGCATCGATCAGCGGGCGAGTGGCCTCGACGGCACTGTGGATCGCCGCGGCCAGCTCGATCCGCTCTTTGCGGAGCTGCAGCTTGCCGCGCGTGATTCGCGAGACTTCGAGCAGGTCGTCGATCAGCCGCACCAGGTGGGCGAGCTGACGTTTGAGGACGCTGCACGCCTGTTGCGAAATCTGCGGATGGTCCCGTGCCGATTCCAGAAGCTCGACCGCATTGCAAATGGGAGCGAGCGGATTGCGAAGTTCGTGGGCGAGCGTCGCCAGGAATTCATCCTTCCGCCGATCGGCATCCTTCAAGGCCTCTTCCGCGCCTTTTTTCTCGGTGATGTCCTCGGCAATTCCCGCCAGGCGGTAAACTCGTCCGTTGTCATCTTTGACCGGAAATGCCCGATTGCGGATCCATTTCACTTCGCCTTGCGGCGTGACGATGCGATACTCGTCATCGATTGGGGCGGCTCGACGACGCCGTTCGAACGCGTCGCGTCGAACCCGTTCGAGATCCTCGGGATGCACGTCGTCGAGAAATGACATGGGCCGCTCGCGCAAGCTCTGGCACGTTCTTCCCCAGATCCGCTCGTAGGCCGGACTGATATAGAGGACTTCGGACGTCGCCGTGTCGACCATCCAGAAGACCTCGTTGATGTTCTCGGCAAGCTGGCGAAACCTTTGTTCGGATTCAGCCCGCACGCGTTCGGACTGCAGCCGGTCGGTGATGTCGATGGCGATACCGCCGACGAAGGTGGGTTTGAGGTCGGCGCCGAGAATTGGGAACTTGCTGACGAGCGAATGATGGACGATTCCGTCGCTCTGCTTCAGTGTTTCGACCAACTCCACACCGGTTTGGCTGGCGAGCGCCTGGCGGTCGTTGTCGGCGAATTGGTCTGCTTCTCTCGCGGGGAAGACCTCGCGATCGTTCTTGCCGTACAGCAATTCGCGAGGACGGTCGAAAATTTTGACGGCCGCGTCGTTGGCAAACACGTAGCGGCCATCGAGGTCCTTGATCCAGGCCGACCCGGGAAGGAACTGCATGAAGCGCGCGAATCGCTCTTCGCTTTGCCGCAGGGCCTCTTCGACCTGGCGTCGCTGGGTCATATCGACAATGGCTCCAACCCATCCGTCGACCGCGCCGTCCGCTCCCAGCGTCGGTGTATAGATGACATGCAGACAACGGCGGCCGAGTCGTTTGACCTCGATCACTTCTTCAAACTGCACCCGCTGTCCGGCCAGCACCTGCTCGATGCGCGGCCGCAACTGCTCGAACGCCCCGCGACCGAGAATTTCAGAGATCGGACGTCCGGCCATTTCATCGGCAGGCAGACCAAGCCAGTCGGCGTACGATTTGCTGACCCAAAGGTATTTAAAGTCGCGGCTGCAATGCACGATCGAGGCCGACATACTTTCAGTCACGATCTGCAATTCCTGCAGCGCCTCCTGAAGTCGCTGTTGCCGCTCGTCGATGCGGGCCCGCGCCCGATGGAGCGCCTCACAGAACACGCTGATGGCGATACCGGCCATGACGGAGCCCACGACCCGCAACAAGTCGGCCGTGTTCGCGATACGAAACGTGTAATACGGTCGCACGAGAAAGAAAACCGCGCCGCAGGCGCTCAAGACGGTCGTCAAGAATCCCGGCTTCCAACCCCCGAAAGCCCCCGCTGCCGAGACTGCGCACAGAAAGATCACCGTCGCACAAAATGAGCGAATGGGTCCGTCGGGGACGAACCGCGCGCAAATGACCAGACCGCTGCCCAAGATGGCAATCGCGTATGCCAGCGCGGTCACCCGGCGCGAGCGTTCCTGAGCGGAGGATGCCATAAGTTGCCTGAGTTCAATCGACCGTATGTACCCGAATCGTATCGAATGAACGGGAACGCAGAACAGCCACCCCAAATTGCGGTCGCTTGAAAGCCACGGATCGGCTTCGAGTTCTTTAGCCGACGAGATGCCCGGCGAACCAGGCCTTTGTCCGCCGCCACATCTCATCCGAAAGGCCGGCAAGCGGCATGGGGCCGCTGCGGCTTGTTATGATGCGAAAGGTCGCCTTTTTGGTTGTCCGTGTTGGCGGAAAAATGACTGCGGACCAGTTTCGTCGTTTAGCGCTCAGCCTGCCCGAGGTGGTCGAGGGCGCCCACATGGGCCACCCGGACTTTCGGATCCGCGGGAAGATATTCGCGTCATTGGCTTATCCCGATGACGGCTGGGGCGTGTTGCGACTGACGGTCGATCAGCAGCAGCGATTCGTACAAACGGAGCCGAAGGTCTTTAAACCGGTGAAGGGGGGTTGGGGGCTGAAGGGCGCCACCAACGTTTGCCTGAAGCCCGCGACCAAAGCCAAACTCTTCACCGCAATGGTCACCGCTTGGAGAAATCTGGCGCCCGACAATTTGTCCGACGAATTTGGCGGCGGAGATTGAGATGAGCGCCCTCGACGAGCGAACCAACCGACCGAATTTTGCACGGGCCGCGATCGCGCTCAATGTCGAGGATCCTGGATCCTCCGAGGTGATCGGCCTGATCGAGCAGCTCGATTCGTATCTTCACAGCCTGTATCCGCCCGAATGCAATCATCTGATGTCGATCGAATCGCTACGGCAGCCGAACGTGACCTTCCTCGTGGCCCGCGTCGACGGGCGTGCCGTTGGCTGCGGAGCTTTCGTGAGGCACGAGGCCGGCTACGCGGAACTCAAACGCATGTTCGTGATGCCCGAATTTCGCGGCTTAAGTCTCGGTCGACGGATTCTGGAACAGCTGGAGACTTTGATCGAGTCGCATGGGCTCAATGTGATCCGCCTCGAAACGGGCGTCTCTCAATGTCCTGCCGTCGGACTCTACGAACGGTTCGGCTATCAAGTGCGCGGGCCGTTTGGCGATTACCCCGCCGATCCGCTCAGCATCTTCATGGAGAAGACGCTGGCCGCGGGCTGACCCCACGGGCATTTCAGCGTGCACGCGGCAGGATGAGCGGTTGAGTTCGCTGTTGACACCACGGGCGACCGCTTGATACTTTGTAGTGCAAAGTCACGCTGCATCGGAGCCGACGATGGAACTGCACGAAGCCTTGGGACAGATTTCCGAGATCCGAGCCCAGGTGGCCCGCACGGAGACCTTCGGCGGTTTTCGCTCGTTGACCGTCGCTTCGTCCGGCGCTCGGCATTCTGGCAGCCCTCTATCAGGCGGGTCGAATTCCGCGGCCGATGGAGCAGATTCAGGATTATGTGCTGCTTTGGTCGGGTGTCGCCGCTCTCAACCTGTTCGTGGTCGGCCTCGAATTGGCGTACGGCTATTCGGCGGCCATGTCGACGCTCAGGCGACGCCTGACGACACATGCGATCCGGCAATTCGTTCCGTCACTCGTCGCAGGAGCGGCCGTTACCGCCGTGATCGTCTTTCGTGCTCCCCAGACCGCTTGGATGCTGCCCGGTCTGTGGTCGTTGTTATTCGGACTGGGCGTTTTCGCCTCGTCCCGACTGCTGCCCCGGCCGATTTTCTGGGTTGGCGTGTATTATCTCTTGGCTGGCACCCTTTGCCTGGCGTTCAGCAAAGACGGAGGTCAACTTTCCCCGTGGATGATGGCGGCCACGTTCGGTTTCGGTCAGCTGTTCGCCGCGCTGATTTTGTATTGCACGCTGGAGCGAGGTTATGAAGAAGTCGAAGCGTAAGACAGGCCCGTTCGCTTTCGACGGTCTCGACCGCGTTTTGCACGAAAAGGCGCGGCTGGGCATCCTCAGCTCTCTGATCGCGAATCCGCAAGGACTCCTATTTGCGGAGTTGAAGACGCTGTGCAGCCTGACCGACGGCAATCTCAATCGGCACATGCAAGTGTTGCAGAAGGCCGGACTCGTCGAAATCTGGAAAGGCAGTCAGGGGAAGCGCACGCTGACTCTGGTGCGAATGACCGAAAAGGGCCGTCGCAGGTTCTTGAAATACATCGGTGTGCTCGAACAAATTGTGAGCGAGGCCATCGAAGCCGCGGCCGCAAAATCGAGCACGCCTCAGTCCGCAAAGACGCGTTTGGGCTGGTCGCCCGCTTAAGGAAGCTGCGCGGCGAAAATTTTTTGAGCACGGACTTTGTGGTGCAAAGCTATTCGGTAACTCCAGCCAGTTAAGAGGCAGGTCGATGAAAGTCCTTCGCGCGAGAGCGCTCGGTATGTGCTTCGGTGTGCGAGACGCCATTCAAGCCACCGCAGACGTCGCGCAGCCCGGCGAGGTCACCATTCACGGCGAGTTGGTGCATAACGAACGCGTCCTGGTGCAGTTGCAGGAAAGAGGCTTTCGCATGTCGGCGGAATGCGAGCGCGGCGGAATGCCGATCACGCCCACGGTCTTGGTCACGGCGCATGGCATCAGCCAGCGCGAACGCGGCCGATTGCAGGCAACGGGCAAACACTTGATCGACACGACTTGTCCGCTCGTCCGCCGCGTCCACGAATCCGCCATGAAGCTCGCAAACGAGGGTTTTGACGTCGTCCTCATCGGACGGGCTGGCCACGTTGAAGTGCAGGGGATCGCCGAAGATCTCGAGTCCTGCCGCGTCGTCGCTTCGGTCGACGAGGTGAGAACGTGGCTCGTGCCGAAGCTCGGCGTGATCTGCCAATCGACCACGCCGCCCCGTCTGGCACAGGAGATCCTGGCGGCCATCGAAGACCGGAATCCGCTCAGCGAGGTCCGTTTCGTCAACACCATCTGCCAGCCGACCGCAGATCGTCAAGCGGCTCTGGAAGAGTTGTGTGCGCTCGTCGATGCGGTCGTGGTTGTCGGCGGAGCCAACTCGAATAACACCCGCCAGCTCGCCAATCTGGCCCGCGCTGCCGGAGTTCCCGTCTGGCAGGTGCAATCGGCGTCCGGCCTGAGGCCGGCATGGTTCGACGGCTGCGAATGCGTCGGATTAACTGCCGGGACGTCCACACTCGACCAAACGATCGACGAAGTTTTCGATGCCCTCAGTGCGATTGCACCGCGTAAATTGCTGAACGCGTCCCTTTTGACGACTGGATGAGCTTTGAGACAACTCTCCTTAGTCTTCGTGGTGGCCGGAGTTCTTGCCGCGCTCTTCGGCGTCTCGGCAGAACAGTGGAAAGTGTTCATCGTCGGCATCGTGTTCCTCTTCGGCTCCCGCGTATTTGCCACGCTGCATTTGGGCAGTCGCGATCGCATCGACTGAGGACACCTCGTCAGAGCTCACTCGAATTCGCCGTTTCGCACGGTTAGGATGCGGGTCGGTGAAAGCCATTGGCAGACAACCGCGGTCGACCAATTCCCGAATCCATCTTGGGGACACGCCTCATGGTCATGCAGAGCCGCCGGGATTTTCTGGAACAATCGATTCTTGCCGCCGCCGCGGCCAGCTTCGCCTCGATGCCCAAGACGACTCGGGCCGACAACGAGGCGAAACCGGTCAAGAGTCCCAACGAAAAACTGCACGTCGCCATGGTCGGCGTCAACGGCCGCGGCATGGACCACATGCATTGGATGCTGCGCCCCAGTTCCGATGTCGAGATCGTCGCCATCGTCGACGTCGATGAAAAAGTCGGCAAGTCACGGGTCGACTTCGTAGAAAAGCACGCGCACAAAGCGCCCGCATATTATCGCGATCTGCGGAAGATGCTCCAGGATCCTTCGATCGATATCGTGTCGATCGCCACGCCCAATCACTGGCACTCACTCGCCGCGATTTGGGCGATTCAAGCCGGCAAAGACGTCTACGTCGAAAAGCCGGTCAGCCACAACGTGAGCGAGGGTCGGCGCCTCGTCCAGGCGGCCCGCAAGCACAACCGCATCGTGCAGGCCGGCATGCAAAGCCGCTCGCTCTCCGGGGCCAAGCAGGCTATTGATTTCATCCGCTCGGGCCAGATCGGCGATGTCAAACTCGCCCGTGGCCTGTGTTACAAGAACCGCGGCTCGATCGGACCGGCCGGCAATTACGAAGTTCCCAAATCGGTCGACTACAACCTCTGGCTGGGTCCCGCCCCCGAAAAGCCGCTGACCCGCAAGAACCTGCACTACGATTGGCACTGGATGTGGGACTACGGCAACGGCGATTTGGGGAACCAGGGCATTCACCAGATGGACGTCTGCCGCTGGGGCCTGGGGGTCGGCGACATCGGCTACTCGGCGCTCAGCTACGGCGGACGGTTCGGTTACGAAGACGCGGGCCAGACCGCCAATACGCAAGTCTCGATTCACGAATACCCCGGTGGTAAGCGCATCGTCTTCGAAGTCCGCGGATTGAAGACGCCGAAGCTCCTGGGCACCAAGATCGGCGCAATTTTCTACGGCACGGATGGGTACGTTGTCGTGGGCGAGGAAGACTACGGCCACGCGACCGCATACGATCTGAAAGGCAACGAGACCAAGAAATTCAGCGGCGGAGTGACGCTCGACCATTGGAAGAACTTTGTCAGCGCGGTCCGCAGCCGTAAACGCGAGGAACTGAATGGCGAGGTTCTCGAAGGCCATCTCTCCAGCGCACTGTGCCATCTGGCCAATATTTCGTATCGCCTTGGCGAACCGATGAGCGGCGCCGAGGCCGCCGAACGCCTGGCAGCCGACAAGGAGACTTCGGAAACCTTCGAGCGGTTCAGCCAGCACCTGGCGTCGAACATGGTGATGATTCAGAACACGAAGCTCCTGCACTTCGGGCAGAAGCTGGCTGTCGATCCCAAGAGCGAGATCTTCACCGGCCCGCAGGCTTCGGGCGCCAACGCGATGCTCACGCGTGATTACCGGGCTCCGTTCATCGTGCCGGCGGAAAGCAATGTGTAAATAGGGGCTGCGGATTTTTACCGCATTGCGGACGGCTTGCATCCTGAAACGCGGTTGTGCGCCGTGAACCGCGCACGAGGTTCCGTCCGCCGAATCTCCGTTGGACCCTCGATATGGGCACGCTGCTCTCGGTGATCGATCTGGCCGGCACGTTCGTCTTTGCGCTCAGTGGCGCGACCGCCGGCGTCAGGCGGCGGCTCGATCTTTTCGGCGTCCTCGTCCTCTCGTTCGCCGCCGCGACCTTCGGAGGAGTCACGCGCGATTTGCTGATTGGAGCCACCCCTCCCGTTGCGATCGAGGACTGGCGCTACGCGGCCGTCTCCATCCTCGCCGGCGTGGTGACGTTTTACGGATACAAGGCCGTCGACCGGCTGCAAAACCCGGTGCTCGTTTTCGACGCCGCGGGACTCGCGCTCTTCGCGGTCGCCGGCACCGACAAGGCGCTCGCCTTCGGCATGAACCCCGCTCCCGCCGCAGTGCTCGGCATGCTCAGCGGCATCGGCGGCGGCATGGCCCGCGACGTGCTCTTATCGGAAGTCCCGACCGTATTGCGATCCGAACTCTACGCCGTCGCGGCGCTCGCTGGTTCGACGGTAGTCGCGCTCGGCAGCCTGGCCGGCGTGCCGATGTCCGTGTCGATGGTCGTCGGCGCGTGCTTATGTTTCGGATTGCGGATCATTGCCATGCGGCGCGGCTGGCATTTGCCGATTGCTGGCCAATCGAGCATCGTGCGCGAGCGGGAACCGCGAGACATCGAGTGATCCGTCCCGCAGGAAAACGATTCTAAAATGTTTTCCGCTACTGCGCGAATCAAAGATTCCCGGCCTTTACGCACGAATCCATTCCGTGGAAAACTGAGTTAAGCGGGCGGCAGGAGAGCTGCGATGGAGAACCTCAAGGCGCTCGTGTTCGATGTTTTCGGCACGGTCGTCGATTGGCGGGGCTCGGTGATCGCCGAGGGGATTGCGTGGGGAAAGCAAAAGGGGATCGACGTCAACTGGAGCGATTTTGCCGATCGCTGGCGGCTGGGCTACCAGCCGGCGATGGACGACGTGCGCAGCCGCCGGACTCCGTGGACGCGGCTTGACGGCCTGCATCGCCGCATCCTCGACGAAATCCTGCCGCAGTTCGGCATCACCGGCCTGACCGAGAGCGAAAAGACGCACTGGGCCCACGTGTGGCGACGGCTCAAGCCGTGGCCGGACTCGGTCGAGGGGCTGACCCGCTTGCGGCGCAAGTACATCGTCGCGCCGATGTCCAACGGCAACATCGCGCTCATGGTCAACCTCGCCCGCTTCGGCGGCCTGCCCTGGGACGCGATCTTGGGGGCCGAACTCGTCCAGCATTACAAGCCCGATGCCGAAACGTACCGCTCGGCGCCGTATCTTCTCGATCTGGAACCCGGGGAAGTCATGATGTGTGCGGCACACCTCTCCGATTTGCAGGCGGCCCGCAGTCACGGACTGCCTACGGGTTTCATTCATCGCCCGCTTGAATACGGATCGCACCGACAAGAGCTGGCGGATCAGGCGCGGCCGGGCGATTTCGACATTGTTGCCTCGAGCATCGTCGAATTGGCACAACAACTTGGCGTATAGCACCAACCGACTCAACGATCGCCGGCTGCCAGCCACCTTCCCAGCCACTCGAACGCAGCCTGTCGCTGTTCCGTCGTGACTTTGTGGCCCGTGTCCGGCGCGACGATGATTTTCAATTTCTCGCTCGCGCCTGCTTCGCGATAGGCCGTCTCTGCTGCGGCAAACGCAATTTTCGCACCCTGCAGCGGACAATTCGGGTCGTGGTCGCCGTTCAGAATCAGCAACGGCCTGCCCGCGAACAATCGCAGCATGCTGGGACAATCAAATTGATCGAGAATGCCGGGGATGACCTTGCTCCACAACTCGCGGCAGACCCGGGCATTCACCTCCGGCTCGCCGAGATCCTTGGCCGCCGCGTCATGGGCGGCCTGAATCGTCCGCGCACGTCCCTGCCAGGTTCCGTTTTCCAGGCTCCAGCGAAAACTCTGCACGCCGATGGCGGGGATCGCGACCTTCACCCGATCGTCAACGGCCGCCGCCAGCCAGGTCTCGATGCCGCCCATGCTGAAACCGATCATGCCCAACCGCTCGCCGTCGACGTCGGGCCGCGTTTGCAGATAATCGATCGTCCGCCAGATGTCCCAGCAGGTGTCGTAATAGAACGGATGTTCCTGCGGCTGACTGGCCGGCGTCTTCCAAGCGCGTGTGACCGCCGCCACGTATGCTTGAGCGCCCGCGCTCCGCCCGACCGCTCGCCGTGGTAACGCGCGTCGATTGCCACGCCGATCATGCCGCGGCGGGCGAATTCGACGAGCAGTCCGCGCAGCTGCCCCTTGTTCCCGCCAGTCCCATGCAGCGCGATGACGGCCGGCAGTCGACCGACCGGTTTCGCGGGCCGCACCAGTAAGATCGGCACGCGCTCGAGCGAGCCGTCCGCCTTGCGCTCGCTGGCGATCGTGAGGTATTCCGCCACGAATCCGCTCGCGAGCGTCTCCGTCTTTTGTTTTTCGGGGTCGAGTGGAACTCGCGGCCGGTCGAGCATCTTCAGAAAAGCGGTCTTCACTTCGGCCGCCGGCGGATAGCCAGTTACCGAGTCGGCGGCCCGCGCCACAGCGAAGGTCGCAAATAATGCGGCAACGGGCAGCAAACCGAATCGAAGTGCGAGCCGCGTCATCCTCGTCACCTTGTCCTTTCAGCCTCGCATCATATCCGCTTCGGGCGATTCAGGCTTGCGAACCCGTCAGAGTCGGCGTTTCATTGACGCCCGCTTGGCACCCGTCGTATTCATAAGGAAAGCCGCGACGCGAAACTGGTCGATCCCTGGCGAAAGGAACGTGCGATGCATTGGAAACGCGCTCTCTTGATGGCTGCCCTGTGTGCGATGCTGGCCCCGGCCGTGCGGGCCGACGCCGCCAAGAACGAACAAACCGGCAAGCCCGACCTCAAATCGGCCGGACCCCTGGCCTTCGGGGCGCGGGGCATTCTCTTCATCGGCGATCCCAAAGGGGCCGCGATCTTCGCCGTCGACACCAAGGACACCGCTGCGGAACACAAGGTCTCGATCAACGTCGAGAACATCAAGCAGACGATCGCTTCGCTGCTCGGCACAGGCCCGGACCAGATTCGCATCCAGGACGTGGCCGTCAATCCGGCCAGCGGCAAAGTGTATCTCTCCGTCTCGCGCGGTCGCGGACCCGATGCCCAGCCTGTCATTCTTCGCGTCGACGCGGCCGGCAAGATCACCGAGTTCTCGCTCGACAACGTGGCCTACTCGAAGGCCGTGCTTCCCAATCCTCCCAAGGATCAAGAATCGGGTTCGGGGCGCCGCCGTCAGAACGGCCGCGATTTCGCCATCACCGACCTGGCTTATGTCGACGGCACAGTGATCGTCGCCGGCCTCTCGAACGAGGAATTCTCCTCCAACCTGCGTTCGATCCCCTATCCGTTCAGCGAGGTGAATAACGGAGCGAGCATCGAAATCTTCCACGGCGATCATGGCCGGCTGGAAACTCGCTCGCCCGTGCGGACGTTCGTGCCCGTCACCCTTAACGGCAATCCGCAAATCATCGCCGCCTACACGTGCACGCCCCTGGTCCGCATTCCGCTGGCCGACCTCCGCGCGGGGTCCAAAGTCCGCGGCACGACCGTCGCGGAACTCGGCAACCGCAATCAGCCGCTCGACATCATCGCCTACCACAAGGACGGCAAGGATTTCTTGTTGCTCGCCAACGCGGTCCGCGGCGTGATGAAGATCAGCACCGATGGCCTGATGACTCGCGAAGGGATCACCAAGCCGGTCCACGGTGCAACCGCCGGCCAGCCCTATGAAACCGTCAAAGATTGGAAAGGCGTGACTCAGCTCGATCAACTCGACGACGCCAACGCGATCGTGCTGATCGAGGAGAAGGGCCAATCGCACCTGCGTACGCTGCCCCTCCCGTGACCGGCGGCCCATCGCAAATCGCACAAGGCGATCCTGTCGAGCCAGGCCGGCTCGACAGGACGCTTTCCTGTGAGCCCGCGCGTCCTTTCGTCCGCACGCGCGGCGTGTGCGTTCTCGCAATTGGGATGTGTGCCTGTCTGCAAGCCTTCGCGGACGATCCCACTCGTTCCGCGGCCATCGTGCTCGTTCCTCCGCACAGTCCGCAAGCCGTCTTCGAGGTGCGTGGACTCAGCGCGAGCCTTCACGCTGAATTGGCCAGGCTCTCTCGCGCCGACCCCCGCTGGCAGCCCATCTTCGGTGTCTGGGTGTCCGCCGTGCCGCATTCGACGACACCGCCACGAGATGCGGACAACCAGCCGTCCATGCTGGGAACCTACGAAGTGACGACCGGCGCCGTTCGTTTCAAACCGCGGTTTCCGCTGGAACGCGGTGTCGAATATCGCGCCGTCTTCCATCCACCGGCATCGTTTTCGCGGGCGAGCCGACTGCAACTGGAAGCGAAATTTCTCATTCCAGTCGGCGCCGGGCACACGGCGGCACGCCTCGCGTCGATTTACCCGTCGAGTGCCGCGCTGCCCGAGAATCTTTTGCGGATTTACCTGCAATTCTCGGCGCCGATGAGCCAGGGGCAATCGTACGGTTACGTGCGGCTCCGCGAGGAAAATGGCTCGGAAATCGAGCGGCCCTTTCTCGAATTGCCGCAAGAGCTGTGGAGCCCTGACGGCAGGCGGCTCACGCTGCTTTTCGAGCCCGGCCGCGTCAAACGGGGCCTTGTGCCGCGCGTCGAACAAGGTCCGATTCTCGTCGCCGGCCACACCTACACGCTGACGGTCGACGGCGCCTGGCCCGATGCCGAGGGAATTCCGCTCCAAGAAACGATCCACAAAACATTCCGCGCCTGCGGCCCGAAATGAGTCAGCCCGATCCGCACACGTGGGCGATTGAAGCGCCGTGCGCGGGATCGCGAGACCCGCTCGTGGTCCGTTTTCCCAGAGCCCTCGACCATGCCATGCTCGAACATGTGCTAACGGTTGTCCGGCTCGGTACTGTGCGCGATCGTGCTCGGAGCGACCTTACGGGGAACGTGGGGGTGGCTGATGGAGAAACTCGCTGGACCTTCGAGCCCCGCGAGCCGTGGCGTCCAGGCGGACATGCGCTCGTCGTGCCGACGACTTTGGAGGATCGCGCCGGCAACAGCATTCGCCTGCCGTTCGAGGTCGACCTCAACCGTCCCCGCGCAGCAAAGCCCACGGGCCCAAATGTCGAGATCGACTTCACCGTGCGCGGCAAATCGTAGTAGACCAAAACAGTCCGCAAGCGATACCCGCCAATGCACCGACAACGTGCGCCAGCGGCACTGGAATCATCCCGCCAGCACTGCTGTCGACGAACAGAGTTGCTCCCGAAGCGAATTCGTAACCCACCTTCGAAGCAAATCCGCCTGCCACGGTCGCGACAAGCGCGAATTTCATCCAATGCCGATCGAAGAAGGCCTCGCGTCCGAGTCGAACGGCGACGAGCGCGAACAACGCCGAATCGATCCCCGACAAGCCGCGATACGTTGTCATCCAAGGCGCGGCGAACCACAGCGTCAGCGAAATCAAGAGCGCCGAAAGGACGAAACATCGCAGAAATGATGCGAGCGACTCGCGCTCGCAGAGCCAGCCCAGGAATCCGAGTGCCAGGCAGTCCCAGAGGAGTTGATCGCCTGACCAATGCACGAGGTGCCCCGTTAGCGCTCGCCACACTTCGCCGTGAAGGATGGCCGTGCGATCGTACTGCAAGCAGTCCGAGGCCCCCGGCAACGCGTAGAGCGCCGCCGCCAGCACAACAAAGAGCAGCGAGGCGACGGGAAGCCGCCTCGCTGCCAATGTGTAGGGCAAGCTGCCAGCTTGCCACGATCGGCTCTCTGGTCGTGGAGATCCCCGATCCGCCGAATACGGCTCGTGCAGGCAATTCCTCACGCGGAATTGATTGCAACCATCCTGTTGGGCAAGTGGCGGCTGAGACGTAGGGAACCGTTTCGGCAAGCGAGCCGCTTGCCCGACGTTGGTGCCTGTCATTTTTTCGACCCGTTCTTCCGACGCGGACGCCGGGCCGCAACGCCGAGCCCCGCTAACGCGATGACGATCGTGCCGCTGATCGGGTCAAACGCTCCGCCCCCGTGGCCGCCGCCTGTGTGGCCTCCGGAATTCACGGGCCCCAGATCGAGATCGCGCGGGCCGGTGGTGACCGGGGCCGGATCGGCCTGCGGTTTTGTGGCCGTCGTTTCGGCCGACGCCAGGCGATTGGCGTCATTCAACTGCGGGCCCACGCTGGCCAGGCTCCGTTCGCGAAGGCGGGCCAGTTCGGCCTGGACGGCTTCGCGCTGCCGGCGGTCCTCGGAGATCCGCAACAGGTTTTTGCGATCGATCCTCCAGCGTTGGTACTCGGCCTCGTTCTCCAACACGATGAACGACGTGTATTCGGTGACGATCGAATAGGCCTCGCCCAACCGCACGATCTCATCGACGACCGGAGCCCGCGAGCCGGTCCGGTCCGCCTCCTTCTCTAAGCGATCGATCTTCTGCCAGGCCCACATCCGCTCGATTTCGGAATTGGCGTCCTCCTGCGGCGGCAGATTGACGGGAACGGTCTGGTCGAAGGCCGCGCCGTTGATTTCAGCCTGCACGCGGATCTTGGCCGGTCCGCCGTTGCGGTAGCGGCCGTACATCCGCAGCGGCATGCCGTGGTAGAGATTGGCCAACTGCCGCGGCTCGACGTCGTACGTGTCGCATCCCGAAAGCGTGATCCGCACATTGCTCGCCGCCGGATGCAGCAACTTGCGGCGAAACGCCTTGGCCTGTCGCTCGAAGTTGTCCTCGCGCGACAAGAACGCGGCCAACCCGCCGGCCTGCTCGGCAAGCTGGCTCAACAGGGGCCGGTTGACGTCGTTCCCGACGCCGATGCAGAACACGCGCGAGTGGCTCGGCCGTGACTGAATCAGATTCAGAAGCTCGCGCTCATCCCCCGGCTCGGTCAATCCATCGCTGAGGATGACCACATTCAGCGGCCGATCGGGATTTCCGTAACGGTACGCGGCGGCCATCGCCGGCCGCAAAACAGTCCCGCCCCGGGCCTGCTGCGCGTTCAAAAATTCGGCCGCCTGCGCCTGCGACGCTTGGTTAACGGCTCGCAACTCCTTGAACAACGGCTGCGGAGTCACGTTGAACGCGATCAGCTCGAAGCGATCGTCAGTTCCTAACTCGCGAACAAAGGCGCCGATCGAATCCCGCGATAACTGCAGCTTGCCGTCGTTCATCATGCTGCCGGAGATGTCGAGGACGAACACGTAATCCATCCCGTGCTGGGCCGCCTCGAGCTCCTTGCCGGCGGTCATCGTCAACAGGAAGTAACCGTCATCGCGGGACTTTTTCGAGCTGACGACGTCGATCCCCGTCCGCGGCCGCGCGACCTGGTAGGCCAACACGAGATCGCGATTCATCTCGGCACCCGTCATCTCGAGACTGGCCTCGCGATAGTTTTCGGCATGCTTGACGACCACGAACTGGTCTTTGTGGCTGGGACTCTCGAGCGCCACGATGGGGACTTCCGACTTCACGTGCAGCGAGAGACCGAACTTGCCTTTGACTCGCGCCGCGAGCCCCGGGCGAGGAGCCGTCGCCAGCGGATAGACGTAGGTTGCCCAATCGTTGTCGAAGTCGAGTTCCTGATAGTAGGTGATCTGAACTTTCTGCTGAGCGTGCGGCGGGATGGGAAAGATCCGCATCTCGAAATTCTT
This sequence comes from uncultured Planctomycetaceae bacterium, assembly GCA_963752185.1. Classification (GTDB taxonomy): domain Bacteria; phylum Planctomycetota; class Planctomycetia; order Planctomycetales; family Planctomycetaceae; genus DASPSM01. Next base: position 7,834,710 of record CAVVXK010000002.1, on the reverse strand, counting down.
GTAATCGACCTGCTCGAGCAGGCCGGGATCGCGGCGGGTCTGCTTGTAGCTGTTGTAGATTTGCCGCGCGCGTTGTTTCTCGACGACTTCGCCCACCATCTCCTTGCCGCCGATCCACATGCTGAAATTGGCGACGGAGGCCCCCTTCGGCACCGGAAACAAATACAGCGCCTCGACCTGGCGATCTTCGGTGTTATGAAAGACCTCCGTCACCTCCGTGACCGCTATCCCGTTATTGATCGTGACCCGCGCAGTGTGCTCGTCAATATCGAGCACGCCTCCCCATCCTCCGTCTGCAACCAACAACCCCGCGGCCCGCGCTTCGGGCCGGGCCGCAAAAATGAGCCCCGCGGCGACCAGCAAGGCCGCCGTGCATCCAGTGCGTGTCCGAATCAACCGCCACACGGTAATCATGAGCGCCTCTCCTGGACGGCCCACGGAACTGCTCGGGCCGCCGGCGCAAACCGATGCTGCGCCGCGCTCGAGAAGTCGGGCCGAATCAATGGATCACAGAAGAGAGGCGTGACACGCTCGTCCGCGCAACGCGGCAAAATTTCCACCGTCGTCAGGCAAGCTGGCGGCGGATCAGTCGCCTGGAGTGCGTCGGCGCCGCTTATTCCAGCGGCTGATCGGCGGTCTCGAAGCGACCCTCCGCAGCTTCGGGCAAGAGCCAGGCGATGGCGGCGGCCGGCAGAAAAAGGAATCCCGCGTAGAGGATCGCCGTGCGGTAATTGCCCACGTCGGAAACGAGGCCGAAGAAGACCGTTCCGACCCCGGCGGCAATGCGGCCAAAGTTGTAGCAGAAGCCCGCGCCCGAGGTGCGTAACAGCGTGGGAAACAGCGGGGGCAGATACATCGTAAAGAGTCCGAACACGCCCTGGCACATGCCGATCGCCACCAGCCCCGCCCAAAAGCCCCACGAGTTGTGGGTGCGGACGACGCCGTAGGTCGCCGCGATCGACAGAAAATATGCCAGGCAGATCCAGGCGATCGACCGTCGATAGCCCCAGTTTCGTGCCAGCCATGCCGAGACAAAGTTGCCGGTGATCGACGCGACCATCACCAGCCACACCGCTTTGCTCGCGAGTTGCGTCTTTTCCGTTTCCGTCCACTGGGCCAGCTCCGGCAAATTCCGCAGTTGCTGCAAGTACCAGAACAGAAAGGCCCAATGAGCCGTCAGGGAGAAGCCGCACACCAAGAGCGTCAACACCGAGATTCGCCGCACGGAACCACGGAACAGATCGGCGAAGCCGGGAGCGGCCTCGCCCAATTCGCCTCGGCCCCCTGCCATTCTTCAGGCTCGGGCACGGCGCGGCGAATCCACAGGACCAAGAGCGCCGGCAATACGCCGACCAGGAACACACAGCGATGCGGATAAGCGGCCAGCACGAAATTCGCGAGGCTCGCCAGCATCACCCCCAGATTGACGCCGGTTTGCAGAACAGCGGCCAGCCACGGCCGCCAATTGCGGGGCCACGTCTCGGAAAGCAGCGACGCGCCGACGGCCCACTCGCCGCCGATCCCCAGCGCGGCCAAGAAGCGAAACAAGAAGAGTTCCCACCAGTTCGTCGCGAAGTAGGAGAGACCGGTGAAGCTCGCGTAAACCATAATTGTGAGCATCAGCGCGCGGCTGCGACCCAAGCGGTCGGCGATGCGTCCGAAGAATCCGCCGCCTAATGCCCAACCGACCAGGAATGCGGCCTGAATCAGCGAACTGTAGTAGCCGACGCGCGGATCGCGGAGGTCGCTCAATCCCAACAGCTCGGCCACGAAGGGCGTCGCGACCAGCACATACAGGTGCATGTCGAGGCCGTCGAACAACCAGCCCAGCCAGGCGGCGATGCCCGACTTCCATTGCTCGCCGGTCAGGTCGCTCAGTCGCGTGACGGCAGCTTGCGGATGGGGATCGTTTGCGGCGGCGGGCGGGGTTTGCGAAGCGGTCTCTTGCGGCGGGCTCAAGTCGGTGGGTTTCCAATCGAGAGGGCAAGCCAAGCGCAGACGTACCAGTCGATTCCACCCATGGTAAGCATCCCCAGCGCCGCGCGACAGGCTGAATCAACCAGCCGCGCGTTGATAGAGCCAGGCGTTCCCCCGCTTGCCGGCGACGTCGATCGCGCCGGTCTTCCGCAGGCAATACGCCATTTTTTGAGCCAGCCAGCGCGGCATCGACGCTTCGCGGGCGATTTCGGCGGTCGAAAAGACTTCCGCCAACGTTGAGGGAAGAAAGCTGGCGAGGTCCTGCGAATCCTTGAGCGTCACGCGGCTTTCAACTCCGACCAGCAACCGGTCCAGCACTTTGAAGTCCGGCCCGCGCCAGCGTCGCTTGCGCGCGGGCGCTCGGTGCTCTTCCTGCAGCGTAAGGACGACTTCCAACGTCAGGCGCGGATGCGGAAAGACGCCGACGAAGTGGACGAGGTCGCTGAACACATTGGCGACCGTCTCTCGCCGCGGACTGTAACGCGTCGAGAGGACAGCCCCGCCGGCCTTCTTGCGGCGGACGAGCAGCTTCCGAGCGACCAACGGCTTGACCACGGTCACATCGTAATTGTCGAGCAGCGTGCGGACCTTGTCGCGCAGGGCCGCCAGCGACCCCTGTTGGATTTCGATCAGCCGACCGCGGACGACGGCGTCGATGCGAAAGCCATCGACGCGGACTTCCCGCGACGAAGCTTCCGCGCAGTACAGGGCCTTCAATTGGCGATGCAGACTCGTTTCCATACTCGTCTTTCGCAAACGGGATTGTAGGGGAGACCGCGGCGGGCAGCGAGACGAGTGTGGGGAAGGGGTGATTTTGGATTGCCGATTTTGGATTTTGGATTTAAATCCAAAATCGTTCACGTTGAGCGATAAAGCCAGCGTTACCAAGCATCGAGTTCCGTTCATTTAACCGCAGACCTTCCCTCCCCCCTCCGCCCTCCTCCGTGCTACGATCACCGTCGCGATGAATGACGACACGAGCGCTCTGCGTCACCCCAATCCGCTTTGGTCCCCGTTGGCAATCCTGCTGGCCGGGCTGGCCCTTTCGATTGGTTGGGGAATCCGCGGAAATTACGGCCATGAAATCGGGGCGATGCTGCCCGGCGCTTTGGCTGCGATTGTTGTCTGTCTTCTGTCCGGGCGGCAGGATTGGCGCGAGCGCGTGGCCTATTTCGCCTGTTTTGGGGCGTTGGGCTGGGCGCTCGGCGGATCGATGTCCTACATGCAGGTCATCGCCTACGCGCATTCCGGGCATGCGCCGTCACAGTATTACGGCTTTTACAGCTTGTTCGTGATCGGTTTCTTATGGGCCGCTTTCGGCGGAGCGGGAACCGCGCTGCCGGCGACATTCGACCGCAAGAGCCTCTGCGAAATCTTCCAACCGCTGACCGTGCTATTGGCTCTTTGGACCGTGCTGTATCTCGTCGAGAATCCGCTCACGGAGATCCTCCAGGCACAGTTCGGCCTGAAAAATGACTCCATGGACGGCTCCCGCCGGCACGAGTCGCTCTTGTACTGGCTCGACAGCGATTGGATTCCCGCCTTCGTGATGCTGGTGGGCGTTCTCGTCTTCGACCTGGTGGACCGCCGCTTTACGCACAGTCTGGCACTTCCGGCGTTCATCGGAGTCGGCGGCGTGTTGGGTTACTTCGCGCAACTCGGCGTCAATCGGGCCGGATGGACCGAGGGGTTTCGCGAAGTGCTGGTGCACGTGCAGGGGACTTCGGTCGCGATCGACGAAGATCGACTGACGACCAATTGGCCGCTCCTCTTTTTCAAGGGAAGCGATTACCTGGGAACGGCCCTCGGAATCATGGTCGGCGTGGGACTGTACTTCGCCGTCTTCGGCAAGTTCCGCCGCGGTTCATCGCTGTTTCTGCACATGACGCTCGGCTGGTTTGCCGGCTTTCTGCTGCTGCCCGTCTTGTTCGGCATTCGCATGACTCCGCCGCGCGGCGACAACTGGGCCGGCATGCTGGGGGCGTACGCCGGCCTCGTGTTGTATTGCCTCCGCAACAAGCTCTGGCCGATTTTGACCGTGTCGCTCGTCACGGGGACGATCGGGGGGCTCGGCTTTTCCGGCGTCGCCTGCCTGCAGGCGTTGTTGGAGTCGTTTGGAAACGCCAATCTCTGGCCGGGCCTCGCCGCCACTTGGACCGAATGGCAGTCGCAGACGGGTCCCAACGCGAGCGTAATTCCCGCCACTCTGCTCAGTGCCCATCCGGCCGCCGGCTGGAAGTTCTGGCACGAAACAAACTGGCACAGCTTCTTGGAGCAGGCGTACGGCTTCGTCAACGGCGTCGGCCTGATCGTCGGCATGGCCTTTCTCGCGCGACGGACCGACACATTGGACAATCGAACCGAGCGGCACTACTGGACCGAAATCGTGGCGGTCACCGTGGCCGTCCCCGCGCTTTTGTATTTGAACATGGTGAGAAACATCGCCGAGTGGACGCAACAGGCGGGCGGCCTTCCCAAAGTGATGCGCATTCCGCTGGTGGGCGTGCAGCTCTCGTCGATGGCCTGGTTCAACATGTTATTCGGACTGGCCGCGATCGCCTTCGTGATGCTTTTGAGCGTGCACACCAAACGGCGTCTCGCCATTTTCGAACAGGGCTGGCTGGGCCGCGGGCAGTTGTTGTTTCTGGTGATTTTGTGGACCTTCGTCCTCGGCAACTTCGGCCGAGCACTCTTGGGGTTCAGCGAGCAGCGGCTGCTGACGGAGGGAGTGATCACCGTCAATGCCGTCTTCGCGACGATGATCGTCTTGCTCGTTCCCCGCACGACAGCCGAGGAGGAACCTGCGATCACGGGCGATCTTCGTCGGCTCGTCTTGGCCGGCCTGATCGCAACCGTGCTGATCGGTGCGTGCGTGCCGCCGCTGGAAACGCTCTGTGAGCGTGCGGTCTACGGCGACGCTCCCGCGCATCATGCCGGACCCACCGTGCCGACGACCCGCTTCGGGCCGCACGCCGCCTGGAAAACGCGTCCCCTCGTGAAAGGGAAGCCCCACCGCTGAGGGCGGGCCAGTTCGGAAAAAAACGGCGACAGGGAGTCAGGCCGTTTCTCCCGACTCCCCGCCGACCGCTGCGCGCCCGAGGTGCGGAGCACGACGAGCTGCACTTACGAGTTTCTTTTGCGCACTCACCGCTGTGTTGCGGTAGCAAATCGTCTGCTCGTCCCTCCTTTCTCCGGGAGACCCAAAAGGAAGAGCCAAGGTCGCCACGCGGAAAAGCAACTGCCATGCCCGTTCGTCGGCGAGCACAGCCGCGGAGCCGAGAGCTGCCGTTTTTTCGCGGGCATTCGTGCAGAAAACGAGATTTCCGCCGCGTTCCACACGCTCGCGTCGCTCGGGCCGGCCTGCTGGCTGTTAAGGCAAGCGTGCCTGAAACTTGCGACACCGGCCCGCGAATGAAACCTCCGGAAAAGAGCAGACTCGCGCCGCAGCTTGCACGAAATCGCGCAGCCGTCAAATCGGGAAATGTCATAAGTTATTAAATTGCAATAACTTGTGCATCACGCACTCGGGGCACGCCACTTGCAAAGCCATTTTGCGGACGGTCCGAAGGCGGTCGCCGCGCTGCGACACGGATTGTCAGCCCACCGGCAGCCCCCGATGTCAGCCGACCCCCTGTTCTTTGTGATTCCTACGTACCGCCTCCGCGACGTGGGAGAGACGATCGAGCACTACGACGAACATTTCTGGCGGAACGGCCATTCGGTGCGGATGATCGTTTTCGACGACTCCAGCCCGGTCAATCAGGCCAAGTACTTTCCGCTCGTTGAACAGACCAAGACGCACAACGAGCTGTACTACGTCGGACCGCAGCAGAAGGAGCAGTTTCTCGCCTATCTCAACAGCCGTCTGCGCGACAAGCGGCTGGAGGGGTTGCTCAAGAATCTGTTCCGACCCAGCTACGGCGGCAACCGCAACTGCACGCTGATGTATACGCTCGGCGGCCTGATGATCAGCGCCGACGACGACATGCGGCCCTACACGCTCATGGAGCACAGCCTCGAGTCGCTGGGGCCCGAAGAGGTGTGCCGCGGCAAACTCGTCAAGTCGGGGCAAAACGGCTACGGCCGCAAGTCGTTCGACATTCTGGGCTCGTTTCTCGACGTGTTGGGCAAGCCGGTCCGCGAAGTGCCCGACAACTACGAGCGCGGCGAGCTGCTCGTCGACACGGCGATGGACCTCGAGACCAACGCCACCAAGGGACTGGCTCGCGAGAATTCGCTGTTGCTCAAACGCGGCGCGCTGCCGGAAGACGCTCGGGTCAAGATGGCCCAAACATTCCGCTCGGGAACGAATGATCTCGACGCGATCGATTATGTCGAGATGTTTCTCGACGACGAGGCGCAGGTCAATCCGGACGACCTCAACGATCTGTACGTGCTCGTCAACTTCCGCCCGGTGGTGACCAAGAAAAACTGGCGGATGGATTGCGGCGTGGCCGGCTACGACAACAGCTTCGGCCTGCCGCCGTTCTTTCCCACGCGGCTGCGGTTCGAGGACTACATCTATCGCCTGTGGATCCAACAGGAGGGGATCGTCGCCGCGCACGTCGATGCCGCGCAGAACCACATCAAAAGCAACTACATGCGGAATCCGCCCGCGGCCGAGATCTTCAACGAGGAGATTTCCAATCTCATCAAACGGAAGATCCTGGCGACCGTTACGCGGCTCGACGAGTTGACGATCGCCTTCGATTACGAAGGAGAGGTCGACTGCGCAAGATGCGCAGGAAATCCTCGAGAAAATCAGCCGGTTGTACGGCCGGGCCCTGGAGACCGCCAACAAGACCCCAAGCCCCGAACGTGCAGAATCGGTGCGGCTGTTCGCGGCCAATCTGCAGAAGGCGTTCTACGGCTTCGAGCCCGATTTCTTTCAACAGAACTTGCTGCGGATCGTGGATGACGTGATCAGCGTCATCAAGGGTTCGATCGAGCTTTGGCCCACGTTGGTTGAAATCTGCTACTTCCAGAAAGACCGTCGGGGCTTGCCCCAGGTCCGCGTACAGAATCAGAAACGGTAAACCGAAAGGAGTCGCGCCATGCGCATCGCTCAAGTAGCCCCGCTGTATGAAAGCGTTCCGCCCAAGCTTTACGGCGGCACCGAACGCGTTGTTTCCTATCTGACCGAAGAGCTGGTGCGGATGGGCCACGAAGTGACGCTGTTCGCCAGCGGAGACTCGCGGACGCAGGCGCGGCTTGTGCCCGGATGTCCGCGGGCGCTGTGGCGCGATCCGGGCTGCAAGGAGACGTTGCCGCAGCACGTCAAACTGATGGAACTGGTCTTTGCCGACGTCTCGCGATTCGACCTGATCCATTTTCACTCCGACTACGTCCACTTGCCGCTGTTGCGCCGTTTACCGGTCCCGAGTCTGACGACCGTGCACGGCCGGGTCGACATTCCAGAAGTGCGGACGCTGTTCGAGGAGTATGCGGATATTCCGCTGGCTTCGATCTCCGACAGCCAGCGCAGGCCGATTCCAAACGCAAATTGGCAAGGGACGGTGCATCATGGACTGCCCCGCGATTTGCACCCCTTCTGCGGCAAATCGGAAGGCTACCTGGCATTCCTGGGGCGTATCTCGCCGGAGAAGCGGCTCGATCGCGCGATCGAAATTGCCCGTCGGACCGGCCGGCGGCTCAAAATCGCCGCCAAGCTCTACGCCGAAGAGGATGATTACTACCGCGAGACGATCGAACCTTTGCTTTTGGAATCGCGCGACTTCATCGAATTCGTTGGCGAGGTTGGCGGCCGGGAAAAGGACGAATTCCTCGGCAAGGCCGACGCGCTGCTCTTCCCGATCGACTGGCCGGAGCCCTTCGGCCTGGTGATGATCGAGGCTTTGGCCTCTGGCACACCGGTGATCGCCTGGCGCGAGGGATCGGTTCCCGAAGTCGTCGAGGACGGCGTCACCGGTTTCGTTGTCGACAACATCGACGAGGCCGTGGCGGCAGTGAATCGCCTGGAATGGCTCGACCGGCACGACTGCCGCCGGGCGTTTGAGAACCGCTTCGACGCGGCGCGGATGGCGGAAGAATATGTCGCCATTTATCGCCGCTTAGCGGGTCATGCCTTGGAACCAGGCGGCAGCGATTCTCGCCAGGTCGCTCCGCTCCCTTGGATCAGCTCGAATGGCGGTCGACCGAAGCGGGCCGGAACGCACCCAACTTTGCTCGGAGCCGTGCCAACAATATGACCGCTGACGATGCTCCGTCGGGAAGTCGCGTTCTGCCGAGCCGGGGGGACCAGAGGGTGCCCCTCCCCCCGGAACCTGCGCGGGCAGGATCCACTTCTCGGCGAGGGGATTTCGACCATTCCCCGCCGTGGGCGCGCTCGGACCGAGGGGGTCAACCCCTCGGCTCGGAAGACCATTGCTCGCGCCGCTAGGAGGCGGCAATGCCGAACGACGAGACGACCACAGTGCGGAGCAGCCGGCCGCTAGAGGTCCGCGCGACAACTGAGGGACAAGCCGACGGCAGCGTGTTTCGCATTCTCGCCGCGGCCAGTCTTGCCGATGAGCGAACGCGGGTCCTCAAGCATGGCAATACGTTTGCCGTCTTCGATCACTACGGCGACATCACGCACGACGGCTTGGGCGAGGAGGGAATTTACCACGACGGGACTCGCTTCCTTTCAGGCCTGATCCTGGAATTGGAGGGAGCCCGCCCGTTTTTCCTGAGTTCGACGGTGCGCGACGAAAACGATCAACTGGCCATCGCGCTCACCAACCCGGACTTGCTCGACGGCGAGCAGATGCGGCTTCCCCTGGGAACGTTGCATCTGGCCGTGCGACGATTCCTCTGGAGCGGAGTCTGTTACCAGCAGCTTCGCGTAAACAACCACGGTCTCGCGCCGGTCCACGCCCTGCTTAAACTGCATTTTCAGGCCGACTTTGCGGACATTTTCGAAGTCCGCGGCATGAAGCGCAAAGCACGCGGGGAGGATTTGCGATCCGAAGTCACCCGGGAGACCGTCGTGCTCGGATACCGCGGACTCGACGGCGTGACCCGCCGCACTCGAATCCAATTCGATCCGCCGCCGACGCGGCTCTCGGCGTCGGCCGCTGTGATCGAGCTCGATTTGCGGCCGCGACAGGATACGCTGCTCTCTGTCTCGATCGCCTGCGAACGCGAGGAGCCGGACGGCGATCGAACGGCGCGGCCCGTTCTGCGTTTCGAGGAAGCCCGCTCGCAGGCGCAGACTGATCTCGAAAAGTTCAGCGCCTGGTCGTGCCATCTCCGCACCTCGAACAGTCAGATCAACGCCTGGATCAATCGGGCCGTTTCCGATCTGCACATGCTCACAACCGAGCTGCCCACGGGGCCCTATCCGTACGCGGGCATTCCCTGGTTCAACACGCCCTTCGGCCGGGACGGCCTGATCACCGCGCTCGAGTGCCTGTGGCTGCGACCGGGTCTTGCCCGCGGCGTTTTGTCGTACCTGGCTTCGACGCAGGCGACCGAAGTCATTCCAGAAGAGGATGCTGAGCCGGGCAAGATCCTGCACGAGACGCGGCAGGGAGAAATGGCCGTCGGCCAAGGAGATGCCGTTTGGCCGCTATTACGGCAGCGCCGATGCGACGCCATTGTTTGTCTTTCTGGCCGGAGCTTACTACGAACGCACGGGAGACCGCGCGTTTGTGGCTTCGCTGTGGCCACATCTCGAGGCCGCGCTCGAATGGATCGACTGCTATGGGGACCGCGACGGTGATGGCTTCGTCGAATACAGCCGCCAAACGCCGACGGGCCTCCTGCATCAGGGATGGAAGGACTCGGACGATGCGATTTTCCATGCGGACGGTACGTTGGCCCGCGGGCCGATCGCACTCTGCGAAGTGCAGGCGTACGTCTATGCTGCCTGGCGCCGGGGGCGGCGCTGGCATCTGTCTTGGGGAAAGGGGAAACGGCCGTTCGCTTAAGACAAAAGGCCGACGAGCTGCGGGCACGTTTCGAGTGGGCGTTTTGGTGCGAAGAGCTTTCGACCTACGCGCTGGCCCTTGACGGCGATAAGCGGCGCCTGCGCGCGCGCACTTCGAATGCCGGACAGTGCCTGTTTACCGGCATCATGGGCTCCGAGCGGGCCCAGCTCGTGGGCCGCGGGTTATTGACGCCGGCCGCGTTCTCGGGGTGGGGCGTGCGGACGGTGGCCGTTTCGGAAATCCGCTACAACCCGATGAGCTACCACAACGGATCGGTCTGGCCGCACGATAACGCGCTCATCGCGCTGGGCCTTTCTCGTTACGGGCAGATGGAGAAGGCGCTGCGGATTTGGTCAGGTCTGTTTCAGGCCAGTCTCTATTTCGATTTGAACCGCATGCCGGAACTCTTCTGCGGTTTTCCGCAGGACGCCGGCGAGGGGCCGGTTTTGTATCCGGTGGCCTGCGCTCCGCAAGCCTGGTCGGCCGCGTCGGTCTTCCTGCTGTTTCAGTCGATCCTGGGCCTCGAAATCAACGGGCCCGAAGCGCAGATCCGCTTAGCGCGGCCAGCGCTGCCAAATTCGCTCGGCGAATTGCGAATTCACAACCTGCAAGTCGCCGGAGGAAGCGTCGACCTCGTCGTCGCGCGACACGAACACGACGTCAGCGTCAACGTGCTGCGTCGCGAGGGCGATATCGAGATTCTCGTGGTGAAGTGAGTTAGAGGGACGGCGGATCGAAAGGCCGGCATTGATCTCTTGAGGTTTCCCCTCCGCCACCACCGTCTGCCCGCCCCCCTCATTCAATACTGGTTCAACCCGTACTCTTTGAGCTTCCGATACAGCGTCCGCTCGCCGATGCCGAGGAGTTGGGCCGCCTCTTCGCGTTTGCCCTCGGTGAGTTCCAGGGCTCGTTGAATGTAGTATTTTTCGACCTCGATCAGTGTGCGGCCGATGAGCGAATCGCTGCCGGGACTGGCGGTGATTCCGGTCTGTTCTCCGTCCCGGCGGGCCAGGACGGCAATCTCGTCGGGCAGATCGTCGACGTCCAATTGGGTGTCCGAGTCGAGCACGATCATCCGCTCGACCGCGTTCCTCAACTCGCGGATGTTGCCCGGCCAATCGTAGGCGACCAGGGCTTGCCGGGCCGCCTTGGAAAAGCCGATCACTTCTTTCCTGGTTTTGGCGCAGAGCTCCTTGCGGAAATGTTCCATCAGCAGCGTGATGTCTCCCCGTCTTTCGCGCAGCGGGGGCAGGTAAATGCTCACAACCTTGAGCCGGTAGTAGAGGTCACTGCGGAAGAGCTTCTTGTCGACTATTTGCTGCAGGTCGGCGTTGGTGGCCGCGACCAGACGCACATTCACGTCGTGTTCGTCATTCGAGCCCACGCGGGTGATCTTGCGGTCCTCGAGCACGCGGAGGAGCTTGATCTGCGTCTGCATGGGCATTTCGCCCACTTCATCGAGGAACAGGGTCCCGCCGATGGCGTACTCGAACTTGCCGATCCGCCGGCCGATCGCGCCGGTGAAGCGCCCTGCTCGTGGCCGAAGAGTTCGCTCTCGAGAATGCTGCCCGGCAAGGCGGAGATATTGAGCGGCACGAAGGGTTTGTTCTTGCGGGGGCTGTTCTGGTGCAGCGCGCGGGCCACGAGCTCCTTGCCCGTGCCGCTTTCTCCCTGAATCAGGACGGTGCTGTCGGTCGGGGCCACCGCGCGCAGCGTCTCGAGCACGCGGTGCATTTCGGGGCTATTGCCGATGACCCCCTCGAAGCCGAATTTCTCGTCGAGCCGGCGATTCAGTTCCGCGTTGCGGCGGATCAGGCGGAGCTTGGTCGTCGCCTTCTGCACCGCCCCCCGCAGCTCGTTGATGTCGAGGGGCTTCGAGAGGTAAGTGTACGCGCCGTGCTGCATGGCGTTGACGGCCGACGTGATCGAGCCGTGCCCCGTGACGACGATCACCTCCGCGTCGGGGAGCTCTTCCTTGGACTTGGCCAGAATCTCGAGGCCGTCGACTTCATCCATCTTCATGTCGGTGACGACGACGTCGAAATTTTCGCTCTCGATCAGCGAGACGCCCCGCTTGCCCGAGATGGCGACCGTGGTCTCACAGCCGATGCGCTCGAGGCTCTGCGCGACGGCTTGGGCGTGCGCCTCGTCATCGTCGACAATCAGCACGCGGATCGGGATGCCGGCGAGGTCGCCGACATCATCGGGTTTCGGCTTCGGGTTCATGAAGTGGCGGGCGGGAACGAGATCAAGAACCGGGTTCCCCGTCCGGGCTCGCTGTCGCAGGTGATGGTGCCGTGATGGGCGTCGACGATTTTGCGCACCGTCGCCAACCCCAGGCCGCTGCCGCTGGTCTTTGTGGAAAAAAACGTCTGGAAGAGCTTCGCGCGGGTCGCCTCGTCCATGCCGGCCCCGTTATCAATGATGGCCAATTGCACGCGGCCGTCGACAAGCCTCGTTTGCAGCTCGATGAGCCCGCCCCCCGGCATCGCCTGCTGCGCGTTGCGGGCCAGATTCAAGAGCATCTGCCGAAAGAGCGAAGGGTCGACGCGGACCGAGGGGAGATCGGAAGCCAGGTGCGGGCTGATCTCGATGCGATGTTCCAGGGCGTCGGGTTTGTAGAAGTCGATAAATTCCCGCGTCAGTTGATTGAGGTCGCTCTCGACCAGAGACAGTTCGCCCACGCGGGCGAACTGCAGGAACGCGTTCAGAATGTTCTCGAGACGCTGGCATTCGGACTGCACCGTCTGCAAACGGTTCGCGAGCCGGCGGTCGCGGGGCGAGGCGGCCTCGGCCAGATCTTCGGACATGAGTTCCAACAGCATGCCGATCGTCGAGAGTGGATTGCGGATTTCGTGCGCGAGACCGCCGGCCAGCGAGGCGACCTCTTCGTAGCGTTCGCGAAGCCGGGCGCGTTCGTCGTCGGTCAAAGCGCCGGAGGCCGTCGCTTCTGCAAAAACACCCGAGGCCGCCGCGGTCGTTTCCGCGGCTCGGTCTCGGGGTATTGGCTCATCGGCGGACGTGGATCCGAGCCGCTCGTCCCGACGTCCGACAGTCGCCGGCTGGTTTGAGGCGGACGGGTCGGCCATGGCTCATTTCATTTTACGATCGGTCGTCTTCTTCGTCCTCGCCGCCACCGTCGCCACTGCCGCCGCCATTATTGCGGGCGGCGTCGGCCAGGACCGCTTTTCGCGACAGCTTGACACGATTTTGCTCGTCGACGGCGATCACCTTGACCGTGAGTTTATCGCCTACGCGGCAAACGTCGGTGACGTTCTTGACGAAACCGTCCGAAAGCTCGCTGATGTGGCACAATCCGTCCTTACCCGGCGCGATCTCGATGAACGCGCCGAAATCCTTCACCGAGCTGACCGTCCCTTCATACACCCGCCCGACCTTGATCTCCTCGGTCAGGGCCTCGATCCGGGCCAGGGCTTCCTCGACAGACGGGCCGTTCGGGCCGGCCACAGTGACCGTGCCGTCGTCCTGCACGTCGATCGTGACGCCGGAACCTTCCTGAATGCTGCGGATCGTCTTGCCGCCCGGTCCGATCAACAGACCGATCTTTTCGGGATCGATCTTCATCTGCGTCAAACGCGGAGCAAAGGGCGAGATTTCCGCCCGCGGCTTGCGGATCGTGCTGAGCATGGTCTTCAACAGCTCGCGGCGGGCGCGGGACGCCTGGGCCAGCGTGTCGCGGATGATCCGCTCGCTGATGCCGTCGATTTTTAGGTCGAGCTGAATGCCGGTGACGCCGCGCTGCGTGCCGGCGACCTTGAAGTCCATGTCGCCGAAGTGGTCCTCGTCGCCCATGATGTCGGTGAGCAGCGTGAATTTGTCGTTGCTCTCCTTCACCAGGCCGATCGAGATGCCAGCCACGGGCTGGACGATGGGGACGCCGGCATCCATCAGGCTCAGGGTGGCGTTGCAGACCGAAGCCATCGAGCTGGAACCGTTCGATTCCGTGATGTCGGAAATCATGCGGATCGTGTACGGAAACTTCTCGGTCGGCGGCAACACACGCTCGACCGACCGCTCGGCGAGGCAGCCGTGTCCGATTTCGCGTCGTCCCGGTCCGCGGATCGGCCGCACCTCACCCACCGAGTAGGAGGGGAAGTAATAGTGCAGCATGAAGCGGTTCGAGATTTCGCCGAAGAGACCGTCGACGCGCTGCTGATCGCGGGGCGTGCCGAGCACGACCGTTCCCAGCGACTGCGTTTCGCCGCGCGTGAAGAGGGCCGAACCGTGCACCCGCGGTAAAACACTCACACTGCAGGTCACCTCGCGAAGCTCATCGGGCGAGCGGCCGTCGAGCCGCTTGCCTTGGAGCAAGAGGTCGCGAATGACTTTCTCTTCCAGCTTGTGGAAGGCCTGGTCGAACTGCAACCGCGTGTGGCCCTGCGCGTCGACCAGCGCCGCGTCGGGGAAAAGCTCGGCGGCAAGGCCGGCTTTGATTTCGTCGCCGGCGGCGTGCCGTTCCTGTTTCTTGGGGTTTTGCTTGGCCTCTTTAAGTTTGCTGTAAACTCGCGACTGCAGGATCTCGAGAAACGGATTGGCCGGCGGCGGCTCGAAGTGCGTGGGCGAAACGCCCGCCTTCGACACCAATTCTTCCTGCAGTTCGCAGATCTTGAAGATTTCGGCATGGGCGAACATGATCGCTTCGAGCATCTTGTCGTCGGGGATCTCCTGGCCGAAGCCTTCGATCATCAACACCGACTCTTTGCTGCCCGCGACGACCAGGTCGAGGGCGCTCTTTTTCATGTCGGTCTGCGTCGGCAGCACGATGAAGCGGCCGTCGATCATGCCGACTCGCACCGCGGCAATCGGGTTATTGAACGGAATCGGTGCGATGCAGAGGGCCGCACTGGCTCCGGTCGTCGAGTGCACGTCCGGGTCGTTTTCCGGATCGCAGGCCAAAACGTTGGCCTGGATTTGGACTTCGGCCGCGAACCCCTCAGGAAAGAGGGGACGCAGCGGACGGTCGGTGAGGCGGGAGCTCAGCACCTCCTTGGTGGTCGGCCGGCCTTCTCGCTTCAAGAATCCACCGGCAAAGCGGCCGGCTGCGGCCAGGCGTTCGCGGTAATCGACGGTGAGCGGAAAGAAATCGATTCCCGGGCGGGGCGGGCCCGATTGAGCGGCGACCAAGACCACCGTCTCCCCATATTGGACCAAGACGGCGCCACTGGCTTGCTTGGCGATTTCTCCCGTTGTCAGACTGAGCTTACGGCCCCCAATTTCACGTTCTACTGTAACTTTCACTACTTTTTTCCCTACATGACTTTGCGCTCGTAGCTGACGATGTCTTTTGAGACAGGGTCATTTCATACACGTGCCATCGGATGCGACGACCCCGCAACCGCGTTGCGGTGACCGACACGGCCAATGCCGCGGGCCGCGATCGACGAAGGCATAGCCTCGAATCACCGCGCACCGTGCGCGAATCTCGAAGCCACTTGAGTCGGAATACGAGCGACGAACTACTTCCGGATCGACAGTTTACTCTTGATGTCGCGGAATCGATCCGGATCCGTCAGCCTCAAGTACTCAAGCAACCTTTTGCGCTTGTGTACCTGCATCAACAGGCCACGCCGGCTGGCGTGATCCTTCTGATGCGTTTGCAAGTGCTCCGTCAAGTTGGAGATCCGTTCGGTCAAAACGGCGATTTGCACTTCCGGTGAGCCGGTGTCCGACTCCGTGCGCTGATACTCGTGAATCAATTCCGTTTTACGCACCGCACTCATTTTCATGATTGATCCCAACCCATTACAGCCGCTTACTTTCCGTCCACCGATACATCTCAACAACAGGACGGGCGGCTTCCTAACAGCACTTGATCCGAATGTGATACCTCGACTCTTTCTAGTGCCATAATGTAACAACGCTGCTGGAATATTCAACCTGAGCCCCTGCGAATGGCGCCGAAGCCTACGGACAGCCGACCGTGGGCGTTATGCAATCTCGCGGACGACAACCCGATTCCCGGAGACGGCGACCACTTCGATCCTTCGATCGGCGGGAATAAAGGGGCCGTCGCTGACCACGTCGATCAGGCGACCGTTGATCTTCGCTTTGCCGGCCGGGCGCAGACCGGTGACCGCGGATCCTTCTTGACCGACGAGCGACCGCGGCAATTCCGCCAGCGTGCCCGGCGCGTGTTCATCCGCCAAATCGGGCCGCAAACGCGGACCCAGCGTCGCATCGCCAATTCCGCCGGGCGGAGACAGCATCAAGCGGTCGAAGACGCGAACATGGGGTAGAAATCGGCTGGTCAAAACGGCAATCACAATCACCGAGATGAGGGACCCTCCCAACGTTCCCAGCGTCCACGAGAGCCGCCGGTAGTTCTCGTTGGGTTCGATATTGTTCCAAGTCTGGCTGGCCAGAATCAGCGACGCAAAAATCAGGAGCACGCCCGTGACGCCGAAGACTCCGTAACCGGGCAAGACAAAGATCTCGAGCCCCAGGCAAGTGACACCGATCAGAAACAGCAAAACCTCGAGCCAGCCGGCGGTCCCGCCGAGAAAGTGGCTCCAAAAGAAGAGGGCAAAGCACAACGCGGCCACGATCGAAAGGGCGCCCGTCATCAAATGCAGCTCGATGTAGATGCAGATGAAGCCGACGACGACCAGGAAAAACAGCGCCAAATCGGTGTTCAGCCAGAAGACCAGGCTGTCGACCCAGGTTCTTTTCGCCTCGGCGACGTTCACCTCGGGGGGAACGCCCAATCTCTGTTTGAGATCGTCGAAGTCGCGGACCGGAGGCTCGGCCAGCATCAACTCGTGCGCTCGGACCCCACTCAGAACCATGAGGTGGTTCCTGCCGGACTCGGGCAGGGGCAGCCCCTTTTCCCATTCGCCGTTCGATTCGTGAATTTCCTCGTCGGTCAGATACCAGACCTTACCGGTGCGGCGATTCTTGACCTGAAAGACCTGCGCATTCTTGTCGGCCATCGCGGCGGCGATCCCCTCGGGCCGATTTTTGCGTTTAGCCAATGCGGTCAGCGCGTCTTTGTAGTGCCGCATGACATCTTCTGAAATACGATCGCCGGGCCGATCCGCGTCGCCTTCCGTCGGCCGGACGTCGCCGAATCGGGCCGTCGGCTGCAGATAGATTTCGTCGCAGCCAAGCGCGACGACCACAGCACTTCCCAGCGCCTCTTTGGGAATATACGCAATCGTGCGAACCTTTTTGGGATCGAGGTCGGCAATCGCGCTGGCGAGGTTGTTGCTCTGCGCGAGCGGGCCGCCGTCCGACTCGATGTGGAAGATGATCGTGTTCACTCCCGAGCCGACCGAACGCTCGATTTGTCGCTCAATAAACGCTTCGAGCACCGGCTCGATCTTGCCGTCGACCTTGATCATCTCCGCCCGCGGCTTGTCGCCCGAGGTCACATCGTCGCGCAGGGCCTCGCGAGGCAGATTGTAAAGCTGGGCGATTTCGCCGCGACTTTCCGCCGTCTGAACCGCGAGAAGATCAAGGCTGCGAGCCTTGCTGCCCGAGTATTTGCCGACGTCGCCGGCTTCCTTGATGGTCCGCACGTCGAGAATGGCGGTCTTCGTTTGTCGCAGACGGTCCAGTTCGTCTTTCGTCAGGATGCGGAACTCGGTCGACTCTTTTCCGGCCGCCGTGATTTGGACCTTCACCCGCAGCGTGGCCGAATCGGCATCCATCATGCCTCGGACGAGGGCCGTGCTGATCAGCGGATTGTGCCTCTTTTCGACCAGCCGTTCGACATCGTGCTGCTCGTCGCGATCGAGGGGCTTGCCCCGGCCGATGTCCCCCAATTCGGCATCGGGATGCATCACGATTTCGTTGCAGGCCAAGGCGAGGATGACATTGTTGCCGGTCACGGTTTCCGGCACCCAGGCGATCGTTTTGACGTCCGCGATATCCACGGACGTCAAAAACGTCGCCAGTCCCTGCACTTGATGAAACGGACTGGATCCCGGCGTGATTTCCAGTATCAAAATCGCCCGGCGATGCTGGCTGCGGGCCTGGCTCTGCAGCGTAAGGGCCGCGTTTTGCACGTGCCCAAACACGACGTCATCCACCGGGCTGGCGAGTGTGATGTAGCGGGCCAACGGCACCGCGGCCGGCGTCTCGGCTCCAGCCGGTCGATCCTGGGCCGCTTCCCGGCGAGTCTCAACCGGCGGATCGGCGCACAACGCGGCGGCCGCCGGCAACAAGACCAGGAGGGCCGGCACCGCCTTCAGCAAAGATCGCAGGCATTCCATCAGCAGCGGGCTTTCTTCCTCGTCCCCAACTGGTCCACGCGATCCGGAAGCGAACGATCCCTGATTACATTCCGCGATCCGGCAATTATATCGGTGCCAAAAAACGGCCGTCAAATTGGGCAGGTCGCACAGAGCCTAAAGTCTTCGCGGACTTCACATAATCTCGCAAAGTGACACTTGGCAGAATCGGAAGGATGAAGGCGGAAGGATGAGCCAGGCAAACGGGCTTTGCCTCCCCTCTGGTTCATCCTTCATCCTTCCGCCTTCATCCCTCACACCTGTTTCAGTGCATCGTTCAGCTGGCCCACATAGAACTGGAAGATGCGGAAGATCAAGAAAATGATAAACGTGGCCACCGCGCACCAGATAGCCCACGCCAAGGCCGAGGCCAGCGTCTCCATGCTGCGGCGAGCCTGCGCCTCGAGATCCGGACTCAGTCGATGGAGCGCTTCCGGCACCGTTCCCGACGTCTCCGCCACGTCGACGATCGACAGATAATCGGTGGGGAACAGATTGGTCGCCTCCAAGGCTTCGTGCAGCGTCTCCCCCTCGCGAACCCGGGCCCAGACTTCCGGCGCGGCTTTGATGAAGGCGCCGTTGCTCGTCGCCTTGAAGCTCTGTTCCAGGCTCGGCTGGATCGACATGCCTGCCTGTTGCGTCAGGGCGAATGACCACGAGAACCGGGCAATCGCGAAGGAACGCATACAGCCGCCGACCACCGGAATATGCAAGATCAGCCCATCGAAGATCCGCTGCCCCATCAACGAGCGGCGGATGACGACGCCCACGACAAACCCACCGATCAACGTGCCGAAGGTCATCCCAAACCAGGTCATGGCGCCCTCGGTCCCGTACAGACCCAGACCGAGGATATCGATCGGTTGGCCGCCGCCGTGCGACTGGGCGATCCAGCCCAGGATATACAACAGCAAACCGATGATCAGAATGGCGGCAACCATTTGAAAGGCGGGCCAGGTAATCGCCGAAATGAACGTGCGACGCAGCCGGATCTGGTTCTCGAAATGGCCGGCGAGCGATTTCAGAATATCGGGCAGCGATCCCGTCTGTTCGCCGACACCGACCAGATCGACCATCGCCTCGGGAAAAGCCTGCCCCTGATCGCGCATCGACTCCGTGACGTCGAGCCCCTTACGCAAGTCGAGGGCGATTTCCTGCATGATGCGGCTCGGCGCGGATCGGACGACTTCCGGCCGGCCAACTCGAACGACTTACCGATCGGTATACCGGACTCCAGCATCGTGGCCAGCGACCGGCAAACAATCACCAGAGACTTGGTGCGAATACGTGGACTGAACACGCCTGTCTCCCGAAGGGGCGTTTTGTCGGGCTAAAGACAATCTTAGCAAAAACAGCTTGGCGGAAAGGGGGTGGCACGCGACGCCGGTAACCCCTCTTCCGGTTCTGTGTGCCACTGGCGAGGGCTCTGGCTCGCCAGTGTCTTCTTCGGCGAGCTCAATTGAGCCGCGACTCAAGACTGGCGCTCGCGGCACCCGGCGCTCGCCCCCTCACCAAAGCCTCCCCGCAGATGCCGATGACACCTTCCACCTTTCCCCGTTAAGATGAGCGCAACGCTTCCCCTTTTTGTTGAAAATCAATGCCATTTGCCGCCAGTCACTCCCGAGCGACCAATACCTCCGACGCAATTCGATCGGTCACCGAAGAGATCCGTGCCGGCCTCGGCAGGGCGGAGCCCGATTTCTCATTCCTGTTCGTCTCCATGGCCCACGCCGACGGATTCGGGCAGCTTGCCTCGCGAATCTGCGAGGCCACCGGCACGAAGGTCCTCATCGGCTGCACGGGCGAGACCGTCATCGGCGGCAGCGAAGAGATTGAGTCCGGTCCGGCACTCAGCGTCTGGTCGGCCATCATTCCCGATGCCAAGATCGAATCCTTCGCCGTGCGTTTCGAGCGCACGGCCGACGGCATCATCAGCACGGGCCTGCCCGCGATCCCGAACGAGGGGACCGACATGCGGGCCGTGTTCATGCTCGCCGACCCGTTCAGCTCGGCGCCGCACACGGTGCTCGATCACTTCGACGCCGAGTCGGCCGGAGTGCCCATTCACGGCGGAATGGCCAGCGGCGGTCACCGCACGGGCGAGAACCGGCTGTTCCACAATTCGCACGAAGTCAAACACGGGGCCGTGGGATTGATCGTGCGCGGCGGCCCGCGCGTCCGATCGGTCGTCTCACAGGGCTGCCGCCCGATCGGAAAAAACTACGTCGTCACGGCCGCCGAAGAGAACGTGATTCAAGCCCTGGGCGGCGCTCCGCCGATGCAGCGCTTGCGCGAGCTGTTCGATACGTTGTCCGACAAGGATTCCGAACTCGTTCAACTCGGCCTGCACTTGGGCCTGGTGACGAACGAGTACAAAGAGACCTTCGAGCGGGGAGATTTCCTGATCTCCAACGTCGTCGGCGCCGATCCGGGCACCGGCTCGATCGCGGTCGGCACCCCAGTCCGCGTCGGCCAAACGGTCCGCTTTCACGTGCGAGACGCCGACACGGCCGACGAGGATTTAAAAAGCCTGCTCGAGGCCGACCGCGCCGCAAATCCCACGCCCGCCAAAGCCGCCCTGCTTTTCAGTTGCAACGGCAGAGGAACGCGGCTCTTTCCGGCCGCCCACCATGACGCATCGGCGATTCGCGCCGTCCACGGCCCAATTCCCCTGGCCGGCTTCTTCGCCCAAGGCGAACTGGGGCCAATCAGCGGCCGAAACTTCGTGCACGGCTTTACGGCCAGCATCGCCCTCTTCGAGTGAAAACGATGCAGCGAAGCAAACGTAGGGCAAGCTGCTAGCTTGCCATTTTTCTGGGGTGCCACGCCCACGGCTTTGCGTGGGTGTGCAAATCCGTTTGGCGTTCGAAGATACGCCCGAGAGAATTCACGACCGAGGTGGCCGGGAATCGGGTCGCGGCATCCTCACGACAGGCCAAGGCGGACTGAATGGCCTCTTTGATCTCCAAATTGAGCCCGGTCGCGCAGCGCGAGCTGTTGGCCGATCTGAACTATCTCAATCTCGGCGAGATCAAGGCCTTTTGCCGGCGGCGCGGCATTCCCTATGCCATCTGGATCGAGACGGCCGAGGGCCAAAGGGTGAAGACGCGCGAGGACGATCGCAAGGGGGTGGTCCTCGAGCGAATTCGCGCGTATCTCAAGACGGGAGCGATCCCCGACGCGACTTGTTTTGCGGCAAGCGTCGTCGGCTTTGATGAGCCGCCAACAAAACCCAACGCGTCCGACCGGCTGTTCTACGGGCACTATGATCCAAAGCGAAAGGGGATGCTCGAGCTGCTCGCGAAGCTCAGCGGGGGGAAATTCCGACACGGGGCGCTTGCCCGAATCCTGGCCCGCGAATTCTGGAGCAAGGGCATCGCACCGACGTACGCGGAGTTCGCCTCGGCCTGGCTCGACATCCAAGCCAATCACACACGCCCCAACCCCGAATGGGCCTTCCTCTCGGACCGCAGTGACGGCAAAGAGACCGCCAACTGGCGGCAATTACGGACGAGCAAAGCGAAGAAAGTGCTCAGCGTGCTCAATCAACTCGCGCGGAAATGACGTCTGTCGCCTGTAGGCTGTAAGCTGTAGGGTGAAACTATGAGAAGGAGACCGCGCCGCTCCTGACAACCTTGGAGACGTGGTAAACCGGTGGTGTGTTTAAAACCGTTGGTTTCCACACAAGGAGTTTGTCATGAAGTATGTCGGCGTCGATCTCCACAAGCAGACTATCAGCGTGTGCGTGATGGTGAAAGCGGAGGAAAAGCGGGTGGTCGAACAGCGTCGCAGCTTGCGTTGCGGCGACACCGAATCGATCCGTCGCTTTTTCGAGCGGCTCGGGTCGTTCCGCATGGTCGTGGAAGCCACCAGCAGCTACGAATGGCTGTTCTTGTTGATCGAGGATCTGGCCGACCGCTGCGTGCTGGCGCACCCCAAGAAGCTGCGGGTGATCGCGGAGAGCACGCAAAAATCGGACAAAATCGACGCGAAGGTGCTGGCTGAGTTTCTGCTTCTGGACATGATCCCGGAAGCCCATCGGCCCAGCCCGCGGCTCCGGCAGTACCGGGTGCTGGTGCGGCATCGCCACGCCGTGCAGCGGGGCATCACGCGGATCAAGTGCAAGCTGCGTCACAAGCTGGCCTTTTACAACGCGGATATCGCCAGCTTGTTCACGGCGCGGGGCCAGGAGCACCTGGCCAAGCTGGCCATGAGTCACGCGGATCGCTTCGAGTGCGACGCGCTGTGGGAACAGTTGTCCCTGTTGCACAAGCAACTGGCCGCGGCTGACAAGGAACTCAAGGCGTTTGCCCAGACGGCCCCTGCCGCCGAACGCGAAGCCCGCGAGGTGCTGGACACCATGCCCGAAGTGGGACCGGTCACGATCGACGTCGTGCTCAGCGAAACGGGAGACGTGCGGCGGTTCCGCAGCGCCAAGCGGGTGGTCGCCTACGCGGGGATGGATCCCTGCTTCCGGGAGAGTGCGGGAAAAGGCAAACAGCTGCACATCAGCAAGGAAGGCTCGCGGCTCTTGCGGTGGGCCCTGATCGAGACCGCCTGGCGGCTGGTGGGGAAATCGGCCCGCTGGCGGCGACTGTTCGATCGGCTGCGAGTGACCACAGGACACAAAAAGAAAGCCATCGTGGGGGTGGCCCGCCGGGTGCTGTGCGTGATGTACGCCATGCTCCGCGACGGCGCCGCGTATCGGGCGGCCGCCGTTTGAACGAAGATCGATCGTTAAAAGAGAAGAGACCAATTCTTGACTTGAGCTGTGAAAGGACTTTGTGACGATCCTTCCGTGACGCGAACACCGGGCGACCTCCGGCTTGTCCCATGTCGACGACGGCTTGTCGAGCGACGTTAGGGTGAATGGAGGCGCTCTTCGAATGGTTTTTTCTTGGTGACGTCCGCGTGCGGGCGATCACCGAATAGATGGTTGAGTTCACGTACGGAACTCGAGAGGCACGCGCCGCGGAATGTTCGTCGCTCCAAATGCATCGGAAAACCAGCCGGAATCATCACTCCCGGACCTCAGCTCGGGCTCAACAGACGGGAGCCGCCCCGTCCGTCTCCCCGTCGCCTCAGCCTTCACTTGAGGGCGAAAGGCCGAGGCGACGGTGAGACGGACGGGGCTCACGGCAGCGGTTCTCCGAAAAAAGAAAAAAAACTTAACGCCATTGGTTTGACAATCCGCTTCCCATAGATGGGACAAGGCCGCCGCGGCCGCCGGCCCACCTTCTTAACGGCCAAACTCGCAAAGAAGGTGGGCTAGACCGTCTACTTCAAAATGGTGGGTGGCTAAATCCCAGGCAGATTTTCCACCACAAAGGCACGTTGCTTTGAATCCGCCCCAATGGCGGAAAGACACCAAGAAAGGCAAGAGAGATTCGGTCGAGTAGGGGCGGAGTGTGAACTCCGCCCCCCTCTTCAAACCGGACGTGCAGATTTCCCGCATCCGGCTTCCTCGAACGGTTTCAACGAAGGCGTACACAGTGAGTCCACGGCGGTCCTTACAACAGTCGCAAGCCAAGGCGTTGCAACTGGGCGTAGAAGGAGCGGTCGGCCGGTGGCCGATAGGGCCGTTGACTCCGGCGGTGCAGGTGATGCGTGAACGACAGGACCACGTAGCTGTTGAACTTGTGGAACGCCTGGCGCGGATAGCCGTGCGCGAAGTACCTCGACCAGCCCCCGAGCATCCGATTCACCTCCGCAATCAACGTCGGGATCGGTGTCACTCGGTTGCGACGGAGGAGTTCGCGCAACTTCGTCCGCACCCGTGCCAGCGAGTTGTCCGATGGGAACACGTTCAAGTAACGGCGATCGCGGCCTTTGAGGTCGCGGTCGTACCGGAACGTGAAGCCCAGGAAGGACAGCGAGGCGCTGGGTTCCTTCAGGTTCACCACACGCGTCTTGTCGCGGTTGATCGCCAACTGGAAGCGGCCTTCCAGCGTCGATTCCACCCATTCCTGCAGCCGTCGGCTCTGGTAGCGGGCCAGGATGACGAAGTCATCCGCGTACCGCACCAGCCGGGCTTGCGCCCAGGTGCCGGGGCCGTCGGATCGATGGAACCGATGCTCGAACCAGTGCAGGTACAGGTTGGCCAGCAACGGAGAGATCACTCCCCCTTGCGGCGTCCCTCGCTCCGAGCGTTTGGCCGCAGGCCGGCCTTGCTCGTCGCGTGCCACAATCGGCGCTTCCAGCCACGAGCGGATCAGATGCAGCACCGAGCGATCGGCGATCCGCATCTGGAGACACTTGATGAGCTGGTCGTGCGGGATCGTGTCGAAGTACCCCTTCAGGTCCGCGTCGTAGACCTCCCGCAGGCCGGCTTGCAGGTGGGCGCGGATCGCGTCCACCGCCTGATGGGCCGATTTCCCCGGTCGGAACCCATAAGAGCACTCATGGAAGTCCGCTTCGAAGATCGGCTCCAAGACGAGCAGAGTCGCCATCTGGACGATCCGGTCCTTGACGGTCGGAATGCCCAGCGGCCGCTCGCCGCCATTGGCCTTGGGGATCATCACCCGCTTGACGGGTTGCGGTCGATAGAGCTTGGAACGCAGTTCCTCTTGGAGCTCCGCGAGGAACTTGCCGGCTCCCGGACCGTCGATGATGTCGCGACACGACATGCCGTCGATTCCCGGAGCGCCGTCGTTCTTCTGCACCAGCCACCACGCCACCGTCAACACGTCGAGCCGGTGAATCCGGTCATACAAGGCGTAGAACCGGAATTTCGGCTCCTGCTTGGCCTTTCGCCACAGCTTCCACCTCAGAAGAGAGACGGCGAGTACGAACGTGACGTCGTGGCGCACCTCCGGTTGATCCGGCGGCTCGCTCCGGCCGTAGATCGTGCTACGTTCCGTAGTGGGATGAGATTCATCCAAGCGGCGCTCTCCCCCTCTTGTGGGAACACCCATTCGACAGGGCCCCTTCGCTCCGCGGGCATTACCCCGCCTCATCGCTACTATGAGCCCCTCCGACTCCCGATCGAGCCAAAGCGCAGTTATGGGTTCCCGCACCTTGTTGACACAGGGCCCACGCGCCAAGCGTCACTCGAGCGGGTCTCTCAGGTTCCTGACGATTCTGTCGGCATCCGCTGTCCCCTCCCACCCCGGAGAGCCCGGCCGCTGCAGGCGTTCGTTGCTTCACGGTCGGTGTCAGGCTTCACCCTATCTGGAAGGGCTGGCCACTCTCAGATGCGTAACGAGGCCGAATCGGGTTCACGCTTTCGCATTACGGCTGACGCCTTTGCCTTCCGAGGCTTCGACCGCCGGATCGCTCCGACAGCCGCTCGGTCGGCTACATGGCGAACGAACAACTACCATGGTCAGTACCTTTCAACTGACAAGAACCGTCAAGCTTCGCCTGACGCACCAGATTACGCCGATTTCGCCGATTTGAATTTCAAAATCTGCGTCCTTCCGCGAAATCTGCGGAGAACTGCTTCTTTGTCTTTCTTGGTGTCTTTGTTCTCGTGACGGATCAATCGTCGTTCACGATCTGCCCCTTGATGACGCGAACGATCCGGCATTTCGGCATGAGTCCGCGAAGCCGACGAACGTCGGCGGCCGTGGCGTTCGTATCCTCGAACATGATCCCCACGTGGTTCCGATCCGTCAGCACATTCAAGGCGGCAAGCCGGCCGACCTGATCAGGACGAAACTGCGTGCCGCGGAAACGGACACGGTACTCACTTCCCGAGAACGGCACGGGCGGTGTCAGCCCGCCAATCTGCCCGCCCAGCTCCGTGACCACGGAGAACGCCCGCGTCCTGTCCGCCTGCTCCCACAGCCCGCGGGCTTCGAGCCAGCCCAGCGTGATGACGGCGAGGATAAACACGGCGATGACGAATTGTCGCTTCATCTTTCTGAATCGCTTCTCACTCGAGCCAATGTCCGATGTACTCGATATTGATGTCCAGCGGCTTCCTCACATCGATGGCAAAAGCCGCATCGCCCAAGCTCCGCAATTGTTCTCGACTGATATCGAGGTCGCCGGCGCTCTGTTCGAATATTTCGCGCCCGTTTGACTCCGCACCGAGCGAATGCTGCCACCACAAGGCACCCGCCTTGAGCTGCGGAAATTCCTGGGGTCGGCTTTCGTCATGCAACGCGTTGTTGCGTGCCTTGTCCAACAGATCGACCCGCAAAACGAGGCCGCTGCCCAGGCCGGCCCTCGTTACATGCAGCCGGCAACCGTGAGCGGGGAGAGCCATCTCGTTTGTCAGCCCGACCGCCAATTCCACCAGGGCCGGCGTGTCGAGAGGCTTGTTCTTGAGCGCTTCGAGCCGCGCGGCGAGTTTGCCGCTTGCCTTGAGCGACTTGTCCGCGAATTGGATTTCGACGAGCGTGTTCGCCAGGCGCTGCGCAAGCCGCTCGAGGTCCTTCCGCATCGGATCGGCCGGCTTGAGTTGGTCGCGCCGTATCAGGATTCCGAGAACGGCCCCCGGACCCAGCTTTTCGACGTCGCGCTCCGCCGCGTCGCGCAGTTCAGCTTTCGCCTTTTGGCGCCGGTCCAAGAGGAGTGTCAGCGTTTCCTCCGCGACCGGAGTGACGATTGTCGGCCGCGGGAGCGGCAGCTCGGACAAGTGCCGTGTCTTGCGCCAGGCGTTGATTAACACAACGCGCTGCCGGTCTCGTTCCGGACGCCGCGCGGACAAATCGAACGGAAATCGTTTGGCGTCGAGCTGGTAGAGGACGTGACCCGCGACGTCGGCGATGCACGGGTCCGAGAAATCCACCTCACCCCAACGGCCTGATCCGTTGCGCGTCGGTTCGGTGTCTGCGAGTTCTCCGATTAAGAGATCAGCGACCGCGGCAAACAGCACCTTGTCGTTGGTCTTCACGGGCAATGACGTCTCGCCACCCTCTCCGTCGAAGAAAAAGACGCGGAAATTCGAGCTGCCTTCGCCCGCTTGCAACTCATCGTTGGCGCAAACGCCCGCACGGCCGCCAGGCGGATATCTGGCGAACGCTGGTCCAAGCCCTCTGCCAAAGCGGCCACGGCATCAGCCCTGCCGCACTTCGCGAGGTAATAGGCCAGTTCGATCATTGTGTCGCTCGGTAGCCGGTGCTCGGCCGAGCGCTTCCACTCTTCGACCAGCGGGACTGCGCCGTCCAATCGCTGGTGTTTGAGCAGGAGCGTGGCCACGGTGATTCGCTCATCGAGAGACGGGGAGTTCTTGAGTTCGTCGAGCAGAGTCCCAATGAGCTCTTTGCCCCCCGCACGCTCCATGAGTTGAACGAATTCCAACATGACCTGCTTATTGGTTGCCTTTCTCGCGGCAGCTGCGAGCGCCGGCAATGCGGCGTCGGGGTACTTCGCGAGCAGCGGCTCCGCCAGTCGCGTGTTGGCCGAATCCCCACCTTGCATCCGCTCGACGAGGACTTGCCGTTCGCCTTTTTGCTTGAGATCGCGCTCGAGTTCGTCGTTCCATTGCTCTGCCTCCTGCTTCACCGCCGCAATCCAGAGGGGCGACTCGCTCATAAAACGGCCCGTTTGCTTGTAGAACTCGCGGCAGGCGAGATGCTCGAGAATTTGCAGGGCGCAATCCCCGACAGTCAGCACGTGATAGCGGAAATTCAGCCGCGGTTCGCGCCTGCGTCTGCGAGACGGGCGAGAACCGAGCGCCCGCGAGAAGCGTTCGTCGGAGAGCGCCTCGATGAGCTGGGGGACTGCCTCGTAGCCGAGCTTGAACAGCCGGTCAGCCGGGCTTTCGGGCGCAGGTCCCTGGTCGAAGAAGATGTCCACAGGGCCGCGGCCACGGGTCATGTGCGATTGTCGCCCATGTTGATCGCGCAGCTCGAAAATCAGTTCCGCGACCTGTTCTTTTCGGGACCGCCCCGCGAACGGTTTTTTATGCTTTTCATTTTCCGCGTGCTCGCGATCTTCGTGCACCATCGACTGCAGGACGCGGGCCATCTCCTGGGCCCAAAACGCGCTCTCGAGGCCCGGGAATTTTGCCGGAATCGATTCCAACCGCGCCAGGATTTTTTCCCGCGGCTCCTTCCGACTCAAGTCGGATTGGGCTTCGACAAATTCGTCATGCGCCAGATCGACGGCAATCCGCCGCCGCAAAGCGACGATGCCCGGCGGAAGTCCCAACTCCTGATCTCGCAAGTCAGTCGCCAGTTCAAAGAGCTTTGCCGCCGGTTCGTCGAGCCCCTGCCGCCAACAGGCCCACCCAAGGAAAAACAAACGGCTCGTCTTCGAGTGGCCCCCTCCTGCGAACTCGAAATCCTCCAGGCGATTACGCTTCGATTGCGCGGCCAGCATCGATTTCGCGAAGGCAGCCAGATCTTCCGCCCGGCACGCCCAATCGGTGGGTTGTTTCTGCAGATACTGCGGCCGCTTTTGCACCGGCTGCTGCTTGAGGTCGAAACTCAGCACGGTCCATGCGTCTTTACTCTCATCGAGCAGGAAACCATGCGCAAAGTCCACGTCGATCGGCTCGCCATCCGGCGCAGAAATCGAGATCGGATACCGCACAAACCGGGCGTGCTTCACGTCAGGAAAGCCCAGCGTGCTGAACCATTCAAACAGCCTGACCCGCTCAGCCGCAGGCTCCGGCGGCTTGGCGAGCGACGCATCCGGGTATGCAAGGCAGGCCACTATGACGGCCAGCGCGAACGGGCGCATCAATCGGGCTCTTGGCCGGTCCCCCAAGCGGTCCATCAGTTCGCTCCACCAGCTTGTTCGCCGCGAAGGCGAAAGTCGCCCAAGTGCGACGATTTTGGCAGAGATCATCATATCAACTGAATGGAACACTCATCGATGAGGTCGGCGCTCCGGTCGTGACAGAGCGTGAGCGGCTTCCGCCGAATTGGTCCTCCTCGTGCTCTTTTGCCTCGTTCGAGTGCATTCTGTGTCTCGGATGCGTGGTTTTTCACACGCACCCGAGACATCCCCCCAGAATGCCCCTGACCCGCGTGTCGCCGACTATTCGGGGGCAGCCGGCGAAACGCTTCTTCGTCGCCCGATCTCGATTGAGAGCGCATCCAAGCCAGACGCAGGGGCCCGCGGCAACCGCGGGGTGGTCGCGTCACTAGAACTGGAAATCCCGAATCTCCAGCGAGTTCGAATCGTCGTTGACGGACGCGAACGAGACCTGGTCTCCGTTCACCTCCACCGCGAGGCCGAACGCGCTGCCTTGTGCCGGATCGATCGACGTCTCCCCGATAAACTTGCCCGAAGGCGAAAACTCGACCAGTTCGCTCGGGTCGTTGGCGTTTGCGTTGATCGCGTCGCCGTTGGCGGTGATCAGGTTGCCGTCAGGGAGCAAGGCCAGGCCCAGCGGGCCGCGTAAGTTGGGGTTGGAAAACACGAGGCTGCCTTTACCGGCGCTTGTCAATCGAACCAAGGCGTTCGGGATCGAAAAGATGGCGTTGTCGCCCGTCGATGCCACGTAGAGCAGGTCGTCGAGCGGGTTGAAGGCCAATCCGGTGGGCCCAATGGCCAGCGCGTTCGGATCGCCGCGGTGCACGAAGCCCGAAGCGATGGTCGTCGTGCTTAAAACGGTGGCGCTGTTCCCGTTCGGCGGAGTCAACAGGACAAGTCGCGAGACGGTGCCGTTGAGAACGTTGGAAACGAAGACGAATGACAGGTCGCCTGCCTGGTACACCGTCAGGTCCCACGGACCGTCGAGTAGCTGTTTGTTCATCAAGTCGGCGACGACCTGGCCGTTCTTGTTCAAGATCAACAGCGATCCCTGCTGGATCGTGCTGAACGATCCGTCCGACGTGGGAACGTTGCCGACGAGGACGAGTCCGTTATTGAGAACCGCCAGCGCCGTCGTCAGGCCCAGTCCTTTGGGCCCCTGGAAAAAGAGCGATTGCTGTCCAGTCGGGGAGATTTCGACGATCGTCGTCCCGGTCCCTTGCTGGTTGTGCGAATTATTGAAATTCGAGACCAGAATGCTCCCCGGATGCAGCTTGCCCCCCGCCGGGACGCCTTGCGGCACAAAGGCGACTCCGTAGGGGTTTTCGTCGCCGTTTTTCGGCACCGTGGAGGCGTTGACATTCGGCGTGGCGGCGAGATGCGAAACGAAGGATTGCGAAACGGACGGGGCGACGGCACCGGCCGCCGCCACGCTCCCTACTCCAGTGGCGGAAAGCAAGGTGCGGCTTTCCAGAACTTCGGCGGATTGGATTGATAAGGTCATGGCTGGCCGGCGCTTGCGAGATCGCATTGAAAATTCCTTCCCGAAAATTGTTCAAGCTTGTTCGCGGTTGGATTCGTGATACGACCAGCTTCTCTGCGACGATTTTTCTCCAGTGATCGAGGGGTAGCTCCCCTCTTCCCTCGATTTCTCGCCGGCCGGCCCTGTGTGACAGGTTTTGTGAAAAAATTCACAAAAGAATCGGGATCAATGCGAAATTGCCGCCTTGCTCCCCCGCGCACGGATTGACTCCTCTTTGGTCCGCGCAACAATTTCGCGCTTCTGCGCCTCATGTGACGCGAGGGAGCCAATGCAGCCCGAAACCCCCCTCGATCGGATCGGCACGATCGCCACGCGCTGGTCGCTGTTGGATCGAGCGCATGGCGGCGATGAGGAAGTCGCCCAGACGGCCAGGCAGCAGTTGCTCGAGCGTTACGGCGGCGCGGTGCGTCGCTATCTGCGAAAGGTGATGAGCGACCCGGACGCCGCGGACGACGTCTTTCAGGAATTTGCGCTGCGCCTCATGCGGGGCGATCTGTGCGGAGCGACTCCCGATCGCGGCCGGTTTCGAAACTTCGTGAAAGGGACGTTGTTTCATCTCATCTCGGACCATCGCAAGCACGAGCGCCGCTGGCCGCGGCCGCTTCCCGACGGAAGTCTCGAGGCAGGCAGTGACGCGAGCAACGAAGAATCAGACCGCCAGTTCCTCGAAAGCTGGCGGGATGAGCTCTTGGCTCACGCCTGGGCGGCACTCGCTGACGCCGACGCGCGGACGGGTCAATGTTGTTATGACGTGCTCCGCTTTCGGGCCCAGCACCCCGAGATGCGCTCCGGTGAGCTGGCGGAAGAGCTCGCAGCGCAGCTCGGCAAGCCCCTCTCGGCGGCCGGCGTCCGCCAGATTCTCCACCGGGCCCGCGAGCGATTCGCCAAATTGCTGCTGGCGGAAGTGCAAAGCTCGCTCGACACCCTTGTGTGCGAGCGAGTCGAAGCGGAGTTGGTCGACGTCGGATTGCTCGAATATTGCCGGCCCGCTCTCGAGGCGTGCGGCGGGCGCTCTTGACCGATTTCATCGGGCCGAAACGGGGGTTCTTGGATGCTGAACGACGGCACTCGCGAGAGCGACGATCGAGATTGGTTGTCGCCGGCCGCATTGACCGGCGGTGCCACGCGGAGGGACGAGTCGGACAGCGAAAACGGCGTCGATCGGAGCACTGGTTTTGCGCCCCCCTTTCCGGTCCTGCTCGAGCCTTCGAGCGTGCCCGCCGGAAACTTGAACGGCTCGACCGATCCCCGAATCCGCGTCCCGGCCGAGGGCCAGGGCGTTCCCACGGTCCCGGGTTATGAGATCCTCGAAGAACTCGGCCGCGGCGGAATGGGCGTCGTCTACCTGGCGCGTTCGCGATTTCTCAAGCGGCTGGTCGCGCTCAAGATGATCCTCGCCGGCCCGCACGCCCATCCAATGGCGCGCCTTCGCTTCCGCAAGGAGGCGGAAGCCGTCGCGCGGCTGCAGCATCCCAATATCGTGCAGATTTACGAAGTGGGCGAGTGCGGAGAGCGGCCGTATCTTTCGCTGGAGTACATCGACGGCGGCTGTCTCGAGTGGAAGTTCACAACGGGGCCGACTGCGCGAGGCGGCCCGTACCGTGCAAACGCTGGCCCGCGCGGTCGATTACATGCACCAGCGGGGAATCCTGCATCGCGATTTGAAGCCCAGCAACGTCGTTTTGACGGCCGACGGCACGCCGAAGATCACGGACTTCGGCCTGGCCAAGATGATCGACGATGAAGTCGGCCCGACGCGCACCGACGCCTGGCTCGGCACGCCGAGCTACATGGCCCCCGAACAAGCCTCGGGCGGCACCAAGCGCGTGGGTGCCGCGGCCGACGTGTATTCGCTGGGCGCGATTCTGTACGAACTCTTAACCGGCCATCCGCCCTTTGAGGGCCCGACGTCGCTGGCCATTCTCGAGCGGGTCCGCAACCAGCCTGCCGTGCCGCCGCGCCGCAGCAGCAAGGGAATTTCGCTCGACCTCGAGACGATTTGTCTCAAGTGCCTCGAGAAGGACCCGGCTCGGCGGTATTCGAGCGCGGCCGCTTTGGCGGGCGATCTCGATTCGTTCCTGGAAGGCCGCGCGATCGAGGCCAGGCCCGTTCCCTTCTGGCAGCGGTTTTGGAGATCGGCGCGGCGACATCCAGCGATCGCGGGTTGGGGACTGGCCGCCGTCGCGAGCGTCACCTTGACGCTGACCGCGTGGTCGTACTTCCTTACGAGCGGCCAGTTGAAACTCCATCAGGCCGAAGCCAACTATCAGAAATTCGTCGAGCAGCGTAACGCGGCTTTGCTTCATGGCTTACTCTCCCCCGAGGAGGGATCGCTCTTTCTGGGAACGGACGCCAGCGCCAACGTAAAGGCGGCCGAAGCATCCGCCCGCCAGGCCCTGGAGCTGGCCGGTTTCGGGCTCCGCGCGGACAGCAAAATCGAGACGTCGCGATTTCCTTCGGCCAGGGAGGCGGCGGTTTCGGCCGACTGTTATGGCCTCTTGCTCTTGTCGTCGAGCGTCCGGGCGCAGCGTCCGCTCGCCGGCGAGTCGGAAAAAGCTCGGTTCGCAGCCGGGCTGGACATGCTGGAGCGCAGCCGGCAATTGGGCGGGCCGACTCGGGCCTATTTTCTGCGACGCGCGAATCTGCTCGAACACCTCGGCCGCGCCCGCGAGGCCAAAGAGGCCGGAACCGAGGCGGAAATCCACCCTCCCGCCGGCGCGGACGACTATTTCCTCGTGGGCGAGGAACACTACCGCCGCGGACGGTGGCAAGAGGCCACAAGCGCATTCGATCACGCGCTGGCCCGCGAGCCGTCGCATTTCTGGGCGCAGTTTTTCCTGTCGGTTTGCCACTTGAAGATGCAGCAGTGGGAGGCGGCGAGGATGGGGCTCAACGCGTGCCTCGCCCAGCAGCCGAATTTCGCGTGGGCCTACGTCTTCCGCAGCTTCGCCCACGAAAAGCTGCACGCCACGGCGGAGGCGGAAGCCGATTTCCAGAATGCGCTTCGCCTCAATCCCGACGACGACGTTCGTTACGTCGTCTACGTGACGCGTGGAATTCTGCTTTTCAACCTGGGCGATCTCACAAAGGCCGCCGAGAACTTTCGCCGGGCCGTCTCGCTTAAATCCGGGCAGTACAACGCCTACCTGAACCTCGCGCAGGTCGAACTGGCGGCGGGCCGATTCGACGCGGCGGCCCGACAGATGGACCTGGCGATCAAGCGCAAGGCGCCGCGACAGGCGGTGGCCGGCTATCACCTCGAGCGCGGCCGGCGGCTCTTCGTCGCCGCTCGATTCCGCGAATCGCTCGACGCGTCGAGCGCCGCGCGGGAACTTTCGCCCGGCGACCCGCTTCCCGACGAGCTTTGCGCCCGCGCTCTGTTGTCGATGGAACGCTACGAGCTGGCCGAACGATCCTTCACTCGGTACTTGCAGAAGGGCGGGCCGAAGAAATCCGACATCTTCCGCGCTCGGGGACTGGCCCGGATGAAGCTCGGCAAATTCTCCGAAGCCGTCGATGATTACACGCGGGCCCTCGAGCTCGCGCTCGACGCCGAGATTTATCAGCACCGGGGCTGGGCCCATTTCTTCGCCGATGCCTGGAAACTGGCCCTGCGTGACTTTTCCGCGGCCATCCTCCTCGACCCGACCAGCGCGGATGCGTTTGCCGGCCGCGGCCTCGCGCAGGTCATGCTGGGTCATTATCGCGAAGCCGTGATGGATGCAGAGACTTCGATTCGCCGCGATCCGCGAACGCCGGAGATGATGCACAACGTCGCCTGCATCCTTGCCCAGGCCGCCGCACGGGCCGAAGCCGACTCGCACCAGCCGGACCGCCAAACTCTCGCCGACAGCTATCGCCGCCGCGCCGTCCACGCGGTGCACGAAACGCTCGCCCGCGTCGAGCCGCGGTACCGAGCCGCGTTCTTGATGCAGAAAGTCGTGCCCGACGCGGCCCTCGACCCGATCCACAACGACGCGGACTTCAAGATGTTGCAAGGACGGTATCGCAAGCTCTGATACGCATTTCCCAGATTGTCGGACGTGACCCGATGAATTCGAGATCGTTCTTCCCAGCAACGTGGATGGCACGGCGTCGCCCGCGTCTGCTGCCGCCCGCGGTCGAGTCTCTCGAGGATCGGTGCCTCCTTACGGCCGGCTTCGCGCAGGTCAATCTGGTTTCAGACGTGCCGGGGCTCGCCAGGCTCACCAACCCCGCGCTCGCCAACCCCTGGGGACTTGCCGAAAGCCCGACCGGACCCTTCTGGTTTTCCGACAATGCCGGCGGGGTGTCGAGCGTTCTTAACGGATTGGGACAGCCCTTTTCGCTCGTCGTGTCGATTCCCCCGTCGTCCCCCGGCACGCTCGGCACGCCGACGGGGACCGTCTTCAACTCGGGCATCGGCTTTGACATTTCCGAAAACGGAGTGACGTCGCCCGCCTCGTTCCTGTTCGCAACCTTAAACGGCACGATCGCCGCCTGGAACGGCCTTGTCGACCAGAATCACGCCCTGGTCGCCGTTAACAACTCGGCCTCGGGTGCCGTCTACACGGGTCTGGCTCTGGCCTCGAACTGGACCGGGCAAACCTACCTTTACGCCGCCGATTTCACGCACGGCACGGTCGACGTCTTCAATCAGAATTTCCAACCGGTCACGCTCGCCGGTTCGTTCCACGATCCGAACCTTCCGAGCGGCTACGCTCCGTTCAACATCGCGGAAATCGGCAACCAGCTCTACGTGACTTACGCGAAAGTGGCCGACGCAGCGGGCGACGAAGCCGACGGACCGGGCCTCGGTTTTGTGGACGTTTTCAGCAACTCGGGCAACTTCGTCGGGCGACTGGCCTCGCAAGGAGCGCTCAACGCCCCGTGGGGGCTCGCCCGCGCGCGGCGGGCTTCGGGCCGTATGGCGGCGACTTGCTCGTGGGCAACAACGGCGACGGCACGATCGCCGTTTTCAATCCGCAAAGCGGCACTTACCTCGGCGAGCTCAAGAACAACCAGGGTCAAACGATCCAGATCGCCAATCTCTGGTCGCTGACCTTCGGCAACGGCCACGTGGGAGGCGACGCGGAAACGCTGTTCTTTACCTCCGGCCTTGCGAATGAGGAGCACGGCCTGTTCGGCGCGATTCAGGCGCCCGGCCGGCAAGGACTCACGACCGAAGGGCCCGGCGCCTTCGACCCGAAGGCGCCCGGCGAAGCGGGCGATTATCCCTTGCCGCCGCTCGCAGGCCCCGCGCTCTCGAATCCCGCCGGAGACCGGCCGCTCACCGCCGACCTGCTTCCGCCGGACGATTCGTCGCTTGTGCTGATTCCGACCCTGTCCAACCTCTCGCAAGACGGCTCGAGCGACGCGGCGACGCTCACGGCCATCGTGACGGCCGCGCTCACTCCGGCCGATTCCAACGCTGCGCCGCTGGCAGGCGGCGCCGATTCGCGGACCGCCTCCTCTCCTGTCGACAATTCGCTCCCGCTCAATCAGTTCTTGAACGTCGACGCTCAAGCGAGCGCTTCGCAAGCGCGGACCGAGCCGCAAGCCCGCGGCGATCGTCCGGCGAACGATGCCCGACCGGTTGCTTCGGCCAAGGGCGACGCCCCGGAGGATGTCACTGCTCTCGATTCGTTCTTCGCGAGCCTCGCGTCGTCGGCCGCCGTCTTGCTGCAATCCTCGCAGTAGCAAGGCTTGGATTCCGGCCGGCCATCAAGCGAGTGGGGATACCGCACAAACCGGGGGTGCTTCACATCCGGAACGCCAAGCGCGCTGAACCATTCAAACAGCCTGACCCGCTCAGCCGCAGCCTCGGGCGGTTTCGCGAGCGACACAGCCGGGCATGCCAAGCAGGCCACTATGAGCGCCGGCGCGCACGCATGGACCATTCGGACTCTGCGCGGGTCCCCCAAGCGGTCCATCAGTTCGCTCCACCAGCTAGTTCGCCGCGAAGGCGAAAGTCGTCCAAGTGCGACGATTTTGGCACGGATGATCATAGCATCTGAGTGGACAACTCATCGATCTGTCGCCCCTCCGGTCGTGACAGAGCCTTATTGACTGGCTTTTGCGAACTGTGTATATCACCGCACCCTCTTCCCGCTCCAAGTCGTCCCTTCCTGAATCTCTGTCGCGGGAGCCGACTCGATGTCGCGCGACGCGATGCTCGTCTTTGCGACTTTTGGCCTGTGCGTGGTCGCGGGATGCCAGGTTGCGCCGGTGTCCCAGGCGACTCTCATTGAGCCGGGCAAGACCGCGGCCGGCGATTCCGAGTTCAGCCCGTTGGGTTCTCTCGAGAAATCGCTCGTCTTTGCACCGAGTCGGTATCCAAAGGGCGATTGGCAGCCCATCGGCCTCAAATTTGAAGATGCCTGGTTCGAGGCAGCCGACGGTACCAGGCTGCACGGTTGGTTCCTTCCACAGGGCAAGCCCCGAGCCGTGCTGCTCTACTGCCACGGGAACGGCGGGAACGTGGCGATGTGGGGCAGCGAGTTGCGCCGCTTGCACGATCGCTTTCATTTGGCCGTGCTGGGTTTCGACTACCGCGGCTACGGCCGTAGCGAGGGATCGCCGAGCGAGGCGGGCATTCTCTCGGATGCGCGGGCGGCACGGGCCTGGCTGGCGCGGTGCGCGAACGTTCCCGAAAATCAGGTCGTGGTGATGGGCCGCTCCCTCGGCGGCGCGGTGGCCGTCGATCTGGCGGCAAAGGATGGAGCGCGCGGCCTGATCCTGGAGAGTACGCTGACATCGATGCCGGAGGTCGGTCACGCCATGGCGCCCTGGCTTCCGCTTCGATCGCTGATGAAGACACAATTCAATTCGCTGGCAAAAATCGGCAGCTATCACGGACCGTTGCTGCAAAGCCACGGCACGGGCGACCGGCTGATCCCCTTCGCGATGGGCAGGCAACTGTTTGACGCAGCCAACGAGCCCAAGCGCTTCGTGGCGATCCCAGGGGGCGATCACAACGATCCGCAAAACGCAGAATATTACGCCGCGTTGGGCGAGTTTCTCGACCGCCTGCCGTGAGTGCTTTGATCGTCGCTCGAAATGCATCTCGGTTCGCAGAGTTGGAGCTTAATGATTTGTCAAGGCGATTGCCCCGACTTCACAAATCGCCGATAAACCGAAGGTGTGACGTTTTTCCTTAACGTGAGCGATGGAGGTCTTTTCGCCCACGGCGACAAGCAGCCGTGGGTTGTTAAAGCGCTGTTTGCTAACCGATTTGACGTGAAAACTTCTCGGCCGGATGCACACAATAGACAAACCTCCTGAAGCCTTTTAGGCGCTGCGGACGATCTTTGGAGCACTCCCAGACTTAAACGACTTGCGTCAGACAGCGAAATGAACGAGCCCAATGGCTGAACCTGTCCCC
The DNA here is from genome assembly GCA_963752185.1 of uncultured Planctomycetaceae bacterium. Taxonomy (GTDB): domain Bacteria; phylum Planctomycetota; class Planctomycetia; order Planctomycetales; family Planctomycetaceae; genus DASPSM01. The sequence goes on along the minus strand of CAVVXK010000002.1, from coordinate 7,796,991 downwards.
GTGAAACCAGAGATCATCGAATGGGCTATTGACCGTTCGAAGGTGCCCGCCAAGGAGTTGACCGAGGCGTTTCCGAAACTCGACGAGTGGCGCAGCGGCGAACGACGGCCAACCTTTCGACAACTGGAGCTCTTTGCCGAAAAGACGATGACGCCGTTCGGGTACTTTTTCCTCGCCTCTCCGCCGGACGAACAACTTCCCATCCCAGATTTCCGCACTGTCGGTGACAGCCCGATTGGTCGACCAAGCCCAAACTTGATCAACACAATTCAGACAATGCAGCGACGCCAAGCCTGGATGCGCGAGTACTTGGCTCAAGAGGGGCAGGGACCGCTTGCTTTCGTGGGGAGCGCAGAAAATGTCCGCAACGTCGTCTCGCTAGCTGCGAGAATCCGCGAAGCCCTCGGTCTCGATACCGATTGGGCCCAGTCACTGACGACCTGGGAGGAGGCTCTCCGGATTTTGGGCCGTCACGCGGAGCGGATCGGCGTCCTTGTTGCCACAAGCAGCGTCGTCGGGCTCAACACTCATCGGCCCCTCGACCCAGAAGAATTTCGCGGTTTCGTGCTTTGTGACGCGATGGCACCTCTCGTGTTCGTCAATGGCGCCGATTCAAAGTCGGCCCGAATGTTCACACTCGCGCACGAATTAGCGCACCTTTGGGTTGGCCGCAGCGCGATTTTCAATCTGATCAACATGCTCCCGTGTGACGACGACACGGAGCGTTTTTGTAATCAGGTGGCGGCAGAATTCCTGGTGCCCGGGCACAGACTTTCGGAACGATGGAGTGCGGTGAAAGACACCGAGAAGCCATTTGACGCGATCGCGCGATTGTTCAAGGTCAGCCCCGTTGTGGCGGCGCGTCGCGCTTTGGACCTCACATTGATCAGCAAGACGCAATTCTTCCGCTTCTACAAACAGAACCAGGAAGAATGGCAGAAGAGAAAAGCCGAGAAGTCTAAAAAGAAGAAGGGCGGCCCTAATTTCTACGATGTGCAAGACGTGCGGTTAGGTCGAAGGTTTGCCTACGCCATTGTTCGGGCCGCGCGCGAGGGACGACTCCTCTATCGCGAAGCCTATCAATTGACCGACTTGAGAGGAGAGACGTTCGACCGCTATGCGACCCTCCTTCTCCAGAGGGTGAAGGATGAGCGTCAATAAGCGTTACGCGCTTGATGCAAATGTTTTTATTGAAGCCCAGGAAGCCTATTACGCGCGCAGACCTCTGTCCCGGATTTTGGCTCGCTTTGGCCCGACAGCACGACGCGAAACGCGTCTTCAGCCTCGACCGAATCAGGGCTGAAATCGTCGTCGTTAGCGGTCCCTTGAGCGATTGGGCGAGGCAGGAAGCACCCAGTGGATTCTTCAAGGAAACCGCAGACAAAGCGGTGGTTGATCAGTATGCGGCCTTGGTCAATTGGGTGCAGAACGAGCGTCAATTCACGTTGGAAGCGAAGGCGCAGTTCGCATCGGTGGCCGATGGTTGGATCGTCGCATATGCCAAGGTCAACGGCTTGATTCTTGTCACGCACGAGCTCTACGCGCCGGAGGCGAAGAAGAGAGTTCCAATCCCCAACGTATGTCTCGAATTTGACGTCGAATACTGCAACACATTTGAGATGCTGCGTGAATTGAAGGAGCAATTCGTTTTGAAGACGCGCCGACGGAAGAGGTAAGGACGTAGCGTTCGGCCCTTCGACGCGCCACTCGTTTGCCGACGGCAAGACGGACCGTGTTCATCCCGGCCGATCGGTCCCCCGTGCTGAAGCACACGGATCAACGGGATTGCGAAGCGATAAATTCTCCCTGAAATGAGGGTGACGACTTTAGGATCTCGAGCGCGCACTGAGGCGCGCGGTCGAATCCGCCGCGTTGTTTTGGCCCCAAGCTCGAAGGGGGCTCTGGTTGCGGAGGCGCGGCACGATCGCTGTCGCCCGATCGGATCGGCGCGATTGCCGACCGATAGGCTTGCCGGCGAATGGTCCGCCGCGGCGGACCCTACGTGGGGACGGAGAGCCGTTTGGCGATGTTTCGACGCGTTCCCCGCCGAGGACTTCGCGTGCGGCCGCCTTTTCTGAAAGCGGCCCGGCGATTTTGAGACCGAGGACGTTCCGTCGCGAAGCGTGCCGTCTTCCGTACTGCCTCGTCGAACGTGCCGCCACCCTCCGATTCGTGCTCTTCACGCCGCCTGGTCGCGGGCGGCCGAGGCGAATCGGGTTGGGTCGAAGTCTCAAAATGCGGAAAACTTACCGCACAGCATCTCACCGTGCGGAATGGTCACCGCATAGCCCGAGTATACCAGAAACAGGCCGGGTACTTCAAGTCGAAAACGGTATTTATTGAGATGTAAAACTAGCTATGGAAATGACTTATGAACATTCTGCCAGAAAATAATGGCGGACTTTGTTGCGGGAAAACCCTCACCCCGGCCCCTCTTCCACTGCGATGTAAAGACGCGGGGCGAGGGGAAAACGTCTTAGTGGACTTTTTTTGGGTGGACCCCAAAAAACTCCCCTGTTTTGCTCCGCCATTCCCCCTCCTCTGCCCGGCCACTTGTCCCCCTCACCCCCGGCCCCTCTCCCACAAGGGGCGAGGGGAGAAGGAGTTAGAAGAAGGAGGTGGGGACGGATGATTTCAGACGTCGGGATCTGGCCCTCTGGCCTCGTCCGACTTTTTTTGCCTCCACCCAAAAAAAGTCCCCCTTTTTTAGCGCCCAAAAAAGCCAAAAAAGTCGGTGGGGCCGGACAGGCTTAGATCGGCGGTTGAATCTTCACCTTGCCTTCAGTACGTGAATGGCGATAATCGCTGCCCCTCTCAGAACACTCTTCAATTCAAAAGTTTGCCGCTCCAGGGCCGTGACACTGATGCCGCCTGTCTCGCGCATCCCCACCGAATTCGATCGCCGCCTGCGCATGCCCGACGGGCGGTGGCTGGCGTATGCCGATTACGGTGATCCCACAGGCCGGCCCGTGTTCAGCTTTCACGGCGGACTCAGTTGCCGATTGGAGGTGCGGTTTGCCGCGGCATTTTGCCGGGGTGAAGGCATCCGCCTGATCGCCATCGATCGGCCCGGCATCGGATTGTCCGACTATCAGTCGAAGCGTTCGATTCTCGATTGGCCCGAGGACGTGGCGCACCTGGCGCTGATGCTCGGAATCAATCATTTTGCCGTGCTGGGCTGGTCGGCCGGCGGTCCGTACGCCCTCGCCTGTGCGCACTGCATCCCGCAATTGCTGACCAACGTGGGCACGATCGGTTGCATGGCGCCCGTTCATGGCCGCCCGGAAACGGTGCGGGAATCGGGTCTGCAGGTCGACCGGATTCTCTTCCCGCTCGTTCGCCAATCGCCGTGGATCGCCGCGCAGTTTTTGCGTGCGACGAAACATTTGTCTCCCGCTCTGCTCAAGCGCAACCTGCTTCGCGAAGTTGTCTGTTCGGCGGACCGGGCGGTGATCGAATCGCTCGACGGGGCCGAAATGTTCGACTTTTACTACGAGGCGCTCGGCCGCGGTCCCTGGGGGACCGTCCAGGACTATTGCCTTCTCGGCAGAGCATGGGGGTTCCCGTTGCAGGAAATCAGCAAGAAAATTCATCTCTGGCAGGGGGAGGACGACCGCATCGTACCCCCGTGTCAGGCCCGCTGGCTGGCGGAACGGATTCCCGCCGCGCAACTGCACCTTGTTCCCGGGCAGGGACATTTCCTGCTGCGAAACTCATTCGGCGAAATCCTGACGACCCTGACCGAAGTCCCGACCCAAAACCCCGCCTATTGCACTCAATCGCAACTTTCCCTTTCCGGTGAGGGCCGCTAGTCGTTCGTTCGGCCCTGCATCGCACCAAAAAATTCGTTGAACTTGTGTCTCCCGAGAACGGGCGGACGGCCGCCCCGACTTTGAGGAACGTCGATGTCGCTTTTGACTTTGAACCAAGAGCTGCATGCACCCAGCGTCGGGTCGCAGCCCGCAAACGTCCTGGTGGAAGACCTGGCCTTCCGCTACGGACGCACGGCGGAATCGTATCTCGTGACCGAGCCTGGCCGCGAATGCTTCTGGCTCCCCGATTATGCCGGAGTCGTCGTCTACCTGCGGCGGGGCCGGTATTTGCACGTGGCGGGCGGACTGCTGGCCTCCGAGGCCGATAAACGGGCCCTGTTAAAGGCCTTTACCGATTGGGCCGTCCGGTCGCATTTGCGGATCATGTTCTACAACATTGTGCCCGATGAAGTGCCCCTCTTTCGCGAGGCGAGCTTCCAGGTGACCAAATGGGGCGAAGAGGCCGTGATCGATCTGTCGACGACCACTTGGAAGGGTAAACAGTTCGAGTGGGTGCGAAGGCAATCCAACTACGCGTTGCGGCACGGTCTGGATTTTGTCGAATGTCAGCCTGAGCTCATGGCTGGCGACGCTTGGGACCGGCTTTCGCAGGAGCTGACCGAAGTTTCCAACGGCATCCTCTCGGAACGCCCGCAGGTCGGCGACATTGGTTTTCTGAACGGCCGCTTCGATCCAACGTCACTCGGTCGACGCCGGTTGTTTCTCGCCCGCCACAAAGAATTGGGGCGGATCGACGGGTTCCTGCTCTGCAATCCGTGCCGCGGGGGCCACGAATGGGCCCTCGAACTCTATCGCGACCGGCCCGATGCCGTTCGCGGGACGATTCCCTTTCTGATGCACCAGGCGCTGCAGCTCTTTCGGGACGAACAAAATGAGCACGCGTCGCTGTGCCTGGTTCCCGGAGTACGCTGCGAACAGCCCCTGCCGGGAGATAGCGCGATCATTCGAAACGCCATGGTGATCAGTCAGTATTTCAGCTTCATCTTCGACGTGGCCGGCCTGTATCACTACAAGAGCCGTTTCCGCCCGCGGTTCGAGGATCGGTTCATTTGCGCTTACCCGGCGGTCACGCTGGGGGCGGCCTTCTCGTTCATTGGCCTGTGCGGGGCGCTGCGGCTCAACTCGGTCAAGCTGATTCGCCGCTTGTGGCGGCAGGTTCGCTACGCCCGCAGCCGCTCGACGCTGGCCGCGCCAGAAACCTGAGTCTGGAGTGCCGAAAGGATGATCGGCCGCCGGTTAATGACGTTCTCTGTGGTCGTCATTGCCTGCCTGATTTCTCTGGCGGCGTCGGCACGACACACCGGCCAAGATCGCGGCCTAGCCAGGCCGGGCGCGGTCGTCGTGGGCCGAGTCGTTTCCATCGCGGATGGCGATACGCTCACCGTTCTCGATGAGTATGACAAGCAGCATCGCATCCGCCTGTTCGGAATCGACGCGCCGGAAAAAGCCCAACCCTTCGGCAATCAGGCGAAAAAGAGCCTCTCCGGTAAAGTGTTCGGAGCGACCGTCCGCGTGGACGTCGTCGACGTCGACCGCTACCGACGCGAGGTCGGGCGGATCTATCTCGGGGATCGTTTCATCAACCTCGAGCAAGTCCGCGATGGCTGCGCGTGGCGCTACGCCGAGTACGATCGGAATCACGAATTCGACCGGGCCGAGACCGAGGCGAAGCGGCATCGCCGGGGCCTCTGGTCGGCTCCGCATCCGACGCCTCCCTGGGAATTCCGCCGCGCGCATCGAGCCGAGGGCTGAGATCGTCAGCGAACCGCGACGGGAGCCGCCAGCTTCCACGAGGCGGCCAAATCGGGCTTGGTCTCTTTCAAGATCTCGAGAATGGCCCGTCGATCGGCCGCCGAAAGGTGAGCAAATTCGCGGCTTTGGTCGGAACCCGACAGGACTTCGCCCAGGCGTTTGCCCACATAGCCTTTGACTTCGCTGGGAAGGGCATCAAATGCCGCCGAATAGACGAGATAGCTGCACGGGTATTTGAATAAGCGGCGTTTGAGATCGAAGTCGCGAAGCGAACGGCCCTGTTTGTCGCGGGGACCGCGGGCGGCGAACTCGCCGGCAAAACTGGTCGTTCCGCGGACCGGTTCTGCCATCCCGGCCTCGCCGCTAAAGAGCAGATATTTCACCAGTTGCTCGCCCGCAGCCTGCACGCGGCTGGAGTCGCCCGTTGCAATCTTTGTCCCTTTCGTTGAGGCAAGGACTTGGCGCGTTACGAAATTTGCGGCCGTGATCAAGTTATGCGCCCGAGTTTGATGCTCCATGACCATCAAAGCCACGACGTCGCTCGAATCGGCGAGATATTTCGAGCGGTTGAATCGCCCCGTTAGGCTTGTGACATTGAGCCCCGCAGCGTTGTCGACTTCTTCGGGGGTCCGATTGTGCACGCTCGTCAGATTGCCGAGGTGCTTTTGCTTGCCAAGCGTTCCCGTCACGTACCAACCACCCCACCGATTCTTGAGCGGACTGGTGTGATCCGTTTCAAAAGTGCTCGAGCCGAGAAGTGGATAGCCGGCAGAATCGACGAACACCGAGCGCAGCACGAACCCCGGGACGCCCGACGTCTGCGAATTCGCGTGGCACAACAGACAAGAATCGGCCTGACGCACGATACGCGGCCGCTCCAGTTCCTCCTGATCGAGCGTGTAAAACACGGCTCCCAGGACAGGATCGACGGCCGATATCTCTACCACATCGCCATCGGCACAGTAACCGACGTAAACGTCGTCGTTGAAGTAAGAGCCCGCGGCGTTTTGGGTGTAATTCGTTGTCGCTGAAAGCTGGTTTTGGAAAATACCAGCATTTGCGAGGACTCAGGCACCCGGAGGGCCCTCAAGAGCGAGCGAAGGTAGCCCCAGCGCGGGTCGAAATCGAAATGAGCCCGGTTGAAATCGAACTCTGTTTTAAGCTTCGACACCACATTTTGCGGAATCGTCGCGCTGTAGTTGATCGGCTCGCGCTCAAAATCGTCCGCGGCACTCAGCCGACTTTGGGCCGCCAGGCCGACGACGAGAAACAATGCGACCGCACGTGGAAGTCGGCCCAGGACAACTCGAGCGCTTCGCTGGCTCATGCCATTGAGTTTACAACGTTCAAGAATTCGCTCAACCAGCCTTCCGTGTTTTTCGCCGATGCGATCGGGCCAGCCTCTTGAGCGAATCTCGCAGGACGCTTCGACATTCGCTGCTTTGCAGCAAACGTGGCCTCAGACTTGTTGCCAACGGTCGGGCGCGGCGCGGATTTTGCGGCTGCTAATGCGACCGTCGATTCCGCCTGCGAATGAACCGCGGAGGTTTGATCGAGCTATAATTGCCGAAGGCGGTCCAACGAACTTGCGCCGGGGGCGGTCGGCATCATTCGCGGTAACGAAGACCGCGTTATTTTTGCTCTTAAGCCAATTGAAGAGGGCGCCATGGATAAACCGGAAATCGAGCGTTATCGCCAAAGTCTCAGACAGCTCACGACGAGAATGCGAAGCGACGCGGCGGCGATGACCGACCAGATTCGCGAGGGAAGCGGCGGCCAGTCGGGAGGCGGCCTCTCGAATGCGCCGATGCATCTGGGCGACATGGGAACAGACGAGTATCTTCAGGATCTCAACGCCACGCTGCTCGAGAACGAGGAGTTTCTCACCAGCGAAATCAGTGAGGCGTTCGACCGCATCGAAGACGGCACGTATGGCGTTTGCGAAAGCTGCGGCAAACCCATCCCCACAGAACGTCTTGATGCGATTCCCTATGCGCGGCACTGTACGCCTTGCGCCGAGGCGGCCGACAGCGGTCGGGGAGTGAATTTCAATACGGGACGACCTCAGAATCCAAGGGACACACTTGCGCCACAGGGCGAAATGGACGAGAGTGGCCGACGCCGGTCGCGTCGCAGCAGTGTCGAGGCTGAGGCCCAATCTTCTCTGCCGCCCGGGGATGTGCATGCCGCCGGCACGCCTGGAGGCGGGACTTCGGTCGGGGGTCTGGCCGGCAGCAATGAGGGACATGGCGATCCCGACGTTGCCGATCTGCAGGACGCGATGGGCAGTGGCGATGCCGACGCACGCGAAGCGCAAGCGGATTCGGATCGGGCTCCCAAGTCGGGACGATCCGGCGGCGCCGTCGGGGGAACGCCGGCCAATAAGCGGAATCGAACCGGCCGATCGCCGCGCAATACGTGATCGGCCGAAGCGCACTCCGACCTGCGGCGGGCCCGTCAAACGTCTGGTCTCCGCCGCCGCGGCGCTCGAGACGAAGGAAGGTCGCGGCCGATTCGGTTTGTTAAACCGGCCGTCGATGAACTATCCTTCACGTCAGGGAAACGGCCGACGCCGGAGCCATGCCCAAGATCCTCAGTGGGGGCGAGTGCGCCACGGTGATGAATCGAGCGACAAGCTATCGCGTACCCGTTTGCCGCAGGTGCGGCGTCGAACCATACGCCAGGAAACTGCACTTGCGCAGCCTGCTGATCGCATTTGCAGCTGTCCTGGCGATCGCGTTTTCCATCTCGGGAGTCGCGGCCCGTGGCGACGATCCCCCTGCTCCTCAGAAGGAGCCCGCGGTACCCCGCTCCCCCTTGCAGGCTGAGCCGCCCCCGGCGCGGCCGCCGATCATCGTGCTGCCGGGTCCGTTTCGCACGCCGGGCCAGGTTGACGACGATGCGCCGAGTCGTGCGCCCTGTCGATCGATCGGCAAACGCTGCGCGAGCTGCAGGCGGCGACCGATGCGCTCTCGAATAAGAACTATCCTGAGGCGATTCGCCAGCTGCAGCGAGTTCTCGACGAGCCCGAAGACTCCTGGCTCGAGTCGACTGGCAGGCGGAAAGGCCAGTTCCGTAGCGCGAAGTTGGACGCGGCCGACCGCATCGGTCAGCTTCCACCCGCGGTTCGGGAATCCTACGAGACTGAATACGGGCAAACCGCCCGCCGCATGTTCGAGGACGCCACCGCCCGTGGTGATCGGGCCGGACTCGAGGAGGTCGTTCGTCGGTTCTTCCACACGCAGGCTGGCTACGAAGCGGCCTATCAATTGGCAAATCGACTTTTGGATGACTGCCAATTGCTCGCCGCCGAGGGGCATTTCGAGCGGTTGCGCGTTTCGCCCGGCGGCCGCCGCTTCGAACCCATGCTGTCGCTCAAAGACGCGTACTGTTGCCAGCAATCGGGCTTGTCTGAGAAAGCTTCGCGAATCCTCGTGGAGCTCAAATCGGCGGGTGACGGAATAAGCGTCAAAATCGCCGGTCGAAGCGTCGCCATTCCCGACGGCGATTCAAAAGATCTCGCATGGCTCGCTTCGGTGTTCGGGTCCACGCAGGCGACAACACAGCCGGCCAACGATTGGCTCATGACCGGCGGTAACCCTTCTCGAACGGCCGAGGGGGCGCCGGCCCTCCCTTTAGGGGAACCAACCTGGTCGCAGTCGGTGATTCGCGATGCCGGTTTCTTCGGAAAGAACCGTTTCAACCACGTCGAATCGGTCCTGCAGACCTTCGAGCGCGAGTTCGGCGACCACAACGGTTTGACGATCCCGGCCGTGGAGCCGATCGTCGTGGGCCACACGGCGATTTTTCGCACGCTGGCCCGGCTGCGGGCCGTCGACCTGCGAACCGGCGCTCGGTTATGGGACTTCTTGGAATGCGAGCGAATCTATCACGTGCTCGCGACGGCCGAGCACCAAACCCGAGTCGGCAATCGCCTGCCCATCAATCTCGAGGTCAATGAACCGGGCGCCGATCTGCGGCTCTTCTTGAGCGCGCGTTCTTTTCGCGATCGCAGTTATGGAAGCTTGAGCAGCGACGGGCAACACGTCTTCGCGCTGCTCGACATGGGCTTTCTCGGACTGGAAGAGTTCCGGTCGAACCCACAGCAGAACGAGCTCTTGGGTGCTCGCAATCAGAACGTGCTGGCGGCCGTCGATCTGGCCACGGGTGCAATTCAATGGGAAATCGGCGGCACGCGTGCGGATCGCAAGAACCGCGAACATGCCGGAACGTTTTTCCTGGGCAGCGGTCTGCCGCTGGATTCGGCACTGTATTGTCTCGGTGAGTTGGATGGGGAAATCAGCTTGTTCAAGCTCGATCCGGCGACCGGCAAGACTGCCTGGACTCAGCGGCTGGCCATGCCGCTGGGCCGACTGCCGCATTTTCCGCTGCGAAGGCTCGCCGGCGACAATCCCAGCTACGCATCGGGGCTGCTCGTTTGTCCAACGTCGGCTGGCGTCGTGGCCGCGGTCGACCCGTCGTCGCGGACGCTGCGTTGGGAATATCGTTACACCATCAATGTCGCCGACGGTATGCTCGATCCGCGGATGCTCTGGGCCGACGAACCGCTCTACACGGGAGTCGATGAGTCTTCCCGCTGGCTGGATTCGGCTCCGATTCTCGCAGAACAAAGCGTGCTGTTGACTCCCCGTGATTCCAACGAGCTGCATTGCCTCAACCTCAATGACGGTACGCCGCGATGGAAGAGTGATCGCGGCAGCCGGCTGTTCGTGGCGGCGGTCCTCGACGGCACGGTCGTCATCGTCGGACGGTCAGGCATCGAGGCCCTCCGGCTGAGCGACGGCAGTCCAATCTGGTCCGAATCGATCGGCATCTCGTCGCCGGCCGGCCGTGGCTATCGAAACGGGTCGCTCTATCACCTTCCGCTGGCAAGCGGCGAAATGGCGACATTCGACCTGCGCCGCGGACGGATGATCACGCGGTCGCGGTTTCCTGCCGGCGTGAAGCCGGGAAATCTCGTCGCGGCCGACGGCGCGGTCGTGATGCAATCTTCAACGACCGTTTTCGGCTTTCGCCCCACGGCCGATGTCGAGCAATCGCTGCAGACAACGCTCGCCCAGCATCCGGACGATCCCACCAGCCTGGCGACACGCGGCGAATTGCGGCTGGATCGTGGTCAAACGACACAAGGCCTGGACGACCTCTTTCGGTCGCTTCGGCACAAGCCGCTGCGGCATATCGAGGAATTGGCCGTCGCGACCGTACTGGAAAGCTTGCGCTACGACTTTGCGAATAGCCATAAAGAGGCGCTGCGTATCGAATCGATGATCGGCGATCCGACCCAACGATTCGAGTTCCATCGATTGATGGCCCGCGGTCTTGCGCAACGGGGCGACTTCGCGGCTGCTTTCGATCACGACATCCGCTTGATCGACGACGAGTCGCTGGCCAAGGCGGCTCGTTTCCGTCGGCGAAGCGACTCGCGGCCAGCCGGCAGCCGTCGTCGGCCCGGATCTCGGCGAACTCTATCGCAAAGCGCCCGACGCTCAGAAAATCGAGCTCCGCCGGAAAATCGAACTGTGGGCCGGCGCACTGGCCGCTGCCGGGAAGGTCGACCAACTGACTCGCGCCGTGGGATCCCTGCGTGAGTTGCCGGAAGACGTGAGTCTGCGGCGATCGTTGGCGGAGGCCCTGTCTCCGGAAATGGATCGGGCCGAAATCGTCCGCCAGTTGACACATCTTCGCAATGCGGGCGACGAGTCCGCCGCCGGCTACGCAACGGCTCGCTTGGCGCGGCTCATGATCGATCACGGTCGAGCCGAAGAGGCGTTGCCGTTGCTCAAACTGCTCCGCGAGAAATACGGCACCATCGCCTGTGAGAAAGGGAAAACGGGGACCGAGCTGGCACGCACCTGGCAATCGGAACCGGCGATCAAAGCCGCTCTTAAGCGCATGGCGCCCTGGCCGGCCGGCAATCTCTCCGTCACGCGACGCGACGAGGATCGTGCGACGCGGGCCGTGATGTCCGTTCCCGTCGAGCAGCGAACGGGGCCGTATTTTCAGCAATGGAAGTTTGAGTCGCGTTCACATGGCGGCGGGCACGGACCGACGCTCAGCGCCTTCGACGAAACAGGAACCGAACGATGGCAGTACGAGTTGGAAAACGTGCACCCGCGGACCGGGCAGCTCGGCGTGGGAGCGACAATGGATCCGCCGGTGGCAATTCGAATCCACGGACCGCTAATCGAAGTGGCCTTGCATCGGCGGTTGGCTTTGCTCGACGGATTTGACGGCCATCAACCGCCGAAGCTGCTCTGGAGTGCGCCCCTTTACGATCCGAGTTGGTCGCTGGCTCAGAGTCGCTCCGAAATCGGCATCGCCGGCCTGATCACCAACGATTTTGTCTTTTCGCAAGTCGGATCGGTGTTGCGTTGTGCCGACGCGGTGGGCGGCAACCTCGTTTGGGAACGGCGGAATGTGCCCACGAGCGCTCTCCTGCAAGGAGACGACGACTACGTTCTGGCCGTCGCCCGCGGCGAACCGAACGATCCCTCCGGCCTGGTGTTGAGCACCGCCACGGGGACCGAAGTGCTTTCGGGCTCGTTCAACATCCCCGGACCGCTGCCCAACGAGTGGAAAGGGCGGCGCGTATTCCTCGCGAGTCCGGGACCGGTGCAACTGTCGTTGTCGCTCATGGACCTCGTGCCGCGTGCGCGCCCCATCTGGAACAAGACTTACCCAGTGCCGGCTTGGCCGATTGCCGTTGACGATGAAGAATTTGCCATCGTCGACTCGAAAGGAATGGTGCACGTTCACTCATTTGAGACGGGGAATCGGATCTTCGAAGCCGAAATCGAACGACCCGGCTCGCCGCCGCAAGTCACCGTGCGACGCCTCGGCCGCCGTTACATCATCATCAGCCAGGGAAGCGCGATGCGTTTCCCCGGTTATCGCGACGTACCGCGTTCACATCCCAGTGGAAAAGTTTGGGCGATCGACCGCGAGACGGGTAAAACCGATTGGACGATCTCGATGCCGGCGTCGCAGATTCTGGTCGAATCGCCGTCCGACTCGCCGGTCCTGGTGCTGCTACGTCCGCCGACTCGATTTGAATCGGCTCGATCGGGCGAGGGCGTTCTCTCGCTCGTCGACGCCCGAACCGGCGCATTGCTCTACGACATGGGAGAGACGACTCCGCCCGATCGTATCGGCGTGCGGCTCGATCGGGAGTTCCGGCAAGTCACCGTGACCACCGATAAATGCGTGCTCACGATTTCGCCGACCACCGGCGCGCCGTCGGCTCCCGCCTCCAAGAAATCCGCGGCGAAGCCTGGACCACTGCACGCGCCTCGTCCTGCTCCGAAACCCTGACGCGCGGCACGACTTTCGCGCAGCCCGCTCCCACCCCGAATTCCGGAAATTCGCAGTTGACTCTCCCGTTGGGGGAGGCTGTAGGGTTTGAGTCGTTGACGCATTGATCTTTCGGAGCGTGCATGAACGACCGCAGCCTTTTCACGATCGGCGAGTTTTCCAAGGTCACGGGGCTGACGGTCAAGACGCTGCGCTTCTATCACGAACAGGGGATTCTGAGTCCAACCGCAATCGACCATGAAACCGGTTACCGCTATTACGATGAGCGCAAGATCGAAGCGGCCCGGATCATCGCCGAATTGCGCCGGCTCGATTTCTCGATCGCGGAAATCGGAGACATCCTGCGGTCCTGCGCGGATGACTCGGATCTCCTCGATTCGCTTCATCGCCAGCGCAAGGCGATCGAAGCCCGCATGCAGCACGACCGGGAGATCTCACGGCGTCTCGATCAACTCATCGACCACGAACGGGAGCTCCGCGAAACCATGCAAAACACGAACTTTGAAGTCCAGCAGAAGCATCTCGAACCGTTACGAATTGCCGCCGTCCGCATGAAGGGCAGTTACAGCGAGTGCGGCAAAGCATTCGCCCAGATCGGCAAACGCTTCGGCCGGCACATTTGCGGTAAGGCGTTCCTGCTGCATTTCGACGCCGAATATCACGAAGACGACGCCGACTTCGAGGCCTGCCTGCCAATCCGCAAGGGAGAGTCGACCGACGGCATTTCCGTCCGGGAGCTTTCCGGCGGCCAGTGCGTCGCGCTCATGCACGAGGGGCCGTACGACGAACTCGGTCGCTCGTACGCGAAAATCCTGAAACACGTCAAAGCGAACGGCTACGAAATCGAAATGCCGACGCGCGAGGTCTACATCAAAGGTCCGGGCATGATCTTCAAGGGGAACCCGAAAAAGTATCTCACCGAGATTCAATTTCTGGTGCGCTAATCAGGACTGCTCGGCTGTCGAACAACCTTCCGAGAGGGTCCTTCCCGCAAGGCTGGCGACGGTCGCCGTCAATCGGTCCGGTTGAATTGGCTTCGACATGTGCATCGAGAAGCCGGCTCGCAGCGAGCACGCGCGATCTTCGGGTCGCGCGAAGGCAGACACGGCGATCGCCGGAACCTTGCCGCCTCGGGCCGGGCCGAGAGCGCGAATCCGCCGCAACAGTTCGTAGCCGTCGATTTCCGGCATGCCGAGGTCGCTGATCAAAACATCCGGCCGGGTTGACTCGGCCAACGGCAGTGCCTCGAGCGCGGACGAGGCCGTGACGACTTCGGCATGGCACTCACTCAGCACCCATTGGATCAGGCGGCAGGCATCCAGTTCGTCGTCGACTACGAGTACTTTAAGGCCGGTGAGATCGACGGCGTGAGAGTTCTCGCCGGCCCCGTTCGTCGAGGAGACGTCGCGCGAAACCGGTGCACCGATCTTCTCGTGCGGGACGGCGACCGGCAGATTGACCGTGAAGGTAGCGCCCTTTCCCTCCCCCTCGCTTTGTACTCGAACCGTCCCGCCATGCAGTTCGACTAATTGTTTGACGATTGCCAGCCCCAAACCCAGTCCACCGTGCCGCCGTCGAATGGAGGAGTCGGCCTGACGGAATCGATCGAAGACGTAGGGGAGAAAATCCGCGGAGATTCCCGCGCCGTCGTCATTCACGGCAATCTCGACGTGCGAGCTGACTCGTTTCAGGGCCACGTTAACGGTGCCCCCCTTCGGCGTGAACTTCACCGCATTCGTCAGCAGGTTCCAGACCACCTGTTGCAGCCGATTCGCATCGCCGCGCAACAGGCCGGCGTTGGGATCGAGTTTCTTGACCAGCTGAATTTCCTTCGCGTCGGCCGCGGGCTGAATGGTTTCGATCGCCGCTTCGACAAAGGTCACGGGTGCGAGCCGCTGCGTATCGAGGCGGAGCTTGCCCGAAATGATCGAGCTCATATCAAGCAAGTCTTCGACGAGCTTCGTTTGCGCCGAGCATTGCGCAGGATGGTTTCCAGAGCCTGGGCCGTCTCCGCTTCGCTGGCCCGCCCGCTCGTCAGGACATGGGCCCATCCCACGATCGCGGTTAACGGGGTCCGGAGCTCGTGAGAGAGCGTGGCGAGAAACTCGTCCTTCATGCGGCTTGCCCGTTCGGCGGCGCTGCGCGCCGAGCGTTCGCTGGCCAAAAGCTGTGTCTTTTCTTCCTCGGCGTGTTTCCTCTCCGAGACGTCTCGCAGGATGATCAGAATCCCCCGCTCGCCCCGCCAAGGAATGAGTGCGGCCGTCGCCTCGACCGGCACGCGCGATCCGTCCAGCCGTAACCACTCTTCCGGCGCCGCAGGAACGCTTTGCCCGATCTCATTCAGTTGATCGGCCCGATTGGCAACTCGGGATTTGGATTCGGGAGCGGCCAGCTCGGCCGGCGCTCGCCCCAAAAGTTCGTTCGCGCTCTTTGCGCAAAAAAACGCACTGCGGCCGCATTGACGTAGCAGATCGTGCCACCCACGTCGACATACATCACATCCGGGCACAATTCCGCCAAGGCGCGGTAACGGCTCTCGATCTCGTCGCGTTCGGCGGTCCGCCTGTTGGCGAGCGCTTTGCTCTCCCGTTCGGCGACGCTGATGCGACGAAAATAGAACAGCGACGTCAGCAACAGCACCGAGACCAGCGCCTGCAGCCACGGCCCCCATTCTTGGCGAAGTTCTGCAGTGATAAAGAAGCCCAGAACACGGAACGCGAACAGGGCAAAGATCGCGGCCAGCAGAACCACCCACGGCCGGCGGTCACGCACCTCGCCGGCCATTTGGACCACGAAGAACATCGTGGCGACATAAACCACGGTCGCGACGGCAAACAGGATTGTGGCAGACTGAGTCATAACCAGGTTCCGCGGCATCCAATTGCGCGCGAACGCAGAACGGCGAGTCCCGGTTCAAGTCTATAATTCGGCAAGAGCCTTCTGAAAGTCGGCAACGATGTACCGTTGTCCCTTTTTGACGATCCGATGGCCTTCGGCCTTGAGCCGGTTCTTCAGGTTGACGATCCCGCCGGGGTATTTGGGATTCAGTTCGCCTCCCGATTTCAGCGTCCGCCAATAGGGGGTGATCCGCTTGATTCCGGCCGCCGCCGATTCGTCGGCGGCATGCGCGGCGATCCACGCGAAAATGCCCGTCGTGATGGGACAAGCGATGCTGACGCCGTGCTTTTTCGCCAGCCACGCGCGGATTTCGTTAATCGTGATCAGCTTGCCTTTGGGAACCTTGCGCATCACCGCGTCCACTTCGCGAGGAGCCGGGATGACCATTGTTCCCGTTCCCCAGCGCTGCGTCATTCGCCCGGTGATCGGGCCGACTTTGGGCAAGTCCTTCTTGTCCGCCAGTTTTTCCTTCCAGGTTTTCTTTTTCACGGCCATCGCGCGCCCTCGTTCGTCACCCGTCACTTGCACAGGTTGGATTCCACCACGTGCCAATCGACTTCAACGCCGAGGCCGGGCCGGTCGGGAGTGGTGATCACCGGCCCACGGATTTCGAGCGGCTCCTTCACGACCGAGATGGCGTGATAATCGGGCCCCATGATGTCGCCGGGATATTTTTCGACCTGCATGTTCGGACACGCCGCGACCAAATGACACATCGCTGCCGAGGCAATGTCGAGTTCCAGATTCGAGCCGATGCTGCAAACCACGCTGTTCTGAGCGGCGAAGTCCACAATCGCCTTCGACTTGGCAATTCCACCGTTCTTGCCTGGATAGACGCTGATCACATCGCAAGCGGCGTGGCGAATGCATTCGACGGCGTCGGCAAGATCGAAACAGATATCGTCCGCCATCACCGGCGGACGAATCGACCGTCGCACTTCAGCGAGTGCCTCGAAATCACCGCGAGGCGTCGGCTGCTCGAAAAGGGACACGCGGCAATCTTCGATTTCGCGAGCCACCGAAATCGCGGTTTGTGCGTCGTAGCCGCCGTTGGCATCGATCACGATTTCCGGCTTCGGGCCGATCGCCTCGCGTACGGTGCGCACGCGCTCGATATCTGAGCGGACAATCGTCCCCACTTTGACTTTGATCGTGTCGAAACCCGCCGCGACCAGCTCGGTCGAGCACTGCCGCGCACGTTCCGGCTCGTAAGCTCCCATCGAGAAACGGCAGCGGATTGCCCTGGGGCGGGCAAGCCCTCCCAGCAGCTCGTAAACCGGCCGGCCCAGCTCCTTGCCGCGAATGTCCCAGCAGGCCATCTCGATGGCCGATTTGGCGAACCAGTTGTCCTCGGCAAACTGATCCAAGGCGGTCGCAATCTGGGCAATGTCGGTCGGATCGCGGCCGATGAGGCGCGGAGCAAAGAGCCGTTCAATGAGAGCGTGGGCGCCCCAAACGGTTTCGCCGCTCCAGCGCGGCAGCACGGTAGCTTCGCCCGCTCCCTCGATCCCACTGTCGGTCGCGATGCGGACCAGCACATATTCGGACGTGTCGTACACACCCAGTGCCGAGATCATCCTCCGCCCGGGTTTGAGGGGAATCCGAACGGGAAACGCATCGATGCGCGTGATTTTCATGCTCGTGCGATGTCTCTACAATTCGCAGGGGAGACGGCTCTTCACCGACAATGACAATAAGAATGGTGCGATTCAACCGCCCGCCCCTTCGCGCCGACGCTGAGCACCCGGAACCTGGATCGTGAAGCACATTTTTTTGACGTTGACGGTGGTCAGCACGCTGTTGCTCTTGGCGGCTTTCATTCTGGGACTCGAAATCGGCGATCCGCACAGTCTCGCTCCGCTCACACGGAAATTGCTCAGCTATCACGTCCTGATCTCCGTCGCGGCCCTGATTTTTGCGGCACTCGTGCACGCGGTGTTGTTGACCTATTTCATGGGAACGAGTCGCTGGCTCGAAGAGGCCCGGCAGGCCTACGAGTTTGACGCCCGCTGGAGCGAGGAAAATCGCCAGCTCAAATATCGCACGATTCCCCTGATGGCCGTTTGCCTCTTGGTGTTGATCGCCAATATTCCGATGGGTGCGTTGGCGGTCGATCGGGCACCCTGGGTTCTGCCCGGCGTCGGTTCGGTCTCGCCGTCCCATGTGCACCTGGTTTTCTCGTTGCTCACCCTCGTCGTCAACCTGGCCGTCAATGCGTTGGAATATCGATCAATTCGCCGCAACGGCGAATTGATCGCGGATGTGCTCGGCGAAGTGCGCCGCATTCGCGAGGCCCGCGGCTTGCCGGTGTAAAAGCCCGCGCGTCGCGACACCCATCACCCAGTAGGCGGCCCGTCGCGGGAGAAATCACTAGAATCGTCGGCCTGACGGCTCGAACGTCTTTGCGCCGAAAGCTGCCGCGTTGAAGAACATCGCCTACCTGATCAATCAATATCCGATGGCGAGCCAGACATTTATTCGTCGCGAGATCGCGGCGATGGAAGCCGACGGCTCACCGGTCCGACGCTATGCGATTCGCGGCTGGGATACGCCGCTCGTCGACGACGCGGATCGATTCGAGGCCGAAAAGACGCGACGCATCCTCGACGGCGGATCGGGACCGCTGCTCGCGGCTTTTCTCAAGGCCGCCTTGCGAAGTCCGCGCCGATTTGGCCGGGCGCTGGCGGCAGCCCTGCGGCTTGGTCGCAAATCCGAGCGAGGACTGATTATTCACCTGGTCTATCTGGCTGAAGCATGTGTGCTCTGTGATTGGACCCAACGGGACCGAATCGATCACTTGCATGTTCACTTCGGCACGAATTCGACCGCGGTCGCCATGCTCTGCCGGCTGCTCGGTGGCCCGCCTTACAGCTTTACGGTGCACGGACCCGAGGAATTCGATCGGCCGCTTGCGTTGAGTCTTCCCGAGAAAATCCGCCACGCCGCGTTCGTTGTCTGCATCTGCTCTTTCGGTCGCAGCCAGCTTTGGCGGTGGGCCGACTTCGCCGATTGGCCCAAGGTGCACGTCGTGCACTGCGGCCTTGATCAGAGCTATCTGGCGACCGCTCCGAGCCCGCCACCATCTGCCGCGCGATTGATCAATATCGGACGTTTGTCGGAACAGAAGGGCCAACTCGTTCTCGTCGAGGCTGCGGCCCGCCTTCGCTCTCAGGGACGCGAATTCGAGATCGTGATCATCGGCGGCGGCCCATTCAAGCAGGCGATCGAAGAGCGAATTCGTAAACTCAACCTGGGCGCGCATGTCAAACTGGCGGGTTGGCTCTCAGGACCTCAGGTACAGGAGCAGTTGCTCAACTCGCGAGGCCTGGTCTTACCGAGCTTTGCCGAAGGATTGCCCGTGGTCATCATGGAATCGCTCGCGGTGGGCCGCCCCGTCATTTCGACTTACGTCGCCGGAATCCCGGAGTTGGTCCAGCCCGGCGAAACCGGCTGGCTCGTACCCGCTGGAGACGTCGATCAGTTGGCTGCCGCAATGGCCGCGATGCTCGATGCGCCGATCGAAGAACTGGAAAGAATGGGGCGAAACGGCGTCCAACGCGTGGCCCGCGATCACAACGTCGCGATCGAAGCCGGAAAGCTGCGCGAGCTGATCGGTTAGCTTACCGCCGTCCGCGCGATGCTCGATAGCCGTACTCGACCGCGAACCAATTTGCGTAGCGTTCGCGATCCAGGAAGCTGCTATTGCGGTCGTCGACCGTATGGCCGATTTCGTGGATGAGCACGTTGTTCAGATAGAAGTCCCGGACGGTGTCTTCCGTCCAGTGCAGCATCCAGCGGCGCCCGTCTTGCTCCCATCGTCCGCCGAACATCCGCGCTTCAATGATCTGCTCCGGACGTGGCGGCGCCACGTAGGTCTCCGTGAGCGAGGCCTCGATGGGATACAGGTAGACCGCAGTCCCCCACTGCATGCCGTAGCAGGGAAACAGTGCCCGTTTGCGGGTCATGCGGCTGAACTGAACCACTTCCAGGTTCCGGAGGTATTTTTTTGGCAGCAAGGCGATCCGTTCGGTGACCTCCTCAGGCGTCACCGGGTGCAGATAGCCATCGCCGGCCGGCTCCACGCGGAATTTAACCGAGGTGCGTCCCGTCGATTCGTGCCACGCCTCGGGAGCCCCGAAACCTTCGGAAAGGATTCTCTCGCTCGGTCGTCGCTGGCGGAAAGCGGCCTGTGGCCGCGCGGTCCGGGCCGAGAGCGAGCGCCGCGAGAAATTGACTCGCTGGGAGGCGGATCGATGAGTTGTGCGTCCGAAGCGTGGCATGGCGGGGGATGTCCCTCCTGGGCAAAGGCATGGCTTACAATCCATGCTAAGGGGACCCAAAAAAGGGCCACAAGGTGTACACCGCAAGTCGCGGCAAGGGTGGGGCTTCGGCTTCGCGATTCGGCTTGACGAATTTTGCGACCCGAGACTGTTTTCCGGACGGCCGCGCGGCGCCATTTTGCAACAAACGGCCGCGTCGACAGTTGCGTCACGACGACGCGTGTTCCGAGATCGCATCACACCGCCGGATCGGCCGGATACTGTACACGTTAGTACGTAAGTTATTTCAAAGTAGTGCTTTACATTTTCTGTGCCTGCGATCTTTGCCGTCGTTGTCGTCCAGGCAAGAATTGCCGACGGCCTCCTTCCGTCCTCTCGACAATCGCCAGAAATTTGGCATTTTCACGTTTCTCGTGTCGGACCGGGTCTCCCGTGCAGCTTTCTCTCTTCCGCCGTTTCATTTTGTTGGTTGAGTCGCGACAACTCGATCAGTACAGTAGTTCGTAAGCGCGCGCACGACTCGATTTTTTGTCGCGATTCGGTTCTTCTCACGTGCTGGTTGTCGATTGGCACTTCCTCGCTTTCGAGGTTTTCATGCCGGGCGGATTTGTCACGCAGTGTCCCGCTTGCAGCACGAAGCTCAAACTGAAGGAAAAGCCGGCGCAGGGCAAAAAGCTTCGCTGCCCGAAATGCTCCGAAGTATTTGCGCCCTCCGGTGGAACCGCTAAGAAGGCCCCCAAACAGGAAATCGATGAGTTCGGTCCTCTCGACGACAGCTCGGGCTCCCTCGATCCGTTTGACGAGCCGATGCAAGGTCGCCGCCTGCCGGGACGCGTGAAGTCAGCTCGCGTTGGAGCCACGAAAGCGCCGCCTCGCCGCGAAGTCGACGAGGAATCGGTCGACGACGATGACGCGCCGGCCGGCAAGCCGAAAAAGGCCGGCCAAGGGTCGAACAAGGCCGTGCTGATTATCGCCGGCGGACTCTCGTTTTTCCTGATGTTCGTCGTGGGATACTTCGCGTTTGCCTTCATCTCCCGGGGTCATGGCCTTCTTTCCAAGCTAGCCGGCGTCAGTAGCGGAGAAGGAATTCCCACGAAATACCTTCCGAACGCACCCGAGGTTGTGGTCTGCGTGCGCGTCGCCGATTTGTTCGGCAGTTCTGCCGGCAAGGAAGCCATGGCCGACGAGGAAATCAAAAAACCGGTCGAGCTGTTCGGCGAAACGATCGGACTGCAGCCAAAAGACATCGAGAGTGTGACACTGGCGATCGCCGCCAGCCCGGCGATGCGCGGCCCGAAAGGTGCAGCGGGACTCAGTCAATTGCGGGGAATGTCGGGCGAAGACACGCAATCCCAGACGCGCTGCGTGGTGATTGTGCGCTCGAAAAAGCCCTTCGACAAAAACGCCTTTGGCGGCATGTTCAAGCTTGCCAAGATGGATACCGACCCGGGGGCGAAGACGCAGTTCGGCGGACTTCGCATTTTTCGCCGCATGGAAACCTCGATGATCGCCTTCCCGGAGCGAAATGTGATGCTCATGGGAAGCGTGCTTTCCGTCGAGGAAATCCTCGCAAACCCCTCGCCGTCCGTCCCCGAGTTGGACGAGGTGGATCCCAAGCAGCATGTCATCGTGGCTGTGATGCCGGCTTATTGGCCGAAGGAAGAAAACCTCATTCGCCGCCGTGACGACGGTCCGACAGGCTCGCTGATTCGTGGACTTGCCGGATCGCTATTCGCTCGCGATTTAAAACTGACGTCTGTCGGGCTGACATTCGGCAAGGACGTGCGAATTCACATGACGCGCATCTGCGAGTCCGCAAAAGCCGCCGAAGCGCAAAAGAAGGCCATCGCCGCAGACATCGCGGCCGGAAGGCATTCGGGCTTCGATGAAGAAGAGGAAATGGCCGCCATGGGCAACGGCAAAGCCGCCAAAAAGCCCCAGTCGCATTTCAATCCCTTGTCCGATCCGGCGCTGTACGATTTCAGCGAGGCGGCCAGCGACAAGGCGAATTCGCTGAAATGGGCCGAGGACTCCGCCAGCGGCACGCTCGATTTCACCGCCGTGCTCAAGGGCAAAGCGCCCAAAACTCAAGTCCCCCAAATCCTTGGTCGTCTCACCTTTTACCAGCCCGACCGCAAAGGCTTTTAGGCCCATCGCGGGCAGCGCCTCCACGCGTGCGAACGGGCGGCAAGTTCGTTAACGTTGAGCCAAAGACCCGTCGCGCGGCTCCGATTTTCGCGTCGACGCGAATGCCCTCGCCGGTTCACCACTAACCCGCCAGATCGACAACTCCATCGACAACTCCTCCGTGTAGACAGGTTTTCTCAATGCGCTTGGCACTCTTCGTGATCGCCTTCGCGGCGACAACTGGATTCGTCAACGACAATTCACGGGCCGCGTCGCCGCAACACTTCGAGTTGCACAAGGGGGATCACATTTGCCTCATCGGCAACGGACTTGCCGAGCGGATGCAGCATTTCGGCTGGCTGGAGACGTACCTCACTCTGCGCCACCCGACGCACGAGCTTGTTTTTCGCAACATGGGATACAGCGGCGACGAGGTGAACGGCTATCGCGAGCTCCACAGCCGTATGCGATCGATGGACTTCGGCTCACAGGACCAATGGCTCGCCGGAAGTGCACCGATACCCCAGCCGCAGAAGCTCAACAAAGATGCTCCTGTCAGCGCGAACCGTTTCAAACTGACCAACACGCGGGCCGACGTGATCTTCGTCTTCTATGGCTACAACGAATCGTTCGCAGGGCAGACTGGCCTCGAAAAATTCAAAGCCGACTTGGAGCATTTCCTCAAACACACGTTGGCGGAACGCTACAACGGCCGGTCCGCTCCGCGCCTCGTCCTCTTCTCGCCAATCGCGCACGAAAATCTGGACGACCGAAATTTGCCGGACGGCGCAGCGGATAACCAGCGTCTGGAGCTCTACACGCACGCGATGGCCGAGGTCGCGCAAACGAATGGCGTTTTCTTCGTCGATCTCTTCACGCCGTCGCGGCAGTACTTCGCCGAGATGTCGCATCCCCGTTCGACGACCAACGGCATCCACTTGAACGAAGCCGGCGACCGTGTTGTTGCCGGATTCGCTTACGAGGCGCTCTTCGGCGAGCCGCCGTCGTTTGATGCTGCAAGAGCCGACAAGCTCCGAGCGGTCGTCAATGACAAGAACTGGTACTGGTTCAATCGCTATCGCACGACGGACGGGTATTCGACCTACGGCGATCGCGCCTTTCTGCGGTTCGTGAATGGCCAAACGAACTACGAGGTCGTGCAGCGCGAACTCGAAGTGATCGATGTATTGACCTCGAATCGCGACAAAGTCGTCTGGGCGGCCGCACAAGGCCATGACATCAAACCCGACGACTCGAACTTACCGCCGTTCATTCCGGTGATCTCGAACCTGCCCGGTCCGCTCCCCGGCGGAAAGCACATCTTTTTGAGCGGCGAAGACGAGATCAAGAAGATGACCGTTCATCACGGCATGAAGGTCAATCTCTTCGCGTCGGAAGAGCAGTTCCCCGAGTTGGTCAATCCGGTGCAAATGGCCTTCGACACGCGGGGCCGACTGTGGGTGGCGGCGTGGCAAACCTATCCGCACTGGAAGCCGACCGAGCCCGCCGACGACAAACTCTTGATCCTGGAGGACACCGACGGCGATGGCCGGGCCGACAAGTGCACGACGTTTGCCGGCGACCTGCGGAATCCGACCGGTTTCGAATTTTGGGGCGGCGGCGTGATCGTCGCGCAGGGCCCCGACATTTTATTCCTCAAGGACACGAATGGGGATGACAAGTACGACGTGAAAGAGCGGCTGATCCACGGGATGGACACGGCCGACACGCATCATACGGCCAATAGTTTCGTGCTCGATCCCGGTGGCGCTCTCTATTTTCAAGAGGGAACGTTTCACCACACGCAAGTCGAAACGCCGTGGGGACGGCCGCGGCGGAATGCAAACGCCGGTGTCTATCGCTTCGAGCCGCGAACCCGGAAGTTCGACGTTTACGTCACGTTTCCCTTCGCGAACCCGCATGGGCACGCCTTTGATCGGTGGGGACAGGACATCGTGGTCGACGGCACGGGGGCCGTTCCGTATCACGCGCCGCTGTTCTCGAGCCGGTTGGAGTTTCCGCAAAAGCACTCCGGCACGCCGCAGGTCTACCGGCAACGCACGCGGCCCTGCCCGGGGATCGAAGTCCTCTCGAGCCGGCATTTTCCCGACGAGATGCAAGGGAATTTGCTCGTCGCGAACGTGATCGGCTTTCAGGGCATTCTGCGCTACAAAGTATTCGACAAGGGTTCGAGTCTGGGCGCGACGGAAATGGAGCCGATCTTATTCTCGTCCGACCGCAACTTCCGGCCTGCCGATCTTGAAATCGGTCCTGATGGGGCCATCTATTTCACCGACTGGCACAACCCGATCATCGGCCACATGCAACATAATTTGCGGGACCCAAACCGCGATCGCATTCATGGCCGCGTGTACCGCGTCACCTACGAAGGCCGCCCGCTCGAGACGCCGCCGCGGATCGCCGGCGAGCCGATCGAACAACTTCTCGACCTGTTGAAGGCGAGCGACGACCGCGTCCGTGCGCGGGCTCGGATCGAGTTGTCGGGCCGCAAGACCAGTGACGTCATCGCCGCGGCACGAGGCTGGATTCAAAAACTCAGCCGCGACACAGGCGACTCGAACCGCGAGCACCACTTGCTCGAAGCCTTGTGGCTGTTTCAAAGTCACAACGTCGTCGACGGCGACCTGTTGGGCCGCGTGTTGCACTCGCCAGCGGACAAGGCGCGGGCTGCCGCCGTTCGGGTGTGTGCCTATTGGCAAGACCGTTTGCCAAACGTGCTCGATCTGCTTGGCACGGCCGCCGAAGACAAATCCCCCTTGGTGCGGTTGATGGCGGTCTGGGCGGCCAGCTACGTTCCGAGGCCGGAGGCGGTCGAGATCGTGCTGCGAGCGCAGGAGCATCCGGATGATGAATACTCGGGCTATCTCGCCAGGGAGGTCCTGCGCACTCTTGGTCCGCAGTTCGAGCAGGCGCGTGCCGAAGGCCGGTCGATCGCGTTCAAGACGCAAGCCGGCGCCCGCTACCTGCTCAGCAATCTGAGCAACTCGCAGCTGCTCGCGCGGACAGGCGATCGGCTCGTCTATCTCGAGTTGCTCAGCCGGCCGGGATTGACCGATGAACAGCGTGGCGCCACGATCCGGGATCTGGCCAGGCTCGAAGGAACGGACGAATCGCAGGTCATTCGCCAAGCCGTGCTCGCGAGCGATTCGAGCGCTCGCTCGATCGACATCAGTGTGGATGTCGATTTGCTGCGGCAGCTCAACGGCCGGCCGGCCCGAGGCTCGATCCTGCGCGAGTTGGCCCTGTCGGCCCGGCGCGACGTCGTGCGGCAACTCGCCTTTGCCTCAATCGTCAACGGCGACGGAAATGCCGAGGAGGCCTGGAAGCTCGCGCTAGAAAGTCCGCAGGCGATGCGCGAGTTGGAAAGTTTCGTCGCCTCCGTTCCCTTCATCTCCGATGCCAGCGTTCGGGCCGGGCTTTACGATCGGATTGCCCCCTTGCTCGACGGCTTGCCGCAATCGATCGGGGGCGCTCGAGCGCCGCGGGAAGCGCCGCCGTCGGATGACAACCAAGCCGCGGCGGCCTTCGCCATCCGCCGCGCCGCGATGCGGGCGCTGACGCAGATTCGGGGCCGCGAAGCCGATACGTTTCGCAAGCTCGCACAGTTCGTGCGAGAGGGAATCGATCGGCCTGCCGCCGTTCGCGCGTTGCAAGCCATCCCTCGCTCGGCGTGGCCCAAGGAAGAGGCCGGCCCGCTGGCTTCCGTCCTGATCGAGCAAATCCGTAAAACGCCCGTTCGCAGACGGACTCAGGCGGCGGCACTCGACGCGCAGCGAATTCTGCGAGGCCCTCTCCACGCTCCTACCCCCGCCTGAGGCAAAATCAGTGCGCGGCGCGGCTTCGCGACTTGGGCGTGCGTGTGGTGAAGCTCGGCACGCTTTTCGAGAGGATGTCGTATGACAAGGACGTCGTCGCCGTGCAGGCTGGCAAGCCGGTCGAATTTGTGCTCGAGAACAACGATTTGATGCCGCATAACTTCGTGATCGTGGCTCCGGGCGCCCTCGAGGAAATCGGCCTGTTTTCCGAGGCCCACGCGCAGCAGCCCGACTTTGCCGCGCACCATTACGTCCCGCAGACGCCGAAGGTGCTGGCGTCGAGCAACCTGCTGCAGCCCCGCGAGACGGAGAGGCTCAGTCTGATCGCGCCGACGGTGCAGGGAATCTATCCGTTCGTGTGCACGTATCCCGGTCACTGGCGGCGGATGTACGGAGCCCTGTACGTCGTGGACGATCTCGACGGTTATCTTGCTGATCCCGAGAAGTCTGTGGCGGCGGCCGGCATGACGCCGCGCGATGCGCTGCTCAGGGACCGGCGGCCGCGAACGGAGTGGACTTACGCGGACCTCGCCGGACCGGTCGAAGACATGACTCACGCCGGGGGCCGCAACTTCGGCAACGGCAAGCAAATTTTCAGCGTCGCCAGCTGCATTGCCTGTCATCGCCTGCAAGGCGTGGGCAATACGTTCGGGCCGGACCTCGCCAAGATGGACCCCAAATGGAAGGCGGCCGACATCTTGAATGAGATCCTCACGCCGTCGGCTCGTATCAACGAGAAGTTCCAAACCAACGTGTTCGAGTTGGGGTCCGGAAAAGTCGTCACTGGCCTGGTGATCGAAGAGACGCCGGAGACCATCAAGATCATCGAGAATCCGTTGGCGAGCGCCACGCCTACGGTGATCCGGAGGGGGGACGTCGTCGATCGCCAGCGATCCAAGACCTCGATGATGCCTAAGGGCCTGTTGGACAAGCTCACGCGCGACGAGATCCTCGATCTGATCGCCTATGTCGCAGCCGGAGGCCAACAAAGCCGTCCCGAATTCCAGCCGATGCAGCACGACCATCACACGCACGCGTCGTCGCAATGATCGATCGATAAAAAAACCGGCGTCGGATGTCGCCATCCGACGCCGGATCAGTTGCAAGTTCGCTTGCCGATCAGTTGGTCGCGTTTGGAACCAGGATGATCGACACTTCCTTATCCATCGCGTTGACGAACGCTTGTTGTAGCAGCGCCTGCCGCTGGGCCAGCGTGCCGATGCACCACTTATAGCCGTTGACAGGATCGGTGGACGAACTGGGGAAGACCGTGTTCCCCAAAGTCGAAATCGACTGCATCAGGCCGACGGCGTCCGACTGGTCGGACCCGGACGCGCCCGGCTCAAAGATGGCACCGAACACGATGCACTGAATCGTGACCGGACTGCTCGCTGTGGAGAAGCCGGGGATCGGATTCGCGGTCGTGTTGAGCGAGGTGATCACCGTGGCAATGTTAATCGCGTCCGTATCCGCGCTGGCCCCGCTGGCCGAAGCCGTACCAAGCGGCGCCGTATTGTAATACGAGTTGTACGCGCCGCTATTCACGGCGCTCACGGTCGAGGCCTGGTTGGCCATTCCGTCGGTTTCGAGAATGAGCAGCTTGTCGGCGCCTTTGCGTCCCCAACCGCCGATGTTGGCACTTTGCAGGGCCGTGCTGCTGCTGAACTGGTTGTAGGCCAGCATGAGACCATAGCTCGTGGCCGTGTTCGCGTCGTAGTCGCCGTGTGCCCGCGGCGTCAGCAATCCGTTGGGATCCCAAGGCGTGACGTCGTTCGTGCCACTGTTGGGCGGATACCACAAGGCGTTGATCAAGTTGCTGTAGTTATTCGTCAGCGCCACCTGTGGCTGCGTGAATTGGCCCACGCAAGTCGGCTCGCCGCTATAGTTCGGGCGGCTGAACATGATCAACGAAACCAGGTCGTTGGGGTGGTTGTTCTGAATGTCCTGGAAGGCGCTTGAATGCCAAGCTTGGCCGCGATCATGGAGACGTCCTGGCCGGTGCCTGGCATGAGCCCGGTGTCGAGCATGTATTGAATCATCGTCGCCGGACCGAACCAGAATCGGTGCCGCGGGCGTTTCGGGTTATCTGTGGGATTGATCCAAGTCCCTCCGGCAACGGCCGAATCGGGACCAGTAATCGAAACGTACGTGCCTGACGAGCCGCTGCCAGCGGTGAAGTCCGGGCCGTAACTGCAAGTCGGGTTGCCCGGCGCCTGCAGGTTTCCAAAGGGATCCTGCCAGACTCCGACCACGAAATCGATATATTCCTTCCAGAACCGCTGCGAGGCGTTTGTAATTTGCGTGTTCGAGTTCGACCATGTGTAGCACGACGAGGGCACGTCGGTGGGAATCGACGAGTAATACAGAATGTTTCCGGCACGGAGCTGGGTCGGAAACGGATTGGGCCCGGTGTTGACGATCCAGTTCAGGATCGCCTTGTAGTTGATGATGTAGTTGCCCGACGGGTTGTTCCAATGCCCCGAGTTGCTCCACAGGGCAAGGTCGCTGTTGCAGGGATTCCCGTTCGGGAGCTCGAAGAATTTCTTGCGCCAGTCATTGGCGGCATTCGGGTCGGGCGGCCACATAAAGAACGTCTTGCCCCAATAACCGGGGCCTTGCTGATAACCGTAGAACGTGCCGCCCTGTTGGGCAGCGTACCCGGTGAAGGCAGTCGACGCGTTACCCGTAATGTCTTGCCAGGTGAGGGCGGGATTCGACGAACTCTTCTTGTTGAGGTACTGATCTCCAACGGGGCTCGTGACCGTGGCTGAGGACGGAGCGGCCGAAAAGGCGGACTGAGCCGACGAACCCCGGTTATTTTGGAAGAAATTGCTGACAAGTGCCGGAACGCCGTTCACCGAAGTTGTGACGTTGCACATGCCGACCATGTTGCTGTTGGCCGTGCACTGCATTGTGGCCAGCGGAGAGAACGTCGGATTATAGGGGCCCCACTGCGGGAAGATCGGATCGGTGTTGTTGGGCGTGTTGTAGTACGAGCCCAAGTAGGTCTCGCAGTTCCACAGGTCCGTTTCGTTGTTCATCGAACCCGAATAGTCGAGCACCATGGCCACGTCGCGGGGGCGATGGGCGGCCGTCGAGGTCACGCTCACCGTGAGATTCGGAATACCGATCACATTGGCGAACGACGTCGCGTAACTGTGCGTGATCGTCACTTGCGTCAGGTTGTAATTCTCATTGGAACCCGGCGGAAACACCGGATAAAAGGTCTGCGAACCGTAATCGTAATGATACGTGCCGTTGAGGACCGCAACTTCGCTGCTGCTGAGCTGGGTGCCGAGCACGGTATTTCGCGTCGCCTGCGCGGTGGCGGCTGCCGTCGCTCCCGCAAGATTGCTTCCGGTGGCGCCATTCAAACTCCGCGCCCGGCGACGGCGGCGGCATCGGCCGCGTCCTGGCATTGGGCCCGCGCGACGGCGAGCATGCCGAGATCGACCGAAAGGGCGATGAATCCGCAAAGACCTACGAGTGCAACGGCGGTCAGCGGCAGAATCGCGCCACGGGACCGCTTGGCAGGACGGGGGCGGCGAGTTTTCATGAGATTGTCCCTTGGCAAAAAGCGCATGGGCGTTAGACCGGTTAATCAACACGCGCTGCCGGCCCGCGCCCGATGGAAATCGTGGGTTGGAGGTGAAGAACGAGACATCGCGGAAAGCTTCGCACGACAAAGCTCCGATTAGTCTGGCGACTGGCTATAAACCATGGCTTCGGACGTGATCGTAAATGGACTGGGTATTAAGTGGGCCATACTCAGCATCGGCTGATAGGTGCCAGTGATCTGGCAGGCGACGGTCTGACCGAGGCCGGCATTCGTCCACGTGCCGATGTTGGCGCCCGTCGTCGGATTCGCCTGGAACACGTTGATTTGCAAGTTCGACGGCCCCTGGCCACTGAGCTCCGTCGTGACCTGCGCCTGAATCTGCGCCGTGGTCACGGTGAGCGCTCCTGTGGCTGCCATGCGCGCACCGTCGCGTGCGGCGTTATCCATCAGTTGCTTGACCATCACAAAATGACCGAACTCGAAGATGCCGAAGATGAACAGCAAGAAGACGTTCATCACGATGGCCGCCTCGACCAGCGCGGCGCCCCGCCGGCAGAACCTGGGGACTCGGTTGAGTTCGCGAGTTGTGTTCATCGAAATTTTGCCAAGGTCCTTCAGCATCGTCGTCAACTCCCCGTGGGAGCCGTCACACCGCTCGGGTAGCTTTGAGGATTCGCCGAGACCCAATAGACGGTTGTCGAGACTTGCGTATTCGAGTTGGTGTAATACGAGGTCGGACTCCAAGCCACGGCCGAGTACGGCAAGGTGACGGTTATCTGCAAGTTGTCGAGAATCGTCGCCTGACTCACGTCGGTGCCGGGGTTCGTCAGGTCTGCGACCGTGACAACGAGATTGGTGGTCGGCAAACCGGCAGCTTGCACGCATCCGGTCACGGCGGCGATGACTTGGGCGTTGGTCATCTGGCCGCTCGAGGCCTGAATGCCCCCCTGGTTCGCGGCCGCATTGAGAATCTGATAGACGTCGACGTAACGGCCGATTTCGAGGATGCCGAGAATGAAGATCAGCAGCATCGGCATCACGACGGCGAACTCGACGCACGCGGTTCCGCGGCGATTCGGCCTTAAACGAATGTGTCGCATGATGCTGTCCTGGAGTCCAAACGCGGTAATTCGGGGAACGTGCGCGCGTCTCAACGACGGCGCCGGCAGTCACGACAAACATAGCTCACATCCGCCATTGTGAGGCCGCCGTCCGCCGTCGATTCCAACTTTTCGGGACGACCTCACAAATCGGAGGATTGAGCGCAAAGCGCAGGACGTCGTCGAAACGCCACAAAGAGAACTTCAATCAAGCGCCGTCGGCGATTTTCCCGCAAAATCGACGCAACGCGGCGGCAAGCGATGTCGCATGGCAACCGGATTCAGGCCGGTTAGACCTCCGGCGCCGTTGGTTCCGATTGCACTGGTTACGACGTGGACCGTCGGAGGAAGTAGCGGTGCTCTCCCTCGCCCCACGTCAGTGCGGCGCCCGGAAGGCCGCGCTCGATGGCCGAATCGAGATCGGTCTCGACGCGGGACATGAGCTTCTCATGGGCGATGCCATGCCGGTCGAACGCGGCCTCCAGGTCGGATCGGGCAATATGGTCTTCGATCGGTACGTACCACGTATCCATGAAGATCATGCGGTTGCCCGGCATTCCCAGCAGCTCCAGGACCCGGGCCGCGTACTGACGAGGAATCGAGTCGAAGAGGGGCCGCAGAGCGCGGCGCGTTGTCCAAAAAAGGCCGCCTGTCGCGTAAAGAAAGAGAAAGCCCGAACGCCGCATCACGCGCACGAACTCGTCGAAGGCCGTTTGCCACGAACGGGTATGGTGCAGCACTCCGTTCGAAAACACGAAATCGAACGATCGGTCCGCGAAAGGCAATTGCAGGATGTTCGACTCTACGAATCGCACCGGTAAGGCGTGCTTTTGGCAGTACTCGTCGGCCCGTTTGAAGGATTTGGTTTGAAAGTCGACTGCCGTGACTGACCTTGCGCCAAACCAGCCAACGCGACCGCATACCGCCCGGAGCCGCATCCCAGATCGAGGACGGAGCGGCCAACGATCTCTTCATCGATCACGCGCTCGGGGATACGGCGGGTGAGCAGCTGCCGGCTCTCTTCGGTCAAAACGCGTGCGTCGTAACCGAGCCAGAGTTCGGAATAAAGATCGGATGTTTGCTTCTCGACCGCAACCTGGGAATCAATCGGCGGCAATGCGTTGGCCCGAATTGGATTCGGATACCCGCGGACCGCGTCGCAAGCGGCCGCCCCGAATTCGACCAGTCGTCGAATGTGGCCCAAAAGAAAGGGAACAGGGTCCTCATGGGTAAAGCCAAGATACGGCTCGGCCGGATAAAGAAAGCGATACAGCTCGTGACAGAGAAGGACGGTGAGATACGGCTTTCCCGTCGCCGTCAGGTCCGCGCACAGTTCAACGAAACGCTGCAGCTCCTTGTAATATTCTGCGGCCTGGGCGGATCGTTCGTCGTTCATCGTTGCCAGTTTTCTGCGAGCCTTTGATCTCCGTTTCACGAGCGACACGGGGGATCGACAGTTCTTGCCCTCAGATTCCTCGGTGCTCATTTCATCATATACGGAAACGGCTGCGGCCGACCTACTGCTCGTACCCCGCTCACAGGAATTTAGCCGATGGGCCGGCTTTGGACCTGGTTGTTAGATACGAAGGCAGAACTCGGAACTGAGTCGCGAATTGAACAGTCGCACAGGGGCCGCCGTTCGCGGTACACTCAATTCTTCGTGCCGTCGGAGGCTGTCTTGACCCGCGCGACTCGTTTCGAACAGACGGCAGCGGACCAAGAGTGCGCTGCCAAGGGGTCTCCCGCTCGCCGTGCGATTCGATTCGTTCCATTTTCTCGTCTTTTTTAGCCTCGTTTGTGCGATCTTCTGGAGCATTCCCAACCGCTTCCGCTGGTTGTTGCTGCTCGTTTCCAGCTACTACTTCTACATGTGCTGGGAGCCGCCGTACTGCGCTCTTGCTTTTGGCGTCGACGGTAATCGATTTCACGGTCGGACTGTTGCTCGGGCGAGTTGCCGATCCGAAGATCCGACGGCGGCTGATTGTTCCAAGCCTCGCCGCCAATCTCGGCTTCCTGTTCTACTTCAAGTACTACGACTTTTTCGCGCGGACGATCAATCAGTGCTGGGGGACGCCCCTGCTGTCGCCGATTCCGTTCCTGCTGCCGGCTGGAATCTCGTTCTACACCTTCCAGACGCTGAGCTACACGCTCGACGTCTACTGGAAAGAGCAGGAGCCCGAGCGGCACTTTGGCCGCTTTGCCAATTTTGTGGCCTTCTTCCCGCACCTGGTTGCCGGCCCGATCATGCGCGCGCCGCGCCCTCATCCCCCAATTACGCAATTTCCAGGAGTTCGAATACCAGCGCGTGACCGACGGACTCAAGCTGATGGGTTGGGGCCTGTTCAAAAAGGTCGTGATCGCCGACCGCCTCGCGCGGCTCGTGGATCCGATTTATTCCGACGTCAACAACGCCTCGGGACTGGGCTTGATGCTCGCCACCGTGGCGTTTGGGTATCAGATCTACTGCGATTTCTCGGGATATTCGGACATGGCGATCGGCGCCGCCCAGGTGCTGGGCGTGAATTTGATCCAGAACTTTCGCGCTCCCTATCACTCGCGGAGCCTGCGCGAGTTTTGGACGCGGTGGCACATCTCGCTCTCCACCTGGTTTCGCGACTACGTCTACATTCCCCTCGGCGGAAACCACGTCTCTCGTCTGCGGTGGTCCTGGAACATACTGGTCGTCTTCGGCCTGAGCGGTCTGTGGCACGGGGCCAATT
Organism: uncultured Planctomycetaceae bacterium; assembly: GCA_963752185.1. Lineage (GTDB taxonomy): Bacteria > Planctomycetota > Planctomycetia > Planctomycetales > Planctomycetaceae > DASPSM01. The sequence continues at coordinate 7,763,554 of CAVVXK010000002.1, read as the reverse complement.
GGACATACATCTTCTGGGGCCTGTACCACGGAATTCTGCTGATCCTCGGGCGTTCGACGGAGCGGTTTTGGAAGCGAGCGTATGAGCTGACCGGGATCGCACGCGTGGGGGCACTGGCTCGAGCGATCGACGTCGCGGCCACTTTTGCCACCGTAAGCGGCGGATGGATTCTGTTTCGCTCGCAGTCATTGGCTGACGCCTGGCTCATTATCAATAAGATCTCGCTCGAATTGATCTCGCAGATCGACAGCCCAATTCGCGAGCTCCAAACATTGCTGTATATCTGCTACCAGTATTTATCATCCGTCGACACATTCGTTGTCCTGGCGGCGATTGCCGTTTTGGAGATCGGCGACGTGGTTCAAGACCGGATCGCCTTTCGTCCCTGGCTGGCGCGGCGACCGGCGGCGATTCGCTGGGCCGGGTATTGCGCGCTTGTCTTCGTTGTGATCGTGTGGGGGCAGTTCAATGGACCGCCCTTTATCTACTTCCAGTTTTGAGCCGAGTGATGCAATCTCTGCCGAATGCGTTGCGCGAATGGGGTGATCGCGGACAATTCCCCGCGACTGACCGATCCCTGCGACTCGAGCGGACCGCCAGCCTGCGGCGGTTTTTGCTGCGGTTGAGTTATTTCGTGCCGTTTGTCCTCGTGATGGCGGCAATTAATTGGACAGTCGACCCGGCCCGTTTCTTCGGCCGCAGCGCCGTCAGCACGCTGGTCGGCTACGAGGCGGACATCCTGGAGGACCTTCGCGCCGGTCACACGCACACCGTCGTCGACACGTATAACCAGCCTGTCGTTCTCGAGGAGCGGATTCGAGACCAGGACAGAATCGATGTGATGGTGCTCGGATCCAGCGTTTCCACGCCGTTTCATTCGGCCAATTTTCCAGGCGAGGCGCTGTTCAACGGGGCCTTGCCCGGCGGCGATTTGGAAGAGGCGATGTGTGCTTACGAATTGGCCTGCGAATGCCAGCGACGGCCGAAGCGAATCATGCTCGAGGTGCACGGCTGGGGCTATCTGCTCGGCGAACGACCTGTCGGCCTTGCCGGCGACTTCGGCCCCAGTTTCCAACGCCTCTTGAAGCGATTAAAGATGGCCAAAGACGAAGACGATCAGGCCGACCGCTTCTTGACGCGTCCGGTCGACCTCGCGTCGAACCTCACCCTCGATCAGGGATGGTTCCACCCCTACGACAAATTGATTTCACCGCGCTATCTGCAATTGGCGCTGCGTGTGCTGGCACGGCGTCATTGGGACAAAGACCACGGCCGGAAGGGCATCATCCCCGAGGACAAACGCAATGTCCTCTATCCGGACGGCTCGACGCAGTGGTCGCCGTCGGCGAGGAATTCGACGCCTGCCGACATTCGTCAGCGGTATTCCAGCTTCCACATCCCGATGGCCACAGTGGAAGGGGCGCGGCCGAATCAAGCGCGCTGCCGATTGTTCGAAGCGTTCCTGCTCGACGTCCTCCGATCGGGGACTCGGGTCGATCTGTTGCTCACGCCGTTGATCCATTGGCGGGACGATCCGACCCGCGCCGAATACAAGGCAATCGGTCGGGAGACACCCGCGAGCGAAACCGAGCGATACCTCATGGCAATTGCCAAAAAGCACAATTTGCGGATGTTTGGCGCGTTCGAGCAAAAACAGACCGAGCTGACCGACGAGGATTTCGTGGATGACGTTCACGCCCGGCGTGAATCGATCGGCAAACTTCTGCACACGAGGCGGAACTGATTGCTTGCTGTCCCGCAGTGTTTCGGCACGAGGAAAAATATGACTTGCTTCCAATGCGGTATTGAACAAGGCAGCCAAAACAACCGCACACAGGTCCCTTCGATTCCATGAACGATGACAAGCCGGCCGAAACACACGCGGTTCGACTCGAGCGCGTGCCGCGGGATCGCGGCGGCGGCGGGCTGTTGGCCGTGCTCCTGTTGTTTCTCATCGCGGCGGGGACCGTCAATCCGTTTCGCGAAGCGCCCTACGATGATGACTGGGCCTTCGGCGAAACGGTCAAGCATTTGCTCGAGACAGGGCACTATCGGCTCAACGATTGGTTGGCTCCCAACATGCCGTTCCAGGCCATTTGGGGGGCCTTGTTCTGCCTGCCGGCCGGATATTCGTTTGCCGCCCTGCGGCTGTCGACGGTCGTGCTGGCGGTGATCGCATTAGTGGCATTTCGTGCCCTTGCCCTCGAGCACGGGATCGGGCGCCAAGCGGCCAATTTGCTGACTCTGTGTCTCGCTTCGTCGCCTCTGTTCTTCAAGCTCAGTCTGTCGTTTCTTTCGGATGTGCCGTTTGTCGCCGTCACTCTCGTGGCGACATACTATTACACGCGGGCCCTGCGAGACGGGCGATGGTCATCCTGGCTGGCCGCCTCACTGGCGGCGACGGCGGCGATTTTTATCCGGCAATTCGGCGTGGCGCTGGTTGGCGGCGTGGCCCTCGTCTGGCTGGCCGACCCGCGACGCTCGCAGCGATTTTCGCGGTACTTGCTCGGCGTGGTCGTGCCGGCGGCGGCCGCAGCGTGGCAGCTGAACCAGGGATGGAATCACTCAACCTGGGCGCAGACGTTGCTTCTGAACCGGCAGCGAGTGTTTTTCTGGGGGGGCGCGGGCGGATTTCTCGCGAACTTGCCTTGGCGGCCGTTCGTGCTGACCGAGTATGTGGCATTCTTTCTGCCGGCACTGGTGTTCGTGGCAGCCGCGGCGCTCCTTCGCGAATCGCGGGGCCGACGTTCAGGACGCACAATCGGCGAATTGTTGGGATGGTTGCTCTTGTTTGTCGCGAGCGTCCTTTATGCGTCGCGACTTTTCGCCGCCGACAAATTGATGCCGTTTCTTCCGTGGTACTTTGAGATCCTCAAACTGTTGGGGACGAAGATTCAAATCGCGACGACAGTCGTGACGATCGGCGGGGGAGTTCTGTTTGCCCGTCTCTTCGCGCGGCGATACACGATAGCGGGGAATCGGCCGACCTTGAGTGAGGCCGTGCTTGACGCGGCGACGGGCGTGACGCTGGCGATGGCGCTCGTCTTTTTCGTGTTTGGCGACAAGGATGTGCTCATTTTTTTGCCGTTTGCGGCGATCGCCGTCGGGCGGCAGGTCGAATCGGTGGTCACGGCGTATCGGCCGGCGGTTGTGTTGGTCTGTTTGGGCCTTTTGGCGGGGACCGCAATCTGGACCCGGGAGGACCTCTGCCGGAACGAGGCGATTTGGACGCTGGCCGAACGGGTCCATGCAACAGGCGTCCCGCCGGAGAAGATTTTCGCCGGCTGGGAATGGAGCGGATATTACGAATTCCCCAAGTACGTCCGCGAGGTGCCGCCCGTCGCCAGCACGACGTTTACCGACTTTTTCGAGCGCTGGCTTGCCGGACGGAAAGCGCGGGCGGAATATCTGATCGTGCACGATCCGCGGCCCCCAGCGGGCGAGTTCTGGGAAATCGTGGACCGCTTCCGTTATTTCAGCGTCTTCAGTCGCGGCGTCGAGACGTTCTACGCCGTTCACCGCCTTGACTCATCGCGAACGGTCAATCCAAAATCGGAGAGCGGGTGATCAAACGGCTCTGGTGGCAATCCCCGAAATGAAGACGTTCGTATCGATCTCCCTGTTGGTTCTCGCCTTGTCCGGCCTGGCGCTGCCGTCGGCCGAGGGCCAGACTCCCGAGCAGATCCAGCAAGCCATCGAGCACGGCGCAGAGCGTCTGCGGAAAGGGGCGGAGCGCCGCCCAGTCGCGGGAAGTCGGGCTGATGGCGTACGCCCTGTTGAAGGCGGGAGAGCCGAACGACAGTCCGGCCATTCAGACGCTGATCGGCCGCATTCTCGACGAAAAATTCCGGGGGCCGGGGGGGCATTACCTGACGGACAGCACGTATCAGTTTTACGAGGGGGGCTGCGACCTCATGGCGCTTTGTGAGGCCGACCCCAAGAAATATGCCAAGCAAATCGACGAGATCGGCAACTTCATTGCCTCGCACCAGAATGCGAACGGCGGCTGGTACTATTGGGCTCGGAACGATTCGCCCCAAGAAACTGAAGGCGGCGACCAGAGCGTGACGCAATACGCGGTCCTCGGGCTGTGGGCCGCCACCCGTGCCGGGGTCGCGATTCCCAAGTCGGCCTCGGCGCAACTTGCCCAGTGGGAAATTGATTCGCAATGCCCCGACGGCGGGTTCGCCTATCATCCGGGCCGAGCAAAGAGTTCCACGCACTCGATGACGGTCAACGGTATTGCGACTCTGTGCATCGCGCGGCTGTTTCTCTATCCAAAAGGCGACTACACCCTCGTACTGGAGGACGACGAGGCCGACGACCCGGGCGGAATGCCGAATCGGCGCGGCCGAAGAGCCGAACCGGCCGTCAGAAGATCGGCCCGCGCATCGCGCGGGAAGAAAGTGGTGCGCCCGGAGGGGCTGACGATCGAGGCGCCGGCGCAGCGCAGGCCAGCCCGCCAGCGGTGCGGTTCGGAGTCTTGAAGAGCCTCGATCTGACCGTCGCAGTTTCGGGCCCGACTCCCGGCACTACTCGCCGGCTTCGAGAAGCCAAAGGCAGTTCGAGCGCCAGCGTCTCGCTGGCCCACATCAACAAAGCCATTGCGCGGGGCCTGACCTGGCTGGAAGACCACTTCTCCGTCGACCCGGGCGGCCAGTTTCCCGTCTATTACCTCTATGGTCTCGAGCGGGCGTGCGCCCTGTCGGGGATGAAAGATTTCGACGGCCACGACTGGTATCTGGAAGGGGCGGCCAACTTGATCCGACGTCAGTCTCCCGACAGCGGCATCATCGACGGAATGGCCGGCATGAACGTCGGAAGCTCGTTTGCAATCCTGTTCCTGTCGCGCGCGACCTCCAACATCATGCACGTCAAGCCGGGCGATAAGAGGTTCGGCGGTGGCTTGATGATCGGCGGACGTGGTCTGCCGACCAATCTGAGCGCAATCCAAACGGGGGCCGATGGCCTTCAAGTCCGCAAACTCTCGGTCGCGGTCGACCAGCTCTTGAGCGAGTTGGAAAACCCCAAGAGCACCGAAGTCGAAGCGGTTCAAAAGTCGATTGTCGAGCAAATCGAACTCGGCGATCCCCAAAAGCTGATCGGCCAGAAAGACCGCTTGATCCGCCTGGCGAGGGATCCCCGACCCGAAGTTCGGCGAACTGTGATCTGGGCCCTCGGCCGTTGCGCCACCATCCACGATGTAAACATCTTGATCAAGGCGATCGACGATCCCGATTACGGCGTCGTTGTCGAAGCGAACAACGCGCTGTGTTGGTTCAGCCGCCGTCCGAACGGCTTCGGAGGCTCCAGCGATCCTGTGTCCGCCCTTCCGGAAAACACCAGCGATCAGCAAAAGTCAAAAGTGGCCGCATCCTGGAGAAAGACCCTCCGGACGGACTGGCGCGAATGGTACGAAAGCGTCCGACCGTATTCCGAGCGCAACCTGCCCATTGACGCCCCCTGACCGCTGTCGGCCGATCCCGCCAAAGCCTTTCGAGACACTCCATGTGCCGAAACTTGCTTGCGCTTTGCATCGGTTTCAATTTGCTTCTCACTCAATCTCAGATTGCCGATGCGCAGCTCGAACGAGATCGCCCCAAAGGCGAAGTGACCAGGTACACGTTCGAGAAGAGCCGCATTTTTCCCGGAACAGTCCGCGACTATTGGGTCTATGTGCCGCGGCAATACGATCCGGCCAGGCCGGCCTGCCTGTATGTCGGTCAGGACGGCATTCAATTCAACGCGCCGGCGGTCTTCGATGAGCTCATCGACTGGAAGCGAATTCCCGTCGTGATCGGCGTCTTCGTGATGCACGGCCGCGTGAAGGCACCGACAAACACGGCCATTGATCGCTTCAACCGCAGCTTCGAATACGACGGTCTGGGGGATAATTACGCCCGCTTTTTGACCGAGGAATTGCTTCCGGAAGTCGAGAGAAAATCGACCTCCGACGGTCGCCCGATTCGCCTGTCGAAGGATCCCAACGACCGGGCCATTGGCGGCGCCAGTAGCGGGGCGATCTGCGCCTTCACCGCCGCCTGGGAGCGGCCCGACCAGTTTCGCCGCGTGTTCAGCGCGGTGGGTACATACGTTGGTTTGCGCGGCGGGAATGTCTATCCGACACTGATCCGCAAGTATGAGCCGAAGCCGCTCCGCGTGTTCCTCGAGGATGGCAGCAACGACCAGAACATCTACGCCGGTGACTGGTGGATGGCGAACCAGGAAATGGAGCGATCCCTCAAATTCGCCGGCTACGAGGTCAATCATTCCTGGGGCGAAGGGGGCCACAACGGCATTCATGCGACCGAGATTTTCCCGGACGCGATGCGCTGGCTCTGGAAGGATTGGCCGACACCGGTGAAGGCGGGGGCCGGAGCACAACCACTGCAGGACATTCTCATTCCTGGCGAGGATTGGACGCTGGTCGCGCAGGGTTACAAGTTCACCGAAGGTCCGGCGGCCAACGCGAAGGGTGAGGTTTTCTTCAACGACATCCCCGATAGCAAGACGTACAAAATCGGCCTCGACGGCAAGGTGAGCCTGTTCATTGCCGACTCAAAAAAGGGGAACGGTCAGGCGTTTGGACCGGACGGACGTCTCTACGCCGTGGCGGAGAAAACGTACGAAATCTTCGCCTACGACGCGGCGGGCCACGCGACAAAAATTGCCGACGGCTTTCACGGCAATGACATCGTCGTGCGGCATGACGGCGGCATTTACGTGACGAATCCCGTGCTGCCCAATCCCGGGGAGCCGGGTTACGTCTGGTACATCAGTCCACGCGGCGAAAAACGGATCGTCGATTCGGGGCTCAAGCTGCCCAACGGGATTTGCCTGTCGCCCGACCAATCGCTGTTGTATGTGGCCGAGAGCCGCTCGCACTGGGTTTACAGCTATCAGATCCAGACCGACGGGTCGCTCGCCGACAAGCAGCGGTATTTTTATTTGCACGTCCCGGACCGGGCCGACAACAGCGGCGTCGATGGGATCCGCGTCGATCAGAACGGGCGGCTGTACTCGGCCACCAGCCTGGGAATTCAAGTCTCCGACGCGGCCGGTCGCGTCAACTGCATCATCCCCACGCCGAACGGCGATATCGCCAACCTCTGTTTCGGCGGCCCGAATTTCGACACGTTGTTTGCCACCTGCCTCGACCGGGTGTACAAACGCAAGGTCCGCGTCAAAGGGGCCAACGGATTTGCGGCGCCCATCAAGCCCGCACCGCCGCGACTGTAGTCATTTCTTCTCTGGGTGCCCCGGATACGAAGCGTTTGAGTTTTCCATCGATGTGCTAAAAAAAATTTGATCTTGAACGAGTGGGCATCCGCGGATATGATCACATTAGTAACGATCGAAATACGGTACAGCGACAAGCTGTAAATCTCGCTTATGCGGGGCCGTGCCACTTTTTTTGAAGGCACGGCTCTTTTTTATTTCCATGCGAGCCGGGCGCTCGGGATCCGCCTCAATGGCGGAGCCACATGAATACTCAACAGCCAAGTCGGCTCAGCCCGTCCGGGGAAGGCCCGGGCAATCCGCCTCTCTCATCGCCGGCGATGAATGAAGCAATGAACCTCTCTCAAATCGAATCCAAACAACAGAATCGAGGCCGAAGCCCGTGGCTGCGCGACTTTACACTTCAACGGCACAGGGTGCAGGGCGAGCCCTGCTTCGAAGGTGCGCAACCCCTTCCGAAGATGCTCACGTTTTTCGAAAGTGAGCATCTTGGAAAACCCCGAGGATTTCTTCGAAGATGCGCACCCTTTTCCAAGGTGCGCACCGAAAACTGCGCACCTTCGAAGGAGAGGGGAAAAGGATCGAGGCCGAAGCAGTGCCTGCGCGACTTTACGTGTAATCGGCACCGGGTCCAGGGCGGTGCCCTGGTATAATGGGGAGTTGGTTTTCTTGGAAACTGCTATGGCTGCCCACCCTGAACCGTCTGCGACCCGTCGCGATTTTTTGACCGGCTCCGCCTTACGACGGCAGGTGGAACATGCCGGCGGCGAGCTGGCCGATGCGATCGTCGAGGGATTGCCCGCGGACGTGATTCCGCAGGCCGGTCCGACTGTGCGGCTGGAAACGCGGGCGATGGCCTGCAAGTTTTCCGTCGTCTTGAATCCCGGCCCGCCGCGACGAGTGATGATCGCCTCCGATGCGCTCGACATGATTCACGCGCTCGAAGCGCAGATGACGGTCTACCGTGCGGAGAGCGAATTGTCGCAACTCAACCGGCGGGCGGCGGCGGAGCCGGTGCACGTCGAAGGGGAATTGTTTCGACTGCTGGTTCAGGCACGCGACATCAGCCGCGAGACGGCGGGCGCCTTCGATCCCACGTCAGGTCCGCTGATCGCCCTGTGGCGCCAGTGTCGCAGCGAGGGGCGGATTCCGACCGAGGGTGAAAACGCGCAAGCCCTTTCCGTCACGGGGATGAGTCACGTTCAATTCGACGAAGGGGAAAAGACGATCGGCTTCGATCGGCCCGGGGTGGAACTGAACCTGGGGGCGATCGGCAAGGGGCACGCCGTCGACCGTGCGGCCGCGTTTCTAGTGCAAGAGGGGGTCGACGAATGGCTTTTTCACGGCGGATATAGCAGCGTTCTGGTTCGCGGCGATCACGCCGGCCATCGGGGCTGGCCGGTCGGAATTCGCAATCCGCTGCTGCCGCACGAGCGGCTGGCGACAATTCTCCTCAAGGATCAGTCCCTCTCCACGAGCGGCTCGAATGTTCAGTATTTTCGCCATGAAGGCAAACGTTACGGCCACATTCTCGATCCGCGCACGGGCTGGCCGTCTGAAGAGCTGCTTTCGGTCACGGTGATCGCGCCGACGGCCGCGGTTGCGGATGCTCTGTCGACCGCCTTTTTCGTCGGCGGAGTCGAAAACGCGCTCTGTTACTGCGATAATCATCCCCAGATCGGTGCGATTTTTATTCGCCCGCCCGGACGGGGCCGCACGCTGGAAGTCCTACTGTGCGGAATCCCCGACGAGGTCTTGTTTTTTGAGCAAAGCGTCGAGGCGGAGGTTTATCGTCGTGCGTGACAATTGGCGATTATCGGGAATCGCCGTGCTGTTTATCGTTTTGCTGCGGCTCGCGATCGGCTGGCAGCTTGTCTACGAGGGCTTGTGGAAGCTGAATACGTTTTCCACCGCAAAGCCTTGGTCGTCCGCCGGTTACCTGCGAAATGCGCACGGCCCGCTCCGCGGTTTTTATCGCGAGATGACGGGGGATCCGGACGACCTGCACTGGCTCGACTACGACCAGGTCGCGGCTTGCTTGGATGCTTACCGCGACGCGTTCGTGATCCAGCACCCGGATCTGACAGAGGCGCAGAAGCTTCGGCTCTCCGACATGCTCGACGGACCCGCCCAGTTTTCGGCGCCCCTCGCCAAGCTGCCGGACGGGATGAAATTCACTCCGCAGCTCGAGAAGGTCATTCACTACGATGCCGATAACAAGCTCCTCGTCGTGGACGGCAAACAGCACTTGATCCCGAAAGAGAAGGCGGAGCTGGAGCGCATCGCAAAAAGCGACAAGACCGCCAAACCGGTTGATGTGCAGCGATTTCTCAAAGCGCTCGATTCCGTCTACCGGCAGTCCGCAAGACTCAGCGACAAAGAGCGGTTGGCCGTCCTCCTGAAAATCGATCCCGAACGCGTCGGTATCGTGTATCGCGACGAAAAGACCAAGGAGGTCGTTGAGCAGCGCAAAGGCAAGATCACGCAATACAAGGAGATGCTCGCCCGCCACGAGGATGAGCTTCCGCGGGCGCATCAAGCCTTCGAACACCACCATCTCGACGTGCAATGGGGCGAAATCCAGAAGCTGCGGTCCGAACTGGTAAACCCCGTGCGGGCGCTGGAATCCGAGTTCAAGCAGGACGCCCGCAAGTTGCTGACGCCGGAGCAGTTGGCCCGCGGCCCCGTGCCGGAACCGCTGACCGAACAGCAGCGGATCGATCACACGACCATATGGGCTTTGCTCGCCATCGGCGGCCTGTTGATGGTGGGATTGGGAACCCGCATCTCAGCCCTGGCGGGCGCGGTCCTGCTTTTATCGTTTTATCTCGCGATTCCCCCCTGGCCCGGCGTAGAAGATTTGATGGAATCGGCCGGACCGGAACATAGTTACATCATCAACAAGAACCTGATCGAGGTCATCGCCCTTTTGGCGATCGCCGCCATGCCCACCGGCCAATGGTTCGGAGTGGACCGCCTGTTCGCCGGCCTCACCGGCAGACGCCGCTCCGCCAACGCGCCCCCGCCGTCTCTTTCGTAGAAATCAAAGGATTTCCGCCATGCAACTTACTCCGGAACAGATCCAGGTCGGCGGCGAGAATTTCAATCGCGTGTCGAACGGCTTGAACGCGTCGAGCGTGAACCGCCGCGACTTTCTCAAAGCCGGTGCGGCCGCCGCCGGCGGGCTGGGGGCCGCTTATTTCGGCTACAAAAAGCTCGAGGGGGACCGGGTCCGGGTCGGTTTCATCGGGACCGGGGACGAGGGGAATATTCTGCTAACGCAGCATCCTCAGGAATACATGAATATCGTCGCCGTTGCCGATCTCCGTCCCTCAAACCGCCTTCGGGCCATGGTGGGCGACGGCAACGAAGACCGCATGGGCCTGATCCGCAAGCTCGGTGAAAAAACTGCGAGCCAGATCAAGGTCTTCAACGATCACCACGAGCTGCTGGCCGACAACAAGCTCGGTATCGAAGCGGTTGTGATCGCAGTGCCGCTCAATCAGCACGGACCGCTGGTGATGGAGGCCCTCAATGTGCGCAAGCACGTCCTCACCGAAAAGCTGATGGCCCACGACATCACGCAATGCAAGAAAATGATCCGCCTGGCCAAGGAGAAAAAGCTGCTGCTGGCGGTCGGACATCAGCGGCACTACAGCGTCCTGTACGACAACGCGAACCAAATCGTCCGTGAAGGCCTGCTGGGCGACGTCAAATTTATTCGTGCCCAATGGCACCGCAACAACAGCTTCCCCAATCGCGATAGTTGGCGAAAACCCGTCCCCGGCGTCGATCGCGAAGCGCTCGAAAGCCGCATCAAGGAATACGGCTTCGACTCGATGGAACGGTTCATCAACTGGCGGCTCTACAACGAAACGGGGGGCGGCCTGATGGCCGAATTGGGCAGCCACCAGATGGACGCAGCCAGCATTTTTTTGGGTAAAAAGCATCCCTTGGCGGTCCAGGGCTACGGTGGCAAGAACTTCTACGGCGTCCAAGGCGTCGGCTCGAAGGACAAGCAGGAAGACGATCGGGAGATCGACGACCACATCTACGTCACTTTCGAGTTCCCGGGCCCGCATTACGAGCAGGATCAGAAGGACATCTGCATCGTCACCTACTCGTCGATCAGCACCAACCGTCTCGAACCGTACGGCGAAACGGTCTTCGGCAGCCGCGGCACCCTCATGGTCCGCACCGAAAAGGACGCTCTCTTGTTCAAGGAAGAAAGCCCCACGTCAGCCGGCGGTGGCCTCGAACAGCGAATTTTTGTGGTCAACTCCACAAAGGGCGGCGGGCCCGTGCTGGAAGCCTACGAAACCAACACCGGAGGCCATGCTTCGGCCGAAGGCCCCGCGTCAGTCAGCCGCGGTTACACGGAGGAGATGGAGCATTTCGCCTACTGCGTCCGCCACAACATCAACAAATCGCCGCAGGAGGGCGGCCTCCGCTGCCCGGGCACGCTCGCCATGGGGGACGCCATCATGGCCCTCACGGCCAACCTCGCCATGAAGCACAAAAAGCGGATCGTCTTCAAAAAGGAATGGTTCGACGCGGAGAGCGACGCCGTTCCCGAAACGGACCCGCTCGTCATCGGCTAACGGCACATGGGGCGCGGGCCGCTGATTTCTCGGCCCGTGCCCCATTTTTTTCTTCCACTCCCGCCCAATCGGGCATCCCGTCTCATGGCCCGCTGGCCCGACAACTTCGGCTCGAACGTGGCGACTTTGGCGCTGGTGTTCGTCCTGTTTCCCCTCTTGTGCTTCCTCGCCTGGTGGTTTGTCCGCGGCTGAGGCCTCCCAAATCGCTCTGCGGACACTTGGGCAATAGTGCTCCGTTGCGTGAGTTTTTCGCTCGAAATGAGCCATCCGTGAACCCCTTTTTTGGCTTTTTTGGGGCGCATCGGGGGTTTTGAAAAGGCAAAAAAAGTGGCCGGGGCCGAAATTTTGGCCTTCAATTTGACTTCGATTCGAAATGCGCTACGAACCGATCTCATCGCGGTGTATGCGGCCCTCGATTTAGAATGAACCGAGACATTGATTCACCGATCGCCCGTCCCGGAAAACCGACCAACGAGCAGGACGCCGCCATGTCCCACGCAACGAAACTTTCCCACGGCGTCATGGAAGGCCAAGGCGCCTACAATAAGTATGCAAAACTCCCGGCGGGGGGCGTCGCACTGGCCATGCCGTTGCTGGAGAAGGCGGTCCACGGACATCATAAGACGCGGCGATCCCGCGCTGGCACGACACGCCCACGGCTTTGCGTGAAACCGTCCGGCAACCGGAGTGCAGTAGGGCAGCGCTTTGCCTGCCGAACGGGGTGCCACTTGGTGGCCCTGGCCCGCCAGGGCGACTGCCGCTTGACTCGCAAGACGCTTGCGGCGGATCGTGGTGGCACCGTTCGAAGGTCGTGACCGGTCATCACGTCGCGGATGAAAAGACACTGGCGGGCCGCCGGCTTCGTGGGCCGGCCTCAATCGTTCGCCCCCGCCAGGGCGACTCGACAAATTCGTGCGAACTGTCCGTGGGACGGTCACACATACAACGTCGCTGGTTTGCCGATCTCCAGCCAGCACACATGCTCGGCGACATTTGCAGGCGCGGCGGCGAAGGCCTGCTCGGCCGCGGATCGCCCCTCGCGGAAGTGCGACCAGCCTTCGTAGTGAATCGGCACGATCGTCTGCGGACGCATCAAGCCGCAAAGCTCGACGGCTTCCTGCGCGGTCATCGTATAGCGCAGCGGGCCGGAGAACGGAAACCGCACGCCGCCCAGGTGCACGATGGCCGTGCCAACTTTGAGCCGCCGGGCCACCTCGCGAACCCCGTCGTAGAGGACCGTGTCGCCCGAAATCCAAACCGGGCCGTGCGCTTGCCCCTCCCAACCCAAGGCGAAGCCGATGACGTCGCCCGTGATCGGCCGGCTGAACGGCGGACCGTGACGGCACGGCGTCGCCTCGACTTCGATCGGCACGCGCCCCTCGTGCTCGAGCCGAGTGATGGCCCACGGAGCTAGACCCCGCGACTGGCCCCCGAGGCGACGAGCGCCGGCCTCCGTCGTGAGCACGGCGCCCGCCTGCGGCAACAGAGCCCGCCCGGCGGGATCGAGGTTGTCGTCGTGATGGTCGTGGCTCAGCAAGACGGCATCGATCGGCCCAATCTCCGCGGGCGCAATCGCCGGCCCGGCCAGCTTCCGCGACATGGCCCCCCAGCCGAAGTGGTACCGCCGCCCCGGCGGATCGAATGTCGGATCCGTCAACAGCCGCCAGCCGCCAAACTCCAGCAGCACGGTCGGGCCACCGATATGGGTAATGCGGACATCGGTCATTGGATTAAGTCACGGTCAACGTCTCGGACATGCCCCGCTCCGTCGCGTTCTATATGGAAAAGGGAGATGAATCCGTGTTGTGGGACCTCGAGTAAAAGTCCCGGCGCACCCAGTCCGTTTTTCCACATCCCCGGTTGAGAAGTTGGCGAACAAATCGGCGTGACTGCTCTCGGCGATTCGAAGCCTGTGGCTCAAGAGTGCTCTGCTCCGATTCTGCCTTATGTCCGTCAGGAGTTCCGTAAGGCCTCGGGCACCTTCGGGAGCTCCACGCGTAGGAGCCTGGCCGGCCGCCGTACACCATCAGGCGGTGGCGAGGCGGTGCCACCATCGGTAGTGAAATAGGCAACCTTGCCATATTCTCCAGGGAGCCTGCTCCAGGCGCCGCTGGATGGTCCAATCAGTTCTTCGGTGAAAGGATCCCCCGCGACGATGAAGCGCTGGCTGTTCCTGGCCGGATCCAGCGAGATGCAATCGATGGTATTTTCCCGATGCGTTGTCACGTAAGCAACACCGGCGTCGTCATCGATGCAGAAATCGTCCGCCATGCGTCCCGCGGAAACATGCTCCGGCTCGCCGACTGCACCCGGCGTCTCAGGATTGGCCTGCACGCGCATGAACAGTTTCTTCGCTGTCGCCGTGTAGTAGACGTAACCCAACTTCGCCGCGTAGCGTATGCCGTTGATGCCGGGCTGTTCAGGCTTCAACGAGCCAGGGTAGTACTCCATGCTTTCATGCTGCAGCCAAACGCGTGCTGCCGGAGTTCGACCATCTTTGGGCAGATCGACTCTCCAAATCAGGCCAGCCATCGAGTCCGCTACAAGAATGACGTTGGGCGCCAGGACGCAACAGCCGTTCAATGCGCGAGCAGATTTCGGGAACTCGAGAACCTCTTGCGGGTCGACGGACGACCCGGGTATCCATTCGCTCAAGTCCAGGCGATGCAAATAGGACTCATGCGTCGTGTATGCGTTCGAAGTACAGACGTAGAAGATGTTCGGCCCGCTCTCGACGATGCCCAACACCGGCTGTTCGAAGGTGAATAAAAGTGACGGCTCTACCGGCACCCGGCCGCTAGCCGGGGGAACGTACCATAGCTCCTTTGGGTTTACGACCGTCACGAGGAGTGAGTTATCGGCGCGTACAGCGATGTTCTCGAGGAAATAGTTCCTGGGAAAGGACGCAATGGTGGTGAGTTTCGCTTGTCGCTTACCGTCGTATGGCATGGATGCCTCGTTGACACATTTTTCACCAGCCTCAGTTGCAGGCTTCGTTGTGAGAATAGGTTCTACGGTATGGCCGACTGCGAGTGCTCGCTCAGGGCCGGAGCATCGGCGGGCTTGTCGTCGAGCGACACCCGCCCGGTGCGCAACAGTCGCACGAGAAACATGTAGGTGCCGACGACGTACAGCATTTCCGTAATGGCGCGATCGGAAAAGAAACGCTTCGTGTCGGTGTAGGTCGTGTCCGTTACTTCGATCAGTTGCATAACCTCATCGGTAAATCTGAAGGCGGCCTTCTGGTCATCGCGAAAGCAGTGTGCGGCGATATCTCCGAGCTGCAAAGCATCCAGTTGCTCTTGCGATACGCCCACGCTCTTCGCGACGATCACGTTTTGCCGCCATGCGTAAAAGCATTGCGAAACCTCCGCAACGTGGAGCACGATCATGCGTTCCAGAGCAGAGTCAAGCTCCATGGGCTTGAAGAGCAGCGTGACGTATTCCATGTATGCGGGGAAGAGAGTCTCCGCGTTCGCCAACGCACGGAACACATTGATACTCGGAATGGACTTGAAAGCGTCGTCGATTGCCTGAGAAGCGGTCGCCGGATCAACCAACGTGATGCGTGCAGCGTTGCGAACAGGCCAAATCATAGATCACTCCTTGTTGGTCGTAAGTGCCATTCGTCATCGGCGCCTGGAGCGCCCTCATCGCTCGAGGCCGACGGCGTCGGAGGGGACGTCGTAAGCCCTGAGGGTCATCGACACGCAGGTGAAGTACCCGATAAGAACACTGAGATCCGTGAGGCCGGCGTGCCCCAGCAGCTTCACGGCGCGTTCGTAAAGACCCGTTGGCACGACGCGCGGAGCAATCAGCGCGACCGTCATCTCGTAAATCACTTGCTGCCGCGGATCCTCGAACGATGTCGGCAGCCCCGCAATCAGTGCCTGCACCTTCTCTGAGGGCAGGCCGGCCTGTTCTCCGATGATTTCGTGTTCAAAATTTGAATAGGCGGCAAGCCACTTGCCATTGATCAGGTTGTTGGCAATCTCGCGTTCGGCGATCGAGAGCGAGCAATGCCCCTCCTGGAAATACACGCCCATCGGCACCATGATCTCCATGAGTCCCGCATTCTGAAGCCAGATCTTGTACGGTCCCGGCGCCTGTCCGCGTTCCCTGACCACACCGTCATAGCCCTTCTTCTGTTCGGGGGTCATCTCTTTGACGGGAATCTCCGTATAACGGCCAAACGTGCCAAACATCGATGTGCTCGTCATAAATCCCTCACTGGTGGAACGCATCGGACGTGTGTCGAGGCCGCCGAGCGCCTGCTGGTTAGAGCCCAGTTGTTGAAACGACGTGAATGAAGCACGCAAAATATTCGCTCTGCTTCGGAGTGTTTGTTGTTGGCAAGTTACGCTGGATTCGTTGGTGAGAATGCAGACGCGTTTGCCTTTTGAACGATCTTCAATTCAAGTCGCTTTTCTCTTTTGGCTTAGCTCCCGAGAAGCGGTCAGCAAGGGGTCGGCCCTTCGATCGGCCCGAGACCCTCCATCCAATCAAGGATGACGCGAAACGCGAGGCCCATATTGCCTATTTGACAGTGGTTCTGTGCTTGCTGCGCGCGCGTGAACAGGCGCGCGGTCAGTGAGCGTACATGTGTCAGGGTCGCGATCTGATCGGGCAGTTCGTGCACCGGGATGTAGTGATCCTCGGCGCCCGCCAACAGGAGCACGTCCTGGGTCACCAGGGGCGAGATATCGGCGGTCGCGTATTGCTGATAGTGCTTCATCATCGCGTAGGGCGTCGTCAGTCCAGTGATGTGCATTCCCTGTTGGGTTGCCCAGTCAAAGAGCAGGCTCTTGGCCATGGCGCTGGCAAAGAATGTGTTGACGGCGCCCTCGTTGCTGGCGTGGATCCCGTCGAGCAGTTGCTTTTGTGCCTGGGCCGGCATCGAGCGCACGAAGCACTCGAGGAATTTGGTACAGATGTCGTAGGCGATAACTCGGCGCACTCGGGGCTCGAACGCGGCGGCGCGCATGGCAAGACAACCGCCGAGGGAGAAGCCCATCAACGTGACCGCGTCGAGGCGGAAGAAGTCCAGCACCGCTTTGACCGGCTTCTCCCATTCAGGGCTCATGGTCAAATGGGCCAGTTCGAGCGCCGCTCCCTGGCCGGGCCCCTCGAACAGGATCGTGTCGTAGCCGGCGTCGCGAAAGAACAGCGCCGCGGGCAACCATTCCTCGATATAGCTGTCGTAACCGCCGAATACGACGAATGTGCCCTTGGGCTGCGCAGGAGTGAGGCGATAGGCAGGCAGCCAGCCGGACCCGTAGGGGATGCGGCTGCATGCAGAGGACGGGATTTGAAAGTGACCCAGAAGCAGGTCGACGAAGCGTTGGCGCGTGGGCAGCTTGCGCGGGTCCTTGGTGAACAAAAAGAACTCGGCGAGGCGCAGATAATATGCCCCTTCAGTGTCTCGTGCCGGGCAAGCGCCTTGTTCCCCCAGTTCGAGGAATATCTTGGTGAAGGTCGGATAGTCTTGCACGCCGGCGGCCGCCTCGCGCATCTCGGTCAGCATGCTGTCGTCGCCGGCCCAACCGTAGAAGCGGTTCAGCTGAAAGTTGATGCTGATGTCCGGGTGCAAATCGTGATACCCGACCGGAAATGAGCTGGCGGGCCTCGCCGAGGTCACCGGGTTTCTAACACCTACCGACTCAAGTGTTGCCTTTGGATTTGCTTCGACTGGTTTAACAGCGGGATTTAGAGTCGCGTTCATGTGAGTCATCTTTCTTTTATCGCCTGGGCTTCGTGATGGCCGGTTCAAGCCCCCACCACGGGCATTTTGCGCGGCGGGATTTTCGCGAGGACCGCTTCGTCGATTTTCAGGTGTGCCCGCACGAGTTCGTGGGGCGTGAACGCCAACCACTGCGCGAGCGGGACATCTTCGAATCTCGGGCTGCGAAACATCTCGAGAAACCGAAACGCTGTCGTGCCGGTGTTCTCGACATAGTGGGGCATCGCCCGCGGCACGTAGCCGACGTCGCCCGCCTGGTAGTCGAACGTGCCTGCGGCGCCACCAGACGCATACACCGTCATCCGCGCCTGGCCCGAGAGGTAGTACTGCCACTCGTCCGCGTTCGGGTGCCAGTGCATCTCGCGCATCCCGCCCGGTTCCACCTCGACTAACGCGGCGGTGGTCGTCGTCGCCGGGAAGTTGGAGGAGTCCAGGATACGGACCTGGCCGTACTTCATGCGGATCGGCTCCATCGTGATCATGCGGTGGGTGAAGGTCTGCGGTACCGGCCCGAGGCCGGCGACCCGATCGTGGGCGAGCGGACCGGGCACGGTCGACGGGAAGATGTAGAGTTCCTCCTTGGGGATGTTCGCAAAGGCGCTTTCGGGCACGCCGAAGTTCTTGGCAAGCACGTCTTTCGGAGTGTGGGCCAGCCAGTCGCTCACCAGGAAGGTCTCGTCCTCGTTGAAAATGCCGTCGTCGAACACGAGCAGGAATTCGCAACCGTCGCCCTCAAGTCCCTGAATCGAGTGTGGGATGCCGGCAGGGAAGAACCATCCCTCGCCCTCGCCGACGTCGTCCTGGAAAGTGCGAAGCTCCTGGTCGACGGCCGTGATCCGCGCCCCGCCCTTGAGGATGTAGGCCCACTCGCCCTCCTTGTGCCAGTGCATCTCCCGGACTGCACCGGCCGCGAGTCGCATGTTGACGCCGGCAAGCTCTGTGGCGATGGGAAGTTCGCGGATCGTCGTCTGCCGTGCCCAGCCGCCCGGCTGCAAGCGATTGTGGCTGTCGGCGAAGGACCATTTCAGGTTTGGCAGGGTGCCGTGATCCGTCTGCGGCGGCGTGAGCCTGCCTGGGACTCTCGGCCTCACGCGCGGGATTCGTCGGACCAATGATCGGTGCGCCCTCGTCGCCCCTGATCGGCTGGGCCGCGTAAGAGGATTCCTGCAGTGTTCGATCGAGAAGCATTGAAAGACCTCCAATGAAGGCAACGAAGCGGGCAATAATCGGACACGAATTGTCAGCGCTCGTGGGGGAGGCGCTGCAAGAAAGACCCAAGAGCCGAAGCCCAAACAGCAGGGTGCGCGAGTGTCATGTGACCGTAGCTGGCAGGGCCAGCCGGAAACATCACCGCGGTGTAGTTCGGGGCGGTCGGTAAGTGCAGCAGTTCGGGAGGATTGGTCAAGTCGTCTGCAAAATTGATGGTGAGCATCGGCTTGATGATCGCGCTCAGCTTTGGTGCCGGATCGTAGTCGGCGGAGCTCTCGAAGGCGTAGAGAAGGTCGTTGGCGTCGAAGGCTTCGCCGCGAGCCTCCATCTCGTTGACGAGGTCGATCGCGGTCTCGCGGGTCGGTGCCTGCTTTTGAAGCTGCTCAGCTGATCCCGTCATAATCGCGGATAATGGTAGGACCGCCTTGATCCAGTTTTTCGGCGGCGAGTCCATTGGATAGTCGCCGTTCTTCCAGGCTGGGTCGCTACGAATGGCTTGGCTGATCATCTCGCGCCAGATCATGTTCCTTCCGCTGATCGCAGCAGGCGTACTGGCGATCGCCACGAGGCAATCGATGTCGTTCGGGAACATCTCGCCCCAAAGCCAGGTCTGCATACCTCCCATCGACGTCCCAAGCACCAGCTTCAGGTGCTTGATGCCTATCCGCTCAAGCAGTCGATGCTGCGCCCTAACCTGATCCCGGTAGCCGTAATGAGGGAAATGGGTGTGCAATCCGTCCGATGGTTTGCTTGAGTCCCCAGCGCCGATCGCGTCGGGGATCACAAGAAAATAGCGGCTCAGGTCGAGCGGTTCCCCGGCACCGTAAAGCGCATCGAAGAAGGCGGGCTGCGCGAAGTCGGCAGCCGATCCCGAGGTGCCGTGAAGCAGCAGAACCCCATTGGCGATTGCGCCGCTCGCGTCGCGACGCGGCGTTCCGAGGGTCAGATAGTGCAGCTTCAGCGACACCCGATTCTCGCCATCGCCAAATACGAAGTCGTGAGATCGACAAAGGCGTCGTTGGGTTTGGGTTGCGAGTTAGCCGCCTGAGCGGAGTGCGGCTCGGTGCACAAGGATGCGCTGATGACCCCAGTTTTCGACATGAACTTTCCTTTCAAAAGTATCAGCCTTCGGATCACGCTCTAACCGACCGCGACTGGTAAAGCGCTGGGGGTGACGACATCGGTGTCGACCAGGCCCAGACGGAAGACCCTGTTGCTTGTCTTCCAGAACACCTGTTGGCGCTCAACCGGGCTCGGAAGCACGCCCTCGACGATCTGCACATGCTCTTTGATCCCGTAGGGGATCGGACCGTAATCGGAGCCGAACACCACTCGGTCCACACCACACATTTCAACCGCGGCTCGCAGTCCAATTGGGTTGAAACCCATGCAGTCGACCAGGATGTTGGTCTTGAAGTAGTCAGAGGGCGGCCGCTCGTTCTGGTAAGGCCGGCCGGCCGGCGGGTTGCGGATCCCCTTGTAGTTGAGGCGCCAAGTGAACTCGAGGCGACCCAGGACCGACGCGAGTTCGCCGCCCATGTGGACGATCAGCACCTGCAGCTTTGGGTGGCGATCGAACACGCCGGAGCCGATCATCCGGGCGCCGTTGACGGTCGAGTCAAAGGGTCGGCCAACCGCCTCGTTAAGGCGGTACTGCATGAGCACCTCGTGCCCGACCGACAGCATCGGTGGATGAATGTGGACCACGATGTCATTCGCTTCGGCAAACTCCCACAGCCATTCCGCCTTGGGGCTGTCGAGGAAGGCGCGCTCCGCACCGTCTCCGTAACTGGACGCCACCGCAATCGCCTTGGCGCCGCCCTGGCTGATCATCTTCTCGACGATCGGCCGACAGCTCTCTTCGAGCGCGTGCGCGTTGGCCATGAGCGCGAACTCGCCGGGATAGCGATCCCTGATCTCCAGGTATTCGTCGTTCAAGGTCTTGAGGGCGTCGCCCGTGCTGACTTGCAGCAGATCCCGCGCAAACCACTCCACCTCGCCGCCATTGCTGGCAAGGCTGAGGGTGACGCCCCCCTCGCGCTGCTTGGGCATGGCGTAGTCCAGATCGAAAAACTCGCGATAGCAGAGCAAGTCCTGAGCGTTGGTCTGCGGGAATTTTTGTTTCGGATCGTACAAGCCTCGCTCCGCCATTTTGGCTTGGAGCTTGGGTCCAATCGGGTGCCGATGGGTATCGACGATTGCGCGGTGTCCCGTTCCGTTCGGCAGTGTCATGGCAACCTCCTTAACAGTTGGCTTAGATCGAAATCCGCTCGACCGTATTCCTGCGGAGTCGGGCGGCTCCTCAACGCGTGCGCCGCAAATAAAAAAAGCCGACGTGGTGAAACACTTGAAGGTGTTTCACCACGTCGGCTTACTCAGCAACGAGCCCCCCGAATCGACCGGGTTGCCCCTTTTTTAGTCATCCGACAACGACCGCGACCATGCGGTCTCGAAGTCCTCAACCGGCTATATCGTAGCTCAGAGCGCAGTGGATGCGAAGTGAGAGAGCATTGTGGCAATGGGCCGGGAGAAAAGCCGCAGAAAACGGGAGGGGTTCGATATTGGCAGTGTGGCAGCCTTCTGAACAGTGTGTTTGGCATGCCGCGGACGGCACGACTTCGTGTTGGCATGCCGCGAAGAGCACGACTTTGACTGCAGTCGCGACAAAGACTGTGGCGCCCCTTCCGGGGCTTGGTCCGCTATCCACTCTTGACATGTGACTAAATGGTCACATATCATCGGGGCGTCAAACGGATGCGGGAATCAATGGACGCGGTTTTCAAAGCTCTTGCCGACCCGACGCGGCGGCGGTTGCTCGATCAGTTGTTCAAGAAGGACGGGCAGACGCTCGGTGCGCTCGAGCGGCGGCTGCCGATGACGCGATTTGGCGTGATGAAGCACTTGCGCGTGCTCGAAAAGGCCCGGCTCGTGGTGACTCGCCGCAGCGGGCGGGAAAAGCTGCATTTTTTGAATGCCGTTCCCATTCGGCTGATTCACGACCGCTGGGTGAGCAAGTACGCCGAACTTTGGACGGCCGCCCTGAGCGAGCTCAAACGCAACTTGGAGAAGACGATGGAAAAAGTATTCGAGATCTACATCAAAACGTCGGCCGAACGTCTCTGGGAGGCGATCACCGATCCGGAGATGCGGCGCAAATACAACTTCGGGGCCCTTGTCACTTCGAGTTGGACGCCGGGCTCGCGCTACGAAGGCATCGGCGGCGGCACGCCGATCTTCGAGGGGGAAAATCTGGAAGTCGATCCGCCCCGCCGGCTCGTACAAAGCTTCCAGGCCCTCTGGGGCGATGATGTGAAGCACGAAGGCACATCGCGGGTCACCTGGGAGATCGAACCGGTCGGCGACTCATGCCGGCTGACCGTCACTCACAGCCAATTGCGCGAAGCTGCCAACCCGCAGCTGTACGGCGGCTGGCCGATGATTCTGTCCGGCCTCAAAACGCTGCTCGAAACGGGAGAGCTGCTCACAACGCCGGGATCGCTGCGTTGGCTGCCTGCGGGAACATAAACGGAAGGCAGACGACGAGAGGCCGAATGCGCAGTTCAACGCATTCGAACGCTGCTGTCCTCGGGTCGCTAACGCGTTCCCTCAAGAATGGCAGCATGACGAACTGATGTTCGCCCGCCGTGGCGTGGTACAATTTTTGCGCAGCTCCACTCCCTCGAAACGGCGGGGCTGGCTGCACATAAGGGCGCTGCCATGCCTGACTCACGTTTCGTCGAAATTTATCGGGCGGAGAATGCCATCGCCGCAACTCTGATCGCGAACACCCTGGAAGACGCGGGGATTGCGGCGCAAATCACGGACGATTCCGTCTCCGCGATGTACGCTTGTGGGACATCCCCTTGGTGGTGCTCCCCGCGGATTCTGGTCGCCGAGGCCGATGCGGAGAAAGCCGCCGCCATCCTTCGCGAGATTGAGACCACGCGCGCGACCCGAAAGACCGACGACGCCGATTAGAGGCCGTTTCCAGACCGTGGGGCAAGCTGCCAGCTTGCCATGTGACGACTGCGTCTCGACCTAGAGAATGGCAAGCTGGCAGCTCGGCCTACGAAAGGTGGCATCGCCGCAAAACCTCTCCTCGGTGATTCAGCTCTGCCGAACGATGCCCAACCGTGGCTCGCCGGGCTCGTCGTCGTCGCCTTCGCCCGGCTGTGAGTCGTCGGGATCCTCGATCTCGTGTGCGAGCTTGGATGGGTCCGCGTCTTGATCCCCTTCGAGCTGGAAGATGATCGGTGATTCATCATCTCCGGCCGCAACATACACGTGAAAATTACTGCCGCCATCGCAACTGTCGATCGCTTGTAGGATTTCGGCGAGGCTGAGCCAACCGCCCGCCAAGATCTCGACGTCGAAGAACACCGCAAAGGCATCTTCGTCGCTTTGTTGCGCCAGCAGCGTGATGCCGGGCAGAGCATTCAAAGCACCGACGAGTTCCGCCAAGCGCCCGCTGCCGATCGGCTCCGTTTCGGCGACATCATCATCGTCGTTGTCGTTCGTCATGCTTTCTCTTTGCTCTTTAAGTGGGGTGCGAGTTCGAGCCGACTGCTCGCAGGACGGCCGCAGCGGATTCCCGGCCAAAGCGTTTCTGCATGCGGCGGATGACTGGATAACCCCAGCGGGCGAGCCGATGGCGTGGCCGGGAAAAGGCCAGGATGTCATACCAGACGCTGTCGTCGGCCGGAATCCATTCGATCAAAAAACGCTCTTCGCCTGTGGCCGCGTGATCCGGCAATGTGCCGTAGGCGAAGCCGAACCTGGTAATCGGGCCGTTCTCGTTGATGACGTAGATAATGCGGCAGGCCGCGAGCCAACTCAGTCCGGCGGAACGCGCGAGAATGGCCACCATCTCGCCCGCTCGAATGGGCGTGTCCGCGGGAGACGCCTCGAGCCAACCGAGGCGAAACTGATCCCAGCGCTCGAGGGCCGCCTTGGCGGCCGCGAAGACGGCTTCGCCGCTGCCAAGCCGGATCCGGGTGCGATCCACCGTGAAACCGGCCGGCGGCGTTGTCGCGGTGGCTCCCACAAACGGGTACGAGAAATCCAGATTTCGCTGGCCGTCGAGGAAGCGACGGATGGTTTCGGTCGATGGTTTTCGCAACGAGATCATGTCGATTCATGCCAGGTGGGGCGAGACCGCCGCCGCCGCGACACCCTCTTTGTGGCGTCAGGAAAGAGAAGGCGGGCCGAACTTCGGCGAGTGGCTCGGTCGAGTCGCACTCGAATTGTGCGCGATCCAGCCACATTCTTACCACCCAGGCGCAAAGACACCAAGGAAGGCAAAGCAGATCCGCGGATGACGCGGATTTCGCCGATTTGAATTTCAAAATCTGCGGCCATCTGCGAAATCTGCGGATAACGGCCTTTACGTCTTTCTTGCTGTTCTTTAGGCCCGTTTTAAGGGACTGCTCTCCGGGACTTAAGGGACTGAGCCGATCGGCGCACGGACCAATGGGGACGGCCCCGGGTGGGCAGCTGCATCACGCGATTGCGAGATGCTCCCGGAGCCGTTTTCGCTGCGGCCGTCCTACGGACGACGGCAGCTCCCCAGTAGGGCTGGATTGCGACTGCTCGCGCGATTCCCCGTCGACGGGGAGCGTTCGCGAGGTCAGCGCGACCGATCACGAGCGCAGTTTGGCCGCTTGGAATCGGCTGGAATGCCAAGCGCGAAAAAACCGCAGTTGTTACGGAGGTACGGGGAACGTTATGAATTGCTCTGGGGAGCATGCGTCATGAAAGCAAAGCAAATCGTGTTGTCGGCGATCTTTGCCGCCCTGATCGGGACTCCGGGCGCGGCCCGCTCCGACGACGGGAGCGAGCCGCAGCGGGGGACGCGGGCGGCGGCCCAGTTACCCGTTGAAGGTGAGTTGCCGGCTGCCAGCGCGACGGAGTGGCTCAATTCGCAGCCGTTGACGGGGGCCAACCTGCGCGGAAAGGTCGTGCTCGTCGACTTCTGGACCTATTCCTGCATCAATTGGCGACGCACGCTTCCCTATCTCCGCGCGTGGGCCGAGAAATACAAGGATCAGGGATTGGTTGTGATCGGCGTGCACACGCCCGAGTTCGAATTCGAGAAAAACGTCGACAACGTGCGGCGCGCGGTGAAGGAGATGGGCATCCAGTATCCCGTCGCTATCGATAGCGATGGGGCGGTCTGGCGGGCTTTCAAGAACGACTTCTGGCCAGCCCTGTATTTTGTCGATGGGCAGGGGCACATTCGACATCATTACTTGGGCGAAGGGGAATACGACCGTTCGGAAAGAATCCTCCAGCAATTGCTGGCTGAGGCCGGCAAGGACGGAATTGGCCACAAACTGGTTTCGGTCCATCCGAGCGGCGCGGAAGTGTCGGCCGATTTGGGCAGCTTGAAGTCGCCGGAAACGTATGTCGGCTTCGAGAAGACGCAAGACTTCGCCTCTCCCGGCGGCGCCGAGTTGGGCAAGCGTGGCGTCTATGCCCTCCCCGCGCGGTTGAGGCTCAATCATTGGGCCCTTGCCGGAGAGTGGACGGTCGGGAAACAGTCCATTGTGCTCAACGGGGCCAAGGGGCGGATCGCGTATCGCTTTCACGCCCGCGATCTGAATCTGGTCATGGGACCGGCCGTGCGGGGAACGAGCGTGCGCTTTCGCGTGCTCATCAATGGACGGCCACCCGGCCTCGCGCATGGCAGCGAAATTGACGCCGGCGGGAACGGCACGGTGGGCGAGCAGCGGCTGTATCAGTTGATTCGGCAGCCGAAGCCCGTCGCCGATCGCCAGTTCGAGATTGAGTTTCTCGACCCGGGAGCGGAAGTTTTTTCCTTCACGTTCGGGTGATTCGCCGCGGCGTTGCGGGGTCGTGCGATAAAGAGGTGCGCCGAGGATTCGGCCTGTTAGAGGTACGACAGCCAACCACCAGGATGGCGCGCCTTCACGTCGGCGAACCAGCGGCAAGGAAAGTACAGAACGGCCAACACCACCGCCCAGGCGACATAGATGCCCGGGAGACTCAGCGCCCAGCCATCGGGCGGAATGGCCAAAGCCGCCGGGGAGAACTGCCAGGCGATGGGAAATCCCCGCACGAGGCCCGTGAGCACGGCCAGCCCGTGGATCACGTACCACTGCAACAGGTAATAGAACAGCGGGACGCGGCCGAACGTTACGACGGCGCTGGCGCCGATTCCGACGACGCCGGGATCCCGGACTCCCACGCGATCGATCACAGCCAAAGCCGCGATCGCCGGGCCGAGCGTCATCAGCACGAAGATCAGCGAGGGAGGTTGCTTTGTGCAGTTGATGAAGGAGAGCGCAGTGAGCAGCGGAGTCGGCTGCGTGGTCCACGGGCTCGGTTCGCCGTAAATACCGGATGCTCGCAGGATCACGAAGGCGGCCGTCAGGGCGAGGCCAGTGATCCACATCACGCGGCGTCTTCGCTCCGGTTCGAGCCGAATGACCTCTCCGAAGCCGTAGCCTGCGGTGACCACTCCCAGCCAGGGAAGGAGCGGGTAGCCGACGAGCACGTTGATCCCACCAGGCAGCGGCACCAGGCCGGGTCGCAGCAGAAGCGCGCGAGCGGCCTGGAACGCGGCGGGGTCACCGGCGGCCAACGGAAATCGGTCGACCAGGCCGTGCGTCGCAATCAGCAGGATGCCGAGCGCGCCGACCAGCCGGTTCGGGAGGAAGACGAGGGCCGCCAACACGATGAACGAGGCGCCAATCGACCAGAGGACGGTCAAGATCAGCGGAGCGGAAATGGGGTCGAAAAACAGCCCAAGGCGGACGACTGTCAGCTCGAGGAAGATCAGCCAGAGTCCGCGGGTGGCCAAGAACGCCGCGAGGTCGCCCCGCGATCGGCCGCGCGAACCCGCCAGGTAGGCGCCCGTTCCAGCGAGGAAGGCGAACACCGGGGCGCAGAAGTGGGTCACCCACCGCGTGAGGAAAAGTGCCGGATTCGCCAGCGACAGGTCGGTGGGGTTGATTGCCGCGTTGCCAAAGTAATCGCGGGTGTGATCGAGCACCATCAAGACCATCACCGCCCCGCGGAGGACGTCGACGGCGTCGACGCGGCGAGCGGCGCCGGCCATTGCCCGGGCGGTACCGGAGTCGACGATTGCGCGGGCGAGGTTGCGTGGGCAGGTGACGCGGCCGACTCGATCGCCATCAAGAGCTCCGGGCTCAGCTCGGGAACGCTGGAGTTGATACTAATCGAGGTCCGCGCCCCGCGCGAACATTTTGGTCCGCCGGAGTCAGACAGGCCTCAATCGCCGTTGTGCCACCAGCACTTTGGGCGCGTGGTTGGTGGTAACAGGTCGGGCGGGGGCCCAAACTTTCTCGACGGGGTAGAATCCCTTACACTGCAGCCCTTCTGGTTTCGGCAGCGCTACGCCGTCATCAATGGGCCCACGTGGTGCAACGGGTGAACGATGCCTTCCAAGCGGGGTTTCCTCAATGTCTATCAAACGGGCAAGGTGACCGTCCTCAGCTTTGTCAGCGCGGAACTTTTGGACCAGGTGGTGGTCACCGAGTGCCGGGAGGAAATTGCCGAAATGATCAAGGAGCACCACTGCGAGGTGCTGGCGTTTGACCTGACGGGTGTGAAACTCGTGCCCAGCGGCATGTTGGGGATGCTCGCCTCGCTGGGCCGATTGGGAGTCGAAGTGTTCGTGTTCAACCCGTCGGAGGAAATTCGCGAGGTGCTGGAAATTACGCGGCTCGACTCGGTCTTGCAGGTACGCAGTGTCGACGTTTGACCAGTAAGATCCCGCTAGTCCCGGAAAAAAGTGGGCCCGGGCGGTTGCGATCATGTCTACCATCGCCATTCACGACGACGCACGTTCCGTCAATCTGGATCCCGAGCGCTGGCAAGGGACCCTCGATCAGCTTGCCGACTGGTGCCGGCGCGGACTGATACCCTCTGCCGGCATCGTCTGCGGGCGCTCCGACCGGACCACGCGGCCGCAGTATTTCGGCAGTCAATCGGTCGACGGGACGGCCGGAGCGGTTCGCGAGGATGCCATCTTTCTCGTGGCGTCGCTCACGAAACCGATCGTGGCGATGGGCACGCTGCTGTTGGTCGAACGCGGCCAGTTGTCGCTCGACGACCGGGTGTGCGAGATCGTGTCGAGTTTCCGCGGCCGCGGGAAATACGGGGTCACGGTGCGCCACCTGTTGACGCACACGTCGGGTTTGCCCGACATGCTGCCCAACAACCGTGAACTGCGCGAGTCGCACTCGTCGCTCGAAGCGTTTGTCGCCGGGACGTGCACGGTCGAGATGGGCTTTCCGCCCGGCAGGGCCGTGCGATATCAGAGCATGGGCTTTGGATTGCTCGGCGAGATCATCCGCACGCTTACGGGTCTTTCCTGCCCGGAATTTTTGCGGGTCG
Source organism: uncultured Planctomycetaceae bacterium (assembly GCA_963752185.1). GTDB lineage: Bacteria > Planctomycetota > Planctomycetia > Planctomycetales > Planctomycetaceae > DASPSM01. The sequence continues at coordinate 7,735,384 of CAVVXK010000002.1, read as the reverse complement.
AGATTTTCGAGCCGTTATGGATGAATGACACGTCGTTGGGGGCGCCCGACGATTGGTTCGACGGCCCCGACGCGAAAGTGTCGCGCATCGCCGAGATTCGCGTACCTGAGGATCAGCGAGACGCGGCCACGAATTGGGGCTGGAACAGCCGCTACTGGCGGCAACTGGGGGCGCCCTGGGGCGGCGTCTTATCCACACCCGCGGATTTGGCTCGGTTCGCGCGGATGATGCTGTCGGGGGGCTCGCTGGACGGCGTGCGGATTTTTTCCAAGGCCACGGTCGACGCCGCCACGCGGAACCAATTGCTCGGCATGCCTCAAGTCCCCCTCGCCGACCGCGAAACGCGGGCCTGGGGATACGGCTGGCGATTGTATTGGCCCGGATCGTCCCCCTATTTCGGTGATCTGCTCGGCCGACGCATGTACGGACATATGGGGGCGACGGGCACGCTGCTTTGGCTGGATCCGGACCGCGACGCGTTCGCCGTGATCCTCACCACCGAACCGCAGGATCCGCACGGGACTTACCTCGCACGGCTCTCGAACTCCATCGCCGCATCCCTGTTATGAATGGGCGGCGACGGTGCCGTTCAATCCGTCCGTAGCGGTTACGGCGCCGGACGGGCCGATCAGAATGCCCCGTTCGCAGGCGGAATGACCTCGTTTCCAAATGAAGACATTTTCGATTTGACGCGATGACATTCTGATCTATGTTTTGGGCAACGAAGCATTGAACGGCGCGGCAAGGAAAGCTGGGAGCTTTGAGGGGACCTTGCCGCGCCTTTTTCTTTTGCGCAATCCTGAGAGTCTTGCCTCTGTCGATGCGGCAGCTGAATCAAAAATCAGCTGCATTCCGACGCGAAGCCGAGCAATCCGAACTTGCGGGATTTAACACAACTTCCGCCGGAACGGCTGCCGACACATAAGACGGAGCCCCGTCCGAATCTTGAGTGCCGCCCCGAGCCGGAGGTGGCTGGGTTTGTCTCCAAGGAAGGCGCCGGACCCACGAAAAATGATCCCTGCATTCCGCACCGCCATTTGGTCGCTTGGATCGGGAAGCATCCTGATCGCGGCCGCCGCTTTTTCGGGTGACGTCCTGCGGCACGAGCCGGTCGTCGCCGAAATCGACGCGACGGCGACCGACTCCGAACTGGGAAATCCGGCGGAGATCGCCGGCGACCACTTCGCCACCGATATCGCCCCGACAACTGCGCCGAGCAATCAAGTTGCGAGGCCGTCCGACTCCGACGCGGAAATGTCTCCATCACCGATTCAAACACCCGTTTTTCGCAACGCCTCGCTCGATTCGCGCGTTGACCAATCGGCGCCTTCGGGCGCCAAACAAATGCCGGTCGTCGCCATCAAACCGGAGGAGCATGTCGTCGCGTCGCGCGAACAACGCATGGCGAGTGAGGTCAGCAATAAAGCGGAGCCTCTGATCACGAAGATCTATCGCCCAATGGCGACAAGCGTGCTCGATCTCGAACGCTTGATCCGTCCCCTATTGTCTCCGGGAATGGGCGCGGCGGTGTCGAGTCGAAGCGCGTTGTTGGACGACGATACCGGGGCCGGCGCGATTGACGCCTTGCTCGTACGCGATCGGCAGGAGGTCATTTCCCAAATCGATAGCGTTTACGCGGACCTGGAAGCCGCGCCCAAACGCGTCGTCATCGACGCGTTGCTTGCCGATCTTGCGCTCCCGGACACCGTTCCGCCCGGATGGGAGCTTCGCGAATCGGAACTTGGCGTGATCGATGGGGATCCGCGAACTGTTGTCAATTCGCTGCGGAGCCTGGGCAGCGTGACGGTGATCGCGACCAACCAGCTGCAGATTGTCTCCCATCAGTGGGGCCAGCTGGAATGGACAGAGCGAGAGACTTCCTTGGCATCCGGCTATGATTCGACGCAGCACCTGGCGACTCGAATTCGCATCCGACCGTCGGTCCTTCCCGATGGACTGATCCGCCTGGAAGTGCATCCTACGTCGAGCCGGCTCAACGAGGCCGCATCACCCCATCCGCAGCTTGCGACCGTCGCCCTTACGACCGATGTTGCCCTGCGATCGGGAGCGACAGCCCTGATCGCCGGCTCAGGGGAAGAGCGGACCGCGAATTTAAAGCCCGCGCGATCGACCGGTAAATTGGAGCCGCAAATCCAACCGCAACCGAGCATTCGCCACGAGACGATCTTGCTGTTGATGCCGCGAATTGCCCGAGACCGGCTCGCCTCGGCGCGTAGCGCGAACCGGGAGCAATCGTGCCCGTCTCGGGGCTGCTCGCCGTGGCGTAGAGTTTCTTCGGAATCCGGCCGGCTTGAAAAGCCTTTCGGCCGGCAAGGCACGCTCCGCGCATCGCCTCGGCCATCAAATGCGGGTCTCGGGCTCCGGCAATGCCTGTGTTGAGTAAGACGCCGTCGCAGCCAAGTTCCATCGCAAAGCTCACGTCACTTGCGGTGCCGACGCCCGCATCGACGATCACGGGGTACTCGGGATCGTTCTCTTTCAAGTATTCGAGGCAGATACGGATGTTGTTGGGGTTGAGGACCCCTTGCCCGCTACCGATTGGACTTCCGGCCGGCATGACCGATGTGGCTCCGGCCTCCTTCAGCCGGAGAGCTGTCACCGGGTCGTCGGTCGTGTAACACAGAACTTGAAAACCCTCTTTGACGAGCTGGGTTGTCGCTTCGAGTGTGGCCACGGCATCGGGCAAAAGCGTCTTTTTGTCGCCTAAGACCTCGAGCTTCACCCAATCCGCGCCTGGATTTTCGAGACCCAACAGAATCTCGCGGCCAAGCCGGGCCACGCGGATCGCATCGTCGGCCGAAAAGCAGCCCGCCGTGTTGGGCAAAATCGTGTACCGCGAAAGGTCGAGGAAATCGAGGATGCTGCGCCCCTGCGCATCGATCAGCCGTTCGCGACGCACCGCCACGGTGACGACCTCAGCACCGGCTGCGTCGAGACAGTCACGCATTAATTCATAGGTTGCGTATTTGCCCGTCCCCACGATGAGCCGCGACTCGAACGTGTGCGAGCCGAGCACGAGGGGAGCGTTACACTCAATGGCCGTCACGGTTATTTTCCCGTTTTAGAATCTCAGCCGCCGCCGACCAGCGTCACAATCTCCAACTGGTCGCCGGTTTCGAGCACGCAGGCCGCGTGCTGGGCCCGAGGAACGAGCGTCCTGTTCCGTTCGACGGCGACGTTTCGCGGATTTAGCCGGAGTCCTTCCAAGAGCTGCGCGATTGTGGTCCCTGCCGCGATTTCCTTGCGCTCTCCATTGACGACCACATCGAGCATTCCGCGCAGTTTAGGGCGAGCGGGGGGAGAGGGTCAAGGAGCCACCTTTTCCTGCCGCCGAATGACCACCAGCGACCCCCGCCGCGTCGCTTCCAGGTTGCCGGGAAGTACGAATTTGCCACCTTCGCGTGTTAGTTGGTAAAGGCGATCCCACTCGGCAAACCCCATGTGTTGGCGCGGCCAATTCTTTCGCCGCCAGAGGGAGACGAAAACCTCGCGGATAACGTGACGCGGGTGACCTTCGAACGTTCGACAGTCGAGCCGGCAAATCTCGGCAGAGTCGTCGGCCACGCTGGCGATCAAAACGCGCTCCGCCTCGGCTTCGATGGACGATTGGCGTTCGTCGGCCTGCTCGGCCAAACTGAGGATGCTTTCGCGCAGCGTCGGCCCGAACTCGGTTTCCAACATCGGCAGCACGTTGTGTCGGATGCGATTGCGCGTGCGGCTGACGTCCGCGTTGGTCGCATCGGTGCGGTAATCCTGCCCGATTTCGGCAAGCCAGCCCTCGATTTCGGCACGGCGCACCGCTAACAATGGCCGGGCCAGCATAATTCCCGACACAAGGGGTCGCGATCGTCTCATCCCGCGGAGTCCCGCCAGACCCGTGCCGCGAAACAAGTGATGCAACACGGTTTCAACCTGGTCGTCGGCGTTGTGGGCGACGGCGACGTGGGTTGCACTGACGCTTCTGGCTGTCCGCTCGAAAAACTCGTAACGAACGATCCGGGCGGCTTCCTCGATATTCCACTGTTCGGTGCGGGCGCGTCCCGCGACTTCACTTCGCTCCACGACGAACGGGACACCCAACCTGTGGCAAAGGTCTCGAGTCCACTCCGCGTCCTCTTCTGCCCGACCCGGTCTGAGACCGTGATTCAGGTGTGCGGCAGAAAGCTCAATTTGCGATGTGCGGGCGAGCTGATGAACGCCGCGGAGGAGGGCAACGCTGTCCGCTCCGCCGGAAACGCCAACCACGACTCGAGTGCCCGCTAAGCCAAGCGGCTCAAATGTGTCTGCGAGCGTTGTCAGAAAGGACGACATGGAGGGGCGGCGCCGGTTAAATATCAGATAGATACAGGCGTCAAACCGTGCATTGGTTGACGTCAGGGTCGGCTCTGATAGTATGAGGGATCGTTGATATTTCACCCGCGAGGAATTCGCACTCGGGGTGTTTGATACGTTCGATTTGAGCCAGAAAACACGTAAATACTAGCAGAATCGGGAACTCGCATTGTTCCCGGGGCCTCCACCGCGATGCGGCCGGAGGGACAGCGAAGAGCCCGATGGCTGAGCCGCGGGTTGTCGGTGAGTTGTAGCACGATTGGTTCCACTGGAAAACCAAGATGATGGTTCGACGCTTCAGCAGGTCTTCCTTGATTGCCTTTGAAAGCCTGTTGAACGAGTTGTGCAGTTTTGCCTGGTCCATTGGATCGATTATTTCCCGGATTTTGCACAAAGGAAGTTCGGGAAAGCGCGTGCGCGGGACGCACAAGTATGGCGGGGGGCCATGCCCCTGGCCGCGTTGGTTTCCGCTCGGTGATTTGGTCTTGAGACCCGCTCTCGCGCCGGCCTTTACGCCCCCTTCCAAGTCGGGAGTGCCTTTCGACTCGGGAGGTATCGGCTTCGGCCGCAACTCGCGCCGAGATCGATGAACTCGCCAGTTCCGCTCGATGCTGTCCATCCGGTAACGCTCGGTATTGCGTCTCGTCCGGGACGCTCCGAGTTGTCGCGCCGCGATGCGGAGCAGCTTTCCGGGTTCGGTCCTGTTTCCGATCCGTAGAAAGCGGCGAAGCCCATGACCGGTATCGTCGTCCTCAGCGTCCTTGTTGCGCTTGCCGTTGGAGTCGGCGCGGGATACATGTTCGAGCGCATGCGGCAAGGCGCCGCGTACCGGACGCACGGCGAGATTCTCAAGCAGGCGGAGGTCGAAGCGGGCAATCTGCGCAGGGCGCAGGAGCTGGCCGCCAAGGAAGAACTGTTCAAGCACCGCGAGTCGATGGAGCGGGATCTGCAAAAGTCCCGCGACGACCTTCGCGAACTCGAACGCAAGCTCGACCGCCGCGAGATCGTGATCAACGAACAGCACGACGACATCGGCAAGAAGGAGCGGATGCTCGAGCTGACGCAACACAAGCTCACCGACCGCAACAAAGCGCTCGAAGTGCGGGAACGCGAGGTTGAGCGGGTGCTGCAAGAGGAACAGGAACAGCTCTTCAAGATCAGCGGCCTCGACAAAAGCGCGGCAACCGGCATGTTGCTGGAACGGCTCGACCGCCAACTGAAGAACGAAACCGGGGCGCTGATCCTCAAGTATCAAAGCGAACTCAAGTCCGATTGCGACCGTCAGGCCCGCGAAATCCTGTCGATGGCCGTGCAGCGCTACGCGGCTCCTCACACGTCCGAAACAACGGTCTCAACCGTCGACATTCCCAACGACGAGATGAAGGGGCGGATCATCGGACGCGAAGGCCGCAACATTCGCGCGTTTGAGAAGGAGACCGGAGTTGACGTGATCGTCGACGATACGCCAGGCGTTGTGATCGTGTCCGCTTTCGACAACGTGCGCCGCGAGGTTGCCAAGCTGTCGCTGATCAAGTTGATTCAGGACGGCCGCATTCATCCCAGCCGCATTGAGGAAATCGTGCGCGAAACTCAACAGGAGATGAACGAGCGTATCCGCCAGCTCGGCCTGGAGGCGGCGCAGGAGGCGGGGGTGGCCGGCCTGCACGAGAAGATCATCGAGCTGATGGGCCGGCTCAACTTTCGTGTCAGCTACAGCCAGAACGTGCGCCGGCATTCGATCGAGGTGGCGTACCTCACCGGCTTGTTGGGCGAGCAGCTTGGACTCGACGGAGCCTTGGCCCGCCGCTGCGGCTTTTTGCACGACATCGGCAAAGCGGCCGATCACGAAATGGAAGGCGGTCATCCGGCGGTCGGCGCCGAATTACTCAAGCGTTATGGCGAGCCGGCTGAGGTTGTGCACGCCGCGCTCGGCCACCACGACGATATTCGCGTCGATCACATTTATACGGTGCTCGTGGCAGCAGCCGACGCGATTTCAGCCGCGCGGCCCGGTGCACGGCGCGAGACGCTCGAGAAATACATCAGGCGGTTGGAAGAACTGGAATCGCTGGCCTGCGGTTTTCCGGGGGTCGAGCAGGCGTATGCCGTTCAGGCCGGCCGTGAGGTACGAGTCGTTGTCGACGCCAAGCAGATTAATGATCGCGAAGCGGCCAAAATGTGCCGCGACCTTGCCAAGGCCATCGAAGAGACGCTGACTTATCCTGGTGAAATAAAAGTGCAGGTGCTGCGCGAGTTCCGCACGGTTGAATTCGCCAAATAGCGCTTCGCACGTCCGGTCACGCGGCACCTGCACGCGCGGCCAACCGCTGTGGGAAAATCCTCCTCACAGGAAGGCCGCGCCTTGGCGCGTGCTTCCACTATGGGAGATCCCGCCGGGCGACTCCTCCGCTGATCAAGCTGATCACGAAGAGGACGATGAACACGAAAAACAGGATCTTCGCGATACCCGCCGCGGCCACATAAATTCCCCCGAATCCAAACACTGCCGCAATCAATGCGATGATCAAGAAAGTCAAAGCCCACGACAACATGACTCGACTCCTATCTGAATTTTGTGCTTCTGGTTTTCGACTTGGCCGGCGTCGAATAAGGATGCAGTTTCCGTGCCGAAATCCTCGGGAAGGCGAGTCGCGTTTCGGCGGGCCAGCCCAAGAGGGGAAAATCGGGCAGCCGATTACTTGCCGAAGTTCAGATAGTCGTCGGCGGAGGGTTCGCTTGATGGAACCGCTGTTTTTCCGCTGTCGGCGACAAACTGGCGTTGCGCCAAAATGAGCGCGACCGTGACCGGAATCATCGGCAAAACTACGCGCACAAAGCGGTGCACCAGCGAACTTCTGCGGCGCAAGCCCGGAATTTCCGCGCACCAGGCCAAGAGAGGCGCACCCATGACCAGAAGCGCATGGGTGGTCGAAAGGTGACCAAAAAACCGGCCTTCGACAAGCAGCGCAAAGAGTGCGACTAATCCCACTCCGACAACCCCATTCATTTGGGGAGTGCCAGAGAGGGCAAGCGACGCGACGGTCACACCGACCAAGGCGGCGGGCAGATTGAGGCCCGATTGTCCGGCGCTCGCATATCCAGAAAGCAAAATCGTGACCGCCGCTCCCGTGCTGACTAATGCCAGCAGTATCGGCACCGAACGGCACCCCGACCGCTTTGTCAGCAGCCACATTGCCCACCAAACGATCGCCAGCAAGAATGCTAAACTCGCGAAGATCACGACCGTCTGCGCGGTCGTCCATTCGCGAGAGCCCGGTCCGGTCAAATCCGTGATATAGCTCGACCCGTAAAGCAATACCGGCATGCCCCGGCAATGACAATCAACCGGAGTAGCCACGGCAGCCACCGCGGTTGGGACGTCACCGCGATCACGATCTCGACAGCGGTGACCAATGGGAGGAGAAGCAACAGCAGACGATCATGGTCTTCGCGCGGGGGCCAATTCGGCAGGGCATCCATTCGCCAGCAGCCCGTAATGATGCCCATAGCCAAACCGAGCACCCCGCCGATCCGCGCTCGTGCAGGTTTCGGTGTTCGCCATGGCAAGCCGAAGCTCAAAACGAAAGCGCCGGCAACCAGCGTAGCTAGCCCCATTGCCTCCAAAATGCGGATCGGATCAGGCATGGCGGATCGGAAGAAAACGGAGTTCAGGGATGTGGCGGGATTTCCGAGCGCCTGCCCCGCACTTCGTCAGCTCTTTTTCTTGGTCCCCTCGAAGCTCATCTCTAAATGGACGGCGTCGGCGACGGCACCGACGTACTTATCGATGCCGAATTCCGACCGCTTGATGGAAAGTTCGCCCGAGAAACCCGTGCGATGAACGCCCTTGGGAAATTCGGCCGTCTTGCCGCCGCTCAAGTGAACTGTCACGGGGCGCGTCACACCGTGCAATGTCAGGTCGCCGGTCACTTCGTAACCGTCTTGGGCAGGTCGAATCGACGTGCTTTTGAACGAAATGCCGGGGAACTGTTTCGAGTTGAAAAAATCAGGGCTCCGCAGATGGTCGTCGCGTTTGCGGTTATTGGTGTCGACGCTGTCGGTCTTGGCTTCCAGTTCAAAGGAGCAATTGGCTGGGTTCTGCCGATCGAGCGTGAATTGGCCGGAAAGCTCGTTAAACCGTCCCTGGACCCAAGACAAGCCAAGGTGCGAAATCTTGAAGGTGATTCCGGCATGGGAGGGGTCGACCGCGTAAGCCTCGGCCTCTTGTGCGACGGCTCCTGACCTCACGGCGGACAAAATGCAGACGACCAGACCGATCCGAAACGGGGTTCGCATGGGAAAATTCCTGGGATGTCAGGTTTTTAATCAAAGGCGGATACTGAAAGAGCTTGCTCTAGTTGTGGGAATCATGCTATTCCACCGCCCCAATTCCACGACTGATAATAGTTCGCGCGCTTTCTGTCTAGCGATGGCCTCCAGCCAAGCGTTGGCGCGCGCCTTGTTACCAGCATTGATTCGGCGGGCCTTATGCATACCGTCCTCCTGACTTGCGGGCGGGGATCCTATTCACTGACTCTCGCGCGGGCTTTCCATGCCGCCGGGCACCGAGTGCTAGTCGCTGACGCTTGGCCGCGGAGTTTGTGCCGGCTTTCCGCAACCGTGGATCGCTATTTCCAAGTGCCTTCACCGGCGCGCAACCGCCGACTGGATCCCCGCGATTCGGCAAATCGTGCGGCAAGAACGCGTGGAACTCATTGTTCCGGTTTACGAAGAGGTGTTTTACCTGGCAAAGGCCAACGTCGGCTCGAGCGATCCGCTCCCGCTCTTTGCACCGATTTCTCCACTCTCATGAGGCTTCATGACAAGTGGCAGTTCATTGAGCAGGCCCGTTCGCTGGGACTCTCCGTTCCCGAAACCGTGTTCTTGACCAGTCGCGAAGAACTTGTTCGCGAATACGCACGCCACGGCAAGGACCGCGTGTTCAAACCCGTCTATTCGCGATTCGCGGCCCACACCGTGGCCCGTCCCCAAAATCTTGAGGCGATCGAAAACGCCGAGCCGACGCTACGACGGCCCTGGGTTTCGCAGGCCTTTCTTTCGGGACGGCCTTACGCCACGTTCAGCATCGCGCATCACGGACGGCTGACGGCACACGTGACGTATCCGACCGACTTCAGCCACGACCTCGGTCCGACCGTCGTCTACCGGCGCGCCGATCAGCCCGCGATCGTCGAATGGATTCGCAAGCTCGTCGCGGCGACCAAGTACACAGGACAAATCGGCGTCGACTTTATCGAACACGCCTCGGGCAACGTCGCCGCCATCGAGTGCAATCCTCGGCTGACCGGCGGGTTCTATTTGCTCAAAGACAATCCGCCGCGGCGGCCGCCTACTTCGATCCAAACATGGAACCAATCGAAGCGGCCCGCGATCGATCCTATGCGTTTCGCTTCTGGCTGTTCTTGACCGCCTTTCGACACACGAAGAGCTTTCCCGGAATACGCGAGTGGGCGCGGCAGATGTTCTCCGCCCGTTCCACCAACGCCTTCACCTTGTCGGATCCGGGTCCTCGTCTGCTCGGACCAGCCTTGGCCACTGAGTTTTTGCTTCGCTGTTATCGCGAAGGCACGTCGTTCCGCGAAATGGTCACTCGCGACTTCGAATGGAGCGAGGATCCCGAGGCTGGTGAAACGGGCCGCCTTGCCGCCTGATCAGCCCTCGCGAACAGGGTTGCCGCTCGGAAACGCAGACGCTAAGTTCCAGAGACATCATCGACGTTCGGATGTCTCAAAGGAACTGGTTCATGGCTTCGCCGATTCGTGTTGCTGTTACCGGGGCTGCCGGGCAGATCGGATACGCACTCATTTTCCGGCTCGCGTCGGGGCAGGTCTTTGGACCCCAGCAGCCGATCATCCTGCATTTGATCGAGGTCCCGCCCGTCATGCCGTCGCTGGACGGCGTGGTGATGGAGCTCGACGACTGTGCCTTTCCCACTTTGGCGGGCGTCGTGAAGGCCGACAGCAGCCACCTGGAAGACGGCTTCCGCGACTGCAATTTCGTGCTCTGCGTGGGGAGCGTGCCTCGAAAAGAGGGGATGGAGCGGGGCGACTTGATCCGCGTCAACGGGCCGATTTTCACGAACACGGGCAAAGCCATTCAGGCAGCCGCGGCGGTGGATGTACGGGTGGTGGTCATCGGCAACCCGTGCAACACAAATTGCCTGATCGCCATGCACAACGCGCCCAAAATCCCCCGCGAGCGATGGTTCGCGATGACGCGACTTGACCAGAACCGGGCCGCCACAATGCTGGCCCGCAAGGCCGGCGTACCGGTCGACCAGGTCAAAAACTTGGGCATCTGGGGCAATCACTCGGCCACGCAGTTTCCCGACTTCTACCACGCGACGATCGGCGGCCGCCCGGCGACGGACGTGATCAAAGACGAAGCCTGGCTCAAAGGCCCGTTCATTGAAGGCGTGCAAAAGCGGGGCGCCGCCGTCATCAAGGCCCGCGGCGCCTCAAGTGCAGCGTCGGCCGCCAATGCCGTCATCGATACGGTGAAGAGCATCATCGCGCCAACGGCTGCGGGCGATACGGTCAGCGTCGCCGTTTGCAGCGACGGCGCCTACGGCGTCGACAAGGGCCTGATCTTCGGCTACCCCGTCACGACAGACGGCAAAACGTGGAAGGTCTCGCAGGGACTCACTCACAACGAATTCGCCCGGCAGAAAATCGACGCGACGCTTGCCGAATTGCGCAGCGAACGGGACACGATCAAGGACTTACTGGGGTAATTCGGTCTGAAATCTGGCATGCGGTGTCGACCGACATGGGCAGGGCATTTTGGTTCGATGCCGGACTCCGAACGCGCGACGCCAGGCGCATTACCGTCCCAGCATGCGTTTCCAGCGGTTGCCGTTCTGGTCGCCCTTGGAGTCGGCCGATTCGTCCGCCTGACTGTCGGCGGCTGTCTTGGCACGTTTGAGGTCTTTTTGCAACTGTTCGTCCACGACGCGAATGCGAAGCTCCTCGCGAGCCAGCTTCGCGCGTTGCAGCGACAGCTCGACTTCGGCCAGCCGGTTCGTTTCCTGCAAGCGGTGCTCGAGTGCTTCCAGCCGCGTTCGCAACTCGTCGGGGACGTTTTCGAGGCCGGCCCAGCTATTAGGCACATGGCCGAGCGATTCGATCTTCCGCAGACGTTGGAGGAGGGAGGCGATGTACGAGTCGCGGCTATTGCACGCCTCCCGCAGCTCGTCGGTCGTTGCACTAGCCAGATCGATCGATGCCGGCGGATCGTCGAGAGGCGGCAACTCGATGTCAATGACGCCCGTGGAGGCCGGGGCCGCTGCCGATTCGACCGCTTTGTCGGATTCGTGGGCGCTCGCATCCGGCTGTTGGCTGGCCTTCATGAAGTCGAGAATGCTGCGCGGCGCCTCCGATCGCCGCTGCTCGCTGTGCTCGGAATGACCGCGATCCGATTGGCCAGCGCCGTAGCGGAACGCCGAATCGGTTTCGGTCGCCGACCCCGAACGGTCGATCTGCTGCACCATCTCATGGATTTGGCCGAGCTGAGACTCGAGCTTTCCAAAAAAGGCGCCTGGCTGCATCTCCTCCCATTGCTCGACGGCGCGTTGCAGATCGGCGACGAGTTTTTGCTGTTGCGCGATGAGCTCGGGCGGCACGCCTGCGATGCCGGCGCGAACCCCGCGGTCCGCACCGGTGCGGTGCAGACGGTCGAGCTGTTCGGCGGCTTGTTCGAGTCGTTCCGTCAGCGCGGCGACGAGCTGTTCACGCTCGGCCAACTGCGCCTCTAACGCCTCCACGCGTTCCTGCATTTTCCCTATTCACCGATGTCGAAAAACGGCAACACGATAACTTACCTCACGGTGGGGAAGAGGAAGCCGTTTGGCCACGGGAATGGCAAAGGTTGACCGGTCCGCGATCAGGCCGTGCGGTTGAAGACTTGCGGATTGACCACGTTTTCCGGTCGTCGGCCCTGGAGCGCCTCTGCGATCTGGTGGGCCGCGCGCGACCGTAGGTCCTGTAACGATTCTTCCGAGGTGAAGGCCGCATGCGGAGTGACAATGACCCGCTCGTCACGGAAGAGGGACAGGGACAAATCGGGAGGTTCAGGATCGAACACATCCAGCGCTGCTCCGGCCAGACGGCCGCTCGAGATGGCGCGCCACAAGGCAGCATGATCGACGAGCCCGCCGCGCGACGTGTTGATCAAGAATGAAGTGGGTTTCATCTGCTCAAATTCGCGATCGCCGAAGAGCTGATGCGTCGCATCGGTGAGCGGTGCATGCAACGAGATAAAATCGCTCCGACGCAGAAGGTCCTCGAACGGGACCATGGGACATCCCGTGCCGTGGCTGTCCGCGTGCTGGGTGTGGGCAATCACGTTAAAGCCAATGGCTCGCGCTTTGGGATACAGTTCCCGAGCAGTGCGGCCGAAACCAACGAGCCCCAGTGTCGCTCCCTGCAGCCGATGCATCGGCCGGCCGGCCGACAATTTGTATTCGTTTGCCTTCGTCCGACAATGAAAGAAGGCGATATTCCGCGCAGGCCAGAATCAGGGCCAGCGCATGATCGGACACTTCGGAAACACAATAATCCGGCACGTTTGTGACCGGAATTCCGAGTTCGGTTGCCGTCTCGATGCAGATATTGTCGAGGCCGATTCCGAACCGCGCGATGATCCGACACCGAGGAACGGCGCGAATGACTTTGTCCGTCACGTGAGCCCAGTTGGTGCCGATCGCATCGGACTCGCGGGCCAACGCGACGAGCGTCGCTTCGTTACCGTTTGGCGCCTCGATGAGTTCGGCTCCAACGCGGCTCAGAATGTCCCGTTCGATCGAACAGTCGGGCCAAGCCCGGTCCGTCATCAAAAAGCGGAACTCTCGGCTCATGACCGCCCTAAATTTGGAGCGATCGCCCGCAGGCTTCCATGCGGGGCGTCGGCCTTACTGCTGGGCGGCCAATTGCGACATGCGAATGGCCGGCTCGACGACTTTTTCCCAATTCTCGCGCAGGTAGTCAGGCGGGCCGCCTTTCGAAGCGACGTACTCGGCCGCCCGCACCGTCGGGATCATTTCAATCGCGTCCCACGGGCAGACGGTGAGCTCGTAGGGATCGGTCTTCTTGGTGGGAATGTGGACGCATACCTCGCAGCCCACGCACCGTTCAACGTCGATTTCGCACCACGACTGCAAGACGGGGATCGTCGAACCAGCCACTTTGTAGATGCAATCGACCGGACAGACCTCTAGACAGGCCTCGCAGCCGGTGCAGTTGTCCGCATTGATCACCGCCACTTCTTTGGGCAGTTTTTTGCGGGCTCCCGATTTCGCCATAACGTTTCCCGTCCTTTGCAAACGCCTCAATCTCTTTGCCAGCCGTATTTTAGAGGCCGGCGACAAATGGGGCAAGGAGGCTCCGCAAGCCCTCGCAGCCGGATCCTGGATCGGCTGTTCGCTGATGGGAGTATAGCAGTTTCTTTGGCTTCCGGCTTGGTCGAGTTAGTCGGCGAGCTCGACGAGTTGGCCGATCCGTGCCGAACGTCGCGCGGCATCGATGATTTGCATAACCAGCGTCGCCTCGGTCGCGGAGTCGTGCTGTGGTGAGTTTTCGCGAGCCGCGTGCAGCAATTCGGCGTAAAGATCGAGCAGTGGAACTTCGGCAGGCGCGATTGGCGTGTCGCAGACTTCGCCGGACGGTTCGGTGAGATAATACCGCTGTTGGCAATAGGACCCCCTCGAGCCCGCCAGCATCCATCCGGTTTGCAGTGCGGCGCCGGCATGCAAATTGACGTCGATCAGGGCGTCGCAATTGGTGAATGCGACGGAAACGAAAAAAGCGGTTGCCGTCGGATCGGTCTGTGGCGGATGGTGGATCCTCGCAAAAACTGACTTCGGTTGTTGGCGGACGAGCTGCAGCAGTTGGTCGACGAATTGGTAGGCGAAGAAAGAGAAGACTCCTTCTCCCGGTGTGGTCTCCGGCGCACCGTGACTGATGCTCAGACTCGCCACGTCAGAAGGGACGGCCTTCGCCCAGGAAACGATTCGCGCGGCTTCGATCGATCCGAGTGTGCCGGCCAAAGTGGTCTGTCGGGCCGCGCGAAAATCGACTGCTTCGCGACGGGTCGGCAGCACGGTGAGGGAACGTCTCGCATCGCGGGCCGCCGAGATCATCGCTTGAAGTTGGAGCGCCTCGACACACGGCGGCGATTCGATGGCCACGTTCTTGCCTGCCTCGAGGGCGCAAAGCGCCATTTTGGCACGCTCAGCGAGTGGGGCCGCGATCAAGACCCAGTCGACATCACTTCGACCGAGCAGATCGCCAACTTGGGAAAGGACGTTAGGGCTGCGCGACCGCAGACGAGCGGGCTCGGCGTGCTCATCGCAAGCGATGACAACGTGCAAATCATCGCGGAAGCTGAGCCGCTCCAGGTGATGGGCGCCGCTCGGCCCAAGTCCGACGAGCCCGATCCGCACCGGTGAATCAGCGCTGGGTGGTTTCATCGACGCGATTTGCCAATCGCGTCGAGCGCCTTGCGTCCGCGAAATGTCATGAGTCTTCTTGCGGATTGCGCATCGCAGTGGAATGGAATGTCCGAGTTCGATCTTAATCGTCGAGCCGCCGGTTGTCGCCTCGCGCGTTACCGCCGGGCCAGTTTGCGCAGCACTTCGACGCCTCGTTCAAGCGTGCGATGCTCGGCCGCGTAAGAAATGCGAAAGTGGGTGTCGCGTTCGCTGAAGACGTTGCCGGGAATGATGAGCAGATCGTTCTTGATCGCTTCGGCCACGAATTCGCTCCCCGTTCCCCAAGGGGCCCTGGCAAATAGGTAGAACGCTCCATCCGCCGGCGCGAATTCGTAGAGGCCGCCTAGCTCGTGCACGAGAAAATCGCGGTTGAGACGGTATTCGGCGACGCGTTCCGGAAACTCGATGTCGCAGGCCGTCACGCCGGCCCATTGAACCGGTTGTGGTGCGCAGACGAAGGTGAACTGCTGCAGCTTGATCATCTGTTGGATCACGTCTTCCGGGCCGTGCGCCCAGCCGAGCCGCCAACCGGTCATCGAGTGCGACTTGCTAAAACCATCGATGACAATCGTGCGCTCGTTCCAACGGGCCGGGCTGGTAAAGGGACGGTCATAGCAAAACGTGCGATAGATCTCGTCACTGATGAGCGCGATGTCCTTCTCGGCCGCCAGCCGGGCCAAACCTTCCAATTCACCGTCGAGCAGAACTGTCCCTGTTGGATTGCAGGGGCTGTTGCAGACGATGACTTTCGTCCGATTGGTAATCGCCGCGCGAACTTTGTCGAGATCGATGCGGAACTTGGGGTACGTTTCGACGAGCACCGGCTTGCCGCCGACGAGCGTCGTCAGGTGCTTGTACACAACGAAGTACGGGTCGAAGAACAGCACCTCGTCCCCGGGATTGACGAGCACGGAGAGCGCAAGCATCAAACCGCCGCTCGTGCCGCTCGTCACGAACACCTTGCGGTCACGATGGCCGTATTCAGTATCGACCTGGGCTTGCAGCTTGGCCAAGAGGGGCGGAATGCCCTGCGTTTGGCTGTAGGCGTTCCGCCCTTCGGCCACGGCCCGATAAAGCGCCTGCTTGATCGGGTCGGGCGTGTCGAAGTGCGGCTGCCCGATGCTGAGATTGATCGGGGCTTTCATCTTGGCCGCCAGATCGAAGACCTTCCGAATGCCGGAAGCGTCCATCCGGCTCATCCGGTCGGCGATCCAGGAGCCGCTCATGTCGATTCGCCGAGCAGTTTGGCGACGGTCGGCTCAATCGCGGTGGCCCAGATTTCGTAGCCCTTGGCGTTGGGATGCAGGAAGTCAGGCATGATGTCTTTGGCAAGCGATCCGTTCGCGCCGAGGAACTTCTGGTTGATGTCGAGATAGAACACGTTTTGATTATCGGCGAACTTGCCGATGATCTCATTGGCGGCATCGTTCACCTTACGCAGCCGGCCGGTGGCGACCGGATCTCGCGGAAAGATGGCGAGAACGAGCACCTTGGAATCGGGAACGTTCGCCCTCAGCTTGTCGACCACAGCCTTCACGCCGTCGGCGATCTCTTTGGAGGAATTGCCGGACCCGGCGTTGTTCGTGCCGATCATCACCACAGCCAGCTTGGGGTGCAGACCTTCGAGGTTGCCGTGATCGAGCCGCCACAAAACGTGCTGGGTCTGATCACCGCCGATCCCGAGATTTATGGCATGGCGTTTTTCGTAATACTTCTGCCAGACCTCTTTGCCGTTCCCTTCCCAGCCGTGCGTGATCGAATCGCCGATGAAGAGGAGCTGAGCATCGGGGTGCTCTTTGACACGTTCATTGAGCTTCTCTTGCCGCGCCACCCATCCGTGATCATTGCGGGGAACAGGCTTGGTGGGCGATTGCGGAAGTTTCTTTCTGATATCGCGCGCGGCCAGCTCGCCGGGAATTGCGGCCAGCCCGCAAGTCCAGACGACGACAAATGGCAACACAGACGCTCGACGGATCAGATTTCGCACGGTGGGACCTCTCGGTGGGATTGTCGAAGGGGCAATCGACATTTCAAGACGCGGCGCTAGTTTATCTGGGGCTAATTGGTCCTACCAGCCAATGCAGAGTGCAGGAGAAGCGCCCGTACACGCCGAACTTGAGTGGATCTCTGAAAATCTTGCGGCTCTTTGCGAATTCGGTTTCACGAGGCCTTCAGGTTGGCCGAATTGTCATGTTTTTCCATCACGCGGGAAGATTGATTCAACCGATCGAATAAATAGAAGTCGTTGGTCATGTGAGGGCCAGCTGCCCAGGGATCCAAAGTTCACTAAACGGGCGCCGCGACCCTTCGAGGAGAAAGTCATGTCGACGATGAACGTGACATCAATCGTGAACCCTTATCGCCAATACAGTCTCAACTCGGCCAATCCGTCGCAGTCGAGTTTGCAGAGCCTGGCGAGCTCTTTGCAGTCCGGCAATCTCACGGCTGCGCAAAACGCCTTCGCCAGCTTTGAGCAGTCGTTTTCGAACTCGAACTCTCAGCAGACCTCGTCGCAGTCGAGCCAGAGCAATCCCGTCACCAACGATATCCAATCGCTTTCGAGTGCCCTCAGCTCGGGCAACCTGACTTCGGCCCAACAAGCCTTTGTGCAGTTGCAGAAGGACATGCAGACGCAACAAGGCTCAGGCCATCATCACCATCACGGCGGTGGCGGCGGTCAAGGACAGGCGATTCAGGCGCTGATTTCGTCCCTATCGTCGAGCAGCTCCCCTTCGAGCAACTCGACGACAACCGGCAATACGCTCAACGTCACTGCTTGAGACAGGCTCAGCCGGCCTTCGACTGCGGCAGCGTGCTTTCGCCGCGGAAGTCGTGATCGCGGAACCGCAAGATGGCGTTTTCGCGTTCCGCCCTTGTCTGGAGATAGAGCCGGCGCCAGAGGCGTTCCTGGGCCAGCGTCAGTTCGCAATTGCGCCGCCCCATCGCGATGCGGGCCGTGCGCAGGGCCCGCTCGAGATCGATTCCTTCGGCCAGCTCGCCGTGGGACGCCTTGCAGAACGACGGCACATGCTTCGGTGAAAGCTGACCGTCGGGCAGGATCATCGACATCGCGCCGATCGAGGCGCCCGTGTTGAGCAAGCTGCCGATCGACGTTTTGGCGTGATCGGCAATAAAGCAGCCAATCTTGGTGAGCCCCGTCTCCAACGATTCGCCCATCAAGGGAACGCGGATGTGCGAATAATCATTTTTGAGGTCGCTATTCGTCGTGAGCGCGCCCAGGTTCACCCACGGACACAAGTAACTGTGCCCCAAAAAACCGGCGTGATACTTGTTGACGTGCGAATGCAGAATCGACGCCTCGATCTCGCCGCCGACGCGGCATTCCGCACCGATTGTCGTCGCTCCGCGAATGCAGGCGCCGAAAAGCTGCGAGCCGCGATCGATATGGCACGGCCCTGTGATATGGGTGAAGGGCTTGAGCACGACTCCCGGTCCGATCGTGATCGGTCCCGTTGAAACGTCGAGCGCCACAAAGGGCTCGATCCGCGCGCTCGGGTCGACCTGCAGCGTCTCGCGCGGACCGATCACCGCCACTTGCGGTCCCGGCTCGTAGCGACGCGCGGGCGAGCCGGCCAGGCGAAAATCCTCGGCCAGAATCGCAGCATTCTGGCCGACCAGGTCCCATAACTGTTCGACAAATATACCGCGTGCATCAAGGACCGCGCGATTCTGGGCCAGGGGTAAGAGAACGGAATCCCAGCCGCCGTTCATGACAGTCGTCGCGTCGCCGGGCTCCAGGGTAAAAAAGGCCACCCGGCCATTGACGACGGCGGACCCGGGGCGATGAAGGTCGTTTCGGATCGCATCCGCCGTCGGCAGCCACCGGCCGTTAATCGCCAGCGTGGAGCCGCGGCTGAGCCAAACGTAGTCGTTGACGTGGGCCTCGGGATGCGCCTCGCGGTAGGTTTCCGCCAGGTGATCGCGGACAAACACGCCCCATTCGGTGGCCGCGCAGTTCCGGACAATTCGCTCGCGGAGCGTATAGCGTCCGCAAACCAACTCAAAAACGGGTCGGGCCAAGGTCAGCGGATGAAAATTCGCCGCCCCCGCATCCTCAAAAAATGCCACCCGCATGCGACGGTCCTTCGTCGGATGAAAAGTCCAAGGTCCAAAGTCCGAGGTCCAAAGTCAGAAAGAGCCGCCGGCGGCATCTGGCGAATTTCTGACTTTGGACCTCGGACTTTGGACTTTGGACCTTAAAGCGGGGGGCGAACTATATCCTATTGCCCATTAGGTGGGAAGATTGTCTGCGACCGTGCCGGGAACTAGAATCGCGGCGCAATTCCCCGCCGTCGGGGGCGAAGTTCGGGTCAAACAGAAGGGAGCCAGTGCTGTGGCAGTGCGCGTCGGTATTAACGGTTTTGGTCGCATTGGGCGCATTACGTTTCGGGCCCTGGCCGCTCGTCCGAAGGAATTCGAGGTTGTCGCCGTCAATGATCTTGGTGATCCCAAGCATTTGGCGATGCTTCTCAAATACGACAGCGTGCAAGGCCGGTTCCCTGGCACGGTTCAAGCCGAGGGTAGCAGTCTGATCGTTAATGGAAAGAGCATCCGAGTTTGCGCCGAAAAGGACCCCGCCAAGCTCCCCTGGAAAGAGCTGAACGTCGACGTGGCGCTCGAATCGACGGGATTCTTCACCGGCCGAAAAGTCGATAACAAACCCGGCTATGACAGTCACCTGGATGCCGGCGCACGCAAGGTCGTGCTCTCGGCGCCGGCCAAAGACCACCCTGATCTCACCGTCGTCTTGGGCGTGAACGACAATCAACTGACCAAAGACCACAAGTGCGTCTCGAACGCGAGTTGCACCACAAACTGCCTCGCGCCGATGGCCAAAGTGCTTCATGAAGCGTTCGGCATCGAACAAGGCCTGATGACCACGGTCCATGCGTACACGAACGATCAGCGTGTTTCTGATCAGCTGCACTCAGACCCGCATCGCGCCCGAGCTGCCGGACTTAACATCATTCCTACGTCGACCGGAGCGGCCAAAGCCGTCGGCCTGGTTCTGCCCGAGCTCAAGGGCAAGCTGACCGGCATCTCACTCCGCGTACCCGTGCCGGCTGGCAGCATCACCGACCTGGTGGCGACCGTGAAGAAAGACGTCACCGTGCAGGACATCAATGCTGCGATGAAAGCGGCGGCAAACGGCCCGCTTAAAGGCATCCTCGAATACACCGAGGATCCGATCGTTTCCAGCGACGTGATCGGCAATCCGCACAGTTGTATCTTCGACTCGACTTGGACGACGGTCATGGGCACACGCATGATCAAAGTCCTCGGCTGGTACGACAACGAATACGGCTATTCGAACCGCACCGCCGACATCATCGCGCGGGTGGCCGCACTTTGAGGTCGAGCGCAATTCAAGGATATCGCCATGGAGCGTGTGCTCGGCCTCGGCGGGATCTTCTTCAAAGCTCGCGATCCCAAAGCGCTCGCCGAGTGGTACCAAAGCAACTTGGGCATCACGCTCGAGGCAGGGCAGACGTGCGCGACGTTGAAGTCGGCCGGTGCCGAGGAGATGACCGTTTGGGCCACGTTTCCCGAGGATACGAAGTACTTCGGCTGCCCGGCCCCCTTCATGCTGAACTACCGCGTGCGCGATCTCGACGCCATGCTGGCTCAGCTTTGCGCGGCCGGCGCGAAAGTGGATGAAAAGGTCGAGAACTATGAGTTCGGCCGGTTCGGTTGGGCCACCGATCCGGAAGGCAATCGGTTCGAACTTTGGCAGCCGCCGGCCACCTCTGTCGAAATGTAGATGCCTCGCCGAATGAAACGAGTCGCACTCCCCGCCGGCGAATCGGTTCCCGCTCTGGGCATTGGAACCTGGCGGTACGGCGAAGACGGTAAGAAACGGGCCGACGAGATCGCCACGCTGCGACTGGCCCTCGATTTGGGCGTCTCGCTGATTGACACTGCCGAGATGTACGGTGAGGGCCGTTCGGAGGAACTGATCGGCGAAGCCATCTCTGGCCGACGCCACGAAGCGTTTCTCGTCAGCAAGGTCTACCCGCACAACGCGACGCGAAGGGGAGCGATCGTCGCCTGCGAACGCACTCTCCGTCGCCTTGGAACCGACGTTCTCGACCTGTACCTGTTGCATTGGCGCGGCAATGTGCCGTTTACCGAGACGCTGGAGGCATTTGTGAGATTGCGCGAGGCGGGCAAAATCCGCTTGTACGGCGTCAGCAATCTCGACCGCGACGACGTGCAGGAATTCTGGATTGAACCAGGCGGCCAAGCGGTCCAAACCAACCAGTTGCTCTACAACCTCTCGCGCCGTGGCATCGAATGGGACTTGCTCCCTTGGCTGCGTGAGCGCTCGATCCCGACGATGGCCTATTCGCCGATCGAACAAGCCCGGCTCATTGAGGACAAGCGTCTCATCGAATTTTCCCGCCGCCACGGGATGACCCCCGCGCAAGCTGCTCTGGGTTGGCTCTTGGCGAAGGACGACATCATCGTCATCCCAAAAACGAGCAACCCCGCTCGCCTTCGCGAAAATGTCGGAGCTCTCGAGCACCCGCTCACCCAACAGCAACTGGCCGAATTGGATCGGCTGTTTCCTGCTCCCAGCGGACGCCGTCCGTTGGAAATGCTGTGAGAGGCATCGCTCTGCAAGTCCTTGCTGCTTCTATCTCTAACAAACACTGCTCAGGTTTGGCGGCCGGTATTTGGTCTAGCCAGCTTGCCGCAAAATTGTGATTATCCGCCTCCTGCAAACTCCTGTTTCCCTGCGGAGGCGGACATGGCGCGGATTACCTTCGACAATTACGCTCCCAGCACGCCGGCGACCGATGTCCAATGTCGGCAATTGGAAACGGGAGACATTCTCTACTTTCCTACGATTCCCTTCGAATTTCCCGCGGCCGATCAGCAGTTCCTGCTCGGGCAAAAGCAAACGACCGGCCAATTACATAAGAATGTCAGCTACCGTCCGGCCCAGGACCGACTCACTGGAATCGACGCGTCCGATGAGGCGGCGCGAAAATGCGTTCATGGCATCATGCAGGCATTTTCCCAAAGCGCCGTCGCCTTCATGGCGGGACTGTTGCCACGCTATACGAAAAACTGGAAGGTCGACTTTGCCAGTTACCGCCCAATCGAAGAGCACGGCCGGCAGGTGTCGCAGCGATCGCGGAACGATTTGATTCACGTCGATAATTTTCCGTCGCGTCCCTCGAACGGCGATCGGCTGCTGCGTGTGTTTGCCAACATCAATCCCGTCCAGCCACGTGTTTGGGTGACATCCGATCCTTTCGAGCCGCTGGCCCGTCGATACGCGCGCATCGCCGGTTTGCCGCAACGGCCGGGCGTAATCGATCGGCTCCGCTCAGTTGCGGTCGACGCACTCTCCAAAGCCGGTCTGCCCGTCGTGAACCGTCCCCCCTATGACCAGTTCATGCTGCGGTTTCATCACTTCCTCAAAGAGAGTGCCGAATTCCAGCAGCTCTGCCGCAAGGACGAGTGGCACTTCCCGCCCGGCTCATCTTGGATCGTGTTTACGGACACGACCAGTCACGCCTGCCTGCGCGGCCAATACGCGCTCGAACAAACGTTGATCATCCGGCACGAGAGCCTGCTCTATCCCGAGAAAGCGCCGATCTCGATCCTCGAGGAGCTGGCCGGCTTCCCGTTGCGTCACGCGACGGCGAAAGCCGCCTGATCACGACCCCTCCTCCGTCGCTCGGCCGCGGCTTGTTGGCCGACGGTAGCGGGCCTATCATCCGCGCATGCCACGCGAGGTGAATGTCCATTTACTGCCAAGTCACTTCGAGCCGCAAGCCCTGCGCGGCGGGATTGCCGTGGTCATCGACCTGTTGCGTGCGACGACGACGATCGTCGCGGCGCTTGCTCACGGGGCCTGTTGTGTCTTGCCTTGCGGCGACATCGAAACTGCCAGGCGAACTGCGGCCGGTCTTCCCGTCGGCAACGTGCTCCTGGGCGGGGAACGAGGCGGAGTGAGGATTGAAAGCTTCGATCTGGATAATTCGCCGGCGGCTTACACCGCTGAGCGGGTTGCGGGCAAAACGATCGTCTTTACCACGACGAACGGCACGGCAGCCCTGTTGCGGTCCCGGGAAGCCGCGCGGGTGCTCGTTTGTTCTTTGGTGAATCGCCGCGCGGTCGCACAGACGATCGCAGCGGATGACCGCCCGGTTCACCTGGTTTGCGCCGGAACGAACGGGCATGTGACGGCCGAGGATTTCGTCGCGGCCGGAGCGATTGTGGCGGAACTTGAGGTGGTTCTCGGCAATACCGCCTCAGGGAATGACGCCGCACTGCTCGCCAAAGAACTCTGGATTGCCGAATCGACGACGAGCGAACGACTGCTGAGCATCTTGCGTCGTAGCCGGGGCGGATCGAATCTCGTCGAACTCGGTTTTGACCGCGACATCGAATTCGCGTCCCAAGTCGATTCCTTCGACCTGGTCGCCGAGTATTTTCCGCAGACGGGCGACGTTCGGACTGTGCGATAAAACGCCGTTCGGCTACCCTACGAGCGCACTTAGCAAGGGAAAGAGCTGTCAATCATGCCGAAGTCGATGGAGCAGATCGTCGCCCTTTGCAAGCGGCGCGGATTCATCTTTCAGTCCTCTGAGATCTACGGCGGTCTCAACGGTTTCTGGGATTACGGACCGCTCGGCGCCGAACTCAAGCGGAATGTTCGCAACGCCTGGTACAACGACATGGTCACGAACCATGACGAGTTCAGCGTTCTTCCCGGCGCACCGCAAACGTTTTCGATGGTGGGCATCGAGTCATCGATCATTATGCACCCGCAGGTGTGGAAATCCTCGGGCCACTTTGACCTGTTTATCGACATGATGGTCGACTGCCGCGAGTGCAAGAGCCGCTTCCGGGCCGACCACGTCAAGAACAGCGAGTGTCCGCTCAAACCGAGCAAGCATCCGGGCGAATTTGAAAAGTGTAAACTGACCGAGCCGCGCGAATTCAACCTGATGTTCAAAACGACCATCGGCGCAATGTCCGGCGAAGAGGGAACGGCCTACCTGCGGCCGGAAACCGCGCAGGGCATGTTCGTTAACTTCAAAAACGTCCTCGACAGCACGCGGGTGAAGGTTCCCTTCGGCATCGCACAGGTGGGCAAAAGCTTTCGTAATGAAATCACGCCGCGAAACTTCACCTTCCGCTCGCGAGAGTTCGAGCAGATGGAAATGGAATTCTTCTGCCACCCAAGCGAATCGCGGGCGTGGTACCAGTATTGGCGCGACCGGCGCTACAACTGGTACATCAACCTGGGTATTCACAAAGAGAACTTGCAGCTCCGCGACCATTCGGCCGACGAACTCTCGCATTACTCCTGCGGAACGGCCGACGTCGAGTACGCCTATCCGTTCCTCGACGCGGGCGAATACGGCGAACTGGAGGGCATCGCGCATCGCGGCGACTTCGACCTGCGCTCCCACATGGAGGGCAAGCTCGTCAAATCGGGTAACGATCTCGTCGTCGAGAAGGATGCCGAGGGCAACCCGAAGCACCGCGGCAGTGGCAAGGACCTGACGTTTTTCGACGATCAGACGCGCGAACGCTTTATCCCGCATGTGATCGAACCGGCCGCCGGTGCCGACCGGGGCACGCTGGCTTTTCTCTGCGAAGCCTATCACGAAGACGAACAGCCGGACGAAAAGGGCGAAATGCAAAAGCGCGTCGTGATGCGCCTGCACCCCAAGCTCGCGCCCATCAAGGTGGCCGTGTTGCCGTTGATCAAAAAAGAGGGGATGCCCGAAGCCGCCCTCAAGATTTATCGCGACCTCAAGGCGGCCGGCATCGCCAGTTACTACGATCAACAAGCGGCCATCGGTCGTCGCTACCGTCGCCAGGACGAGATCGGCACGCCGATCTGCATCACGGTGGACGGCGACACGGCCAAGGATGGCACGGTCACTTTTCGTGATCGCGACACGCTGGCGCAAGTTCGTATGCCGGCAAGCAAAATCGTCGACGAGGTAACCAGCCTGCTGCGGCGATAATCCGTCTCATTGCAGCATCGTGCTCCGCAACCTGCCGTTGACCGCCACAAATTGGCGGAAGATAATCGATTGCAGGCCAAGACTTTAGCATCCGAAGGGGCACGGAATGCGTTTCTGGAACTGCTTTCGTTTCGCATTGGCACAGAAGCGAACAGCCGCGGCGCTCGCGGCAGTCTGTCTGTGCGTCACTTCCGCAACGGCTGATGGACGGCCGCGCCATCGGCCGATTGGGCCGGTGGTCGTCCGCGATCCGGTGCCGTATTGGCGGCAGTATTTCGGTCCGCCGACCTCGTACGGTTCGCCGTACTACCGCATGATGGCGCCGCGATACTTCGCTCCGCCTCCTCCGTATGTCGGCTATGGTTACAACGGCTACGGATATAACGGGTACGGATACGGTTCAGCCGGGGGATATGTCTATCCCGGTCCCTATGTCGGTTTTGGGGTCACCGGACCGGCTCCCCTGTATCGAACGCAGCCCGCTCCGCGCGTCGACGCGTATTCCAACCCGGCGCTGCAAGAGACGCTGCTCGAAAATCAGTTGCGCTGGGGGACGGAGCTGCCGCCGAACGCTTTCCCGTCGCAGACCCGCGTGCGCGTCCGCCCATCGACGCCCGAGAAGCAGGCCAAGAGCATCCACGCGCAGGCCGAAGGCGACGTCTACATGAAGCGACTCCGCTTCTTGAATGCATACGAGAAATTCAAATACGCGGTCGGTGTCGCCAACGATCGGCCCGAGCCCTATTTTCGGCTCGCCTACGCGCTGGCCGCCATCGGCAGTTACGACTCGGCGGTCAAGTACCTCAAGCAGGGAATCACTCTCGATCCGCAATGGCCCGTTCACGGTGAGAAGTTGATCGGCGTCTTTGGCGACGACAATCGCCTCGCCATCCTCAGCTTGATCGAACGCGTCACCGGCTGGGTGCGCGACGATATCCGCGATCCCGATCGCCTATTTTTGATGGGAGTGCTGCTGCACTTTAACGACGACAATCGCTCCGGCCAATTTTTCGAGGCCGCCTATCGCCTGGCAGGCGGTGGCGATCACCTGCTGGTCTTCCTGCAACCGCAGCTCGACGCACGAGACAATGCGGCCGGGGGAGGAGCGCAAGGACCGGGACGACCCGGCAATGGAGCGCCCGCTCCGGCGCCCGAAGAGCCGCCGCTGACGATCGATCAGATTCCCGGGGCGGCAATCACACCTCCGGGTACCCGGATTCCGCCGTCGGGCCCGACTCCCGGCGCGCCCGCGCTGAAGAGCTCCGGGCCGAAGAGCTCCGCTCCGATCGGGCCGCCAGGTAACACGGTCGCTCCCATCCCAAGGCGCATTCCGTCGTCACCGCCGTCGACGCCTGCTCCCGTGACACCCGCGACGAAGCCGGCGGGTCCGCCCGCGAACGGCTTGCCGCTGCCACCGTTGCCGGCGCCGGCCGACCCGCAATCCAGTTCGCAAACGCCCGCACCAGCGGGCGGACCTTCGCTCTTTCCGACACCCAGCACCAATACGACGGTTCAGACTCCCTAGACAGACCGCGGTGACGAACATGTTCAGATCGCTTCTGGGACTTTCTGCGCTCGCGGTGTTTTCTGCGACGGCGTTTGCCGCCGATTGGAAACCGGCCATGGGACCGCTTGCGACGCGTTGGGCGAAGGACGTGTCTCCCGACAAGGTGCATCCCGACTATCCGCGGCCGCAATTGGTTCGTAAGGAGTGGCAGAGTCTCAACGGTTTGTGGGAATACGCCATCACCCCGCGAGACGCCGCGCAGCCGGAGCATTTCGACGGGCAGATTCTCGTCCCTTTCCCCGTCGAGTCGGCCCTGTCCGGCGTGATGAAACGCGTCGGCCCGGAGAAACGTCTCTGGTATCGTCGTGAGGTCGCGCCCCCGGTGACGTGGAACGGCAAGCGCATCCTGCTGCATTTCGAGGCCGTTGACTGGGAGGCCACGGTGTCGGTCGACGGGAAAAAGGTCGGCACGCATCGCGGCGGATACGCACCCTTCTCGTTCGACGTCACCGACACGCTGCCGCTCGGCAAGCCGCACACTCTCGTCTTGTCAGTTTGGGATCCGTCGGACGCCGGCACGCAGCCGTGCGGCAAGCAGCACAACAAGCCCGACGGCATTTACTACACGCCCAGCACGGGCATCTGGCAAACCGTCTGGCTCGAACCGGTCGCGCAAACGCACGTTCAAACGGTCGAGTGCGTGACCGACATTGGGAGCCGCACCGTCACCATCAAACCGGTGCTCGCCGGCCCGACGGAAAACGTCCAGGTTTCGGCCGAGATCGCGGGCGACGTCGGAGCCGGCAAGGTCTTCGGCGAACCCGATCAGCCCCTCCGAATCCCCATCATGGGTGACGCGGTGAAGCTTTGGTCGCCCGATTCGCCGTTCCTCTATCAAATTGCCGTCCAAGTCACAAAGGGTGGATCTCAAGAGGCCGCTCCCCTCGATCGGGTCGAGTCGTATTTTGCCGCCCGCACAATCAGCGTGGCTCAGGGACCGGACAAAAAGATGCGGATCCAGCTCAACGGCAAGCCGATCTTTTTGCTCGGTCCGCTCGACCAGGGCTTCTGGCCCGACGGGCTCTACACGGCTCCCACGGACGAGGCGCTCAAGAGCGATATCGAAATCACAAAGCAGCTCGGCTTCAACTTCATTCGCAAGCACGTGAAGGTCGAGCCGGCTCGCTGGTACTACTGGTGCGATCGCCTAGGAGTGGCCGTGTTTCAAGACATGCCCAGCGGCGACCAGCACGCGCGAGAGAACTCAAAAAAGCGGCCCGAAATTAAACGCTCGTCCGAATCGACGAGCGACTTCGATGCCGAACTCAAGGCGATGATCGACTCGCGGCGGCAGTTTCCCTGCATCGTCGCTTGGGTGCCGTTCAACGAAGGTTGGGGACAGTTCGACACCGAACGCATTGCCCGCTGGATCAAATCGTACGACTCGATGCGCCTCGTCGATCCGGCCAGCGGTTGGAACGACTTTCCCGTGGGCGACATGCACGACATTCACGACTACCCCGGTCCCTCGGCCCCGATGGCGGAAGCCAACCGCGCTGCGGTGCTGGGCGAATTCGGCGGACTGGGTTTGCCCATCCCCGGCCACCTCTGGGTCGACACCAAGAAAAACTGGGGCTACCGCCGCTTCACCAGTCGCGATGCGCTCACCGAGGCCTATCTCAAGCTCGCGACCAAGTTGGGGCCGCTCGTCAAATCGCACCTCTCCGCCGCCGTCTACACGCAGACGACAGACTGCGAGACCGAGGTGAACGGCCTCATGACCTACGACCGCGAGCTGATCAAAATGGACGTGGAAAAAATCCGGGCCGCGAACGCCGGACTGGTCCATGTGCTCTCCGGCGACCAGTAAGACCACGATCGCGGCCGGAGCAGCGTAGTGTGGGACAAGCGAGGCTCTGCGAGCGCCGGCCCAGCTTCTTGTGGCAAATAGTTACTTAAAGGCAGTTATCCGCAGAATTCGCCGATGGCGCAGATTTTAAAAATTCAATCGGCGACATCGGCGTAATCTGCGGATCTCCTTTGTCTTCGACGAAGGTGGACCGCCTGCCACCGTATTTTCTGTAACTCAGGCGCCTTGTCCCACCCAACGAGCTAGCCGGCTTTTGCTCCGGCCTTCGTCCGTAAGAGCGACGGGATCACGCCGGCGGCGAGCAAAAGCACGATGGCTCCCAGCGTATAATACATGAGTCCCGGCACGCCGTGCAGCACGTCCTTGAAAAGCATCTTCGCGCCGATCAATGCCAAGATGGCCGCGAGCGAGTATTTCAAATACGGCAGCCGGCCCATGAGATGGGCCAGTGCAAAATACAGCGACCGCAGTCCGAGAATCGCAAACACGTTGCTCGTGAAGATCAAAAACGGATCTTCCGTCACCGAGAAGATCGCGGGAATCGAGTCGAGGGCGAGAACCAAATCGGCGCTTTCCACCGCGATCAGTGCCAACGCCAACGGCGTCAGCCACCGCTTGCCATCCCGCACGACGATGAAACGCGAGCCTTCGTAGTCATCAGTCACGGGAAACACCTTGCGGACGAGCCGCATGAGGCGGTTCTCCTTGATCCCCTCATCGTGCTTCGCCAACAGCATGCGCACGGCCGTCACGATCAGGATCGCGCC
This sequence comes from uncultured Planctomycetaceae bacterium, assembly GCA_963752185.1. Taxonomy (GTDB): domain Bacteria; phylum Planctomycetota; class Planctomycetia; order Planctomycetales; family Planctomycetaceae; genus DASPSM01. Next base: position 7,706,361 of record CAVVXK010000002.1, on the reverse strand, counting down.
GAAGCCGTAGAGAATCCAATGGAATTCCTCGATCAACGCCACGCCGACGACGATCATCACGCCCCGCATCACAAGCGCGGCCAGAATGCCCCAAAACAGCAGGCGATGCTGATACTGCGCCGGGACGGCAAAGTATCCGAAGATCACGGCGATGATGAAGATGTTGTCGACGCTAAGCGACTTCTCCAGCAGATAACCGGTGAAAAAGGCAACGGCCGCCGTCTGGCCGTCCGGCTCGGAGAAAGGCAGGTCCATCCCCAGCCAGTGGTATTGATACCCGAAATAAATGAACACGTTGAACAAAAGAGCCAGGCCGATCCACACGCCCGTCCACGCCAGCGCTTCTTTTGCTTGGACAACGTGCGGCTTTTCGATGAAAGACGCCCAGATCGAAGGCGAGCAAAACGCCGATGAGCACCAGAAATGCGAGCCACGTCCACCACACAACAAGCTTCTCCACGACCTCGACTTGCCGCGCGCTCGCCCAAACGCCCGGTAACCCTTTTCTGGGTGCCACGCCCACGGCTTTGCGTGGGCGTGTCTTCGAATGTCAAACGGATTGGCACGCCCACGCAAAGCCGTGGGCGTGGCACCCCAATTTGACCGTGTTGCCGTGTTCTGGCTGACAACACCCGCGGCATCTTAATCAATCACCCGTCCGAATGACCGGACTGCACACGCTCGACAACGAGCCTCACCGCGTGTCACACTTCGAAGCACCGCCGGTTTCTCAAAACTCCTTACGAAAGGGAAACGCGTGACGCCACGCGTCTGCCGATCTGTCCTGTCCGCAGCCATCCTCTTTTTCACCATCGCGCAGGCCTCCCGCGCGGACGACTTTCCTCCTGAGTTAACGCGATTTGAGCCCGGACGGATCAATCCCGTGTTCACCCCGGAGGGGCCCGGTCACTGGGACGTGAAACTCCGCGAGCGCGGCTGGATCCTCCGCGAAGGGCCGACGTACCACATGTGGTACACGGGTTACGACGGCACGCGCGAGGGGCTCAAGATGCTGGGCTACGCGAGGTCGCCGGATGGTATTCACTGGACGCCCGATCCGAACAACCCCATCTATCGCGGCCATTGGGTCGAGGACATGATGGTCGTCAAGCATGGTTCGACCTATTACATGTTTGCCGAGGGGCAGGATGACCACGCCCAACTCCTGAGTTCGTCCGACAAGATTCACTGGTCGTGGCTCGGCTTTCTCGACATCCGCATGACCGACGGCAAACCGATCTCAAAAGGGCCGTACGGCACGCCGACCGCCTGGTTCGAAAACGGCCGCTGGTATTTGTTCTACGAGCGGTTCGACAAGGCCGTGTGGCTGGCTACGTCGAAGGATCTCAACGTCTTCACCAACGTGCAGGACGAGCCGGTACTCACGCCTGGTCCGTCGGAGTGCGACGCCAAGTACATCGCGCTCAACCAGATCATCAAGTACAAGGACCACTATTACGCCTGCTACCACGGCTCGCCGGGCGGGAAGCGGCCCGTTTCGTGGTCGAGCAATCTGGCCACTTCGACTGACCTGATTCACTGGACGAAATACCCGGGCAACCCCCTGCGACCGTTCGCCGAAAACCGCTCGAGCAACCTGCTCATCGACGACGGCAAGGCGTTCCGCTTGTACACGATGCACGACACGGTGTGGGTCTTCTTTCCACCCGGGTCACCGGAGACACGTTGAGCGCCCACGCTTTTCTGGGTGCCACGCCCACGGCTCGGCGTGGGCGTGTCTTCGGATGTCAAACGGCTTCGCACGCCCACGTAGCTACTCGTGGCCGGCGGTCGTGTCTTCGGGCCGCTGGGCCGCGTACCAGCCGAAGAAGCCGAATACCGCGGCAAAGAGCAGATAACCGACCGCAATGCCGAAGGTATGCGTCGCCAGGGCGCCGGAATGCGGTTCGGCGAAGATGAACAGAAAGTCGACGTTGTTGCCGTTCACCTGATAGGCGTGCGTGAGGCCAAGCGCGGCGAAAGTGGCGGCAATCAGGGACCAGATCGCCGCCGTGTAGAACTTGCGGTCGATCAGAAAGGCGGCGATCGCCGCGAGAAACATGCACGTGAAGATATACCCTCGCTCGAGAACCAAGAGCCCGTGGAGCAGGAAGCCGTTGATTTGCACGGCGGGCTCCTTGGTCAGAACCTGCTGCATGGTCGCAGCGTCGGGAGTGAACCTCGCCACGGTTTGAAAGGCGCCTTGCGCGACGGTCAGCCCCCACGCGGCGATCGCCGGAAAGAGCCCGACGGCGACGGCCGGCGCATGCTGCGTCGGCGTCGTCTGAAAGGCTTGCGCGGTGATGATGATGCCGATCCACAGCACGATCGCCATTCCCGCCTCGATCGGTATCAGCTTGCTGATGAAGTCCACGGTGCCGGTGAGGCAAATCGCCGTCACCACCAGTCCGTTCAACGTCGAATACCCGGCCCGCGCCGAGCCCCTTCCAGCCGGGATGTCCGATATAAATCGTCGTGGGAAAACAACTGCCAAAAAGCGCTGCCGCGATCGTGGCCAGACCGTTCACTCCCAGCGAAGCCGGCGTGTTGAAGCGGTCGCCCGCCGCCTCGGCCGATTCGATGTTTTGCAGGCTGCCCAGGACGTTGAACAGGCCCATCGGCACAATGACCGACAAATAGCCGGCCCACTCCTGGGGATTGTGGCCAATCTCGCGCAAAAGATGCAAAAGCGGCTCGCCCGCAAATCGCGGCATATAAAACCCGCGGGCCTGCCATGCCAATTTCACCGCGTCGACGCTCATCGCCGGTCCGGCCAGTTCCTTGGGGAGGAGTCCCGGCAACGTCCATGCGCAGAGCGTCCCCAGCAAAACGGCCACAAATCCGCCGGGAAGTCCCAGCGGAAAACCGATCCGCGAAAAGTAGGTGATGAGGATGATTGCCAATGGCAGCATGGCAACCAGCGGCCGCTGATAGATCTCCAGCGCGAACTTCATCGAGATGAAGCCGATCGCGATTCCGGCCAGCGTCGACAGCAGGGCCGCCCGCGGCGTGCGGCGGCGCACGGTCTCCGCGACAAACGCCCCAAAGAACTCGATCAGCCCGCTTCCCAGGCAGGCGATCATCCCGGCCTGCCAGGCCGTCTCGGCACTCTTCGTGCGCTCGAACACGGGGAGCATCACAAAGAAGATGTAAATCAACAGCGACGGCGTGTTGATGCCGAAGGGGAGCGAGGTGACGTCGCTGCGCCCCGTTGCCCGCGCGACCAGATGGGCCTGCACAGCGTAGAACACGTTGCCAATCAGGATGCTGATCGCCGCGCCCGGCAGAATGTACGACAGCATCAACTGCGAATTGGCCTCGATGCCGCAGAGCTTGCAGAGCTCCACGATCAACAGCAGCTGAATCAGATTGTCGACGAAGAGCCCAAAGAATCCGTCAAGATCGCGCTTCACGAAGAGCGGATACGATGCCTGGCTCATGCAGATTCCCTGCGGGGATGGTTTCACTTCCAGGAACGTCGCCCGCGCGTGGCGAATATGCATTTTTTAACGAGAGACGTCTAAAGTCCAAAGTCCAAGGTCCAAAGTCTTGAAGAGCGAGGACGTCACGCTCACGGGCTCGGCGTGGGCGTGTCCTCGAATGTCAAACGGCTTCGCACGCCCACGCAAAGCCGTGGGACGTGGCACCTCAGAGATCGATCTTGCCGCTTCGAGAGTCGGTCCGCGTCCCGTTTTTGGCCTTGGTCTTTGGACCTTGGACTCTTAGTTCCAGCGGCAAAGCTGCGAGTTGGCTTCCCGCAGGTGATGCTCGAGTGCCGACTTTTCTTTGTTGGGGCACGTCCGCAGGCACGATTGCAAAAGATCGATCGCGGAGCCCGGTCGGTTGGCGCGGATTGAGATGAGCGCCAGATCCCGGCGTTCCTGGTACGACCCTGGCGTCAGCGCCGTCAAACGGTGCTGCACCATCCAGGCGGCCGGCCATTTTTCCTGCTTCACGTAGAGCGCTTTGAGGTTGTTGAGCATCCGCTTCACGATCGTTCGCGAAGCGGCCGGCTTCAGCGACGAGCGGATGTCGGCCTTCGCCAGCCCGCTGATGTCGCACAACCATTTCATGCACGCCCGCTGCGACATGATACGGCCGCGGGAGAACGGATCGATGAACACCGTCCCGTCCACCGATTCGTACCGCGTGAGAAAGTGCCGCGGCGCCGAGACGCCACGCAGATCGATGCCCACGCGCTCGGCGACCGCCATGTAGAGGATCGACAGGGTGATCGGCAAGCCGCGCCCCGTCTCGATCACTCGATTGAGATAGCTGCTCTCCGCCCGTTCGTAGCAGGCCTCGTCCCCGTAAATACCGTGCCGCTCGGACAGGCATTCCACCAGCAGTCGCACGGCATCGGCATCGGTCCGCGAACGGGCGACGGCTCCGGCCAATTCGCGGCCCCGCGCGTCGAGCCACTCGAGGGTTGGACGAAAGTCCAATCCGGGCTGTGCGTCGCGGGCCAATTCGAGCGAAACCAACGTCAAATCGACGTCCGCTCGCCGCGTGAACAGCTTCAAGAACTCCGCGTCGCACGCATACGTCGGTTCAGACGTCATTCCGATTCCGAAAGCGCAAAAAGTCGAAACTCGTGAAGGGCCGAAGCGGCCGATAGGCAAATCCTCTTATAGCTCTTTGTGAAGAAGGGAGCAATGTGTTTAAGCGTCCAATCGCTTGCCCTCAGAGGCAGCCCGAAAATTCTGTTGACAGACGGCGCTTGACATCGTCCCGAGCCACGTTTACTATAAAACCAAATCTAAATAACCAAATTTCAGTAGGACGAGACATGGCCCGGCCTAAAGCGACCGAACTGACCGAGCGCGAGCTGGAGATCATGCACGTCTTCTGGAAGCAAGGAGAATCGACGGCCGCCGAGATCCGCGAGACGCTGGCGAAATCGGGCCGCGACCTGGCGTATACCACCGTCGCCACGCTGATCCGCATCCTCACCGACAAGGAATTCGTCGAGCAGACCAACGAGGAGCGCCCGTATCGTTATCGGCCGATCCGCTCGTTCGACGACGTCTCCGGACGCCTGTTGGGTGACCTGGTGAAACGTGTGTTTCGCGGCTCGCGGGAGCATCTGCTCGTCCGATTGACGGAGAACCGCAAACTGACACCGAAGGAGCGGGCCCTGCTCGAGAAGATTTTGCGGGAGCAACAGCAATGAATGTCGCTTCGGATCTGATTTGGTGGTGTCCCTTGCAGATCACGGTCTTGACGCTGCTGGCGCTTGGCCTCGATGCGGTAATCGGACGACGTCGCCCCGCGGCCGGTGCGCTCGTGGTCGCCTCCGCGCTCATCGCCGTCGTCGGCCTGACGGCGGCCGTCTTCAGTCCTTGGCCGAATTGGGTTCCGACGGTCGAACGTTTCACCCCCCGACGAATCGCCTCGGCAGTCGACGAAATGCCTGCCAGCATCGACGGCGACCGATCGGGCCAGCCGGCTCCAACTTCATTCGTCAACGATCGGGCCGAAGAAAGTGAGCCGATTGCCAGCTCCGCGGCCCGCGTTGAGTCCTCCCTCTCGATTTTCGCACATTTAGGGTCGATGATCGCTGCGCGCTGGCGGCAGATTCTCGCGATCCTCTATCTCGCGGGAGCCAGCCTGATGGCGATTCGCTTCGGCCTCGGCTTGGCTGCCATTCGAAGCTATAGGCGGCACTCGATACCCCTTCGTGATCGGCGGCTCGTCGGGCTGCTCGCTCTCTCGCGCGAACAGCTCGGCGAGCCCCGTTCGATCGAATTGCGGGAGAGTGCCGAACTCAACACCCCGGCGACGATTGGCTGGAAGCGGCCCATCCTGCTGCTCCCCAGCCACTGGACCACCTGGAGCGACGGCGAGTGCCGCGCGGTTCTTGCTCACGAGGTGGCCCATATCCGGCGCGGCGATTTTCTCTCATGGATTCTCGCTCAGGCCGGTGTTGTTTTGCACTTTTACCACCCGTTCGTACATTGGCTGGCGGCGCGGTTGCGGCTCAAGCAGGAATTGGCGGCCGATGCCGCGGCGGCCCGCATCGTGGGCGGTCAACGCGAATATGTCACCACTCTGGCCGCGATGGCCCTGCGGGAGTCCGACGGGCCTATCGCCTGGCCGGCTCGCGCTTTTCTTCCCACATCCAAAACGTTCTTGAGGAGAATCGAAATGCTGCATCGCTCGACGTCGCTGCGCTCGGACATCTCGCGTCCGCTGTTTTTCTCGGCTGTTACCGCCGTGGCACTGGCCGCCCTCTGTGCCGCGGGGATCCGCGGCAGGGCGGTTGGTGACGAATCGCCGTCTCCCGCCGCCAAATTGCTTCTCGCCAGCAACGAGACGCCGGAGGCACCGACGACGGCCAACTCGCCCGAGAAAACGCGCGAAAGCGTGAACCATCTGAAGCAACTCGCTCTCGCCATGCACAACTATTACTCCAAGCATCAACACTTTCCCCCGGCGGTCGTCGTGGGCCCCGACGGCAAAACGCCGCACAGTTGGCGCGTGGAATTGCTGCCGTATTTGGATGAGCAAAACCTGTTTGACCAGTATCGCCTGAACGAGCCGTGGGACAGCCCGGCCAATAAACAGGTGCTGGAAAAGATGCCGAGCGTCATGCGTAGTCCATACGAGGATGCGACGTCGCTTAACAGCAGCTACTACGTCTTCACCGGACCGGGCACCATCTTCGACGGGCCAAACGGAACCACGTTTCAGGCCATCACTGACGGAACGAGCAACACCCTGTTAATCGTCGAGTCGAAGCAGAATACGCCCTGGACCAGGCCCGAGGATCTCCCCTTCGATCCGAAACACCCGCCCACTCAGGTCAAAGGATATGTCGGCGGCCGATTCCTGGCGGCGCTGGCTGACGGTTCGGTTCACGTGTTCCGCAATGAAAACGTGAAGGATCAACTCGCCTCGCTGATCCAGCGCACCGACGGGAATCTGATCGATCAGGCCAAGCTCTTCAACACTCCGAAGCCGGCCGCCCGCAAACGGGCCCTTTTGTCCGATAACAAATTGGCAAGCACGAAAAACAACTTAAAGCGACTCGGGCTCGCGATGTACAACTACCACGACACCCACGGGCACCTCCCGCCGGCCGTCGTTCTCGGCCCCGACGGCAAAACGCCGCACAGTTGGCGCGTGGAACTGCTGCCCTTCGTCGACCAAAACTCGCTCTACCGCGAGTATCGGATGAACGAGCCGTGGGACAGTGCCGCTAACTTGAAAGTCCTCGCGCAAATGCCGGACGTCTTCCGCAGCCCGTTCGACGATCCAAAGTCGATCAAGAGCGGCTATTACGTCCTGGTAGGACCGGGCACAGTCTTCGGAGAATCCGCGGGCATAAAGATCAGCGACATTACGGACGGCACCAGCAACACGATCATGCTCGTTGAAACCAAACGGGATATTCCCTGGACCAAGCCCGAGGACCTACCCTTCGACGCCAATCAACCGCTTCCAGCGTTGGGCGGATTCCTTGATGGTATGTTCGTGGTAGCGATGGCCGACGGATCCGTCGGTGTACTAAACGTCGATCTCCCCAAGGACAAACTTAAGTGGCTCATCCTTCGTAGCGATGGCCACCCGATCGAATAGGACTGAGCGCACGACATCAAAGCCCACCGATAGCCGTCGTTGGGCTTCTTTCGTAAGTATCGATTGCGACATCGAGCCGCCGCACATACGCTGTAAGGGACCTGCCTCGCACCCACACAAATCAGGGTCCCGCCATGAAGCGCCTTGTCTTCGCCGTGCCCGCCTTGTTCGTGTTCGCTGTCGCCGGATCTGCGTTTGCCGCGTCGCCGGCCGACGTCTCCCGCACACTCGAGCCCGGTAAAAAAATCGAAGATCCGCGGCTCGGCCCGCAGCGAACGTACAACGACGACTTTCACCCCTGGACGCCTCCCACGACAAAAGCCGACTGGGAGAGAAAGTCGCCGGCGATTCGCGAGCGCGTGCTCGTCGCGGCCGGACTCTGGCCGATGCCACCCAAAGAGCCGCTCAAACCGGTGATTCACGGCAAGATCGACAAGGGCGATTACACGGTCGAGAAGGTCTTCTTCGCCAGCCTCCCCGGACACTACGTTTCGGGAAATCTCTACCGCCCGAAGAACGTCAAAGGAAAAGTCCCCGGCGTGCTCTGTCCGCACGGCCACTGGAAGAACGGCCGCTTTTACGACGCGGGTGAAAAAGAGGCTCAATCGCAACTCAAGCAGGGCGCCGAAAAAACGATGGCCGGCGCCGCTATCCGCTGCAGGCGCGGATGGTCGGCCTCGCGCGGCTCGGCTGCGTCGTCTTTCACTACGACATGGTCGGCGTCGCCGACAGCAAACCGGTCCCCCACGGGGCGGGTTTCTCGGACGCGGAGGCCGAACTCTGGCTGCAAAGCGCGCTCGGCCTGCAGACGTGGAACTCGATCCGTGCGCTCGACTTCATCACGTCGTTGCCGGACGTGGACCCGACACGAATCGGCGTCACCGGAGCCAGCGGCGGCGGCACGCAGACATTTATCCTGTGCGCGGTCGACCCGCGGCCTGCGGTCGCGTTTCCGGCCGTGATGGTCGGCACGGCCATGCAGGGCGGCTGCGTGTGCGAGAATGCCGACGACTTGCGGACCGGCGTCAACAACGTCGCGATCGCCGCCCTCTTCGCCCCCAAACCGCTGGCGATGAGCGGCGCACACGACTGGACAATCGGCATCGAGAAAAAAGGACTGCCCGAACTCAAGCAGATCTACGGCTTCTACGGCCAGGCCGACAACGTGCACGCCAAGTGCTTTCCGCAATTCGGCCACAACTACAACTGCGTGTCGCGCGAGTTGATGTACAACTGGTTCAACGCTCACCTGAATCTTGGCCAGAAGTCGCCCGTCGCCGAGCAGGATTTCTCACCCATCGACCCGAAGGATCTCTCCGTCTACGATGCCGAGCATCCGCGGCCGGCCGACGCCAAGACGGCCGACGAGTTGCGGAAGGAAATGACGGCCATCGAGAAACAACAATTCGCCGCGCTCGTTCCCAAGGACAAGGCCGGTTTGGCGCACTACCGCGAAGCCGTGGGCGCGGCGGCCCGCGTGTTGCTCGACACGCCCGTGGCTGATCTCGACTTGATCGATACGGGCGTGAGTGGACAAGAGGAAATCGACGGCATCCATCTGTTGAAAGGGATCGTGACTCGCTCCGACGACAACACCAAGCTTCCCTGGGTGCTGTTGCGGTCCGACAACGCGAACGGCACCGTCGTGCTGTGGGTCGACGGCAAAGGTAAATCACACGTGTTCGGCCCCGACGGCAAAGCGACGCCGCAAGTCCGCAAGCTGCTCGACGCCGGTGACGCCGTCGTCTCGGTCGATCTCTTCCTGACGGGCGAGTTCGTCGAGCCGGGCAAGACGGCCGCCCCGCCACCCGTGAATGCCAAATACGGCGGATTCACGTTCGGCTACAACCGCCCGCTCGTCGCCAACCGCGTGCACGACATTCTCACGGCGGTGGCTGGCCTCAAGAAGAACGACCAGGTGCAAAAGATCGTGCTCGTCGGCACCGGAGACGCCGGTCCGAGCGCGATTTTGGCGGCCGGCATTCTCGGTGATCAAATCGCCGGCACAATTGCCGACGCACGGGGTCTCAACTACGCCAGCATTCCGCAGACGACCGATCCGTTCTTTCTGCCCGGCGCCTTGAAATATGGCGGCCTCGGTGGATTGGCGGCCCTCGCGGCGCCGGCAAAACTTGACCTCTTCGGGACGGAAGGCGTCCCGGCCGACGAACTTGCCCTGCTGAAGGACGTTGTCGAAGTTGCTCGCGGCAACCTGACGACACACGCTCAATCATTGTCGCCGCAGCTCGCGGTCGAATTCGTCGCCGCGCATTAATCGGTTGCGCTTCCGGCCGCGCACGCTCATTGGATCAAGGCGCGACCTGCCGAATTGTTCGGAGAGAATGCGTTGCGTGTCGAACGGCCCACGTTCCTCGCCAGTCTCCTCCTGACCGCACTGCTTGGCGGTGGTGGATGGCCGTCGGCGGACGCCGCGACCCCCGCGACAGTCGATTTCCAGCGCGACGTCCGGCCGATTCTCGAAAAGCGGTGTTTCGAGTGTCACGGTGCCGACACGCAAGAGAGCGGCCTGCGGCTCGACGAGCGTGCGGCACTGCTGAAAGGGGGCAAGTCCGGTCGGCCCGCCGTTCTGCCGGGCAAGAGCGGCAAGAGTCGGCTGATCGAGGTCGTCTCCGGCCTGGACAAGAAAGTCTCGATGCCTCCCGATGGTGCGCGGCTTTCCGTGGCGGAAATCGACACGCTCCGCGCTTGGATCGATCGCGGCGCGGAATGGAGCACGAGCAAACTGCCGGCCGCGATCGCAAACGCACACGACGACGAGTTCTGGTCGTTCCGGCCAGTGCACGCGCCGAAACCTGCGCGCGTGAGCGGCGAATGGAATTCAAATCCAATCGACGCGTTCATCGCCGCAAAGCGGCAAACCTCCGGTTTGGCGGCGTCATCGCAAGCGGATCGGCGCACGCTGATACGCCGGCTTTACCTCGACGTGCTCGGGCTGCCGCCGTCTCCGCGCGCGATGGCGGATTTCTCGGGGGACCGCAGTCCGCTCGCGTGGGAACGCCTGGTCGACCGCGTTCTGGCCAGCCCGCATTTTGGCGAACGCTGGGCTCGGCACTGGCTCGACGTCGTGCGGTTCGCGGAGACCGACGGCTTCGAGACGAACGTCGAGCGGCCCAACGCCTACCACTATCGCGACTACGTCATCGACGCCCTCAATGGCGACAAGCCCTACGATCGGTTCGTGTTCGAGCAGATCGCCGGCGATGCGGTCGGCGAGGATGCCGCCACGGGCTTTCTCGTGGGCGGCCCCTGCGACCTGGTGAAGAGTCCCGATATTGTGCTCACGCGGACGCAACGTCTCGACGAACTCACCGACATGATCAACACCACCGGGACCGCTTTACTCGGACTCACTCTCGGCTGTGCAAAGTGCCACGACCACAAGTTCGACCCGATCTCACAGCGCGATTTTTATGCGGTCGAGGCCGTCTTCTCCGGGGTGCGGCACGGCGATCGCCGTGCGGCGAACTCGTCTGCGGTCGTGTACAGCGGCCGCTTCGAGGAGCCGGCGCCCGTGCATCGCCTGTTTCGCGGCGACCCGATGTTGCCGCGCGAGCCGATCGGCCCGGGAGCCGTGGCGCTGCTCGGTCGGCTGGAAATTCCCGAATCGTCGCCCGAGCAAAAGCGGCGGATGGCGCTAGCCAGCTGGATCGCCCGGCCGGAGAATCCGCTCACGGCGCGGGTCATCGTGAACCGCGTCTGGCACCATCACTTTGGTCGCGGCCTCGTCGATACGCCCTCCGATTTCGGGCACCACGGCGCGGTCCCGTCGCATCCCGAGCTGCTCGACTGGCTCGCCGGCGAATTGATGCAAAGCGGCTGGTCGCTCAAGCACATTCATCGGCTGATCCTCACGTCGAGCACCTATCGTCAGTCCTCCGCCCCGCGCTCCGATGCGTTGCAGGCCGACGCGGCCGCTCGGCTCTTGTGGCGATTTCCGCCGCGAAGACTCGAAGCTGAGGCGATCCGCGATTCGATCCTCACGGCGAGCGGCGTGCTCGACGAGCGGATGGGCGGACCCGGATTCAGCGCCTTTGAGCCCAACACGAACTATGTCCGCGTCTACTCGCCGAAAGAACAATTCGGTCCGCCCGAATTTCGGCGGATGGTCTACATGTCCAAGGTGCGGATGGAGCAAGACGCCGTGTTCGGCGCCTTCGATTGCCCGGACGCCGGCCTCGTCGCTCCCAAACGCACGCAATCGACGACCGCGCTGCAAGCCCTCAACCTCTTGAACAGCCGCTTTATCCTCGACCAGGCCGAGCTGCTCAGCGGGCGCATCCGTCGCGAAGCGGGCCCGCAACATGCACCCGAAGTCGACCGGGCCTTCACGCTGGTACTCGGGCGCTTGCCCGTTGACAACGAGCGAACCGCCGCCGGGCAACTGGTCGCCTACTTCGGCCTCCCAGCGTTGTGCCGCGCACTGTTCAACGCCAACGAATTTCTGTTCCTGCCCTGACGAGAGAACGCGTGACGCAACCGCCAATACAATCCGTTCTCTCGCACGCCGGACGCCGGCTCCTCGATCGCCGGGCGTTTCTCGAGCAAACCGGCAGCGGGCTTTCGGCCATCGCGCTCGCTCACCTGCTCGGAAAGTCGGGCGCACTCGGCGGGCAGAGTTCGCCACCGGCGCCGTTCCGGCCGGCCATCGATCCGGAGCATCCGTTTGCACCGCGCCGGCCACCGCTCGCCGCCAAGGCGAAGAACGTGCTCGTGCTCTTTTGCAGCGGCGCCTGCAGCCAGATCGATACGTGGGACTACAAGCCCGAACTCATTCGGCATCACGATCAACCGCTGCCGGGCAGCATGAAGATCGTCACGTTCCAGGGCGAGAACGGCAACCTCATCAAGAGCCCGTATCGTTTCCGGCCGCGCGGCGAATCGGGAAAAATGACTTCCGATCTCTTGCCGAACCTGGGGGCGCTCGCTGACGAGATGTGCTTCGTGCACTCGCTCACCAGCCAGACCAACACGCACGGGCCCGGCGAGAACTTTTTGTCGACGGGGTTCACCCTCGACGGCTTTCCCAGCATGGGGGCCTGGGTGAGCTACGCGCTGGGCAGCGAGAACAGCGATCTGCCCGCGTTCGTGGCGATTCCCGATCCGCGCGGCTTTCCCCAATCGAGCGTCAACAACTGGGGCCCCGGATTTCTTCCCGCGGTCTTTCAGGGAACGCCGATGAACACCAGCCGCTCGATCCGCCACTTGCAGCGGCCAAGCGAAGTCAGCCCGGCGGCCGATGCGGCGACAGGCGATTTTTTGAAGCTGCTCAACGAGCGGCACCTGAGCCAATTTCCGGGAGACACGGAACTCTCTGCCCGCATCGCCAGCTACGAAATGGCGGGCCGCATGCAGCTCAGCGTGCCCAAGATCATGGATTTCTCCAGCGAGTCGCCCGCCACGTTGCGGACGTACGGCGCCGACGATCCCGAGAACAAGCTCAAGGCGGCCTTCGCCCGCAACTGCATCCTCGCCCGCCGGATGATCGAGTCGGGCGTACGCTTCGTGCAACTCTTCAACGGCGCGTACGCGATGGGAGAAGGCGTCGGCAACTGGGACGGCCACCGGTCACTCAAAAAACAGTACGACATTCACGGCCCCGTCCTCGACCAACCGGCCGCCGCGCTGTTGACCGACCTCAAGCAGCGCGGCCTGCTTGGCGAAACGCTCGTCGTGTGGTGCACGGAGTTCGGCCGCATGCCCACGTTCCAGAAGGGCGCGAGCGGCCGCGATCACAACCCGCACGGGTTCACCGCCTGGCTGGCCGGCGCCGGCGTCCGCCGCGCCTTCTCGCACGGCGCGACCGACGAATTCAGCTATAAGGCCGTGGAAAACGTGCTCTCGGTGCACGACCTGCACGCCACGATCCTGCATCTCTTGGGGATCGACCACAAGAGGCTCACCTTCTACCACAACGGCATCGAACGCCGCCTCACCGATGTGCACGGCCGCGTGATCGAAGAAGTGATTGCGTAACGGCGCAGCAAGAGCCTAGAAATCACCGTTCGAGGCATCGTTGCGACCCATCGCAGCCATCGCTTTCAGGCGCGGGATTTTGGTGACCGCAAACGCAACGACGGCGATGAATCCGAGCCCCGTCAACGCCAACCCCAGTTTGTGTCGACGGAAGATGCCGGCCACGCGACTTTCGAATAGTCCCGCATCCCGCGATTGCACGCAGTAGTCCAAAATGTCGAGCGGGTCATTCGATTGCGGGACAAGCCCTGGGTCGGCGGCCGTGGCTTTGAGGTGCTTCGCCAGGATTTTCAGCAGGTCGGCGACCCGGCCGGCGTTTTCCGGTCGATCAGCAACGTTGTGCGTTTCCGCCGGATCGTGATCGAGATCGAATAACCGGATCGTGCGCTCCGATAACGGCTGACCCGTATCGTAACCGTCGCGGCGACGCTGTTTGCCGCGTTCGAAGATCAATTTCCAATGCTCGTCGCGAACCATCACCTCGTCGTTGGGCGCGTATTCGACGAAGACCCGCGATCGATGGCGATCCTTTTCTCCCGTCAGGACTTTGACAAACGAGCGGCCCTGAACGTTCGCGGGAACCGCCACGCGACAGAGGTGAAGCACGGTCGGAACAATGTCGACCATCTCGACGAGCTGCGCTTGTCTGGGAACCGGCACGCACCTTGCCGGGCAAGCGAAAGAAAAGCGGCACCCGGACGGCTTCGTCGTAGCTGCAGTGCTTTTCAAAGCGGCCGTGCTGTCCCAACAGGTATCCCTGGTCGCTCGTATAAATCACCAGCGTGTTGTCCAACTTCCCCGACTCTTCCAACGCCTTGAGCACGCGGCCCACGTTGCGATCCAAATATTCGACGGACGTGGTATACGACGCGATGATCCCTTGCTTCTCGGCTCGCGTCAGACCGCGAAAGATTTTCGGGATTTGATTCGCATCCTCGGGCCCCGTTTCCGGCACCGTGAAGGAGTTCGGATCGTGACGGTTGAGATCCTCGATTGGAAAAGTAAACGGTGCATGCGGCTCGTGAAAGCCGATGAACAGAAAGAACGGGCGATTGCGGTCCTCCCGCAGAAAGCGAACGGCTTCATTCGCAAAGCTGGTTCCGTCCATATCGGCCTCGTACGCCCCGTAGGGAAGGTAGGACGCGTTGAGCCAAACCGCCCCCGGATCCTGAAAGGGCCTCCAATCCGGCAGCACCTTCAGGTTTGGAGGAGGCGGCCGCGGAGTCATTTTCTTCGCAATGGTTTCGCCGTCGTCGAGATCGAACCGCAGTTCGAACCCATGCCGGCCATTGCCGAACGGCATCTTGCCGATGGCCGCCGTGGCATACCCGGCGTCTTTCAGCAGGTCCGCGAGCGTGCGCTCTCGATGGGACAACGGCGTCTCCAATTGCGTCACGCCGATTGTCCGCGGATAACGCCCCGTCATGAACGAGAGTCGCGCCGGGGTGCAAACAGGCGAATTGCAAAACGCCCGATCAAAGCGCATCCCGGACGAGGCCAGACGATCGAGATTCGGGGTGCGAATCTGCCGATTGCCGTAGGCGCCGAGCATGAAGGCCGCATGGTCGTCGGCACAGATCCAAAGCACATTGGGTCTCTCGGGAAGGGCGCCCGAACACGCCGCCCAACACGAGATCCAAAAGCACACCGCAAGCGCAGTGGCTCGTCCCGGCACACCCGGCGCGAAAGTCCGCGCGGGCAATAGTCGCTCGCAACGTGGCGCAATCTCACTGTCGATCCCGACTCCAACTTTCGCGGCTAAAGTAGGTACGCAGGGCTCTGCAATATGCGTCGTCGCACCCGCAAGCGTTAAGGGGCGACGGCATGCACTCGTGACAGTAGCGCCTACGCTTGGCGAGAATAACCGAATTATCGCGAGGGCGACGCAGCCGCGGCGCCTCCGTTAAGCATTTTTAACGCGGGCTCGCGCTCACAGATTCGGCCGCCGTCCATTTGACGACCACTTGCTCAGATTGAGACTCGTTGCACAAGTCGGCGCCGGTCATCGGCGTCCAGCAGGGAAGGTCTCGGCCCCGGAGTCATCAATCGCGCTCTGTGAGTTGGCGCAATCGAGAACAGTCTTTCGGGGCACCCGCAGGCGGTTGAGTGGTGACGAAGACCACATGCGGCGTTGAAACCACGGGCGGGCGAGCGAGCGCACAACACGATCCGCAACTCTTATTTCACCGCGTACGATCGTCGACGGCGGATCACACAGCCGGCCAGCAGCCCCGTTCCCAGCAGGGTCAGCGTCGCGGGCTCAGGCACAGGCCCGCTGACCGTGAAGCTATCGAGGGTTCCGCTGCCAATGGGCCAACTGTCGTAATTATTGAAATACGCGTAGTTGTTCGGTCCGTTGCCCCAAATGTTGAAGTACTGACTCGTCGGCGGCAGGCTCGAACCCGCAAAGACGAGCCCGTTGCCGTCGAGCACCGGATTCGACGCCGGCGTCAGCAGATTGTCCGATGTGAGATTGACCGTCGGGGGATACGTGTTGATGTACGTGCCGGCCGGCTCGAGCGTGAGATTTCCCGCTTCGCTCGATGTTCCGTCGCCGCTGGTCAGCAGATACGTGCCGCCGCCGATGTCGGTGCCGAAGAGATAGCCGGAACCAGAAACGGGGCCGCCGCTGATGTTGGTGCCGCTATACGAGAAATCGAATTGCACGAGACTGGCGTCGGCCCGTCCCGCAAAGGCGAGCGTGGCACCGAGCACGGCAATTGCGCACAGGAATCGTTTCATTGGATTCGGTCCGAGTTTGAAGTCTGGCCCACGAAACGAAAAGCCCGCGCGAGAGCTAACAGTCGTCTAGCGTCCGCCGTTAGAGCAGATCGACGGCGGGCGCTCAATTGGTGCTTCTACGCATTCACAGAAAATCTCTATACCGGATCACCGGCTGGTTTTCCAGCAGGGGAGAGGGATCCGCAGATTTCGCCGATGACGCCGATTCGCAAGCACGGCTGCGGGATCGATTTGCCCTGCAGAATCGAAACGGAATTGTCGCCCCGCTTCGCCACGACGATCTCCGCCTTGCCGTCGCCGTTGACGTTTCGCGTCCGTCGCATCTCGAGCCGGCGCGGCAGATCGCTTGGAGGGAGCTTTGCCCCCGAAAATCAAAAAAAGGAGGGCGAAGCATCCGCTTCGCCCTCCCGACATGATTTTTTTTGTCGATCCGTTCCTTACCGACGACGGTCGTGGCCGAAGTGATTGCCGTACCCGTGGCCGAAGTAGCTGCCGTAGTGGCTGCCGTAGTGGCTGCCGTAGTGGCTGCCGTAGTAGCTGCCGTAGTAAGACGGGCTGTAGTTGTAGCCGTAGCTGTACGACGGGGAGCTGTAGCTGTACGAGGGGTAGCTGTATTCGTATGACGGAGAGCTGTAGCTGTACCCGTAGGACGGGTAGCCGTAGCTAAAGTTGTAGCCATGCGACCAATAGCCGTGTCCGCTCGAGTAGTTGTGGCCGAAGGATCCGTAAGACCCGTGGAATCCGCCGTTGGAACCCCCTGCGGTCGCGGTGTTGCCAAGCCCGGCACACAGGCCGACGGCCAACACGGCAACGAAACCAACCATCGCGATCTGACGAATTTTGTTGTTCACGATTTCTCTCCCCTGAAAAATTGTTAAGCGTGTTTCTTCCTGAAGGCCCGTAAGCGGCCTTTCCGATTTGTTTCCCCACCATCCTGAGCGGGGGATCGGCAGACTTGTTACAGGGGTTTCTTGCCGCACCCGCAGAATCTCGAATCGATCGCGGCCGGCTGCTCGCCTTCCCATGCTCCGCCGGGTGGAATGCGTCGAGCGCGTCGACTTGGGCTGCGCGCGCATTGGCCGCCGCGAGCTCGGATTGTTGACAACATTTAGCTGCTGTGCTAATAATCAGATTGTTAGCAGTTTTGCTAATTATTGATCCCAGTCTTCAACTTTCCGGAGGCGTCGCATGAAAGCCAGCAGTGTGGTCACCGCCCTGTGCACCTACCGCGTCAAGCGGGGCGAAGAGTCGAAGTTCGAAGCCTTGCTCAAATCGCACTGGCCGGCGCTCCGCCGGCTCAACCTCGTGACCGAGTCGCCGTCGCAGATGTTCAAGGGGAGCGACGCGGGCGACGCAACGTACTACGTCGAGATCCTGGATTGGCGGGACGCGGATGCGCCGAATCAGGCCGACACCTTTCCCGAGATCATGAAGATCTGGGAACCGATGGGCGCGTTGGTCGAGAGTCGCGACAAGCGCCCCGCGATGGAGTTTCCGCTCGTCTCGCGGATTGCCCGGTCATGAAAAGCAGCAAGGCCCGCACGGATCCGGCGCCGCAAAACTGGCGGAACTCGCGAAACTCGACCGGGTGCTCAAGGCGATTGCCCACCCGTTGCGGCGTCACATTCTGCTCAGCCTGCATTTGCGCGGCGGGCAAATGAGCGCCGGCGACATTGCCGGCCGCTTTTCGTGCCGCTGGCCCACGGTGACGCGTCACCTGGGCGTCCTCCGCAAGGCGGACCTCGTCTCGGTGAAGCGATCCGGTCGAAACCTGATCTATCACTTGAATTCGCCGGCGCTCAAACTCGTCTTGGATCAATGGTTCTCATTTTTTGAGCTGTAATCACTGCCGATTCGTCGGCAACTTAGAACGCACAGGGGAAGACCATGAAGAAGCATTCATTCGCGTATCGGGCTCTCGCGGTGATCGTCGGGCTGGAATGCGCCGGCCCTGTCAGGGGTGCAAAAGGCGAGTCGCCAAAATATGGGCAGCCCGGCCCGCCGCATCAACGGCTCAACGGGTTCGCCGGCCGCTGGAACGCGGAGTTTCAATTCTGGACGGACGAGAACGTCCCGCCTGTGGTTTCCAAAGGGAAGTCGCAGCAAAAGTGGATTTTGGGGGGCCGATTTTTGCAGCAAGACTTCAAAGGTGAACTCTTCGGCCAACCCTTTAACGGGATGGGGCTGATCGGCTACGACCAGACGAAACAGCAGTACACGGCGATGTGGGTCGATTCCAGCATGACCGCGATCACCACCACGACCGGCACGCTCTCCAAGGACGGCAAAACGCTCACGTTCGTCGGAGAACACATCGATTCGAACACGGGAAAGCCGACTAAGACCCGAGACATTACGCGGATTTTCGATTCCAACAAGCACACCCTGGAAATGTTCGAGGTTTCGGCCGACGGCAAAGAGCACAAGCTGTTCATGATCACATTCACTCGTGCCGACTCGAAGAAATAACGGCGCGAGTCGCGCGAGGCGGCTCGCCGCCTTGAGCAGAGGTTGTAGTAGACCGTCTACCGCAAATTAGTGGAACAGGTGCCACTCAACGCTGATAGCATGTTTCTGGGTGCCACGCCCACGGCTCTGCGTGGGCGTGTCTTCGAACGTCAAGCGGATTCGCACGCCCACGCAAAGCCGTGGGTGTGGCACCCGATCCATCCACCATTTTGAAGTAGACAGTCTAGGCCCACCCTCTTGAAGGCGGAGGACTGATGGCGGAAGGATGAGTCAGACTCGCGGCCTGTGGTCGCCTTGGTTTTGTTCATCCATCCGCCATCTAGGGGCTTTGTGAGTCGGGGGCTCCGTTCCTAGGCAGATTTTTCACCACAAAGTCACAAAGACACAAAGAAAGGCAAGAAAGATCCGCAGATGACGCCGATTTCGCCGATTTGAATTTCAAAATCTGCGTCCTTCTGCGAAATCTGCGGAGAACTGCTTCTTAGTCTTTCTTTGTGTCTTGGAGCTACAGATTTGCATTGAATGCCACGCAGCTCGCTTCGGCCACGTGTCGAAGCCAGCGGAATCGAAGAAACTGGTCGAGCGAGAGCCAACTGAGGCGGGGTTCACACGCCCCGGGCTACAACACCGGCTTGCGGTTGAGTTGTTGCGGGTGGGGCCGTCAAACGAGTCCGCCGCCGCCATCGACCGGCAAGATCGCCCCGGTTACGAAGCCATTACTCATCAGGAAGATCACCGCCGCCGCAACCTCTTCCGGCCGGCCCGCGCGTCCCACCGGGAGCCTGGCTGCGTGCGCGATAATCGCGTCGCGTTGCGAGCCGAAAGAGTCCCAGAGCGGCGTGTCGATTGTACCGGGGGCCACGGCATTGACTCGCGTGGGGGCCAAATCCAAGGCAAGCGGCACGGGTCATTCCTTCCACGGCGGCGACGGCGGCGGCAGCCATCGCGCCTCCGGCGGCCGGGCGCGTCGAGTAGAGGCCGGACATCAACGTAATCGAACCCCCCTCCATTTTGGGCTTCGCCTGCCGCACGACATGGGCCACACCCAGAAGCCGGACTTCGACAATCGACCGCAAACCGTCCATCTCGCATTTCAATGCGTCGCCGCCACCCGGCCGAAGCTCCCCGGCAGGCACGAAGACATGGTCGACTCGAGCCTCTTTGGCGAAGAGCGATCGAATGGACGACTCGTCGGAAAGATCGGCGACTGCGGATTGCAACCGATCCGAAGCAAGGATTGTGGCCGCCTTGCGAAGCCTGTCCGCGGATCGTCCGGCGATGGTGACGAACGCTCCCTCCGCCAGCGCGAGCCGGGCTGTCTCGAGGCCAATCCCCGAACTGCCACCGATAATGACCACCCGTTTTCCGTCCAGCGTCATTTTGAGATTCTCCAAGATCCTCGGAACCGATTCGATTCATGCCTGGCAAGTTTCAGAAATCTGCCGCCAGTCTTCTTGCCTCCTCCAGACCACGGGTGATGCTCTCTTCCCTTTTCTCTTTCTCGGGCCAGGTCGTGCCTTCCAACACGAGGGTTTTGACCTGCTGGACCCCGATCAGCTTCAGCCAGAAATCGATGTAGCCTCTCTGATGGTCAAACCGGGAAGCAGGCGTCGGCGAGTCTTCCTCGTACGTTCCGCCCCGCGCATACACCACGCAGGCGCGGGGCGTTTTCAGCAAAGGGCCGTACTTCGTGCCGTCATAGGTAAAAAGCATGTTCCGCTGGCAGACCAGGTCAATCAATTGCTTGAGCTTGTACGGATAGGCGAAGTTCCACATGGGCACAGCGAGCAAGATGCGATCCGCTCGCTGAAAGCGTGCCGCCAGCTTTTGGATTTTCTCCCAAACGGCGGCCTCAGCCGGGTCCATCGGTTCTTTGTTGATGCCCTTGTACTTCGCCCCGATCGCCTCCTGGTCGAACTCGGGCAGGTTCTCTTCCCACACGTTCAGCGTGTCCACCGTGAGTTCGCGACAGACTTTGCGGTAGGCTTGCAGGAACGCCTCGGCCACGGCGGTGGAAACGGACCTTGGGCCGCGAGGAGAAGACTGGATGTAGAGTAGATGGATCGGCTGGTGGATCGACATTCTCGCCTCCCCTTTCAATGAGGACCCAAGCCGGACATTGAGTTTCAGGTAGCTAACCGGATGCCAGTGCGATGGGGGCAGAGTTGCACGCCCAGAATGGACGAACGCAATCCAGGAAGGTGCTACTAATGGTGCGACCACCTTGGAATGCGATGTTCAACTTGCGTGAATTGCAGGCGAACACCGGCAGCGAAACTGTCAGTCCAAGTTGGATGGTCCACTCGTGGTGCGACCACTCTGGAATGCGATGTTCGTCCTGCGTTAATCGCGGGCGAAACCCCACATTGAACCCGTCATTTCAACTCGGGCGTTCCACTAGGCTTTTGCTGAAGTCGGCAAGAGGGGTGGGTATCCGCCGAAGGCCACCGGAAACAGCGTCTTTGCGGCGCCCTGGTTCCTGAGTTCGCGACAGAATTGCATCGAAGATCAGCGGCCACGATCAGCGCGACGGGGTGGAGCCGGCCCCTTTGGCCGTGGCAGATTTCTGGGCCAACCAGGTAAATATCGTGCCATACGTCTGGCTCGCGGTTTCCTTGATCCTCAGGGCTTTGCCTCAAAACGGCTTTGCACATTTATTCACTTTTTTGGCGAGTTATTGTGCAGCCGTCGGAATTTTTATGCAGGGGGGGCTGCCGATGAGGGCTAACCCTGCCTTGGTGGTGCATCGTCTGCCATGCCAATACGCCAATCATGGCGAGCATGAAGACGGTGCCGATTGCCAGCGCCAAGAGCCGGATATTCGTGCGGCGACGCATGGCGTACAGCAATTTCAGTTCTGCTTCGTCGGGCTCCCGGTCGGATTCAGGGTTGTCCTGTTCGGTCGTGTCTGTCATTGCGGCATTTTGACCGATCGCTCATGTGGGGGCTGAGCGATGCAATCACACAGGCGCGTCGAACCCGTCCACGATGTTGCTCACAAGATGCGACAATTGATGGAGAAATGGAACCGCAGGCCGACCCCTGATCTCCCGAGGTTCTCTTGCCGCGAATTGACTCCCGACCTCTTTATGTTCTTCCTTGAGGACCAGTCATCTGGCCTTGCGGCACCAGCGCTGTGTCCGAGTTATCATTGAGCCAGCAAATCATTCATCCGCCTGCGGAGAACGCAAGATCGAGTTGTCGACATGCCACGAGTGCTCCACCTCGCAACGGTTATCGACCCGTAAGGCCAGTTCGAGTTTCATCACGATGATCTGGGCAACCTGCTTTGCGTGGTACGACGGCACGGTGCCGTACAACACCAGCACACCGTCCTCGACAAAGCAGCGCACGCTTCGCAGGGCTGAGTGCCCGCTTGCTTGCAGTTGTCGCTCGACGGCAAGACGGATGGTGTCGTCCTCATCGGCGGCGGTGGTTGGCATCGAAAGAACTCCGTTTCTCAGTCGGGAACAACCGTCTTAACGGTGGGGCTACGATGACGGCTCGGCTCCACAACGTTGACGTGCAAGCGCAATAAAAAAGCCTCTCCAGTGCGGTCGATGCACCGAGAGGCGTTCATCGCTATTTTGGAGCCGCCGTTGACAGGCGGACCTCACAGATCACCCAGTCTGCCAATGAGCGCCCTCTTTTGTCAACAGCGACGCTTTCGAGACGATTTTTGGCCGCCGAATGTTCGACAACGAATTAAGACAAAGAATTAAATGGGCCGAGAATCGTATCGCGAAGGTCAAGGATCACCAGATGGTGGCGGGAATCTTGTCCGGCCGTTGGAAGCAAGCGGCAAGCCGCGCCGCGCTCGGCTTGCCGCGAATTGACTCCCGACCTCTTTTTGTTCTTCCTTGAGGACAAGTCATCTGGCCTTGCGGCACCTGCGCTGTGTCCGAGTTATCATTGAGCCAGCAATCATTCATCCGCCTTCGGAGAACGCAAGATCGAGTTGTTGACGTGCCACGAGTGCTCCACCTCGCAACGGTTATCGACCCGTTAGGCCAGTTCGAGTTTCATCACGATGATCTGGGCAACCTGCTTTGCGTGGTACGACGGCACGGTGCCGTACAACACCAGCACACCGTCCTCGACAGGATTGGCAAGCGCTTCGCATGGGCGTGAATTCCTTGGACAGGGAAGAGATTTCCAAACGCGATCGCTCGGTGATCGCAGCGTCTTAAGGTGCGGCGATCCATTGGGCTGCTATTGCTGCTACAACTCCTTGATCTCGATTTTGCGGAACTCGACCCTGCTCGGCGTGTGTTGCTGTAAGGCGATGTGGCCGCTCGTGTAAGTGCCACTCTCGTCCGTATAGTCACAGGTGGTTTGCCCGTCCACCTTGATGACGATACGGTTGCCCTCTGCGATGACCTCGAAGGTAAACCACTCCTCCGGCTTCAGCGCCGTCTTACGGATGCGTTTCAATCCGGGAATCAGCGCCAATCAGCAGGCCTCCGAAGCGATCAGCGTCAATCTTGGCGTTGTACCCGGTCAGCCAAGCTGCCTTGTTTGAGGGGGAAAGGGGCTGCTTGAGTTTGAGCGGCATGTTTGGCCCGAAAGGTGCGCGAAAATAGACGCCGGTCTTGCCGCCGTCGTTGACGCGCGCGACCACGCGTAAGTGGAAATCCTTGAAATCATCGCGCGCCGAATAGAGATGGCTTCTGTCCGCTCCGGAGCCAATCAGCACGCCGTCCTCGACGCGCCAATTCCCCGGCTGGCTTGGGTGTGTCTTCCAGCCTGTCAGATCCTTGCCGTTGAACAGCGGCACGAAGCCGTTCTGTGCATCAGCGGTTTTTGGCGCCGCGGATGGCAGGGCTTGTCTGGCGGCTTTGTCGACGTCCTCGGCGGGGCGCGCGTCCACGAGCGGCGGCAGCTCCGGCAGACCCTCGAACAACACTTTTCCCTGCGGAGCGCTGACCTTGATCCGACGAAACCGGGCCGCCGCGTTGTTTGTGAAGAGGCAAATCCGGCCGTGCGTGAACCGCGCATCGGTCTGTTCAAACTGTAACACGCCGTCTAGATACGCACGAAAAGCAGCGCCGCGCACTTCGACCTTCAGCGAATACCATCGGTTGGATGCGAAATTCAGCCTCTTCCAGTTACCAGCCTCTCGACCCCATTTTCCGTTATGGTGGTAGGAAAAATCGATTCCCAGGTTCCCTCCGCGGCAAAACTCGCGGTTCTGCCCGGGCCCCAGCCAGTGGAAGTAAACACCCACTGCTTGGTCTCCGTCTGTCTTTTTCGCCTCCAGGCTCAGATCGTAATTCGACAACGTTTCCTCCCCGAAGACGACGAGTGGCCTTTCATCGCCCATGGCCAAGGTGGGTTGGACTAATTCGTCGTTCTCGATCGCCCATTGGCCTCTGACAAAGAACGGCCGGCCGAAAAAGCTGGGGCTCGTTGTTGCGACGTTCGGCTTGGGACCGTCAGCGGGAGGGCTGGGCACCGCCTCCGGTCGTTTCTTCTCCTCGGTTGGAATTGCGACGACCTCTTTGCCGACGGGAACTCGGGCCACGCGGAAGCCCACGATGCCGCCCTGGAAAGACCGCGCAAGCGCGTGGCGGTGTGCCGCCCGGCAGAGGTCGGCGCCCAGCCGCCAGCTGCCGCCTCGGACCGCACGACCTGCGGCCCCGTCGGTCGTCTGCTCGGCGTTGTCACACCACTCCCAGACGTTGCCGTGCATGTCGCACAGACCGAGCCGATTCGGTTTGTACGAGCCCACCTTGCATGTTCGCTTCAGTCCCTCGTGATGCCCGAAATTCGCCTGCTCGGGCAACAATTGGTTTGTCGGTTTGTCGAGGTAGAAGTGGTCCGCGCTGTCAAACCTGTTCGACAGCGGACCGCCGCGACACGCGTACTCCCATTCCTCCACCTTCGGCAAGCGATAGACCCATCCCGCTCCCTGCTCGCGATTGTTCAGTCGCTCCAGGAATGCCTGCGCGTCGTCCCACAACACCGTCTCCACCGGAAATCGCCTCAGCTCCGCGTCGGCGATGTCTTTCACCATCTCCTTGGCGCCGCCAGTGCGGGAGAAGTGACTGGCATTGACGCCCGTCAGCTTCTGCCACTCCTCCTGCGTCACTTCGTATTTGCCTAGGTAGAAATCATGGGCAATCACCACTTCCGTGTTGCCCGGCCTGCCGCCACCACCGCCCAGCCACGACTTGCCCTTCGGGACGAGTACGAACTCCATGCCGAGGCTGTTCTTGAACGTCGGCGATAGCGTGGCTGCCGAGTTCAATGTCGGTGGCAGCGTTGCAGTTGATTTCAGTGTTGGCTCCGCCGCGGTTGCGACCTTCTCCTCATGAGCGGGTGCCGGCGGCGCGATCTCACCTTCCAGGTCGGCCACGAGCTTGTTGTCGAGGACTCTCACCGTGAGCCTCCTGGTTTTGCCCCTGTCGAGCGTGAATCTCTTGGTGACGGCTTCAAGACCGGCATAGCTGACTTTGACCACTTCCTCCCCGGGCTCGACTTTGATCGACTGCTCGCCGGGAACGTTGATCGTCACCTGCCGATCTTTCACCTCGACGGTGATGCCCGGATCCTTGGCGTCGATCATGATCGTCGCCTTGCCCAAGAAAATCACGATCACCCCGTACACCACCGCGAACACGCCCAGTCCGAACGCCAGCGCGCTCCAAGGAATCCAGCCCCCTTCGTTCCAGGGTTGCGTGAACTGCTTCACGAGACCGATCCGTGCCGCGCCGCTGCGCCGTATCCGGCGAACTTCTCCTGGATCTCTCGCGCTCGACGGTGGCCCGGCTTGATCTTCAATAACTCGTCGGCTTTCTTGAGCGATTTCTGGCGATCGTTCAGACGCTCGGCCTCGTCGATGTCGCAGATCAGGAACGAGATTTCGTCGGCTTTGCCGCGGGACTTTTCCAGCAGCGTCTGTAAGGCGGCGTTGCGACGCTTTTCCGGAATGCGCTCGATGATCTGGATCACCTGCTCGAAGTCGTGGCGCGAGTAACATTTGCGGGCCAGTTCCTCGAGTGACTCCAGGTCCTTTTCGGACAGCGCCTTCTGCCTGAGCGATTTCAGAACCTGGGACGCGCCGGCGTCCGCCCGCGTGCGATCGCCGGCGGGCAACGGAGCGGGAGAGGGTGCCGGCTGCTCCTTGGAAGTGGTCTTCGCGGCCGGGCTCTTCAGAATTGCTCGAGATCTCGTCGGCCACCGCCTTGAGGGACCGAAAGCGCTCCGCCGGATTCTTCGCCATCATCTTCAGGCACACCGCCTCGATGCGGGCATCGAGGTCAGGCCGCCGCTGGCGGGGAGGCGGCGGCTCCTTGGTGAGGATCTGACCCATCACGGCAGCAATCGACCCGCGGAAGGGCAACTCGCCGGTGAGCAGCTCGTACAGAATCACGCCGAGGCCGTACTGGTCGGCCGGCGGACCGATCTTCTCCGGCTCGCCTTCGACTTGCTCCGGCGACATGAAGGCAGGCGTGCCGAGGATATTGCCCGTCTGCGTCAGGCGGACGTCCTCGTTACGGCGGGTTTGCTGGGCCAGGCCGAAGTCCATGATGATCGGCTCGCCCTTTTTGTCGACCATGATATTGGCCGGCTTCAGGTCGCGGTGCACGACCCCGTTGTCGTGTGCCTCCTGCAGGGCGAGCGCCAGCTTGCGGACGAGGAGCAGGATTTGCCGCTCGGCCTGCTGACTGTCGGGCTGGATAAAGGCCGAGAGGGGACGCCCCTCGATGTAGGCCATCGTGATGAAGTGCCTGCCGTCGATCTGGCCGAAGTCGTGGATCGGGCAGATATGCTGATGTCGCAAGTTGCCGGCCGCGCGCGCCTCGCGGAAAAAGCGCTCCAACTGTTCGCCCGTCGGGTCTTCGGTGAAGTGGGGCGTTTTGAGGGCGACCTGCCGTTCGATTTGAGTGTCCTCGGCCAGGTAGACCGTCCCCATCGCACCTTTGCCGAGCGCCCGGATAATCCGGTAACGGCCGAACCGGCCCTCGAGCCCGCGCACCACGTTCCGCTTCGCCATCAATTGTGGCACGAGGGTTTCTTGGCCCTGCCCGACGAATGACTTGGTGGAGTCGCGCGTGCGGTCCTGTGGCGTCTCGGCCCCGGCCCCGCCCGCGGCCAGCTTGCGCACGTCCTCTTCGGCGGCGATGAACGATCGCAGCTGCTCGGCGATGGGCGCGTGCCGTGCGAGGAATTCCTCCCGGTCGAGCGGCTCGCCGCGGTCGACTCGCTCCAGGTACTCGCGCAGCGCCGCTTCAACCCGCGGGTCTTTCGGTTCCGTGCGCCTCGATTGATCGTTCAAACGCTTTCTCCCGGCGGATGTTGTCCAAGAGACCGCGGGTCGCGCGAATCATTGCCCCACAATAAGCACGTTGGGGTGGCCGACAGGTGTGATTATCTGGAAAATCCTGTCGGAATGCGAAGATTTAATGCCCCCCCGGCGGAAAGCGCTTGTCGCGGGCTGTCCGGTAGGCGACGCACACCAATCCGCGAAAACTCGAGAAGGGCCAAATCCGATGGCCGGACGGATTGCGGCCTTTTCAGTGAGCGAATTGCAATCGGATCGAGTGATTGCATACATCAAGCGTCAGCGAGAGCATCAGCGACGAACCAATTTTCGCGCGGAGCTTTTGGCGCTGCTCAAGCGGCACGCGAAGCGCTACCTGTCGGACTGACGTCGCCCCTACAGGGCTTTGGGACACACGTCTCATTGGTTTCCGGGGGTTTACACGCCCCGGCTACAACACTTCGCCCTCCCAGGGCCGCAAAACTGGATGTCCGCGGCGGAAAGGTGGGAAGCCGGCGTCGATGAGGATCAAAACGCTCGATGGAATGAGCGTCGTCATGGCTTTTGATCCGTGGAAACGAGTTAGCCCCGCAATCCTTCCCCGCGCCCCAATTCTTCCGCGACCATATCTCACATGGCCTCAATTTACTACATTATTAGTAATAGTGTCAAGGTCAGAATTCTGGGTCGACGGGGCGAGTGTGTTCTAAAAAGTTGGCAATTTCCGCTAACTTTTTCGCGCAGATGCCGAAGACTTAGGGGGGAGGCGCGAATTTCCTTTTTTTCCAAAAAAAGGCGAACCGTTGCGCGAACCTTCCCGGTAAATATCACGTCAGACGCGGTAGGGAACGGATTGCATTTCGCCCGTTCCCGGTATAAACTGCGGAAGTGTATGTTCGTTTGTCCAGTTTCCTGAGCGACTGCGGGATAGACCGCAGGAGGTCGTCCGATGCGTATTAATCTCAACACCGCCAACCGGAATGTCGTCCACCATGCCGCCAATGCGAATTGCGCGGTTCTCTGTGGTCATTCGGCGGATCGCATCGTTACGGCCGCGAAGCGCCTGCTTGGCAGGAAACGACAGTCAGACCCTGCCTCGTATAAACCGGAACGATCGCAGTCGGGCGGCATGAGTATGCCCGGCAGCGGTCAAAGTCGCTGGCTAACAAGCGACTTAAGACCGGTGATGCAGACGTTTCCGGATTCCGGAATGCGTCCGCTGGCAGGGGACACGCCGGCCCCAGTTTGGGCGGCGCTCGTGATCACGCGAGCGCTCTCCAGCTAGGTCGGCACCTTCGACGAGTCGTTTTCGGCTTTGAGCGAATGGACGGTCCTCTGTCACGAGCCCGAAGGGGCCCGCGGCGTTCCGTGTGATCCGTCCCTGTTCCCCGTCCTGCTGTTCGTTTCGCCCGACGCACACCACTTAGGTCCCTGCGTGTGCCTCTGGCGGAAAGGACAGTGCTGGCAAGTGCCAGGCGACGCGGCGTTTGAAGCATTTTTTCCGAGCATTTTCAGCGGTTTGAGCAACGCATCAGGCCGCTCCCTCTCTGGAAGGGGGTTATCGATATGGACGAACAGCAGACGATTCGGTTGGTGACCGAGGCCCAGGCGGGAAGCCGGGAGGCTTTCGGTCAGCTTGTGCAACACTTCGAGACGGCGGTCTTTGCGACCGTCATGTCGCGGTTGCGGCACCGGGCCGAGGCCCGCGAAGTGACGCAGGACGTGTTCGTCCAGGCGATGCGGAAGTTGCAGCAGTTGCGCGAGCCGGCACGGTTCGGCGGCTGGTTGCGGCAGATCGCCGTGCGGATGTCGATCAACCGGGCGGTACGCCGGCCGAACGAGATGGCGTTCAACCCGGATACGCTCCACACGCTGAAGAGCGAGCGGCGGACGCCGCTGGATGATTTGCTGCGCTCGGAGCGGTCGCGGCAGGTTTGGGGCGGGCTCGATCGGCTTCGCGATCTCGATCGTCGGACGCTGATCGCGTTCTACGTCGAGGGGCAGTCGCTCAAACAAATGAGCGACGAGTTCGACAGCCCGATCGGCACGATCAAGCGGCGGTTGCACACGGCCCGAAACCGGCTTCGCGAGGAGCTGACCGAGGACCGTCCGCACCGCATGCGGGCCCACTCGGCCTAAGTGATTCGTGCCAAATGCTTTGCGACGCCGCGCCTGTGGGCAAACCCCGGGCGCGGCGATTCATCTCTAGAGGGATAAACCCATGATGGATCAGTATTTGCGCGATGCGGGCAGTATGAATCCGCTGGCGATGGGGGAACCGATCGTCGGACTTTTTTGGCGTCTTCAGGTTTCCTCTTTAATGAGCGCTGCGCCCAAAAAAGCCAAATAAGTGTACAGAAACTGGTCAGCCAGGCGGTGGAATTTAAGCCGGTTTCGCGCCCCGCGGACGAGTTGTTGCCATGGAGGCGGGCGGTTTAGTCGGCGACTTCGGCCGGGATGAGGGGGGCCGCCGCCAGGAAGACCGGGCAGTGGGCATGGGCCAGGACGTAGTCGGTCTCTGGCCGCCAGGGTCTGCCATTTTCCGTCCGCTCCCGGGGGAGGGCCAAAATAATTAGCTCGTAGTGCCCTTCCCGCGCGAGGCGAACCAGCTCGGGTCCGAAATTTCCGGTCGCCGCGTGGACTTTGATTTCCCGACCGAGCGTGCGTGCCCGGGCACGATCGCGCTCGAGGATGCCATCTACTGAGGTACTTTGCTCTTCTTGGGGCGCGACGGCGACAAGATCGAGTCCGACCTTGGAATCGAGCATCGTGAGCACCGACTGAAATAAGTCGCCGCTCGACGGGCTGCCATCGTGCACCAGAAGCACGCGTTCCACACCGATGCCGGCGGCCCGCAAGTCGGCCACTGAGCGGGCCTTTCGCTCGCCGAGTTTGGGGATTCGGTTGCCGCCTTCCAGGTCGAAATACACATCGCGGTCGCGGCTCAACACGCGGACGGTGAGCCCCGGCGGCCGGCCGTCGTGCAGGTTGATCCAGTAGAAGGCGATTTGATCAAGCTGCTCTTCGGCGGTGAATTTGTTCGACGCGCCGACGACGACTTCCTGAGCATTGAGATCCTTGGCGGTCCGCAGGATGGCATGCAGCGGACTGTTGGTCGGCACGATCAGCGGTTTGACCTTTTTGCCGGCCTTTTCGGCCCGCTCGACGACGGCGGTCATGAGTTGTTGGTCGTAGTTGTCGAGATCCAGTCGGCCGGTGCCTGTTTCGCCGCCGGGAATCTGCATTTTGGCCGTCATCACCACGACGTCGGTCGTGTTGGGATCGCTCTCCGCCAGGGCCTTTTCAAGCATAAACAGGTTGTGCGGCGAGCGGATGGCGACCAGCTTGCGGTAGGGCTTCGTGAGCCCCAAATCGTCCGACCGGATTTCGGAAACGACCTGCTGGTTGAACTGCTCGAGGTGCTCGTGTTTGGCGCCGCGGCGGCGGCGTTCGTTGACGTGCTCCGTAATCACGAACACCGCCAAAAAGCTTCCCGTGAAGATCATTCCACTGATTGTGGCGACCTCTTTGGTCAGCAAATTCGCCAGGGCGGAGCTAAAAACGATCAGGAAAATGATGCCCAGCCCGACGGGGATTTCCACCTTCCCGATATGGAAGTTGAGGGGGACCCGGAAGGCCCTGGGTGTATGGTCCTTGAAGCGCAGCACCACCATCGACAACGTTTTAAACGCAAAACTCCAGACGACGCCGAAGGCGTAGGCCTCGCCGAGCAGGATGACGTCGCCGCGGCTGATAACGATCGTGAACAGCTGCAGGATGGTGATCAGCCAGAGGATGCGCGACGTGGTGCCGAATCGAAAATGCGGCTTGAGGAACCAGTCGGGCAACACGCCGTCTTCCGCGACGCGATTCAAGACGCCGTTTGAGCCGATGATCGATGTGTTCACCGCTCCCGAAAGGATCAAAAAGCCGACGACGACCACAAACGCGTTGAGCAAAAGTTTGGCCGTCAGCGGTCCGGCCATTTGCATGGCCAATCCGCCCAGTAGATTGTCCTTGTATTTCGTCATGCGGAGCGAGTCGTCGATCATCATGACGGCCAAAAAGCTGACGGTCCCCGTCAAAAGCAGGCTGTAGACAAAAACAATGAAGGCGGCCTTTTTGAAATTTGGCAGCTTTGGCGATTCGACCTCGCGGTAAACCTGGGCCAGCGTTTCCTCGCCGCTCATGGCGAGAATCGAATGCCCGAACGCGATAACCAGCCCGAGGATGCCCACCAGGCTCAGCCAATGGGTGGTGTGCCGCAGTGGCTCGGCAATCGTGGGAAACCGGCCGAGAAAACCGAGCGGATCTTCCTGCCGCCCGGTAATCGGGTTCATCTTGGGCACCAATTGCTTGGCGTCGTTCAGCTCGAATTTTTTGGTCAGTTCGGGCTGCCACGACGGGACAGGATTGGCGGAGCCCTTCACTGAAAGCGTGACTCCGGCCCAAACGAGAATGACAAGGCCCATAATCGTCGTGGCGACCATGATCTTGAGCGCCTTGTCGCTCGACTCGTGCATCCCCAGCAGGTTCTGACGGAAAAAATACAGCGTTGTGGCGCACGCGATGATCACGGCCCCCCAGCCTTGAATCGCGGTCTGCGTTGCCTCGGAAAAATGGACACCGAAATACCGGGAGGAGGCCGCATCCAGGCCAAGGCCGACAATATATTGGCCGGCCGCAACGCCGCTAATCGGGCCCGTCAGAATATAGTCAAACAGCAGGGCCGAAACCGAGAGTTTGGCGACGAAGCCCCCCAAAGCCTCTTTGACGACGCGATAAACGCCGCCACGGACAAAAAGGGCGCTACTCTCGATGTAGACGCTGCGCATTCCGTAGCTAAATAGCAGCACGCCCACGATAAACCAGGGGGCCGCCTTGCCGATCGAGTTTTCGACGATGGCCCCGATGTAGTACGCCGTGCTGGCCAAATCGCACAGCACGACGGCCGCCGTCCGCCAGTACGAAATAAACGTGAACGTCACACTGCTGATGACGATCACCTGGGCCGCGCGCAACGCCTTGGCCGCTGGCGAAAGGCCACTCGCCGAAGGTGTCGCGGAATTTGTGATCAGCGGGGGGGTGACCGGACCGGTCGAGTCGTTCTGCACTGAAGGAGGGAATCCCGGGTACCTGTGGATTGCAATCGGCACCATTCTCTTGCGTTTCGCCCGATGACGTCAAGCGGGGGACGCATTTGCCCCAACAGCCACGGTCAAAGCGCGACCAGGATCAGGCAGCAACCGAAGCAGCGACATATCTTTGCAGAATCTGCCCAAATGGGAGCGATCCCAGCCATCCCGGGGTCTTTAGGCGGCTTCGAGTGAATCCGGGTGAACCACAGCACGGACGGCCTTTTTCGTGGTATGGTAGGCATTTGCCTGATTCGCCGGCGCACCGTTCAGCACTGAGGAGCCGCCGTGGACCGCGTTCAACAACTGGCCGATTTGTTGCATTCGATGACGGCGGTCGACCTGGCTCCCCGCCTCGAACGGGGCATGCCGCGGTATCCCGCCCACCCGCATTTGGTCATCGACCCGACGGTCACCCACGCGCAAACGGCTATTACTGTCAAACGGTTTCAATGGCCGAACACACCGGCTGCCATGTCGACGCGCCGGCCCACACCGTTCCCCATTTGATGCACGCCACCGTCGATACCCTGCCAGCCACACAACTCGTCGGGCCGGCCGTGTTGTACAACTTTTCCGATCGCGACTGGCAACCGGGCGAAGTGCTGACGGCCGACGAAATCCTCGCCTACGAAAAGAACCACGGCGTGCAGGCGCAGGCCGGCGACATGCCCATGATTTGTTTTGGCTGGCACCGGCGTTATTGGAATTCGCCCAGTTTCTACGAGCGCAACGAACCGGGAATGGACGAGAAAATCACCGAGCTCTTTGCCGAGCGCGGCGTGCGGGCCGTCGGCAGCGACACGATCGGCTGCGAGATTCCCATGGTCAAAGGCGTTTCCGGCGAATCGCCCGGC
Organism: uncultured Planctomycetaceae bacterium; assembly: GCA_963752185.1. Taxonomy (GTDB): domain Bacteria; phylum Planctomycetota; class Planctomycetia; order Planctomycetales; family Planctomycetaceae; genus DASPSM01. Next base: position 7,673,317 of record CAVVXK010000002.1, on the reverse strand, counting down.
CATCGCAAGCATTGGCTGCCCAACGGCATTTTGATTGTCGAGTGCCTGGCCCAGCTCGAAAAACTGCCGCTGCGATCCTTTGTCATCGCCACCCCGCTCCCGATCCAGAACGGCTCCGGCTCGCCCCTGCGGCCGATCGCCTACTTCTGACTCTCCCCCATCCCGGACTTTTTTGGCTTTTTTGGGGCGCTGAAAAAAGGGGGAGTTTTTTGGGCTCGACCCAAAAAAAGTATTGATCAACAAACCCCGCACCCGGGGTCGCGAGTTCTCTTCTCGGGAACGCAGTTTTCCGAAGCCCTGCGGGGAGGCTGATTTACGCTCGGCTGAGGAGTCCCAACCGAAGCTTCGGGCGTTTGCGGCCGCGTACCCGAGAGCTCAAGCCCGCGAGAAACGGCGGACTTTTTTGGCGTCCACCCAAAAAAAGTCCGTCCGCCCCCGTGGCGGAAGAAAACCTCGGACGGCCCCCGGCTTCGCATCCTCTTGCGGCGTACAAATTGACCCCACAAAAGTCAGCGTCGTTTTCTAACCCGCAGTGCTGATGGGAGTTTCATCGAACGAAAATATTCCTATTGAACTGGACGCGAATTTCTGATAAATTCAAGCTAGAGACAAGGCACGAGCGGAACCCAAACCAACCATTCCCGCCGCTCGCCGGCTCCGGCAAGTGCGGATCGTCCGATCGCCCAGGCGACGGCCGATTGCTGTCCCTTCTCAGACAAGCCCGTCCGAGAGAAGGCAGCTCCAAACGCCGTCCGGCCAAAGCAGTGCCTTTCCCGACACGCCGCGTGATCGCTTGCACGTCACGCCGACGACTCGGGGCGTCCGCGAAATTCACCAAGACTGTCACGGAGCCTCGCGGCACGGTTCACCTCGGACGGATTTTCCCGCCAATCCAAGGCTCTTTTGAAGGCAGATTTTTCCGCTCTCCAGAACGCCCCCAACCCTGAAGGCGCCGCTTCCGGTGCGCCAGCGAGTCTGCCGCGCGATTGCGGTCGTTGGCGACTGCGTCCATCGCTCGGTGTGTCGGACCGACGCGCAACGGGCACGGCCGGAGGGTTCAATCTCAAACGGCCACCGACGAGAACAAGAGCTCGGTTGGCAGCAGCTTGGCTACCCCAGGACTTGAGCACCGGAAATCCGGGATTCGACGATCCGACGAGTTCGGTCTTTTGATTTGGGCGTCAGCCGAGCAAGCGCTCCAACTCCTTGGCCACCACTTCGTAGCATTCGCAGGACGCCGCTTCCAGCGCCTTTCGTTCGAGGACGGTGATGTTACCCCGGTGGTAGGTAATCAGTCCGGCCTTCTGGAGGGTGCCCGCCACGGCGGTTACGGTGGGGCGGCGCACGCCGAGCATCTGGGCCAGAAACTCATGGGTGAGCGGGAACCCGTCGGCCCCCACCCGGTCGTGGCTCATCAGCAACCAGCGGCACATGCGTTTTTCGACGGAGTGTCGGCGGTTGCAGACGATGGACTGCGAAATCTGGTTGATCATCGCCTGGGTGTACCGCTGGACCAGACCGTGCAACGGGCCACGCCGCCTCAGCTCCTTCTCAAAAACCTTGGCCTCCATCCGCAGGGCCGCGCCCGGAATCTGCGCAATCGCCCTGGTCGGGCTGCTGTCGGAACCCAGGAAGACCGGAGTGCCTACCAGGCCTTCGTTGCCGATGATGCCCACTTCGTGGATGTAGCCGCTATCCATGATGACCAGGGAAACCACGCCATCGATCGGGAAAAAGACGTGCGCAATCGGCCCGTTCGCCTCGTAGAGGATGTCCCTTAACGGTAAGGCCACCGTCTCCAAATGGGGAAGCAGCCGGTCGAAATCGTCCTTCGGCAAAGTCGCCAACAGCCGGTTCTGGCCGGTCACGTAGATCTTGCGGCGTTTTGCCAATGGACGCCTCCTCGCGGCGGCTGGAACGGGGGGACCGGTCCGCCGCGCCTGGACCCTGTCCTTGTCATTTTCGATCCATTATCACAAAAAAATTTCTCCCGGTCATGTCGGAAACCGTACAGACGCCTTCATCCTGACAACGGACAAAAGGTTACAATTGTCTGCTGGCAGACAGACGGACCATTCCACGGACTTTCGCTGCGGGACCAAGCGTGACGGCAATCGAGCAACAACCGTGCAGTTTGCCGCACCGCGCGAACGTCACGTTTGAGGCGGTGGCGGTGTCTCCCGGTGGCCCGAAGGCCCTGAATCACATGCTGGCCGGACTGCCGACTGACTTCCTCCCCTCGGTTCTCGTCGTCCCGCGTCTTTGCCCCGGCCGGGCGAGCCTCTCGGCCCCAATCCGAAGTTGCCCCACAGCGCTCATCGTCAAGCAGACCGTGGACGGTGACGCGTTACGCCCGGCGATTTGCTTCGCTCCTGTCCCTGACCGGCACCTGGTCGCCAGGCCTGATGGGACGGTGTCCCCGGCCACACGCGTCCACTTCGTGCCCCCGCTGTGCGATATATCCCGCGCCCTGCGAACAATCGCGGCGGCGCTGGGAGGGTGGTGAGCCGTGCCGAAGACCAAGCCGCCTGCGGGCGCGAACGGGAACCGGCTCTTGGATCGGTTGCCCCCGGAGGAATACAAACGCCTCCTCCCCCACTTGAAACTGGTCCCGCTTGAGTTCAAGCACGTCCTCTACGAGGCTCAGTCGCCCATCGACTACGCGTACTTTCCGAACCGCGGCGTCGTCTCGGCTCTAACCGTGATGAAAGACGGGAGGGCCATCGAGGTAACGACGGTCGGGGACGAGGGTATGGTGGGTCTGCCTCTCCTCGTCGGGGCCAAAACAACGGCCAACCGGCTGATCGTGCAGGTTCCAGGCGCGGCGCTTCGAATGGCAGAGGACGTGCTGCGGGAAGAGGTCGCCCGGGACAGCGCCTTGCGCCGGTTGCTGATCCTTTACCACACCGCCTTTCTAGCCGAGGTTTCGCAGGCGGTGGCTTGCAACGGCCTTCACTCGGTTCCCCAGCGCTGTTGTCGATGGCTGTTGATGACCCAGGATCGGGCGCATTCGGACGTGTTTCCGATGACGCATGAGTTCTTGGCCGAGATGCTCGGCGTGCGGCGTTCCACTGTCTCCGAGGTTCTCCGACCCTTCCAGGAGAATGGTTTGATCCGTTACAGCCGAGGGAAATTCACGATCCTCGACCGCGGGCGTCTGATGGCTGGCACTTGCGAGTGCTACCGCAGGATCAACGAGGAATACGTGCGATTGTTCGGTTGAACACCAAGGGAAGGATCACGACCGATAACGAGATTCGTCCGAGACGTTCCCTGTCTGTCGGATAGCGTACAGACGAGTTTGCAAGCTGCCTGTAGGAACGACGTTATTGTGCGCTGGCAGACAGAACGACGAACCCCGAGTCGCCGTCGCTCCGGGCGTTCGGAGTGAGGCCGCAGCGCAAACGATCATCCATACTGGAACGACAGCTTTCCGCGCCGCCCGCAAACTGGCTGCTCGCCAGGTTACCCCCTCGCGAAAGGGCTTTCCGACTCAGTAAGAGCGGCGAACCGTGGCGAGCATCGGATCAGACGGAGGGGTATGACCGACCCTTCATCGGCAAGCAAGCAAGCGTTGCACTTCCAAGCTGAGTGGTGTCGTGTCACGCTCGCCAGCATTGGGGATGCCGTGATTACGACGGACATCAACGGCGGCGTCACCTTTCTGAACCCGGTGGCTCAGTCCTTGACCGGATGGAGGCTGGAAGAAGCGGCTGGCCAACCCCTCGACAGCGTCTTCCGCATCATCAACGAAGAGAGCCGCCAACCGGTCGAAAGTCCCACCGTCCGAGCCTTGCGGGAAGGCGTCGTCGTCGGGCTGGCGAACCACAGCCTGCTCGTCGCCAAAGACGGCACGGTGCGACCGGTTGACGACAGTGGCGCCCCGATCCGCAACGACGAAGGAGAAGTCGCCGGGGTCGTGCTGGTGTTCCGAGACATCAGCGAACGCAGGCGGCAAGAGCAGCATCTACACGATGCCCTCGCCTACGCCGACAACATCATTGCGACCATGCGGGAGCCGTTCCTCGTTCTCGACAAGAGCCTGCGAGTCCAAACGGCGAACCGGGCTTTCTACCAGACGTTCCACGCCGAGAAGAAGGAGACGGAAGGCCGCTTCATCTACGACCTGGGCAACGGCCAATGGAACGTTCCTCGCCTGCGGAGTCTGCTGGAGGGAGTCCTGTCGAACAGCCATCCCATTCATGACTACGGCGTGGAACACCACTTCCCGGCGATTGGCAAGAGGATCATGCTGCTCAACGCCCGCCGTTTCGAGTCGGTGGATAGCCAACCGGACCTGATCTTGCTCGCCATTGAGGACATCACCGAGCGCAAGCAGGCGGAAGTTGCCCTGCAAACTTCCGAAGTGCGGTATCGGCGGCTGTTCCAAACCGCCAAAGACGGCATCCTGATCCTCGACGCCAACACCTTGAAAATCATCGACGCCAACCCGTTTATGACGGAGTTGTTGGGCTACGCGCACGACGAGTTCTTGGGCAAGGAGCTGTGGGAGATCGGACTCTTCGGAGACGAACGGGCGAGTCAAGCCGCCTACCAAGAATTGCAAGAGAAGGGCTTTATTCGCTACGACCACCTGCCGCTCAAAACCAAGAATGGCGAGCGGGCCGAAGTCGAGTTCGTCAGCAACATCTATCAGGTGGACCACCGGCCCGTTGCTCAATGCAACATTCGGGACATCAGCGAACGGAGGCTCTTGGAGAGGCAGATCACGGAGCAGGCGGAAGCGTTGGCCGACCTGCATCGCCGCAAGGACGAGTTCCTGGCAATGCTGTCTCACGAACTCCGCAACCCTCTTGCTCCCATCTCCAACGCCGTCCATCTCCTCCGTCTCCAAAAGGGCGAGAACTCCATCCAGCGGCAAGCCAGAGAGATCATCGAGCGTCAAGCAGGGCAACTGTCCCATCTCGTTGATGACCTGTTGGAAATCTCCCGCATCACCACCGGTAGAATTCAACTTCGCCAAGAGCGGGTCGACGCAAACGGCATCGTCGATCGCGCGGTGGAGTCGGTTCGTCCGCTGATCGACCAACATAAGCATGAACTCACCGTGACGTTGTCGCCTCAACCGATCTGGCTCTACGTCGATGCCGCCCGCTTGGAACAGGTCTTGGTGAACCTGCTCAACAACGCCGCCAAATATACCGAAGAAGGCGGTCATATCTGGCTGACCGTCCAACAGGAGGGGGCTGCGTGCGCGTTGCGGGTGCGTGATACGGGCATCGGCATCGCCCCGGAACTCCTGCCCCGCGTCTTCGATTTGTTCACGCAGGCGGCACGATCATTGGCCCGCTCGCAAGGCGGGTTGGGCATCGGCCTTTGCTTGGTGCATCGGCTCGTGGAAATGCACGGAGGAACCGTGGAGGCTTACAGCGCTTTGGGGCAAGGCAGCGAGTTCGTCGTGCGTCTGCCAATGGCGGCGTCTCCCACATCGCCGCCGCCCTCGCCCCCCAAAGATATCGCCGAGCCGACCGGACCTTCTTTGCGGGTGCTGGTCGTGGATGACAACGTGGATGCGGCTCGGAGTTTGGCCATGTTGTTGAAGGATTCCGGCCATCAGGTTCGCATGGAGCACACCGGGCCGACCGCGCTGGAAGCGGCCCTCGACTACCGACCGAACGTGGTGCTGTTGGACATCGGCCTGCCGGAGATGGATGGTTATGAGGTCGCAAAGCGGATACGTGAACAACCATTTCTCCAAAACGTCGTGCTGGTCGCCATGACGGGGTACGGGCACGATACAGACCGTCAGCGTTCGCACGAAGGGGGGTTCAACGCTCATCTGGTCAAGCCCGCCGACTTCGCCAAGGTGCAACAAATCTTGGCAACTGTCTCGGTGCAGACGGCTTAAAGTCCATAGAGCGAGTCCGATGACTCGTGATTCGGGGCTGACCCAATGGAGCTGGCGAAAGGAAGGGAGCCTCTGCCCGAGACCGAGAGGGCTCTTCGGGTTCTCGTGGTTGATGACGACCGAGACGGTGCGGATTCATTTGACCTGTTGGTTGAAGAACTCGGCAACCAACCGCATGTGACCTTTCAGGGGACGCGGCTCGCCTTGCCGGGACGCCCGCCCTTGTGGGCGGGGGCCTTCGAAACAAGATGAGAACTCATGTGACGATTCCATGAAAACTCAAGGAGAGATCGAAGCCGCCATCTGTGAAGTAATCGTTCGATTCGAGCAGGAGTACATGGGGCGGGGGCCCAAGGACATTCACACGCACGTGATCGGCGATCTCGTCATCGTCCGCCTCCAGGGGGTCCTGACGGCCGCCGAACAGCAACTCGTCAAGGCGCTGGCAGCCGAGAAGGGGCGAGACCTTCTCAAACAAGTCCGCACCCACCTCATCGAAACGGTGCGCCCCGTGATGGAAGCGATGATCCAGAACGTCACCGGCGTCAAAGTGGTGAGCCTGCACCACGACATTAGCACGACCAGCGGCGAAGAATTCGTAATTTTCACATTGGCGGACCAACCTGCTTTCCGCGAAGGAAGGCGGTAGTCCGGCCTCTGAATCCGGGTCGGCTCACGCAGCCGCGCATCGATCTCCTTCAAAGTCGGGTTCACGCCAACAGTGATACACAGCGGTGTGCTCGTGGCCGCACCAATCGATGGCCGTGGGTGTATTGATCTCGTCCAACCGCCCGTCTGACGCTCAGGCCCTGATCGCGAAACTGCCACGAAGCCTGATTGAAGGCGGCGCTGCGTTCTCCATCGAAGCGACGGACTGAATCGGAAGTTGTTCGCGCTTGAAAAACGAATTTGAGGGTTGGCTCCCTCCGCGCACCCGTCGATCCCAATCGCCCGCCAGGCGTAACGAAACCAACTGCGATTCGGGTCTCATTTTCGCGGCATACGATGTCGCACCTGTCCGCATGAGACATCGAGGCGTGTTCTGCCCGGCGACGCACAGTTTTGTCCAGCGACGCGCAGCGCGGAGAGTCTTGCGACCTGCATTCCGGCAGGCGCCTGGAGCCGCTAAATGGAAATTTGTGACAAATATTCTCCCAAGAGGTGCTTCAAGTGGGCCGACCGCTCGCATCACGGAAGGATCACGGCCTTAACCCTTGCGGCACATCCAGGATGCACGTCGGCTGAGTTTTTGTGATCGAACTCACTCTCCGCGACGCCGACATGAAAACCGATCGAATCTCCGAGCATGAAGCGCGAAGAACGTCGATTTCTGCAACAGCGGCGCTTGCTATGTGACCGTAGTCGGCCATAGTGCCTGTGCCGCATGGCCGCATCACGATCGATTGGACGTTCAGCCGTTAGTTCGGCCGGGTGATTGGCCGTGTTTCAACAGGCTGAATGCGGTGCGCGGTACGTCAACTGAGAATACGGACCGTCCAGCAAGACTGGCGAAGGTTTCAATTCTCAAAGAGAAAGAGACAGAATGTTTTTCAAGTCGTTACTCGCTGGAGGCGTCATTGCGGCCGGAGGAGTCGGTCTTCTCGCAGCGCAGCAGTCCAGCACACCGGGAAACACCCAGAGAGACGCGGCCGGTCAGACACCGTCCGAACAGTCGCCCTCCGGTCAACCAACGTCCGGACAGGTCCCGGCCGGTCAGACGCAAATCGAATCGAGGAATCCGTCGGGCGGCCGCTCTTCGCAAATGGGGCACGGCGTCGCGCAATACATTACGGACTGCCTGGTTAGCGGAAACCAAGCCGAGATTGCTCTGGCGCGCATTGCGCAAGAACGGGCCACCGACCCGGAGGTGAAGCAATTCGCCCGGAAGATGATCCAAGACCACACGGCCTTCTCGCAGAAACTGCAAACGGCACGCGGCACTGCCGGTCGTCGCCAATCCGGCGATCAGTCGGCGGTCGAAAGCCGATCCGCACTCGGCGGCGAGGCGAACCGTGATCAATCGAACCGTGATCAATCGAACCGTGAACAGCCGAATGCTGGTCAGGCAAACGGTGCGCAGACGAATGGCGATCAACCGGGAGTTGGCAGCCCAGGCGTCGATATCAACGCTGCCGGTGCGCAGGTTCGAGTTCGACGCGGCGATACGTTGAACACAACAGGAGCTGTCGGTCAGGACGGTCGTTCGCAGGCTGGCGGCGCCCGCCAATTCGTGCAGATGCAAAAGGAAGTGGCTGCCCAGTGCCTTCAGTCCATGACTCGCGAGCTGAGCCAGAAAGAGGGTGCTCAGTTTGATCGCTGCTACATGAACAGCCAGGTCGTCGCTCACATGATGATGGCTGACGAGCTGACGGTGTACAGCAAGCACGTCTCCGATAATCTGCAATCCACTCTTCAAGAAGGGCTGCAAACGACCAGGCAGCATCTTGCCACCGCGAAGCAGATCGCAGAACGGCTCGAGGGGAGTAACCCACGTTCCGCCGTCCGCAATCAGAATTCGCAGGCCCAATAAGCGACGACAAGTTCATCAAACGAGATGACCGGCGAGACGAGGACGAGCCCACGAACGGCTCGTCCTCGTTTTATTAGGAGTCGTAGCCTGCCCCCACGGAAGCGTGCGGGGAACAGGTCTAGAGTCTGGCGTTCGGAGTCCGGTGTGTCGGGGATAAAAAGTGCGGCGTGCGGAGTGCGGGGGAAGTCCCGACGCTGGCCGGCTGGACCGAGTAGGCCCCGGCCCAACGTCTGGATGCGTTGGGGGTCGAGGGGGTGTAGGATCTCACCAAGGAGAACAGCGATGACCGATTTCGTGAAAGTTGTCGACGCCAGCGAACAGGTCCACGTCATCAACACGCGGCAGATCGTTCGTGTTTATCAGAATCATCCGCCGGCTTGGGATGTCATTCTGACCAACGGCGATCCGGTCACGTTGTCTATGGCGGAAGCTGAAAAACTTTTCAGACACGAGCCGGCCGTTCAACACGGGCGGGCCGTTCAACATGAGCCGGCTGTTCACCAGGAGCCGGCCGCTCAACACGGTCAACGCCCGAGGGCGCTCGGAGCCAAACTGACGGACCACTGAGCGAGTGACAGATTGTGCGGCGTGCGGCGGGAAACGCGCGTCTGGCGTCCGGCGTCGGGGGCGAAAAAAGTGCGGCGTGCGGAGTTCGGCGTGCGAGGTGCGGAGGAAGAAATGCGGTGTGCCGGCGGTGGCACTCGGCGACTGCTTCGTGGGGCGGCCTGCCAGCCTTTCCGGTTTACCCAGCCAGCGAGCCGGAATACGGCAGGCTAGCAGCCTGCCCCACGGATGAGGGCCGGGTGCCACTGGCGACAGCTTTGGGTCGCCAGTGCGATTGCGGCTTGATTTTCGATTTACGAACCAGCCAAATTCACGCGACAATTGACGCCGATGTCGGGATCGTTTGCAACTCGTCATCAAGTTACGAAGGAAGACCCTGGCGGGCCGCCGGATTCTTGAGCCGGCCTCAATGGCCGGTCCCCGCCACATGCCGACCCCACTGGCCAGTCCCAGCCATCGGCACCCATCGGCCGAAAGGCGAAGGCGGGTTGACCGCATCCTGAATTCATAAGTGTTGGGTGTCGGCGAACCGTGGCAATCGCAACGTGCCTGAAGCTGACCTGAGCGCGGTCGTCGACTGACCGCGCTGGTGTCATTTCGACCTGTTTCAAATCCTGGAACAAACGGGCGACGATCACTACGATGAGCCAACCGTCAAAACAATTGCTCAAGTTCGTTTCCCCGAGAGACTTTCGACTTACGCAAAGGAAACAACGCATGGCGAAGGGCCAGACGCGGATTGCCGGCGTGTTGAAAAAGCACGAAGACGACCTGTTGAACGACTGGATGAAGCAGCTCGAAGTCGAGGGGGCAACGAAGGACGGACGCATCAGCCAGAAGGATCTTCGAGCCCAGGCGGCCGAATTCCTTTCGCTGTTGCAGCAGGCGACGGCAACGGCCGGCGACGCCGGCGATCGGCATCAACCGGAATGGCGGGCCATCGAGGAATTCCTGGAGGGGGTCTCGCGGTCGCGGGTCTTGCAGGGCTTTACCTCCGATCAAACGGCCACCTTCATCTTTTCGTTCAAGAAACCGCTTTTTTCGCGTCTTCGCAAGGAGCTGGGCAACGACGCAGACGCATTGGGAGAGGAGACGTGGCGGGCAACGGAGCTGCTCGATAAGGCGGGACTGACGACCGTCCGCGCCTTCCAGAAGACTCGGGAAGAAGTCATCAACCGCCAGCAAGAGGAACTCCTCGAGCTGTCGACCCCGGTGGTCAAACTTTGGGAGGGTGTGCTGGCCCTGCCGATGATCGGCACTTTGGATAGCGCCCGGACCCAGGTCGTGATGGAATCGCTGCTGCAACGCATCGTGGAGACGGGGTCCGAGATCGCGATTATCGACATCACCGGAGTCCCGACCGTCGACACGCTCGTGGCCCAACATTTGCTAAAAACGATCACGGCAATCCGCTTGATGGGAGCGGACTGCATTATCAGCGGCGTGCGACCTCAGATCGCCCAGACCATTGTGCATCTGGGAGTCGATTTGCAGGGCGTCACGACGAAAGCCACCTTGGCTGATGCGCTGTTGTTGGCTTTCAAGCGATCAGGCCTTGTCGTCTCCAAGACCAAAACCTGAATCTGGAGCGACACGTGGATCGCATTCCAATTTTGCAAATGGGTGACTTGCTGCTTGTCACCATCCAAGTCGACATGCACGACCAGCTCGCGCTCGCGCTGCAGGACGACTTGACCGCGAAGATCAGCAAGACGGGGGCCAAGGGCGTGCTGATTGACATCTCCGCCCTCGAAATGGTCGACTCGTTCATCGGCCGGATGATTGCCAACATTTCCGCGATGTCTCGCATTCTTGACGCTCAAACCGTCGTCGTCGGCATGCAACCGGCGGTGGCCATCACGCTCGTCGAACTCGGCCTGTCACTGCCCGGAGTCAAGACGGCACTCAACGTGCAAACGGGCATGCGGTATCTGCAACAGATGCCCGCAGGCGAGGAGGTGGGCGATGTCCGTGGCGCAGAGTGACTCGCTGCCTCTCCGCACGCAGCAGGATATCGTTCTGGCCCGCCAATCGGTTCGCAAGCTTTCACAGCAACTCAATTTCAGCCTCGTCGATCAGACGAAGATGGTGACGGCCGCCAGCGAGCTGGCCCGCAACACGGTGATCTATGGCGGCGGCGGCGTGCTGACTTGGGAGGTTCTGCACGACGGCACGAAAAAGGGCCTGCGGCTGACATTCAAGGACGAAGGTCCCGGCATCGCGAACCTCGAGCTGGCGATGATGGACGGGTGGAGCAGCGGCACGGGTTTGGGAATGGGACTCTCCGGGACCAAGCGGCTCGTGAACGAATTTGAGATTGAAAGCAAGCCGGGCGCGGGAACGCGGGTCACCATCGCCCGTTGGAAATGATCGAGGCAACTTGTGATGCTGGCCTCTGAAGGAGTGATTCGCGTCTCGGACACGAGCAGCGTGGGGGAGGCGCGGCGACGCGTGCGCCAGTTTTCCGACGAGGTTTCGCTGAATGCGTCGGACAGCGAAAAGGCCGCGATCATTGTGGTCGAGCTGGCCACGAATCTCGTGCGTTACGCGCAGGAAGGCGAGATTCTGCTGCAATCGGGAGCCAACGGGCAAAAACGCTGGGTCGACATCCTGTCGGTCGATCGCGGACCGGGCATGCGGGACTCGGCCCGCTGTCTGCAGGACGGCCACTCGACCGGAGGCGGTTCCGGCACGGGCCTGGGCGCCGTCCGCCGTTTATCGGCGGAATTCGACCTCTATTCGGAGGTCCCTTCGGGCAGCGTGGCCCCTTCGGGCACGGCGGCCCCTTCGGGAACAGTTGTGTTCGCCCGTGTGGTCGATCAGCAGCCGATCCGTTCGTCCCCTCCGACGTTCACCTGGGCTGTGGTCACGCGTCCGGCGCCGTACGAAAATCTTTGCGGAGACTCCTGGCGGATCGCCGAGCGATCGGGCGAATTGGCAATCCTGCTGGCCGACGGACTTGGACATGGACCGGAAGCGGCACGGGCTGCCGAGGAGGCGAGCGCCGCCTTCGAGGGGGATCCCTTCACCTCGACGACCGGTATTATCGATCGCGCCAACGTGCGGATGCGGGGAACCCGCGGAGGGGCCGTGGCGACCGCGCGGATCGAGGCGTCGAACCGGCTGATGAAATACTCGGGCGTCGGCAATATTTCCGGATATTTGCATTCCGCGAACGGCGAGAATGGCCGCGGGCTGTTTTCCCATAACGGCACGGTCGGCCATCAGATGCGAAAAGTTCAGGAGTTCGACTATCCGTGCGCGGATCAAAGTTTGCTGGTCATGCACTCGGACGGCCTGCAAAGCCGCTGGTCGTTGGAACCGTACGCGGGCCTGTTGTTCCGGCATCCGGGGGTCGTCGCCGGAGTGCTCTATCGAGACTTCACCCGCGGGCGCGACGACGTGACAGTCGCGGTTGTACGGATGTCCCTGGCGCAAGGCAATTGATCATGGATCAACCGCCCGACAACCGGCAACAGGAGATGGAATCGCTGCGCGCTCAACTCGACCGGCAACGCGCGGAAATCGACCTGCTCAACGAGGAGCTGGCGGAGACGAACAAGGGCGTGGTCGTGCTTTATGCCGAGTTGGACGACAAGGCCGAAGCCTTGCGGCAGGCGTCTGACCTCAAGAGCCGGTTCTTATCGTATATGAGCCACGAATTTCGGACGCCGCTGGGGGCGATTCGCACCATTGCGCGGCTGCTGCTCGACCGGATGGATGGCCCGCTCAGCGAAGAACAGGCGCGGCAAGTCGGCTTCATTCAACAGTCGGCGGCGGAACTCAATCAAATCGTCGACGATCTGCTCGACCTGGCAAAGATTGAGGCCGGGCGGATCAGCGTTTCCCCGGGGTGGTTCGAGATGGTCGATCTCTTCGCGGCGCTGCGCGGGATGTTCAGGCCTCTCTTGACCACGACCACTGTGACCCTCATCTTTGAAGAACCGGCCGAAGTTCCCCGCATTTACACCGATGACAAAAAGTTGTCGCAGATCTTGCGGAACTATATCTCCAACGCCTTGAAGTTCACGCAACAGGGGACGGTGCGCGTGACCGCACGGCGGCTGGACGATTTCGCCATCACGTTCTCCGTGTCCGACACGGGAATCGGCATCGCGGAGGAGCACCACGCCGCGATCTTTCAGGATTTCATTCAAATTGACTCGCCGTTGCAGCGTAAGTGGCGGGGCACCGGCCTGGGACTTTCGCTCAGCAAGAAAATCGCCGAACTCTTGGGCGGAAGCGTCGCCATGGCGAGCGAGCCCGGTGTCGGCTCAACCTTCTCGGTCACCATTCCCATTCGATTTACGGGTGAGCCGGCAACGCCGCCAATCTTGCCGGAGCGACGAGCGGGGAACAGGACGGGGCTGCATGGCGAATAAGACCCCCCGGATCCTGGTCGTCGACGATAATCCGGCGACCCTGTACGCCACGTCCCGAGTGTTGCGGAGCGTGGGCTGGGAAGTTGTCGAAGCAGCGACCGGCGGCGACGCCATGCTTCAGGCGGCGGCGGGCGTGGATTTGGTCGTGCTCGATGTCAATTTGCCCGACTTTGACGGTTTTGAAGTCTGCCGCAGGCTGCGGGCCCTCCCCGCGACTTCCCGGCTTCCCGTGGTTCACTTGTCCGCCACGTTCGTCAACGACGTTCACAAAGTTCAAGGTCTTGACGCGGGAGCCGACGGCTACCTGACCCATCCGGTCGAGCCGCCCGTGCTGGTCGCGACGGTGAATGCCTTCCTGCGCACGCGGCAAGCCGAAAACGAAAGACGCCAGACGGAATTGGAGTTCCGGGCGGTCTTCGAGAATGCGCTGAATGGCATTTCCCTGATCAGCCGCGATTTCCGCATTGTCGACGTGAATCCGGCGATGTGCGGCATCTTGCAGCAACCGCGAGACGATCTCGTTGGCAGGCCGATTTTTGACTTCGTTCCGGCCGAGCGTCGGGACGAGGCGGCTGAAATCTTCAAGCGGCTCGAACTTCACGGTGTGTGGCGCGGCGTCTTTCCGCTGACAGGCGCCGATGGTCCGATGGTCTACCTCGATTGGAGTCTGTCGACTTACTCCGACCGGAATGCGTGGCTGGCGATCGTCAGCGACATCACCGGGCGGTTGCAGGCCGAGCGCGAGCGCGAGGAATCACTCGTCAGTGAGCGGGCGGCCCGTGCCGACGCGGAGCGCGCGAATCGGCTGAAGGACGATTTTCTCGCCACGCTCTCTCACGAATTGCGGACTCCGCTCAACGCGATCGTCGGTTGGTCGCAATTGCTGAAACTCGGGCAGCTTTCGCCGACCGATGAGAAGGAAGCCGTCGACGCAATCGAGCGGAATGCCAAAATTCAGGCCCAGATGATCGCGGATTTGCTGGACGTTTCCCGGATTACCTCGGGAAAGCTTTCCCTCGAAGTCGAGCCGGTCGATCCCGCAATGACCGTTGAAGCCGCGCTCGGCGTTGTTGCACCGGCGGCCGAGGCCAAAGGCATCCGCCTGACCAAGGTCTTGGACCCGCAGGCCGGCCAGGTCGCCGGCGATCCGGCCCGCTTGCAACAGATCGTGTGGAACCTCGTCAATAACGCGGTCAAATTCACTCCGAATGGCGGAAGAATCGAAGTCCGGCTGGCGCGCATCAACTCGCATATCGAGATTTCCGTCGCGGATACGGGACAGGGGATCAGCGCGGAACTCTTGCCCTGGATTTTTGAGCGCTTTCGGCAGGGAGATGCCCCGTCGACCCGTGTGCATGGTGGCTTGGGACTGGGTCTGGCGATTGCCAAGCAGCTCGTGGAAATTCACGGAGGAACGATCCGTGTGGAGAGTTCGGGAGAAGAGAAGGGTGCCAAGTTCACAGTGAGCTTGCCCATCTCGACGTTGAAGCAACGCAAAGATCGAGCCATCGGCGCCGTGGCAACTGTTCCGACCGCTTTCACGGCAGCTTCGCCGCAGTTGCACGGAATTCGGATTTTGATCGTCGACGACGATGCCGACGCACGCCGTCTCACAAAGCGAGTCCTCGCCGACTTTGGCGCCGAGCCGACGATTGCAGAAGGCGTGAATCAAGCCCTCGTCGCGCTGGAGGCCTCTCGGCCACACGTTTTGATCAGCGACTTGGGGATGCCCGAATTGGACGGCTTCGAACTGATTCGCCAGGTTCGCGCGCGGCTACACGTTCCAGATGCTTCCGGCCATCGCGCTCACCGCTTACGCGCGAACAGAAGACCGTCGAAAAGCCTTGCTGGCGGGTTTTCAATTGCATCTCACAAAACCCGTCGATCCAGCCGAACTCTCAGCGGCCATCGCGAGCCTCGTCGGACGCACGGGTTAACGGTGCGCTCGGGGTAGCGGCCTCCCGCCGCTCGCCGGCTCCGGCAAGTGCGGATCGTCCGATCGCCCAGGCGACGGCCGATTGCTGCCCCGCTCTGAGACAAGCCCCGTCTCCGAGACCGCAGCTCCAAACGCCGACCGGCCAAAGCAGTGCCTTCCCCGACACGCCGCGTGATCGCTTGCACGTCACGCCGACGACTCGGGGCGACCGCAAGAATTTCCCCTGAAATTGCTTACGGGAAATTTCACGGAGCCTTGCGGCACGGTCCACCTCGGACGGATTCCCGCCAACCTGACTTGCGCAGGCAGAGTTTTCCGCTCTCCCGTTCACAATACGCCCGGATCGCGCAGCCTCACGATTCGACCAGGAGATACATTCCGCCTCATTGCCCAACATTGGGTTGGGGATAGCGGACATAAATCGCCAACGTCGCCATGTCCTGCGGCCTGAAGCCGTCGCTGAGGTGACCTTTCGTTTTCCCATCGGGAGAGAAGACCCGCTGCCCCGCTTGCGGAATTTGCGGCGTCCTCATGCCCCATCGGCCGCTCGGGAAAAGTCCGCCTGGCATGATCGCACAAACGTGATTCGGTGAGGCGACGAGCACGAGGTAACCCTGGTTCGCCCAGTCCTGAGCATTTTTCAATTCGGCTTCAATAACTGGAGTTCCGGCCGAGTGCAGCGGTGTCCATTCGTTCGGGTTTGCCTGCACGTGATTCAGAATGTCGACTGCGCGATCACCACGAAAATTTGCGTACCTGTAGGCGATCCGGCTGTAGTCGCGGACGAACTCGTTGCAGTACGTGCGGTTCGGGGAACGGTCATACGCTCCGGAGTCGAGCAAAAGGCAGGCGATTTCAATCATCTTTTCCTTCGACTGAACCAAACGCGAGCCGCCCGCTTGACCGTCTCCTGTCAGCTCTCGGGCCCAACCCTCGAATTCGTCCAACTCTTCCTTCAAGCGCTGAACCCGACCGTTATGGGCCGCAACCGCGTCCCGGCACCAGGCAGCTTGTGCGTCCGTCAATTGCCTCGACCCGTCGAGTTGATCGCGAAGCTGCATCGACTCCTCGGTGAGGGACCGGCGACGATCGCGGGTACGATTCAAGACGGCCCGCAGGAGGTTCGCTTCTGTTCTGGTCGCCGGATCGTAGGGCGGCAGCAGTTGTTCGATGCGTTCGATTTTGTCGCGGCTCGGAGCACGAATCGTCAGCTCTTCACCGTCAGCATTCGCCAGGTGCATCATCGCAGCAAACCAGGCAACAAACATGAGGTATCGCACGGGAAAGACTCCTTGATTGAATTCACTGATTCATGGGTCAGCGAACTATTAGAAGGCAGTCCGCGGAGTTGGGCCGCAGGCGGCGTTTGCGTCGTCTGCGGCCTTCATCCGAGGGCATTTCAATCGTCGTACTGCACACGGCCTGTCAAACTGAACCCGAATTGGCCGGGTGAAATTGATGTCGCCGTCCAGCTGACATCCGTTGATTCTGCGCGGCCGCAATGAAACGTTCTTAGAGGGCGCTTCGAGCTGGATCGAAGCGCTTCCTGTCTGAGCGAGGTGCAGGCGCACATCGACCTGCCGCCAGGTGTTATTCGTAACGGTGGTCGACACTGCAAACGGCTGACCTACCGTGACGCGGCTCGGGAACGACAGCCGCGTCGTCGAAACCTCACTGGAGGTGCTTGATTCATTCGAAGACGGCTGCGTGTACGTGTCTTGGGACGGACGGCGCAACTGAGCTCGCGGTGGAGGCGAGTTGACACCGTAGTCGTAGACCGGGTGAATTTGGACTACATCGGGCACCACGGGATTGTAGTTCCACAGTTCGAAGGTGCCCCCCAAATTCGTT
Source organism: uncultured Planctomycetaceae bacterium (assembly GCA_963752185.1). Taxonomy (GTDB): domain Bacteria; phylum Planctomycetota; class Planctomycetia; order Planctomycetales; family Planctomycetaceae; genus DASPSM01. The sequence goes on along the minus strand of CAVVXK010000002.1, from coordinate 7,656,185 downwards.
TCCAGATTCAAGTTGAGGTTATCAACGTTGAGCTGAGTCGTCGGATCCATCGACCAATAGAACCCACCTCCCGGGGGAGGGCCTGCGCACGTGAACGCCGTCGGGAATGTCACCGCCAGACCGAACAGAATGGCTTTCGAGATCTTCAACATGGCTTTTCCTTCAGAAATTGGCGATTCGACGGTTCCAGCCGCAGAATCGCGGGAAATTCTTTGCTTCGTGACCCGTTCTCTGAGTACTGTTTACGAGTGCCGAACGTGACTTGCCGCCCGCCGGCGTCCTCCGGCCGCTCGCGGGTGATAAATCCCTTCAAGTCCAGGCAACCGCGGTTTTTTTCATCCGCCATTCTTATTCCGGATTTCGCCTTACTTGCGCGAAATTTTTTTGGAGCCAGGCACGAGATTCCAGGAGGTGGTGTGAGATGAGTCCAAACGGAACAGATTCAGGCAAACGGCCCCCAGCCCGAGGCGCGGACGAACCGTCGCACACGGTCACGCGATCGGCAAACGGGAGTCTTGCCAATGATCACGGTCGGAGGGCCATGCAGTGGCTTGCGGACGTGGTGGGGGACCTGGACGCGGCTCTCACAATGCTTGCTGATCGCGTGCCTGAAAAGGAAGCCGTAAGGCTGCGGCGCGTCGTTGAGCGCTGCAGAATGCTCATGGAGCGCGATTTGGAGCTGGTCCTCGACACGATTGCAGCCGTCGTGACCCGCAAGCATCGCGACCCATTAGTAAGCCGCGTTCATTTACTCAATATGGTTTTTAGTGAGATTGATCGCATCCAACGGGGACAAAAGGATCCTGATCGCCTTGGTGGACCTTACGCAAAAGCTGCCTCGAACCGGGACCTTGACCTCGAGGCAGCGATTCAGCGATCAATCGACGACCTGGTCAGCGAGTCGGCATCGCTGGCCGCGCTAAAGACACTTGTCGACGAGACGACTAAGAAACTAAAGACTTACAAACCGGACCTCCGCCACGCGATTCATTACTGGCTGGACTCTCCCGATCTCAAGGGGCCGGGTCCAACCGAGCTGCAACGCGAAACCGGATTAACCGACCACTACGCGAGGGTGCTCATTCCGCGGTTTCTCGGGGCACTCGAAGGACCTCTGCGAGATGCGCTCACCCGCCTGCAACACGTGATTAACATGCCGCAAGTCGACAAACCCGAGGAGGCAGTCCTACGGATCGCCTGGAAAACATGGGGCCCGGTCCCCGGTCCGCCGCGCCTCTGAGGCCGATCCTTCGGGGAAGTTGCCGTCATGCAATTGCTCTCCGGGAAAAAGAACAGGCGACGACCGATGAGTCCAGCAATCGGATTCTCAGGAGACCCTTATGATCCGTCAGACGGGTTCGAAAACCTTGCCCCCGCACTCCTTGTCAAATTGGACGATGACTGCGACGCACTCATTCGCGAGTGCGCCGATGTTTCTTCGATGCCGGAGGCTCTTTGGAAGTGCGCGGCGGCCAGTACCTACGCGCAGGATAGCGCCCTGTCGCATTGGCCTATCTGCTGCACGATCAGCTGTTCCGATTGAGGGGAACGGAAGCAATACCTCGTTTGGACACATACCAGGACGCAATTCCTCCAACGTACTGGGACGTCATCGTCCGCGTCTTTCGGAAAGATGCACGAGTCTCCCTGTCTTCTTCCTGGAAGCATTACGCGGCTCGGGACGCCGAGGACGCACCGACATTGGCCCGGTTCCTCGCGCCCTTTCCCGAGGCTCTCCAACCGGAGGTTCTCGGGGACCTGCTGCCGATTGACCTAAAGCAACGCCGGGCGTGTAACTGGTCCGAGGAGGATTCCCTCAGAGACTACTTCTGGCAGTTCCGGGACAGTCGCTCGTGGAAGAAAGTGTTATGCGAGCACTTTAATCTTCCTGTGCCTGGCGCGAATCTCGGCGGGAATCAGCTCAAGGACTTAATTGGCATCGGGGCAACAAGCGCGGTGTACCAGGCTTGCGAGCCTGAGCCTTCTTACAGAGAGATCGCCATCAAGTATCTCCTGCAAAGCTGCGGCAAGAAGCGCTTTGAAGACGAGTACAACAAGACCGCGGCCGTCGAGGACGAGCACGTCGTTCGAGTCTTCGGCCTTTCGACGAATCCACCACACTTTGCAATGAACGTCGCCCGCAGCCTGAGCGATGTCATCCACTCGGACGAATGGTTCCCGCCGGATTCCGCCTCGCGTCGAGACTGCAAGATTTGGAACATCCGAGTGGCCAAACATGCGCTTCGCATCGCCGAAGCCATGCACGGCCTTCATACTCATCTCAAGTCTCCGATCTTGCATCTGGACTTGAAAGCCAGCAATGTGCTCCTCGGCAAAGACGACAAGGTCATGATTGCCGACTTGGGGATGAGCCAACCGCTGGTAACGCCGACGGTCAGTTCAACGAACACTCCAGCCGCGGCCATGAACGGGACACCGACCCACATGGCTCCGGAGCAGGTGAAAAACGGCAATCTCTCACCGAGCACGGATGTCTGGGGGATCGGGACGATCATCTACGAGATGCTCAGAGGAAAGTCCCCGTTTGCGAGACAGGAGGGAGAATCCGATGTTGACCTCTTCGACCGAATCACCACGGCCCCTGTAGCTTATCCCTGCGAAGTGAACGACCGCGTCGATGAGAAGCTAGCCGCGATTTGCATCAAGTGCCTGAAAAAAAAGCCCCAAGATCGATACGCCACGGCAAACGACCTGGCGTCCGACCTGAAGAGCTGGCTGAATGGCTGGCCGGTGCGAGCTATCTCGAACTGGGAGATCCGCCAGCCGATCAGGTTCATAAAAAAGTACCCGTGGCAGGTGAGCGGGCTGATCGTGTGCTGTGCGATCTTCGTCGGACGGTACTGGCACAATGCTCAGATCCAGGAGGTCCTGAAGAGTTCGACGGGCATCACGGGAGGCTCCGATGGATTTCTTTACCAGGACTTTGTGTATCGGCCATCGAACCCCAACCCCGTCAGTTGGGTCTGGTTTCAAGCGTTTGCCGGCAGTCGACTGTGGCTCGTCCCAATCGAGGATCAGGGGGACCCGGCAAAAAGCCGGCTTCTTCGGGTCTGGTTTGAAAACCGGGAGAGCCGGCAGGGACCGAATTGGCCTGGCAACTTTTGTATTCGTCCCATGGATGAGAAGTCTCTGCATATCGACGGCAACGAACGCTATCTCCACTTGAATTGTCGGATCCCCCCGCCCGAATCGACATCCGAGAAGCAACCCCAGTCCGACAAGGTACAGCTTGCCGTGCGCTTGATCGACGCGCTGGGCACGCATTGGGAGTACGCCTACAAGCATGATGATTACGTCCCGCTGGTGGTCTCGAGAGGTCAAGCGTGGACGAACATCGCGATCAATCTGCAGGGTAAAACGTGGATCGTCTTTCCCACCGACGGGAATCATGAACATGCGGCACAAAGGCCCGTGTTTTCCGAGATCAAGGGAGTCATCATTGAGGTTGGTGCTCCCAGTCGGGCAGGGGCGCTGTGTCGGCCCTCCCCTGGTTCGGGTCGGATCGACATCGGGAAGATCGCTCTAACGGAGCAGGAGTAGCCATTGAGGGCCCGGCGTGCTCTGACGGCGGCGCCCGGGGCGGGCGACGCATTTTCTTTATCGGGGGCTCCCCATGGATCGAGAAGGCACTGCCAAGTGGGTGTGCATGATGACGATGGTCATCATGCTCGGACTTTCGAGCGGGTCGCGTGGCCAAGACAGTCGTGAGAGCGCGGGCCCCGGCCGAGCATTTCACTCGAAGGCCCCGGCGCCCACGGAAGAATCCTGGGCGAACGCCTCGGACCAAAGGTTGTCTACCGAACTCAAAGTTCGGGAAGAAGACTGGAGGAGCGGCGCGATCGTGTACCAAGTGATCGTCGATCGTTTCGCCCCCTCCGCAAGCCTGGCGCTCAAGCGGAAACTCTACGCGCCACCGAAAGTCCTGCATGGCTGGTCGGACCGGCCCACGAGGGGCAAGTTGATTCCGGGCGAGGGCGTGTGGAGTCACGAGCTCGATTTTTGGGGCGGGGACTTAAAGAGTCTCACCACCAAGCTGCAGCATGTCGCTGACCTGGGCGCGGAGGTTTTGTACCTCAACCCAATCTTCTCTGCTGATAGCAACCACAAATACGATGCGCACGACTTCACGATCAGCGAAGATTACGGAACCGAGCAGGATTTCGTCGCCCTCGTCCAGGCCTGCCGGAAGCACAACATCAAGCTCGTGCTCGACGGGGTGTTCAATCACATGGGCCGCAAAGGAAATCGGCGGTTTCAGGATGCACTCGCGAACGCAAAGAGCCCGTACCGAAACTGGTTCGTGATCGACGACAAGTTCAAACGTCACTACCGGGCGTGGTTCAACGTCGCCAATCTCCCCGAGTTGAATTTGGAAAACGCCGCCGTCCGGCAGTTCCTCTGGGGCGATGAACATTCAGTGGTGCAGCGCTATTTGCGGGCCGGCGTAGAGGGTTGGCGACTTGATGCCGCGTCCGATCTTGGCTTCAAGTATCTGGAAGAACTCACCAAGGCCGCACACACGGTTAACCCCCGCGCATGGGTGGTCGGTGAAGTCTGGTGCTATCCTGCCGCTTGGAGTTCGTGCGTCGACGGAGTAATTAACTTCTACCTCCGTCAAGTTGTCATCGACCTGGTTGAAGGAAAGCTCAGCGGACGGCTCGCGGGCCGATCGGTCGAAAGGATGATCGCGGACAGCGGCATCGATGCGAGCTTGAAAAGCTGGTTCGTGCTGGACAACCACGACACGAAAAGGCTCAAGACGCTGATCCCCGATAACCGCCTGCGTCGGCTTGCACAGGTGCTTCAATTCACGCTGCCAGGATCGCCCGTGATTTATTACGGAACGGAAGTCGGCATGGACAGCAACAGCACGGACCCGATGAGCGATGGAGGCGATCCCGAATGCCGCGCACCGATGCGCTGGGACCTTGTTAATGAGAAGGGCGGCTCGGAGCTGAATTGGGTCAAGCAGTTGATTCAGCTTCGCAAAAACAGTCGCGCATTGCGAATCGGCGATTTCAGGCTGCTGGATACCGAAAATCTGTTCGCATTTTGCCGCCGTACCGATCGAGTCCGCGATTGCGTGATCGTCGTGGCAAACCCCGCCGCAATTCCCATTCGCGAGGTTATCAATACGCGAGAATCGAAGTTGATAGGGGGCTGCCGGCTGAGGGATCGACTTGATCGGGACGCAACAGTCGAAGTCGTCGCAGGCCGTGTGGAGGTTGAGGTGCCTGCCCGAACAATCCGCGTCTTCAAGGCGGATCTGGCCGATGTCCCGCAAGAGTATTCACCGGTTAAGCGAGTGGAGTAACATAGGGTGCTTTGCTCTCCTTGTGAAAGACATCGAGACGAACCCCGGCGGTTGTCGGGAAATTGCAAATCGGCAATGATTGTGGCGATGTTGAACGGACGCGCGGCGAGCCTCCTGTTCGTGCTGTTCGCGGCGGCAACGGCTCGCGGTGCCGAGCCGATTTCGATCCTCCCCCGCCGCTCTCCGGCTCCGGCAAGTTCGGATCGTCCGATCGCCCAGGCGACGGCCGATTGCTGCCCCGCTCTGAGACAAGCCCGTCTCCGAGACCGCAGCTCCAAACGCCGACCGGCCAAAGCAGTGCCTTCCCCGACACGCCGCGTGATCCCTTGCACGTCACGCCGACGACTCGGGGCGACCGCAGGAATTTCCCCTAAAATTGCTTACGGGAAATTTCACGGAGCCTTGCGGCACGGTCCACCTCGGATGGATTCCCCGCCAACCCGGCCTTTCGAAGGCAACTTTTTCCACTTTCCAGAACGCCCCAACACTAAGGGGGCCGCTCGCGGTGCGCCAGCGGGTCTGCCGCGCGATTGCCCTCGTTAGCGATTGTCCGCATCGCTCGGTGTGTCGGACAGTGTGTTCCCGAAAAACGGGCGGCTTTCGCGATACACGACAGATTCTCATCGGGCTCACCGCCGTCAGCTCGTCAAGCATCCGTCGAAAAACCGCGGTTTTCTGCCTTTCATCACTTCCAGAGCGGCTAACGTCTTAACATAAACATTTATAATTACATTCTTTAACTCATTATCTTGTTCCTTCCGAGCAGGCACGAAATCTGTTTTGGCTCATGCGCTGTGGATGGAGAACCTGAAAACCGATAGGATTTGACTTGAAGAATGGAGGACTCGAAAATGGCCCATCGTCGCGCATTTACGATTATTGAGCTCCTGGTATCGATCGCCGTAATTGGCGTGCTGGTTGCGCTTCTCTTGCCCGCCGTGCAAAGCGCGCGCGAGGCCGCTCGCCGCACACAATGCACCAGTAACCTAAGGCAGATCGGTGTCGCCTTTCATAGCTACCACGACGCCATGCGGCAATTTCCGCCGGCCTATGTCGCCGCACACGCTGCCATATTGCCGCAGTGGCTTGGTATCAAGGGTCGTTTCGACGATATTAACATTCACACTTATGGCGAGTTTTTGCTTCCCTTCATCGAGCAAGGGGCCATTTTCAAAGGGATCGACTTCACACAGCCGCACTTTGCCCCGGTCGATCTGTCGTCGATGAGCCTGCCAAACTACACGGGAAACAACCAGGCCGTTGTCGCCATTCCCTTGACTGTGTTCCTTTGCCCCTCAGCCCCGACGCGCAAAGCCAACCCATTTTCCTTTACCTGGACCGACCTCCGCGTCGCAATCACCTATAAAGCGGGAGGCAACGACTACGGCCCAAGTACCGGTATCAGTTGCGCCGACCTCCTCAACTTTGCTCCCCCGGAGGCCGGAGGAATCGCGAACGGAGTGATGTCAAACAACCTTCCCAGCACTCAGATCCGCGACGTGACTGACGGCACCACCCAAACGGCCTTGATGTGGGAAATTGCCGCTCGCCCGGATGTCTATGCGTTTGGCAAGAAAGCCGGCGGCCAGACAGGCGGAGGCGGCTGGGCAGACGTTCTCAATGCCGAGAACTGGTTCGGCGGATCGAGTGCGAACGGCACCAGGGTGGGAGGGCCATGCGCGATCAACTGCACGAATCTGTATGGAACAGGCGTCTACAGTTTTCATCCCCTGGGAGTGAACGTCCTGTTGACAGACGGCTCAGTGCAGTTTTTGAGCGAAAACACCGAGATCGGCGTCTTTGTTTCGCTCGTCACTATGCAGGGTGGGACCTACGTCGAACCGTTTGGCAATGAATAGCCTTCGCCCGCCGAACTCACAGACCGAAACGAGCGACCATTTCCGCTCGCCGCCCGCCGCGCACTTCCCTCCGGCGATGTTTGCGCTATTATCGGTTTTTGCGTTATTGAGTGCTTGGTGGCTGTCCCGATCGATCGTGTGGCCCCAGACCCGATACTTGATCATCAACGCGGATGACGCTGGGATGTGTCACTCCGTCAATGTCGCGACCATAGAGGCGATGGAGCGTGGGGCGATCTCGTCTGCGAGTATTATGGTTCCATGCCCAGGATTTCGTGAATTCGCACGCTATGCGTCGGAGCATCCAGAAAAGGACTTTGGCGTCCACTTGACCTTAAACTGCGACATGACGAGAAATCGCTGGGGTCCAGTTCTTCCGCGAACCAAGGTGCCTAGTCTGGTCGATCAAGACGGCTTTCTATGGTCGACGACCGCGCGCACGGCCCGGCATGCAAAGCTTGCGGAGGTTGAGCTTGAATTACGAGCTCAGATCGAACAGGCGCGGCAGGCTGGCGTTGAAGTCTCACACCTTGACCACCACATGTTTGTGCTCTATAGCCGCCCTGACTTCTTACGGCTCTATGTGCGACTTGCGATCAAATATAACTTGCCAATTCGCTACGAAGCATCGGTACCTGTGGAGATGCTGAACTCTGGAACGGCATTGGACGTCGCCACGACTTACCGCGACGGACTCGACAAGTTACGTCAATCTGGGTTGCCGATTGCCGATCAAGTTGAGTCAAACAACTATGGTGCGCCTGCGCGGGACAAGCCGGCATACTTTCTAAATGTGCTTGCCGCGTTGAAGCCAGGCGTCTCGGAGCTGGTGATCCATTGCGCCGACAAGATGGCCGGAGAGCCGCAGCCGCCTGATGTGGACGGTCGCGCTGCCGATTTCCAGTTCTTTACATCCGCGTCGGCGATTAACGCTCTGCATCGAGAGCAAATCCAGGCGATCTCCTGGAAGCAGTTCCGTATTTTGCATTGAGTCTTCTAATGGCCTCTGCTAGAGGCGTAACTGCCTGACAAGTGTGGGTTTGTGCGTGACAGCCACACTGATTTACCCTTAATTTCCCAAAAAACATTTTGCACGTTTGACTTTCGCGAATTGAACCTGTAATATTGGACTCATCTCTAGCCGGCATCCCATCTCCTCAGGCCGGTTCGGCATCCTTTATCCTTTTGGATACACAAGATGCTGGATCGTGGAAGCTTCGTCCATCGTTCTGCAGGCTTCACCCTGATCGAGCAGTTCGGGGTATTCGCAATAATTGCGATTCTCACCAGCGGCTGCAGCCGCCAAGAGGCCGCGCAGCAGTCGTCCGTGTCCAGTCAGTCCACGGCCGAAACGCCAAAGTTGCCCGACCGCACTTTTTCATGGAACGCCGGCGACCTGCTGGCCGGGCAGCTGGCTCGCCATGATTTTATCTTTTCCAACGACACGGCAAGCGAACTGTCGATTGATCCCGATCGAGATATCGCTTCCAGCTGTTCTTGCGCAAAACCAACGATTGATAGGAAACACCTGGAGCCTGGTGAATCGACAACGGTTCACTTTGCGGTTTCGACAGTTGGGCGAAACGGTCTCTTACAACAAAAAGTGACCGTCAATTGGCATGACCCCTCCGGGAAGAGCGTGCCCAGCACGTTCCAGTTGAGCGCGACGGTTTCATAGGGGTTAGTCGTAGAGCCGCGTCTGGTCACGTTTCAGGACAGCGATCTCGATGGTCAGGTAAATCGCGCGATCCGTCTGAGGGCTTCAGTGCCCGTTGATTGGAAAACACTGAAAATCCGTTCAACAAATCCTGCGTTTCGCCTTGCCCCAACTCAAGCCTCCGCTTCCGAAGTTACAACAGCCGTCCGTTGCACGCTGCCGGATCGGGTCACTGACCTTAAGGCGTTCGTCAGTATCAGTGTTGCACGGATTGGCCACCATGAGACGCCAGATGCAGACAGGCTTACGGGCGAGGTCTCCTTGAGCGCCCGGCGGACCGTCGACTTCGCAGCGACGCCTTCGTGCATTCCCATCATTCTTGGTGAGCCTGGAGCGAATGCGCGTGCGAGTGTATTGCTCACCGGCAAACGCGTCGCCGACCCGAGCGCTATGCAAGCCATCTCAATCCGTGGACATTTAGTCACGTGGACCGGGCGGCCGTCGGCCGCTGGCAGCGAGGTCGTGGTCTTGACAATCCCCAAGGACCTTCTGAACGACCGCGATAAGCGCCCGTTAGTAATTGTCTTTCAGTTTAAAGACGGGGCGCCGCGAGAGATACCGGCACTATTGTTTAGTTCCTGAGATCTCTCGAACGATAGCAACTGTCCCAGTCGGTTAAGGAGAACGAGATGTTTGTGCAACGCTTTTTCGGTCTTGGTGCCTCGATATTGGCCCTGATTTGCGCGGCTACCGTGCATATTCCATCACAACTCAAGCCCATCTCCCAAGTCGAAGCGCCCTATTACGTGGGGGGAACTTGCAACTGCACATGTAACTGTGGGCACCAATGCTGCATTCAGGCCTCCTGGACTACGTGCTATTCCTTCCAAAACTTTCAATGTCACGCGCAACCACTTGGCTGCAGGGCGGGCACAGTAACTTGTGGCGTCTGTAATAACACTTCGTCCTGTAACACGGGCGGAGGAACTAGCCACGTCTGCCTCCAAGCTATGTCACAATACAGTTACGACACCTGCACCTCGTGCGGCAATCAGACCGGCTGTGGCTGTTACACCGGCTGCGGTCTAGCGAGGTGTCTTTACCAGAAAAGTACCGGTGGCCTCCAACCGCTGATATGCAACTGCACCACGGGAACCACGTTGTGCACGTGTGGTCAACCCAACCCTAGCTGCTTTTGACTTAAGCACGCAGACTTAATTCCGACAGTACGTCGTGGCGCAACGGGGCTCGCGTCCCTCGTTGATTCTTTGCTCTCAAGGCTGACATCGAGCTCGCGAATGTAATTGTCTAGCACCGAAGGTGGTTGTAATATGCCTCTTGTGCGCATGTGTTGGCCGTTGGCGCTCCCTGCAATATCGCTTCGCCGCCGCCGCCCTCCCCTATGTGTTGCGGTCGTTTCCGTTTGCGTTGCATTTGTCAATGGGCTTGCGGTGTCTCAGGCAGCGGGCGACCAGGCAGTTAGCGAAAGAATGCTCGCGCGCGCCGAGGCCGCTTACAGCGGGCGGATTGAGTACCATGTCGTGTTCGGCGTTCCGGGCCGGCCACCTTCGGGAGACAGCCGACACCGCTTCGTCTGGTCAGGCGACGACTGGCGGTGCGATCTTGTGGGTCACTCTGGAGTTGATAGAATCAATCACAACGGCAAGTTCCTCGAATACCACGCAACGCCGCAACCTGACGGGAGGGTCCTCCATGGTGTACGCCTTGAGTTGCCGCAGCGTTTTGACGAGCAGGCTCCGGCAGCCCCGAAATTTGCGGGCACCTTCTGGTACGCCGCCACCGTTAATTATTGCAGAACGCACTCGGGTGAATTGCGCCAAGTACAAGACAAAGATGTCGACGGCATCCATTGCAAGGTATTCGAGCTTCCTGTTTCACGGGCTGACCTAAAAGCCTTTCATGGGTTCCATCCGCCGATCGACAAGGGCGGCCTGCTGCGATTCTTCGTCGCGCCTGCTTTCGGTTTCGTAATGCCCGTTATCGAGCATGTGGGGGCCAACGGCTTCGTTGCTCAGCGATTTACGGCATCTGGATTCGAGAGTTCGTCAGGTCTCTTTTTTCCCAAGCGTCTCAAATCAGAGTCTTTCTGGGAGGACCCCAAGCAGCCTGGATTTTATGTCGAGTACGAGATCACGAAGCTCGCGGACATCAATCAGCCCATCCCCAACGACGCTTTCGAAATCCAATTACCAGCCGGAACATCTGTACAGGATGCGTCGTCCGACAAGCCTGTAAACACTTACATCGGTGAAGAGCAAACGACGAAGCAGCTCAGAGAGTCACTGGATTGGGCGCGAAACCTGGTCCAAGCCGATCGGCCCCCAGGTCCACCGTCCTTCTTTCGGGCTAACCGCCGGGTTCTAATCGTGGGCGCAGCGAATTTAGTGGTGCTCGCGGGCTTGGCACTCTGGATTCTTCGTCGTCGCCGCGCCTCATGATCGTGCACCTCGATCCCAATGTCGCGACGGCACACATTCCGACCTGATTAACTCGGATTCCGGGCTGAGGCATAACCATATGTCGCGATATCGAGTGATCAAGCACGCTTGGTCTAAAGGGTTGGTCTCGCTTTTAGCGTTCGCAGCTGCTTTGTGCGGGACGGCTTACGGCGATGGTGTTTCTTCGCGGACCTTGGAGCAGTATTTGAATGAGCAACGATTGAACCGTGTGCATTGCGGCCCGATCTCAGGTTGGTTTTGTCTGCGTCTTCTTGGTCACGACGTCTCGCAGGATGATCTTGACCGCCGGTGTGGACAATCGGAACGCGGCACAGCTCTCGATCGCGTCGTGGCAGCGCTGAAAGAGTACGAGCCAACGACAACGTTTTATGAGTCGCCGACAAAGTCAATCGATAGCTTAACTTTTCCGGCGATTATGGTCTACAGTGACCACTGTGTTGTCTGCGTTAAACCGACCGCTGACTCTTCTGAGCTGTGGATGGTTGAGCCAACCACTGGTGCCATTGGCAAAGAGCCCCGCGACGCAGTGATACGAAAATGGTCAGGGAAGGTGGTTACGTTTGAGCAGCCTTCCTCCACATGGCTCCGATGGTTCGTTGCGTCGATGTGCGTTCTGACAGCCTGTGTGTCACTAGCCACTCTTTACACATCCTTCGGGAAGTCGGCGAGTCGTGTGGCGCGTACGCCGACCGACTCGATGCAAGCAGCAACCTCCTCATGATTTCCCGCTGTCTTGGTTGCGCCGACTCGCCACGAACTGCTTTGGGACATGGCGCTCGCCGGGCTCTAATAGTGCTTGGCAGCCTCATCATTATCAACGTGCTCGCCCTGGCTTGGGAGAGTTACCGGCATTCTCCGACGATCGACGAGATTTCTTACTTGCCGGCTGGGCTGAGTCACTGGCGACTAGGAAACTTCCATCTCGCAAACGTCAATCCCCCTCTAGTTCGAATGTGCGCTGCCACTCCGCTTCTCTTCATGGACGTGCAAACCGACTGGCACAACTTCGTGGGAACTCCGGAAGCTCGGGAAGCGCACGACGTTGGGGTCGATTTCCTTCGAGCGAATGGATCACGATCGTTTTGGTTGTTTGCCGTTGCACGGTGGGCATGCATTCCTTTTTCGGTTGGCACCGCCATCCTCTGCTTCGCGTGGGCCTCTAGCCTATGGGGACATCGAGCGGGCTTGATGGCCGCTCTTCTCTGGTGTGCGTCTCCTTTGGCGCTGGGTTATGGATATCTGTGCACTGCGGATGCCGGCGGCGCCTTTGCGGCGATTGCCAGCGCCTATGCCTTTAGGACCTGGCTACGTAAGCCCAGTTGGACGTCGGCAGCAGTGTCGGGTGTTGCTTTGGGAATTGCACAGCTCGCGAGAACCATCTTGGTCGTCTTTATTGGTCTTTGGGTTATTCTGTGGATCATTCATATCCTGAGTCGACGCACGCCGCCTCACCCGACGTTCATGCGGTCGCTTGTCCAATTGCTCGTTCAATTCGCGATTATGCTTTATGTACTGAATGCGGGCTACGCATTCGAAGGCACTTTCCAGCGGCTTGGAGACTACCAGTTCAGCAGCGCCCGTTTCGCTGGAACGGATGTTAAAGAGGCAACTTTCGGCAACCGCTTTCGTGACTCTCTGCTGAGCGAGCTTCGCGTGCCAGTCCCTGCAAACTACGTGCTAGGAATGGATGTTCAACTGAAGGATTGTGAAAACACGTATGGACATATGCGGTCATACTTGCGCGGCGAGTGGCGCTCACGAGGGTGGTGGTATTATTACCTGTACGCCTTGGCCATCAAAGTCCCTGTCGGAGTTCTTCTCCTGACCGCACTGCGCGTGCGGGACCTGTGTCACACGAGACCGTGGCCCCAGATCGCTGAAGAGGCATTCATTTGCGCGCCGATGCTCGCCATCGTAGGCCTCGTCAGCTCGCAGACAGGCTTCAATCACCATGTACGCTATTGCCTTCCCTTGGTTCCCTTCTGGTGTGTCTGGCTTGGGAAGCTCGGAACGTGTACGTATCGGCTCAACGCGAGCGGTGTGTGCGTAGCGGGATGTCTCGTGTGGAGTGTCGCGAGCGCAGCATTCGTCTATCCGCACGAGTTATCGTATTTCAACGAACTCATCGGCGGCCCGCGCAACGGCGCGAAGCATCTTGTTGACAGCAATATTGATTTCGGTCAGGACCTGCTGTTCGTCCAAGAATGGCGGGCCCGACACTCTGACGCAACGCCTCTGCGTCTTAGCTACTACGGCGCGGTGCCCTTGGAGTTGGTGGGCCTGGAATCTGTTGGTGAGGAAATCCGCACAGAGCCTAGAAACCAAACGGCACTGCCCCCCGGATGGTACGTTGTAAGCGTCTGTCACCTTCATGGCGATGGCCCGTTGCGGCGCGACCTTGAGCAGTTGGTGCAACGGACGCCGCGGGACGCGATCGGTTATTCAATGTGCGTGTACGAGATTAGATGACGTTATCTGATGGACGCGGCGCAAGCTACGAGCAATGAAGGCGACCATGCCGTCGACGGGAGGCAGCCGACTCGTGGGGCGACTGCTATGGAATCGTGTGTCGCGGCCTCGTCCTGCCCAGCTGAAGTCCCCAAGCTCCCAGAACTCAGCTCTCCGCCGTTACTCACGGTCATTGTGCCGGTTTTTAACGAAGTGCAGACGATCGACGAATTGTTGCGTCGGGTCGTACCAGCTCCGTATGACAAGGAAATTCTTGTCGTCGATGATGGGTCGACCGATGGATCGAGTGCGGCACTTTCCGAATGGGAGTCGCGGTCAATAATAAAAGCGTATCGGCATTCCAGGAATCATGGGAAGGGCCGAGCGATCTGAACTGCCTTAAGAGTTGCCAAGGGGCGGTTCACAATTATCCAGGACGCTGACCTCGAGACTGAACCCGGCGACTACTCATTGCTGATCGAGCCGCTGCTAAGCGGCTCGGCGGACATCTTCGTTGGCTCTCGTTTTCTCGATTGCTGCACTACGGCATCTCCGAGCTCTGCTTTTCGATTTGGCGTGACCATTTTAAATATGGCCGTTCGGATTTGTTACGGTCTTCATCTTTCCGATGAGGCCTCTTGTTTTAAGGCACTGCCCACGGAAACACTCAAGGCCATGAACCTCCAATGCGAGCGCTTTGAGTTTTGCCCTGAAGTGATTGCGAAGGGCTGTCGAATGGGTCTGCGATTTCGAGAGGTCAGCATACGCTACTTTCCTCGTACACGCGCGGATGGAAAGAAGATTCGCTATCGCGACGGACTGTGGGCACTTTGGTGTCTTTGGAAGCTAAGGACGCGATGGAGGTTTTCTCTGCGAAAACGACGACAGTGGGGGGCAGGTCTCTCCCAAGGCCCAAAATAAATAGCCGAGGCTCTTGCGGACCTTCCATTCCGCGGAAAGTATTAATGGGATTGCGTAACTTGTCGCAGGGCCTGTTTATGGTCGAGCGTACGTTAAAGAAGAATCGTGCGGTTGTCCAAGCACGGACAAATGGGCTCTCGTTGATCATCTTGTTCGCCGCCCTCATGCTGCTTCTCGGTCGCATCGTGTGGGTGAGGTCGCGTGTCGCGCCGCTACGTCCCGAGGAGCGGCTCTTCGACGGTTTGGGGGGCTACAGCCGTAAAGTCAGTACCAAGTCTGATCTGGCACAAAAATACTTTGATCAAGGCATGATGTTTCTTTTCGGCTTCAACCAGCGCGGCGCAGCTCGATCCTTCGCGGCCGCCGCCGATTGTGATCCAGACTGCGCAATGTGTTTCTGGGGACTGGCAATGGCGTATGGTCCAAATATAAACAAGATGTCTCTAGGCAGAAGGGAAGCGGAGCTCGCGTGGGACGCCGCAAACAGGGCGCGTGAGCTGGAAGCAAACGCGTCCTCCGTCGAGCGGGCGCTGATTCATGCTATCTCCGCGCGACATCCAGAGCCCACGCCCGCAAATCGGAAGGCCTTCGACCAGGCGTACGCTGACGCGATGGAACGAACGTTGGAAAGGTCTCCCGACGATATTGATGTCGGAGTATTTACAGCCGAGGCATTGATGGATCTACGCGCGTGGGACTTGTGGACTTCCACAGGCGCTCCTCGCCCTGGCACCGAAAAAGTCGTTCAGATCTTAAATGATGTGCTAGCGAAGTCTCCGGGTCATCCGTTCGCATTGCACTTGATGATCCATGCGGTCGAACAGTCGCGTCATCCTGAAACAGCAGATTCCGCGGCCAACCGACTGCGAAGGCTGGCGCCCAATATCGAGCATTTGCTGCATGTGCCATCACATATCGATGTGCTGCTTGGTAGGTGGCAGCAGGCGGTGATTGCGAATGAGAGAGCCATTGACGCTGACGTGAAATACCGCAGCTTGCTTATCGCGCCGGAGCCCTATAATTTCCAGATGACTCATAACAATTATACGTTGGCCTATGCGGCGATGATGCAGGGTGAAAGCAAAAAGGCGACGCAGGCGATCACAAGTATGCTCGCACAGATCCCGGAGAAGTTCATCGAGACATACGTCGGAGATGTCGACGGTTACTTCGCAATGCCTTACGAAATACATCAACGATTTGGCCGATGGGACGCAATGCTCGCCGAACCTCGACCACGAGATTCCTTCCTCATTGCAACCGCCTTCTGGCGCTTTGGGCGTGCGATCGCTTTTGGTGCAAAGCGTATGCTCAAGGAAGCACGAGCTGAGCAACGCGCCTTCGACGCGGCAAAGGGGCGCACGGTCGCCGCCAGTCGGGATTTCCGCCACGTGCCGGCCCAGCAGATTTTAGCCGTTGCGGACAAAATGCTGCAGGGCGAGCTCTCGTATCGTGAGGGGAAGATCTCCGAGTCGCTCGAATTCTTACGTATGGCCGTCAAAGACGAGGACTCCCTTCCATACACTGAACCTCCCGTCGCAGTCGTGCCTGTGCGCCATGCGCTCGCCGCAACGCTTTTAGACTTACGGCGCTATGCGGAAGCGGAGGCAGTTTGCCGCGAGGACCTGGCACGCCACCCGGAGAACGGCTGGGCCCTTTATGGTCTGGCCCGAAGTCTCAAGATGCAAGGTAAGAGGGCAGAGGCTACGGCGGCCATGCTCCGTTTCGAAGAGGCATGGAAATACGCCGATTTCAAGATCTCCTCGACATGCTGCTGCTTGCCCGGAAGCGACGATGCATCACTTGAGAAATAATCGCAAGTTACGCCTTCCGACAGTCATAGATCTGTTTGTTCGCTGCATTGAGTGAGGCAGAAAATCGCAACGGGAAGCCCCCCCCCGGCGAGTCCGCCTTTCAGGCTACGGCGCGACACTCGGGGTTTTCAGCAGGGTCGCGCCGGCCCGCAGATTGTTGCTGGCTGAGGAAGACACTTACAATGTGGACCCAGAACGCATGGTGATCGCCGGTGCCGCAGAAATACCAGCACTTGGGAGACTTTGAGATCCTCCGCGAAATTGGTCGCGGAGGCATGGGCGTTGTCTTTGAAGCCCGGCAAATCTCGTTAAACCGCAAGGTGGCCCTCAAAGTCCTGAGCGGCAGCCTGGGGCTGACGCCGGCGGCCGTGCAGCGCTTTCGCCGTGAAGCCGAGGCGGCGGGCAAGCTCCACCACACCAACATCGTTCCGATCTATACGACCGGCGAAGCCGACGGCAGCCATTTCTATGCCATGGAGCTGATCGAGGGCCCGTCCCTTGACCGAGTCATCCGCGAAATCCGAGGTGGCAAAGAGAAGAAGTCGGAGCCCTTTAAACCCTTCGATGCACACGCCGTCACCGAGCACTACGCTTCCGACTCAAGTGACTCCGCCGACGGCACGACGCCGAGCGTGTCCTCGCTCAGCTCCGACAGCCGCTATTTCGACAACGTCGCGAGCATGATCGCCGACGTGGCCGATGCCCTCGACCATGCCCACAAACAGGGCGTCATTCATCGCGACATCAAGCCCTCGAACCTGCTGCTCTCGCCCGATGGCCGGCTGAGCATCAACGATTTCGGCCTGGCCCGGTTGCTGGAGCAGCCGGGCATGACGATCACGGGCGAATTTGTCGGCACGCCGCGCTACATGTCGCCAGAACAGATTGCGGTCGGCCGGATCCCCCTTGATCACCGAACCGACATCTTTTCGCTCGGCGCGACGCTGTACGAGTTGAAGAAAGGTGTCAGGAACGAATGGCACTGCCGGTTGCAGTGACAGGAGTTCGGTTCACACGGCGGACTCCAGGTCGGCCTTGGCTACGTGTCGCGGCTTTGTCAGCAGTTGCATGATTTTGGGTCGGCGCTTATTCGCGCGTGGTTCGTTGCGACCCGGACGATGCCCGACCTTGATCGTGATTTGTTGCTCGAAGAACAACTCTCGCATTCCGACGTCGACTCCACGGATCGCGTTGGATAACCACAGGTTGCCTAACATTTGAAGCGTCGCCGTGAGGCTCAGGCTGCGGCACACGCGGCCGCTCTGTTGTGCGGCTTGGAGCATGGATTCGCGGAGCAGGTTGTAAACCAGCAGGCACGACCATAACTCGGTTCGCACCATGGCCGGCGTTTTGGCCCGCAGGATATCCATCCCCAGCGTGCATTTGATCGCGCGGAGATCCAACTCCACGCGCCAGCGGCCGCGATAAATGCCCGCCAGCCACGCGGCGGGATACTGTTTGTGATCCAAGAGCGTCGTGGCGATCGTCAGTTTCTCGGTCCGCTGGCCGGCTTGCTCATTACGCGATTCCACCAGCCGCACTTCGAGAGAGGCCGGCATCGTCTCGTACGTCGCTTCGTCCATCCACTCGGGACGGGGAGGACGATTCCAGGTGGCGATACATTCACCTTTCACCAACCGACGGGCATCGGCGGGCGCGTCTTCGCGCAGATGATGGTTGCGCATCACGACCTTCACACCGCGGTGACGGCACTCGGCCAACAGCCAGTACGTGCAATAGTACGAGTCGGCCACCAGAAGATCCCCCCGTCGCAGCACGTCGAGCAATTTCCAGAGCAAGGCCGTTTCGCCGGTTCCTTTGCCGGAATAGGGACCGACCTCGGCATCCAAGAGCAAGCCGGTTCGCATGCAGATCAGCACCACGCCGCGGAGAATCGGAAACCCCAGGCCCTCCTGCTGCTTAGGGTTCTGCGGGTACTCGGCCTGATTCTTTTTGGTGTCCGCGGCCGTCACGGTGAAGCCGTCCACGATCACCAGGCGACCCTCAGCGTACGCGGATGCCGGGCCGATCCCGGCGTCGGGTGGGGCCGCTTGGCCTCCGCCACCGAGGGCCCGTGTGGCAACCTCGCCGCTGATCTTGCGCAGCACTTCGCCGGTGATCTGTTTGCGTGCTCGGCAGTAAGCGCCGGTGTTGGTGCTGGAGACCGTTCGCCCCAACGCGAGCCAGAGGGCCGCAATCCGCACCACCGCCGCCAGGCAACTCCGCTGCTCTTCCTTAAAGAACACTTGGGACAAAAGGCCCCAGAGGGTGATGGCGGGCGTGTAGACCGCGTCGTCGTCCTGACCGAACGAGATCCCATCCTCGGCGAAGATCTGGGCAATTCGCTCGTCGGAAATGAGAGACCTCAACGGCAACTCATCGGACTGCAACAGCGAGCGATAGAGAATCGAAAACTGTGTTCGCGGCGCAGGCGCCTCTCGATAAGATGGCATCGACCTTCCCTGGTCCTGAGTGTGCAAAACCAGCCCAGAGAAGGTCGCGCCGTTGGAGATCGTAACGGACAGACGGTCTCGCCCCAACCTCGGTTGCTCCCGCGGCGACAACGATCCGGAATTTTTTCACACACTGCAGCGTGTGCCGTCTTACGTTGCGCGCCACACGGCGAAAAACGGGCGGCAGTGCCATTCGTTCCTGACACCTTTGTTTGCCCCCTGGAGTCTGGCGTCCAGGGTCCGCCGTCGCGGGCTCCGGCGGCTTGATTATTCCTTGGTCAGACTCTGCTCCAAAAACGTTCGCATCAATCGCAGCGACTTGCGCAATTCAATGTTGACCGAAATGCCGTTGGAGTCTTCAGAAAACGCAGTCATCGTAATTTCGACCTGCGATCGCCGCCCCTCCAGGCTCGTCACCTGAATGCGGTAGGTGTAATTCGTTAGGCTGCCGGATGATCGGTCGACAAACGAGGCCCGATAGTCGCCGCGTTGGCCCGAGCGGCGAAGACGAAAGGTCTGCGTGCCGTACTTTGTCTCGAATTGCACCGTGATGACTGACGCATGCGTCGCGAGTATTTTCGCCCCGGAGCTTTTTTGAATCGCGTCCACATTCCGCTCGATCCAACGACAAACGGACGCATAGTCGTAATCGGCTTCCACGGTGAGAGTTTGGCGACCGTAGCCGGCGCGGCAGGAAGAATCCAGCAATGCGTTGATCGCGAGTGCGAGAAAAAGCGTGCGTAGAACTGGGATGGCCATGGCGTTACTCCGGAGTCACTAATAGGCCGTGCCGCGAGAGACAGAATACCAAGTCCCACGCTGCTCCTCGGGCTTCCGCCAGTCAGCGAGGCTCCAAGCACGGTGGTTTAATGGTGCTCGCGAAAAACGTTTGAGTTTCGCGGAGTGCGACGGCGCCTTTTTTCTTTCCCGATGCGGGCTGACCAGTCTCACCATGGGCAAATTCAGCCTAGCCCGGGTGTTTTGGGAGTCGCTACTCGGCTTCATGGGCCGGCCTCGAAGGCCGTGCCTCGATGGCCGCGCCTCGCCAGCAGCATCCGAGCGTTGGGTGGCACGGTCGAGAACCAACTCAGCCCACAACACGGAATTTATGTGCAAGCGGGTTCGGCACGGGAGTTACAGGCAAGACAAAAACCAAAGCGCTCCACCCGCGGCAATCGCCGCCACGGCAATAGGCCAGATTCTGGTCAGCAGTCCACGTTGATCGTCTTGGTCTCCGCTCATGCCAGTATTCTACCAGGGCAACGCAGCACGCGCCAAAGATGGTTATGCGGCGCGGCATCGCGTGGGGCCGCGCCGGTGTGAAAGACATCGACACGAACCCCGGCGGTTGCCAGGAAATTGCAAATCGGCAATGATTGTGGCGATGAGGATCGGACGCGCGGCGAGCCTTCTGTTCGTGCTGTTCGCGGCGGCAACGGCTTGCGGTGCCGAGCCGATTTCTTTCCTCCCCAGCGACACCGATTCCAGGATCGTCGAGTTCAACTCGCCGCATTTGGCTTGGCTCCCCGAGGGGACCGCGCGGAACCAATTGCTGCTTTGTCTACCAGGCACCGGCGGAACGCCCCAGAAGGGTTTTTCCTTGGCGTTCGCCGCCACCGCGGCCAAGCTGGGCTACCATGTCGTCGTCCTGATGTATCCGGACAACGTTGCCGCGCAGGAGTTCTGCTCTCAGAGCGATGACCCCGACGCTTATTTGAAATTCCGCAATGCGATCATCCGTGGTGGCGTGATCGGCCCCCGCCGCACGATCGCCCGCCACGACTCCATCGAGAGCCGGCTCGAGAAGCTGGTCATCTATCTCGACGCCCATCAGCAGGATCGCGGCTGGGGCCAATATCTGCAGTCGCGGGGCGGGATTCGGTGGCAGTTGGTGGCTGCGGCAGGCCAATCGCAGGGCGGGGGACACAGCTACATGCTCGGGAAGAACCATGAAGTCGCCCGAGTCCTGATGTTCGGATCCCCCAAAGACTACAGCTTCCGTTTCGATGCACCGGCAAAGGGGTTCGACTCGAAGACCAAGACGCCGCTCAGGAGGTTTTTCGCTTACAACCATATTCGCGACAACGGAAACGGCTGCACCCACGCACAACAAGTTAAGGTTCTGCGGGCAATCGGCCTACCGGCTCTCGGCATCGCGGACGTGGATAATCCGCGACCTGACTACGGCCATGCCCGTGTGCTTTACACCAACGTCGACTTGCAAAACTCAACGAAGTTCCACGGGGCCAGCATGAATGGACGCCTGCGCGTCAACCTCCCCGTCTGGCGGTATATGCTGACCGAGCAGATCGACTGACGGAAATCGCCGCACTGCCCGAGCCGGCGGCGACGGTGTCGCGACGAGCATCAGCAAATTTGTCGCGCCCCTTTGGGGCTGGGGTCGATTTGTGGCCTGCTAACCCAGGCCTGCGCTGCGCTGATTATTGCAACGACATGGGTGACAGGTGTGGAAGAGACATAGGTGGCGCTTGAGCGGCAGACTGCACCGATTTAGGGAGGTGCGTTATGCCGTGGGAGGTGCTCCCCGTGTCGGAAGTCCGTTTTGCGTTCGTCCACCAGGTCGTTTCTTTGCACATGCCCGTTGCCGAAGCGTGCCGCAAGTTCCGCGTCAGTCGCAAGACTGGTTACAAATGGCTCCGGCGTTTTCGGCGGGCGCCCGATCAGTCGCTTGGCGATCAATCGCGGCGTCCAAAGAACTCGCCTCGCCGGACCGGCGCCGATCTCGAACGTCGAATCCTCGAACTTCGCCAGCAGTTCGGCTGGGGACCTCGCAGATCCGCGCCTGCCTTCACAATCAGGGCCATGCTGTTCCCAGCATCCGCACCGTCGGAAACATCCTGCGTCGATGCGGCTGTATCGCCTCCAAGGAGCCGACCCCTCCGGCCCCGCTCTCCTTTGAACGCTCCGCCCCCAACGAACTCTGGCAATGTGACCACAAAGGCCCCATCGAGATCGCACGCCAGAAGATCCATCCTCTGACCCTCCTGGATGATCACTCCCGCTTTTTGATCGCCTTGGTTCCCTGCACCGACCTGACCATGCGCACGGCGTTCGATGTCCTCTGGAATGCGTTCGGCGAGTTCGGCCTCCCTCAATCGATCTTGGCCGACAACGCCTTCGGTTCCAACATCGCCGTTCCAAAGACCCTGAGCTGGTTCGATGCCCAGCTCGTTCGGTTGGGCATCACACCCATCCATGGACGTCCCTACCACCCGCAAACACAAGGGAAAGTCGAACGCATCCACGACACTCTCGAACGAGAACTCTGGCCTTCGATCCGACGCGACACCCTCCCACACTTCACCGTCGATCTCGATCACTTTCGCCGCAATGTCTACAACACCCTGCGCCCCCACGAAGCCCTCGGAGACCAGCCTCCCCTCAGCCGTTATCAACCCAGTCACAAACCGCGGCCTCCACGCGTGCCGCCCGTCGAGTACCCGCCTAACGCCGTCGTTCGCAAAGTTGCCTCCGGCGGCGACATCTCCTTCGCCGGCTGCCGTATCCTCGTCGGCGCCGGCCTCTACAAGCAGTCCGTCCGCATCGAGGACCACGGACAGGAAATCAAAATCTTCTACGCCTGGAAGCAAGTACGCGTGCTTGCAACCGACCAACTCAGCCGTGATAAACTCCTCTAGCCGGACAGGAAGACAGGGCTCTGCTGGGAAGCAACCCGAGCGCCTGAGCCGGGCTGAGCTCGAAACAGCGGGCGGCCGCCATCTGCCGCCCGCTCTTCACTTCGAACTCAGCCGCATGCGACAAATCCCAGGGGGTTTGGGGGACGGCGTCCCCCAACTATGATCAACATCAACCTGTCACCCATGTCTCTTCCTCACCTGTGACCTATGTCTCTTCCTCGTACACCTGCGCTCCGACCTGGGCTTCTATGGGCCGCCTTGGGTCAAGCTCTGGACTGGAAAATTTCTAGTGCTTCAAGATGTTTGACCTTATCGTAGTGGGTGCCCGGAGAAACGGAGTCGGGCTCTGCTGGGAAGCAACCCGACAAGGGATATCCGGGTCGACGGTGCGCCAATGGCGTGCTTGGCCCCCGGTTGCCTGATGGCGGCTGGGGGTATTTTTTTGACGCCCATTGGACATCGTTGCCATGCCTCCAAAATCCAACAGAGGGATCAGACCTCTGACAGGGAACCGACGGCTGCAAATGAGTGTCGTGCGGCGCATGGCCAACACCAACTTCTATCCGCTGTTGATCGCTGAGGTGATCAATCAACCCAATGCCCTTCTGCGTATTTCACGCAAGGGAGCAGCCCGAGCTGAGCGAACCCTTCTGTAGAACGGTTTCCAAGCGGATCACCCGCCCAGGGCGCGGTCGCTCAGATCGGTTTCCCACAACTGATCTCCCGATGTCCATCCGACGTTGTCAAAAATTCAACTGGTTCCTTCTCGCTGGTCGCCGCTTAAGCCGAGGCCAGCGCGCTTTTGCGGCCCCTGAGCTTGAGCTTCCAATCCGTCAGCACGGCTCCCTCTGGAGGCGTGCCCGTCTTGAGATATTTCCACAGCGCGACCAGAAGCTTGCGGGCTAAGGCCACGATTCCAATCCGTCTCACGCGCGAGCCGCCATGCTGGAAGCGCCGCGCGTACCACCGGCTCAAGGCGCTGTCCGGTTGCCAGTGCAGCCAGGACCAGGCCAGTTCGACGCTGAGCCCGCGGACCCAGCGATTGCCCGCTTTGCTGATCCCGCGCTCGTGCCGCATGGTTCCGCTACGGAAGGGGGTCGAGCAAAGGCCGGCCAACGAACTCACCTGACGTCGGTTGGTGAATTGCCGCCAGGCGAAGAACTCCTTCACGTAGACCGTCGAGATTCTCGGTCCCACCGCGCGCAGACCCAGTAGCTTGCGGACTTGCTGAGTGGCCGGCCCCTCGTCCTGTCGGATGTGCGCCTTTTGCATCCGTTCGAGCTCCCGGATTTGCTTGCGGACCGCCTGCAAAACGGCAAAGTCGCAAAGGAGTCGCTGACGCACGCCGGGCGGGAGGAGCTCGCCGTTCCATTGCTGCAGTTTCTTCAACTGTTTCGGGAACTGAGAATTTGGCTCCAAGCGTAGGCCAAACCCGGCCAGGAGCCCTTTGATCCGGTTGATGAGCGCCGTTTCGTCGCCGGTGAGCGTTCCCAATTCTCGATGCAGGTGCCGATCATCCTCCTCGGCGATCGAGGGAACGTTCACGACGCTGAACACCGTTTGCTCTCCCAGGCAGAACCGCACCAGGAGTTTCACGAGCTTCTTTGCGTCCATCCGGTCCGTCTTTCCTCGCCGTTGCCGCCGGTTGACCTCGATGCTCGAGGAGTCGACAACACGGTTGTGCACCTGCTGGGCCTCCAGCCAACGGTGCAGCCAGAACGCTTCGCGTCCCGCCTCGTAACAGCTCACGACGATCGCGTCCTCCGGCAACCCGAAGCGCCGCTTCGCCATCGCGATTTCCCGAATCAATCGCGGGGTATCTCCCGCGAGAATTTGCACCTCACGCGGGCGTTGCATGAGTCCCGTCGTAAAAGCCAGGCTCCACTGGCTCAGCCCCAGGTCGAACGCCACACACAGCGTTCCTGTCGATTCGTTACAATTCTTCGCAAGGGTCGTTGGCATCGGAAAGCTCCTTCGAGAAAACGTAGAACCTCTCGTTAGAGTTTACCCCCGGCGACCCTCTTCTCTTCCCCCATAGCATCTGTAGGATTTCGCTCCGTTGGAGCTGGGAGGGGAAACGCGCGTCTGGCGTCCGCGGTCCGGCGTCGGCTGTCGGCGAACCCCGGCAATCGCAACGTGCCTGGAGGTGACCTGAGCGCGGTCGTCAACTGACCGCGCTGCTGTCATTTCGACCCGCTGCACCGCTCAAAGCGCTTCCAGGCTGCACAATCTATCCAGTCATCCTATTCTCGCACGCCATCGCAGGTTGACGAGACAATCCTGAAAATCTGGGGTAAATAAGCTCGGTTTAACGATTTTTCCTCAAGTATCGATTGGGAGGTGTCGAAGAAAGAGCGAGTGCGGCAGTGCGCCTTCTCACGCAAACCGCACTCCGCGGCCGCGCGGACAGCGAAGTCCCACCAAAGGCCACGTATGCCAGCCGTCCCTTCCCACCGTCCGGTCCGTCGATTTTCGATCTCACCCTTGCCGACTCTTGCCGTCGTCGTGGGCTTCGCCCTGTTGTCCACGATTTATGGCTGCGTCGAGATCGACTCTGGTGCGCGGTTCGCGACCCCGCCGGGCGTGTTGGTTAACGTCTCCGACAAATCGCAAAACCAGCCGTCGATCGGCATGGCCGAGCTGGCCGGCGACGTCACGTTCCTCGAGGACGAAATTCACCGCTCGGGCTCGATTACCATTAAACAGCCCGACGTGTGGGGCGACGCCGACCTGATGGGCTACATCCAGGAGTACGAACAGGTGATGATCAATCGCCTGGGCGACTTCAAGGACACGATCCAGGGTTACCTCGCCCGCTCCGACCAGGCCGACCTGCAAAGCATGACGGCCATGGGCCTCAACCTCGGCCCGTCGACAGGGGCGCCGCCGACCCCCTTCTCCTCGTTCACCTCGAACAACTCGGCGAACACGGCCGTCTCGCCGGCGCCGCTTTCCACCACGTCGACCTCGCAGGCCCCGCAGGGTCAGGTCTTCGACGTGTTGAACCAGGCGCTCAGCAACTCGAACGCATCGCCGTCGGCCAAGTTCTCGCTCGAGCCGACCGAATCGCTGCGGCAAAACTCGACCTACTTGAAGGTGAACCAAGGCCTGCGCCGCATCAACAGCGGTGCCGACTCGGCCCAAGCGGCCGGTTACGGTCTGTATCTGCTTCGCGTCCCCGTTTCGATTCTGCCCGGCCGTCGCACGCGGCAAGGCTTTTCGGGCGTGGTCACGATGCGAGCGCAGATGGTCATCGATCCGGACCACTTGCGGGTGACGTTCCCCAAGCTGGTCTTCGGCGATCTGGCCGACCAACTGCTCCGCATCTTCGAGGACCACTGGCGCGACGACAACCTGCCCAACGACACGTCGAACGCGTCGTGCACGCCGACGTCGAAAATGCGGCCGCCGCGGCTGAACGGCATGATGCGCTCGTCCACGCTCACGCTCTCGAACCCCGTCACGACGCAGCAGTTCGACAGTCTCTACGGTTACGATCAGATGAACTGTCTGTTCCAGACGGTGAAGGGCAATCTCGCGCAGACGAAAGCGACGGCCGCCAATCCCCCGCGGGACGAGCTGCGCAAATGGCTTGTTTCGTATTTCAGCGGCCTGTACGACCAGTTGAAGGAACGGCAGCTCCTCAGCGGGCACCCGTATCACTTCATTCCGCAAATCAGCATGATGTACGCCCGCGGCGACAAGGCGGCGCTGGCCCAGATGCGGGCCGGTTGGGAACGGATGGCCGGACCGGGAACGGAACTCGCCTCTGCCGGTTGGATGCTGATCGCGCAGGCCGCCGTGCTCGACCGGCAGCTCAAGGACTCCATCAAGGACGTCAAGCTTTCGGGCCACCTCGCCTTCGGTTGCGACGACCCCACCGTCGACCGGGCCGAGTTCGCCAACCCGTGCCCGCCGCCGGAAACGCAAACGCAGGAGCTCTGGAGCGCCTTCATCCAGGCCCAGTATCCGATTCACATCTTCGAACTCGATCCCGATATCGACGAACAAAATATTTACAACGCCTTCAGCCAGCGCCGCGAATTGCAGTTGGCGATCGCGTTTGCCGTCGCCAACGGCAACCTGCGGGCCGATCAGGCGATCAAGTACACGCGGCAAATGTCCCTCGACATGGCCACCATCGACCTCAACCGCACGCAGGTCGGCTTTGTGCACGAGAACGACACGTTCGGCTGGTACTTCTATCCCCGCGTGCAGGCCATCGACCCCGAACATTCGACGTTCGCGAGCTGCTTCAAGACGCTCTTCTGCGGCGGCTTCACCCGCGACGACGAACTCCGCCAGCGCCGGCTCGAGCCGGGCATCCGCGAGTGCGAAGTGCTCGTCGTCATGCCGAACTTCGTCCCCGAACTCAAGCTCGACATCACCACCAACTGGGAAAAACTCACCCGCCCCGGCGAAAGCAAGCTCGACTACAACGAAATGATCGACCTGGGCGCGCAGGTCGAATGCGTCAAGCACCGCGCGACCAACGTCCGCGATTCGCACTGCTACCGGCCCGGCGATTACGAACGCCTGGTGAGCCGCATCGATCAGCTCGAAAAGATGCTCCCGCTGCAGACCTACAGCGTGACGGTGCCGTACCAGTACGACCTGCCCGGCTCCCAGCTCTTCGACAAGGGGGCCGCGTCGCTCAGCCCCGAAATCACCGGCTATTACGGCCTCTCGTGGATCCGCCGCGGCTCGTCCACCGTCGCCCAGTTCTACCTGGCCGGCCACCATTTCCATCCCACGCGCACTAGCGTGGTCATCGGCGGCACCGAGGTCCACTCGACCTTCCAGGTGTTGCAAGTCGCCACCGCGCCGTCGTCCGGCCAGGTCGTCCAACAGGCCGGCCAGACCGTCTCGACAAACCTCCCCGGTAAATCGACCGGATCGACAACTTCCGCCAGCGGAACAACGACCGGCTCAACGGGAGGCGCGGTTGACGGCGGAAGCGCAAGCAGTGGGTCGAGCGGCAGCAGCAGCACGATCGGCAGCGGAGGCGGCGCAAGCCGCAGCGGTGCCGCAGGGAGCGCCACGAGCGGCCCCGTCACCCAGTCGCGTTCCGCGTCTCGTTTCTTCCAGGTCGATGACGGGCCCACGGGCAGCCGAATCTTCCTCGTGGCCGGAAAGTCGACGTCGAGCGGCTCGGAGGACGGTACGGGATCGTCGGGCCACTCCGGCGAAGGCTCAGGCGGCTCATCCAGCGGAACAGGCAGCCACGGCGGCAGCGGCTCCAGCGGCAGCGGCTCCAGCGGCGAAGGAAGTGGCACAGGCAGTCACGGCAGCGGCTCTGCCGGCGAAGGCGGCGGTGGCGCGGGCGGCAGCTCCAGTGGAAGCGGCTCGGGTGGATCCGGCTCGGGCGGAATCCGGATCCAGCAGCGGAAGCGGCGGCAGCTCCGGCGGCAGCGGCGGAAGCGGTGCCGGCGGCGGATCAAGCGGCGGCTCCAGTGGATACGGCGGCGGAAGCGGTGGCGGATCAAATGGCAACGGTGGCGGCAGCTCGAACGGCGGTTCCTCGGGAGCGGCGGCCACGCAAACCGTCTCGACGTCGCAAACGACGGCGGCCAGCGGCCTCACCATGCAATGGACCACGCAGCAAGTCCAAGTCATCAGCCGGGACCTGTTGCGGATTACCGTCTCGTCGATTTCGCCCGAACTCTCGAGCGGCCCGATCCCGGTTCGCGTGGCCACGCCGGCCGGCCTGTCGAACGAGTTCTATATCGATCAATCTCCGTACGACACGCCGCCGGGCCCGTCGTTCTCGCTGATCAATCCGGTGATCACGTTCCCGTTCTCGATCAACACGACGAAGACCGGCGTGGTCGTCAACCCGGTCCCCGTCGCCAGCGGCTTCGAACTCAAGGCGACGACTCCGACGGCTTCAACCGGTGCGACGGCCCCGGCAAGCGACAACGTCCAGATCAAGCTGAGCATTCCGTCGACGAACGCATCGACAACGATCGCCTACAAGCTCAGCGACAACACGGGCGCCGCCGCCATCGACGGCTGGTTGCAGGACCAATGCACAAGCGCGCTCAACAAGAGCCTCAACTTCACCAACCCCAACGCCACCCCGGATCCGATTGCCGTCAACATCACGATCGCACCCACGACCACCACCGGCGCCACGCCGACGAGCGTGACGCTTTCGACGCCGCTGTCGCTCCAACCCAAACTCCTCGTCGCCGCCAACACACCGACCGTGCCCTCTTCGTCGACACCGACAACGGCCGGCACGACTCCAGCGCTGCCGCCGCTGCCGACAACTCCGTCGAGCGCGCCGACAACATCCACGGCAGCCAAGCCCGATCCGTTCACGGAGCTGCCCGCGGCCGGCGCCCCCACGAACGACGGCCCGCCGGCCTCAGCCCCGGTACCGGCGCCCTCGACCACGGAACCCCCAGCTCGAGTGAAGCTCGCGCCACAACCGGCGCCACCCGCCGAATCACCGACTGCCAATCCGTAACACGGCGTCGAGTCACCAATTCATTTTTTCTGTTCGTCCCGGCTCCCAAGCTCGAGCGACCGCATCATCCGTTCGAATGCGGCGGTCAGGCTCTGGTTGGGGTCGTAGAATTGTTGGCCGACGGTTGGGCAGGCTTGGCAGCAGGCGTGGTAGTAGTCGACGTCGTCCAGGAGGCGTCGCAGGCAGGTGACGTAGCTTGATGGATCGTCCGGTTGGGCTTCGACGAGGGCGCCCTCGAGGACGTCGAGTGCGTTGGAGAGCCGGCTCGTGACCACGGGGCGGCCGGTGAGGATGGCTTCGGCCGCGACCATGGGCATGCCTTCGCAGAATGTGCTCCGCGTGGGGACGATCACGACGTGCGCGCGGCCGTAACAGGCCAACAGTTCGGGTCGCTTCAGTTTGCCGTGAAGGATGACGTCTTCGATTAAGCCGCGGTCGGCGATGGCCTGTTTGAGTTCGTCGAAGGCGTCGCCGCCGCCGCAGATGTCGATGCGGAGTTGGCCGGGCGATTTGCTTTTGAAGCCTTCGGCAATCTCCAACAGGTCGAAGACCCCTTTCTCGCGCTCGACCCGTCCCGCGAAGAGGACTTGAAACGGACTCTGCGCGTGCGGCGGGGGCGGAGGAACCGATGCGAAGTCGGTCCGGCGGAATTGGCAGCGGTATTGGAAGACGGGCCGGTTTCTGCCGTGGGCGAGCGTTTCGATTTGCCGCTGGCACTCGGGCGAGACGCAGAGGGAGGCGTCGGCCGTGTGGCTCCAGAACCTGCCGTCGAGTGCGCGGAGGACGCGTTTGACGAATCCGCCGGGCATGAAGCCGCTGGCCCAATAGGAATTGTGCAGCGAGGCCACGACGCGGACGCGGGTGAGTCGCAGCAGCGAGAGCACGAACCAGTGCGTGGTGCCCGAATCGACGACGAGGACGTCGGCTTTGAAGCGGCGGGCCGAGGCGATGATCGAGAGGCCGTACCAGATCTGGTTGAGATGGAACAGGATGCCGCGCGGATTTGCGAGCGGCTTGGGGCGGTTCTCGACCGTGAAGGCTCCGTCTTGAAAGACTTCGCGGTGCGGATGCGACGAGACGGCGTAGGCCCGCACGCCGCGGGTGCGGCAGAAGTCGAAGAACTGGCCGGAGAACGTGAGACTGGTTTCGCTGTTGCAGTCTTGGCCGGCGCTCCACTTGCGGTAAGAGTCGACGACGTTGCCGGGGCCGAGCGCGTAGAAGACGCGCGGCCAGTCGGCTTGAGGTGTCGTCTCGGTGGCAATCGACGGGGTGGCCGCGAGCGGCGTGCTGGATTCGCTTTGCCGGACTCAGCGCCATTGGAGGGGGCCTGTTCGGCAACGAAGCGGCGACCGGCGCGTGGCGTGGAGTGCCCCCTCACCCCCGGCCCCTCTCCCGCGAGGGGAGAGGGGGGAAAGATGTTTGAGAGGGTGCGGTGTTTCGCGGCCGAGTCCCGGCTTCTTGTCTTGCTTCCCTCGCCCCTTGAGGGAGAGGGGCTGGGGGTGAGGGGTCGGTCGCGCGTTGGGCCGCGGGATCAGCTGCGCACTCATGGGGTTTGTGGCTTTTGCAGCAGGTACCACAGGCTGACCTTTTTCTGCAGCGGCAGGCGGTAGCTGCTGTCTTGGTAGACGACGTCCTCGAGCGGGAGCGTGCTTCCGTCGCCTAAGAGGCGGAAGGCTTTGAGGCCAGCGGGGGCTCTCACGGCGATGTCGCCGCGGACGGCTTCGGAAAAGGACGACATGTCCTGGCCCCAACCGGCGCGGCCTGGGATGCGTTTGGGCTTGAGGACACGGGCCACCGTTGTCACCAGAATTAAATTCGAGGAACGGATTGGTTGATCGTCGAGAGCGCTCACCGCGATGGCGGCGTGGCGGGTTTGGGACAGGATCGTAACGTCGCCGAGTTTGAACTCGTGATCGCCGATCGCGCCTTGGGCGACTTGCGTCTTGGGCGTGTCGATGGTCTGGGTGCCGGCGTCCCAATCGCGGCGGAGTTCGCCCGTGTCGGACACGACGGCTGAACCCGTCGAGGGCAGAAAGCTCTCTTCGGGTTCGTGGATCAGCTTGGCCGACTCGGGCGGCTTCGAGGGTTTGAGCCAGTCGAGTTCGCGAGTGGCCGGAATGCCGACGGTGAACTTGCTTTGTTCCATGAGCGTGCGGGCCGCCGCGCACGATTCGGGTCGCAGGGTTGGGTTGAACATTTGCTCGCTGGTGAGGGCCAGGCAGTATTCCTTCTTGGCCGGCGAGACGTGGCCGTTGCGGAAGATCATGGCGGCCACGGGCATCGAGGCCATGGTCGCCGGGTCGCTGAATGTGTCCCAGACGCTGGTGATGTGCGGCTGTTCGGAGAGGGGCTGCTGGCAATAGCCGTAGAGCATGAGCGCGTCCCAGCCTTGCAGGGCGGCGATCGAGGCGACGTACATCGGCGCGACGAAGCGGTCGACCGTCGGCTCGAGGCCCATCTCGAGATTCCACTCGGAGACGGTGAGCGGTTTTCCCGAGACCTGGTTGATGCCGATCATCGAGACGATGTTCGGCTTGTAGCGCGGGTCGGTGGTGAGCTGTCCCGCGACGTCGTATTCGTGCACGTCGATCACGTCGCCCGTCGTGACCGAGGGAAGCGACGAAAGGGGCTCATCGCCCCACATCTGGCCGGCGGCGATCAGCGCCTTCGAGCCCGTGCCGCGGATGCTGTCGATCATCGTCGAATAGAAGGCGTGTTCCTGATCGTTGAGGAACATCTTGGCCGGTCCGGGCTGCCAGGGTAACGCCAGATCGTTTGCGCCGTGCCCTGTCCTTTCTCCAAACTTTTTCATCCGTGCCTGGAAGAGCTCGTTAAGGGCCGGATGGTGCTCTTGGGGAATCGCCAGGATGCCGTAATGGTGCGTGATGTCGTTCTCGTTGGTGATCAGGCAGAAGGCGATCGTCGGATCGTCTTTGTAGGCGACGCCCGTGTAGCGGTTGACGTGCGTGAGGTATTTTTCCTGGAACTCGGACATTAGCTTTTGCAGCACGGGATCCCACTGGCAGTAGCCTTTGACCTCGTGGTGGGCCCGCTTGTCGTTGTTGAAGTCGTTGAAGGTGGCGACTTCGCCGAGTTCGGTCGAACGGTCCGCGTCTTTGAACATGCGGTAGGAATGCATGTCGAGCCAGACGTAGATGCCGTTCTCTTTCAGGCATTTGATCCAGTAATCGACGCGGTCGATGCCGTGCTCGTCGAGCATGCGCGAGCCGGCGGCTTGCTTGTTGATCACGGTGGGATCAACCCAGCTCATCGTGTCGTGATGGTGCAGGCGGACGAGGTTGAAGCCGAGCATCGACAGGCGTTTGGCGTGGCGTTCAATCTCGGCGTTGTTGGAGAAGAGCGCGAAGGCCATGACGTCGATGCCCCAGAAGCGGGCCGGCGTGCCGTCCTCGAAGACGAGGCGTTCACCCGAGGTCCGCAGAAATCCGTGCGCTCCGGGCTGATGGTTGAGCGTGCTCAAGTCGACGGGCGAGAGTCCGTAGGGCAGGGCGTTGGCGAGCCAGCCCTTGCCCACCGGACCGTAGACCTGCTCTTCGGTGGGCTTGCGTTCGGTTCCCTGCGGCAGCGTGACCGTGATGCGGAGTTTGTCGATCCCGTTCGCGGTTTCTTCGCCGAGAAAGAACGCGCGGATGCGGTTCTTGCGGTTCTGCTCGAAATAGAGCTTCTTCACGCCGGGTTCGAGCGTGACCTTGATGTCGCGGCCCGAACCGAGCGACCACTCCCAGCCCGCATTGTCCGACGTGAGCGTGGGGTCGGGGGCGCCTGCCCGTTAAAGAGCGGCGACTTCAAGTCGAGACTGAACTCGGCACAGGCGCCCATCACTCCGGGTTTTGTGGCGCTGTGTTTGATGCTGAGGTCGTAAGTGATGACCTCGGGCGATTTCCATTCGACGGTGCCCGCGGCTTCGGCGGCGAGGCCGGGGATGCGCAGGTCGTACGGCGCCTTGCCCTCTTGAAACGCGCCGA
Source organism: uncultured Planctomycetaceae bacterium (assembly GCA_963752185.1). GTDB lineage: Bacteria > Planctomycetota > Planctomycetia > Planctomycetales > Planctomycetaceae > DASPSM01. The sequence continues at coordinate 7,623,101 of CAVVXK010000002.1, read as the reverse complement.
GCGAGGGAGTGGGGTTGGCCCATTTCCAATTGGCCGCCCAGGCCTTGAACTCCATGGTGACGAGCTGCACGCCATGGTAATTGAGCGCGAACGTAGCGTCCGGCTTCAGATTGATTTGAAACGGACTCTTTTCGGCGGGCTTCGCGGGGGAGTCCGATCCATCTGCCGCGAGGGCGGGCGCCCAAAAGCTCGAGAAACAGAGGGACGCCAAAACGAGAACGACTGACAGCTTGCACTCCGTTCGCACGATATTCTCCAGTTCGTCTACAACTGCCCGCCCGCAAGCTGCGAGGGGTGAGTATAGCGGCGGCGGAAGGAAGGATGAAGGATGAAGGCGGAAGGATGAGCCAGACAGGGGCGGTCGTTGTTCGCTAACTACGGACGGCCTGTGGTTTTGACGCGAGTGATTAGATTGCGGACGAAGTCGATCGTTTTGGACTCCGTGCAGTTTGCGAGCGCGAACTGGCGGCCGCTTTGGCCGAGCTTCGCAGCGTAGGTGGGGTCGTCCCACAGTTTTTGGATCGCGGCGGCCAGTGCCGCAGGGTCGTTGGGGGGGACGGTCAGGCCGTTTTGTCCCGTGCGCAAGTAATCGGAGATACCGTTGGATTCCGTGGCGGCGATTGCTCGCTCGCAGTACATAGCTGTGACCATCGTGACGTGACCGCACGGGACTTGCGCTCATCAGCGGCAGGACCATGAAGCGGCTGCTGCGAATCACGGCTTGGGCTTCGGAGAGCGGGATCTCCAATTGGACGGTCACATTATCGGGAATGTCGAGGCCACGCAGGCTATCGACGGTCGCCACGAGAATCAGTCGAAGTTGGGGCAGCCGGCGCATGGCGGCCAAGAGGGTCGCATAATCGCGGGCCTGGCTGCCTACCGCGCAAATTGCGTCGCTGGTTGGAAGGGCGGCCGTAGCAACGGCGGGCTCGGCGACTCCCCAGTGCAGCATTTCGAATCGCTCGGCGGGAACGTGAAAATAATCCGCGTAGAGCGACCGCTCGAATTCGGAAAACACGATGAATCGATCGACCGGCGCAAAGGCGCGGCGCATGAGTGAACTTCGCACCCCGTGCGGCAGCCGCGTGAAATTGAAGGCGAACGCGACGTGCGGACAGCGTCGGCGGCCGCGACAAAAGGTCTCCGTCCAACAGGTCACCAGCGGATGATGCGTGACGACCAGATCGAATTGCCCAGCCAGCGTCGCCTTCGCCAATCCCCGACACGCGCGATAACGGGAAATTCGCGGCCGCAGAATGGCCCGCTCGAGCGCGTTTTGCGGGATGTTCGAGAAGAAGGTCCAGTCGATCTCGTCGCCGGAGAGTGCGTCGGAGACCCAGCGCCAGTTCGGCTCGTCGGTCTCAGCACAGCAGCCGATGCGAAATCGGCCACTCATTCCGAGTCGGCTTCGCCGTAGAGGGTCGTCCACTCCGGGAATTGCCGTCCGAGCATGTCGCACAGTTCGTTCGTCTGTTCGCGTTGAATCGGTCGCAGATATTCGACCGTGTCGGCCACGCGCGATTCGTCGCGGGTTACGGGCCGCGAGAGGACTTTGATCGCCTGCTGGCGAAGCGTGGCGGGAATCACCCGTTTGGCCGCCTTCCAGACCACCGTGCCGTGCAAGTGCGAAAAGGCCTGCGATCCGAAGACTTTGGGCACCTTTGCCGGCGAGACGTTGTGCCGCTGGTCCAGATTGACGGGGACAAACGCGTCGTCCACGCCGAGCCAGCGATAGACCTTGGCCAGCGATTGGACGGGAGAGGCACTGAGTTCTTCGGTCGACAGCACGAGAATGCGTTCGATGCCGAAGTACGGAAGAAACTGTCGCAGTTGCAGCGCGTAATAGCTCACGTCGCGAATGATGGGCCGATTGCGGACGGCCGTCAGCATGTCGCGCCCCTCGGCCGACCACTGCACTTCCCACCAATAGTGGCTGATCGAGCGCACGACGGGATCGCGGACGAGATAGAGGATTCGCGCATCGGGGGCAAAGCGGGCAATTCGCTCGGCGACGCCGAGATTATGCGGGAACTTGGTGTAGTCGGTCGACGATTCGCCGCGGTAAATCGCCTCGCCGGCGGATTCGAATAGCCCGCGATACCAGTTTTCGCCCTTCGTCCAGTTCAGCCGTTCGACGAAATAGGCCGGCTCTTTCCAGGGCTCGCCCGTCATGAAGATTTGCGGGTGCGCCACGAGGTAATTGTGCAACGACGTGGTGCCGCACTTCATCGAGCCGACAAGAAAAAGGTTCGGCCTGAGCGTTTCGGCGCAGAGCATGGTGCCAGTAGATCGGCCAACAGGGAGTCGTGGCAAAACATCGTCCAAATGTCTTCGGACTCGACGCAACTTGGCCCGTCGATGCCCAAACTTAGCGAGGTTGGAACGGTCTTTCAAATGTCCATCCGTGCATAGGGCATTTTGCGGGCTTTAGCGAAACAGGTGATCGAGCGGCTCGTGGATGCCCAATCGGATCAATTCCTCCCGATCCGACGTCGGCTGCCAGCCGAGATCGCGGCACGCCCCCGAACAGTCAAAGACCGCCTGCTGGCTGCGGCAATCCCAATCGCGAAAGCTGGGCGTGCGCTGGCCGTCGGGATGCCGGGTCGCCTTTTTGACGGCCCATTTGAGCCGATCGTTCAGATAGTGCCGCCAAATGGAAACGGTGAAGGTCTGGACTTCCACTCCCGTATGGGCTTCGATGGCGCGGATGTATTCACGTGCGGTGAGTAGCGACGGGCTGCTCAGGTTGTACATTCGCCCCTCGATTTGCGGCTTCTCCAAAGCGGCCACGAGCGCGGCGGCGATATCCTGCACCAGCACGAGCGGCAAGGGATTGTCCCCCCGTCCCCAGAGTTCGACGACGCCCAGGCCGTTCCATTTTCCCACGCCCCAATGACACGGGCTACCGTCGCGACCGATGACAATTGCGGGACGCAGCACAACCAACGGGAGCGATTGCTCCTTGTGCATCTGCAGAAGCAGTTCTTCGCCAGCCGCCTTGGCGCGACTGTAAGAGTTGCGTCGCTCGATCTCGGCATCGCGAGGCGTGGCGTCGCTGATCGTGCCGGCGCGTCGGCCCAGATAGAGCGAGTCGATCGTGCCGGTGTAGACCAGGCGTTTGACTTGCTTTTCGAGGCACAGGCGGCCGATCTGCCGCGTGACTTCGACGTCTTGATCCTGGTACTCCTGCCAGGTCTTGGCCGCGGGCCGCGCGAGATGGCACACGCGTTCGATGCCGTCGAGCGCGGTTCGCAAATCGTCGGCCCGCCGCAGATCGCCGGCCACAAGCTCCAACAGCGGGTTTTGCCGATCGAGATTGGCGGCGGCCGGTTTGCGGACCAAAACGCGGACGGCCTGTCCGGCCTGCAAGAGTTGGGCGACGACTTCACGCCCGATGAAACCGCTGCCGCCCAACACGAGCACGCGCGGCTGCGTCTTGATGATCGGCGACGAAGCCGATTGAACCGGAATCGAGCGTGGCGAAGCCGCGCGCGCCGACTTGGCCAATCTGTTCGGCCGCTGTCACGACTTCGCAGGCGAACCGCGCCGAGATGCGGCGATCCGCTCGCTCTCCGCGTAACTGTCGATAAAACTCGGCGACGCTGGCCGCGATGCTCGCACCGTAGGCGTTTCCCTGTCTGGCGAGCTTGAGTTTTGAAAACACATGCCGGCCCAGATTCCGTCCGGCTTGCGCGGCCAGGGAGGCCCCTCGCTGCCGTTGGCGAAAAAACCGGTCGAACTCGAGCGAATGCGGCGTGAGCCGATCGAGCGTATACGTGTTGTTTTCGAGATCGGCCGTCGCCACGCCGAACAAACCCCGCACGTGAATCGCGTGCTCGGTGGCGCCCGGGACGAACGAAAAGTTTAGCTCCGCAACCGCGCCAGCCGCTTCCGTTCGTGCCTGCCAGCGGCGAAAAAAGGTCACACCGGTCGGCAAGAGTTTGGGATTCGACGCGTCGACCTGCCAGTTGCCGCATGAACCGAGCAGATCCCACGCATGGGCAATCGAGTGCACGCCGACTTCGAGCATGATGTTCGCCGGATCGCGCAGCATCCAAACGTCGTACGGTCCCTGCGCGACAAATCCCAGTTCGCGATTCCAGGTGATCGTCACCGAATCGATGGGTCCGAGCCGACCGGCTCGAACATCTTCCCGCAGCCGCGCGTACGGTTCGCTGAACAGAAAATTATGGCTGACGGCGAGCGTGACACCGCGCTTCTCCGCCAATTCGCACAACGCAACGGCTTTTTGCGACTGCACGTCGAGCGGTTTTTCCAGAAGCACGTTGACCTCGGCTTCGACGGCCTCGCGGGCGACGTCGGCATGCGTGTCGGGCGGCGTGAGGATATGCACTGCATCAAGCAAATCGCCGCGGAGCATCTCACTCAGCGAGCCGTAAGCCTGGCCGACTCCGTGCTCGCGCGCGAACGACGCGGCACGCAGCGGACTTTGATCGGCAACGGCAACGAGTTCGACATCCTTGGTCGCCCGTAAGGCGCGCGCATGAAAATCGGCGATGTAACCGGTGCCGACCAGCCCGACACGCAGCCGCCCCTTTGACGAGGCCGCGTCCCAGAGCGGCGCGGTTTGCGAGGCGACGGTCGCGGATACCGTCGATGCGGCCGCCGGTGGTTTCGAAAGAGACATCACTTCGACAACTTCCGGCCCGCGTCCTTATGTTCAATGATCACGCTTGGCGCGTTCCACGCGCGGCGCCACCAGAATTTAACCTGTCCGACGACTTGAGGAAACTTCGACGCCAGACAATGCGTCGCGTAAGCCCAGCGCATCCCCGGCGACAATTCGCGCAATCGCTCGTTGCCAGCGATCCGATACGCGGCAAACAGGTACAGGACGGGGAACGCCAAAAGCGCCCAACCCCGTGTCAGCACGGCGAGTACGACGATCGCCACGGGAATGAAAAAGCCCCACATCCAGGTGCTGCGCGTCTCGTGCACGAAATGGCGAAAAGGGCCTTTGCCGTGCAGCGAAGAAATCTGGGCGAAAGCAAAGCCGCAGCGAACGGCCCGCCTCCACCACTGGCTCACGCGCGTCATGGCCGCGTCGTGCCAGGCCATCGGCCGATCGATGCGAATCACCTTCCCGCCGTTGCCGCGCACGCGCAGGCACAAGTCATCGTCTTCGGCCGCTATGATCGCCGGATCGAACCCGCCGACCTTCTTGAACTCGGATGCGCGAATCATGAAGATGCCACCGCACGCGGCGATTTCGCCGACCGGTCCATTCCATTCGACGGCGCAGATTCTGTTGTAGACCGACTGCTCCGGAAAGCGTTCCTGCAAGCGACCGCACACGATCGCGAGGTCGCGCGCAGGCTCGATCGCCGCCACGGCATTCGAGAGCCAATCGACAGCCAGCTCGCAATCGCCGTCGACGAACTGCACGTACGCGATCGTGTCATCGTGATCGGTCAGGCGCGCGAAGCCTTCGTTCCGCGCGGGCGGCGGTGAATGGGATCGAGAGATCGAGATCGACGACTTCCACATTCATCGAGCGCGCGAGTGCCGCGCTCTCGTCCGTCGATCCCGAATCGACGTAGACAATTTTCGCGCGAGAGCCTGCAACTGAACTCAAGCAACGGCGCAGCCGCTCGCCCTCATTGCGGCCGATGACGACGACACCGAGCGTGCGGGGCGTCTCGAAGGATGAATCTGCAGTCGCCGGCATTGCGAATCACGTTCCAGTCTTGCGGATTCTAGCGATCGGGCAATCTGGGAAGAATCGAAGAGTCTCGGCGAGACTGCGCAAGCACTTGCGACAACGCGGAAATATTAGCAACGCCACGACTTGCGAAACATGCCTGTCAAAGCTTGCGGGTTGTTCCGTGAGCGCCCGGCGAGTCGCGACTGAGGTTCGCCCGAACAGCGGTTTTTCCTCAAGTTTCCTAGATCACATGTCCTATGCTTGGCAGGATGAACGTGTGGGGCGATCACTTCGCACGACTCCGTTTTTCACGCAAGCAATTCCTTTGCAATCCGTCACTGGCGTGCTGAGAATGGAGAAAAGAAGGATCGCGCCGAGGACGCGGATGCAGACACAAAGTTCGGCGTGGGGCAGACGGCATCTCGCGGCCTCGTCCACCAAGAATGGGAGAACCTGAGGAATGAAACGCTTTTTGATTGCAGCACTCCTGGCGGTGCCGGCTTTGGCCGTCGGCTCGACCGCACAGGCCCAGTACTGCGGCGCCTGCAGCTACAACTGTTGTCCGACGCCGTGCTGTCAACCGACCTGTTGTTACACATCCTGTAAGGTCGAACGGCAGACCTGCTATCACACCGTTTACGACACGGTGTGCGAGCCGCGGCAATACACGTGCAATCACACCGAATACGAAACCGTATTCGATCACCACCAAGAGACATGCTATCGCACGGTGCTCACAACGGCGTACCGCGATCAGCAATACACGGTCTGCAAGCCGGTCTGCGAGACGAGCTGCCGGCAGGAAAACTACACCGTGATGCGGCCCGTCACGGAGACGTGTTTCCGCGAATGTCATTACACGGTTCAGAAGCCCGTATGGACGACCGAACAGCGTGAGTGCCGCCGGCTCGTCTATCGTCCGGTGGTCGAGACGGTCCAGCAGCAATACTGCCGCACCGTGATGGATCGCGTGGTCGAGACCGTCAACACCGAGCGCTGCACCACGGTGATGCGTCCCGTGACAACCTACAGCACGGTCCAGCGTGATTGCGGTCAGTGGACGACGCAAACGTATTATCAGCCCGGCCCGATCGTGCCCAGGACTGTCTGCGATCCGTGCTGCGGTTGGCGGACCACCATGGTGCAATGCCCCGGCATGACCTACTGCCGCCGGGTGTGGTGCCCGCGGGTCGTCTGCGAGCAAGTTCCCTGCACGAGCTACCGCTGCGAATTGGTTCGCCAGGTTTGCCCCGTCCAGGTTTGCCGGTATGTTCCGCGGAACGAAACCTACTCGTGTCCGGTGCAGGTCTGCAAGACGGTCTGCCAGGAAGTCGTCGAACGCTACCCGGTTCAACGCTGCAACTACGTTTGCGAGCAGATGGTGCAGCGCGTGCCGTATCAGGTTTGCAAAATGGTCTGCGAACAACACACGCGGCAAGTGCCGGTCGTGACCTATCACACGGTGCAGGAAGTCCGCACCTGCAAAGTTCCGTTTTGCCTGCCGACGCAGGTTCCGTATACGGTTGACCGCTGCGTTCCGCGAACGGTTTGCAAGGTCGTGCCGGTCACCTACACGCAACTGGTTTCCAAGTGCGTGCCGCGGCAAGTCGCTTACGAAGTGTGCCGGATGGTCCCGGTGACCGTCTGCAATCAACCGGAATGTGCCAGCTGCAGCGGCGGAGGCACTTCCTTGCCTCCCGCCTCGATTCCGGCTCCGGCGAAGCCCGCGCCTTCGGGCGTGACTCCGACCTACGGAACCGATTCGGGCTCTGGCGTTCAGCCGCTGGAGACGATCAAGCCGGTCAATCCTCCGCAGCCGAAGGAAGAGACCCCGGGCTCCGAATCTCAGGGACCCAAGGTCTAATCGCCTAAGACCATCGATTCGTTGAATCTACAATGCGCCCGGCACTTGCCGGGCGCATTTTTTGCGCGCGGCAAGCTTCCCAACACGCCACGCGACAAAGGCGTATCGGATTGCAGGTTTCGACCGGACGGGCGATTATTTGTTAGGCTGGTCCGTGACTTTTTTGGATGTCGAGGGGAGTGGCCGAAAGTGCGTTTGCCAGGCTCAATCGCAGGAATCGTGGCGGCTGTCGTGTTGATTGCGGCAGTCGTCTGGCTGGGACGATACGCCCCGTGGGTGGAGAAACCGCCCGACCCCTTGGAAAGCCGGGTCGTGCTCAGCGAACCGGTCCGCGTGCGCAAAGAAAAAGACGCCCAGCGAAAAGCCGCGCACGTGGACGAAAAGCCGGCGAGCAGTGAACTGCAAGCCGGCCGGCCGCCGCTTGCCGACAAGCCCCCCTTTCCAAAAGCCGTCGTCGCGGACACGAGCTTCAACCTCGGCACGGTGGACGCAGGCGAAACGAAATCCCACTCTTTCCGCGTCGAAAACAAGGGGGAAGGCCCGTTGATCCTCACCTCCGGCTGGTCGAGCGACGCCGCCCAGCAATGGCGGAAAGAAGTCCCGCCCGGCGGATCCACCGAGGTCGAGGTGAGCCTGAATCCTGACGGGTCTCTGCCAACGGACGCGTTCACGCGAACGATTTGGACCAACGATCCCAAGCTGCCCGAGATCGCTCTCCGCGTCCAGGCTAAGGTGATCAAGCACGTCCGGATTGAGCCGGAACACGAGTGGAAAGTACGCATCACCGGCGATCAGGACGGCAAATTCACCGGCAAGATCGTTTCGGATTCGGAGGGAGGTTTCAAAATCCTCTCCATTGAATCCACGAATCGAAACGTGACCGCAGTGCCTCGCCCGCTCGACGCGAAAGAACTGCAACAAGAGGGCATGCGAAACGGGTATGCGATCGACGTGACGGTGAACAAGGACATTCCCCTGGGAGTTTTCGAGTGCCAGTTGACGATTCATACCACCCTGAACAAATTCGAGACGATCGACATCAAAGTCGCGGCGTTGCAACTGCGATGACCCGTCCGGCAACGCGGTTGTCGGTCTTTGCGGTCGCGCTCTTCATTCTGTGTGCCGCGCCCGAGCTTCGCGCGGGGGGCTTCAATCGAATCACGCTGAATGTCGGCGATCCCGCGGCGGCCGCTCTTTGGTACGCGAAGCAGCTGGGGGGGCGGCCGGTGAAAATCGAATCGTCGCCCGCGGTCATTTTTGGCAAGATCACGCTCTCTTTTGAGAAAGCCAAGGGTCCGACCGGTGAAAGCGTCGGCAGCGGCATCCATCATCTCGGCTTCTCGTATCCGGACATCGACTCCGCCATGAAGCGATTTGCCCGCTCCGGCGTGCGAATCGTCTCTGGAATCGAAAAAGACGGCCCGATTCGCTACGCCTTCATCCACGACCCGTGGTCGACGCTGATCGAAGTCGTCGAGGACCCGGAAATTCGCGGGTTTCACCACATTCATCTGGCAACGCAGAATGCGAAAGCGTTGCTCAAGTGGTACACGGACGTGTTCGGCGGAAAGGTCAGCCGGTTCGCGGGTCTGATGGGCGGAATCCGCGAGGGCGATACGTGGATCCTGGTGAAAGGCGTCGATCACCCGCTCAAGCCGACTTTGGGATGGGCCATCGACCACGTGAGCTGGCCGGTCGCGGACTTCGACGAAACGGTCAAACGACTCGATGCCAAGGGGGCGATCTTCGAGTCCCCTGCGCGAGAAACGCGCGCGCCCAAGTCCCTCTTCGTCGAAGGGCCGGACGGCGTGCGGCTCGAGCTGGTTCGCGCACCGCAATGAATCTCGAGCAAATTCGCCACAACCCAACGCGAACGCCGCGCACTGGAGAGATGTCTCGTGTCCTGCGTTTTCCGCGATGAACTCTTTGACGCTCAATGGCTGCGGACAGCCGGCCATGCCTCAAGCGGCGGCGCGGAAGTGGCCGAATGCTTCGCGGCCGCCGAGCGGATTCGCGAAGTCGATGCCGAGAGCTGGTACAACGCCTGGCGGGCGCTCGGTGAGAGTCTGCTTGAACAAGCCGACAAGAGCCGTGCTCGAGGTCGTCACGCGAGTGCGCTTTCGGCTTATTTGCGGGGGTCAAATTACTTCCGCGCCGCCTACACGTTTCTGATCGGAGCGCCCGTCGATCCGCGCGTTGTCGAATGCTATCGGCAACAGCGGTCTGCATTTCAATCCGCCGCCGCATTGATGACGCCGGCCGCCGAGTCGATTGGCATTCCTTTCGAGGGCCGCACCTTGCACGGCTATTTGTTCCGACCGACGGGCGACGTGAAACCGCGGCCGACGTTGATCATTACGGGTGGTTACGACAGCACGGCTGAGGAAGCCTATTTCTTTAGCGGCGCGGCCGCCGTGGCTCGCGGCTATACGTGCCTGGTTTACGAAGGTCCCGGCCAAGGCGCGGCCATTGTTGAAGACGGTCTCGTCTTTCGGCCCGACTGGGAAGCCGTCGTCGGCCCCGTGGTCGATTTCGCGAACGGCCGCCCGGAAGTCGATCCAGCGCGGATCGCCATGCTGGGAATCAGCTTCGGCGGCTATCTGGCTCCGCGGGCGGCCAGCGGCGAACCGCGCTTGGCCGCCTGCATCGCCGACCCGGGCGAGTTCTCGCTTTTCGAGGAACTCAAGAACCGCGTGCCGGCATTCATTGGGCGGCAACTCTTCGACGGAAACCGATCGGTGCTCGCGCTCTTCGAATGGCTGATGCGCCGACGGCTGCGACACACGACGGCCGGCTGGGGCTTGCGCCGCTGCCTGTGGGTGCATGGCGTCGATGATCCGATGGCCTATTTTCGTTTGACGCAAGAGTACACGCTCGCAGGCCGTGTTGACCGGATCCGCTGCCCCACCCTCGTTTGTTCGGCGGAAAACGACGAGATCGGCGCAAGTGCCGACCAACTCTACGCCGGCTTGACCTGCGAAAAGACGCGCCTGCTCTTCACCGCCAAAGAGGGAGCCGGCGACCATTGCGAAGCCGGCGCGCGCAGCCTCTTCAATCAGCGGGCCTTCGATTGGTTGGATTCGGTTCTCAAGCGCTAGCCAGTGACTTCGCAGCCGTAGCCGTCTTTGTCAACGACGCACGCAGCAAATCCAGCCATTCGAGTTCGACTTTGAACTGCCGGATGCAAAGAGACACAAGCGATCCGTGAGCGACTTCGTTCAGCGGCCGGTGATCACTCCTCGGCGATGCGAATCCAATTTCTGATAGGGAGGCGACAGCGCGAGGACGACGAGGGCCGTCGTGTAGACGTTGCCATAGATGTCGTCTCCGCGTTGGGCTTCGGGTTCCCAGGATCCGTCTTCGTGCTGATGGTGCGACAGCGTCGTCAACAGCTTGGGATAAAATTCCTCGAAATAGTAGCCGCCCAATAAGCACATCGCCTGGCTGCAATAGAACGCGCTATAGTGGTAGCGATCCTCGGGATGTTTTGAGCGGTTGTACGGCTCAAAGGAGTTCTTGCTGATCCAATCGGCGGCCGGCGGGATCAGGGGGCTGCTCGTTTCGCCGGCAAGCGTCAAGCAAAGAATGCCCGCACCGACGGTCGCCCGGCTGCAGTACCGCTCGTCACCCGAGAGTGCGTACACGAAGGCCTTCTGTTTCTTGTCGAATGCGCGATGCACAAAACGCATCGCGTCGTCCATCCCCTTCTCCGGTATTTCGAAGGCCGTTTTGCGGGCCGCGGTGTAGAACATGACCATCCAGGCCGTCACCGACAAGTCGGCGTCGTTTTGCGTGACGCGAACCAGGTAACGCCAGCCGCCCCGTGCGCCGGCCTGACGTTTTTGCCGCTTCTGTTCTCGCCCGGCGTAAACCAGGGCCTTGTCGATCGCCGCCTCGACGCGGTCGCGGCGGCGAGCATTCGCATCGTCCTGGCGATATTTCACGTCCATCTTGGCGTAAGCGTCGCACAGCATGAGCCCCGAGATGGCGTGATTGTAATTGCCGCGCAGAGCCTGCTGCCTTGCGCTTTTTGGAAAAATGGCCCCCGATGCGGGGTCCTGCACGCCCAAGACATAATCGATTCCGCGGTCAATGCAGTTGCCGTAAGGGCCTGTTCCCGGCCGATGGCCGCGCAACAAGAAGGCCATCACGCAGAGACTGGTCACCGCCGGCTCTGCTCCCGCATGCGTCGGAAACGAGCCGTCCTCGTTCTGCTTTGACGCGAGAAACGCCAAGCCTTTGTCGACCAGACGGTCGAGTACCTTCCGCTGCTCGGGAGGCAGTTTGAGCCGTTCTTCGCGAGATGCGGGCCGTTCCGACTCGCGCTTGTCGGCTTTCGGTGCGGCGGTCGGCGGATCGGCCGCCAGTAATGAGGAGACGAGATTCGTTGCCAGCGCGAGAAGAAGCACGAGCGACCACGTGCGGCGCCGATCCCAGTTCCCTCGCATGATTTGATGCATCCAATCCGATTAGGCAAATCGAGCCTGCGGAAAAACTACCTCGCTCAAAGCAGTATAAGTCGCCGCCCCGGGCGTTCAATCAACGGCACTGCGTGTCGTTGCGACTCCCCATTCCGCTGGCGTATCTTTGATGGACATCTTCGGGCACTGGATCGCAAGCGTGCATCTTTCGGCTGTCATGGCGGGCGCGGGCTTTATGGATCGCCAGTCCGTGCGCCGCTTCGCCGGCATCCTGCTGATCGCTGCCTGCTCCGCGTGTGGTCTGCCGTGGATCGTGGTGGCAGATCCGACCCCGGCAACCGCCATCGCAAATTCGACCGCGTCCGAATGGACGGTCCCGAAATTGGTCGACGCCATCCGCGCCGCCGAAGGACAGTTTGCCGATCTCGAAACGGTCATCAAGAAAAAGCGCGTGCGACCGGGTCTCGCCATCCCGATCAAAGTCCGCCGCGGCAAGGTGACAACGAGCGGCGGAATTCAGGAAGAGGTGACGACGCGGTCGGTCCGGCACGGTGAACAGTTTTACGCCAAGACGGTCCTGTCGCGCAAAGGGAACAACCTGCGCACGGTGAGCGTCGAACGCCTTGTCGCTTTCGACGGGCAGAGAACTCGCACCATCGAAGTCGGCAGCGCCGTCAACATCCACGACGGAAAGACGGTCCTCGTCCGTTCGTTGCCGCCGCATTCGTGGCCGCTGGCGCTCGACGTGCCTCTTTCGAATTTCCTGGCCGGCACAAGTGCCGAAAAAGAAACGCGCCAGCCGCCCGTCGATTCGTTGCTGGCCGACAACGTGCAGTCTCCAATCAGCGCGACCGAGCCGCGGATCGTCGGCGAGGAATCGCTCAAGGGCCTCGCTTGCCTCAAGCTCGAATTCGAGGAGGAGGATCCCGGCAGCGGCGATGCGACGGTGCACCATCTCTGGCTGGCGAAGGAACGACACTTCATTCCCGTCAAAGAGCAGGCCTTCAAGTCGGCCGATTCCGCTCAATTGCCGACGAGCGAGGCGCGCGTGGAAGATTGGCAGGAGGTCAAGAAAAACGTCTGGCTCCCAAAACGCATCGTTCGCGTGACGTACGAAGATCAGCCGGCCAAGAACGGCAAGGAGCGCCGCAAAGAGAGTCGGCGGGAAACGCTGCTGTTAGAGAAGGCGAGCCTGGAGATCAATTATCCGCCCGCGTTCTTTCGCGAACTCAATCCGCCCGTGGGTTTGCCGGCCTTCACGATCAAGGAAGGCCGTCTGGCCGACAGTTTTCCGCACCCCGACGAACCAGCCGAAGACCGAGAGAAGCTGCAGAAAATCAAAGACCAATTACGCGACGAAGAGAATCGCTACAACCATTTGTTGATCGACGCGACGGAACTGCGCACGACGAATCCCCTCGTGCTCGGCAACGACAAGACGCGTACGACGAAAATGCACTCGGTTCTCTACGACGACCTTGCTCTCACCGACGCGCGCCACGAAACGTGGCACTTCACCGGTTCGTTTCGGCCCATGCTCTGGACGGAGGCGTTCGACGGCCATATCTACCGCGCCTACGGCCGCCATCCGCCGCCACAAAAAGGCGGCTACGCGTGGATCAGCACGCTGAATTTCTTCGTCAAGCCTTACACGCTCGTCCCCGCGATGTTGCGTCCGCACTCGGCGCTCCTGCCCATCGACGGCAGCTCCTACCGGCGACTCTCCGACGTCATTTGGCCTCAGCCCGGCGCGGTTCCGAAGATTCTGGAAAAAGAGGTCGAGTACCTGGGCGATGCCTCGTCGGGATTGCTGTCGTGCTACGTGCTGGCCGTTCGCCCCGCGCACGCCAGGCAGCCGGGCTTCAAATCGCTCTTGTGGCTCGCCAAGGAGCGGAATTTGATTCCCGTGCGGTTCGAGGAGTACCGTCCGGGCGAAACGCTTCCCGTGCGGCTCGAGATCGTCGACAAATTCAGCGAGCCGTCACCGGGCGTTTGGTATCCGGCGCACAAAACGCGATACATCTTCCGCCAGCAAATCGCCCCGGCCGTCCGCGAAGGCTACTTGTTCGTCGACCAGTGCTGGGACTACACGGTGAATGCCGTCTCGCTCGACCCGGTGGTCTCGGAAGGCACGTTCAATCAAATCGCCGTCGACGAGGGGATCGACGTGCAGTACTTCGACAAACACGGCAAGCTCTTCAACAAGGTCACACAGACCTCGGACGGCGTGCCGGAGATGCCGGCGGGGAAATGACTTCACCAAGAACGCGCTTGACAGGCGTAGGCACATTGCCTATAAATATAGGCACCACGCTTATGATAGGAGGCGCACCGTGGCCAAGAAGCCCCGGAAAGTTGTGACGGACGCGGAACTTGCCGTCTTGAAGGTCCTCTGGTCGCGCGGACCCCTCTCGGCCAAGCAGATCACGGAAGACATCTATCCCGATGGCGCCGAGTCGGAATTCGCGTCGGTGCACTCCTTCCTGCAGCGGCTCGAGCGGAAGGCATTGGTGACCCGCGACCGCAACGCCTTTGTGCACGTCTTCTCGGCGACCGTTTCGCAGGCCGAGATTCTCGGGCATGAGCTCAAGTCGCTGATCGATCGGCTGGGCAGCGGTTCGATTGCTCCGCTGGTAATGTCGCTGATCGAACAGAAGCATCTGAGCCGGAAAGAGGCCGCCGAGATTCGCAAATTGCTCGACAAGTATCCGAAATGATCGGAGGCACGGCGTGGACGAACTTCTCGTGTTTTACGCGGAAAACACGCTCGGCGCATTGATCCTGGCGATGTGCGTTTATGCCGTCACGCGGGTTTGGCGTCACCCGCCCGTCGTACACGTCCTGTGGCTGCTGGTGCTCTTCAAGCTCGTTGCTCCGCCTCTCGTTGGCATCGATTGGCCGGCGGTGACGCCGTGGACACCGGCCGCCGCGCCCGTTCGAGCGGTCGCCGACCCGCGGCCTTCGCGCGCTCCCACAAAACGCGGGCCGTCGGTCGAACTCGCCGGCGAGCTCGCGCCGCCGCGCTTCTTGCCGCGCAATTCTCGGAAGGCCGAGCGCGCCGCGCAACAGCTGGCTATCCCCGAGTCAGTCGTCGTCTCGACGATCGATTCGCGCGCTGCCGACATCTCCTCGAGCTGGCCGCAACCGTCGCGCGTGCTCTTTTGGGCCTGGCTCGCGGGCGCGGCCTCTTTTGCCGCGATTGCCGCAATTCGGGTTGCCCGTTTCGACCGCCGGCTGCGGCGCACGCTCCCGGCTTCCGCGAGATTGCAAGCCATGGGGAGAGAGATCGCGGAACGGTTTGGTGTGCGGCGATCGCCGGACGTGCGCTATGTCGATTCGGGCGGACCGCTCGTTTACTGCCTGGGCCGGCGGCCGGTGATCCTCTTGCCATTGGGTCTCTCTCGGCAACTCGACGACGAGCAAGCCGCGTTGATTCTCGGCCACGAAATGGCTCATTTGTGCCGCCGCGATCACTGGGTCCGCTTTTTCGAGCTCATCGTTTCGACCGTCTACTGGTGAAATCCCCTCGTGTGGTTTGTACGGTGTCAACTGGCGCGGCCGAGGAGCAGTGTTGCGACGCCTGGGTCCGCTGGGCGTTTCCCGAATCGGCCAAGCGCTACGCGGAGGTGGTGCTGCTGGCGGCCGACTCGATCAAGTCTCAAGTCGTTTCCCAACCCCAATTGGCCAGTTCGTTCCTGCGTCGTCATTCATTGAAAGCGAGGATTGAAATGATTCTCAATCGGCGTTTCGCTCCGCGACTTTCCCCGCGCGGAAAGGCTCTGTTTTGCTTGTTGGCCCTCGTCGCTCTTCCGCTCTTTTTGCAGTCGGCGAAGTCGCACGCCCAACAGAATTCGGACCTCGCTCGCCAGGCAATCGAAGAGGCTTCGTCAAAGCCAATACCGCGAGGCGATCTCAAGTCCTCCGCTCTAAGAGCGACGTTTGAGGCCAAGTTTCCCCGCGTTCCCGAGCATCCGTCGGACGCCGATTTCCCGCAGATCGTCCACTTCGAGCAGGGCGCCTCGAACCTTCTGGACGGCGACAAAATCGATATCACCGAGATCCGCGGGACTGCCGCGACGATGACTTCGGGAAATCAGTACTGGATCAAGGGAACATACACGCTCGCCTCGCATGACCGCGCCAGTTTGATGGTCGGCGTGACCGCGGCGATCGCGAGCGAAGGGACGGGATCAACGCTCAAGACGCAATCGGTCGAGGTCACCAAAGGCTCCGGCAATTTCACGCTGCTGTATGCGATGATCTGCAAAGGCTGGCCGCATGTCAGCTTTTATCCGGCCGGCGGCGGCGGCGATCTGGGCGGCACCTATTTCGGAACGGGCGAATTCGTGCTGCGAAAGTGGTGGGGTGAGGGCAAGAGCGAAACGCACAATGCCCATGCGGACGCTGCACCGTCAAACGCGTCGGCCACTGATTTTCCCCACGTTGTGCACTTCGGTGTGGGAGAGACGCAGTTCTTACCCGGCGACAGCATCACGATCAGCGAAGTCCGAGGTACGGCCGAGAAGATCGCTCTCGGCGAGATCTACTGCATCAAAGGGCATTACACGCTCGCGTCCCACGACCAGGCGCAGATGAACGTCGGCATCTCGGCCCAGGATGTGGCCGACGCACGGAGATCCGGGTTCAAACCGCAAGACTCGATCGTGCACAAGGGAAAGGGAACGTTCACTTTGTTTCTGCCCATGGGGTGCAAAGGCTGGCCGCATATCAGCCTCTATCCGGCCGAAGGGGGGAACGACTTCGGCGGGGTTTATTTTGGAACGGGCGATTCCGTGCACGAGCCGTCGGTGAGCAAGAGTTCTGCAGATGAGCCCGGCCTCGAAGGTTTGCCGCCCAAACTGTTGCCTGGCCCGGATAATGGCGAGCGACGGATCTGGGAGAAATTGGGCCTGCGGTGTTCAGCGCTGCGGACGCCGCGGATTGCAAAGATGCGCTATGAAGGCGGCGTGTTGATCACCGAGGTGCGACCGGATAGCCCCGCCAGCCGGCTCGGTTTGCATAAAGGAGACTGTGTGCTCGGGATTGATCCCTATGCGACCGTCACGCCCGCCAATGTCCTTTGGATTCTCAATCACCGTTTGATTGAGAACCCGAATCAGGTCAAACTCTTGTTCATCATTCTTCGTCCAGCGGACGACGCTGTCCAGTACGTCGATGCAACCGTCGCATTTCGATAGCGCGATTGTGCTTCGATGACCTTCACTGCGATTCGGACCGTCCGTCGCCGCGATTTGTCGATTGATCGCTCGCGGACGGCCCCGATTGCTTCCGTCAGTTCTTTGTCACGGGCTCGATCTTGGCCGCGGCCGGCTTGTTTGCGGCCGGCTGTTTCCCCGAACCCTTCGGCATTTCGCGCATGCGGCGGCGGAGACCTTCGAAGGGACCCACAAACGGGCTGCGGCCGGGGCCGTCCGAGGTTGAGCCCAGGAAGACGAAGCACATTTCGTTGGTTGTCTGCTCGCCGAAGGTCACGAGACGGGGCGGGTTGCTCGGGTTGTTGGGATTGTCCTCGCTGTTGTCGTACACCGCTTCGAGCGCGAGGACCGTGCCGACGTCGAGATGCAGCGGCCTTTTGAGGAAATAGGTCTCCTGCCAGTTGTAGTCCCACGAATCGATTTCGAGCAGTGTCTGCTTCTTGCCTTCGGGCGGCTTCATGGTGACTTTGATCTTTTTGCCCAGAAGGTGCATGTGCGGCATGATCGAGTGCAGCACGCAGTCGTATTTCACCGTCGTCGAGCCCAGGACTTTGAAGTGCGGGTCGTTGGGCGGAATGGCGATGAAGCGGCCGGCGATCATGCCCGTCTTGTAGGCCTTCATCCCCTCCGACTTCTTCGCGAAGTAGAGTCCGATCTGCAGGCGATCGCGTTCAACCCGGCCGTCGCGATGATAGTGCACCTGCACCACGAGGTCGGCCTGCTTGGGGAGCTTGAAGCCGTAGCCTTTGGGCATCTCTTGGGGAACCTGACCCGGCGCCCAGCCGCCCATGCCGCCGCGCGGGGCAAAGCCGACCCCCATCGCGAACGAGTAGCCCGGGCCGGTGTCGTAATCACCCGGCTTCTTGGTTCGCTTCTCTCGGGCCTGGGCCGACTTCTCGAGAGCCCGGCCTTCGCCGTCCGTGTCGATGAAGTTCAGCGTGTGGTGCACGACGCGCGGATTGCCCGGCTTCACTTCGTAGGCGACGACGAACTTGTCTTCGGGCAGATCCGTGGGGAGTACGATGCAACGAAAGACGTCGCTGCCGCCCGCGCCGAGCACGAAGTCATCCTTGGCGGAGAGAATCAAATCGGGCTTTCCGAGCCGCCAGCCGGTGACAAATTCGCGCGGCGGCGGAGCGTCGGACGGGTTGCCCTCGGGCGTGCCGCCGTCGACCCAAGCGGCCAGCGTGCCAATTTCCTTGTCGGTCATGGTCCGCTCGTTCCGGAACTGGATGCCGTCCGCGATCTTCCAGGGGGGCATCTGGTGGGACGACGTGTACTGCTTGATGTCGTCACACCAATTCACGGCCTGGCGATAGGTCATGAGCGAAAAGGGTCCCACTTGTCCGGGCCGATGGCACTCCTGGCAACGTTTCTGCAGGATCGGCGCCACGTCGCGGAAGTAGGTGACGGCCCCGTCGGTTTCGATCTTTCGCTCGACACCAATGGGGCAGCCGATGGCGGCGGTGACCGGCTGGCTGACCGCTTTGCCGGCGAGCATTTCGTCGAGCGCCCTTTCGAGATCGTGGCTCTTCACTTGCTGATTCTTCTTGAGCCGGGCGGCAAAGCCGTCGTCGATGCGGCCGCGATAGCGCAAGACCAGGTTGCGATCGAGCACGAAGGCCTCGGGAGTCTTCTCGGCCTTGAAGAGGCCGGCATTCGTTCCGTGCGGATCGTGAAACACGGGAAAACCGAATTTGAATTCGCGAGCCTGCCGATCGACCGACTCGGCTGTCTCCGCCTCGCTTGAACAGAGCCCGACGAACGCGACCCCCTTCTCGCCGTAGCGCTTGGCCATTTCGGTCAATGCCGACGAATAAGAGGTCGAAATCGGGCACTCGAACGACATGAATATGAAGACCGTGGCCTTCGAGCCGGCGACGTCGTGAGCGGAGTTTTTCTTTCCCGCGCGATCGACCAGTGTGACGCTGTCGATTTTTTGTCCCAACTTGGCGGCGTCGATTTCTGCCGCCTGCGCGGACAGATTCGACAGACCAAGAATCATCCCGGCCACGCCGGCCAAACTCATCAATCGCATATCCGTCTCCACTTCCATCCGACTACTGAAGAAACCCGGCGAAACCAAAGCCAAGTTCGGCCCCCCGTGCGGGCCACCAAGAGGTTACCACACTGCGGGCGGTCAGGTGTCATTTCTAGGCGCGGCACGGTTGGTTTTCCAGCCGGATTCGCATGCCAAACGTCAACGTCGAGAGACGACGCGAGCGCTGGTGCCATCCATTCGCATCTGGTCGGCTGGGCAAATGAGGCAAAGTGATTCGCTAGTATTTAAAGTGGCTGACTTTGCGGCAGGCCGATTTCAGCCCGACCGCTGGTCCAAGTCCGCCGGCTGCAACCGCTCGTCGATCCAGGCTCGCAATAGATCGCTGCCCATCCGCTGGACTTGTTTCAACAAGGTCTTCATCTGACCTTGGTCGAGTTCGCTCTCGAAGGCTCGGAGGAGAGCGGCTGATTGGGCTTCATTCAGAATGGCCGTCATCGCCGGGACGAGTTCCTCTAAAACACCCCACGAGCGCTTCCGCGCGGCATCGGCGCAGACCGCGACAAAGTCGACAAACGAACCGGGAAATAATTGTTTCACGTAATCAACCGCCTCGGCGATGGTCTGTTCCTTTTCTCGCTTGGGCTCCCGCCAATCGTAGGGGGGCGACCATTCGAGAACCGGTCGCAGCAAATCGATATGCGTGAGTACGCCGATCATCGGCGGCGGTTTCAAACGCGGCTCTGAGCGATACCACTCGGCTAATTCGCGAATGGTGCGACGATCGGCCTCCCGCGCAGGGGAATGGGCGTCCATCACGACAAGGACGGCGTTCGATTCCTGCAACGCGGCGCGGATCTGCTGCATCTGATCGGCGCTGGCCCCCGCCTCGCCGTAGCCCGGCGTGTCGAGCAGGCTAACGGCGACGGGAGGATCGCCAACGGATAACTGATAGCGGGTGACGCTTTTTGTTTCGGGCAAAATATCGACAGCCGCCTGCTGCACGCCGGTGAGTGCATTGATCAGGCTGGATTTGCCCGAACTGACCTGGCCCACGAGCGCGACTGTCACCGATTGCACCGCGATCCGACCCAGTGGCGATTCAAGACTTGCCTGGACCTTTTCCGGCGTCGTGCCACGCGGGAACGCTCGGCGGTAGGCGTCCGCACCGCCTCGCAGCCGGCCGCTATTCATCTCGATGAGATAGAAACCCATTTGCCGCATGAAGCGGAGATAAATGACCGCCAATAGCTCCGTTTGGATTTCGGTCGTGACCGGATCGGAGGCCAGTCGCGACGACCAATAGCGGGCGATATTGATGGGGTTTGTCAGCATCGAAACGGCCCAGCTCGCATTTTGAAAATGGCGATACCAGGTCGGCGCCGATTGCAGCATCTGCCACTGCCGAATCGAAAGCAGGCGGCTGCCCGGAACGGAGGTCAACAGCCACTGCTCCGTGTCGTCCACAGCCAGCCGCACTGCCGCTAGCACCTCGGGAACGGTCAAGGAGGCATAGGCATCGCTCGCGCCGGGGTAATAGATGCGGGCTAGCGCGACCGCCATCTCTTGAACCTGCGCCTGATAAAACTGCGGATCGGTGAGTTGGGCCGGCGTGCACTGCGAGACTTTTTCCTGAAATTCGCGGACGATTTTGGCCGCCTCGCGGTCGCGGGGGGTCCAATGCGCGGCGACCTCCACGGGATGTAGGTCGGCCCGTGCATTGGTCGAATTCCAGAATTTGGCGACGGCCCACGCCAGGACCCAAAACGCCGGCCCAACCCACCACACCTTGTTCAAAAGATGCGTTGCCCACAGTGAATAGCCGGCAAGCACGGCGTAAACGAGCACCGGGATGGTGGTCAGCGTCCACAGGACAAGCGAGCGGCGCGAAATCACGACTGGGGCTCTCGGTGGGTGACGCGCCAGAGTTCGACGCCTTTTTGCAATTGGTCCCGATAGACCACGCGCAGCTCGCCGGCCGTCGGCATGTGTCCCTGGCGGATTTGCGTGAAATACCAGTACCAGGCCCAGCCGGACGCATGCATAAAGGCGAAGGCAGCCGCGGCGTTGGCCGCGATGCCAACCCACGGGATGAATTTGAGCAATTCCCGCAATCCCATCCGCAGGGCGATTCGCCCGCCAATGGCCACGCTGACCTGGGCGATGGTTGCCGCGTCGAGGGGCTGGTCGTTGGCCTTCGCCAGGCGGTGGATCAAGTGCGATTGAATGGCCGTCACCACGGGCAAATCGATCCAAGGAATGGGAACGGCTGCCGCTGACGCGGCGAGCACGCTATGAGCCAAGATGATCGGCGCAGAGCGAGCCAGGTGCATTTCGCTCAGCAGGTCGCGCAATGGCTCCATCTGCAGCAACGTTTGCCGATAGGCCGCCGGCAAATGATCGAGCACGGCCTGTTTGAGCCGATCACCGCCGAAATCGGGCTGGGCAAATCCGTCGGCAGTCGTCGTCAGGTCGATGGGAATCGCCTGGTCGAACAGACCGTCGAACCGCGCATAGTGCGCTTCGAGGCACCGGCGAAGATCTTCGGGCAGCGACGCCGGAACCGGACGTGGACTCGTGTCGAAAGGATCCGGATCGGGCTGCTGCTGACCGGGATAGCCGTCGTGCAGACAGCTCACCGCGAGCAGCACGGGTCGGTCGGGCCGGGATTTGCGAATCTCTCGCAAGGGGACGACGATCTCCTCTGCCGCTTGATCGGCGGCCCGTACGGTCGCGATCACCAGGTGGGCCCGATCGTCGAAGGCCAGCACGTCGGCGGCCGGGTCATAGCTGGCTTCGCCCAGTCCGCGCGTGTCGAGAAAGCGAACAATGGGCACCTCCTCGTCGGGAAAACTGAACAGACGCGAGAACCGCGTCTCCGGGCGAAAGCCCTTGCCGATCACCGCATCAGGAGCGCCCGTCAGATAGCGGACGATCGACGTCTTTCCGCTGCCGGTTTTCCCCAAGAGCCACAAACAAGGGATTGGCGCATGGGCCAAAAGTTCGGCTCGCCGCTGCACGAATTCGTCGCGACTGGCGGCGCTCTGGTAAAACAGCGTCAGCGGATTCCACATCGATACAACTCATCGACAGCACCGTCGAGTTCGGCCTCCAGCCGATTATGACATTCCGTCGGACTCTCCGCGCGTTGTTTGGCCAAATTGATGATTCGCTGGATCGGCTCGTCGGTCAGGTCCATCGCTGCGATCGGCGGAATGGTCACGCTCTCAATAAAACGGCGAGCATACGAGAAATACCCGCCCCGGAAATGCGAACTTCGCGATTGCAATTGGGTATCGAAGGTCCGCGAATTGAGCACGGCCAGCAAGACCCGTAGACGGTCCTCTTCCGTAAAGGCAGGCAGGATTCCGTACACGCCCGCATTACCGCCACCGACGAACGTATAAGTTCCCATACGATCCAAGGCGAAAGACGCGCGGGAAGCCAACACCTGCGTGACGATTTTTGGCGACTGAAATCTCGCCAGCGACCGCGGACACCAGAGGGCATACCACGCCGGGTAGACCATCGACGGGCTGCCGCGACGCTCGAGTTCCATCCGATGCCGCTCGAGGTATCGAAAGGCATCGGCATGGGACGCGGCGATTTGCGCCTCGGACATCAGCTCGGTACGACCCTCGCTTTCGCAATAGGGATACAGCACGTAATGCTCAGAGAAGCGCAACGCATACCGGCGAACGTCGCTCCCTTTCAAGACGGGCCGGAAAATCCGCGAATCGAATTCGACGAAGTCATCGCCGAGTCGAATCCGATCTCCTTCGCGACGGCCGATCAAGAGACGGTCGGCCCCTGTGATCAGGCCTTGAAAGATGGCCCGGCAGACTGACTTGAGCGGCTCTCCCTGCGCTGCCGTCGGAACACGACCCGGTTTGACGCTCCAAGTCGCCGCACCGAGTTTTTCCGAAGGAACTCGCACGCTCTCTCGCGCAATCGGCGGCTCGACCGTTCCGCGGCCGACAGTCACAACGTCGTTCGCCTCGCGGCTCAAGAATAAAAGGCAGCAATAGGTGCTGGCGCCGGGAAAGACCTGCTCACAGTCGAAATCGACAATTTGCCGTACAAGCCGGTGACTCGCGGCATAATTCCGGAAGGCGGTGCCGTAGTTGGCGGTGAGAAGCTTGTTGGGGACGATCATCCCCAAGTGGCCGCCCCTTCCGAGCAGGTCCATGCCCCGCTCCAGAAAGGGAACATACAAGTCAAACTTTCCGGTGGCCGTGCGGAAGAACGCTTTGAGGTATTCGACGAACGCGGAATCGAGATTCTGAATTCGCACGTAAGGCGGATTCCCGACGACGCAATCGAACCCGCAATCAGCCGCTTCCGTGCCCGCGGCGACGCGAAACACATCCGCGAATTCGCGACTCCAATCGAACGGGCATGCCTTTTGAATTTTGGATCGTTCTCGTGGCGCCGATCGCACGTTGCCCAACAGCGCATCGCCCGAGCGCAGATGCTCGTCGAGGGGGCTCCAGCCTGCTTCGGGACAGCCTGCTTCGGGACTGTCTGCTTCAAGACGGCCGGCATCGAGCCACAAAGTCGCCTTGGCCAACTCGACCGCGAACGGATCCCGGTCGACACCGTAGACGCACCGCTCGAGCACATGCAGGCGGACGAGCTGTGAAAGGCTGAGTTTGGTTTTGCCGTGTGTTTCGCGCTTTGAATCCAGCGAATCACGCAGCACGCGGCTGAGGCGCGCGACGTCGAGCGATCCCTCGGCCAGTTCGTTCAAAAAGTCGGTCAATCGCCGAGCGATGAATCGGACCGTTTCGACCAGGAAGTGACCGCAACCCATCGCGGGATCAACCGCCTTGATGTCGAACAGCCCCGCGACGAAGGGCGGGTATTCGCGTGGAGGAAGAAACGTCGCTGGGCCGATCCGGCGGCGCAGCGCATCGAGCTTGTGATCAAGGACTGGTCCGACCGTATTCGCGACGAGGTATTCGACAATGGCCGGCGGCGTATAGTACGTGCCGCTCGCCTTCCGCGCGGACAGGTCGGTCGCGATTTCAATCCGCGACCTGGGCTTCGCGACTCGCAGGCGGACGTTCAAGAGTAATTCGTAGATCGACCCGAGACACCGCACATCGAGCGAGCGGAAATCGATCGGAAGCCGTTCATCGCCGAATTCACTCCGATCGAGAAAAAGACCATTGATCATTCCTTGCGGCAGCCACTTGGGAGGCTTTGAGAGCAGCCGAGCGCTTGACGCCGGTGGGACGCCGCGGCCGTCGGTGCAAAGCGACAGAAGCGATCGGAAGAGAATGCAGATCGCGGCCCCGCGAATCTCGGCGAGTTCGGCGGGCTCAGGCAGGCGATGGGCGCGATTCCGACGTCGCCACTCCTCGAACAACCGTTGCCCGAGTTCGGGGAAGACCGAATTGAGTATGCGATTCCGCAGCAGCCGCTCATCGCCAGCTGTATCTCGCTGACGGGCTTTGAGTTCGGCTCGTTTCAACACGCGACATTTCCTGCTGTGCGGGATGGCTCTCAGTGGTCCAGACGCGAAGATGCGCACCAAAAGTTGCGCACCTTCGAAAAAGGGTGCGCATCTTCGAAGAAAACGTCGGGATTTTCCAAGATGCGCACTTTCGAAAAAAGTGCGCACCTTCGAACAACCGTGCGCACCTTCGAACCAGGGCACCGCCCTGGACCCGGTGCCGATGGCGCGTAAACTCGCGCAGCCACGGGCTTCGGCCTCGGTCGCGTTGTCTCAAATTGAATTGGAGGCATGTGTTGACTACCGGATGGGACATCGTGGGAAGGCTTTGCTCGCAGGCGCTGCGTCGATTGAGCCGCTTCGCCCGCATGCGGGTCCGCCATAGGGGCGGATTCAAAGTAATCTAGCCCGCACGAAAAAAAGCCGTGCCCTGAGTAGGACACGGCTCCGCATAGGCGAGATTTACAGCTTGCGCTGTACCGTAATCGACTTTCGTTAGTTTCAGTATGACAAATTGGGCTGAGTTTGTCAAGATTTCTTTGTCAACAAACGAGTGGTGCAGAGCGCGAGTCTGGTGAAGATCAGCTCCCTCATTGGGCTCAATCAACAAAGACGCGACGAGGCAACAGGCGATTTCTGCGACTGTCAAATTCGCCGAGACACAACAACTCATCGTCGATTGTGACGACGGCAACTGATGCGCCGTCGGACGCCTCGAATCCAATTCCCGCGTCGAGCGCGGAACCAAACGGCCGGCCCGCACGAAGGTTGGCCATGTCCTCTTGTGAAGCCTGGTAGTTGGCCAATCCCTCGAGCGCAGTGGTCGGCGGCAAGATCAACGGGTCGATCGTCTCGGATTTCAGCCGATCGAGCGTGACCGCCTCCTCAATGCGATAGGGGCCGATTTTTGTCCGCACGAGGGCCGACATCACTGCGCCGCAACCGAGCATCTGGCCCAAGTCGCGGCCGATCGAACGCACGTACGTGCCTGAGCCGCACTCGATCACCAGATCAAGTTCCGGATACTCGAACCGCGTCAATTCCAGGCGATAAACATCGACGGGCCTCGCTTCGATCGTGACCTCTTCACCACGGCGTGCCCTGTCGTACGCGCGTTGCCCGCCGACGTGCACCGCGGAGAAGCTCGGTGGCACCTGTTGGATTTGTCCGCAGAATGCCGGCAGTGCCTCCTCAATCTGGGCTAGGGTGATTTCCGATGAGACGGCGACTTCGGTCACGATTCCGGTCACGTCGTCGGTGTCGCTTTGGCAGCCCAAGACAAATCTCGCTTTGTACGTCTTGCGTTGCTCCTGCACGAATTCGATCAGCCGCGTCGCCTTGCCGACGCAGACAACCAGAACTCCGGTCGCCAGCGGATCGAGCGTGCCGGCGTGCCCCGCTTTTTGCGGCCGCACGATTTTCGCGACGTGATCGACGACGCGGCGCGACGTCAGCCCGGCGGGCTTATTGATGTTGAGCAGACCGAATCGCTGAGCGGCAGCCATTGCGGGAGCCTACCACGGCGGAGAGCGTGCTGGGCAGGCTCACCGAATCAAAGTGGCACTTGCACGCGTGCCTGATGGCGATTGATCGCCGCCTCGACAAAACCGGCAAACAGCGGGTGCGGGTGCTGCGGTTTCGAGCGGAACTCGGGATGAAACTGCACGGCCACGAACCAGGGATGTTCGGGAATCTCGACGATCTCCGGCAAGTTCAGCTCGGGATTGATCCCCGTGATCGCGAACCCGGCCGACTCGAATTGCCGGCGATACTCGGAATTGAACTCGTAGCGGTGCCGGTGACGCTCATGAACTTCCAAATTTCCATAGCAGGTCGCGGCTCGCGAGTTTTCATCCAGCACGCAGGGCTGCGAGCCCAAACGCATCGTGCCCCCTTTGTGCGTGATCTGCTTTTGCTCTTCGAGCATGCAGATCACCGGGTGCGGCGTATGGGCCACGAATTCGGTGCTGTTGGCCCCGTCAAGGTGCAGGACGTTGCGGGCAAATTCGATTACGGCACACTGCATTCCCAGGCAAATGCCGAAGTACGGAATATCGAACTTGCGTGCGTACTGCGCCGCCTGCACTTTGCCTTCCACGCCCCGCATGCCGAATCCGCCCGGCACGAGGATGCCGTCGACGCCGCCCAACAGAAGATCGGGGCCTTGCGTCTCCAACTCTTCCGATTCAATGCGCTTGACGATCACGCGCGTCGAATGGGCGAAGCCGGCGTGGTCGAGCGCTTCGTAAATCGATTTGTACGCGTCGCGATGATCGATGTATTTGCCGACGACGGCGATGGTCGCCTCTTGCTGCGGATGGCGAATCCGCTGCATCAAGTCCTGCCAATCATCCATCTCCAGCGTGCCGGCGTTCAGATGCAGCTTGTCGACGATCAGGTCGTCGATCCCGTGTTCGGCCAGGCCCAGGGGAACCTCGTAAATCGAGAATTCCTTGTCCATTTCTTCAATGACGGCCTGCGGCTCGACATTGCAGAAGAGGGCAATCTTGTCGCAGTTCTCGCGGCCCAGGGGCCGTTCGGTCCGCACGATCAGGATGTCGGGCTGAATACCGATCTGTCGCAACTGGCCGACGCTGTGCTGCGTGGGTTTGGTCTTCGCCTCGCGGGCCGCCTTGAGATAGGGGACCAGCGTGAGGTGAATGAACAGGCAGTTTTGTTTGCCGATATCGAGCGGAATTTGCCGGATGGCTTCGAGAAACGGCAGGCCTTCAATGTCGCCGACCGTGCCACCCAGTTCGGTGATCACCACATCGATGTCGGGGCCGGCCAGGTTTTTGACGGCCGCCTTGATCTCGTCGGTGATGTGCGGAACGACCTGGACGGTACTGCCGAGATATTCGCCGCGGCGTTCCTTCTGGATCACGCGGAGATAGATCTGCCCCGTCGTGTAGTTCGATTCGCGGGAGAGCGGGCTGTTGGTGAACCGCTCGTAGTGGCCGAGGTCGAGGTCGGTCTCGGAACCGTCGTCCAGCACGTAGACTTCGCCGTGCTGATACGGGCTCATTGTGCCGGGATCGACATTGATGTACGGATCGAGTTTTTGCATCCGCACTCGCAGCCCGCGACGTTCCAGCAGCAGGCCAATCGACGCCGCGGTGAGCCCCTTGCCCAGGCTGCTCACCACGCCCCCCGTCACAAAGATGTGTTTTGTCATAGTTTTTTTGGCAAGCCGCCAACTTGCCCGAGAGCGCACTCCGCGATCGGGAAATAGAAAACCGGGAATTCAGAACGAGGCAGCAGTGCCTCACGCAGCCGTTCGCAACCGCATTCGCTCGATAAAGCGAGCATAATCGTCCGGCGTGTCGATGCCAACCGACCGTTGTTGAACCACCGCCACTTGAATCGTTGCTCCCATTTCGAGCACACGCAATTGCTCGAGTTTTTCCAGGCGTTCCAGCCGCGACGGCGGCAAGTTGCTTAGCTTCAGCAAGAAGTCGGACCGGTAGGCGTAAAGCCCCAAGTGCAACAGCCACGGCGAATTCGTCTGCAGCAATTCGTCCCAAACGGCGTCGCGCACGTAGGGAATTGTTGATCGGCTGAAATAAAGCGCCCGTCCGTCGTCGGCACAGACCACCTTATTGCACGAGTGGTCGTCCAACTCGCGGCGGCTCGTAATTGGCGTCGCCAGCGTCGACATCTCGCAACCGGGATGCTCGGTCAGCGTTTTGACCAGCAAATCGATGTGCGACGGATCGATTTCCGGCTCGTCGCCTTGGATGTTCACGACAATTTGTGCGTGGGGGCACGAGCGGCGTACGACCTCGGCCACGCGATCGGTGCCGCTGGGATGTTCGCCGGTCATCTCTACTCGCCCGCCAAATTCGCGGACCGTTTGGGCGATTTCATCGCTATCGGTGGCGACGATCACGGCAGCCAGCGATTTGGCGCGGCACGCCTGCTCCCAGGTGTATTGCAAGAGCGGCTTGCCCGTGTCGGCCAGCAACAATTTGCGCGGCAAACGCGACGATTGCAGGCGGGCCGGAATAATTCCGTAAACGCGCATCGAAAACCTCCGTGTTCTCGGAACGTGGTCTTGTAGCAAATGGCCGCCGACCTGTCAAAATGCGAGCCGCGGATGCCGCTGCCCAGAGACCGTACACTTTGATATTCTTCCCGCAGCCTGCTCGTGCGACATCGAGCTTTTTCGGACAAAACAGATGCCCGAATTCAGCCGTCCCACAATTCTCATGTGCCCGCCCGATTTCTACGGGATCGAGTACGAGATCAACCCCTGGATGAGCCGCAGCCGGCAAAGCGATGCCGACGAATCGCGCCGTCAGTGGAACGCCCTGCGGATGCTGCTCGAATCGCTCGACGCTGAGACCCGTTTGATGCAGCCGCTCAAGGGAATGCCGGACCTGGTCTTCACCGCCAACGCGGGCCTTGTCCTGCGCGAGACCATCTATTTGGCCAAATTCCGCTATCCGGCCCGGCAGGTGGAAACACGTGTGGACGATGAATGGTTCCAGTCGTGCGGATTTAACACGGCCTCGCTTCCCGAACAATGGAACTTCGAGGGAGCCGGCGACGCCCTGTTTTGCGGCGACACGCTGTTCGGCGGCTACATTATCCGCAGCGACGCCGGGGCCTTTCACTGGCTCGCCGCCAAGATTGGCTGCCGGGCGATTCCGCTGCAGCTCGTCGACCAGTACTACTATCACCTCGATACGTGCTTCTGCCCGCTGAGTCCCACGGAGGCCATTTATTTTCCGCCGGCATTCGATGAGTACGCGCAGCGATCCCTTAAGGAACACATCCCCAAGCTGATCGAGGTCCATGCCGAAGAGGCGGCTCGCTTCGCTTGTAACGCGATTGTCGTCGGGCGAAATGTCGTTTTGAACACCGGTTGTCCACACCTGGAGGCCGATTTGCGGTCGGCTGGTTTTTCGGCTCACAGCACGGAATTGGGAGAGTTCATCAAGGCCGGCGGCAGTGCGAAGTGC
This sequence comes from uncultured Planctomycetaceae bacterium, assembly GCA_963752185.1. Taxonomy (GTDB): domain Bacteria; phylum Planctomycetota; class Planctomycetia; order Planctomycetales; family Planctomycetaceae; genus DASPSM01. The sequence continues at coordinate 7,593,514 of CAVVXK010000002.1, read as the reverse complement.
CTGACCCTGCGACTGGACGGTGAGGACGCGGCAAGGTGGCCTTAGGACGTGGCCTTAGGACGTGGCCTTAATACGCGGCCTTGAGCGGCCGTGCCGATGCCGCAAACTCATTCGGCGTCGGAGCTTGCTCGACCTCAAAAACGCCCGGCCGCCCCGACAAAGACCTTGACACCACAATAGGCAAGCCGGATGATCGACGAATTAGGGCGAGACACGTAAATTCCAAGGCATCGGAAGTCTACGATGGGTACCAGCACCCGGCGGCTCGACATCGAAGAAATCGGCGACGTCTGCATCGCAAAATTCATCGACAAGAAAATTCTTGACGAGAACAACATACAGGTCATCGGTAACCAGCTTTTTGCCCTCATCGACGAAGAGCGGCGCAAGAAAATCATCCTCGATTTCTCCAATGTGGAATACCTGTCCAGTGCCGCGCTGGGCAAGCTGATCACCATGGAGAAAAAGGTCAAAGCCGCCAAAGGAAATCTGCGACTCTGCTGCATCCGTCCTGAGATCTATGAAGTCTTCGCCATCACGAAACTGAACCGTCTGTTCAAGATTTGCGAAGATCAGGAGCGGGCTCTGGAAGGTTTTTGACGGCGTAATTCTCCGCCATGGCGTGGATCGAAGAGTTCGAAATCCGCATCCCCAGTTCCACGACTGAGGGACAAAAAGTCCAGGAGCGAATCATCTCGCGCCTGGAGCAGATCGGCTTTCCGCCCCGCGGTATTTTCGGCGTCCGCCTCGCCCTCGAAGAGGCCCTCGTCAACGCCATCAAGCACGGCAACGGCCTCGATCCGAACAAAGAGGTCTTTGTCACCTGCCAGATTTCCAACGACAAAGTCCGCGTGGTGATCGAAGACCAGGGCCCCGGTTTCCGGCTGCAAGACGTGCCCGATCCCACCGAGGACGAAAACCTCGAAAAGCCCGGCGGCCGCGGAATCATGCTGATGCGGGCCTTTCTGAGCGTCGTCGAATACAACGAACGCGGCAATCGCGTCGTGCTCGAAAAACACCGCAACGACGACTCGGCCCCTTCACTTTCCTGAACGGCTGCAGCCGCTTAGAATCTTTGTCCGCTGGCCTTGCAAGCACCCGATTGATGATCTATTCATCTAACGGCGACTTCCAACCAGCAAGCCATTTCTTCTACGATCCCCGATAGCTCAATGGTAGAGCGAGCGGCTGTTAACCGCTAGGTTCTAGGTTCGAGTCCTAGTCGGGGAGCCTTTTTTCGCCGATTGCCCAGCCGAGCAAAGTCTCGGCTCTTTTTACGCGCCCCCACGCCGATCGAACGCGAGTTCGACGAGCCACAAGTCTTTCAGAGTAATTATGTTATGTCTCAGAACTGTCCCTCCGCGACCGAGCATGACCGTAAGCTGCCCGAAATCGATCTGTTGAGCCCGTTGACCATTCGGAACATCACCCTCCGAAACCGGATCGGCGTTTCGCCGATGTGCCAATACTGCGCGGTGGACGGGTTTGCGAACGATTGGCACCTCGTGCACTTGGGCAGCCGGGCGGCCGGAGGGGCTGCACTCGTGATGGTCGAGGCGACGGCCGTCGTCAAAGAGGGCCGTATTACGCCGGGCGACGTGGGTCTTTGGACGGATGCCCACGCCGAGCCGCTGGCCCGCATTGCGAAGTTTCTGGAAAGCCAGGGGGCCGTCCCCGCGATTCAACTCGCCCACGCGGGCCGCAAGGCGAGTTGTGACCTGCCCTGGAAGGGTGGAGCCCGCTTGGCGACGCCGGCCGAGGGGGGCTGGACGGTCGTGGCTCCCAGCCCCGTCCCCTTCAACGAGACCGATCCCCCGCCCCGCCCTCTCGACGCCGCCGGCATCGACGAAGTCGTCCAAGCCTTCGAGGCGGCCGCTCGCCGCGCGTTGCAGGCCGGTTTCAAGGTCATCGAGATCCATTCCGCCCACGGTTATCTGCTGAACGAGTTTCTGTCCCCCTTGGCCAACCAGCGGCAGGACGAGCACGGTGGCAGCCTGGAAAACCGTATGCGGTTCCTGCTCCGCGTTGCCGACCGCCTCCGCCGCCTGATGCCCGCCGAGCTGCCGCTCTTCGTGCGCATCTCGGCCACCGATTGGGGCGATGGCGGTTGGGACATCGAACAGTCGATCGTCCTGGCGAAACGTCTGGCCGACCTGGGCGTCGATCTGATCGACTGCTCGTCCGGCGGCATGATTCCCCGCGCCAACATTCCTGTGGCGAAAGGCTACCAGGTGCCATTCGCCCAGCGCATCCGCAACGAGGCCAAGATCAAAACGGCGGCAGTAGGCCTGATCGCCGAACCCGCGCAAGCCAACGAGATCATCACCGCGGGCGACGCCGACCTCGTTCTACTCGCGCGCGAATTCCTGCGCGAGCCGTACTGGGCCCTCAAAGCTCAACACGAACTCGGCGCGGAGCCCAGTTGGCCGATTCAGTACGGGTACGCCGTGAAACGCCGAGCGAAGTGATCGTCTGCGATTTTGCTTGCGCATTTCGCAAAACGGCGCGCCATCGCGCACTAACTCATTTTCTTGTTCGCGAGATAGTGCGTTAAAATGGACGTTAGCGAAGCAGAGAATTTGCTTCGCGGAAAAACTTCGTCGCAGCCCGCGGTGCGGGCCTCCTCGAGACGTGCGGTGTCGACGTGGGGCCCGAAGGCGATGACGGCCGGACGGTGAGCCGCAGGCAGAGAGGCCAGCACGTCGGACACATTCAAGTCCGGCAGCGTCAGATCCAGGATGACGCAGCGGCACGTGGGTTCGGCCGCCTGAATGGCGGCCGTGGCAGGATTGCCTTCGACGCCGACTCGAAAACCGAGCGCGGCGGCCGTGCCGGTGATCTTGCTCGCGAAGAAGACGTCGCGACTGACGAAGAGCCCGTCTGGAGTCTGGCGTCCGGGATCCGGGGTCGAAGTCATGACGGAGCAGTCGTAATTCAGTTAGGACAGAAAACTGAGCACGCAATTATCGCACAATGCGAGACCTGCGGCCCATAATGCCGACAGCGGGTGAGTTCGCCGACAAGGACGCGGCAGGGACAGTTTTCCTCCGAGGCCGTCGAGTGAGCGAACAACTGGCCAGCCGTCTGTGTCCGTGCTAACTTAACAACCTGTTCCCAAACGTAGGGTGGGACCAGCGAGGCTTTGCGAGCGCCGGCCCACCTTCTTCTGCCAGCAGACGAAGAAGGTGGGCCGTCGGCCGCAGAGCCGGCCTAGTCCCACCCTACGGCTTGCACCACCGTCGGAGAGTTTCAATATGGCCGAAAGCACACAAAACGGTCCCGATTTTTCCAAGTCGGAGCTTTTGCCCGTCATCGCCCAGGACGACGCCACGGGCGAAGTGCTGATGCTGGCCTACATGAATCAAACGGCCTGGGAAGAGACGCTCAAAACGGGCCGCGTCTGTTATTACAGTCGCAGTCGCCAGAAGCTCTGGCGGAAGGGCGAAGAGAGCGGCAACGTGCAGGAAGTCAAAAGCATCTTTTACGACTGCGATGCCGACACGCTCTTGATCCGCGTCAACCAGATCGGCGGCGCGGCCTGCCACGAAGGTTACAAAAGCTGTTTCTTCCGAAAGATCGATCCTAAAACGGGCAGCGTGCAAGTGATCGGCCAGCGCGTGTTTGATCCCAAAGCCGTCTACAAAAAATAGTCCGACCAAGACCGTCGGGCGCGCGAAGAACGAAGACATGAACAACCGAAAACTCAAGCTCGGCATTCCGGCCGGCAGCCTGCAGGAGGCGACGGCCGCCCTGTTCAAGAAGGCGGGCTACAGCATCACCTTCTCGTCGCGGTCGTACTATCCGACGATCGACGACCCGGAGATCGAGTGCCTGCTGATCCGCGCTCAGGAGATGGCCAAATACGTCGACGAGGGGATTCTCGACGCAGGCATCACCGGCCACGACTGGATCGTGGAGACGCAGGCCAAGGTCGTCGAAGTCTGCGAGTTGGTCTTCTCAAAAACGAGCCGTCGGCCTGTGAAATGGGTGCTGTGCGTGCCGACTAATTCGACGGTGAAAACGGTGAAGGATCTCGAAGGCAAGCGGATCGCCACCGAAGCCGTCGGTCTGACGAAGGCCTTTCTGGCCAAGCACGGCGTCGAGGCAAAGGTCGAATTCTCGTGGGGAGCGACCGAGGTCAAACCGCCTCGGTTGGCGGATGCTATCGTCGAAGTGACAGAGACCGGCAGCTCGATCAGGGCGAACGATTTGAAGATTCTTGCCGATGTCCTCGAGAGCACCACGCGGCTCATCGCCAACCAGAATTCTTACAAAGACCCGTGGATCAAAGAGAAGCTCGACGACATCTCGCTCATGCTCCGCTCGTGCCTGGCCGCCGAAGGGAAGGTGGGCATCATGATGAACGTGCCGCGGAAGGATCTGCCGACGGTGCTCTCGAAGCTGCCCGCCTTGCAGACGCCGACGGTGTCGTCTCTCTCCGATCCGGACTGGGTCGCCGTCAACACGATCCTCGACGAAAACCTCGTCCGCCACATGATGCCCGAACTCCGCGACGCAGGTGCGCGGGGGATTGTGGAATACTCGATCAATAAGATTATCGACTAAATGAGTGTGCGAGGTGCGGCGTGCGAGGTGCGAAGTACTAACACCAGCACCGCATGCCGCGGCATCTGTACTTCGCACTCCGAACTCCGCACCTCGCACATATTTGCTATGCCCGTCGATAAATCGGAAGAGCGCATTCGGGAGATGTTCGGGGAGATCTCGCCCCGGTACGACTTCCTGAATCACTTTCTTTCCGGCGGCACCGATTACTACTGGCGCTGGCGAACCGTGCGGATGGCGGCGCCTGCGGGCGATCGGCCGATTCTCGATGTGTGCACGGGGACGGGCGATCTGGCCGTCGCGTATTGGAAGCGGACGGGCGGACGGGTTCGCGTGGTCGGTTCCGATTTCACGCATGAGATGCTGACCTTGGCGCGGCACAAGACGGCGCCCTTGAGTAATGGAGCTGTGACTAACGAAACTGTGGCGATCGAATTCGTCGAGGCCGATGCGCAGCGATTGCCGTTTGCCGACGGGCTTTTTCAGATCGTTTCGGTCGCCTTCGGCTTGCGGAACGTGACTAACACGCTCGAGGGGTTGCGGGAGATGGCCCGCGTGTGTGCGCCGGGCGGGCGGGTGGTTGTGCTCGAATTTTCGATGCCGCAGAACGCGGTGATCGGCGGGCTGTACCGTTGGTATTTTCGGAATATTCTGCCGCGGATCGGGCAGCTCGTTTCCGGCAACCGGCAGGCGGCTTACGAATATTTGCCCCAATCGGTCTCGGAGTTTCCCTGCGGGGAGCGCCTGGCGGCTATGATGAAATCGTGCGGTCTCGAACGCGTGACATGGACGCCCCTCACGTTCGGCATCGCCACGCTGTACGTCGGTACGAAAAGTGAATCCAACATAAGCCCACCGACGGCCGTCGGTGGGCTCGAGCCACGCGCAACATAGAATGCTTCCCGCAGCCGCCAGCGCACACACAGATATCGTCGTCGGAATCACAGGCGCCAGCGGCGCGCTTTACGCAACGCGCCTGCTCGAAGTCCTGCTCGAGCGCCGGGCGCCGCGTGCACTTAACGATCAGCCCCGCCGGCGTCGAAGTCCTCAAGACCGAACTCGGCATCACCGTCGATCTGAGAAAATTCGACGCCGCACAACTCTCGCTGCCCGGCGAACGCGTCGCGGCCGGCACGCTCGTCTACCATCACTATCAGGATTACTCGGCCCCGATTGCCAGCGGTTCGTTCCTCACCGCGGGCATGGTGATCTGTCCGTGTTCGATGGGCACACTCGCCAGCGTCGCAAACGGGCTCTCGACAAACTTGATCCAGCGCACGGCCGACGTGCAGTTGAAGGAGCGGCGGAAGTTGATCGTTGTGCCCCGGGAGACGCCGCTGGGCACGATCGCGCTTGAGAACATGAAGCGCTTGTCGGAGGCCGGCGGCGTCGTGCTCCCCGCGATGCCCGGTTTCTATCATCAGCCAAAGTCGATCAGCGACCTGATCGATTTTGTCGTCGCGCGGATCTGCAGTCAGCTCGGCGTGAGTCTCGACAAAGAACTGCAGAAGCCGTGGGGTACGTGAAGAGTGCAGGCGAGAGTCCGCATGCGTCGCACGCGCGCAACGACGCGCAGCACCGGTAGATTATTCCCGGAAATTTTTGGCGAAAACAAGAAAACTGACACCGACGGCAGTGCATGAATTATGCATGAGCAAGCGGGCCGGTTTCTTGACTTTGCTTCGACCATCTAGTCTCATATGGGCACAGGATGCCGGACACGGCGTCCCCCTACCGATGGAGCGCATCCATTTTTCGTTTGCCTGCCTGATTGTATTGCCCCGCCTCCAACAGCCCCTGCCCGCTGCCTTAGCAATCGAGTTTATTGAACCTGGTCCAAGTCGGAACTCGTCAAAAATTCATGACGAACAGCCGGCATGTTCACTGGGTTAGTCTCTGCGAGGTTGTTAGCGTTGACCCGGCGGCCGTCCGCCGAGTCTGATTTTTATGGTATTGCAACCCTCCCTGGCGGAGCCGGGGAACAAAAGTTGCACCACTCGACCCGACCGTTAGGCGTCCGCGCCCTGCCTGTACGGCTGATTCATGGAGAACCAAGGAATGACCATTCAAGCCAATCGCCGTGACTTTTTGCATGTGGGTTTTGCCGCCGGCATCGGTCTGACTCTGGCCGACTTTTTCCGTCTGCAGGCGCGGGCCGAAGTGCACAACACGCCGAGCAAAGAGGGCATCGCCAAGTCGGTGATCTTCATCTATCTGCCCGGCGGCGCGCCGCATCAGGAAACTTTCGATCCCAAGCCGTTCGCTCCGGTCGAATATCGCGGACCAATGGGCTCGATCCCGACCAACGTCGACGGCATCATGCTCAACGAATGCATGCCGCAAACGGCGAAGGTTGCCGACAAGATCGCCCTCTGCCGCTCGATGACGCACGGCGAAGCGGCGCACGAGCGCGGCACGCACAACATGTTCACCGGCTACAAGCCGAGCCCCGCGCTGGCGTTCCCCAGCATGGGCAGCGTGGTGACGCACGAGTTTCCGCCGAAAAATAATTTGCCGCAGTACGTTTGTATTCCCAGCATGCCGAACGAATTCGCGGGGACCGGCTATTTGAGTTCCTCGTTCGCTCCGTTCAGCTTGGGCAGCGACCCGGCTGACGGCGGCTTCACCGTGCAGGATTTGAGACTGCCCGGCGGAGTGACCGACAACCGTTTCAGCAAGCGGCGTCGCATGCTCGACGCGGTAAACGATTACTTTGTGTCGAAAGAGAAGGCCGACTCGCTCAAGGCGGTCGACACGTTCTATCAGCGGGCCTATTCGATGGTCAGCTCGGTCAAGGCACAGGAAGCCTTCAACATTTCCAAAGAGCCGGCCAAGCTGCGTGACGAGTACGGCCGCAACACGGCCGGCGCCCGCATGCTGTTGGCGCGGCGGCTCGTCGAGGCCGGTTCGCGGTTCGTCACGATGACTTACGGCGGATGGGACTTGCACGACAACGTGCAGAACGGCATTCGCGGACAACTGCCCGCGTTCGATCAGGGTTATGCGGCACTGATTCGCGACCTCGATCGCCGCGGACTTTTGAAGTCGACATTGGTGTGCATCGCGTCCGAGTTCGGCCGCACGCCGAAGATCAACGGCACGGCCGGCCGCGACCACTGGCCGAAGGTCTTCACCGTCGTCATGGCCGGCGGCGGCATCAAGGGGGGCATCTCGTACGGCACGTCGAACGCGACCGCCAGCGAACCGGAAGACAATCCTCTCTCGGTCGAAGACTGGGCCGCGACGATTTACCACTGCCTCGGCATCAATCCCGACAACAAGCTGATCGCCCCGGGCGACCGGCCGATCAATATCGTGAAAGACGGAACGGTCCGCAAGGAATTGTTGGTGTAAGACGCTGACGACCGGCGTCCTGCATCGCAGGCGGCACCCTAATAAGCAGATGATGCTTTCCACTGCCTGATATTCCTCGAATCCGGAAACCACGAAAACGAAGGAGAAGCAGGAAGGTTGAATCGGATGAGAGCGTCCCGAGAATACGGGAGATTTAGTTTGGCTCATCCTTTCCGCCATAGGGGCGGAAACAACAACACTACCTTCCGCCTTCATCCTTTTGTTCGTGCCTCTACATCCCCGCGTAATATCGCGCACCGGAGATTTTCCATGCGGCGTTGGATGCGATCGACTCTCCTTGCGACATTGACGATCTGCCTGCTCGCGGAAGGGATGCTGACCGCGCAAGCCGCGTCGCCATCGCTGGGCGTGATCCTGCCCCGCGGCTTGCAGCGCGGTAAGGAGAGCGTGCTCACCTTCCACGGCGGACAATTGGCCGACGCCAAGGAGATCATGTTCTTTTCGCCCGGTTTTACCGTCACCAAGCTCGAGCCGAGCGCGGGGTCGGTCAAAGCCACGATCAAAGTCGCCCCAGATTGCCGGCTCGGCGAGCACGTGTGCCACGTTCGCACGGCCAGCGGCGTCACCGAATACCGCACGTTCTACGTCGGTCCCTTCCCCGAAATTAAAGAGAAGGAACCGAACACCGAGTTCAGCACGCCGCAGCCGATCCCGATGAACGTGACGGTCAACGGCGTCATCGATTCGGAAGACGTCGATTACTTCGTGCTCGACGCCAAGAAGGGTCAGCGGATCAGCGTCGAGATCGAAGGCATGCGGCTCGGCGTGACGATGTTCGACCCATACATCGCCATTCTCGACTCGAAGCGATTCGAGCTCATCACGGCCGACGACACGCCGCTGTTGAAGCAAGACGCGGCCGCGTCGGTAATCGCTCCGGCCGACGGCAAGTATTACGTCCAGGTGCGCGAGACCTCGTACGGCGGCGACGGCAACTGCTATTACCGCCTGCACGTGGGCGATTTCCCGCGGCCGATCGCCGTTTATCCCGCCGGCGGCAAGCTGGGAGACCAGGTCGAAGTCCGCTTCCTCGGCGATCCGACTGGGGACATCGTGAAGAAGGTCAAACTGCCCAACCAGCAAATTGCCAACTACGAACTCGTGCCGGAAGACAAAACGGGCACGGCCCCCTCGGGGATTCCGTTCCGTCTTTCCGATCACGGCAACGTGCTCGAGAAAGAGCCCAACAACTCCATCAAAGACGCCACGCCCGCCGAGTTGCCGATGGCGCTCAACGGCATTCTCGAGAAGCCGGGCGACGTCGACTTCTTCAAATTCAAAATGAAAAAAGGGGAGACCTACGAAGTCGAATGCTACGGCCGCCGCCTGCGCTCGGCCATCGATCCCGTGATGATCCTCTACAACGCGGCCGGGCAGGGTCTCGTTTCCAACGACGACTCGCGTGGTCCCGATCCTTATTTCCGTTTCACGGCGCCTGCCGACGGCGAGTACTTCCTTTCGGTCTACGACCACCTGCAACGCGGCGGGCCGGGATTCGTCTATCGCGTCGAGTTCCAGCCGATCGAATCGAAAGTCACGACGGGATTGCCGCAGGTCGCGCGCTACTCGCAGTTGCGGCAGCAGATTTACGTCGCCCGCGGCAACAAGTTCGGGGCGCTCATGTCGGCCGGCCGCGAAAACTTCGGCGGCGACCTGTTGATGGATCCCAAGGGCATGCCCAAAGGCGTGAAGATCCTCGCCGACCCGATGCCGGGGAATGCCAGCACGATGCCGGTGGTCTTCGAGGCCGCCAAGGATGCACCGCTTGCCGGCAGCCTGGTCGATTTCCAAGCGCGGGTCGCCGACCCCAAGCAGAAAATCACCGGCGGATTTTTCAATCACGCCGAATTCGTGATCAGCGCGCCGGGGCAATCGCTGTATAGCTGGTGCGACGTCGATCGCGTGGCGGTCGTCGTCTGCGAGGAATTGCCGTACACGCTCGAGATCGTCGAGCCGAAAGTGCCGCTGGTGCAAGGCGGCTCGATGCAGCTCAAGATTCGCGCCCATCGCAAAAAAGGCTTTACGGAACCGATCAACGTGCAGGTGCCGTTCCTGCCGCCCGGCGTCGGCGGCGTGCCGGCCGTCGACATTCCCAAGGGACAGGACGAAGTCCTCTTCCCACTCAACGCCAACGGCGGAGCCGAGGTGAAGAAGTGGAAGATCTTCGCGCTCGGGCAGGCGAACGTGAACGGAGCCGCCTACGCGTCGTCCAACCTCACGAATCTCGAGATCGCTCCGCCCTATTTGCAATTCAACATGCAGCGGGCGGCCGTCGAGCAGGGACAGTCGACCGACCTCGTCTGCAGCGTGACGATCAACAAGCCGTTCAAGGGAGCCGCCAAAGTCGACGTGCTCGGCTTGCCGCCGAAAGTCCTCACGCCGCAGGGCGACTTGAAGGCCGACATGAAGGATCTCATCTTCAAATTGAAGACCGACAAGGCGAGCCCCGCGGGGACGCATCGAAATATCTTCTGCCAGGTCGTGATCATGGAAAACGGCGAGCCGGTGTTGCACAACGTCGGCGGCACGGAGCTGCGAATCGACCAGCCGCTACCCGCCGCGCCGAAGCCGACCGCGGCCCCTGCCGCAGCGGCGAAGGTCGCCAAGAAGGAACCGCCGAAGAGCGAAAAGCGGCTGACGCGACTGGAACAGTTGCGGCTCGACGCGAAACAAAAATCGCAGGCCTCGGCCTCGAAGTGACCGAAAACAGACCGCCGGCAAGTCCGGCGGGTGATTGTCTGACGGAAAGCGGAGTCCCGATCAATGTTGCGATTGGCTCGAAAATGGATGGCCTGTGCCGCCGTTCTGGGAACGACGGTTTTCGCGCTGCACTCGGCGGCCACTGCCGGGGCTCCAGCGGCTGAGAAAGCCAAGCCCGCCCCGGCGCCGGCGCCCGTGTCGTCCGCGCCGGCTGCTGCTGCGGCGCCCGCTTCCGCAAAGAGCGCGGAGCCCAAGCCGGCAGAGATCCACGTCTCTCCGCCGGACGTGCAACTGACCACGGCCCGCGACCGGCAATCTCTCGTCGTGCAGGCCCGATATCCCGACGGGCTCACCCGCGACATCACCCACCAGGCGAAGTTCACCGTCGCCAATCCGTCCCTGGTGCGGCTCGACAAGGGGACGCTCTATCCGGTTGCCGACGGAGCGACCGAGCTGACCGCCGAATACGCGGGGCTCAAAGTCAAGCTGCCGGTCAGCGTCAAGCAGGCGAAATTCGACCCGGCGATCAGCTTCAAACTCGACGTGATGCCCGTCTTCATGAAGGCCGGCTGCAACATGGGAAGCTGCCACGGCTCGGCCCGCGGCAAGGACGGCTTCCACCTCTCGCTCTTCGGCTACGATCCGGAAGGGGACTACACGCGGCTCACCCGTGAAATCAGCGGCCGTCGGCTCAACTTGGCGATCCCCGAAGAGAGCCTGCTCGTCGAAAAGGCGCTGGGCAAAGTGCCGCACACCGGCGGCAAGCGGTTCGCCGAAGGCTGCGAAATGTACCAGACGCTCGTCCGCTGGCTCAAAGTCGGCGCTCCGGACGATGCGGGCCCGGTGCCGAAGGTGGTGGCTGTCGAGATCTTCCCCAACGGCGGAGTGCTCGACGGCAAGGGCGCCTCGCAACGATTGACAATTCGCGCCAAGTATGCCGACGGGACCGATCGTGATGTGACCTCACTCGCTTATTACATGTCGAACAATGACGTCTCGGCCACCGTGTCGCAGGACGGCGTGGTGACGGCCGGCGTCCGCGGCGAAGCCTTCGTGATGGCCCGCTTCTCGACGTATACGGTCGGCGTGCAGTTCATCGTGCTGCCCAAGGGGCTCAAGTTCGAGTTCCCGCAAGTCACCGAGAACAACTACATCGACAAATACGTTCACGCCAAGCTCAAGAAGCTGCGGATCGTCCCGTCCCCCGTTTGCAGCGATGACGAGTTCATCCGCCGCGCGTCGATCGATATCACGGGCACGTTGCCCCGCCTCGAGGACTATCAACACTTCATGGCCGACAAGTCGCCCGACAAGCGGGCCAGGCTCGTCGACGATTTTCTTTCGCGGAAAGAGTTCGTCGAAATCTGGCTGATGAAGTGGGCCGAGCTTTTGCAGATTCGCACGAATCAGAACATCAGCACCAAGTCGATGCTGTCGTACTACACCTGGCTGCAGAACAAGATCGCGGGCAACGTGCCCATGGACCAGATGGTGCAGGAGCTCTTGGCCTCGAAGGGGGGCACCTTCGCCAACCCGGCCACGAACTACTACCAGAACGAGACCGACACGCTGAAGACGGCCGAGAACGTGGCCCAGGTCTTCATGGGCATGCGGATTCAGTGTTCCCAGTGCCACAACCACCCGTTCGACCGCTGGACGATGGACGATTACTACGGCTTTGCCGCCTTCTTCTCGCAGATCGGCCGCAAAGGTTCGGAAGACCCGCGGGAGCTGATCGTCTTCAACAGCGGCGGCGGCGAAGTCGTGCACCCCGTGACGCACCAGGCGATGAAGCCCAAGTTCCTGGGGGGCGCGCGCCCGATTGCACCGGCAAGGACCGCCGCGAAGTGCTCGCCAAATGGCTGGCTTCGCCCGACAATCCGTACTTTGCCAAGAACCTGTCCAACATCGTGTGGGCTCACTTTCTCGGCCGCGGCATTATTCAAGACGTCGACGACGTTCGCGTGAGCAATCCGGCCGTCAATCCCGAGTTGTTGGACGAGCTGGGCAAGCGGTTCACCGAATACCACTACGATTTCAAGCGGTTCGTGAAGGACATCTGCACGTCGCGCACGTACCAGCTTTCGACAGAGGTCAACCCGACCAACGAGAGCGACCATCGCAACTTCGCCCACGCCGAGCTGCGCCGCATGCGCGCCGAGGTCATGCTCGACTGCGTGAGCGAAGCGACCGACACCAAGAACAAATTCCCCGGCCTGCCGCTCGGGGCCCGCGCGGTCCAGGTGGCCGACGGCAACACGTCGAGCTACTTTTTGACGACGTTCGGCCGGGCCACGCGGACAACCGCCTGCTCGTGCGAGGTCCGCGTCGAGCCGAACTTGTCGCAGGCCTTGCACCTGCTCAACGGCGACACGGTGAACAATAAAATCCACGAGGGTCGTCTGATCGAACGGCGTTTGAAGGAAAAGAAAGCGCCGCCCGAGATTCTCGAAGAAATTTACATCCGTTGCCTCTCGCGGCGGCCGACGGAAAAAGAACACGCCACGCTGACCTCCCTTTTGGCGGACAGCCCGGACAAGAAACAGGCGCTCGAAGACACCTTCTGGGCGCTGTTGAACTCGCGCGAGTTCCTGTTCAATCATTGATAGGTGATGCTGATGAGGTCTGGTATTCGAATGGCGCAGGGGCGATGGATCGTCGCGTGCGCGGTTTGTCTCTGGCTGGCGGTCCCCGCGGCCGCCTGCGCCGCCGAAAAGGCGTCCGCCAAGGGGGCGGCGAAGGGCCCGAAGGTCACGTACGAAGACGACGTGCGGCCCATCTTCCGCGAAAAATGCTTCGGCTGTCATAACACCGACAAGAAGACGGCCGGCCTCGATCTGACGACCTATTCCGCCCTGATGGCCGGCGGCGGCTCCGGCGCGGTGGTCGAGGCGGGCAGCTCAGGTGACAGCTATCTCTTCAATCTGTGCGCCCACAAATCCGAACCGTACATGCCCTACAAGGCCGAAAAACTGCCCGACAACCAATTGGCCGTCCTCGCCAAATGGATCGACGGCGGCGCCCTCGAAAGCAAGGGAAGCAAGGCCGCCGCCAGCAAAAAGCCCAAGATGGACTTCGCCCTCAAAGGGGGCGCCGGCCGGCCGGAAGGACCGCCGCCGATGCCCGAGCGGCTCAGCATCGAACCCTTGATTCGTACGACCCGTGCGACCGCACCACGCACGGTCGCCGTCAATCCCTGGTCGCCGCTGGCGGCCGTCCCGGGTCAAAAACAGATCCTGCTTTACAACACCAAAACGCTCGAACTCATCGGCGTCCTCCCGTTTGCCGAAGGCATTCCCGAAGTCCTCAAGTTCAGCCGCAACGGCCTGTTGCTGTTGGCGGGCGGCGGCCACGGCGCGGCGAGCGGCAAGGTCGTCGTCTGGAACGTGCGCACGGGCGAGCGGATGTTCGAGGTGGGCGACGAGCTCGACGCGGTGCTCGGCGCCGACATCAGTGCCGATCAATCGCTCATCGCCCTGGGCGGTCCGAGCAAGATCGTCCGCGTCTTCTCGACGGCTGACGGTTCGCTCAAGTACCAAATGAAAAAACACACCGACTGGATTTACTCCGTCGAATTCAGTCCGGACGGCGTTCTGCTGGCGACGGCCGACCGCAACGGCGGCGTTGTGGTCTGGGAAGCGCAGACAGGCCGCGAGTATTCGGTCCTGGCCGGTCATCCGAACGCAGTGACCGCCCTTTCCTGGCGGATCGACTCGAACTTCCTCGCCTCCGGAAGCGAAGACGGCTCGATCAAGCTTTGGGAAATGGAGAATGGCAACCAGGTCAAAACGTGGGGTGCGCACGGCGGCGGCGTGACGTCGCTGGCCTTCACGCGCGACGGCCAGCTCGTCTCCTGCGGACGCGACGGCGTGGCCCGTCTGTGGGACCAGAAATGGTCCGCCAAGACGGGCTACAGCGGATTCGGCGACCTGCCTTTGTGCGTCGCCTACTGTGACGAGTCGAACCGACTCGTTGCCGGCGATTGGACCGGCGCATTTCGCGTATTTGACGGCAAGACCGGCAAGCCTATCGGCACGCTCGACGCAAATCCGCCCCGTCTGGCTGACCGGCTCGCCGCGGCCAACCAGGAATTTGCCCAGAAGAAAGCCGAGCATGAAAAAGTCGCCGCTCGCCTGGCGGCGGCCCAAGCCGAGGCTCCCAAACTCCAGGCCCAGCTCGAGGCGGCGCAAAAAACGTCGCTGAGGTCGCGGCGAAATTCAAATCGGCAAACGACGAGACGGCCAAGGCCCGCTCCGTGGTCGATGCGCTCAATGCCGGATCTGCAGGCACAAATGCAGTTGGTCGCTTCGCTGCCGGCTGTGCTCCCCATCTTGAAAGAAGCTGCCGACAAGAGCGCGCAGGCCTCCGCCAAACTCAAGGGCGACAAGGACGTCGAGACCGCCGCCGAACAAATCAAATCGCAGTTCGCCAAGAAGCAAAAGCAGCTCGCAGACGCCAACAAGGCGATCCCCGAACGTAAGGTCCGCCTGGACAAGGCCAAGGCCGAACTTGCCGCCGCGGCCAAGCGGACATCCGACTTGAGGTCGGTTCTTGAAGCGGCCCAGCGGCAAACCGTCGACCCGGTCGCAACGGCGAAAGCCGCCGTGGCCGCCTCCGCGCAATTGCTCGCGCAAGCGGAGGCCCACGTACGCCATTGGAACGATGAAATCGCCTTCCAGACGAAGTTCGTCGAAATCGCCGCCCTGCAGGCGAAGACGGCTCAACTCGCCGAGGCGGTCCAGACCGCACAAACCGCGCTCGACGCCGGCAAGGCCGATGTCGCCAAGTTGCAGGCTCGCGTCGACGCCGCACAGAAGGAGTCGGACGCGGCTGCAGTCGGCGTGAAGCGGGCGCAGGAATATGTTGTGCAACTGAACGCCGAGCGAACCGCCGCGCTGCGACAGGCGGGCGCTTTCGACGCGATGCTGCCGGCGCTCAACGAGACGCTCGCCAAAGCCGAAGAGGCCTCGCGCCGCGTGCCCGGCGACGCCGACGTGACCGGGCAAGTCACCGAGATCAAAAACTTGATCTCCAAGAAATCGACCGAGTTGGAACTGCTGAAAAGGGCGGTGGCCGAAAAACCGAAGGCCATCGAAGCGGCCCGCACTCAGATCCCGCTTGCCGAAAAGAAGCTGGCCGAGGCGAAACAGGCCGTCGAGGCGGCGCAAAAGAAAGTTGCCGAGGCGAAAACCGCACTTGATCCGCTTGCCAGCAAACTCGCCGTCGCAAAGGCCGCCCAGGGTGAAGGCACGAAGACGGTCGAGGCCGCTAAAAAAGAGCTCGACGGCCTCAAGCCGCATCGGGCCGCCTGAACCGAGTTCGCGTGTCCATCCAAACGCAAGTTCACCGGCGCAAACAACGCCCGCTCGACAAGCGGCCGGCGGATCATTCTCGAAGACGACACGCGGACCGAAGGTAAGCCGCGGACCGAAGGTGAGTCATGGAACAGCGACAGTTTGGCAAGACCGACATGCGGGTGAGCGTGCTCGGCTTCGGCGGAGCGGAAATCGGCTTCGAGCGCGCCCCGGTCGAGGACGTCACAAAACTTCTCTCAAGAGCGCTCGACGCCGGGCTCAACGTGATCGATACGGCCGAGTGCTATCTTGCCAGCGAAGAGCTGATTGGCGAGGCGGTCTCGCACCGCCGCCGCGAATTTCACCTCTTCACCAAGTGCGGCCATCCGCAGACGCCGGGCGTGGGCGACTGGCGGCCCGAATCGCTTCTCAGCTCGATCACCCGCAGCCTCACGCGGCTCAAGACCGATCGCGTCGACCTCGTTCAATTACATAGCTGCTCGGAGGAAGAGCTGCGCAAGGGTGACGTGATTGCCGCGCTCCAAACGGCCCGCGACCGCGGCTACACGCGCTACATCGGCTATAGCGGAGACAGCCGTGCCGCCCGCTACGCCGTCGTCTGCGGAGCCTTCGATACGCTGCAAACGTCGGTGAGCATCGCCGACCAGGAAGCGATCGACATGACGATTCCCCTGGCCCGGGATGCCCAAATGGGGGTGATTGCCAAGCGGCCGATCGCGAACGCAGCCTGGAAATCGGCCCAGCCGCCGGCCAACGAATACCACCGGCCCTACTGGGAACGCCTGGCGAAACTCGATTACGACTTCCTCAAGGGCGATCTGTCCGCCGCCGTCTCGACGGCCCTGCGATTCACGCTGGGCATTCCGGGGGTCCACACGGCAATTGTCGGCACAAAGAGTCCCGGTCGCTGGAGCGAAAACGCCGCGTTGCTCAAGGCAGACCGCCTGCCCGAATCGACGGTCGAAGCCATCCGCGCCTGCTCGCGCGCGACGGCGACTCCAGATTGGATCGGACAAACGTAAGAAAAAGGATGAAGGATGAAGGATGAGCCAGAAGGGGAAAGCGGAAGGATGAGCCAGACAAAATTGGGCAGTCGCGAAGCGACTGCGCGTCTGGCTCATCCTTCATCCTTCATCCTTCCGCCTTCATCCTTCAACTCTTGCACATGTAAATTGCACGATTGCCCCGGTTCGTTGCATCAATTGGGGCTCATTCATCGGCGGGCACGGCCGCGATTGCCGCCGCGGGCGACCGGAAGCGTCATGAAATTCAGAGCTTAGGTCACAACGCTCAATTCTATTTTCAGGCTGGCACTAAACTTGCGTTCTGTGGGCGTTTCGGATTGATGTGCTCGTCTTGAAGGTCTCCTCGAGACGTCGGGTGCTTG
The DNA here is from genome assembly GCA_963752185.1 of uncultured Planctomycetaceae bacterium. Taxonomy (GTDB): domain Bacteria; phylum Planctomycetota; class Planctomycetia; order Planctomycetales; family Planctomycetaceae; genus DASPSM01. The sequence continues at coordinate 7,576,171 of CAVVXK010000002.1, read as the reverse complement.
GATTGCGCTTGCCGAATGGCCCGTCGAATCAGCCGGAATCTGCGACTTTTGGTTTGGCAGCTTGGCGCCGGGAATCCTTGTCATGAGGAATCTGTCCGGCGCACCGACTGGATGATTGCGCCCTTCGCCGGGCGCGGCTGCGCCTGCCCGCGAGGGGGGCGGCTTTCAATCCAGCCTCTGCTCGTAAGTTGATTCAAACCAAAGTTCGATGTGCTGGGAATAAAGTCTCGACTGATCGACTGCCGCGGCAAGATCGCGACTGACGTGTCGCAACGCGTTTCAAGCGCTCCTCCGACCGTTTCTAGCGAGGGCCTGCGACGAAGAGCGTCGTCTGATTGCGCGGCGGGCGAACTGACGGAGCAAGAGCGGGCTTCGGTGGAGGGACGGCAATGATTCTAAACCAGGTACTACAAAGGAAACGTGGCGCGATGAGAAAACTGTGTTGGGGATTTGCTCTGGCGGTCAGCCTGGGCGTGGCCGGCTACGGCCTCGCGGGCGACACGCAACCGTCGACCGCTCCGGCCGGACCGATCGTCCTGGCCTCGGCCGGCGATGTGCAGCACATGCTGGCACCGGCCCTGGCGACGGCGGCGCGGAAGAAGAAGATCGAGATCAAGGAGGATTACGATATCGTCTTCGTCGACACCGTGAAAAGCGCCGATCTTCCCGACGCCAGCCAAGGCCGCGTGACCGACGACCCGATCGAAGCCGCTTATTACGGCATTAAAGTCTGGGCGATGGCCTGCGAGAAGGCCGACTCGTTCGACGTCGACAAAGTCCGCGAGGCGGTCTACGGGCTCAAATTCCCGGCGCCCGGCGGCGAAAAGATGATGGACAAGAGCAACCAGCACGTCTGGAAGCCGGTCTACATCGGCGAAATCAAGGCCAACGGCCAGTTCAAGATCTTGAAGGGCATGAAGGGCCTCGTGAAGCCCGATTCGTATTCGAAGTACCTGCACGATCCGAGCCTGCCCGGCACCGACGGCGTGTATCCCGCTCCGACCGGCGGCCCGAAGCCCGGCAAGGAATATCCGAAACCCGATCTCTCGGACGACACGGTCCGCGTCGGCATCCTGCACAGCTTGAGCGGCACGATGGCCATTTCCGAAACGTCGCTCAAGGACGCCGACCTCTTCGCGATTGAAGAAATCAACGCGGCCGGCGGCATCAAGGTCGGCGGCAAAAGCTACAAGATCAAGCCGGTGATCGAAGACCCGGCCAGCGACTGGCCCCTGTTTGCCGAGAAGGCCCGCAAGCTGATCACGCAGGACAAGGTCGCCATGGTCGAAGGCTGCTGGACCTCGGTGAGCCGCAAGTCGGTCTTGCCGGTGTTCGAGGAATACAACGCCCTGTTGTTCTACCCGGTGCAGTACGAGGGTGAAGAGCAGTCGAAGAACGTGTTCTACACGGCCGCTCCGCCGAACCAGCAGTTGAACCCAGCGGCCGCCTACATGCTCGACGAAGGCTTCCGCAAGTTCTATCTCCTGGGGACCGACTACGTCTTCCCGCGGACGGCGAACAAAGTCTTGAAGGCGTACTTGAAGTACCGCGGCATTCCCGATGCGAACATCATCGAGGAGTACACGCCGTTCCATCACCAGGACTACCAGACGATCGTGCAGAAGATCAAATCCTTCGCGACCGGCGGCGGCGCCTGCGTGCTTTCGACGATCAACGGCGACAGCAACGTGCCGTTCTACAAGGAATTCGCCAACCAGGGCCTGACCTCGGGCGATTGTCCGATCATGGCCTTCTCCGTGGCCGAAGACGAGCTGCGGGCGATGGACGTTCCGCCCTTGGTGGGACACCTCGCCGCCTGGAACTATTACCAGAGCCTCAACACGGCCGAGAACCAGAAGTTCGTGCAGGACTTCAAGGCCTTCTGCAAGGCGAAGGGCTTGAAGTAAATCTGAAACAGATTCGTCATGGATGACGACAGATTGGGCCGGGGACAACCCCGGCCCTTTTTGTTTTGGCCGGCCTGGATTTCTTTGTTGCCCGGCTCGTCTTGGGAGCAAGAACGAGGGGCTGTTTTTCCCGGTCGCCCGCGCGGTACGATGTGAACCATTCCCGGTCCCGACCGTCTTGCAAAGGTCGCACCCATGTCCACTGCAACCGCTCCGTGCCGAAAAGTCCGTTACGAGTCGTTCGAGCAAATTGTGTCGGATGCCGAGCGGGCCGTGCGCGAAAAATCCGAGACGACGGGGAAGTGGTCGCTGGGACAAATCCTGGAACACCTGGCGATCGCCAATAACAAGACGATCGACGGTTTTGGGTTTCAGGCCCCTCTTCCGATCCGCATGGTTGGACCGTTCTTCAAGAAGCGCCTGCTCGAGCGGGGACTGACCCCGGGATTCCAACTCTCCAAAAAAGCCTCGGCGGCGCTCGTTCCGGGCGAAACGGACGCTCAGGCCGCGCTCGATCATCTCCGCCAGTCGTTTCATCGGCTGCACTCCGAATCGAAGCGCTCGCCGCACCCGTTCCTCGGCCGTCTGTCGATCGACGAGTCGAACCGCCTCTGCCTGCGTCATGCCGAGTTGCACATGAGCTTTATCAAAGCGTCGTAATTTCGGCGGATTTTGCCGATCGCATTGCAAAATCTGCAATTCGTCTCGTGCGAGGCACGCAGGCCACCGTCGAATCGGAGCCGCCGCCGCCGGCTTCAACTCGCCGACCGGCAATGACTTGCACGTCGATGGACCGAACGCCGTGCGGCGCCGGGCAATGCCGCGAGTGTGCGAGGCACGGCGTTTGCGTTGGGGCGTACTCACTTAGGGCGGCGAGTTCGTGTGACAGCACTCCCTGCGGGGCCGCTGGTCGGTCGACCTTGGTCTGCACCTACGCAGGGAGAGTTCGTTCAATGAACGGGTCTGCAATTGCGGCTTGCGCGCTTGTGGCGTGCGAGACGGAGTTTCTTGTTCGTCGCGTCGCCGGCGCTTTCGAGCGGCGACGCCTTTCGCGCGCCTCGAGCGCGTGGGAATTTGGGTTGTGCCTCCGGCGCCCGCACCCGCGCGTGTCCGGTCGCGAGGCTTCGGATCGCGATGGCACCTCCTGCTCTCAATCGTTGCCGCTGCCGGAACGATCGCCCTTGATGCGGCCGCCGTCCAGGCACAGGGCTGCGGGGGGGGTGGATCGTGCGGCTCCTGCGGTTCGTCTTGCGGCGGACCTTCCTTTCTTGGGTCGCCCTGCGGCGGCGCTGCATTTTTTGGGTCACCCTGCGGTGGCCCTTCGTTTTTCGGTTCGCCCTGCGGCAGTTCGCCCTGTGGTGGCTCACCCTATTGCGGCTCACCTTGCGGAAGCCCGATGCCCTTTTTCGGCCGCCCGTGCGGCGGTTGCCAGCCCTCCTGCTGCCGTCCCGCGTGCCAGCCAATGGGCTGCTGTGGAGGCTGCCCTTCGGGGTGCGGATGTCAGCGATCTTCCTTCGCCCCCTTTCCGAGCGCAGGTTGCGGCCCGGGTTGCGGCCCGAGTTGCGGCCCAGCTTGCGGGCCGCGATGCGGACCGTCGTGCGGTTCTCCGTGTGGATGTCCTTGCGGCCCGTCCTGTGGGCTGGCGTGCGGTCCCGCGTGCGGCTGTGGCATGCCCGGCTGTGGGGTGGGCGGCTGTGGTTCTGGAGGATCGGGCTGTGGCCCGGTTGCCGGAACGCCCGTGCAAACATTCGAGGGGGCGCCCTCGGGGCCGCTCCCCTCTCCGAGCAACACGACCGGACCGCCTCCGTCGAACGATGCAGGCGACCAGCCTCCGGGCGGTCCACCGGCGCCCATCAAACAACGGTCCAACACGCCGCCGGCCGACGGCTCGAAGTTCGAGCGGCAGCCCCAAGGCTCGCTCGATTCCGGCGAATCGTTCGACATGTCGCAGGCTTCGGCCGATCCGGTGGGAGTCGTCGTCAAACGCTATTTCCGCCAGACCGTCTCGGCCGGCTTTCACACGCGCGTCGAGGTTGCCGAAGCGCAGCGCCCGTCGACCTGGAATGTGGCCCGCCGCACGCCGGTCAGCCACGATTTTGAGGAGCCCCGGATCGTCGCTCGCACCGACTGAGCGGACCGCCCGATCGGATCGAACGGCTCCAACGTGGGTTTTTCGCCCTCAAACACGGCAAAACGTGCATCGCGTTCCAAGGTGGTCCCATCACTGAGTGGAATTGACAGCGCCGGATCGGGTTTAATAGCGTCCGTTGGGCAAAAAAAACGGGCGCGAGGCGATAATGTCGGAAGAGCAGCGGGCAGGTTCCGTTCGGGCGTTTCTGCACCGAATCAGCCCGCTGCTTGTCATCGCCGTCTTTGCCGCCGCGGTGTTCCTCCTCTTTAAACAGGTCCGCCAGTATTCCCTGGCGGAAATTCGCGAGGCGGTTCTTCGCGTTCCCAAATATCAAATCGTTCTCTCCTGCATCCTGACGGCCATCAGCTACATCGTGCTGATGGGCTACGACTTGCTCGCCATCAAGTCGGTGGCCCATCCGCTTCCGCTCAGGCGGGTTGCGCTGGCCTCCTTCACGGGATTCGCGACGAGCTACAACTTCGGCGCCCTGCTCGGCGGCGGGTCGGTGCGGTTTCGCCTGTACTCGGCCTGGGGACTCTCCCCGGCCGAGATCGTGCAACTGGTCGTGATTTTGGGGGTCACGTTTTGGTTTGGCGTCTTTGCGCTGGCGGGTGTGATTTTTATCGTGCGTCCGTTTGAGATCAGCCTCGACGTGCATTCGCCGCTCAGCACGACCTATCCGCTTGGCTTTTTGTTCCTCGCCATCGCCGCATTTTTGGCCGTCGCGGCGATCTGGAAAAAACCGATCCGTCTCGGTGGCAAGGCCTTCGCGCTCTTGTTCGGCCTTTTTTCGCTGCCGGGGGTGATTTTTATCGTCTGGCCGCTTGATATGAGCGGTGAGTGGCATTTGCCATTTGCTACGACGTTTCCCCTGGGCTTTCCGCTGATCGCGATGGCGGTCGCCTACCTGGCGGTGACCGTCATCTGGAGAACGCCGATCCGCCTGTTGGGCAAGGATGTCAAGCTGCCGGGTTTCAGAATGTCGGCGGCCCAGTTGGCCGTGGCGGCGGGCGACCTGGTCATTGCGGCGGCCTGCTTTTACGTGCTCCTTCCCAAAGGCGTCGTGAGTTACCTCGATTTTCTGGGGGTCTACCTGTTCGCCATTGTGGTCGTCGTCCTGAGCCACGTGCCGGGCGGCGTGGCCGTCTTCGAGTTGATCATCTTGAAGATGACGCCCGACGCGCAGCGAACCGACGTGCTGGCGGCCATCCTCCTGTTTCGGGTGATCTATTACCTCTTGCCCCTGTTGGCAGCCGCAGCCCTGCTCGTGTATTTCGAGCTGCGACTGCGCACGCGATCGTTGCAGCAGTCGCTGGATAAATCGAAGCCGAACGAGGCTGAAATTACGTAAGCCGGCCGCTCTGCGGTCAGCGAAATTCGCGACGCGTGACGCGGCGAATCGTCCCAACAACCCTGCCTTGCAGGGGGTTCCGGCGTGAGATATGTTACGCGCTGCGCCTCACATGGTGGGTATAGCTCAGTTGGTTAGAGCGTCGGACTGTGGCTCCGAAGGGCGCGGGTTCGAGTCCCGTTACCCACCCTTTTTCCCTCCATTCTCCGAATCTCGCCGCGCGGCTCCCGCCGACTTTTTTGGCTTTTTTGGGGCGCTGAAAAAAGGGGGAGTTTTTTGGGCTCCACCCAAAAAAAGTCGGACGCGGGCAGAGAGCCCCGGCCCGAGAGTTTGAGTCGTCTGTTCCCGCAGACTCTCCTAAGTCCTGCTCCCCTCGCCCCTTGCGGGAGACGGGTCGGGGGTGAGGGGGCCAAGTGGTCAACCAGAGAGAGCCGAGCGGCGAAGCAGAGCGGGGACTTTTTTTGGGTCCACCCCAAAAAAAGGGTCGGCCCGCCCTCATTGCGAGCCCGCAAAAATCAGCCCGCCCCCCATGGCGTGCCCGTAAAAATCGGCCCGCCCGCACGTCCCCGATCTCTCGCCCGGGATGCTTACTACTTTGCGTCGCAAAGCATGCGTAAAAAATCTTTTGCCGCAACTTCCTCGCGCCTCGGATGTTGCAACAAACTGAAAAAATTTTTGCGCGTGATTCGAGCACACCTCGGTACACTGAGGCTAGGAACGAGTTCCGGGGCATCTGGTGACTTTCAACTCACCCGGTCGTCACTGTCTCCTCAGGCAGTTGATCGCGGGATCTCTTCCTGGACGAAACCTGACGTTTGCCGAGTCGACTGGCGGCGTCGGCAACCATCGTCGGTGCCGACCGCTTCGGTCGAAACGACCGGCGTCGGCAAATCGTCCGCCTGAAACCAACGGTGGCGGCGTATCCGCGAAATAGAGGTTAGGGGCTAGAGGCTAGGGATCAGGGTGAAAATACGAAACGCTTTTGGGTTTCTGGCTTTTTGTTCTCCCCGGCCCCTGGCCTCCGACCCCCAGCCTCTAGCAATCGCCCCGCCCACTGAGAGTCGCCGTTGGTCCGAACCGCCAAGCTCGGTCAGGCAATTACGCTTGGCGGGCACCTTGTTGCCGACTGTGACGCACCCGCTACGCGCCGGCAGGTCGAACGTAGCTGCCGACCAGATTAGACCAAGGTCTAATTGCGGGACTCGTCGCCGGCCTTTAGGGTGGCAACGCGCGCTTTGAGTGCGCGTTCAAAGGGGCGACTTCGTTGGATCACTCAAAATCGACTCGCGGCAATGGAGACGACAACATGCGCACCGCCAGGTTACAAGGGCTCTTCGCGATCGGGCTGGGAACGCTCCTCGGCTTCGCCGCCGCGTTGCAGAATGTCGAACCCTCGCAGAGGGTGAACGCCGCCGAGCCCGGCCAGCAGCAGCAAGCCCCCGCGCCGGGTTCACCCAGCAGCACGACCACGATTGACGGAAAGTACGTCCCGAATCCCGCACCCAAGTTCGGCGGCGTCATCAATCTCAACGCCAAGGATTCCAAGCCGTACTGGCCGGCGAAGATTGTCCCGCCCAAAGGCGCCCCAACGTGCTTTTGATCATGACGGATGATCAGGGCTACGGCGTGTCGGGCACGTTTGGCGGCATCGTGCCCACACCGGCCATGGATCGGGTTGCCAAGGCCGGCCTGCGTTACACGCAGTTCCACTCCACGGCTCTCTGTTCGCCCACGCGTGCCGCCTTGATCACGGGCCGTAACCATCACTCCGTGGGGTTTGGCGTCATCGGCGAGATGTCAACGGGCTATCCCGGTTACGACTCCGTCATCGGCGTCGACAATGCCACCATCGGCACGATTCTCAAGCAGAACGGCTACGCGACATCGTGGTTCGGCAAGAATCACAATACGCCGAGCTATCAATACAGCGCCGCCGGCCCCTTCGATCAATGGCCCGTCGGCATGGGTTTCGAATACTTCTACGGCTTCATGGGCGGCGAAACCGACCAATGGACGCCCTACCTTTTTGAGAACACAACCCAGGTCTTTCCGTGGATCGGCAAGCCGAAATACAACCTGATTACGGACATGGCCGATCAGGCCATCCAGTACATGAACGAATTGAACGCGTCCGCGCCGGACAAACCGTTCTTCCTATACTACGTTCCCGGGGGAACCCACTCGCCGCACCAGCCCACCAAAGAGTGGATCGAGAAGTTCAAAGGCAAGTTCGACATGGGCTGGAACGAAATGCGCGAGCAAATCTTCGCCAACCAGAAGCGCCTGGGCGTCATCCCGGCGAATGCTCAACTCACTGCCTGGCCTGACAGCCTGCCGAAGTGGGAGACGCTTCCCGAGGAGAATAAGAAGCTCTTCGCCCATCAAGCCGAGGTGTTCGGCGCCTACGCGGCGTATACCGATCACGAGATCGGCCGCGTGATTCAAGCCGTCGAGGACATGGGGAAACTCGACAACACGCTGATCATCTACATCAGCGGCGATAACGGCACCAGCGCCGAAGGCACGCTGGTCGGTACGCCCAATCAGATGACCGCCTACAACGCCATCCTCGACATCCCCATTGCCGACCAGATGAAGTTTTACGACGCCTGGGGCTCGGCCGGGACGTACCCCCATATGTCGGTGGCCTGGTCTTGGGCTTTCGATACGCCCTTCAAATGGACCAAACAGGTGGCCTCATTCTTTGGCGGCACCCGTCAGGGCATGTGTATCTCGTGGCCCGGCCACATCAAGGACGTCGGCGGCGTCCGCACGCAGTTCCATCACATCATCGACGTCGTGCCGACCGTCCTGGAAGCGGCGGGCGTCCCGGCGCCGGTGATGGTCAACGGCGTCGCGCAGAAACCGATCGAAGGACTAAGCATGGCTTACACCTTCGACCAGGCCAACGCCAATGCGCCATCCCGGCGCGACACGCAATACTTCGAGATGTTCGGCGCCCGCGCGATCTACCACGACGGCTGGGTCGCAGCGACGCCGCCGCCCGTTCCCGTCTGGCTGATGGGAACGGCAACGCTTCCCGATGTGGTCAACGGCTACAAATGGGAGCTGTACAACATCGCCGACGACTACTCGGAGAACAACGACCTCGCGGCGAAGAATCCCGACAAGCTGCATGAGTTGCAGGAGCTCTTTCTGGTCGAAGCGGCGAAATACAACGTGTTCCCGCTCGATAACTCGATCCTCCCGCGGCTCATCACTCCCCGGCCGAGCGCAACCGCCGGGCGGACTCTCTTTACGTACTCGGGTGTGACCGCCGGGTTGCCCACCGGCAACGCTCCCAGCCTCTTGAACAAGTCCTACACCATCACCGCAGAGGTGGAAATTCCCGAAGGCGGTGGAGAGGGCATGTTGAATACTCTGGGCGGGCGCTTCGGCGGCTATGGGCTGTATCTGCTGAAAGGCAAGCCGGTGTTTGTCTACAACGGCCTGGACATCAAGCGGTTTCGCTGGGAAGGCAAGGACGCTCTGACGCCGGGCAAGCATACGATTGCCTTTGATTTCAAGTACGACGGACCCGGCCTCGGCAAAGGGGGCACGGGCGTGCTGAAAGTTGACGATCAGGAAGTCGCCCAGCAGACGATGCCACACTCGATTCCCTTCCTGATGTCGATCGACGAAACGTTCGACGTCGGAATGGATCTCCGCACGCCGGTGGACGACAAGGACTACCACGTGCCGTTCCGCTTCAACGGCAAGATCGCCAAGCTGACAGTCAAGCTAGGTCCGGAGCAGCTTACGGCCGGCGACCAGAAGGTGATGCACGACCATCTCGTCAAAACCACGGATTAGGCAACTGCGCGACAGGAACAATTAGGCAGCCCCAAATCCAAATCAAAGGGGACGCAGCTTTCCTGCGTCCCCTTTTGCATACCCCAAGAAAGACTGGGAAGCCGTTATCCGCTGATTTCGCAGAGGACGCAGATTTTGAAATTCAAATCGGCGACATCGGCGTAATCTGCGGATCTCCTTTGCCTTTCTTGGTGTCATCCGCCATTGGGGCGTATTCAAAGCCACGTGCCTTGGTGGTGAAAAATCCGCCTGAGATTTACGCACCCGCTTGCGGCTTTAATCACGGAGCATGTCGAATGTACATGGAATTCTCCAATCCCGCCCAGACGGTGATGCAGCGCGCCGAAGAGGAGGCCCGGCGGCTGAGGCACGAGTACATCGGAACCGAGCACATTCTGTTGGGCATCGCGAACAATGAATCGGGTGTGGCCCGCCTCATCCTGCTGGACTGGGGTGTTGATCCAAAACGCATCACCCACGAGGTCGACAAGATCATCCAGTCTGGGCGAGATCCCGTCGTGGAGGAGAAACTGACGCTCACGCCACGGGCGAAAAATGTCGTCCGCTTTGCGATGGAAGAGGCAAGCGGTCTCGGTCACGAATACGTCGGCACTCCGCACTTGTTGTTGGGTCTGCTTCGGGAAATCGAAGGCGTGGGCGCCCAAATCCTGATAAACTTGGGAGTCCGACTGGAAGCGGTCCGCGAGAGGACGGTCGTGCGATTGGTTGACCGCGAATAGACTGCGACCAGGTGGTTGGAAACGGGTGTTGAGCGAATCGGCGAGTGTGAAAAAGGGGAGTGTGGGAAGAATTGAAGAGGACGGGAATCAAATCGGAGTCGAAGTGAGTCCCGCCCCCCTTGTTTCAACCCTGAGGGCCTAAAGAGCGTGTTTGTAATCGAGGATGAGCTCCATGCCGAACCGCGTGGCAAATTCCCCACTTTTCGGCAGGCAGTTGATGAGCTTCCGAGACTCGCCGTCATTCCTTGGAACGAGGAACCGAACCGAGCGCTTGCGCGAGCTGGAAGGCCTTTGGTCGGAACTATGCGGTAGTTGAGTACGACGAATCCCGGAGAGAGGTTCGTCGTATCAGCGTGCTAGAAGTATCCGCTTTCGGCGTCAAATGGTCAGACGACCTCGATAATGTGGAGGTGACTTGAGCCCCTGACTCGATCAACACAAGTCGGGGCGTGCCCTGCGCAGAGCCGAGGACTTTACCTATCCTGTCAATATCGCACCTGTCCCGTTTTCTGTGCCTCGTTTTCTGTGCCTACCTCATCACCCAGTACCGTGGCGTGGCCGGCCTTTGCGCAGGCGCAAAGGAATCGGCTCCTCTTCTCGTGACTAGCCGCCGCCTATTGAGCTTCGCAGGGCAGGCTCGGCCTGCCGATTTCGCACGGCGCTTGCAGCCCGATGCCAAATGAAAGCGGCATGCTGTCCTACAGAACTGCGAACGCTTCGACCCGAGAGTTGCCCGTCCTGACGGGTCACTTCCGTTCACAGAATCGCTAATGCGGCAACGCCTCTAATTCCTTCTGCGCCGCCTCGGCCGTTGGTGTCCCCGGGACGTCCTTGATGATCTGCCGGAGTCTTGCTTCCGCGGGAATATAGAGTTTAGCCTTGATGAGATTGCGAGCGTTGGTCAGCGCGGCTTTGGCTCTCGTCTCGGGCGCCGTTTTCGCCACAACAATCGGCTTGAGGAACTGTCGGGCCGTTTCGGCCTCGTCCAAAAGCATCTTGCGGAAAAGGAGTTCCGCCTTACTCACATCGAATTGTTGAATGTGCGGGACGGTCCGCGTCGCCCCGGTCACCGTCTGATAGTGCTTGGGAGCGACGGCGAGAAAATAAAAATCGCATTCGGTATAGACGTGGCCATCGACGAAATGCGAGCAGTCGAGCCCCTCGACGAACCAATCCTCCTCGAGATCACGGTTTGAGACACGAATTCGCGCCGAAGCTTTACCGGCGACCTGCAGCATTTCAAACCGCCTGCGGGGCAAACGACCGACATCCCCTTCGTGCAGCGGAAAGGTCAGATCAGGGATTGAGAATGTAGCGGTTACGATCGGCGGCGATTTTTTGGCTCGATGGCGCTCAGCTTTGACGTCGATCGGAGAAGTGCGATTGAAGACGACCTGCGCCAGTCTCTGATCCTTATCGACCGCCTCACCAAGATTGATCGTGCTCGTCGAAACCTCGAGGATGCGGCCATGGTTTTTCTTCGGCCGTCCATCGTCTGCGCGAGCTACTCCAATCGCGATAAAGACCAATCCGACGAATATGCCGCTCGCCAGTTGCTTCGTCATTGCTGATGGCCCCCTGAATATGCGGCGATTTTACGATCAGCGATCACCGTACACAGCCGCTCGAAGGCATTCAATAATAAAGTTTTGCCCGCACGGAAAAGGGGCGCAGGCGAATATTCGCCCGAATATGCGCCTGCCGCCTTTGTCTCGGCCCAATGGCGAATATCAAGACTGAACAAAACCAGGCGGCCGCAGGCCTCGCAGCTGGTTCATCCTTCCGCCTTCATCCTTCAGCCTTCCTTTTACCCCCGGCTACCGGACTTGCGACGTCTCGCTTTTTGCCTTGGGAAATTTGGGCGGGCAAACTCTCCGAAGAGCTCGAGTGCCTTTTCGTCGTAGGCGCGGGCCGCTTCGCGCTCGGTCGGGAAGAAGGCATTGTGCTGCACGCCCTCCTTCGTAATTTGCATGACCCACAGACTGCGGACCTTGGACCACGAAACGCCCTTGAACCGCGAGCCGGATGCGTCTTTGCGTTTTTTTGTCGCGTACTGCATTTGGCCCTTCGTGGCCCAGTCACAATTCTTTGGCGAGTACCCCGTTCTGTCGTCTTTGCGCCTGAAGACGAGCCCCGGCGCGTAGCCGGACGACATCGCCCACGCTCGAAAGGCCTTGTAGTGTTTTGCCCAGGCCGCGCAGACGGGGTCCTTGGATTTCGCGGCCCGGCGTTTCATCGCAATCCAGACGTAATACAAACGTTCGGCGGTTACGCCGAGCGGGCGCGCCGGACATTTCCTGTTGCAGATTTCTCGCTTCACCTGGCGATTGGCGAATCGCTCGAAAGGTTTGCCGCACCACTTGCAGTTCGCGGTCTCGACGGCCGCACGCGGTCCTCCGCGCGTGCCGGAGTCCGTGTAGCATTGCGCGCTGCAATAACGCGTCGTTGTGCACCAGGGTTTAAATAATCGCTGGCACTGTTCGCATTTCTTGGCGAACCGCTTTGTGGCCTTCGATCCCCATTCACAATTCTGGGGGAAATAGCCAATTCGTTTGTCATTGCATCTGAAGAAGAGTCCGCGCGAATATCCCGAGGACAAAGCCCACGTGCGAAAGGCCTGGTATTGGCTTCCCCAGGCCCCGCAGACGGGGATTTTGGATTCCGCGGCGCGGCGGACCATATTCGACCAGACGAAATACAACCGTTCGCTTGTCACCGCAGGCGGGCGTCCGGGACACTCCCATCTGCTGCAGACTTTGCGCTTCCGCTCGCGATTGGCCTGGAACGGTTTCCCGCACCACTTGCAGATCACGGTCTCTACGACCGCAACCCGACGGCCCCGATTTGCGTCGGAGGTCGCGTAGCAGCGCCGGCTGCAAAAACGTGCGGTGGCGCTATAGGTCGCAAATGATCGCTGGCACTTTTCGCATTTCTTGACGACTTGGGGCATTTTGAGCCTCGAGAGTAAATGCCAACGGGTGGGGCGGCTAACAGAGCGGCACGCCGAGGACTCCTGTGCACAAACACCAAATGCGGCGACAGACGATTCTCCGCAGCCTGCCCAGGCAATCGGAATGAGCGTCGTGGAGAGTCGATTTTCACAGACACGAGTTGGCCGTTCAATGCGGAGCGGCCGATGGTACGATCTTGGTGGTTGGGATGGGAGCAAATTTGCATGAGATGGCGGTTCTTCGGCACGGGTGCGGCCCTCGTCGCCCTGCCTTTCGTCTTGAATGTCAGTTGGTGCTCGTTGCCACAGGCCCGGGCGCAATTTGGCGGAGCGCCGCTGACGACTGCTCGAGCGACGTCGCCCAGCGAATTGGCAGAGGAATTTGATCAGTCGATCTTCGGCGCCATGCCACAAGCGGCGCTGTCGGCTGCGCGGAAACGGCTTACGGAGGCGGTGACGCGGAAAGCGGCGGCCATCGGGCGGGCCGGCGTGTTGAGCGAGGTGCAGTGTGAAAAGCTGCGCCTGGCCGGCGAGCTGGATGTGAAACGGTTGTGGGATCGGCTCGACGACGCGCGGCAAGCGTACATCGACGCCGGGAGCAACGGGCCGAACGACCACTGGGAAATTCCCAAAATGGACGCGTGGCGGCATCAACTCCGGTTTGGCCCGTTCGGGGAGGATTCGTTGTTTGAGAAGACGCGGCGTCGGTTGTTGTCGAGCGAACGCGGCAAGGCGTGGGAGGCACACCGCGAGCGGGACGCACGTTCGACGACGAAGATCACCGCCGAGAATGCGTGCCTGCTGGAATGCGTGGGCCGGGTTTCGCGCGATCTTTACTCGCTTGTCCGCAGTCCGAACGACGGCCGCCTGGGACTGGTCACCTTCGACAAACCGGTCGAGATCTGTGCCGGCCTGGACTTCAAGACGCGACAAACGGTCGGCGACGGCCGCCGCGCGGTCGCGTTCGATTTCAGCCCCGAGCGGCAGGTCGTAGCGATCGGTGAGAATTCAACGAAGGCCATTCTCGTCAACCTGGCGACCGGAAAGGAAATCGAGATTCAGACGGGAAACCAGCAACCCCACGCGGAGTTCAGTCCCGATGGGACGCTGCTGGTGACCGGGGGATACGGCAAGCGGGCGAAATTGTGGTCGGCGGCGTCGGGCAAACATGTGCGCGATTTTGATGCCGGGCCGTTTGCAGGGGGCTTGCGGCCCGTGTTCAGTCCCGATGGACGGATCGTCGCGATCGGTAATCGGAATTCGACGACGGAACTCTTCGATGTGGCGACGGGCGAGTTGCTCCGCGTGTTGCATCGGAGCCAGTCGCAGGAGCTGAAATTCGATCCCAGCGGCAAGCGCCTGGCGGTGACGTACGTGAACGGCAGCCTGGGGCTGTGGGATGTCGCCTCAGGGGAACTGATCAAAATCGCCGACGCAAAGGCGGCCGAGCTGTATTCGGTCGATTGGTCGCCTGACGGCAAACTCATCGCCACCTCGGGACGGCAGGCCAGCGTGTGCCTGTGGAACGCCGAGAACCTCGAGCTGGTCCACGAAATCGAATCGCCCGAATGGGTGATCTGCGTCCGCTTCAACCGGGAGGGAACACGACTGCTCTTCGCCGGGGGCGCAGAAATGCGCGGCGGCGAACGCAGCGTGCGGATCTTCGCCGTGCCCGAGTGAAGGGCCGGATCGGAAGGATGAAGGATGAAGGCGGAAGGATGAGCCAGAGATGCCTGCGCCGGCATTTCGTGGCCCAATTGCCGCAAGCCCGCTGCTGCTCCCCCTTTCTTGTTTTCAAGGGACAAGCCCGATCTTAGCGGCCGGAACGCAATTCGCCTTGACGCGTTGCCCCGCGCTGACGACATTTCGCCCTCGACGGTCCTCGGAGGGGCGGGAGTTTCGCGGATGGAAGTCGCCAAGACTCGGGCTATAAAAACCCTTGCCGATCCGAAAGCAGGCAGAGGCCGCGATGCGCTCGTTTGTGCGGCCCTGTTTGTCGCCACGCTCTTGGTCTATTTCCAGACCTTCCATTTCGGCTTTGTCAGCCATGACGACCCGCTCTACGTCCTCCAAAACCCGCACGTGCTCACCGGCCTGACGCTGCCGAACGTGAAGTGGAGTTGGACCCACTTTTACGACACGAATTGGATTCCGTTCACCTTCATGTCGTTGATGGCCGACACGAGTCTTTACGGTTTCCATCCGGGCGGATACCACCTCACAAACACCCTGCTGCATGCGGCCAACTCGATGCTGTTGTTTCTGGCGCTGGCCGCCGCGACGGGGGTCCGGACGAAAAGCGCGGTCGTGGCCGCTCTCTTCGCGCTGCATCCGCTGCATGTCGAGTCGGTGGCCTGGATCGCGGAACGCAAGGACGTGCTCAGCACGTTTTTTGGTTTCTTGTCGCTGTTCTACTACGTTCGCTATGCAACCCGAGGTCGCCTGTGGCGACTGGGGGTTTCGGCCCTGTTTTTCGTCTGCAGTCTGCTCTCCAAGCAAACGTTTGTCACCCTCCCGTTTCTCCTCTTAGTCCTCGATTACTGGCCGCTGCAACGATTGGGAATGGGAACAGGACGCCTGGGAGTGGGAACAGCCCGTGCATCGCAGTCCGCCTCCGCTCGCGACCTTCCAACTCGAGACCGCGCCACTGGCTCGAAGGGTGCGGTGTCGAAGGGTGCGGCGTCGAAGGGTGCCGGCTCGAAAGATGCGGACTCGAAGGGTGCGGCAACTTTGGAATCCGCGACAGCGCCCAGGCGTCAGCCCTTGGGCCGGCTGATCCTCGAAAAGGTCCCGTTTTTCATTCTTTCGGGCGGATTTTCCGCGATCGCGATGGCCGCTCAGAGCGGCTCGGTTGTTTCCCTAAACGTTCTTCCGTTTCCCTGGCGTCTCAAAAACGTGATCTACGTTTACGTGGCCTATCTCGAAAAGGCGCTGTTGCCGCACGACCTCGCTGTGTTCTATCCGCTTTCGCGGGCCGCATTGAGCTGGACCGCGGTCGGTCTCTCGGTGCTGCTTCTCTTGGCGATGACGGCCGTCGCGGTTGCCTGTTACCGCCGGTTTCCGTTCCTGCCGGTCGGCTGGTTTTGGTATCTCGGCACTCTGGTGCCGATGATCGGCCTGGTGCAGATCGGCCAACAGCAGATGGCCGATCGGTATACGTACTTGCCGCTGGTGGGCATTTTTATCGGGGCCACCTGGCTGGTCCCCGAACTGATCCCGCCCGGCTCTTTGCGGGCCCGGCTGCTTCCCGCCGCGGTGGCGGCGAGCATCGCCCTCTTGGCGGCGGCCACATACCGGCAGGTCGCTTATTGGCACGATGGCGTCACTCTGTTGCGGCACTCGAAGGAATGCACTCGCGACAATTTGGCCGCGCACGAATTCCTGGGCAAGGCCCTGGTGCTCGACGGAAAGTTGGAGCAGGGCGCCGAGGAACTGGAAGAGTGCGCCCGGATGTCGCCGCACTATGTTGCGGTCCGTCTCGAGTTGGGAGACACCTACCGTCAACTGGGCCGGCACGACCAATCCATCGCCTGTTACAGAGAGGCGTTGGCCCTTGATGCGAAGTCGGCCGAAGCCCATCGCGGACTCGGGCTGACGTATTTTGCACGGGACCAATACGAAGAGGCGGAATACCACTATCTCAAGGCGCTGGAAATCGATCCGCAATGCGTGGCCGCCCTGGTTAACCTGGCCGCGCTCAAATATGGGACGTACGACAACAAATCGGCCATCGACTACAGCGAGCGGGCGCTCAAGCTCAGCCCGGATTTGCCGGGTCCTCAAGTCTGCATCGCCGTGGCTCTTCGCCAAGAGGGCCATTTCGACGAGGCGATCAAACGCCTCGAACAAATCGTCGCACAGGCGCCGGCGGAGCCGCAGGTGCAGCAGATCCTGGCGCGAACGCGAGAGATGAGAGAGAACGCCGCGAGGAAATCGACGAGTGGAATTTCGGGGAATTGAAGGGAAGGATGAAGGCGGAAGGATGAATCAGAGATGCCTGCGCCTCCATTTCGCGGCCCAATTGCCGCAAGCCCGGCGTCGAAGACCAATCGCTTTGGGGGAAGACCGACGACCCGGGCGATGCGGCAGATTGGAACAAGGCACGGCAACTCGAGCTTCCTCGAGTTGCCGTGGTAGCAATTAGCGGGTAGCGATCAACCGCAGTTGGACTGACATCCGCAGCCGGATCCGTATCCAGCTCCGCAACCGCCGCAAGGGGCCGGCGCGGGGACTTGGATCTTTTTTGTCACCATCCGGCAGACGGGAACCTCGACTTCTCGTTCCACGGTCACCGGAACGCAGACCGTCACGGATTGGTTTTGGGTCTCCGGGACTGTCCTGCAGACCGTTTCGGTGTAGTTCTCGGATTTCTGCACGGGAACACAGATGCTGAAATTGACCGTCCGGGTTTGCTGCTCGTTGACGTATTCGCAAACTTTAACCGTCTGGGTCCGCGTCTCGTTGCGAGTCAGACAGACCTGGTAGTTGTAGCTCTCCTGGGCCGGGACCATCTCGCATACCGCATACGTGCGCGTTCGATTCTCGTTGCGGGTGAGGTTCACCTGGTACTGATACGTCTGCTGGGTCGGGACGTTCTCGCACACCGAGACCATTTGGGTGCGGTTTTCGTTCCGCGTCAGGCAAACCGTGTACTGATACGATTCCTGCGACGGAACCAACTCGCAAACGGTCACGTTCTGCGTCCGCGTCTCGTTCCGCGTCAAACTCACTTGGTACGTGTAGGTCTCGGGCTGGGAGACCAACTCGCAGACTTGCACGGTGCGCGTCCGCGCCTCGGGCCGGCAGAGGGTCACCTGGTACGTGTAGGGGACTTGCACTTGTTGAGTTTCGTCGCAGGTGTACGTCTCCTGCTTCTGCACCGGGTTGGACACCCAGACCTGACAGGTCGCCGGAACGCACGGGGCGGGTCCGCAACCCGCCGATGCGTATTGCGCCGGTCCACAACCGCCGCAGCCTGAGCCGTAGCCGGCGGTCACACAGCCGTCCGAGGCGCCGCAACCCGCAAGGCACGGGTCGCACGCCGGAGCGGGGGCCGGTTGAGTTGCCCAATGGCCTTGATCGATGCACACCGTGCGCGTGCGGGTCACCGGAACGGTGCGGCACTCGGTCCGCGTGGCCGAGCGATTCTCGGTGTACGGGACTTCGACCGTGTACGACTCCGAAACATTCTTGTAGACGGGCCGACAGACCGTGCGTGTCGCCGTCCGGTTCTCGGTGTACGGGACGCAGACCGTGTACTGTTGCGGCACGACTCGCGAGACCTGGTGCATCACCGTCCGCGTGCCCGTGCGGTTCTCGGTGTAGGGGACGCAGACTGTGTAATTCTGCGGGACTTGCCGGGTGACTTGCCGCAGCACCGTGCAGGTGCCCGTGCGCATTTCGGTGTACGGGACGCAGACGGTGTAATTCTCGGTGACTTGCCGCTTCACGGGCCGGCAGACGGTGCGGGTGCCCGTGCGCGTTTCGGTATAGGGGACGCACACGGTGTATTGCTGTGGAACGTCTTTCCACACGGGCCGGCAAACGGTGTACGTCTCTTGCCGCGAGCGGGGCTGATTTTCATAGACGGTGAACGTGCGCGTGTGGGGCACCTGCTCGCTGACTTGGCGATAGACGGTCACGGTTTGCGACCGCTGTTCGTTGCGATATTCGGTGCACTGGATCTTGCGCTTCTCGGTGCCCCATTCGGGGACAGTGACCTGGGTTTCAACCATCGGGCAAGGCGCGGGGGCGGCGCACGGGGCCGGAGCACAGGCCGAACCGCAGGGTGGGGCACACGAGCCGTCACCGGCATGGGCCTGAGCCAAGGCCATCGTTGTGGCGATCATGGAGATGCAAAGCCAGCGGCTAATCTTCATTCCCTGCTCCAATGCTGATGAGTTTTGAAGTCCGGATGTCATTCACGATTGAGCGAACGCGAGGCTGGTCGCGCTTCGGTCGCTTTGATTCCGTCGAGAACGTCTAGGCGTCGGGCCGACCTCCTTTCGACAGATGGGTCTACTGCAATTCCCGGTGTGCGGTGCGCAGCAGGACTGGGATTCGCGGGGCAGTGGCTTTGAGCACGTGCCGCGCCGACGGCAATGGACAAAGTGCGACGAGCGGAAATCGATCAATCGGCGACGTACGCCGAGCGAAATCGAATACATCGGCGCTGCGCGCCGATTTCCGATCGACGGCAATCAGACGAGCGTTCCTCGGTCGGTCAGGCGGGCTGGCGTGAAGCGCCCCTTGCACAGGTCCTGAACGACAATTCAGAAATCAACCGGCAACCTTGCCGGAAGGTGAAATGGACGAGACGTTGGCCCGTGAGAATCAGAAATCCGTCAAACTGAGCAACAACGGTCTAAGTAAAGACAGACTCAGCCAAGAGGAAGTTGTTTGAATGGAATTAAGAAAGGCATTCACTGCCGAGACGCTTGCCGTCCACTAGCCAGCGCGTGTCAGTTTTCCACAAAGGGATCGTCGATGTCAATCAGACGGGGTAAATTTGCCGGGATTTTAAATTTGGGGTGCAGTCGACGCACGCTCAATTGCCCGTTGTGAGCACTGCGCGGAAGCGGGCTTTGCCGCTCGACATTCGTTCGTAGGCTTCGGTGGCCTTTTCGAGCGGGAAGATTTCGTTCATCGAGCGCACGCCGGCGAGTGAGCTGAAGGCGAGCGTTTCCTGCGAATCCATCGAGACGCCCGAGTACCAGCCTTTGACGGCGCGGTTGCCCATCAAGAGGAAGAGGGGTGGGATTTCGAGTGTCGGTACGGCGCCGATCAGCATCATGGTCCCATTGACGGCCAGGCCGCCGATGACGGACTTCATCGCTTCGGCCGCGGTGACGGTGGCCAGGATCACCTTCGCGCCGCCGAGCTTCGCCAGCTCGGCGGCCGGGTCGGTGGCCTGGTTGTCGATGTACTTCCAGGCGCCGAGTTTTTTGGCGAGCGCTTCCTTGTCCCCACCGCGGGCGATGGCGACGGTCTTCAATCCCATCTTCGCCGCGTATTGCACGCCCAAGTGGCCGAGGCCGCCCAAGCCGACGACGGCCGCCACTTCTCCGGGGCGCACACCGCTGTTTCGCAGGGCGTTGAACGTCGTGACGCCGGCACACATCAGGGGGGCGGCATCCGCATCGCCCAATTCAGCCGGCACGCGAGCCAGGCCCGATGCATGGGCGATGGCGTAGTCCGCATAGCCGCCGTCAGTCGTGACGCCCGTCACCCGTGACATGTTCTGGCAAGCGAAGAAATCGCCCTTGCGACAGTTGTCGCAATAGCCGCAGAAGCCGCCGTTCCAACCGACGCCGACGCGCTCGCCCTCTTTCCAGCCTGCGACGCCTTGGCCGATGGCGTCGATCACGCCGATGACCTCGTGGCCGGGGACGCGGGGATATTCGAGGCCGGGCCACATTCCGTCTTTTACGAGGGAATCGCTGTGACAGACCCCGCAGGCCTTCACCTTGATTCGCACCGTGCCCGGAGCGGGCGAGGGGATGTCGCGCTCGACGAGCTCGAGCGGTCCGTTAGCCTTGCTGATCTGGACGGCACGCATCTTGGGCATGGGAGTGCTCCGCACTAAAGGATGAAGGCGGAAGGATGAAGGATGAGCCAAAAAGAGGCACGCGCAGCGTGCGAGTCTGGCTCAGACTTCATTCTTCCGTCGGAACGCCCGAATTATACCTTCGCGAGCCGTTCGGTCGAGTCGCCGAACTTGTTGGCGTGAACGCTGCGCTGGCAGAACGTGAATGCCGCACTGGCGGAAAAGGATGACTCGGCAACAAGGGGCGCGGAACGTGCGAGGCTGGCTCATCCTTCCGCCTTCATCCTTCCACTCACACCTCTGCGAGCCGTTCGGTCGAGTCGCCGAACTTATCGAGGTGGATGCCGCACTTGTCGAGCATTGACAAATACAGGCTGCACATCTTGCGGTTGGACTTACCGAGGTAGTTGAGCACACGGCCGCCCTTGATCTGGCCGCCCGCGCCGCCCAGCACGACGACCGGCAGTTTGGTCGCGTCGTGGCCGCCCGTGTGCATGCTCGAGCAGAAGAGGAGCATCGAATTGTCGAGCAGCGTGCGCTCGCCTTCCTGGATCGAATTCATCTTCCGCGCGACGTAACCGACTTGCTGCAGGAAGAATTGATTCACCTTCAGCCAGTCGGCCGTGTCGGAATGCGACAGGAGATGGTGGATCATGTAGTCGACGTTCAAATGTGGGAACCGTAGCGAGCTGTGGTCGTTGTTGAGCTTGAGCGTGCAGACGCGGGTCGCGTCGGTCTGGAAACCGAGCACCATGATGTCGCACATGAGCCGCATGTGGTCGGCGATATTCTGCGGAATGCCGTCGGGCGGACGCGGCACGTTGGGCTTGTCGAGCGTGGGCCGCCAGCCTTCGAGCATGCCTCCCTTGCCCGCCCGGTCGATCCGCTGCTCGATCTCGCGGACCGATTCGAGGTACTCGTCGAACTTTCGCTGGTCGGACGAGCTGATGCCTAAGCGAAAACTGTTGGCGTCGGCGAGCACCGCGTCGAGCACGCTGCGGTCGCCTTTGCCCACGCCGTCCTTGAAGAGGCGGTCGAAGGCCAGCGACGGGTAGAGCTCGAGCGGCGTGGGCGTGGTCGGCGAGCTCCACGAGATGTGCGAGCTGTAGAGCATCGAGTAGTTCTTGTGAACCGACGGGTTCGACTTCTCGCAGCCGAGCACCAGGCTGGGCACCTTGGTCGAACGGCCGTGCCGCTGGGCGACGAGCTGATCGATGCTTGTGCCCGAGCGAATTTCGCCGCCGGACGCCAGCGGAGCGCCGGAGAGCAGGTTGCCCGTTTGCGAGCTGTGGATGTTGCCCTTGAGGGCCTCGGCGTTGTAGAGGCCCTTGATCACGATCAGCTTTTCGCGGAAGTCGGACAGCGGCTCCAGCACTTTGCCGAGCTGCATGTCCTTGCCGGTGCCTTTGGCCCACCACTCGCGGCTGTGGAAGCCGTTGCCGGAGAACATGACGGCCAACCGCACGGGGGCCTGGCTGGCGACGGTCGCCGCTCGGGCCTGGTCGCCCCACACCGCTAGCGATTCCATCCACGGCAAGGCCATCGTGACGCCGACGCCCCGCAGAAACG
Source organism: uncultured Planctomycetaceae bacterium (assembly GCA_963752185.1). Lineage (GTDB taxonomy): Bacteria > Planctomycetota > Planctomycetia > Planctomycetales > Planctomycetaceae > DASPSM01. The sequence continues at coordinate 7,554,164 of CAVVXK010000002.1, read as the reverse complement.
TGCGGCGGGAAAAATGGTGCGTGTTCATGCTTGCTCCGGTCCTGAATGATGCGGTCTGAATGATTCAGTCTAACGTGGTTTGGCTAGGGTGCTTCGGCGATCTGCGCGTCGCGGCCGCGGATTTCCAAAAACTGGCGGCTCTCCAAAATCGTTTGGATGGCGGCGGAAATACGATAGTCGTTGGCGGCCAATCGTTTTTGCATTTCGGCCAGCAGCGGCTCGTCGGACAATTGCACGCCGCGGCCCAGGGCGTAACCGAGCAGTTTGCGGCAGAACTGATGCACGAAGGCCGTGCGGCGAGTGACGGCCAGGTAATCCCGCAAACCGGCCAGGCCCTCGATCGGAGAGCCGTCGGGCGATTTTGTCTTCGTGTCGACGGCCCGGCCGCCGAGATCGCGACTGCGGAAGCGGCCGATGGCGTCGAAGTTCTCGAGGGCGAAGCCGAACGGATCGAACTTGCGATGGCACGTCGAGCAGCGCGTGTCGCTGCGGTGTTTTTCGATCAGTTGCCGCACGGTGAGGCCTTCGGTCGCCGTTTCACTTTCGGGGAGCCGCGGGACGTCTTTGGGCGGCTTGGGCAGCTTCTCGCCCAAGAGGACTTCGCTCACCCAGTTGCCCCGCAAGATGGGGCTCGTGCGCGAGGCGCCCGATTGTTTGGCGAGCGTGGTGGCCAGGGCCAGGATGCCGCCGCGGCCGAAGCGACGAACACCGTCGACGCGTCGCCAGCCATGCTCGTTGGCGACGGTGGGAATGCCGTAGAACTTAGCGAGGCGATCGTTGACGAACGTGTGGTCGCCTTCGAGGAGGCCGATCACCGAGCCGTCTTGCTCGAAGAAATCGGTGAAGAAGCGGATCGATTCTTCGTACATGTCGCCGCGGAGCTCGGTGAACTCGGGGAAGAACTTCTCGCTCTTTTCCGAGAGTGAATCGAAGTCGTAGACGTGCAGCCACTGGCAGGCGAATTCGGTCGCCAGGCGGCGAATGCGAGCGTCGGCCATCAGGCGACGAGCTTGCCTAGCCAAGACGTCCGGATTGTGCAGCGTGCCTTTCGCGGCCGCTGTGCGCAGTTCGGCATCCGGCTGCGACGACCAAAGGAAATAGCTCAAACGGCTGGCCAATTCCCAATCGGAGACCGGCGCCGGATCGGGCCCCGATGGGGCCGACTCACGCCGATAGAGGAAGTCGGGAGAGACAAAGATGCGGGCCAGCGTGAGTTGGAACGCCTCTTCGTGCGAGAGGCCCTGCTTTTTCAACCGTCCATAAAGATTGCGGAGCGTCGCGGCTTCAAGTTGTGTGAGCGGACGGCGGTAGGCCCGGCCCGCAAACTTAACGAGCGCGTCAATTTGCCGCGGTTCGGCGTCGAGCAGCGACTGCTTGAACGCGGCCGCCCGCTCGTTGAACGGCTTGCGCAGCGGCTCGAAGACTTTTGGATCCGCGTCCTGCGAGGCGTATTCGAGCAGTTGCAACAGCGCGTCGACGCTCTTGATCGCGTCGCGGCTGAGAAAGTGCAGCTCGGTCCACAACCGATCCAGATGCTTCGCCTCGGCGTCGCTGAGCATGAGCCGCCGCAGAGCGTCGTCTTCGCGGTAATACAGGGTGAGCGTGACGACTTCGTCGACGGGCACGATTTTGGTGTAGCAGAGGGCGATGGGGAACACGCTGCGGAAATTGTCGAACGACGCCTCGACGCGGCGGCGGGCTTCGCTGCCTTCGTTGACGAGGATCGGAGTCGATTCGGTCAGGCGGTGCTTGTTGTCGGTCCAGGTGCTGTTCATGCGACTGTCGGTCACGCTGATCGGTAACAGGCCCGAGACTTTTTGCGGCTTGCTCGCCAGCACCTCGAGTTGCACGCTCCCTTCGTGGCCGGCGTTTGGATCGAGCGAGCCGACCGTGACAAATTCGGTTCCCGCCGCCAGATCGGCCGGCAGACGCACCTCGATCACCGAGGGAGCGTGAACGCACAGGCTGGCTGCGTCGATCGCCGATCCGTGCGGGTGTTTGCCGAAGAGAGCCGGATCGACGCCGAATTTTGTGTCGGCTGCCGCCGCGCGCCCCACCGTGTGACGCTGTTCGGCCGCCACGCGGGGCCACGCCCGCATAAAGAGCGGTCCGCCCAGGGACGATAATTGGCGATACAGCACGACGTCGGGGTTCTTTTCGTCGGCTCCGGCCAGCGGGCCGCTCTGCAGCAGCTTCTGCACGGCCTCCGCGAGGCGTTGTTTTTCAGACGCGGTGTCGGCCGCTTGCCAACGGCCCAGCAGCGATGCCGAAGGAATCACGGCGCCAGTCTCGCCGCCTCTCACCGGTTCGCTGTAGAAGTGCCACACCCCCTCGTTGCCAAAGCGATCGGCGTGCGGGTTGCCGGCCAGCACATCGCCCGACACGTCGCGAGCCAGGTTCCACTCGCGGGAATTGGGGCCGGTGGTCTTGAGATCGAGTTCGATGTTCGTCAGGTCGCAGGAGTGATTGCCGTCGCGCGGGCCGACCATCAGCGAGACCAGATCGCCCGGCTGCACGGCGATGCCCGTGATGGGCCGGATGTCGCCGATCCGTCCGCCTTGTGCAAACCCCTCGGCAAGACGCTGTCGCGTCGCACCGCGGCGCAGCTCGAGCCGCCATTCGACGCCGTTACCGCACTCGGGATGGGCGTGCTTCACCTTGCCGGTGATCTCGATCGAAGCGGCGATCGGGCTCCGCCAACCGGCGGCCGCGAACAGCGTCGGCGACGGATGCACGCAGACCGAGTGCGGGTTCATGTTGCCGGGAACGCGGACGTGCTGGTTCGACGAATTGGCCAGCAATTGCGGCAAATCGTGCGTGTTCCAGCCCTGGATGAAATCGAAGTTCGACGCCTTGGCCACTTTGGTGGCGAGGTAATCGAGCTTGATCGCCGCGCTGGGGCCGATTCCCAGATAGTCGAACCAGGCGGTGAGCGAATCGACTTCGAGTTGGTGAGCTTTCGCGAGTGCCGCGACGTCGACCGTTCCCGTCATGCGTCCGGCTTCGCTCGCCGCCGCGAGGGCCTGCGCCGTCGATGCAATGGTGCGCTCGCGGCGTGCGGACATTTCGCGGGTGAAGTCGTTGACGTCGCGGAGCAAGAGGTCTGGCCGACCGGGCGCCACCAGTCGCGGCGTATGCCAGATCGCGAAATCGTGGGCGTTGCCGTCCCCCGCGTCGCTGGCGACGAGGTACAGCGTGACCTCTTTTTGGCCAGCCGCCGGAGCGGGCAGCTTGATTCGCAGTTCTTGCGCGGCGGTGATCGGCGTGATGCCTTCCTGCCAGGCTTTCGGGCCGCCCACTTTGCCGATGTGTCCCACGCTAGAAAATCGCCAGACGGCTTTCTGCCACTGAGCGATTTCCGCGGCAATTTGCGGTGCGTCCGCCGCCGAAGCGGCACGCCAGTGTGCGCGAATGTCGTCGAGCAAGAGCGACGGCTGGCGATCGTTGAGCGTTTCCCACAGGATGGCCAGGTATTTCGCGTTCAGGCCATCCTTCCGGGCCACGGCAGCAATGGCTGATTGGACCGCGGCCGCATCGTAGGGTGGGACAAGGCCGGCTTTGCGGCCGCCGGCCCACCTTCTTTGTTCGTTCGCTGCGTGCGTGCTCGCGGTGGGCCGGCGCTCGCTGGCGCTTGCTTGTCCCACCCTACGAAGACGGTCTGCCACCTTAAATGTCGCGGCGACGTATTGTTCCACCGGCAGGCGGCCGCCGTTGTTGGTGTCGAAGACGATCCCCTGCAGATTGACCTGCGAGGCGCCGGCGTTGGCCGAGTATTTGCGATAAATGTCACGAATCTGGGCCAGGACGTCGTTGGTCCAATCGGCTCGCGAAATCGACGGCGAGAAGCGGAACCCGTCCGGCAAGGGGACGGCGTGTTGAGCGATCTCACGTCCCGCGTCAAAGTACTTCGTCAACAGGGCCGGCGACATCACCAGGGCGTTGCCCGTGTTGGTGAAGCCTTCGCCGGCTGCTCCGTCGGTCGGAAAATCGCGGGCTGGGTTGAGGTCGACACCGGTCAGATCGCGAATCGTGTAGGTGTATTCGGCATTGCTCAGTCGCCGCAGCACGACAGGTCCCGGATCGCCGGCCTGTGCGAGCGACTCGGCGTGCAAGTACCGCTCGACCCAGTCGCGAAGCTGCTTGCGCTCGGCACTCGTTGGCTGCTTGGCCTCCTTGGGAGGCATCTCGCCGTTGTCGAGCATCTCGGCGACTTTGAGCCAGACCTTCGTGTCGCGACGAATGTCTCTGAGTGAGGCAAAACGCTCGAGGTCCAAATCGCCTTTTTGCTTCGCTGTTGAGTGGCAGTTGAGGCAGACCCGCGTCATCAAGGGCCGAATGTCGTGGGCATACTCGGAGCCAACCGTAACGAATAGAGTCTGTCCGCTCGTTTGCGGCGGTGTTGCCGGGCTAGGCAAATCGGCTGCGGAAATCGTAGCGGTCGCGGCGAGGCCGGCCAAAAGGACGAGCGCGAGGCGGCACGAGGGCGTGAATTTCAAGGATGAGCCCTTTTGCGGTGGGAGGGAGCTCGAATATCGTGGCGTGCACCGGTCGTCGATTGAGCGCGGATCGAACGGCCGGATTCGTTGGGCAAGGTCGTGGTTGGAGCGTCCAAGCGTTCGAGGTCGAACCACTCAGAGCCGCCAGTCATTGTAACCGATGTGAGGGCCAACGAGAATGTTTCGCATGATTCACCGGCTCACAATTGTTCTGTGCCTGGCTTGGTTCGCCTGCCTTTGTTCGACGGCCCAGTTTTGTTCCACGGCCGAGGGCGGGCCGACGCCCGGAGAACTCGGGCGATTTGTCAATCCGTTCATCGGCACGGGCGGGTTGTTCTACCTGTCTGGCAATGAGACGCCCGGAGCTTGCGTGCCGTTCGGCATGGCGCGGTTGAGTCCGGACACGATTTCGAACAGCGGAGTCCGCGCCCTCAATACGTCGGGCTATTACTATCGCGACGAACGGCTGTTGGGGTTCAGCCACACGCGGCTGGTCGGCACAGGGGCCGTCGACGGCGGACAGTTTCTGGTCGTCCCGGCAGCCGCGCCGAAATCGCCTGCCGCTCTGCGACATGGACTCGAAGTCGCCTTCACGCATCAGGATGAGACGGCCTTTCCCGGGTACTACGCGCTCAACTTGCCGAAACAGGGCGCGCGGGCCGAACTCACCGCCACGCGGCACGTGGGCGTGCATCGCTACACGTTCACTGCGGAGGGTGCACCGCACCTGTTGATCCAAGTGACGAGCGCACTTGGACGCGGCAATTGCAAAGAGGGTGAAGTCCACGTTCGGGCCGAATCGAATGAAATCGAAGGATCGGTCCGCACGTTCGGCACGTTCACTAAGCGTTACGGCGGGATCAAAGTCTATTTTGTGGCCCGCTGCGACAGACCGTTTGCCAGCTTTCAGACCTGGAAAGGCAGCTCCTTCTCCAACGAGGCCCGCGCAATGGGCAGCGATGTCGGTGCCGACCTCGTCTTCGACAGGGCCGGCCCGAATACCGTCGTCGAACTGAAAGTCGGACTCTCTTACGTCAGCCTCAAGAACGCACGGGCCAACCTCGACGCCGAAGCAGGCAAGTTCGGCTTCGACGACGTGCTCGCGAGGGCCCAGGCGGAATGGGAGGCGCGGCTGGCGAGCGCCCGCGTCGAAGGCGGGACTGACAAAGAGCGGGCGATTTTCTACACGGCCCTCTATCACGCGCTGCAAATGCCGACCGCCTTTAGCGACACGAACGGCGAGTATCTCGGCTTCGACGGAAAGGTCCACCAAGCGCAGGGCTTCACCTATTACACCGACATGTCGCTCTGGGACACGTTCCGGACGACGCACCCGCTCTTCACGCTGATCGCGCCCCGTGATCAGCGCGATATGGTCGTCTCACTGGTCGAAATGGCCAAGCAGGGTGGCTATTTGCCGCGGTGGCCCTGCGGTAACGGATACAGCAATTCGATGTTCGGCACGCCGGCCGACATGGTGATGGCGGAAAGCTATCTCAAGGGAATCCGCGACTTCGATGTGGAAACGGCGTATCGCGCGATGCGGGAAACTGCGCTCGGAAAGCCGACGAAATCACGCTTTTCCGGCCGGGACGGCATCGCGGATTACCTCAAGTTCCGCTACTGCCCGTCGAACGTCGTCAGCGCCTCGGTCGCCAAGACGCTCGAATATTCGTACGCCGACCATTCGGTCTCGCTGTTGGCCGAAGCACTCGGGCATCGCGAAGACGCCACGCTGTTCGCCGCTCACTCCCGCTACTACCGCAATCTGTGGAATCCGATCACGCAGTATTTCCAGCCTCTCGATTCCCAGGGCGCGTTCGACGAGGCGTTCCGACCGCTGCTGCTCACGTATCTCGATCGCGGTAGCAAATACACGCGGGCGTACGTCGAGGGGAGCGCGTTGCAGTGGCGGTGGGGAGCGCCGTTCGACGCCGAAGGCCTCGTCAACCTGTTTCAAAGCCGCGAGTATTTCGTGAAAGAGTTGAACGATTTCTTCGAGCATTCGGTGCCCGAGGTTGGCCACAATCCGAATGCCTATTACTGGCACGGAAACCAGCCCGATATCTATGCGGCCTATCTCTTCAACGCGGCCGGCCGGCCCGACCTCACGCAAAAGTGGGTACGGTGGATTCTCGACGTGAAGTACGGCACGGGCGACAACGGCGTCGACGGCAACGACGACGGCGGCACTCTCTCCGCCTGGTACGTGCTCAGTTCACTCGGTCTCTTTCCCACGGCCGGATCAGATGTTTACCAGATCGCCAGTCCCGTCTGGAAACGGGCCGAGATCCAGATGGGCAAGAACCGCCTGACGATCGTCGCCGAGAACGCCGGTCCCAAGAACGTCTACGTGCAAAAGGTCTGGCTCAACGACAAGCCGCTCGATCGCCGCTGGCTCAAGCACGCGGAAATCGCCAATGGCGGAACACTCCGCTTTGAGATGAACTCTAGTCCAACTCCTTGATGCGGATGTTGCGCCAGCGCACATTGAGCGGATTGGTCTTCTTGCCGACCCCGTGCACCTGCAGCCCGATGAATCCGCTCGGCGTGACCGCGTCGTGCAGATCGGCGGCCGGCACGCCGTTGAGCCAGGTTTTGATCGAGTCGCCTTTGCACTCGATGCGGAACGTGTTCCATTTTTCGGCCTTGAACGCCTCGCGGGCCGGTTGATTGCCTTTCAGATCGACGAGCCAGCCACGGCGACCTTCGTCGTACAATCCGCCCGTCCACGCGCGGGCCGACGGATCGATTTCAACTTGATAGCCGTGCACGCGGCCGGCCGGAATCTTGATCGGCTTTCCGCCAAACTCGACGGTCTTCGGCTCGTCGAAGCACTGGCTGCGGACCTGGATGCCCGAGTTCAAGCCGTTCTGCACGTTGAACTCCAACTCGAGGATGAAATTCGCATAATCGCGTTTCGTGCACAGGAACGAATTACCCGTGTTCGGCACCGACGTGCCCACAATCTCGCCATTCTCGACGCTGTATTTGGCGTGGCCGCCGCGCTGCACCCAGCCGTCGAGATCCGTGCCGTCGAAGAGGTTCTTCCAACCCTCCTCCGCACCGCCGGCATGGATGGCCACAGTCGTCAGGAAAAATGCGGTTAAGGCGGCAAGCGAGCGGACGGCGGGACGAGTCACGTTGTCGACCTTTCAAGTGAGATGCCAGGTGGGAACCTCAAAGATCACAAACTTCTCGTTGGAATGCCAGGGATTCGCGGTCGCCGCTTCTCGCCTCGTGTTAGTGCCACCCATTTGGCCGAAAGGCGAGGGGTTCGGGGCCCTCGCTCGCGTCTCAAAGTGTTGCCGGCGTAGAGTCCCAGAATCGCCCACGGGGATTAGGCGCCGGCGAGCTGCGAATCTGGTCCGCGGGAACTGTTATTCGTGCCCACTCGATTCGATCGGCGGCTTGCCAGCGTGAGCAGCCAGCCGAGTTCGAGCAACAGGAGCGTGTACCCGAAGAATGGCATGCCAATGTCCCGAAGGGAACCCAAGCAGGGCAGCACGGCGTTGAGCAGGAGCAGGCTGGCGACGAGGCCGCCAATGGCCAGTTTTTTCGCCAGCGTTCCGGACGGAAGTTGTCCGATCGACTCGCCCGCGACGGCAAAGGGGAACATCAACCACACGCCGTAATAAAACCACGAGATGGGAGTCAGGATCGTCATGAGAACCAGCAGCATGGCCCATTCGATGGCGTTCGTGCTGTTGGTGCGCCTCGCGAACCGCGGTGATACGAAGATACAGGCCAGGCACAAGCCGATGCCGAGCGCGACGGCAATCCGAGTCACCGAGCGAAAGTCCAAGTCGGCCACGTTGACGTAGACAGGGTGAATGTCGTCCGGATTCTCGGCTGGCACGTGCCGCAGCAGGCGGTGCGTGCTCGAGAGCAGCGAGGCATTCTTCCATTCGTACGACGTGCCCGGACGTTGAGCGATGGCGTTGCCGTCGTATCGCAAGAGCATGCCGCCGGTCCAGGTCTTGAGTTCCTCGACGGTGCGACCGAGTCCACGCACGGGAGCCGGCATAACAATGAGAAACAGTCCCAGAAAGGCGACCATCGCCACGGCGGCCCGCCATTGCCGACGAAATACGAGATAACCCAGCGCGAGCACCGGGAAGGCTTTGCAGGCCGCCGCAAATGCGAAGAGCGCACCGGCGGCCACGTCCCTCTTGCCGCGGAGCGCGTTAAAGGCGGCCAAAAAGCAGGCCAGCAGCATCAGGTTCGGCTGGCCGAGCAAATAGGCGTCGTAGGCATAGGAAAGCGTGCACAGCGCGGGCAACAGGTAGGCCGTGATCGGCGGGCGAACTCCGTCGCGGGTGCACAGTTTCACCGAGAGGTACAGACTGGCGACCCACGAAAGGGAATTGAGCACGTCGAGAAAAATCAGAAAGGGAAATTTGCCGAACGCGGTCAGCGGCGCGAGAAAGACGGCGGCTGCCGGCGGATACATGAACTCGAAGGCCCGCGTGCCGGCCAGCTCGCGCGGCGAATAGAGACTTTGCCCCTCGACGACCTCGCGGCCCGCCTTGTACCAGATGTCGTAGTCCTTGTTGTCGCCGGGCGGGTGCAAGAGCTGATTGGCGATTGGAAGGACCGAAAAGCCGATCATCGTGGCCATAAACAGGCCGACAAGCGTCCGCCGCAGCCAATTGCGCACGGCCGGAAGTGGAGAAACGACCGGCAAAAGTTCGACCGATTCGTGGTAAAGCGAGCGAATCGTCGGCTGCGTTTCGAGCGGCCGGAACTCGCGCCGCCTGAGCCGGCGACGCGTGCGCGCCGATGAACGGCGCGGCTGCGATAGCGTCTTCGCGGGCATCGCGGCTTCCCCCTCCCTGCCAATCCAATCGCCGGCTCACAAGCTGCTGCGAACCAAGGGAGCGGACTTTAACAAACGCGCAATGTTCAGGGGAGACCGAATTCACGGCCGGGTTCTCGCGCTCCGGTCTTTCGTAACAACTTGTCCCTCCCCGATTTGGCAGCTATCCTTCGACTAGGAGTATGCCCATGACGATTTCGCGACGCGATCTGTTGCGAGTTGCCGGCGCAGCCGCTTTGAGCAGCGTTGTGCCGCGATTTGCGCGGGCTGTCCCGCCGTCGATGAAAGATCCGAAAGTCGTCGAGGCGGTCAAAAAGGGGCTCGACTTTCTCGCCCGCGAGCAGCGTCGACAAGGATATTGGGAAGCCAGCGGTGGGCCCTACCGCGTGGCGATGAGCTCGCTTGCCGGCAACGCGCTGGCCTGCGAAGGCTCGACCACGACGCGCGGCAAGTATGCCGAGAACATCAAGTTGGCCGTCGACTATCTGATTGAGCTGGCCAATCCGAGCACGGGGCTCATCGGTTACAGCCGCGATTACCACTACACCTACGGCCACGGTTTCTCGATGCTCTTTCTTTCGCAGATCTTCGGCGAGGAAGAGGACGCTCAGCGGCGTGAGGATCTGCGCCGCGTGCTCACGAAGGCCGTCGAGTTCAGCGTGGGGGCGCAAACGCCGGCCGGCGGTTGGGGCTACGTTTCGCAAAAGGATCAGCCTGATTTCGACGAAGGTTCGACCTGTGTGACGCAGGTCCAGGGATTGCGGGCTTGCCGCAACGCGGGGATTCCTGTCCCGAAGGAGTCGATCGAGCGGGCCGTCGAGTACATCAAGCGCTGCACTTCGCCCGACGGCGGCGTGCAATACAGTATCCGCGGCGGCGGCGAGCGGCCGGCCATCACCGCGGCGGCCATCGCCACCCTGTTCAACGCCGGCGAATACGACACCAGCGAATATGTGAAGAAGCTCTTGGGTTATTGCGAAAAGAACGTCTGGCCGGGCAACTCGCAGACGCGGTATTTCGGGCACTGGCACTACACGCACTACTACTACGCCCAGGTGATGTACCGCTTGGGCGATGAGAAGTGGAACAAGTATTTCGACAGTGTCAGCAAGGAAATCATCTTCAAGCAATCACCGTCGGGCGCCTGGAAGGAAGGCCCGTACGGCGCAGTCTATCCGACGGCGATCAACCTCACCATCCTGCAGCTCGATAACGGCTTTCTGCCGATCTATCAACGATAAAACGAGCCGTCTTCGCCCACTGTTGTGCTTTACTGTTGTGCTTTGATGAATAGCAAGCTTTCAAAGCACGGCACGACCACTCGCGAAGTATCGCTGCTCTTGGCCGTATGGCTGGCGTGCTCGCTGTTGCTCATGACGATTGCGCTCTGCGACCTCTCGTCGCCCGGGCTCTATTACGACGAAACGGTCTTCGCGGGCATGGCAAAGGACTTCGTGCGGGGGCGCCCGCGGGGCCGCACATGCCCTTCACAACCATCGGGAAGCTCTTTGGCCGACCTTTTCCCTGGTTCGTGCAGAATTATTTTGGTGGCCTGAAGTGCTGGCTGTTGATCCCCAGTTTCGCGGTGTTCGGATCGAGCATCGGCGTGTTGCGATTGACGACGCTGTGCTTGTCGTTGGTCGCGCTGCTGTTTTTCATGCTCTGGACGCGTAAGCTGGCCGGGCTGCCCGTCGCGATCGTGGCCGGCCCACTGTTGGCCCTCGATCCTTCGTACTTCTATCTGTCCGAATTCGATTGGGGCGGGGTCGTCCCCAGCTTTCTCTGCCGGGCGAGCGGCTTCTACTTCTTTCTGTTGTGGGCACTCGGACGGAAATGGAGAGACGGGCTGCTGTCGGCCGTTTTGCTCGGTCTGGGCCTCTTCAGCAAGATTGACTTCGCGGTCATTTTGTTGGGCTCTGGCATCGCGCTGTTCGTCAGCTTCAGACAAGCCGTGCTGGCGGCCTTGCGGGACTCGCGAACGCAAATCCTGGTCTGCTGTCTGGCATTCCTGGTCGTCTCCTACCGCATGTTCTTCTTTTTGACGGACATCCTGAGAGAGGCGGGCCGTTTCGCGGGCCGCGAGGGTGCGTTCGAGGAAAAGCTCCACACCTGGGAAGCCATGTATGACGGCTCGTATTTCATTCGACTGATCGAGTTCGGCGGAAAGTTTGACCTGATGTTCGCAAACGCCGCCAGCGTCTGGAGCCCCTTCGGCCTGGCGGTCCTGGCCGCAGCGGTTTTTCTCTCGGTTCACGCAATCCGCGCCCGGAATGAGGCTCGGGAAGCGCAGCGTGACCGGGTTCGTGGTGCTGAGCCTCGCGCTCATCTCGTTGGGCGTATTCCTGCTCCCGGGTGGAGTACGTCTGCACCATTTCATTATGGTGTATCCGTTTCCGCATTTGGTGGTGGCCATGGCCATCGTCGCGCTCTGGAAAATTCCGACGAAATTCGCGTCGGCGAAATTGGGGCTGCGAGTTTGCTCCATCGGCGTGTTGTGCGCGGTCCTTGCGGGTCATGTGAGCGCGCTGTGGCAAACCCAGCGACTGATCGCGGAAACCGGCGGCCGCGGTTGGTGGTCGAACGCGATCGCGCGCTTTTGCGAGGACGTCGAAGACCAGGCGGGACTGACAATCGTCAGCCTCGATTGGGGCTTCAACGAACAGCTTTGCTTCCTCACCGAGGACAAGAAACTGTCGGAACCTTTTTGGAACGAGCAGCTCGCGCTGATTCCGGGCGCCGTGTATTTGGTCCATCCGCCTGAATACGCGCTCTTTCCGCAGGGCCAGGAGATGCTCGATTTGGCGAAGCGCAATCCCGGCCGCGGCTTGTTCATTAAACCCTACAAGGATCGGCAGGGAAGGGTGGCGTTTTACGCGATTCGCTATCAGCCGATTCGGCAGCCGTAACGCCACTGACTTCTACCAGCGCTCGACCGGCCCCGACGGAACGGGGATCGCGAGATCGGGAAGGATGCCCGTGCGATCGCCGCCGATGGGGCCGTGGGCTTCGATTTCCCGCAGGGCGGCATCAACTTCGTCGGCCGTATTGGCCGTTTGAAAACGATTGCGGAGCCACGACGCGACGCGCATTGCCTTGAGATACCAGTGGGCCGTCTTGCGGAACAGAATGATCGCCGATCGCTCGCCGCGGCTCTCGGCCAAATAGCCCAGCTGCCGTTTGAAGAGTTCCAGCCGCTCCTCGAAGTTTCCCGGCGGATCGTAACGACCCGTCTCTTCCCATTGCACGAGCTGACGGAAGATCCACGGATTGGCAAGCGCCCCGCGGCCGATGGAGATGCCGGCACAACCGGTGTCTGAGAGCATGACGGCCGCGTCGGCGATTGTCCGGATGTCTCCGTTGCCGATTACCGGAATTCGCTCGACGGCCTCCACCACTTGGCGAATCCCGCCGCGGTCGACCTGTCCGCTGAAGCCCTGCTCCCGCGTGCGGCCGTGGATGGCGACGGCGGCGACGCCCGCCTGCTCGAACTCGCGGGCGAACTTGGGCGCCGTAATCTGCTTGCTATCCCAGCCGAGCCGCATTTTGACCGTCACGGGAATCGAAACGGCCTCGACGACTTGCCGCACGAGGGCGATCGTCGCGTCGGCCCGGCACATCATGCTCGCGCCGGCCCCGCCTTTCGTGATGCGATCCACGGGGCAGCCCATATTGATGTCGACCGAATCGACGCCGCGCTCTTCGAGGAATCGCGCCGCATCACGCAGGACGGCCGCTTCGCCCCCAAAAATCTGCACGGCAAACGGCCGTTCGACGGGACACGTCTCGATCATCGACAGCGTTTTGGGACTTCCGCTCAGAATTCCGCGGGCATTGACCAGATCGGTCGTCGTCAGCCCCACGCCTCCCAATTCGTGCACGACGCGGCGAAACGAAAGATTCGTGAAGCCAGCCAACGGAGACAGCAAATACCGCGACGGCAGCGCAAGCGCGCCGTATTTAATCGGGGGCTTGAAAGCAGGGCGAGCGGGGGTGTTCATCGTCGATTAAATGTAGCGGAGCGAGAAAGGAGTGGCGAGTGGTGTGTGCCGAGTCACTGAGAGTGAGAGGCGGATTGGGTGCCACTGGCGAGGGCTTTGGCTCGCCAGTGCTTTGCCTCTGCGGCACCAATCGTCGTTGTGCCGCCGACTCGAGCAGCAGCTCGCCTGAATTCTCGTTCGCCGTGTGACGAAGGCACCGTCATTCGCCACTTGCCACTCTCTTCAAGTGCCGGTCGAGGAATGAATAGGCGACTTCGCGTGCGGCGGGCGGGAACGAGTGCTTGGCGTCCGGATAGTTCGCCTGCAGATTTTCCGGGTGGCCGTAGAAAGCGTAGATCGGCTTGGCGGCCGCGATCACGTCGCGGACGCCGGAGACCTCGAAGTTGTCGTCGTGGAGCGGCGAACTGGCCAGAAAGGCCCGCGGTGCGAAACAGGCGACAATTTCTGTGAAATCGAAGGGCACCTGGTTCGGATCATTGTGATAACGGCTCGCGATGAGCGGCATGTAACGCGGACTCGTCCAACCGACCAGCTTTCCACCAAAGTATTTGTGGAACCGCGTGAAGCCGCAGTTGGAGACAAGGGCCTTGATCCGCGGATCGAAGACAGCCGTGAACATCGTGTTGTGTCCGCCCAAAGAATGGCCGATGCAACCGATGCGCTCGGGATCGACGTCGGGCAACAATTGCAGCAAGTCGATGGCGCGTATGTTGTCGTAGATCGCCCGCATCGTGCCGCTGATATAGCCCGCCCTCGGATCGAATGTTTCGGGGTATTCGCCAAACGAGGGATAGTCGGGGGCGAGCGTCACGTAGCCGCGCTGAGCCAACTGCAACGCGTATTGCAGATCGACATTCTTGCCGAGACCAGCCGGTTCCTCTTTGCCGATGTTGATCGTCTGATGCAGACAGAGGATTGCCGGCACTTTGCCCGACGGCTTTGCGGGAAGAAACAGATAGGCCATCACCCGCCGCGACGGCGAATCCGTGTGATAGGCGATCTTACGGCGAACGATCGGTCCCAGTTTCGTCTCATTCAAGGTCCGCACATCGAGCGGCACGGGAACAGCCGGCCGAGGGAGCGGCCCCATCACCTCTTGCAGGTGGGCCAAAATATGGCGGCGGCGAATTTGCCAATCGGCAATCGTGCGAATCGGATGCCGCTCAGCGCGCGCGTCGAGGTAGTAACTTAGGTCCTGATGTTCGGCGTAAGGCGGAATCGCATCCGCGGCGACGGCTGGTTGAACGATCAGAAAGAGAAGAGTCCAAAGTCGAAAATCAAAAAGGCCGCGCTTCCACCGGTTTTCGACCTCGGACCTTGGACTTCGGACCTTGGACCAATTCATCACATCCCCAGCCGCTTCCCGTACGGGTCGATCAGCCACAGCCAGTCGTCGAAGAGGAATTCGAGCCGAATCGCCAAGAGCGCGATACGCCCCATCACCGTGTAGCCGAAGCCGGCGCCGAAGGTGATCATCAACACCCAGATGCCGGCCTTGGAGAGTCGACCCACCGTCGCCTTATGCTCGATGGAAAAGAAGAAGTACACGAGGCAGACGAGGGTTCCCGCGAGCAGGACGAAGTTCTCGAGCGTCTGCTGCAGGCGAAGCGAATCCGACGGGCCCAAGGCGACGACGGGCAGAATGCTCGCGCGGACCTGGCTCAACAGGTCGGCCTGCACGAACGCCACGAGCCTGAGTCCCGCGAAGGTGCCGACGATAAAGGCCAGCGGCCAGACTCCCAACCAGCCGCCGCGGGGCGCCAGTCGCATGAGGAGCATGAAGCTCAAGGTCAGCGGAATCAGGCTCACCCACCACCACTGTTCTCGCTCGGGCGAAAGGCCGGGCATCGCCCAACTTTGAATCGCCGACGGGAAGAGCTTGTCGAACAGATTGGGCACGAGCACGTCCCAAAAGCCGACGACCATCCAATACGCCGCGGAAACTCCCACGAACGAGGACTCGGCCAACTTGTAGAACGGATTGTCGCGGTAAAGGAACGAGAAGATGCACAGCGTCAGAAACGCGGCCACCCAAATACCGATCGTGCGCGAAAGGCTGAACTGCGCCGTCCCCGCGACCGTGTCGGCGATCGTGGCCGGCGCGTAGCGGCCGTTGATTTCGGTGACGAACATGCTGCCGATGCCGTAGCGAGCCGCCTCCCAGGCGAGGTAGCCGCCGGCCAACAGGAAAATCACGACCCAAATGCGGGTTTCGTTCTTCATCGTGCCCGCCTTTGCCGGCGCGTCAGGAAGTAGACGACGTTGCCCATCACGATCAGGCCGATCATCAGCAAGTGGGCGACAAGCTGCGGGCCCATGCGGCGGTCGGCTTCCAGATATTTCGGCGGCGGATTGGGTCCGGAGTACCTGTCATTGACGAGCTTCTCGTACTCGCCGGCCCCTTTGATGGCGACCAGGAGGCCCGGAAGCTGGTTGGGAATGTACGGAAACATTTGCGGCGCCTGCACGCCGGTGCATCCGGAGACGACTTTCAGCTTGTCCGAATAGGGCGTGCCGGCGTATTGAATCCATTCCTTTGTTCCCGGGTAGCCGGCGCTCACCGAGACGATCAGCTTCATGCTCTGAATATTCGTGAGCCCGCGGCACATGGGGATCTGCTCAATGCTCGTTCCGCGGTAGTCGGTCGTGTACAGGCTGGGCAGATCGGTGATGATCACCTTGATCACGCCTTCGTAGCCCGACTTGTAGCCCAGGTTGACATAGTCCTGGCCGTAGACCATTTCGGGGTAGTCGGCCTGGATCACCTTGCGGAAGGTGTCCTCGATCAAAGGGGGCCCGGCGGGCCACAGGGTCATGAAGTACATTTTGAGTTTTTTCTCGCAGCACTGATGGACGACCGAAGTCCCCATCGGGCCGAGTTCCGCTTCGCTCCCCGGTTCGTAATCGAACGAGACGAGAATCTTGTCGCCCGGCTTGAGCTTTTCGATTTCCTCGAAGACGGCCCGCGACAGTTCCGTCGTCGTCTGCGGCACGCGAAGCTGCAACAGAATCGGCAACGCGACGGCGAGGAACATCATCAGGAAGATCCATCGCCGATCGAGCTTATCGAGCCAGTTCAGCATCTCTCAGTCTCCCGTCCCGAGATGCGACCGGTCGATGCCCAACAGGACCCGCAACGACGTGGAGGCGACTCCCAGCGCGATGCCGATCATGATCGCGCGGCTGCCGGCCGTCAGAAAAACGGCCACCCATTCCACCAGATTCTTGATTTTGAAGGGGGCCAGCGGACTCGATTCCGGAATCCAGCCGGTGAGCCAGTATCCGGCAATCGTCTGCCCCAAAAGAATGATCGACGCGGTGACCAGGAGCAAAACGGCCTGCACATTTTTCGCTCGAAACGCACGATAGGCGGCCGACGCCACGTAAAAACACAACAGAGAGAACATCGTCGCCTGGAGCGGCTTGAACATGAATTCGTACTGCCAGCCGAAGGCCGATGCGGGCGTGTTATACGGCCCCGACCACGGGTACTTCGTCACATGCGCCTTGACGAAGAGCTCGCCGACGACGTTTTGCCAGTGACGCTGGGCCCGGTAATCGTCGACGAGAAAGCTGAATTGCGCCCGGGCCAGCGAACCGGCACGCAAGAGCGACATGGCCAGCTCCAGCTTCTGCTCGGCCGTTGTCGGGATTTTGTCGAAAAATGCGTTGAGCGCAGCGGCCTGACGATCGTTGAACGGGCCGTTCTTTCGCAATTGGTCGGCGAGCTCGTCCACGGTTTCTGACGGCGTCGAAGCGAAATGGTCGACGTCGGCCCGCTGTTGGGCGTTCAGATTCTGATCGGGTCCGCTTTTTTTGGCTTTGGCCGCGTCGCCGGCCGCCGCCGTGCCGGCCTGTGCCAGCTCGCACGGAGTCGGCTCGACGGCAACGGCTTTGCCCGCCTCGTCGAGCGCGACTTTGAGTTTATCGACCACCCACGATTTCGAGAGCGTGCTCTCGAGAGACGCGGCCTGTTCGACGTTGAGGGGTGAACCGAGCGCTTCGAGCCGGCTGCGGAACTTGGCTCGCGCCTCGGCCGAGAGGGGGTGCACTTGCGGGAAATTGGCCCGTGCCAGTTTGTCGCGAACGGCGACCGGCATTGGACCGCGGATCGCCAACTCATGCGCCTGCGCGTCGTATGAGAGAAACGTCTCCATTGCCGCCGGGATTTTGAAACCGGCGGGAAGGCGCGGCGCGGGAACCGTCGTCTTGCGCTGACCCGCGATCGAGAGCGTCTCGACCGCCTTGTTCCACTGATCATCGCCGCCCAAGGCTTTGAGCGCGTCGCGAAGTTCGTCGCTCACAAAGCCCCGAGCTGCCAGTGCCGTGTGATCGGCCAGGTATTCGACGTTTCCCTTGATAGGCGGCTTCGCCTGGCTGGTCTCGAAGAGTTTTTGAACCGTGCATTGCCAGGAGAGAAAATCCTTGAATTCGGACAGTTCGGCCTTCTGCCGGGATGTCATCCAGCCGCGAAAGACGAGTTGACCATTCTCGTCGCTGAGTTGGCGCTTCACGCTCAACGGGAGCGGTGTGCCGTCGGTTCGTTTGGGAATGGTGCCGGCCACTTTGGCAGTCGTGCTCGCCGGCAGGTCGGCGACCGCCAAGGGGGCGAAGGATTGGCCGTAAAACTCCTGCTGAGCGGCCGGTTGGGAACCGACTTTCCCCAGACCGGAAAACAGCATGAGGAGAAATGCGATCAGCGTGACGGCGGCGTAACCCCATCCGGGCACGCGGTCGCTGATTTTGCGAAGCTGGACTTTAACCAGGTTGCCGCCGCCGAGAAGGTAGGCCACGGCGGCCAGGATGTCGAACCAGATCGCCGCCGACTCCCCCCAGCTCTCAGCCGAAGGGATAAATCGCGATGCGATCAGCACCACGCCGACCACCGCGGTAATCAACAGCGGAACCGTTCGTTTCATTCGCGCAGGCTCTCTACTTCAGGACCGTGTTCCGCAGGTAATCGACGATCGTTTGCAAGTCGGCGAGGGGTTGGGAATGCGGTGACCATTTCGCCAGCACCGCCGCCGTCGCCAGAAGCGAGCCGATGATGATTAGTGCGCCGGCCACAATCTTGCCAAAGTCCTGTCCCTGCAGGCTGCCGAGCTGATCGGCGTCTCCCGAAAGGTAGGCCGATGCGGCGAAGAACTCCTCGCCGATGAGCGTGTAATCGCAGGCAGCGACAAAGAAAGGAAATTGCGCCTGCTCCGCCGTGCCGGCAATCTGGATCGCACCAATGGAATTCGCCGTCTCTGCCAAGAGCAGCGATTCGGCAAAAAACACTCCCATATAAAAACAGGCGGCCGGCTTATCGCGAGCAATCTTACCCATATTGAACGAGGCAAAACCGAATTGCTCGTCGGTCACGTAAAAAATATTGTTTTCGACATAGGCGTCGGGCCGCCCGGCCGCCAGATAGGCTGCCTTTACCGTCTCTCGAGCGGCCGTCATCACCAGAGAGCGCGACGTGGGAACCTCGATTTTTGCATCGTACTCGGCCGCGACTTTCGCGACCCGAGATAGTACGTTGATCCCGGCGATGGTCTGCATCTCGTTGAGATCGAGTTGTCCGTTGATGTACAGGCAGGAGCGGCCCATCTCGGTCGCGCGCCCGACTGCCTCTTCGATCGCGTCGAGCGCGGGGATTTTCCGCACCTTGACCGGTCTTCCGCTCCGTGCACGGCCGATAAAGAAGATGATCGCGCCACACAGACCGGCGAGAATTCCGGCCTGCCAGATGCGATCGCCGTCGAACCATTGGCGCACGGCGGCTGTCGGACCCGACGTTGCAACGGGCCCAGACCGTGCGCCGTCCGGAGCGACCGCCAGCACACGGAAATAATACGGTTCTCCGAGCCGGCATTTGTCGATCGTCATCGTCAGCTTTCCGGTTTTGTAGGCGGCTGATTCGGGAGAAACCGTTGCGACGGCTTCAAAGCGACCGTGCCGTTCCTCCGATCGCTCGACGACATATTTTTCAACCCTCTTCGGAGACTGCGAAGCGGCCGCGTCATCCGGCGACAGGCCAAAACTGACGTCGATTCGCGTCCCGTCATCCCAGGGATGATCGACCGTCGAAATCGAAGCGGGCGGCCGCGGCGGGCTCTCGGCCGCTGCAGTCGTCGACTCGACCGTCAGCAGCAAGAGCCCAAACGTCGTCACCGCGATCGTTCGACTTTGGACCTTGAACCTTGGACCTTGGACCATTTTTTCGTTCAGCTTTCGATCAATTCGACGTTTGCCCGCGGGACCACAAACCGTTCCTGCGAATCAACCGATACTTCCAACACGCGGGCTCGGGAACCCGAATCGAGCGTCCGCAGCTCCGACGGCAAAGCGGCCACCTTGCCGATCACGCCAAAATACGGGTCGCGGATGATCCGCACGGTCGCTCCCACTTTGAGCATCGTATCGATCTGCGACTCGTCGATCGTGCCCGCGTGGTTCGCGCTCTGGATGGGAATCACGATTTCGGGCCGCATCACGCCCGCGCGAATTTGCGTGGTCCCGTTGACGGCGGCCGGCGCCCCAAGTCGCGAGCCGAACAGTCGGAATGTCCGCTCAGCCATGGCGATATCCCCGAATCCTTCAGTCACGATCAGCGTCACACCGATTTTTTCGGAGCCCGTGACCGCCACGCCCAGATCGTAGCCCAGGGTCTCTTTGAGATCCTGATCGTCGATTCCGCCGGAAACGAGGGCCGCCACGCCGACGGAGACCGCTTTGCGAATCGCCTCCTCTTCCATGCGGGCGCCGCCAATGACCACGCACCCTTTCATCTCGGGGAGAATCTGCTTGGCCGTCAGCTCCTCGCTCGGATCCTTGCAGGCCATTTTGATCGGCCCGTACGCTTCGCCGCCCACGCCGAAGATCCCTTGAATGAACGTGACGTCGGCTTCGATCACGACGCCCTCGTTCGGGAGCACTTCGACGACAATTCCGGTCAAATAGGCGCGGACCTGAACGGGAATCGGCCGGCCGCGGACGATCACCTGCCCCGTGACGGCCGAAACCGATTCGACGGTCCCCTCCGTTTTCGAGCGGTATTCGTTTTTGAAGAGGCCGAAGATGCCATTTGTCCGTGCGAGGACCTCGCCGACCGCGACTTTTTCGCCCTCTTGCTTGACGAGCGTCCCTTTCACCTCGGCCGGGGCGACCGAGAGCACGCTGGCCAGGTTGAGCGGCGTGACGTCGCCGGGCATGAAGGTCTGCGCCACGATCTGCCCGGCATCAACGCGGTCTCCCGCTTTGACCAGAACGTCGCCCGAGATCGGCAGTACGCGTCTCACGCGGTGCCGAACCTGGCGGACGACTTTCAAACCGGGAGTGTAAGTCGACATTTATGCGTACAAATCCAGGGCTTCGATCCACGAAGTCAACAGCTTGCGACGGAGCCGAATGTCGCTGGGCAACTCGAGCGGTCGCCCGCGTCCGTCGAGAATCACGCCGACCGTGCCGCCGCGGATTTCCTGCTGCACGGGTTTGCCGGGGCCTTCGCCGCAGTCGAAACCGCGGGCCGGCTCGACCTTGATCGTCGCCGTTTCGCCGGGACCGAGGGACAAAAGCCGCATTTCGCCGACGGTGATCTCGCCTGTTTCGGCCTCACCCGTTTTTCGTTCCAGCGTGTAGCGGAAGCACGTTTTTCCTGTCGTGCCCTGACCCTTGGGCGAAATGCAGGTCCCCAGGTGGATCAAGCAGTCGCGTTCGAAGACTTCAATGGCCGCCTGCGGATGCACCTGCGCCAAAACGCCCAAATGGGGCATCATGAAAATGCTGTCTTTGGCGAGGGTCGTGATCCCCTCGGGCTCAAAGGCATCAATCAGCATGGCGGCCGTCTGCTGCATCCGCGGAGCGTGCGAGAGCACGCCGCCGGAAGCAACGAGCAGGTCGAGGGCCATGTTGTCGACGATCGACTGGCCGCCCTCTTCCTGGCTGAACAGGTCGCCGACCGTCCGCTGTTGCTGAACTCCCTTGAGCGTGGTGGCGAATTCCTTGTGCTGAATGTACGCGAGCCGCAAGGCCTCCCGCGCGACGGCCTGCTCGAAGATCAAAGCCCCAAGCGTCTGCGGGATTGTGGTGGGGCGGATCATCTTATTTTTGACGCGGTTCCGCAGGGCCCGCTCGTCCATGTCGACGTGCACCCAGCGGAGCACTTTGTCCAAGCCGGCTTCTGCACAAACGTTGGAGATTGAATAGCTCATCCCCAAGTTGGCACTTACCGTGCGGTTGAACGTGCCGGAAAACACGCTGAAAACGTCGGTCGTTGCTCCGCCGATGTCGACGCCGACCGCGTTGATTCCCTCCCGCTTGGCGATCATCTGCAAAATGTCGCCGACCGCTCCCGGCGTCGGCATGATCGGCGCGTCCGACCAGCGGATCAGCTTGTCATACCCCGGAGCGTGTGCCATCACGTGCTCGAGGAACAAATCGTGAATCCGATCACGAGCCGGGCCGAGATTTTCGCGTTCCAGCACGGGCCGCAGATTGGGAACCGTGAACAAATCCACGCTGTCGCCAAGCGCCTCCGCAACAAGGCCGGCTGCGTCTTTGTTGCCTGCGTAGATCAGCGGCATACGGTAGTTTTTTCCGAAACGGGGCTGCGGGCGGGCCGGTGCGATCCGCTCGGCGATCTCGACGACTTTGGCCGTATTGCCGCCGTCGGTCCCGCCGGAGACGAGAATCATGTCGGGCCGCAGCTCGCGGATTCGTTGAATTTGCTCGTGCGGCAGCCGTTTGTCGTTGGCGGCGATCACGTCCATGACGATCGCCCCGGCGCCGAGGGCCGCCCGTTTGGCACTGGCGGCCGTCATTTCGCGGACGATCCCGGCAACCATCATCTGCAGTCCGCCGCCCGCACTCGACGTGGAGATATAGATGTCGCAGCCTTCGCCGTCGCGGGCGGGGCGGATCAACTCCCCTTTTTCGTCCACCAGCCGGCGCCCGGCCAATTCGCCGACTTCGGTGGCCGCGTTGATCACTCCGACCGTGACGTCGGCCACCGGTTCCTCGACCGTCGTAGGGGCCTCGCCGCGGAAGGTCTGGCGGTAAACGCCGTCGACTTTTTCGATCAGAATGGCCTTGGTCGTGGTGCTGCCACAATCGGTGGCCAGAATGACGTTCAGCTTGTCGACGTCCATCAAATCACTCAGCCGGCGTGGGCGTGCGATCCAGTTCCTCGATTCGCCGGCAGAGATAGTCGACAGAACCGCGGCGCTCGAGAAATTCAGCGAACCTGCGGTGCTCGTCGCCTGTCGTCAGGACGGAGAGAAGCGGGGAAAAAAAGTGGATCGCGTTGGCCGCCAGAAAATTGAGTGGGCGCGACATCTCAAGAAAAGCCAAAGCCGGAGCCGTCATCTGCCGCCGCACGACCTCCCGGCAGAGACGGTCCACGATTGACCGCTCGGCCTCGGTCGGCTCGGCGGGGCCGGGCGGATCCAGGGCAAAGGCGTGGCGAAACCAATTCATGTGCACGCCACAAGATAGCAAGCCGCCCACCCGAATGCACCCGCCGCAAGCGACGCAACGCAAAATGGTTGTGAACACCCGGCCGCTGTTCTAAACTGGCTCATCCCAAGGGCGGCTGCAAAGGTTTTTTTGGCATGCGACACGTGCTTTCCGCGCTGGTCATGAACCAGCCCGGCGTTCTGGCTCACATTTCCGGGATGCTCGCATCCCGCGCGTTCAACATCGACAGCCTGGCCGTCGGTGCCACGGAGAATCCGCGCTTTTCCCGCGTCACGTTCGTGGTCAACGGCAACGACCGCGTGCTCGACCAGGTCCGCAAACAGCTCGAAAAAATCGTGACCGTCGTGAAGGTGCTCGACTTCTCCAACCAGAATTACGTCGAACGCGATCTGATGCTGATGAAAGTCAGCATCAAGGACGGCTCCCGATCGGAAATCAAAGAAATCTCCGACATTTTTCGTGCCCGCATCGTCGATGTCAGCCCCGAGCACGTGATGGTCGAAATCTCCGGCCGCGAAAGCAAAATCGAAGCCTTCATCGAGCAAATGCGGCCCTTCGGCATCCTGGAGATGGTCCGCACCGGGCGAATCGCCATGCTCCGGGACGATGCGTTCACGGTCGAGGGCTCTGGCGAAATTGCCGCTCCCCCGCCGGCGGAATCGACTCCCAAGTCCGAATCCGCCTGACTTTTCCCCGTCCGAATCCCCCCGCTTCTGAAGACTCGGTACCTCAAGACGAAGAACTGAAAATGCCAGCCAAAATCTACTACGAAGACGATGCCGACCTGTCGCTGCTCAAGAACAAAACGATCGCCATTTTCGGCTACGGCAGCCAGGGTCACGCCCAGGCCCAGAACCTCCGCGACAGCGGCCTGAAAGTCATCATCGGCCAGCGAAAAGGCGGAGCCAACTACGACCTGGCCGTCAGCCACGGCTTCCAACCCTTGTCCGCGGCCGACGCCACCAAAGCGGCCGACATCGTCAATATCCTGCTCCCTGACGAAGTTCAGGGCGACATTTTTCGTGCGGACGTCCGGCCCAACCTGCAAAAGGGCAACGTGCTCCTCTGTTCGCACGGCTTCAACATCCACTTCGGCCAGGTGATTCCGCCGGAAGGCGTCGACTCGGCCCTCGTCGCCCCGAAAGGCCCCGGCCATCTCGTCCGCAGTGAATACGTCAAAGGCGGCGGCGTCCCCTGCCTGATCGCTTTGGGCAAAGGCGCCTCCGACCAATCCCGCCGGCTGGCCCTCGCCTACGCCAAGGGCATCGGCGGCACCCGCGGCGGCGTGATCGAAACGACGTTCGCCGAAGAGACCGAAACCGACTTATTTGGCGAACAGTGCGTGTTGTGCGGCGGCGTCAGCGCCCTGGTCAAAGCCGCCTTCGAGACCCTGGTCGAAGCCGGCTACCAGCCCGAAATGGCCTATTTCGAGTGCATGCACGAGTTGAAGCTGATCGTCGACCTCTTCTATCAGGGCGGCCTCAACTACATGCGGTACAGCGTCTCCAACACGGCCGAGTACGGCGACTACACCCGCGGCCCCCGCATCGTCAACGAAGAAACGAAGCGGGAAATGAAGAAAATCCTCAACGAAATCCAAACCGGCCAGTTCGCCAAAGAATGGATTCTCGAAAACAAAGCCAACCAGCCCACCTTCCAAGCCATGCGCCGCCGCGACCGCGATCACATGCTCGAAAAGGTCGGCAAAGACCTCCGCAGCATGATGACCTGGATCGACGCGAAGGTCGTGTAGGGGAAGGATGAAGGCGGAAGGCTGAAGGATGAGCCAGCCCTGACTTTTTTCGGTCGATGTCGAGAAAACAAAGACCCCGGAATGGCGATTCCGGGGCTTTTTGTTGCGCTCGTGACCAGTTTCTGTACACTTTTTTGGCTTTTTTGGGGCGCTAAAAAAGGGGACTTTTTTGGCGTGGACCCCAAAAAACTCGCTCCGCTCGCGAAAGCGATCGCAATAAAGTCTGTTCCGCCTTCCAGTTTGAACGCGAAAAAGGCACCCGACTTTTTTGGCCTCCACCCCAAAAAAGGCCTCTTCCCGCTCCCCTCGCCCCACCTCTTTTCATCGCAGGGGAGAGGGCCGGACTTCGGCGAGCTCAGTCGAGCCGAGGTGAGGGGTTCTTCGCGTCTCAAACCGCCACAGAAAATTCCGTCAATTTTCCACAAGTTGTTTCCATAAAACAACTTGCAACCGCGTTTTTCGCCAATTCCGCTTGAACTGAACGCAGTTTTTTGGCATAATCAGGCTAACCGCCCGCAAGTGATCCGTCGCAGCCTGCCATTCGTTCGTTTCGAACCCGACGACCTCGTTCGTCACCCATTTCCTTCCTGTCCCAAGGGCATTTCATGATTGGCCTTCTCGCTCTCGCCCCGAACTTTTGGTCGTACGTCTGCATTGCGATCGGCATCCTCGCCGCGATTGCCATCGGCGAGAAACCGTCGTGCTGGCCCTTCGCGAGGAATCGGCGCGCGGAGGCACGCCCGCCCCTCTTTCGCAAATAGTTCCCGCTTGACGATGGCTTAATATCTGCCCCCATGGCGGAACGGGATATGGCTGAGCGTCCGCCCCCCATGGCGGAGCGGGATAATCCAATGGAGCGCTCGACTCGGATATTGGCTTCCGACCTGACGTGGCTTCGAGCCAGGATGATCGCAACGGTCGTCTGCCTGGCATTGCTCGCGTCGTCGGTCTGCGGACAGACGAACTCGCCGCCGCATCGCAATGCGGCGGACGCAAAGAAAGCGAAACTCGCCGACTTGGTGAAGAGGCTGCTCCAGGTCAATTCGGTTTGGCTCGACCCGCAACCGACTCGTCTCAGCTATACCGTCACTGGCTCCGCACAAGTCCGCGGCGTCGAGACCAAACCAATCAACCGCGTGTGGATCGATGGCGACAAAGCACGATGGGAGATGGAAACCCAATATCCCCCTTCTCCTGACGCGCCAAAGCAAGTCGATTTCACGCTGCTGATTCGATCCGGTGAAGAGATTTACGTGCGGGCTCCCCGCGAGAGCGTGTTGCTGCAACGTCAAGCGGCACGCGACGCGCGGGCGCTGAAACAAGGCATCAGCTGGTCCACGGCCATGCATGCGATTGCACGGGACGGGCTCCCCAAGGACTGCCGCATCGTGGAGACCCATGCAACCGACAACGGCCAGATTGTTGTGTTGCTCATGAAATTCGAGCAGGCCAGAAGCCATGTCGCGCTGGGATTGTATCACGGATGGCTCGGCCAGGCGTCGATGCCGCTTGGCCGGGTGCTCTTGCAGATCAGGCTGCCGGATCACGTGCCCCTGATTGAGGATTATGTCGACAGAGACGTTCGGATCGAATACGGACCGAAGTTTCTCACGTTCGATGAACGGCGTGCCCCTGAAACGATCAAATTTATCTCAACGCTCAGCGTTAGACGCCAAGGTAAGAGGCGAAACGCCAAGAGCTGGGAGCTGGAAGCTCATTTCCAGCAGGTCGAAGGCCTTTGGCTATTGGATCGAGCTTCGAATCGACAGGACGGGAACACGGTGACGCAAACCGAGCTCTCAAACATTTCCACGGCCACGATCAACCCAAAACTCTTCGAATTTCCCGGCAAATGAGCAAGAGCCAGAGGACAGAGGGCGCGACGGTGAGAGACGGGAACTCAAGGCGGGCCTGTGTCTTCTGTCGACAATAAAAATGAAAGAGGGGTGCCATGAGCGACACGACTTTCGCGGTCTCACCCGATGTGCAGCCAAAACAAGCGCTGGAGAAGGTCGATTACATCGGCAAGCTGCGGACGGCTCTGCGGCGGCCGATCGAAGCGACGTGGCTGCCCAGGAACATGTTGGTTGCCTGCGACGACGAGCATGCCTTGCTGTCAGCCATCCGCCTGGCGTTTTACGACCATCTGCCGCTGCGATTGTCGCCGGATGTGATTTGGATCACGCTCGCGCGCGGGTTTGCCCTGCACGTGAACGAGCATGCCGAAGAGCTGCGGCATCGCTTCGTGAGTCATGCCGGCAAAGAGCGTTTGGTCGTCGAGCGGCGCGATTTCTTCCCGGGGCAAGACAACCCCTGGCCGGAGGCCTTCGAGGATTTTAGCGATCAGCTCGCCGAGCACACTGGCGGGTTGGCGTCGCTGGTCCAAGCCGACTTCAGCACGACCGGCCCCGTGGAACGGGCCGTTTCGCATTTGATGGCGATGGAGACCTTCAAATCGTATTTCGAATACGAGATGTTGTGCGGCTGCGGCATCCCCAGCATCACCCTGACGGGGACGGTCACAGATTGGCAAAAACTGCGGGCGAAGGCCCACGCCTTCGCTGAGTTCGGACTCGAGGAGTGGGTCGGGGCCCTCGATCCGATTCTCGCGCAATTCGAGCGGGCCAAAGCGGGCCAGGTCGATGCGGAATTCTGGCAATCGCTGTTTCGCTACCACAGCGGCTCAGGTCCGTCCGTGATGACAGGTTGGGCCAACGTGTTGTTTCCCTACTTCAAGGGCGCCCACGAGACGCTGTACCCCAATCCGTTCTTAAAGGATTGGAAAGCGCGATTGGAAATCGACGACAAACAGGCGTGGAAGGAGCGCATGGCCGATCCGCAAGGAGTCGGCCTCCACGCCGTCCCCACCTGCTTTACCTCGATCCCGCTCAAGGTGATTTGGGGAACGCAGGAGACGAACATGCGATTGGTCGGCGGACTAATGGGCGTCACGCAAGAGGAAAAAACGCTGACCGTCGAACCCGAATGCGGATGGGCCTTGGTCTACGAGGAGCCGGTCGACCCGCTTTCACCGATGTACGAGCGGCTTGAACGAAGGAAAAAGGGGACGTAGACAGAGTCTCGCATTTATCCGTGCTATTCGTGTGATCCGTGGTCAAATCGGCTTGCCGCGATTCTCACCGGTTCCTTCGTGAATATGAGAGGCCGCTCGGCATCCCCACCAAACACGAAG
Organism: uncultured Planctomycetaceae bacterium; assembly: GCA_963752185.1. Taxonomy (GTDB): domain Bacteria; phylum Planctomycetota; class Planctomycetia; order Planctomycetales; family Planctomycetaceae; genus DASPSM01. The sequence goes on along the minus strand of CAVVXK010000002.1, from coordinate 7,526,443 downwards.
AGCACGACGATCTTCGCCCGGGGATACTTTTCGGCAAGCCTTCGGTGCGACTCGCTCAGACCGGGGACGGCCTCGGTGAGTTTCGCGATTCCCGTCGTCGGATCGGTATACCGCTGCATGCAGGAAAGGGCATATGCGTGGAGGGCCGTCGAGTAGTTTTCGTCGGGCAGCAAGATCGGCGTCACCGGCAGTGGGACGGGGGCGTTGCCGATGACGTCCTCCGCGGTCCACCATTCGCGCACAAAACCCTGCGATGAAAGATGCTCGATGATCAGCGTACCTGTGCCGGAATTCAGCATCTCATCAAGTAGCGAGACGGGCATGAACCGCCTCACGGAGGCCATCCGCCTCGGCAGCCCTTTTTCCCGCCGGCATCGCGCCGTCTGGAGAGCAATTCCATGGGAAGAAGATAGCCAAACAGGAAGATTACCAACGGCAAGCCGATGCACATCATTGCCAATAGGGTGAGAAGTGACACAACCAGGTATCGCGGCCATTCCTCCACTGGCATCCGCGGGCGAACGGGCGGCGTCGGCGGCGTCCATTTGACAGTTGTGCCCCCGAGCTTCTCGAGCGCGAGGCAAGCAGAGTGGAACAGCTCGGTCGCATTGCCCCAGACTTGGACGTTGTGCCCATCTTGGCTGACGTTAATGTCCAGATGGATTTTCGCGCCATAAAGATCGAGCGAGTCGCGGTCGACCGGGCGGGGCGCAGGCGGGGGCCAAGCGTTCGGGCTCGGCGGCGGGGGTGTCCAAGGACGCTGCGTTTTCGCGGGAACATCCCGCCCCTCGATTTCGCAAATCGCTTGATAGATCGCGTCGAGCGTTGGGGCGGACGTCGAGAAATGTATCTCTTCGCTGGGAAGTGCCATTAGGTTGATCTATCCTGCGAAATCACTGGAATGCACGCGGATGAGATTGTAGCGCGCAAGCCAGCCGCCTGCTCGTCCCGCGGGTTGAGAGAGTGTTGCTCTCCGTGTTTGCACGCCGCGCTTTTTTCCCCAGCCCCAACCGGGGCGAGATTCTAAAGCTCAGGCAGGAGCGCAGCGAAGGCCTGGGTACGTGGTACAGCAACGGATCGCAAGCCCCAAAGCGGGCGGAATAATTCGGCGTGGAGCGAGTACACGACCATTGATTCCGTCACACATGACGAATTTGTCTCGGCCTTTCAGGCCTGTTTCAAATACTGCTCACGACAACCCGGGGCTCCGCAGAGCCTGCGCCCCGGGCTATAGAATCTGTCCCCTTTGGGGCCTTGAGTTCCTGATGCTCTTCGAACGGATCTCGAACTCATGCCGGCGGCTTATCTGAAGGTTTCGCAAAATATCTCACCAGTTCGTCATGCAACGGTTCGTGAGCTTTGGCAAGATCGCGATAGCTTGGATGGGACGTGACCGCGACCTTCGCCTTGTCCAATCCCGCTCCGTATAGTCGTGTGAAATCCGCGCACGCCTGAACGATGCTCGAGCCCTGCCGATGCATCAGGGCGACAACTTCCTCAGCGGACATTCCCCGGTCTCGTGCTTCCACAAGCACAGGATCCAACGGTCGCAGCGCCATGATTGCACCAATCCGATGTGATTCGTTGGCCAAGGCAGGTAACACACTTCCGACACATGAGGGCGGCATCGGGTTACCTTCTTCTGGGCGGAACGTGGCAACGAGCTGCTCGCACCGCCGAGTCTGCACAGAAGATCGGCCCAATGTCAGTTATTCTGCTCCATCCTGCCCATCTGCGAGAAGTCGGAACAACCTCCACGTCGGACCGACGCGACGTCCCGTGGCTGGATTAATTGCGATCGCCCGATGGAAAGCTTCCAACGCGCGTTCGGCGTCCGTTTCCGCGTACGCTTTTGCACAATACAGCCAGCACTCATCCGGCGACGGAGCGCGTTCAAAGATCAAGGGGTCGTGCCGTAGGGCCTCTTCAATGTTTTCGCGGGCCTTGTCATGAAATCCCATCTCTGAGTAGAGAACGCCGGTGCTCAGTGCGGCCAGCGCCTTGTCGTGCAGGAATTTGACGCCTGCGAGTTCGGCGCACTTTTGGCGATCGCGAGGCAGGCCGCGGGACTCGAAGGCGGAGGAGAGATTGCCAATCGACCAGAGCTCCTGGCAATCGATCAGACAAATCAGTACGCGCCGCTGCACGTCACTGACTTCCGTAAGACGCTCCTTGCGCGGCTCGAATGCCGTTGAAAGCAACGTTCTGACGAGTGGCATCGTATCAAAAGACCGCGTCTGTTTGAGGCGTTCGCAGATGACCGGCATTGCCTGCCATCGCACGTCTGCTGGCAAGCGCGAGATGGCGTCCGCGGCATCACCCGTTGATTTTCCTCCCGCTCCCGGGATCGAGTGATAGCCTTCGATCGGCTCGGCGACAAAATGGACCAGGGGTTGGATGAGCGAGGGTTCGGGACTGGTCCGCGCCAACTCGCAGGCTGCCATGCATCGGGCTGCCGGGCTGTCGTCTTGGGTCAAAATTCGACGAAGCAGCTCGACACATCCCAGCTCCCCCAATGCGAAAGCAAAAGCAGCACGAACCCAGCCGACGGGTTCGCTCCGCAGCGCGACGACCAGCCGCGGCTCGGATCTGTCAGCCACGGTGGGCAAGCACGCGAGGACGCCAGAACTTGTTGCGCGCAATGAGGGATCGCCGTCATCAAGGAGATTCAGGAGAAGGTCGAGCCCTTTGAGCGATTCGCGATAGATCTGATGCAGAGCTTCCGAGTAAGGATCATCTCCGCTGACCTCCTGAATCTGATCGCCCCAGTGAATCTTCTCACCGTCGCCCCAAAGCGGCCGTTCTTGCACAGAGAAGTAGCCGGTGATCAAGCTCTTCCAATAATCGAGCAAGTCACCCCGCGCAGGCGTTTCGGGGCTGGCGCAAAGTTCAATCAGAAAAGGAACGACATAAGGCGTCGCGGGATACCGTGTTCCTTGATGGAAGACATTGCCGTAGAGCGTCGAAATCGTATCGCTGCGCACGGCAGGATTGGGATCGAGCAATTTGCGCAACAGGTCTGGCACATCCGCGGCTTTGCCGTACGCATGCTCCAGCTTCGCCCACGGAACACGATCGAGTCCTTCGAGCATGCCGACGCTCCTGACGTCCGAGTAGCCGAATCCGACTTAGTCCAGTTCCCCAGAAGGCGCACCCGACTCCGAGGCGAGAGATGGGTTGCCACTCAAGCCTTTCTCGCGCGGCGTTGTGCTCGAGGGCGAATTTCCTGGGAGGCGTGGGCCAGGACGTGTTTCACTCCGAGGCGGGCCTGGTCGAGGACGCTCTCGTCTTCGGCCACGATCCAGGCGAAGTTTGCGCGAAAGAGCATGGCGGTGATTTCGAACGCGAGCTGATCTCGGTCGACGTCGCGGGGGAGGTCGCCGGCCAGGCGGGCCTGGTTGAGGGCGCGCTTGAACTGGGCGATCCATAGCGACTGCATTTGCATGATCCGGTCGCGGACCCGGCCGGGACGGGGGGCGAGCTGGGCGGCCAGGGTCGCGAAAAAACAGCCGCCGGGGAAGATCCGCCGCACGAGGTGCTGGAAGAACGCCTCGCAGAGCGCGTCGACGCGGGCGAGGCCCTCGAGCGTTGGCGGCACCTTGTGGATGACGTCTTCCACGAAGATTTGGGCCGCCGTCTCGATCGTCGCCAGTTCCAGCTCTTCCTTCGATTTGAAATGCGCGTAGAGCCCGCTTTTGCTCATGCCGATGTGCTGGGCCAGGTCGCCGATCGAGAGTCCCTCGAGGCCGCGAACGGTGGCCAAACGGGCGGCCGCATCGAGGATGGCGCGGCGTGATTCGATGCCGTCGGCGCGGGGCTTGCGGGGCGGAGTGAAGGACGGGCGGGCGGTCGAATTCGCGCTCGAATTCTCGGCCGAATTCTCGTGACGGGCGGTTTTCTCGGATTTCATGCTTGACATTATAGCACGATCGGTCGTATTTAATAAAAGTACGAACGGTCGTTCTAAGTTGTAGCCGCCAACGGCTCGAACGGGTCACCCCATCGACCCTCTCCGCACAGCACGGGGGATCGCACCTTTTCCGCGTGGAGTGTGACATGCACCGGCTTCTGGTTCTTTGTTACGGCATCGTGGCCTATCTGATGTTCTTGGCGTCGTTCCTGTACACCATCGGATTTGTCGCGAACTGGCTGGTCCCGAAATCGATCGACAGTGGGACGGCTGTGGATGGGGTGACGTCGGTCGTCGTCGACGGACTGTTGCTGGGACTGTTCGCCGTTCAACACAGCGTCATGGCCCGGCCCGCGTTCAAGCGGCGCTGGATGCGGATCGTCACGGAGCCGGCCGAGCGCACCACGTATGTCTTTTTGACCGCGCTGATCCTGGGGCTGTTGTTCTGGCAATGGCGGCCGCTGCCTCAACCGGTCTGGGATTTGTCGCCGGGTTCGCTGCGGATGCTGCTGTGGGGGATCAGCGGTGCTGGATGGCTCGTCGTGTTGATCTCGACTTTTCTGATCGACCACTTCGAGCTGTTCGGATTGCGGCAAGTGATCGCTTACTTTGCAGGCCGCGAACCGCGAAAGATCGATTTCCAGGCTCGGGCCTTTTATCGGTACGTGCGGCACCCGATCATGGTCGGTTTTTTGATCGCGTTTTGGGCGACGCCGACGATGAGCGTCGGCCATCTGTTCTTCGCCGCCATGATCACGGCGTACGTGCTCGTCGCGATTCAATTGGAAGAACGCGATCTCGCGACTGTTCACGGCGAATCGTACCGCCAATATCAGCGGCAAGTCGGGATGCTCATCCCGCGACCGGCTCGCGCTCTCACAGGCGCGGTGGCGGCTGCAAACAAAAGTCTTCCTTGAACGCGGAACGAGACGGGCGGCCCAATATGAGTTCACTCGCCCGACTGCGCCCAAGTTTGGTCCGACTCCCCGCAGGCGCGATCGCGGAAGGCCCGCCAGGCGACGTAGCCGCCGCTGATCAGTGCAAAAACTTCCGCGCCGCTGGCGACGGCGATCTGTTCCCAGCCGTCGATCACATCCTGCGGCAGATCTGCCCCGCCGAGACCTTCGCGGGGAATCAGAACGTAAGGCGGCTCCATGACAGGGAGGATCACACAACCCCCTGCGCGGGCCAGCTCAAAAATGAAATCGCAAATCGTTTGGTTGAACTCGTGAATTTTGACCAGGCCGCCGCCGAACGAGCCGGCTCGACGGTCGGAGCCCCCTGAGTACATCTCCAGCGATGAGCCGTCTGAGAATTGGATGTCATAGGAGCCGAAGTTCGGATCGTGTTGATATTCGTGTTGTGCCAGCACGGCCAGCGCGGCGGCGGAATCGATCGGACCTTCAACGCCATTGCGAAACGACATTAAATAGACGTCAAAGCTCACGGGCTCGACTCCATGAGATCACGAGCGTCATGGGCATGGATTTGCACGCTGGCCATTCTACCGGCAGATTCTTGTGATTGACGGCTTAGCTCGCCGCTCAAAGGCGGCCTCACCACGACTCGACTGAGCTCGTCAAAGGCCGGCCCCTCAGGAGTAGGTCCCGCTTGCCGAGCGGTGACCTCGCACGTTTGATCGTGTGGTGAAGAAAGCGCGCTGCGCGAGCCGATTTGCGTCGGTACAATTCGCGGATCGTGGTTGCCGATAACGAGGTTCCCGCTCGGCAAGCGGGACCTACTTGGGCGAGGCGTGAATGCCCTTCGAGGGCGAGACTTTTTCCCGCTTCCCTCCGCGCTCTCCAAAAGATTCCTGCCCGACGGACGAACAACGAATCGGTTGTCGTGCTTTCCGGAACCGGTCGACGGTCTGCATCGGGATATCTAATGGATCGAATCGCGCGGGGGATGCTTTTGCTCGGGGGTGGAATGAGCGTGGCCATGGCGCTCTACCATTTTTTTCTCCCCTTTCAGTTCCATTGGGGAAAATTCGTCGAGGAGATACCCGGGGTGATTCGTTGGAGCCTGTTCTCGCTCAATTTTTTCTTCAGCGCCTTGCTCCTGGTCGTCGGCCTGCTCGTCCTGGCGGCGGCGTGGAATCTTCCGCGCCACCAGCCGCTCGCCCTCCTGATCGTGGGTGGAGCGGCCTCGTTTTGGCTCGCGAATTTCACGTATTTGCTGATCTTCCCCTTCCCCGTGCCGCCCTCGATGTACGCGGTGAAATTGGGCCTCGAGTTGTTTGCCGCCGCCTCGTTTGTCCTCCACGGCATCCCGTTCGGTTGGCTGATCGCGACGCGGCCTCGACCTCGCGATCAGGTCAATGCCGAGTGATGCGGAAAAGGGTGGAGCGCCCTCGCCATCTACTTCTGGCTATCGCCTGTCGTGGGGCGTGGTGTCGCGTCCCAGACGGTCACACCGGAGTTGCCGGCTGCGAAAAGGTGCCTTCCGTCCGCAGTGAAACAGATGTGTTCCGGAGGAGATAGCGACGGAAAAGCAAGGGTGAGAATCTCTTCTCGTTGGGGCCATGTCCAGAGCCTGGCGCTACCGTCCATTCCGACGGTCGCAAGGCGTGTCCCGTTTGGGTTAAACGCGATGCTCCAAACCGACGACTTATGCCCGCGCAGAGGTGGGATCTCCGTCCCCTTTTCGAGGTCCCAAATTCGCACAGACATGTCCGGGCTGCTTGCCAGGAGGTATCTGCCGTCGGGACTGAAAACCACGCCGGCCAATACCTCCGGCGTTCCTTTCAGTTCGCTGATTTTTTTCCCGTCGACCGGGTTCCAGACTTGAACGGTCCCATCGGTGCTTCCGCTGGCCACGCGCTCTCCGTGCGGGCTGAAGGCAATCGTGGTCACGGGCCCCTTGTGCCCGCTGAATGCCGACAGCCGCTTGTGAAGCTTATCGGGACGGATGTCCCAAACCTCGATGTCGTTGTCTGCGTTGGGAAACGCAAGCCTGCCGCCATCGGGGCTGAATGCCAGCCCTCGCCTCCTGATGTCGCACAGTCCCGCCAGGTGCGCGACTTCCTTGCCGGTGGCGACGTCCCAAACCTGCACCTCTTTCGCCAAAGCGGAAGCCAAAAGCCGACCGTCGGGACTGAAAATCAGGCTGGCGTGAACGGGATCGTCTTCCGGCAGTACGAAGCGGTGCAGCACAAGGATTTGCCGAGCCGTGATTGCGTCGACTAACACGAGGTCGTACTGGCCGTCCTTGCGCGGTCCGACTTCGCCCATCCGTTTCAAGCAGGCGATCTGCTTCCCATCCGGACTGACTCCGATGCTGCCCCAATGGACTTCCGTGCCGGGAATGGAGCGCGGTCCTTGCTGGCTCGTAGCGCTCCAGACCCGCACCGTGCGGTCTTCACCGGTTGAAACGACACGCTTCGCATCCGGATGAAAGGCGATGCTCGTCACCGTTCCCACGTGGCCGCGGCAGACAACAGGGGCTTCGCCCCGCTCGAGGTCCCAAATTCGCACCGTCTCGTCGAGGCTGGAGCTGACCAGGTTCTTGCCATCCGCGCTGAAGCAGAGATCCGTCACACGTCGCGAGTGGCCGACCAGCGTTCGCAGCTCTTTGGCTGTGGTCGCGTCCCAAATCTTGATGTCGTGCTCGCGGACGGAAGCCAGCCATTTCCCATTCGGGCTGTAGGTAATCAAGCAGTCGTCGATATCGGAACGATTCGTAGCAAGCCGCCACGCGGGGAACTGCGTGATCACGGCACCGCTGTTCGCGTTCACGATCCGCATCCCCTGAGTCAAAGGGCCTACGATTGCGGCGCCAACTTTCATGAAATCGCGAATTGAAATTGCGAGGTGCGTGCCATCCGGGCTGAAGGCAACGCTTCTGCCAGTGTTCGTGACTTTGAGCAGTTCCTTCCCGGTGAACGCATCCCAGATCACCAGATTGTCGGAAGGCGAGCCGATATTTTTATTCGGCCTCTCAGCCGGCACGCCCGCCAACGCGATGCGGTTACCGTCGGGGGAAAAGGCGAGCGAGACCGGGGAATTGAGCGCGTATTTGAGCGTTTCGTCGTTCAGTCGCACGGGCACTCTCAGCGGCTGACGAACGTTCGACAGATCCCAGATCCAAATCGCGCTCTCTTGACAAATCGCCGCCAGTCGTCGGCTGTCGGGGCTGAAAACAAGGCTGGCCAGCAGCGGGATCGGATGGCCGCCCTGCAGGTTCATCAAAATCTCACCGGTTCGGGCACTCCGGATTTGGACGGCTGCCGCCTGATCATTGTCACTCGTCGCCAGCAATTCACCGTCGGGACTGTAAGCCGCATGATCGCCGCGAAAAGTCATGAGTTCGGCATGGACCAGTCGGTCCAAGTAATACCATTCCCAGCCTCGGAATCTCGGCGGACACAGCTCGAGGTTGTCGGCGACGCGCTTGGGATTGTTGGCCTGCCAGTTGCGCTCCGCCAGGGCAATGCCGCTCAGATACAGGCTCCTTTCGCTCCGTTCGAGGGCCTGCTGGGCGGCTTTTCGTTGCTCCGACTCGGCGCGACGGGCCGCCTCCGTCTCTGCTTGTGCCTTTTTGCGCCCTTTCCGTTTCGGTTCGAGCGCTCTGGGCGTTGTTATTGGCGCGGCGGCTTTCGGATTCCGCGAACTCGCGTGCCGACTTTTCTTGGATGGCAAACCAGGTGCTCGCGACGATGCCGGCCAACAGAAGCCCCATAAAGGCCAACCCGATCGCCAGGATGCCGCGATAACGGCGGGCGAACTTACGCAAGAGGTAAGTTGTCGAAGGGGGGCTGGCCTCCACCGGCTCGTCGCGCAGGTATCGCACGACGTCGGCCGCAAGCCCGCCGGCCGTCTGATAGCGGCGCGTGCGATCCTTGTCCATCGCCTTCATCGTGATCCAGTCAAGGTCGCCTCGGAACATCTTGGATAATCGCGCCGGTTCGACTCGTCTTTGGGCTGCGATCGCCGGCAAGGTATCGGTCGATTGCCTGAGCCGCGTGCTCGGTTTGGGGGGCTCCTCCTGGCGGATGATGCGGATGCGTTCATCGAATGCCGCCTGAGCCAGGCGCTTGCCGTCAAAGGGAGTTGTCCCGGTGAGCAGCTGGTACAAGAGCACGCCCAGCGAATAAATGTCGCTGCGCGTGTCGATATCCAATCCGCTCATCTCCGCCTGCTCGGGGCTCATGTAGAGCGGAGTGCCGATCACCTGGGCAAAGCGGGTGTAGATCGTTTTATCCGTTAATTGCTGATGGAGCGCCTTGGCGACGCCGAAGTCAATTACTTTGACCACGGGAAGACCGTCGTGGAGCGTCACCAGAACATTCGAAGGCTTGATGTCGCGGTGGATGATCCCTTTCTGATGTGCGTGCTCGATCGCCTGGCAGACATTGACGAACAGTTGCAACCGCTCGCGCAAGGTCAGCCGAGCCTGATCGCAGTAGTCGGTCATCGCGATGCCGCGGACCAGTTCCATCACGAAATAGGGGTGACCGGAATCGGTAGTGCCCGCATCGAGGACGCGGGCGATGTTGGGGTGGTCCATCAAGGCGAGCGCCTGGCGCTCGGCCTCGAACCGCGCGATCACCTCGCGCGTGTCCATTCCCGGTTTGATGACTTTGAGCGCGACCTTGCGTTTGACGGGCCGCTGCTGCTCAGCGACAAAGACGAGGCCGAACCCGCCTTCGCCGATTTTTTCCATCAACCTGTAATTGCCGATGGGCGCCCCGGGTTCGTGAGGGACCCGTGATTGCGCGAGGGTCGTCGCAGCGGGTTGCAGCGGCTCGGCACCGGGATTTTGAACGGCACTCATGCAAGACCTCGGACTCGTCTAAAGACTAAGGCGAGTCACGGAGGCTTCGCAATAGGGGAATGCACCCGAGGACGTGAAAACAGGTTGGCGGCGGTTTGATCCCGGCCGGCGTCTCGCGCCGGCGTCCTGGCGCAATCGAAGGCGACTCGGCGGCGCACCGGCTTAAAAATGGTAGCATTGGGCAACCGGGGGGTTACCAACACAGCGGACAGCACTGTTCGGCCCGCAGCAAACGCACGTCGAGCAGCCGGTGTCACAAGTATAACAATTGTCGCCAGCCGGGCACGTATTACCCCCACACCCTGCTGCAACACCTACGTCGCCGCAGCCATAAGGCGGCCCGAAGTGTCCGTGGTGTCCCTGTTGTCCGTGTCCCGACGGTCGCACCAGTTTGAGATGATCGCCAACTCGTGCAGCGAGTCCGGTACGGCGATCTCTGATGATCGCGGCGGCTTGAAGGGGCAGATGCATGATGAGCCTCGCGGTTCGCGGGGATTTGTTCGAACGCCGCAGGAAAGTTCCCTAAGCACCAAAACATTTGTTATTTGTTGAATCCCACCCCCAAACTTGCAGCGTCACCGGCACGGGTGTTTCCTTGCAGCATTTCGAGTCATGACCCTTTAGCCGGCAACAGTGGGAATTAGCGGGGCAATTTTTCGCACCACTCGCATCGCATTCGTCCGCAGACGGACGCACTCCCCCAGAACGGCTGATTGCCTGAAACGCAGTGAATCGTCCGCGGTCTCTCACAACGGATGCTGTCTGGAGAGGCAAGTGCATGATCTCAACCTCGCGAATGAACAGCGGGATCGTTGACACGGTGACTAGTGTAGTCACTACCTATTGAGCGACTAGCGTTGCAAAGTTTACTAGTGCTGGGCGAGTGAAGCAAGGACTGAGTTCGACTCTCCGGACGTGAGCCCGCAGGACGCCGGTCGGTTCTCCTCGAGTTCCCCAGCGCGATCGCCTGCGTTAGATTCGCCACACGCTTGGCCATATTATTTCCCCGCTCCCAGCCCCTCTTCGAGCGGAGCGACCCCGTACGGAGAAGGCGCCGAGGCTGAGGAGAACCATGCTCGACGGTTCCGGAGTAGTGACCGGCGATCGTGGTCGTGCCGTCAGATTTCCTACTCCGACTCTGATGCGTGAAGCTTTGAGAGAAACTCCACAAAGCTATCCGCGATGCGGTAGCAGTTCTCGTAGCCCCAACCGCCTCAAGATCATTACGTGCCCGCCGTTCCAAACAGAGGCGTCTTTATAATCTGGGACTGCTGTCGAGAACTGAATCCGTTCGTAAGGAAAACCCATCGGCTCGGTCGACCTCCGCCAGAAGGCGTTTCCAAGAGACGAACTCAAGGTTTTCTCGCGCCGTTGCCGGGGACGAACTTCCTGGGAGGCGTGGGCCAGCACGTGTTTCACTCCAAGCCGGGCCTGGTCGAGCACACTCTCGTCCTCCGAAACGATCCACGCAAAGTTCGCGCGAAAGAGCATGGCGGTGATCTCGAAAGCGAGCTGATTCAAGTCGGTGTCGCGCGGCAGGTCGCCCGCCAAACGCGCTTGGTGCAAGTGCGCTTGAACTGCGCGACCCATAAGGCCTGTAATTGCATGACCCGGTCGCGGACCCGGCCCGGACGGGGGGCGAGCTGGGCGGCCACGGTCGCGAAAAAGCAGCCACCGGGAAAGATCCGCCGGACGAGGTGCTGGAAAAACGCCTCGCAGAGCGCGTGAACGCGGGCAATGCCCTCGATCGTGGGTGCCACCGTGCGGATGACGTCGTCTTCGAAGATTTCGGCAGCCGTCTCGATGGTCGCCAGCTCGAGCTCTTCCTTGGATTTGAAATGCGCGTAGAGCCCGCTTTTGCTCATTCCAATGTGCTGGGCCAGGTCGCCGATCGAGAGGCCCTCGAGACCTCGAACGGTCGCCAAACGGGCGGCCGCATCGAGGATCGCGCGGCGCGACTGAAGGCCGTCGGCCCGGGGCTTGCGGACCGGCGCCACTCCCGAATTCTCGTGCGTTTCGCTTTTCTCGGATTTCATCGTTGACATTATAGCACGATCGGTCGTATTCTGAAAAAGCACGACCGGTCGTTTTAAGTCACGGCCGCCGACGGCTCGAAGAGGGTCAACCCCACGTGGGCCCCTCTCCGCTCAACACGCGGGTTGGCCTCAATGCACCTTTTCCGCGAGGAAGTTCACATGCACCGGCTTCTGGTTCTCTGTTACGGCATCGTGGCTTATTTGATGTTCTTGGGCTCGTTCCTCTACACGATCGGATTTGTCGGGAACTGGCTGGTCCCCAAATCGATCGACAGCGGCGCGGTCGGCGACGGGATGAACGCATTGATCGTCGACGGACTCTTGTTGGGATTGTTCGCCGTGCAGCACAGCGTCATGGCTCGGCCCGCGTTCAAGCGGCGCTGGACGCGGATCGTCACCGAGCCGGCCGAGCGCACCACCTACGTCTTCTTGACGGCTGTTATTCTCGGGCTTCTGTTCTGGCAATGGCGGCCCCTGCCGGCACCGATCTGGGATCTGACGTCGGGGTCAGTGCGGACGCTCGTCTGGGGAGTCAACGGTCTGGGATGGCTGGTCGTTTTGATCTCCACCTTCCTCATCGACCACTTCGAGCTTTTCGGACTGCGGCAAGTGGTGGCGTACTTTCGCGGCCAGACACCGCGGAAGATCGAATTCCAGGCCCGAGCCTTTTATCGGTACGTACGGCACCCGGTGATGGTGGGGTTTCTGATTGCGTTCTGGGCAACGCCGACGATGAGCGTCGGCCATTTGTTCTTCGCCGCGATAACGACGGCGTACGTTCTCGTCGCGATTCAATTGGAAGAACGCGATCTCGCGACCGCTCACGGCGAATCCTACCGCCAGTATCAGCGGCAAGTCGGGATGCTCATCCCGCGACCGGCCCGCACTCTCACACGCGTGGTCGCGGCTCCGAACAAAGGTCTCCGCTGACCGGGGAAAGCGACAGAATCCTGCCGGCTCGCGATCGGGATTCCGCGAGCCCGCAGGGAGTGTCTTCGTTTGTTTCGCGGTGGAACGCCGGCCTTGCTCCCCTCTCCCCTCGCGGGAGAAGGGCCGCGGATGAGCGGACACGTCGGCCGCAGTAGGTCCCGCTTGCCGAGCGGTGACCTCGCACGTTTGATCGCGTGATGAAGAAATCGCGCTGCGCGAGCCGGTTTGCGTCGGGACAGGTCTCGGACCGTGATTACCGATAGCGAGGTTCCCGCTCGGCAAGCGGGACCTACTTAGGGCGAGGGGAGAATGAATTCGCATTTCCCCTCGCGCGCTGCGGTCCGATTTCCCCCCGCATTCCCCACCACGCCTCTTCCCTTCGTGCTCGTGACTCCATACGTTGGGTCGTGAGTTTTTCGACAACCGACGTCGTTTCGTTTGCCGGGACTTTCCATGAAATCGCTGACTCGGTCTACACTTGCCGTTCTGGCCGTTCTCGTCGCGCTGGCTGCTCGAGCGACGGCCGATCAATCTCAAGACGAGATGCGCAAGTTCCAGGGTTCCTGGGACCTGGTTGTCGAAGAGGTCGACGGCGAACGCATGCCGGAGCCGTTGATTCGCGACGTTGTGCTGGTTGTCGAAGGGGATCGCTGGACGTTGCGGACCGACCAGGAGATCCGCAATCGGGCGGTCGTGCGTCTCAATCCGGCCGCGACGCCGCCGCAGGTTGATCTTGCGTACTCGGCGGGAGCGCCTCCCCATGCCAAGGGAGTCGGCATTTATGCGATCGCCGCCGACAGGCTCAAGATCTGCCTTGCTCTCGATCTCGATTCTCAGCGGCGGCCGACCGATTTTGTGGCGGGGCCGGGCAGCAACAAGCTCGTGCGCGAGTTTGTGCGTCAGAAGGATCTGCCGACGCGAAAGGCGTACGACGTCAAGGCTCATTACCGCCGCCAAGACCACATGATCCCCATGCGCGACGGGGTCAAGCTCTACACCGTCATCTACACGCCGCGAGAGCGGCACGAAGATTTGCCCTTCCTGTTCTTTCGCACGCCGTACGGGATTTATTCCGGTCCGGAGTCGGGCCGCACCGCCCTGGGGCATTCGCGGCATTCGTTCGAGTTTGAAAACGAGGGGTTTATTTTCGTCGAGCAGGATGTGCGCGGGCAGAACAAATCCGAAGGCCAGTTTGTGGTGATGCGGCCGTACGTGCCGCAGAAGACGGGCCGGCAGGTCGATGAAAACAGCGACACCAATGACACCATCGATTGGCTGCTCAAAAACGTGCCGCACAACAACGGCCGGGTCGGCTTGATCGGCACTTCGGCCCCCGGCTACCAGGTCGTGGAAGGGATCATCGAGCCGCACCCCGCGCTCAAGTGCGCCTCGCCGCAGGCGTCGCCGGCCGACATGTTTATCGGGGACGACTTCCATCACAACGGCGCGTTTCGTCTGGCGTACACCTTCGGTTGGTTGGCGGGCAGCGCCGCGCGCGGCCGGCTTCCGGCAAGGGCGAATCCAAGCCGTTCCGGCCCGATACGCCGGACGGTTATCGCTTTTTTCTCAAGGCCGGACCCGTGGGCGACATCGATCGCAAGTTCTTCCACGGCGAGGTTCCGACCTGGAACGAGTACATGCAGCACCCGAACTATGACGAATACTGGCACGAGCAGTGCATGCTGAACTATTTGGACAACGTCAAGCTGCCCGTGCTGCACGTGGCCGGCTGGTTCGACGCGGAAGATTTTTACGGTCCGCTGGCGATCTATCAGCAAATCCAGAAGACCACGCCGGAGAACCAGAGCTATCTGGTGATCGGCCCCTTCAGTCATGGCGGCTGGAACTCGCATCCGGACGGCAACAGCTTGGGCAACATCCGCTTCGCCGGCGAGCCGGCGGTCTATTTTCGCGAGAAGGTGCAATTCCCGTTCTTTCGTCATTACCTGAAGGGCAAGGACAATGGCGAGGGGAATGGCAAGGGCGAGTGGAAGATGCCCCGCGTGCTCGCCTACGAGACGGGATCGAACAAGTGGCGTGCGTTCAACTCCTGGCCGCCCCGCGAGCGAATCACCGAGAGAAACCTGTATCTGAGGGCCGGCGGCAAGCTGTCGTTCGACCGGCCCGCCGAAGGAAAAGAGCACGGGAAACAGGACGGGTTCGACAGCTATCTGAGCGATCCTGATAAACCGGTGCCGGCGACAGCGGAGACTCGTTTTGGAAACGGCCACTTGTGGATGGTGGAGGACCAGCGCTTCGCCGCCACGCGTCCGGACGTGCTGGTGTATGAGACGGATGAGTTGCAAGAGGATTTGACCATCAGCGGGCCGCTCATCGCCAAACTGTTCGTCGCCAGCACGGGGACCGACGCCGACTTCGTCGTCAAGCTGATTGACGTGTATCCCGGCTCGGCGCACGACAATCGGCCAAATCCGGCCGGCGTCCGGATGGGGCATTTCCAGATGCTGCTATCCGGCGAGGTGTTTCGCGCGAAATACCGCAAAAGTTTTTCCAAGCCGGATCCCCTTGTCGCCAACGAGCCGACTTCGCTCGAAATCGACCTGCGCGACAAGAGCCACCGCTTCTTGGCCGGTCATCGCATCATGGTGCAGATTCAGAGTTCGTGGTTCCCGGTGATCGACCGCAACCCGCAGATCTATACTGACATTTATCACGCTCGCGAAGCGGATTTCCACAAGGCGACCCAGACGGTGTTTCGCTCAAATGAATTGAGTTCGCACGTTGTGTTGCCGGTGGTCGAGAATCTGCCGTAATGGAAGGTGCGGCGTGCGGGGCACGGCATGCGGCGTGCTGGGAGGGGGTCCGCGTCGTTCGTAGCGATGAGTACAAAAGCGGACTTGGCGCGGGAATTGTGGCCGACAGTCTTTCCGACTCTCGCAACTTCTCACAACTGGCCACTCGCCGCTCGCCACGCACTACTTTTCGTAGTCGATATTCGCGCTTGGCCTGGTCTTGCAGGATGTGGAGGACCTGGCCGTCGAAGGTGTCGCGGGCGGCGTTCTTTGAGGTTTCGGCCAGCTTCTTGGCGATGAATTCGCTTCGCTTCTGGTCGAGCTGGCCGGCTTGCTTCATGAGGGTTTTGCGGCGTTGATCGAGTTTTTCGAGATACGCGCGCTGCTGCGGCTGGGACAGTCCCTTGAGCTGCTCGGGGAGGTCGTCCTTCGAGACGTCTTGCAGCTGCACCTTGTTCGCCTTGAGATCGTCCAGCAGGTCGTCGTTGGAGGTGCGGCCTGATTTGGCGGCGTAGGCGGCCCGCTCGGCCGCGGCGGGGGCGGGGAGCGCTTGGCCACTGCGAGCTTCTCCATGGCCATGCCACGTGATCGGCCGTAGGTCAACGCGGAACCAGCCAGCTCGCCGTTGATTTTGGCCAGCTCGCTGTCGTACGGCGTGGCCACGGTGAGTACCGATCCGCCGTTCGCGTCGATTTGCACGTAGCGACCTTCCGCCAGGCGGCAGATTCTTTCCCAGATGTCCTGGGTTTGACGGTCGTTGCCGCACTGGACGGTGTTGATGATGATCCGCTTTTCGACGGCCCGCTTGCACGTTTCGGGATATTGCACGTCGTTGGCGTAATCGAGATGCGGCGGACAGTCGCCGACGAGGAAAATGATCTTCAACGCTTTCTTGTCCGCGCTCCAATTGATCTTGGTGACCGATTCGTGAAGGGCCTGGTTGACGCTTTCCGGCGCGTCGCCGCCGCCTTCCGCGCGGAACTCCATCAGATGGCCGTAGACGGCGTCGAGGTCGTCGGTCAGATCGAAGATCCGCGTGATGTATTGATCGCCGCGGTCACGGTAGGCGACCAGACCGATCTTGAGTCGCGGAGTCGGCTTGCCGCTGGCGATTTGATTGGCGATCGTCCAGATCTTTCGCTTGGCCGCGTCAATCAAGCCGCCCATGCTGCCTGTGGTATCCAGACAGAAGACCACCTCGACTTGTGGCTTGGGTTCCTTTTTGGCAGGCGCTTCGCCAACAGCGGCTCCAATGCACGTTGTCAGGATCAGCGCGAGGCCTGAAAGGCGCAGCGTGTGAGCGGTCATCGTCTGTTCCCCCGGAGGATCCGAATGCTTCGCATCGCCAAATCTGAGACGCATGGCGCGGGGGAAAAGTTCCCGCAGTCGAGGGAGGGTTCCGGCGCGGGGGGAATCTGCAACTTGAAGGGGTTCTTGCCACGGAGTAGGTTGTGACTTGTCGGCAACGGCAGTTGTCTGCGACTGAAAAACCGTGAGGTGCGGCAATGGTCAACCTCAGTGAACTCGAAAGGCCCTTTGGCGGAGGCGGCGCGGAAGTGCTGTTCGCAAGCCGTGTGGACGCGCTCAAGAGTCAGGCCCGGGAGATCGACTCGCTGCGCGACGAAATTCGCAGCGTCATCTCACGGACTGCGCCGTACTTCAGCCGTCCGCTCGCGATCCGAGAGGAATCGGCACAGTCTGTCGCTCTCAAGTGAATGAGCAGAGGACCTGTTGCGGAAAGCCGGGTTTGATCCGATCGGGTTCAAACTCTTTCATCCGGCTGCCCTTGAAGGGGGGATCAAGTCCTTAATCT
Source organism: uncultured Planctomycetaceae bacterium (assembly GCA_963752185.1). Classification (GTDB taxonomy): domain Bacteria; phylum Planctomycetota; class Planctomycetia; order Planctomycetales; family Planctomycetaceae; genus DASPSM01. The sequence continues at coordinate 7,509,226 of CAVVXK010000002.1, read as the reverse complement.
GCGTCACGCAGGAAAAGATCAGCGACGCCATTCTCCAAGACGGACTGGCCACGGCCGAGGAGCTGAGCGGAACTATCGAACAGCTCAACACGTTCGCCCGCGACCCGCGAACAATTCTCGGCGGACCCCGCGTCTTCCAAACTTGGGGCCGCTGCTAGCGGTCTGACGGCCGGACGTCTCAAAAATTCCGAAAAAATCACACGCTTCATTCGAGGAACCGGGCTTCTCGGTATGCCGGTCCGCGGTCCGTCCCTTTCCGACCTCGTTTTCGAATGGAGAGATTGCATGCGATTTGGTCACGTCAGTGTCGCGGTCGCGACGATCCTGTTTGTCCCGCAGATCAGTCGCGCGGGAATCATCGCGGAAAGCACTTTCAACACAAGCCTCGACGGCTGGGCGTCGAACACGCCGTCGCAAATCAGTTGGAGCAAGACGGGAGGTAATCCGGGCGGTTTCATCTTGTTTGAGGATACGACGAATGATTGGACCGTCGTCAATGCACCCGCGACGCTTCTAGGAAACTACTCGGCGCTCAACAGCGTCGGCACGATCGCATTTGATCACAAGATCATTGCCGAGACGGGCATTCAATCGCTCTCGCCGTACGAGGTCGATCTTTCGGGGCCCGGAGGGTCGGCAACCTGGACGGGAGCAACGCCGAAAGGCGTGACGGGATGGGTCACCCTGAACGTGCCGTTGGTTCAGTCCGACTGGACGATCAACAGCGGCACGTGGACCGGGCTGTTGGCCGACGTCACGCAACTGCAGATTCCGATCGAACTGGTGACAAACGACACCATCCCTGGCGACACCGATCACGAAGGAATCGACAATGTGATCCTGTCGAGTTCCGCTCCGGAGCCGGCGAGTTTGACGCTCATCGGTACGGGAATCGCGGCCATCGGCGGATTCGCAATCCGACGACGCCGTATCAAGAATGCAACGGCATAAAACGGCAACGACAGTCATTCAGCAGGGCCGCGGGCATTTTTTGAACGGCGGCGGCGCGCGGGGCTGACGCGACGGTGGTGACGTCGGCTGGTCTAGCGGCGACGTTTCGAAAGCGGCAGCTCCGTTCCCGCTTGTCGTCCGGTGGCAAATTGCTATATCGAAGCTGACTCTCGATCGACCGGCAACCCGAACTTCATTTGACGTCGACCATCGCGTCGCCCTATAGTGAACCAAATGGTTCACTATTCGCAGGCCGCCTTCGATCGTGTCGCGACGGCGATCGCCGATCCGACTCGCCGCAAGATCATCGAACGACTCTCGCGCGGGCCGCGCGAATTTCGGATGTGGCTCGGCCTTTTTCGATGTCGCTCACCGGTTTTTGTAAGCACGTGCGCGTGCTGGAGCGGGCCGGCCTCGTGCGACGCACTCGGCAAGGACGCGAAAACACGCTCGAATTGTCCGCGGCCCCGCTTCGCGGGCTCGCCCGGTGGACGCTGATGTACGAGCGGTTCTGGAACTCGCGGCTCGACCGGCTGCAGGAATTCTTCGCGGACGAAAACGCCGAACAGGAAAAACAACCATGAACCTCGCCGATATCAGCGTGTCTCGAATCGTTGCCGCTACGCCGGAACGCATCTTCGACGTGTGGATCGATCCCCAGAGTCCGGGCAGTTTGTGGCACGGCCTCGAGCGAGTGATTCTCAATCCCGTCGTCGACGGGTTGTTTTATCACGCCGTGAAGTTCGAGGGCCGGGTCTGGCCGCACTACGGGCGTTTCATTCGCCTGGATCGTCCGCAGTGCCTCGAATTCACGTGGGTTTCCGAAGCGACCAAGGGCATCGAAACGATTGTGTTGGTCACGCTGGAACCAAGGGGGGCCGAAACTGAGGTGACGCTCCGCCACTCGGGCGTGCTCGACGATGAAATGGGACGCGGGCACAAGCAGGGATGGACGTGGCTTTTGGATATGCTGGCCGAGCGTTTCGGAAAATCTCAGCCGAGTCCGCCGGCTTCGTGAGGGTCGAAACGGATCCCCGCGCGGCTGGCAGGAAAAAATGTTAGCCTGCGCATCATGAACACGGACAATTGGATTACAGCCGTCTTGGCGCTTCGCAAGGCGAAGCACGTGGTCGTGTTCACGGGGGCCGGTATTTCAGCGGAGAGTGGCATTCCCACCTTTCGCGATGCGGACGGCTTCTGGCAGCGATTTCCGCCCGAGCAATTCGCGACGTGGACCGGGCTGTTGCGGACCGCCCTGACTCGTCCGCAATTGGTTGCCGAGTTTGTATTGAATGTCGTCGAGCCGATCGCGAAGGCGAGTCCGAACGCCGGCCATCTGGCGGTCGCCGAATTGGAAAAACACGTTAAAACCTCAGTCGTGACGCAAAATATCGACGGGCTGCATCAGTCGGCCGGTTCGACCGACGTCCACGAAATTCATGGTTCGCTGTTGGAGGTTGTCGACACGTCGACGGCGCAGGTCATTCGTCGTTTTGAGAGGAACGACCTCGCGCAGATCGCCGAGACGCTGCGCCAGTATGCCACGCATCAAATTTCGCTGTTCTCTTTGCTGCGGCAGTTGCGCAAGGAATATCCGTTCGACTGGCTGGGTCGGCACCGGCCGAACCTCGTGTTGTTCGGCGATGCGATGGCCGAGCCGGCCTGGACCGAGGCGCGTCGCGTCGTCGACCAATGCGATCTGCTGCTTTCGGTCGGAACGTCGGGGGCCGTTTACCCAGCGGCCATGCTTCCCGATTGGGCCGCGGGACGCGGAGCCGCAGTCGTCACGATCGATCCGCATCCAACTGGCGATTGCCCGCTTGCGGGAAATGCGGGCACGATTCTGCCTAGGCTGATCGGCGATGCGTTCGGGACGGCCGTCACTTCCAATCCGGATGCCGGCACATGACCGAACGCGTCCATCGTCCACCGGGTTTGATTTTCTCGGTCGGCACGCAGCTGGTCGTGCTGCGGGACATTGTGGGCGGCGACGCGCCGCGCGTGCTGCATCCGCGCGGTTCGGTGGGCGTCGTGGTGAAATCGCCGCGTGATCTCGAGCATCCGTATCGCGTCCGTTTTCTTGACGGCGTGGAGGAATCGGTCCGCGGCGACGATCTGGTCTCGCTCGCCCAATTTAAAGAGGGTGAAATTGGCGACGCACACATCACCGCCGGCCGCAGCAATCTGTTCGAGCGGGTGATCTATCGCTGTGTGGTCGGCTCGCGCGCGTATGGCCTCGATGACGACGCATCCGACACCGATTACCGCGGCATCTTCCTGCCGCGGGCCGATCTCCATTGGTCGCTCTACGGCGTGCCCGAACAGCTCGAGTGCCAGGAGACCGAGGAGCATTACTGGGAACTGCAGCGGTTTCTCGTATTGGCGCTCAAGGCGAACCCGAATGTGCTCGAGTGCCTCTATACCCCATTGGTCGAAAAGCAAACGCCGGTCGCGGAGGAGTTGCTGGCGATGCGGTCGATCTTTCTGTCGCGGCTCGTGTACCAGACCTACAACGGCTACGTCATGTCGCAGTTCAAAAAGATGCAGACCGATCTCCGCAATCAGGGCGAGGTCAAATGGAAGCACGTGATGCACCTGCTTCGGCTGTTGATCTCGGGGATCGACGTGCTCGAGCAGGGCATTGTGACGGTAGGCGTCAACGAGCACCGCGAGCAGTTGCTGGCGGTCAAGCGTGGCGAAATTCCCTGGGATGAAACGGAGAAATGGCGGCTCGCTCTGCATGACGAGTTCGACGCCGCGCTCGGTGCGACGAAACTTCCCGAACGGCCCGACTACGAGCGGGCGAATGAATTTCTGATTCGCGCACGCCGGCTGGCGCTCGGCGAGGGTCTGCCATGAACTTCGATCCGCGACTTCACAAACAGGTCGAGCAACATCCGTTTCCGTTGCTGTTTGTCACGATCAGCGGGGCGCACCTGTACGGTTTCCCATCGCCCGATTCGGATTACGACTTGCGGGGCGTGCATCTGCTGCCGATCGAGGTCGTGGTCGGCTTGGCAGCCGGCAAGGAAACGGTCGAGAAGTCGGGAATGCACGACGGCTTGGAAATCGACCTGGTGACGCACGACGCCAGGAAGTTCTTCGGCCTCTTGCTCAAGAAGAACGGCTACGTGATGGAGCAGGTCTTTTCGCCGCTCGTCGTCCACACCACGCCGGAGCACGAGGAACTGACAGTGATCGCCGCCGACTGCCTGACGAAGCACCACGCGCACCATTACTTCGGCTTTGCCGAGACGCAATGGAAGCTGTTTGAAAAGGAAAACCCGCCGCGGGTGAAGCCGCTGCTCTACGTATACCGAGTGCTACTGACCGGCATCCACCTGATGCGGAGCGGACAAATCGAAGCCAATTTGGTCCGCCTCAACGAGACGAGCAAATTGCCGTACATTTCGGAGTTGATCGCCCGCAAACTGGCCGGCCCCGAACAGGGAGAATTGGCACAAGCCGATCTCGCCTTTCATCGGGGAGAGTTCGAGCGGCTTCGCAGCTCGCTGCAGCAGGCATTCGAGGAAAGTGTGCTTGCGGAAACCCCGCGCGGGGCGGCCGCACTGAACGATTTGTTGGTGCGGATTCGCTTGGGTGACAGGACCGAACGGCGTTCCGGGTCCATGCGCGAGCCGGATGATTCTATAATTGAGAAATAGACCCCTGCTCTCGCTAAGGTTGCGATGACCGATCAACTGTTACCGTTGTTCTCGAATCACGGGCGAACGTACCGGGAAAACAAGTTCGTCTACCCCGTCCTGTCGCGCCGCAGCGGCGGGATTTCGATCGGCGTGAATCTCAATCCGGACAAGGTGTGCAACTTCGATTGCATTTATTGCCAGGTCGATCGCCGGAGCGAGGCGGAAACGCAGTTCGTCGAGACCGACCACCTGCTGGCCGAGTTGGACGCCATGTTCCGATTCGTGTCGTCAGGCGAGATTTATCAGGACGCCAAGTTCGCCAACGTGCCGGCCGCACTGCGACGGCTCAACGACGTGGCTTTCTCCGGTGACGGCGAACCGACGACCTACAAGAATTTCGACGAGATCATCTCCGCGGCGGCCGGATTGAAGGACAAGCACGGCCTCGCCCACGTGAAGATGGTGCTGATCACCAACGCGACGATGTTTCACCGGCCGGCCGTCGAGCGGGGCCTCGCGATTCTCGACGCGCACAACGGCGAAATCTGGGCCAAGCTCGAATCGGGCACCGACGAGTATTACCAATTGGTCGAGCGGACCAAAATCCCCTTCCAACGGGTGCTCGACAATATCGCCAGCGCGGCGAAGAAGCGGCCTCTCGTCATCCAAAGCATGTTCATGCGGATCAACGGCGATCCGCCGCCGGCTGCGGAAATCTCTGCGTTCTGCGACCGATTGAATGAAATCGTGGCAGGCGGCGGAGCGATCAAACTTGTGCAGATCTACACGGTCGCCCGGTTACCGGCGGAAAGCTTCGTCTCCGCGCTAACCGATGCCGAGGTCGACCAACTAGTCGCCACGGTCCGCGAGCGCACGGGCTTGGCGGCAGAGCCGTTTTACGGGAAGTGATCGTAGGGCAAGCTGCCAGCTTCCCGAAACGGTTTCGCTGCGTTCGCGGCGGCCGTTGCGCAACTGGGTATAGGAAATCAATCCCGCGCGCCGACCAGCTTGGGACGTAGTCGGCGGCCCGCGGATTTCGCCGACCACACTGCCGATGCTGGCAAGCCGGCAGCTCGCCCTACGTACGACTAGACGCGAACGGCCTCGGTCGCTCGATTGAGTTCCGCGGCGAATTTGGTCCGGATCGGTCGAACGATGTCCCGGAGGAAGGCATCGACCTGTTGCGGCGCCCGGCCGACGAATTGGCGGGCGTCGAGGGCCGCGTGAAGATCTACGGCCGCAAACGCGGGATCGGCTTTGAGTCGCTCCATCAGGTCGTTGGATTCGCCCTCGTCTTTCACGCGGCGGGCCGCTTCCTGGCTGTGGACGCGGATTCGCTCGTGCAAGAGCTGCCGGTCGCCTCCCGCGCGGACGCCGGCCATCAGGATTTCCTCGGTCGCCATAAAAGGGAGTTCGTCGCGGAGGTTCTTTTCGATCACCTTGGGGTGGACGATGATCCCGTCGAAGATGTTCCGGTACAGAATCAATACGGCATCGACTGCCAAAAACGACTGCGGCAACGACAGCCGGCGGTTGGCGCTGTCGTCGAGCGTGCGTTCGAGCCACTGTGTCGCGGCGGTCTGATCGGTATTGGACGCCAGGCTAATGGCAAAACGGCCCAGCGAGCACATGCGTTCGGCCCGCATCGGGTTTCGCTTGTAGGCCATCGCGGACGAGCCGATTTGCTTCGTCTCGAACGGCTCGTCAAGTTCCTTGCGGCTTTGCAGGATTCGCAGGTCGGTCCCCGCCTTGTGGGCCGATTGCCCGATGCCTGACAACGCGGCCAGCACCTGTGCGTCGACCTTGCGCGAATACGTCTGACCGGTGACGGGATAGCTCTCGGTGAATCCCATCTTTTCGGCGACGCGGCGGTCGAGCGTCTCGACTTTCCCGTGGTCGCCGTCGAAGAGCGCGAGAAAGCTGGCCTGCGTCCCGGTGGTCCCCTTCGCGCCGCGGAACTTGAGGCTGGCCAGCCGATGTTCGATTTCCTCGAGATCGAGCACCAGGTCGTAGCACCACAAGGTGGCGCGCTTGCCGACCGTCGTCGGTTGGGCCGGCTGCAAGTGGGTGAAACCGAGACAGGCCAAGTCGCGCGTTTGCGCGGCGAAGGTCGCCAGTCCGTCGATGGCGGCCACCAATCGGCCGCGGAGGATTTCGAGCCCCTCGCGCATCAGGATCAGATCGGTATTGTCGGTGACGTAGCAGCTCGTCGCGCCGAGGTGGATGATCTTGCCGGCGTTCGGGCAGCGATCGCGGTACGCGTGGACGTGAGCCATCACGTCATGCCGCAGCTCCCGCTCGTACTGCGCGGCCCGGTCGAAATCGATCTCGTCGACGGCGGCATTCAGCTCGGCGACCTGTTCCTTGGTGATCGGCAGGCCGAGTTCGTGCTCCGCTTCGGCCAGAGCCACCCACAGCTTTCGCCACGTGGAGTGGATCCGCCGTTTCGACCACAGCCGGCACATCGTCGACGACGCGTAACGCGATATCAGCGGATTGTCGTAAATCTCGTGACGCGAGGCGCTTTGACTCGCCACTGGGGCACTTTCCTCCTAAACTGCGCGGTGTCAAACTCGATTGTGACGCAATAATTCCAAAGCCATCCGGCGGATTGAACCGTCCGGGCCTTCGATTGTAGCAGAAGCCCTCGGCGGCTGGGGAGAATGGCCGTTGCTCCCTCACCCGCGCAGAAAAGGAGAAGCTCGATGACGCCGCTCGAATCTCTTGTCGCGACCGGCACCAAACTTTGGCTCGACAGCGTCGATCCCGATTTGGTGAAAGAGAACTTCAAATTCGGGGCGACCGGAGCCACCTCGAATCCGATCATTATTTCCGGCCTGATCGAGACGGGTCGCTTCGACGACAAGATGACCGAGCTGTTGGAAAAAGGACTGTCCGACGAAGAGATTGCCTGGGATATGACCGATTTCTTCGTGCGGCAGGCCCAGGGCGTTTTCGCCAATGTCAACACGTCGACGAAAGGGAATAACGGTTACGTGAGCTTTGAGCTCGATCCGCTGCTGGAGGACGCATCGTCCAAGCTGTCCGTTGCCGAAAAGGCCGCCCGCTACGTCGAACTGGGCAAGAAATGGGCGGCCGGCCATACCAACCGCATGATCAAGGTGCCGGGAACGCCCGGTGGTTTGGCCGCGCTCGAAGAGTTGGCCGCTGCGGGGATCACGCTCAACGTCACCCTGCTCTTCACGAACCGGCAATACACGCAAGCCCGTGACGCGGTTTGGCGCGGAGCGCAAAAGCGAAAGTCGCTCGAGCGGTTCAAATCGGTCTACAGCATTTTCGTCAGCCGCATCGACGTTTATACGAAGCAGCACATTCCCGATTTGTCGGCCGACACCCAGGGGCAGGTGGGCATCGTCAACGCCAAGCGACTCTGGAAAGAGAACCAGGAATTCTGGAAGGACAAGAAGCTGCCGTTGCAACAAGAGTTCATTTTTGCCAGCACGGGGACGAAGGATAAGTCCGATCCGCCGGACAAGTACGTGTCGGCCCTGGCCGGTTCGGACATCCAGACCAACCCGCCGGCAACCAACGAAGCCGTGCAGAAGCTGACGGGCAAGACGTTCACGCGGATGGTCGACAAGCTTCCGCCCAAGCCGGTATTGGATGAGATCGACAAGAAAGTCGACTTCAAACAACTCGAAACCGTCTTGATGGACGAGGGGACCAAAAAGTTCGCCGACCCGCACAAGAAACTCTTGGCGCAAATTGCTCAAAAGCGGGCATCATTGGCCCCGACGGGACGGTAATCGGTACGAGTCCGAAATTTAGAGTCCAAGGTCCAAGGTCGAGAAGTCTAATTCGGCCTTGGGCCTTCATCGTCTGACTGAAATCGCATGTCCCGAATCCAAGCGCGTTCGACGACCATTCTAAGCGTCCGCTGCCAGGGCAAAGTCGCTTTGGGCGGCGACGGGCAGGTTTCGTACAACAACACGATCATGAAGGCGGATACCCGCAAGATCCGCTGGATTCTCGACAACAAGGTGCTCGTCGGCTTTGCCGGCTCGACGGCCGACGCATTTGCCTTGCTCGAACGCTTCGAGACGCGAGCCAAGGATTATCCCGGCAATATCGTGCGGGCGGCGACCGAGTTGGCCCGCGATTGGCGGACTGATCGCATGCTCCGCCGGCTCGAGGCCATGATGGTCGTGATCAACGACGCGCACAGCTTGCTGATCACCGGACAGGGTGACGTGGTGCAGCCCTCGGACGGAATCATCGGCATCGGTTCCGGCGGCACGTACGCGCTGGCCGCGGCCCGGGCGCTGATCAAAAACACCAAGCTCTCCGCCGCCGAGGTGGTCCGCAAGGGGCTCGAGATCGCCTCGGAGATCGACGTTTACACCAATGACAACATCATCGTGGAGGAAATGAAGTGTTCGAAATGACGCCGCGCGAGATCGTGGCCGAGCTCGACAAGCACATCGTCGGGCAGGACGCCGCCAAGCGGGCGGTGGCCGTCGCGCTGCGCAATCGCTGGCGTTGGCAGCAGCTTCCCGATGATGTTCGCAAGGAAGTTACGCCGAAGAACATCATCATGATCGGCCCGACCGGCGTCGGCAAAACCGAAATAACCCGGCGCCTGGCCAGCCTGATGGGTGCTCCGTTCGTCAAGGTCGAGGCCTCGCGCTACACGGAAGTCGGCTATTACGGCCGCGACGTCGAGAGCATTATCCGCGATCTGGTCGAGGCGGCGGCCAATATCGTCCGCAATCGCAAACGGGCCGAGGTCGAAAAGCAGGCAGCCGAGCGCGTCGAAGATCGTCTACTCGAATTGCTGCTCCCTTCATCGAACGGACAGATGGCGGACGAGGAGCACGAACCGGCGCTGATCACAGAAAAAGGCCCGTCCGAAACGGCCCAACGTCGCGAGCGGACGCGGGAAAAGTTCCGCACCAAGCTCCGCGCGGGCGAGTTGGAAGACCGCATGGTCGAATTGACGGTCGAAAACCGCGGCTCGCCCGTGCAGATCTTCTCCAACATGGGCATGGAGCAGATGGATCGCGACCTGCAGGGCATGCTCGAGAAGATCATGCCCCGGCAGAGCACGCGGCGGCAACTCAAGGTTCGCGACGCGCGCCGCGTTCTGCTCGACCTGGAGATCGAGAGCCTGGTCGACAAAGATGCCGTCAACGAGGAGGCGGCCCGTCTGGCCGAACGGGCGGGCGTCGTGTTCATCGACGAGATCGACAAGGTCTGCGGACCGGAGGAATCACGCGGCCCCGACGTGAGCCGTCAGGGCGTGCAGCGCGACTTGCTGCCGATCGTCGAAGGGACGACCGTGCAGACGCGGTACGGAGCCATCAAGACAGACCACATTCTCTTTATCGCGGCAGGCGCGTTTCACAAGTCGAAACCCAGCGACCTCATGCCCGAGCTGCAAGGCCGCTTTCCGATCCGCGTCGAACTCAACGACCTGACTCGCGACGATTTCGTGCGGATCCTCACCGAGCCGGCCACTTCGCTCACGCGACAGTATGAACTGTTGCTGTCGATGGACGGCGTGAAGCTCAAGTTCAAGAAAGAGGGCGTGGAGGCGCTCGCGGATATCGCCTATCACGTCAACCAGACCACGCAAAACATCGGCGCCCGCCGGCTCTACACGCTCTTGGAGCGGCTGCTCGAAGACGTGAGCTATCAGGCGCCGGATGAAGCCAAGAAAAGCGTTTCCATCGACGCGGCGTACGTGAAGGACAAGCTCGACGCCATCACGCGCAACGAGGATTTGACCAAATTCATCCTGTGAGCGGTTGAACCATGTCCGAACCGGATGAAGTCCCCGCGCCTGCCGAAACGTTCGAACCTCACGGAGCGTCCAAGCTGCCCAAGGCCAGCTCGACGGCCGTGGTGATCCGTGAGTCGGATCGCATGCGGACGGGAATCGACGCGGCCGTTCTCGAAGTGGAAACCGGGACGCTCACGCTGCTCACGTACGGTCAATTTGTGGTCGACGAGCAGATCAAGATTCGTTTGAAAAATGTCGTGCAGCGCTTCGAGAAGGAAACTCGGGGCCTCGTGCGAAAAGTGACGGCGAACGAGGCGGGTGCGACGACGCTCAGCGTGGAGCTTTTGTCGCGGCTTTCGGCGCTGGAAGTCTCGCTGGTGAAAATGGGGATTGCCTCGTCGGAAGAGGGCTCGACCTCGAAGTGGGTTTGACTGAGAAGACATGGCCAAAGACATCACGAAGCCCGATCCAACCAACGTCCTCGATCTGCTGTTCGCGTTTCGCAAATCCAAGACCCTGTTCGACGCCGTCGCGCTGGGCGTCTTCGACGCACTCCTGAAAGGTCCCAAGAGCGCGAAGACTCTGGCCGGTGAGATCGGGGCCGATCCTGGCGCGCTCGAGCAACTGCTCAACGCGTGTGTCGGCCTCGAGCTACTGAGTTGGAGTGGCTCTGGCTATGCGAACACGCCGGCGGCGACGGCCTATTTGACTTCGGAAAGCCCCGATCGGATGACGGGCTACATCTACTATTCCAACGACGTGATGTGGAAGTTGTGGGCCAATCTTAAGGACGCGATCCGCGAAGGAACCAATCGCTGGAAGCAGACGTACGGATGGGACGGGCCGCTCTTCTCGCATTTTTTCCGCACCGACCAATCCCGCCGCGAATTTCTGATGGGCATGCACGGCTTCGGGCGGATCAGCTCACCCCACGTGGCGAGTGCCTTTGACCTGAGCCGATTTCGCCGGCTGGTCGATCTGGGCGGGGCGACCGGGCATTTCGCCATCGCCGCCTGCGAGCACTATCCGCACCTCGAAGCCGTTGTCTTCGACCTTCCCGAGTCGATTCCGCTGGCCCAGGAGATTGTCGGGGCTTCGCCCGTTGCCAGGCGAATTGTGTTGGCACCCGGCGATTTCTTTAAAGACACGCTGCCCGAAGGGGACCTCATCGCGCTGGGCCGGATCTTGCATGACTGGACCGAGCAAAAGGTGCTGCGCCTGCTGGGGCGAATCTACGAGCGGCTGCCCGCCGGCGGGGCCGTGCTGATCGCCGAAAAGCTGCTCGATGAGGACAAGTCTGGCCCGTCGTGGGCGCAAATGCAGTCGCTCAATATGCTCGTGTGCACCGAAGGAAGAGAACGCACGCTTTCGGAATACGAGCGTTTGCTCGACCAGGTCGGGTTCCGCGACGTGCAGGGGTGTCGCACGCCTTCCCCGCTCGATGCCGTTCTCGCCGTCAAGCCCGGTTGACCCGCCGCAACTAAACCGGCAGGCCCTGCAGCGAGCCGCTTTGACTCTTCCTGAAAGACCGATCGGGCGGCGGTCGGTTCAACCCACGACTTCGTCGCTCACAAACTCCAGAATCTCGCCATTTCGGCTCAGGGCAAACCGGATCCCGCGCCCGTTGAACAGAACCGCCGGATACCACGGCGTGACCCGCATCAGCCGTTTTTCCGTCATGTAGTCGTCGCCGGCTGCCATCGTGGGCACGCTGAAACAGACATGATGCCAGTTCTGACCGCTGGCGATGTGCTTCCAAGTCGGGCTCTGTTCGTCGAGCGGCTGAATCAGCTCGACAAGCGGGTCCGACGAATCGCCGCTCGGAACGACCAGGCACAGCCGTGCGCGCTGGATCGGGTCGCTGACGATCGGCCCGTGCAATTCCCAGATGGACCGGCTGAGAAACTTCTCGATGTCTTGAACGAGCAACCCGAAATGGTGGATCCGCGGTGTCATTCGGCCCGGCTCTCCGAACGGAGGCGGGACGACCACATCGGGCAGCCGATCGCCAGCGAGCCCCATTTGGGGACCGAGCTTTGCACTGCACGCGGAATCTCGCTTCGCGGCAAGTCGGGCAGCGCGAAGGCGAAGCGATTTGCCAGGCGTCCCTCGATGTTCGTCATTCCACGTTCTGCTTTGCAAAGAGCCGCGGACACCGCCGCAGAAATTCGCTGTTTTGGATTTGTACCGGTCCGTCCTGTTCGTGGCCGGAGATCGCCGCGATGAACTCTCGCAGTGGTCCGTTGCGATCGGTGAATGCCAGATCCAGCCGCAAGGTTTCGGCACCCAGATGCTCGAAAAGGCTTTTGAGCATCTGATATTCAATCCGACGCGAAAACGCGCGACAACTCATCACCCAAATGTCGACAACGGGTTCGGGAGTGCGCGTCCCCGAGATCACGGCGATTTTTCCCAACGGCCCGAATTTGTCGCGATAGGAAGCGGTTAGAAGAAATCGCCGCTTGTCGGCGATTCGAGCCTGCCAGCCCGCCTCGTCGAGTCGCCGGCCGTTCAAGTTGAATTGATTGGTCTTGTTGATCAGCTCAAACGTCCGTGGATCGGGCCGGTCCCAAGCGAGGGTGATCTCGGCGTCGGCCTGCGACAGGACTTCGTCAACCGTGGCCCCGGGGCTTCGAGCCTCGCGTTCGGGTGTTTTTTGCAAGCTGGCCCTGCGCAGTTGATCCTCGGCCGTTACGGACGCCTTGCCGAACAGATCCCGCAATGTTCCCAGGAACTCGGCCAGAGCATCGTCGTTTCCCGCGGGAAAAACGAGCCCCTGAATCTCGGGGAACGCCGCGGCGACTTCGGCCAGGTCCAATGGGCTGTCATCGACAAAGACGACGCTTTCGGGTCCGATGTTCCAGCGATCGAGAATCCGCTCGACCGACTCGGACTTGGCACCCCAGTGCGCCTCGATGGGAAAGAGAACCTTGGCCGGCAGAATCAGGTCCGGGCGAGCCAGCGCCTGCTCGACCCGCTTTGGATCGTTTTTGCTGGCGACCGCGATCAGCACTCCGGAATCGGCGAGCGAGGCCAAGAGCCGCTGGTAGACCGCGTGGCCCTGGCTGCCGTGATCGAGATCCCACGAAATGCCCTCCGCGCCCTCCTCGCCGAGCAAGCCGCGCCACAAGGTGTCGTCGAGGTCAGTGATGACCGCCTTCTTGGGCGGCCGATTGCCGGTCAGCCGGGCCAGGCAATCGCACAGCGCCGATGCGTGCTCGAGGCTGTAGGGAAGGTGCCAGCGCAGCTCGCCGCGGACGTCCCTCCGCTGCCCCGTGGGAGAAAGCTCGTCGAGCCTTTGGGGATCGACGATGCGAATGGAAAGGTCCGCGGCAGCCGACGCCGCAAATGCATTCACCGTCTCACGCAGCGCCAGGGCAGCCGGATCGGCCTGATAACGCGGCGGTTTGAACGCCGGCGGCAGGGGCAGCGTTGGGAGAGAGAGGGCGACAGGAGCCCAGGCGGCAACGCGCTCGAGGCCCGCGCAGACGATCGAGTTGCATCGCCACGTTTGCCGCAACAGCGGCTTCATCCGCGAGATGCCAGGGCTGCGAGCTGCGCAGACCGAGCCGCGGGTCAAGGTCCTCCCATTCGATGATGACCGCGATGGCATCGGCCTGCCCGCGCTCGAATCGGTCGAGAGAACCGAGCAGGTCGCCGTAAATTGCCGATTCAACGCTGATCCGGCGGCGGGGCATCCCCGTCGCGAGATGGGCCGCCAAAAAGATCTTCGCGTGCTGCGGGGTGAATCCGCAGGCCAAGAACACGCGAAATTCCGGACCGGTTTCTTGCGCCGCTTGCTGCGCACGGCTCATTGCCTCGGCGAGCTTCATGGCGTGGGGCTCGCGACGTCGCTGCGGATCACGAGTCCGGGCATCACGATCACGCGATCTCCGATGGTCACCTGGGGTTGCACGATGCAACCCATACCGAGCCGGCAGTCCGCGCCGATGCGGTGCGGATACTTCGCATTATAAATGAGCCCGGTGGCGCCGTGGCTGTACAGGGTTTTCTTGCTGACCAGTTTTTGTACAATTTTTTGGCTTTTTTGGGGCGCAAAAAAAGGGGACTTTTTTGGGGTCCGGCCAAAAAAAGTTTCGGTCATCAAAACTTTCCCTCCTAGCACGGAAGAGCCCGGAAATTCTATTGGTGAATTGACGGCAATCTGCTAAGATAAGGCTAGAGAGGATGGCTGCGCGAAAGGAAATAAAACTGCCTCATCAATGAAGACCTAAATCGTTTCCCGCCTGAGACTTCCGCGTCAATTCGAGGCCAAACGAAGTTGCGTTGCCATCGCCAAATTGGCGCTGCGAGGAACCGCCGAACGTGAGCAAGCCGACCGCGGCTTCCGCACAGCCGCGAGCGAACGGGGCGCGAGCGAGCGAGGCGCGACTGCTGCTGATCGCCGTCGCGACCAATGCCGTCGTTTTCGCTGCCGTGTTGTCAACGCTCACGTTGGCTTATGAATCAAACGACGACGTGGGAATGGCGCACATCGCGTCCGGCCTCTTGACGGGAAAGCCTTCCTCCGAGCTGGTCTTCACCAATATCCTCGTCGGCGCGATTCTCAAACAGTTGTACCAATGGAGCGACCGCGTCAATTGGTACACGTTGTACTTGCTCGCCGCGCATTTCCTGTCGATGACGGGCTTGCTGTTCGCCTTTCTGAGAGTCCGCCTGTCGCTCCTTTCGTTCGCGTTGTTCCTGTTGCTCTTTGTCGAGTACGAGGTGGGCCTGCTGCTTTGGCTGCAATACACCTCGGTCGCCATGACGGCCGCCATCGTCAGTTGTGTCTTGTTGACCAGCTCATCGCAGTCGGATCCGCGGGACTCGCGGATTGCGACGGCGTACGGCGGCGGCCTTCTCGTACTGGCCGGCATCATGCGGTCGGATGCTTCGTTCTTTGCGTTGATCGTGATTGGCCCTTTTTTGGTTTATCGATTGATATCCCTCCGGCGCTGGCGGCCGGTCCTGACGATGGCGGCGTTCGGAGCCATTGTGCTGGCCGCGTTCGGGTTGAGCGAATGGCACTACCGCAGCGATCCGCGCTGGCGCGATTATCGCATCGTCAACGCCGCGCTCATCCCCGTTCTGGACAAGCTGAGCATCGAATACAACGCAAAGACGCAGCCGTTTTTCGACAGCCTGGGTTGGACCGCCGCCGACTGGCACATGATGCGGTCGTGGTTTTTCGCCGACCCGCAGGTGTTCACCACCGAGCGGATGCAGAAGATGGCCGCCCATTTTCAGCAATCCGGTTGGAGGCGGCCGCACGCCTGGGGCTACCTCGATAATCGGCTTTCGCCGTTGATTGTCTTCGAGCGGATGACCTACGCCAACATGCTGCTCGCGTTCCTGCTCTGCGGGGGACGGCGACTGCGGCTCGTGCTGCTCGGGGGCTTCCAGGGGCTCTGGGTCTTATTGCTCTTTTATCTCTTGGCCGTGTTTTGGAAGATCGAGCCCCGCATCACGATGCCCGCCGCGTTCGGATTGGCCGTCGTCGTGTTCGAGCTGGTGCTCGAAGCGGCACGCGAACGGGAACAAACGGGCAGCAAGATGGTTCCGGCCTGGATGCCGCGGCCCGTGTGGGCCGTCTGTTTGTTGGCGGTCTTCGCCTGCTATGGCTGGGCCGCGTATCGAACCGAGATGCGTCATTGGATGCTCAGCGGATTAAACCGGCGCTCGCAGGCGGAGTTTCGAGAGCTCGTGCAAAAAGTGACCGAACGCTACGTTGACCGCGATCCGGACGCCATTTTCTTGAATTGGGGAGCGACGTTCCCATTTCAATTCACGCCCCCCTTCGACACGAATCGCGACGTCGCACCAATGCGGATTGTCTCCCTTGGATGGAACCAGCATTCGCCCCTCTTTGAGGAGCGCCTCGAACGCCTCGGAGTGCGTCACGTCGGCGATCTGCTTTGCGGAAATCCACACGTCTTTCTCTTTATGGCGCCCGCCGGGATCGAGACGCTGAAACAGTTCGTGAAAGAACACTACAAGGCGGAAATCGTGCCAAGCCGCATCGAGGTTTTGACAGCGGGAAACCCAGCCCAACCGGCCGGCAGCGGTCTGACGTTGCCCGTCGTCCAAATGGCTCCCCGCGAGCGGGCGGCAGGACGAAGGCCGGCTCCTTGAACTGCGGAGCCAAACAGCTTTCGCCGAGCCCGGTTGAAGAGGGTCAAACGCGCACATTAGGATGGAAGATCCATCGGATTCGTATGCTCGACGTTCGCGCGACCTGCTTCACGCCCCAACGATAGGCTATTTTGCGTGCCGATTGCTGAAAACGTCCAATTGGGCGACGGGGTTTCGATCGCCCACCCCGAGCTGGTGAACCTGTACGGTTGCCGGATCGGCGCGGCAACGAAGATCGGCCCCTTTGTCGAGATTCAAAAGAACGTGACGATCGGGCCGCGGTGCAAGGTCGGCTCGCATTCGTTCATTTGCGAGGGGGTCGAAATCGGCAGCGACTGCTTCATCGGCCATCACGTCTGCTTCATCAACGATCGGCACCCGCGGTCGGTCACGCCCGACGGCCACATGCAAACCGATGAAGATTGGAAGGTCATTCCGACGCACGTTGACTCGCGAGCATCGATTGGATCGGGGGCCGTCATCCTCTGCGGAGTTACAATTGGGGCAGGCGCCCTCGTCGGGGCGGGCGCCGTCGTGACGCACGATGTCGCTCCGGGGGAAGTCGTCGCGGGAGTGCCCGCCCGGCTCTTGTACCGATTTGACAGCGAAGGGTTGCCGCCCAAATGACGACCGCCGCCCGGCTGACCGTGCCCTTCCTCGATATTGCGTCTGAAAACCGCAGCATCTGGGAAGAACTGCAACAGGCGATCGATCAGGTCGCCACGCAAGCAGCCTTCATTCTTGGTCCGGCCGTCGAGCGGTTCGAGGGGTCTTTCGCCGCCTATCTCGGCGCCAAGCATTGCGTCGGACTGAATAACGGCACGTCGGCCCTGCATTTGGCGCTGCAGGCCTGCGACATCGGTCCGGGTGACGAAGTCATTACCACGCCGCATTCCTGGATCAGCACGACCTGGGCCATTAGCTACGTCGGGGCGACCCCTGTCTTCGTCGACATCGATCCGGTGACCTACACGCTCGACCCAGCGCAGGTCGAGCGGGCGATTACTCCACGGACGCGAGCCATCCTTCCTGTGCATCTCTACGGCCAGGCGGCCGACCTGGGACCGCTCGCGGAAATTGCGGCGCGGCACAATCTGCTGCTGATCGAAGACGCGGCCCAAGCGCACGGGGCGTTCTACGCTGGCAAGCGCGTCGGAACTGTGGGCCGCATCGGTTGTTTCAGTTTCTACCCCGGCAAGAATCTCGGTGCGTTCGGCGAAGCGGGAGCGATCGTCACCGACGACGAGCACCTGGCAAAGCGGATTCGCCGCCTGCGCGACCATGCTCAGGACGGCCGGCATCGGCATGTCGAAATCGGCCACAACGCGCGGATGGAGGGGATTCAGGGAGCCGTTTTGGACGTGAAACTCCGCCATCTCGACGGCTGGAACGCGGCCCGAGCACAGCACGCGCGCCGCTATCGCGAATTACTCGCCGGCCTGCCGAACCTGCAGCTTCCCGACTCTCCGCGACCGGAGGGTCACGTTTGGCATTTGTTTGTGGTGTTGGTCAGTGGAGTCGAGCGGGGCTGGCTGCAAAACCAATTGGCCGCCCACGGCGTCGCAACCGCTGTGCACTACCCGACGCCGATTCCCTATCAGCCCGCATACGCTCACCTTGGACACACGCCGGGCGATTTTCCCGTGGCGGAAGACGTGATGGGACGTTGTCTCTCGCTCCCCATGTTCGCTGGCCTCGGCGATGAACAGGTGGAATTTGTCGCTGAGACAATGAAGAGCCTTCTGACGGCAAATGCTCAAACGGGCGCTCAAACGGGCGCACGACCATGAAGCTCGCCGGAAAGACGGTCCTGGTGACCGGTGGTGCGGGCTTCATCGGCTCACATCTCGTCGATGCGCTGACCGATTGCCGCGTTCGCGTATTGGATGACTTGTCGACGGGGCGGAAATCCAACCTGGCCGACGCTCTCCAGCGGCCCGATGTGACCTTTATCGAAGGCGACATTCGCGACCGCGCGTGCGTTGCCAAAGCGCTCGCAGGCGTCGACGTTGTGTTCCACCTCGCCTGCCGCGGAGTGCGACACAGCATCGGTCACCCGATCGAAAATCATGAAGTGAACGCGACCGGCACACTGGTGCTGTTGTCGGAGGCACGCAAGGCCGGCGTCGCGCGATTTGTCCACGTCTCGTCGTCGGAAGTCTACGGAACCGCCCGCCGAGTCCCGATGGACGAAGAGCATCCGACCCTTCCGGAAACGGTTTACGGCGCCTCGAAGTTGGCGGGCGAATGTTACTCCCGCGCGTATTGCCAGACCTATGGATTTCCGACGGTCGTCGTGCGCCCTTTCAACAATTTCGGGCCCCGCAGCCATCACGAGGGGGATTCGGGCGAGGTGATTCCGCGGTTTATCGTTTGGGCACTCAACGGTAAGCCGCCGGTGATCTTCGGCGACGGGTCGCAGACTCGCGATTTTCTGTATGTCGAGGATACGGCGTATTGGCTGACCCGAGTCGCCGAATGCGACGAACTCGTGGGCCAGACGATTAATCTCGGCTCAGGGAAAGAGACGTCGATCCGGACGCTGGCCGAGATGGTCTACGACGAAGTCGCCCACAAGCGAATTCCGCCCGAATTTCATCCGCGCCGACCGGGCGACGTCGATCGCCATTTGGCCGACGTGACGCGCGCCCAGGAACGGCTCGGCTTTCGTCCCCGTTTCACGGTGGCGGAGGGAATTCGCCGAGCGGCTCAATCGTTTTGCGAGAAGCCAGACAGTGCGGCCGCCCTGCTGGCGCAAATGCCGACGGTCAATTGGACACCGTCTGCGCCGGAGTCGAAGGACGGAAAGGCGGCTTCAGACGGCGCCGGTAAACCGAAGATCCCGATCACGATTCCCTGGCTCGGGCGTGAAGAGGAAGAGGCCATCGCCGCGGTCGTTCGCACGGGCTGGGTCAGCCAAGGCCCGCGCGTGGCCGAGTTCGAGCGAATTGTGGCCGAATCCTGCGGCGTGCGCGAGGCGGTCGCCGTGTCGAACTGCACGGCCGCTCTGCATCTTTCGTTCTTGGCACTCGGAATCGGTGCGGGGGACGAGGTCATTTGCCCGTCGATGTCGTTTATCGCCACCGCGAACGCCATTCGCCACGCCGGCGCGACGCCGATTTTCGCCGACGTCGATCCGCGGACTTATAACCTCGACCCGGATGCGGCCGAGGCGGCCGTCACTCCGAAGACGAAGGCAATCCTCGTCGTCCATCAGATTGGTTTGCCCGCCGACCTGGACCGATTCCAAACGCTAGCCGCGAAGCACGGGCTCAAGATCGTCGAGGATGCGGCATGCGCGCTGGGAAGCCGCTACCGCGACCGGCCGATCGGCGGACATTCCGAGATGGCCTGCTTCAGCTTTCATCCCCGAAAGCTCATTACGACGGGTGAAGGGGGCGTGGTCACCACCAATAACGCCGAGTACGCAAAGAAGCTGCGGTTGCTTCGCCAGCACGGGATGAGCGTGCCCGACACGGTTCGCCATACGGCCCATCAAGTCATTACCGAGGCCTATCTCGTTGTTGGCTACAACTATCGCATGACCGACCTTCAAGCGGCCATGGGCATCGAACAGATGAAGCGACTCGATGAGATTGTCTCGCGCCGCCGGGCGTTGGCCGCCCGTTATACAGCGGCCCTCGCCGAGCATCCCTGGCTGGTGCCGCCTGATGTGCCGGAGTATGCCGACTTCAATTATCAGAGCTACGCCGTGCAACTGACCGAAGCCGCTCCCATCGGACGCGACGAGCTGATGCAGCGAATGTTGGACCAGAAGATCGCCACGCGACGCGGGATCATGCTGAGCCATCTCGAACCGGCGTACGCCGACCACGCGACCGGTCCCTTGCCGCAATCCGAAGTCGCAAGCGCGCGATCGCTACTCCTGCCGCTCTATCCGCAAATGACCGAGGTCGAACAGGACCGCGTGGTGTCCGCCTTGTTTGCGGCGGCCGGCCGATCGCGAACTCCTGTGGTGCGTGATTCGATTTCGTCACAGGTCTCTCGATGACTCGGCTGATTGCGAGCCGGGAGGGTGCGCCGGCCGGCGAACGGCCGACGGAGGTCGCAGACCCTGTTCGCGAGCGATCAAGCCTCCAGGGAGCGGATCGCGTTCAGGCCTCCGTCGCGTTGTTTTGCGGCCTGGTTGCCCTGGGAATCGCGGGGATCGGTTATCTCGCACGCTATGGTTTCAGCGACAATTCGCTCTTCTTCTGGGCGAAGTTTGTCGGGCTGAGCTGGTTCCTGCTGTCGTTCTCGTTGCTTGTGCGAACGCTGCGCCCATCAGGCATGCGGGCGGTCCCTGGCGATCGTGGGCCGGACACGCCAGCCTGAGTTTGGCCGGCCTCGCTCTCACTGCCCTCGTCGGCTTTGATGCAGGCCCCGCGCTTTCACGGGCAATCCCGTTGGTCTTCGTTGCCCTGGGATGCGCAGGCTTCTTGCTTGCCTGCTGGCGCGTTGCAGGCACGGCTCGTCTGCAAGATGTGGCCGCGATCGTGGTCTTCGCCGGAGTCTTTGCGATCTACGGCGCCTGCGTGAGCTGCGGCAACGGCTATCAAAATCCGCTGTTCGTGGAAGGAATTAGCTTCAAATTCTATCAGATCGACGAGTTGTACCACGCCAGCATTTGCAACATGCTGCGAACGTACGGCATCGCCAGTACGGGACTCGACGGCGTGCCGTTTCAACCGTATCACTTCGGCAGCCATTGGCTGTTTGCCCGCCTGTGCAATCTGCTCGACGTCCGCGTGATCGATTTTTACTCGCGCGGCTATCGAGTGCTTTTCGTGCCCTTTGGCGTTTTCTGCCTGGGAATCTTCGCCGTCGCACTGGCCGAGGCACGATCGCTGCGCGAGAGCCGGGCCGATGCGATCTCCACGTCGGCAGGCAGCGACGATGCCGACCGAGCAGCGGTGCGTCGTTCGTGGACCGCAGGCGCAATCTTCTGGTTCATCATCTTGACGGCCTATGTGAGCTTCATGCCCTACCCGGCGATTGGCACGCCGATCTACGCGTGGAGCAGCATCATCATCAGCGAGTCGTATGCGGTCGCGGTGGCGGTCTCGCTTCTCGGTCTCGCCTGGGCGATGGCGTTCTTTCAGGGCGTTGGCACGCGATCGACGCGCGGGCCGTTGCCGACCGTGGCGGCCGTCGCCTGCGTCGTGCTGCTCATGGCCGCGCTCAGCATGCTCAAAGTGTCGCAATCCGCGATACTCGTGGCGGCCGTCGTCTTCTTTTTTGTCCGGCTGGGGTGGTACCGGTCGGTGCCGTTCAGCGCCTGCTCCGTGGCGGCCGCGGTGGGCGCCTATTGCCTGCTGCACTTCTCGGTGAATCCGCACCTTCGCGAGGTGACGCGCAGTTTCTTGCCGTTTGAGTTCGTCCGCAGCAGCGTCGAGCCGGAGCTCTGGCCCTACTTTTGGCTGTTTTATTACGCGTGGATCTTGATCGTGTCGACAGTTCGCCTTCGCCAAGAGGGACTCCGCACGCTGGGGGATCTGGTCAGCGCCTTCCGCGAGAGGCGATTGCTTGACCTCGAATTCCTGTTTGTCGTCGCCATTGCCGGGGCCGTGCCGGCCTTTTTCGTCGTCCCTTACTCGAGTGCCCATTATTTCGGCGAATATCAACAGTGGCTCGCCGTGGGGGTCTTGCTTTCGATCG
Source organism: uncultured Planctomycetaceae bacterium (assembly GCA_963752185.1). Classification (GTDB taxonomy): domain Bacteria; phylum Planctomycetota; class Planctomycetia; order Planctomycetales; family Planctomycetaceae; genus DASPSM01. The sequence goes on along the minus strand of CAVVXK010000002.1, from coordinate 7,487,092 downwards.
TTATCTGCCGCTCGAATCCCAACCGCGATTCCGTGCTTGCGACGCCATCGGGCAGTTGGCTGGCGGCATGGCGGGGCGTCACACTGGGCCGCGTTTTTCTCGTCGCCGTGATCTTGTCCGTTGCCGCCATGGACCTCTTCAACACGTACAGGCTGGCGGCCGGGATGGTGAATGACAATGCCTTCTGTCGAAGACACGCGGGGGGCGGGACCGGGGTCAATTCGGCAATTGCGCACGGGCACATCCGCGAGGCAGCCCGCATCCTGGATCGCACCGCCGACGACGTCGAACGGCGGATCGAATCGGAAAAGAACGTGCTCACCCTCTTGCGATCGATCGATGAAATGCCTCTTTCCGAGAAACGAGCCTCACTTCTCTTCATCCCCAAATCGAACCGGCAGTTCTGGGAGTTGTTACACGGTCCCTTTTGGCCCCTGGATGGCCCGCTCGTGGCGCCGGCGCTCGGCGGCGTGGCGATGATCGACGGCCTCTGCGATCGAACTTCCGATACACGCTGGTACTGGTATAGCTACGACCTCTATCCCCAGCCGGACCTTTTTCGCCATCAACCTCCTTTGGCCCAATATCTGCCCGTCCTGCAAAGTCGCTGCGCCCGCATGGGGTTCAAACGACTGATTGTCATCGACACCGGCCCGAATGGCCTTTCGCGGCGACAAAATTACGACTGCTTACCCTAAGAGCCGCAGAGCCAGGCCATGACGACCCCGAAAAAACGCGACTCGAAATCGCCACGAGAGCACAAGCCCGTCGCGGGACGGCCGGCTCGGCAAGAGGCGGTGAAATTGGCCGGCGGGGGGTCAGATTCCGCACAGGCCGCACCCGAGCTTCGATCGGTCGGCCGACGTCCGCTGCGGGCGAGCTTGCTGCTTGTCGGCTTGTTCGTGGGAGGCACGCTTGTCGCATTTACACCCCGCTACGAAACCAACGACGACGTCGGCATGAATGCTTCCGTCGTGGGGCGATTGGGTTTCAATCGCCCGGACGAGCACATCCTTTTCTCCAACGTGCTGATCGGCCTGGCACTGAAAAAGTGTTACGCCGTCTTCCCGGACCTTCCCTGGTACGGCGGCTATCTCTTTTTGACGGCTGCATTGTCTCTCGCGGCCATTTGTTACGTCTGTCTTTCGCAGGAAGGCTCCGAATGGAACTGGCTCTTGGTCGCGACGTTTTTGCTCGTCGCCGGGCTCCCCTACCTTGTCGAGCTGCAATTCACTCGCGTCGCGAGTGTGGCCGCTTTAGCCGGGCTGCTCCTACTGGCGGGAACGGTGCGCGCTGAGCGGATCGGCTGGCAGGCTGGATTGGCGATTCCATTCCTGCTTGCGGCCGGCTTGATTCGTTTCGACGCGCTCTTGCTGATCTGTCTGGTCGTCTCGCCCATGATCGCTTGGATGTTTTGGCGCGCGCGCCGCCAGATCAGTGCCCGGGTGCCCTGTCTGGTGCTCGTTGCCTGCCTGGCCGTCGCGTTTGGAGCGCATCGTTTCGACGCCTGGTATTACGATCGCGATGCGGACTGGCAGGGGTTCCATCGCTTGAATGCCCTTCTCAGCGAATTCGTCGACTACGGCCATGTGGATTACACACCCGAGACGGCCCGCGTCATCGCCTCCGTCGGCTGGCAGCCCATCGACTATCTCATGCTGGAAAACTGGGCATTCCTCGACCGCGACCGCTACAACGTCCAGACGCTGCAAGCGATCCTCGACGGCTCGGCATCCCGGAGTTGGAAGCCGACCAAGCCATTGCTCGGCCTGTTCAGCACTCTGCTGCAGGACGGTGAACTCTTGGGATTGTGGGCCTTTGGCGCTGCCTGCCTGGCGATTCTTGCGATCGACAAGAGTGCACGGTTCGTTCCGCTCGCCTGCTACTGCGTGACGGCCGTGATGTGCGTCATTCTTTATGAGTATTTGCGCTTGCCCGCGCGAATCTATTGCCCGGCCTTCGCGGCGTGTTCCATCACGCCGATTGTCCTTTCGGCCGGCCCTCGCTCGCTCGGACGAACGCGACGGTGGACGGAGTCAACCCTCTGGCGACGCGCGATTCTCGTGCTTGTTGTCGGGGTGTTTGTGTGGCGCAGAAGCGCGATGTGGCAAACCAATGCGGATTTTCGTGCCGATCACAAACAGGCCGTCCTGATGATGCAGGAGCTGGCCCCCCGCTCGAATCAGCTCTACGTCGTCTGGGGCGCTTCGTTTCCGTATGAACACGTGGTCCTGCCCCTGGACAGCGGTTCCATGCCGCGAGACTTCAGCGTTCTTGGTCTCGACGGCCGCGCTCAAACGCCTCTCGCCAAAGCCCGGATGGACGAATTCGGCATCACCGACCTGATGTCGATCGCCCGTCGAGGCAGCGGGACATTCCTGATTTGCGAGCGCTTGCCGGCCAACATGCTTCGAGTCTATTTGGAAGCCCATTACGGCGTGAAAGTCGTTTACTATCTCCGCTACTCGAACGCGTTACTCGGTGCGGGGGCCGTCTGGGAGATCAAAATCGAAGAGACCACGCCGCACCAATCTTGACGCGCGGCACGGCATTGTCGCCGGACGAAGCGTTTGGTGCGCAGCATCGCCTGCGGGTGCGTGCTACCTTAGAGGTGAGAGCGATTTTGAAGCGGAAGAGAGCGTCGAAGGGTTGCAGATTGGAGTCCGGGATCGCAGAGGACATCCGGGGAATGACGCGTCTGAGTGTGCTGACGGCCTTTTTCAACGAGGCTCCGAACCTGCCGCGGCTTCGCGAGCGGCTCAATGCCGTCTTTGAGCACCTCGACGTCGAGCCCGAAATCGTGCTGATTGACGATCACTCGACCGACGACAGTCCGGCGGTCGCCAAGCAATGGGCGAGCACGGACGAACGTGTCTCGTATTTCCGCCTCTCGCGGAATTGCGGCTCGCACGCGGCGTTTTCCGCCGGGTTGGAAAAATGCCGTGGAGACTGCGCGGTCCTCCTGGCCGCCGATTTGCAGGATCCCCCGGAAACGATTCCGGCACTCATCGCCAAATGGCGCGAGGGCTTCGAGGTCGTATGGGCCGTCCGCGGCGGGCGCGAGGGCGAAGCCTGGACGACGAAGTTGTTCTCTCGCATCTATTACTGGTTGATGCAGCGGCTCGCTTTACCGGAAATGCCGGCCACCGGCGCCGATTTTTTGCTCGTCGATCGCAAAGTCGTTGACGCCTACAACCGGGTTCGCGAGAAGCACACGAGTTTCATGGCGATGATCCTCTGGATCGGATTTCGCCAGACGTTCATTTCCTACACGAAGGAGGCGCGTCTCGCGGGCCGCAGCAAATGGACCCTGCGGAAGAAACTGAAACTTTTCGTGGACTCGATCGTCTCGTTCAGTTACGCGCCCATTCGATTGATGTCGGTCTTCGGGTTCGTGCTCGCGCTGTGCGGGTTCGCCTATGCGATCGCCGTAGTCATCGGCTGGCTCGTTGGCTACGTGGTGGCCGGCACGGGCTATGCGGCTCTGATGACGGTGCTGCTCATCGGGCAGGGGGCGATCTTGATGGCCCTGGGCATCGTCGGGGAATACCTCTGGCGAACCTTCGATGAGGTGCGAGGACGTCCGCGTTACTTTTTCGAGGAGCAGATCTCGGCCGAGTCGAGACTTCCGACGGGCGAGTCCGACATGATTGAATCCTCTGCCGAACGGAGCCGATAAGACAAATCTGGTCGATTTCTGCATGATTTCGCGGGACTGGAAATGAAGACGGTGTTGGTAACGGGGACTGGCGGGCGGAGTGTCGGCAGCGGAATCCTGCACGCGCTCGTGCGGTCCTCGCCGGACGTCCGCGCCCGATGGCGCGTCGTCGCGGCGGACGCGGACCCGTTCGCGTGGGGGCTCTACAAGGCCTACGCGGCGTCGCTCTTGCCTCTTGCCCATGCCTCCGATTATGTGCCGGCCGTGCAGCGGGTCATTCGCGAGCAGCAGATCGACGCGATCATTCCCGGGACGGAAGTCGAAATCGAAGTCTTGTTGCGAAACGCGGAAGCGTTCGCTCCGGCCGTCGTGATTGCGAATCGGCTCGAGCTGCTGCCGCTCATGCTCGACAAATTCGAGACCGCCCGGCGGCTTGCCTCGCTCGGATACACGTCGATTCCCACGGTCCCCCTTGCCGAATGGCCGTCAATCGTCGCGCGCTGGGGCTTTCCGCTTGTCGTCAAACCCACGCGGGGCACGGGCGGATCGCGCGGGCTGCATCTGGTGCGAGACGAGGAGCAGCTGCGTTGCCTGCTGCCCCAATTCGATGAGCGCGCCGAGACTTGCGTTCAACCCTATGTCGGCGACGGCGAGCAGGAATATACGGTGGGCGTGTTGAGCGATCGGGCGGGAAACCTGATCGACAGCATCGTTATGCACCGCAAGTTGACCGGACTTTCGCTGTTGGCCGCGGCAAACGTTGGCGACCGCCGCTGTGCGATTTCGACCGGCTACTCTCAAGGTTTCATCGTCCGCGAGCCGGCAATCCAGGCTTTTTGTGAGGAGCTTGCGCTGCGACTGGAGAGCCGGGGGCCGCTGAACATTCAGTTACGACTCGACCGCGTGACAAAAGAACCCCTGGTCTTTGAAGTCCATCCGCGATTTTCGGGCACAACGCCAATTCGGGCCGACGTGGGATTCAACGAAGTCGATCTGTTATTGCGCAGACGCGCTCTTCGGCGAGTCATTCGGCCGCCTGGATTACCGGACGAACGTGGCGGCCATCCGTGCGTTCGAGCATGTCATCGTTCCCATGGATCAATTCCTGCAAGAAGGCTCCCCTTGAGCGGGCACATTCTTGTCACTGGTGGAACAGGCCTGATCGGTACGGCGATTGTGAATCGCCTGCTGCAGGCGGGCCATGCGTTGACTTTGGTGTCTCGCCGACCACCTCAGGTCTCTTCCGAGCGGCTGCGCTGGCTCCCGGCCGATCTGGCGGTGAATCCCGAATCGACGTTGCGCCAGGTCGAGGCGGTTGACGCCGTTGTGCATGCCGCCGCTGCCATCAACGACGTGGGGGATGCGCGCTCGCTCTCGCTGCTGTTCGAGACCAATCTGCGTGCCAGCGACGCGCTGTTCCGCTGGTGCGGCGAGCGGACTGTCAATCGCGTGGTCTTCATCAGCAGTCTGAGCGTGCTCCGTCGCCCGTTGCAGGTGCCGATCGGCGAAGCACACCCGGTGGGTCCAGCCACCCCTTACGGCATGAGCAAACTTTGGAGCGAAGAACAACTGCGGCGACGCGCCCGCGAATACGGCTTCACGCCGATCATTCTGCGGATCTCCAGCCCGATCCCGTCCACGTTCGATGCGCTGCCCCGGACGGTCGTGAAAATCTGGATCGAGGCCGCCCTCAAGAATGAGCCGCTGAGAGTGTTCGGATCGGGTTGCCGGCGCAGGATTTCGTGGCGTGCACCGACGTGGCCGAGGCTGTCTTTCAGTCGCTTGTCTCTCCCGCGGCAAACGACGTCTACCACATCGGATCGGGAGTTCCGCTCAGCATGCGCGAAATGGCACAAATGGTTGCCCATTTTCGCAACACGCCGATTGTCTTCGAGGGCGCCGATCCCAACGAAAGCGATCGTTGGGAGATCTCGCTCGAAAAAGTGCGCGAGGAGTTGAACTACGCTCCGAAGTGGTCCGGCCCGCAGGCCATTGATTCGCTGTTGAGGACCGTTTTGTGAAGATCGCCGTCCTCAGCGATATCCACTCGAACTGTTTCGCATTGGAAGCCGTCCTAAACGAAATGGCTGCCGAAAGCCCCGACGCCGTGATTTTGCTCGGAGACACGTTTGGCTATTACCCCTGGGCGCTGGAGACGTACCGTTTAGTCGATCCGCTCCATTGTTTGGCGATCTTGGGCAATCACGACAAACTGCTCCTCGATACCGAGCCTCCGCTGCCGACTCCCTACTATTGGGAAATTGCCAAACAAAATGCACAAGACCTCGCCGCGGCGCCCGAGGCGCTGGACTGGCTTCGCGGACTGGCTCCCATGGGCGCGGCCGACTTCAGCGGCACGCACGTCGCCTTTTGTCACGGAACGCCCGACGATCCGCTTTACGGCCGCTATTACCCGGACGGTCCCGCAGAGCCGACCTGGGGCCCGAAAACAGGCGACATTTTGCTCCTGGGGCATACCCACTATCCTCTCATTCGCCCGCTCGTCGGCGGCCGCTTGATTGCCAATCCTGGATCGGTGGGGCAGCCGCGCGACGGCGACACGCGGGCCAGTTGGGGCCTCCTGTTTCCAAAAGAACGTCGCTTCGAGCTGCGACGCACGCCCTATGACGTCTCGGGTACGATGGAACGGCTCGTTCGCTTAGGCTGGGATCCCCGCGCCATTGAGGCGCTTCGCAAGGATTATCGCGGCCGATTGCGTCTCTCGGGTGAAACCGCGTAAATGTCTGTAGGTAACATGCCAACCGATCCTGATCCCGTCACAGCTCCGTCCGCAAACGCGCATGCGCCCATTGGCGTCGCCGTGATCGGTTGCGGCTATTGGGGCCCGAACCTGATCCGCAACTTTTCGACCTGCAAGTCGACGCGCGTCGTCATGATCTGCGACCGCGACCGCGCACGGCTCGACCGACTCGCCCCGTCCTATCCGCAAGCCATACCGACGGAGACGGTTGACGACGTGTTCAGGAATCCCGAAGTCGACGCGGTTGCGATCGCCACTCCGGTCAATACGCACACGCCAATGGCGCTTGCCGCGCTCAAAGCGGGCAAGCACGTGCTGGTCGAAAAGCCGCTGGCCGCCAACACGCGGGATGCCGAGCGGCTCGTCGCCACGGCAAAAGAACGCGGCCGTACGCTGATGGTCGATCACACGTACGTCTACAGCCCGGCGGTCCGCCGGATCAAAGCCCTCGTGGATTCCGGCGACCTGGGCGACATCTATTACATCGACAGCGTGCGGATCAATCTGGGCCTGTTTCAGAACGACATCAACGTGTTGTGGGACCTGGCCCCGCACGACCTGTCGATCGTCGATTATCTGCTCGGACGATTGCCGCGCAGCCTCGCCGCCACCGGCGTCTCCCACACGTCGAGCGGTCTCGAAGACGTGGCCTACCTCAGCCTCGACTTCGGCGGATCGCTGATGGCGACCTTTCACGTCAATTGGCTGAGCCCGGTGAAGGTACGGCACACGATTATCGGCGGCAGCAAACAGAGCCTGGTCTATAACGACCTCGAACCGGTCGAACCGATCAAGATCTACGACTGCGGCATCCAACTCGACCAAAGCACGGAAGCCCGCTACGGAGCCTTGCTCGGATATCGCATGGGCGACATCTGGTCGCCGAACTTGCCGCGCGAAGAACCGCTGCAGAACCTGGTCCAGCACTTTGCGGATTGCATTCGGACCGGAAAAGCCCCACTCACCGACGGCGAAGCAGGGCTGCGGATTGTCCGAATTCTCGAAGCGGCGCAGCACAGCATCAAAGCACAGGGCGGACGGATCACCCTGTGACGGGTTCGATCGAATCGCCGCGCACGATCAAAAGCCTCGCTGTCGGCAAACGCGGCCTCAGCGGACGGTTCGGCCGAGAGGCTGCAGGACGTTGATTTCGTTGAGATTCAGGAATTCGGGCGGAGGATTGGGTGGTTCGGCTGGCGAAATCCAGAGGGGCCGTCCCCGCTCGTGGCTTACTTGCACAACATGGCCGTTATCAATGGCCATCGCTCGGTGAAACTGCGCGGTCGCATCGTCCACTCGCCCCAGTGCCTGCAAGGTGCTTGCGGCGATGTAGTTGTGCGCGGATCTCTCGGGGCCTGTTCGAGGGCCCGTTGGAGATGCACAAGTGCCTCGGGATACTCCTCCCGCTGGTAAAGCGCGTACGCCAGGTGGTAGCGGGTGATCGGATTATCGTCGGCGACCGCCAGCGCGTGACGAAACAGTCGCACGCCGTCATGCCACTGGGCCACCTGCACGATACCCAAGGCCGCGTACATCGCGATCACTGCCGTCGCCGCGACAGCCAGCGCGCGCTTGCCCAGAGTCGTTGCCGGCACGAGCGAGCCGACGAGGCCGACGACCGCAAGGTAAAGTCCGATCGACGGAAGATACGCGAAGCGGTCGGCCATCTGCACGTCGCCGAGCTGAACCAGCCCGATCGTCGGCACCAAGGTCCCCAAGAACCAGAGCCAGCCGACCAACAGGAAGGGGCGGCGCCTTGCCTCTTTGATCGCGATCAGCGTCACAGCGGCCAGAAAGAGGCCGGCCAAGCCAACCCGCGCGACGCTGAGCTGCGCACCCGGATGCGGATACAACACAGCCAGGCCGACGGGAGCGACGGCTTTCGAGACGTAGAGCGCATACGCGAGCACGGCGTTCAGGCACCGCGTCGCCAAGGGGAATCTTGCGAGCGACTCGATCATACGGCCTCGCTCTTGGCCCCAAACGGCAACGAGGCAAAACACGGCGCCGGCGGCAAAGAAGGGCAGCTTCTCCAAGACGAGCTGACCCACTCGTCGAAATTGGCCGCTAAGCCCACCGGTCGCTGCCGGTGCATGGCCCTCATCTCCCGACGCTCGCGCGGGTCCGCCCGCAAGCCGGCCCAGCGGCCAATAATCCAGGAGCAAAAACACAAACGGCAGAGTCACGAAAGTCTGCTTGGACATCAGGCTGCACACGAAAAACACGAGCGCCAGCGTCAGCGCCACAAGCGCGGCGGGCGCTGCGCGGTCAAGTTGTGCGTAGCGCACATAGGCGAACAGCGACAGCAAGCCGAAGAACATGCTCAACACGTCCTTGCGTTCGGTAATCCAGGCGACGGATTCGACATGCAGGGGATGCACGGCAAACAGCGCGGCAACCAAGGCGCTCGACCGTGGGTTTCCCGTGGCGCGGGCGAAGATGGCAAAAACCAGCAGCACGTTGGCCAGGTGAAGCAGTGCATTCGTGATATGGTAACCGCCCGGCCAGCTTCCGTAGCACGTCGCATCGAGCATCAGAGAGAGCCACGTCATCGGGATCCAAAACCCGAAATGCACGTCCTCGAAAGCCCAGCGGACGCCGCCCACGTTCAAACCGCCCAGAACGGCCGGGTTGGAACTGACATAAAAGGGGTCGTCGTAATCGAGGAACTCAAAACGATACACCTGACAGTAGACGGCGATCGTCAGCGCGGTCAGACCGAGCGCGAAGACTATCTCGCGGCGGAGGAACCGGAAAGAGCGGCCGGACACTTCCATCTTGGCACCCGAGTGCGTTACATCCGCGGGCAACCCGCAGCCCGCGAAGCGACGAATCGTAGCCAAGATTCGCGAACTTGGGGAGAGAAATTTCCCTCGTTCTCATGCTGTGCCTGGACACGCACTTTCTCGAAGCTCTGCCTCCCCTGGGGGGGCCGATTACTCTGTAATCGGTTCGCCCGGATCACCGCGCAAAATCGAAAGTCTCTGCAGTTTCTGGCGGCACTCGTCCCGCTCGCGGCTGCGAGTGAGACTCTTCCACGATTCATCTTGAGCTGCCAGGAAGTCGGCCTCGTCGAATGGGGGCGATTTGTGCTGGGTTCCGGCGGTCTGCATGAGCCGTTCGATGACGCCCGTGTCGAGCCGCGTGAGTTCCGTCGAGCCGCGGCGGTAGTCCAAGAAGGCTTCCCACACGATCGGAAAGAGCGGCGCGACAATTTGCTGGCCGATGGTCGTCGCGTAGTCTCGGATTTCCTGCTGCGCATGCGCGTCCATTCGCAAGGAGAGGAAGTTGAGCAGGTTGTGCAGGTCGACTTTCCAATAGGCTTCGGTGTACGTGGAAAGAGGCAAGTCCTTGCGAGCCTGTTCGCGGGCGACGCCGCGATCGATGCGTTCTTGATAAACGCGGCGGCTCTCCTCTTGCAGTTTCTTCTCGCCGGCCGTCAATTCCGCGCCCAGGTCGGCGGCCAGATGCTCGCCGCTCCCCTGCCGATTGTTCTGGGCCTGGCTGCGCCACTCATCGGACCGTGTGGTTTGAGTCGAATCGATCGCGAGCGAGTAGCGGGTGCTGTATTCGTTCACCGAGGCCATGCGATGCCGGATCCATTGCCGCCAGCAGTCCATGGGCACGCGGACCAGGAATTTGACTTCGGCCATCTCGAAGGGGGTCGTGTGGCGGTGCCGCATGAGATAGCGGATGAGCGTGCGGTCGTCGGAGACGCGCTTGGTTCCGGCGCCGTAACTCACGCGGGCCGCCTGCACGACTGAGCCGTCGTCGCCCATCGCGTCGACGAGACAGACGAAACCGTCGTCCAGCACGGGGAATTTCTTCCAGCGCAGCTCCTCCACGAGCTCGGCACGCGAGGGCATGATTTTCCTTTTTGACTCGTCCACAGTCAGTTGAGCGCGGCAACGCAGGCGCGAGGAAACTGGCGCGCACGGGAAACCGGCGCGATGGGAAGCTTAATGGAGATCGATTGCGTTTGCAAAACGGGCGGGCTATGTTCGGGCGCACAATGGATCGAGCATCGGACGTAGCCGTTGCTCCGGCCGAACCCGAGAGGAAATCAGCGAAAATGGCAGACGTTTCGATTCGTACGCGCGAGAACGGTCCGCTCCTGGTCAGCGGTCCGATCACGCTGGTCGACCACTTGGGGAACGTGTTCGAGCTGGGTGGCAAAGAAACCGTGGCACTCTGCCGGTGCGGCCAGACCAACAACCGGCCGTTCTGCGACGGCACGCACAAAACGTGCGGCTGGGTCGCCGCCGAACTGGCCAAACCGAAAGACGCACCGGCTCAGTGAGCCGTCGGTTCGCAATATTTGAGGGCGAGCAAGGCATACGCCGTCGACAGGTTCGGATCGCCTTCCATCCAGCGTTGCTTCGAGTTGACCCAACTGCCGTTCGACTGCTGGACGGTGAATAGCTGCTCGGCCAGCTCTTTCCGCCAGTCGTGCTTGTCGCGCTGGGCGTCCTCAAACTCGTTGACTTTGAGCGCGGCCATCGTTTTGGCGAACGTGTCGTAGTAGTAGTAAAGCCCTAATTCGCCGAGTCCGGGATTTTCCGCAACCGAGTAGTGCTTGCGAATCCATTCGGAGGCGGCCTTCACGCGCGGATCGGTGGAGGTCAGGCCGGCGTAGATCATGCTCTTGAGGCCGGCATACGTCATCGCGCCGTAGGACCGCAGGCCTCCGTCCGCCGTCTTGCCGGCCGGCGACGCTCCGCCAGCCGCAACCGTGTAAATGAAGCCGCCGTCGTTGACCTTGGACGCCAGGGCCGTCGTGTTGTAAACCGATTCGAGGTTCTGGCAGCGGGAAACGAAGACGATCGCCTTTTGAATACTGGGGTCGTCATCCTTGGCCCCCATCGACTTCAAGGCGTCGATCAAGAATTGCGTGTTCGACAGGTCGGGCCGCTTCTTGGAAGGGCCGTAGTCGGCGCCGCCGTAGCGAATGTCGGCCTTGTCGATCCCCTCTTCCTCGTCCCATTGCAGGCCGCGGAGGAACTTGTCGGCGCGTGCCAGGATCTTGTCATACCGGCCATCGGCGTCGGCCGACTTGAGCGCCATCACCGAAACGCACGTTTCGTAGTTCTTGTGACCGGTTGCCGGAGCATAGATGCCGCCGTCTTTCTGCACGAACTTCTCGAGGGCCTTCAAACCTTTGGCCAGGGCCGGGTCATCCAGCGGCACACCGCTGTCGATCAGGGCCTCGACCGCTAGCGCCGTCACGCCGCTCGACGTGTTGGAGGTCCAATTTCCATCGTCGGACTGGCTTGTTTTGAGGAAGTTGATCGCGCGTTGGCGGACGTCGGCAAGTTTCTTTGCGTCCGGCCCGTACGTCTTCTCGGCGGCAATTGCAGATCCCGCCATGAAGAGACCGGCCATAACGAACGACATCATGACGCCGATTGCTGTCGATCTGGGTTGATTCATCGCCTGCATAAGGGTCCCCGCTAAATTGCCGGCCATTTATGACTCGTCCGTTCAGTGTGTCCGTTCAATGGCAAACCTGAAGTCTGCGTTTAAGTATACGGGGCCAAGCCGTCGCGCACAACTTGGCCGTCTGTTTGAGGCCAAAATGCTTGCAGGCAATCTCCGTGCCTGAGAGAGATCCCGCAGCATCCCGGTTTCGGCTTTCGGGCCGGCGGAATTCTGCCCATGCTTGGCCATTTTTTCGCCGCTTGAGTGCCGACGCCGACCATTCGCAGACCCTCGCGCGAGTGCGGTTCGAAGGTGCGCAGTTTTCGGTGCGCATCTTCGAAAGAGGTGCGCATCTTCGAAGGAATCCTCGGGGTTTTCCAAGATGCTCACTTTTCGAAAAGGGTGCGCACCTTCGAACAACATGCGGCCACCTTCGAACCAGGGCACCGCCCTGGACCCGGTGCCGTTGATCCCGGGCGCTGGGACAGCAACGGGCTTCGGCCTCGATCGCGTCGCTTTTGAACGTTCGGTTTCGGGTGCCACGCCCCAAGTCGGATAATCGGGCATTTTCTTGCCAAAAAACCGGTTAACGGACAGTGTGCCTTCCTGCGAACGGTCGCATCCAAGCCACGTGCGCAAAAAAAGGGCCGTGCCGGGATTTCGATCCGGGCACGGCTCCGCATAGGCGAGATTTACAGGTGACCCTGTACCGTATTCTGGTAGCCTCAGTATGCGCTTCGACCCTCGACTTTGTCAAGATGAGTTCAACGCCGGAACGCTTCAACGCGACCGCGTAAGTGTCCCCGCAAGTCGAACTTCTGCAAGAACCTGCGCCTGAGTTCGGGCAGTTGCGACCCGGTTACTTCGGCGTGTGCGGACACTGGCCGTCGGTGTCGGCCATCGACTCTTTTTTCTCGGTGATCACCGGGCATTGCGTGGCAAGCTCGGCGTTCAGCGCCTTGTAATCAGCCCATTCCCCAGGAAGGTTGTCTTCGTGGAAGATGGCCTCGACCGGGCATTCCGGGACGCAGGCCTCGCAATCGATGCATTCATCGGGATGAATGTACAGCATCGATTGGCCCTCGTAGAAGCATTCCACTGGGCAAACCACGACACAGTCGGTGTATTTGCAATTGAAGCAGGGCTCGGCAACAACGTGGGTCATTCAGGTCCCTTTCAACCTCGCTGGAGCACACCCCGCCTGCGGAGGTGCCCATTAAGAATCGCGATCTTAGACGTGAGCGCACGCGCTGTCAAGCGATTGTAAAGCCATGAAATCCCTTAAATTCCAGCGTTTTTTTCTCATTTTTGAGAGAGACGGTTTCCATTTCCGGAGTCCGGAAAAAGGACTGGGCTCTGCCCGGTCGATGATCTCCAGGACGCGCTCCTGCGTTACCCATTCAGCGACTGTTCAGCGTGGTCGAGAGCTATTGCCCAAAACCTTCATGAAACATAAATAACGTATAGCCGGCAATCTGGGTGTGCGTTAAGATTAAGGACAATAGCGAAGTTGTTGTTACATCCGATTCGCCACTGGTCCAGCGGACGGTAAGGACCACCAGAAGCCCGGTCGAGTGTGGCATTGGCGAATTTGACGCCTGCGGGTATGGCCGTCACATGACCCTCACTGAAATTGACCGCAATCTGTTGAAGCGATGCCTGGCTGAAGAGCCGGGGGCTTGGAAGGACTTTGTCGACCGCTTCATGGGGCTGTTTGTGCACGTGGTTTCGCACACCGCCCACGCCCGAAGCGTGCGTCCGGCTCAGGACGATATCGACGATCTCTGTGCCGAAGTCTTCATGGCGCTTTTGGCCAATGATTATGCCGTTTTGCGGCGATTCCGCGGCCAGAGCTCCCTGGCGACGTATCTCACTGTCGTCGCGCGACGCGTCGTCGTGCATACGATGGTTCGTCGCCGGATGGCCGAGGCCTTGGGTCATGTCGCGGCCCAACATCCCGATATGAAGCAACAGGCCGACTCGCACCACTTCGATCTCAAGCGGGTCGAGGACCAGGACGAAGTCGAGCGGATGCTGGTGAATCTGCCGGCCGGTGATGCCGAGGTGGTCAAGCAATACCATCTCGAAGGCCGAACCTATCGCGAGATCAGCAGTCACCTCGGAATTCCCGAAAACACGATCGGTCCGATGCTGACGCGGGCCCGGCAAAAGCTTCGCCGCGGCGCTGGCGCCTGACAGTTGAAGTGGGAGGGCGAAGCTCCTGCTGAGCCGCCTTCATCGCGTATCGCTCGGAGACGGCTCGGCGGGAGCCTCGCCCTCCCTTGACGGCAACCGCGTCGACCTGCGGATGCGCACTCCTTTATCGGACCGCTCCGCTTCCTACGGGCCGTCTGCACGGGCGACATCGACTTTCGCGTCATAAATCCGAAAGCCTCGCGATCCGGTGGTGGCTGGCTACCACGCGCGACAACGAAAATCGGTACTCGCGCCCCTCGTGATTCTTGTGCGGTCGCTTTTGGAGAGGAATCCAAAGAGGGCCAGACGAGACTGGCGTCCGCTGCGGTGGACTGTCGAAAGTGGTTTGGCGGTTGGTCTCGACGCAATTCGATTGCACAGAGCGGGTTGGCTCCAAAATTGCACAATCGGCCTCCTCGGCTTTGGCTGCCTACTCGACCCCGTTTTGACGGTCGCCTTAACCCAGAAAACCATGAAAATTCGCCGCCAGCGATTCGGATGAACAGTTCAAGCTCGCAGACGATACACGCCGGGGGAACCTCGCCTATAATGTGCGCACATCCAAGGCGCGCACGAGGCGCCGCCGTGAGCCGAGACGCCTCGGTCAGCGAGCCGGACGCTCCAAAGATCGACTCCAACAGACTGTTCGTGCAAAGGACGCTTTCGATGGCTCGCCTGAAACTCGTTCGCGCTGTCCGCCTGGCCGCGTTCTTCGGGATCATCGCCGGGGCGGTGTCCGTAGGTGACACGGTCCTCTTTGCCCAGAATCAATCGGGCCGCGAGACTCGAGCCGAGGGGCAATTCCTCCCGCGCGTCTTCAAGGACGCCGGCGGTGCGCACAAATATTCGATCTTTGTGCCGGCGAACTATGCGGCCGACAAAAAGTGGCCCGTCATTCTCTATTTGCACGGTGCCGGCGAGCGCGGGTCTGACGGCGTACTTCAAACGACGGTCGGATTGGGGCCGTTTGTGAAAGAGCGCGCCGCGACGTTTCCATTCGTCGTTGTCTTTCCGCAGTGCGAGGACACCCAGGGCCGCATCCTGACAGCCTGGTCACCGACCAGCCCGGATGGTCGTCGCGCCCTGGCAATTCTCGACGCGGTCGAGAAGGAATTCTCCATCGATGGCCACCGCCGCGTGCTCACGGGCTGGTCGATGGGAGGTTACGGCACCTGGAGTTTGGGCGCGGCCGATCCAAGGCATTGGTCGGCGATCGTTCCCGTCTCCGGCGGCGGTGAACCCGCCGTGGCATCCAAGTTGGCGGAGGTGCCGATTTGGGCCTTTGCCGGACTCAACGATCAAGTCGTGCTGGCCCGGGCCACGCGGCAGATGATCGACGCGGTTCGGGCGGCCGGCGGCCATCCGATTTACTCCGAGCTTCCGGACGTGGGCCATGACGTTTGGAAGATTGCCTACAACGATAATCGTGTCTACCAGTGGATGCTTGCCCCGACCTCGTCCGTCCCGGACGGCCAATCGACAACGGCGGCGAGCCCGCCGCCGGCCAGTCGTTCACGAGCGATCGCACAGCCGAGGTCTCGCCAGAACGTACAGCCCGCGGAAGAGGGCCCGTTCATTCCCGCCGTCACGATTCCCCAGGCGCTCTATGTGCGATTGGGGAATGAAGCAATCCGGGCGCTCGCCAATTCGGCGCCGCGGCTCATTCCACCCAGCGCCTTGACGGGTCGCATCAACGACATCTATTCGTCGACGCAGGCGTCGGGCTATACGTTCAGCGTGCAGTTTGCGGGAGTTCAGTACGCCGCCCAGCTCGAACGCGTATGGGCCAAGGCCTACGCCAAAGACCGGCTCAACATCCAGTTGGGGCTCCGAAACGTCACCCTGGTGATCGGCAACACCTACGTGCAAGGCGAAGGCCGCTCGGCCTCCGCGGGCCCGATCAACGTGACCATCGGAAACCGCTACCCCGTCTGGTTGAGTTTCGACGTGACGCCCTATGTCAGTGAAGGCCAATTGAAACTGCGACTGGTCGGAACGCGATTCGAGATTCCCAGCGATAACTGGTACGTGACTCCTCCCTACGGCATCCGCGTGAGCGGCCTGGGGATGACCGAAGAGCGCGTTTCGAGCGCCCTGGTCGAAGGCATCTACGGGCAAAAGTCGCGGATCGAGCAGGAAGCCGCGGCGATCGTTCCCGCGCTTTTGCCGATGTTCGAGGAGCGACTGAAGTTCGATCAGGTCACCGAGGCCGCCGCGGCCGTTTGGCCGCTGCCCGTTTATCGTCCGCGGCTTCGCGTTGCGCCGGAGAGCGTTGCCGTCGACGAGAAGGGGATTTCGCTCGTAATGGGCATCGTTGCGGCGGCCGCCGATCCCCGCAAAGCGCCGGCAACGCCGCGCGTCGAGCACCCGGGTGGAATCACGCTCAATTCCGTCCCGCAGGACACCGATCTGCGGCTGGGCCTGGCCCCCAACATCCTTGATCCGTTGTCCCGGATGTTGGTCGACGAAGACATCGCCCATGTGAATGTGCTCGACATTCCCGATAGCACGTTCGCGGGCATCGCCGATCGCAAGGTGCTGAGTGAAATTATCCCCGACGTGGCAAATCTCCCGGCCGATGCTCAAATCAGCGCCGAATTGATTCTTGCCGGTCCGGTGCAAATCCGCGACGCGCGTTCAAACTCGGCAAACGGCCGGCCGAAGGAAATGGCTCAGAAACGGGCCAACCGCCCGCTTCGCGTCACGGCCCTCAAAGTGAACCCGGCCGACAAGGCGCCGCCCAAGACCCCTCCGGCCGAGTCGGCGAGCGGACCGCGGCCTTTCGAGTTCGTGGCTCCCAAGCTCTTGATCGAAGTTTCAATCAACGAAAATCATTCCGCGCCGCAATGGAAGCCATACGCACACTTCGAGTTCGAATTGACGCAGGCGGCCGACGTCGCCTTGATGCAACGCGGATACGCCGAACGCGCCTTGCGACTGGGTTGGACGGGAAATCCGCACGTGAAAGCCACCGGTCACTTTGCAAAGGGCTATGTTCCCAAGAACTCCGAGATCCGCGACGACAAGCTGCGCGACTTGTTCGCCTTGTCATGGATCGCCTGGATGCAGACGGCCAGCGCCACGCAGGTGCCCGTGCCCGACGTCGATTTCGGCTACGCCAAGCTGCGATTGGACGGAGTGCAGTGGTCGCCGCCGATTCTTTCGGTGTTGTTCGCTCAGCCGACTTTGGAAATCACCAACTCCAGCAAAGTCGATCTGGTTTACGAGACCAAGGACGTCGACAGTCCGTGGAGCGAGGCGTACACGCTGAAGCCCGGAAAGTCCCATTTCTTCAAGATTTCCGACCCGCTGATTTATCGACGTGTTGCGGGCGGGCAAGTCGTGCAAACCTACACGTTGGCGGCCGGCTCGCATTTCGAGTTCCGCTCGCCTTCCACGGGAGGAATGCCTGACTTGTACAACGTGACGGCTCCTCCTGCGGCGCGCTGACAATCGATGGGCGCGAGCGCATTCCGTTTTGAGCTCGAACACACCGATGCTTCGTCGTGCGCTCGCGTGGGACGATGGGCCACGCCGCACGGCGTCGTCGAGACGCCCGCCTTCATGCCGGTCGGAACGGCCGCAACCGTCAAAGGACTGACGCCGGAACAGCTTGCGGCAGCCGGCGTGCAAATGCTGCTCGCTAATACCTATCACTTGGCGCTCCGCCCGGGAGCGGACGTCATCGAAGAACTGGGCGGCCTGCATCGGGTGATGAATTGGAACGGTCCCATTCTCACCGATAGCGGCGGATTTCAGGTCTTCAGTCTCGCCAAGTTGACCGAGATCGACGACGAGCATGTCGTTTTTCGCTCGCACATCGACGGCAGCTCCTTTTCGCTCTCCCCGGAACGCGCGGTGGGCATTCAAGAGTCGCTCGGCGCCGATTGCATCATGTGCCTGGACGAATGTCCGCCGCACGATGTCAGCAGGGAGCGACTGGAGTCGGCCGTCGACCGCACCACGCGTTGGGCCCGCCGCTGCAAAGAGGCACAGTGCCGCAGCGATCAGGCACTTTTCGGAATCGTCCAGGGGGGGACCGATCCGGGGCTTCGCGAGCGCTCTGCCGCGGGGCTGCTCCCGCTCGATTTTCCCGGCTATGCAATCGGCGGATTGGGAGTCGGTGAAGAGCCTGCCGCCATGTATGCCGCGCTCGATTCGAGCGTGCCCCTGTTGCCGGCCGATCGGCCTCGGTATCTGATGGGCGTCGGCCGGCCGATCGACCTCATCGAGGGGGTGCTCCGCGGCGTCGACCTGTTCGATTGTGTGATGCCCACCCGCAATGGACGAAACGCGATGGCGTTCACCAGCCGGGGTTTGCTGCGACTGCGGAATGCCTGCCACCAACGGGACCGCCGGCCTTTGGACGAGGACTGCCATTGCCCGGTTTGCCGGCAATTCAGTCGCGGCTACCTGCGTCACCTCTTTATGGCCGACGAGATGCTCGGCCCAATTCTGCTCTCGCTCCACAATGTGGCCTATTACCAGCGATTAATGGCCGACTTGCGGGAAGCGTGCCGGGCCGGCCGCGGATCGGAGTTCCGGTCCCATCAGCTTGCTCGTTGGGAGACGTCCGTCTAAGATTAGCGGCGCAAGCGACGGTTGCGAGTAGTGTTGCGCACCGTTACAGACGAAGACCGGTCCGAATTTGTGCCAGGCTGTTGGGCGGGGGAAATCGTTGCATGGGGGATCTCGTCGAGCGTTTGATGCTGCTGGCCGCCGATGCGCCGAAAGCAGGAGCCCCCGGTGGTGCCGACAACCCATCCGGCCAGTTCTTTGGCATGCTGGTCCCCCTGTTATTGATCGGGATCATTTTCTATTTTCTGCTCGTGCGTCCGCAGAAGCGCGAACGGGAGAAACAAGATTCGGTCCTGAAGGCACTCAAGAAAAACGACCGGGTTGTGACCATCGGCGGCATTGTCGGGACGATCGTCAATATCGAGCCGGACGGCGACGTGGTCACGCTGAGGGTCGACGACAACACGAGAATGGTTTTTCTTCGCTCGGCAATCCAACGCCCTTACGCCGCAACGAAGGAAGAGCCGTCGCTTAAAGAGAGCAAAACTTGATGGCCCGCCGAGTGGCGTTGGCCATTTGAACCGATTCGACGGGCGGCCGCGTTGGTGCGGCACGCCGCCAAAGGATCTCGATTGATGTTCGAACGATTGTTAAGCGGGCTCACGCTGGCCCAGGTCGCCGATGCGACCCAAACAACTGCTCAAGTCGCCAAAGCGACACAGACATCGGCCTGGATACTTTTCCTGCTGGTTGTCGCCGTGATCGTGATCCCCTTTGTGCTGGGCTCGCTTTTGTCGCGGGCCCTGCGCATGAAGGACGTCTCGATGCGGATCGGGCTGGTCCTCTTCACGGTCTTCCTCGCCATCACGCCATTCGCCTGGCGAATGATCCAGGGGCACAGCCCCAAAGACGCGCTCCGCTTGGGCATCGACCTGGCCGGCGGTTCCGACCTGATCTTCCAGGTCGACACCGAAAAGGCACAGCAGGAAGAGAAGAAGATCACGCCGCAGGTGATGCAGCGGCTGATCGGTGCCGTGACTCGCCGGCTTGATCCGGCCGCTCAGGAGCAAATTACCGTTCGCCAGGTCGGCAGCGACCGCATCGAAGTCATCATCCCGGGCGCCGACCGCGAGGTCGTCGAGCAGAAAAAGAAACAGATGACCCGCTTGGGGACTCTCGAGTTCGCCATCCTGGCCAACATGCGCAAGCACCGCGACATCATCCGCCAGGCCCAGGCCAGTCCCGATCCGGTTTTGCGCCGCGACGGGCAGGTCGTCGGAGCCTGGCGGGAGGTCGGCTGGTCGGAAGTGAACAAAGTTCGCACGCAAAAGCCCGTTTATGCCGATGCCGAGACGGTGCAGAGGGAAGTCGAGCGCAACGGTCAAAAGGTCCGCGAACTCCTGGTCTACTACGAGCCTCCCGCACGCCGCGTGACCGGACAGTACCTCACCCGTGCTTATCAAACATTCGACAAATCGGGCGGTGTGTGCGTGGGCTTTTCGTTTAATTCCACGGGTGCGGCGTACTTCGGCCGGCTGACGCGCGAGAATGCCCCCTCCGCCGACGGCTTTCACAGCCGGCTCTCCATCCTTTTGGATGAACAAATCCAATCGGCCCCCGGAATCAACGAGCCGATCGAGGGGGGAAGCGGCATCATCGAAGGGCGCTTCACCTCTGCCGAGGTGAATGAACTGATCAACGTGCTGAACGCGGGGGCCTTGGAAGTCCCGCTCATTACCGAACCGATCAGCGAATTGACGATCAGCCCAACCCTGGGCCTCGACGTGCAGCAAAAGGGCATGACGGCGATCTTCCTTTCGTCGATCCTCGTCTACATCTTCATGCTGATCTACTACCGGTTCTCCGGAATGGTGGCCGATATCTGCGTCACGCTCAATTTACTGCTCCTGTTCGGCAGCATGGCCGTCATCGACTCGGCCTTCACGCTGCCCGGCCTGGCCGGTATCGCGCTCACCATCGGGATCGCCGTCGACTCGAACGTGCTGATTTACGAGCGGATGCGCGAAGAATTGGAGCGCGGCTCCAGTCTGCGGATGGCGATCAAAAACGGCTTCGACCGGGCCTTTTCGGCGATCATCGACTCGAACGTCACGACGCTGATTTCCGCCGTGATTCTCTACATGATCGGCACCGACCAGATCCGCGGCTTCGCCGTCACGCTGTTTATCGGCATCGTCGCCAGCTTGTTCACCGTGCTGTATTTCGGGCGGCTGATGTTCGAGATTGCCGAGAGAAAACGGTGGATCACCAAGCTGAAAATGATGAAGCTGATGGGCCACACCGACATCGATTTCATCGGCAAGCAGAAATACTGCTGGTTCGGCTCGGCCGTGATCATTATCGGCGGACTCGCCTGCTTCTTTTACCGCGGCGCCGACAATTACGACGTCGACTTGAGCGGCGGCACCATGGTGACGTTCCAATTCACCGAACCGCAAAATATCAGTCAGGTTCGCCAGAAACTCGAAGACAAGATGAAGGACATCTCGCTCGAGCGTCTGACCATGCCCGGAGAGCGGCAGACGGGGGACGAAGGCAAGCAATTCCGCGTCCGCACGAAGGAGCAAGACCTCGCCAAGGTCCGTGAAAGCGTTGCCGAGGCGCTGGGCGGAATGGACCTGCGCCGCGTGACGATGACATACAATCCCGTGACGGATATTGCGGCGACGACGCCTCCCGGAAAGACCGCGCCTGCCGTGACGCCGTCCGACACGGATACGTCGCGCTTCGCCGGTGGGCACGAGGCCACGGTGAAATTCAGTTCCGAAATCAACACGGCAACCGCGCTCGATTACTTCCTGACGGAACTCAACAAGGTTCTCGGTTCGAAGGTCGAACAGGCGTCGAACCTCGTCGAATTCGTCGGGGCCGCGGGCCAAGGCGTGAAGGCGACGGAATTTCAGGTCAAACGCTTTTCCGAAATGCAGCTCAAGACGACCTCGGCCATTCCCAAGGCCGATGTGCAGAAGGCGCTGGCTGCAATGGAAAAGACGATGGCCGCTTCACCGGCCTTCGACCAGGTCAACACGTTTGAAGGCGGCGTTGCCGAGGAGATGAAGCAGAAGGCCGTTCTGGCTTTGGTCCTGAGCTTCATCGCCATCATTATTTACCTGTGGTTCCGCTTCGAGCGGGCGGTTTATGGTCTGGCTTTGATCCTGGCCTGCATTCACGACTGCTTGCTCGTGTTGGGCATGATCGCCGTCGGCGCTTATGCCAGCCGCTTGCCGGGCGCCCACTATCTGGGACTGCAAAACTTCAAGATCGACATGGACATGATTGCCGCGTTCTTGACGATTGCGGGCTATTCGCTCAACGATACGATCGTCGTCTTCGACCGGCTTCGCGAAATCAAGGGCAAGAACCCCGTGATCTCCGGCCACCTGGTGAACCTCGCGGTCAATCAATGCTTGGCGCGAACGTTTTTGACGTCGTTTACCGTGTTCATCGTCGTTTTCGTGCTGTACGTCTTCGGAGGCGAAAGCCTGCACGGCTTTGCCTACGCGTTGCTCATCGGCATGATTACGGGGGTTTACAGCACGGTTTACATCGCCAGCCCGGCTGTCCTGTGGATTGCCGGCCGGCAAGAGGTGAAAACCGTGAAACCGCCGGGGACGGCACCCGCCGTCGCCGTGCGCTAAGTCGATGCTCTTTCGCGGGAAATGCGTCGCAGCCGGGATCGCCGAAGGGCGGACCCACGTCGTCGATGTCGGCAGCTGGCTCGCCTCGGCACTTGCCCGCGAAAGCTCGCACAGCCCGGAGCAGGAGATCGAACGCCTCGAGGCGGCCCGCGGCCGCGCGGGCCGCGAGCTCGAAAGCGTGCGGCATTTGCTGACGCAACGCGGCCGCGCGCAGGACGCGGGGATCTTCGCGGCCCAGGCGATTCTCCTGGGCGATCCCAAGCTCGCCGATCGGATGGAAGAGGAGATCCGCGCGAATCTCCAGTCGGCAGAAGCTGCCGTCGCGCGCGTGTCGATCGAATTTCATAACACGCTCAAGGCCAGCGACGTTTCGATGGTCCGCGACAAGGCCGCGGACGTCTTGGACGTCGGGCAGCGGATGGTTCGCTGCCTGGATGAATCGACGACGGCCGAAGCGCCGACGTCCGACGTCATCGTCGCGTCATCAATCGTGCCCAGCCAACTCGTGCGCTACGCGCATCAGGGCGTTACGGGAATCATCGTCGAAAGTTGCGGCGCCAAGTCGCACACGGCGATTCTTGCCCGCGGGCTCGGCATCCCCATGGTGACGGGGATCGAAGGGGCAGCGACGCGAATTCACGACGGCGCGCCGGTTGTCATCGACGCGGCCGCGGGACTGGTGATTGTCGATCCGGGCCCCGCCGATGAAGAGACCGTCCGACGCATTCGCGAACTCAAGGCCCCTGCGCCGCTATCGAGCCTTGCACCGATTCCCAAGGCCACCAAGGACGGCGTCGGCGTGGCCCTCCTGCTCAACATCAGCGATCCGATCGAGGCGGCCAATGCCACCGCCGCGGGAGTGGCGGGGGTGGGTCTGTTCCGCACCGAATTCCTGTATATGGACCGCTCCTCCTGGCCCGACGAAGAGGACAGCTTTCAAGCCTACCGCCGCGTCGCGGACGCGATCGGGAGCGGCGAGCTCAACATTCGCCTGGCCGATTTCGGCGCGGAAAAATGTCCCTCGTATGCGGATATTCCGGTCAATCGAAATCCCAGCTTGGGTGTCCGCGGCGTGCGTCTGCTGTTGGCCCGGACCGACATTCTCGAGCCCCAGGTGCGGGCGCTGGCTCGCATTGGGCGAATGCGTCCGCTCACCGTGTTGTTGCCGATGATCGACACGCTCGACACGCTCCTGCAAATCAAGCGCGAGCTTCGCCGCATTTGCGACGTCGCGGAAGAAGGCCGCCTGCCCTTTCAACTCGGGACCATGATTGAAGTCCCGTCGGCCGCACTCTTGATCGAGGACATCATCGGGCATATCGATTCCGTGTCGGTCGGCCTCAACGATTTGACCCAATATCTGCTGGCGGCGGACCGTGACGACGAATTTGTCGAGGCGTACCACGATCCGCTTCAGCCTGTCGTGCTCCGCTTACTGCATCGGATCGTTGAGGTGGCCAACGCTCACGGCAAGCCAGTCACGATGTGCGGCGAGCTGGCGGGCGATCCGAAACTCACCGCTCTTATGTTGGCCTTGGGCGTGCGCCGCATCAGCGTTTCCCGGTCACACGCGGGCCGGATCGGCGCCGCTTTGGGCAGTCTTGCCATGAGCGATCTCGCCTCGCTCGGACCGGCCGTTTTGAAGTGTTCCACCGGTCACGAAGTGCGGCAGCTGCTGCATGCCCGCGGAATGCTGTCGTAATCGGCGAGGCTAAGAGCCGCCAGGCGTGGTCAGCGTTTGTCTGAGCTCGCGATTCGCATCGGGATCGTTGGGGGACACAGAGAGTATGAATTTGAACTGTTCAATGGCTTGGTTTCGTCGACCCTGCGCGGAGCGCCAGGCCGATGTTCAGATGGCAATTGAGCCGGCTGGGATCGAGCGCTAACGCGCGTTGGCTGTAGGTGATGGCCTCGGCGTAGTCCCTGGTGTCGAGACACAAGGTTCCCAGGTCGACATAGGCCTGCACGTGCTCGGGATTGATTGCCGCCGCTTCCAAGAACTGTTGCTTCGCCTCGGGGTACCGCTGATTCATGGCAAGGAGCACGCCGAGATTCGTGTGGGCGTCCGCGTCATTCGGGTTCAGCGCAAGTACCGCCTGATAGTGCTCGGCTGCCTCTTTCAGGCGGTTGACCGACTGCAGTCCAACAGCGACGTTGTACTGCGTCTGGGGATCGTCCGGCGCCAGACGAACGGCCGACTCGAGCAGGGCAATGCCTTGATCGGCCTTTCCCTGCGACATGAGCGCGAAGCCGAGAGCGCTCGTCGCCAACGGGTTGTTCGGAGCCGACAGAACCGCGTGGCGAAAGAGAGTGATGCTGTCGCGCCAGTAACCGATTTGAATAAACGCAGCCGATCCGATGGCCACCAGGCACACGCCGGCGGCCGCCGGGAGAGCCCATTTGTTGAGCAAAGGGCGAATTGCCAGGTCCGAAATCAGCCACACCAACGCGACGAAGAGACCGATCAAAGGAAAATAGGTATAGCGATCGGCCATTTGCTGGCTGCCGACTTGCACGACGCCGATCATCGGGACGAGCGTTCCCAGGTACCAGGCCCATCCGACGAACAGGTACGGATTCTGCCGCGCTCGAAAAACCGTGAGCGCACTCACCGCGACGAGGAGCGCCGCGCAAGCCCCGACGGTTCCCCAGGCAATATTGGCACCCGGATGCGGATAATAGACGGCGAGGTGGAACGGGAAAAAAGTCTGTCGCAGGTAGGTCGCGTAAACCGTGACGGCGTTCATGCAACGCGCCCAGAGGGGCAGTGAATTGAGCGATGCAATCGTGTGGCCGCTTTTCTGCGCGATTAGGGCCACGAGAGAGAACACAATGGAACCAGCCAGAAAGGGAACTTTTTCCAGAATCACTCGCACGCGCGCCGATCGGTCGGCAAAACGGCTCAGCGGCCAATAGTCGAGGAGGAGAAACACAAACGGCAATGTGACGAACGTCTGTTTCGCAAGCAGGCTCGCAACGAAACACGCGAAACACGCTCCGAACTCCGGCCAACTGCGACGCTTGCAGTAGCCCACATAGGTCAGGAGCGAAGCCAGTCCAAACAGCGTGCTCAAGACATCCTTGCGCTCGGTGACCCACGCAACGGATTCGACATGCAGCGGATGCAGCGCGAAAAGAGCCGCAACACAGGCACTGCGGAATTGGCATCCCGTCGCCCGCATCAGAAAGACAAAGAGCAGGACTGCGTTTGCCGCGTGCAAGGCGACATTCATCAGGTGGTATGCGCCGGATCGCACTCCGAAAAGAGTTGTGTCCAGCATCAGCGAAAGCCAGGTGAGCGGAATCCAGTTTCCGTCGTGGAAACCGTACAGGCTCCACTCGACGTTCTGCGCGGTCAAACCTCCTTGCACGTGCCGGTTGTCACTGACATAGACCGGATCGTCGAGCGCGATGAATTCGAACGAACCCGCCTGCCAATAAACGGCGAGAACCAGAGCGACGAGTCCCGCCGCCAAACCAAACAGGTCGCGCCTCTGTCGGACTCGGTCATTCGCGTCATCTGGTGCGCGGCGCGATGCGCGTGGCTGGGTCATCTGCGAAACGGGCTCAGGAGGTTGCGGCTTCGCGGACGACGAGCCGCGACGGCGCCGGTGCGACGGCTGATCGCCTCTCATGAGCGGCTTCCTGAACCGCGCATCATTTCCAGCGTTCGATCGAGTTCGCGTGTCGCGTCCGGATCCCCTGGAGCGACTTTCAACAAAGAACGAAATTGATCAATCGCCTCGGGCAGACGGCCTTGGGCACGCAGGGCGAGTGCGATGTTGTAGCGGCAAATCCGCAACGTCGGATCGAGTTGCAGCGCTTTTTGGTTGTAGGTAATGGCGCCCGCAAAATCGCCCATCTCGCCGCACAAGGCGCCCAGGTTTTCGTAGGTGCTCAAATGGTCCTTGTCGACCTCGATTGGCGCAGGAAGTGCTGCTTCGCCTCTTGGTGCTGGTGCCGCTTCCACAGAAGCAGTGCCAGGTTGTTGTGGGCTCGGGCGTCCCAGTCGTCGAGCGCAAGTGCCGCCTGGTACTGCGAGATCGCCTCGTCGGCGCGGCCGGCCTTGTCGAGCTGTGCGGCCAGATTGAAATGCGATTCGGCATCCTTCGGCGCGAGCTTAACGGCCAACTCCAAAAGCTCAAACGCCTCGGAAGTTTTGCCTTCCTTACCGAGCGTGCTACCCAGGGCACTCGCGGCGACCGCGTTGGTCTCATCACAGTCACGAGCGTGGCGGAACAAGGAAATGCTGTCGTGCCAGTAGCCGGCTTGAACAAAGGCCGCGCCCCGAGCGCCACCAGCAAAGCGACCGTGGCGCTCGCCAAGGCCCTCGGGCGCAATCCGCATTGAGGCGCCAGGTCCGCGACCAACCACACGAGCGCAAGAACACGCCGATCAGCGGAAAGTACGTATACCGATCTGCCATCTGTTGTCGACCAACTTGCACGATGCCAATCATCGGCACCAACGTCCCCAAGTACCACGACCAGCCGACAAAGAGATACGGGCAGCGCCTGAGCCAGAAAAGACTCGCCATGCTGAGGGCGGCCAACAGCAAAACTGCTCCCCCGATCGCCGCCCCAAAATAGTCCCCTCCGGAATGCGGATAAAAGACCGAGAGATGATAGGGAACAAAGGCTTTCAACAAATACTCGGCATAAGCGATGACCGCATTCAAGCAGCGCGTCGATAAGGGAAAGGACGTGAGGGAAGCGACATTATGCCCGCTCCGCTGTGCGATCACCGTGATGGCCGAGAAGATTCCCGCCGCGGCGAGAAATGGCGCCTTCTCCAGAATCACTCGAGCCCGCGTCGCAGGCTGGGGGAATCGGCCCAGCGGCCAGAAGTCGAGGAGTAAAAAGATAAAGGGCAAGGTGACCAACGTTTGCTTGGAGAGCAGGCTCGCGATGAAGGCCACAAAACACGCGACGAGGGACAAAACTCGACGGCGGCCGGCATAACTCACGTAGGCCAACAGCGACAACAGACCGAACAGCGTGCTCAGCACGTCTTTGCGTTCGGTAATCCATGCGACCGACTCGACGTGTAATGGATGCAGGCCGAATAATTCGGCCACGCATGCGCTCCGCCATTGACTCCCCGTCGCTTTGACGAACACGGCAAAGACAAGCACCGTGTTCGCCGCGTGCAAGAGCATGTTCGTGAAATGGTATCCGCCGGGCCGCGGGCCGAAGAGCGACGCGTCGAGCAACAGCGACAACCAGGTGAGCGGGATCCAATTGCCATCGTGAAAGGTCGAGAAGCTCCAAGCGAGATTGTCCCACGTCAAGCCGGACCGCACGTGCGGATTTTCACTGACGTAGGTTGGGTCATCGATCAGAACGTAGTCGAATCGCAGAGATTGGCCGTAAACGGCAAACACCGCCGCGACGAGAACGGCGGCAAGCAGCAGGAACCGCCGCGATTGGCCGATCTGACTGGTCGGCGTCCGCAGGGCCGGTTCTGGCTCCGCGTCTCGGGCGCGCTTCTTGGCCGAGCGGGAGCGCTCGCGACGCTGTTGTGACTGCATTCCTCTATTGTGACTTGCGACCGGATCGATGAGCAACAAGCAAGGAACGCGAGAAATCGTTTCCTGAATTCAGAGTGGAAGGCGGTTTTTCAGGCGTTCGAGATGGTCGATCAGGTCGCATCCGGTCCGATCGTGTTCGGCCAGTGCGCTCACGAGGGTAGCGATTTGGTTCGAACCCGTGCGTTCCGGCAGGTCCTCAAACGCGGCCTCGACGCCGATCCCCATCCGCATGCGTCTCACCGCCCGCTGTATTTCTTCCCCTAAGGGTGCGGGCGTCTCCGCGGCGCTGATCTCGAGGCACTGGGCCAATCCCCGGCCATGACGAGCGGAGTGCTCGAGGCCTTCGATCAATAAGGGCATTTGGCGTTCAACTCTCCGCACACGCCGCACCCGGGCGATCAGGAGTGCATAAATTGGCAGGAAAGCGCCAATTGCCAGTCCGAGTGCCGTCCACAACAGGTTTTCGGTCGCGACAAACGCGGCTCCGCCGATCGAGACCGCGCCCAACACGCAGAATCGCAGAACAACTCCCGGCGCCGCGCTCGTTCCCGATTGCACAACGAGTCGATCGAACCGGCCGTTGATCCGCGCGGCCGCCGTTCCCGAATTCGGCCGCGCGTACGAATCGTCAACTTTCAGGATCTTGGCGAATTGCGGTTGCGGCTCGATCCGCAGCCGGTTTGCCGGGCCGGTCGTCATTCCCTAACCTTTCATCGCGTAATGGCCGCCCGCCGACAGTTCGCGCGGAACGAACAATTCTTGCGGCACTTCGACGCCGAGCATCGCGAGGCGTGTCCACGAGGACGGTTCCGTTCCCGTGGCGTAAAACGAGCCCTGGACTCGGCCGGCGTCATCGCAGCCCGCCATGCGGTAAACAAACAGGTCGTCGATTTGATAGCGGCCTTCGCAAACGCCCGTGAGTTCCGCAATGCGCACAATCTTGCGTTCGCCGGACGGGAAGCGGGCGACATGGATCAGAATCTGCACCGCCGACGCGATAGAGGCGCGGGCCGCCGGCAGTGGGAATGGGGCAGCCGAAAGCGCGGCCAACAGTTCGATCCGCTCGAGCGCATTGACCGGGTCGTTCGCGTGAATCGTGCTCATCGATCCGTCATGACCCGTGTTCATCGCCTGGATCAGATCGAAGACTTCGGCCCCCCGCGCGTCGCCCAGGACGATCCGTTCTGGCCGCAAATTGAGACAGTTCCTGAACAACTCCCGCAGCGTCGATTCGTCCGCGGCAATTCCCGACGTCGATCGCGTCTCAATAGAGACGACGTCCGGCTGATCGAGCCCCAGCTCGGCGGTTTCCTCGATGGTGACGATCCGCTGCTGGCGCGGAATCGCGCGTCCGAGGTTGTTCAAGAGGGTCGTTTTGCCGCTGCTGCTTCCGCCCGAAATCAAAATATTGAGCCGTCCGCGAACGGCCGCGACGAGGAAATCGACCATTTCGCCGGTCAGGGCGCCTCGACGGACCAGCTCCTCGAATCTCAGCGAATCCGGGATGCCGCGCCTGAGCGACAGCGTGGGCCCGCGGACTGCCATCGGCGGCATCACGGCCGTCATTCGCAAGCCGTCGGCGAGGCGGGCGTCGACGATCGGCGAGCGTTCGTCGATTCGGCGACCGGCCTGCTCGACCAGCCGGTGAATCAACCGCAGCAAATGGGCCTCGTCGGCAAAGCGGATTTCGGTCGACTCCGACACGCCGTTTCTCTCGATCCGCACGTTATCCGGCCCGTTGACCAGGATGTCGCTGACCGTGGGATCGGCGAGTAATGACTCGAGCGGTCCGAAGCCGTAAATCTCATCCATGATCTCGCGGACCATTGCCTCGCGCATCTCGACGGAGAGCGTGACCGCCTCTCCCGAGCAGACGTGCGTGACGAGCGCGCGCAACTGGTCGCGGAAGTCATTCGCTTCGAGCGAAGCCGTCTTCGACAGGTCGAGGGCTTCGACAATTCGGCGATGCAGCGACGTTTTGAGTTTTTGGAACGATTTACGGTCGTCCAACCGCAGGCGAGGGCCCGCAATCATGTTTGATTCCCGGAGTCGGTGGAAACGGCCGGATCAAATCGCAGCGTCGAGCGCTTGGCACCTTTGAAGGTCTCGCTCGTGAAAGGCTTCGAACGAACCGGTGCGACGGGGGTTATGGTCTCCGAGCGATTGAGCCCGAGAATTTCGTCCATGGTGGCTCGGCTCTGGCTGCTGACGGACACGCCGCCGTCTCTTTTGCCATCCGGGTTGTAGCTCAGGGCGATCTCCCCCTTTTCGTGTGCCAGGATCAGGATGTTGGCCTGTTCCGGCGTCAGCTCGAGCGTCACCGATTTCGCCGACTCAGCGTTGGCGGATTCCGACTCGGGATTTCCGCCGAGCGCCAGTACGCGGATGCCCGTCAAGAGCGTGATCGTGACCCCGTTACGCAGCCGTGAAGTTTGGTTGTCGTCGAGCCGGGGGGTCAGGTAAATGTCGACGAACTGCCCCTTTCGCAAGAGGCCGACGACGGGGGATTCTCGCGGAGACAACGAGACGGAGACAGCGCGCATTCCGGCACTCACCGCCAACGGGGGCCGTTGACCCGGCGGATAGAGCTGGCTCGACCGGATCGGCCTTCCCGCCGCAATCGGCTCTTTCACGATGCGTCCGATGAGACTTTTTTCGGTAAGCAGCGTTTCGGGTTCCAGAGCGTCGAGTGGGACGCGCCCGGTTCCAAGATGGGCCGCGGACAACAGTGTTCCCGGTTCAAGCGGGCTCAAAGCCAGCGGAATCTCGCGAGACTCGACGGGCGCCGTCTTGGGCACTTCGAGTACGCGGGCCTTCGGCTCCTTGGCCACGAGCATCTTGGCAAAGTAAGCCGTCACCAAGAGACCGATCATCACGACCGTCATCAGGGTGACTGCCGCAGGCGTCAGACGCTTCATGACCCAAACTCCCGGCAACGTCGGAGGAAATGGCAAGCGAGCCGCTTGCAAGGCGAGGCGCTGTGTTTCTTTTCGTCATTCCGGCGTCCCGATTCGTGCTTTGTCCGGCGCGTCGGCACAACCCGGTTTACGGCCATGCGCCGTGTGCCTAATTCGATCGGAGCGGCCCTCAAGCGACAAATAGGGCGCACCCGCCCCGTAAAACCGGAGCATGCGTTCCACAACGAATCGAGCGCCGCTGCGGCACAGCAGCCGGCGAGCCGTCTATTTTTTTGTGGTGGCAGCGGCCGTGGCGGGAGTGACCTTGAGCTCGATCGGCTGGGTCACGGGGACTCTTCCATTTCCGAGCGAAACCGCGATCGAGACATTTGGAATCGTTCGCCCCATGGGTTCCTTCGGAACCGTGATGGGCATTTCAAAATCCGTTTTGTCGCCGGGCACGGCCAGAACCGGCGCAGCATAGCCGGCGGGCAACCCAGCCAGCGTCACATTCACCGTTTGCTTAAACGCCGGATGCCGGATGAGTTTTCCGCGAATCTTGCCGGGCGCACCGCCGACCAGATTCAGGCTGGCAGCATCCAGTTGCAGCCCCAGCGGATCCTGCACGAGCATGCGGAACGGCTGGGAATAGCTCGTCGAAAGCACTCGATTCGAGTATGGATTCGACACAACGTCTGCCTTCACGACAAAATCGATCGCCGGCTCGGCCACATCGGTCGGAATTGCCACCATCAGCTTTCCATTTCCCGCTGCGCAGGAGATCGCCTGATTCGGCAGAGAGGCGATCGTCGGTTTCACCTTACGCCGTTTGCCTTGAGGATTTGGGCGAGGCGTCTCCGTCGAGACAAGCGATAACCGCAACCAGTCGCCCGGTTGATTGGAAGTCGCCGCCATCTTGACCGGCCATTGGGCGTCGACGCCTTTGAGCAGAAAGGCGGGAAGCTCGCCCATCTCGATCCGGGCGGGAGATTCCGCGGTGGGCGCGACGGGGATCGAATCGAGAAAGCCGGCCAGTTGCTGCTGGTTTTGCGTCTGGATCACCGCGAGACGATGGAGGGCCGGTGTGATGCCGACCGACTCTCCGGCAACCCTGAGCCGCGCCACCGGTGCGAGTGCTTTCCCCGTTGTGCGGAAAGTGATCAGCACTTTGCGGCTTTCCGCCTCTGCCGGAAGCTGTTTGGGGGAGATGGCCACACTATCGTCGCCTTCGATTTTCAAATTGATCGGGCCGGCGTATCCCTGACGGTCGACGCGCAGTTCGGCCACCGTATTTCCTTGCCGGGGCACATTGATCCGAGAGTCGAGCAGCGTGAGTGCGAAGTTCGGTCGACCGGCCGGGGCGATCCGCAGCCGATACACAAAGTGCGGTCCGCCGCGGCCCACCAGGTCGCGGACCGCGACTTCGATTGAGGTGACGTCGGCCGGCACCTGGTATCGGAGCCCTTTTGCCACCGCCCCCGGGCTACCGCCGTCGGAAGCGACCAGTTTGCCGGCCGGATGGGTAAAGATCGATATTTCTCCCTCCACCGGAGAGTTGAGCGACTGTCCGTCGACGGAAAGGTCCAGTGGCTTTCCGGGAGTCACCGCCAGCAGGTACCGATCAACCTCGCCGGCCTTGGAAAGCCGTCCGTTCACGGCGACAGCCGCACTGCGCTTGTCGGCAAACCGCGCGTCGACAGTCTGGAGCTGCTTGCCCGGTTGCTGAACTTCGACAATCTCGAGTCCGTCGCTAATCCGCAGCGGCGGCA
Organism: uncultured Planctomycetaceae bacterium; assembly: GCA_963752185.1. Taxonomy (GTDB): domain Bacteria; phylum Planctomycetota; class Planctomycetia; order Planctomycetales; family Planctomycetaceae; genus DASPSM01. The sequence goes on along the minus strand of CAVVXK010000002.1, from coordinate 7,454,686 downwards.
TCGGTCCGGACGCGTGCAACTCCTGCGGGACATTGAGAAATTTGGCGAGACCGTTGGTCTCTTTTTTCAAGTCGGCGGCAATTACCGCCCCGCTGGGCAGTCCCGTGCCCACCGGTTCGACGCTCAATTCGCTCCCCCGCTCGGCGAAGGCCGGAAAGTATTGATCGACCGCACGGAAGTCGCCGACCAAGAGGCGGAACGGACTTTCATTGGGCGCCCGGTATTCGAGATCGTGCAGCTCGACGAAGTAGGTTCCGTCCGCCGGCAAGACCGATTCGATTCGCGCGTCGCCGCGTAAAAACGCCTTGCCCCATTCGAGGGCCACCGCGGCGCCGTTCATGTTTTTTAGCTCGAGAACGGGATCCATGCCCGATCCGATCCGCTTGGCCTCGACTTCGGCGACAATCCGTGCCCCCGCTTTGCCGTTGAAATAGACGCGGCTTTGGGCCGCTCCCGAAAGCAGGCCGGAAAAAGCGGCCGGCAGGGCGGTGGGATGATCGGCCGTGCTGTCCCCCACGAGCCATTGCGACAAGCCGTCGACGGCGATTCCCACCGGCTGACTGATCCCGTTCGTCGTCACAACACTGATCGGATAGATTCCCGGCGGCACGTCGGACGGAAGCGTCAGGTCGATCATCAGGTGGCTCTTGTCGGAGCCGTGGACGATTTTCTGTTGAAGCCCGGCAATGGGAAGATCGACGCGGGGTTCCCCCGCAAGACGGCTCCCCTGGATCGATAATCGCGTCGTTTGCCCGATTTGCAGCCCCAGTTGCGAGATCGACTCGATCGCCGGCGGCTCGCTCGGCGGTCGCGTTTGCAATTCCCGCCGGGCCAGTTTTGGCCCGTCCGGTCCCGCCATCTCCAAAAACAGGCGGTGCGCGTCGGCCGGCGTGAGAGCTCGCGTGAACAGCAGAAATTCGTCGAACACGCCGCTCGTGTATTCGCTTTGCGGCGTGCTGCTTCCCAAGGTCAACGGAGCATCGTTCAACAGGCCCGCCATATCGAGCCGGGTCAACCAGACTTCCGTCCGGCGAATCAGGCCGCCGGTGACCGACTTCGGCACGGCCGGCTCGCCATTCACGTAAAGACGGACGAGCAAATCGTCGCGGCGAGAATCGGCCTTGGGATCGGCGTTTCCCGCCTGGAGCGTGGCCGTCAGGTGCACCAGCCGCCGCGTGCCGACAACTCGTCGAGCACTGTAGTTGGCGATCCGAAAACCCCGTCCGTCGTTGACGTAAACCTGAAAGACATCCGCGGCCGGCACGTAATTGATTCCGTAATTCGTGCCTCGGGGACCGTCGGATCGTTTCGCCAGAATTCCATGGGGGGCCGAATCGGTCGGGGCGTGCAAACTCAGGAAATACAGACTGACCGAAAGCGCTTCCGGCCGATCGAGATAAGGCATCTCCGCCAGTTGTACGAACTGTTTTTTGGCCGCATCCAGCCGCAGGGCATTTTTTCCGCCCTGGCTCCAAAATGGACTCGGGACGCGAGTCGGCATGCCGACCAGAGCGGCCGAAAACGGCTCCGAAAAGTTCGCACCCGTTACTTTCGCATTCCCGCCCGTCTCATCGAACGACACGGCCAGCGCCGCCTCGGATCGCACCGTCTGGCCGCCGAAGGAACGGTCAACGCCCAGCGTGCCGAGCAAGACGACAGCCAGCAGGCAAAGCGGCGAGGAAAACGGCGGACGGCAAACGTGACGGCACATTCAGGCGGGACCTTGCAAGACGTTTGGCGGGAAAGCTCGTTTTCTATTCTAATCCGCCCCGCGACCGTTTTTAAGCGCCTCGCTGGGAACCGTCTGTCCACTGTCGGCAATGGGGTGTCCGGGCCGCGCTCGGAGGACTTTTTTGGCTTTTTTCCCCGATCCTTGACCTCTGACGTCGAACCACCGGCCCCGGATTACCGATTTCGGCTTGATTGCTGACTTTTTGCGGGTACACTTTGTCGCCATGAGAACAGGACGACCAAAAAAAGCGGCGAAGGACCGGCGCGACGAAAACGTGAAGATCTCACTGACGATCGCCGAAAAAAAGGCGATCTGGCAGGCGGCTCGTGCTGCCGACATCAGGCCAATCACCTGGTGCCGCGCAATGCTGCTGCGGGTCGCCGCGCACAAAGCCGCGAAGAAATAGCGTCCGCGGTCCGGCGTCAGAGATCGCGTTTAGCGTCTTGAGTTTGGCGACGTCGCGTCGGCGACAGCCGCTAGGGCGCAGATCTTGCCGTTGCGGATGTCCATGACCGCGCTGTCTTGAGACGAAGCAGCGTCATGCGACGAGGCAGCGTCATGGGACGCGATCGTCTCTCACTGGCTCGCCAGCCCCGCTCCGTATTCGTCCTTCGGATTGCGAATGACCGTGTGAATGTGGCTGGTGCCGCCTTGCGGCGCGTATTCGATGATCAGGGTTGGCCCCTGCACGCGAAAGTAGGCCGCGCTCCCCTTGTCGGTCGGGCCGCTCCAGGCGAAATAAGTCTCTGGGATTTTGTCCTTGATCTCCGCCATCCGCGCCAGGGCCGCCTTCGGTTCGACGATGTTCACCCAGGCGCCGATCACTTCCAGCAGCAGCGCCTGCTGGTTGGCCGTTAATGCCGAGCCTTTGATCCCTTCCGGATCGATCGTCTTGCCGTCCTCACCGGGTCCCAGCGCCAGCTCTTGTGGCTCTTTGCCGATGATCGCCTGTGCCTGCTGTTTGGCGTCGAGGGCATTGATCAACTTGAACGCATTGTCGTTTTCGAGGCCCAAGGGCCGCACCTCCTGGCCCTTCCGCGTGAAGAGGGCCGGTTGCGCACCCGTATGCGTCGGCGTGAGCACGAAATGCTGACCGATCACGGTGACATTGATCCCCAGGTGATGGCCGCCGAATTGCACCATCCACGGCCTGGTCTCGGAGGGCGTGCCGAAGATGGCCAGGTAATACTTGTCGGAGCCGAACATATTCCCGCCACCCCCTGGCCCACGTCCCCCCTGCCCCCGCCCGCCCGGCCCGCGACCACCCGGAGGCCCTCCCGGACCGCCACCTCGGGGGCCTCGACGTGGACCGCGGCCACCGCCCCCTTTGCCTTCCGCCAGTTGTTGATCGCCGTCCATGATATCGACGACCTTCTGATAGCCGCTCTTGCTCGTGACGGAGGCGACGACGTCCATGGCCAGAGCCCGTTGCTCCTTGGTCAGCTCGCCCAAGGCGACGCCGTTGCGCGGCGTCATCATCACGGGCAAGTTGGACCAGTGCGACTTTTTGGTGCTGCCAAACTCGAACACGGCCTTCTCGCGCTGCTTGGCGTCCAGCGAATCGAGGAATTTGCCCGCCGCGGTAACCGCATTAGCCGTCGGGAACTTCGGCGCCGGCTCATCCAGCACCGCCCTCGCCGGCGCGGAGAGATAGAGCGAAAGACCGATCAGCAGCAAAGTGCCAAAGAGCGCAAGCGACTTCGCGACGCCACGAAATCCGGCGGGGCTCGGCGTTTTTCCAATTGGCTCATTCATATGCTGACTTTCGTTCGACGTTGGTCCCTTAGGATTGGCCGTCTCTCACTAATGCGTAAAGGTTGGCAAAACGGCTCACGGAAAACGAGTCTGGCGTCCAGAATCCGGCGTCGGAAACGATAACGCGTAAGGCATCGCCTAGACATTTGACGCCGGACGCCGGCCTCCCGATGCCAGACACGACCCGGGTCTTGCGTTCCGCGTCTGGTGTCGCCAAACTTTCAGTCGGCCAACAGCTCAACTGGCGGGTTCCATTGGCGAGTCAATCGCGATGAGAGTCCAGCGATACTTTCGAGGTCGCCTGTTTCTAGCGATTTTCGCTCAGGCGGCAACAGCCACGATGCTGTCTTTTGGCGCGGGCCTGCATCCGTTGTGGTGGCTGACTTGGCTGGCGCCGTTGCCGGTGCTCGTTGCCGCTCCTCGCCTCCGGGCTTCGGAGGCTTTCACCGTTGCCGTACTGGCCTGGCTCTTGGGCAGCCTCAATCTGTGGGATGAGGTGCGGACGATCGGTTCGACGACCTTTTTGTTCGTTCTCTTGATCTGTCCCGCGCTCACCTTTGGATTCTGCGCCGTCTTGTTCCGAGCGTGGATCCTTCGCGGCGGCGTCTGGCAGGGGGCCCTTTCGGTTCCGGTTGCCTGGGTTGCCGCTGAGTTTCTCGGATCCCAGGTTTCGGCGCATGGCACGTTCGGCAACCTCGGATATACACAATCCGATTTCCTGCCGATCATTCAGGTGGCCTCGATCGTCGGGCTTTGGGGGATCAGTTTTTGCCTGCTCTTGGTCCCGGCGACGGTGGCTGCTCTCTTAAGTCGCCCCGGCCGGCTCGCGCAAAAGCAACTTCTGTTTGCCTGTCTCCTGTTCTTCTTTGCGGCGGTGTTAACGTACGGATATCGGCGGCTCGAGGGCGGCAGCGGGCCGAGAAGGCCCGTGAGCGTGGCTTTGGTTGCCGGCGACCGGGCCGCCGACCTCTTTCGGCAGGACGACGACTCGGCTCTGAGGCTTTGTCGGCAATACGCAGACGAAGTGAGCCGCAAGCTCCGCGGTCCCGGCTTTGGGGTCGCCATCTTGCCGGAAAAAATTGCTCACTTGTCCGGCGCAGGCGTGAAGAGGGCCGATGCACTGTTTCTGGATGCCGCGGGGACCATGAACGTCAATTTTCTGGTCGGGTTCGATCGTGAGACAGCGACCGCCTGCGCCAACGAAGCACGGCTGTATGCGTCCGACCGAACGATCGTCGCCACGTACGTCAAACAGCACCCCTTGCCCCATGAACCTGTGGAGGCGCCGGGAACGGAAATCAAGATGGTTGACGCACCGTCAGGAGTCTTCGGAATGCAACTTTGCACCGACATGGACTTCCCGAATCTGAGCCGGCAGTACGGGGCTCGCGGCGTCGGTTTGCTGCTCGTGCCGGCGTCGGACCTCGGGGACGATGGCTGGTTGCATAGCCGCATGGCCATCCTGCGCGGAGTGGAAAGCGATTTCACAATCGTGAGAACGGCCCGGCAAGGTTTGTTGACCATCAGCGATGGACGCGGCCGGGTGCTTGCGGAAAAACCGAGCAATGCCGAGCCGTTCACGACTCTTCTGGCAACTCCCTCCGTCCGGCACGACGAGACGTTCTACGTCCGCTACGGAGATTGGTTTGGGTGGTCGTGCGTTGCCGCGCTCTTATTGAGCGTCTGGCGTCTTGCGTCCGGAGTCCGGCGTCGGGAAACTCTAGACGCCGCTGGCGTCGCGAAAGCGGTTCCTGGAACGGTTTCTGCCATGGGGTGAGACAATGTGGTCAACGTGAAATGTCGCCACAGGCAGCACTTCCTAAGGGACTCGGCAGTATTCGCAACGATTCCCCGCCCGTTGCCGAATCAATTTGCGGAGAGCGGCATCCATCAGGACAAGCTGTGTCGGTGAGCGCCGAGCGGGCTTTCGCCTGCAGAATGCCGATGATGTCGATCGCCTCAACGTAGTCGTCGTACTCCGCCTCTTCGGCGGGTGACAGTTGCCCCTCGGTGCTCTTTTCGGCCAGCTCGTCGATCCGCTCCTGCGTGGTGGCATCGGCGCGGAATTCGACGATCTGCCGCGCCACGTCTGGTGTCTTGCGTCCGGGGTCCGGCGTTGGGAAAGGGCTCTGATTCCGGACGCCGGACCCAGACTCTCGCCTGCGGCCTCCCTGCCGTGGAAAAATGGCGCACGCCGGGTATCGCGGACCCCTAGAATCATGGCACTGTTCGGTAAAGATCCTCGCACCCAGGAGATGGCCATGACCAAGAAACTCGAAAACAAAGTGGCAGTCGTCACCGGCGGGACCAGCGGCATTGGGCTGGCCGCCGCCAAGCGGTTCGCGGCCGAGGGGGCCAAGGTGGTCGTCACCGGCCGCCGCCAGCCTGAGTTGGACGCCGCCGTCAAGGAGATCGGCAGTGGGGCGATCGGGATACGCGGCGACGTAGCCAGCCTGGCTGATCTCGACCGGCTGTACGCGACGGTGAAGGAGAAGCATGGCGCGTGGACGTGCTGTTCGCCAACGCCGGCAGCGGCGAGTTCGCCCCATTGGGACAAATCACCGAGGAGCACTTCGACAAGGCGTTCGACAGCAATGTGAAGGGGCTCTTGTTCTCGGTTCAGAAGGCGCTGCCGCTGATGCCCGACGGTGCATCCATCATCCTGAACGCATCGATCGTGTCGATTAAGGGGATGGAGGCGTTTAGCGTGTACAGCGCCACCAAGGCCGCAGTGAGGTCCTTCGCGCGGACGTGGACGACTGACCTCAGGGCCCGGAAAATCCGCGTCAACGCGATCAGCCCGGGGCCGATCGAGACCCCGGCCATGGACGGCCTCGGGGGAACGCCGGAGAAGACTCGGGAGTTCAAGGCGGGCATGGCCGCCGGTGTGCCGCTGGGCCGGCTGGGCCAGCCCGACGAGATCGCCAAGGCGGCCGTGTTCCTGGCGTGCGACGACGCGAGCTACGTGACCGGAGTCGAGCTGTTCGTGGACGGCGGCATGGCCCAGGTGTAACTCGGCCGGCGCCTCAGTGCGCGCTCCTTAAGTCTGGACACCGGCCAGCGTTGCCGTTTCACGAAAGACGTGGGGATCGTTCAGCACCTTGGCTGGCTGATCTGTCATGCTTAAATTGTAGCAGTCAGTGAGCGGAGTCTCGTCGAGCACGGTCCGAATGCCGATCCGAAGCGATCGCGACCAAATCATAAAAGCATCGGCAGCCAGAGCTGCCCCGCGGGCGCTGGAACCAACCAAACAACCGCGGCAGAGGAAAATGGTTGACGGATGACCGACCCACAATCAACGCCATGCCCGAAATGCGGGTCGCTCAATCGCGTGTCCGGCGCTATTCAGGCTTACAACGGATGGCATATTCAATTCCGGCTGCGCCAACCGTTTTTCAGTTGGTGGCCGAAACCCACGATAAGAATTGGTGGAATTGCCTGTGTGGACTGCGGGCACGTGGAGTTGATGGTTGACAAGGAACAGCTAAAGAGCGAAGTCTCATAAGGCAGGCTCTGCGATGGGGAGAGTGGGTGAGCCGGTGATTGAAGCCTATAAGCGGGATGTCGATCGCACGCTGATTCGCGAGAATCTCAAACTTTCTGTCGAAGAACGGCTGCAGAAGCTGACCGCGCTGCAGCAGTTCGCCATCGAACTCCGCCGCGCCGGGCTGCCGTCAAAACGTAGGGCAAGCTGCTAGCTTGCCATTCGCAGCCCTTGAACCACGGATGGCACGGACCTTTGAGAAATCGTCCTGCCCTCTCTCGATCCGTGAGATCACGACAGCGATCATCGCGGCGCCTTTCCCGCGACAGACCCGGTCACGCCGGCCGACATGGCCGCGACGATCTATTGGCGCTTCGGCATCGATCCGGCCTCGTTGATCCGCGACCACACGGGCCGCCCCTTCAAAGTGGCCGACGCCTCGCCGCTGGCAGTTGCGGACGTGTTATCAGCGAATGAGCGAGGCTTGCTTGCGTCGGCGGCGGCAAGGGCAAGCCAGGGGCAGGAGTCCCATGGCGGCCAGCACAATTGTCGACGGCTCGGGAGTGTTGACGTCGGTCCCCAATTCGAAGGGGGAAAAGCTGCTCGTCGTCACAGTGATCGTATCGTAGCCGTCATAGACGCCGATCGGTCCCGTAAGAAACACCCATTGGTCGTAGGTCGCGTCGGCCGGGTTGTCGTCGAAGTGCCAAACACCCAAGGAAGACAACGGCGTTCCCGCAGGGATGGTCAACGGATCAAAATCGAATGTCAGCGTGGTGAGCCCGTTGCCCAAGCTGCCCGTGAATTGCACGGTCCAAATTTGCGGTGCGCCGATTGACGTATTGGAGGTCGAGAGCGCGAAGACGGAGTTGTTCTGACCTGCCGTGACCGCGGCTTGCGTCAAAGAGGTGATGCCGGGTACCTGTTGCACGCTCAGCGTGCCGGCCGTCGTACCGGTGGGGAGCGTCGCCGTCACCGCACTGTTTGGGGAATTTCCGGGCACAGTCACGGTTTCGGGCCCCGAAGGCGCCGACGAAACGCTCGACTGATTGTTCACGCTGTAGTTGGCCGTCGAGACGACGTTCCCCGCGGCCGTGAAAACGCCGCCGGTCCCATATCCGGCTTCGTGCGTGTCGTAGGTGTAGGTGACAGTACCGTTGAAACCCAGCGTCCACTTGCCCGAGCCGGGCGCCGACTCCGACAGAGTAATGGTCCCGGTTGTCAGATTACCCGTCGAGCCGACGTAATTCGTCGAATTGCCGGCGGTGCCATTGGGAGTGGTAAACACGGCTCCGCCCGACGTGACGGTGTAACCGGTGGGCGAGGTGGCGTCTGTGCCGGAAAAGGTTTCGGTCAGCCCGGCGGTTGTCGCGGCAGCGATCGGCCCGCTGTTCAGGCTGTAGATCAGATTTTGGATCGAGAATTGGACCGTGTTGCCGGCGGTCGTCCCGTTCAAATTGCCGGCGAGTTGATAGTAGGCATTGTTGTTGTTGGCATTGTTGCCGACGAATTGAATCGACGTCGGATTATCGGTCGACGGATCAAAGGCGACGACGTAATTCCCGCTCACAGACGTCGAGAGACTGCCGGGCGTCTGGGCGGAGAATGCGCCGTACGTGTTGTCGGTTCCCGACCAGGTCGCGGTGCTCTGCGTTGGGTCGATCGTAAAGATCACATCGATCGGGCTGGCGACGGTAACCCGCGCGACGAGCGTCAGAACGAGCGCGGCAAGAGCTTTGGCCGCGAAACGAATGCACTGTTGAATGGATGCCATTTCGGCCCTTCGTCAGACATCCTCGCGATTTAAGCAGGAAGTCCGCTTTGAGGCGCGAGAGCACGGGCGCCATCATAAGCATTGCCGCATCGAAAGCAACAAAACAAAATCGTGTTGAAGTCATGAGTGTCGCGAGAATGCGTCTTGCGTCGAGCGTCCTAGCGTCGGGTGCCACTCGGCGTCGGACTCGTTCGTGGGGCGGGCTGCCAGCCTGCCCGTTTTAGTCAGTCGGCGAGCGGGAATGCGGCAGGCTGCCAGCCCGGCTAGCAGCCTGCCCCACGGAAGAGCGCGGGAAACGAGTCTGGTGTCCGCGAGTTAAGCTTGATCCTTGAATTCCCAGATGTCGAGACTGTTCGCGTTGTCATCGATGGCGGCGAAGACGATGTCGTTGCCCTCGACTTCCACCGCGAGCCCGAACGCACCGCCTTCACCCGGGTCGATCGAGGTCTCTCCCACGAATTGGCCGGTCGGCGTGAATTCGACAAGCTCGCTCGGCTGGCTTGCATTGGAGTTGACGGCATCTCCGTTGGCCGTGATCAGATTTCCATCCGGCAAGAAGAACGGCGGCGGCGTGGCGGACCTGAGGGACCCGGTGAAGCTCGACGGCCCCTGGGATCTGACGATTTACAGCCAAGGAGTCGTGTCGTACGTCTTCGTGACCAACGTATTGAACGGAACCGTGACTCGCTTGACGCTCGTCGAGTCGCTCACGAGGCCCAAGGCTCCGCGCAGGACCGCGTTGTCCTTGAAGATCAATTCCCCGCGGCCGGCACTGGTCAGCCGGGTGAGGGCGTCGGGGATCGCGTAGATTGCGTTGTCGGCAGTCGAAGCAACATAGAGCAGGCCTGTCGCCGGATTGAACGCCACACCGGTGGGGCCCAGAATCAGCGCCGCCTGGTTCGGCACGTCGGCGGCGTAACCGGACCCAATGGTGATCGAGCTCACCGCGATGACGCTGTTTCCCAATGGGTCGTCCGCCGGTTTTGGGCAGATTCCGGCGATGCTAAGACGCGGGCGGGCACCGATCTGTGCGATTACTCACAGAAAGATACGATTGAAGATCCCGCCGGGCGTCGTCTCTGTCCGCCGCGCTCATGCATCGTGAAACCTTCATGCGAGCGATCGGGTATATTGAACGACCGATCGGAGCCGCCCGGATCGGCCCGCTTGAAGAGCGGGGCCAATTGAACGGATGAATCGCTGCTTGGGGAGTTCTGCGCATGTTTTTGGGTGTTCGACCGCAAGGGACGGGAGTTGGGGCGAGCGATCGCGGTTGTCGGTCGAGGCGGCGCCTCGGGGCGCGGTCCGGTCGAGCGAACGTCCTGGCGACGGTCGTCGTGCTGTCGGCGCTGGCGACCGGAGGGCCGGCGACGGCTGCCGAGAAGACGGCGGCTCAGGAGAGTACGCTGCGGACGTTGACCGACTTCTCCCTGGCGGACATTCACTCCCAGAAATGGTCGCTGGCAGACGCGAAGGATAAGAAGGTCGTCGTCGTTGCGTTCATCGGTACGGAATGCCCGCTGGCCAAATTGTACGGGCCGCGGCTGGCCGGGCTTGCGACGCAATATCAGGACAAAAGCGTCGCGTTCCTGGCGATCGATTCCAACGTGCAGGACTCACTGGCCGCGCTGACCGCCTACGCGCGGAATGCGGGAATCACTTTTCCGGTGGTGCGCGACGCCAAAAACAGCGTCGCGGCACAATTCGGCGCGACGCGGACGCCCGAAGTCTTCGTGCTCGACGAGGCCCGCGTCGTCCGTTATCAAGGGCGGATCGACGACCAATACGGCGTCGGTTTTGCCCGCAAGACGCCGGCACATAGTGAGCTCAAAGAGGCGGTCGACGCGCTGCTGGCGAGCCGCAGCGTTGCGGTGGCCCGCACGCAGCCGGTTGGCTGCCTGATCGGCCGGGCGCACGAGCCGCAAGCGAACGCCGAGGTCACGTATGCCAACCAGATCGCGCGGCTGTTCAACAAGCGCTGCGTCGAATGCCATCACGCAGGCGACATCGCGCCGTTCTCGCTCACCCGCTATGAGGACGCGGCCGCCTGGGCTGAAATGATTGCCGAAGTCGTCGATCAGGGCCGAATGCCGCCGTGGCACGCCGATCCGAAGTACGGGCATTTTTCCGACGACCGCCGGCTGTCGGACGACGAGAAGCGGCTGATTCACGCCTGGGTGGCAGCCGGAGCGCCTCAGGGCGATCTGAAAGAACTGCCACCGACGCCGACTTTTGCCGCCAGCGGCTGGCAGCAGAAACGGCCGCCTGACCTGATCCTGCCGATAAGCGATAAACCATATCACGTCAAAGCCGATGGCGTGCTGAGCTATCAGAACTTCCGCGTCGACCCGCATTTCACCGAAGACAAGTGGATCGAGGCGGCGGAGATTCTTCCGGGCAATCGAGCCGTCGTGCACCATGTGCTCGTGCACGCGCACGGCCGCGGCGAGCGGCGCGGCGGTGGGGATGGCGGTGGCGGTGGTGGCGGCGCGGGACAGGGATTTTTGGCCGCGTACGTCCCCGGGCTGCGCGCCATTCCCTATCCGAAGGGGATGGCCAAGCGGATTTCGGCCGGCTCCAAGCTGACCTTCCAGATTCACTACACTCCGAACGGATCGAAACAAGACGACATCACGCGGATCGGGTTGTGGTTTGTTGACCCCAAGTCGGTCACGCAGGAGGTGCGGACGATCGCCGCGGTCAACCCGCTGTTCGCGATTCCCGCTGGCGCGAACAACCACCCTGTTGAAGCGTCGACGCAGAGCCTGCCGTCCGACGCCCAGATCCTGGCCTTCATGCCGCACATGCACGTCCGTGGGAAATCGTTTTTGTACGAGGCCGTCTACGCGGACGGAAAACGCCAGACTCTGCTGGACGTGCCAAAGTACGACTTCAATTGGCAAACGGCCTATCGGGTCGAGCAGCCGCTGAAATTTCCCAAGGGGACCAAAATTCATGCGGTCGCCCACTTCGACAATTCGACCGACAATCTGAACAATCCGAATCCCAAGCGGATCGTCTTCTGGGGTGACCAGACGTACGAAGAAATGATGATCGGCTATTTCGACATGGTGACGCCCCGCGGGAGTCACTCGTCCGGCGACCGCAGCCGCGGCGGCTTTGGCGGTTTCGGCCGCTTGGACGACGAAGCGCTCAAGAACCTGGTCAAGCAGCTTGACGTGAACAAAGACGGCAAGATCACACGCGACGAGGTTCCCGAGCGACTGCAAGGCCAGTTCGACTTGATCCGCGGCGGGAAGGACTCGGTGACCGTCGAACAGCTCCAGAAAATGCTGTCCGGCTTCCGACGCCGAGGCGCGGATTGATCAAACGCGTGCAAGCGGAGGGAGTGGCAGCAGTGGGTGCGACGTTCCCTACTTCGCACGCTGAACGCCGCACCTCGCACGATTTGGCGCGCGTTACATCTCCCAGTGCAGTCTTACTCCGAAGACATTGACAGGGCCTCGGTCAGCATTGAACGCCGGGTTACCGAAGAATTGGTAGTCGAACGCCAGGCGGGCGCCATTGCCGAGGGCGATGTCGTAGTACGTTTCCAAAGACATCTCGGGCGTGTAGCTCAAGTTGCCGTCGCCGTTGAGAATGCCCGTGCCGCCCGCCTTCAGGAAGGCTTGCTGGTCAGAGGATGCGCCGGCAAGGTTGCCCAGAAGGCCAAACGTATCGTGGGGACGGTGCCAGGCGGCGCCTTTGATGCTCACGCCCAGTTGCGCCGTCCAGTCGACGTCGTTGAAGGCTGCCGCCGCGGTTTCGCCGTCTTGCCAGCCGAGCCGCGAGAACATGCCGACGTTGTTCGCAATCTCCTGTTCCCAATTCAGCCCGAAGCCGTATTTCGAACGGTAGCTGAAGGCGCGCCCGGGAATGGTGATTTCCGCTCCGGGAGGAGTGTTCGCCGGCGGAGGGTTGGCGACCAGTAGCGTGGTGGCCGCGTTGTAGCTGGCGAGCAGACCGTGGTCGACCCAGGCCTGCAGGCGGACGGCTCCGGGATGATCGCAAATTCGCCAACGGCGCTCGAATTCCGTGATCATGCCCCACTCTTTCCAAAAGTTCCCGTCGGAGGTGACCTCGCCGGGCTCGACGGGATACGAAAAGATTCGGTCGTCGGAGGTGAATCCATTCGGCAGGCCGGGCAATTGGAACCAGCCGTAGCGCAGGGCCCAATTCGGCTGATTCAGGTCGAAGGCGAGTCCTGTCGTGTAGCCGATGGTGTCCGCGGGATAGTCCCACGTGAGCATGGTGTTCGCCCAACTCATGAATTGAGTGTGCGCGTCATGGTTGTAAGTGTTCTGGTCGAACAGCTCGGCCATGTTGAGCCGACCGGCGGTGATCGTCAGCCGCGAAATGTCCCGTTTGCCGGGGAGCGTGAATTGGCCGTCGGGCACGTCCTCCTGGTCGCCGCCCAGGCCGATGGTTTGGCGAATAAAGAAGTGTGAAAACATAAACCGGGGAGTCACGCTGCCGGCTTTGTAGGCGTCCGCGTTGGGAAAGGCCTCGAGGCCAAAGCTGTTGCTCAGGCCGAAGCCCTGCCACATCAGAAAGTCCGCATGAAACTCGGCCCCCTGCCAGAGCGGCGCGCCGAAAAACAGATCCGCAGTCACCGTGCCTTCGCGATCCTTCTGCGTTCCGAGGCTGTTGGGACCGGAGTACAGGGCGCCGAATCCGGGTTGGAAATCTTCAATCAGGGTAGTTTGGGCGTGGAAGTTCCAGCCCTTGGGCAGCAACTTCCATTCTTCTTCCTCCGCGGCCTTGAGGGCGGATTCCTCTTTGTCTTTGGCCTTGTCCTGGTTGTCCTCTTTATCCTTGTCCTTTAATGCGGACGCCGAGTTGGCCGAAAGATTGTTTGCCGCTGGAGGAGCCGCAGCCGGACTGGGTGGAACCTTGTTGGGCGTGGCCGAATCGCTCGCGGGGGGCGCGGGGGGAGGCGCGAAACTGGCAATGAAGCCCGGCGATTCGTCGTTTGCAAAGGCTGTTTGATTGAGCGCCGCGTCGCCGGCGATCGTCCCCGTTACGCCGACCGCGGGCGGCGACGTCGTGTTCGCACTGGCGGAATTTGCGCCGAGACTGGCGGAATTCGCACCGCCGGACTTCGCCGGTTCGCTCGAACTCACGCGGTCGGAGTGCCAGGGACAGAAATGCTTGCAGATCTCGTCGGGCCATGAGTGCGGCTCCGGCGGCTGCTTGTCGTCGGTCTTCGCATCCGTCTTTGCCTCGTCCTTTGACGCCGTCTTCGCGGCCGAATCGGTCGCCGGAGTTGCCGGGTCCGTATCCGATCCCCACAAGAGGCACGCATTCGAGAAGCCGGAGTATGTCACACAGCCGGCGATGGACAGCGCCCACAAAGTCATCAACCGCAGCAATGGTGCGCGCAGCGGCAAGTCGCCTCGCAGGTGATTGCGAGCCGGCTTCTGCGGGCGCGGCACTCCGTTCATCGGCGCGCCCCGTGAGCGCGTGGAATTCGCATGGCTGATCGGTTACTGGCAGGGAAACTGGTCGGAACGAAATTCGCAGAGAGGGAGCAATCGACGAGCGCGAAGGTCGCGCCGAAGTGCCAATGAGGGAGGGGATGGAGGAGGGGGAGAGGGCCAGTTTGTACAAAAACTGCACAATCCCGGCCAGACAGTTTTAAACGGTTTCTTAGAAATCGCTTGGATTCGGCTGCAGAAATTCCTCTCGACGAACAGGCACGTTCGGGGTAATATCCCGCTCCCTTCCCCTCGTCCAACCGACCAAAGACTGCCTCACCAAAGACTACCATCCGTCTGCGGGCCGTATTCGTTTTCAGCCAGCACGCACTCCTCACCAGCTCCGACTCGCATCGTCCTGCCTGATTCTTCGTCCCCTCGCCTGAATCGGCGTGCGCTCACGCGCCGACTCGACATTCCATTCCAACGTGTCCTATGAGATTGGCTTCGACCAACCATCTCGATGGCCCCGCGCAGCCGTGCGCGGGGAAGATTTCTGCGCCGGACTTGCGGTCTGGTTGCTGGTGATGGGTACCTTTTCCGGATGTTCGGATCCGCTCGTCAACGTGCATGCCTTTGGCGATATTACGGCCGCTCTCGCTCCCGCGCCGCCAAAGAGTCCGGTCTTCGCGTCGCTCTTGCCGAATCGGCCGCATTTTCCGCAAGCTTGCCTCGTAGCCGTGGTTGACGTCGACGGGATTCTGCTCGATTCGGATGCGACAGGCTTCGGATCGATGGGCGAGAACCCGGTCGCCGTCTTTCGCGAGCGGCTCGATGCGATCGAGTGCAATCGACGCGTGCGGGCCGTCGTGCTTCGGATCCATTCACCGGGCGGCAGCGTCACGGCCACCGACATCATGTGGCGCGACCTGGCGGCCTTTAAGTGCCGCACGCATCTGCCCGTTGTCGCCTGCCTGATGGATGTGGCGGCCGGCGGCGGATATTACCTGGCGACCGGGGCCGACTGCATCGTCGCGCATCCGACTTCGGTCACTGGGGCGATCGGCTGCATTCTGAACGTCTACAACCTGCAAGACATGATGGCCCAATTCAATATCGTCGGCATCCCGATCAAGGCGGGCAAGAACGTCGACCTGGGATCGCCCGTCAAGGCGCTCGAGCCGGCCGGAAAGAAGCTGCTGCAGGATATGGCCGACGAATTTCAGCAACGGTTTAAAAATGTCGTCTTGAGCCGGCGGCCGCAGGTCAACGGGGCACAAGCCAGCACCTTCGACGGTCGCGTTTTCACGGCCACGCAGGCGCTGGGCCTCAACCTGATCGACCAGATCGGCTACCTCGACGACGCGGTGCACCTGTCGACGAACATGGCGGGGCTCAATTACGCGGAAATCGCCTTCTTCCACCGCCGCGGAGACAGGGCGTTGTCGACGTACTCCACGACGCCCAACATCCCGCTGCAGGACAAAATCGTCCCCATCAATATTCCGGGACTTGATCGTTCGCGGCTGCCCAGTTTCTTATACTTGTGGGAAATGGAGCCTTCGATGGCTCTCATTAACGGCAAGTAAGGGAATTTTTCTATGGGCCGAACGCCCCGGATTTTTGTCGGCGTATTTTTGTTTGTTTCCGCTTCGATCGCCAACTGCCGGGCTGACAATCCGGTCTATCAAACGTTGCTCACGCGCGGCGTGCCGGTGGGCGGCAACGAAGTGGTGAAACTGCCCGCCCCCACTTTGGCCGACGGCCTGAGCGCGGCCGATCAGCGCCGGGCTATCGAAGCCGTTGCCGGCGAAAGCCACACGTGGGAAGACCTGACACGCAAATCCGTCGTGGCTCCGTTCGTCCTCAAAATCTCGAACGGCGAGGGATCGTCGGAGCGTCGCGGGCGGCGGCTCGATATCTGGTTCGTCGCCTACGGCTCGATGAAGACGCTCGAGAACCAGGACTTTCTGCAAAAACAGTTCAAGTCGGCAACATCCGAGGGAGATCCGGATAACGGCTCGTCGAGCAAAGTCCTGACCGAAGCGGATTTGAAACGCCGCGGCATCCAGGTCGCGCGCAATTCGGAGACGCCCAGTACATCGCCGCCGAGTTCACACTGCTGGATCGAGTGCGCGTGCAGGGGACGACCGAGTCGACCCGCTCGCGGACGGACGAATCGAATATCGCGGCCTCGTTTCTTGATCCGCGTTTCGTCAGCGATCCGGAGTTTCCCAATCAGTGGCGGCCCGTCACGCGCGACGATGACGGCCGCCGGCGTTTCGGGGCTCCGCAGCCCTATTCGGGATTCGGCGGCTACGCCAAGGCCACGCGGCTCGTCGAGCCGGCCGGGGCGATTCTCATCGAGTACCATGCCGCCTTTGCCGAACCGCAAGACTGGTTCGGCGGCACGAACTTGCTCCGCTCGAAATTGCCGATCCTCGCCCAGATCATCGTGCGGCAACTTCGCCGCGGGATGGAAAAGCAGGCCCCGGCTGCCGCCGAGTGAAATTGCTAGCTGCCGCGAAGCGACTCGACGGGCGGCACGCGGGCGATGCGAAAGGCGGGGTACGCGGCGCCCACGATGGCCATCACGGCAGCCATCAGCAGTCCCTCGCCGATCGCGCGGTAGGACACGTCGCCTTGCACCAGTCCGGACGTCACGTGCCAGTGCGACAACACGACGAGCCCCGCCAGTCCGATGACGACGCCGATCGCGGCGCCGGCGGCGGCGAGCAACAAGGACTCGCTCAAGATGAGCTGAATGACGCGCGAGGTGTCGCCAGCCCATGGCCCGCAGCGAGCCGATTTCGCTGCGCCGCTCGCACACGCTCATGGCCATGGTATTGAGCACGCCGAGCGCACCGATGACCGACGCGATCGCCGCGATGATCCAGGACATGGCACGCGTCACGCGCATCTGGTTGAGCGAACTGACGAATTCGGCACAGGGGACGGCGGCAACCTGCGGATCGAGGGCCTCGATGTGCCGGGCAAGCTCCGCGGTCGCGGCGCGGTCGCCGGGCGGATTGGCCTGAACGATGAAACCCGTGACCTGGCCGGGCCGATCCATTTGCCGCTGCAAGTCGTCCAGGAGCATGAACACCGCGCCGTTTTCGTAGACGCTGAAACTGTCGAACAGGCCGATGACGTGAAACGGTTGCGAATAGACGTCGACGACGTCGCCCACGTTCTTGCCGAGATTGGCGGCCAGAATCCGACCCAGCATGACGCAGTTTTGATCGCCCGCCTGCAAGTCGCCGGCCGGCGGTCACCTGGACGCGGTCGAGGACCGGGCAATCGGGTTCCCAGCCGTTGACGATGACCATGAACAAATCGCGGTCTTCAAACGCCACCATGTCCATGAGTCCGCCGATGACCTGGCCGGCGCTGGGAAGCTGGCGAATGCGGTCGCCGAGCGTGAGGGGTATCCCCTTGGAGAGCTGCACGGTGCCGCCGCGACGCTGCACCACGAGGTCGCCGCCGCGCCGCGTGTAGAGCGCCAGGAAGGAGCTCTCGAACGACTCGGCCACCCCGACCAGCGACACGACCGTGGCGACGGCGACGGCAAGGCCCGTGATCGTGAGCAGCGATCGCGCCGGACGGCGGCGGAGGTTTTTGCAGGCGATTGTCAGGCGACGCATCGGGCACCCGCCGGCGTCTGCGTCGGCTGGAGGCGGCCGTCGCGAATCCACAAAATCCGCTCGGCACGTGCGGCCACTTCGGCGCCGTGAGTGATGACGATCAACGTCAAACCCTGCTCGCGATGCAGCCGGTCGAACAGGTCGAGCACGCCGCCGCCGGACGCCGAATCGAGATTTCCCGTCGGTTCGTCGGCCAAGAGCAGTAGCGGATCGTTGGCGAGCGAGCGGGCGATGGCCACGCGCTGCCGTTCGCCCACCGAGAGCTTGCACGGCAAATGACACGCCCGGTGGCTCATTCCCACCAGCGACAAAAGCTCCTGGGCCTTGTCGATTCGCTCGCGGCGTCGGCGGGGCCCCTCGAACATGGGGATTTGCACATTTTCCAGCGCGGTGAGCGTGGGCAGCAGATGGAACGACTGGAAGACGAAACCGAGCGTCTCGGCCCGAAAGCGGTCAAGGTGCTTTCGGCAAGTGAGGCGGCGTCCCTCGAAAGTAATCTCGCCGCTTGTCGGCCGATCGAGGGCGCCGATCAAGTTCAGCAACGTGGATTTGCCGCTGCCGCTAGGGCCCATGATGGCGAGATACTCGCCGCGGCGGACGGTGAACGAGACATCTGAGAGCGCCTGCAGCGTTCCCGCCTCGTAATGGCGGCTGACCGCAGACACTTCGAGCAGCACATCCTGGGGAGCCATGTCTCGTCGTCGCCTCCGTGGACCCGGATCTATTCTCCCAGACTTCGCATTTTGTGCGAGCCCAAGTTAGGCCGCCGGTGAGATTTCATTCAGCGCGAAGGGCTTCCGTCGGTGCCACCGAGGCCCCGCGATAGGCGGGATAACAGGAGCCGACCAGAGCCGCGGCTAGCATCAGGCTGACCGCGGCAAGCACGGCAGTTGCCGAAAGGCCCGGCTGCACGATGTTGCGCGTGAACGACCAGGCGGCAAGGACTTGCAGAAAGAGGCCGGCGCACAAGGCGCCAATCACGGAGCCGGATAATCCGATCACCAGCGATTCGCCGAGGATAAGCCTGATGACGCGGCCCCGCGTCCAGCCGATCGCCCGCAAAATTCCCAATTCGCGCGTCCGCTCCAACACCGACATCAACATCGTGTTGAGCATGCCGACCAGCGACAGAACAACGGTGATCACGGTCGTTCCCCAGGCCAGTCCGGATGTCAGTCGCGTTTCCATGTCCGATTTCACAAATTGGCCCGTGGGCATCGCCTTGAACCCGACCGAGCGGCCCTGTTCGTCGCGGAGCGATTCGATCTTCTGGCAGAGTGCCTGAAGGGCCGGTCCGTTGTCAGTCGCTGAGCTTACACGCAGCTGAAACTCGGAAACTTGCCCCGGTCGATCCATCAACTCCTGCACGTCGGCCAAGGGGGCGGCGGCTGTGTTCGACTCGAGCACGTTGTCGGTCTGAAACACGCCGGCAATGTGAAAGGGCATCTTTTCGATCTCGACCGACTCACCCGCCTTCTTCTTCAGCGCGCGGGCCAAACCGCTCCCCAGGAGGACGGTGTGACGATCGTTCTTCGCGAGACCACGGCCGGAAACGACGTTCAGTCTGCCGACGGCAAAACCGGCCGGGTCCAATCCATGGAGCGGGATTCCCACGAGCGTATGCTGGCCGAACGAGACCATCTCGGTCAGGCTGCCGTCGATACCGGCGACTTCGGGCAACTGCGCAAGACGCGAGGCCAGAGTCGCATTCAAACTGCTGGTGATCCGCTCGGCGACACCCGCGCGGACCACGACGATATCGACGTTTCGCGATTTGTACGAATCGGTCGCCGAACTGGAAAACGCCCAGGCAACGTTGAGCAGGGTCGTCGTCGCCGCGACCGCCGCCGCGAGGCCGACCGCCGTCAACGCGGTCCGCGTCTTGCGTCGCGTGATATTCTTCGCGATGACTTCAACGAACAGCATTTTGTGGAATTACACTTCGGTTCGAACGCCCGCCAGGGCCGGATTGGCCGAATGGTGCTCGCTCAGTCCGCGGCGTGCGAGCAACCATAAACGCAAGCGGTCGAGATACAGGTAGATGACGGGGGTCGTGAATAGCGTGAGGGCCTGGCTCACCAGCAGTCCGCCCACGATGGCGATGCCCATGGGACGGCGGAGTTCGGATCCGGCCCCCGTACCCAGGGCCAACGGCAAGCCGCCGAAGAGGGCGGCCAGCGTCGTCATCATGATCGGGCGGAAGCGGAGCACGCAGGCGGTGTAAATCGCCTCCTCGGAGGACATGTTTTCCTTACGCTCAGCCTCCAGCGCGAAGTCGATCATCATGATGGCGTTCTTCTTCACGATGCCCATCAGGAGCAGAATGCCGATCAATCCCATCACGTTCAGCTCGTTGCCCGTCAACAACAGCGCCAGCAGGGCGCCGACTCCTGCCGAAGGAAGGGTCGAAAGAATCGTGACCGGGTGCATGTAGCTTTCGTACAAAATGCCCAGCACGATGTAGATGGCGGCAAGCGCCGCCGCGATAAGAATCGGCTCGTTCGAGAGAGAATCCTGAAAGGCCAATGCGGCCCCTTGGAAGCGGCCGTGAAGAGAAGCGGGAAGCCCCAGGTCGTGGATTGCCTGATCGATTTGGTCGACGGCATCTCCCAGAGCACCGCCGGGCGGCAGATTGAACGAAATGGTCACGGACGGAAATACGCCCGAGTGGTTCACGGCAAGCGGGCCGGTGTCGGTCGAAAATTTGCAAAACGTGCTCAAGGGAACGCGAACGCCGCCAGCTCCCTTCACATAGATGTACTTCAACCCGTTCGGGTTTTGCCAGAATTCCTGCGGTACCGTCATGACGATGTGATACTGATTGAGCGGCGTATACGTCGTCGCCACAAACCGCTGCCCAAAGGCATCGTAGAGTGCATCGTCGATCGTCTGCATCGTGATACCGAGTCGGGAGGCGCCCTCGCGGTCGACGACAACCTGCGCCTCGAGACCGTTATTCTGCTGGTCCGAAGTGACATCGACGAACGTGGGGCCCTCGAGCTCACGCAGCTTGCGGAGAACCTTCGGCCCCCAGTCGTTGAGCTCCTTGAGGTTGTCGCCCTGCAAGGTGTATTGATATTGCGAGCTGCTTGTCCGCCCGCCAATTCGTAGATCCTGCACGGATTGCAAATACAAGGTGGCGCCCGGAATGCCGGCGAGTTTTCCCCGCATGCGGGCGATCACGTCATCGGCACTCGCGCGATGTTTTGGCGAGAGCCGCTTGGAAAATGCCAGCAAACCGTCGGACATCGGTATTCCATGGGACCCGAGCCAGGTCAGGAACATCGTGGCGGCGCCGTTTGACGGCACGAGCGAGCGCTGGTCGACATCTTTGAGGGCGATATACATCTGGGCGACATTGGTGGCCCGTCCGCCGCCACCCCCGCCGCCGCCCGTAAAGGCGATCACGTTGACGATGTCTTCGTCTTTGCCCACGGTCGCAGCAAACTGGTTAAGCAGTCGATTCATCGTCTGAAACGAAGTGTCCTGGTCGGCCATGATGGTGCCGTTCAGGCGGCTTGTGTCTTGCTGCGGGAAAAATCCCTTGGGAACGATGATGTAGAGCCACACGGTGAAAAGCAGCGTCAGGATCGTCGCCACGATCATCAAAAACCTGTGCCTCAAGACCCAGCGAAGCATCAACTCGTAAACATGCAACGTCCACTGAAAGACGGCTTCGCTCACGCGATAAAAATATCCGTGCTTTTCCTCGTCCTTGGCCTTGAGAAGCCAGGCGCACATCATGGGAGTCGTCGTTAGCGAAACGACGAGCGAAACGGCAATGGCCACACTGATGGTGACCGCGAACTCGCGAAACAGCCGCCCGACGATGCCAGACATCAACAGAATGGGAATGAAGACGGCGACGAGCGAAATGCTGATCGACAAGACGGTGAAGCCGATTTCACGCGCTCCGAGGAGCGCCGCCTGCATGGGCCGCATGCCCGCTTCGAGATGGCGGTTGATGTTTTCGATGACCACGATCGCGTCGTCCACGACAAACCCGGTCGAGATCGTCAGGCCCATCAGCGACAGATTGTCGACGCTGTAGCCGCACAAATACATGACGCCGAACGTGCCGATGAGCGACACGGGGACGGCGACGCTGGGAATGAACGTGGCCCGCCCATTCCGCAAGAAGAGAAACACGACCAGGATCACCAGCGCGATCGACAGCACAAGCGTCATCTCGACGTCTTTGACCGAGGCGCGAATCGTCGAGGAGCGGTCGACGACCACATTGATGTCGATGCCAGCGGGGATTTCACTTTTGAGTTGCGGGATCGCCTCGCGAATGCGATCGACCGTCTCGATGATGTTGGCACCGGGCTGGCGAAAGATGATCAACAGGACCGATGGCTTGAGGTCGTACAGTCCGGCTGAGCGAACATCCTCGACCGAGTCGGTGATTTTGGACACGTCACCCAGCCGCACCGGAGCGCCGTTGCGATAGGCGATGATCAGTGGCCTATATTCCTGGGCTTTGAGCAACTGGTCCGTCGTTGATACAAAGTAGCTCTTATCTTTTTGCGTGAGGCTGCCCTTGGGCCGGTTGACCGTCGCTGAGCCGACGAATGTTCGCACGTCGTCGAGTCCCAGGCCCCAGTTATTCAGCTCGGTCGGATTGACCTCGATGCGGACGGCCGGCGGTGATCCGCCTCCGGCAAAGACCTGCCCGACTCCGTCAATCTGCGCAACTTTTTGAGCGAGAATCGAATTGGCCGCGTCGTACACCTCGGGTTTGGTGCGCACGTTCGAAGTCAGCGCCGGGATCAGGATGGCACTATCCGCCGGATTGATCAGCCTATAGGTCGGCTTGCTCGGTAGATTCGTCGGCAGCTGGCCGGCCGCCGCGTTGATGGCCGCCTGCACGTCGCGTGCGGCCGCGTTGATGTTGCGGTTTAGATCGAATTGGATCGTAATCGAAGTCTGCCCGAGATAGCTCGTCGAGCTCATCTCGGAAATGCCGGCGATGCGTCCGAATTGACGCTCGAGCGGCGTCGCCACCGCGGAGGCCATCGTTTCCGGGCTGGCTCCCGGCAGCGAGGCCGAAACCGAGATTGTGGGAAAATCGATTTGCGGGAGCGGGGAAACGGGTAAATTCAGGTAGGCCACCGCCCCCGCGAGCGTCACGGCCGCTGTCAAAAGCGACGTGCCGACCGGCCGGCGAATAAAGGGGCTGGAAAGGCTCATGTCGCTTCGACCATCTCCTCCGGTTCTTCGATCGGGCCGCGCGACGGATTGCCGCCCAGCCGCCGCGCGATGCGATCAAAGTAGAGGTAAATGACCGGAGTGGTGTAGAGGGTGAGCAACTGCGACACCAACAGACCGCCGATGATCGAAATTCCCAATGGACGCCGCAGCTCCGAACCGACGCCCGAGCCCACGGCCAGCGGGACAGCGCCGAGCAAAGCGGCCATCGTCGTCATCATGATCGGCCGGAACCGCAACAGGCACGCCTGGTAAATCGCCTCGTCCGGATGCATGCCTTGTTGCCGCTCTGCTTCCAGGGCGAAGTCGATCATCATGATGGCGTTCTTCTTGACGATGCCGATCAACAGAATGATGCCGATGAGCGCGATGACGCCCAGGTCGATGTGGAACAGCATCAGCGACAACACGGCCCCGACGCCGGCCGAGGGCAGCGTCGAGAGAATCGTGATCGGGTGAATGTAGCTCTCATAGAGCACGCCCAGCACGATGTAGACGGTGATCAGCGCGGCCAGAATCAAGATCGGCTCGTTCCGCAACGACGCCAGGAAGGCGGCCGCCGTTCCCTGGAAATCGCCCTGGATGCTCGAAGGCATGTGCAGCTCGGTCTTGACCTTCGCAATCGCGTCGACGGCGTCTCCGAGCGATGCGCCCGGCGCGAGATTGAACGAGACGGTCACGACGGGAAACTGGCCCTGGTGATTGATGGTAATCGGGACCAGCGTTTCCTTCGTTTCGGTAAACGCGGTGAGCGGCGACGGACCGCCCGGCGTTTGAATGTAAATGTCGCGCAAATCTCTCGGCGACTTCCGGAATGCCGGATCGACCTCGAGCACGACGCGGTACTGGTTCAATTGCGTGAACATGATCGAGACTTGCCGCTGGCCGAACGCGTCGTAAAGCGTGTTGTCGATCAACTGTGGCGTCACGCCGAGCCTTGAGGCCGTGTCGCGATCGATCACGACCTGAACCTGCCGCCCGTCGAGCTGCTGGTCGCTGGCCACGTCGCGCAGTTGCGGCAATTCCTGGAGCTTCTTGACGAACCGCGGCGCCCAATCGGCCAGTTCCTCGGGCCGCGAATCCTCGAGACTGTATTGGTATTGCGTGCGGCTCACCCGCGTTTCGACCGTCAAGTCCTGAACGGGTTGCATGAACAGGCTAATGCCCTGAACCTGATCGACGATCGGCTGCAGCCGGCGGATGACAGTGCTGGCATTGGCGTCCCGCTCGTCGAGGGGCTTCAAATTGATTTGAATGCGACCCGAGTTGAGCGTCGGGTTCGTCCCGTCGATCCCGATGAAGGACGACAGGCTTGCGACCGCCGGATCCTTCAAAATCGCCTTGGCGAGCGCCTGCTGCCGGGTCGACATGGCCGCGAAGGAAATGTCCTGCGGCGCGTCGGAAATCCCCATGATCACGCCCGTGTCCTGCACCGGGAAGAAGCCCTTCGGCGCAATTACGTAGAGGTACACGGTCCCCACGAGCGTGCCGATCGCCACCAACAATGTCAGGAACTGGTGTCGCAAGACGACCGTCAGGGTTTTTCCATAAAAGGCAATGACCGCCTCGAACATGTGTTCCGACGTGCGGTAGAACCAGCTTTGCTTGTCTTCGGGTTTGTGGGTGAGCAGTCGGGCCGCCATCATCGGCGTCAGCGTGAGCGAGACGACCGCCGAGAACAGAATCGTGACGCTCAAAGTGACGGCAAACTCGCGGAACAACCGTCCGACGATGTCGCCCATGAAGAGCAGCGGAATCAACACGGCGATCAGCGAGATACTGAGCGAAATAATCGTGAAGCCGATTTCCGCCGATCCCTTGAGTGCCGCTTGCAGGGGCTTTTCGCCCTGTTCGACGTAGCGCGCAATGTTTTCGATCATCACGATGGCATCGTCCACGACGAAGCCGGTCGAGATCGTGAGTGCCATCAGTGTCAGGTTGTTCAAGCTGAAATTGAGCGCGTACATAACCGCAAACGTGCCCACGAGCGACAGCGGCACGGCCACGCTGGGAATCACCGTGGCGGCGAACGTGCGCAAGAAGAGAAAGATGACGAGCACCACCAGGGCGATCGTCAGCATCAACTCGAATTGCACGTCTTCCACCGAGGCCCGAATCGTCGTCGTGCGGTCGGTCAGGATGTCGATTTTGACCGAGGCGGGCAGACTGCTGCTGAGATTGGGCAGCAGTTTTTTGATCCGGTCGACGACTTCGATGATATTCGCGCCGGGTTGGCGCTGAATGTTCATGATGACGGCCGGAGTAAAGACGGGAGGCGCCGCCCTCCGCGGCTGCCTTCCCCATCCAGGCAGCCTGCCTGAGATTCTCGACGTCGTCGACGGCTTGCGCGACGTCCGAGAGCATGATGGGACCGGTGGGTCGGTAGGCGATCACCAGCTTCTGGTAATCGTCCGCCTTGAGCAGCTGATCGTTGGCCGCGATCGTGTAAGCCTGCCGGCGGCCGTCGAAATTGCCTTTGGCCTGATTCACGTTGGCGGCCACGATGGCCGTGCGGAGATCCTCGAGATTCAGTCCTCGCGACAGCAGCTCGGCCGGGTTGACCCGCACGCGCACGCCGGGCTTTTGTCCGCCGCTGATGCTCACCATGCCGACGCCCGACTGCTGTGCAATCTTCTGTGCGAGCCGTGTCTCAGCCAGGTCTTCCACCTTGGGCAGAGGCATCGTGGCCGAGCTGAGAGCCAATGTCAGAATCGGCGCGTCGGCCGGATTGGTCTTGTTATAGATCGGCGGGTTGGGCAAGTCGGCGGGAAGATAGGTCGCCGCCGCATTGATCGCCTGCTGCACCTGCTGTTCGGCCACGTCGATATCGAGCGACAGCGTGAATTGCAAGACGATGACCGAACTTCCATCGGAGCTGGTCGACGTCATCTGGTCGAGGCCGGGCACCTGGCCGAACTGGCGCTCCAGGGCGCGGTGACCGACGAAGCCATCACGTCGGGGCTTGCCCCCGGATAGAACGTGATCACCTGGATCGTCGGATAGTCGACCTGCGGCAAGGCCGAGACCGGCAGCTGTATATAGGCCACCGCGCCGACCAGGACGATCGCGACCATGAACAGCACCGTCGCGACCGGCCGCAGAATAAACAGTCGCGAAGGACTCATTGCGTCGCCTGAGTCGTGCTCGTCCCTGATTCGCTGCTCTTCCCTGACGGAGCAGCCGGAGCCTGCTGGCTCTTCGTGCCGGACTTTTTGGCCCGCAGCTCGACAAGCGAACCATCCTGGAGCTTGTCGGTTCCCTCGGTCACGACAATCTCGCCGACCGCAAGGCCTTTTTCCACGACAGTCTGCTCGTTTTGCGTCGCGCCGACGGTCAATGTTCGCATCTCGACGACGAAGGTGGGCTTGGGCTCTTTCGCGTCCTTGGCCCCTTTGTCGCCGCTCTTTTCAGACGGGGCCGCTTTCACCGGTGCCGGCTCCTGATCCGACTTTGCGCCTTTCTTGGCGTCCTTCGCAGGTTTGACGACGAAGGCAAAGGTCGAGTCGGGACCGTGCTGCACGGCGGCGGTCGGCACGAGCATCACGTTGCGCTGCGTTTCGATCAGCAGCCGCGAGCTGACGAATTCGTTGGGAAAGAGCAGGTTGTTTTCGTTTTGAAAGATGGCCTTGAGCTTCACCGTGCCCGTCGTCACGTCGACTTGATTGTCGATCGCCAACAGCTTGCCGCTCGCCAGCAGGGCGCTCAAATCGCGGTTGAGCGCATCGACGACGATTTCCTGGCCGCCGTTGAACTTCTCCTGCACGCGAAAGATGTCGTCCTGCGGAACGGGAAAGACGATGGCAATCGGCTGCAGTTGGGTGATCACCGCGATACTGGTCTGGCCGGCGGCTTGCACGAAGTTTCCCATGTCGACCAGCCGCAGCCCGATTCGCCCCGTGAACGGCGCCGTGATGTGGCAGTACGTGATATTGAGCCTGGGCTCGCAATCGACCCCTGGTCGGTCTTGACCGCTCCTTCATACTGTCCGACCGTCGAAATTTGTGCGTCGTACGTTTGCGGCGTGACCGACTTTGTTTTAAGCAGTTCGGTATCGCGCTGGAGATCCTGTCTGGCCTGCACCAGGGACGCCTGGTCGCGGGCTAGCTGGCCTTCGTATTGCGCCAATTGCACCTGATAGGGCCGCGCGTCGATTTCGACCAGCGGTTCGCCCTCTTTGATCATCTGGCCTTCGGTGAAATAGACCTTCATGATCTGGCCGTCGACCCGCGTGCGCACCGTTGCGGTCTGAAAGGCCGTCACAGTCCCCAACAGGCCCGACAAGTAGATGTTCACGTCACCGCGCGTGACGGCCGAGGCCACAACGGACACCGGCCGCAGTTTTGTACTAGCCGGTCCGGCGGTTTTGGTTCCCAACAGCTCGAAGTGCCATACGGCCCATCCCCCCGCGCCGACGACGATCAGGACAAGGATGAGCCAGAACCAAAAGCCCCGCTTCTGAGCCGGCTCTTTCTCGGCCGGCGAGCGATGATCTTCCAGTCGGAGCGGTGTTTCGTGCGGCGGTGAGGAATCGGTGACCGATTCCTCAAACTTGTGAGGTTGCACCGTTGTCATGCTTAAATGACTCGTGGAGGACTCAAAGCGAGAAGGCATTCGGTGCGCGTGCGCAGCGCGAGCGTCTGCCTCGGATAAATTCGCCCGCTTCGCCGATTCTTCCAATCGGCATCTCAATCAATTGTAGCTCTTCGCAACTTGAGCGAATACGGGTGTTTCGCGAGACCTTTGGGGCCACAGCCAGAGCTGGGGTATTCGGTGGGGGGGCAATCCTTGACCGTTTTTGGCGGGACGCGGCAACCGCCTTTCTCGAAGTTTACCAGTTTGCGCTATGGCGGGAAGTCCGCTTTTGGGCAGGAATGCGTTCGCCGTGCACGCTTGTCCTGTGACGGCGGAGTAAGTCCATCGGAAACCGTCTCAATCAGCGACCGCGTCTTTCAGGACCCGGCGATGGGTCAAGACGGCAATGCTTGCAGGGCCAGCGCCGAAACCCGCCGCAATTCCTTCTCCGTCGCCCCGCTGGCCGCCTGAACGGCCAGACCGCTCAGCACCGTGCCGATGTACCGCGCCAGCGTCGCGCAATCGGTTCCGGCCGGCAGGTCGCCGTCTCGCACGGCCCGCTCGAACCGCTTCCGGAACGCCGTTACGAGCGCTTGCCTCAATTGGGCCAATTCCCGGCGCACCGGCTCCGCCTCCTCGCTGGATGCGAGTGCCCCGGACACGACCAGACACCCGCGTACTTTGTCGCAGTCTCGCTGCATCCGAACGAACCCCGAGAAGATCGCCTCAACCACAGCCCGGGCAGTCGGCAGGCGCAGGGCCTCGGTCAGGAACGCCATCGGCCCCGTTTGGTAGCGCTCGATCGCCTTGCGGAACAACTGCTCCTTATTTCCGAAGGCGGCGTAGAGACTCGGCCGGTTGATCCCCATCGCCCGGGTCAACTCAGGCAAAGTGGCACCCTCGTACCCGCGCAGCCAGAAAACCGCGAGCGCCCGGTCCAGTGCCTCATCCGCGTCGAACTGTCGCGTACGCCCCGAGGGCACGAAAGACCTCCTTTAAAAAACCGTCGCCGGCCCTTGACCCGCATCGCCCGCCCCTTACACTTTCATTGTACCGAATGGTACAAATAACTCAAGTGGCCAAATCACGTCGTCTCGCACCATCAAGTTGACAAAGGGCCGAATTTACAAAGGGCGAATCTAGAACGGAACGAGGGCCGGAAGTCCGCGAATCTAATCGGGATTTATCGAGACGAAGATGCAAGCAGGCACCCAGCCCGCGCGGCCAACCAAAATACTGCCCACAACACAGGAGAACTGAGATGCGTGCCATGAGAGCAGAACAATTCACGGGTTATGAAGCGTTGAAGCGAGTCGAGCTTCCGAAGCCAGCACTGTCGGACGGCAGAGTCTTGTTGCGAATGACGGCGGCCGGCGTCACACCGCTCGACCAAACGATTCTGTCCGGCCAATTTCACCACTCGAAGCCGCCGCTCGTCCTGGGCAACGAAGGAGCGGGTGTGGTGGAACAGGGAGGCGGAACGGACTTTCCCGCCGGCTCGCGCGTGATGTTCTTCGGCCCCTATGGCGCTTTTGAGGACGGCACCTACAGTGAGTGGATTGCCGTGCGCAAGGAAGACCTGTGCCTGATTCCTGACAATGTCGACAACGTCAGCGCCGCGGGTCTTCCGGTCGCGTATCTCACCGCCCAGGTGGCCCTGACCCGTGCTGGTTTTCGGGCAGGCAAGACGGTTCTGTCGCCGGCGATCGGAGGATCGATCGGCAATGCCGTCACCCAATTGGCCCGCGCCTTCGGCGCAAAACACGCCATGTCCAGCACCACCAACCCTGCGAAAGCCGAGCGGGCGAAATCGCTCGGATTCAACGAAGTCATCGACACGTCCCGGGAGAAGCTGGCAGACGGCGTGCGCCGCATCACGGGCGGCTACGGCGCAGACATTGTCATCGACGGAATCGGCGGCGAAGTCCTGAGCGAGGCGCTCGGAGCGCTGGCCTTTGAAGGGAGCCTCACGACGCTGGGCTATTCCGCAAGCCGCCAGACAACCATCGACGTGACACATCTCATCGTGCCCCAGGCCAGCATCCGCAGTCTCAACATGTTCACTCAGCCGAAGACGGCCGTCGCTGAAGCCTGGAGCGTGATTGTCCCTCTGCTCAAATCCGGCGCGATCAAACCGATCGTGGCGAAGACGTTCCCTCTGGCCGAAGCGGCTGGCGCGCTGCGTTATCTCGTAGAAGGCCGCCCCTTCGGGAGGGTGGTTCTTACAGTCTGACGACATTTGAGAGGGCGAAAACAAAATAGGCATCCCGCTCCACACTACTAGTCCGTCTACTTCAAAATTGTGGATGCCACGGGGTGCCACTGGCGAGGGCTTTGGCTCGCCAGTGCCAATGCCGCTTGATCTCCGAAGGAAGACGCCGCTTGATCTCCGAAGGAAGACACTGGCGAGCCCCCGGCTTCATGAGCCGGCCCCGGTGGCCGGGCCTCACCAGTGGCACCCTACGCCGTTAACCCTTTTTCCGGGTGCCACGCCCACGGCTTTGCGTGGGCGTGCGAATCCGTTTGACGTTCCCGTTTCAGTTTATGGGCACGCCCACGCAGAGTCATCATGTGGAGTGGGCGCACTTGAATGAAAATGGCCAGTACACTCGCCGGATCAATTGCTTGTTTCCGAACTCAGCGAGGACTGGCCATGTGCAAGGTTATCATGATTGGTTGCGATCTGCATGATGCGACGATGGTATTGAAGGTCGCGGACGGCCCGGGGGCGACGGTGCGCAAGGGGTTTGCCACGTCGAATCGGCCGGGGATGATCGAGTGGGTTAAGGATTTCGCCTCCCAACACGGGGCCACCCGGATCGTGTTCGCTTACGAGGCCAGCGGTCAGGGGTTTGGCCTGTACGACGATTTGACGGAGGCCGGCATCGAATGCCATGTGCTGGCGCCGACGCATCTGCCGCACACCACGCACTCGCGCAAGAACAAGACCGACGACAAGGACGCCCTGATGATCCTGGACGAAGTCCGGCGCACGTCTTGGCGGGACGGACGCTGCCGAACGTGTGGGTCCCCGATCACCAGACGCGCGATGATCGGGAAATCGTTCGGTTGCGGCTGGAGGTGGCCACTCAACGGACGCGGCTCAAAAACCAGATTCGCAATCTTGTGAAGCGATCGCGGCTGGGCTTCCCGGACGACTTCACTTCCTCGGGGGACTGGTCGAAACGGAGCGTCGAGTGGCTGCGCGAGGTCGCGGCGGGGAGCACCGGCGCGTTGCGCGAGGGGGTGCGGACCGCGTTGGCGAGCCTGGTGGAGCTTTACCAGGCGCTGTCCGTGCAGATCCAGGCCCTCGATCGGGCGATCACACGCCTGAGCCGGACCGAACGCTATGCTCGGCCATATCGCAAACTGAAGCTCCTCTCCGGAGTGGGGACGCTGACGGCGATGGTCTTCCTGACGGAATTGGGAGACTTGGCCCGGTTCGCGAATCGTCGGCAGTTGGCCGCCTATTTGGGGCTGGCCCCGTCGGCCTTCGAGTCGGGGGAGCGGGAGGATCGCAAGGGGCACATCACCAAGCAAGGTCCGGCGCGCGTGCGGCACGTGTTGTGCCAGGCGGCCTGGGCGGCGCTGCGGGTCTCGCCCGAATGGCGAGCGAAGTACGATCGCATCCGTCGCGGATCCAAGAGTCGTGGCCGAATCGCCATCGTGGCCGTCATGAGACAACTGGGAGTGGAGATGTGGCACACCGCTCGTTCGCCGGAACTCGGGACGCTGCTGGATGAGCATGATGCACTGGCGTCCGAGAAGACCAAGAAGGAGACCTCCGCTCGGGCTCCACAGAAGGGGGCCGCCCCTTCCACGTCACCATCGCCTCGGCCCAGACGGGGTGAGGCCGAGGCGACGGCGACGCGGAAGGGGCTCGCGAGACGCCCTGGATGAATCTCTTGAACGCAAACCAACCTTGAACTCCGTAAACCGTCGAACAGAGAAAGGAACCTGCCCGCGTGAGCTGCCTGGGAAGACGGCTCAACGAAGTCCACCGGAACCGCCATCGCCCCCGAACCACGAAGGCGAGATCGTCGCACGGCTGGAACCATCCGTCGCAGAGTGTGATCCGCCTTCAACCCATACCATCGCAATTGCGAACGACGAGATAGTCTTCCTGACAACAGGAACGACTGAATAACAGGTTGCATCGGCGAAACTGGCCAGCTGACGTTGACACCGCTCCACATAACAGCCGTGGGCGTGGCACCCCAAAGTGAACTCTTTGAGTTTTACTCGCTGAAAAAAGGGTTATCGGCGTAGAGTGGCACCGAATACCACCATTTCGCGATAGACGGTCTACTACGCTCCGACGAGCTGACCCAGAGACTCAAATCAATGACAACAGTAAGGTCGTTTCAGCTGGCTTCGCTCGTGGCGGCAATCAATGTCCTGGTCGCGAGCGGCTTTTCCATCGCGGCGATCATCCGACCGCAATACCTGGTCCCTGCCGCCATTCCGACGCAGGCGACGTTGCTCTTGGCGATGTACGCGGCGGCGCCAGAATTCCTCTGGCTTTGCTCGCATTGGCCGCGATCTACAAGCAGGCGACGCCCGCGTTGCTGATCCTGGGTGCCCTCGCCGGCGCCATGCAATTCCTGGATGCCGGAATCGGTCTGTTTGCGCACGATCTTGGAAAATTCGCCGGGCCGCTTTTTATCGCCGTCCTCCAATTCTTCGTGGTGTTGGTGCTTCACAGATCCGTGCGGATTACGCCACAAACAAACCGCGGATAAACGCACGCTACGGCCCGGCACTTCCCGCGCGGATGCCCGAGCCACACCGAGTCGTGCAGCCGATGCGGGGCCGACGCCAACTCCTCGCGCTGCGGACAAGGACTCTTCGAGCAGCCAATGCGTTCCGATCAGGCAGCACGGTCAAGACGAGGTAAAATGAGCGGGCTTTCCAACCGAGGCAAGACACGCAGTTTCCCAATGACGTGGTTCGTCTGATGTCGAGGTGCCGCTATGGTCAATCCGTTCTGCCCTCCGATCATTCCGTCTTGTCGCGCGACGTTCGGTGCCGCCCTTGTCGTCGCCGTGGTGTCCGCCCTAACGCGAGCCGATGAGAGGCAAGCGTACGAGAGCGCGGTGGCGTCGTTGGCGGCTGGCCATCGTGACGCGACCGTCATGGCCGGTCACAAAGCGCTGGAGGCGGCCGGAATCAAGGCGTTTCCGGTGCTGATTGCGCACGTCAAAGACACGGCCCGGGCCGGGGGTCATTTCGAGGAGGCGCGGATCGATCGGTTCGGCAACATCGAACGACCGACGGTGGGCGACGTCTGTTACCGCCTCGTGCGACACGAAGTCGAGGGCGATTGGCCGAAGGGGTTTCGGCACAATCAAGTTTTGACCAAAGACAACGTCACGACGTGGTGGGAGACCCACCAGACGAACTCGCTCCACGAAATGCGTCTCGAAACGGCCCGCATCTCACTCGCGAGGGCCAAGCAGGATCTCGAGAAGACCAAATCCGAAACGACGGAATCTGCCGTCCGGTTCTTGACGGAGCGACTGCAGAAGCTCGAGCGCGAATGAAATCGCTTGCCGAAACAAAGGTTTCGGGAGTCATTTTTGAGGTAAGCCTCGAGAGCGGACGGCGACTGACGGCTCGTAGGGCGAGCTGCTAGCTTGCCAGCTCCGTTGGAATTCCATGCCCTAACGCAGCAAGCTAGCGACTCGACTGAGCTCGCCGAAGTCAGCTTGCTCTATGATGGCGTCGTCAACCGATGATCAGCTGGCGGCATATGGTACGTCGACCGTGCCGACAACGGATGCCAACAGGCCGCCCGACCCGCGACAACGACATCGGTACTGGACCGCCCGATCTGAACGGACAGCCACAATGTGGGATTTCGTCCGCAAAAAAACCGCGGGGACATTTTGGATTTTGGATTGCCGATTTTGGATTGGGGATTTGGCGCTCTCTGGTTCTCAATCCAAAATCCAAAATCGCAAATCCAAACTCGCCGGAAGCGTGCCTTCTTCCGGCACATGGCCGACGAACTGAACCGCCGGCTCAGCGTGCGCCGTGAGGACGTCTTCATCAGCCTGGTCTTCGTCGACCGCGAGGATTGGTCATTCGGCAATGGCGAACCGTGGTGATTGACGGTTCAAAGTAGCCGGCGGCACGAATCCACAGGGGCGAGCTCCTCTGGTCCGGCCTGCGGCTGGGCAACCGCGCCCTTAGTCCGCGTCATTAAACCAGTGGGGGCGGAAAAGCTAAGGCGACCCATTCGTCCGTGGGGTCGAAAGCAATTCGAACGGGATGCAGATTAACCGGCCCGTCGACTGCCAACGGATCTGTTGACAATTATGATAACCATTGGTTAATACTATCCTGTGGTTAATATGACTGCCGCCGCCATTCGAGAAACCCGCCGGTCGCTCGGCCTCACGCAAAAGGGGCTTGCTGTGGCGATTGGAGCATCACAAATTACGGTCGCCCGCTGGGAGTCCGGAAAGAGGAAATGTCGGCCAGATTTCGCGGAGCGCATCCTTCGCCTGAAGCTCTCAAAGGGGGAAAGCCGGCCGACAAAGACCATCTTCGATATCGATCCCAACGTCCTGGGTGCGCTTGACCCCACGAAGGCGATAACAGCGTTCCGCGACTTGTTGTGGTGCGAAGTGCGGCGCCAGGGACTGCCACTTACGAGCGTCGAAATCTGCCTGCGTGAGGTTCCTGACGGCGGAATAGACGCAAGGGTCACCAACGCTGATACCGTTCCGAGCGATATCTTCAAATCTGAAATGACGTGTTTTCAGATTAAGGCAGGGACATCGGCTGAGCCCTATCGAAGGGCTTGGTTGAAGAGTGAACTCTTTGGCTCGTCGCCAAAAGCCGCAACGAAGGAAGACCTCAAAAAGGAAGTGGTCCATTGCCTAGAGAATTCGGGCACCTACGTCCTAAGTTGCTTTGGTGTTGACTGCACGCCGCAACAGACCCGCAAAGCCCAGGAAACGCTTTGCGAGCTCTTTGGCGAGTGCGGTTTCGCGGACGCCAAAGTCGAGGTTTGGTCGCAGCAACACCTCGTTGGGCTTTTTTCTCGATTCTATTCGCTCTGTCTCGAGTTAAAGGGCCGTCAAGACCTGGAGTTCGAGTCCTATGCAAGCTGGCGGCTTGCCAACGAGATGTCTCGCGATTTGCATTTGGCCGAAAGGCAAATGAAATTTGTAGAGCAAATTCGCGACATCCTCCGGGCCGACCAGGTCAGGCATATTCGTGTCACCGGTGAACCGGGCGTTGGCAAGAGCCGGCTCGTTCTCGAAGCCCTTTCGGCCAGCGATCTAGCGCCGGCCGTTGTCTATGTGTCGGCCGCGGATGACTTCCAGAAAAGCCGGCTTTTCAATCATCTGCTGCGACCGGACGGCGACTACTTCCTGATCCTGGTCCTGGATGAGTGCCAACCAATCGACTGCTCGTCGATTTGGAATGCTCTCCGCAATCGCTCCGACCGCTGTCGCGTCATTTCGATTGATCACGACGCCTATGAAACACACGACGAATGGATGCAGGTCTTAGCGTGTCCCCGCCTGCCCACGGAACAAATCGCGAAAATCATCGAGGATCATGCTGGACCACGATTCGATTGTTATCACTGGGCTGACTTTTGTTCGGGATCACCACGAGTAGCACATTTGGTCGGAGAGAATCTTCGCGTTAGCTCCGACGACGTTTTGCAGACGCCTTCGACCGTTCAGGTTTGGGAGCGCTTTATAGCCGGCTATCGCCCAATCGATGCAGCATGGGCAAAACGGAAGCGGCTTGTCCTGAGGCATCTGGCCCTTTTCTACCGATTCGGTTTTGGGCTAGGCGTCGACAACGAATCCCGCTTCATTGCGCGTCTGATTGAGGAATGCGATCCAAGCGTCACGTGGGGAATTTTCCAATCGATAGTGCATGAATTAAAACGAGATCGGATTCTCCAAGGCGGAGCGACTTTGTTCATCGCGCCGAAGGCGCTGCATGTCTACCTTTGGGAAGAATTCTGGGAGCATCACGGCCGAATCGCAGACCTTTCTGCATTAGTGCACAGTCTTCCCGGCCGCCTCGAAACTTGGTTCTTTGAGATGTTTCGATACGCGCATAGGTCCCCTGTCGCATCGAAGCAAGCTGAAATTCTCCTCGGAACCGACGGTCCATTCTCAGGCCCGGAACCGGCGCGGTTGCGACGGGCGTTTCCGTTTCTTATTTGCTTCTCGCAAGGGGTACCGGGAGCCACTTTGGAATGGATTGAGCGCGTGGTCGGTGAGCGCACGCCCGACGAACTTGAAGTGTTTCACAGCAATTTCACACCGGTCGTGTCGGCCCTCAAGAACATCGCAGTTTGGCCAGAATACTTTGCTCGCGCTGCAACTGTTCTATTAAATCTGGGTTCCTCCGAAACAGAAGACCATCGTGCTAATGCAAAAGGCGCATTCGCCGCACTGTTTTCAATGGAACCAGGCGAGTTAGCGCCGACCGGAGCACTCCCTCAGGATCGACTGTCTGTGCTGAAAGGTGCCCTGGCATCGTCTTTACAGCGCGTGCGGGATATTGGTTTGCGGGCATGCCGAGTGGCTCTCCATATTGAAAGAGGCGGTGGGCTCTTCCTCGCCAATTTCCAGGGGCTTCGCGCAAGCCCCGCACTGGGCTCCCAAAACATGGGGTGAAGTACACGAAGCGTTGAAATCAGTTTGGGATCTTCTTTTCAAAGAAAGCAGGACTTGGCACAAAGAATTCCGCGCCGAGGCGAATAATGTGCTGATTGAGGGATTCGAAGAGCTGGTGCGAATCTCCTCACTCAGTGCACACATTTTCGACACGATTGACACTCTCGTGGCCGACGACGCCACTAGCCTGAAGCGGGTTGTCGCAGCGGCTACCAGTCTTCGGCGTTATCCAGGCGTTCAGTTATCAGCTCGAACAGTAACTCGGCTCGAAAAACTCGAGGCTCGGCTCACTGGAGCCGATTTTCCGTCTCGATTGCGGCGCTACGTGCTACTTTGCAGCTGGGACGACTACTACGGCCGACGCGTGGAGGGTGACTTAACGCTTGACGAGCGTCTTTCCCAGCTGGCGGACGAGGCGGCGTGCAATGCGGATTCTCTGAGCGTTGAGCTTACGACACTCGTTCGCAGCGACAGCAAGGCGCTTTACCCTTTCGGCTACCACTTGTGCAAGAAAGATAATAGTGGGCAGCTGTTGAGAAAAGTGTTAGCGGCCCACCGTCAGGTTGAACCATGTGGTCAGTCCGCATTGCTCCTCGGCGGCTTTTTGAGGGCAATCTTCGAGCGAGACGTCACTGAATGGGAGTCCCTTATCGCATCGATCATCGATGACCCGGCAATTGCCAAAATTGCGAGTGCGGTAATTCAATGTTCTGGCCTAACAGATAATGCAGTCGATTACTTGGTTGCTGGAATTGAAGGGGGGAAGCTCGAGCCGGAAGCATTGCTTGTGTTTCAATGTGTTCCAAATGAGCTGAGCCGACTTCGAGATTCCACGGTCAAAAAAGTTCTTGAACCATTGATTGCAATTGGTAAAGTTTCCGCCGGACTAGAAATTGCGCATTTTGCATACTGCTACGACGGCCGAAGGCGAACGCTTCCGCGAGAGCTGACTCGGAGCTTGCTCACAAAGACCGACAAAGCTGGAAATGCAGCTCGACATTTCGGCTACGTATGGAGTGAGGTGGCGATGCAGTACATCACTGATTTTCCAGACGAACAGTTGAATCTCTTCGAAAGCATGGTGCGCGCAATTTCCGATGACGGACGAGTTCCTGATTGTCATGATTATGCATATTCCGTGATTGAGCGAATCGTTCACTCCAAGCCGAAAGAGTGTTGGGACATGGTTGCGCGGCGGCTCGAAGACGATGGGACCGACAAATGGCGCATGCGACTTTGGCTTAGCGCCCCACCATCGATGGGATCAGAGAACGTTTCGGGGCCGCTGGTCCTCTTCCCAATCGACCTCATAGTCGAATGGATTGACAGGGATCCGAAAGTCCGCGCTCCGCAGATTGCGGGTGCTGTTCCAAAGTCGCTCGATGTGGATGGCTTTGGGGCGGTGACTCGTGAAATTCTGAATCGTTACGGTGACTCTGAGGAGGTCCGTGACGCAGTGTGGCGAAGTTTCTATTCAACCGGTTGGTCCGGGTCGGAAAGTGCACACTATCGCCAGAAACGGGATGAAGCCCGGAAATGGTTGCAATCAGAAACTTCGTTCAATGTTCGAACTTGGATTGAGGAGTACATTCGCTCGCTCAACGAAAGTATTACGAGGGCCGAGAACGAGGAAGAGCGTGAGGAATACATGTGAGACGGTTCGTGCCCGCCGGTCGCCAAGCATGAGCGGACGTTTTCTTTCGCGAACACCGCTACGCAGCACACGACAATTGCGACACACTGCTCGTTCGTCGCGTTGAACTTTCGACCGGAAATGTCCGGATGCCAGCTGAAATAAGCAGCTGAAATAAGGGTTCCGGGAGTCATTCTGGTAGCCCTCTTCCGGACCTGACGGCACGAACTCACAGGAGCGAGCGAAACACCGAATAAAGCGACACCCGCGTATCGAAGCCGATGCCCGGCGCCTGCGGTGGATGGACGGCGCCGTCGCTAGCAACCGCTCCGTCGCTGAAGCCGCCGAAGGGTTGGAAGTTGTGGGAATTGATCGAACGCGAAAACATTTTGGATTTTGGATTGCCGATTTTGGATTTAATCGAACCCAACGGCACGGCGCAGCGTCTTAAGCTTTGGCTCGAATCGTTTCGGCTTTTGGGGGGCGATTTCATGCGGTAACTGCACTTTCCTGCCTACTGGTCGCAAGTCGCGTTTCGCGGTGCGCGCCGATGAGCATGCTGCCCGGTTTGGGCACGCGTCGGCGAGCGGCAAACGGCGGCTGCGAACGGAAAGGCAAGGTGCGGCATGTCGCAACGTAAGAATCGCCGGGAGCCAAACTTAACGCCCCGCCGACGCGTCGGGAAATTTCATTTTCTGGCGAGCGGAGCCCGCCAGTATCGGCTGCTGGCCACTTTGATCGATGGCCGCCAGATCGAGCTCCGCAAAGGTCCCTCGATCGGCCACCTCTGGCTCGAGCCGGTGATCATCGACCCGGAAATCGAGTCGCAAGTCGTCGCTCTGCGAGTCGAGCGGCAGACAGAGGCACCTCCCAACAACAAGTGGAAACCGCTGGTTGCCGATGATCACGGCCGACAACCGGCGAACGACGACGAATGAGAGGGAAAACATTTTGGATTTTAGATTTTAGATTTTAGATTTTGGATTAATTCCCGAGGTGTCCGCTGTTCGGCCAGACGGGCCACTACTTGCGGCTGGCGGTGTGCATGGGCTTCGATGGATTCAATCCAAAATCTAAAATTGTCCCATTTCTCTCGTTCCCAAGCTCCCGCTTGGGAACGCAGGTTCTCGAAGCTCCGCTTCCTAGTTGCGCGATCGGCGTACGCGTGGATTGCTCACTGGGCGTGCGAAGGCGAAGCGGGAGCTTCGCGGGCGGCGCGTTCCCAAGCGGGAGCTTGGGAACGAGGCCATCGTCGGATTCAATCCAAAATCTAAAATCCAAAATCCTCGTCCTCCGGCCACGCGGGTCCGCGCCGGGTGCGAAACCGGTCGGCACCAAGGAACATGCCGCCACCAGTCGCACGGATCGACCCGCGCAGTGCGAACAGGTCGCCAACGGGGAGACCTGCCAAACCGAGTCGCCAACGGGCGACGTGCCAAACGAAATTTGCCTGACCGAGCTTGGCGTTTCGGGCCAACGGCGACTCTCAGTGGGCGGGGCGATTGCTAGAGGCTGGGGGTCAGAGGCCAGGGGCTAGGGAGAACAAAAAGCCAGAAACGCAACGCGTTTCGTGTTTTCATCCTGATCCCTAGCCTCCAGCCCCTAGCCTCTATTCCGCGGATGCGCCGCCACCGTTGGCTTCAGGCGAACGAATCGCCGACGCCGGTTGCTTCGACCTCAGCGGTCGACACCGGCGAACGTGTTCGCTCGGGAAAGAGGTTCCGCGACCGCTGTGACGGCCGGGTGAGTTGAAAGTCACCAGATGTCCCGGAAATTCCTTCCTAGCCCGAGTATAGCCAGGTGGATCCAAATCCCGATCAAAAATCTTTTCAGTTTGTTGCAACATTCGAGCTGCGGGGAAGTTGCGACAAAAGATTTTTAAGGCTTACTTTGCGTCGCAAAGTAGAATCAGGGGATCGATGGCGGAGGAGGGTTCAGCGGGGCTTTCTTGGATCCGCCATGGGGGCGGAGCAAACTCTTTGGGATCCGCCATGGGGGATGACCGACTTTTTTGGTGTGGACCCAAAAAAAGTCCCCCTTGTTTGCTCCGCTGCTCCGCCCTCTGCGCGACCAATCGGCCCCCTCACCCCCCGGCCCCTCTCCCGCAAGGGGCGAGGGGAGAAGGAGTTAGGAGAGTCGGCGGGAATGCATGGGTCCATTCCGTGGGCTCCGGCCCTCTGTCCTTGTCCGACTTTTTTTGGGTGGTCCCCAAAAAAGTCGCCCTTTTTTAGCGCCCAAAAAAGCCAAAAAAGTCTTTACTCGTGGTGGCCGGCGGTCTGGATCTCGTCATTCGCCGGCTTTTCGAGATGGGCCAGGAATGCACGGGGTTGCGGCAGGTCGGGCTTGAGGCGCAACGCCTGTTTGAACTCCGCATCGGCCTCAGATGGGCGTTGATGCGCGGCCAGGATCACGCCGAGATTGGAATGGGCGGCTGCCGGGCCGAGGACCTTTGAAAACGCCTCAAAACACTCCGGGTACCGCCCTTGCTCTCCGAGAACAAGACCCAGGGTGACCCACGCCCGTTCGTGGTCCGGCGCCTGCGCGGTGGCCTTGCGGAAGTTGTCCTCTGCCTGTTTCCAATCCTGACGGCGGTAGAAATAATAGCCGAAATCGTTGAGCAAATCGGCATCGTGCGGCGCGAGATCGAGCGCCTTGCGATATTCGGCGACCGCCCGCGTGTCGTTGCCTTGGCGGTCGTAGAGGACGGCCAGAAAACGGCTCACCCGCTGTTCGTGCGTCGAGGTCAGCGTCACCCCCGCTTCGGGATCAAAGCGCTCCGCCGTCGGCGAGGTAACCAAGATCCTGCTCAAGGGCCGCTGCATTCGGTGCTCTTAGAGCTGCCTCGGCTCACGACTTGTCTCAGCCGAGTCGTGAGGGGTTGACGCGAATCGAATTGCCGCCGTGGGCGTTGGCGGAAAGCAAATCGCGAAGGGGCGAAATCGCAGTGAATTCAACGCATACTTTCACCTGCCACACCCGCTTGATAAGATTCCGAATCCACCAACGGGGTCCGCACGGAATCACGATAAACTGCGGACGTTGTCGAGGCCTTGGAATGAGACAGAGGACATCGCTTTTTTGCGGAAAAGCAAGCGTTTTTTGACACGCTCGCCCCTATAGCTCAATTGGTAGAGCAACTGACTCTTAATCAGTAGGTTCTTGGTTCGAGTCCAAGTGGGGGCATTGACTTACGACAACCCGATTCAAAAAGTTCTCTGACCGGTCAGAGAAGTCTGGCCACTTTCAGGGCTCTTTTTGAATCGGGTGTTTTCATGCCTCACCATCCGAAGCCGTTTTTCCGCGAAAACCGCGGCCTCTGGTACGTCCAGCTCAACGGCAAACAGCATAATCTCGGCCGCGACAAAGACGCCGCTTTTCGCCGTTATCACCAGCTGATGCAGGCGCCCGTGCCTGTCGCTTCGACGCTGGTCGCAGGCCTCATCGACGGCTTCCTCGAGTGGACGAAGCAGCACCGCTCCCCCAGGACCTTCGAGTGGTATCTCGACTTCCTACAGAGCTTCGTCGAGTCGCTGACCGACAAAGACCTAGCTACGGACAACCTCAAGCCGTTCCACGTCCATCGCTGGGTCGACGCGCATAAGACCTGGGGCCCGTCCTGTAAGCGGGGAGCCATCACCGCCGTGCAGCGAGCGTTCCTGTGGGCCGAGAAGCTTGGTCACATTGACAGGTCACCGATCCGCTATATCGAGAAGCCCAAGGCAGGACGACGCGACAATCCGCTTTCGCCCGAGGACTTTGCCGAGCTCATCGCTGAAGTCAAAGACCAGCCGTTCCGTGATCTGCTGCAATTCTGCTGGGAGACTGGTTGCCGGCCGCAGGAGGCAAGGCACATCGAAGCCAGGCACTTTGTCGCTGCCCGGTCGACCATCGAACTGCCGCCTGATGAAGCCAAAGGCAAGAAACGCTGGCGAATCATTTACCTGACTGAGAGCGCTCTTCAGCTCATCAATCGCCTTGTCGCGGCAAGACCCCACGGCAAGCTGCTCCGTAACCGCCGCGGCCAGCCGTGGAAGAATTACGCGATCTGTAATCGCTTCTCACGGCTCAAGAAGAAGCTCGGCAAGCAATTCGCACTGTACGACCTGCGGC
This sequence comes from uncultured Planctomycetaceae bacterium, assembly GCA_963752185.1. Lineage (GTDB taxonomy): Bacteria > Planctomycetota > Planctomycetia > Planctomycetales > Planctomycetaceae > DASPSM01. Next base: position 7,412,697 of record CAVVXK010000002.1, on the reverse strand, counting down.
ATTCGTTCGCGACGCGACTGCTGATGCACGGCAGCGATCCGATCAGCGTGGCAGCGCTCCTCGGCCACGTCGATGGAACCATGCTGTGCAAGAACTACGAGCACGTAAGCAGCGACGCTGACCACCTGCGCAGCCAGTTGAACAAGGGCGCGGCAGCGGCGGCTCAAACCACAAACGCAAAACCCCGAAAGCGGTCGAAGGCTACCGCCAAGCGTCGTCAAAAGGTCGCGTAGGGCGGAGCGGGCTGATTGACCGACCCGCCAACCCTGACGAGCAAGCCGGCAGAGCGAAAACGTCGAAATCGCGTCGAATTGCACGGTGCAACAACGGTTTTCCCGAAAGGCGAGCAGATCGCCCTCGGCAATTAGAAATCTTGCCTCCGCCGCCCTTCATGCCAGCCCCATAGTGTCCGTTGCGCTATGGCTCCCCAATGGTAAGAGTTTATTAACGACTTGCTGGCAGAATGGATCAAAGCAGTCAGGGAGGACCGCGTGCCAGCGAAACATCAAGATTCCGACTCTCCGCCGGAGACCGTGGCCGAAATCTTACGCGATGGGAGCCTCGACGCCATTGCGGAGCCGAAGCGTGCGCGTGGACGCTAAGGCTGACCATGCCGCGCAGGCCACCAAATTGGCGACAACCGCCGTTATTCCCGCCTGCCTCAGGCGACTCGCCTGAGGCACGCCAAAGCGCCAACATTGATTCCCAAGGAGGGACCCGCCATGAAGTACAAAACCATCGTTCTCAGACTGTTAAAACAGAGACCGCCGCTCCGGGATCAACTGCGGCAGAGCAAGCAACTGCTTCCGACAATGGAGCGCTACGCCAGGGAGCTGAAGAAGAGCCACGAAGCCTGGAAAGAACGCCTCCTGCTGGCCAAGCCCCAGAGCGATCCCGAGCAGATCGCGGCCGAGGCGATGGAGCTGGCGCTGAAGGACTTGGAGGATTGTTTGCCCTCAAGGCTCGATCGGGACGACAGCAACCCACTCAGCATCGACCAAGTAATGGCGCATATCAGCAGCCATACGTCGGACGGGTAAAAGCCTCCAGAAATCAACGTTCCCTGTTTGACGCCCCTCCGAAGAAGCCGGCGACGGATTTCGAGCGAACAAACCCCGATCCACCGACTCCTGTCACCTCCGATGCGCTTCCTCATGACCTAACGCCCCGGCAGCCATCCCTGAGCGCCAGCGGCGAAAAAGCCAAAGCCCGCGACTTGATCGCCGCCATCAGGACACTGAAACGCATCGAGACCGAGCATCGGCTCCCCAATAGAGAGGAGCAAGACGTGCTTGCCCGATTCTCGGGCTTCGGACCAGTGGCGCTTTCCATTTTCCCCGATCCGGTCACCGGCAAGTATAAGGATGCCGCCTGGCAAAACCTCGGCGAAACGCTGCGAACACTGTTAAATCCCGAGGAATACGACAGCGCCAAGCGTACGACGTTCAATGCTTTCTACACTTCACCCACCATTATCGCCGCGATCCACGAGGCGATTGGCCGGTTAGGCGTGCCCGACGACGCCACCATACTTGAGCCCGGCTGCGGCATCGGCAATTTCATCGGACGCGGGACGGGCAAACAGCGTTTCATCGGCGTCGAGCTCGATTCGATCTCCGGCCGCATCGCCAGGGCCCTTCATCCCGAGCACGATATTCGCATTGAGAGTTTCCGCGACAGCAAGCTTCCCGAAGGCAGCATCGATGCGGCGGTCGGCAACGTCCCGTTCGCTGACCTCAAACTCGACTATCGCGGCCAAAAGCTCTCCCTGCACGACTTCTTTTTCGCGAAATCGGTCGACGCGCTGAAGCCGGGTGGCGTGCTTGCGCTCGTCACGTCGCACTTCACCCTCGACAAGCAAAATGCGGCCATCCGTGAATACCTGGCCTCAAAAGCGGACTTCGTGGGCGCGATCCGGCTGCCCTCCGACGCATTCAAACGCGAAGGCACGGCCGTTGTCACCGACATCCTCTTCCTTCCCAAGCGGGCGCCAGGCGAGCCGGCCCAGCACGTCGATCCCGAGTGGCTTAGCATCGCGCCGCTTTCAATCGAAGGCGTCGACGTCGCCATCAACCGCTACTTTCTCAACCATCCCGAAATGGTCCTTGGCACCTGGACGCGCAAGGACACGCTTTATGGAGGAGAAGGATACAGCATCGTTGGCAACGGCGATTTGGCACACCAATTAAAGCAGGCCATCCAACGCCTGCCGGAATTCGCCAAGGCCAAGGCAACACAATCGGAAGCGAAACCAGTCCCGGCTTTCACGCCTCCGCCACCCGAGCGCCTCATCACCGAAGGCAGCTTTTTCGTAGGCGACAATGGGATCATCCACCAATCGCTGGGCCGAGAAGCGACGGCGGTCGTCTACGGCGGTACGACCTTGCGCCGATGGGACGATGACAGGCAAACGGCTCGCTGCCCTCGTCGAACTTCGCGATCGCGCGCGCCGTGTCCTGCAATCGCAGAACGAAGGCTGGCCGGAAGCCAACCGCGACGAAGCCCGCCGCGAATTGAACCGGACTTACGACCGGTTTGTATTCAGCTACGGCCCGATCAACAAGACTACCTTTGGCGAAACATCGAACGGCAACGTTATTCGCCGCATGCCCAATCTCGTGAAGTTCCGTGAGGACCCGGATGCCATGCTCGTCATGTCGCTCGAAGATTACGACGAGGTGACCGGCAAGGCAGCGAAATCCCAGATCATGACCAGGGATGTCGTCGGCAAAATGCGGCCTGTTACTCGGGTGAAGAGCGCCGAGGAAGGTTTGCTCGTTTCGCTCAATCAGCGTGGCACGGTCGACCTCCGTTTCATGGCCGAGCTTTACGGCAAGCCCCCGCCGCACATCATCGCCGAGCTGGGTGACTTGATCTTCCTCGACCCCGAGTCAAAGACCTGGCAGACCGCCGATGCTTATCTCTCCGGTAACGTCAGAGCCAAACTCAAGTCTGCCGAGCACGCCGGCCCGGATTACGCCCGCAATGCCGAGGCTCTCCGTTGCGTCCAGCCTGAGGACGTGCTGCCAGGCGACATCGATGCGGGCTTGGGCGCTCCGTGGATACCCGAATCCGACATCCAGGCCTTCGCCGCCGAATTGTTCGGCGTTGATGCGGCGAGCGTTCCCATCGCACATTTGAAGAAAGATGCCGTCTGGAGTCTCGATGCGAGATACGCGGCCGAAGCTTCCGTCGCCGCAACCTCCGACTACGGCACGCCCAGAGCCAACGGCTGCTGGCTTTTGGAACTCGCCCTCAACATGAAGTCGCCCACCATTTACGACACCATCCGCGACGGCGACCGTGAGGAGAGAGTGGTCAACCAGCAAGAAACACTCGCCGCCCGTGAAAAGCAGAAACTCATTAAAGAACGATTCCGGTCCTGGATCTTCTCCGACCCTGAGCGCACCGAGCGACTCGTGCGGCTCTATAACGACACGTACAACAACCTGCGGCCCCGCCTGTTCGACGGCGGGCACCTCGACTATCCCGGCATGAACCAGAACGTCCGCTTGCGACCGCATCAGGATGATGCGGTCTGGCGCGGCATGAGTTCGGGCAATACGCTGCTGGCTCACGTTGTCGGCGCCGGTAAGACGTTCACGATGGCGGCCACCGGCATGAAGATGAAGCAGGCCGGCCTCATCAAAAAGCCGATGTACGTGGTCCCGAACCACCTGCTTGAGCAGTTCGCCCGCGAGTTCATGCACCTTTATCCCAACGCCAAGCTGCTCGTCGCCTCGAAGGAAGATTTGACCCGCGACCGCCGCAAGATGCTCACTGCCAAGATTGCAAGTAACGACTGGGACGGCATCATCGTCACCCACAGCAGCTTCGAGCGGATTGGCATGTCGCACGAATACCAGGAGAAATTCCTGCGCGAGCAAATTGCGGAGTATGACGAGTTGCTCCGCGAACACGCCGCCGAAAAGGGCAGCAACCGCAACGTGATCAAATCGATCGAGAAGCAGAAGGCTGCAAGGGAAGAACGTCTCAAGGATTTGCTCGCCCAGGAGAAGAAAGATGACGGGCTTGTTTTCGATGAGCTTGGCGTCGATCACGTCTTCATCGATGAGGCACATTCATTCAAGAATCTGGAGACGCCGACCAAGATGGAGCGCGTCGCCGGCATCCAGACCGGCGGCTCCGAGCGCGCCTTCGACGTCTACATGAAGGCGAGGTACTTGAGCGAGCAACATCCTGGCCACGGCGTCACCTTTGCCACTGGCACGCCGATCTCCAACACCATGGTCGAGATGTACACGATGCAGCGCTTCCTCGACCCCGAGGGACTGAAAAGCCGCGGCCTCGAGCATTTCGACGCATGGGCCGCCACCTTCGGCGAGGTCATCGACGCCATGGAAATCTCACCCGACGGTGCCGGCCTACGTCCCCGCAGCCGCTTCGCCCGCTTCACGAACCTGCCCGAACTCCAGCAGATGTTCCGTGCATTCTCGGACGTGCAAACGGCTGAGATGCTCGACCTGCCTCGCCCACACCTCAAAGGCGGCAAGCCCATCGTGATCGCCTGTCCTATGTCGGAGGAGCAGGCGCACGCTTCAGCAGGAGCTGGTCGCCCGCTACGAACGGCTGCGGTCTCAAAAGGTCGATCCACGGGAAGACAATGCCCTGGCCATCACCACCGACGGCCGCAAACTGGCGACCGATGCACGCATGCTCTCTCCAAAGGCAGAGGATTTCCCAAGCTCGAAGGTCAACCGCCTTGTCGAAAACGTCGCCGACATCTGGAAGAAAACCGCCGCGGCGCACGGCACGCAGATGATCTTCGCCGACATGGGCGTCAATCCCACGAAATGGGGTTACTCAGTGTACGAGGAAATCACCAAGAAACTCATCGCCGCTGGCGTTCCCGCCGCGCAGATCGCCGCGATCGGCGACGCGGACTCGGATGCAAAAAAACAGGCTCTGTTCGAGAAGGTCAGGCAAGGCTCGGTCCGCGTGCTGATCGGCAGCACGCAGAAGATGGGCACGGGCACCAACGTCCAGAAACGCCTAGTCGCTCTCCACCATCTCGACGCGCCGTGGAAACCCGCTGAGGTCGAGCAACGAGAAGGCCGCATCCTGCGCCAGGGAAACGAAAACGAGGAAGTGGCGGTCTATCGCTACGTGACGGAAGGCTCATTCGATGCCTACATGTGGCAGGCCCTGGAAACCAAGGCCCGGTTCATCGGCCAGGTCATCACCGGCGACAACGCTGCCCGCCGTGCCGAAGACATTGGCGGCCAGGAACTTTCCTACGCCGAGGTCAAGGCGATCGCATCGGGCAACCCCGCCGTGCTCACGCTTGCCGAAGCCGACGCGGAATTACAGCGCCTTACACTGCTTAAAAGGAATCATCTCGATGAGCAGTTTGTCGCCCGCCGAAATGTGCGCGATTTGCCGCCGTCCGTCGCAAGGATGACCGATCGGCTAGGCACACTCACTATCGACCAGCAGACCGTTAACGAGCACGCCGATGATCCAATCATCATCGCAGGCCGGACGTATCGGCGCGAGGACATTGCCGCGGTCCTCACCAAGAAACTCGACACCCTGCCGCCTGGCGTCCGTGCGGCGGCGCACATTCCAATAGGCGTTTACCGGGGATTGCGTTTCGGCATCGCGCTTCACCCTCAATTCTCGCCCAGCGTGTACCTTGAAGGTGCGACCGCCAGGCAGACAGAGCTCTCCCGGGAGCATCAAGGACCGCGCGCCGTACTCAACGCGCTGCAACGCCTGGCCGATGGCTATGAATCGGAATCCTCCCGCCTCCGCCAGGATCTCGCCATCGCCGAGTCGCAGCTGCGTGATTACCAAGCCCGGCTGGGCAAACCCTTCCTCTATGATCGCTATCTGTCCGAATTGACCAGCCTCCGCGATCAGCTCAAGGCTGGCCTCTCAGCGACAGACCATCAATCAGGCAAGCACGATGGTCCAGAGGTTTCTGAACTCGCAGACCAGATCAAAACCCTCAAGGCTGCCAATACCATCGAGGGGGCAACGCAACGCATTCGCCAGAAGCAATTGACAGCGGAAGAGCCGGTCACCTCCCGCATCCGCAGACGCACGCCGGCTGTTCGCGCTGCCAATGCCTCAACGGGAATCGGCATTGACCGATATCCGCAAGAATCCGCGCCCCAAGATCAATCTAACTCCAAGTCATTCCGCCAACGCGTTGACAGCGGCCGACAGCAAGGCGACGAAATTACGCCTTAGCGACTCGCGATTCGTGTCCTCCGTCAAACACCGTAATCGGTCACACGCAGCCGACAGACTGCAGCCCATCATCAAAGCTTCAGATGCCTGAATTTGACCTTGGGCTTCGGAGGAGGCGGCACCCGCCGTTGACCAGGTGTTGCTTCCACCCGCAGGCTCTCCCAGAAGGCCATGAGATCGCCCTCTGCGATGAGGATTTTGCCGCCACGGCCCTGCGTGCCGGCCCGATAATGGCTGAGCAGCTTCGATTCCACCCAGCTATAGACCAGGCTGACCGAGACACCGAGCTTAGCAGCAGCTTGACGAGGTGTGAGCATGATGCAATTGCCACAAAACAGGGTTCACGCTAATCGTGTCGCCTCAGCGGATCATCGAACTTGCCGCGTTGTTCATGCATTTCCTGGAGGCCTGCCAGAATCACTTTCTGGAACGCCTCGTCCGCGTCAAACCACTCTTCTTCGCGCAGGCAGCACTGCACGATCCGCCGGCACTCGCCACGAGCCGCCGTGCGAGCAGATTCAGATAGGCCGGTGAGAGATCGCAGGACATTGCACTACCTTTGGCCGTTCCCAACGATTCATGACAAGGAATTGCGAACGCACTACATTTCACGGCCGCCGCGCTCGTGCTCGGGTGCGCTCTTACCATGGACGCCGCCATCAATGCCGTCCATCTTCATACCCACTTCCTTTGCGTCCCTGGTGTAAGAGCCCGGTCCGTACGGGGTAAACGCCGCTCCATTGAAAAGAGCCTGACCGAGTTCGACCGCCCCATGCGTCACGAGCCGTTTCCCCTCGGCCACTAGGTCCGGCACCATATTCTTGAGAGACTCCCCAACCATTCCTTTCAATCCCTCGAAGAAATTCCGCGTTGCTTTTGACATGACCAAAACTCCCGATTGCGACTGAAACGAACAACACCGTTACTGCTCCCCCAAGCACGGCCAGCAATGAGCACGCGACGGTCCTCACCGAGTCGACGAATTGCGATCGCGGCCGAGTGAGCCCCTTTTCCTCGTAATAACGCAGGAGCGTCGTCCAGATTGGCCGGTAGCCAGGCGTGAATGTGATCGCTGTCCGCGACGACAAAGCCATGACTTCGTCCGGCTTTAGCAGCTTGTGCGCTTGCTGCTGCCAGTTGTCATTTGAGTTGCGTGAGCGGCCCACGCTCGTCTCCGTCCCATTGCGCGACGTTTGCGACGACGTTCCGCGGCTCGTTCCGCCGCTTTCCACGATAACGGTTTCCTCGCCGAGGCGCCCGCTGACGTGCTCCGCCGTCGCCAAATCATTCACCCCGAAATAGACCTGGCTTGTGTTCGACAGCAGAGTCTGATCAGCGCCATCCGGCCAGCACTTTTTGAGCTGCCCGAGACTCTGGTAATAGAACTGCAGCCGGACGCCGTAGCCCCGATACTTGTCGACCGCGTCGTCCAGCGCTTCCATGTGCCCGAGGCTTGCCGCTTCGTCGAGGACGAAGTGGACCTTGCGCTTCTCCTGCAGTCCGCCGCGCACGCAGGCCCTAAGCATCGAGCCGATCCACATCCGCAGCAAGCCGGCCTGCGCCCGCAGATGCTCGGGCGGAAGGATTAAATAGACCGTCATCCTTCCCTTACGCAGGTCCATCGGATCGAAGCTGCTCGACTTGGTGCTCTCAGCGATGGCCAGTGTGTCGAGAAACCTCAAGAATCTGTTTGATGTCGTGAGGGTGCTGGCCAGTTCCTTGTCCTTAAAATGCGTCAATTGATGCCCAAGGCGAGCCAGCATCCCGTCCCATGCACCTGACTCGCACATCACCTTAATTGCGGCCTCGATCTTCGCCGGATCGGTTAGCAGCTCACGCACCCGCTGAAGCGACCTGTTCTCGGGATGCGCAAATTGCACTGTTGCCGCAACCATTGCGGCGATCCATACCTCGGCCGAATCGTTCCAGTGCGGTTCCTTTTCTTGTCCTGTCCGGATGACTAATGCTTCCGCCAGGTCGCGGCATTCATCCAAGGCCGTTGGCGATTCGGGGTCCAGGAAATCCAGCGGTTCAAACGTGTCGGGCCGGAGTGTCACTTGCTTAAACGGATCAAGCAGTATGACGCGGTGCCCGAACGCCTTTCGGCGATGCTTCGCCGTCAGGCGGGCGAGCTCGCCCTTCAAATCGACGACGACGCAGGATTCTGGGCATGTCAGCAGGAACGGGACGGCGATCGACACTCCCTTTCCGACGCCGGTCGGGGCTAAAATCGCCGTGTGTACCGCCCTTGAAAGTCGAACGAGTGGGTTTCGCCGACGGAAAGAGAAACCCGCAGAGAGAAACCGGCGGCAAGCATCCTTCGCTTGAACCTTGCGGTCAAAAAGCGCTTTTATGCCTCCCCGCCAGGGCCGCCAGTTTCCATCCGCGATGCGCCCTAAGATCAATCCGTGCTCCGCGTCCATCATTCCCTCCAGATCGTCATCGTTCGCCCATCTCGACGTTCCGTGGGCCCAAAACAACCGCTTCCCGCGTCTCGCCAATTGGGAGAAGATCGCGACGACAGCGGCTGCCCAGACCCACGGTCCTCCGGCGGCCAGTCCGATTGAAACTGCGCTCAGCAATTCGACGATCGCGACGATCAGCAGGAGACGACAGAAGCGATACATCGCTGTTACCCTCTCCCTCGCGACCCTCTCGAGTTGGTTTCGCCGTTCCGCTTGAACGGCTCTCCCGTCGATTGGCCGGTCGCGGTCGAATCTCCGCTCATCGACCCGGCCTTCCTAGCCGAGGCGATCCAGGTGTAACCCAGTGCGACGAGCACCGCGGTCAGCACTAAGAGAACCACAGTCCAGTTCGTGTTATTGGCTACACCCAGAGCGAATGGCTTCACGGCCGCATCGGCGACTGTCTCGGTAAGTTTCTGTGTTCCATCGAAGAAGGCCGTTGGGTTGGCCACGAAAGCGGTCAACGCGGTCCCGACTGCAAGCGACCCTTTATTGCGCCAGATGAAGTCACACGCCTCGTCTCCGTACCGAGTGACGACTTGCACGAGTTCCGGCTTCAGTTCGCCTTGCGCTGCGAGCATCCCCAAGCGTCTCGCATTCCTGGGGGCGACCTTGGCCAGTGCGGTGGCACCTTCTGTCCCGAATTGGCCAACTAATTGCTCGGCAACAGTTCCATGCTTCAGGATGGCAGCAGCCCCATCGTCACCAAATCTTGCGGCCTGGCGAGTAAACCGTGTCGCTACCCGCTCGGCTCCTTCCTCGGCGACATCGCGACCAAGTTTCTTGCCGATATATTCCGCGGCTTCTCGCAGTGCTGTCGTTAGGCCACCCGCTTGCGCGGGACCCGCGGCCACAAGGCTCGCCAGGAGCACACTGATGGTCAGCAACTTCGATTTCATAACCAACTTCCTTTCGTTTAAGTGGAAGACCTACAAACCCACCGTCTGCCCAGTAGGAAAGATCGCTGCCCTGATCGCTGCTTCACGTGCCTGGCTTCGCCGAAGCGAGTAATCTTCGAGGCGCTTCTGCAGCCCGGGTTGCTCGCTGCTGCCGACGACGATCAGCTGCTCCAGCTGGTCCAACTGTTGATTGACGCGCTTCGTCAATTCGCCACGAGGGTCGTAAGCCTTCTCGTACATCCAGGTAACGAGGTAATCGGCGATTACCCCAACTACCAATCCAACGCCGAGCGTCACTGTTCCTGAGGCGGCCCCTGCACTCAAAATTCCACACTGTACGGCTAACTCTCCCGCCACTGCCGTCAACAATTCTCCAGCGACCAGACTGGCAACCTCGCGACCAACCGCTGGGCCGAATTCACTCTCGGCTGCTGTTTTTGCTTCGCGGAGCGCGTTGTCGAGAAGTTGCCGAATCGCATCGTGGTCGATGCTGGGCGCGAATTGCTCCTTGGGTGCGTCCGCCAAGTCGGCCTGCAGGCGAACGAGAAGCTGACTATCCGTGTCATCCAACGCCCTCAAATAGGCGCTGACCGACGCCTCGATCGCCTCATCGAGTTGTTCGTCTGAGAAAATGTGATCAGAGAACTGATCCGCGAGGAACTCGGAGTGCTCTTCACCATTGGAGAAATAATCTTTCACGAGTTTCCACTTGCTGTTCCAGCCGAGCGCGTCATCGACAAAGCCGCGAACTCCCTGGCGGCCCTGTCCGAACAGCTCGTGCACAGACGCCAAGCCGACATTCATTGCGGAGGCGCTTTCCTGTTTCGCCCAATTCAGGTTGTTCGCGACGATTTCTTGGACTGTCAGCCGCCTGGGCGCTCCCGTGAGAGACGGCAAGTCTTCCCAAAAAACCTGGAGAAGAATCGCCAGCAGAATTCCGCCGCAGACTCCTATCCCTCCCAGCACGTGTTCTTTCCGCCAACGCGTTTTTGTCACGTCTATGCTCCTAAATCCGAAAGAAAGAAATCCTTCCCTTAGAAAGGCGGAGGCACGGCAACACGCCGTGCCTCCAGTGGTCGCTACCTTAAGGCAGACACGGGCACAGCCCGCCCGTAATCCAAAGGACAAAGAGTGCGGCGATCACTTGCTTAGCCACGTCGTAAAACATCGCGTTTCTCCCACTTTGAAAAATCCTGACCACAAGAAAAGCCCCGACGGCCAACGGCGGTCGTCGGAGCACGACTGCCTTCACGAATTCGCGACAGCAAGAGCCGCATCTGCTCCGTTTGCCGCGACTTTTGTCGACCTCGACTGCCAGAAAGCCTGCACACTCCGGGCGTCATGCCCGGCATCGCGCGCGCGTTTCATCTCTTTCGCTGCAGCGAGGACGGCATCAATGGCCTCCTCCAACCCGAGTGAGTCGCCGGTTACGACGACAGTTGCATTCGGCAGCGGGCACTTGACGCGACTCAGCCTGATAGCGGCGCTATTTCCGTTGCGGCGCTTGCGTCTTTCGGTTGAAATTGCTTCGCGACTTCCGCCGCTGACGGCGACCGCAAGGAGTTCGTGTTGTTGTTTGGGATCGAGTTTCGAGAGCTCGTATGTGTGAGACAGCGTGATCGCGCCTGCCTCAAACGCTTCGCGCACCGCCGGAATCACTTTCGACACCGACATCAGCCGGGTGATCGTCGAAGGATTGACGTGGAGACGATCGGCCAAGTCCTTCGCCATCAGTTTCGGACACAGAGCCCGCAATCGCTCGACGATGCAGACTTTGTCGAAGTCCGACAGGTCCTGCCGGAGAATGTTCTCCTGGGCCTGAATGACGAGGACGTCGGCTTCCGTGAAAGGCTCGTCCGTAATCACGACGTCGAGCCCGTCGAGGCCTTCGAGCTCAGCCGCCTCAAGCCGGCCATAGCCGACGAGCAACGTCCCGTCGGATTTCGCCCAGACGGGCGAGAGTTGCCGTTCACGAAGGCTCTTGCCCAATTCGCGAAGCTCGGCTTCGCTTCGCTGCTTCGTTCTGACATTCGGGCCGCGTTTGAAAAACGGCAGCGGTTTTCGCTTAGACTCACGCATTGGTGTCTCCTGGCGTGTTGAATTTCATCGCTCGCAACTGTGATCTCCCGAAAACGCGAGAATTCTCGCGAAACAAACTGTCCAGTCGATGCGCGCATACCTGCGCATCGACGCGCGCAGGAAACCCAATGAGAGAGCACAGGATTCCCACAAACGGTTACTACGCCAAAGTGCTACGAGGTGAAGACCGCAGCATTGAAGATGTCGCGCTCGAGGCGGGCATTACTTCACGAGTAGTGAGCGCAATTGAGAGCGGCGAAGGATCGATCGAAGACTGCATCCGAAAGCTCGCCGCTTTTTACGGCGTGGAATACGAGGATTTGCTAGCGGGATCAACGGCCTATTCGACTGCACGCCCCGATCCACCGGACCCGGTGGACGGGACCGTCGTCCTCAACATCGAAATCCGCGGTGGTCGACGCGAAGCCCTTGAAATCACTTTCGGACTCGAGCAAGCCGCCAATACGCATTTCCACATCAATCTCCGCGACTTTCGGACTGGCAGCCTAATCTTGGACGTCCAGTTTGATCGCAGCGATATGCGGGAGTTACTTGAGGCCTTCGGTGATGGCCGGTTCGATACCTTCGGTTGTCGCTCCATCACTCTGTCACTTTTCGACCTTCTCATCTTTTGCGTCGGTTACGAAACTGCAGTTACACTCATGCAGCGTCTTCCGCTCAGTGGCCCCTTCACTGGCTGGCTGGGACCCATACTAAGCCTCCCGCGGACGCTCATGCTGCGGGACATCATCGATCGGTGCGCCATAATTTCAAAAGGATTTGATTCCGACGGCGGCCAATCGCAGCCTGTCGATCCAACACCCTCGACAAAGTCTCAAGCCGAATAGAAGAGCCCGCGACTCCCTGCCTTATCGCGAAATGAAGCGAACTGTTTAACCATTCATTAAACAGTTTCAAGGTACTCTCCAACTGTCGCTCGCGAACGCGGGCCGTCGAATGGAGAACCGACTATGGCACATAAGACTAAAGGCACAACTCTGCTTCACGTCCAAATAGATGAAAGCGATATCGATCGCGTCCGCGAAGCTTTTAAGGCTGGAAAACTCGCCCACCTCGGATTTGTCGGCCTGGAATTTCCTGATCGTCCGGAACTCAATATCCAAACGCCTGAGGAAAGCCATGCTGCACGGCATGATCCCGTCAAGAGATCCGATCCGCCACGTCGCTGACGCACTCTTCACTGCCTGGATAGACGCCCAATCGCGTCGGCGTGAAATGCCGCGTGACCTGTCCGGGCAGACCCCACTTGGACCTACTTCCGCTTCTTCCCGGTTGCAGCCGCCGCCGTTTCGCGAATCAACACGACGTCAATCGCGACGTCGAGGTCGGCCAGCCGACGATCAGCCGTGTAAAGCGGAGCGTCAAGTTCAATCGCGAGAGACAGACATACCCGATCGGCGAACGACAGCCCTTTACTTTTCGTCGACGGATAAAGCCGCGCCGCATCGGCCGCATTCCATTCCTCGAACGGAATGATCTCCAGGCCGAGGCTTCGCACGACGGAAGCCGTCTCTTCGAGCGTTCCGCCTTTCTCCACGGCCTTTTTCAGCACTTCCGAATAATTGACCGTCGAGAGCGCCGCCCCGTTTACCCGCTCCTCGACCACGCCAGCCCCACGTTCTTGAAGCAGCACCGCCAGCAGTGAGGACGCATCAAGAACGATCTTACTCACCCTCGCGCGCCACCTCGTCGCGATGCTCCTGGATGATCTCGTCCGCAAGACTGACGCCGGGCGGCACCAGTTTTCGGAAATACTCCTGTGCCTTTCGCAACGCCTGCATCGGCGTGAGAATTTCGATTGACGATCCTTCCTGTTTCACGATCACCAAATCGCCGACCTCCACGCCGAGGCTTGCGCGATCTCCGCCGGCAATGAAATCCTCCCCGACGAATCCACCTTCGATTGGTAAATCGTTTCTCCCTGACGAGTCTCAATTCTCATGACGTGCCTCCATGCGTTGACCGACCCTTTCACCCTGCCACGATTCCTCTCTTCGGTCAACCAGTTTTTCACGTGCCCAACGTCGCCGCACCGGGCATCACTTCCTTACCTCCCCATTAACGATTCACTTTCCGCTTGCGCTAGTCCGCCGACCGGCGTATGGTTCGCCTAACCCACTTTAGGCGAACCATCTCATGCCCGATTCCGACACCGACCTCCTCCCGCCCAAACAGTTACCCACCGTTAACGATTTCCCGCCCAATTCCGTGACCGACCTCCCGAGCCAACTCATGGAGGCGTACAACGCCTGGCTCACCAAATCACCGTCGCCGGACACCCGCAGCAATTACGACCGCGAAGTCAGGCAGTTTCTCGCGTTCTTTGAGATTCCTGCCGATGCGCTCCAGCAGCTCGCGAAGATTCGCCCCGGCCACGTCGCCGCCTGGCGCGATCATTTGACCAATCAGGGACTTACGAATGCTTCGATCCGCCGCAAGCTGACAGCTCTGCGGTCTCTCTTCTCTTATCTGCACAGCTACGGCTTCGCCGGAAAGAACCCGGCCCATTCGGATTTCGTTGATGCGCCGGCTGCCGCGAGGGACGGCAAGACCCTCGCGCTTTCACCGCAAGACTGTCGCAGATTCCTCGACGCCCCATCCGGCGATACGCCCGTGGGAATTCGTGATCGCGCTCTTGTCGCTGTTCTGGCTTACGCGGGATGTCGAGTCGGCGAACTCACCCGACTGAAAGTCGGCAGCAGTAAACAAAACGGCGTTCATCGCGTCTTGGAAATCCATGGCAAGGGCGGGAAGGAGCGGCTCGTTCCGATGCACGCGGAAGCCGCCGAACGCGTCGAGGCTTGGCTCGACTCTGCGGGAATCCGCGGGGATCTTCAAGGCCCCTTATTCCGTCCCGCTAAGAGCGGCCGAGGCAACGGCGTCGACGGATTCCTGGCCAGACCGATGAGCCGGAGAGCCGTTCAGAAGCTCGTCGCCACGTATGTTGCCCGCCTCGCCCTCGACCCGAATGTCACCGTACATTCGTTCCGCGCCACGGCACTCACAACTGCTCGCGAGAACGGCAGCGACATCATCGATCTTCAGGACTATGCCGGCCACGCTGATCCGAGAACGACCTTGACATACATCAGGTCGCGCGACCGGATGAGCAAGTCGCCGGCGTATGTGCTCCGCTACTAAACGGACATCTGCGCCGAATCCAAGACGACGCTCCGCATTTTTTGTAGAATCCGGCGATACAAACGATATCCACTTGATGGCCGATGCCCCCCCCGTGCAAGCAGTCGAGACGACGACTCAAGCGGTGAGCACGGCCGCCTGTTCCTCAATCAACGAGGAGGCCACAGATGCCCGGCTTTGTGTCAGCGGATCCGGAGGCATTCTACAACTCCGCGACCAAACGTATGACTTTCTTCCACCACGAAGCCGGACACCTGCTGCTTGCGTATTATTATGGTTTCGAAATCGCCGGATTCTATTTCGCCTATCGAGGTGGCGAGCTCACTGGCTTCGTCAAAAACCGGCCGAGTCCCGCCGTCAAAGGCCTGCCGGACTCGCTTGGGTCTGCGCGACGAAGGGCGCAAGTGCCTCGCCGGCGAGCTCTCGGGCGCATCCATTGCGGTGCGCCCACAGACCGCATGGTTTTCGTTCTCAAACAACCCGAGCCCGAGACGGTCACCTCCGCAACGCCGTTCGCTGACTTACATCCCGTCCCGATGCCAGGGCAGGACACCTTTAAAGCCGTCCTCGTTTACGTCGACAACAAAATAAAGGACAACTGGTGGCAGTGGCTATGGGGATGCCACGATGAGGCCGAACAGATCCTTCGCCAGTATTGGCCTCTTGTCCAGAAACTGGCAAGAGCGCCTCGCTGCGATCCAGCCTTACGCCAATTCCGAGGAGGAGGCCAGCAAGACTCCCTCGGGCGGCGTTGACGGTCAAACGCTCATCGACTGGTGCAAGGAGCTTGGCGTGCCCGTTCACAGCTCCGATCGCGTTTCCATCAGCTATGTGGCGGAACCTGCTCCCCCAAAATAACGTCAAGGACATTAGCCGCGCCTACGGAAATGCAAGTAGATGGGGATCGTGAAAGTCCCCCACGAACTCGAGAAACTTGTCGCGCAACTGGACGTCGCTCGAGCTGCGTAAGTGCTCGACAAACTTTCCGAAATGCTCCACGATCGTTCGCGTTATGCGATGCGGGTTGGCGACGTAATACGGCATCGGCGCCGGGTCGGTCGCGCTGGTTCCTACGGCAAAAACCGCGAAGTCATCGTCTACCTTTGGCGAATTGTGGATATCGAAAGTCCTCTTCGTAAAGCCAAGATGCGACAGTCCATTTCGCAACCGATCGCGCAGTCGAGCCAAATGAGGGAACGCGTTGTCGTTTAAGCCGGATGTTCCCGGTGTCCGTTGGCTGAAAATGTGCTCGGGATACACGCTGCAGAAGCCCAAATTGAAATCACGGTCCCCGCTCCTATATTCGTTCGATTCTTCGTTAAGGATTTTCCCGACCATCTCGAAGTACGGAGTGAGGAGGAAAAGGAGAGCGTAAGCAGAGTGCGACCAAGTTGATGGGTGACTTTCCGATTCGATGTGCTTAAGGATTGCGACGGCAGGCGCGAGTTGCCACACCTCAACACGGCATTGGAAAAAGTCGATCTCAGTTGCCAGGTCCCATGATCCCGAATGCTGATTCACGAACCGCATCGGGTCTAGGTGAACGATGCCCGCGTTGAAGTCGACGAAGGCGCTCGAGCGATATGGTGCAGACATTTGAGGAACGCCTTTTTCTGGCCGGGAGAACAGGGACCGCATTAATCGCCGCAGCGGTCCGACGTGGCAAAACCGACCCACGTTATGCCCCGATGGCTTCAAAAAGTTTCGCACACTCGATCCGATAATCTCGATCGACGTTCCAAGCCGCAGACAGGACTGAGTCGACGTAGCCCCATTTCTTGAAGCGATCTGCGTCGATCCTCGTAATGTTGGCAAGAATTTTAACCCGATTCGCAGCTCTCGCTTTCGGATGATCAGTTTTCAGAAATCCTGCCGTGGGGTTGTGTAGCATCCTGCCCGCTTCCGCCGCCGGATCACCTGCAACCCCCTTCGGATCGATCGCGATCCAATCGTTTCTTCCGTCGAGCAAAATATTATGGTGGTGCAAATCCCCGTGCAGCAGACGATACTCCGGCTTCGTCGCCTCCAATTCGCGCACAAGACTCTTGGCCTTCGCGAGCATCGAAGGCTCGGGGAAGTCGGTTAGCCTGTCGAAAACTTCGGTCCAGCTGACGTAAGTCCCCCACGTCCCATTCGCCGGGACGGCCACCGGTAGGTCGCGAATCAGCTCAGCTACGATCGTGGTAGCTCGATCTTCATCCTGCTCCTGTACCTTCGCAAGGGGAGTGCCAGGCGAAATCTTGCGAAGCACCAGAGCACGCAAACTGCCGTCAGACTGCAGCAACTGTGGCACTTTCTTGCCCGCAAAGGCCTTCAACGCCCGCGCTTCTGCCGAGAGATTTTCATGCGGATTTCCTAGATTCAGAATGACTTCCTCGCCGCCGTCGGTCGTGGCGCCCGCGACATAATTGAAGGATAGGCCACCAACAGTCCCACGAATGGTGAGTTTCCATTGACGAGCACACCGATCCACTTCGTCGGGAAGGTCTTCAAGCCACTGCCTTCCTTCATCTCCGCAAACGGGCGATCACATTCGTGCGAAAGGCCTCGGGCAAGCCCAAGTCGTTAAGGGACGAGTTGCTCATGGTCAGCAATTGTAATTCAGGGGCATCGCCAATCGACTGCACCTTCTCGAACGACGCGGCGAAAGCCTTCGCCGCTGACTCTCTTTAGGCCTTGAGGGGGGCCTCCCCCCGCGCCGTCAAGGATCGGGGCCACGCGGCCTTTGCGGCTACCTCCCGATCTTCCTCCGCTTTGCTGCGTGCAGAACGGTGCCCTCCGCTGCGGCCGTCCTTGACTGCGCTCCCCCGTTTTTTGGGGCTTTCATCCCCGTTGCGCCCAAAAAAGCTGCGGCTTTTTGTCGCAACGGGACTTTTTTCATTCCAGAAACGGAGGGTTTTTCGATGTCCGTCGCTTCCGCGTCCGCTCCCAGCGTTGACATTTACTCCCGCGTGACGAATCGCATCGTCGAGCAGCTTGAACAAGGCATCCGCCCGTGGATGCAGCCCTGGAAGGCTGAGCACGCTGCCGGGAGAATTACCAGGCCCCTGCGGCACAACGGCCAGCCCTACAAGGGAGTCAACATCCTGCAGCTTTGGGCCGCCGCTGAAATCGCCGGATACGCCTGCCCAATCTGGATTACCTTCCAGCAGGCGAAGGAATTGGGCGGGCACGTCAAGAAAGGCGAGCACGGCTCGCCCGTCGTCTATGCCAGCACTTTCACCCGGAAGGATACGGCCGACGACGGTCAGGCAACCGAGGAGGAAATCCCGTTCCTGAAGGAATACACGGTATTCAACGCCGAGCAGTGCGAGGGACTGCCGGCACACTTTTACGCACTGGCCGAACCCCCGAAGGAAAAGATCGAACGCATCGAGCGGGCCGAGCGGTTCTTTGCCGGCACAGGTGCCATGATCGAATACGGCGGCAACCGGGCCTGTTACACCATCACTACCGACACCATCAAAATGCCGCCCTTCGAGACTTTCCGCGACCCGGAATCACACGCGGCGACCGTCCTGCATGAAACTGTCCACTGGACTCGCCACCCGTCACGGCTCAACCGCGACCTCGGCCGCAAACGCTGGGGTGACGAAGGCTACGCGATGGAGGAGCTTGTCGCCGAACTCGGCTCGGCTTTTCTTTGTGCGGACCTCGAAATCGCGCCGGAAGTCCGCGAGGACCACGCCAGCTACATCCAGAATTGGCTGAAAGTCCTGAACGTTGCCTCACGATACCTCCTTTATAGACGGCATGCTCTGGCAAAATGCCCTCTTTGCTGTTGATGCGCGTTCACGCCACTGTTCGGGGTTTATTGCCGTTTCTTTGGCGTCGTCAATTCAACCGGATGGCTTTGAACGCCCCACTTGGAACGGGCGGCCAATCTCCGTAGTCGCCGGAGTTCATCGGGGTCAGCCCAGACGATCCATAGGCCTTGCGTCGGCGTTTGACGCCCGTGGACCCAACCTTTTCTCGCCCAGTCCCGAAGTCTCAGAATGGGAATTTCCAAGCTCTTTGCCAAGGCCGAGAGTCGCAACTCATGTGCCCCAATTCCACTACGTCGAGCTTATCTGTCAGCCCGAGGCGAGCCAGCAGTTGCCACACTTGCTCCTTGCTGAATGGATTGCAACGGCGCGGCGGTGAGAACCCGCCCCGATTCAAGATCGCTGCGATTTGGGATGCCGTTCGTCCTTCTTGCCGAAGTTCCGTCACGCGCCGTCGGAGCTGATCAGCGGTCGCCATCCCTCGATAAGAGCACACCGGCCGGATCAGTTCGTGTTGGCTGGTGAACCCCTCGTGCCAGTGAATGGTCACGTCGACTCGTTCGCTGATCTCGCTCACACGCACGACCACTCGGTCCACGAGGCAACGAATGATTTCCTTGCGATCGGCGTTGGTTGTCTGCTCGGCATTCCAGAGGGCCGGAAGGTCTTGCGACAGCGCCGTGATTCGCTCTCGTTCCTCGTCGGACAATTGCCGCGGCGTCGCCTGTGCAAAGCGATGCCATTCCTCTTCGATCTCGTGGAGTTTTTGCAGAGCCTCTTCCCATTTTCCCTCCAATGTGCGGCCCACCAAGCGATTCTCCGGCTCCACAGCGTGGAACTGTCGCTCGGCTCGCTCGGCTCCGTAATGCGCCCGTTCGCGCTGATGGGACCAATGCTCGTGGAGCCGTTGACGCTCGCGGTGTTCGTCTTCCAACGCCTGGACGCTCATTTCCAACGCAGCCGGTTCCAGCGCCTTGAAAAGTTGCCGAATGACCAGCTCGTCGATCGGTGCAGCACTCAGCCCGTAGCATTCTTGTTCACGGGCCTCTTCCAGATGTCGCACGCATTGATAATAGGGGCGTCTCGAATGCCGGTAGCCTGTCTGTAATCGCCGACCACACGTTCCGCAGATGAGCAACCCAGCCAGCAGCGCGTTGCCTTCTCGGGCGATGCCCCGAGTGTCGGATCGGCAGCGGTTTTGTCGCAGCCGCTCCAGATTCGCTTCGTATTGTTCCCACGTGATATAGGCAGGCAATACGTCCCGCTTGAGGACCTTCCACTGACCGCGAGGCAACTGCCGCTGTCGCTTGCAAACCGTGGTGCCCGTGACCTTCCGCTCGATTCGATTTCGGCCGTAGACGTAGGCGCCGGCATAAATCGGATGATGCAACACGCGGCTTACGGTGCACAGCGTTGGCCGCCGCCAAGTTAATTCTCCCCGCTGAGATCCTCGATTCGGTCGAATGCCGAGGGCGACGCCGTTCTTCACCAAATAATGCAAAACTCCGTAGAGTGAGCCGATCTCTTCGAACTTGTCGAAGATCAGTTGCGTCGCGGCGCGGGCCTGCTCGTCCGGTTCCTTGGCGATCTCGCCGGAGGGCAAACGGACGTATCCCGTCGGTACGGCGATGAACATCTCACCTCGCTCGGCTTTGTGCAGTCGACCGCGTTCCAAGCGGTTTCTCATGGTGAAGAGCTCGAATTCGCTCATGGTTCCTTTTAGGCCCAGGAGCAGGCGATCGTTGCTGTCGGTCGGATCGTAGACCCCGTCCTGATCAGCCAACAAGGTTCCGAACAACGCGCAGAGCTCGAGCAAATGATGCCAGTCCTTCGAGGAACGGGCCAGGCGACTCATTTCCAAGCCCAAGACCAATCCCACGTGTTCCAGCGTGACCTCGGCCAAGAGACGCTGAAAGCCTGACCGTTGCTCCGCGCTCCGGCCACTCTGTCCCTGATCTTCGTCGATCACGACCACACGGCGGTCGGACCAGCCCAAGGCGACAGCGTGCCGCGCCAAGTCGTACTGTCGCAAACGCGATTCTTGGTGCTCGATTACCTGTTGTGGCGTGGACTGCCGAACGTAAACGATCGCCAGTCGGTCGAGATGTCGCTGGCGAATCTTGGCCGTCAAGAACGAGCGAACGACCGACTCACGCGCGGATGCCGGCTGTGTTGCATCGGCTTCGGCCAAGTCCGCCACTGCGACATTGCGGTTACTCATTGCTCGCCTCCTCGATTCGAGGCGAGCAATGGTGACGGACAATTCGGCTCAGCGTGCGAAGCGCACGCTCGCGGCAGCAAGGCGTGAGGCGGCGCCACAGCAGCTCCAACGCAATGCGGCTGGGCAGCGATTGTGGCGCGCGGGGGGGAACCCGATCGGCGTTAGGTTGCATGGCTGACTTCCTTGTAAAGCGTCACTGCGCCGGCGAATCCAATCCGCCAATTGCAACAGCGACGCAACCCCGATTATCGGGCACTCCGGTCCCAGGAGACAACCCCTGACAACAGGGGCATTGTGTTTCCTTCTTCCTCAAAGACGACAAGCGGGCCGTGTTCACAGCCGCATCCCACGCGTCGAAGGCCGTTGACTTCCTGCACGGCTTGCAGCCGCAGCCCGTAGGCTGACCTGACGTGACCTGGCCGGGCGGCAATCGCCGCGCGTCGGATTCGTCCGACGCGCGATTTGCTCTTCGTTGAAGGGTCTCGCACTGCCGCACAACAACCGTGATGAACGGAAGGCAACCTTGACTAATTGCATATTTCAGCCCTGCCCCCGCGACATGGGGCGCGCCACGCTTCCCTTTCGCTTGGATCAGCCGCGGGCGACTAAGTCCTAACCAGGAGTGGCGATTGGCTCCCAAGTTGTAGCCGAAGTTATCCGCCGATTGTCGGTTCCGTCGAGGACAATGACTTGCAGCTTGTCCGGGCCGATGATCTTCGACAGGCTGTTGAAATACCTGCTCTCCCATGCATCGGTCACGAAGACTACCCGAGACGGTGGCTCCCCGCATCCGAGTGATCTGCACTGCTGCCTCAGTCACGACCAAGGGCCGACCGCGATCGCTGTTCGACTGACGTCCCTTTTCTTACCACGATGCGACCGCCGATTTAAGCATTAAATGTTTTGATAAACACAAGGTCAAGAAGCCCGTTATAAGCGGCCATCTGCCAGACGCCGTCGGTCTCGTTGCCAAAGGTTGTCGCTCTTTCAAAGACCCGAGTCTGATATTGCGAGGCGCCCGACGCGATATGGACTTCAACATGGCCGGTCGGAGTGTTGGCGGTCTTGATGAAGACAAGATCAGGAATTGCGCCATAGGCCATCAGCCAGACGCCGTCGGTCTCGTTGCCAAAGGTTGTCGCTCTTTCAAAGACCCGAGTCTGATATTGCGAGGCGCCCGACGCGATATGGACTTCAACATGGCCGGTCGGAGTGTTGGCGGTCTTGATGAAGACAAGATCAGGAATTCCGTCCCCGTCATAATCGGCCATCAGCCAGACGCCGTCGGTCTCGTTGCCAAAGGTCGTCGCCTTTTCAAAGATCCGAGTCTGATATTGCGAGGCGCCCGACGCGATATGAACTTCAACATGGCCGGTCGGAGTGTTGGCGGTCTTGATGAAGACAAGATCAGGAATTCCGTCCCTGTCATAATCGGCCATCAGCCAGACTCCGCCGGTCTCGTTGCCAAAGGTCGTCGCTCTTTCAAAGATGCGAGTCTGATATTGCGAGGCGCCCGACGCGATATGAACTTCAACATGGCCGGTCGGAGTATTGGCGGTCTTGATGAAGACAAGATCAGGAATCCCGTCCCTGTCATAGTCGGCCATCAGAAATACACCGTCAGTCTCATTGGCAAAGGTCGTTGCTCTTTCAAAGATGCGAGTCTGAAATTGCGAGACGCCCGACGCGACATGGACTTCAACTGGATGTGGACCTGTGTAAACGCAATGGACATTGCTTGGCGATTCAGCGAATCCCTTGGACACTGTCTGTCCGCCATCAGTCATGTTGACATTGTCACCGTCGGTTGGTGTCAGGTTAAGACTCGTAGTCGTATGTGCATTGCACTGAACGAAATCAGCTACACCATAGTTTGCAAGCTTGCTCAACGTACCACTAATCCCAGGACGCTCCGCAATCCATTCCGCGCTATTTCCAGTAAGCACCGTGCCGGCAGGCGCTCTGATTTGAAACATCGTGATCAGGCTGGCTGTAAGGTTCTGTAAGTATACGTTCCCGGTTGTGTTAGTTACGACAGTTAGCATGCATGCAAGCGTTTGGCCTGCCGATACCGGAAAATTTGTAATCTGCACCTCGTTTTCGGGATACCACTCCCACCTGGGAGTGAATGTCTTTTGCACATTGCCGCCGACGTACACTGCGTCGCACTCGACTCCGGCTTGGAAAACGTCGGGTGAACCGTCTCCGTCGATACCAATCCAGAAACTTGAATAATAGTGAGTACCGTCGACAGATGCAGGGCTCGGATCGGGAACGTTCCACTGGCCATTAATTGAATCGAAGGTTGACTGCGCTGGCGCGTATACCACTGCTCCAGACCAATTCGAGGAGGTCTCAAGTCCCTCGAGCAAGCCTCTGAGCCTGGGGCCATTCCGTATATTGTCACTCCGACGAAACGTAGGTTCAATAAAAAGCTTCATGCCGCTAAAGAACCTTTTCCACCTTTCGTCGCTTTCTGAATCGTTGAGGGGGCGCGGCGGGAAGCCAAACCGTAATAATGTCTGTTCATCAGCGGTCAGCGGATCGAACCCGGCCGCTGGGATGGGAAACGTTCGGATTGTAGCACCACTTGGAAGGTTAACTACCCCCATGATCACGCTCCATAAAAGGGCGGGCGACAGAAGGACAGCCGAAGACTCTCAGAATTAAACCCAGGCGCTCGACAAAAGGCAATAATCCAAGTTCCTTGCCCGATCTGGATGACCTTCCAGCAGGCCAAGGAACTCGCCGGACACCTGAAGAAGGGCGAACACGGCTCTACCGGTGGTCTATGCGAGCACCTTCAAGAGGAAGGACCAGGCCGAAGACGGCCACACGACCGTGGAGAAAATCCCGTTCCTCAAAGGAATACACGGTTTTCAACGCGGAGCAGTGGGAGGGGCTGCCGGAGCTGTTCTATGGACTGGCCGAACGGCCCAAGGAGAAGATCGAACACATCGAGTAGGCCGAACGGTTCTTCGCCAATACGGGAGCGAAGATCGAATATGGCGGGAACCGGGCGTTCCACGCCATCACGACCGACTCTCAGAATGCCGCCCTTCGAGACCTTCGGCGATTCGGAATCGCATGCGGCGACGGTGGCTCACGAACTCACGCACTGGACGCGGCATCCAAGTCAACGCCCAGGACACAAGTTGCGAGTGATGCAAGACTGCATCGGGGTCAGTCACACTCGAGTCACCTCGGTCGTATGGCGTTTCTAATTATGTCTTCTAATGTATGCTCCGAGCTTGCATCGTATACTTGTGCCATGTTGGCCTCGAGCCGCAACGACGGGGAGCCGTTGTTATCCACCTTGAGCAAGCACTTTGTATGCGCCGGATCCTGCTTGATCCAAAAAGTCGGTTTATCGTTATATATCATCGATTCAATAAGTGGGCTTAGATCTGCACTCGTAACATATTGGAATGCACCGTTCGCGTTGACTGATGAACCAAGAAAATGATGCGGGTCGCCAACCAGTGCATTTGCCCCCACTGTACTTGCATTCAAGGAAACGCGGTTCGTCCCATCTTGGCATACAATTTCTGAGTAACCGGGCTGATGACGGAGACCGACCAGGTCATTTCCAGAGTTATCCAAAATCACGACCTTTGCATCAAAAGTCCCTGAGCCCGTGCTTGTCGGTGCCTCAAGGCGGATACGCGGCTGATTGTGCTGATCCTCGACCAGAAGGACTCTCGTATGTACGGTGTTGAACGTCGCATCGGCACGCGTCGCAGGTGGATAGGCGCCAAGTGGCGTAACAACCGTCGCTAGCGCGCAGGCAGAAAAAACAAGGAGGACTGCGTAGATAGCGCTTCTTACTCGTCGATTGGACTGGAATAGCCTTTTGTTGTCTGTTTCTAGCTTTTCTACACGGACAAGTAGGTCGTGAATATCCATTTGCAACTGCCTTTCGATAAAGCGAGACAGCACAGACGAAACTACTGCTGGGATCGAGTGAGATTGACAGTGAGCATGTCGCCCGAAGCCGCCTTGTTGGAATTGTGACAAAGTACACACAGCGGCTTGGTAAATCAAGCGCGGGCTGCGTCCTTTTGGAGAAGCGACAAAGGTGTAACGGATGGCGCTTGCATATGTTTGGGTTCGCAAACCCGGCCATCTCAGGCCGTCCTCGGAGTTTGGAACCGGCGAATACGGCAAACTTAAGCTTGAGAGCTATGGGTGCCTCGTATGTTGTGATGGTCGGAATGTCGCGACCCATTATTGAGCCGATGGTTGCCGTCGGCAGTAAATCCGTTGTGCGTAATCCGCACCAGATCTCCCGAAGCAAGTGAAAGCGACCGCGAGCGAAACGCCTCGAAGCGCCCTGCCTGATCGAGCGGCAGGGCAACCCCCTCGCCCACGACGATACGCTGCCCGCGCGTGAATCCCTTCGCGTTCTGATGAAACTGCAGCACGTCGCCGGGAAGGTAACTGATGGCGTCGCCACGCTCCGCTTCGGTGAGATTGGCAGGGATCAGAACTCGGAACGAGTGTTCGTCCTGCCCGATCTCCTTCTTCTCGCGAAGAAGCCTGCGGATTTCTTCGGTGATGCGATCACCTTCGGCGTGCGTCGGCGACACGGCCAGAGCAGTCCTGCCCTTCGCGAAGGAATCGACGTAATCGGCGGCCAGTTGCCGGTCGCGCTCGTCATCGGGGATTTCGCGAATCCAGCGGAGATCGTCGAGCCGCTTAAAGCCCTCGGCAATGCGTCCCTCGCTGATGGCATTGACGGCCAGGCGGTAGTCGCCGGCCTGCCGCATGTTTTCTTTTACCTCGGCCGGCTTCAACCCGGCCTCTTCCTCGAGTAGCTTGAGTGCCGCCCCGCGTTCGACCGAGCCGTGCTGCCTGCGATCGCCTGAGAGTAACACGCGAGCGCCGATGTTCTCGGCAAGGGCGAACACCCTCCCCATCGTCCGCATGCCGAGCAACCCCGCTTCATCGATCCAGATCAACTGTCCCGCCGCCTGCCGTTGCAAGTTTTCATCGACGAGGAGGCGGGCAACGGTGTCGGCATCTTTGAATCCGGCGTTGCGCAGCACGTCGCGACTGGCATCGGCCGAGGGAGCAAAGGCGAATACCTTTGTCCCTGATCGTTCAATTTGCTCGGCGGCTTCCTGCATCAGCGTCGTCTTACCGACGCCGGCCGCGCCGCGCAGCAGAGTCACGCGGTCTTTGGAGTTGACGATGTGCTCGACCGCCCTCTTCTGCTCGTCATTGAGCCAATCGCGGTCGAATACAATTGGGCCACGCACCAGCGGGTCGCAGGCCCCTCGCCCCTTGCGTGCGAATTCAATGACGTGCCGCTCTTCATCGAGAACTTCGCGCGTCGTCGCCATGCTTCGGCCGTTACGCTCTCCGATGATGAGATCACTTCGCTTCGCTTGCTCCAGGATTTGCTCAGGCTTGGCCGCCCCTGCCCCATGACGCAGCGCCGTCGCCAGCAATTGCCGTTCAGGCGTCACCGACTTCCGCTCGAATTCATGGCCGATGGCATACTCGACAGCGCGTGCGGCCGCATTGCCGTCCTGCGGCTCCGAATCGCCGCCGATTTTGCGTTCGAGCGCCTTCAGTGCGCCCAATTCCTGCGGGGTCATCCGTGCCGCCCAAGTATCCTGCAGCTCAGGCAGGGAGAGATTCTTCTGCTTGCTCTCGCGCGTCTTCGCCCCGAGCCCATCCTTGGCATGAGGATCGTCAATGCCGAGCTCCTTGGCCTTATCCTCAATCTGTTTCGTTCTCCGCGAGAAGCGGTCGATCAGGCCCTTATCCACGCCGGACAGCTCCCAGCCCTTCTTGCTCCGGGCAATCGGCAAACCGAGGTCGGAGAGACGGTGCGCCAGCCTCGCATGGAATAGCGCCTCGAAATACGGTGCGTCGCGTTTGATGTCGCGGAACTGGCCCGCTTTCCAGGCCTGTTCCTTCTCGTCATGCGTGACGTTGAACACGTAGCAATGAGCATGCAGATGCGGATCGGGAACGCCGTCGATCGGCCTTGCCGTGAAGTGAATGAACTCGCCCCAGGCCATGTTGCCCGTTTTGCGTTCTTCGTTGCGGCCGCCTTTCCGCACGCGCGTGCTCATTTCGGCTTCGATGTCCTGCATCGTCGCGTCGACCGAATCACGGAAGACATCGAGCAGGCGCTCATCCCGCGTCATTGCATAGAGCAGCGAGACGCTCTTGGGCACATGGAAGTTGAAATCGTAGCCCACCGTTCGATCGGCATCGGTCCTAAGCGTGAGCCGCTTTCCCGTTTTCGGATCGAGGTTGTCGCAGAGCCGGTCCCAGTCGGATTTCACGACATGGCCTTCCAGACCAAGACGGCGAGCGCCCTCGCCCCGCCACTGGCCGGTGAGTTCCTGGCCTTCGAGGTAATAGTCGGCCGTCGTGTAGTACGACTTCGCCTGGCCGACGCCTTTGCTCTGAATGATGCGCAACATACCTCATTGTAAGACGCAGAAGTTTGCCACTTCGTTAACGCAATCCGCGAACTGCAACATTTTCTTGCAAGCGGCTTGGTGCATCCGGCGTCTCTCGATTCGCGTCTTCGGTCAAAGTCTCCTTCGTTCTCAATGGCTTGAGTCCGTAGCCCACACGTGGCCTTAGCGATGGGCACGCTAAAGCCGCCGCCGGTCCGGGAAAGCAGAAAATCGGCTCCCCCTAAAGGTCGCCCCCAATTTTCAGCTTGCCCGGTCGCTGCGCTCGCTTCGCCCCGGCTTTTCCGGCTTTGGGTCACGTGCCATCAGGCCCCGTGGTGGGGCCCGGCAACTCAAAGAAAACGAAGGAGAAAGACAATGACCAACGACGCAAAAACCAACGAAACCGCCGGCTCGAAAAGCCCAAGCCACGTCGCCTATCACGTTCGCGACCGCGAAGGCGGCAAAGGCTTCTGGACTCGCATCGGCTCGGTATGGCCGCATCAGGATGGCAAAGGCTTCAACGTCCAGCTCGACGGGCTCGTTCCCCTCGACGGCCGCATCACCATCCGAATCGCTTCGGAGAAGAAGGAGTAACTCAACCAAAACAGGGCGGGGCAAGGATGCTCCGCCCGCAACTCGGAAAGGACACCAACTATGCAACAGTACCCAACACACGTTTCCTATGAATTGTTCCGTCTTACCTCTGCCACCCTGGAATTCGACGGAGCCTGCGATCCCGCCTTCGACGACGACCTGGACGAACTGGAGCGCCAGTTCCAGGAACTCCGAATCGCTTCCCTCAACCAGTGACGGAGGCGACCATGACTGACACCACCATTACCCTCGAACCGCGAGTCCGCGAAGCCGTCCGGCAACTCCGCGACCTTCCCGACAGCCTCGAAGCCGAGGACGATCCGGCTTTCACCGTCGAGCAGGTCAACTTCCTGGAGAAACGCCTCTACGAAGTGCGTGCGCTCCTCGAAGGCGAAGACCGGTCGCAGCTTTACGCCGATGTCAATCTCTATGTCCACGACCTGCTTGCCAAACACCGGCAAATCGCCGCCATTTGGGCGATCGAGGACGTGAATGGCATCCGCCCGCATCTGACAGACGACCAGGCGTGGGAAGTCCTCGAGCGAGTGCGCGACAAGCATGACGCCGAATGGGGCATCACGTGGACAACGCTCGAAATCGTCGCCGACGACCTGTTTCCCGCGTCAGATGACTCCGACCAAACCGCCGGCGAATAGGAGGACTGCCATGAAGCTCAAAATCCTCACTACCGCCCACCACCGCAACGGCATTGACGGCGCACCTTTCAACGTCGTGCTGTTCAAAGTGCAAGGTGAACGCGGCACCAAGGTCGGCATCGTTTTCGACAACCCAGGCCATTGCGCCGTTCTTGACGTGACCTTACTCGTGGCCGGAGACATCGCCTTCGGCTCGAATTCCTGGCGCGGCGATCAACACGAGCCCCAGCTTCGACAAGCTCTCACTGACGAGCCCAAGTCCGCCCAGACGCTGAAGCTACGCGCGGCGATAACGTCGTGACCTCGACGATTCAGGCCGAGAGAGTTGCCACGCTCGGCTGGAAGCACGTCACTCTTGCGTGGTGGCAAAAACGACGCTGGCGGAAGCACAGGACCTGGCTCGACTTGCCAGTGTTTGTCGAAGGGAAATTAGTAACGTCGTCGGCTGAGCTATATCTGGTCGAAGGTCACCGACGTCTTGGGACGCTGCGCGGCCTAATGAAGTGCGGATGGCTTGAAGCAGACAGCAAACACAAGATTTGGCTTGGTCGCGCGCGCGTTCCGTTATTCCCGGAAGGCCCGTGGCGAGACGTCGTGCGCGAATATCCGGTCCCCTTTGGCGTCTGGCTATCCAGACTTGGGTCTCGACAAGGAGGCGCGGTCGGCAAGATCGCCGAGGTGTTTGAGGAGTTGAGTTATGGTTGGCAGATTCTCGGTCCGCCCGACACGGAAGGCGTCTTCCAACTCGCTGACTCCGATCCCCAGTTAAAAGGAATGGTCGACGTGCTGTCCGACCTTAAAGAACACTGGAACGAATTCACGAATCCGTTGACAAATGCCACTCTGGTGCCATTCCGGCGTTCATCTCCCGACACACTGAAAATCGATCCCAGGGGCTGACGACCACTACGAGGTTCCGCTGTCGATCAGCGCCAGGGTCGCTTTACGAATCGCGGCCGGCAACCCGTCCCAGGCCGCGATCACGCGTTGCAAATCAGCGTCAAGCAATGCCACGCAATGACAATTAAGACCGCCAGGATGCAGCGCCCGTGCAGCGCATGGGGTCTGGCATTTGACGCAACCGCAATTGCACTTTACGGTTGACTCCGCAAAGGACGCGGGTTCGATTCCCGCCGCCTCCATTTTGCTATTTCATAACACCTTGCAGTACAATGACTTGCGATCTAACAGGTGGCGGGCTATTTTCCCGCCACCTCCAGTTTGGTCTCAACGTCGCTAGTGGCAAAAGCTCTTGCCGCTCAGGTCGTTCGGTCATTGCGACCAAAGGCCACCTCCTCTCCAAATCCCGGCTTTGCCGCCGGAAATGCAGCGCCCGTGCAGCGCAGCACAACATCTGAACGATTCAGTGGGCCAATTCCCGGCGTGTCAGTGCGAGCAATACCTTGCTCCCGCACGCGCTCGGTCGATGTGGCGGATGCGAGTTCATTTTTTACCGCTGCACACACGCGGCCCCGCTTGGTTGAGTCTTGGGGCTTTCATCGCAAAGCAGCGGAAGCGTTTTGTCATCAGCATAAACCGGTTGATCGGTAAGCCACCGCAATTAACACAGGCAGACCAAGCGATCTTCCTGCTCCTTGGATGAACCGACACGCCCCGTCAACGCCGGCGAAATATCCGCTAACCCTCGGTTTCGGTGACCGAGGGTTGCTGCGACCGGCTTCGTAATCCCAATCGTCGCGTCGCTTAGTTTCTGCGGCACTACAACAACTGATGCTGCTTACAGCAAGTACGATCAACCCCGTACTTCTACCTAATGTTTGTGATTTTTTCAAAGTGGGTTCTTGACTGATCGACAAAGTCTCTGCAAACTGCTCACACCATCTCAACCAATGACCAGCTAGGGAATGGCCCGCTCTATTTCCTACACGACTGGCATTGGGCGAATTTGCATCGCGAAGTCATGCGGTAGACGGCCCAACGGGCACGATCGAACATCCGGATTTGGCTTTGAGGTAGGAACTTGCGATGAGATCGGCGATCTCTCTCACGCCTGCACATCGTCATTGCCGTTTTGTACTGGCCCGGTACTGCCACTGTCTACCGTGGGCTGTTTGGCAGCGTGACCATTTGCCTTCAAGATCCGGGATGCCACTCGCACGCGTCCCAACCGAAGTCTATTCAGCACCGGGTGCCGGTTTATTCGGAGTGCAGCGTTCGTCCGTATGCTGCCATCAGCAAGCACTTGCGCCTGGCTCAAGTCACCGATCAATCAACTGGGAGAGCTGACGTCATGAGAGTGGCCTTGCTCGGTGCCGTGTTGTCACACTTCTTCGCATCGATCGCATTCGCAGCGCCGCCGCAGATTGATATTGGTGCTACCGACAGTTCGGTTGATCTTTCACCAGGCGGTGCCGCACTTTATCAGATCCCAATCAAGGTGCCTCCTGGCTCGGCTGGGATGACCCCCAAACTTTCCCTGTCGTATGACAGCCAATCCGGTCCGAGCCGCATTGGGCGTCGGCTGGAATCTCCAGGGTTTGTCGGCGATCACGCGCGGCCCGAAAAACCTCGCGGACGACGGCGTCGTTGCTGGCATCAACCTGACCGCTGACGACGCGCTGTTTCTTGACGGTCAGCGCTTGGTGCCCATCCATCAGGCAGGCAACCAGATTGAGTACAGGTGCCGCATCGATAATCAGTCCCGGATTATTGCCACCCTAGATAGCCACTCGATGCCATTAAGCTTTACCGTGGAGACGCGCGCAGGATTAACCATGCAATACGGCAATACCGCGGACTCGCACGCTACCGTCCAGAGCAAACAGACAATCGTCTGGGCATGCAATCGCATTGTCGATTCGTGCGGGAACTACATCGATTTTATGTACCGCACCAACCAAAAGGGCGATTACGGACTTTTGCGTGCGTCGTATACGGGCAATCTGCGTAAACCGACGACTCCCTACGCCGCGATCGAATTAACCTATGGCCCGGCTACTGCCGTCGTAGGTTATCTTCATGGGAACCAAATCGTCAAAGACAGTCAAGTGTTGAAGATTGGCACATATGTCGATGGGCATCTGGTCACAGAATACGATCTCGCCCACTCAAACACGGCTTCCGCCAGTCAGTTTGTGCTCAGCAGCATTCAGGAAGTGACCGCAACGGGATTCGCCTATCGCCCGACAACGTTTACATACACCGCTGCCCCGTCCAGTAACCTCTGGGCGGATCAGACGAACTATCATGTGCCGGCCACAGTTCCCTTTTCCCTAAATGCGATCGACCCGGCCGGCATTAAGTGCTGCGACCTCAACGCGGACGGGCATAACGGAATTCTATATTCGTCGACGATTAGCGGCACAGACCACCCACAAGCTTTCATCTTTTCGACGACCAACTCGCAATGGGAGCCTCGGTTTGACTATACGCCTCCGATTGCTTTCAGCCACGGACATGGAGCGATCCCCGGCGTGCGACTAGTCGACGTCAATGGGGACGGTCGCTGCGACTTGGTCTACGCACCCGAAGGCGCTCTGAGTCAGGCCCAGACGTTCCTGAACGAACCGACTGTCACGAATGGTAGTCATTGGGTCGAGAAGACCGGACTCAAACTACCAGTGGCGTTGGAACTGAACAGCCAGCCGAATAAGGCGGTCATTTTTCTCAAGAACCTCGATGGCCACAATCATAGCGGCGTACTTTGGAAATTCGTCGATGCGAGTGGAGTGTCGCGACATGGGGCGTTCATTTGCCAGGCGGACCAATGGGTAGCACTGGGTTCCGCGTTCGAGCCGCCGTTGTTGACGACACCAAATACAGGCGGTGAGCCGGCGGTTCTTGTCGTCGACGCCAACTGCGATGGTCAACCGGATTTGCTTTACCGCACTCGCGATGCAAGCGGCGCGGTCGTATCGCATGCTTACACCGGGAGCACCAGCGGCTGGCATTCGGACGACACATATAATCTGAACATCCCGCAGTGGGTCAGCGGATATGGTATTGAATTTATCGACGTGAATGTTGATACCTATCCCGATGCCGTCATTGGGTACGACAATGGGACGCAAGTATATAAAAACACATTTCTGGCAACCGCAGCACACCCGCCCTGGACGCAGGGCGCTGACGCGCAGAAGCCACCCATTGTCTTTGCAAATGCAAGCCAGGGCCGGCTCGGAGTGCGCATTGCGGATCTCGACGGAGATGGACGCCTGGACCTGATCTACAATACCGTCCTTCCCGGATCGACAATACAGGGGGCCTATTTGAACAAGCCGGCAGGATGGCCGCCCCCGGCGAATCGCTACATCCCTCCATCACCATTGTGCGACTTGACCGGCCAGACGATCGTGGCTTGCGTCGCCGATTGCAACGCTGATGGACTTGCCGACTTACTCTACCTTTATTGTCCGACTGGACCGGCGCTTTACCTCAATACGCCGCCGCCATCGGCGTCCGCTTGGCCGCCGCCAACATCGCCAGGCTTGGTGCCTCCTCAACCGATTGCGGCACAAGGGAAGCAGGATCTGGGCGTGCGTTTTGCAGATATCGACGGCAGCGGAATGGTCGCCATGATGTGGTCGAGCGCCGTGGCGGGGTCGGCCGCGCCCGGCGCGTATCGTAACCATGGCCAAGGATGGGACACGCACACTCCGTCGACTTTCTACCCGCCCAAACCCTTTGTAGACAGCAACGGCAACGACGGAGGCGTCCGTTTGATTGATGTGAACGGTGACGGGATCGCCGATTTCGTGTATTCGTTTCAATTGGCGGACGGATCACCTCCAAGTCGACACGTGTGGATCGGTTCTGCAACCGGTTGGATTCCCAATGACGCGTGGGCTTTGCCGGCAGACGTCATCATCGCGTCTCAAGCCAAGGGCGACGGAGGAGTTCAATTTGTCGACCTGAACGGCGACGGTTTGACAGACGTCCTCTTCGCAGTTCGCGACATCGTCAATAACACGGAGCGCCGCAACGCGTACCTAAACAATGGGTACGGGACCTTGCAGGCGGGCGGGCCCACCTGGCTCTTGGCTCCACAGTATGCCCCACCTCCCGGGTGCGTATTTTCCGCGGTTTATCTGACATCGGGCTCCCCGCCCGCGTCGCTGCCTCTGGGCTGCCAACTCGTTGACGTTAACGGCGATCGCCTTCCAGATCTGCTTTTCAACTACGTAATTCCGAATGCCTCGGGTGGTGGCGGTACGCCTGCTCAGGGAGCCTATCTAAACACCGGGACGGGTTGGCCGAACACACCCGCGCCAGGAGCGTACAATCCACCTCAACGACTAGATGGGGGGGACCAAAACCAGCAAGTGCTTGTCCAGCTCCAAGATGTCAACGCCGATGGGCTCGCCGACCTCATTTACGTCAGGCGATCGGGGAACTCGACACCCATTCCCAACACGTACCTGAGCACGGGGACCGGCTGGGCGAATGCGTCAACTTCGGCTGCGTGGAACTTGCCGACGGCTGCGATCGGCGCCGGTCAATCGGATCCCGGTTTTCAGTTGATCGACGTGAATGGCGACGGCTTGATCGACATCCTTTACAGCCGCATTGAACAGGGTGGCACCACACCGGTGGCGGGCGCCTACCTGAACAACGGAGTGACCTGGCTGTGGGCGCCGGAATTCGCCCCGCCAACTCCATTTAGTCAGTTCGGTCAAGGCGACCTCGGGGTGCGATTGTTTGATGTCAACGGTGACGGTCTGCCGGATATCGTCGTCAACCGCACCGGGTCGACCATCGGCAATTTGGCAGCCGCCTACGTTAATCAAACGAAAATCCGGATTGATCTCCTAAGAAGCACAACAAATGGCAATGGTGTCAAGACAGAATTCTCCCACCACTGCGTAACCGGTTTACAAAACTACGACACCTCGACAGTCGTTGGCATACCATCGCCGCCGCCGCCGGCCTACCCGATTGTCGAGTCGGTTCCTTCACTTTACGTCGTCACCGACAGAACCGTCCGACATGTCGGCGGCAGGACCGAGAAATACTCCTACAATTACGGCCATTTCAGGTCGAATACAAAGTCCGGCCGTCCGCTCGGCTTCTTCTGGCGCACGACCAAGAATGTCGTCAACGGGATGGTGACGTACGCACAATTTGCTCAGGACGATGTCCTGGCTGGTCAGCCCACGTCGACGATCAGTGGAATTGGGGGCGTCCATGTCAGCGAGATAAGCAACAACTGGACGCCGACGCCTACCCCGGCTCTCAACAACATGACGTATTGGCGAGTCACTTTGCAGAGCACCTCGACCAGCAACCGTGATCTCGACGGTACACCCATTGGCACGATGAGCACGACATATGTCTACGCTGATCATGATAATCCTGATAGTCCCACGCAGGTGACATCGGACGTCGGTAGCGTCGTCGGTACCGAAAAGCACAGCGTCGTAGACTCGGAATACTATGCGGTGACACCGACCCAAAAGTTCTTAGGCCGCTTGAAACAGTCCACACATACCACGAGCGCGCCGGGATTTACGCCCCAAGCGCGAGTGACGCAATGCACGTATGATGGTACTACCGGACTCTTGGCGTCGGAAATAATCGACTCTGGTCTCCCACAGGCCGTCACTCATCAATACACATACGACATTTTTGGAAACAAAGTCACGTCGCGCACCTCCGGGCCGCAAGTGACCGCGCGGGAACGACACGGAACATTCGACGACCGAGGACGCTTTCTGATTTCGCAGTCTAACGAACTGAGTCAGACGACTGCCACGGATTATGACATGCGGTTTGGCACGCCGACGAAGGTCACGGGCGCTAATGGGCGGATAACAAGAACAGCCTATGACGGACATGGTCGAGAAATCCAGCAGACGAGCACAAGCGGCGTCGTCACCCAGACCAGCTACGGTCCGCCCGACGCAACCTCACCGACGGCGGTTAGCAAAGTTGACCGCACGGTATCTGGACTCCATACGACGACGAGCCGCTATCTGGACGATAACGGCACAACGGTCCGGACGACGACTCCAGGATTCAATAACGTCGCGGTGTTGCAGGACACTCAATTGGATAAGGTGGGGCGGCCGTCGATGGTCTCGCGCCCGTACTTCCAGGGTGAAACGCCTCAGTGGACGGTGACGACCTACGACGACCTCGACCGGCCGAAGGTGATCAGGAATCCGGATGGATCCACGATTCAGCATTCATTCTCGGGCCTGTCATCGACGACGACGGACCCACGAGGGAACATCACGAAGAGCACGTTCAACGCCCGGGGTCTCCTCATCGAGATGGTCGATCCCTTCTTGAATCATTTCCAGCTTGCTTACGACCCATTTGATCGCCTAATTCAGATCACCCGGCCCGACGGACGCGCCGCGACTTTTTCCTACGATTTGCAGGGCCGGCGCACGTCGGCTCAAGACCCCGACGCCGGACTCTGGCAATACGAATACGATCCGTTGAACAAACTCCTCCGACAGGTGGATGCCAAAGGCCAGGTTACAAAATTCGAGTACGACCTGCTCGGGCGTCCGGTCCTCCGGTCGCGAGGCAACGGTACCACGAATTGGACCTATGACACCTCGACAAACGGCGTCGGAATGGTCGCCCAGGTCACCACGTCGAGCGGCTACTCGGAGATCTTCGGTTACGACTCAGCTGGAAGGCCCTCGCAAATCACGGTGCAGACCCCGGATGAGACCCTCGTGACGAACACCCAATATGACGCCTACGGGCGGATCGTCTCGAC
This sequence comes from uncultured Planctomycetaceae bacterium, assembly GCA_963752185.1. Classification (GTDB taxonomy): domain Bacteria; phylum Planctomycetota; class Planctomycetia; order Planctomycetales; family Planctomycetaceae; genus DASPSM01. The sequence continues at coordinate 7,376,526 of CAVVXK010000002.1, read as the reverse complement.
CCAGTATCCGACTGGCTTTGCGGTCCGCAATTTGTACGACCCCAGCTCCGGCCGTCTCGCCTCCGTCGCAGATGCAGCGTCCGGTTTCGTCTATTGGAAAGCGACGTCGATGGACGCGACCGGTCGCGTTGCGACCGAAGTCTTGGGCAACGGCGTTTCGTCGGCTTACACGCGCTCGCAACAAACAGGCTACATCACGAAAGAGCAAATCTTCGACGCCGCAGGCAATGTCCTGGAGGGTGCGGAATATCAGTATGATCCCTCGGGCAACGTTACCGACCAGCTCAATTGTCGACCGCATCGGCATCGTCACTTTACCTATGACGCCCTCGATCGCATCACCAAAGTCGCAGGCTGTTGCCAGTGTGATATCGACGTAACCTATGACGCTTTGGGACGGATTACTCGGAAATCGGATGTCGGAGACTACGGTTACGGCATGACGACGCCCGATGGGGTCGCGTCAATTACGCGGCCCGACGGCTGGCAATTTTCCTTCGACTACGACGCAAACGGCGCGGCGACGCGGACGCCGCGAGCATGCATCGAGTACACGCCAGACAATCTCGTTCGATCGATTTGGGCCGGCTACGATCGCCATGTCAGTTACGACTATACGTATGACGGCCGATGCTTCAAGGAGACCCGTTGCGACGAAGGTGGCGCGACCGTAACCGTCCGTACGGGCCTTTATGAACGCGTTTGCAAACTGTGGCCGGGGCATCACCACGCATGGGATCATGTCCAGCATCGTCATTTTATTGTCGGCAATGAGGGCATCGTCGCCGTCTTCGAGAGCGCCGAAAACAGGCACTGCACGCATCATGGCGAATTCTGCGAACACTGCCATCGGACTCGTTACGTTCACAGGGATCGCCTCGGCTCGATCACCATGTTGACCGATGACGCCGGCTGTGTTGCGCAGCGATTCGAGTACGATCCCTGGGGAGTCCGGCGCGCATTAGGATTCGACGAAGGGTTCTCGCGGGGATTCACGGGCCACGAGAGCCTCGATTCCTTCGGCTTCATCAATATGGCTGGACGGCTGTACGACCCGGAACTTGGTTTGTTTGTGCAAGCAGATGTCGGTTCGCCGCCGCCGTTGAGCAGCCAACACCTCAGCAAGTTCATCTACGCGCTGAATAATCCCCTGAAATTCGTGGATCCCAGCGGCCACTTTTCAATTGGTGGGTTCCTCAGCTCAATCGCCTCGCCGTTTGTTTCCTTGGCAAAAGCCGTGGCGGGTGCCGTTTCCGCAATCGTCAACTTCGTGGTGCAGAATTGGCGCCCAATTGTTGCCATCGCTGCCGGCATCGTGGTTGGAATTCTTGCAGCCCCGTTGGGGCCGGTCGCGGCCGCCGCAATTGCCGGGGCCGTTTATGGAGGAACAAGTACCGCCCTTTACGGGGGTAGTGTCGGCGATATCTTGAAGAACGCGTTGATCGGGGCCGCTACCGGCGCGCTATCGGCTGGAATCGCCAGCGCCGGCGTTTCGTACATCGAGGGAGTTGGATTGCGCGCTGTTCAATCTGGCTTAAATGCCGCAATCAACGGCGGTGATTTCTGGAAGGCGGCGCTGTCGGGAGCCGTCATCGGAGTGACGGGTCCGCTCATGGTGCAACTGCGAGGATTCGACGGGTCGCAACTGGCACAAACAGCGGCCTCGGCGATCGTCGGCGGGACACTCTCGGTAATTGGAGGCGGCAAATTCGCCAACGGCGCAGAGTCCGCTGCGTTCGCTGCAGTTGCGCAAGGGGCCGTGGACGTCCTTGAAGATCAAGGCCGTTTATTGACGGATGAGGAGTACCAATGGGTCAAGGAAAACCTCCCAATAGCCAACAGCATCGACTTGGATGGCGTCCGTATCGTAAATGGCCGGTTCGTCGCGCCGCCCACCTCATCGTGGCTGCTGTCAATGGCGGGCGATGTCTTCATGGGATCTGACGCAAGTCGCGTGTTGTCGAACCTGGGTGTTTCCGAGCAAGACCTGAACTTGCTCGTCAATGCCGCCACACAGATCTGGCAATATCAACAGAGCCCTAACGTCGTTTGGCAAAGGCTCGGAATTACGCAAGTAATTCCATCAAGCGTGTACGATTGGCAGGGCATCGTCACTGGTCAGGCGGCTAATATCAGCCAGCAGCTTCAGACGATTCAGCAGACATACCGGAATGCCGCACCTCAAATCCCAGTGTTCAATGGACAGCAGTGATTAGCGAACGACACTCATCAGCGACACCAGGGGCTTCCATGGCTGACAACACCGACGCATTAACGCGACGACTCGTTCCATCGATTGCGGACAGATAACCTGCTTCCCGTACTCTCATGCCAATACTCAAGGGGGTTTCATTGACAATCCGTCATCTTGTTGCCGTTCCATTACTTCTGCCCCTCCTTTCACAACTCGCGGCCGCGCAGGGCAGCAGTAACTATTCAGCAACTATCTTTCTCCGCAACGTCAACAAACCGACACGGGTCCACGTACGTTCACCCGCCTCCTTAGCTGGCCATCCCTTAACTCGCGAGTCCAACCCCCTTGTGCTTGTACACAGCCCCGCTTCACCGCTTCACCTTTATGCTGGTACACACGGTCTGGCATCTCACTTAGGCGGTCATTCTTTCCTCAGCACGAACTCAGCCCAAGACGGCGATGGCCCAGTTGCCGTGGCCTACACGCCGGACGGTAACTCGGTTGTCGTCGCCAATCGTGAGACAAATAATATCGCCGTCTTTGATTCCCACACACGACTAATTCGCGGGCTGATCCCGGTCGGCCTATGGCCCACTGACGTCGCCATCACACTTGACGGACATTACTGTCTAACTCCGAATGCGGCTAGCGCAACTGTGAGCATCATTGATCTGCACTCACTTGCGGTCGTCGCGACCGTCCCAGTGACAGGAGAGTTTCCCTATCGGATCGCGCTCTCGGCAAATAAAGCTTACGCCTTGGTCGGTGTCGCCAATAGCTCGTCTTTGTCGCGCTTTTCCGTCATCAATTTAGCCACTTTCAAGGAAGACCGCTCCTTTGAAGCAATCCCGCTTAATGTGACCACAGTATTCCCCCCGCAAACCGGCGCATACAAATTCAACCGACCCCAGTTCGCGCTCTCGTCAGATAGTCACACCCTTCTCGTCCCCGATATCGCTAATGCACGCGTCGTTGCCTACGATGTAACAACCGGAAGTCAAACCGCAACGTTACCGACTGCACCCTACCCAACGGCTATCGCTCTCAGCACGGACAGTCAGTTAGCAGTCGTAACGCACGAATCAGCCGATTCAAAACTCGCGCTGATCGATGTGCCGCATTTGCAAGTGCGCGCCATCTATCCTGTGCCTCAGTTATTTGGCAGTGTCGTTAAGATAACCTCCAATAAGCAATACGCATTACTGTCGGGGCAGTCGGCCTTGCTCGCCGTTAACCTAATCACCGGCCAAGCGTCGTCGATAGCGCAGCCCACAAACGATATAAGCCTGTCCTTTGACAGTCAGTTTGCTTTTGCATCAGTGTATAATCCACGCGTGATAGCACTGTCATCTCTGTCTGTCGTCAAACAGCTGTATCTGCTTGACAACTATGAATCGGCTAGTAGTCCTGGCGAGTACCGCGCTGCGGCACTGAATAATGAATTTGGTAATCAGCTGAATTTCTACCAAATCAACGGACCGGCGAGTTCCGTCGAGGGCTCCGTATACCCTGGCGGCCAGCCAGGAGGCGATAAGCCGTGGAGACTTGCCTTGGCGGCAGACGGCAGAACCTTAGTTACGGCCAACAAGTTCTCTAACAACATCGCCATATGTGATCTCCAAACCCAGCAACTGCGCTGTTTTGTCCCGGCCGGTGACGGCCCGCGTGGTGTCGGCGTGACGTCAGACGGCAAGTACGCCGTCGTTGCAAATGAGGCTTCGAACGACGTCAGTGTGATCGACATGTTGGCCGGCCAGAAAGTGGCACAGGTCGGAACCCTGGGATATTTTCCGCATCAGGTGGTAATATCAAAAGATAATTCCTTTGCCTTTGTCATGACGATTGGCACATCACTCGTATCCGGAAATGTGAGCGTCATTGGGTTGAATGCAGGTGCAAGCGGCTTAGTGAAAACACTGCCAGTGGGCACGATTAGGTTGATGGATCTGTGGGTGCCGTACTGTGCCGTGTCACGCATGGCGTTAAGTCCGAGCGGCGGTATGCTCGGAGTATGTGTCAACGCCGACGATGCGTTCGTCCTGTTGGATACAGTCAAGATGCTCAAGGTTGCAAGTGTGAAAGTTGGAGCGACGCCGATGTGCGCGGTTTTCACGCCAGACGGAGCTCGCGCGTACGTGACGAATATGGGGAGCAATGACGTGTCCGTTATCGACATCCAGGGGGGAGGCTCCAAGGAAGTCGCGAGGGTAAAGGGTATTGGATCGCCTCTCGGAATTGTATTAGATGCGTCAGGCTCGTTTGCCTACGTTGCGGGTTATTTGACGCCGGCAATTTACGCTGTATCGACGGCGACAAATCAGGTAGTTAAGACCCTGCCCCTTCCCTTATCACCGAGAGAAGTTACATTCTCGGCGAAAACCGGAATGGTCTACGTCGCTTGCGGCCCGTCAGTGGACGCCATCATTCACGGAACCAGCCCCTTTCTAGGGCAGTTGATTGCAATCCGTGCGTCGGGTGCCCAATCTGCCATTAGCAGTACGACGGCGCTTTTTTCGAGCCCGTCCGACGCGGTGCTCAGCGATAGTTTGGGGACGTGCGTCGTGAGTCTACCCGCGACCGACGGACTCGATCTTGTGCCGTTTTAATCTCGTTTCTACCGGCATCGCTTGTCGACAAAGGAGCGCACGGCTTATTTGAACGCGTACAGGTCGGGACGGCCTGCGCGGCGAGTCTTGATGCTGGTGCTCTTGGACGATGAGCGATCGTGCTGGCAGATTTGGGACGGGACCAAGGGGCAGAATAAGGTTGATTACTTCCGGTACAACGGTGCTGCAAAAGCGAAGAGCTGCCGACGGTACGCGCATCCGGCATCCAACGTCCGGGAAGCCGCCCAAGCAAAGCCGGTCAGTTGTCCATTGCGTTCTCCAGGATTTCTCTAAATAGTGCGCGATGTGCGTTTGGAGCGGTAAAGCAAGTGCACTCGGAGGGATTCGAACCCCCAACCCTCGGTTCCGAAGACCACGATTTGTGAAGCGGTGATTTTGCTTGCTGACGATGCGGATCATCGACACGTCGGTGCGACGCGACGACCCTTGCTGTGCTGCTAAGCCACCGACCCTACGAGCCGAGGAGTGCCCGAGTCGCCCTCCGTATCGGCTCGGCTAAGCCATTCCAAGCTCCAATGACTGATTGCAAATCGGCGTCATTTTGTGCCAAATCGAGCCAATCAAAGCCCTGGGGATGCAGCGCCATTGCAGCGAGGCACTTCTCACAGATCACGCAACCGCAATCGAGCTTACCACTTAGATCAAAGTCGGCAGCGGGTTCGATTCCCGCGACTCGAAGAAGACGACCACCCTCACCCCCTCCCTCCGGCGATGACTCGCTTAAAACCCGCCTCTGATGCGTGATTTTTCGGGCAGCAGCCTCAGGTTGACCGCCCGAAAAACCCCGACCGACGGCGATGACATCAAGTCGCCGACAGGCGTTTCTCAGGCGCATTACCGAAAAGCGAAGTCGTCTAGGGGGCGAAGCCGCCCCAATCTAAACTGTACTGGAATGAGACCTCTCTCATGGAGGAGAAAGAATGTCCGACCGTCAAAATGATCGGCCCGTCAACGAAATGGACCGCGAAGCAGCGCACCGAGCACTCGCGCGCAACTCGCCGCATCTCGATTCAAACGGTGCCAAGTACGCAATGCTCCTTGAGACGCTCGCCGAGTTTCACCGGCAGTTCGGATCGGAAAGCTTTGAACTGCGTTTCAATCTGCGGGTTCCAAGGGATCGCGTCGAGGAATGGAACCGTCAATACATGCACGGCGAGATTAGCCAGGACGAACTCCGAGACCATTTAAAAGCCGACGCCGAACGACCAATCGATCTCGAAATGTTGACGATTCTTTCCGACGCGATCCGAGACCGGCTTTTGCATTTCAGCGGCGTGATCCAGGAAGTGATCCCGCGGCCCCGTGAAGCCGGTACTTCGGCCTGGCGCAAGCAAGAGCGAAGAATCGATCAACACGTTGATGCTCAGGGACAAATTCCCACTCTGGAGCGAAAATTTTGAAACAGTCATCAATTTTCTCGAGAAGATGCGCGTTGCGGCGGGCGATCCGTTGGTGAAGGTCGGGGAATTCGAGGCGATATCAGCCCACTGGCTCGCCCACCTTGTCATGACTCGAACTGCGGAAGGCTGGCGTAGGTGCAAGGCAACGGCAAAACGCAGCCGTCAAGACCCGCGATATCTTTACGCGACCACGGCCTCGCACCTATTTGCTTCGACCTGGCTTCCGACGCTTCCGTCACCGCAACTTCTTAGCGAGCGGGTACGACAGGAATTCATCATGGCCCGCATCGCGCTGGAAAAGTCTCCTGTCAAGCATCCGCAGTCAGCAGCTCCTCCCGAACATTCCGCGTCGAAACACGACGCCGATTGGTCGATTGACAATGAAAGCCGCGAACTGGATCTGCTTGGCAAGATGCATTCAATCTGCGGTTTGGCCGGTCATATCTTTCGTCCAACGGCCAATGCAGATTGGGGAATCGACGGGGAGATCGAATTTAAGGATGATGCCCAGCGTGCAACCGGCGCGAGGTTGTACGTTCAGCTCAAATCGGGCGACTCACATCTGGTTCCCCGAAAGAGCGACGGAGAAGAAATCTTCACGGTGAAGAATCGCCGGCATCTCGACTATTGGGCTCAGCAGGCGTACCCTGTCATGTTGGTGATACAGCGGTCAAAAGGCCTTATCCGATGGATGGACGTGAGCGAGTACCTGAAAGCGAACGGCCGCACCAATGCTCAACTTATCTTTCGAGGCACGCCGCTGACCCCAGAAAGTCTTCGCAGCCTCGGCGACACAATCCTCAAGGACTTGAAGCAGCAAGACGAGAATCGCGACGATGCGGCAGCTAGTTTGCTAGCACGTTTTGACAAACTGCCGCACAGCCGGCTTCCCAGCTGGCCGACCAGGTTTTGACAAGTTTTTTGACAAATCGCATTTTGACAAAATCGGAGACCACCGTAAAACGCGAAAAACCCTATAAAACAAGGCGTTTTTTCACAATTGCCAACTGTCAAGCAGCCGACTTTTTCTGCACTGGAAATGCCGCACAGCTGCAGCAGTAAGCGCCGAAGCGCTATGCATGCGAACCCGTCCCGAGCCGCGATCACGCGTTGCAAATCGGCGTCAAGCGATGCCGATGACTGCTTCGATCTCGCCTCTTGCGCGGAGGTTTTTGGGGCGGCAGCTTTGGGTGACCGCCCGAAAAACCCCGACCGACGGCGATTGACATTAAAGATCCCACGGTGACATTTATCCGTTCACTTGTGACAAGAATAGGACGCAGGTTGCTGGACAGATCGCTAGGATTCATTTGAACATTGGGTCATACTGAGATCGGCGACATCGCTCGGTGACGGAGCAAAGCATGTTCGATGATCAACCAAGTTTGATAAAGTACTTCCTCGTGCTTGTGCTGGTTCCGCTCTTCGTAACCGTCGCTGGCGGTCTCATTGTCGAACGGTTTCAAACAGGAAGTCGGACAGTCGATGATTCGTCTCAGGTAAAAAGCCGTGAGTCGCCCGGCCAGGAAAAGGCCATCGCAACATCTGACTCAATCTTGCCAATCGGCGAATGAATTCATGCGGTCAACGTCCCAGGCGAGAATAGGATTGTCATAACGCCTTCCGGCAAACTCTTCCGTTACACCCGCTCGCCGGAGGGACAGAACCCACCGAGAACTTATCAGTTAGCCCGAGATTCTCAGGGTAGAATCGTTACGACGCCACCAACGTCGATTGAACTTGTGAACCAGACTGAAAAATCAATCGACCTCATTTGGGATGGCAATGTGGTCACCTATGAGCGAGCCGATTCGTATCGTTTGAAACATTGGCTGGCTCTGCCCTTCGCCGTTGGGATTGTTGTAAGCGGCTTTTTTGGCGTTATCAAAGTGAAAGCTTGCGGCCCGCGGCTGTTACTCCTCGCAATTTACGCGTGCGGGGGCTTCGCTACGCTTTTCTGTGTGCTTAGCCTCGGCTGAACAAATAGCGTCCTCGCAAAATGGACAGCGACGAACGTACCCACAAACAGGCGGGGCAGATGCTCAAGTCGGTGTTGGGGTCAAACACCCAGCAAGCATGCAAACGCGGAGGCACGCAATCCACCTCGTGCTCCGAATTGAATTTTGACTCGACGCAGCCTCGCGATGATTTCTCTGACATTGTCAGAGAATCGATGAAAAACCCCCAAAATCCACGGGAAATCGTGTGATCCATCGAAAACTGTGGAAAGTCGTCTCAGTCGCCTAGGTGTCGTGCGGATCTCGCGAGCCTTTGTGCCGAAAGCCTGCCTATTCTCGGGCGCGTCAATTCCGGCCCGCCGAATCTTGCGCTGCGTCTTCAACGTGATGCGACGGCTCACGTGGTGTCTCGACAAATTGCATTGCCTTCAGGGCCGTCGGTATAAGACCTCACTGCGGATGACATACTTTTCGCCCGTGCAGATCGGCGCAGACTCGTGCCGCAGGTTGGGATCGAACAGGAGAACCTGCCCTACCTCTGGGCTGATCGTCAATCCCAAATCGGGGAAGATCGTTTCTCCGCCCGAGTAGCCGTCGTTCAAATACAAGACGAGCGACAGCAGGGTCACGCCGCAACCGTCCTCAGTCGCAAAGGGATGGTCGGTGTGCGGGCCGAAGAATTGTCCCGGGCCGTACCGAAGACAGCTCGTGCGCTCGGCTACGAGCGAAAAGGCGTCTTTGTCGTCGAGCCGGGCCGGAATAGCACTCCGGATCGCTTGAAACAGGCAGGCGATATCAACGGAAATTCGGACCTGCGCGCGCGAGAACAGCGGATTCAGCCGGGTGATGTCCGATGGGACCCAGCCCACGCGATGTGCCTCGGCGATGTATTCGGCGCAGATGTCCGCGTCGACGACTCCCCGGATGCAATAGATGCGGTCGGCGCGCCCGGGTTCGATCACCGTCCGCCCTCCGTTTGTCAACGCTTTGACCGCTGCGGCGCGGTCCCGTTAGGCGACCCTCGGCTCAAGCTGATCGAGAATCGAATACATGGTGCTTCAATCTCTGCGTACGCCAATCGTATCAACCCCGTTCGGCACACGAAGTCCTGATCCGTCAGAATCAGGTGCGCCGATGGCGAGAGCAGGCAAATGCTTAGGCGTGTGTCGTTGAATATTGACGACAACGTGGTCGCGTCCGCCTCGATTCGCGACACTGTCCTGCCGTCTGTGTGCAGGATCGGGAACTCCGCACGCAGCCCGGAGATGGCACCCAATGCTTCGTAACAGACTTCGACGCCCCAAACGTCAAGGCAGAATGTCGCGGTCACGGAATCACAGCCCTCGGAAAGCTGAGACCATCGGAGCCGGAACACCAGCGTGCCGGCCGACGACTCCAGTTGTTCAAGCTCCGGTTTGCGAGTGACGCGATCGTCCGACGCACTCAAGGTCGCGAGCCGGTGCCAGCGACCGCGGCGATCGCGCCAACTCGGGGCGAAAGAAAGGAATCCCCTCGGCCCCTGCCCCGAATATCGCGGGGCGGCTACGCTGCCGTCGAAGCGGCCAGCTTGAGGGTCAAAGCCATTGCGGCTAACGCACATCAGTCCAGGCGGGCACGAAGCGGGGGCGCCGAGAGTATCAACGCTGAGGTGCGTCCCCCGGCTGCCCGCCGCCACATGGTGGAACCCGTCGCCCAACTCAAGGACGTACGAGCCTACTTCGGCGGGCAGCGGTCGTTGTGGGACCGAATCGTCTGTGACGAGAAGCGCCACGGCGAGCGCGGCCGCTGTCCACAGGTTGTAATTGATGTGGTTCGAGTAGGACTCAAAACCATGGCGTTCATCCGGCTCGAAACGATTTCGGACAATGAAAAGGTCGCCCGCCTTGCGGCGCCAACGGCTGACGGATTCCGCCGCTAACCGGGCGCCGCGCTTGCAAGCGCCGGCCAGCATCGGTTCCCCGGGCAGGAACTGCCGGCACGCGAGCTCGTAGGCGGCGGCGAGTGCGGCGTCCCCCCACACGTGGTGTCCACTACGGCCGATCCCTGGCCACTCGCCCGTAAGCGACTGCACGAACAACGACGTGAATGCCCCTCGCCCGAGCGCGTCGCGCAGCGCCATCGCATGTGGCCCATCGTATCCGAATTGAATCATCAGCCCTCACGCGTCAGCGCGCGACTGGGTCATAGGCGGTCGGGTGGTCCGCCGCATCGCCATCGCCGTATAGGCCAAGGCGGTCGAACCGGTCCAGATGAAACGGTAGGTGGCTTTCCCACCAACGCCGGTCCCCGCCCAAGCCCGCCCGGAACCGGAGGAATTCGCCCGCGATGTTCAAGGCGCTCCAGTTTCCCGGAACGCGTCCCTTGCCGAGCGAATCCTGATATATTCTGGCGGGATCTATGGAGTGCAAGGCTCGCTGCCATTGCTTCCGGCGGGAGGGCTCGGCATCGCTCCGGAGCAACTCATCGGCCAGCAGCAGATAGACAGTGAAGAAGTCCGAATGGCCGTCCGGCGCGCTGCCGAGCGCGAGTCGGACGGACGCCCATTCCACGGCCCGCTCCGCACTCGGGCGCAGGTCTTCCCGCCCGTGCTTGACCAGCACGGCCGCCGCGAGGGCAAAGCACGGCGTCGAGTAAAACCACTCACGTGCGTCGGTCGGGTCCAAAATCGCGCCGCACTCCGACTGGGATGACCCGAAGAAGGAGACTATGCTGCTGATCGTGTCGAAGTATGCAGCCGCGTTGGGCAGGTTTGTCGTGGCGCAACCTGACCCGTCGGGCGCCGCGGATTCCACGGCCTCCTGATATCTACGCGCCAATTCCGGACGTGCATAGGATGAGAGCCAGTTCATAATGATGCGCTGCTAGACACCCAGCCCATCGGCGGCTCCATTGACCAGTCTAGTGGCGTCATGTGCCTCGCCGCTACGATACTAATCATGGCGCGGGGCGATTCAAGGGACGCTATACCTGGAAGGGCGACGCGCATGGCCGAAACTGTACCAATCGTGCTATTCGCTTACCGTCGTCCTGATCTTCTCCGCAAGACTCTACGCGGCCTGTTACAGAACTCGATTCCATTGTTGTACGCCTTCAGCGACGGGCCCTCGTCCCCAGCCGCCGCCGCGGAAGTCGCAGAAGTAAGACAGGTCCTTCGCGGGATCGATTGGTGCGAAGTCAAACTGCATGAAAGTGACGGCAACTGCGGACTGGGCCGGTCGATTCTCAGCGGGGTCGCACGGGTGCTGGAGGAACACGACGCCGTCATTGTTTTCGAGGACGACTTGATTTGCATGCCGGGCTTTTACGAGTACCTGACTGATGCCCTCCGGACCTACCGGGACGATCCGCGCGTCATGAGCGTGACTGGCTGGACGCATCCCCGCATCGTTCCCCCGGACGTGACGGCGCTGCCTTACTTCGACGGCCGGGCGGAATGCTGGACCTGGGGCACCTGGCGGCGCGCGTGGCAGGGAATGAAGCGAGACGCGATGGCCCTACTGCGCGAGTGTCGAGCGGAGGGGATCGACCCCGAGCTATATGGGAGTGACCTGCCGAAGATGGCCGCGGAAGAACTATCTAAGAACCTTTGGGCCGTACGCTGGATGTACCTGCACATGCTCCGAAAGGGGCTCTGCATGCGGCCGCCCTACAGTATGGTGGAGCACATTGGATTTGATTCGCGGGCGACCACATCGGCGGGGGCGCGGCTCTGGGCCAATCCGGATCTGCGCCCGAGCCCGAATGCACCTGACCCATGGCCAGTCCCGGTCGAAAACAAGTATTGCGCCGGCCTATGGCGAGCGGCGACCGGTGGACAACCCTTGCTCGAAGGAACTGGCACGTGAACAAACGCGTCCAAGATACGGACCTCTGGTGTCCGGTGGGCCATTTCAACGTCGACCAGGCCGACAAATACCGCGAACTCTGCGCTGCCCTGCTCCCCCAAACTGCCATTGAAATCGGTTTCGGCACGGGGCGCTCGGCGGCCTGTGTGCTCTATCACACCGTCGGACACTTGCGGAAGATGGTCTCAATCGAACAGGACCTTGACTTTCTCTCGCCGAAGGGCCGGGTGATGGCCAGACGCTTGGAAGATCGCTACCCCACCTTTCGGGTCATCGAGGGGTGGTCGCGGGACGTACTCACGCCGGAATTCGTACGCCGGGAGTTCCCGGACGGGATCGACCTAGCCACCATCGACGGCGATCACACATACGAAGGGTGCGCTTTTGACCTCGGCGCCATCGTTGCCTGGTTGAATGACGGGGCAATGATGATCGTCGACGACTACCGGTCGGGCCCCCCGAACGGCGTGGCATTCCCGGAAGTGACGAAATGCGTCGATGACTTCCTCGACCGGCACCGGGGCGATTCCGCGCCGAAGTTTGGAATTCGGCCGGAAAAGGTTTCTGCATCATGACCCGTGTTGCTGGCATGCGGCGCAGTTACTCGGTCTGTCGACATCCGCAAATTTGGCAATGACTTCGTCGGAGCAGAACGGCCCGTGTAAAGTCAGGCTCAAGTCAAGGTGGGCACTACCGAACGTCGACCCATCGTGAAGAATGCTCTCGGTGGGGGCCAGGTAAGCCTCCCCAGGGGCCACCCGGAGTCTGACCACCGGATAAAGCGGGAAGATCCGCATGAAGGCGACTCCGAGCGCTCGGCCGAGGTCGAGGCGTTTTCGCTCCTCCGAGCCTGCGACGCCTAGCACCTCGGCGATCCGCCGTAAGGTCAGGTTGATGAACAGGAAGTACCGGTCGCCTAAACCGAGATTCAACGTCAATCGGCTCGGTCCGTTCTCCCGCCCTTCGAGTGAAGAATCGAACCAACTGTCCACGTGAATGCCGACGAGCTTGTCATTGCCGCCGCGCGTCGATGTGGCACAGTCGCAGCGCTGTGCCCGAACCCCCGCGACCTTGCACGCGTCGACGCCAGCTTGAGTCAGCGAACTGACGAACTCGACGACCTGAGAGACAGCGCTGCTGCAGTCTGACGACCGTCGCAGCGGGCCACTCGCTTCGGGTCCTGCAAGTTCGCGTGGCGGAGGGCTTCGAACCCGATCAGGATCGCGTTTGGGATCGTGACGACCGCGACATTTGCGTTCACCCCTCGGCGGGAGTCTCCGGCACGGAGGCATTCGTGCTCTGCCTCCGTCGGCGCGCCACGGTAAGCGGGGAACGTATCCATCGTGTGCGTAGGCCGACGAGCCCAGGCCCTGCGTCGCAGCCATCGTCCCGGCGCTTAGCTGCAACCGCAGCGAATTTTCGAGCGCAGGCCGGCCGAATTCAAAAACTCGTATACCGTGCAGGAGGCGCGAGCCCGCGACGCACTCACGCAGGTATGCTTGGGCTTCGAGTCGCTCACTGGCCATGACATTCCAAGCGAGCCTCCAGGTAATCGAGGATTACGTTCGTCAACTCCTTCGTATGGATCCGGCAAGTCAGCGTTTCCGCGACATTGAACCGACCATGCTCAAAGAATTTCGCCGCTGGAGTGCCACCGCCACACACGTCCCAATACGGGCACGTCCGGCGGCAGAGTTCGACCCCTGCTTGGATTTCACCGTTCACTAACTGGAAAATCGGGTGATCGAAGATGCGGTCAATCGGGTCCGTCAGCACGTTGCCCATGACGAAATCATGGAACCGAGCACTCTTGACGCCACTGAGCTCCGGCGAAAAAGTCCAGTAGTTCCCCTGGTAATCGAAATTCAGGATTTGCAGCGGGCAGTTCGTGCTGTTGACCATCCCGCCGCGAGGGACTTCACCGCTGAGAACCTGTTGGTACACCTGCCGGAACTCCCGCACGTGAAGACGGCCATTGCTCGACTGCGTCCGCTCGAGAAACCGCCTCATGAATGTCCGGTATGCCGTAACAGCATCGACTGCTTGATGGGAACTCGACCCGTACGTCCCCTGGATCTCGTCGATATTGAAGGCAATCTCGGTGATACCGTGGTCTGCGAAGAAGTCGAAGATCTCATCCGCGTGATCGAGCGAGTCACGCGTCAAGACGGAGATGACCCCGAACGGATGCCCCGCCTGCTGCAGTTTGCGAACGCCCCGCATCACTTGCTCATGTGTTCCCTTCCCCGCACGGGTCACCCGCTGACGATCATGAACGAACGCCGGCCCATCCAGGCTAACCCCCAGCCGTACTCCGAATTCGCGAAACAGGGCCACGTACTCGTCCGTGATCAGCATCCCATTGGTCTGGATGGAATGAGTGTACGCCCGTCGGTACTGTTGGTTGATAGTTCGGGCAAGGGAGAAGGCGTCGTGATAGTAGGAGGGCGGCAGGGCCAGCGGTTCGCCGGCGTGCCAAACGTACGTGATCGGTTCCTGGAGAAGTTGGCTCGCTAGGGTCTGCGACAAGATGCAGTCGAGCACTACCCTCGATGCCTGTTCCCGATTCGAGCGTTCGGGCAAATAGCAGTATCGGCAATTGATGTTGCAGAAGGGCGTAGCCTGGATGACAACCAATTGTTTGTTGGGCATGGTGCCAATAGTTCTATGCGTGGTTGCCGGCGCTCAAGGCTGCAAAGCGGAATTCCGTTTGAGGCCCGCTGTCTGGTTCTGCATCGTGCGGTAGCTCGACCCGCCGAAGGCGCAAGCCGACCGTCGTCCTTGTGTAGATAGATGCAGGACATCCTCGGTCTTCACCCGAGCAAACTCGGGCGGACACCTAATCCCACCTTAATCCGCGCTGCACCGCACTCCAATTGAGCCGCCGCGGCACTACTGTTGTTGCCGAAACTGCTCAAACTGGCTCCACTGTGACCACGCGACCGGCTCCAACTCACCTTCAGTCGCCCGCGCCCCCAGCGGCTCCGCTTCGATTATGGACCGAAGAGCGCTGACGTCAGCCGCTGGCGCCGTTGACACCGCGGCGCGAATCGAACTAAGTCTTTGTTGCACTGTCGACGGGGGACTGTGGCCAGGGTTCAATACAAGATCGTTTGGCATGTCGTTACTCTTTTCAATCGGTTTGGGAGCGAACAATCGACAACGTTCCATTAGCGTTCCCACACACGACTTCGCCAGGACCTACAGCGTGCACATACTCTTTCGGACGCAACCGGCCTCGAGTGAGCACCCCCGTAGAATCGTCAGCTATATCCTCAATAAACTGCAAGTAGAGGTAATCGGCCCACGATGTCTGCGTCGCGATGAGTTTGCGCTCATGCTCTGCCGAGTCTTAGGAACTTCTTGAAGGGAATGCCGTGTTTGGTAGCTGCAAAGCGACGCGGCGTAGCGCACTACGGCGTACGGGGCGGAGATGGTATGCATACTCTTGACAGATTCGTATGTCGCGTGCAAGTGAAAAAATCGCGAAATTTTAAGAGTTTCACAAAAACTCCGCCCGGGGTTAAGCTCCCCAAGCCGATATTCGGTACCGACTGGAATCAGATTTACAAGCAGTTCAAACAGGCATTGGCTGAGAATCCTCAATTGCAATGCAAACAGGTTTGCGACGCGATCTTGGGCGACACAATCGACTGGATAAATTCTTCTGACAACTGGGACGTGATCAATGGCGTCGGCAAAACTCTCTTAGCGCGTCCAGACGTTCCGGGTGACCTGCTTCGTGTTTTTCGGACAGTGCTGTGGCTTATTCTGGAGGGTTCCAGGAGAGCCAGCCGATGTCGAAACAGCGGCCTGAGAGAGTCAGGGAGAAGAGCCGTCAGAAGCGTCGGCGGTTCACGGACGAGTTCAAAGCGGAAGCGGTGCAGATGCTGCTTGACGGCCATTCGGCCACGTCGATCTGTCAGCGGTTGGGGCTGTCGAGTCCAAACATTTTGTACCGCTGGAGGCGGGAAGCGGTCCGCCAGGGAGGCGCGGCGGCCGTGGGCCTGGAAGGTCGAGTGCGAGAGTTGGAAGCGGAACTGCGGCGTGTGGAGCGCGAGCGGGACATCCTAAAAAAAGCGCTCTCCATTTTCGGCCGCGAAGGGTGAGGGACGTGTACGCCGGGGTCGATCAACTGGTTCTCACGGAGTCGTTCGCGGCCTCTGCGGTGTGTGACGCATTGGAAGTGAGCCGTTCGGGGTTCTACGCCTGGCGGAGTCCAGAAGAGTCCCAGAGGGCCGAAGCGGACCGTGAATTGACGCCGGTGATTCGCCAGGTGTTCTGGCGTCATCGGCGGCGTTATGGAGCGCGGAGAATCGCGATGGAGTTGGCCCAGCGCGACATCGCGTGCGGAGTGTCGAGAGTGGCCAGACTCCTGAAAAATCAGGGTTTGCGGGCGATTCAGCCACGATCGTTCCGTCCGAAGACGACCGAGAGCCGGCACCGTTTGGGGTACAACGAAAACCTTTTGAAAGACAGAAAGGCGCCCTTGAGGGTGAATGAAGTGTGGGTCGGTGACATCACCTACATTCCGCTTTTGCGGCGAACCGCGGGCAGCCAGTTTGGCTACCTGGCGCTCTTGATGGATCTGTTTTCGCGCCGCATTGTCGGCTGGAGTTACGGCCTGACGATGGATGACGAGTTGGTGCTCGGTGCGTTGCGTCGTGCGATCCGCGAACGCCAACCCACGGGGGGCCTGATCCATCACACGGATCGCGGCGGGCAGTATGCGTCGCACCGGTACCGCGGCGTACTGCGACGCTCGGGCATTCGGCAAAGCATGAGCGCGGCGGGGAACTGTTACGACAACGCGTTCATGGAGTCGTGCTTCGGAACGGTGAAGACCGAGCTGGAGCTGGTTGAGTATGCGGGCAGTGCTGAGGCGTTGCGGGAGCTGTCCAGTTACATCCGATACTACAACGCCGAACGTTTGCATTCCGCGCTGGGATACATCTCTCCGGCGCAGTTCGAGACCCAACATGCCCTCGAAAAATAAGACACTGGACTGTCCGCGCAACCTGAAGCACCCCAGCGTGGCTTCGGGCGTCTTGGAGTAACTCCTTGCGAGGCACGCCTACCTTGGCGCGGAGAAGCATTCCCTGCATCAGGTCAACGAGTGCGCGGCCCCGTGCCTTGGCTGAAAAGTTTCTGGACAGGCGCTTGGCGCATCTCTTTCTCGAACCTCTCCGCAAAAATCTCCGCGCTCGCGGAAAGGCCCTGTGCGACGAAGGACCGGATTTCGGCGACGTGCTCGGACTGGCCGAGGGCGGCGGACGCCATCATGCAGCCGATCCGCGGTTCGTTCGTGGCAGTGTGGACCGTCGCTTCGCAGAATTTCGTCACAGCTTTACGTATGTCCGGCTCGGCCAGGAACGCCGCGACCATCGGCGAGCCGTAGTTCTTCGCGTAGCGTTCCACCGCCTTGAGCACCAGCGTCGGGGTGTGATGAGCCTGACGACGGGAGTGCCAGGGACTTCCCGCCAAGCCTCAGTAAGCCGATACCGAATCGGCGAGGGAGATAAAAGGTTCTCTGGCTGGTTTGGGCATGTTCCGCGGTTTTGAGCGTTTCTGATTGGTTAAGGACGGGGAACTTACGTCGGCACGCAGGGCGCCGTGATGGGCATGACGACGTTCGGCGCATCGGCTCCGCTGAACGTTCTGCTCAAGGAGTTCGGCTTCACCACATAGCATGTGGTGGAGGCCGCCAGGCAACAACTGCAACTCGCCCGGCGTTGACCAGAACCCGTGGGACGTCACTCGACCGCGAACGCGGTCGGCGAGTCTCTAATCTTCATCAAATCTTGATTTGTTGCCCGCATCGCGGCGAACTAGGATGGCCAAGTGCGGACCGTTCCTTTGCTCGGCGGCAATCAGATTTGCCCACTGCGGTTGAATCGTGCGGACGCCGTTTGGCCGCGGCCGTCGGGAGTGTCATGGCGGATGCATTATTCGGACGACGCAGTCCCAGCTTGACAGTCCGCGAGCTTCTCGGATTCAGCGAGCGTGTCTCGCTGCAGACTCCGGCCAGCGACGTCGCGCAGCTCTTTGAGCGTTTGCCCGATCTCGTGGGCGCGATTGTCGTCGACGACTCTGCGAATGCCGTCGGCGAAATTGTCGGCGTGGTTTCGCGGGCCGCCTTCCTCGAACGGTTGAGCCACCCGTTCGCTTTGGAACTCTTCATGAAGCGGCCGATCTCGCAAATGATCGAAGTCATCGATCTCGAGCCGCAAATCGTGCCGTCCGACTGCGGCGTGCACGAAGCGGCCGGCGCCGCGCTGCACCGGTCGGCAAATCGCGTCTTCGATCCCGTGCTGGTCGTCGATCCCACCGGCGGCGTGAAGCTGCTCGACGTGCATACGCTGCTGTTGGCTCAATCGCGGCTGCTCGAATTGGCCAATGCCACGATTCGCGAGGCGAAGGAAGCGGCCGAGTCGGCGAGCGTCGCCAAAAGCCGGTTCCTCGCCAACATGAGCCACGAGATCCGCACGCCGCTCACGGCCATTTTGGGCTTCGCCGAAAACCTGCTCGACCCGGGCGCCTCCGAGCGGGAGCGGCGCGACGCGGTGGGCACCATCCTCCGCAACGGCGAACATCTGCTGGAAATTCTCAACGACATTCTCGACCTGTCCAAAATCGAGGCCGGCAAGCTGGCCATCGAACAGATCGTCGTCTCTCCCGCGCGGCTGGCCGCCGACGTCGTCGCGATCATGAGCGTCCGGGCCGAAGCCAAAGGCGTGTCGCTGACAATCGGCTACGCAACCGCGATTCCCGAAACCATTGTCACCGATCCCACCCGCTTGCGCCAGATCCTGATCAACCTGATCGGCAATGCGATCAAATTCACCGAGCGGGGCGGCGTCGACTTGCAAATCGCCTTCGATCAGTCGCAGGGCGAGCCGAAACTGCGGTTCGACGTCATCGACACAGGGATGGGGATGACCGCGGACCAGTTGGCCCGGTTGTTCGAGGCCTTTTCGCAGGCAGATGCATCGACGGCGCGGCGCTTCGGCGGAACGGGACTTGGCTTGGCGATCAGTCGCCGCCTGGCCCGATTTCTGGGCGGCGAAGTGACGGTCGTCAGCAATGTCGGGCGAGGCAGCACGTTCAGCCTGACCATCGCCACCGGTCCGCTCGCGGGCGTTCCGCTCGTCGAGAGTCCGCTCGATCTCGAATCGGCCCGGCAGACCGACCAGGTCGATCTCGGCGCCCTGCGGATCGACGCGCGAATTCTGCTGGTGGAGGATAGTCCCGACAGCCAGCGGCTGATTGCGGCCTTTCTGCGAAAGATCGGGGCCGAAGTCGACGTCGCCGAAAGTGGGCGCGAAGCCATCGACAAGGCGCTCGCCTTGCAGCATTCGCCGGCGCCTTACGACGTCGTGTTGATGGATATTCAAATGGCGTGCCTGGACGGATACGAGGCGACGCGGATTCTGCGAAGTGAGGGTTTCAATCAACCGGTCATTGCCCTCACCGCCAATGCGATGAGCGGCGATCGCGAGGCGTGTCTGGCGGCTGGCTGCGACGATTATGCGGTCAAGCCGATCAAACGCGGCCAGCTCGCGCGGCAGATTCGAGCGCTCGTCGCCCGCGCCAAGCCCGCGACGGCTGCACGCGACCAAGGCGCGGCGCACGCGGAGGAATGTGACGGTCCCGCGCGGCTGTCGGGCGATCGGATCGTATCGGAGCCGGCGGCCGAGGCGCCCTTGATCGACGCGCGGATCGCCCTCTCACGGGCGGGCGACGATCGCGACCTTGCGCGGGAAGTCATTGAGATTGCCATTCCATTATTTTCCGAATGGCTGGCCGGGATCGAACAGGCGTTCGACGACGGCGATTGGCCCACGGTTCGCCGCCTGGCACACACCCTGAAAACGTCGGCCGACAATGTCGGCGCCAAGGCGGCCCGTTCGGCCGCGTTTCGCTTGGAGCAGCTCGCCGCCGTTCGAGACGAATTGCAGGCCCGCGACGCATTCGCCGAAGTCCAGCGGGCCGTGCGGCGGCTCTTGCCCGCGCTCTCTCAGCTCGTCAGCGAGATTGCCGGCGACCGCTGAAGCGGTCTTACGTCCTGGCAATCAGCCAGGACAATCGGCCAAGCAGGCGGCCGTAGAGCAAGAGGCCCAGAACGGCCAACGGACTGCACAGAGTGAACGTCAAAAACGGCGCGTAGACGGCCCCCAAAATCAAGAGCAGCAAGGCGCCGCCCAGAATCGCGCCCGAAAGCACGCTCGCGGCGAGCCAGGCGGGAAGGTTTTTGATCAGACTCATCCAGACTCGGCGCGACCAGGGAACATACATCGGCGTGCCGGGCTCGAGGCACGACACGACGACAAACGGAAAAATCACCACGAAGGCAATGAATATCGTCACCCAGGCCGGCCCGACACGCAGCTCGCGGCGCGGCGAACTGACCTCCATGTCGACGCTTTTGCCCCCTTTTGCCACTTTGGCAAGCAGCTTGCCGGGAATCGAAGCCGCATCGAGCTCGTCTTCGGTCCCCACCAACCGCCAATATTCCTCCCTCGGCATCTCGTGCGGCACGATCAGTTCTCCCAACTTGGCGATTCCTCCGCAGACCATCAGCGAAATGATGATCATGTATCCGACGAACAACATTTCAAACATCCACGCGCCGAAATTGGCGCCCTCCGGCCATTCGGCGATGTCGCGGCCCCCCTCGGCCGATCCGACGATCACCTTCCAAAAACACGAGGTCGGATAACACATCATGAAGAACACCAGGAACGCCGTCGGTATGCCGATCGCTTCGAGGACCATCCCCGCCACGATCGCGCTGTGGATTAGCCCCGTCAAGAAGCCGACGAGTCCGCCCACAATGACCAGGCACCCGGTCAGATACGCGGAATGCCGCAGGGCGCTCTCCCAGAACGCGCCGTCGAAAAGGCTCGCCAGCATTCCCAAAGTGGTTCGCCGCGAAAGTGTGCGACTCTTCGGTCGATCCTCGGATCCCCTCCGGTCGGCTGATTCTTCGGATTCGTCGTCCGACTTCGTTTTCTTGACGGTTCGCGTGGCTGCCAACAGCCGCGGTGCTTCGATGGAACCGTATTCGTCCTGGGACTCCTTCGCGGCGGGCCGCTTCAATTTTTTGGGCGCCTGGGCGCCGGTCGATCGGTTTCCAAGTCGAAGTCGACTGATGGGAGCGGGTTGGCTGTCGCAGAATCCACTCCAATGCGGAACTCTTCGCTGCATTTTGGACAGCGAGCCGCCTTGCCGTTCAACTCGTCGCGCACCTTGAGTTGAGCCTGACAATGGGGACAGCGAACCAGCATGGAACTCTCCGTCAGCCCCCGCATGCTCCACACGCGGCGAGCGTTGAACGCGGCAAAAAGCCGCGATCGACTCGTCCGCAGCTCATTGCATCTCCGTGATTTTATACGATCCACGCGAGACCGAAGAGCCATCCCACGTTTTCGTCAGAACTCAATGGCTCGAATGTTTAGGCTGGACGACAGCGCAGCGCGTTCCCGTCTGCGATCGGAAAGAGTGTGACCGGGAGCACCCCTTGTGGTTTCTCCTAAGATTCGTGCTCACAGTGACTTAAGAAAATCGATCCTGCCGGCGGCCAAACTCTTAACTTGCGCCTGACTTGCGGGTCGGGAAATGCCCTAAGTGTTTCCCCTATGGAGAATTCAGAAGGTGCCGGATTTTCAAAGGGGCATGGAAGAGTGATCATTCTGTTACCGTAGAGATGACGGTCCCCTTTCGAGCCGCGCAATCTGGTTAGGGGTTAATAATCCGTCATTCGATTTATGTTCGTTTCAGCACTGTCTCTGACTTTCGAGGAGAGGGTTCAATGCGCAATGGTCTTTCGAGAAGCTCGCGCCGTGCGGGCTTCACTCTGATCGAGCTGTTGGTGGTTATCGCCATCATCGCGATCTTGATCGCCTTGTTGCTTCCTGCCGTTCAGGCCGCCCGTGAAGCGGCCCGCCGCACGCAATGCCGTAACAATTTGAAGCAGCTTGGTCTCGCCTGTCACAACTATCACGACGTGTTCAAGATGTTCCCAACGGGCGCCAGCATCAGCCCGCAACAGCAGGCTTTCTACGCTTCGGGCCAGATGATGCTCCTGGGCTTTATCGAGCAGGGCAACCTGACTCGCGCCGGTGGGACCGGAGCCGGTTACAACTATAATCTGCCGTGGTGTTTGCAACCCGGTAACTCGAATCAAATTATTTCCGCGGCCAAGGCCAGCGGCCTTTGGCGCTGCCCGTCCGACACGGGGCCGAGCGACCTTTTACCGGCTCTTTCGGTAAATAACGGAGCGTTTCCTTGTAACTACGACTTGTGCCACGGCGTCAACGACGCCACGGCAGCCTTCCAGGAAGGCGGCGCTAGCCTTGGCGTTCCGGTTCCAGCGGTACCCCTTCCGTCGACCGAACGGGGGGCTTTCGGCGTCAACATCAACACGCGCCTTCGTGACGTCACCGACGGCACGCAGAGCACCATCTTGATGGGCGAAGCGGCCTCCGGCGCGTACACCGCGACGCCGAAGTGGACGATCTGCAACTACCGCTTCTGCACAGCCGCCTACACTATTCCCTGCGGCGCGCCGTGGCTGGCCGGTTCCTCGTTGAAGGGCAAGAATCCCATGCCCATCAGCTGGGGCTGTAACATCACCACGTCGGCCAGCGACGCTCTGGATGGCTGCGCTAACTATGCCGGCATTCGCGGCGGCTGGGTCATGGCTTGCACGATGGAGCCGATCAATAAGAACCCGGTGACCGGCTCGTACGCCCTCTACGGCAGCGGCGACTTCAGCAGCTTGAGCGCGTCCAGCTCGTGGAGCGCCGTCCCGGCCGATCCGCCGGCGGTCTCCGGCAGCTTCAGGACGAACTGGCCCGCTCCGCTCACGGGGCATGCCAGCTTGTCAAACTTCCGCAGCGACCATCCGTCGGGCGCCTTGTTTTCCTTCTGCGATGGTCACGTCCAATTCTTGAACGAGAACATCGACATGGCCACCTATACGGGCTTGTCGACGATTCAGGGTGGCGAGTCGGTTCAGTCGGCCTTGACTGACTGACCGTCATCGGCGGTTCCACGTGTTCCGCTTTGGCTGTCTATGGGCAGGCTGCCGATGGCTTCGGTCGTCGGCAGCCTGTCTCGTTTCTCGCCAAGATTTGCTTCCCCGCGGGCAAAACGTCAAAATCATTGCCAGGTGGGGTTCTTAATCGATTGCAGGGCCTGGATGACGCGAGGGGAGATGAGGTCAATCGTGCAAATGTCGAAAACTGTCTATTGCGGGCTGCTGGCAGGGTCTTTGGCGTTGCTGGCCGGATGTGGTGGCGCGAAAAGCGATGCGCCCTTCAAACCCGATCCGGCCGTCGCGAATTTCCCGAAAATGGGCCGTGCGGTGGCAAACTCTCCGGAAATGAAGATCGCCGCCTTGAAGACGCCGCAGGAACAGGCCACGTTTTTACAAGGACTGGCCACTGACGCGAACTTCGACCCGAAGCTCCACAAGGAGATGCTGGAGAAATACTCCAAGAATTCAGACGCGGACGTCGCGGCGGCGGCCAAAGCCTTGCTGGATAGGTAGGGCATAATGAGGACCGCCTTGCTGGATCAGGCATAATCAGGGACGGCGCGCCGGCATCTTGCGAAGGTCGAGAATGTCGCGCTGATCACGGACCCATTGGGAAACTGTTCTCAATGGGTCGAGTTGTTGACCCATGAATGGCATTCGAAGAGCGACACGTCCCGCGATCGTGATTGCCTGCTCTGTGGCGCTCATCGCGTGCGGCTCGGCGGCCTATTTCTGGCAGAGTTTGTCCCGGCAAGCCATCGTCGAGCCCCTTTTTCCAGGCCTTGGTTCGTATCACCGCACGGTGACCACGCGCTCCCAAGTTGCGCAGAAGTATTTCGACCAGGGCCTCGCCTTTCTCTACGGCTTCGACCAGGATGCCGCTTTGGCCTCATTCCAGGCGGCCGCCGCCAGCGATCCCGATTGCGGAATGGCCTATTGGGGCGTTGCAATGGCTGAAGGGGCCAAAGTCGACGACCCGGAGGCCGCCGCCCCCCGAACGATGGAAGCCTATAAAGCTTCGCGCGAGGCCATGAGGCTTGCCCGCGACGCCGCGCCCGTCGAACAGGCGCTGATCAAGGCTGCCGCGCTGCGGTTCGACGTATTACAGGTGGCCGATTCGGCCGCCCGAGACCAATCGTATGCCTCCGCCATGCGCCGCGCCTGGCAGGCCTTTCCCGACGATCCCGATGTGGGCGCTTTGACGGCAAAGGCCATCTCGGCGGCGAAATCGCTGGACGTTTGCGCCGCTCCGGGACAGGCGCTCCCGCCGTCGCCGGAAGTCGTGCGCGCGCTGGAGACGGTGCTTGCCCGCCATCCCGACCACCCCTACGCGATGCACTTGTTGATTCACGCGCTCGAAGGGACCGAGCAATTCGAGCAAGCCAAAGCGGCCGCCGATCGCCTGCGTGACTATGCCCCCGGATTGTCGCACCTCACGCACATGCCGTCGCACATCGATGTTCGCCGCGGCGATTGGGACGCGGCCATGACCGCCAGCCAGCGCGCGATCGCATCCGAGAAAAACTTCGAGAAGCTTTCCGGCGACCCCGGTTTTTATCGCGTGATGGTTTTGCACAACTACCACATGCTGATTTATGTCGCCGCCATGCAGGGGCGCAGTGCCCTGGCGACTCAGGCCGCGAAGGAAGTCCTCACCCAAATCCCCCGCAATTACCGGGATCACGACGTCGAACGGGTCGATTTCTATTACGCGCTCCCCTATCAACTCCACATCCGCTTCGGGCGCTGGAAAGAAATGCTCGCGGAGCCCGCTCCGCCCAATGATCTGCCGATTGCGACAGCCATGTGGCAGTTGGGTAAGGCGATGGCCTCCGTCGCCACGGGAGACTTGGGCGAGGCGAAGTTCGAGCAGGCCACCCTCGTTTCCACCGTGATGACATTCTTCCCCGACGCCCGATCGCGAAAAATCAACGGCCGCACGCTCTTTAAGATCGCCGCCGCCTCGCTTGGCGGCCAAGGCCTCGTTGCCGAGGGCAAAGTCGACGAGGCGATCGCACAACTCCGCGAAGCCGCGCAGGACGAAGACGCCCTCCCCTACATGGAGCCGCCTGACTTAATCGTCCCCGCCCGGCACATTCTCGGCGCCGTCCTCCTCCGCGCCAACCGCGACAAGGAGGCCGAGGCCGTGTATCGCGACGACCTGGCCCGCCATCCCCACAACGGCTGGTCCCTCTACGGCCTGTGGCAAAGCCTGAGACACCAAAAGCGAACCGCCGACGCCGCGAAAGTCGAAGCCGAATTCCACGAAGCCTGGAAACACGCGGACGTCAAACTCACGGCGTCATTTCTCGGGCTGCCGGCAAAGAAGTGAAAGCCCACGCGGGGGACTTTTTTGGCTTTTTTGGGCGCTGAAAAAGGGGCGACTTTTTTGGGCTGGACCCCAAAAAAGGCCAAAATGGCAGCCGCCCGCAGCCGCTCCACCTTCCTGCCATTTTTGCACCCTCTTTCCCAAGCGGAAGCTGTCAAAAAAAACGCCTCAAAATCACCGTGTTTTTCCAGCAAAATTGTCTCAAGTCACTTAGCGGCATAGGGTTACGTTGCAAAATGGTCCGTTTCCAATTTGGAGATTTCGACCTGCCTTGGTATACTCAGGCTGTGCGGCAAATTGTCCGCACTTCGAGAGGACGTCATCCGATTCGCCTCTGCTCATGATCCGCGCTTGAGCAAAGTCCAAGACGCCGGCGATCGTTCGCGGGGAATGACCGTATCCCCGCTTCGCCGCGGCTTGGCTCAAAGAGCACGAACCGCAGGGCGTCGCAACGTTCCGCGAAGCAGGTAAGGTAGACCGGCACGCTTCGCCCGAACGTCCGCCCTCTCGAATAACCGGGCCCGCTTCGCTCGAAGCGGCCACGCGCATCGCCTTCGGCGGGGAATCCGTCGAGACTACGCGCAACGGGTTTTTCCGATCGCCTTCCGTAGGGCAAGCTGCTAGCTTGCCGCCGCGTTCGCGTTGCGCCGCGCCGAGTTCGCTCGCCAGCGGTGCGCAACACGACTTGAAGGTGACCTTTTCGAGGTGCTCGTCTCAATGCGAAATCGCCTCCGACTGCTCGCGGCAACCTCGCTCGCCTTTCAGTTGCACGCATCGGCAACCGCGGCCGACCGGCCGCCAAAGCGGCTTCCGAACCCCCGAGATCCGATTTACGAAGAGGTCGCCAAAAGCATTCGCGGTGCCGAACCGCGGTCAATCTCCGCGCGGTTGCAACTTCACGAGGCCGAAGATCGGAACATGCTCGATACACCGCCCGTCAAAGAGACCGTAAAAACCGTCGACGGAAAGAGCGCGACCGTGGTTCTGTTCAATGTGCCGGCGGTGGACATCGACTTCGCAATGGCATTTCTGTTGATCGACGGGCGCACTCTCGATTGGGAGTCGTGCTGGATTTACAACCGGTACCTGTGCGAAGAATTGCGTTTGGAAGACGTCGACGGTGACGGCTTCATCGACATTGCCTTCCGCGCCAAACCCGGAATTTACGGCGGTCCTCGAAACGATCGCTTGCGTCGCCGGCCGGGCGACGACCGCGTGTGGCTGGCCGCCTACCGGATCACCAGCCAAGGCCTAAAGCCCATCTTCCCGGTCAGGGACCGCGTTCGTCCCCTTGAAGCGGTCCTCGAAAACGCCCATCAACCGGTGCAGTTTCGCGTCGTCGGCCTTCCGGCATCGATTGCCGAGAACGAAATGTGCGAATTCGTCGTCTCAGCCACGAACGTGTCGCAACAGCCGGTGGATTTCACGGCGGACCTGTTGTGTCCCGAAGTTGAGGGGGGCGCCACGTCCATGACTTACCGGTCCGACCCATCGATCCGCTCACTTCGACCGGGGCAAACGGTGTCGCAAAAGATTGCCCTGCGAGCGGGCGACGCAAAGGGGCCTGCCATCCTCCGCTGGAGCCTCGAGAAATCGCGAGTGACCAGAGCGAGCGAAGCTCGCACCGACGCCCTCGCCGATGATCCAGGCGAGGAATCGCACGCACCCTTTTGGTATGACGCCGTCGATTCGATACGACCACCACCACCACCGCCGCCGCAGCCTCTGGAGCGTTTCCCTTTCGAGACTGCGCGGCCCTGAGAGGAACGTCGCTCCGTATCTTGATCCGGGTCTCAATCGCCAGTTTGCAAGATGCCGGCCAATTTGCGAGATGCCGGGCGCGGCTTCGTCAAAAATCCGGTCGACTGGCGGCCTGGGACTTGAGAGAATGAGTTGAACACCAACAGAGGTCTCAAGCGATGTCCGATCGCGAAGTCGTTTTACAACAAGCTTTGGCCCTGCCCCCCGACGACCGGGCTTACCTTGCCACTGCGTTGGAGCAGAGCCTGGCCGGCGAGGGCGATCCGATGTCCAGCCGGGAGTTCCTCGCCGAGCTGCAACGCCGATCAGCCGCATATCGCGCTGGCACGACGACCGCCAGGCCTGCGGCGCAAGTCCTGGCCGATTTGAGGCAGCGTCAAGCCGGCGGACCGCCAATCGCAGACCCGCCCCAATGGCGGGAAACACCTAACGCAGACCCGCCCCAATGGCGGGAATCAACCCCGTGAAACTCCGCATCCTGGCGGAGGCCGAATCGGAAATCGAAGCGGCATGGGAGTATTTGATTTTCGCAGGCCGCGCGCCTGGGAGCCCGGTTTTTGGACGATCTCGAAGAAACTCTCGATGCCGTCACCGAACGTCCCGAGAGTTTTCCCAGGCTCGAGACGCTCCCCGACGATTCGCCGTATCGCAGGGCGCTCCTCTCGATTTTTCGCTATGCCGTAGTTTTCGAGATCGAGAGTGGCGAAATTGTCGTGGTGGCAGTCGCCCACACAAGCCGCGAACCAAATTATTGGCTCGATCGGTTGCAATGAATGTTTTCGCCGACCGCTCGCCATCTTCCCACGTCCCCGTCAACGGGTATTGCCGTCGGATGAAAACAATCTCTTCAAGGGCGACGCTCTATTTTAAGTTGCTTCCCGTGTTGTGGAGTTCAGGCTTTGGTCTGGGGACGATTCTGCTTTGGGTGGGAGATTTTCGCGGGAAAAACAACGAGCTTCCTCCCGAGGGGATGAAATATATTTTCACTGTGGCCTGGGCAGTGGGAACGACCGCTTCTTGGGGGCTTTGTGCTGGATTGAAGCGGGTGCGGATCGATGGCACGCGGCTCTACGTCTCGAATTATCTCGAGGAGATTTCGATTCCGTTTAGCGACGTCGTGAAGGTGACCGAAGACCGTTGGGTCAATATCCACCCCGTCACGATCCACCTGAAGAACGCCACCGAATTTGGTGATCGGATTAAATTTATGCCAAAAAGCCGGTTTTTGGCTGGACGACAAATCCGGTGGTGCGCGAATTGAGAAAGCTCGCCGGCATCGACCAATGACGCGCTTCGTAGAGGAACTGCAAAAGAGCGGCGTCCGCTTTTTGCGTTTAGAGGTGATCGATTACGCTCGATTTTGAATTCACTTCTCAATCCCCGCTTGCTTGCGGGCATGTTGCCGGGCGAAAAGCCGCCCAATCGCTTCTCGTCTCAAATGCACGAAATCCACAAACTCGTCCTCCACAACGCCGACCTTGTGCGGGTCGAGCGACCCGATCACGCGAATGCCGTGATGCTCGGCGTATTGGCGGAGGTAGGTCTCGGTGTCGGTTGACGGCAAACTCTTGGCTGCCTGTCGAAACGTCGTGACGGCCTGATCGTAGAGCCACGGGTTCGACGGCAAGAGCACAAACTCCACCTCCGCGCCCGATTTTTGAATGTCGGCGACGAAAGCCTCGAACAGCCGTCGCTGGCCGTCGATCGGCCGCATCCATTCGGCCGCGATGATCGGCGTTTGGGGATTCTCGGTTGGCGCATGAAAGTCGGCAATTTTGCGAAGTCGCCAGTGCGAACACCAATCGATCGATCCGTCGGGATAGAGCAGGTGTTGATCCTCTGGGCCAAAAATGACGGGATACGAGCTGCCCGAAATCCACTTTCTCGTCAGGAAGATGACGGAAAGCTGCAAATAACGCGGCGAAATCAGCGTGTCGTACGGATGCAGAAGCCCTTTCGCACTGGCAAAGCCGGCCGCCTGCTCGCCGGGAACCCGCGGATCTAGCAGGCCGACCAGCGAACTGTCGGGATCGGCCTGACTCTCGTCCCCACACAGCCGGCGACGAGCCCGGCCAAAGGTTGCCGACCATTCCTTCGAGACGGGCCATTGCCGCTGGCCGATGTAGCCGGCGTCCAATTGCAGGAGAACACGCTTCGCATGCACGCCGCAGCCGCGCGCGACCTCCCACATCCCGATCATTTCCTCGAGCCGCCCGCCGTAGGTCGCGGCGTTGAAAAACGTCTGCCCCGGAAACATCTCACCATGGATCGGCTTGGCCATGCTCGAACCGAGGACGAGGACGTCGATCGTCGGTTGATTTCGGAACATCACCTCGTCGACGAGCCGCTCGCTATAGAACGCGGCCATCGCATGCGGCTTTCCGGCGAGCCAGTCCCGCGTGATGATGCCGACGTACGGGTGCCGCGACTCGTCCTCGAAGTGATGGTCGTAGAGCATCACCGGGTCGACCGACCAGTTGATCCAGATCATGGCGACCAGGATCGGTGCGAGCCGAAATGCTTTAAGAAAGAACCGTTTCACCACGACGCGTCGGCCTCTTTTTGGATCCCACTAAAACTGGAAGTAGATGAAGGGCGTTCCGCCGAACTTGCCGCACAGGAGAATGATGACGATGAACGCGTAATACGCCGACCAGCGCACGGCCGAGGGACGCATCGCGAGCCAGTCCCGCATGGAAAATCGCAAGTTGGCCGAGTCGCCGATCTCCACGAGGATCACCCCGGCCAAGGCGATGAGCGCGTTGGCGAAGTCATTGCGTTCGTACAACAGGAACTCATTCACCACATACTGGGGCATCAGGTAGGGCTGCCAGTTCGTCACGATGCGGTTGAAGATCGTGCCGACCACCTCCAGGCTCGGCGCCCGAAAAAAGATCCAACCGATCATGACGGCCCAGAACGTCGTCGCCGTTTCCAGCGACGCAAGCAACCGCGGAGCGCGATCGAGGCGGGCCAGTCGATAGCCGGCCCCGCGAATTCGTTCGGTAAAGCGGCTCGCAATCAGCAGGATCCCGTGGTGCAGGCCCCAGAACAGAAAGGTCCAATTCGCCCCGTGCCACATTCCGCTCAGCACAAAAACGACGAGAATATTGAATGCCCAGCGGACCGACGAAACGCGACTGCCGCCCAGCGGAATGTAGACGTAGTCGCGGAACCACGTTGACAGCGAAATGTGCCAGCGCGTCCAAAAATCGCGCAAGCTGCGGGCGTGATACGGGCGCGGAAGTTGGTCATCAGCCGCACGCCGAGCACCTCGGCCGCACCGATGGCGATGTCCGAATAGCCGGAGAAGTCACAGTAAATCTGGTAGCCGAACACGACGGAGGACAACAACAAGAGCGGCCCGCAGCGACTGCCCGGCTCGGCGTACATCGGATTGACGATCTGAGCGAGGCGGTCCGCCACCACGACTTTTTTGAACAGGCCCCACGCCATCAGCTTGAGGCCGTTGGTGACGTGTCGGTCATCGAAATCGTGGAAACGACGCAGCTGCGGCATCAAGTCCGCGGCCCGCTCGATCGGACCGGCAACGAGCTGTGGAAAGAAGATGATGAAGTTGGCAAACGTCCCCCAATCCCGCTCCGGCTCGACCTTGCGGCGATAGACGTCGACCGTGTAGCCCATCGATTGGAATGTGTGAAACGAGAGGCCGATCGGCAACACCAGGCCCAACTGCGGCAGGACGGCCGTCGCGGTCAGGCTGTTGAGAGAGCCGGCCGCGAAGTCGTAGTACTTGAAAAAGAACAGGATGCCTAAGTTGGCCGCGAGACTCGCCAGTAAGATCGCCCGCCGCGACATCGGTCGCGTCGCGCGGGCAAGCGAAATTCCGACGCTGAAATCGATGATCGTGATCAGCACCAGCAACAGCGCATACACGGGCCGCCAGGCCATGTAAAAGTAATAGCTGGAGACGAGCAGCAAGAGCCAACGAAAGCGCTGCGGCAGCGCGAAGAACAATGCACAAACGACGGGGAAAAAAACGGCAAATTGGAACGAGTCGAACAGCATTCAAACGCCGCTGGAAAAGGAATCGTCATCCTATCAACCCTAAGAGTTGATGCGTATCAGCGTAGACCTGCTGCTTGCAGGCGCCTTGGCGAGCGTGGCACCGCTTCTCGCGCTGCTTGGAGTTTTCGTCCGAAGATGGGAGCTGTCGAATAATCGACCAGCCGCCGGGAGACTCACTAAGGAGGACCGATGCGGGCAATCATGATCCACGCTGGGGGCGGGGGTCGCGGGGTGGGGGGCGGGGGATTTAGAACTGCGCAGGGGCAACCCGTTGGGCGCCATGCCCCACGGCTCTGGGTGGGCATGTCTTCGGAACGACGGCAGAATGTGCCTGACCAATAATCCCTGCCTCGGACAGCGTAGGGCTGAAGACATGCCATGCAGAGCCACGCGTATGGCACCCGGCGCCCGTGATTTGATCTGACGCTTAGGGGAGCGGCCTCGGTTCCGAGCGAGCGGCAGCTTAGCTTCGTGTATCGGAGGGCTTCGATTCCGTACCAAAGGGCGAAAGCTGGTCTGAATCCAATTTCTCCCTCTGGTGCTGTCTTCCGGTCGAAAATCCTGGATTGGAGCGATTTTCGATCACCTTGAGCGCGGATCGCGCAGCCTCGGCCGCTGGAGTTTGCGGGTGCTTGTCGACGATGTCGCTGAGAAACCTCTTGCTCTCTTCAATTTTCGACCACGCAATGAGTTCCTCGACCTCACGATCGAATTGGTTGACCGACTGTTGCAGCTGTTCTTCGGTCATCAGACGCGCTTTCTTCGTTGCCAGATCGATAAACCGCTGCTGCAGAGGAGTGAGCGGAGCCGCCCCGGGAGCGACGCCGTGCGCCGCGGCCGAAGCGAGCGGCTGGGGACCGGGGTCGAGAAACGTTTTGCTTGATGCGACGGGGCTCGATTGAGCGAGAAGAATCGTCCATGCCGACGCAATGACGAGGACTACCATGCCGGAGATCGACACGCGCTTCATGATCGCCTCCTTAGGATCAACGTATCGCACTGGATCAACGTGTGGCCACGCCGGCTCGGGCCGGCCTCTTGCTGCATCGGATCATACCAGAGAAAACAAGGCGGACGCTCGCGATCGGCGGGGTAAATCGCCGACCGCGATTCTGCGACTGGCGCTTTGGACGGGGGCTCTGTTTGTGGTGCGGCCGTCTCGGCTGCAATTGCAGGCGGGACGCCTGCACCACAATTTCGCCAACGAGTGGCGCCGCAAAAGCGCGGTTGGTAATTTTGCTGCCGTCAGTGGCACCCTACGCCGTTAACCCTTTGAGACACGAGCGAGGGCACCGAACCGCTCGATAGGCGAGGGCACCCGCCCTCGCACGTCTCAGTGAGGCGAGGGCAGGTGCCCTCGCCTTTCGGCCGATGGGTGGCACGCCCAAATTGATCGTTCTGCCCTTTCTTGGCCGAAAACGAGGGTTAACGGCGTAGTAGACCGTCTATCGCAAAATGGTGGTATTCGGTGCCACTGGCGAGGCCCGGCCATCGGGGCCGGCTCATGAAGCCGGGGGCTCGCCAGTGTCTTCCTTCGGATATCAAGCGGCATTGGCACTGGCGAGCCAAAGCCCTCGCCAGTGGCACCCGGTGGCATCCACAATTTTGAAGTAGACGGACTAGTAGGGTGGCACCCAACGCCCTTCAGCAAATGAGCCGGATTAGAAAATCAAGTTGGTTCGCCCGTTGGATTTCACGGGGCGTTGACCGGACGTAGTTTCGGCGGCCCGGGTGGTCGTTTTTCTTTCGGGGCCATTTTCGCGTTTGTTTGGGGCGGTCGCGTTGGTAGTCGTCGGTTCTCGCGGTTTGGAAGCGCGTCCCAAGGCAGGGGCCGCGGGCGCCTTGTTGAAGATCCTGCAGAAATTCGCGGATGATGCTTCGCGACTTCGCACCGGAGAATCTTCGCGGATCGTGGCCGGCCGCCTGCAAGGACTTGCCCATTATCCGCTGCAGCGTCCAGAGCGAGAGAATTCGCCATCGCTGTTCGTTAAGTGCGGTCTCAGGGGTTCGACTCAGCAGCTGTCGGAACCCCCACGTCTGCTTGAACGTTCGGTAATACACCTCGATCCCCCAGCGAGCCGCGTAGATCTTCCGCATCGCCTCGTCGGAGAGCCGCTTTGCGTCGAACTCATTGGTCAAGAGCACAACCGGCAACCCACCCGGGGATAGAAAACGGAGCTGTCGCAGCACAATCGGCTGGTGATTTCGATAATCCTGTGGCCAGAGATAGACGGTTTGTCCGAACTGCTCCTGCTTCCAGCCGAGGCCCTCCAGAAGGGTGACGTTCCCGCCAACGCGCAGCACAAACGTGTGATTGTTTCGGCATAACCACGCGCACAACTCGTAGCTGATAAAGCCCGCGTCGGCCGTCAGCAGCGATTGTGGCGGCAGGTCCCTTAGCATCAGCTCCAAATGTCGACGTTCACTGTCGGTTCCCGGACCCAACCGCAGATCCCACGGCAAGCCGGTTCCCACATGCTGCAGCGTCGTCTGAAAAATCTGTGGGCAGGTCTTCTCCCGGCCAGCACATTTCAAACCCTCTTCGTTGTCCGTCGTTCGCGGACACTCGAACCGTGATCCATCAACCGCCAGCACCACCCAACCCATCACGCGCCACGTGTCGAGAAGTTCTTCATCCGGACGCAGGCGACGACAGAGCAACCGCCACAGCACCGGCAACCACCGCTGTTGCGCTTCGACAAATCCCGCAAATGACGTGGGAAGGACCCATCGCGGCCGAACCACCCGGATCAGCCCGCGTGCGGCCCGAAAGCGTTTCGAAAGTGTCGATCCCGCCATCCAGTTCATCACCAGGCTCACCCACAGCACTTTCTGAGCGGACCACTCCGCATTGCCGTGCCGCGAACATTGTGCGAACATCGGCGGCGGAAACAGCTCCATCATCGCGCCTTGAAACTGCTCACGATACGCATTGCGCCCTTGAATTCGAGCCAACTTCGAGCCTCCCTGCTCACTTGAGGACGTGCAGAAACCACAAGTGAAGCACAGGCTCGAAGTCTTTTCCTAGCCCAAGTTTTCAATCGAACCAGCTAACGAATTCCAAACGGCGTTGCGTGGCACCCTCGCCCTCCGTTGTGCGCCGCCGCACGCTTTCCCCGAGGGAGTCAGCTTGCTTAAGCGGCTCAGCGGTCGGCCGCGGCGGGTCGCCCTCCCACGTCCAGCGTTTCGGGGGCGTGCTGCGGCTCAGCGGCCGCGATGCGGACCGGTCAACATCGCCGCGGCATTCGCGATTCGGAGTTATAAACGAGGGGGTTCCACGCCCGTTTCTAGTCGGCGATGCACTGGAAAGGCCGGCGTTACGGAAATTTGCCGCGTCATCGGGAAAATGCCATGCGCCACGTGAAAACCGAGTGGTTGGCTGTTGCGCCGGTGGTGCTGCTCGTTCTCGGCCCCTTTTGCGTCGCCCTCGGGATCAATTTGCACGAGTTCATCACGGTCTCCCTGCTCGACGAGCGCAGCATGCGGTTGGAAGCGCGGCTGGAGACCATCGGCAATTGGTTGGCGTCTGCCGGTTTCCTGCTGTGCTATGCCGGTGAGGGGGCCATGTGCCTCTTGGCGATGCGGATCGGCCGGCTCGCCCGTGAGGCGTGGCACGCCGGCGAACTCGGCTCCAGCGCGTCGCGGTGGTTCGCAAGCATCTCGCTCGTCGGAGCTGCGCTGTGGTTCGCATTTGTCACGTGGCTCCTCCTTTACCGCTCGTTGCTCGTGGAGGTGGGTGGACCGCTGGCCGTTCTGGCATTCTTTGCCCTGATCGAATGGCGCTTGATGCGGAAACGCCCGTGAGCGCCTGGTGCCATGCCCCACGGCTCTGCATGGGCATGTCTTCGGAATTACGACAGAATGTGTTCGCCCCAAAGCTTTCAGCTGCGACGGGCGCGGATCGATGAATGAATGGAGGAGGATTCGCTCGATGCAATTGGTTTCTGCCGCTCCCCGTCGTAGTCATCCAATCGCCGCCGTCATTTGCTGGCTGCTGCTCGCCGCGCCGGTTTGTGGACAGACGAAGGACTCTGGCCGCAACGATGTCAATGACTCGAAGATCGCGAATCCGGCTGACATCGTGAAAAAAGTGTTGGAGGTGAATTCTGTTTGGCTCGACCCGACACCGAATCGCCTCAGCTACACGCTCTACGGCTCCTCGCAATTGCGAGACCTCACGGCAAAAACGATCAGCCGCGTGTGGATCGATGGCGACAAAATGCGGTGGGACTTGGACAGCGACGCTCCCGCTTCAACGGACGCCGAGAAGACGCTGGCTTACACGCTCATTTGCCGAGCCGGAGAAGAGATGTACACGCGGGCTCCTTTCGATCACATGTTGCAACAACGGCATGCGGCGCACGACAAGCGGAGCCTGAAAATCGGGATCACCTGGTCCACGGCCATGCACGCCCTACGGCAATCCGGACTTCCGGCCGGCTGCCGGATTGTGGAGACCCGTGCAGCCGACAAAGGTCCGATCGTTGTGCTGCTCATGGACATGCGGGGGCGCAGCGTGGTGGGGCTCGGCCTGGATCACATCTTCTTCGGTCGGGCCAAAATGCCGCTTGGCAAGGTGCGATTGCACATTCGGCTGCCGGATTACGTGCCGCTGCTCGAGGAGTACGTTGATGGTGGCGTTCGCGTCGAATACGACCCCAAGTTTCTCGTGTTCGGAGCCCGACGCGCCCCGGCAGCGATCAAGTGCATCCAAAAAACGGCGAAATTCGGAAGCTGGGAGTTGGAAGCCCGTTTCAAAGAGATCAAAGGGCTCTGGCTTTTGGATCAAGCTTGGAATCGGCAGGACGGGAAAGCAGTCGCTCACCTGATTCTTTCCAACGTGTCGACAGCGGCAATCGACCAACAGCTCTTCGAGTTTCCATCGAGGAAGTGACTGAGGCTGGTGGGTCGACATTTGTCGCCTTGGCGGGCGGCGTTGGTGGGAAGAAATCCCCTGTCGACCGCAAAAGCTCGCCCGCGAAGGGGCCGCACCCCCGATTGGTCCGAATTTTACCGCCGAAATTGCAATTGCGGTCAAATGACAGACTTTTTAGACTCCCGCCGCCGCGACGCGAGCGCATGCACTCGCGCCATTAGTCGATACGCAACACATCCGAAAGCACACACCGTTTCATCGCCGCTCAACCGACTGCTTTTGCAGAGTCGGGCTGGGCGGATCTTGATCGTTCCGTCTCCTCCAAGAAAACCTGTTTTTCCCCAAGGGCACACGTGCTTGTCCCAGGTGTGGCCCAACGATGACGAAACTGCCTGCGCACAAGCCGCGCGCAGGCGCAGGAAGCCGGTCGAAATCGATGGTCCGCGGGCGGGAATGAAATTCAGCGCGTCGCACGTGACGAATTCAAGGACAAATGAGTCGGCGGCCTTCAGCATCTCACAGGCAAATCGGCAGACCAACCCTCATGGACGCTTCCAAAGATTACCTATCGGATCGGTCG
This sequence comes from uncultured Planctomycetaceae bacterium, assembly GCA_963752185.1. Classification (GTDB taxonomy): domain Bacteria; phylum Planctomycetota; class Planctomycetia; order Planctomycetales; family Planctomycetaceae; genus DASPSM01. Next base: position 7,339,886 of record CAVVXK010000002.1, on the reverse strand, counting down.
TACGAGGGCGGGCGTCCCGCAAACGCTGAACGGCCGATCGATGCGGCTGTCGGAGCGAATCGCTGGCAACCGTCGCCGCAGGTCGTCGTCCCGACGCTGTTACAGGTTGGCATGTCGGCGGTCTGTTGTGCCGAGGGTTCGCAGCGATTCTCCAACGACCAAATCGTCGCGCTTTTTCCGGAGAAAACAGGGCCCGATATCTTTCGGCGGACTGGCATTGAAAGCCGTTGCCGGGTTGCCGTTGGCGAATCTGCCGTCACACTCGGAGTCGACGCCGCACGGCAAGTCTTGCGGGCCGAGGGAATCCGCCTCTCCGGGATCGGCGCCCTCATCTGCAGCACGACCACGCCGCCGAGCCTTGTGCCTTCGACCGCCTGTCTCATTTTGAATCGGCTTGCGACGGAGGAAGGGCTCTCGGCATACCGCATCCGGGCATTTGACGTGAGCGCCGCCTGCTCGGGCTATCTTTATGCCCTCGCGGCCGGCTTTGACTTTCTGCAGACTCATCCTGAGCAGTCGGTCCTGGTCGTCACGACGGAAGTGATGTCCCAAGCGGTCAATCCGCAGGATTTCGGGACATCGATCCTGTTCGGCGATGCGGCGAGCGCGACGCTGCTTCGCGGATGCGAGAGCTCCGCACCCAGTCGATTTCGCCTCGCCTCTCCGCTGGCATTCTGCCTCGCCGAGGACGGAACCATTGTGAACCTCCCGTGCGGTGGGACGCTGCGGATGCGTGGTCGAGAGGTTTTTGCCGAGGCGGTGCGCAGCCTGGGGACGATCCTCGAAGATGCCTGCGTTGCCAGCGGTATCGACGTTCGCGATCTGACGTGGGTGGTTCCCCACCAGGCCAACGAACGAATTACCGAAGCTCTGCGGTCGCGACTGCCTGTCGCGCCGGATCGGGTCTACAGCAACATCCGCAATCGGGGCAACACCGCTTCGTCGAGCGTGCCCCTTTGCCTGGCCGAGTTGCGGCCGAGGCTGTCGCCCGGGGACTTAATCGGTCTCTGCACGTTCGGCGGCGGATTTACACTCGGCGCAGCGATTCTGGAAGCGCTGTGAGTCAGCTCTGCCTTCATATTTTCCGGAAGCCGCGCTTCGACGGAACCGTGCCGCGGGGATGACGTGTTTACCGCGCCGCCTTCCTCGACCGACGTCCGCCTAGTGTGGCACCTGATCCACTAATTCGAAGTAGACGGTCTACTAGTAGTCCGTCTACTTCAAAATGGTGGGTGGGCGAATCCCAGGCAGGTTTTTCACCACAAAGGCACAAAGACACCAAGAAAGGCAAGAGAGATCCGCAGATGACGCCGATTTCGCCGATTTGAATTTCAAAATCTGCGTTCTTCTGCGAAATCTGCGGAGAACTGGGTTTTTGTCTTTCTTGGTGTCTTTGTGCCTTCGTGGTACAGATTTGTATTGAATGCCACGTAGCTCGCTTCGGCCACGTGTCGAAGTCAGCGGAATCGAAGAGAGCCAGAGCGTCGCGAAAGCTCCACCTTTTCGAGCTAGACGGTCTACTAGGCCGGTGAAAGGCTCCATCAGTTCCGGTCATTGGTCGTGTTGCGGCAGGCACGCGAACTCAGGCGCCGGCTTCGCTCCTTCGGCAGGCGGGACGCTCACGTCATGGCCTTGCGCGATGCGAACTGTTAGGCTGCGCCCGACTCTTTCAGGAAGGGTGAAGGCGGAAGGATGAGCCAGAGTCGCGGACGACGGCCGCAAATTGTTTGACTCATCCTTCCGCCTTCATCCTTCCGCCTACCGGAAGTTGAGGTCAAGGATGGCAGACATTGTGCTCATCAACCCCGCGTTCGACACGTCGTATTGGGGGCTGGAGCACGCGTTGCCCCTGTTTGGCAAGCGGGCCAACGTGCCGCCGGCCAGTTTGCCGCTGCTGGCCGCGCTGACTCCGAACGAGCACCGCGTGACGCTGCTCGATGAAAACGTCGAGAAGCTGGATTTCGAGCGGATCGCGCGGGCGGACATCGTGGGCATCACGGGAATGAGTGTGCAGCGTCGCCGCATGCGCGAGATCCTCGAACAGGTCAAAGAGCGAGGGGGCGGATTCGCGGTCGTGGGCGGCCCGTGGGTCACTGTTCAGGAAGACTATTTTGACGAATGGGCCGACACGATTTTCGTGGGCGAGGCCGAGGAGACCTGGCCGCGATTCCTGCTCGACTGGGAAGCCGGCGAGCACCACGCGCGGTACGAACAAACGCAACGCTCGGATATGACGCGCGTGCCGACGCCGCGGTTCGACCTGTTGAAGATGCATCATTACATGTTCGGCAGCATGCAGTTCTCGCGCGGCTGTCCGTTCCAGTGCGAATTCTGCGACATCATCGTCACGTTCGGTCGACGCCCGCGTCTCAAGACGGCGGCCCAGGTGATCGGCGAGCTGGAGGCCCTCCGCGCGGCAAAGATGGAAATCGTGTTCGTTGTCGACGACAACCTGATCGGCAACAAGGCGGCGATCAAGTCGCTCTTGCGCGACCTGGCCGTTTGGCAGCGCGACAACGGCTATCCGCTGATGTTCTTCACCGAGGCCTCGCTCGACCTGTCCGAGGACGAAGAACTGATGCGGTTAATGACCGAAGCGAACTTCGTGAGCGTCTTTATCGGCATCGAGAGCCCGAATGAAGCTTCCCTGCGCGAGACGAAGAAATTTCAGAACGTGCGCAAGGGGGGCTCGATCGTGGAGAAAGTCCGCACGGTTCAAAAGGCGGGACTGGACGTCTGGTGCGGCATGATTCTCGGCTTCGATCACGACGATACGACGATCTTTGCGGCGCAGAAGACCTTTCTCGAGGACGCCCGCATCGCGCACGCCATGATCGGCATCCTGCACGCCATTCCCAAGACGCCGCTCTACGACCGGCTTGCCGCCGATGGACGCTTGGACTACGACGATGTGCCCAGCTACGGCACGAACGTCATTCCGCTGGGAATGAGCCGGGACGAGTTGACGGAGGGGTACGTCGAGCTCATGCGCGACGTTTACTCGCCGGCGGCGTATTTCAGTAGAGTGGATGATTTGTTTCTCGACGCGGGCTTTCGCTTTGCCGCGCCGCGGGCGAAATATTGGCGCACCCATCCGTGGCAGGGTTTTAAGTCCCAGGCGCTGAGCCTTGTGCGATTTGCCGGAATCTATTGGCGCTTGATGCGGATGGTGACGGAGAGCTCCCTGCGGTCCGAATACCGTCGGCGGATCTTCGGACTTCTGCGAGCGCACCGCGATCCGGCGGTGTTGTTCTCCTACGCCGTCAAATGCGCGACGCATTACCATCACCATCGGCTGGCGACCGAAATGTCGCGCGGCGAGACGGCGGTCATCAATTCGTTCTAGTGGGGACGCGGGGCGCGGGTTGGGGGCGGGGGAAGAGGAAATCGACGCCCGAGATTTCTGCCTGACGAGCCCACGGGATTCCGGCCCTCATTACCTTCTGGTCGTCGTTCGATTGCTTGTTGAATCGAACCGGCCGAGCCGTGCGCCAGGGCGAAATGACAAATGTTCTCGCGTGAGCGCCTGTCTCCCTTTTTGCCGCAAAATGCGGCCTCAAATCGCGTTCGGCGTTCCGATTTCCTTCTTCGATTATTCCCGCAAACTGCGTTTGAAACAGAGCGCGGATTGTTGCACACTGTGGACCTCACGCCGCGATGCCAGTTCCCTCCCCGGAGCGCCGCCACGGTGGCAGCGCTCGCTCACCGACGAGGCAGAATGTCTCGCAAGCTTTCGTACTGAAGCGAGTTCACCCGTGGCGAAATGCCAGTCCTGCTTGCGAAGGCCAATAGCGCCAGCGGCTGCGCAGGCAAGTTTCGGGATCAGACGCGACATGCGTTGAGACCCGGCGGCTTTTCTCGATTCTGCAAATTCTCTCTCTTGAACGAGCGGAGGACTGGGCCGAATCCGCGCAGGCGTGCCGCATCGAAGTGACGCTACGCATTGTCAGTCTGAAAGGATGAGTCGATGAAGAGGTCTCGAAGAGGTTTTACGCTGATTGAACTCCTGGTGGTGATCGCGATCATCGCCGTTTTGATCTCGCTGTTGTTGCCCGCGGTGCAGGCGGCGCAGAAGCGGCCCGCCGGACGCAGTGCCGCAACAATCTGAGGCAGATCGGCCTGGCGGAGCACAATTATCACGACGTCAACAAGATGTTCACTCCGGCGTGGATCTTTGTTTACAAAAGCGGCGCCTGTTGTTGGTGCTGCGGCGTTCCGGGCTCCAATTTCGACTTGAATTATCACAATTGGCTGTCATGGCTCTTGCCCTACATCGAAGCCGGCACCGTGTACAACAGGATCGATCAGAATTCGCCCCTCTTTTCTCCCTGGTCGGTAACGCAGGGTGCGTGCGGCTACACGGCGACCTACACCTCGCAGAATTCGGGATGCCCCTGCGTCAACCCGTGTGCCGCCGCGACGCCATTGGCTGCCGTGATTCCGACGTTCCTCTGTCCCTCGGCGCCGCGGAACTCGAATCCGTTCAAAGAACACACGTATGAACTGTTCAGTTGCTGCGGCGGGTTGTTGTGCGGCGCTTGCCACAGCGCGCCGTGCTACAAGATCTGCCGATTGGCGGGCGCCAGCGATTACGGCGGGGTCAATGGATTCCATCGTGCGCTGGGTTGCTGGTACGCGATCAACGGCGGATTGAGCGACTCTGCCAAGCACCATATCTGCGGCGTTTTGGCCTGCCCGTCCAACTCCTGCGAGACCGGCAACAGCGCCGGCATTTCGATCGAGCAGGTCACCGACGGTACGTCAACGACTCTGCTCAGCGAGGAGATGGCGGGGAAGCCGGATCTGTGGATCAAAGGCGTCAAGACGGCCATGTCGCCGTCGTCCCCCAGTCCCGTCCAATGCGGCTACCGAACGGGCCACGGTTACACGATCAATAATCCCGGAGGCTGCTGGGGCTGCTTTAACAACGGCCTGCATTGGGTGATCGGCAGCACGTTCAATGGCAAGGGGTTTCCGACCGGCGGCGCCCCGACCTGTTTCTTCAACTGCACGAATGAGAACAACGCCAATTGCGTGTATAGCTTCCATCCGGGATCCGGTGGCGTGCTGATGTGCGACGGCTCGGCCCACATGGTGAGCGAGAGCGTCAGCGTGACCGTCTTCCTCAATATGCTCACCTTCCACGGGAACCAGCAAGTTTTGGACAGCCAATTTTAGGCCCGTGAGAGTGGCCGAAAGCAAAAGAGCTGCCCCCGACTCCCATGCTGTCTGGGGGCAGCTTGTTTGCTTCACGCAACTGTGATGCTTTCATTCAAAGGATCGGTCAACGTCCATGAGTCATCGTCGTTTCGCATTTGAAGTGTTTGCCTCGAGTGCCCTGCTGGTCTCGTCTGGATGCTTTGGAACTAGCGCCGACCAAGCGCTCAACAACGCCCTCGCAAGCGCGGGGCAGCAGAAGGAGAAGGTTTACCCTTTTGCCGGACAGGTGACGATCGACAGTCAGCCCCCGAAGCTCGAGAAACACGAGGCGCTCATCGTCACGCTGAACGATCCCGAGAAACCCGACGCGCCGCCCATAACAAGGAGATACGTCGAGACAAAGGCGAACGGTGAGTTCTGCTTTAGCACTTACGAGCCCAAAGACGGGATCAAGCCGGGCAAATACATCCTGACCTTTGGCATTCTCAGGGAGAAAGGGAAGTTTGGACTGATTGGTCCGGACAAACTCAGCAACTTGTATAACGATCCCGACAAGAATTCGAACATTCCCGAATTCACGATCGACCAGAAGGCTCCGGGAAAGAGCGACTACAGCTTCAATCTGGAACTCGCGGGCAAGGATGCGGCGTCACCCGGTCCGCATGCGATCACCAGCATCGTTGACGATCGCATTCCGGGCGCGGATCGTATCAAGAAATGAGGGCGCTGCGGACCGCACTTCCGCCCGACGGACTCTGGTTTTTTCGCCCCTTGTCTTTGTTCTCGTCAGAACGACAGGCCGACGCGAAAGACGAGTTCGGCGTAGAAATACAATTCGGCGTCGAGGGCGCGTTTGATGTTTTCCGCTTTGCGGAAGCCGTGCTGTTCGCCGGCGAAGAGGAAGTAACCGACAGGGATGCCCGACTTCTTGAGGGCGTTCACCATGCCTTCGGTCTGGTTGGGAGGCACGACGCGGTCTTCGTCGCCTTGGAAGAAAATTACCGGGCATTTGACGCGGTCGGCGTGGAACACGGGCGAACGGTCGTGATAGAGCTGCTTGCTGTCGGGTCCGTCGCCGATCAGCCAGAGGTTGTACCGCGACTCGAATTTGTGCGTGTCGAGGTCGAGGCCCTCGAGGTAGCTCACGCCGTAGTGGCTACCGCCCCCTTTGAAGAAATCGCGGAAGGCGAGTGCGGCCAGCGTGGTGTAGCCGCCGGCGCTGCCGCCGGTGATCACGGCGCGGTTGCCGTCGACCAGGCCCTGCTCGGCCAGCCATTTGGCGCCGTTCACGCAATCGTCGACGTCGACGACACCCCACTCGCCTTTGAGCCGATCGCGATATTCGCGGCCGAAGCCTGTGCTGCCGCCGTAATTCACATCCAGCACGGCGATCCCGCGGCTGGTCCAATATTGGATCCGCAGATCGAGTGTGCTGCCGGCGGCCGCCGTCGGACCGCCGTGGACTTTCACGACTAGCGGCGGCCTGTCGCCCTCGGGTGCGCGATAGTCGGGATTGTGGGGCGGGTAGAACAGGCCGTAAGCCTGGCGACCGCCTGTCGTCTCGAAAGTGATCGGTTGCACCCGCGTCAAGTACGGTTTGATCGCCGGATCATCGGCCACGGGCGACGCCGTTCGCAGCACTCGATGCGTGTGCGTTGCCAAGTCGAGCAGTACGACCGACGGAGGCAGACTCGGGGCGCCGGCCCAAAAGGCCGCCAGTTTTCCCGCAGCGCGAATTTGTGAAAAGTCGGTATAGGGCAACTCGATCTGTGACAGCTGACTACTGACGACGTCGAGCGTCGCCAAATTGCCTAAACCGTCTTGGGTGTATTCGCAGACGATCGTTCGCGCATCGGCGAACGCATACGTCGACTTGCCGAAGACCCATTGCGGCTGTCCGAACTCGGCCTCGATCGGACAGAGCGGAATGACCTGGCCGTCTTGACAGCGGTACAGGTTCCACCAATTGGTCCGGTCGCTGATGAAATGCAGCACGCCATCAGGGGACCATTCGGGCTGAAAGATCGACTCCGACTCGCTGCCCGCCACCCTTGACGGAGTTGTTGGGCGGCCGGCCGAATCGAGGTCGGCAACCCACAATTCGGTCCCCACCCAGGGCATGTGTGGATGGTCCCACGTCAGCCAGGCCAGACGTTTGCCATCCGGGCTCAGCCGTGGTGAAGAGAAGAAATCGTGGCCGGAGACCAGGATTTCGCCAGGTCCTCCCTTTGAGAGATCGACGGCAACAATGGTGTTGACCGCGTCGACGCCTCGAAGTTTGGGATCGGAATGATCCTCGCGCACGCCAATCCAGCGGTTTCGCGGCTTGTCGATCAGGCCGTCTGCATATCGGAGCTGGGCTTCGCTTGTAGCAGGCGCGGGAGTGAGGGGAAGCGGATCGGTCCCTGTCGCGAGTCGATACAGTCGCTGGTCTTTGTCGTTGGAGCAGTAGGCCGTTCCGTCGGCCAAGCACACGGCGCCGCCGCCGTATTCGTGTGCTCGGGTGCGGGCATTGAAGGGCGACGGATTGATGTCGGTCGTCGAACCATCGGCGTTTGAGCGAACGAGCACGTTGCGGCCGGCCTCTTGGGGACGGCCCTCCAGCCAATAAACGTGGCCCTGATCGAGAAAGACGTCCGCGATTCCGATTGAGCCCTGCACGATCAGGTCGGACGTGATGGGCGACTTCCACGAGCCGTAAGGACACGTCTTGATTGGGGACACCCGATTCTCCGTTGGCCTCTAGCGCTTGTGGGCGGCGGTTTCGTTCTCGTCCTTTTGATAAAGAGGCAGATACCGGTAATAGACTTCCAGAGTCATGATGCTGAGGCAAGTCTCGTAGAGCCGCCCGCCAACTTTAGCGCCGCTGTCGCCGGTCGGTTTCCAACTGCCAAGCGCATCGCCCTTTTTGACCTGAGTCTCAATGAGCCGATCTCGCAGCGCCTCGTTCCACTTCTGCCACTCGCTGCCGCCCCAGTGATGCAGGACCTGCGTGGCGTAATAGTCGTAATAAATATTGCCCGGCGAAGGACCAGTCTGGCTGAGGAAATCGATGCCGCTGGCGAGCGAGGCGTTTTCGTGCTTCCAGCCGAGGTACATGCGGCACAACAGGCCGATGGCAGTCATCGAAGGGGTGTCGCCCCGCCGGTCGTAGCCATAGCGACTGCCGCCCAAAACCTGCACCGAATCAAGAAAGCGGCTCGCACCGGCCAAGGTCTTTTCGGGAAATTTGAGCCGGCCGTTTCGTGCGCTCTTGAGGGCCATCAGCTGCCAGCCAGTGACGGTTGTGTCACCGGGCTGGTGGGGAACATAGCGCCAGCCCCCCCCTTGGGGATCCTGAGCATCGACGATGAAGTTGATTGCCCATTGGGCACTGTTCTTCAAATCCGAATCGTGGGTCTGGGCATAGGCCTCGCAAATGGCCAAGGTCGCAATGCCGTGCGCATACATGCCTTCGTTGGCAACCATTGTGCCCCGCAGATCGCCGAGCGGCCCCTTCCGCTTGAGTTGGGATTGGAGGTACTTGAGTCCCTTGTCGACGACCGACTTGTAGCGGGACTGTTCGCTCTTGTGTGTGTGGCCGGCGCCCAGAAACGAGAGCACGGCCAACCCCGTGGCGCCAGTGGTGCACTTGTCGAGCGATCCCGGGTCGTCGAAGCCGTGGTGGAAGCTCCATTTCCCGTCCGGCTGCTGATACTTCGCGAGCCATTTCAAGCCGTTCGTGACGCAGCGCTCGCTGTTGGAATTACCGCCCCCCTCCGTAACGAGCTTGGCGCGGGCGGCCCCGCTTCGGCCGCCCAATTCTCCGGTAAAACGGCGGCTCGGGCTGGCGATGGCCGCAAAGTCGTCACTCAACTGCAGCGGAGGCGCTTTGGTAATCGATGGCAGGGCGTTCATCGCGACGGCAGAGGCATCGTTTGATGTCGCCGATTTGCTGAGTGGGGCCACGTCCTGGGTCTTCTCGAGTTTGGGCGCCGTCAATTGCACCGTGTCGAGCGGATTGGGCATCGGCTCCGTACGCTCGTCGGAGAACATCTCAACGGAGGAACCTTCGTGAACGGCCGGCTTCAAAGTGATCACGATCATCGCCAAAAGAAGCAGGCCGACGACATGCGCCATAACGCTAATACAAAATCCGGGCAGAAGATCCAGCCAGGGCGATCTCCAAATGCCGACAACGAGTTCTTTGGCAATATTTTTCACGGACCGAACGCTTTTTCGTTCGAGCAAGAAGGTGGCGACGGGACCAGCTAACCCCAGAGTATGCCGCCGGCGAGCGCAGTTCAACAAATGCGCTCGGGGATAACCCGTAGACCACCGTCGGATTCGATTGCGCCGCCCTCGCCGTGTAAAATGAGGGTAGCGCATCGACCCTCCGGGCGACGGCCTGGGAGGATGCGAACCACAAGCACGCTCTGGAAAATCTGGCGAGAGTCGGCATCCGCGATGAGCGCGATCGCCCGGATCGGAAAAGGTAGCCAACTCTATGGATCCGGCGATCGAGACCCGCGGTCTGACGCGGAATTTCGGCGATCTATGCGCCGTCGACCACATTGATCTCAGGGTCGAACGGGGCATCTCGTATGGGTTTCTGGGGCCGAATGGGGCCGGAAAATCCACGACCATCAAGATGTTGACCGGCCTTCTGGCCCCGAGCGATGGCACAGTTTCCGTCCTCGGCCGCAACGTGCTCGATCCGGTGCACGCCCTCGAGGCCAAGCGGCATGTCGGCGTCGTCCCCGAGGATCTGGCTCTGTTCGACAATCTGACCGGCCGGGAATACCTGACCTTCGTGGGACGGATGTATTTGATTCCCAAAGCCACGATCCGCACGCGGATCGACGACCTGCTCGGCGTGATGCACCTCGACGGCGAGGATAAAAAGCTCACGCTTGAATACTCGCACGGCATGAAGAAAAAGCTGGCCCTGGCGGCGGCGCTCTTGCCGAATCCCGATTTGTTGTTTCTGGACGAGCCGTTTGAAGGCGTCGACGCGGTGACCTCGCGCGTGATTCGCGACATGCTCGCCGGTTACGTGTCGCGCGGCTCGACGCTCTTTCTCACCTCCCATGTGCTCGAGATCGTCGAAAAACTGTGCACGCACGTGGGAATCATCGCCCAGGGGAAACTCGTCGAGCAGGCGTCGCTCGAAGACATTCGCCGCGGCGGGTCGCTGGAGAGCCGATTTCTGGAAAAAGTCGGGACCGACGCGGACAGCAACCAGAAACTGGCTTGGCTCGAGGAGAACGCTCCGTGAATTGGGAGCACCTCAAGGCCATCGTCTGGCTGCGTCAGCGGCTGTTTTTCAATTGGCTCCGCCGCTCGGGAATTGCCAACACGATTGTGACCGGCATTCTGATGGCCTTGGGCCTCGTGGCGTCGGCTGTGATGTTCTTCGTCACCTTGCTTTTGGGAATCAAGCTCTTGCCGAGCGCGACGACCGACCAATTGCTGGTGGTGTGGAACGTCGTCATCGGTTTGTTCTTGTTCTCGTGGGCCATCGGCCTGCTGACCGAATTGCAGCGGTCGGAGGTGATCTCGTTTCAGAAGCTGCTTTATTACCCGATCTCGCTGACCGGCACGTTTCTGGTCAATTACCTGAGTTCGTTTGCCAGTTTCACGCTGGTTGTCTTCCTGCCCGCGATGGTCGGGCTTTGCATCGCATCGGTCGTGGCATTGGGGCCCTATTTCCTAGTGACGTTGCCCATGCTCTTTGGACTGGTGTTGATGGTGACAGCCGTCACCTACCAGTTCCGAGGCTGGCTGGCCTCGTTGATGATGAATAAGCGACGTCGACGCACGTTGGTGACGGCGATCGGTGCCGCGTTCATCCTGCTCGTCCAACTGCCGAACTTATTCAACCGCCTCTACCTGCGATCCCGTACGGAGAAAGACGTTGCCTCTTCTCAAAAGATTGTGGAGGAAACGCAGAGGCTCAGCGAGGACACGAAGCGACACTCGGTTTCTCCCCAGCAGGCTCAGGAACGACTCGATGCCATTAAGCACGCCCAATCGTTCGAGCGTAAGGCGGGCACCGAATTCAAGAGTGAGGACGTCGTTCACTGGGTCCGCATTGCCGATCTTGTCATTCCGCCGGGTTGGGTCGCCTACGGCGCCGCGGAAGCGTCGCACCAGATCGCGTGGCCCGGGCTCTTGGGAGCGGCGGGACTGTGCCTTATCGGAGCAGTCAGCCTCCGCCGGTCGTACCACACGACGCTGCGATTCTATCGAGGCGATTTTGAGAGCGGCGAAAAGGGCAAAAAACGAATCGCCGCCCGCCCGCGAGGTGAGCGGCCCACTCTGCTCGTCGAACGCCGATTACCCTGGGCACCGGAAGAGGCGGCGGCCACGGCGTTTGCCAATCTCCGCGCATTGGCCCGGGCGCCCGAGGCGAAAATGATGCTGTTATCGCTCCTCATTGTTGGAGCAATCTTTGGCTCGACGCTCGCGGCCGGCAGAAAATCCCGTCTGCCGGAAACGTTTCGGCCCATGATGGCCATGGCCATCATCATGATCGAGACACTGAGCCTCTCGCAGATCTTTCAAAACCAATTCGGCTTCGACCGCGACGGATTTCGTACCTTGCTGCTCTCTCCGGCTCGACGGCGAAACATCGTTCTCGGGAAAAACCTGTCATTGGCACCCCTGACGCTCGGTAGCGGGGCCTTTGCGCTGGCGATTCTCGAATTCCTCTATCCCCTCTCGATCGCCCACTTCCTCGCCTCGCTGGTACAGCTGGTTTCGGCGTATCTCATGGTTTGCTTGATCGGAAACTACACCTCGATCCTGTTGCCGAGTGCGGTGTGCGCCGGCTCGTTTCGCTCGTCGACCAAGACATTTTCGGGTTCGTTATTGCGCGTGGTCGCCATTTTCGTGTTGATGACGGCTTTAGGCCCGTTATTCCTTCCGTTGGGGATTGAATTCCTGCTCCACAGCCTGCAGTTCGCACAATTCGTCCCGATTTACTTGATTCTGGCACTGCTCGAGTTGGCCTTGATTGCGGTGCTCTACGTCTTGCTGCTCGAAAGCCAGGGCCTGCTTCTACAATCGCGCAACAAAAAATCTTGCAGGCGGTCACCTCGAAGAACGACTGAGCGCAAAAAAAGCAGGCTGTCAACAGAGAACCCGTTGACAGCCTGCACAGGTGGGACGGAACTGGCCCGGCTTCCGTCCGCCTAATCCGTCAGCGCGGATTGCACCGACTCGCCACCTTGAATGGTCGAGAGGCCGGTGTAAGTGGCCATGTCGATGTTCTCGTTTAAGAACTGCACGTGACCGTCGCAGAACAAAAACAGACATCCGGCCGGGTGGTCGCTCCGGAAGTTCGACATACTGGCATGCCCGTTGAGCGGGGCGGGCCAGTTGGTCCTGAAGCTGCCGGAGACCGCCGGCGGGTCAGCCGGGACGGAGGTCCACGAACTGGCCGCGCTTAGGCTGCTGAAGTCGCCGCTGGCGTAGAGCGCGTAGGAACCGGTCACCGGGTTCTTGTTGATCGGCTCCATTGTGCAGGCCATCGTCCAGCCGCCGCGGATTCCCGTGTAAAACGTGCAGCTGCCATCGAGCGCGTCGCTGGAGGTCGTGGTGATGTTGGTCCCCCAGCCAATCGGCGCCGGGTTGCCGGCTTTCAAATTTGATCCCACCAGCCACGGGGCTCCGGCTGGAATGGGGTAAGCCGCCGTACAGAACCGATAGTTGCAAAGCGTCCATTTGGGAGTGGCGGTATAAGCCCCGTTGGCCCCTTCGCCCATCATCATCGTGCTTTGCGTGCCGTCGGTGATGTCGCGAATGCGCGTGTTGATGTTGACGCCGAAGGCACCGCGTTCGGTGGATGGGATCGGCACTGGGGGCACTGGGATGAGGAGCGTGGCGCCGGCTTCCTGGAAGGCAGCCGTCGCGTCATTCACACCGTGGGAAAAGCAATAGTTGGACATGAATGCGCCTTGGCCGATGGCCAAAGCCGGCAGAATGTCCTGTGGGCCCGTGTCGGATGGACAACGCCACAACCCGCTCGCCCGGTGCTCTGAATGACGGCATTCGCGGCGGTTCCCTGGCAGCACCAGGGGAGGTTGTAGTTGTAGGTCGGACTGTTGCTGTTTCCCGTGTGGACCAGGTTGCCTTGCTCGATGAATCCCAGCAGCATCATCTGGCCCGTCGCGTAAAACTTCTGCTGCTGCGGGCTGATGCTGGCGCCGGTCGGGAACATCTTGAACACGTCGTGGTAATTGTGGCAGGCGATGCCCAATTGCTTGAGATTGTTGCGGCACTGAGTGCGGCGGGCCGCCTCGCGCGGGCCTGCACGGCCGGTAACAACAGTGCGATCAAAATGGCGATGATCGCAATCACCACTAACAGCTCGATCAGGGTAAACCCCGCACGTCGTGGAGCGTGAGACGGACTTAAGCGCATAAATCCCCCCTTGAGAAATGGAACGAAACAGAAGTGGAGTCAGGACGCCGAAAATGGAAGACGACAACGCGCATTGTCGATTCCCAAATGGCCGCAAACGAAAGGTGGACGCTGCTGCGATCGTTTTGCGGCCTGCGCGGATGAAGGCGTCAAGCTCTGGAAAGCCACACGCCTGGAATTCACCCGAGACGATGGAACGCAGGCCTTTGCAACACCGACGACGTGACAGTGCGCTTGTGACTGGTGAATGTAAATCCGGTGAAGGCTGAAACTGGGCTAGGAAGAAAACCTAGGGGTATACAAATGATTCGCGGTTTCCGAAAATCGACGCCTTGGAAAACCGAACCAGTCTGCTTAGATTGCAATCGAGTCTTTTGCGATCCGACGTCGTGCCCCGATGGGTTCCAGGGAATCGACGTATTCACCTTGAGCGTAACACTTTGGCCGAGTGGCGGAATCGGCAGACGCACGGGACTTAAAATCCCGTGTCCCGTAAGGGACGTGCGGGTTCGAGCCCCGCCTCGGCCATTTGTAAACGATTGGCTGGCAAGAGCTTCGGCGATGTGACACGAGTTCGGGCAAAACGCGGCTTAGATGGGAGTTCTACATAAGTTCTACAGGATTTCGTCGTTCGCAATTCAGGGCCGTAAGAATGCCGTCAATTTCAGACATGGACTGCGACGTGTGTTGCAGGCCGTGCGACGGCTGTGCTCGGATTGAAAAGCGACGATTCAACGCGAGGCGTGGTGTCGGGCGAGGGATCAGGAGTCACGGTTCCCACCAGGAAGTATTGGATCGAAGCCCTGCGGTCGGCTTGGGGCAAACGCAACCAGTGTTTCCGCCGTCAATTCGCGAATCCACGTCCCCTGTTTCCATAGCGTTCGGTGAGTCGCCTCGTGAATGTCGAGCCAAATGGCGAAGAGACACGTTGGGACGCGAGCTGAAAGCGCTTGCGTCACTGGTGAACAATCCGGATGGCATATCGTCGAAATCACGTCGCCGACGGCGGACAAGTAGGGCGGCAGCAGATCACCAGCTAGTCGCTGACAGCACGCGGTCATTCAAATTCACTTCGCTCGGATCGTCGATTTGCTTCTGAAGCACGGTCGTTTCGGCGTGTGCCTCGCCCAGTGGCCGCTGGACGTCTTCAGATTGGCCCGCGTCTGTGCGCTTCGGCCTCTTGCTTGAGCTTGAGAAACTCGGCTTGGGCCTCTTCGCCGTACGGGTAATCTCGCCCTCGGGAATCTGCGCTTCGAGGGCGGCCAATGGCTACGGTCGGGGTCTCGCGGCTTCGAAGACTTGCCTGCTCGTGGGTCACGCACCTCTGCTGTACGGCATGCAAGGCCGCGGGGCGGGGCGAGACCCGGCGGCGACTGCCGCCGAACCTCTAAGCTAACACTCGCGCTTACTGTCCATGCCGAAGCCAATACTCACGATGCTCGTGAGCAAAGAAACAGGGAACAAAAGCACCAGCTGTTGCGATTGGAATTTCAACAAGGACGCCATTTAGCCTTACGTCTTTTCCGTCTTCCGACCAGAAGGAAATACACTCCTCTCTTAGCAGCGTACCTAGTACCTTCGTAATCTCAAGGCCAGATATCGCATCGCCAATTTCGCCGTGATGAAATTCACAAATCACAAGCAAATTGCCACCGTGCCGCGCTCCGCCGGCATGCACTTGATCGGGGTGATGTGCTTTGATCAGACAGCGCCGGTTGTCCTGACAATGGACGTAGCTCCCTACCGGGGCCAATGTTGCGGGTGTTCGTATCGCCAGGCACAACTGACAATGCCAAGCGTACATTTCTTTGAGCTGCTGCTTATGTTGCTCTTCAAGGGCGAAAGTTGTCCTCAACTGAAACCGGCGAGAATCTTGTTCTTTAACGCCATTGACGGCACCTTCCTTTGACAGCTCTTGCGGTTTGGGCACATTGTGGCTTCCTTGGTCAGGCCTTCTGCCATGCGTCTGCCGACTTTCGCCGAGATCGTTTTTCGTTCCGCCATCGCTTTCCCCGGAGACCGTATTTTCTTCATCTTCATCCGGCGCGACTTCTCCTTTGTCCGAGTCTTGCTCAGGCAGGTCCATCAGAACAGCGCGCTCGAACGCAGCTCTTACCCATTTCGGAGCATCGCTTTTAAACACATACGAAGAAATACCGTCAAACAGCGCCGTCCGCTCGTCAACATTTTCGCCGACGATATAAAGCGCGCCTGTCAGGTTCTCCAATTGTGCAGAGACAGGGATCTCATACAGTCCCTTGTCGACATTAAACTCGGCAAGAACCGCGCCGCACACGCTGATGCGATTGATAGCGGAGAGCCGCGAAGCCCAATCGGGTGACGATGGTGACGATTCGGCGTCATCAGGGTGCGAAAGATCGCGAATCCTCTCGAGGATGTGTGCACGCAGTCTTCCAGTCCGCGACTTGGAGTGTTGGATGCCGAGTTTCGCGAATGCCTGGCCGAGGTCCCGAAGTCGACACGACAGCCTCGCGGGGTCTCTCGGCCAAGTTGGGTCGCGACTGAGATCGATCCCCTCGTCGGCTATTTCCGACCGCAGGGTCGGCAGCAGTTGGCTTGCTGGACCCTTCCACCGTTGACTGGTATTGAGCAGGCGGATGATAGAACGGAGAACGGGGTCTCGCTCGATCAGCTCGAAATCTGCAACATCGCGACGCATATTGTCAAAAGCGAGACCTTCCAGCACTCGTACAAGCGACATAACCTCGGCGCCCCTCGGCAGTTTTCTTGTTCGGCCATAGATGCATTTCGACAGATAGGCGATCGACACTCTTGAATCCACGGGCCAGGCAAAGTCATCAGCTCCGTCTGTCGGCCTTTTCAGCCGTGGAATCCCGGTCGAGTCGGTAAATAGGTCGATTCCTGACGCCAGGACCATCTCGACGAGTGACCATTCTTGAGCCGAATCGAGGATAAGACCGTCGGCGTTGCTCATGGCAAGTTCCTGGGAACGCTCGAGCGTTGAATTGTTGTTATTCCGGCGCGATGACTGGCGCCGTCAATCGCTTTGAGGAGGTCGTCTCGCGTGTAAACGATCCGTTTGCCCAGACGGTGTGCTCGAATTCGCCCCCGAATTCTTAGATCGCGAAGTACATGTCGTCCAACACCGCATGCCTGGGCCGCTTCTGACTCGGTGAGGGCCACACGGCCAATTGGCCAATCAAGCGTCGCGAGGGTGGCCGAGACAACCTCGCGCACGAGAGCCTGGATGTCGTCGTTGTCAACGGTCAAATGCAGCATACTCGGAGAATCATTTCCCCAAGCTTGCACGCCATCAAGAGAGAATCCGGCGTCTCATCGCCTGGAAGATGCGCTTACAAAAAGTTACGTCGACGTCCCGGACGCGCACGGCAATGGCGCGGCTAGGGACGCCATTGGAGCCATTCTCGTCCGAAGACCGTTTACGTAAGTGGGAATGGTCTTTTTTATGGAAAAAGTGATTGGCACCGTAATCGAGAGCACGACAGGCGATTTGAGCGTGGATTCGCACCTTCCAGGCATCTGTGGAGTTCTACAAAAGTTCTACACTTTCAGTTGGATCGTCCCGTCGTAAGATGGTCGCCCTGACCAAATACACAGATTTCTACCGCGTTATTATTTCAGGAACGTAGTGGAGTTTCGGCTCAGTCCGAACTTAAAATCCCGTGTCCCGTAAGGGACGTGCGGGTTTGAGCCCCGCCACGGCCATTCGCCCAGGGCCAATTGACCTTTGCCTTGGACCTCGTCGGTAGCAAATCCCGTCACGCGAGGCGCACCGCCAGGCGGTTGCCGGCCGCCTGATTCGCGAGTATTTGCACGATTTTCTCGAGAATAACGGCGCCGGCTTCGATAGGGGGCAAACCGCCGGAATAGATATTCGAGATCACTGTGTATTCGAATCGAATGGCCGGATTGCCGCTGAAGCGGGCGGCCTCGGTCCGGGCCGGTCCATTGAGGCGATACATAAGGTAGGCCGACAGGCTTCGCGAAGCTTGAGCATCGCCGCCGGGACGCTCGCCGAGCAGGAACACGACGAGGTCAGGCTCGAGAAGGTCGGCAATCGGTTCGGTCAGCTTGACTCTTCCATATCGCACAGCGATCGGCTGGCCCATGCTGACCCTGCGCCCCTTCAAGCCATCCAACAGCACGGGCAAGAGGTCGGGCAAATTCTGCTCGACGGCCAGCGCACTCAAACCGTCCGAGACGACGATCTGCACTTGCCGCCGCTCGGCGCGAGCTGCATGCGGCTCGCGGGCGAAAGCCGGGCGCCGGATTCCGGCGAGTTGAGGTGGGCCTCTTTGTCGGCGGCCTCGGTGGTGAGCACGCGGAAATTCGCGATTTCTTGCAATTGGTCGAGATTCAGCTCCGCCTGGATGGCGGCCCGGGCGACGGCCTGGTTGATTCGTGTTTGCCGCGTCACGTCGTTGGCAGGTCGAGGGCCGGCCGTTTCCAAACCGTAGAGCGCCGGCGTGCGACTCATCAATTCGCGAAATTCGGCGTCGCTTTCGCAGAAATGTCGCGAATTGCCCCACTGCGGCCCGCGCACGATGCTGCCTCCGCCGTCTCGCTGAAAGATGCCGCGGGCGATGGCCCATTCGGCGAATTCGGGCGCCGGCATGCGGCCATACGTTTCGCGAAGAGCTTGCACGTCGTGGGCGCTGGTGTCGAAATAAGCCAGCATGCGGTCGGTGTTGAGGCACACGTCCATGAAATAGTTTGCCCCGGCGGCCGTCAGCATCTGCGTGGCCATTTGCTGGCCCTCCAGGATGGTCCGCGAATGCAGCGTGTAGCACGGGGCCATTCCCATCGGCAGACCGAGAAGCTTGCCCATGAAGTGGTCCTGCAGGTTGCCGAGCGTCATCTCGAAACTGTCGAGGTGCGTTTCGGGGCCGATGAAGCCGGTGACGTTGTTGACCATGAACGGGTCGTATCGCCGGGCCAGGCCGTAACACAGGGCCTCCGTCGTCGTCATGTCGATGCCGTGGTGCGTGCCGTAGCTGAATTCGCTCCCTTGTCCCGTCTCGAAGTACATGAACTGCTCAGCCGTGTCGCGAAGCGGGCCTTTGGCCGCCATCGTGCGGTAACCGTGATCGAGAAGATCGACCGAAATGTCGAACTCGCGAAGATTGGTCGTCTCGGTTCCGGCCAGGCTTTGGAAGAGGATTTCGACCGGTGCACCGCGTTCGAGGCACGCCAGCTGCGTCTTGATATGCGCCAGCACGCAGATTTGCGTGGGAACGTCGAATCGGCGTCGCAGCGAGTCAAGCAAGCGCAGCAGGCGTTCGACGTTTTCGACCGTGTCGACGGCCGGATTCACACCGATGATCGCATCGCCGGCTCCGAGGGCCAGGCCCCAGTAACACAGAAAGGCGATTCCCTGCGGATCGTCCGTCGGATGATTTGGCTGCAGCCGCGAAGAGAGGGTGCCGGGCGATCCGAGCAAAGTTCGCGCCCGCGTCGGATGGCTGCTCTTGCGGGCGACAAGGATCAACTCGTGCACGTCGCACAGCTTCGCGACGGCGGCCGCGGTCACTCCGGTGAGCGCGGCTCCAATCCGCGCAATTTCATCGCCAGCAGCCGCGAGCAACCGATCCTTGAGCTCGCCGAGTGTGAGCAGCGCGATCGACCCGAAGACTTCGCGATCGATGTCGTAGTTGACCCGCATCACGCTGTCGACGCGGCCCTGATCGTCGACGAGCGGCCGGTCGTAAAGATGTTGCAGCGTGAGTTCTGAGAGCACAGTTTGCGCGGCTTCGCGCACGTCTTCGGACGGAGCGACGAGGCCTGCTTGTCGATCGCCGGCTTTAGTGTAGTCGGCCGCGCCGAGAAGCGACTTCAATCCGCGAAAACGAACGTCGCGGCCGAGCAGATTCAGCGAATAGACTTCGTCCGCCTTCGGCGGTGGGACGGAAATCTCGTCGATTGCGGTGAGCGTGCGCATCGCAGTTCGGGCGTTCAGTTCATGCCATAAAACGAGACGGGAACAATTTGATCGTGCAGGCCACCGATTTGCACGTACCGGGCGTCGCGGATTGCGATTTCATCGAGCACCATTAGCCGCAGCGGCGTTGATCCCCAGCGAGAAACATACTGACCGAGTGCCTTGCCGACGTTCTCCTCGACCAAGAGCACCAACGATCGTTCCCGCGGAAAACCGATCGCGGCAAGCGCGGCTGAGATTCTCTCTCCTAATCCGGCCACTGCCGCTGCGCCTCCGCCTGCGACCACCCGCACGCAGCCGCCCAGCGGACTTCTCGCGACCAATTGGAGAATATCTCGAATTTGCCCATCTGTCGATTTGACTTCGACGCGGCCGAGGATGGGCAGGTTTCGCAACGGGAGCATCGCGGGATCGGGCAGGAAGAGCGTACTACCCGAAATCTGCGTCGCATGCAGCAGCAGCCCATAGACCGTCGCGCGTCCCGCGCAGGCCGGTTGAAACTCGGCGAAATGAGCCGACCATCGCGGGGAATCGAGCAGCCGTTTTGCGAGGTCGATTCCCAAATCGCCAAAGAAGGTCGTCGACGGCAGTGGCTTTCCGGCCAAGCGGGCATAAACCAACTCGCCCACGCCGCCGGAGACCGTGACGATCGGATCGCCAACGTCGGGCAGCTCAAGCGAAACTTGCCGATGCTGCCGCCCGATGGGTTGGGCGATGGCGGCTTGATCACCCGTCACGGTGGCTTCGAGCAGCGTCGCATAGAAATCGAGAATTGCCTCGACCTCTGCCGCGTCGAGCACTTCGCCGGGACCGCGGGCGATTTCCAAATGAGTGAACAGTCCGCGGGCAAAATCCGACAGACTCAAGATGCGATACGTTCCCGGGGCGAATTGCACATGGCGTGCGCCGACAAACAACGAGCCCGTTCGCCATACGTCGCCGGCTTTGCCCACGGCGATGTTCGTCGTGCCGCCGCCGATGTCGAGATTGATGACCCAGCGATCCGGGTTTGATTTCGACAAGCTCGCCGCGCTCGCCTGAAACGCGAGCCATGCTTCGAGGCACGGATCGTCGGCCGTCGCCACGAGCGCGTCGCCCAGACGCGAACGGACGATCTCGACCAGCACGGCCGCGTTTGCCTCGCGGGCCGCCAGCCCCGTCAGCAAGGCTCCGCCCCCGAAGATCTCGCCCGACTGCAGATCGCCGGCTGCCAGCCAATCGTCGACGTGTCTCTGCAATCTGACCGAGTCGAGACCCTGCTCACAAAACGGCGTGAAAACGAGTTCGGAACGAAAGTCCTCTCGAATCTCCGTCAGTTCTCGGCGTCCGCTGACGCCGTTGTGCGTGAGATTCGCGGAGGCGATCACGCAGCCGCTGGTCGTCGTGCCGAAATCGAGACCGACCAGCCGGACGGTGCTCATAGAGGTGCCGACGTGTGGGATGGGCCGGTTTTCGAGTCCGCGGGGTCCGAGGCAGATCGCAGAAGTAGCACGCCTTTCGGCGGCCCCTCGAAATGGTGCCGCATGTAGGCAAGCCAGATGACGGCCGTCAGTGCCCAAGACCCCAGCACGATCCACAGTGCCTTATCATTCGGCGGCTGCACGCCGATGACGAGCAGAAAGGCCACCGCCAAAAGACAAATGACCGCCAAGACGCGATACCAGCCTCCCAGGCTCCACGGTCCCATCGCCGTCCAATGGCGACCGTAGGCAATCAGGCCCAACAGCGTCGGCACGCCGTAGGAGAGATAAAGGAAAATGACGCAGCACGTGGCGATCGTCGTGTAAACCGGCGTATAGATCATAAAGCCGATCGCCAAGGCGGCGACCGCCCAAATGGCGATGGCCGGCGACCCGAAGCGAGGGCTCACCTGCCGCAGACCGCGCGACCAGGGAAGTCCGCCGTCGCGAGCAAAGGCGTACGTCATCCGCGATGTCGAAGTCACGATGGCCAATCCGCAGAGGTACTGGGCTATCACGATTCCCGCACACAGCACGAGCCCCAGCCACCCGGGCAGCACACGGTTCATGATCCAGTAAAACGCGTTTTCCCCCTGAGCGGCCGCCTCGTTCATGTCGGGAATCGCCACGACGACCGCCGCCAGCATGACCCAGCCGAAGAATCCCGACACCAGCACCGAGCGGACGATGGCTCGCGGCACGTGATGAGCGGCTCCCACCGTTTCCTCCGAAGCATGTGCCGACGCGTCGAACCCGGTGATCGTGTACATCGGCAGCATCAGGCCCAAGGCGAAGAGCCACGGAACATTGTCGGTCGAGGGCCAGACGGGCGAATCCTTGGGCAGGCCGCTGTAATTCGTCCAGGTGACCAGCCGGCTGAAATCGTGACTCGGTGCAAAGCACAACAAGGTAATGGTGAGGGCCGAGGCGACGATGAGAATCAGGTAACCGCTGAAATCGGTGAGCCGAGTCGTCACGCGAATTCCCAGGTGATTGAACATCGCCTGCGTCGCCGTGATGACCACGACGACGACGATTTGCAGCGAGGCCCGCGACGAATCGGAAAAACTCTGCGGCGGATACCCGAGCCACGGACCGATCGCCTGCAACCCAAACTGAAACGTGCCGACATTGACGGCCGCAAGCGCGGTGACCAATCCACCTAGATTGAACCAAGCAGTCGCCCAGCCCCAACCGCGGTCCCCGAGGATCGACGCCCAGTGGTAAAGCCCGCCGGCTGTCGGAAAGGCGGATGCGACTTGTCCCATCGTGGCGGCAAAAGCCAACGCGAGCAGACTGGCCATCGGCCAGCCGAGGCCGATCGACGCTCCGCCGACGCTACAGAGCCCCTGGTGGAACGACGTGATGCCCCCCGAAAGGATGCAGATAATCGACAGCGAAATGGCGTAGTTGGAAAACCCGCTCATTCGCCGCACGAGCTCCTGCCGGTAGCCCATCTTGTGCAGCGTCTCGATATCCGCGGCGATGGTGCGAGCTTCGACGGAGTCGGGTTCGGACATGGCGGCTTGCTGGTTGACGAATCGGACGACAGTTAGAGCCAGCCTACAGCACCCCGAACGGGTCTGCAAACTTTCAACCCGGCTGCCATCCTTTGCGGCGCGGGCCGATTCGCGAGCGCTTCCCGCGCGTGTTACATTAGAGACCAAAAGGGCACACTTCCTGATGGGCAAACAAGCGGGACTGTTGGATCGCGGCGAACTCGCCAAATTGGCCGCCGCGGGAGAAGTCGACACGGTGCTGGCCGTCTTTCCCGATATTTACGGCCGGCTGATGGGCAAGCGCTTCGAGGCCGAATACTTCGTCGCGCAGATCGCCGAAGCGGGAACGCACGCCTGCGATTACCTGCTCACCGTCGACATGGAGATGGAGCCCGTTCCCGGATACGACTTCGCCAACTGGCAGAAGGGCTACGGCGATTTTCACCTCGCCCCCGACCTGGCGACGCTCCGCCGGGCGAGCTGGCTCGACCGTACGGCCGTCGTGCTGTGCGACGTGAAGTCAGAGGCGACGCACGATTTCGTTCCCGTCGCTCCTCGCTCGATCTTACGCAAGCAGCTCGACGTCGCCGCCAAGCGCGGCTTCGCTGTGATGGCCGCGTCGGAACTCGAGTATTACCTCTTTCGCGATTCGTACCGCGAGGCGTCGGCCAAGGAATACGCGCACCTCGAATCCGCCGGCTGGTATCTCGAGGATTATCACGCCCTGCAGGGAACGCGCGAGGAGGAATACAACGGCACCGTTCGGCGGCACCTCAAGCAGTCGGGAATTGCCGTCGAATGCACCAAAGGCGAGTGGGGGACCGGGCAGCACGAACTCAACGTCCGCTACACCGACATGCTGGCGATGGCCGACAATCACGTTGTCTTCAAGCAGTGCTGCAAGGAGCTGGCCGAAGGGATGGGCGTCTCGGTGACCTTCATGGCCAAGTTCTCCGACAAACAGGCCGGCTCCAGTTGCCACGTGCACTTGAGCTTGTGGCAGGGAAACAAGAACGCGTTTGCCGGTTCGCAGAAACTGGGTCGCGTCGAATGTTCGGACGTGTTTCTCAAGTTCCTGGCTGGCTGGATGGCCCACGCGCCGGAACTCATGCCTTTTTACGCGCCAAATGTGAACTCGTACAAACGGTTTCAATCGGGCTCCTGGGCGCCAACGCGGCTCGCGTGGAGTCGCGATAACCGGACCGCCGGTTTTCGCGTTGTCGGGCAGGGCGAGAGCCTGCGGATCGAGTGCCGCATTCCGGGGGCCGACTGCAATCCGTATCTCGTGTTTGCCGCGGCCCTCGCCTCGGGACTCGACGGTATCGCCTCGAACCTCGAGCCGCCGGCCGAATTTCGCGGCGACGCCTATCACGCGAGCGAATTGCCGCACGTCCCCAAGACGTTGGCCGAGGCCACGCGCGTTTTCGAGCAAAGCGAGTTTGTCCGCCGCACGTTCGGCGAAGACGTGGCGCAGCATTACGCCCATTTCTTCCAGACCGAGCAGGCCGCTTACGATCGGGCCGTCACCGATTGGGAGCGCAGCCGCTACTTCGAGCGAATTTGAGTACGGAGACTGAACAGGCCATGCGACGACCGATCATCGGCATCACGACCTACGGCCGCGACGAAGAGAACCGCTTTCGGCTCCCTTGCCTGTACGTCGACGCTGTTCGCCGCGCGGGGGGAGTGGTCGTCTTGATTCCGCCCGGCGACGAACATGGTGATGAAATCTTTTCGGTCATCGATGGCGTTATTCTGGCGGGGGGCGGCGACATCGATCCGGCCCTCTACGGCGGCCGCGAGCATGAAACGATCTACAGCATCGACGCCGAACGCGACAAGACGGAGGTGGCGTTGGTTCATCGTCTGGTCGAATCGCGGGTTCCCACGCTCGGCATTTGCCGCGGGCACCAAGTCATTAACGTCGCACTTGGTGGAACGCTCTACGAGCACTTGCCCGAGGTCGTCGGCGAAGAGGTTGTCCACCGTCTGCCGCCGCACGGGCCAACGGAACACCCCGTTGTCGTCTCAGCCGAATCGCGGATGGCGTCGCTCTTGGGCGAAAATGCGTTCGCCGCCGCCTCGTGGCATCATCAGGCTGTCCGCAAGCTGGGAGAGGGCCTCACCGCAGTCGCGCAAGCTCCCGACGGAACGATCGAAGGCTGCGAACTGCCGTCGCATCCGTGGTTCTATAGCGTGCAATGGCACCCGGAACTGACGGCCCACGTCAGCCCCACGCAGCAGCGGCTTTTCGACAGCCTTGTCGAGGCGTGCCGCACCCGCGCCGCGGCGAGCAAGCGTTACTAGGACTCAGTATTCCGCCAAGATTGGCACGACGGCCGTTTGCAGCGGGCCGCCGGTCACGTGGACTTTGCCGGACGCGTCGATATAGACGTCGACCTCGAGGCGGACGCCGAATTCGGGCAAATAGACGCCCGGCTCGATCGAGAAACACGTGCGGCGGAGGATGAACCGCGTCTCGTGCGTTTCGAGATCGTCCATGTTGGCGCCGTTGCCGTGCACTTCCTGGCCGATGCTGTGCCCCGTGCGGTGGGCGAACTGGTCGCCATAGCCAGCGGCGGAAATTACGTCGCGGGCCGTGCGGTCGACTTCATAACCTTGAATCGGCCGGCCGGCGGCGAAGGCCGTGCGGACTTTGTCGATGGCCGCATCGCGGCCCTTGGCCACGATTTTGAAGATGTCGGTGTATTTGTCAGGGACCGTCTTGCCGACAAAGCCGACGCGGGTGAGATCGCTGTAGACGGCCCGCGGGCGCTTCATCTTGGCCCAGAGATCGATGAGCACGAAGTCCCCCTCGCGGATCTGCGTGCCCTCACCTGAGCCCGTTTCGTAGTGTGGATTGCCCGAGTGCGGGCCGACCGCCACGATCGGCGGGCTATACGTTTCCATGTCGCGCTCTGCGAAGTGCTTCATGATCTCCGCCTGCACTTCGAGCTCTTCGACCGAGCCCGATGCGCGGACGCGGTCGGCGATGAACTTCCAAGCGCGGGCGTAGGCCGAGTCGGTGTGAACGGCCGCGTCGAAATGCGAGCGTTCCTGGTCGTCGTCCCAGGCCGCCTCGAAGACTTGGATCAAGTCGCCGGAAGAGACGATCTCGACGCCCAAACTCCGCACAATCTCGATTGTGCCGGCGTCGACGCGCGAGATGTAGGGGATCGCATTCCGCGGCGAGTACTCCATCGCCACGGTCTTCATGCCGCCGAGGAGGTGCTTAATCCCGGCTTCGAGCTCCTGCCAGCGAAGGTAAACCGTCTTCGAGCCTGGGACGTGATCCAGGGCGCCCGTTTCGATGCGGTGGACGAGCTTCCGCGGTTCACCTTGAGCGGGGATCGAATAGAAATAGCGCCGCGAGCCGACATCGGCCGGGGCCAATCCCAGAATCCTCTGCGCCAGCAGATTGCTGCCGCGAAAATCGCACAAGAGCCAACCGTCGAAACCGAACTGGCGCAGAGCCGCCTGGATTGCCTTGACATCGATCATCGGGAGCGCCTCGCCTAGTTCACGAAGAAGAAACGCTCGGCTTCTTTGACCGTTTTTGGATCGCGCTTACGCAGCAGTTCGATGTACTTCTTGCCGCGTTCGACGTATTGATTGTTGACGTCATGGGCCGGCTTATCCACGGCCGAAGGCTTGGCCTGTGTGCTGGTGAGCATGTAGCGGATGATGGCTCGCTTGATCGAGGGGATGTTGTACTCGCCCTCGCCGTAGATTTTCATCAGACGTTCCTGCACGCTCCAATCGTTCCAGCGGGCGAGGTCCGCAATCACCAAATCGGCCAGCTCGGGCCGTTCAAGCAGGATCCGCATCGACTGCATGAGCCGTTCATTGGGAATGCGGCCGCTGGCGTACTGCCACATGAACCGGAGCCCCATCATCGCCGAGTACGTCTCGCTGAAGGCGACTTTGCGGTCCTTGAACTTCCATTCGTCGATGTGCTCGAGGCCGTTGCTGCCGGTGAGCAGGAGATAACCCGAAATCATGCCGTCGATGCCAATGCGGAAGTCGGCACTCTTTTCCGAGATCTTCTCGGCCAGCACCTTCGCGTCGGCATCGTCGCCGCAGAGGCCGAGCATCATGCCGTACAGTCCCAAGCGGGGCTGCGCCGTTTCTGGCTGCACGAGCCACTGCCGGATCTTTTTGTGAGGCAGGTGGCTGGCCATGGCGGCGATGTCTTTATACGGAGCGTTGGCGAACTCGGCGTAGGCATCGTTGGCGACGAGCTGGTCGGGAAACTCGAGGAACTTCACGAAGTACAAGAGCCGCTTCTGGGCCGGCACTTCCGGCGTGGGGGCCTGAGCCACGTAGTTGAACGAGGACTCGCTGACCTCCGTCGGGCTGCCCCATTCGATGCTGTTGCCTTTTCCCGAGCGGGTACCCATCAGGAGGAAGAGATCGCCTTTCTTGCTCGCGCGATAGCGGGCCAGCGTCACGCGATCTCCCTTGGCGAGGCTGTCCTTGGGCGCTTTGACGATCTGCAGAATCTCGTACGTGCTCTTGCCGGGATCCTGATCGGTGGGCTGTGTGCCGCCGGTCCATTCGACCAGGCACACGCCGTCCGCCTGGGCAACCTGCTCAGCCATCGTTTGCGAGGGGGCCGAACAGAAGGGACACGCGAACGAGCGGGCGGTGCTTGCCACGAGCAGCAGTAGTCCCGCCGCCACCAGCGACGTGAAACGCACGAGTTGACGCATGATTCGATCTCCTTGCGGCCCGCCGGGTGATGTCGACCAGGCGGAAATTGTCGGATCGAGGGGACCTCGATGGCTTGCCGTTTTCGCGATTTGTTTGCCAGTTATTTGTTGATGCCGATTATTTGTTGACGACGGTGGCGTCATCCATTTCGTAAAGGCGGAAAAGCTTGCCCTCCTCGGCCTCGGGACGGATGTGGAAGACTCCCACCACGTCAAACGGACGATTCGGTAAGTAGTCGGTCGTGACGCCGTCGCGCAAATGAACGTCGAAGACGTCATAGATCTTCGGGTTTCGGCCGAAGCAACAGATCTGATTATCGCGTGCCAACCCGAAGGCGTGAATCCCCGTCTGCGAAAATGGGGGATACATAAACCCACGTATACGAACACGTTTGCCCTCGAGTCCCTTGAGCCAGGCGGGCATCTTGGTGGCCGCATCGGCCGGCACCGGATCCATGTTCATGACTTTTAAGAGGTCGATGTCGTCGTAACTCAGCCGCCAGGCTCCCTCGGGCCCCTCGGTTCTGAATTTGCGATCCGGGACGAGCAACTCGATCTTGCGCGGCGCGGTGGTGACGGAAACGGGGACGGCACCCGACTTGGGAGTGGTTGAGGAGACGCTCGCTTGGAAGGCCGCGTCGGTGACTTTTGTTCCGGATGTCGAATTGGCGCTCGCGACAGCCGGCAATTTGGGCGCGGTTTTCGGCTCAGGCCGGGTGCCATTCGGCGCGTCGATTGTCTTCGCGACGGACGTCGAAGTGACTTTCGTCTGAACCGGCGAGGCGGGAGTTACCGGGCTGGAATCCGCGGATTGGTTGTGCTCAGGTTCGGCGGATGCCTGCGTAGCCGATTTCTTGAGGTGATCGTAAGTCTGGAATTGCCCGTCGGATTTTTGTGAACAACCAATCAGAGGCCAGACGATCGAACCAGCGAGCAAGAAAAGCGAAACAGCTTTTCGGAACGTGTCCATCGTCGGTTCCGGCAAGGGCGGGGGGTGACTCGAAGCGGTCAGACCGATCGAGTCAGAACATCGTACGCGAGTTCTCGACGAACGAGCCCTCGATTGTATAGGTGGGCTGCAAACCGGCTGGGCCGCTCGCTTGTTGGCAATGGAACACGCCGGCCACCGATGTCAGCACTCCTGAATGAAAGTTGACGGTCTTCCCCGGCGCCAGGTTGACCAGAATCATGTCCGTGATGGCGGGATTGCCGCCGAAGCAGCACTGGGCATTGTCCTTCACCAACAGGAACGTTTTCAATCCTTCCATCTGCTTGGTGGGGTACATGTATCCCTTGATGAACACTTTCGAACCGTCGAGCGCTTTCACATCGGGGTTGAAACGGTCGGGCTTTCCCTTCTCGACGATAAAGCCCTTCTGCGAGATGTCGCTCATGAAGTTGAGTCGCTGGCAGCCCTGGGGCACTTCGGTCTGATAGCCATAAAGCCAAAGTCCGCCGCTCGTGGTAAAGCAGGCGAACGACAGAACTAGACCGGTCACGCCCAGCCACATCCCGCCGTATTCACCCCGCATCTTGCGCAGTTTGAGAATGCAAATCAGGCTCACAATTACGCCGATCAGTCCGATCGGCACGCCCAACAAACCAATAAATCCCAGCGCCGATAAAACGCCCAAGGCCAGACTGACTGGTGCCAAAACGGGGACCGGTCGGTAGCTAAATTCCGAATTTGCGGACCCGTCAAGACCGATCGGCTGCGAACTTTCCATCGCTTGAGAAAAGAGCGACTGGGACATCCAACTTCACCTCGCGAAGCGCAACGACATCTAGAAAGAGCTCACTCACCCGGTCCCTGCATCATACCAAGGCAGGAACGCTCTGACACCCTCTTATCAACGTTTAGCACCCCGGTCGAAGGCACTGCAACCGAAGATAACCGTCTTGCCGGCTTTGACTTCGGGGAAGCCCGGACCGACCGGCGCAAAACCAGTGCACCACCATTGACGCTCGGGGCGCACGATAATACGAAAGGGCGGGCGACTTTGTTGGCTGCGAAACGGCTACGCGAACAGTTCGCTGACCGGCTTGCCGCCGTCGACGATCTTGAGCGGCCGACCCAGGGGGCTAATGGACTCGATCCGCGGATTGACGTTGAGCGACTTGCAGACCGAGCAGAAGAGATCGGGAATCGTCACCGGTCGGTTGTGAACGCCAGTTCCGTCGGCATTCGACGACCCGATCACTTGTCCACCACGTACGCCGCCGCCGGCCACGGCCACGTTGAAGCTGCTGGGCCAGTGGTCGCGTCCACCGCGGGGATTGACCTTCGGCGTGCGACCGAATTCGCCCATCCACACGATCAAGGTGCGGTCGAGACGGCCGCGCTCCTTCAAATCGGAAACCAGGGCGGCGAACCCCGGATCGGTGTCGCCGGCCAATTTGCCGACCTTGTTGAAGACGTCCTCGTGCGTGTCCCAGCCTTTACTCTGCACTTCGACGAACGTCACGCCTGCTTCGACGAGTCGACGTGCGAGGAGACAGCCGCGGCCGAAGTCGCTGTCGCCGTACTTCGCGCGGACATTTTCCGGCTCTTCACCGATGTCGAACGCTTTGACGCTCGAGCTCAAGACCATCTTCGACGCCTTTTGGTACAGCCGGCGATGGTTGTCGACTACAACCTGTCCGCCGCGGCCGGCGAAGTCATCCTCAAGCTTGTCCATCAGGCCCAGTCGCCTGGAATAACGGGCCGTCTGCACCGGGGCCTCGATGTTGCGGGGAAGCTGGCCCGGATTGTCGACGACGAATGGCTCGTAATCGACGCCGAGGTAACCAGCCCCGATTGTCTGGCCCACCGAGACGATCGCCGGCAGATCGCGGGTCAAATCGGCCAACTGCTTGGCAATGTTCGACCCCAGGCTCGGATGCCGCACGCTGCCGGTGGGAAGATAACCCGTGTGCAACTGATATGTGGCCCGCTGGTGTTGGCCCTCTTTGTTGGTGACCGAGCGGATGAGGGCGATATCCTTCATCTGCTTGGCTGTCTGCTCCCAACCGTTGGCGATCTGGATGCCGGAGACAGCCGTGGGGATGGCCTGAGTCGTTCCACCGTGTTCGGTGCCCGGCTTGGGATCGAATGTCTCGAACTGGCTCGGTCCCCCCTGCATCCACAGGAGGATCATCGAGCGGCCCTCTTTGCGAAGTTCGTCGGCGTGCACGCTCATCAATTGGCGAAAGTTGAGCGTGCCGGCGACGAGCGCTCCGGCCGAGACGTGCTGCAGGAAGCTCCGCCGCGATAGGCCCGACTTGCCGATAAACCGCACAACTTCGTGGTGAAACAGACTCATGACGTTCTCCTTACGGCGTGTTTAAACGCAGCAGCTGTGCGGCGGACATTTGTTTTGACCCCTGGCGGGGTTGTCCATTTCTCTCCAACCGACAATCCGACAAGCTCACGCGGCTCGACAGAAGCCGCCGGTTTGGAAGGATGAAGGATGAGTCAATCAAAGGCGACCGCAGGCCGCGTGTTTGGCTCATCCTTCATCCTTCCGCCTTCATCCTTCTCTTCACTCACCGCTTCGAGAGGAACTCGCTCGAGTTCATCAGGCTCCACATGACGTCTTCGAGCCCTTCGCGGCGGCTACCGGCGTCTTTCACATAGTTGAGGCAAATCGTCTCTTCCTTCGAAGACGGCTCTCGCGCCAGCGTGAGCACGTAAACCTCGCGGACGGCATCCTTGTCGTCGGAATACTGGTTCATAATATGCGACAAGCGGGTTTTCCCCTCGCCGCGGATCAGCCCGTTGATCAATCGTGAATTCATCATGAACAGGGCCTGCGGGACGTTGCCCATCAGGTCGTCCTGACTGGTCGACGGATCGTAGCCGAACAGGAAGTCGAACTGAGCCCGCGGTCCGCGAGCGTATCGGTTCTTCCCCTTGCCGGCGCCTTCCGCACTATCCTGCGGGTCGGCCCCCTGGATACCCAGCACTTTGGTGATCGCGTTGAACAATTGATCGGCCCGCAAACGCTTGGGCGAACTGGCGGCGAAGGCCGGCGGCGATTCGACGGACGGATCCTTGGCCCGAATCTCCCGCTGATACGTTTCGGTGCGGGCGATTGTCTTGAACAGCCACTTCGTGTCGTATTTATTTTGGACGAAGCCCTCAGCCAGCACGTCGAGGACTTCGGGCATGCGGGCCTGCCGCGTCGGTCCCATGTCGTCGATCGGCATGTAAAAGCCTTCGCCGAGCATCTCGGACCAGATGCGGTTCACATACGCCCGTGAGAACCACTTGTCCTTGGGGTCGGTAATGTACTTGGCCAACGCATGCCGCCGTGCCTCGTCGGAAAGGCCCGATGCCGGCCGTTTGCCGTTGACGAAGAACACGGGCTCCATCTTCGTTCCCTTGGAGGACGGATTCTTGAGATCGGGCATGAAATGCTCGGCCGTCGCTCGCGGTTTGCCGCCGGGTGCCGGCGCCTCTTTGATTTCCTTGACGGTGAGCGCTCCGTCCTTGTTCGCATCGGCCAACGCCAGCAGGCGGTCGAACTGCTTCTCGAATTGCGTGTTTTTCACCTCGGCCTTGGTGATCTTGCCGTCGTGATTGCGGTCGAAGCGGGCGAAGAGCCGCTCGGGATGCTCGCGGAAGTCGCCACCTTTCTTTCCCTTCCCTTTTCCCTTTCCTTTGGCCGCGGGTTCTTCAAAAGAGACGATCGAGTAAATCGGCGGCTTCACCTTCGCGTCGCGTTTCACCTGCACGCGGGGGAAGAAGGCGGCCAGTTGGTGGAATTGTTGCCGTTTCCACTTGTCGCTCGGATGGTCGTGACAGTTCGCGCATTGAATCTGGATGCCCAGAAAGATCCGCGAGGCTTCCGCCGCAATCTCGTCGGCCTGGCCGTCGTGAGCGAAGAGCAACGCCGTCTCGCCATGATCGTTCACTTCGCCCTTGGCAGTGAGCAGCGCGGTGGTGATCTTGTCCCAACCTTGGTTCTCGCGGATTTGGTCGGCCATCCACTTCTCGAACGTGCCTTGCAAGAAGAGGGACTTCTTGTCGGTCGCCCGCATAAAGATCACGTCCCGCCAATAAGCCGACCAGTTGTGCGCGTAGTCCTCGCTCGAGAGCAGCTTGTCGATGACCTTCATCCGCTTTTCGGAATCGGGGTCGAGACCGAACACGGTCACTTCATTCGGCAGCGGGGCGGTTCCCGCCAGATCGAAGTGCACGCGGCGAAGAAAGTCTTCATCCGTAGTTTTGGGCGCTGGATTCGTGCCCGTCTCGGTGAGGTTTTGCAGAATCAACTTGTCGACCGCCGCCGCCACGGCAGCCGAGTTCTTGTAATCGATGGCGGGGAGCGGGCGATGAGCGGCGTCGGAGTTCTTCGACTCCGAGGCGCTCTCGTTCTTCCACTTCTTCGCCCGAATCGTCCGCCGATTTGCTCATCGCGGACTTCGTCGACAACGAAGCATCCGTGTCCGGTTTGGCCGTCTCTTCGGCCGCAAACAGCCACGATCCGCCGATCAGCAGGGTCGCGGCAAGCCCCAAGCCAAACACCGTCCGCAGTTGCGATCGAGCCATATCAGGTCCGCCTTCCCAGTGAGCCAGGCGATCAGCCAGACGGCGTAGTGGACATCCGTCCGGAAGTCGGCATCCGTTTCCGCGGTCCGCTACACGATTCTATATCGTATAAACCCGCCGCAAAGGGGAATGTGTCGGGCCATCTGGGAACGTTTGGAAACCGGCGGCAAACTCAAGTAACATCCCACGATGCGAATCGTCATCATCGGTGCCGCTGGCCAACTGGGAACGGCCCTGCAGGCTTGCCTGACGGGTGAAGTGACCCCGCTCACGCACGGCCAAATTGAGATCACCAATCCCGAGCAGATTGACCAGGTTTTGTCCGCGCTCAGTCCCGATTGCGTGATCAATGCGGCCGCCTACAACTTCGTCGACCGCGCGGAGGACGAAGTCCTGCTGGCCAGCCAGGTCAACACCTTCGGCCCGAAGAACCTGGCCCAATGGTGCGCGAAGGTGGGTGCCACGATCGTGCATGTCAGCACCGATTACGTCTTCGGCGGCGACGCCGGGCGAAGTCAGCCGCTTTCCGAAATCGCTCCTCCCTCGCCGAGCTGCGCCTACGCCCTCAGCAAGCTCCGCGGCGAAAAGCTCGTCGAGGCCGAGTGCCCGAAGCACTTCATCGTCCGCACCTGCGGCCTGTACGGAAATGCCTCCACGGCCGGCAAAGGCAACTTCGTCAAAACGATGCGACGCGTCGCGCAGGAAGGCAAAGACCTGAGCGTCGTGAACGACCAGCACTGCACCCCCAGCTTCGCCGTCGACATCGCCGGCGCAATCTCCCGGTTGATCAAGACCGATGCTTACGGCCTGTACCACGCCACGAACGATGGCGGGACGACGTGGTACGACTTCGCCCGCGAAATTTTCCGCCTGTCGAACCTCAACCCATCCATCCGCCCTGTTACGTCAGCGGAATATCCGCAAAAGGCGAAACGCCCGGCGTATAGCGTGCTCGACTGCCGGAAGCTGACCGCCCTGATCGGCGGCCCACTGCCTGCGTGGCAGGATGCACTGGCCCGTTATATCGCGCAGCTCGACTGAGCCGGCCTTGCGGCCGGTCAGTCTTCCGCTGCGCTGCCGTCATCGCACATCTTCACGATCTTCGGATCGAAGCGCGCAACGATCTCGACAAGGTCCTGCTGTTGCTGCATGACCTCTTCGATTCGCTTGTAGACGCCCGGCACTTCGTCTGCGCCGGCCGATAGGACCGTGACACCCTTCGCCGCCAGGTCATTCTTCACGGCCTTCCAGTTGTAAGTGTCGCGGGCCTGCTTGCGGGACATGCGGCGGCCCGCTCCGTGCGACGCCGAGCGCAGGCTGGCCGGCTCTCCCTTGCCGCGGACGACAAAGGCCGGATCGGCCATCGAACCGGGAATCACACCTAGCACGCCCACACCAGCCGGCGTCGCCCCCTTGCGGTGCACGACGAGTTCCTTGCCGTCATGCTCCTCAATCCAGGCGAAGTTGTGGTGATTCTCGACGCCGGCAATGATCTCCGAGCCGAGCAGCCGCGAGACGAGCCGGTGAATCACGTCGTGATTCGCCGCCGCGTACTCGCCCATCAGATTCATCGCCGCCCAGTACTCCTGGCCCGCCTCGCTGTCGAGATCCAGCCACGCCAGCCGGCCCAGATCCTGGTACCGCTTCGGCAAGCCGGCCTGCGCGATGCCCGAATACACGCTGCACACCGACGCCCCGGCGCCGCGGCTGCCGCTGTGGCTCAAGAGGGCGACGTACGTGCCCGGCTTCAACCCCAAATCGGCCGCCGGTTCCATCAGCGTGAGCACGCCGAACTCGACGAAGTGGTTTCCCGACCCCGACGTGCCGAGTTGCTTCCGTGCCTTGTCCTTGTGCTCGCGCGTGATCCGCGTGATCGTCCAATCGCGATCCATCACGTCATGCGTCTGCGGCTTCTCGTGCACGCTCCCCACGCCGAACCGTGTTCCCTTCTCGAGCGCGATGCGAAAATTGTGAAAGCGGTCCTTGAGCGCCTCCGGCGGCACGTCGAGCACCGAGAGCTTCATCCGGCACGCAAT
The DNA here is from genome assembly GCA_963752185.1 of uncultured Planctomycetaceae bacterium. Classification (GTDB taxonomy): domain Bacteria; phylum Planctomycetota; class Planctomycetia; order Planctomycetales; family Planctomycetaceae; genus DASPSM01. The sequence goes on along the minus strand of CAVVXK010000002.1, from coordinate 7,305,139 downwards.
ATCTACGCCCACCGCGTACGGAATCACCGCCTTCTCGCACGCCAGCACGCCGCCGATCGGCAGGCCGTACCCCACGTGCGCATCCGGCATGAGCGCGCCCTTCCGCGCGACAGGCACCTGGCACGACTGCCGCATCTGCGCGTGGGCTCCGCCGTCGATTTCCGTTCCCCACGTGCGGTAGTCGATTGGCTCAAACGGCGCGAAATCCCGCTCCGCGACGAGGGCCTGCGCGAATGGGCCGAAATACGCATCGGCCGTGTGCCCCTCCGGCGCATCGATAATCGCGCGGATGAGCCGCTTCGCCTCTGATCCCTTGAACGCACCCACCTTCGCCGCCGCCTGAATGCCCTGAATCGCCGCATTGAGGCAAGCGTCCGGCACGCCGATCTTGCGCAGTTGCGAGGTGTTCACGACCAGCTCCTTGTACGGACCTTGGCTGAATGCGATCTTCCGATGCCAAGGCCGAAATTGACAAGGCCGCGATCATCCGGGTTCGCGAAGCCGCACCCCCCTAAACTCCCTCTTGACTGATTTCCCCATTCCTGCCAGATTCCAGGCTCCGGACTGAAGGCGGGGGCCAGTTGAACGTGCCTCGTCCGGTTTCCGCTCGAATTTCTTCGCAGGGAGGCGATTGGGATGAGTCAGCGAGCGCTTGTTACCGGTGGATTGGGCTACCTCGGCAGCATTCTGTGCGAGCATCTGCTCGATGCCGGGTTTCGCGTGCGGGCCGTCGATAATTTGCTGTACGGCCAGGGGCAACAGGGGCTGTTTCACCTGTGGCGCAGCCGAAGTTCGATTTCATCAAAGGTGACGTCCGCGACGAGAGCCTGATGCGCAGCGCCCTCAAGGATGTCGATGTCGTCGTGCATCTGGCCGCGATTGTCGGCGCCTCCGCCTGCGATCGCGATCCGGGTATGGCCACCTCGGTCAACCTCGACAGCGTCAAACTGCTCAACCGACTCCGCAGTCCGCAGCAGTTGGTGATTTATCCCAACACCAACAGCGGCTACGGCTCGACCGAAGGAACCAGCTACTGCACCGAAGAGACGCCCCTTGTGCCAATCTCGCTCTACGGCAAGACCAAGTGCGAGGCGGAAATGCATCTCCTCGAGAGCAAAAACTCGATCACGCTGCGGTTGGCGACCGTGTTCGGCATGGCCCCCCGCATGCGGCTCGATTTGCTGGTGAATCACTTCGTCCACGTGGCCCTCAACGAGGGCTATATCGTGATCTTCGAGAAGGATTTCAAACGCAACTACGTGCACGTCCGCGACGTGGCCGACTGCATGTTGCACTGCATCGCCAATGCCCCGCGGATGACGGGCCGGCCGTACAACGTGGGCCTCGACAGTGCCAACCTCTCGAAGGAGGAGCTGGCGAAGACGGTGCAACAGTATATTCCCAACTTCTACATCCACTTCGCCCCGATCGGCCAGGATCCCGACAAGCGGAACTACATTGTCTCCAGCGACCGCCTTCGGCAAGCCGGCTTCGAAGCCAAGCGCACGCTCGACGACGGCATTCAGGAACTGATCAAAGGCTACCACATGATGGGCCGCCCACTCTTCAAGAACGCCGCATGACCACGTAGGGCAAGCTGCTGGCTTGCCATTCCTTCCAGGCGCGCGAGTAGCCCGCTCGCCGCAATGCGACCCGAATACTCGACCAAATGGCAAGCTGGCAGCTTGCCCTACGAGAGTGCAACGATGTCCGAAATCACGGGAGCCATCCTCGCGGGCGGGTTGGGAACTCGCCTGCGGACCGTCGTCAGCGATCGGCCAAAAGTCTTGGCGACCGTGCTCGGCAAGCCCTTTCTGGCTTACCTGCTCGACCAGTTGGCCAAAGCCGGCGTCGATCGGGTCGTGCTGCTGACCGGTTATCGCGGCGAGCAGATTCAACAGGAATTCGGCGACCGCTACGGGCACGTGAAACTCGACTATTCGATGGAGACGTCGCCGCTCGGCACGGCGGGCGCCTTGCGCTTGGCGCTGCCGAAGCTGTTTCCAGCCGGTGCTGGCGAATCCGATTCCGCTTGCGGCGTACTCGTGCTCAACGGCGACTCATACTGCAGTGCCGACTTGCGGCTGTTTCGCGCTTTTCATGACCACGCGCGGGCCGACGCCAGCCTGGTGCTGGCCCAGGTGACCGACACGTCGCGATTCGGAAAAGTCGAGACGTCGCCGCAGAACCGTTTGGAGCGGTTCCTCGAAAAGCAGGACGCAGGCGGAGCCGGTGCGATCAACGCGGGCATCTACCTCATCAACCGCGAGCTGATCGAAGAAATCCCCGCAGGCCGTCCCGTCTCGATCGAGCGGGAAATGTTCCCCCAGTGGCTCGAAACCCACACGCTTGTGGGCTTCGGCTGCCAAGGCTCTTTCCTCGACATCGGCACCCCCGAATCGTATCGAGAGGCGGAAGCCTTCTTCGGTCAAATGGTCGCCGGCGGCCGGTTGGGAATGCACGCTTCGACCCTGGCGAAGCCGGCGTAGAAAAACAAGACGCCGCACATTAGCGGCAGACGTCTGCTGCCGTCTTTTGTATTCCCCCGCCCCGCAGCCCCCGTTCCCCTCCCCGCGCCCACGGCCGAACGAGCACCCGCCCGGCCACTCGATAATTGAGCCAGGTCAGCAGCACGACAATCGTCGCGTAAATTCCGCAGTGGACGAGCAAATAAAACGCCCCTCCGCTGTACTCCGCGCCGCGCTGCCAGGGGCCGTTGCCAGGCAGGCCGAGCTCCGGGACTTGATTGACGGCGACTCCCGCAAACGGACTGAGATACAGAACCCAAGGGCCGGTTCGCGTAAACACGCGGATCACAATCGGTAGCATGCACCAGGTGAATAACAGGCCCAAAACGCCGACCGTCGCTCGCACTTGTGTCCTGGTCAAGAGGCCGAACAGAAAGGCCAGCTGCGCGGCCAGCGACAGCAGAATCGCGAGATTGGCCGCCACCACAAGTAGGTACGGAAGATCGCTGCTTGGATCAAACCCCTGCAGATCGTAGTACGCGCGGCGCGGACCTCCGAGGCCCGTCTGAAAATAGCCGTTGATGAGCGCGAAGATCAGGATCGGCACCGAAACGACCGCCATCACCCGCCACAATCCGCGCCACTTCTCCCACAACAGGACCGAGAGGGGCAGCGGCGTGACGACGAGCACGTCGAACGTCTGCCGGGCTTTCTCCGCGGCGATCAGGCCGGCTGCGCGAACGGAGACCACCAGAAAGGCGATCGACCAGAAGAACAACGCCGGCAACAGCAAGGCCTCAAACGACGAAGCCCGCGTTGTGATCACATACAGCGTCGTGGGGACCACGATCGGCAGTTCGACGATCATGATCACGCGGATCAAGTAATTGATCCGTCCCAGATTTCCCCGCCGGCTTTCGCGCCAGGCCACCGGACGATCGGCTGGCAAACCACCGTCGCCGCCGCCGAATTCGATCCCCGCGCCCAGTCGATTGTTGATCCGGCGAAAGCCGTCGTCGATTCGCCGAAACAGCCGGCGAACCAGGTACTGCGGCTGCGGTGCCATCCGGCGGACAATCACCACCCGCGCCAAAAGCAAAAAGAAGAAGCCGATCGACGTCATCACCGCCAGCGGCACATAGTCCCGATGAAACGGTGCCACGGAGATGCCCGCGCCGTCCCATTGGTTCAAGACCCAATGCGAACTCAATCCATTTGTCGAAGCGATCACCTTGAAGGCTCTCGCGATTTCCGGAGCGTCGATGGCCGCCCCGAGGGCGCTCATGTTCCAGTGATCCGTCCGCAGTCCCATCGCGACATAGATGAAAACGCCGAAGTAAGGGGCGACATAAATCGCCGCCAGGATCAAAAACGACATCACGAAGGCCGACGCGGCCTTGGCACAAAACGCTGAGCAAAACAGCGAAATGCACGCCACTTGGAAGGCCGTCGCGAACAGTCCCAAGACGGCAAAGTTGATGTCGCTTCGGGAGACTCCTCCCACCAGATAAGCGACAAGCAGCACGGGCACCGAGATCAACAACAGCGTCGCCACCGGCACGAGCCGCGACAGCAGCTTTTCCAGCAGGATCGTGCCCGGCCCCAGCCGCGTGAGAAACACCAACTGCAGCGTGTTGCGTTCTTTCTCGGCAGCCAGCGCCCCGCCCACAATCGCCGGCACAAATACGCACAACCCGCAAAACTCCATTTGGTAGATCGAGTACAAGAGCCGCGACCCGCCTCCCAAAACGCTCAGCGGAGAAAACCCGCCCGCGACATACGTCGGCACGAAGAACAGAGCCGACATCAAGAACAATAAAATCGCGAACGACATGCGCAGGCCGTACGTCTGCCGCCGCTGCGCCAGCTCAGCCAGATCTTTGGCCAGCAAGGGCAAACCGAAATGGGGCAGGCGGCGGCGCATGGCGTTTCAGTATGCGGTGCTAAAGAATGCGCGGCAAGGAGAAGCGGGGGAACGGGGCGGGGGGTTGATGAGCCTCCTGCGTAGAGCTAAAAAGCAAAAGCGCCGCAGCCGGCAAACTCGCCGTCGACAAACTCGCGGCCGGCAAATTCCTTTTCCGGCTTCTCCTTTTATTATGGTCGACGCGGCGAGTTCGGACGAGCGGCGCTTGTCACCAGGAGAACGGCATTTCCCCCTTTGTGAAACTTCTCAACACCGCGGAGCTCCTCCGCCGGTTGCCAAGGCAGCATCTGCGACGCGTCGCCATCCTTCTATTCGCCGTTGCCGCAATGGCCGGCGTGATCGGCTATTTGGCTCCCGCATCGGGAAATGCAGACGAAGAGGCCGCGCCGGCCTTCGTCGACAAAGTGCCAGCCGGATACCGTGATTGGCCAGTGATCTCCGTCGCACACGAAGAGGGCAACCTGCACAGCATCGGCGCCGTTTTGGGCAACGACGTCGCGATCAAGGCCTACCGCGAAGGGACGCTGCCTTTCCCCGACGGCGCCATCATTGCCGCCCTGCATTGGCGTCACACTCCGTCGGAAGAGAACAACAAGATCTTTGGCCGTCCCCAATCATTCGTCGCCGGCACTGCGACGAACGTCCAGTTCATGGTCAAGGACTCCAAGAAGTACGCCGCGACGGGTGGCTGGGGGTTCGCTCATTTCAACGGTCGCGAAGACAAACCGGCGGAAAAGGCGTTTCTCAAATCGTGCTTTCCCTGCCACGCGCGCTGCAAGGAACACGACCTGGTCTTCACCCGTTACGCACCGTGACCGTCCTCGCCGGGTGCCACGTTCCACGGCTTTGCGTGGGCGTGCGAATCCGTTTGACATTCGAAGACCCACGATCGGCGTGCCACCCATCGGCCGAAAGGCGAGGGCACCTGCCCTCGCCGCACTGAGATGTCCGAGGGCGGGTGCCCTCGCCTTTCGAGCGGTTCGGTGCCCTCACTCATGTCTCAAAGGGTTAACGGCGTAGGGTGCCACTGGCGAGGGCCCTGGCTCGCCAGTGTCTTCGGCTGGTGAAACGAGGTGTCGCAAAGCGCCGTTAAGCCCGCGCAACCGCCGGCGGCAGTCGCTTGGACCAGGGCCGCGCCTGCTCGAGTTGGGCCGCCAGACGCAGCAACGTCACTTCATCGTAATGCCGGCCGAAGAAGTGGCTGCCGATCGGCAGGCCGTCGGCGTTCCAATACAGAGGCACCGACATCGCAGGCTGACCCGTCGCGTTCGCCAGCGGCGTGTAGGCCACGTACGAACTGAGCAATGCGCTCACCTGCTCCAGCGGCAGTGACTGATCGAGCTCGCCGATCTTGAGCGGCGGCCGCCCCAGCGTGGGCGTCAATAACACGTCGTACTTCGACAGGAACTTGACCATCGCCAAGTTGGCCTGCTGGATGATGCCCGTCCAAGCCATGCTCACGTCGGACGGATCGTATTTCGCGTCCATTTCGGCGGCTTTCTGCGTAAAGGGCTCAAACGCCGCGGCGGTGATCTTGCCGCCGGAGAGTTTTTTGGCCGTCTTCACGGCCCGCCCGGCGACCGCCCCCCACAGCACGCGAAACGATTCGCCGAACAATCGCCCGTCGAACTGCGGAATCGCCTCTTCGACGGTATGCCCCAACTCCTCGCACAACTTGGCCGTGGAGGTGACGGCCTGCGCACAATCGGGATGCGCCGGGTTCCCGGCAAAGTCCTTGGTCGTAAACGCAATCCGCAGCCGGCCCGGCGGTGCGCCGACTTCCTGCAAATAGGGACGCGAAGGCGGCGGAGCATACCAGCGCTCGCCCGTCGTCGGCCCGCGCGTTGCGTCGAGCAGCGCCGCGCTGTCGCGCACGGAGCGGGCCACGCAATGCGTCACCGAAAGCCCGTCGTCTTTCACGCCGGGAAATTCCGGGTTCCGCCCGCGACTGATCTTGAGGCCGAATAAACCGCAGCACGAAGCCGGAATGCGAATCGACCCACCGCCGTCGCTGGCCGACGCAATCGGCACAAGCCCGGCCGCCACCGCAGCCGCAGAACCGCCGCTCGACCCGCCCGGCGTGTAAGCCGTATTCCAAGGATTTCGCGTCGGTCCGAACCCGCGCGGTTCAGTCACGGGAAGCAAACCGAACTCGGGCGTGCTCGACTTGCCGAGCATGATCAACCCGGCCCGCTCCATCCGCAGGATGACTTCGCCGGTGTAGAGCGCCACGTTGAACTTGAAGGCCCCCGACCCAAACGTCCATCGCACGCCGGCCACCGGTTCGAGGTCCTTCACCAGGTACGGCACGCCGGCGAACGGTCCCGATCCGATCGGCTGCGCCGCCTGCTTGCGGGCCCGCTCGAAAGTCCGCGTGATGATCGAATTGAGAGCCGGATCGAGCTTCTCGATCCGCGCAATGGCCGCATCGACCAACTCCGCCTGCGAGATCTTTTTCTTCCGCACCAGCTCGGCCTGACTGGTCGCGTCGAGCCCAGCCAGCTCATCCGAGCCCGATTTCGTTTGCTCCTTGCCAACGGCAGTCCCCGTGGGCATTACATTCACAGCCGCCAGCGCGGCAGCACTCTGCAGAAAGCGGCGGCGATTGAATGGGTCTGTCATGCTTCGTTGCCTTGATTCATCAGATGTGTCGATATGATCGGACATCATACAGCCAACACCGCGCGACAAGCAGCGCGAGCGGGACGGGGGGGTGGGGGATGCGGGGTGGGGGAATACGGAAATGCGGACTGCGGTGCGCGGGGAAATGCAATTCGCGAAGGGTGCCACGTCCCACGGCTTTGCGTGGGCGTGCGAATTCGTTTGACCCTCGACGACAAGTCGGGTGCTTGGCGAGAGACCGGCCATTCCGCCGGGTGCCGCTGGACTTCGGCTCGCGAGTTAATGACCGCGCTCCTTACATTTTCCCCCTCCCCGCACCCCGCATCCCCCATCCCGAGCCGGCGAAGCCGGCGTTAGAATGACGGCATGTGCGACAAACCGAACGAGGATGACTTAAGAAAGCTGCGCAAGCTGCTGGCAAAAGGGCTGCCAGAAATAAGAGCCATGATCCGTAAACAGGTCGACGCCATCGAGAAGGCCACCCGCGAAGGAACTCTTGACGAATTCGCGGGCCAACTTCGGGGCGAGTGTGCCAAGTGCGGCCACCCGCCCGTCGTACACGTCACCGAAGTGAGTCCCGGCACGGGCGAGGTGAAAAGCTTTGATCTGTGCGAGGAGCACGCCCGCGAATATCGGGACAAGCTGCCGCCCCGCACGAACGAACCTTGAACTTCCGAAGGCAAGGTGCGTGATGCTTGAACCGAGGCTTCGCCATTTCGCGACGACCTGCGTCGCTCTACTTTTTTGCGGTGCGCTCGGCGCCGCCGCTGATCCTCCCGGCCGCGACGTCGCCAAAGATCGCAAGAAGAAAGCAGCCACGATCGGGATCGGATTGGCGGCCGGTCAAGGCCTGTATCCCCGCATCAACCACGTTACTCCCGACACGCCGGCGGGGCGCAGCGGAAAGATTCGGCCCAACGATTTGGTGATTGCCGTCGGCCAAGGCGATCAAACGCCGGTCTCCACCGAACGCATGCCGATTGCAGAGGCGGTCAAACTGATCCGCGGCCCGAAAGGGACGGTCGTCACGCTGAAAATCCTTCATGAGGGCCAACTCCACAGGGAAGCGACCGCCGTTTCGTTGACGCGGGGAGCCTTCGAAGGACAGGGCCGCTTTGGAGACGGAAAGTTTCTGGCGCCCGGAACGCCATCGCCCGGTTTGAAAGCTCGGTCCCTGATCCGGGGCGAGTCCGATTTGGACTTGAAGCCGAGCAAGGATGAGTTTGTGGTCCTCATCTTCTGGGGTGAATGGCTCGCGGCGAGCACGGATCCGTTTGAATGGGCGCAGCGCACCATGGACGCACACCCCGAGTGGTTAAATCGAGTGAAGGTCATCGCCGTGTCGACTGACGACGACCCCGAGCTTGCCGGCAAGCGGTTTTCACAACTGACGCGCCGCTCGGACGACATCATGCAGGTCTGGGCGGGCCCTTCGGTGCTCAAAACCTTTCACGTCGACCTGCCACCGGCCGTGTATCTCCTCGATCCCCAGTTGCGAGTGGTCGCCGCCGACCACGGGCTCGATTTTCCGATCGTCTTGAAAACCGCTTTGGAAAAATAAACGTCGCCGGACCCGGCCTCGGGAAAATAGAGAAGAAAGGGAAGAGCGCTGAGGCGAATCCCCGCGACGTGCGGCCGCTGCCCGACCATCGAACGCTTTGCTGCGTTTGTCTTTCCCTCGCCATTCCCGAATGCCCGGTCGCTAGAATGACGGCATGAGCTACGAACGGACCGAAGATGCGGATGACCACGTTCCCGAATGGTGGAACGTCTACGAGGGATTGAGCGACGAAGAGATCGACCGCCTCGATAAGGCGATCCGCGAACGGGCCGACCTCACGCGGCCCTGAGTTAGCAGATTTCCGTTCGGGGTGCCACTGGCGAGGGCCTTGGCTCGCCAGTGTCATCTCTCGCTCTCTCTCGGCCGGCGGCCCGGGTCTTCTGCCCCCCGCGGCAAACATGCTAGCATTGAATTCGCATCGAATTCAGTGCGGAGAAAACAATGCTGAATCTAAAGCGGGGCATCGATTCGGTGACTAATTTCAAGCGCCAGACGGCGCAATACCTCGAGCAGCTGCATAAAACGGGCGAACCGGTCGTGTTGACGGTGAATGGCAAGGCCGAAGTCGTCGTCCAGGACGCCGCCGCCTATCAGAAGCTGCTCGAAGCCGCCGCGCAAGCGGAAAAAGAAGAGACGTTGGCGGCAATTCGAGAGGGCCTGGCCGACGTCAGAGCAGGCCGCACTAAGCCGGCGAGAGCCGCTCTTAAAGCACTCGCCAAGAAATACGGGATCGCGACAGCAGGCAAGCGGCGTTGAAGGTCTGTAAGCGGAGTTAATCACGCTGCTGGCAACAATACGACGTCTACTTCCGCGGCGCATTTTACAGGCTTTTGCGCAGAACTCCGCTCTCGAAACAAGTGCGTTTGTGTGGGCTTTTCAATGTCTCGGATTCTCTGAAACAACCGCTTTTTCGGAAACACAGCAGCTAGAACCTCGATTGTGGCGTGAAGCGTCACGTCTCGATGGTCAGTGCGAACGTAAATTACGGCCTTAGGGTGCAGCAAAGCCTTTGCTCGATCAAACACCTTGAACAACAACTTTTTGTAGTCGACCACTCCAGCGAATCTACCTCTGTAGCGGCCGTGACGAGCTAACGCGTTCGGCGGCCCACCTAATAACCAAAGACGCAGCCATTGGTCATAGTGGTAATTCGTCACTCCGCAGTATGGGGGTGAGGTCAACAATAGCCTGGCGCTGGGAAGCGAAAGGCGCTGTGCGCGTTTCTTCGCATCCGGTAATCGGGTGATGGCGTCGCCGAGGTAAACGAAACTCTTGGTCGGATTTGGCGAGCCCATGGCGTACCGCCACTCAATGCGCTTTTCCATGAAAGCAACTGGATCTATGTCGGGCGGATACAACTGCCGCGTCCTCCACCAGTTCAATGCGTAGGGCGGTGACATCGATTTGGTCTGGCGCATCTGATTCGAGAGCGAAGCGTCGATTTTCCCATGCAGGTTAACGAGCAAGAGTGCCATCAACGTCCAATCAACGGGGTCTTGGCGCCATTGCAAGTGCTTTCGCGCGACAGCCAAAAATCGGCGAACTTCGATTGTAAAAGCGCGCGCGAAGAACGGCGGGAGTGGCGGCTTTGAAGTTCGGTTGGACGCGAGGCGCCCGATATGGCGAAGCCTGTCGATTACGTCGGACTTTGACGCCGTGTGAAGCTTTGCTTGGGCGTAAACCCAGCCAACTGGGTTCAACTCGATTCCTATTCCGGTACGCTCGTTGGCTGCCGCGCTGAAGATTGCAGTTCCGCGGCCAGCGAATGGATCAAGCACGGTCGCGCCGGGCGAGGTGTAATTTCGCACCATGCTGTCCGCGAAATCAACTGGAAACATGGCGTAATACGGTCCGACACCGGCCCAGCGGCGCTCGGCGGTCGTAAACTTCCGAGAGGGGGTAGCCGGCTTGGTCATTCTCTTCGCATCAGCGCTTTGGCTAGTTGTTGCAGAACCTTTTGACCAAGTTCGAGTGGGATTGCAGCTTCCGCATGTGCAGCGACGAGAGGCGTGACGGCGTTCGGGTAACGATTGGATGCCAATTTGTCGAGCATTGCGCATGCCGCCCCAAAACGCGGATAAAGCGAGATGTCGTCGCTGTCCAACGTATCCTGTTCGTCATTTAGGAATGGAATGCTCACCACAATTCGGCTGCCGGAGCTACTCTTGTAAAAGAGTTTCCGGCCAAAGTAGGTGTCAACGCCGTATCGCTTCTGCGAGTCGGATAAACTGATCCGACTCTTGATGTACCTGTCGGTTAGCAGCAAATAGGATCGCGGCGGAAATCGCGGAATTCCCGGTTTTTCTGTCTGGTCAATTTCATCGAAGTGAGACACGAACGTCCCTGTTTTTTCGATTCCCAGGATCAAGAGATCGGTCCCCGTTTTGTTGCGAAAAATGGCGTTTATCCGCTTCAGCTCGGAACTTATCGCGGCACTAAGCCAAGCTGGCGGCCCAAAGACGCCGAGGGGACCGTCTAAGACAAAGGCGAGGCGCACGAGCTGCTCAAGAAGTCCCTGCCGTTCAAAACATCGGAGGAGATGGACGAGCAACACTTTTTCCCAAACCTGGGACACTAAACCGAAAACTTCGCCATTTGTCCCTTCGTGAGAGAACCGCTCGTGGATGCGAAGCGCGTCGGTTGAGTAAATCGCACGAGCTTTGTCGCAAGGGCAGTTCGCGTTGCCTTTCTGAACGACAACGTGCTGATCACAACCCAAATGATCGTAAGGACAAGTTTGCCCGCGTCCTTGTGGCTTCAACAGCAGAAGCGCCTCGTAAGTGTCCAAAAGCCTTGTCTTGTCTTCCTCATCGACCATCTTGTCGTGGAGGACGTCAAATACGGCCTCACGAAAAGCATCTCGAGCCGAAGTATGGTTTCGGGTGATTACGTTGCTGCCGGGCAGCGCCGCGTCGACTGTCGCAGCCTTCTCCGTCTCCCGAAATAACTTCGGATCGACCGGACGCTTCTCGTCAAGTTCATCGATCAGTTTCAAGTTGATCAGGACACTTGCGACTGTCGAGTACCCGACGTGGGCTTCTGGATATCCATTTCGGACGGGGACTTCGTTATAGCTCCCGTCGATTCCCACTACGAATTCCGGAGCATCGTTCGGCGACGCGGGGGCGTTGGCAGGCGACGGCCCACTCGGATCCGTATTGGGCGGGGCAACCTTCGCTCGTTTGAGCAGCTGTTGAACCGCGTCGGCGTCAACGAGGCGCCGGATCGACCGGTATCCAGCGTATTCACCTTCGTACGGCATCAGGGAGCGGCCTTCTTCACCGGCTTCACCGCGACAGCACTCTTGGCCGCGGCCTCTGAAGCCGGATCCGTCTCGGCTGACCGGGCACCAATTTCGAACCGGTCAACTTGTACCGGAACGACAAAAGGATTCGAAAGCGTCTTAATGCGAATGAATCCCTTGTCCTGGGCCCTGAGAATGCTGCCTTCGAAGTCCGCGAAGTCGTAAAATTTTCGTAGCTCTCTTGTTTCATCCGAGTTATTCAGGTGCCCGATAAACCAATTCGACGTGTTCCGCAGAATGTTTTTCTGAATCGAGCTTACCTCTTGCGTTGCGTAGACGAGACCCAGATGGTACTTCGCTCCTTCTTTCGCGGTCCGAACCCAAATATCCAGAAGGTCGTCCTCTTTCGAGGACGGCAAAACGTTGTGCGCCTCTTCAACGAAGACCAGGATTTCTGGCGGAAGCTGAGCGAACCGGAATCTCTTTTGGTTCTCCTCGAAAATCCGCCTCATTACGCGGTCCGCCGAAGCTTTGTTAATCACTGGGTTGCCGCTTGACTGATCGATGATGACGAGCTTGCCATCGACGAGATGCTTGTAAATGTCGTCGGCGTAGTCCGTTCCCGTCTCAGAAGTGTGCTGCTCCCCAACGCGCCCAATGAGCTTAGGTCCGTTTGCATAGCCGTACATGCCGATGAGCTTAGTCAGCCCTGCGTCGGCCCAGCTATCCGAATGGGACTTGATATACTCCTGATTAAAAGCTTGGTATCCCGAATTCTTGCCGTCCTTGATGAAGTCATTTAGCGTTTCAAACACTCGCGCAACTTCGCTCCAGGTTACGTTCTGTTTGTTCAGTATCGTCGCTGCGTTCGCGCAATCGCCCGCATTCTTGCCTTCGCTTGTTTCTAACGCCGCAATGATATCCGCCGAAAACAAGTTTCTTGTACTTGGCTTGATCGACTGCGGAGGCCTCAGTCCAGCTTCGTTCAAGAGCGACCTGTAGCAAAGAACGCGGCGATTGTACCGCACGACCTCTCCTCGATCGTTTGGATCTGGCGGAACGAAGCTAACGTCTCTGAAGTTATTCACATACGTGCTGGTCTGTTCTGCCAACGCGTCGTCAATGATCTCCTTTCCGACTTGAAGGTTTTGGTCAACGTGGAAGTTTAGCAGCATTAATTTGCGGCCCGGGTCATTTGGGTGGGGCGTAATCCCGTACGTTATTACGTCTTGCTTGACGATTTCCTGCACTTCGGAAGGCGCACACAGCCACACGTTTTTGATTGCAATGGGATTTGTGGCTCCCCCGCTGTCTTGAGTGTTTTCATTCGCATACTCGCCATTCGGATCGAATATGACTTGCCCGATCCGGAGGGGATGGGTGTGATCCCAACGCAGGGCAAAGATGGCTTTGAGCATCACCTTCGTCGTGTTGGATTTGCCGGTGCGGGTCATTCCGAAAAGGGCAGTTTTCATTCCCAGTAAGTCCGTTGGCGCGACCAACACAGGAACGTCGCCCACTCGTTGAAAGGCTCGGTTGGTCGAAGCGTAGCGCACGTGTCCCACTTGCACCTCCGGCAATGGACCGTGCGCGCGAGCCATCGGATCTCTGTAGTTAATGATCTTCGCGAGAATCTCGGCTTTCGGTTTGAAGACCTTCAGGCCTTGGTTAGGGTAATAATTGCTCAGGTCGGACCCGAACGTCAGTCGGTAGTCCGGCGCGTTACTGGTCCCAAAGTCATTCACGTAAAACGTCCCGAGCACACGGCACTTAACTCCTGCGTAGCCTAAGAGTTGTGCCGTCTGAGGATCCATAATGTCCTGATGATCCCAGAAGCGATCGACCTCGCCGGATACGCGCTTGGCCGTCTCGACCCGCACGCGAAGGGCCTCGCTTGCATCCGGGAGATCGCATTTGTCGAGAACGCGCAACAGTACCAGGGATGCGTCCTCTTTCCTTACATCAATCTGACGCCCAGGCAGCACTCTGGTCGCAATTAAGAACGAGAGCGCGGGAATGCCCCCAACTCTCTGGCGGTGAGCGTCGTGTATCTGCACCAGTGCCTCCTCGTAGCCGAGGGAGTAAACCTCCCCGACGTACGATTTCTCGTCGACGATCGACGTTAGGAGTCCTGAGGCACCAGCCAAAATGGGTTCTAACGGCGCGGCGACCGCTTCCCCAATTGCCGATATGAGGCTCTGCATGCGCGGCCCCGCGGTGACGTGAATAAAGCGAAACGTCGGTTTGAATCGTCCTTGTGGTGTTCGTTATAGCACTCCGACGACCCCTTAGCCTAATCCACGTTTGATAGAAGTTCGCTTGCTTGGAGAGCGAGCATTCAGCGAGATCGTGCAGGTAGGGGCACCAGTCGGCATTGGGCATTCCGGCCACGGAACGGCGTCTCCAGTTTGTTGATCGGGTCACCATTTCGCTCTCGCCCACTGCATTCAGTCCGCATTCAGAAAGGCTCCCCGCGAAGGATTAAAACATCGTCACGCGAAGCTTTTCGCTTCTCGCAATGACGCTGGCGCGACGAAAAGAGTGACCGGTGGTGAGTGGTCAGTGGCCAGCGATAAGGAACGAGATACTCTGCGTTTTCGCGGCGAGCGGTTGCGAAGAATCGAGCGTGTCATCGTCCCTCCGTTGCCTTCATCCCCCACCCGCGCCCCCCGGAGCCTGACCCGACATTGGACTTTTTGGGATCTCTCCCAATTGCTAGACTCCCGCCCTCTCTTCCAAAACCCCCTCCACAAAACCTGATCAATCAAGCGGAGCCACTTGATTATGCTGGGTGCCAGCTTGACTGTTTCGCAGTATTTACAGCGAACCAGCGCGGAATTTGCCGGGATTGAATTGCCGGCCGTCGAGCTTTTGGCGGCGGAGATTCATTCGGCGTACGAGGACGGGCGGTTCGTCTTTCTGTGCGGCAACGGCGGGAGCGGTTCGACGTGCTCCCACGTTTGCGAGGATTTGGCCAAGTCGACCCTCGAGCGGGCCGATTTTGCCGACCCCTTGCGGAAACGGCTTAAAGTCCTGTCGCTCACCGACAACACGTCGGCCATTCTGGCCTGGGCCAATGACGAAGGCTTTGAAACGGTCTTTGTCGAGCAGTTGAAAAACCTGGCGTCGGCCGACGACATGCTGATCGCCATCAGCGGCAGCGGCAACAGCCCCAACGTGCTGCGGGCGACCGAATGGGCCAACTCGGCCCGCCTGCGGACGTGGGGCATCACCGGCTTCGACGGCGGCAAGCTCCGCGACATCGCCCAGGAATCGATCCACATTCCGCTGTCGGACATGGGTTTGGTGGAGTCAGTGCATTTGCTGTTGTTCCATTGGATCCTGGACGACGTGCACGCGCGGATTTACCGCAAGGGCCGCTACGATCAAAAAACGCCTGCCGCGAGTCGCCGATCGTCTGCCGCGAAGCGCAAAGCGGCGGCGTGATCGGCGTTTGCCGTTCTGGGTGCCACGCCCACGGCTCTGCGTGGGCGTGTCTTCGAATCAGGGACCGAGTTCGTCGCGCAAGCGTCTGGCGGGCGAGGGACCCCGTGGGTTCCGCCCGCTCGGCAGGAAATCTTCCGCACTCGCTCGCGGCTCTGCTTGGGCGTGTCTTCGAGCGTCAAACGCATTCGCACGCCCACGCAAAGCCGTGGGCGTGGCACCCCGCTCTCGGGGCGTTTATTGCGCTAATCTCGTGGCTGTCCGTGATGTTTGAAAACGCCGCGTTCGAGCAGTCTTTGCTGAACGGATTGCGTCCCCTTGGGCCGTTCGTGCCTGATTTCCGCGACTCAGGCATGTCGACCGCGGGAGCGACTTCTGAAAAGGATGGCAGGTTTCGGCGAGTCCTGCGTGCCTTTCGCTCTTCCGATAGCTCAAGTTTACCATGTTTGTCGTAATAAAAGAAGCTCAGTTTGCCAGCATTTTGGCGATCGCGGGAAAATTTCTGTTGGATGCGGGTTTCCCCTCGGTTCCAAGCTTCGTTGGGGACCGGACTGTGCGACGCGGAATCCCGGCGCACCGGAATGCGTGCGTCCGGGAATTCGATCCTTTCCCGGCCCCTCGCTGACGCGTCGGGTTCGTAGGCTGCTTTCACTAACCCGACGCGTCAGCGAGGGGGCGAACGAGGGTTCGATGGCCGGGGGAGTTTTGGTCCGCCATCGGGGTGGACGGAGTTTTTTGGGGTCCAGCCCAAAAAAGTCTCTCATTCCCGGCTTCGATCCCCCGCCCTCCTCCGGACGCCGCTGCCCTCACCACCGGCCTCTCGTTCACAAGGGCCGATGAGCTAAAGACTTAGGAGAGCCGGGGGATGCTTGATGCCATCCCTCGGCTTCACGCCCTCCCGCCCTCGTCCGACTTTTTTTGGGTGCAGCCCAAAAAAGTCGCCCTTTTTTTGCGCCCAAAAAAGCCAAAAAAGTCGGCCGCGGGGGGCGGGACTGGGGGCGCGGGAGAGCCGAATCAGCCTGTTGTTTTTGGGCGTCAAACTGCACAGCACTGGCGAGCCAGAGCCCTCGCCAGTGGCACACCGAGTTGGGTTCCCGGGGTTGGCAGAAAAAAGTCGGCAGGGGGTCGGGCCGCGACCGGTCACGGGGAGGGTAGGGACGGGGTCGACGGCGATTCTTGCGGAGTTGTTTCCGTCGCGGTTTGGCTGGGGGCGGCCCGCTCGACCGGAACGGCACGGCCAGTTCGCAATTCGCGGATCAGGCCTTTGACCACGTCGGCGGGGACGGCGTACGTTTCGACCCGGCCGGCTCGGGCGATGTTCAGTCCGACGGCTTGTCCCGCCAGGTTCACGACCGGTCCGCCGCACATTTCGGGTTCGAGGACCGTGTCGTGTTGGATGACCTGCGGAAAACCGGCTCGCCGCTGGCTCATGCGGCCGCTCATGCGGTTCATCCAATAGCCGCGCGTCATGGGGATGCCGGCCATGCGGCCGAGCGTGGCCCGGACGGCCATTTCTTGGTTCTCACGCAAAATAAGTACGTTGACCGAGTCGCCGGGGGCCATTTTGTGAATCATCCGGTCGAACGATTGCGGATCGCTGACTTTTTGATCGCCGGCTCGCAGGATCAGGTCGCCCGGCTGCAGACCCGCGGGAGGCCGCACTGCTGGGGACGACAAAAATCACTCGCGGGCCGGGTTTGCCTTCTGTGAGCTGCACGCCCAGGACCCCTTTTTCCGGGGCGATGGGCCGGCGCTGGACGCTGACGATGCCGACGGCGACCGGAATGTCTTCCATTCCGGGGGTCGCCAGCCATTGGCCGACCTGCGGATCGCGGCCTTCCGCCCACTCGATCGGCACGAGTTTGTCGCAGTCGATTTTGATCAGGGCGACGTCGTAGCGATCGTGGACGACCACCGTGTTGGCGTCGAATTCCCGGCCGTCACGCAGCCGGCAGCGGAGGTGGTCACCGAGTTCGCTGGCTTTGGTCAAAATAAGTCCGTCCGGACTGACAATCACGCCCAGCGAAACCTGATGACCGTCGGAACGGACGTCGACCATCGAGCGATTGACTTGGCGAACGACGTCCCGGAAGGCGGAGCGGACGTCGGTTCCGTCCTTGAGCTGGCTTTTGAGCAGCCGGTCGGCGGCGGGACAGGAGTGCAAAAGTCCGGTAACGACCAAAAAAATCGCCAGGACAGCCGCTGAGCGACCCAGGCTTAAGTGATTTGTGGTCTTGTGAGCTGTCATCAGTGTGCTTGTCCGTCTCTCCGTAGACCGTCATTCTGACGGGCGAGCCACGAGGGTGGCACGAAAATCCAGCGTTTTCTGGTCGCGGATGACCCGCAATTCGACGATTTCGCCGGGCCGCCGGGCTTTGACAAATTTTGTCACATCGCTGAAAGCATGCACCGGCCGACCGGAGAATTGAGTCACGATATCACCGGCTTTGAGGCCGGCTTCCTCCGCGGGAAGTCGCGGAAAAATATCCGTGATGCGACCACCCAGCGGGTCGTCGACACCGTTGATGCCGAGCATTCCCTGCGATGCGGCCGACAGGTGATCGATGTCGGGGGACTTCATCAGGCGGTCCCAGTCACGAACAAATAGGGCCGCCGAGACATGCAGGTTCAGGCTCGTCCGCGGACCGATGCGGCTGTGAATGCCGATGATATTGCCGTTGAGGTCGAACAGGGGGCCGCCCGAATCGCCCCCCAAGAGCGGACAATCGGATTGGAGGAGGGTGGAATGGTTGGCGACAAGCCGCCCGAGCCGCACCACCGGCGGACGGCCGACCTGATACCCGCCGGGATGCCCGGTTCCGACGACCCAGTCGCCGACTTTCAGCGTTTCCAGATCGCTGATTTTGGAGGCCGGGAACGGCCCACGATCGGTAATTTGCACCATCCCGCAATCACTGGCCGAGTTGACTCCCAAGGCACGCCCAGCCACTTTTCGGCCGTCCGAAAGAACGACGGTGACCTTCCGCCCGGGAATGGAAATTACGTGACCGGCCGTCAGCACGAGGCCGTTTTCGGAGACGATGACCCCGCTTCCCTGCGATTCGCCCACGATAATGCCGACCGTCGTTTGCCGAACATGGTCGACGATTTTCGTGACCTGGTCCTCGATGGCACGCAGGTCGGCCGAGTCGGCGGGGGCCGGTTTGTTGAGCTCGTCGAGGGGCTCGCTGTGGATCACGGGGGGCGCAGCCCAGCGGTGGATGGCGCCGCGACAATTGTCCCGGCTTCACTGAGGATGCCAGCCGTCAACAGCAGGAGGCACCGGCAGACGCGCCCCTGAGTGCCGCAAATCCCAAAATTGTCGGTCATGAACACTCGCGCCTGGCCGCAAGCAAAAAAAGTCCGGGAGAGCGGCACAGCCTGAACCATACGCCATCGTCGAAGGATTTGGCAAGACGTGTCCCCGTACAGTTCACGTCTGCGCAGGCGTCAATTGTGGGGGCCGAGAGGTGTTCGCTATCCTTGAGACCGCCGTCCGCACCAAGCTGGCGGGCCGCCAAACGGGCACGTGGGCCGACCTTCGTGCGGGCCGAATTGTGCAATGAGTTGTCGATGAACGTTATTCCCACCGAAGTTCCCGGCGTCTTGGTGATCGAGCCGAAGGTTTTTTCGGACGCCCGCGGCTTTTTCAAAGAGACGTATCAACGCAAGCGCTATGCCGAGGCGGGAGTTGACGTCGAGTTTGTGCAGGACAACATCTCCCGCTCTTGCCGCGGCACGCTGCGTGGTCTGCATTTTCAAAAGGAACGCCCGCAGGCGAAGCTCGTGCAGGCACTCTCCGGTCGCATCTTCGACGTGGCGGTGGACGTACGGCGGAAATCGCCCCATTTCGGCAAATGGGTGGGGACGGAGCTGAGCGATCAAAACCATCGGCAACTGTATATTCCGGCCGGTTTCGCACACGGATTTTGCGTTTTGAGCGAGTCGGCCGACTTGTTTTATAAATGCACCGACTTCTACTTTCCGCAGCACGAGCGGACCCTGCTTTGGAACGATCCGGGCGTTGGAATCCGCTGGCCTTTGGAGGTTGAGCCGGTCCTTTCGGACAAGGATCGGCAGGGGACAGCCTTGGCGGGGCTCGATTGCTTTGAAGAAATTGCCGTCCAATAGCAAAAAAATCGGCTTCCGCCCGACTCACACTGACGACGACTGATGGTATTACCGCGGATCGCGCTGACGATGGGGGACGTGGCCGGCATCGGGCCGGAAATCGTGGCGCGCGCTTGCGTTGATCCACGCGTGCGCGCCTGTTGTCATCCGTTTGTCGTCGGCGATCCCCAGCTTTTGACGCGGGCTTTGCGATTAGTTGGCTGCCAGACTCCCGTGCGAACTTTGGCTTCGCCCTCCGCGGTCGGGGCTGGCGACGAAAAAGTCGATTGCTGGAATGCGTGCGACAAAGCGACGGCCGCCGAATTGGCTTCGATTGCGCCCGGGAAACTCGACGCTCGCGCCGGTCGCGCGGCTTATGAGTGGTTGATTTCAGCGGCCCAAGCGGCCCTTCGCTCGTCGGTCGATGCGATTGTCACCGCGCCGCTTAATAAGGCCTCGCTGCATCTGGCGGGAATTGACTATCCGGGACACACGGAGATTCTGGCCGCCGAGTGCGGTGTGCCTCACTATGCCATGATGCTGTATGTTCCGCCGAGCGAATACGTGCGTTCGGCCAGGGGTCTTGGAGTGGCCCATGTCACACTGCACACTTCGATTGCCAGCGTGCCCGGCCTGGTTACGACGGACGCCGTCGCTGAAAAAATCTCCCTTCTTCACGAATTTCTCTTGCGCATTGGCGTGGAACGGCCGCGGATCGGGGTCAGTGCGCTCAACCCACACGCGGGTGAGAACGGCCTGTTTGGCGACGAAGAGACGCGCGTGATCCAGCCGGGAATCGACCGCTGCTCCAGAGAAGGCTGGGGCGTCGAAGGTCCGATTCCGGCCGACGCGCTCTTGCGACGGGCTATCGGCGGAGAATTCGACGGCGTGGTCGCGATGTTTCATGATCAGGGGCACATTCCGATCAAGCTCGTCGCTCGCGACACGGCCGTAAACATCACGTTGGGTCTGCCGATCGTCCGCACGAGCCCCAGCCACGGAACCGCGTTCGACATCGCCTGGAAAGGGATCGCCAATCCCCACGGGATGATCGAAGCGATTCAGGTCGCGGCACTGCTCGCGGGCAAAAAAAGTGAAGTTGGGACCACGATTTAGCGAACAAGGAGGATTCGCGGCATGTCTGGCTCAATGGTGACGGTCTTGTACCTCGTGCGGCATGGGGCCACCGACGCGAATCTGCGCAGACCCTACGTGCTGCAAGGCCGCGGCATGGATCTCCCGCTCAACGAGACCGGACGACGACAGGCCCAGTGCGTGCAAAAATTGTTCGAGCGCAAGCCACTCGCGGCAGTCTACAGCAGCCCCTTACGCCGCGCGTTCGACACGGCCTCCGCAGTTGCAGAGCCGCATCGACTCGACGTGGGCGTCGTCGACGCGATCATCGAAGCCGACGTGGGAAAGTGGGAGGGAATGTCGTGGGACGAGATTCGCCGCGATTTTCCCGAGGCTTGTGCGGACTTTCAGCGCGACCAGTCGCGCTACCCCTATTTGGGCGGGGAAACCTATCTCGACGTTGCCGAGCGGGCCCTTCCGGCGCTCAACGAACTGATGGATCGGCACGCAGGCCGGACAATTGTCGTCGTGGCTCACAACGTTGTGATCCGCGCGTGTGCGGCGACACTTCTCAAAATGCCCCTGACGCACGCCAAGGACATTCAGCAAAATAATGGTGGGGTCACTCTGTTGCGGCGGGAAAATGATCGGACCGATCTCATCACGCTGAACTCCGTGTTGCACATCGAGGACGACCTTCGCTCGTGAAAATCCGCGGTGTGATCTTCGATCTCGACGGAACGCTGGTCGACTCGGGGCTCGACTTTCCACTCATGCGCCGCGAAATGGGGCTTCCGGTCGGCATGCCGATTCTCGAGGGGCTGGCAGAAATTGGCGCCGGCGAGCGATTGGACGAGTGTTTGCGGATCCTCGATCAACATGAGCAAGAGGCCGCCGAGCGGGCCACACTCATGCCCGGCGCGGGCGAATTGTTGGCAATGCTTACCGAACGCGGCATCCACCAAGCCATCCTCACGCGGAACAGCCGCAATTGCTCGAGCCGGATGCTAACTCGGTTGGGTCTGTCGATTGCCTGCGTGTTGACTCGGGAAGATGGGCCGCCAAAACCGGATCCCGCGGGATTATTAAAGATTTGCTCGATTTGGAAGGCCCACGTGACCGAAGTGATTTTCATGGGAGACTACCTCCACGACATCAATTGCGGCCGCAACGCCGGCATGCGAACGATCCTCTTCGCCCCCAACGAGACACCCCACTATTCCCTTCTTGCCGACTTCTGCGTTTCCACCTTCGCCGAAGCAGCCTCTCTGATCGACCAGCTTTCCACCGATAACGCCGCCGTCGACCCCACGAAAGCGGGATAGGCGAAAAACAGGACGCAAATTAAAATCCGCGCCGGGAGGAACCGGCTCGCGATTCACAAGTCATTTCAAATCAGCGAGTTGTGTCAGCACCCGTTTATCCATGGAAGGAACCGGGCCTCTATGTCGCGAAAGCTAGCTGTCGGGCGATTTATTGGTCTGATGTTGCTCGGAGCTTTGGGGGCACCGGATATCGCGCTCGATGCGAAGAGGGCGCGAACGTCGACCCGGGGATCTCGCCATCGGCGGAGCGGGTCGACCAAAACCGACGAATCGACCGCAGTCAACTGACCCGGCCTGAGCTGCGCCCGGAGCCGTCGACCCAAATTCGGGTACACCGGTCGATCCGAGAATTGACGCGCTGCTTGAGGAATGGTCGCAGGGCACGAAGAAAATCAAGCGGCTGCAGGGTCGCCACTTACGGGCGACACGCGATTTTACCTTCGGCACCGAGAGTTGGGCCGAGGGGCAATTCTATGTCGAGACACCTGACAAGGGCCGCATCGACGTCCAGCCGTACTCGCGAAAAATGACCGTCAAGAGCGTCAAACGCACCGCGCCGAATGGAACGACCGTGCATTTGACCCTTCAAAAGGACAGCAAGCACGATCGCTGGATCTGCGATGGCAACGAAATCAAGGCCATCGATGACGACAACAAGACCTACGACGCGATCAAAATTCCGCCGAGTCAGCGTGGCGAAAACATCATGGATGGCCCTCTGCCGTTCCTCTTTGGAATGCCTCCGGAGAAGGCCAAGGCCCGGTATCAGTTCAAGTTCATTCAGCCCCCCAAAGAAGGCGACGCTTATTACGCCATCCAAGTCCGGCCGAATTGGAAACAGGATGCCGTCGACTGGACTCAGGCGGAGCTGCTGCTCGATCGGAAGACATGCCTCCCCAAGGAAGTGCATCTTCACAATGCTGCCGGAACAAGCGAAACCGTGTATCTGTTTTCCGAACTCGACATCAATCGCATTCGCTTCATTTTCTGGACGAATCCATTCGACCCGTCGCTCGCGTTTTATAAACGCTCGGTCCACAACACACCGCCTTCGGGAGAAAATGCCGACCCAATTGCGTCCGATAGAATGCCATCGCTGATCGGCCTTCACTACAAAACGGTCAAAACGAAGATGGAAAGCCTGGGCTTCACTGTCAAAGTGCTGCGAGGTGATCCAGCGACGGCGGTTGAACAGGTTTATCATGTCGAAAAGCAGGAGCCTGCGCCGAATTCTCGGCTTAACCGACAATCGCCGATTATTCTCACTCTTTACGACGTAATGCCCGAACGGACCGCCGCGAAGCCTCAGACACCGTAATGTCAGCCACGCGGAGACCGCTTGTGGACACGACGCGCCACACGGTAGCCTGAAACCCGTGGCAGCGGGGCGCGTCGCGAGTGCCGAATATTGCGGGCGCTGGTCTGGTCCGACCGTCGTTGGCTGCACAGTCGGAATTCCGCGCAGGCGACGGCGTATATGAACGTCCCGATCGGCAATTCGACCTCAGTTGACATCGCAGGTCCTCCGCGCTCGCCAGCTGCAAGACCGCGCCCATCGTCGACTGAACCGGCGGACAAAGCCGCCTCAACTGGTCCCTCGCCAACGAACATGACAGCGCCGAACTCGAACTCGGCTGCGGACGTCCAAACTTACCCTGTTTTAGAGGAAAAGGCCGGATCACGTTTCTGGTGGACGAATGCGGACCAATGCCTGCTTGCCATTTTCGCAACGATCGTGCTCGTCCTGTTCACTTTGCACTGGGCCCGGTTGACACGGTGGGGCACTGTGGTGGTCGAGGTCGAACGCCTCAAGAGCCGCCAGTTCGAGTATCGGCTCGATATCAACTCGGCCACTTGGGTCGAGTGGGGTCAGCTCGAAGGCATCGGCGACGCACTCGCGCGGCGGATCGTCGCGGACCGCGATGCCAATGGTCCGTTCACCTCAGTCGACGACTTGCGCCGCGTCAAAGGCATCGGAGTTAAAACCTTGGAAAAGATACGGCCGTGGTTGACGGTCGACTCCGAAGTCACGGCTCAAAACGATCCGGCGCCGGCTCGTTCCAAGCGCCGGACGTTAACCGGACGGTAAGTTCCACGCGTTGGCACATTGGTGCTAACTGTCGTTCTGCCAATCAGATCCACTTGATCGATTGGGAAGGCTTGAATACCATTCGGCGGCCACGGTGCCTCCAAAGGAGAAGGCGTCTGCCGAACGCCGCGGCGCAGTCAATTCCAACGCCCGCAAGGATGCAGCAATGGATGCCGGTCACATGGGAGGCAATCGCCTTCGCTTCGATTTTGGCGAGCCCTCTGCGCCACCGGAGCCCAAGTTTGACCCTGTGGCCTTCGACTCCGGATTCGAGCGGGCGGTCGACGAGCACCTGGGCTCTGCCATCGAGAGGACGCGCGAATACCTCCTCGGTCTTCAAAATAACGAAGGCTACTGGGTCGGCGAGCTCGAAGGCGACACGATTCTCGAGTCGGAATACATCCTGCTCTTGGCCTACCTGAGGCGCGAAAAATCTGACGTGGCGCGAAAGGCGGCCGCCTATCTCGTCAAGCAGCAGCTCCCCAACGGCGGTTGGGCCTCGTATCCCGGCGGTCCACTCGAACTCAGCGGATCGGTCAAAGCCTATTTCGCGCTCAAATTGACCGGCCATTCGCCCGACGCCGAATATATGGTCCGCGCGCGCCAGGCGATCCTGGCCGCGGGTGGCGCCGAAAAAATCAACAGCTTCACGCGGTATTACCTCGCGCTGCTCGGAGTCATCTCCTATCGCCAGTGCCCGGCGGTGCCGCCGGAAATCATGCTCGTTCCGAAATGGGCGCCGTTCAACATCTACGAGATGTCGTCCTGGTCGCGGACGATCCTCGTTCCGTTGTCGATCTTGTGGGCCTACAAGCCCAGCCGCGAGCTGCCGCCTGAACTTGGCATCGGCGAGCTCTTCCGCGGACGTCCTGAAGACTTGCCCGTGACCATGCCGAAATCGGACCAACTCGACGGCATGACGCAGCCCACGCGCATCGATTGGCACTCCTTCTTCCGCCGAATTGACCTCTGTTTGAAATTCGTCGACCGTTGGCGGCTCTCTCCGCTGCGCCCCATGGCCGTGCGACGGGCCGAACGGTGGATGTGCGAACGCTTCATAAATAGCGATGGCCTGGGAGCCATTTTCCCACCCATCGTTTGGAGCGTCGTCGCCCTCAAGTGCCTTGGTCGCGACGACAACTCGCCGGAAGTCAAAGCCGCGCTCGGAGAACTCGAGGCACTCTTCATCGAGGAAGACGACACGATCCGACTGCAACCCTGCAAGTCGCCGATCTGGGATACAGCCATCGCGACGATCGCTTTGCGGGAGGCGGGAGTTTCGGCCGACCATCCGTCGATCCGCAAGTCGATCCGCTGGCTCCTCTCGAAGGAAATTCGTCGTCGCGGCGACTTCAATACACTGCGGAAGTGCTCGGAACCGGGCGGCTGGTGCTTCGAATTCAACAACGAATTCTATCCCGACACGGACGACACCGGCATGGTACTGATGGCGCTGTGCCGATCGCTGCCTCGCATCGGCCGGCGAAATTGGCGAGCCGATTTTCTGCTCGGCAATTGGAGCCAGCATCCGAATGACGACGATGCAGCCGCCATTGTCTCGGCGCGCGGCGAATCGACTCAGGAAGCATTTCAGCAGGTCGAAGCGGCCGCTCCGCAGCTGAATGCGATCTGGCGCGGCACGCGCTGGATTCTTGCCATGCAGGGACGCGACGGCGGCTGGGGCGCCTTTGACGCCGACAACAATCGCGAGATTTTCACACGAGTCCCCTTTGCCGATCACAACGCGATGATCGATCCCGCCACAGTCGATCTGACCGGCCGCATCCTGGAGTTGTTCGGCGATCTCAAGATCGGCCGGGACCATCCGGCGGTACAGCAGGCGCTCAAATTCATTTGGAAAGCACAGGAACCGGATCATTCCTGGTACGGTCGTTGGGGCGTCAACTACATCTACGGCACGTGGCAGACGCTCGTCGGCCTTGTCGCGGTCGGGGTTCCGATCATGGATGCCCGCATTCGGCTGGCCGCCGACTGGCTGAAATCGAAACAGCAGGAAGACGGCGGCTGGGGCGAAACCCCACGGAGCTATGACGAACCGGCCCTTCGCGGCACGGGTCCCACGACGGCGTCGCAGACCGCTTGGGCAATCATGGGTTTACTGGCCGCCGGCGAGGTCGATTCGGACGCCGTGCGCCGCGGCGTCGATTACCTGGTCGAAACGCAGAACGAAGACGGCACCTGGGATGAACCATGGTTTACGGGCACTGGTTTTCCGCGTGTCTTCTTCCTGAAGTACCACCTGTATCGCATCTATTTCCCGCTGATGGCGCTCGCTCGCTACGCTCGGTTGTCGCAATCGTGACCGAGACAAGGTGGATCATTTCGCCGCATCACCGCGAAGGCCCATCGACTTGAGCACCTTCAGGACGGTCGCGGGGTCGTCGGTCTGAATGGCGTCGACGCCCAACTCGACGTCCTGCTTGATACCCGCCTCGTTGTCGAGATTCGAGCGATTGTCGACCCACACCTGCGCGCCGCTGCGGTGGGCGGCGTCGACTTGCGAGCGCGTCCACTCGACCACGTTGCCGTCGAGCGTTTCCGGCTTGAGATCGCGACACAGCGATTCGATTTCGGCGATCGAATCGGGATGACCGGGCATAATCCAGACGTCCGGCGCCAATCTCTTGTATTCGCGCAGGGTCTTGGGGTTCCCGTAAACCACGACGTCGTGCAGCATGCCGTGACGCTGAATGGCCGCCAGCACGTCGGCCGGTGGCGCCTGTTTGTGATCGACGTAGATTTTCATGCGTCCTTTGGCGTGGTCGAGCATTTCGTCGAAGGTCGGCACTTTCAGTCCGGCCCATTTCGCCCCATGCCGGCTTTTGACCTCGAATTTGCGGATTTCCGCGAGCGTGAGATCGGCGATCTTTCCCTTGCCGTTGGTCATGCGATTGACGCTGTTGTCATGCATGATCACGAGTGCGCCGTCCTTCGTACGCCGAACATCGAGCTCAACGTAATCGCAGCCGATCTCGATCGCCTGTTCGAGCGATGCCAGCGTGTTTTCGGGCGCTTCACGGTGCGCACCGCGATGAGCAATGACGATGATTTTCCTAGGTGCCGCCGAACGCGGCGAATCGGCCGCGAGCACGGACGCGACAAATGCCATTGCCAGCACAATTGCCACACTCTTGGGAAGAAACATCGTCAAAACTCCTCCGCGCAGTCTTTGAAGACGATCAGTCCGTCGACCCGAAGAATCGAACCGCTGATGTAATCCGCCTCGTCGGAACAGAGAAACGATGCAGCCCGTCCGACGTCCTCGATCGTGCCGATGCGGCCCCAGGGCAATTTCACCCCTTCGGTCTCGATCACTTTGTCTCCGAAAACGGTTCGCTCTCCGGGTGTATCGATCCAACCCGGTTCAATCGCGTTCACGTTGATATGATGGCGCAAGTTCGACCGCGACCGTGCGGCAAAGATGGTTCAAACCGGCTTTGCCCGCGTTGTAGGCGCAGTTGTTGGCGTAGGGCACGGGTGCATGGACGCTTGATATGAACAAAATCTTTCCCCGGATGCCGCGTTCGACCATGTGCCGGGCGACGATTTGGCTCAGGTGAAAACCGCTGACCAAAACGCCTTGGATGATCCGCTCGAAGTCAACCGGATCGTAGGCGAGAAATGTGCTGCGTTTGTTGCAGGACGGATTGCTGACCAGAATGTCAATTTGCCCAACCGCCTCGAGCGACCCGGCCACGAGCCCTTCGCAGCCGGGCCGATTGAAAACGTCGGCCTCGATTGGCGTGCACTTTCGCCCCAACGCTCGGATTTCGGAGGCAGTTTGGGAAAGATCGGGACTTCCGGGACGGTCGTTAATGAGGAGATCGGCCCCTTGACGGGCCAACTCGAGCGCACAGCCCTTGCCAATTCCCCGCCCCGCACCCGTTACCAAGGCAGTTTTTCCGTTATGCCGCATGGACCGAGTCTACAGCCATCGCGGCAGACCGAAAAGCAGCGCGACCAGGGTCTCTCCGCATGACGAACGGGAGAAATCGTGATTGCGTCGACGCAAAACTACGTCAGACTCGCCCCGGTTCCTGTCACGAATTCGGGAGCAGCTCGTCATCGTGGAAACTTACAAGGAATCTGTAACTGCGTTTCTTGACAAAGCATAGGGGCGTCACTACCATTGCGAGTTTCCCGCAGCGCCGGAAGGTGGGCGGAATGAGCGTAAGCCTTTTGTTGGGGGGACTTTGAGTGGCGGGTGGGAGTCAGGAACGGATTCGAATTCGGATGGAAGCGTACGACCATTCCGTTCTCGACCAATCGGCGTCTGAAATCGTCGACACGGCCAAGAGAACGGGAGCTGTCGTTCACGGACCGATCCCTCTGCCGACACGGATTGAGCGATATACCGTGCTTCGCAGCCCGCATATCGACAAGAAGTCGCGCGAGCAATTTGAAATTCGTACCCACAAGAGGCTGATCGACATCATTCAACCGACCGGCAAGACGATTGACGCGTTGAACAAGCTGTCGCTGCCGGCGGGCGTCGACATCAAGATCAAGGCGTCGGCGGGAGGAGGTTGAAGGTACGCAACGTCGGATCGCGAGTGGCCCGTCCGCCGCGTAAGCGTTGGACGAACTCGGATTAACTCGGAAAACGAAGAACTCAGAGGCTCGCGGTCGTCTAAACCGCCCCTTGTCACAAGCCGGTGTCATTGGCTTTTCGGGTCATTGGCCAGGCGTCTCGACGGGGGCGACCGTTGCAGTGGATGTGGTCGATGTGACAGGCTCGCCGGTTGTCGAACTGATCGTGTAAACGCTCGGGTCTCGGCACGCCACTCTTGTCGGAATCGTTCACTTGACGTTTTGGATTGTTGTCTCGGTCGAGTTGTCTCGGCCGTTTGTACGCGGAACCGTTCGGGATCGACAGCCATGCCAGTCGGAATACTGGGTCGCAAAGTGGGGATGACGCAGGTCTACGACGCGGAGGGGAACCTCCACGCCGTTACCGTCATCGAGGCGGGTCCCTGTACGGTTTTGGCTCTCAGAACAAAGGAACGCGACGGCTACGAAGCAGTGCAACTCGGCTTCGTCGATAAAAAGCGTCGCCTTGTCAGCCGGGCCGAGCGCGGCCAGGTCGCCAATATCAATGGCCATCGGCAAAAAACGCGGGCCAGCAAAGGCATCGAGCTGATTAAAAGAGCCGAGTGCGAGCCAAAGCGGTTTGTTCGCGAGTTTCGCACGGACGGCGAAAAGCACGAATTCGAGATCGGCAAGACCATCAACGTGGCCGTTCTCAATGACGTGCCCCGCGTCGACCTGGTCGGTATCACCAAGGGCCGCGGTTTCACCGGCGTCATGAAGCGGCATAATTTCAATGGCCAGTGTGCCAGTCACGGCGTGAAGCGCGTGCATCGCCACGGTGGATCCATCGGCTCCAGCGCCGATCCGTCGCGGGTCATGAAGGGCATGCGCATGGGCGGCCGATACGGCGGCGAGCAGGTCACCATGCGAAACATCAGCGTGTTCAAACTCGATGAGGCCCAGAATATGGTGCTCGTCGAGGGCGCCGTACCAGGTCCGACTGGCGGCTGGGTGGTGATTCGCCCAACGAAGAAGCATGCCAAATCGGCAAAGAAAGTGTGATTGGGATTTCCAGCCATGGCGGACAAAGAATCTCGCATCACCGTCGACGTTCGCGACAAGACCGGCAAGTCAGTCGGTAAAGTCGAGTTCGACGCGTCCGAAATCGCGCCGCGCATCAGCAAGCAGTTGCTGCATGATGTCGTCGTGATGTACGAGACGAACCGGCGCGTCGGCACGGTCATGACCCGCAACCGCGCCCAGACCGAGGGGAGCACAAAAAAGCTCTTTCGGCAAAAGGGAACCGGACGCGCCCGAATGGGCACGCTCCGTACAAACATTCGGCGAGGCGGAGGCCGGGCGCACGCGAAATATCCGATCGATTTCGGCTATCGGCTCCCGAAGAAAGCAGTGCGACTCGCCACGCGAATGGCCCTGTTGAGCAAGTTCCTGGATCAGCAAGTCACTCTGCTCAGCGAGTTGGCGATTCCCGAGGCCAAAACAAAGAATATGGCGACCTTGCTCAAGTCGCTCGGGCTTTCCAAGACAAGCTGCCTCTTGGCAATCGAATCGCACGACGCTGACGTCGTTCGCTCGGGACGAAACATTCCGGGATTGTGGATTTCCAGCTGCGACGACCTGAACGCATACGACCTGCTCCATCAGAAACAGTTGATTCTGACGAAAGCGGGACTCGAACGTCTCCGCGCCGGACGGCCGGCGAAGGCCGCGGCAAAGGAAGCGTGACATGCCGAAAGAAAAACAAGTTAAGCACTCGATCACTTTGGAACCGTATCAGGTTGTGCTGCATCCCCTGGTCACCGAGAAGGGGACGCACATCTCTGAGCGGCACAACGCGTATACCTTCGCCGTCAGCACGCTCGCGACGAAGCACGACATCAAGCGCGCCGTCGAAGAGATGTGGAGCGTTCGCGTCGTCGGCGTGCGGACCCAGAATCGCAAGGGAAAGCCGCGACGGCACCGCTTCAAATTGGGACACACGATTGCGTGGAAGAAGGCCATTGTTGAGCTGAATCCGGAAGATCGAATCTCGTTCTTCTAGGATGCACGGCGGTCGCTGGCCGCGAAAATTTTGAAGCGCAATCGGGAAAAATTCGGGGATTAGTCGGGACGTTAGTTATGGCAATTCGATACTACAAGCCGACATCGCCAGGCCGCCGCGCCGGCTCGGTGAGCGATTTCTCCGAAATCACCGACCCTAAGAAAGAGCCAGAAAAAGGGCTTTCGGTTCGCCTCCGCAAAAAGGGAGGTCGAAATTTTCAGGGCCGAATCACCGCGCGGCACCGCGGCGGTGGTCACAAGAAGATTTATCGCCTCATCGATTTCGACCGCAAGAAGGATGGGGTTCCTGCCAGCGTCGCGTTCATTGAATACGATCCGAACCGCTCGGCACGGATTGCCTTATTACACTATGCCGATGGTGAGAAGCGGTACATCCTGGCCCCGGAAGGTCTCAAGGTCGGCGACAAAGTCGAAAGCGGTCCTGAAGTCGAGCCGAATGTAGGCAACTGTATGCCACTTGAGAAGGTTCCTCCCGGGACCCAGGTTCACTGCATCGAAATGCAGCCCGGTCGAGGTGGCCAGTTGTGCCGCACGGCCGGCGTGCACGCCGTTATGAACGCCCGCGAAGGAAAGTGGGCGCAAATCACGCTTCCCTCCGGCGAAGTTCGGCGCTTGCCGAGCTCATGTCGGGCGACGATTGGCGTGATTGGAAACTCGGACCATATTAACGTGTCGATCGGCAAAGCGGGCCGCAAACGGTGGATGGGGCGTCGGCCCCATGTTCGCGGCGTCGCCATGAACCCGGTGGCCCACCCGATGGGAGGCGGCGAAGGCCGCACCTCGGGCGGACGTCATCCATGCAGTCCGACTGGCGTCCTGTCGAAGGGCGGCCGTACGCGGAAGCGTCGCAAGCCCTCGTCGAAGGCAATTGTTCGCCGGCGGAAATCACGGCGTTACGGCCAGTTGAAGATATGAATTAGGCAGGTGTTGGGATGGGACGATCGCTGAAAAAAGGTCCGTTTGTCGAGCTGAAGCTCCTCAAAAAGGTTGAGCGGTTGACGCTAACTGGAAAGAAGGAGCCGATCAAGACGTGGGCGCGCCGCTCGACGGTGAGCCCCGAGTTCGTCGGCCATACGTTCCTGGTTCACGATGGCCGTAAGCACATCAGCGTTTACATCACAGAAGAAATGGTGGGGCACAAGCTTGGAGAGTTCGCTCCCTCGCGAACGTTCCGCGGCCACGGTGCCCGAGGGAAGAAGTAACGATGGCCCGCATCACCGCCAAACATCGCTTTGCCCGCATCGCGGCCACCAAAGTGCGTCCGTTTGCCGACCTGATTCGCGGTCAGGCCGCCGGCGAAGGACTTCTGTTGTTGCGCTTCAAGCCTAACCGCGGGGCCCGCATGTTGGAGAAGGTCCTGCAAAGCGCGATTGCCAACTGCGAGGACCGCGGCGCCAGGAATGTCGAGAGTCTGAAAATCGTCGAGGCCCGCGTTGACGGCGGCCCCATGTTCAAGCGAATGCTTCCTCGTTCGCGCGGCATGGCCAACGTCATTCGCCGGCGTTTCGCCCACATCCACGTGGTCATCGACGTGCCTGAACTGGCCTGACAGTTAAAGAAAAAATAATCGGTTATCGAACAAGACTGAGAACCCTGCGATGGGACAAAAAATCAATCCGACCGGCTTTCGCGTCGGTATCGTAGAACCGTGGCGCAGCCGCTGGTATGCGAGCAAGAAGGAATTCGGCGATCTGTTGATCGAGGATTTCAAGATCCGCAACTTCGTGAAAACGAAGTACCAGTTCGCAGGGATTCCCAAGATCGAAATCGAGCGAACCCGCGACCAGGTCGTCGTGCATCTCTACACGGCCCGGCCGGGCATCATCATCGGCCGCAAGGGCCAGGAAGTCGACCGTCTGAAGGCGGAACTCGAAGAGCTGACCGGACGGCGGATGGAACTCAAGATCGTCGAAATCAACAACCCACATCGCAGCGCCGTCTTGGTCGCAGAGGATATGGCCCAGCAGTTGATGAAGCGGGGCAGCTTCCGCCGTACGATCAAACGCACGCTCGATCAGGTGATGGACGCCGGCGCCCACGGCGTAAAGGTCGAGTTGTCCGGCCGATTGGGCGGCGCGGAAATGTCCCGACAAGAAAAAGCAATTCGAGGCTCGATCCCCCTGTCGACGCTGCAGCGGCACATCGACTACGGCTTTGCCGTGTCGAAGACGTCCGTGGGCTCAATTGGCGTGAAGGTGTGGATCGATCTCGGCGACTATTCGACAGAGGAGACCGGCGATGGCACTCATGCCAAAGCGAGTCAAGTACCGCAAAAGTCAAAGAGGGCGCATAAGAGGTAACGCCGTCCGCGGGAACACGGTGGCTTTCGGCGACTGGGGTTTGCAGTCGCTCGATCCCGGCCATGTTCGCGCAACGACGATCGAAGCCTGCCGCGTGGCCGCGAATCAGTACATTCGCGGTGAAGGGAAGCTTTACATCCGCATTTTCCCGCAAAAGTCGGTCACGGCTCGTCCGCTCGAAACTCGAATGGGTAAAGGCAAGGGCGAACCCGACCATTGGGTCGCCGTCGTCAAGCCGGGCACGGTGTTATTCGAGTTGGGCGGCGTGACGCACGACACGGCCCGCGAGTGTTTCGCGCGCGTAGCTCACAAGCTGCCCGTCAGCGTTCGCCTGGTCGGCCGCGCTCGAACGATTTGAGGAATGAAACGCAGGCGACAGGAACGGCAAGAGACAACCATGACGAAAGCCACCCACCTTCGAGAAATGAGCGTGGATCAGTTGCATTTCACGCTCACCGAAGCACAAAAGGAGCTGTTCCGCCTGCGTTTCCAGGCGGCAACGGAAAAACTCGACGCGCCGAGCAATCTCCGCAAGCTCCGCCGGGAGATCGCCCGCATTTACACGATCCAGACCCAGCGCGAAAAGTCCCAATCGCAAAAGACATCGGCAACGAAACCCGCGGCAGCGAAGAAATCTTAAGAACAAAGGCCGGGCCTCGCCCGGGACTGGTTGGTCGAAGGCAAACAATGAAGAAGAGGCTGATCGGAGTCGTCACGAGCGCAAAGTGCGATAAGACCCGCCGGGTCGAGGTCGAGCGCCTCTATCGGCATCCCAAGTACGGCAAGATCGTCCGCAGCCGGACGATCTGCCACGTGCATGATGAAGAGAATGCGTCCCACGAGGGAGACAAGGTCGAGATTGTCGAATCGCGGCCCCTTTCCAAGACGAAACGTTGGCAACTGCTCCGCATTGTGAAGTCGGGCGCCGGCACGCCGGCCGTGGAAGAGGTTCAGGTCCCATGATTCAAATGCAGACCATCGTCGACGTGGCCGACAACACCGGCGCGAAGACCGCCCGGTGCATCAAGGTGCTGGGCGGTTCCAAGCGGCGAACGGCCGGATTGGGCGACGTGATCGTCGTCAGTGTGCAGAAATCGATCCCCAGCGCGACCGTGAAAAAGGGAAGCGTGGCCAAGGGAGTGATCGTCCGCTGCCGGCAAGCGACGCGGCGGCAGGACGGCAGCTACGTGCGGTTCGACCGCAACGCCGTCGTGCTGATCGACGATGAAGGCAATCCCCGCGGCACCCGCATCTTCGGTGCGGTGGCCCGCGAGCTGCGCGACCGCAAGTTCACCAAGATCCTGAGTCTCGCCAGCGAAGTGGTTTGAAAGGAAATACCGAAAGCGGTCAGGTGCACTATGAAAATCAAGCGCGGCGATCAGGTGGTGGTGATTTCTGGCAATCAGGCCAGCAGCACGCCGCACAAGGTCACCCAAGTTCTGAATGGCGGCAGCAAAGTGCTGATCGAGGGGATCAACCGCGTCTTCAAGCACGTGAAGCGCGGCCACCCCAAGAGCCCGCAAGGCGGCCGGCTCAACCTCGAGATGCCAATTGACACTAGCAAAGTCATGTTTTACTGTGGCTCGTGCAACAAGGGGGTCCGCGTCGGCTTCCGCTTTCAGCCGAACGGCGGTAAAGAGCGCTTCTGCAAATCGTGCGGAACGGCTCTTGGCTCGGTCGGTCCTGCCAAGTCTAAGACAGCGGCCGCCCGCTAGTGCCCGCGTGGAGTTTTCCCGGATAGAATTATCGGTCCGTCGCCAACCAGAATTACGATCGAACAGTCATGGCCAGGTTACTGACACAATATCGCGAGAAGGTGGTCCCCGCTCTCAAGACGCAGCTCAAGCGGGATAATGCCCACTCGTTGCCGCGGCTCACGAAAATCGTCATCAGCATGGGCGTGGGCAAGGCGCGCGAAGACCGCAAACATCTCGACGAGGCCATGGAGCACCTGGCCCAGCTCACCGGACAGCGGCCGCAAAAGACGCGGGCTCGCAAATCGGTCTCGGCCTTTCGTCTTCGAGAGGGGATGGAAATCGGCTGCCGGGTGACGCTCCGCGGCAAGGTGATGTATGAGTTCCTCGACCGGTTGATCACGCTGGCGTTGCCCCGTGTGCGCGACTTCCGCGGATTGAATCCCAAGTCGTTCGACGGCCGCGGCAACTACAGCATGGGGCTCAACGAGCAGCTCGTCTTCCCCGAGATTCAAGCGGACAAGGTTCACAACGTCCAAGGCATGAATATTTCGGTCGTCACCACAGCCCGCACGGACGACGAAGCGAGGATTCTCCTCAAGGAGCTGGGGCTCCCGCTGCGGACCGAGGCCTGACGCCTGCGAGATCAATCAAGAAGGTTTTGAATGGCCAGCAAAGCAAAAATAGAGAAGGCGAAACGCAAGCCGAAGTTCAGCTCGCGGATCGAACATCGCTGCGCGCTGTGCGGCCGGCCGCGGGCCGTTTACCGCAAGTTCAAGCTGTGCCGCATTTGTTTCCGCAAACTCTGCCACGAAGGGGTCGTCCCCGGGGCAAAGAAGGCGAGCTGGTGACGCCATGATGACTGATCCAATTGCCGACATGTTGACCCGCGTCCGCAACGCCGTGCGGATCGAACGGCCCATCGTCGACGTTCCCTCATCGAAGATCAAAGTCAACATCGCCGCCGTTTTGAAGCGAGAAGGCTATATCTGGGACTATGAGATCGTCGAGCAAGCGCCGCAAAACGTGCTGCGGATTCACCTCAAATACGGTCCCAACGGCGAGCGAGTGATTCAGCAGCTCGATCGCATCAGTTCGCCTGGCCGTCGCGTGTTTGCCCGCGTCGACGAGATGCCCAACGTCTTGCAAGGATTGGGCATCAGCATCATTTCCACGAGCCACGGCGTGATGAGCAATCGCGAGGCACGGAAAAAGGGCGTGGGTGGCGAAGTGTTGTGTCGGTTGTGGTAACGGAAGCATGATCCGATGGCGGTCGGCGGCCCATCGTGGGCCCGGCGTTAGGATGTAGAAGACGGGAACATGTCCAGAATCGGCAGAAAACCCATCGTAGTCCCAAGCGGCGTAGAAATACGCATTGCCGACGGGACGGTCGTCATCAAGGGCAAAAACGGCGAGCTCAAATTGCAGCCGCACCCAGCGATGAAGGTGGACTTCGACGCGACCGCACGGCATCTGACGGTGAGCCGCCCAGACGATCAGCGAGCCAACCGGGCGCTCCACGGACTGACGCGGAGCCTGCTCAACAACATGGTGCAGGGCGTGCAGACCTATTTCGAGAAGCGGCTCGAAATCCAGGGTGTCGGCTACACGGCGACCGTGGCTGGCAAGACCCTGAATCTGCAGGTGGGTTACGCGAATACGGTGAAATTGCCCCTGCCTGAAGGCGTGGTCTGCGAGTGCCCCGATAACACGCACATCGTCCTCAAGAGCGCCAATAAGCAGGTGGTGGGTCAGTTTGCGGCCAACGTCCGCGCCGTCCGGCCGCCCGAACCGTACAAAGGTAAAGGAATTCGCTATCAGAACGAAGTCGTCCGCCGTAAAGCGGGCAAGGCCTTTGCAGGCACCGGTTCGGGCTGATAAGACAACGAGTAATGACTGCGGGGCTTGCCGGTTAATGGCACGACCGCGAAATGGGAATTGGCCGAAGCCATGACAATTGAAACGACCCTGCAGCGGCGCCGTGAGCGGCGCACGTTTCGCGTGCGAAACCGCATACGTAAGTCGCGCTCGTTGCGGCCCCGGTTGTCGGTGTTTCGCAGCAACCGCCACATGTACGCGCAGATCATTGACGACGAGGCCGGCAAAACGCTCGTCTCGGCGAGCACCGTCGAAAAAGAATTGTTTGGTGCCGGAAAATTTGCGGGCAACAAAGACGCCGCAGCCAAAGTCGGCCAGACACTTGCCGCTCGCGCCCTTGAAAAGGGGATCAAGCAGGTGGTGTTCGATCGCGGGCCGTATAAGTTCCACGGCCGCGTGCAGGTCTTGGCCGAGGCAGTCCGTCAGGGCGGTTTGGATTTGTAAGCGCACAAACGCTGAGGGGTCCGCCTTGACCGGCCTCTCGCATTTCCGAGACGGGAGCAGAACGGGTGACGACTGAATTTCGGACCGATAGCCCTGAAAAGGTAATCCAGATCCGCCGTTGCGCCTGCGTGGTAAAAGGCGGACGCCGCTTCAGCTTCACTGCGCTCGTCGTTGTGGGGGACAGGAACGGCAAGGTGGGTTGGGGTTACGGCAAGGCCCTTGAAGTTCCCATCGCCGTCGAAAAGGCAACCAAGGTTGCCAACCGGCGAATGCTGTCGATCCCGATGCAGGGCAGCACGATCCCCCATCAGGTTTGGGGCCACTTCGGGACGGCCAAAGTGCTCTTGATTCCGGCTCTGCCCGGAACGGGCATCAAGGCGGGTGAAGCCGTGCGGGCCG
This sequence comes from uncultured Planctomycetaceae bacterium, assembly GCA_963752185.1. Classification (GTDB taxonomy): domain Bacteria; phylum Planctomycetota; class Planctomycetia; order Planctomycetales; family Planctomycetaceae; genus DASPSM01. The sequence goes on along the minus strand of CAVVXK010000002.1, from coordinate 7,267,930 downwards.
TCGTCGAAAGTGCCGGCGTGACCGATATCCTCACCAAATGCTTCGGCTCGACCAACCCGATCAACTTGATCAAGGCCACGTTTGACGGTTTGAGGCAGCTGCGGACCCGCGAAGAGATCGCCCGGCTGCGTGGAGTGAAGATTTAATGATTCTCAACGACGTCCACCGCGGAATTCATAAGCGCAAGAGCCGCAAACGCGTCGGCCGCGGACCGGGTTCCGGGCACGGCAAGACAGCCACTCGCGGCCATAAGGGTTTCTACAGCCGTTCGGGATCGACGAGCCGTCTTGGTTATACCGGCGGCCAAACGCCGTTGGCCCGCCGAATCGCCAAGCGAGGTTTCAATAATCGCCAGTTCGCGCTGCGGATTGCCATCGTCAACGTTTGTGAGCTCGATCAGGCATTCGCGAGCGGCGCGACCGTCACCCCGGCCGACCTCCGGGAAAGAGGCCTTGCCAAAGGGGTATTCGATGAAGTTAAAATCCTGGGGAATGGAAGCCTGACCAAGAAACTCTCGGTCGAGGCCCATCAATTCAGCAAGTCAGCTGAAGAGAAAATCACCGGGCAGGGAGGCGCGGTGAAGCGGATTCTCGCGGTCTCCCACTGAATTGAATCCAGGAAGGGAATTCGCCCATGCTGCAAAAAGCGCTGCTCATCTTTCGAATTCCCGAGCTGCGTCGAAAGATCCTGCTGACGATCGTCCTGTTGGGAGTGTACCGGCTCGGGTATCACGTCTACCTGCCCTTCATCAATCAAGAGGCGGCCGCCGAGCGGATGCGCGAGGCGGAATCGGGACAGGGGGGCGGCGGTCTCGACTCGTTCATGCAGACGATCTCGCTCTTCTCGGCCTCGCAGCTCAATTCGATCTTCGGACTGGGGATCGCCCCCTACATCACGGCGTCGATTATCTTTCAGTTGCTGGGAACCGTTTATCCGCCGCTGGAGCAGCTCCAGAAGGAGGGTGAAGCGGGGCGCCGCAAGATCAACGAATACACGCGTTACGCCACCGTGCTCGTCTGTTTGATCCAAAGTTACGTGTGGATCAGGGCCGGCATGAGCCGGGGAGGAGGGCAGGCGGCGATGATCTTGCCCGAATACGACACACTCTTCTTCCACATCGTTGCCACCATCGCCATGACCGCCGGATCGGTCTTCCTGATGTGGATCGGCGAGCAAATCGATGCGTACGGAATCGGCAACGGGATCAGCCTGTTGATCATGGCGGGCATCATCGCCCGCATGCCGGATGCCGGCGTTCAACTCTTGGCGCCGGCGTTCAAGAGCGGCATTCGACTGGGAACCGAAACGGGTGTCGACCGCTTCATTCTGCTGGCGGCCCTGTTTGTCACCGTCGTGATCTGGGTGGTAGCCATCACCCAGGGGCAACGGCGAATTCCGATCCAAAGCGCCAAACACGTCCGCGGACGCCGCGTGATGGGCGGGCAGCGACAGTCGTTGCCCCTGCGGGTCAACCAGGCCGGCGTCATGCCAATCGTGTTTGCCTCAAGTATTCTCGTCTTTCCGATGTTCTTTTTCCGTCAATTGAATGTCCTCTTCCCGCAAGAGAATTGGCCTCGATTCAGCCTGTTCACAGCCCAACTGTCCGATGCGTTTAACACCGGACGCGGCTATGTCTACAACACGTGCTACATCCTGCTGATCTACGTGTTTTGTTACTTCTGGGTGGCGGTGACGTTTAACCCGAAGGACATTTCGGAGAATCTCAAGGACTACGGCAGCTTCATTCCCGGTTATCGCCCGGGGGCTCGTACGGCCCAATTCCTTGAGCAGGTGATGACGCGAATCACGTATCTGGGAGCCGCATTCCTCGCGATGGTGGCCGTGATTCCGACATTGATTGCCCACTGGATGGATATTCCCTACATGGTGGCGAGCTTTTACGGCGGAACGGGCCTCTTGATCGTCGTTTCGGTCGTGCTCGACGTAGTGCAGAAGATCGACAGCCACCTTGTCATGCGAAACTATCCGGGCTTGCTCGACTCGGATAACTGAGTGATCGTTCTCAAGAGCCGCCGCGAAATCGCCCTGATGCGGGAAGCCGGGCGACTCGTGGCCCAGGCGCTCGCCGAAGCGGCCCGCATGGTGCAGCCGGGGGTCAGGACGCGCGACATCGACGCGTCGATTGAGAAGTTATTCGAGAAGGCCGGCGCCGAGCCTTTGTTCAAGGGCGTCCCCGGAAAGGTCCCTTTTCCGGCGGTGAGCTGCATCTCGGTTAACGAAGAGATCGTCCACGGCGTCCCCGGTGATCGAGTTCTGCAACTGGGCGATCTTGTCAGCATCGACACTGGATGCCGGCTGGCGGGATGGTGTGCCGATTCGGCTTGGACCTATCCGGTGGGAGAGGTCAACGAACTCGGGCAGCGGCTTTTGGACGTCGGCCGAGGCGTGTTGGAGTTGGCGATTGAGGAATGTCGCCGGAAAACACGCTGGTCTGAAGTAGCCGCACCGATGGCCGAAAAGGTTCGGAATGCTGGTTTCAGCGTCGTCGAGGACTTCGTCGGTCACGGGATCGGCCGCGAGATGCACGAGGATCCGCAAGTGCCCAACTACGCGAGTCAATCGCTGGCCAAGGCCGATTTCAAGCTTGATCCGGGCCTCGTTTTGGCGATCGAACCCATGGTAAACGCCGGCGTAAAAGGGACCCGAGTCAAAAAGCAGGACCACTGGACCGTGGTGACGCGCGACGGCATGCCCAGTGTCCATTTCGAGCATACGGTAGCCTTTACGGCTGACGGGCCCGTCGTTTTGACACTTGGTTCCTGAGCGTGCCCGCGTGCCCTCGAATTTTGCGCAAATTCGGTGCCGGGTTTGCTTGTGGTTGAAGCGTGCCTTTGCATATAATCTCCCGATTCCCCCGCAGGCCAGGTCGCGGACCGCTTGGGGTGTCGGCAGATTTGGCGGTTGATCCAGGCGATTGATCGCGATCGGACGGCCGGGCAGCGGGCAAACCGGGCGGCAAAAAGACCACGAGCATCCAGCGTTTCGCGACTTCGGCGTTGCGCTTTTATTTACGATCGGTCCAGTCATGAAAGTGCGTTCCAGCGTCAAACGGATTTGCGAAAGCTGCAAGATCGTCCGTCGAAAGGGACGCATCTACGTGATCTGTGCGTCGAACCCGCGGCACAAGCAGCGGCAGGGGTAATCGAGCCGGGTCGCCGATCGTCGCTTCGAGTGAAATATCTGGTTTGATCGAGTTGGAGTCCAGTAGCAATGCCTCGTATTCAAGGCGTCGACCTTCCAAATCCGAAGCCGACCTACATCGCGCTCACGTATCTCTATGGGATCGGTCGCGCCAAGGCGATCGAGTTGTGCTTTGCGCTCGAGATCGATCCAGCGCGCAAAGCCGGCGAATTGTCGGAAGACGAGATTTCGCGGATTAACGCCTACCTCGACAAGGAGGTCGTCATCGAGGGGCAGCTGCGCCGCAGCGTGCAGCAAGACATCGCCCGTCTGCGGGAGATTCACTGCTATCGCGGCATGCGACACCGTCGCGGCCTGCCGGTTCGCGGACAGAGGACTCGCACAAACGCCCGCACTCGCAAGGGCGTGAAGAAGACGGTCGCCGGCAAGAAGGGCGTCAAGGAAATGCGCCACTAATCGGTCCGAAGTTTAAAGTCCTCGTTGGCAACACAAAATCATTTCAAACATTGAGTCGGTCCCCCGAATTGGAGAAGAGGCTTGGCAAAGTCGAAACGAAAGAAAGTTCGGCGGAATGTCACGCGGGCGATTGCGTACATCAAAGCTACGTTCAACAACACGATCGTCACCATCACCGACGTCAACGGCGACGTGCTGTGCTGGGCGACGGCTGGCACTTCGGGATTCAAGGGGAGCCGCAAGAGCACGCCGTTTGCCGCCCAACGCGCGGCCGAGACATGTGCCGAGCGGGCCTCGAAGTTCGGCGTGAAAGAGCTCGAGGTTCGCGTGAAGGGCCCCGGTTCGGGCCGCGAGAGTGCGATCACCGGCCTGCAGTCGGCCGGCATCGTCATTCGGGCGATCGAAGACATCACACCGCTGCCCCACAACGGCTGCCGGCCGCCCAAACGCCGCCGGGTGTAAACCGCACAAAATAAAAATTCACGCCGGACGATCGGGGGGGTAATTCGGATCGCCGGCGAGCTTGGCGGGCCTGAACGATTCGGCCCGTCGCATCAGAAAGAGAGCAACACATGCGAATTCGTTGGCGGGGTTTGGAACTTCCGAGCCGGGTCATTCATGAACGCGAAACGTCGACATCGACCTACGGCAAATTCATCGCCGAACCGTTCGAGCGGGGTTTTGGCGCCACGATCGGCAACAGTCTTCGCCGCATTCTGCTTTCGAGCCTCGAAGGCAGCGCGGTCACCAAGGCCCGCATTCAGGGGATTCAGCACGAATTCAGCACCATCCCCGGCGTCGTGGAAGACGTCACCGATATCTGCCTCAACCTGAAGTCGCTCATCGTGAAGATGACGACGCCCGGCCCGCGCACGCTGCGGATCGAGCGGCACGAGCGCGGCGTGGTGACGGGGGCCGACGTGCAGACCGACGATCAGACCGAAGTGATCAACAAGGATCTGATCATCGCCACGATGACCGATGACGTGCCCTTCAACATCGAGCTCACGGTCCGCATGGGCCGCGGATACCTGGCGGCCACCGAGCAAGCCGAACGCGAGCCGGAAGTCGGCGTGATTCCGCTGGATGCGGCCTTTTCACCCGTGACCCGCGTGCGCTACAAGATTGAGGACACCCGCGTCGGTCAGCGCACCAATTATGACAAGCTAAGTCTCGAGGTGTGGACCAACGGCACGGTCACTCCCGAAATGGCGGTCGTCGAGTCGGCCAAAATCCTCCGCAAGCACCTCAATCCGTTCATCAGTTACCGCGAGCCGGGGCCGGAGCTGCCGCCCGAAGGCGGCCTGCGGGGCATGCTCGAAGCGACCGGTTATGCGCCGGTCGACCTCGAACTCGAAGAGAAGCTCGGTCAGTCGCTGGCCGAACTCAATCTGTCGGTTCGCGCGACCAACTGCCTTGAGTCGGAAGGCATCAACACGGTCCGCGATCTGGTGACCAAGAGCGAAGATCAGTTGCTGCAGGTCCGCAATTTCGGCGAAACGACCCTGCAGGAAGTCCGCGAGCGGCTCAGCACGATCGGCTTGCGACTGGGGATGAAATTGCCGCATCATAGCTCGATCGGCTAAGGGTAATTCGACCATGCGACACAGAAAAGCCGGCCGCAAGCTGGGCCGAAATGCCTCGCACCGCAAGGCCCTCTTTCGCAATATGGCCTCGCACCTGATCCGCACCGTGCGGATCGACGAGGATGACGAGCAGAAGCCGAAGGTTCCCGGCCGCATCGTGACGACTCTGGCCAAGGCAAAGGAACTGCGGCCTTACGTCGAAAAGCTGATCACGATGGCCGTTCGCGCCGCCGAGCACGAAAAGAGTGCCGAGGAGTTCTATACGAACTCCGAACGTAACTCGGCCGAGTGGAAGAAATCGCGCGAGAGCGAGCAATGGAACCGCTGGAACCAGGCGATCGCCCCGGCGGTCGCACTGAGAAGGCGGGCATTCGCCATTCTACGGGATAAGCGGGCTGTCGAAGTCCTCTTCCTCGAGCTGGCCGAGCGCTTTGCCGACCGGCCGGGCGGCTACACGCGCGTTGTCCGACTGGCCGAGGTCCGCCTCGGTGATGCGGGGCGCAAGGCGATCATCGAATTCACCGGCGATCGGGATCGGGCGAAAACCGGAAGGCGCCGCACGGCCCCCGTCGTCGCGACGGAGAAGGAAGCGAAATAGCCGCTCCACAGTCGAGACCTACTTGGTCAAGACGATGGACGTTTGACCGGAAGATGTTGCCGAAAAGGATTCTCGCGCAGCATGTCCGTAAGGGAAGGATTCGATTTCACGCGGGCCATGCGCCTCCTCTGTGAGGACGTGGCCGCCCGCCTGCCGCAATTCGCGCACTTGCGAATTGACGAAATCGCCGTCACCTTCGCGCAGACGCGTCGCCGAGTTCCACACGGCCTGCAGGCCAAGCTGACACCCCTGCGTTTCGAGAACGGCTCCCTCGTGACGCGTCGCGGTGGCCGCACGTGGACGGTCGAGCGGCTCTACGAGGGCGACCGTGAGATGCTCTACATTCTCACGTTTTATCTGCCCCGTTTCCTCGACCACTCGTTCCGCGAAAAACTGATCACAGTGTTTCACGAGCTGTATCACATCAGCCCGGGCTTTGACGGCGATATCCGTCGCATGGACGGCCGCTATCACGTGCACACGCACAGCCAGCAAGAATACGACCGGGAGATGGACCGGCTGGCCGAGCAGTATCTCCGCCGCTCGCCGCCGCCGGAGCTTTACGATTTTCTCAAGCTCAATTTCCGCGGACTATGTGCCCGGTTTGGCACCGTTGTCGGCAAGCGCCTGCCGACGCCGAAACTCATCGAGCTTCCGGCCGCAAAATCAGCCTGAAGCCTCGTCCGGCTTCAGGCTGCGCATCTTCGGCGGAATCGCTTACTTCGATTCGACGTGTCGCACGCTTTTTGCGGGGTGGGCCGCCGCCTCCTTGGAAGCCTCGTCTTCGGCTTTCGAGACTTCGGGATTAGGCGTCGCGTCTCCCTTCTCCAGACCGAGAATCCAGCGCACCCCTGCTTCGACCGAGTCGAGGAACCGTTTATCGGTCCAGGTCGCCGGGTTGTGTCCGAGGTTGGTGTAGAACACCTTGCCGTCGCCGTAGTCCTTCACCCAGGAAATCGGCACCTGGTACGGCTTCTTCGGATTGCACTTGGCCATGTTCAGGCTCATCAGGACGTGCACTTTTTCCGGTTGCCAGTGCGTGTACTGATAGATTTCGTCCTTGATCTTGAACTCCTTGCCGAACGGTTTTGAGGCGGGGAAATTCGGATCGTCGACGGTCACGGTCACGGTCACGCCCGAGCCCCACGGATGGCCGTTGAAGGTGCCGCCGATCATGTCCCAGTAACCCTCTGTCTTGTGGTAAGTGTCGGTCGCCGAGTGGAAGCCGACGAAACCGTGCCCTTTCTGCTTCAGCCAATCGTTGAGGAAGTACTCGAGCACGTCTTTCGGGATCGGTAATACGTCGCTGCCGCCGGTGTTGGTCGTTGTATAAAACGCGACGATGTCGTAGTTCTTGAGATTGTCCCGGGTGAAGTCGGCCGCGCAATCCTGAGTGCAGTGCACGTCGAAGAGGCCCGTCTGCTGGCCCAGCTGCGTCATGGCGATCTCCGACGGTGCGAGTGTGTCCTTCGGTCGCTTGACGGAGTCGTGCCTGAACCCGCCGCTTTGCGTGACGAACAGCACTTTGGTCTTATGGGCCGGTGCATCGGCTCCAAATGCGGCCTGGGCAGCACAGAGTCCGATCGCGCCGACGACGGCACTGACAAATCGCAGCTTCATTGCAGGTGTCTCCGGGCAGGTTCGAGAGAGGGGATTCTTCGCCGGGTCACGCTTCGCCTTGGGGAGCGACTCGGTGACCGCGCTTCATAATACGGCGTTGATTGGTGGGGCACAAACGGTCCGAAAACGGCCGGTTGACGAGGGGCTGCCGATACGCGTCGGTTGATCGTTGAAATCGCAGAGACCGGCTTTGCGGGCTGATTGACACGGCGAATCCGAGCCGGTTACAACGGAAGTGCCAAAGTCAGCGAGAGGATCCATCATGAAACGACCATCGAAATTACGCCTCGCCGTGCTAACGCTCGCACTGGCCGGGTTCTGCCTGACCCCCACAGCCGGCAAAGCCGACTATTATCCGTGGGGCAGCTATAATTGGCCAAGCTACACGAGCTATTACCCCGGTTATTCCGTCGGCTATTTTCCCGGTTACTGGGACGGATATTACAGCGGCGCCTACACCGGCTACGCTCCAAGCTGCGGCGGAGGCTGTGGATCGTGCGGATGGTCGGGCTGCGGATCATGTTCCTACGGGTGCGGTTCTTGCGGCGTCGGCTACGGTTCCTGCGGTAGTGGCTGCGGGTCGTATGGTCTGGGATGCGGCTCCTGCGGCGTCGGCTGTGGATCTTGTGGGACCGGTTGCGGTTCGTGCAGCGTCGGCGGTTGTGGCAGTTCGTGCTGTGGCGCAGGGCTTGCCTGCGGTAGTGGCTGCGGCAGCGGCTGCGGAAGTTCGACGGGATCCGATTGCAGCGGCAGCCCGCCCAGCCGTCCGAATAACAAGAAAACGCCGCCGCCGAGTGGCGACGACAATTTCCAGCCGCGTTCTTCCCAAGATTACGATGACGCGCCCCCGCCTCGCAGCAAGAAGAAGACGCCCGCAGAAACGGCGCCCGGCGGGGCGAGCCTCGATGCGCCAGGAAACGATCCTGCGACCCCAGGCAAATTCACGCGAGAGAAGGGCACGGACGACACGAAAACTGGCGCCACTCCCGCTGGAAGTGACAAGTTCACTACTCCCGTTCCCGCAACGAAGCCGGCCTCAGGTGGCGGATCACCCGCGGAGCAGCCTTTCGGCGCCAATAAGCCAACGGGCCCAACTCCAGAGCAGCCGGCCAAGAAAAAGGCACCCATGCCGAACGTACCGGGAACCACGGGTGATGACGAGGCTCGGTCCGGTTCGATGGCTTCGGGCGGACGTGAGGCCGACGTCTTCACGAACAATCCCGCCCTCGCGTTGCAGGAGCAGCCGACGTGGAGCTATTCGGGCTCCGTTTCCAAAGCCCAGCGCCCAGCGGCGGCTCGCGTCGCCTCAATCGGGAGTCCCGTGCCACGTCGGATCAAATCGCCCGTCCTGGAACCTGCGGTTCGAGTGGTCCAGAACATCGTCCGGAACTAGTAGACCCGGCAGCCGCGTTTCCGAACCTCAGGCGGTATCAATCCCGGCCTATTGCGCGGCATCCCAGGACGGACTGTTTCCCCATCTTGGACGCACCGCGCAGCCTTCGCATCGCGATTTGTCGACCCAGAACGGCGAGCTTTGAGACGATGCTTTGGCAGCGGTCGCAAGTCAGTCCTGCGGAGTTGCTTGGGACGTTCGTCGACTGAACTGTTGGCTACGTTTCGATCGGCCAAATTTCTGGCGGTTTCGGCCCGGATCGGCACCTTTTGCAGGTCTTGAAGAGAGCCCCGCTTTTCCGTTCTAATCCGGGCCTGAGACGTATATTTGTGGTGGCGGATTCGATTCAGTCTTTGATAAACTTGTACGATATTAAGCCGTGTTCAACGCGGAACCGCTCGTGGGCGGTATCGCTCTTTATCAACTCGAAGGTTGGGCGAAGACTGGGAAAGGATAGGGATGAGTAGCTCGTTGGTACTCGAGCCTCCCGTTGAGGGCGGTTCTGCTGTCGATCCGATTGAGGAGATTCGTCTCCGGACTTGGGCCCGCAAGAATTACACGCCGGCCCACAAACGCGACGATTCACTGCATCCTATCATCCTGGACGAGATGAAGCGCAAGGACGAAGAACTGAATTAACACGGTGGTCCCGTTCACGCGGGGCCTTTTGCACGCGCACGGGTGAGGACGGACGCAAGGTCGCGTTCGGAAGAAGCGCAACAAACCTCACCGGCGCATCAAATAAAAAAACGCCCGAGCAACGCGCTGCTCGGGCGTTTTTTGTTTCTCGAAAGACGCTATTGATTCTCAGGGCGAGAGCCGGAGGCAGACTGGTCGTTGCCTGTCCGCTGCGGCTCGGCGGACGGTTGCGCACCGGCCGGTTGAGACGGAGCCGTTCGCGAGCTGTTCTGCGGCATGTTGCTGTTGCCGCGACTGGCCGCCGGCTTATTCCAGTTCGCCACCGACCAGTAGGGATAATTCTCGACGACGCCCGCCCCAAGATCCTGCAAGACGTCGCGGAACCGGGCTGTCGTGATGTTTTCGTTGGGAATCACCCGCTCGAGCACGAAGCGGTTGTTGGCCGGAATGTAGGCGAAGAACTTGCCGTTGCCCATCACGTCGTTTTTCGCCAGAAGCTTGAGCAGCGCCGTTCGCGGCACTTCGGCAGCCGTGCGCGGGCAAGGGTCAAGCCACGCCATCACCCAGATCGCTTTTCCGCTTTCGCTCAACACGGCCGACATCGAGAGGTTCCACTCCTCTTTCGAGTACCGTGCCGGGAAGCTGAAGTCGAACCGCTTGTCGTCCAGCTTGACTTCGCCCACCATCGCCCGAATGAGGTTGCCGAGTTCCGTTTCGCTCACTTGTCCGACAGCTTCCGTCTGCGCTTTGGCGCCGCCGCTGCCGACTCGCCGTCCGCCATCAGATGGCTGGCCCCCACAAGAATTCCAGCCGACGCCAGGGCGACCCCTCCGATTCCCAACCAGGCACGTTTCCGCAGGGGCATGACACGACACTCCTTTGTCAGAATTCAGAAGAGGTGATCGAGGCAGATCTGCGACCACGTTTCGAAACCGGGCGCATCCCTGGCCAACTCTGCCGGTGAGGCAAAGCCTGTCTCTATGATCGACTCTTCCCGCGGGCGAACTTTGGGCGCTTCAAGCTCGAACAGATGCACGATGCCCAAGTGCACGCGGCCCACTTCCGTGAGGTCGTCATTGATCAGCCCCACACATTTTTGCGTATAGCCTGATTCCAAAAACACTTCCTCTTCGATCTCGCGGCTCATCGCGGCCAAATACGAGGCTTCCGCCGTTTCAGCATCCGTCGATGAGATGTGCCCCCCGATACCTATTGATCGCAAACCACGCAGTCTGCCGTCGCCCTGCAGTTTTCCGCGTCGATAGTGAAAAACGGTCTCGCCGTGACGGAAGATGCAATACGGAATCAACTGCTTGAAGCTCGGGTCGGTCTCAACCTGATCGCGCGGCCGATAGGTCGTGTAGTTCGCATCGAACAGAGTCTTGAAGTAGGGGGTGGCATTGGCCATGAATCCCTGAAAATGGCCCAGCTGATGAAAGAGCAGAGTGGGAATGCACAAGACGTGTTCCTGCGGCACCTGGCTCACGGACATTTGTTGCGGCCTTATGAAAGCAGTTCGTGGACTTTGGATTCGACGTCGTCAGCCCGCATGAGGGTTTCGCCGACGAGAATGGCGCGGACGCCAGAACTTCTCAAGCGATGGACGTCGCTTTGAACGCGGATGCCGCTTTCGCTCACGAGCAGGGCGCTGGGCAGGATCCGCGGCGCGAGCTCAATCGTGTGCGCCAGATCCGTCACGAATGTCCGCAGATTGCGATTGTTGATGCCGACCAGGGCCGGCTCGAGCTTGAGCACGCGGTCCAAATTCGCCGCGTCATAGAGTTCGATCAAGGCGTCCATGCCGAGTTCGCTCGCGTAGAAATACAGGTCGCGCATCCGACAGTCATCCAGGCACTCGGCGATCAGCAGGATGCAATCGGCCCCCGCGGTCCGCGCTTCGAGCACCTGGTAGCGGTCGATGAAAAAATCCTTCCGCAAGACGGGCAAGCCGACGGCCCGACGCACGGCCCGCAAATGTTCGAGCGATCCGTGAAAGTATTTTTCGTCCGTGAGCACGCTGACGCAGGTCGCGCCATACCGCTCGTAAGCGGTCGCGATGGCGATGGGATCGAAGTCGGTCCGCATGACGCCGGCGGACGGAGACGCCTGTTTGACTTCGGCGATGAGCCCGATGGGCGACTTTGCGGCCAGCGCGTCGGCAAAACCTCGGGGAGCTGGCGCTTCGGCGAGGAGTGCTTCGAGATCTTTGGCCGGGCGAAGCTGCTTTGCGCGTTCGACCTCGTCCCGCTTGTGCGCTACGATCTCCCGAAGAATGTCCGACATCGCGTTCGATGATACTGCCTACGCAGCTCAGACGAAACCCGCGAGCCAGCAAGCGCGGTCCCGCTGGCGGCGAGGTTTTCAGGCTGCGATTGACCGCCCTCCTCCACGGCCGTTACGTTCAAGTTGAACGCGAGAGTCTTCCGAGTCTGAGCCGAGCCCCAAATCTTGAATGATGCTTCCGCTCTCACGACCGTCTTTTTATTGACCGGCATGCTTCTGGTGCTGGGGGAGTTGGCTCGCGTGCTCGTAATGGGCGACAGGTTGGGCGAACGGCGGCCGCGCAGTCCGATTGTTGTGGAACCGCATGTCGCGGGGATCGCCACTCTGTTCGTGTTGATCTACGTCGTTCCCGCACTCATCGAAATGGGTATGCGGGGGAAGGTGCCGGATAAAGCGTCGATTGCGGCATTAATTGCGGTGGTCGTCACGAATCTTGTCGTTGTGGCCGCGGTGATTCCGTTACTCGCCGTGACTGGTCGCAATCGTCTGGCGGACTATGGGATCGAAATTCGGGGGTGGCTGTCGGAGATCCGGTATGGCGCCATCGGTTATCTCGTGTCGACCCCGATCGTGATGGCCGTTTTGATCGCGATGAGCAGCTTTCGCGGCCCGGAAACGGAACATCCCTTCCTGAAAATGCTCTCGGGTGCCAGTTCCTTCGAACTCGCCGGCGTCACAGTGGCCGCCGTTTTCGCGGCCCCGTTGGCGGAGGAACTTATCTTTCGCGTCCTGTTCCAGGGACTGCTCGAATCGCTGGTTCCGACTTGGATTGCCATACTGCTTCCGGCCGTGGCCTTTGCCGCCATGCACGGTCGGTACGATGCGCTTCCCTTATTCCCTCTGGCAGTCGTGCTCGGCCTGCTCTATCACGCGCGGCGAAGTTACGTGGCTGTCATCACGACGCATGCCCTGTTTAACGCCACATTTCTCCTCCTCGCATTGCACGGGCGAGGGTGAAGGTCGTCGAACCGGCCTCGCGGTGTCGGTAGAATGGCCGGTTTGGCTTTTTGATCCATTGGAGTCCATCAGTGATGAAAGCGGTTGCCGTACGCCCCGGCAAGAAAGACAGCGTGCACCTGGCCGAGTTGCCCATGCCTCGGCTCGACGAGATCCCCGGCGGCAAAGGCGTGCTAGTCAAGGTGCTGCGAATCGGCGTCGACGCCACCGACCGTGAAATCAATGAGGCGTTATACGGCAACGCGCCTCCCGGTTTCGATTTTCTCGTCTTGGGACACGAGTCGTTCGGCCGCGTCGAAGCGGTCGGTCCAGGGGTGACCAATGTCAAACCGGGAGATTACGTGACTTGCACGGTCCGCCGGCCGGGCAATTCGATCTTCGACCGCATCGGCCGCTCCGACATCACCAGCGAAGAAACCTATTACGAGCGGGGCATCAACCTGCTGCACGGGTTTCTGACCGAGTACTACGTCGACGACTGTCAATTCGTCGTGCGGATTCCGATCGGCCTCAAGCATCTGCACGTCCTCGCCGAACCGATGAGCTGCGCCGCCAAGGCCATCCAGCAGGCCTACGAGGCGCAAAGGCGGCTGCAGGTTTGGGAGCCGAAGCGCGCGTTCGTCATGGGAGCAGGCCAGATCGGCTTGCTGGCTACGCTCATTCTGCGTCTTCGGGGGTTGCAGGTTTACACCGTCGCCCGCACACCGAAACCGTGTCACAAAGCTGAGATTGCCGAAGGATTCGGCGCGACCTACGTCAGCTCGCGAGAAACTTCCATCAAGGAACTCGTGCGTCGCGTCGGCAGGCCCGATCTGATCATCGACGCCACGGGCAGCAGTGCCGTGGCCTTTGAGGCGATGGAAACAGTCGGCCACAACGGCGTGGTTGTCTGGACGAGCATTACGGGAGGAAAGCGGATGATCGAATTCCCGGCCGACCAGGTCAATTTGAACTGGGTGCTCGGGAACAAGCTGCTTGTCGGATCCGTCAACGCCAACTTCCGACATTTTGAGATGGGGATTGCCGATCTGGCGCTTGGCGAGATGACCTATCCGGGCGTTATCGAAAAGATCCTCACCCACCCGGTCGACGGACTCGAGAACTATCGCGAAATGATACGACTGCTCACGGAAGACCAGACTGCGCTCAAAGTCTTCATGAACGTGGCGGAGGGCTGACATCCGTCAGCCGCTCGCGCAGCTCTCGCCGCAGAACTTTGCCCATGCTGTTTCGCGGTAGCGCGTCGACGAAAACAACAACCCGCGGCTGTTGATAATGAATGAGCCGCTCGTTGCACCAGGCGCGGAGACGTGCTTCGTTCAATTCCGGATCGCTACAAACGACGGCCGCCGCGACCAACTCTCCCCGCTTTGCATCGGTTACTCCGAGAACCGCGCATTCCTTGACGCCCGGGCATTCGCCGATCACCCGCTCGACCACTTGCGGATAGACGTTGTAGCCGCTGGTGATGATGAGATCATTTTTCCGGCCGACCAGCGTGAGGAAGCCGGTGTCGTCCAGCGTGCCCAAGTCGCCCGTGTCAAACCAGCCGCTGGCCAAGGCAGCCTGCGTGGCCTCCGGTTTTCGCCAATACTCGCGGAAAAGGTTCGGTCCGCGAATGAGAACCGTGCCCACCTCGCCGACTGCAACTGGATTGCCGTCCGCTCGGCTGACCTTGCGCTCGATGCCATCCAAGGGAAGCCCGACGGATCCGGCCGGCCACGGGCCCGCGAGCGGCAAGCTCGTGATCACGTAGGCTTCCGTCATGCCGTAACGATTGATGACTGGCCCTCCGAGAATGCCTTCAAGTTCTGGAAGCACCTCCGCTCGAATCGGCGCCGAGCCGCACGTGAAGAGGCGGATGTCGGGCCAAGTTCCAGCCGCCGCCCGAAATGCTTCGTCTACCAAGAGACGCATATAGATCGCCGGGACAGCCATAAAGACCGTTCCCTTTTGCAGGGCGGCCAGCGTCCGCGGGACGTCGAAGTTGTCTTCGATCCAGATGCAGCCCCCCGCGAGCCAGGTCAAATGCGTGGCGAACTCCAAGCCGTGAATATGAAACAGGGGCAGCACGTTGATCACGACATCATCGGCCGACATCTGCCAACAATCCCTGAGCGCGGCCAGGGCGCTTCCCACGTTGGCATGCGTGTGGACCACGCCTTTCGGCCAGCCGGTGGTTCCCGAACTGTACAGCATCAAGCACGGGTGGTCCGAATCGGGCAAAGGGTCATGGAAAACTGCCGCAGGCGGATCCCAGACCGCGGAATCGAGGATTACGGGCGGTCGGAACGCAAGTTCTGACGCGAGCGATTCGACGAGGCCCTTCTGTTCCTCGCCGGCGATTACGACGCGGCACTCACTGTCGCTTAAAAAATATCGCATCTCCTCGCGCGTAAACCGTGGATTGAGCGGTAGCGGCACCCCGCCGGCAAAGACCACGCCGAGGTGGGCCACAAGAAAGGGGAGCTTGTTTTCCGTAAACAGCACGACCCGGTCGCCAGGTGCCAGGCCGGAGCTTTGCAGAAAGCCGGCGAAACCCGCCGCCAGCTTCTCGAGTTCGCCGTACGTGATCGTTCGATCTCGATGAACGATCGCCGGCCTGTTCGGCCGCGTGGCCAAGACGGATCGCAGGTCGTGCAGGAAGTGGTGCGGCATCGAACGCGCTCTGTCGATTCTGATAGGTTATGCTTCCACGAATCATAACCGACGCGAATCATCCATGAACGACCTGCGAAGTGTGCTGGCAATCGACCTGGGGAGCGGCGGGCCGAAAGCGGCCGTTGTTGACGAGTCCGGCGCGATTCTCTCGAAGGCCACGGAGTCCGTTTCGACGATCTTTGTCCCCGGCGGCGGGGCTGAGCAGGATCCGCACGCCTGGTGGCGGTCGCTCGACACAGCAGTGCGGACCGCCTTATCCGATCCGGCGGTCACTCGGCAGAAGATCGTCGCGGTGAGCTGCACGGGGCAATGGTCGGTGACGGTCCCCGTCGATCGCACTGGCGAACCGCTCATGAACGCCGTGCATTGGATGGATTCGCGCGGCGCCCGCTACACCCGCGCCCTCACGAACGGCCTCGTCAAAATCGAAGGCTACGGTCTTCGCCGGCTCTTGCAATGGATTCGCATCACGGGAGCCGTGCCGACTCACTCGGGGGCCGACTCTCTCGCGCATATCCTGTTCATCAAACGCGAGCGGCCCGACGTCTATGCCCGCACACACCGGCTGCTCGAACCGATGGACTATCTGAACCTGCGTCTGACCGGCAAGTTCTCGGCCTCGTATGCGACGATCTTTCCGTATCTGCTGACCGACAATCGCGACGTGAACGGCGTGCATTACGACGACGGGCTGTTGCAGTTGGCCGGAGTCGACCGCGAAAAACTGCCCGATCTCGTGCCCGTCGACCATGTGCTCGGCGCGATTCGTCCGGAAATCGCCGCGGAATGGGGTTTGCCCGCGACGACACAGGTGGTCTGCGGCACGGCGGACAATCAAACGGCCGCACTCGGCGCGGGCTCGATCGCCGATGCGACCGGCTACATCTCGGTCGGCACGACGTCGTGGCTGAGCTGTCACATCCCGTTCAAGAAGTGCGATTTGCTGCGCTCGATCGCGACGATGCCGTCGGCCATTCCGGGTCGCAATATTGTCGTTGCTGAGCAGGGCGCGGCGGGCCGCTGTCTCGAGGCGGTGGTCGAGCGGATGCTGTTTGCGGATCGGGATGTCTCTGATCCGGCCGTGCGCTCGCAGGCTTACGTCGATGCCTTTGCCGAAGCGGCCGGCGCGCCGCCGGGCTGCGACGGGCTGATCTTTCTGCCTTGGCTCAACGGCTCGGGTCCTCCGGCGGCCAATGGCGACGTGCGCGGCGGCTTCCTCAATCAAACGCTGCGAACGACCCGCGGACAGGCAGTGCGCGCTGTGCTGGAGGGGATCGCGTTCAACTTGAGCTGGCTCTTGCCGCATGTCGAGCGATTCGTCGGCAAGCGGTTCGAGGCCTTGCGTTTTGTCGGCGGGGCCGCGGCGTCCGATTTGTGGTGTCAGATTTTCGCGGATATTCTCGATCGGCCGATGCACCGCATCGCGGAACCGCGCCTGGCGACCGTGCGCGGGGCGGCGTTGCATGCGTTCATGTCGCTCGGCATCCGCCGCCGCGATGAGATTTCCGAGATGGTTCCCATTTCCGCCGTTTTCGAGCCGAACCCAGCGAACCGGCGGACGTACGACGAGCTTTTCCCGCACTTCGTCGCTTGTTACAAACGAAATCGGACGCTTTTCTCCCGTCTCAATCGCCGTCGCGAACACTAAGAGGACTACTGCCATGGCCACAACGACCGACGCGCCCGCTTCCGATCTGGCAGGCGTCATCGACCAGATGATGCACCCGTACCGCGGGAAATTGGAAGACCACGTGCGGTTACCGGAGACCGGGATCGCGCGAGGCGACGTGCTAGCGACGATGGAGTCATTGCGGGCGCAGGAAGAGCCCCGCTGGAAGGGCGGTTTCGCGTCTGGAGCGGTTTACAACGGCGACCAGGATCACGTCGATTTCGTCACGCGTGCTTATGCGCTCAACTCACAGGCAAATCCGCTGCACCCGGACATCTGGCCCAGCGCTGCCAAGTTCGAGGCCGAGATCGTGTCGATGACGGCCCACATGCTGAACGGCGACAAGGCGGGCGCACCGGTCGGCAGCGAAAAGGGCGTGTGCGGCTCGGTCACGTCGGGCGGATCCGAGAGCATTCTGCTGGCGATGAAAACGTACCGCGATTGGGCACGCGACACGAAAGGAATCACGCACCCCGAGATCGTCGTGCCTGTTTCGGCACATGCGGCCTTTCACAAGGCGGCCCAGTATTTCAATCTCAAGCTGGTCCCCGTGCCGGTCGACGAAGACTTTCGCGTGCGCATTCGGACCGTTGATGCGGCCGTGAATGCGAACACGATCGCCCTCGTCGGCTCGGCCTGCAATTTCCCATATGGAACGATCGATCCGATCGACGAGCTTTCGGAAATCGCCGAACGGCAGGGCATCGGCCTTCACGTCGACGGCTGCCTGGGCGGATTCTTTTTGCCCTGGGCCGAGCGGCTCGGCGTCCCGGTGCCTCCGTTCGACTTCCGGCTGCCGGGCGTAACATCGATGTCGTGCGACACGCACAAGTACGGTTACGCACCCAAGGGAACCTCGGTCGTCCTGTATCGCGGCGCGGCGCTGCGGCGGTTTCAGTATTTCACGACGTCTGATTGGCCGGGCGGACTGTATTACTCGCCAACGTTTTCGGGCAGCCGGCCGGGTGGATTGAGTGCCGCGTGTTGGGCATCGCTGCTCTCATTCGGCGAGAAGGGCTACCTCGAGGCGACGCGGCAAATTCTGGCCGCGGTCGACACGATGAAAAAAGGCGTGCTCGACATCCCCGAGTTCAAGCTGATGGGGCAGCCTGTCGGCGTGTTCGCCTTCACCTCGACATCGGACGCAATCAACGTCTACCAGGTGCTCGACCAGATGTCGGCCCAAGGCTGGAGCCTGACGGGGCTGCAGCGGCCCGCCGGCATTCACGTCAGTCCGACATTGCGGCACGCCCAGCCGGGTGTAGCTGAGCGGTTCGTCACCGATCTCAAGGACGCGGTCGCCTTCGTCCGCGCGAACCCCGACTTCATGGGAGGCATGGCCCCGATTTATGGACTGGCCGCCACAGTTCCCGACCGCTCACTCGTGCACGGCATGCTGCAGCAGGTGATGGACGTTTACTACCGCGTTTAGAGCGAGAGCGATCAGCGCAATCCGCCTGGCGGCACAACCAGCACGTCGATTTTCGACGCATGCTCGGGCGAGTGGAACACGTGCTGCGTCGCCGGGCGGTAGTCCGATTCCTTCGCCGAGTAGATGTCGGTGAAGACCTGCGGATTGCGGTCGACGACCGGGAACCAGCTCGACTGCACCTGCACCATGATGCGGTGGCCGCTGCGGAAATTGTGCAGCACGTCGTTGAGCGTGAATTTCACCTTGGTCGGTTTGTTCGGCTCAAACGGCGTCGGCTTTTCGTAGCTGTCGCGGAACTTGCCCCGCATCACCTCGGCCCGCACGAGCTGCTGATAGCCACCCATGTGCACTTCCTTGGTGTTCGGATTCGGATTGGGAAAATCCTCCGGATAGACGTCGATCAGCTTCACAATCCAGTCCGAATCGGTCCCTGACGTCGAAACGACGAGGTCCGCCGTAATCGGTCCGGCAACGGTCACGTCGTCGTCGAGCACGGGTCCCTGATAAGCGACGACGTCGCTGCGACGCGTGGCAAACCGCTGGTCGGCGTCCATGTAGTCCCGCGCGATGCTCGTCGCCGTCCGCTCGAGAAACGGCACAGGATGGGCCGGATCGCTGACGTACTCGTCGAACTGTTTGCCGGCATTCTTTTTGTCGGGCTTGCTTTTATCGGCCTGAATCTTGCCCGCTCCGGGCGCCGACTCGGTGAGCTTGCCGCCCGAGTGGAAGTAGAACGACTTGGGCTTGAGCCCCTTGGGCGGCCACGCTTCGTACTGCTGCCACACGTTCGAGCCCGTCTCGAAGATCCACGCCTCGGTCTTGTCCGGTTTCCCCTTGCCCTTGAGGTAGTACTCGAAGAACGGGAACTGGATGTGTTGCTGGAAGTATTCCGACGTCTTCGCATTGAAGGGAACATCACCCAGCTTGTCCCCCTCACCGCGGGCCCAACCGCCGTGAATCCAGGGGCCCATGACCAGCCGGTTGGTCGCCCCCGGCGAGTTCTTCTCGACATGCGAATACACCTGCAGCGGCCCGTAGAGGTCCTCGGCATCGAACCAGCCGCCCACCGTCATGACGGCGGGCTTGATGTTCTTGAGATGGTTCAGGATGTTGCGGGCCTTCCAGTATTCGTCGTAGTTGCCGTGCTCGGTCATGTCCTTCAGGAACGACGGCCGACCCTTGAACAGCTTCTCGACGACGCTCTTGAGCGAACCGAGCGCCAGATAATGCTGGTAGACGTCGTACTGTTCGCCGCGATCACGAAACGTGCCGCTGCCCGGCGTCGGCTTGGGATGCGGCTTGTCGAAGAACGTGAGAAAGTTGATGCTGTCGCCGAGATAAAAGGCACCGTTGTGGTGGAAGTCGTCGCCGACGAACCAGTCGGTCACCGGTGCCTGCGGCGAGGCCGCTTTCAGCGCCGGGTGTGCATCGATCATGGCGCACGCCGTGTAGAAGCCGGGATACGAAATTCCGCTGATGCCGGCGTTTCCGTTGTTGTTCTCGACATTCTTGACGAGCCAATCGATCGTGTCGTAGGTGTCGCTCGTCTCGTCGATCTCCTTCCCCATCTTGTTCGGAATGTAGGGCCGCACGTTGACGAACTGTCCCTCTGACATGTAGCAGCCGCGCACGTCCTGCATGGCGAAGATGTAGCCCGCCTTATCGAAGTCGACGGACGGTCCCAGCCGCGGACGGTACTGATCGGCCCCGTACGGCCGCACGCTGTACGGCGTGCGGTTGAGCATGATCGGATATTTCTGACTGTGGTCCTTGGGAACGTAGACCGCGGTGAAGAGCTTCACGCCATCCCGCATGGGGATGCGGTATTCGTATTTCGTGTAGTGAGCCTTCGTCTCAGCGAGTGCCGCCGGGTCAGCGGGCGGCTGGGCTACCGCGCTCGACGAGCAAAAAGGGCCGACCAACAGCAGGGCGACGAAGAGGGCAAGCGGACGGACGGATTTCAAGCTCGTCAGAGTCATTTTGGTTCTCAGCAGGTGGAATCAACGGTGTGAATGACTGCAAGCGCGGGCACTCGATCATAGCAGAAGCCCCACGCTTTGTCGGGTAATTCAGGCAAGTTGCGAAAAGGAAACGGCCTTTCGCATCGATCCGCGTCAATCGGCCCGAATGCCGCTTGCTCGCGCCGGGCGGCCCCTTCAAGATGAAAAAGAGATCGCTCCTCGAAGGTGACCGCCATGTCGAAATTCGTCTGCCTCTCGTGCCATCGCCTGATCGCCGGATCCCGTTTCCTCGAACGAGCACCGATGTGCCGTGACTGCCGGCACTCCCGCCGCGCGGCCCGTCGCCGGCCGACGAACAGCGGCCTGATTCTCGCGCCGCTGGCCGCCGCCGGCATCGCGGCCGCCTGCCTCGCGCACGATTTTCGCGGTCCGTTCGACCCGGCCAAAGGCGCGCTCAACCTCGCCTTCTGGATCGCCTGCGGAATGGCGGTCGGCCTCGTCTTCCGCTTCGCGATGAAGAAATCGTAATGCTTTAATTTTGCTGAATTGCCGCTCGCCGGGCGGCAGTTGATGTTGCCTCAGGCGGCCGAAGGACGACAATACGCCGCGCCGCGGGCAAGCGTTGAGAATCAAGGATGATTCATGAGTGGTCCTGCACGGGCGGAATCTCCCGTAGGGCAAGCTGCTAGCTTGCCTTTGCAATTTGGGCCGACGAACAAAAGGCAAGCTAGCAGTTCGCCCTACGACCGCGCCCTGCGTGCCGTCAACGATCGGCCCGGTTTGTGGCTGACGGTCCTCGCGATCATGCTTGCCGCGCAAATTCGTCCCTGGTGGTTTCCGCAAGGCGACGGCATGTCTTTCCTGTCGATGGCCCGCAGCCTGGCCGTTGACGGGCAGATGACCAACATGGGCAGCCCGCACCTGTGGTACTTTCCCGGTTACTCGCTCCTCTTGAGCCCGCTGTACTTCTTCGGCGACCATCCCTTCTGGCTGCTCTCGGCCTTTCAGTGGATCTCGGCCATCGTGTTCATGGTCGGCGTCTACTTCTGGGCCCGCGAGATCGTTCCGGATTGGGCCGTGTGGATCGCGGCCATCGCCATCGTCAATCAGGGAGTCTGGATCCACTGTGCCCGCACGATGAGTGAAGTCCCCTTCATGTGCGGCCTGATCTGGTCGGCCAACGCCGCGCGACTCTTCTCGCGAAGCCGTTCCTGCGCGAAGCGATTCCTTTCGGACTGCTCGCCGCGACGCTCCTGGCAATCACGGCCCTGATTCGCCCGGCAGGCATTCTGCTGGCCGTCGGATTCGGACTTAGTCTCGGATGGAAGGCACTCCAGCGACAAACCTCCTGGAGTCGGGCCATCGCCCTGACGCTCGTTCTCGGCGTGCCCGGTTCGATGGCGATTGCCGAGTTCTTGATCGCCGATCGAGCGGCCGCAGCAGCCGAGCATGGCCGCACGTACCTGAGCAACTTCGGCGACTCGGCGGCCAACCCGCTCGCCTCGTACCTCGAAGGCGCCCGATTGGCAATCCGCGACAGCGGCCGCGTGATCGTTCCCGGAATGTTCAAGGCCTATCAGGAACGGGGCTGGCGCGATCTCAATCTCATTTTGTACTTTCCCGTCTGCGCCGCCTGCGCGTTCGGCTGGCAGCGACTGGTGCGTACGACGATCGATCCCTTGCTCTTGATGACACCGTTCTATGTACTCCTCTATGTCCTCTATCCGTACGAAGCCGGCGCCCGGTTTTACATTCCACTTCTGCCGGTGTTTACCGCCAGTTTCATTCCGCTGCTCGAACTGTTCCCGGCCCGGCGGCACGTGCTTGTCGCCGGCGCTTTCGCCGCCCACCTGATCCTGGCCGCCGGCTACTGGCTGACGACCGACTCCGCCCGCGGCCGCGTCGCCATGGCCCGCTGGCGCGAGCTCCAACCGATCGCCCAATCGATGGCCCAGAAGCCCGAATGTATCGCCGCGGCGGATGTCTCGGGCGACGACGTATTCATGCTCGAGCTGATGCTCGATCACCGCATTCCGTTCGCGGACCACGGACCGATTCCATCGACGACGGAGTGGCTTCTCGCAAAACGCGACGCCGGGCCGGCGGCGAATTTCGTACGTTGCACCGAGGCCAAGTCACTATGCCTTATGCGCCGCGGCAAGCCGATGCCCGATCGATTGGTCGGTGTGCCGAGAGCCGTCAGTCCGAGCGCGCAGTGACACGGCCTGAACGTTGGGCGTTTGTCGCGAAGCCCGTCGGTCGCCTCAAGCCGATCGCACACTTTGCGTCTGGCTTTGATTTTGGCTCTGACTCTGACTCGCCACCAATTCCATCGGGCGAATCGCGAAGAACGTGTCGAAGACCGACGTCCCGATCAGGTTGAGACGAATCTGCAGATCGTCGACAAATTCATGCAGCCCGCCGGCGATGATGTCGTCGGCCCGGGCGTAGGCGAGTTCCGCGCGGAGCTGGCCCAACAACTGCTCCGGCCGATTGCTGAAGCTGCCGATCGATGAGCCCGAGATCGCGTGCAGCGCGTCGTTGGCTTCCGTGAGGCAGTACAGCACCGCGCGGGGAAATTCGCGGTCGAGCACCAGGAAATCGACGACGTGTGCCGGCGTGATGCGGCCGTGCCTTTGGCGGTACATCTCAAAGGCGCTGGCCGAACGCAGCAGGGCCGACCACTGAATGTCGTCGTAGGGCGTCCCCACATCTTTGACGTGGGGCAAGAGGATGAAGTATTTGACGTCGAGAATTCGCGATGTCTTGTCGGCCGTTTCGATCGTGCGGCCCAGCCGGCAGAAGTTCCACGCTTCGCCGTGCGTCATCGTCGCGTCGGTGATCCCCTGAAATTGCTGGCCGCTCAGGCGGACTTGCTCGTAAAAGTCGTACGGATTGTCGAGGGCCGCCTGCAGTCCGCTCTCTTTGAGCAGCAGGTAGAAGCGGTTGATGTGTTCCCACATCTCCGAGGAGATGATCTCGCGGACGCTGCGGGCGTTTTCACGGGCGGACGTGAGGCACGACAAGACCGAGTTCGAATTCTCGCGCTCGAACGTCAAGAAACGAATCACGTTCTCTTTGGTCGCGCTCGTGCACGACTTGTTGAACGCTGCCTGGTCGCCCGAGGTGATCACCAGCGGCAGCCACTGCTGCACTTGCTCGCCGGGCATGTCGAGATTGAGGTTCAGGTTGACCGAGATGAAGCGGGCCACGTTTTCGGCCCGCTCGACATAGCGGCACATCCAATAGATCGATTCGGCGACCCGGGAGAGCATTTCGTCACGTACCCTCTGCGACTACCCAGGTATCTTTGCTGCCGCCGCCCTGCGACGAGTTCACCACCAGCGAGCCTTTCTTGAGGGCCACGCGGGTAAGGCCGCCGGGCAGAACGAAGATCTCTTTGCCGTAGATGATGAAGGGCCGCAGATCGACGTGCCGGCCTTCGATCCGCTCGCCCGCGATCACCGGGCTGCGCGAGAGGCTCAAGGTCGGCTGGGCGATGTAATTTCGCGGCGAGGCTTTCACGCGATTGGCAAATTCTTCTCGCTCGGCCCGGCTGGACCGCGGGCCGATCAACATACCGTAGCCGCCCGATTCGTTGGCCGGCTTCACCACGAGCTTGTCGAGATTCTCGAGGACGTGCGCGCGCTGCGTGTCGTCCCAGCACAGGAACGTCGGCACGTTGGGAATGATCGCATCCTGGCCGAGGTAGTACTTGATCATCTGCGGCACATAGGCGTAGACGACCTTATCGTCGGCGACTCCGGTCCCCGGTGCGTTGGCCATGGCGACGCGGCCGGCGCGATACGCGTCCATCAGGCCGGGCACGCCGAGCATCGAATCGGCACGAAACGTCTTGGGATCGAGGAAGTCGTCGTCGATGCGGCGATAGAGGACGTCGACCCGCTCGAAGCCCTTGGTCGTCCGCATGTGCAAAAAGCCGTCGGAGACAACAAGGTCGCGGCCTTCGACAAGGTCGATGCCCATCTGCTGAGCGAGGAACGAATGCTCAAAATAAGCCGAGTTGTACGCCCCGGGAGTGAGCAGGGCCACGTTGGGTGTTTGGATCTTGGCGTCCATCAAGGACTGCAGCGCGTCCAACAGCCGGCTGCAGTAATCGTCGACGGGACGAACGCGAACCCGCTCGAAGACGGCGGGAAACGTCTGCTTCATCAATTGCCGGTTTTGCAGCACGTACGAAACGCCGGACGGGCAGCGGAGGTTGTCTTCGAGCACGTAGAACCGGCCGTCGCGATCGCGGACAAGGTCGGTCCCCGTGATGTGGCACCAGATTCCCTTGGGCGGATTGAGGCCGATGCATTGCCGGCGAAAGTGGGACGCCGTCTGGATGATGTGTTCGGGAACGACGCCGTCGCGAATGATCCGTTGGTCGTGATAGATGTCGTCGATGAACAGATTGAGCGCGGCAATCCGCTGGCTCAAACCTCGTTCGAGTTCGTTCCACTCGGGGGAACGCAGAACGCGCGGCACGATGTCGAAGGGAATGATTCGTTCGGTCCCCTGACCGTCCCCGTAGACATTGAACGTGATGCCCAAGCCGAGCATCGATCGGTCGGCCGCTCGCTGCCGACGCTGCAGGTCCTCGGCCGAGAGCCGCTGCAGGTGCGAGAACAGGACTTTGCATTCGGGCCGCGGTGAGCCGGCCGGCTCGAACAGCTCATCGTAAAAGTCACCCACCTCGTAAGCGGCAAACGCGCCGGTGAGCCCCGTGGCGACCGTTTCCGCAACGTTGGCGGCCTGGCCGAGCGGAAACGGGATCGCGGCCGGGTTGAACGTGGTGGAGATTGGAGTGACCGATTCGGTCATTGAGCGCGTTTCCTGAACGGTCGGCGGCCGGACGATTGCAAATGCACTTTATGCGCCGCGACGAATTCTCGGAGATGGAACGGCATAAATCGCTGATGCAAAGAGGGTTATGCCCTCTCGAAGGGTGAGGGGTCGATGACGATTGCCCGCGCAAGCGACTCGTCAGCCCGTAAATTACGCAGACTTTCCCTGCGACTCAAGACCGAACCCGGACGCACCCGCCTGTTGCTTGACGTTGGTTGCTCGTCCCGGATAATGCAGAACGGCCTCGGGCCACTCGATTTTCGAATCGGGGGATGAAAAGCTATCTCCGAGTGCGGTGGGACCGCGCCCAACCGGGTCAGGCCTTAACCGGAGCAGCCCTAAGCGTTGGCTTTCAGGTGCATCCGGAGGTAGCTTTTTGTCTCCCGTTTTTCTTGCACCGCTCGGCCCCGACTCCGCCCCCACAAAACCCGGCAATTATGGATGGCTCAAGCCCCCACTACACCGTACTCGCCCGCCGCTTCCGGCCGCAAACCTTTGCCGGCGTTGTGGGGCAGACGCACGTCGCCCAGGCGCTGAAAAACGCGATCGCCGGCGGCCGGGTGGCTCACGCCTATCTCTTCACGGGAGCCCGCGGCGTGGGCAAGACGTCGATGGCCCGCATCCTGGCCAAGGCACTCGACTGCCCCAACGTCGTCGACGGTGAGCCGTGCAACGAATGCGAAATCTGCCAGGGCATCTCCACGGGCCACGACGTCGACGTACTTGAAATCGACGGCGCGTCGAACCGCCGCATCGACGACATTCGCTTGTTGCGCTCGAACGTCGGCGTCAGACCGATGCGGGCCCGCTACAAGATCTACATCATCGACGAAGTGCACATGCTCACCAACGAGGCCTTCAACGCGCTGTTGAAGACGCTCGAGGAGCCGCCCCCCAACGTCAAGTTTGTCTTTTGCACGACCGAGCCGAATAAAGTTCCCGACACGATCCTCTCCCGCTGCCAACGGTTTGATTTCTCGGCCATTGCGACGCAGCAAATCGTCGAACGGCTGCACGAAATTGCCACAGCCGAGGGATATCAGGTCGATCCAGCCGCGCTCGAACTTGTCGCGCGAAGAGCGGGCGGATCGATGCGCGACAGCCAGTCGCTCTTCGACCAACTGCTCGCCTTCGGCGGCAAAACAATCACGGCTGAGGACGTGCACCGTTTGCTGGGCACGGCCAGCGACGAGCGGCTGATCGACATCTCCGAAGGCATCGTCAGCCAGCAACCCGATCGCGCGCTGGCCCTCTTCGACGAGGCGCTGGGCGGTGGAGTGCAGCTTGGCGAACTGGTCGATCAACTGCTCGACTACCAACGCGATCTGATGGTCATCGCCGCCGGCGCGGAATCGACCGCGCTCACCAGCGTGGCCGCCACGCAGCGTCCGCGCCTGGCTGATCAGGCCCGACGCTGGGGCCTGCCGACGATCGTGGCCGCACTGCAAATCCTGGCCGAAACGAAGACCCGCATGCAGCGTTCGGGCCACGGCCGCGCCCTGGCTGAGCTGGCCATCGTGCGTCTGACGCTGCTGGAAGCCACGCTCGACCTGGCGTCGCTCGTCGAAGAATTGCGTTCAGTCGGCGCGACAGGATCGGCATCGAAACCGCTCCCCGCTGCCAACGTTCCGCGGCAAACGAGCGTGGTCCGGTCGCTACCGAACCCGGCAACCGGGCCGCCCAGTGGCACCCGCAGTGGCTTCCCCAATGGCCCCTCCAGCGGCCCTAATAATGGCCCTGTCGCGGTCGATCCGCCGCCAGACACAGTTCCGGACGCCCTGGTCGCAGAACCCACATCCCCTAAGCTCCGGCTCGAGGCGGGGGCCGAAAAGGCCTTTTGGTCAGAAATCGTTGCTCAGCTTCCAGTTAAGGATATCCTGCGCGACTATGCCGGAAGAATCGAAAATGCAGCAATTATTGGACCAAATCATCTGGAAATCTTGTTCCCCGCGGCCTATTATGTATGCAAAGGCCTCTGCGAGAAGCCCGACAACCTTCAAAGGCTCGAAAAGCTCGCGGAAAGCCTGGCGGGTCACCCAGTCCGAATTAGCTGTCGGCTGGGAAGTCCGCCCACAGAAGGACCGGCTCCCACACCCAAACCGATTGCCGCGCAGGCGCCGGAATCCAGCCGGGAAATAACCGCCGAGATCACCGACCCCTATGCCGAGAAGGCACGGTCGATTTTCGGAGCCAAGATTGTCCGCGTGGAAGCTGCATCAAGACCAAAGCCGGATGCAGAAGCCGAGGAGGACTGACGAAGATGTTCAAGGGAATCTCCAACCTCGCTTCGATTCTCAAAGAGGCGCAACAAATCCAAGGCCGTGCTCAGGAGATGCAGGCCAAGCTCGGCCAGGTCCGCGTCGAGGGCTCGGCCGGCGGCAACATGGTCGTCGTCGAGGCCAGCGGCCTGCAGCGGATTTTGAGCGTGAAAATCGAGCCCTCGTTGCTCAAGGACGCCGACGCAGAAATGTTGGAGGACCTGCTGGTTTCCGCGACGAATCAGGCCCTCGAAAAGGCTCAGCAAGCAGCGGCTGACGAGATGGGGAAGATGACGTCGTCGCTCCAGCTTCCCGGTCTCTCGGAAATGATGTCCAAATTCGGCATGGGAGGCGGCGGCGAAGAGGGGCCGACTTCGGTCGGCTAGCGAGACGGAGTCAGCAGGACAGGGAAGTACGGGAAACAAGGAAGTACGGGAAAGACAGTGATGGCGACACGACAGCGCTATAGCGAAGAGCAAGCTCATCCTTACGGGCCCGCCGTCGGCCAACTGATCGAGCAGTTCGCGACGCTCCCCGGGATTGGCCGCAAAAGCGCGGAACGGCTCGCACACCATGTGTTGGCCTCACCCCGCGAAGAAGCGCTGCGGCTGGCCGAGGCGATTCGCCAGGTGAAGGACGCCGTCCATCCCTGCGCTCAGTGCTTCAACCTGACCGAAGGCGAATTGTGCGCGATTTGTCGCGATCCCAAGCGGCAACGGCACACGCTTTGCATTGTCGAGCAGCCTCGCGACGTCGTCGCCCTCGAGGCGGCCGGCGTCTTCCAAGGGTTGTATCACGTCTTGCAGGGCCGGATTTCCCCGTTGGAAGGGGTGGGTCCCGAGGATCTAACCATCGGCCCACTGGTCCAGCGCGTGCGAAATACCGGGGTCACCGAAATTGTAATGGCTACAAATCCAACCGTCGAAGGGGATGGAACGGCCTTGTATATCTCGAATTTGTTGGCGGGCGAACCGGTGAAGATCACGCGATTGGCTCGCGGGATCCCGACGGGCAGCGTGCTCGAATTTGCCAACCGGGAAATGCTCGCCGACGCTCTCATGGGTCGACAAGAATTCTAAAAAGGGAGGAAGGAAAAAGGACTTCGACGAGCACAATTGGGCCGCGGACAATGGGGGCAGACGCTCCCTGGTTAACTCGCCTCCTTAATCCCTCCGAAACGCGATTCATGCAACTCAACCTTTCGCAACACATGAAGATGAGCCAGCAGATGAAGCTGGCTCCGCGCATGATCCAGTCCATGGAGATTCTGCAGCTTCCGGTGATGGCCCTCAACGACCGCATCGAGGAAGAACTGCAGGAAAACGTGGTGCTGGAGAAAGGCCTCGAAGAAGACGGCGACTCGGAGACGGCCACCGCCACCGAGGAACCCCCCGTTGCCGAAAAAGCCGTCGAGGAGCGCGAGCTCGTCGTCGATTCGGACCATGACAATGAGGCCGACTTCGAGCGGCTCCTGGAAATGTCCTCCGAATGGCCCGAGGACAACCTGTCCGCCGGCTCCCGCCCCTCTTCGAACCGTATCGAGGAAGAGGGCGAGCGGAAGGCCGACGCCATGTCGAACATGGAAGCCCGGCCGCAGTCGCTGCACGACAGCCTGGTCGAGCAATTCCACTTCTTCGAGATGCCCCAGCAGGTCCGCGAGTTCGGCGAATACCTGATTCAGAACCTCGATAACAACGGCCGGCTGCAAAGCTCTCTGCCCGAGATCGTGCAGGCCTACGGCGTGCAGTCGAACAAAACGATCACGCCGGAGGACGCCCAGCAGGCGTTGTCGCTGATCCAGAAGCTCGATCCGCCCGGAGTCGGCGCCCGCGACGCCAAGGAATGCCTGCTGCTGCAAGTCAAACCGAACATGCCCTACCGCGACATCGTGGTGACCTTGATCACGTCGCACCTCGAAGACGTCAAGCAGAACCGGCTGCCCGTCATTGAGCGCAAGACGGGTTACTCGCTCGACGACATCAAGGATGCGATCGAGGAACTGCGCACGCTCAATCCGTGGCCCGGCCAACTCTTCGAGCCCAGGCAGGCCGAGCGCAGTCACGCCCGATCTGCTCGTCGATCGCGACGAGCACGGCAAATACGTCGTGCAGCTCATCGATGAATACACGCCCCCCTTGCGGATCAGCCGTTATTACCTCGAGCAGCTCCGCGGCAATCCCGATCCCAAGACGCGCGAGTTCATCAAGCGAAAGATCGAGTCGGCCCGCTGGCTGATCGAATCGATCGAGCAGCGAAACAACACGCTCCGCCGCGTCGCCCAGGCGATCATCGACCACCAGGCCGAATACCTCGAAAAGGGACCGCAGTTCATCGTCCCCTTGAAGATGCAGCAAATCGCCGACGTGGTGCACGTGCACGTGACGACCGTCTCGCGGGCCGTCGACGACAAGTGGATCCAGACGCCGCGCGAACTGTGCCCGCTCAAGAGCTTCTTCGGCGGCGGCACGAAAACGGCCGACGGCGAAGACGTGGCGTGGGACATCATCCGCCTGGCGATGAAAGACATCGTCGACAAAGAAGACAAAGCCGACCCGCTCTCCGACGAAGCACTCGTCGACGAGTTAGCCAAGCGCGGCTACAACCTGGCCCGCCGCACGGTGACCAAGTACCGCAAGGCGATGCACATTCCGTCATCCCGCGAACGGCGGGAATACTAGTGGTACGACCCCTCTGGCGTGCCCGGTAGACGCTTCGCGTCAGGGCGGAGGGCAGAGGGCAGAGGGTAAAATCGGATGCCCCCATGTTGCTCATCCTTCATCCTTCCGCCTTCATCCTTCAATCTCCCCTGGGTGAGGGGTACCCGCCTTCCTCACATCACACTCCGCCGGCGACGCTGTAAGGTTTTTTTTGGTGCCACTGGCGGGGGCTTTGGCCCGCCAGTGTCTTCCGTTCCAAAGCAGTTGCATCAGCAATCGCACTGGCGGCCCCGAGCTGCCACTGGGTGCCATGCCCTTGGCTCTGCATGGGCATGTCTTCAGCCCTGCGGCGTCCGAGGCAGCGACGACAGCCTGACCCCAAATTCCTAGCCCCCCTCTTCATTGTTCGCGGCCCCAACGGGGACAGATTCTAAAGCCAGGGTCGGAGCCTTGCGCAAGCCCTGGAATGCAATCCAACCGATCGCAAAAGGCCTGAAAGGCCGAAGCACTGATCGCGCGTTCGTCGTCGCTGGCGCCTTCGACCATCGTGGCAGAAAGACCGTAGCGCAACCGATTCATCGCCTGACAGAGGCGTCCGATTCGTATCGAATCCGTTTGCATGATTCGGCCGCTGTTTCCTCGCCGTCACTCGTGTCCGCTTCTTGGGTCGGTAAAAGTGGACGTGCTCTGGCATCACGACATAGGCCCAAAGATCAAGCGCGTGTACTTGCGTAAGGCCCGGTCGATCGCTTCCACGAGCCACATTCGGCTGCGATCTTTGGAAAGAAACGGTCGCCGGCAAAGCAGGAGAACGTCAACGAATGGGCGCGTCCCGGCTCGTTGAATGGTCGACACGCTTTCCGGTTTTCGTTCATGGCGAGGAAAGATTCACGGATCGTGGCTGAAGCCTTTGCGGCGACCACATTCTGTCGTAGTTCCGAGGACATGCCCACGCAGAGCCGTGGGACATGGCACCCAGACGGGTGGCGCCCGCACAGGTTCCAGAGCCCCCGCCCCGAAAACCGACAATAATCGCATCTGTTTGCAGAACAGGACGTGTAACCAATCCAGGGATTTGCTTAAGTAAGAGGTGCAAGCCAGCACATCGCAGGGGAATCCGCCCATGGCCGAAGTACAGCAGTGTCCGCAGTGCGGTGCGGACCTGCCGGCCCACGCACCGTCGGGGCTGTGCCCTCGCTGTTTGCTACGGCAAGTGACGGGGGATAAACGCGCCTCGCCGCCCAGCACCGTGCTTGATTCAACTTTGCCCCCGCGACCGGCCAGTCCGAGCGGCACTCAAGTCCGTTATTTCGGTGACTACGAGATCCTCGAAGAGATCGCCCGGGGTGGCATGGGGGTTGTTTACAAGGCTCGGCAAGTTAGCCTCGATCGCGTCGTCGCGCTCAAAATGATCCTTGCCGGCCAGTTGGCTTCGGAATCCGCCGTGGAGCGGTTCTACATTGAGGCGAAAGCGGCGGCCAACTTACAGCATCAAAACATCGTGGCCATTCACGAGGTCGGCCAGCACGACGGCCAGCATTATTTCTCGATGGATTATGTCGAGGGCCAAAGCCTGGCCGCACTCGTTCAACACGGACCGCTTCCCGCCGCCAAGGCCGCCGGATATGTCAAGACGATCGCCGAAGCCATCCAGTTCGCCCATCGACAGGGAACGCTGCACCGCGACCTCAAGCCGTCGAACATTTTAATTGACGCTTTCGATCAACCGCGCGTGACCGACTTTGGCCTGGCGAAACGGATCGAGTCCAGCGCCCAGTTGACCGCAACGGGCTCTCTGATCGGTACGCCCAGCTACATGTCGCCGGAGCAAGCGGGAGCCAATGGCGAAAAAGTTGGGCCGGCGAGCGACGTCTATTCGCTGGGCGCCGTGCTCTACGAGTTAGTGACAGGCCGGCCTCCATTCCTCGGCGAGTCGCTGATCGCCACGCTGAACCAGGTACTGAGCGTGGAGCCGGTGTCGCCTCGCCTATTGAATCCCAACGTCCCTCGCGATCTTGAGACGATCTGCCTCAAATGCTTGCAGAAGGAACCGCGACAGCGCTACCGCTCGTCGGAGGAACTCGCCAATGAGCTCGGGCGGTTCCTGCGTGGCGAGCCGATTCACGCCCGTCCGCTCGGGAAAATTGCACGATTCTGGCGCTGGTGCAAGCGAAAGCCTGTGGTCGCCAGCCTGGCGGCTTCAGCCGCCTTGCTTCTTGTAATCGTCATCGTGGTTACGGCAGTCGGTTATGTTACGACTTCGGCGGCTTTGGATCGCTCGGAACGGACACTTTATGCGGCCCACATGAACCTGGCCGAAATAGCCCGAGAGGCCGGTAATGATGGTCGACTCACGGACCTTCTCGATCGGCATTTGCCACAGCCGGGACAGGCGGATCTCAGAGGTTGGGAGTGGTATTACCTTCACCGTCAATCGCGGATCTTAACAACGATCGACTGTCGCTTGGAAAAGGGCCACAAGAACGATCTGCTTTCGATTGCCTGGTCTCCGGATGGTCAGCGCCTTGCGGGAGCGAATTTCGCCGGCATCCATCTCTGGGAGCCGGAAACAGGAAAGCGAATTTGTACGCTCAATCAGCCGGCCTGGTTGCTGGCCTGGCACCCCGACGGGCGACGTTTAGCCGCCACGGCGTACGCGCAGCCGGAAGTCGTCGTCTGGGACGTAGTCGAACGCAGGAAGATTCTAACGCTCGGCGGAGGTACGCAGGGCTATTCGGGTGGGATGATGGGTCTCGCATGGAGCCGCGATGGCCGGCGTTTGGCGTTCGCGACATTTGATCGGCGGATCGAAGTCTGGGACGTCTCCAGTGGAACGAAGATCCTGTCACTCAGCGGTCATCCAAAAGAAGCCAGCTCCCTACTCAACTTTCCCGTGCGGCTGGCGTGGAGTGTCGACGACAAGCAATTGGTCTCATCCGGTGAACACGAGACGAAAGTTTGGGATGCCGCCACCGGACGCGAAGTCCGCACGCTCAAAGTTAATGCACTGACTTGCAGCCCAGACTGCACGCGCGTCTCGGATAATTTCCAGGTGTTCGACCTCGCTTCCGGAAAGACGCGATTTAACTTGCGGTTCTCGAGTAACTGGCAAGCCTGGAGCCCGAACGGCCGTTGGTTGGCCGTAGGCGCCTCTAACACAACGACCAAGATTCTTGATTCCGAGAACGGAAACGAGATCCTGACTCTTCTCGGCCGCCACGACAATCGCATGCTTGCCTGGAGTCCAGATAGCCAACGAGTCGCCGCGATCGGAGGCGACGCCGAACAGATTACGATTTGGGACACGGCTCCGAGGAAGGAAGAACGCACTTTGGTCAGCCAGCGCGGTGAATTGGACTCATTGGCATGGTCGCCCGACGGCCGTTGGATCGCAGGGACTGCTTGGACTTTCAACCCTCCCAGTTTCGTCGGCACCGTGTATGTTTGGGATAGCGAAAGTGGCTCTCTCGTCAAAACGTTGGAACGGCAAGCCGGCGCTGTCCGAGTGGCTTGGGGCCCAGACGGTTCGCGTTTGGCTGCGATCGACGAAACGGGGGACGTCACGATTCGGAGCACCTCGAACTGGCAGCAAGTGACTAGCCTGAAGAAACTGCCGCGAACCATTGGACTGCCCAATGGAAGCTTTCAATCGAGAGAGTTGCAATGGAGCACCGACGGTAAGTGGCTTGCAGCTGCCAGCGGTGACTCGATGCTGGCCGTTTGGGAAAGTGATACGTGGCGAGAAGTCTTCAGCGAAGCCGACGAACGGATCCACGGAATTCACCTCGTGGGCTGGACGAAAAAGAGCCGAGAACTTTTCTTTGAAACGATGAGGGAGTTCAAGGGTTGGGATCCGGTTAGCGGCCGAGTGCGCGTGATTTGCGGTGCCGATCAGGCGAGGTGGCATCTGTATTGGAGCCCTGACGAACGGTGGGTCGCCCAGCTGCACGACACCGAAATCGGCATTTGGGATCCGCAGAGGCCATTTTGGTGGGACCGTCGGCTGCCGACATTGACAGGCCACTCGGATGTGATCCTCGACGTTGCCTGGAGCCCTGATGGACGACGGCTCGTTTCGGCCGGCCAGGACGGCACCGCAAAGATTTGGGACGTCACCGGCGGCCACGAGTTGCTCACTTTTGGAGGAAATAATCGAATGGCTTATCATGCCGTCGCGTTCAGCCCTGACGGCAATCGCCTCGCCCTGAGCCAGTCGAACGCGATCCAAATACTGGACGCACGGCCCAGGTCGGCCGAAACACGCCCGTGAATACCTGATGGCGGCTTCCATTGAGGAGCCCATGTTCTCAGGATGGGCGCCTTGAAAGTCGCCCGTGCAACAACATCGAAGTCGGACTTGCGAAGATCGCGGCCAAACAAAGGGCAAACAAAGGTGTCAGGGTGCGCCAGCACAAGCACTCAGGTTCCCGCACTAGCGACGAGCTATTTGTTCGGGGCGGTATTCGAGGGCGCGGAAATCTTAAAGATCCGGTCGCCGACGTCCTTGCCGGACTTTCGGGTGGCATCGAGCTCTCCTTGTTGGTCGACTCCGTCGAGCCAGACGCTCCAGAGGATTGCGCCTTGCCGTGGATCGGCGTTGGGCCGGTAGTGAAACGGCTCTCCTTTGCCGAGTGGATCGGCCGGAATCGTCGGCAGGTAACCCTTCGCGACGAGTTCGTGCAGCGTTTGGGGGAATTGGGGTGCTCGCGAGCGTGCAACTGGAGGGCCAGGCCCAAGATTAACGCGGCTTCCTGCACGCGCTCGCAATCAAGCGCATCGTAAATCGAGCCGGGCGGGGTGAGATACTCGTTGGTCTTCGCGTCGACGACGGGATTTGAAAGGATGCGTGTTTCAATCTCACGTGCTGGCAGCACCATCGCGCCAGTTTGAGCGGCTTGGCCCTGCAAGTCGCAGGGTTGGTTCATGCGTTTGCCTCCTCCTATTTCGGCTTGGCCAAGATCACTTTCAGCCGGACGACTTTTCCCGCGCGGATCGCCGTGACGGGGACTATGTCGCCGGCGCTCAGGCGGCGCAGGGCCAGGTCGAAATCGTCGAGGCCTGTGATCTTGCGGTCGCCGATTTGAATGATGCGGTCGCCACCTTTGAGGCCGGCCCGGGCGGCGGGACTGTCCGGAGCGACGCCTGAGATGGAATAGCCCGAGTCCACGCTGCTGAAGTCGGGGATACTGCCGAAATAGGGTCGGCTGCCGCCGCGGTCGACCCTGCCTGCCCCGTTGAGGTCGACGTAGCCGGGCCGCTCGGGCGCGGTCACGATCGTCGTGGCGATTTCCTCCACGAGCTCGACGATCCGGCCCATCCCAGGGATGTTGATTTTCTGCCAGTCGTCGGTCGGCCGGTGATAGTCGGAATGGCTCCCGGTGAAAAAGAAGAGGATCGGGATTTTCTTGACGTAAAACGACGTATTATCGCTGGGCCCATAACCCTCCGGCTTGGGAATCAACTTGAAGTGCCGGGCCGTCGTCGTGCGCTCGACCAGCTCTTTGAAAGGCAGGCCGGTGCCCAGGCCGTAGACGGTGAGCTTGTCCTCGCGCAGGCGGCCGACCATGTCGAGGTTGAGCATCGCGACCGTCGTTGCCAGCGGAAACACGGGTTCCCTCGCATAATGCGCCGAGCCGACGAGCCCTTCCTCCTCGCCCGTGAAGGTGATGAACACGAGCCGCCGCGGCAGTCGCTTTGCCTGGTGACCGAAGTGCCGGGCCAACTCGAGGCAGGGCGCACGTTCCCGACGCGTTGTCGTCGGCTCCGTTGTGGATCTCGTGCGAGCTTTCCAGAAGCGAGCCGGAATCAATTCCGCCGCGCCCCAGGTGGTCATAGTGGGCGCCGATCACGACCGTTTCGTCGGCGTGCGGGCCCTCGCCTTCGAGCACGCCGATGACGTTTTTGACTTCGACCCGCGATCGCTGGATCGTCGTCACCCCGTCGGCCTTCCATCCCGCAAGCACGGTCGACTTGGGCTTGAGATCCTTGTCGATGGCCGCTGCGAACTCTCCGAGCGATTTGCCGGTGGCGGCCTTGAGGACGCGATCGGCGGCGGCGACGGACAATTGGACGACGGGAAGATTGCCGTCCCTCCCGTTGCCTCCGAAGCCGAAAGTCATGAGCGGATCGTCGCTCTCGGAACGTGCGGCGTCCGCGCGCACTTTTTTCAGCCAGGCAACTGTCCGGGACAATTCCCGGCGTGCCTGCGAGTCGTCCGATGTTCCGGGCGCGGCCTTTTCGAGAGCCAGGGCGGCGTCCACGACGCGGTTGGTCGCCCAACGGATCCGCGGCTCATGCTCCTTGGCGTTTTTGTGCACGCTTGCCGGATCGTTCACGATCAAGAGGGCACTTGCGCCCGCCGCGGCCGCGTTGCTCAGCTTCGTGCGGAGGTCGCCGCCCAGAGCGTCGTCGCCACGCGTCGCGAAGGGCCCGTCTGCATCGTCTTGTCGCGGGCCGCGCCGCATGACGATGACGGCCTTTCCCTTGAGATCGACGCCCTGGAAGTCGTGATAATTCTTCGCGTCGATCGCATAACCGCCGAAGGCCAACTCTCCGTGGATCGTGCCCCAGCCGCCAAACGAGCAGGGGCGGAAATCGACGTCTTGCTGCAAAACGAGGCTCTTGCCGTCGGGCCCGATGAACGTCAGGGAATTGGGCGTGCCCAGCCGGGCGGGAAGCGACATGGTGAATTTCTGAAAGGCGTCGCCGTGGACGCGCGTCACGTCGAGGCCGGCGGCCTGAAATTCCTGACGGATGTATTGGGCCGCCTTGTTCAACCCCGCCGTTCCGATGCCGCGGCCTTCCAGCTCGTCCGACGCGAGATACTTGATGTCGCCCAGCAGCCGCGCTTCGGCCTGAGAGCGGGCCGCGGACGGCGCGGATGCGATCGAGTCGGCCGCGGACGGCGCGGGCGTGCTCGATTCAGCCGCCCCGGCCACGCTCCATAAAACGAGCGCGGCGACGGTCGAAACAGAGATCACGGCCGAAGCCGCGATTGACGAGCGAAAATGAATCCGCCGCATGCAGGCGATCCTTTCCGAAAAAAGGCGATTTCCAACGCCGTTGAACGCGCGTC
Source organism: uncultured Planctomycetaceae bacterium (assembly GCA_963752185.1). Lineage (GTDB taxonomy): Bacteria > Planctomycetota > Planctomycetia > Planctomycetales > Planctomycetaceae > DASPSM01. The sequence continues at coordinate 7,230,672 of CAVVXK010000002.1, read as the reverse complement.
TCATCGGCATCACCGATGCGAACACGCATTTGAGCCGGCAACCCTTCCATTCTATCGCGGGCGGCCGTGCCAACCGGCGGCCGGCGACTCATCGAGGCAATCCGCCTCCCGCCAATAGCGGCCGGCGCTCAGCGGAATCGGCAGGCCGAGCCTGCCCTGCAAGACTCGACACCCGCGCGAATTCAGATTTTCGGCGCCGCCGAGGAGGGGACGCCGTTCGGGGACAGGTCTTTTGAAAGAGCGATACTATTTCTTCGGGTCGGCATTCGAGGGCGCAGAAATCTTGAAGATGCGGTCGCCCGCCTCCTTGCCAGAACTTGCTGCAGCATCGAGATTCCCTTGCTGGTCCACTCCGTCGAGCCAGACGCTCCAGAGGATCGCGCCCTGCCGCGGATCGGCGTTGGGCCGGTAGTGAAACGGCTCTCCTTTGCCGAACGGATCGGCCGGAATCGTCGGCAGGTAACCCTTCGCGACGAGTTCGGGAAGCGCTTGGGGGAATTGATGGTGCTCGCGATCGTGCAACTGGAGCGCCAGGCCCAAGATCAACGCGGCTTCCAGCACGCGCTCGCGATCAAGTGCATCGTAAATCGAGCGGGGCGGGGTGAGATACTCGGTGGTTTTCGCATCGACGCCCGGAATCGAAAGGATGCGTTTTTCAATCTCACGTGCCGACAGGACCGTGACGCCCGCTCGCGCGGCTTGGCCCTCGTCAAACAGGCGCAGCTTCACGGAAAGCGGCGGGCGGCGACAGCGGGGAGCGTCGCAATGACTGAGCAGATTGGCATAAGCCAGGTTGACCGACCGGCGGAGACGTTCCCGGTAACCGACCGCTTTCAAGACGGGAGCAAACTCCGGCGAGGCGGTTTCGATCGCCTCGTCGACGCCGCCGTGGATCCAGGCGAGGTATTCTGCTTTCAGACTGTCGGAAAAGGGGGGCCTCATTCCGGCGGCTGTTTGGGCGTCCGCGAGCGCCTGGCGAAGATCGGCGGCCGTGATTTCGGGTTGCGCTGCCCAGGGCAACGCGAAATCAACGGTGCCATTCAGAATGGCCTCGCTCACCAGCCGGCCCATCAAGCCTGCGTGCGCGGCGAGGTGGGAACTGCTGCGAAGAAGGGCTCGGTACCATGTCCAAGCCTCCGAGGGGCGCGGTCCTGCGCGCTGGCGGGCGGCCTCCAACCACGCCAGCCGCGCAAACTCTCTCGCGCTCTGGTAGTAGGTCGAACCCAGCGACTGAAAAGTCAGCTCGCGAAGAGGAACGCGGAGTGCCGTTGGGCAGTCGGTGCCTCGCTTCCAGACTTCCAAAGCAACCTGGTTCTCGCGGAGGTAGCGGCGCGTGGTGGCGTTCGCATGCGTCCAACCCTGCTCCATCGCTTCCCAAGCATTTTCATGGGCATGGTTGCCAGCCGACAGAGCCGACAACCTCTTCGTTTCAGCGGGACTCAGCAGTGACTCAATCGCGACGAGCAGGCGCGACGCCTGCCGGTAATACGTCCAGGCGTTCTGGTGATCGGGCACCGAAACCGCGGAGAATTTACGGACGTCGAACGGCTCGCCGACATCGGGAATCGGCGGGAGCCCACTGACGCGGTCGGCCGCGGCCCGATCGACGACGGCACGATCGGCGGCGACCGCGCTGGCGGCGCACAACAGAAAGGCGAAGCCGGCAGCCAGGCTGCGTGTCATGCGTGCTAAATTCAACGGAAAGCCAAAGATGTGTTTCTGATTCTCTCTAGCCCCTAGCCCCTAGCCACACTTGCAAGGCGGGCGCGCGAGGTACGGAAGCAAGAACACGGCGTGCGGGGCGGGGGTCGCGGGACAGTCAATTGAGTGGCACGTTCCGAGAGGAGGGCAATTGAGTGGCAAGCTCCGAGTGGCGGGCGAATGGCGAAAGAGTTTGAGGGCTGCCTCAGACCCCTTACCTAGCCCCATTTTACCTGCGCAGGTTCGAATCCCGAAGAACTTTTTTGACAGATTTTTTGCACGGTCGCCGATTAGTCAGCAACTCGCGCGCTGCCGACGATGCGGCGATTGCACGTGGCGTGGGCGATCGACCGGGAGGATGAACCTCTCGGCTCGAACACTCACGCGCGGGTTCAACTTCGCCGGCCGATGGTGCGGGCGGCGAAGTCGGCCATTTTCTGGAGCGTCTGGGGCGAGGCCCACTTTTCGATGAGGGCCGCGTCTTCGAGCGCGGCCTGGCGGCGGGCCGCTTCGATCAGTGGTCGGCGGACGGCGCGTTTGGTGGCCGCGAACGTGTCGGCCGGGATGGCGGCGAATTCGTCGGCGATCTCGTAGGCGCGGTCCAGCAGTCGTTCCGGCTCGACGAGTTCGTCCACGAGTCCGCGGGAAAATGCTTCGTCCGGCTCGTACGTGCGGCCGGCGCAGATGAGCGTCGAAAAGTGCTGCGGCGGTGTCGCGAAGCGGGCAATCTCGAGCGCCCAAGATGGAAATTCAACGCCGACGCGGACTTCCGTCAGCCCGACCCGCGAGCGGCCGTGGGCCAACAGCCGCTGGTCGCAGCCGAACACGAAGATCGCTCCGCCCGCGATGGCGTGACCGTTGATGGCCGCCACGATCGGCTTGGGGAAGAGGGCCAGCTGCTCGAAGGATTTTTGCAGCGCGGGGATGAACTTGCGCACGTAGTCCGGCCCGCCGGCGAGGATTGCGGGCAGGTCGACTCCCGCACAAAAGACGTTGCCCGTACCGGTGAGGATGGCTGCCTTCGCCGGGCTGCGTTCGACCGCGGCGAGCGCCTCGATGAAGGCGGTCGCCAAGTCGAGGCTGATCGCGTTGCCCTTGCCGGCCGCCATCCGCACGATTTTGACGACGCCGCGGTCTTCGAGTTCGATCATGTCCCCCTCGCGAGACAAGAGTGTCCCCCTTCTGCGCCGCAGCCGCGGTGCCCGCACGGTAATTGTACGAAGGTTTGGGGAGCGGGTTCGGCGAATTCGGACTTTTTTTAGCCATAATGCGGGCGGGCCGGACTCTTTTTTGGCCTGCCATGGGGGCGGACAGAGTTTTTTGGGACCGCCATGGGGGCGGTTGGAGTTTTTTGGTGTCGACCCAAAAAAAGTCCCCCTTTTTAGCGCCCGAAAAAAGCCAAAAAAGTCGGTCGCATTGCGTGGACGATTGTCCGCTGGGGCGATCCGGCGAGTTCGCTATTGACGATGCGGTCCAATTCGGCCAGAAACCGCTTATGCGGCTGTCAGTTGCGTTATGTACGTTCAACGGCGAGCGCGATTTGCTCGAGCAGCTCGAGAGCATCGAGCGCCAAACGCGACTTCCGGACGAAATAGTCGTCTGCGACGACGGTTCGGATGACGACACGGCTGCGGTCATCGGCCGGTTCGCCAGCCGTGCAGGCGTCAAAGTCTCGCTGTGCGTGAACCCCACACGTCTGGGTGTCACACAGAACTTTGCGAAAGCCTTTTCGCTTTGCCAAGGCGACCTGCTCGTCCCCTGTGATCAGGACGACGTGTGGGAGCCCCAAAAACTCGCCGTGCTCGAGGCGGCTTTCCGCGACGATCCGCAACTCCTGCTGGCGTTTCATGACCTGGCCCTGATTACTCCCGAGGGGAAATTCAGCGGCGACACACAATGGCAGCGGCTCCATTTCGGTCCCGGTCAACAAGGCGAGGTGAATGCGGGCGAGGCGTTTGAGCGGCTCTTGCGGTTTAACGTCGTCACGGGCGCGGCAATGGCGTTTCGTGCGTCGCTCTTGAACCGCGCCTTGCCTGTTCCCGAGTGGTTCGTACATGACGAATGGCTGGGTCTCGTTGCGGCGGCCACAGGCCGTGTTCGGTGCATCGATCAACCGCTTGTGCGATACCGACAGCACGACAAACAGGCAATCGGCGCCGCCGCATCGGCCCTGTTGTCTCAATTTCGGCACGCGCGGGCCAATATGGACCGAGCCTATTTCGTCCGCCTGCTGGAACGCACACAGTCCTTGCAAGAACGCCTGCGGGCCGACGCGGACGCGGTCCTGCATGTAAGATATCATTCGCTCGTCAGTGAAAAGCGATCGCACGCCCAAGCACGCTTGCGAATGCGCGATCAAACCCTCATCCGCTGGCCCCTGGCGATTGGGGAGGCATTCCGCGGCCGTTATGGCCGTTTCGGATACGGTTTCAGGAGCTTTCTGCAGGATCTCGTGCTGTAGAAGCGATTTCGAGGGCGACTCGTGAATATTCAGCAGCCAAGCCGGGAGAACGTCGTTGCAGTGGTGGTGACACATCACCCGGACGGGGAGCTTGCCGTGCGCTTGAGCCAACTTGCCCCGCAGTTCGCGCAAGTGATCATCATCGATAATCATTCGCAAGAGGACGAACTCGCCGGCATTCAGCGCTATTCCGCGGGCCAAAACAACATTTCGCTGATCTTCAACAGGGAGAATGTCGGCGTCGCGGCCGCGCTCAATCAAGGCTGCCACCTTGCGGCCGAGCACCAAGCGGCCTGGGTAGTCACCTTTGACCAGGATACGACGCCGACTGCCGACCTGCTCTCCCGCGTGGCGAGCGAATGGCGGACACAGCCCGACCGCAATCGGATCGGTCTGATCGGTGTCAATTTTCAATCGCCGAGCGGCAAAACTCTGCTCCCGGCTGGATCAGGAATGGGAGACGCCCGGACCGTGATCACATCGGGTTCACTGTTGAATCTGGATGCGTGGCGGCAGGTCGGGCCCTTTCGCGAGGATTTCTTTATCGACGAAGTCGACCACGAATACGCGATCAGGCTTCGACGAAGCGGCTGGCTGGTCAAAGTCACGCGACAAGTATTGATGGCGCATGCTCTCGGATCCCCCAGAGGACCTCAGTTCGGCAGGTGGCAGCCGATGATCTCTCATCATTCGGCTCTCAGGCGCTATTACATGGTCCGCAACCGGGTGCTCTTGGCACGAGAACACATTGGATTCGACCCGCGCTTCGTAATCAGTCAACTCGCCCGGAGCCTGAGAGAAGGCGCAACGGTGGTGCTATTTGAGCCCGCCAAGCTGAGCAAATTGGGGGCCATGGTGCGCGGGCTGATCGACGGTCTGCGCGGCCGAGCTGGTCGCGCCGCCGGGCACGCGCCTTGATCGGTCGGTGCGGTTAGGCGGCTTCGCTCTCAACTGTGGCAGGCATTGTTGGCCGCTGGACAATAGGCGTCACGGACTTGTCCGCCTCATCGCAACGCTCGAGAATGCCCCAAGTGCGTACGAGCGGTTTCTTCCACGAGAAGTACTCACGCAGAAACTGGTAATAGTAGGCGGCCCCCCATTTCCAGATTTGGAGTTTCCTCTCGCCGCCAATGCGTGAAGGTTCGTCGCCCGGGACCTCCGTTATGCGCAGCCCCATTTTCGCAGCCCGCACGGACAACAGAGGTTCCCAGCTGATCCGTGTGCGCAAGATCCGCTCGGGCGTGCGATAGCTGGAGTCTTTGTCGAGATCGAGATAGAAAATGAGGTCAGTCCAATAGGCGCGATAGATCACCATGACGTCGGTGTATTTCGCGCGGAACAGAACGTTGACCGTGCGCGTGAAGAGCCAGTTGCCGAATCCCGTCAGGAAATCGTCGTCGTCGCTCGTGGCCGACCCGAGATAGCGCGAGGCGATGACCATGTCATGGCCTTCGGCAATCTTATCGACGAGCTGGGGAATCAGCTCGGGGATCGAATTGCCGTCGGGGCTAAAAGTGAGAACGACGTCCCCCGTAATAAAGGGCAGGACTTCCATGTATCCCTGCCGGATGCCGCGCTCTTTCTGCACATGGACAAAGTAGCCTTGTGCGCGGGCGTATTCGATCGTGCCGTCCGTGGAGCCTCCGTCCAGAATTACGATCTGGTCAACCCATTCGGGCCGCACGCGAGGCATGATGACTCTCATCCCGTCGATTTCGTTGAGAGTCGGGACGAGAAGGGTCACTGTGAAATCACGATTCGGCTCAGTCCGCATCATGCCTCTCCTCAACACGGTCGAATTGGATAAGACGGCAGTGACCGACGTGGCGACTGGCCGACGGATCAATTGGCGGATTGCTTTGCGCTTTGTAACGGGTTGATGCGTGTGTGAGTGTACTCTTCAACGCGACGCGACACGTCGTTCAGACTGTCGCTGACAAAACTGTCGGCATATCGTCCACGCAGGATCTTACGCACGTCAAACTCGGGCCGGCTTTGTGGAATCGCGAAGTAACGCGAGTTGAATCGCAAGATATTGAAGCCATGGAAACTCTCTCGCGCCATTGAGGGGGGGCCCTGCGGGTACCAGTAGTCTTGCACATTCCTGCTCGTGATTTTGTAGACGTGGTACTCGACACGCAGCTCGTAATGCTGGAAGCGGCCGTTTCGGGCGCGGCCGTGGTAGAAGTCGTTCTCCAGATCAGGCGGCCCCAAAAACGTGATGTAGGGGCGGTCGATCAGATTCCGCAACGGGTCAAAGAACGGATATCGCACACGGGTCACGTGGATTTTTCCCAGATCCTGTTTGGCGATCCCTTTGTTTTCGACGAACCGATGAGAGTGGTACCACGATTTGTCGGACGGGAATTCACAGTCCATGTCGAGCAGATACACGTCGTGCCGATCAAAATCCTTCGCCAACAAGGATTCCAGTTGGCGCGGCGTCGACACTGTTTGAGGGTCCGAAAGGGGACCCGCAGTGCGAAATGCAGTGAAATGGCCCTTTGAATAGAGCCTCACGTCCGCCGTATGGACGGCGTTTCCGATCACGATCGAGTCGGACGGTGTGTTGTCTCGAAGCCAATCAGCCACGCTCGCGATACCCGCGTAGGACTCGGTGACCACACGATAACTGCCATAAAGCGTCGACGCATGGTCGACTATGGTGATCAGGAGGACGGCGGCCATTGCGATGCGAACGGCTCGAACGGGTCCGCGCAGCTCGGCGGTGCGAGCCCAAAGTTTTTCAACGGCAGCGGCGGCTACGATACTGGCCGGCACAATTGCGTAAGCGAGGTGCACGGGCTCCGTAAATACCTTGAGGAAGGGCAGGAACGAGAGCAGAAACCATACAGACAAAAAGACGCTTTGCTTCAGGGCGACGACAGCGAGGCCCAAGCACAAAAAGACGCCGATGGTGTGCCAGTCGCCTTTGAAACATTTCAGAGCAATCAAGACCGCCGCGTAAATCAACGGAAGAACGGCCGCCTTAAAGCTCACTCTGCCGAGTTCGGCGCTTTGAGCGGTGCCTGTCAAATGGCCTGGGATCGACCGAAGCAAGTCGCGGATCGACTCGGTGAAGAAACTGAGCACTGCCAAAATCAGTAGCGAGGGGGGCAGCAAGACGATGAAATGCCAACCGGCCAGCCAACGGATGTCATTGAACTGGGCGCGTAGCCAGCCGGCCAGATTCCCGGGCGAAGTGATCGGCGCGTCCAACGTCTGCGCAAGCGACCCCATCGCAAAAATCGAACGCAGGGGCAAATTGACAGCGAAGATTAAACGAATGAGAGTCGTTGGAAACAGGGCATGCAACAAACAGAGTGCCGCCGCTGCCACAAGCCAGGTGGGCCGGCGATTGCGACGTAGTTCCTCGAAAATCACAAGGACAGTCAGGATGCCGATGAACTCACGAAACCACGGTCCAAACAGCATCAGCAGACATAGTCCGGTCGTCGCCCAGCGATGGTGCGGCCGCTTTTCGGCGGCTCGCCAATACAAAAGCAACCCGGTGCAAACTACGAGGGTCACGATCACTTGAATTCCCGCGCCCACGACCCACGCCGCCGTGACGTTCGGCGCTGAAAAGGCGAACAGGAAAGCGGCGAGGTACGCCCAGCGCTCGTCCGCGACGAATCGTCTGGCGACGAAAAAGACGCTGCACACGGTCGCCCCGTGAATCAGCCCGATCAAGCAATACCAAACGAACAAATTCGCCAGTTGGCCGCGAAAGACGGCCATCCCAAGGTGAGCGATGAGAGCGCTGAGCGGTCGATACCCGCTTGATCCTTGATTCCCAAACGAGTCCCTCAGGAACTTGGCCCAAAACTCAAATCCTTGCGGGCACGGCCGATTGCCAAGGTCATAGAGTTCGACTGCCAGTCCGGGAGTGTCGTCGAAGACGAGGGGCGCCTGAGACCGAACGACGACAAATGTCGCTGCCACAGCCAGGATCAACGTCAACGGAAGGGCAATCATGCGCCATCGGCTTCCCGGGCTGCCCAAGCGATTGAATGGTTGAACCAAGTCAGCATCCATGCCGCACCTTGCGAATTCAAACCGGGCGGCATCCTTGCCGCCCCATCGAAGCGTCTCACATCCAATACGCGAGTCGGCTTCTGCATCGCGCGAAAACCGCAAACGCAAGCAAACAGCCGATGACGTTGATGACGAGGACTGCCAGCCAGCTTTCCCAGGGAGTTGGCTGGCCCAAGAGGGGTGCCCGGCAGATTTCAAGCAGATGAAAACACGGATTGCACGTCGCCAACCAGCGCTGATCGGCAAGCAGATCAATTTTCCAGAAGATGGGCGTCGCCAAAAACAGCAATTGAGTGCCGACGATGATGATTTGAGCCAGATCGCGAAAGCGCAAGCAAACCGTGCCAAGTCCCAGCGTGATCCAGAAACCGAAGCATGCCAACATTGCCAGGGCGGGCAAGACCATCAGGGTGTGAACTCCGAACGGCACCCGAAAGCAGATCGCGACCGCCCAGAATGAGACCGAGGTATGCGCGAATTGAATAAAACCATTTGCCACGCGCCGCAGTACGTAAAGGGAATAAGGAAGCGGCGTCTGGTGCGCGATGTGTGCCGATTGGACGAACACCGAGTGCGCATTGGCGATGAACGCTGAAATCAACGACCAAAGGGCCAGGCCGCAAGCCAGGTACGGAAAGTATTCCGCCAGATTCATCTTGAAAAGTTTGCCGTAGATGAATCCCATAACGGCGATCGTGACGACCGATGAGAGCGGCAGCCAAAATGGACCGACAAGCGTTCGCCGATAGCGCAACTTGAGGTCGAGCCAGGCCAAGCCGAGCCAAATATCGAACCGTCGAAATCCGCCGGTGATGTCACCCGCCGCGGTCGGGTATGTCACCATTTCGCCTCCCTTGTGCCAAACAATACGTGGGCTAAGCTGCCGCCCTTACGATTGGGGACGCGGCCGGCACGGCCGCGTTTTGATATGAGCCGCCATTGTAGTACTGAATTGCGTCGTCGATCGGTCCGCAGAACTCGACCCGCCCGGTCCGCAGAACGACTCCCTTGTTGCAGAACGACCGCAGGATTTCGTCCTGATGGCTCGCCAGGAATAAGAGAGACGCCCCGCCGATAAATTCTCCCGCCCGTTGCCGCGCCTTCTTGATGAACTGTGCATCACCTGTCGCCAGGTTTTCGTCGATCGCAATCGCTTCCGGTCGAACTGCCGTCGCAGTTCCGAAGGCGAGACGAGCCCGCATGCCGGCGGAGTAAGTGCGAATCGGCAGGTTGAGGAACTCGCCCAATTCGGTGAACTCGCAAATATCGGCGAGCGATTGCGAAATTTTGTCCTTGGAAATGCCTCGCAACATGCAGCCCACGCGAATGGCCTCAACGCCCGTCATGTCGTCATCGACGCCGAGATTGAAATCAAGCAGCGGCACAACGTTCACGCTCGAATGAATCTCACCCGATGTCGGCAGATAGATCGAAGAGACCACTTTCAGGAGCGTCGACTTGCCGGAACCATTGTGACCCAACAGTCCGATGCGATCGCCGCGATGAACGTCTAAGGAGACCTGATCGAGAGCCCGCACGTGCACCGTGCGACCGACCTTCTCCGATAATTTGCCGCCCACCGCGAGATTCAGCACAGCCAGCTGTAGCGACCGCCCGCGAGGACTATAGATCGGCAAATCGACCGTAACATTGTCAAGCCGCAGGACGAGATCGTCGGCCGCGGAAGCGATTGTGGGACGAGAAACCACGCGTGTTAGTCCTTCGTAGTGCCGCTATTCGCGCGCGTTACAGCGCCAAAGTGCCGGGACTGATCCAGGCTGGCAGCGGAACGCCCCCCGCGGCCCCCCAATGCCGCCGGCGATGCTTGAGCAATTCCGGCGACCAGAAGGCGGGAAATATCAAAACGGCTCTTTTTCAGCAACAGGGGTTTGTTGACGTCGTTTGCCGTCGTTGTGCCCATTTCTCGCCCAATCTCCGTTTGGCACGTCGATCGATGCAAACTGCGTCTCATCGATTGGGCGGTGCCGCTTGACCAGCCTGAGCGATATCAGCCACCGGTCGATTCTTCGCAGGATGCGAAAAACAAGACTGTTTTCGAGGGCTGCGACTCGGTCTTGCACCCCGCAAAGGGTGACCTCGGTTTGCTGGAGACGGGCCTTCGATTGTCGGAGTTTGTCATGTGTTTCTTCGCGATCCCGAATCAGCTCATCCCGACTTCGAAGCAACTCCGCCTGATTTCGCAAAAGGTCGTCGCAAGTCTGTGTTAAATCGTTGTTGCTGCGTCGCAATTCTTGCGCGTACTCCACAAGCTCGCGATGAGCTCGATCGAATGTTGCGAAAATATCGACCAGTCGCTGATGCTCGAGCCGGGACGACGCCAGCTCGTTAAGGATCTGCGTCTGCGCCGATTGCAGCGAATTCACACGTTCCGCGATCTCGGTACGGGTCTCTCCGAGAATTGCGAAATGGCGGTTCGAATCGGCTTGGTTGTGTTCGAGGCCGTGAAGCTGGGCCGCAATGTTGCCGAGGGAAGCTTGCACGACGCTTTGTTGGTTTTCGACCTGCGCCAACTGCTGCTCGAGATGGCGGAGTCTCGCGACCTCGGATCCGGCGACATCGCGGGCCAGACTCGTCCGCACGATCAGTGATTTCAAGTCATACGGATTCGCCGCAGCGAGGCACGTTCCGGCGGCCAACTGCTCCGACCACCATTGTGGACCATACTGCTCCGGATGAACGATGCCCAAGGCCATGGGATAAGCGACAAAGCTCGTGTCCCGCCGGAGAATGTTGTATCCAAGGAAGTCCCGCTCGAGCATCTCGTCGCGGCACAGGAGTTTGGCAAGTGCGTCGTCGTCGACCTCCCACGCGCCAATTGACAATGGCCCGGATGGACCGATTTCTGAGTGATTCGCCGGAGCCAGAGTCTCGGCCCATTCCAGGGGCACTGTCATGCCGTGCTCGTCGTGCAAATATTCGGCAAGACTGCGGGTCCGGTCCGCGTGGATCGCCGTCAAGCATTGGCGAACTCTGGCCGGAATGTCCCTTGGAAGTCCGACGTTCACGCGTTCCAGAATGACTCGCTCGGAATCCGCAAACGAGGGATCGAGTTCGAGGAATTCGAGAATCTCGCGCAGCAGTCGGCGGGGCGAGTGCACAATCTCCTCAAAGAATCCGAGATAGACCTGTTCGCGAGGAAAGACCGACAGCCACCGCTGCAATTGGCCCAGATAATCCCCGCTCAGACGATTCCAATCGTCGGTGAGGCATTCGATCCACTTCTCATCAGTGACTTCGTCGAGTCGTCCGCTGAAGCCTCTGAAAGTCGCCTCCTGCTCTCGAAAATTGTGCCGCGCATGCGACCAGGCACGACTCGCCGGCTCGCGCATTAAGTAGATCAATTTGAGGTTCGGTACGAGTGCGGATCAGGCGGATTGTGCGGTCGGGAAGCAGGCAGTAACTGGGAGACGCCTCGCCCTTGGTTTTTCCGACGCCTCGGCGAAAATGCGCCAGGTAATTCCTCAGATCTTCGAGCTCGAACCGGTTGCTGAAATATTTGAGCTCTTTGAGATCAGCGGCAAATGCCTCTGGATGCCGCCTGAGGTTCGCATAAACCCAACTGGTCCCTGTCTTGGGAGGCGCAATCACCATCCAGTCGGGTAGGCACATGCGTTGCTGTGCCGTCAAAAATCCCAGAAAAGCCAAATGATCCGGAAGGTCCCTGTCGAACGTGGGGCTCACTTTTCGCATGAGTTATGATGTCGAAGCGGGTCATGTTCAACCGCGGCGGCTCGCGGTCGGAATTGCGATCCCCGTCAGGCAATTCCCTAAATAGATCGAAGCACGCGCAGCGGCTCGCGCAGCTTGAGATGGTCATCGTTGCGGGCCCGATTCTGTTTCTATGGACACCTCTTTCGCTTCGGATGGTCCTGACAATCAATGATGCGACGCTAGGACGCTTTCGTAGCTATCGATCAGCTCCGTCATCGGCTCGCTCATAATGCTGGGAAATCTTTCGAGCGCCTCGGCGGGAGCGAGAAGAGGCTCACGCTTCGTCCAACCGATAAGTCTTGAGGCCATTTGGAACGTTGCTCGAACCAACATCGCGGCGATTGCAACCGGGAAGCTGCCCAACACGGTCTCGAACAAGAGACGTCCCACACCGATTTCGCAGCGAATTTGGTACATCACGTCGGCAATCGACGGTCCTCGGAGATACGGGCATTCTGCCTCCGATTGTGCGAGGGCAGGCCTGAACGCGCCCAACGACTGGGAGATGCCGAAAAACATGCCGCGGAAATGGACGATGTTATGCCGGCGATAGCCCTCGCGCACAAGCTGCTCGGTTTGTCCGTTCGGATCGAAGGGCCGATTTGAGCCAAAGCCCAGCAGGCTTCGCAACCGCCTGACCACTGGCAGCATGCACCGATAAGCGACCTTGACGAAATGAGGGGTCGACTGAATCCAGGCGGCCAGGCGAATCGTCCGATCGAGATCCCGACGGGAATCGGACCGGTAGCAGGGAACATAAATTCCCGCTTTCGCTTTGACGGGATCGAATGTCTCGCTGCCCGTTGGGATCGCGTACCAGGAGGTGCCGTAGAGGTAGATGTCGAACATTCCGCGGGCCGCTTTCTTGACAAGCTTCGGGAAAGCGACGGTGTCACCCAGCCGTGCCACGTTGCGCCATTCGGCATCGCTCTCGGCGGCGAGCGATTGCAGCGCCTCCGCTCGGGAAATCGCCGGATTCTCGCGGAGCGCGCGAATTGCGCCGTTTTCCAGCCCCGGCATCACGGAACCGCTCGCGCGGGCATCGAGTGCTCGCGATGCCATGCCTCGTCCGTCGCTGGGGCCGTGATAGTCGATGTTGATCCCCGATTCACCCGGATGCCACGTGTGATAGAGGTACTCGTCGGTCATCCAACGCTCCGTTCCGCCGGCATTGGCCAGTCGGAACGTCAGATCGTAAGGACCGCAGATGTAACCGAGGTAATCGAGATGTTCGTCCGAACCGCCGATGCTGATAATGTCTTCGCGCCGAGCGGCAAGGCACGCCCCGTAATTGGCCTCGTGCAGCATGTCGCGGCTATTGTCGAGGCCTTTCGTCGTCCGGCCCGTCCAGTTCTGGCATTGGCTGGCAAGAAATTCCTCGAATGTCGGAAAATTGAACGGATAGAAGCTCCGATCGATGCTGCGGACTTCGTCGAGGTGGAAGACACCGTGCGGGTCTTCCTCGAAGGCTGTGATGATCCGCTGAATGAAGTTCGGCGTGAACATCGCGTCGGAGTCGCAAATGACGCAGATTTCCCCCTCCGAGACGACGACTCCCAAGTTGTACATCCGGTGTTTGTGAAAGATGAAATTTCGTGGATGGTTCATCACGATCAGCTTGTCGACGAGCGGCTTGCCCGCTTTCTCCGCCTCGGCGACCGCGTCGTGGAGGGCTTGCGGCTTGCGCTCGTAGAACTCGATCCAGATCAGCTCGTACAACTCGCGATCGACCGATTGCCAGTTGAGATACTGCAGGCTGTGATAACTTTCCCGCACGCCCCAGTCGAGCAGGATCACGCTGACCTTCGCTTTTGGCTTAGCGTGATTGACAACAAATTCCATGTTGGGGGAGGCAGTCATCGAATGGATCCTTTCAGGTCTCAACGACTCGCGCGGCTCGGTGTTGCGGGTTGGCATCGATCCGTTGGCCCCTCTAGACAGAGCGTGCGGAAGCGCAGACTTTTTCCTTGATCGCTTCCGCCGAAGTCCCCGCGAAAATACACGGGGGTTCATCTTTAAATTCGAGCGTGAGGGGGTCCGTCGGGCCCAGATCCTTTCGCAACCCCCAAAACACGCTCGATCGAACGAGGTTGAACTCGCCCAAGTCCTCGATCAGTTCGACCGGCCCGCAGCAGCCCGCGGGACACGGCCGGCGTTCGAGGTGAAACGGCGACATCGACCAGATGTTGGGCGAGCCGTTGCGATATCCTTGCCCGTCGACTTTCAGCGAGAGCCGGCGGGGAAATTCGTTGGCGAAAATGTCCTCGGCACATTGAAAGCCGAGCGACCGGTTGTCTTGATTCTGCTCGAAGAACAGGCCCCCTTCGGCCAGCCAGTGCTCTTTCAGCAGCTCGGCGTAGCGGCGGATCTGGAATTCGCTCATCTCGCTCATCGAGAGGGTATTGATCACCAGATCGAAGGGTTCAGTAAGCCCCTCGGCCAGATAGTTCGGCAGGAAGCGAATTCCGCGCGGCGCTTGCGAGAAACCGCTCGAGGTCCGCAAGTCCGGGCGGGTCAGCGACAGATAGAGCCGTGAAAATAGCAGTGATTCGGGCAAATCGATGATTGTGTACGACGCTTCCGGGTACGCTTGCTTGAACCAGTGGGCCAGCGCCCCATAGCCGCCGCCGATCTCGCAGATTTTGAGCTCGCCGGTCGCTTCGATTCGTCGATCGAGCCAGTCGGCCAGGCCCGAGCCGAAAATCAGGTTGACGCGTTCCTGATACGTGCACGTGTCGTTATTGACGATCACGCCGTCCAACTCGTGCCCGATTTCGCCCAGCATGGGCGGGGGCGAAAAAATGAATCGCCGCGGAATCTTGTACGTGAGCTGCTGCCATTCGTTGACGTGAGTTTCGTTCCGCTCCTGCAGCCGCTCGGCGATCAATTGGTCGAGCTCGCTATTGAGTTCGATGTCGGCGGCGATCAGTCCCTCGCTGCGTTGCACCTGATACAGGTGGTAGCCGCTAAACACGGGGGCCAAACCACGCAAATGGCTCAACGTTTGCCGATCCCCTTCGGCGACGCGGCGAAATAACCGCACGAATTCATTGGGCGCGTCGTATGACCAGTTAGCGTCCGGCAACGCGAACTGCGGATCGATGTTGTGGCGACGGATGTAGTCGGGTCGATCTTTCACCCATTCGACCGCCTCGTCGCAGACCGCCCGGGCCGTCAACAACTCACGGTCCGACAGGCGTCGATTGTCCTTCAACAAAAACAACTGCTGCACGAATCACCCCCCGGTGAAGGTCAATGATCAAGGCCTAGAACACCCGCAGTCGTGAGCCGAGCCGATTCACCAAGGATCGCATTTGCCGGCCAGATTGAGTCGACGGTTTCGGCTCCGGCGACGCAGGCGATTCGGCGGCCGCGTTTCGCCTTGTCCCGGCAACGCGTTTGGATCGCAGACGAATCGGAGCAAGCGACCAGACGTTCGGTGAGCCGTTGGCCAATCGCCCGCGGAGCGCCCGCAATGTCGCGTGCTCCGGAAATTCGGGTTTCAGGACGACCTCGGCACACTGCAGGCCGCCGGGCCGGTTGTCCTGATTCTGTTCGAAGAACATCCCACGATCGGTGAGCCAGTGTTGTTTCATGAGGGTCGCGTATTTTTTGATCTGGTATTCGCTCATTTCACTCATCGAGAGCGTGTTGATCACAAGATCAAAGGGCTCCGTCAGTTGCTCGGCCATGTAGTTGGGCACGAACCGCACGCCGTGTTTAGCGGTCGCGAGTCCGGCCGAGGTGACGAGATCCGGCCGCGTCATCGACAGATAAAGTCGGGCAAAGAGCAGCGATTCGGGCAGATCGACGATCGTGTACGAAGCTGCCGGATAGGCCTGCTTGAACCAATGGCACAAGGCGCCGTAGCCACCGCCGATTTCGCAGATGCGGAGATCGCCTTGCATCTCAAGCCGCTCGTCGAGCCAATCGCCGAGCCCCGCGCTATAAATCAGATTCACTCGTTCCTGATAGGTGCAGGTGTCGCTGTTGACGATCACGCCGTCGGCCTCGTGCCCGACTTCGCCCATCATTGCCGGCGGGCTGAAGAGAAAACGCCGCGGAATACCCTGCGTCATCTCCCGCCAGTCGTCGAGGTGCGGCTGATTGTGCTTCTCGAGCCGCTCTTCGATCACCTCGTCCAAATCGGGCGACAGTTCCATCGACGCCGCCGAAAGCCCGTAACCGTTGCAGACGTGGTACAGGTTGTAACCGCTGAAGACTTGCGACAGTCCTCGCAAGTGGGCCAGCGTTTGCGGTTCGGCCTCAGCCACGCGGCGGAAGAGGCGGACGAACTCGTTGGGCGACTCGTACGACCAATTCGCGTCGGGAAGCGCGAACCGCGGATCGACCCCATGCTCACGCAGATAGACGTCGCGGTTGTGAACCCATCCGAGCGCTTCGTCGCAGATGGACTTCGCACGATCCAATTCGGCATAGGAGAGACGGCGATTGTCACGCAGCAGAATCGGCTGTGTCATGGCTGTGCCTGTCATGGATTGGTTGAACCTTAAGCGGAGACCAGGGCTGGCTGCGGCCGGTTTTGGCGGACGAGCTTGTGTCCCGTCATGTGGCGAATGTGATCGACCGTCTTCTGGCCGAACCGCTCGCGGACCATGTTGAGATAGCTTGAGGCCTGGAAGTACGCCTGAAATGCCTCATCGCGAAAATTGAGCACCTGGGCCGAGGTCAGATACTTCGTGCGCAGCGGCTTGGAATCGACCGAGTGCTGCGAATAGCCCGACCAGGTGTCCGGCAATTCCCAGTTCTGCGTGAGGGCCATGGTGTAGAGGGGCGAGCCGGGATAGGCCATTGCCGAGTAGAGGTTGGCAAACTCGCAGTTGAGACGCAGGGCCATGTCGAGCGTTTCCCGCATGCTGGCGTCGTCGTCCTCGGGCAGGCCGAAGATGAAGTTCCCGATGATGTTGATGCCGGCGGCCTTCGTCTTTGCAACGGTTTCGTAAACGTCCTCTTCATCGAACCGTTTGTCGACGTCGGCCTGCACGCGGGAGTTGGCCGCTTCGATGCCGAAGGCCAGCCAATTGAAACCGGCCTGCTTCAGTTTGGGGAGCATCCCCTCTTTGACGGTATCGATGCGGGCATAGGCCCAGATGTTGAAATCGAGTTTGCGGGAGATGATTTCGTCGCAGACGCCCAAGACGTGCCGCTTGTTGAGCACGAACATTTCGTCGGCAATCTTGATGTTCCTCACGCCCATGCCGGCGAGCTTTTCCAACTCGTCGCCGACCTGCTTCGGGCTCCAGTACCGGTAACTGTTGGCCGTCTCTTTGAGGCCCAGTTCCTTCTCACCACTCTTGAACGGGGCCTGAATGCAGCAGAATGTGCAGTGGTAGGGACAGCCGAGCGTCGTGTAGATCGCCGCGTACGGCTGACGCTCAAGGTTCCCGAAGCAATGCCAGTTGTGGGCCCGGTATTTGTCCATGGGCAAGAGGTCCCAGGCCACTCCGGGCATTTCCACTTCGACGTTTTGGACCAAGGGCGGACTGGCCGTCGCCCGCATCTTGCCGTCCTCGTAATACCACAGGCCGCGGACCTTCGAGAGTTCCGGACGCGAGGACGATGCTTTAAGGGCCCGCGCCAGATCGACGATCGTGAACAACCCTTCGCCACCGGCAACGTAATCGCACATTTCCTCTTCGAGGGTGCGGGCCGGCAAGGCGGCCACGTGTCCGCCGACCATTAGGACGTTCCGCGACGGATCGGCATCCTTAATCGCTTGTGCCGCCGCACCGGAGGCCGGCATGATTTGCGTCGACGCCGACGGCTGATGGCCGTAGACCACAACCACGCTTAGCACGGGATCGAGTTCGCTCACCCGCTCGGCCACTTCAGCCGGGGTGAGTTCGTCGGCCTCGGCATCAATGATCTCCGCCGTCAGACCCTGCTTGCGGACGAATGTCGCCATCAAGCCGGCCCAAACGGGGTTCTCGATGGCCGCCAGCTCGTTGCCGAGTCCCTGGTAGACCTGCGTGCGGCTCCGTGGGTTGATGAGCACCACATCCGGTTTCGATCGGGCCATGATTGTCTCCTTACACGTTGATTGTCAGGCAGCGATTCCCATCGCCCGCGATGCCGGCTGCGCGTTGAGCAGGTCGCACAGCTGCACGATCTTTTCCGGCTCGAGCGCCGGATAATTTCCGAGATAGAAGCCGTAAAAGTGGATGTGATCCACCTTGGGGAAGTCTTTCCAGGCGTTCGCGCCAACTAGCTTCCGCAAGTAAGGTTGCCGCACCTGGTTGCCGCCGCCCGAGAGTCCGCGACGAAATTCCACACCGTGATGCTTGAGGGCGCTCATCACGTTCTCGCACAAAACGTCATCGGGCTCCCGAAGCACGAGCGTAAATGCGTAGTTCGAGCTTCCCTCCACCTCGAAGTCGGTCTGAAATTTGGTCGAGTCGAGGTGCTCCAAAAAGAGCTTGAGGTTCCGTGATCGCAGCGTGTTGTTTTCGTCGAGCCGTCCGAGCTGGGAACGGCCGATCACCGCGTTGAGTTCCGTGCTCCGCATGTTGTATGCGGGGTACGCGAAGATGAAATCGGGATTCAAATCGGCATGTTTCGACGCGTACGAATCTTTCAGTTCGGGCGACGTCGATTCACGGACCATGCCGTGCGACCGCAGCATCCGCACCGTCTCGTAGATCGCCGAGTCATTCGTGCAAACCATGCCTCCCTCAATCGTGCTCAGATGGTGGGCGTAGTAGAACGAGAAGTTTGAGACGAGTCCGAACGAACCGAGTCTTCGGCCATGCAGCGTCGCCCCGTGCGATTCACAGACGTCCTCGATCAACGGAATTTCCCGTGCCGCCAGCTCTACTATCAGCCGTTCCGAAAGGCCGTTGTAACCGAGCACGTGCGTGAGGAAGACGGCTTTCGTCCGCGGGGTGATCTTGCGAAGAATCTCTTCCTCGTCCATCGCCAGCGTCCGCTGATCGATGTCGCAGAAGACGGGCGTCATGCCGCACTGGAGCACAGAGGCAATGTCCGAGACCCACGTCAGCGTGGGCACAATCACTTCGCCCGGGCCAAAATGTTCCCGAAGGGCCGTGATCGTCAGCAGGTTGGCGGACGCACCCGAATTGACGAACACGCAGTGCTGCACGCCGACCCACTTCGCCCATTCCTGCTCGAAGGCCCGCACGTTTTGAGACTGGGTGAGGATCGGGTCGTCCTGTTGCAAGAACTCGATCAGGGCGTCGAGATCGGTCCGGGTGATGTTGTTCTTCATCAAGGGCCAGGGGCCGATGGTGGTCGATTTTTTGGGTGGCACGATGGACCTCATTGCAAACCTGTCAGGGCGTGTGCGTTTCTCGATTCCCGACGGCGGACGTCGCGGTGTTCTTGATCCGATGGGCTGCGGTTGAGATCTCGGAAGCCGACACGGTGAGCTCTGCGGGAGTGATGCGCCGATCTGGCGACCACAGGTGTGTTCGTCCTTGGGTGAATGCTCTGGCAGCCCGACTGTGAATTTCTTGCCGCCGCCCGAAATGACGGGCGATGATTTTCTTCGCGTTCAATCGGCCGACGGGCTTGTTGTCGTGGTTCTGCTCGAAAAAGACACCGTCAGCCGCGAGCAACTGATTGAGCCCGTGGCAGTAATACTCGACTTGCGCTTCGTCCATTTCCGACATCGACAGAGTGTTGATCGCCAAGTCGAATTCGACGTCCGTTCCGATCACCTTGTCGAAGAGATAGTTCGGCACAAATGTCGAACCAGGAGTCGCGGGGACAAGAGGTTCATCCGTGTCGGGTTTCGCGTAAACATGTTCCGACCGCGGCAGCAAAAGCGACAAATACAGCGACGAGAAGATCAGCGACTCGGGGATATCCACGATGACGATGCGCGCCTGTGGGATGAGTTGGGACAGGTAATAGCTCAAGCCACCGAAGCCCCCGCCAATCTCGACGATGAAGGGAGTACGGCCGGAGTACGCGATCTTCCGCAGCCGTTCGATCATTCCGCAATCGTGCAGGGCGGCCAATCGTTCGAGGTAAGTGTAGGTATCGAACGAGACCGTCCGGCCAGCGCAGTTCCAGCCGATTTCGCCGAGCTGCGGGGGGGGACTGATGCGGAAGTCAGTCGGCAGTTTGGACGCAATCCGCAAATAACGGCCGACCCAACGATCGGGCCGCGACGACAAATTTGAGAGTCTCCGATCAGCCGCGGGACCGATTTCTTCGACACGCGGAAACGGCCGACATTCGGCCGGTTCCATCGTCAGCAACCGGTAACCCGTAAACTGCTGGCTCCAGAGTCGCAAATGATTAAGTACGCGCGGATCGCGGCTTGCGACCGCGCGAAAGCCGTCGTAAAGACCTTGTCCGTCGTCCAGCGCCCACACCGCTTGCGGAAAATGGATCGCCCGATTGAGTCCGTACCGCTCGATGTATCCGGGACGTGCGTCAACAACCTCCTCGATCCAGTCGATGATCTCGTTGGCACGCTCCAGTTGCCCAGCACTCAACGGCAGTTGATCTTTGAGCAGGACCATTGGCAACGCACGCCGCCGCAAAAACCAATGCCAATCCTGAACCCGCTCGACCTGGCGGCCGGCAAACCGTCGGGCGAAGTGGCCGAATTCGGAGATGGTGTCGAATACGGGCATCAAAAGAACCTTAGAACGGTCCCTTGAATTCGATGTCTTTCAGGTCGGCCCGTTCTTCGGGCATCCATTCCCGCTTATTTCCGTGCACCAGCTTGTTGCAGGCCGCGGCGATGCGGCGGGCATCGGGATAAAACTCCGCCTCGAGCGGCGGCGAAGTCGGGCAAGTAACCGGAGCGAAGCCGATGCGCTGCACTCGAATGTCGCGGACGCCTTGCAACTTTTCCGTGACTTGCGCCACGATCTCGGCACTTGCGCCGCAGGTCGTCCAGCCATTGTCGACGACGCACAGGCGGCCCGTCTTTTTCACCGACTCGGCAATCGTGTCGATGTCGAGCGGGGCAAGCCAAATCGGGTCGATCACTTCGGCCGAGATACCGACCTCTTCCAGGTAGCGCTGAGCCCGCAGGCACTCGAGCTGCATGTACGAGATGCCGACGAGGGTCACGTCGTCGCCCCGATGGGTGACGCGTGCCTTGCCCGGGTTCACGCAGTAGCTTTTTTCCGGAACGGGCCCTTTCTGGAAATGCAGAATGCGGTGCTCGACGTACATCACCGGGTTGTCGTCGCGAATGGCGGCGATCAGGCAGCCCTTGGCGTCGTACGGCGTTGTTGGTGCAACGACCTTGAGACCGGGTACGTGCATGAAGAACGAATGCAGCCCCTGCGAATGCTGGGCGCCTTGGCCCCAGCTCTTGCCGATCATCGCTCGCACGACCATCGGCACTTTCACCCGGCCGCCGTACATGTACGAACTCTTGGCGGCGACGTTCACGAGCTGATTCATGGACAGCATCAGGAAGTCCATGCGGATGTGCACGTGAATCGGCCGTAAACCGGCGAGGGCGGCTCCGATCGCCACGCCCGTCATCGCGTCTTCGGAAAGGGGAGTGCCAAAGACCCGCTCAGCACCATATTTTTCGACCAATCCCCGGGTCGTGCCTTGGATGGCCTTCGGATCGTCGACGTCGAGACCGAAAAGGATCACCGACAGGTCGCGTTCCATTTCCTGGTCGGTCGCCTCGCGGACCGCTTCGATGTAGGAAAGCGTGCGTTCGATTTTCGCGTCGCGCGGCCCGCCTTTGACGGCCAGCCGGGGCGAATCGATTTCGTTCATAACAGTGGGAGTCATGTCAGGCAGCCCTTTGCAACGCGAGGGGTTTGGTACCAGCGTGGAAGACGTCGGTCGTCAACTCGGACAAGTCCGGGAACGGGCTCGCCTCGGCAAAGGCGACCGCTTCCTCGACTTCCTCGTCGACTTCCGTTTCGATTTGTTTGCGTTTGCGAGCCGGCAAGAGTTCGGCCAGCCGTTTGACCTGGTCGTTTTCGATCCACGGCTCAGCCTGCTCGCGAGTCCGGTAGCCGAGTTTGAAATCTTCGTTCGGGCCAACGTGCTCTTTCCAGCGGTACGTCTGGCACTCGAAAAAGAACGGTCCCGTCGCGACTCCGTCTCGCAGGGCGTCGATTGTCGCGCTCGCCCGGTCGTGCATCTTGAGGATGTCGTTATCGGTAATCAGCTCCGACTGCACTCCCGCCGCCCGGGCCCGGCCGCAGATGTCGGGCAGCCCCTGCCGCTGCGATTGATGCGTATGGATCGCGTAACCGTTGTTCTCGCAGACGAAAATCACCGGCAGTTTCTTGAGGACGGCGAAATTCAGGCTCTCGGCGAAGACTCCCTCTTCGCTGGCCCCGTCGCCCATAAAACTCATCACCACCGTGTTGCGCTTGCGGAGTTTGACCGAATAGGCATAACCGACCGCGTTGGCGATGGTGGTTCCCACGACGGCGGAGGCGCCCATCACGCCCGCCTCGGGGTCGATCAGGTGCATGCTGCCCCCTTTTCCCTTCGTGCAGCCGGTCGCCTTGCCGTACATCTCGGCCAGCATCTGCTTGAGATTGCCCCCCTTGGCCAGGTAGGCCGCGTGACCGCGGTACGTGCAGAAGACCGTGTCCTCGCGGGTGAGCGGCGCACACATCGCTGCGGCGACCGCTTCCTGCCCGATCGACAGATGCACGGGGCTTTTTAGCTTGTCGCTCGGATAAATCCGGGCGATTTCCTCCTCGACGCGGCGGATGCGATACAGCGTTCGATACAGCAAGTCATGCATGGACAGGTTCCTGCGTGCATTCACGTTGAAGATAAGCGTCGTACGTTTTGTGGAGGGCTTCGACGATCGACGTTCGCGATCGCCAGCCCAGTTGAATCAAGCGGTTTGAATCGAGCGATTTGAGCGGCATGCCGTCGGGCTTCGTCGAATCGAAGACTAATTCGCCCCGATAGCCGACGACGTCGCGAATTTTTTCCGCCGTTTCCCGGATCGACAAATCCTCGCCGCAGCCCAGATTGATCGGCGTCTGAGTGTCGTTGTATTCGTTCATCACGAAGAGACAGGCGTCAGCCAGGTCGTCGGCAAAGATGAATTCCCGCCGCGGCGTGCCGGTTCCCCAAATCGTCACCGAAAGCTGCGATTCGACTTTTGCCCGGTGCAGCTTGCCGATGAGCGCGGGAATCACATGTCCGCCGTCCGGCGAAAAATCGTCCTCGATGCCGAAGGCATTGGCGGGAATGCCGCAGATGAAGTCGTCGCCGTGCTCTCGGGCATACGCCTGGCACAACGTGATGCCGGCGAGCTTGGCCGTTGCGTAGGCGTCATTCGTCGGTTCGAGCGGTCCCGACCAGAGTGATTCGACGGCCATCGGCTGCGGGCAGAGCTTTGGGTAGCTGCACGAGCTGGCCAGATACAGGAGTTTTTTCGCTCCGTACCGATGCGACGCGTCGATGACGTGGCAGGCGGAGAGCAAATTGTCCAGCATTAAGTCAGCGGGGAACGAGCGGTTCGCCTGAATGCCGCCCGATTTGCCGGCGGCGAAGATCACGTACCGCGGGCGCGTGCGACGGAAGAACTCGTCAACGGCTGCGGCCGAGCACAAATTGGGCTCGTCAGGCGGTGCGCCGACCAAATTCGTGTACCCCTGCGACGCAAAGTGTCGCAGAAGGGCCGAACCAATCAACGTCTGACCGCCCGCAACGTAAATTGCGGCGTGTCGCTCCACTCTGTCCATCCCGAAGAATCTGGGTTTCTTCGTTCAGTCTTAAGCCGCCTTTTTGGGGCGGCTTCCAATCGCTCAAGCGGCGCGAAGGATCGTCAGTTCGCGAAAACTGTCGATATGCTTCACGCTCCGGGCCTCCTCCTCGGCCGAATAATCGACCCCCGGTTCGTAGAAAATGATCTGGCTGCCGCTCGGCTCGAAGCGGAACGGCACATGAATCAAGTGATCGAGCTGGGCCTTCACGGCCTCCTGATGCTCGGGCGGCACGAAGAGCAGCATGAAGCCGCCGCCGCCGGCCCCGGTCAATTTTCCCCCGATGGCACCGGCCGACTGAGCACGGGCATACAGCTCGTCGACGTGCGAATTCGAGACTTGGGCACTCAGGCTCCGCTTGGCCAGCCACGCTTCGTGCAGCAATTGGCCGAAATAATGCAGGTCCTTGCCGCTGTTCAGGACCGACAAGCCCTCTTCGACGAGGTCCTTCATGATCCGCAGTTGCCGGCGTTTGGACTGCATATCGTCGACGTAGCTTTTCGCGACGTCGGAGGCCGTCCGTACGATTCCCGTATAAAACAGCATCAAGTGATCGTTGAGTTCCGTCAGCCGCGGGGCCGCCAGCGTGATCGGGCGGACCGAAAATTCGCCCCCCGGCAGGAACTGGACGTGCCGCAATCCGCCGAACGCGGCCATCACCTGGTCCTGCGAACCGACGGTCTCTTTCAGCACTTCTTGTTCGACATAAATCGCTTCGCTGGCGAGTTGGTGCTTGCTCGGCATCTGGCCCTGCAGGGCGTAGGCTGCGTGCAGCAGGCCGACCGTAAAGGCCGAACTGGAACCCATGCCGCTGCGGGCGGGCAGGTCGCCGTCGTGGTGGACTTCCACGCCGCGGTTGATCTCGAGATGCCGCAACACCTCGCGAACCGAGGGGTGGGCAATCTCCGAATTATTCGTGCAAGACTCGATCTTCGAGTACACAATCCGCGTGCGGTGCTCGAAGAACGGAGGCAAATACCGGCACGTGAGGTAGCAGTATTTGTCGATGGTCGCAGCCAGGACGGCTCCGCCGTGGATGTGATACCACGACGGGTAATCGGTACCGCCGCCAAAAAACGAAATGCGGTACGGAGTCCTGCTGATGATCATCCTTGATCCCCCCCAGTCGGGAGCAGCCCATTCTTGGGCATACGCCGAACGCGCTTTCCTTAGCTGTCCGGCCCGCCCAGCTCTGGTGAGCTGCTTCCCGCGGCACTCGACAAGGGCGACTTCAACAGCCGCGACTTCTCGACCATGCCAGCGCGGCAGGACAATAAGTAAGAATTACAAACGTGTCAACAGGAACTTGCGGCCGACTTTTTCGTGCCCAGAGTGGAGGCTGGAGGAAAGGGATTGTAGCCGGCGCGTTCCCCAGTCCTTTTTTTCCTCCCGCGCCCCCCGCCCCCCATCCCCGACTTTTTTGGTTTTTTTGGGGCGCTAAAAAAGGAAGACTTTTTTGGGCTCGACACAAAAAAAGTATTACTCAACAACTCTCGCAGCTCGGTCCGAAGCTTCGTTGCCGGTAAACACGGTTTCCCGAAGCTCCTGTTGGAGATCGGCTTACGTCGAGCAGATGCTGCCGACGCCGACACCACCGCCCCATGCGACCCCTAATCGAGAGCCTGTGGCGGACGGAACAGGCGGACTTTTTTTGGGTCCACCCCAAAAAAGTGGGATCCGCCCCTATGGCGGACCCCCATGGCGGACCAAAGAGTCGCTCGCGCTCGGTCACGGTCCGACCTCGACCGGAAATTTTTCCAGCCGCTGCCAAAACACGGCCGATTCATCTTCTTGATTTGAACTCAGCTAGATATAATCAGGCTAGCGAGGAGTTCTGGGCAGCCTGAGAACTCTTCGCGACGCCACTTGCGTGCTGAATCGGCAGCGAAGAGAACCGCAATTCCCGTTACGGCGGCCTCTCCGCATCGCCTCGTAGCACGCCACCAACACGGATCGGGCGAAACTCTGCCGACGCCGGTCGCTTCGACCGAAACGGTCGGCAGCGAAACACGTCGGCCTTGCGCTCCGCAACGCGGAGCCCTGAGCTGGGTCCAATTTCCACCTGTTCGGCGTTCACGCGCGGCGTTTGCCAACGCCCACGACGCGCGCCCGCCGAAAACACGAAGCCAAGTGATCCGCAGATTGCGCCGATTCTCGCAGATTTTTGCATTCCATCCGCATTCCCATCGGCGGAATCTGCGAAATCTGCGGATCGATCCCCTCGGTTTTTCATCGATGCCCTGATCACCTCGCCAGAAAATTCGTTCTTCTATTTTACTAGAAGATGACTTGACGCCGCGGTGCGCCGACTCTATCTTCTAGTTCACTAGAGCATTCGACCGAAGAGTGCAGAGTTCGACGTGCGTGGAATTGTCCGACGCTCGCCGAACTCCGCACCTCGCACTTCCGCCTTTCCAGGAGCCGACACCGATGTCGCGGCCTGTTTCGCCTCAGCCGACGGAGCTGGAGCTGATGATCCTAAAAGTCCTGTGGCGCCGCTCGCCGCAGGCGGTGAGCGAAGTCCGCGAGGCGCTGGCGGCCGAGGATCGCCCGCTGGCCCACACGTCGGTGATCACCACGCTCAACACGATGGTCCGCAAGAAATACCTCACGCGGGTCAAAGAGGGCAAAGCCTTCCTGTTTTCGCCGAAGGTGGCCGAGGCGGACATCTCCCGCCGCATGCTGCGGGACGTGGTGAACCGCGTCTTCGACGGCTCCGCCAAGGCCGTCCTGCTCAGCCTGTTCGACAGCCAGTCGGTCGACCCCGACGAACTCAAGGAACTCCGCCGGCTCATCAACCAGAAGATGAAAGACCAGGGCGGAGAAAGGGACTAGGGGTCAGAAGCCAGGGGTTAGGGGTTAGGGGTTAGGGGTCAGGGGTTCGATCAGAGCTTGGGAACGAGGAATCAAAAATGGCTCCTGCGTGCAGATGGGGTGCCACGCCCACGGCTTTGCGTGGGCGTGCGAATCCGTTTGACGCTCGAAGACACGCCCAAGCCAAGCCGTGGGCGTGGCACCCAGAAATGGGACGGCGTTGAGTAAGACCCGGCCGAACGCATGCAATCCGCAAGCGGAACAATCCTATGAATCACTTCGACACAACGCTCCTCAGCCGCCTGCTGGAACCGGCTCTGTCGCTCCGCCTGACGCTGACGTTGCTGCACTTTCTCTGGCAAGGCGCCGTGCTTGGACTCGTGGCCTTGGCGGCCGATCGCGCGCTGCGACGTGCGACGTCACGCGTTCGATACGCGATGTTTGTCGGCATTCTCGCGATGATGGGCGCGGCCCTGCCGGCGACCTTCTCGCTCGTCCGCGTGGGCGAAGAGCAACAGCGAATTCCGCTCACAACAGCTCCCCCGTCGCCGGCGTTTGTCGCGACAACCACATCTCGGCCGACGACTTTGCGGCCCGCGGCACTCACCGCGCCCAATGCAACCGCCCCGAGTCGCGACCCGGCGACGACGCCGATGGCGGAACCGGAACTGGCCTATGCGTTCACCGCCGCGCCGCCGATCGCGCAACCCATGCCGAGACGCGGCCTTGAATCGTACGCCGCCCCCATCGCCGTCGCGTATCTCGCCGGCATTGCGTTCATGCTCGCCCGCTTGGCGCTCGCGCTCCAAGGTGGTCGACGGTTGCGGTTGGCCGCAACGCCGATTGCGGAGGGGTCCATTACCGACTTGGTCCGCCGGCAAGCAAAGCGAATCGGGCTCAGAACGGCCCCGCTCGTCGCCTGGTGCACCCGTATCTCGGTCCCCGTCGTCGTCGGCATCGTGCGGCCGATAATTCTGCTGCCAATTGCACTGGCCACCGGTTTCGATCCGTCGCAGCTCGAAGCGCTGCTCACGCACGAGCTGGCTCACATCCGCCGGCTGGATCCGCTCGTGAACCTGCTGCAGCGACTGATCGAGGTCTTGCTCTTCTTCCACCCCGCAGTCTGGTATGTCAGCCGCCGCGTGAGTGCCGAACGCGAGAACGCCTGCGATGATCTCGTCCTGTCGGCCGGCTGGCGGCGCATCGCGTACGCGGACGCATTGCTGCAAATGGCCGAATTTTGCGCGGGATCCGCGGGACTTCCGCCCCAGTCGAAAGCTGCGCTAGCGGCCAGCGGCGGCGGATCATCGCAGTTCAAACGCCGCGTGCTGCGTTTACTGGAAATCGATGACGCCCCCCGCTTGGGCCTGTCACGCGTCGGAGCCATGTCGTTGGCGACAGCCGCGATCTTGGTATTTCTGGCTCCCACGCTGATTCCCGCGGTTGCTCAAAGGGCCAGTCAGTCGGCCGATACGAAAAGCGATCCGGGCGCGCCCGCACAATCGGCGAACGCGCCGGGCGCAGGGCACGATCTCTACGGAGATTCGTTGCCGGCCGGGGCCGACGTCCGGCTGGGCACGGTTCGACTGCGGCACGCGGCGGCACCCTGAGCGTCGCCTTTTCTCCGAACGGGAAGATCGTCGCTTCGACGGCCTGGCTCGATCCCAATATCCGGTTATGGGACGTCGGGACCGGCCGTCTGATCCGCGCGTTGGTCGGGCCGAAGCAAGACGCGCCGCGTGCTGCGGTCTTCTCGCCGGACGGCACAATGCTCGCCTCGGTCTGCGAACGCGGCACCGTCCAACTGTGGGATTTGGGCTTAGGGGCCCTGCTCTGGCAATCAAAGGCGCTACGCGAACGACAGGCTAACGCCGTGGCCTTTGCCCCCGACGGCCAAAGCCTGGCAACGAGTTCAGCCGAGGACGGCACCGTTCATCTGTGGGACATTCGGAACGGACGTGAATTACTCGTTTTGCAGCCCGCCGGACAACGCGCCGAATATGTACCCGTTGCGTTCTCGCCGGACGGCAAACTGTTGGCTTGCGGAACGGAGCGACAGATTCGGTTCTACGATTTGAGACGCGGCGCGGAAGTCGGAACAATCGAGAAAGCGCATGGCAGTCAAGTCGTCAGCCTGGCATTCAGTCCAGATGGAAAGTCGCTGTTTTCGGCGGGAAGCCAATACCAGCTCACTCGAGACGATACCGCCCAATCCGTTGCCCAGCTGCGAGTGTGGGATATTTCGAACCGAAAACTGATCCGCGATTTTCTCGGCACGACAGTGGAACCAGGCGAGGGCACGGCTGCGTTGTCGAGAGACGGCCGTTCGCTCGCGTTCTTGCTGCCGAACAAGCTGCTGATCTGGGACGTTGCCAGCGGGAAACTTGCCCGGACAATCCCAGATCACTGGCTTCCGCCAATCGCCCGCGATCGAGCGATCGATGTCAGGTGGGGCGTCGACACGAACGGGGTCGCGATCTCCCCGGACGGCGCGACGATCGCGGCAGTCGGTCACCCACTGCACCACATCACCTTATGGGATGCGGCGACTGGCGTGGAACGGCCCGTCTTTCCTGATTCGCATTGCGGCGAAGTGCAGTCGATCGCCTGTTCGGCCGACGGGAAGCTCATCGTCACCGCAGGCGGAGAAGACGGCACGGTTCGCGTCTGGGACGCGGTTACGGGCCGGCATTTACGCGGGCTGGTCATGGGCGACCACTTTCCGTCCACGGTTCGCTCGGTCGCGATCTCGCGCGACGGCAAGACGCTGGTGGCCGGCGGCCAGGATCGAAAAGACGGGCAGGAATCGGGCCTGGTCCGGCTGTGGGATTTGACGACAGGCGCAATTCGCCGTGACGTGAGAACGAGCAAAGACGTGACGCAGGTCGCTCTATCAAATGACGGCCGCAAACTGGCCATTGCGGCAAGCAACTTCAGTGAATTCTTGGGACGAATGCGCGCAAAGACCTGGGAACGCCAGCCAGGCGGCGACCGTCGGAAAGAGCGTTTCCTGCTGATCGTCGATGCCAACACGGGGGCGGGAGAGCGGCGGATCGAGTGGGACGATCAGGTCCGGGCCCTTGGGTTTTCGCCGGATGGCGCGGCGGTGAGCGTGGTCGACGCGTCAGGAACGCTTCGCACGTGCGATGTTGCGAGCGGCCGGCTGCGGTACGAATCTTCGAGCGAGGCAATTCCCGATGTTCTTGTCTCGCAATCGCCCTCTCGCCAATCCTCGTTCGCAGGCTTCTCCCGAGACGGCGCATCGGCCGTCATGAGTTGCTTCGACGGCAAAGTGGGGGCGATCTTCGACCTCGCGAATGGGAAACAGCTCGGGCTGATCGACCTGCAGGATGAAGGCACGATCGCAGGCCGGGTGGCGATTTCGCCGGACAAGCGCGTCATTGCCGCGGCCTCGATCCGCCGTGGAGAGTTGAACCTGGAATACTCGCTGCGACTCTGGGACGCCCACACCGGCCGCCTGCTCAAGCGATATCTTCCCGCAGGCGGCAGCATCGGTGCCCTGGAATTTACGCCGGACGGCCGGCGATTGATCTCCGGAATGTCGGACGGCACGGCACTCATTTGGGAAGTGCCGGAAACCACGTCGGCGCACAAGTAGGGCGGAGGGCTCCAACGTGGGGCAGCTGCCAGCCTGCCGTTCTAATTCCGAAAAACCGGGCAGGCTAGCAGCCTGCCCCACGACAAAAGGCAGATCGGCAGTCTGCCCCATGACATCTTCTGCCGAGCCGGCTGAAGGCGCGCAAGCGGAGAACCGTGATGAATCACTTCGAGACGACGATCCTCGGACGCCTGCTGGAACCGGCCTTGTCGTTGCGGCTCACGCTGACGTTGCTGCATTTCCTCTGGCAAGGCGCCCTGCTGGGACTGGCCGCTTTCGCCGCCGATCGCGGATTGCGTCGCGCGTCCTCGCGGACACGCTACGCGGTCTTCGTCAGCATTCTCGCGGCGATGAGCGCGGCTCTTCCAACGACGTTTCTTCTCATTCGTATTGCGGAACCGCAAAGCAATCTCGCCACCGTACTCGTGTCGACGTCCGTACCGGTCGTGATGACGAACTCGTCGCCGGCTGTCACGCCGCGGCCGATTGGCAAAGCCTCGCAGCCGGTAAACTCCATTCAGGACAGACAACCTGAGCCGATTAGCGACTTGGGACCAGCCGGGGCGTTCATCGAGTCGCCCGCAGCCCCGAATGAACCTCCGACGGCGCGCCTGAAGCCCTACGCCACGGCTGTTACGCTCACCTACCTGGCCGGCATCGTGCTCATGCTCGCCCGTCTGGCGGTCGCCCTTCAAGGCGGTCGACGATTGCGGTTGGCCGCGACGCCGATTTCGGAGGGGCCGATTACCGAACTGGTCCGCCGACAGGCCCAGCAAATCGGCCTCAAAACGGCCCCGCTCGTCGCCTGGTGCAGCCGGATCTCGGTCCCCGTCGTCGTCGGCATCGTGCGGCCGATGATTTTGTTGCCCGGTGCGCTGGCCACCGGTTTCGATCCGTCGCAACTCGAGGCGCTGCTCACACATGAGCTGGCCCACATCCGCCGGTTTGATCCGCTCGTCAATTTGTTGCAGCGATTGATCGAGGTCCTGCTCTTCTTTCATCCGGCCGTGTGGTTTGTCAGCCGCCGCGTGAGTGCCGAACGCGAGAACGCCTGTGACGATCTCGTCCTCTCGGCCGGCTGGCCAGCGGTGCGCTATGCCGAAGCGCTCTTACAGATGGCCGAGTTTTCTGCGGCCGCTCGCGGACTCTCACCGCAATCGAATGCCGCCCTGGCGGCCAGCGGCGGCGGATCGTCGCAATTCAAACGCCGCGTGCTGCGGTTGTTGGAAATCGAGGACGCGCCTCATCTTCGACTGTCGCGGAGCGCAAGCGCGATCTTGGTTGCAGCCGCCGTACTCATTTTCTCGACTCCGACTCTCATCCGCGCGGTTGCGAACAAGAATGAAAAGACGAGCATGGGCCAACAGCAGGAGCAACCGGGCGAGCGCAACCCTCGCACAACTTTGCCGCGTGTTTTGGCCGCCTGGAAAGAGCGACAGGACCGGGTGAAGTCGTTTGAATTCGTTTGGGACACGCGGATCACCGCCCCTCCCGGATACGGGTTTCCGCCAAATATGTGGCTGCTTGCCGATTTGGGTTCTGCCGGCGCGGACGTAGGCGACAAGGGGCTTGATTTCACGATCAAACAATCGATGTGGCGCGGAGAGGGAGACCGTTATCGCGACGACTTCAGCAGGGTCAATCTCTTTGGCCCGAACGACTTTCGGGAAACACTACGCATCATCGCGATCAGAAGTGGCGACAGGTATTGTCTCGTCACGCTTCCGACGGACGCTCACGTGCGCCCCTGGCTGACCATTTGGCGAAAGGCCGCGATCAAAAATCCCGCCCCGGCTCGCAGCCTGTCGGGCAGCATGGCGTTGACTTTGAGACAGGTTGATCTGGCTCCGTTGCGGCTCGCAGTCCGCCCGCTGGTTCAACCCCCTTTTAATTCGGCACCATTCCTTTACAACACGCTCGCGTGGACGCCGGACAACTGCCGTGTCGTCGGCGAGAACGCAATCGTCGGCAACGTGCATTGCATCAAGCTCGAACAAAATAGAAACAACCATTTTGAGAGTTGTTGGGTCGATCCCAAGCGAGAATACGTCGTCGTCCACTGGGAGCGGCACGAAGATGATGGACCGACAAAAAGCGTGTCGATCGATTATCGGCAAGACCCCGAATACGGTTGGCTCCCATCGCACTGGCGTTGCGAGGTGACCGGAACCCACGCGGGTAAGCGGGCTGCTGTCGATGCGACAGTGACCCATTATTCAATCAACCGGGAACTTCCCTCCGACACATGCGCCGACGTCTCTCCGCCCGGCACGCAAGTCTACGACGTCACCGTCAATCCGCCACCGAACGGCCTCCATGACGCGGCCGGCGCCAAAGAATCGGAGGAGGATCGTCGCACACTTGAAGCGATTACCGCGGCATGGTCCGCGCGGCAAAGGCGAGTCAAATCCTTCAAGTTTGCCTGGCAAACGGAAAAGACGATGGCTTCTTGGCTGGCTGATCAGCCGGCGTCCCCCCTTGAACGTGCGGGAGCGCGAGCCCGGCCTGCGGCGCCTTTCGTGCTCCTGAAAGACGATCACTCGTTTTGCGTCGATGGCGAGCGGCTCGCTTTGAGGACGATCCCGCGGAGCCCATTGCCGGCGGGGACGCTTGGGGAATGGAGGGCCGCATTTGACGGGACGACTTTGCGGAGCCTCGCGAATTACGGCAGGAAGGAACCGAGGGCCTCCGGAAAAGTGCAATCAGCGGCTCATTTCGACATCGACCTCACGGATCGGCCCGGCATCACGCCGCTGTTGCTGGTGTATCGGCCCCTCGCGTCAAAACTCGGAGGCATTGAGCTGTCCAAATACCACATGTTGCTGGGAGGCGGAAAAATCGACGGGACAACCTGCGTGATCATCGCGAGTGAAGAGCGCCCGGGGACTCGCCGGATTTTTTGGCTCGATCCGGCCCGCGAATACGTGATTCTCCGCGAGCAACAATCGTCCAATGGACAAGACTTCAACCGTTTGGATTACTCGTATCGAAATGACCCCAAGGTGGGTTGGGTGTTCAGCGGCTGGAACCGGTGCATGATCGGCGACGGTGGAAGTCTCCTGATGGCGATTACTGCGACCGTCACGACCGCCAGCATCAACGAGCCGCTACCTCTTTCGGATTTTCAATTCGAGTTTCCCCCGGGCACTCGCATTGAGAACTAGCAAACGATCTGGCTACCAGGGCCACGGGAGAAAGCGCGATGTCTTCCTTGAGCGGCTTTGTGCGGTTCCCGATTTTGGATCCCGATTTGGCAATGCGCATCACGCTGACTCTGGCTCATTTCCTCTGGCAAGGCACCGTTCTTGGATTGCTTGCGTTCGTTGCCGATCGCTGTTTGCGGGCCGCCTCGGCCCGCGCAGCGTTACGCAGTTTTCGTGGGCATCTTGCTGCAGATGGGAGCTGCGCCTGCGGCCACGTTTTTGCTGATCCGCGCGGGTGAAACCGAGAAATCTCAGCCGTCGGTTTTGAATCCGGCGGCTGTCCCACTTCTTGCTGCCCGCGACGCGCCGGGTGCAAATGCACGCGTCGACGAGGAACGGTCGACGGCCGCGGCCCGTCAAATGGAGATCGATTTCCGGCCAATGCTCCGTGCTGAGCCTGCAATTGACCTCGGGTCGTCGCCAACCACGGTCGGCAATCCTGACGGACGTACGATCGAGTTCTACGCGCCTTTCGTGGTCATCGCGTACTTGGCTGGACTTGGGCTCATGCTCGCTCGCCTGGCGGCCGCGCTGCACGGAGGCCGGCGCCTCCGGCTGGCCGCAACGCCGATTGAAGACGGGCCCGTTGCCGAACTGGTCCGCCGGCAAGCAATTCAACTCGGCCTCAAGACGGCCCCGCTCGTCGCCTGGTGCAGCCGGATCTCGGTCCCCGTCGTCGTCGGCATCGTGCGGCCGATGATTTTGTTGCCCGGCGCGCTGGCCACCGGTTTCGATCCGTCGCAACTCGAGGCGCTGCTCACACATGAGCTGGCCCACATCCGCCGGTTTGATCCGCTCGTCAATTTGTTGCAGCGATTGATCGAGGTCGTTTTGTTCTTTCATCCGGCCGTGTGGTACGTCAGCCGCCGCGTGAGTGCCGAACGCGAGAACGCTTGCGACGATCTTGTCCTCTCGGCCGGCTGGCCGGCGGTGCGCTATGCCCAAGCGCTCTTGCAGATGGCCGAATTCTGCGCGGCCGCTCGGGGAATCTCGCCCCAATCGAACGCCGCACTGGCGGCTAGTGGCAGCAATTCGTCGCAATTCAAACGCCGCGTGCTGCGATTGTTGGAGATCGAAGACGCCCCCAAAGTCCGCATGTCGCGCGGTGGAGCATTTCTTGTCGCCGCCGCCATTGTTCTCCCGCTGCTTGCCCCCAAGCTCATTCATGCCGTGGCGCAAAGTGCCCGCGACGTGGCCGCTGCCCGAACCGACGATCGCACCGGCGGAGAGACGAACGCGGCTGACGGCGCACGGCGCGACCTCTACGGTGACGCACTGCCCACCGGAGCCGTTCTGCGTTTGGGGACAACTCGATTGCGGCATTCTGAAGGAATCAAAAGTGTCGCCTTCTCCCCGGACGGGCGGATGCTGGCCACAACAGCGGGTCAGATCGATCCGGAAGTTCGGCTCTGGGACGTGCAAACCGGCCGCCTGATTCGAGCCCTTGTCGGAACTGTCCGCAACACTCCTGACGCGGCTGTTTTTTCGCCCGATGGCAGTCGGTTGGCCGTCGCTTGCACATTTGGTGCAGTGCAACTTTGGGACGTCGCGTCAGGACGGAAGCTCTGGGAAAGTCACGGACGTGACGCGACGGAGGGGTTGGCGTTCGCGCCCGACGGACGCACCGTCGCCACCGCCGACTTCTACGGCACTGTGGTGATCTGGAACAGCGAGAATGGGTCGAAGCTGCGCGAATTGCATCTGAAGACATCTCAAGGGGGTCCATTTCCCCTCGCATTTCTCCGCAAGGTAAGCTGCTGGCGTGGGGTACGCAGGGAGACATCCATTTCTATGACGTGGGAACGGGTGTCGAAACTGGGAGCATCCGCAAAGCGCACGGCTACATGATCGGTCGCCTGGAATTCGGCCCGGATGGAAAGACGCTCTTCTCGGCCGGTGCAAATGCCTACACCATTCGACCGGGGTACGGCGGAGTGAATGCGCAGCTCCGGATGTGGGACGTCGCCCAAAAGAAGTTGCTTCGGGATTATATTCCTGACAAGGCGGTGCTCGGCTGGTGCACGCTTGCGCTTTCAAAGGATGGTCGCAAGCTGGTTTGCATGGAGGAGACCGACCTGGTGATCTGGGACGTCCCAACGGGCGCCGTCTCGCGAAAAATACCCGGCTATTGGCTGCCAGCCGGCCTGGCGGAAACGCCAAAGGCTGCGACGTATTTCATCGATATGCGAGGCCGGGGCGTGGCGATCTCGCCGGATGCGACGACGATCGCTTGTGCGCCGGAGCCGCTTCACAACGCCGTTCTCTGGGACGCGGTTACGGGACGCCAAAAGCTCGTGTCTCCCGGCGCACACGCCGCCCCCTGTGAGGGACTCGCCTGCTCTCCCGACGGCTCCCGAATTGTGACGGGCAGTGAGGATGGAACCGTTCGCCTCTGGGATGCGGCCACGAGCAAGCAGGTGCGCGGATTTGCGGCCGCCGACTCGTTGCCCTGCGTGATTCGCTCGATCGC
This sequence comes from uncultured Planctomycetaceae bacterium, assembly GCA_963752185.1. Lineage (GTDB taxonomy): Bacteria > Planctomycetota > Planctomycetia > Planctomycetales > Planctomycetaceae > DASPSM01. The sequence goes on along the minus strand of CAVVXK010000002.1, from coordinate 7,194,929 downwards.
GTTCACGCGCGACGGCAAGGTGATGGCGACGGGCGGCCACTTAAGCCGGGGTGACGACGATGTTGGATTCGTTCGCCTCTGGGACGCACAAAGCGGGGCACTTCGCCGCGACGTTGAAGCCGGCCAAGGCGCCGCGAAACTGGCTTTCTCGCAGGACGGGAGCCGGCTGGCCATCGAGACAACGAATTTTGCCGAGTTTCGCTTGCTTAACGGTCCCGACGAGCGGCGAACCCCACCGGAGCGAACGATTGCGATCATCGACACGCGCACGGGCGCGAAGCGCCAGCGAATCAAATTGGAAAGTGCCGGAAGCGCCCTCAAATGCCTCTCCTTTTCACCGGACGATTCCAAGCTGATCGCCGCGGATGCCTTGGGTGCGATCCACGTCTGGGATGCGGTGACCGGCCAAGTCGTGCGCCGTATCCCCGTGGTGGCCGCTAATACCAATACGGTCCCGCCAAATGCCAAAGCGCCCCCTAAAAGACGCCGCATGCTTTTTTCCGCTGCAATCTCTGCTGACTGCACCCTCGCAGTGATCAATTGCTATGAAAGTGATCGCATGACGCTCTGGGACGTCGCGAAGGGAACCCAGGTCGGCGAGGTGCCGCTCGAAAACGAGGGAAATTTGACGAACATGGTGGCTCTGTCACCCGACAAGCGCGTGATCGCCTCGGCCGCGTGGGGTGGGGAGGATCGTGCGTCCGCGAAGCGTACGCTTCGACTGTGGGACGCCGCCAGCGGCCGTCTTCTCAAGAGCTACCAGCGACCATTATGCAATCGCATCGTGTCGCTCGAATTTACGCCGGACGGCCGGCGATTGATCTCCGGAATGTCGGACGGCACGGCACTCATTTGGGATGTCCCCGCGTTGTGAGGATCGGATCGAATCAACCGTCAGCAGGCGCAGTTGACCATATTCCGTACCCCGGGAATTGCGTGAAGGTTCATCGGGGGTCTCCATTTGGGGATTGAATCTTTGTCGAAGGCGCAGAGTTCGGACGTATTGGAACCGCCACAGGCCAAAGAAACGCAGAAGCACAGCGCGAGGCCCTAGGGTCATCACCACCCGCCGTGCGGCGACGACGAAACTGACGGGTTCCACGCCTCCAGCAAGTTGCCGACTCAGAACGCGTCGGGAATCGGTTTGCGCTCGGCGATTGTGACCATTCTGATAAAGGGCACGATTCCGATGTTTTCGCTCAGCATGTGCACCGAGCCATCGCACATTGCGACGCCGCCCGCACCCGGGTGGAAGCTGTAGACCGCGTTGTACGCGTACTCGTTCGTGCAGTTGAAGAAGCAGGTCGGGGCGGTAATCCAGTAGGGGATATTTCCAGCGCCGTCGAAGGTCGACCCCCAAGTGATATACGCCGCGTTCTCGAAACACGCCCAGCAGCCTCCCGGGTTGCCCGCTCGCATTTCCGGTTGCGGTGCGATCATGCACGTCAATGGTTTCTTCACTCCCCGTCTCCAAAGGTCGGGTTTGCCCGCCATCTCCGTACAAAGAATCGTGGTCGAGAGGCCGTCGGTGATTTTCTCCAAGGTGGGTGAGGAATTCTCGCTGTTCAACACGCCGCTCAGGGAGCAATTGCACGGAGGGCAGGGCATCGGCAGGCCGCTCTCGGAGTTGTACCAATTCGCCACGCCCGGCCCATATCCGCCCGATGCGGTGTAATCGCTGGCCCCGTAAAGCCGCCTGAGCGTCGGCGGGGGCACGAGGTCCGTGTTCGCGAATCGGGGCTGTTCCTGCAGGAACGGATTCTGCGAGCGCGGCGTGGACGGGCAAACAAATGTCGCAATCACAGCCGCCACGGGTCGCGCCGCGGCACAGGGATCACAGCCGCACGGGGGAGGATTTCCCGAATTCTTCGCCGTGTAGTTCCAACAAGGGTTGTTCCAACCATGCCCCAGATAACTCCAGTTGGCGGGCGCAAAATTCGGTTGGGTCTGATCGATTCGCTCGTAGACGGTCCCGGCTTCCAGGTAGGGGAGCAGGCGCTCGGCCCAGGTGTGCAAATTCGGATCGACGTAACAGGAACGCAGCGCCGTGCAGCCAATCGGTTGCGGAGGGCTCGGAATACAGGGTTTCAAAGCCAGCGTGAGGAATGCCGGCGTAAACATGCCATTGACATCCGCATAGTTATGCTCCGCCAGACAAATCTGCTTGAGGTTGTTGCGGCACTGAGTGCGTCGGGCCGCCTCGCGAGCGTTCAGCACGGCGGGCAACAGCAGGGCAATCAACACGGCGATGATCGCAATCGCAACCAGCAATTCGATCAAGGTAAAGCCACGCTTGGAATTGTTCATAGCCCGTTCCTTTGTGAATCTGTTGCAAGCGCCGTTCATTGCACGCCAAATGCGTGCAGCAGCGCCGCAAATCGACTTTTGCCCAAAGCACTACTGGGGTCGCGAAGATTCCTGACAGGAGGCCGGCGAAAATTGTGAATTCAGTCGATTTGTCGCCCAGCGGATGCCACGATTGAGCGTTTCACCAGCCCAGTCCAAATGCGGCCAATCGCTTCCGACGGCCGCACGAAATGACGCCTCTGGTCACGCTGGGGGATCTTTACGCGGACCTAGGAAAGACGACCTAATTCACCCAGGATGGCATCGTCTTCAGATGCGCAACCGCGAACCGCCGCAGTAAACTCAGCAGCGGGTGCAATGTCGTGGATTTCAGGCACAACAGAGTCGCCCGTCACAACCGCTCGATTTTGACCGTCTGGGTCACGATCACCCGCTGCTCGCCGCGATTCCCGTCTCGTGATCGGGCAGCGCTCACGATTTCACTTTCCCAAGTGGACTCGGCGATATTTCCCGCCGCATCGTCGAAGAGCGTGACGCCCGCGAATCGAAAGGACTCGAGGCTTGTGGAACGTTCGTCGTCTCTCCCCTTAATCTTGATTTTTACGAGCTGCGTTCCGGCCCGTTCGATGGTTCCTTGATGGGCAAAGTTGAGGACAATTTTGCCGGCCGATGGGTCGATCAGAGTGGCTTGCCAACTCGCACCTTTCGTAGCGCCGGCGGGGAGAGCACCCGTCATCCTTAGGCAGAGCGTCTTGAAGTCGGCCCGATCGCTTAGGAATTTCGTCAACGCGGTGGCGACGTCCTGGTTCAAAGTCGCGGGAATATGCGAGTCGAGCAGTTCACCCCGTTTTGAAATATGGACGAGATCGCCGTTTCCAATAAGGGGCCGCAGCGCGGCTCTCAAATCGCCCAGAGCGTCGCGATGATTTTGGGCCACGAGCCTCGCGTAGACCTGCTCGTCGCTCCCTGCCACATTGCGCAGCCGCGCGAATTCGTCAGCGACGGACTCTTCTCCGCGCTCCGAATCTGACGAATCGAAGCATGCGACAAAGACAGGGCTCGAGACGACCGCCCGAATCAGGTCGAAACGCCTCTGAATCTCCGCAGTCCCCGCCGGGTCGACGGAGACCACGGTCCAGACCTCTCGGACGAACTGTTCCTGGACGTTCATAGCCGGCTGCTGGCGCTGTGCCAGGAGTGCGGGAATGACGGTCGATTCGCGAATCGTTCGAGAAGTTTCGCAGACAAAGCGATCGCCCGGCTGAAACTTCCATTGGGTGTCGCGGGAAATGGACCAGGCGCGAAGAGGTCCCACATCACAGCCCGGGGATGTGATCCCGATCAGCCCGAGCGTCGAGACGATCCAAAGCATCCGACCGCGATCGATTGAGCCAAGAGCGCGCATGGACAGCCTCACGACTGAGTCGAGTTAGACCTTTTCGAAGCAGAGCGCCGCCGCCATCCGAAACTCAGGCTATTCCGAACGCGACCCGAGCGCTCGAATCGTCTGCACGATGACGGTGTCCACTTCACGCCTCCATCGCTTATTGCGTTGCTGAAGGCGATGGAACTCTTGGGCCCACTCGTCACTCCCGAGCCAGGCAGACCCAGCTTCCTCTCCCACCGTCGCGTCAAAGCGGTGCAGCAGCCAATTGCCGATCACGCGGAGCTGCTCTGCGTCGACTTCGCGAGGCCCACCTAAGTGCCCCGGAAGATTCATCCAGAAGCGGTTCTTCGATTCTTGGCCGACCCGCGCCTCGTAACGGCTTTCCATTCCTCCGAATCGAGGAATTCGTTCCACATTCGGCGCTTCTCTTCGCCGTACCGGGCCGGTGGTGTCCCCTTGACAAATGCGAGAACCTCGGGCTTCACATCTGCTTCGTGCTGAATCGACCAGCCGTCCCGATGTTCGGCAAAAGCGATGGAATCGTCCTCCATGTGAAGCGTTGCTTCGGATACGTGCCCCGGCTCGACATGGAACCCCTGGCTGCAGGAAATGAGTCGACGCTCCTCCGCATCGCGCCAACTGACGATCAGACGCACCTCGTAATCGCCCGGCGCCAACGCCACGCGCTCACGCAAAGGCAGCCGTCCGCGCAGTTCTCCGTTGATGAAAAACCAGCCCCGTAGCTCACTCGAAAGCTCTACGTCGACATCAATCGCCCCTGTCAATGGTTCGACGACTCGTTCGGCGGCGCTACGATTTGAATTGGTGCTTGCGCCACTTGAACGGGCGCGTCGCTGCGATGGGCCGAAGAGGCCGGCTTTGCGGCGGAACGCGCGACTCCAATGAGCAGGATCAGGAGCGCGACTGCGGCGCCCGATAGCAAATTGATAACGACCCACAATCCCGTCACCGCAAGCCCACGGAAGAAGCCGATCCTATGCCGCAGACAGACGACCAAGGCGGCGATGACGGATCCTCCCAATCGAAACTTTTCGGCCGTCCCCTCGGGAAGAATCGAGCTCAGAACGAAGCCGGTCGTTAACAGACCCAGGCCGATAAGCACGGTCGTCAGGTAAGCGGCTCCGTAGCCGATCTTCAGGCGACCGGCCCATTTCATGGCGAGCCGCAAGCTGATCGCGAGGATCAGGCTCATGATCGGCACGCAAATTAACCCACCGATGACGAAGAAAGTCTGATCGGAATACATGTTTCACCTTCCGTTCTTACCCAGTCGTACGGAAGATGTCGGGAGAAACTGACATGCCCTGCGAAGAAAATGGGTGTCACCAGCCCAAACCGAGGGCCGCCAAGCGTCGCTGAACCTCTGCCAGGTGACAGACCGTCACGGTTCCGTCGCGATTGCCCCAGGCGAGGAGCGTGCCATCCTGGCTGAACGTGGGTCGGCCCTCCTCGGTCCACGTGTCGATCCCCAGCGTGACCAGCGGTGTCATTTCGTCCCGGCGGCGGAGGGAGTAACCGAACTCGTTGGAGGCTTTCGTTGCCAGGAGCCGAGCCTCCGGCCCGATTGCCAGGAACGTCCCGGGGATCCCGTCGACGAGTTCGCCCGTCGGGCATTTAATCAATTGATCCCCATCGCCGCCCGACCTCAGATGGACGGCCAGCAATCGTCCCGTGACCTCGAGTTGAAAGTCGCCTGAAGGCAGCGAAAGCGCCACATGTCCCGTTGTGCAATCGAACACCTTGGTCAACCTTTCCCGCTTCTGGAGTCCCTGTCTCCCGGCGGCCACGAAGTACTTTCCATCGGGAGTGGCTTGGGCCTGGACGTCCCCCGCGTCAAATTCGCGCGTTTCCCAGGCGGGACGGTTCTTAACAACGTCGCGCAAGTCGCGCTGGGCACTTGCCAACAAGTCGCGCACACGGCAGACCCTTGGATACTGCCCGAGGGGCGAGCGGTTATCGGGCGGATGCACGCCATCTTCGGTTTCGACACGAAACAGCCACAGGTGCCTGTCCGCAGCGTCAAAAACCAGCGTGTCCCCCAGTCCTTCGGGCAGGCGCCAGGAGATCGTGCCGCCGGTTTCCAAATCCAAGAGCTTCGCCTCGCTGCCCGCCGAGTACGCGAATTTGCGGCCGTCATGACTAAAGGCTAAAGCCGAATTGTCGGCCGTCAGACCGGGAGCGACATCGAGCACTCGTCTCAGAAAGCCGGAGGGGAGATCCCAGATGGCGATGCGCCAGTCGAGGGACATGGCGGCAATCCGCCTGGCGTCGCCGGCGAAGCAGACTTTGGAATGTGCGATTTGCCCGTCGAGGCCCCTCAACGACTGCACGCCGCGGTGATCTTCCAGATCCCAGACCTGCATCCCCTCGTGCGGCAACTCGGGCGGGTGTTGGGTTCGCTCCATGCTGATTGCCAGTTTTCGAGCGTCGCCGCTGAAGGCGATTCCGGTCATGTCGTCGCTATAGTGCAGGTCCAGGAGCATGCGGCCCGTGGCAACGTCCCAAAGTTTCGTGCCCGCGCGCCCGGTCGTGGCCAGGGTGACTCCATCCGGGCTGAAGGCGAGGGCATAAATGTTGTAATACGATCCGCGACATTCCGTGATCGGCACGCGCCGCGCAGATCCCAAATCGTCGTCTTGCCGGCCGCATGACCGCCGGCGAGCAACCATCGCCCGACTGCCTCGGTTTCGGCGGCCGTCCCGGCGCCTGCGTGAGGGTTCGGGCCAAAGGCCAGGCAATCGATTTCCGTTCTCGCTGATGAGGGAAGGGCCAGCGGATCGCCGGAAGGTAGGGGCCACACGGAGACCTGGCCTTTCCTGTCGCCCGCCGCCAGCCACGCGCCGTCCGGGGAGACGGCGACGGCGGAAAGCTCACGACCTGCCTGCGTGATTTGTCGCAGGACTTTTCCGCTGCGTGCGCCCCACACCGTCAGCGTCGGGTGTTCATCGGCGATTGCCAGTGCGGCCGCGAATCCGCCGTCGGCGGTCAGGAAGAGTTGAAGGTCTCGCCACGCGCCGCCCGGCGGCGTTGGCGCCTGTTGCGGCATGATGAGTTCACGGACGAGTTGGCGGCTGGCAACGTCCCACAGGATCAGGCGGAAGCGATCCTGTGTGCTTCCAACCAATTGCCAAGGACGACCTTCTCGTGAGAAGGCAACCGGACCGGAACCGCGAAGGCCGGAGAGTTGCGTCAGGTCGGTTCGCGAATCCCAGATTCTCGCTTCGTCGTCGGCGGTTCCACCGATCAGTACGCGGCGGCCTTCCGCGTCGATCGCAATGGACGAAGCCCGGAATCCCGACATCCATTTCGCCAGGCGTGCGTTGACGCCGCTCAACAGCCCCGCGGCCTGATCCTGGACGTCCCGTCCCGCCCCGAGCTGCACCGCCTCCCGGACCAGGGCCTGCCCATCCTCGTACCAGTTTTTGTTCTCGGTCACTTGATGCGGCAGCAGGCGCACGTTTTGCACCTGCTGCAACAAGCTTTCGCGATGCTGTTGGCGCTCGCGCACTTGTGCCGAGTGAACCGTGATGGCTGCCAGCGCGGCAGACGCCGAAAGGAAAATCGCGATGGCCGCCGCCCAGGCCCGGTTGCGGCGAATCCAAAGCCCGATTCGCCGCAGAAGTCGCGTGCGGCGGGCCATGACCGGTTCGTGATTCAGCCAGCGTCGCAGGTCGGCGGCGAATTCTCCGGCGGTCGGGTAACGCGCGGCGGGCTCTTTCTGCAAGGCCTTCAGGCACACGGCCGAAAGGTCGCGCGGCACGCCTTCCATCACGTGATGGGGCGGCAAGGGATCTTTGGAGAGTACGAGCTGTTCAATCTCCCGGACGGACTCTCCGGCAAAGGCCGGTTGGAGGGTGAGCATTTCGTACAGAGTGGCGCCCAAGCCCCAAACATCGGTGCCTCGATCGAGCTTCTCGCCCCTCCATTGTTCCGGCGCCATGTACGACGGAGTTCCAATCACGTCTCCACCGGTAAGGCTCGAAGTCAGAAGGGCCCGATCGCCGATGCGGCCCTGCCGATCGGGGCCCGCTGCTGTTCGATCGGCCTCTTGCAAGTAAGCCGCCAGACCGAAGTCGATGATCCAGCATTGCCCGTCGGAATCGACCATCAGGTTCGAGGGTTTCAGGTCCCGATGCAGGATCTCCAAATCGTGCACATACTCGAAGGCGTCTGCGGCATCTGCCATGACCGAAGCCACCGAGCGAAAGTAGTCGATTGACAACCGCACGTGCGATTTGGGCGGCTGCCGCGTGCCCCCGACTTTCGCCGGTCGTGTTTCCAGGTCGGTCTCACCGAGTGCGTGCGCCGTCGACAAATACGGATCTCTCGCCAGCGTCGCCAGGTTCGGCGTGCGGAACCCGGGTGATGTCGGCTGCCGGCGTATGCTCTTGATCACGTTTTGCAGGGTCACGCCTTCGATATAAGGCATTGCGAAGTACTGCAGGTCGCCGGCCTGACCTGCGGTGTGAATGGGCACAATGTGCGTTTGATGGAATGACGCCAGGACCGACTGTTCGTGCAGAAAACGGTCCCGTCCCCACGGATTGAGAGAGTCGCGGCGGATCATCTTGACGGCCACGCGGCGATTCAGGGGCTCCTGGATCGCCTCGTAGACGGTTCCCATGCCGCCAACGGCCACTTTGCGCACGATGCGAAACTCTCCCAGCCGTGCGGGAGCCGCGTCCGCATCCTTGGCGCGCCGTTGTCGCAAGTCTTTGTTCAAGGCGGCGATTCGCTCGAGCTTGTCGGCGATTTGCGGGTATTTGGCGCGGTAGTCTGCGAGCAGTCGGGCCGGATCTGCCGTGTCGTCCAGGTCGGCGACAAATTGCGCGAGGATCGGCCCAAGGGGATCTGAGCTCGTCGAGCTGGTGGTCATTGCTTCAACTCCGCCCTTTCATCCCCCGGCCCCTGCTAACATCGCATTCCACGGTGGTCGCACCACGAGGGATGCGTGCAGCCGGTAACCGGGCTTTATCCGGTGGCCGGTTCCTCGCAGGCCTTAAAGGTTCGCCGACGGTGCATCCGGAATGCCGGGATCTTCTTCGTATTGCTCGCATTGCTGGCAGAGGCGCCGCATCGTGCGGGCCACGTTTTGATGGACGGCGTCGACCTTCATGTCCAGCCCGGTGGCGACGTCGGCGGCCCGCCGTCCCTTGAGCTTGCATTCGGCAAAACACTGCCAGGTCCGCGGCTCGCTTTCCTGACGCACGATGTTGAGCGCGACGTTGAGCACATGCTGGCGGTACTCTTCGTCCCAGATTTTTTCGAGAGGATCTTCGATTGCGGGCTCTAACCCGCCGTCCAGCGGCGACAACCGCAGCGGCCGGCGGCGGTCAACCAGCGCGTGGATGGCAATCGTCTTCAGCCAACCTCGGAATCGGCCTCGTTGCTTATCCAGCTCGAATTTCTCGATGGCATCGACCACCTTGGCAAAAATGTCCTGCACCAGATCGTCGGCGTCCGACGCGCCGAGCCCGAAACGGCGGGCGAGATTCAACAAGAACGGTCGATAAATCTCGTCGAATTCCCGCCAGCTCGCCTGATCGGCACGGTTCCGCACGCGCCGAATCAACGTGGGACGCGTTGACTGTGACGAGTCGTGTTCAAACATGCTTCCGGGCCCGACAAATCGGCGACCGTTCGCCCTGCCTTCGACTCGGTACAAGAAATTCGAGGTCATGTTACCCCTTTCACCTGGCGAAGTTCCACGATTTTTTCAGACGCGCAGCCTGCCGAAAGGCCGGCTGGCAGCGCGATGGATCACGCCGCCGGTCGGCCAATCTTTGAGCCAAGAAGTCGAGACTTTCATGCCATTTCTGTTCTTGCCGCTACGTTGCGTTTAGTCCGTGATGGTCCATGTGACGGGCCGCGAAATGTAGACTTTGCGTGTGACGGAATGAGACCCGCCGAGCGTTTCCGCCCGAAACGTGTGGTAACCGGGCGTGATCAGGTCCCAGCTTGTATCGCCAGCAGGAACCGTCAGCGTGCGGACGCCGTCGACAAACAGCGTGAGCATGACCGAACTCTCGTTTTTCAGCCGGAATTCCAGGTTTGCACTTTGATTCACCGATATGAGCGGAATCGGTGCAAGTTCCGGTTCAAGCGGGATCGGCAGCGGGTCAATGAGAGGGATCGTCGGCGACAATTCGACCTGCGGCTGCTGCGGCAGTTCGAGCGTTGGAACGTAAGGAGGCACGACATACGGAACCAGCGGTGGCTCGTCCCCCGCGAACGCACCGTTGGCCAATGCCATGACGACGATCGCCACAATGGAAACGTCTTTCACAAACATGGCTCTGCCCTTTCAAAAAATCGTTTTGGGAATGACGACCTGATCTTGCGGGCCGTGGCAAGTCTCTCAGTCGTCAATCTCTACTTGCTTCCGATCGCCAAACTGACAGGCCGCGGCCCTCTTTTTCAGAAACGACTTCATGGCGACGCTCGACGATCAGGAAGGAGACGGACATCGTTCGCGGCCGTCAGCATTCATTTTGGCTGGATCCAGCCCGCGACTATCTGGTGCTGCGAGAGCATCACTCACTGAACGGCCAGGACTGTATGCGCATCGATCTCACGTATCGATTGGACCCCAAATGCGGCTGGATTCCGATCGCGTGGACAGACGCAATCGCGGGTGCCGGTGGCTCGCTGTCCCGCAGGGACACCGTCACTGATTTCACGATCAACCAGCCGATCTCCGATGCGGAATTCAAGATCGAGATTCCCAAGGGGGCGCAGGTCAACGACAGGCGGAAGAGAAAGAGTTGATCCGCAGATTTCGGGTCAGAGGTCAGAGGTTAGAGGTCGGAGGCTAGGAAACAGGCAACAGGGCGGAAACGCCTGGCGTTTCTTCTTCCTTCCCCAGCCCCTAGTCTCTAACCTCCAGCCTCTAGTCGGGTACACTGGAACTACGCGGAAGAGGCGTTGAGTCGACAAGCGCACGCCGCTTTGAGGGCCAGCGGCGGAGTCTTCGGGTTGGTTCGAGCGTCAGTCGGGGCGGCTGGCGCGGGTGGGGGTCCTCGCGTGCAACCTTCGAGCGGTTTGAGCCGGGTCTTGATTTTCGCGGCGGCCGTGATTGCCGTGTTGGCCACGTTGCGGATTCAGACGAAACCGACGCCAAAACCAGGGCCGATTTCGGGGCAGCCTGCGCGGGTCTCTCCGCCGGCAGAGCCGGTCCTCACGGGCGAGCAGCAGGCGCTCGTGGCGCGGATCCTGGCCGCTTGGAAAAAACGCCAGGAGGCGGCGGGGACGTTTTCGTTCACCTGGGACTCGAAGATCTCGCAGCCGGACGGCTACGCGAACGTTGCCCTCCCGAAATCGGGATGGTGGGAAGATGGCGAACGCCGCTTCCGCGAAGATTCGCTCGCCGTCGAATACGACGACGACGGGAATTGGCGGCAGATCGCCGGCGTGCGGTTGGTTCACGACGGCAGCTCGAATTCCCGGTTGATGGTGCCGCAGGCCAGCGCACCGCGTGTGTCGCTTGATCCGCCTTGGATGACGCTGTGGCGCGGAAACGCTCGGAACCCGATCGGTCAGCAACAACTCCGCAATTTGTTCTTCATCAACCAATGGGCTTTCATTCCCGTGATTTTCGCGGTGCGCCCGCTGAATGCGGCTTCCGAGCTGTCATCGGGAAGATGCGGGATTGTGAGCGAAGACGCGGTGACGAACGGCGCGCTCTGTGTCGAAATCCGCACGAGAGATTATGCAAACCAGCCGGAAACCTATTGGATTGACCCCAAGCGGGATGACGTCGTCGTGCGTTGGGAGTGGGGAAGGCTCAACCTCGCGATTGATTATCAGCACGACCCCAAGCACGGCTGGGTCCCCGCACATTGGTCGTGGAGTTCGCACGAATCGGAGCCGGAGCTGACGAACTCGGGCAAGGCATTCAGCACTGGTAACGCACGCAAGGGAAATTCGCTGTTCTTTGATGCGACAGTCCGCAGCCATTCGATCGGCGAGCCAATTCCGGCCGCCGTGTTCGCCCCATCCCATCCGGACAAGACGCTGGTCTTTGACGTGAGCGCCGGGTCGGACGAGGACTGGAAACGCCAGCAAGCGACGGCGAAAGAGCTGGACGACGAAGAGTCCCGCCGATGGAAGCAAAGGGCAAACTCTACTGTCACCCCGCCGCCAAGAGCCGTCTCAAAAGAGGAACGGGCGACGCTCGAGGCGATCGCGGCGGCGTGGTCCAAACGGCGGGCCAAGATCCAATCGTTCGAGGTCGCCGGGCAGAGGCAACGCGGCTTGATGTCGAACGGATGGATGCGCGGCTCGGCCGCGTCGACGTTCGCGGCCGCGGCCCAAGGCGATCGATTCGCGCTCGAATTCGTCGGGCCGGGACCGGTTCGGCGCTATCCGGGCTCGAACCAGTTGGTAGGAACGTCGGATTACTGGAAGACGGCATTCGACGGGGTCGATACGCGCGGTGTGAAGAGCCGGAAGGGGCCGGGATGGGTCAGGACGGGTGCCGGCTTCGATGGCGACGATGGCGGCGACTGCGTCTGGCTGGCCGTCTGTCCGTGGGACGCACGGTTGACGCGTCTCGATCCGGGCCGCCTGCAGGTTGTGGCCCGGGATGCCAAAATCGACAGAGCGAATTGCGTGATCGTCCGCCAGGAATGGTCGCGATACTATTGGCTCGATCCGGCGCGTGACTTCATCGTGCTTCGCAAGCAGGTCGTCGAGTCTGCGCGGACCAAAGCCGGGCCGACTTCTCGTATCGCCAGGACGCAAACTTCGGCTGGGTGCCGACGGGCTGGCGTGAGATTCGCGTCGGCTGGAATTACGAACCGGACAATTCGGTCGAGGATACGGTGCGGACGTTGACGTTGAGGTTCGACGGGTCCATCCCCCCTGCGAGATTCGCAGTCGAAATCCCGGCGGGGGCGTATGTCGAGGACTTCGATCCGGAGCCGCTGCGCGAGGAACGCGTGCGCAAGCAGGCGAACGCCACGATCGCAGGGCGCTGGGCCAAGGCGGCGGACGTGAAGTCGGCTTCCCGGCCGCATTACGATCCGAAATTCGATGCACAGGTCGATTTGGGACAGGCATTGAAAATCGCCCGCGCGACGAAACGACGCGTGCTGATCGAGTTCGGCGGCCAAGCCAGTGCCGACTCCCGCAAGCTATACGAGGCCCTCACGCAGAAAGCCGAGATCGCGGCGGTCTTGAGGAAGAGTTTCGTCCTGCTCCTGGTCGACACCGATTACCACGACGCGGGGCAGATCGTGCTCATGAAATACGTCCCCGACAACAAGCAGGAACAACTGCCCCTGCTCACGGTGATGGCACCGGACGAAACCGTGCTCGATACGAGCGACACGACGGAGCTGAAAACTGGCGACAGCTACGCGGCCGAGCGGTTGAAGGCGTATCTGGCGAAGTGGGCCCTGCATAAGTAGGCGTTCCAGTCCGGCGGCTGCCTCTTTCATGACTCGTGGGGCGGGCTGCTAGCCTGCCCTGCTTTTGACCGGCAGGCTAGCAGCCTGCCCCACGAGCAGAGCTTCGCGGAAAAGCGTCCCCAAGCGGAGCTTGGGGACCAGAGGGTAAAATTTGGGCGTGCCACCCATCGGCCGAAAGGCGAGGGCACCTGCCCTCGCGGCATTGAGACGTGCGAGGGCGGGTGCCCTCGCCTATCGAGCGGTTCGGTGCCCTCGCTCGTGTCTCAAAAGGTTACCGGCGTTTAGTGGCACCCGGCGTTGTTTCGAAAGGCGCCGATCCGATATGTTCGTGGGACAGGGGACCAATCGAACCACGTCCGCCGAGAGGACACAATGAGCGATGTCTTGATCGAAACGGAACGCGTCGGCAGTTCTTGGGATGCGCTGGCCGACAACATCTTGAACGGCCGGCGGCTGACGCGCGATGAAGGGCTGGCGATCCTGCAGTCGGACGATCTCGAGCTGCCGGCCCTGTTGGCGGCGACGTTTCGCGTTCGCCTGCGGCACTTTGGCCGCAAGGTGCACCTGTATTATTTGAAGAACGCCAAGAGCGGGCTTTGCCCGGAAGATTGCGGTTATTGCTCGCAGTCGATCGTGGCCGATACCGAGATCAATCGCTATCCGCTGTTGAACGAAGCCCGCCTGCTGGAAGGGGCGCGGCAAGCCTCGACCATGCAGGCGCGGACGTATTGCATCGTCGCCTCGGGCCGCGGGCCGTCCGATCGTGAAGTCGATCACGTGGCTTCGGTCGTCTCGAAGATCAAGGCCGAGCTGGGGCTGCACATCTGTTGTTGTCTGGGCCTTCTGTCGCCCGAGCAGGCGGGGCGGCTCAAGGCGGCCGGCGTGGATCGGATCAATCACAATCTCAACACGAGCCGGCGTTACTACAGCGATATCTGCTCGACACACTCATTCGACGATCGGCTCGAGACGCTGCGCGTCGTCCGCAACGCGGGGATGGAGCTGTGCTGCGGGCTGATCGCCGGCATGGGCGAGACCGATGACGACGTGGTCGACGTGGCGCTCGAGTTGAGCGAAATCGGCGTCGAGTCGATCCCGGTCAACTTCCTGCATGCGATTCAGGGCACGCCGCTGGAGAACACCCACCGGCTCAATCCGCGGTACTGTCTCAAGGTGCTGTGCATGATGCGGATGGCCAACCCGGCGACGGAAATTCGTATCGCCGGCGGCCGCGAGGTGAACCTGCGGTCGCTGCAGCCCCTGGGACTTTATCCGGCCAATTCGCTGTTCGTGAGCGACTACCTGACGACCAAGGGCCAGCCGGCCGAAGACGATTACCGGATGGTGGCCGACCTGGGGTTCGAGATTGTCATCGGCGACGCGGCGCGGTCCGACGAAACGGCCACCGCCCACGCGTGATTTCGGTGGAAGTCCCCGCGCATGGATTTCGCACCCGCGATTGATTTATCGGGCAAGTGCGTCACGGTCATGGGGCTGGGACGGTTCGGCGGCGGCACGGCCGTCGTGCGCTTTCTCGCGTCGCGCGGCGCACGGGTCACCGTCACCGATTTATTGAACGAAGACGAATTGGCCGAATCGTTGGGCGGCGTGGCCGATTGCCCCGTCGAGGCGTACCACCTGGGCGGGCATGTCGAGGACGATTTCATCGATGCCGATCTGGTCGTCGTCAATCCGGCCGTGCCGCCGACGAATCCGTTTCTCGAGCGGGCCCGCGAATACGGCGTGCCGCTCACGAGCGAGATGTCCCTCTTCTGGCAGTTTCACGCGGGCCGGACACTGGCAGTCACCGGGAGCAACGGCAAATCGACGACGACCGCGATGACGCACGCCATTCTGCAGGCGGCCGGTTTGCCCTGCCGCTTGGGCGGGAACATCGGCCGCAGCCTGCTTCCCGAGGTCGACAAGATTGCCGCCCATGAGTGGGCCGTGCTCGAGCTGAGCAGTTTTCAGCTCGAGGATTCTGGACCGGCTGCCCGCGAGTCCGAACGTCGCCGTCGTCACGAATTTCAGTCCCAACCATCTCGACTGGCATGGCTGCCTGGGCGCCTATCGCCGGGCCAAGCAGACGATTCTTCGCTGGCAGACGCCGGACGATGCGGCCGTGCTCAACCAGGACGACGCCGACGTCCGCGAGTGGCCGACGTTCGGGCAAACGTTGTGGTTCGGGTCCCACGACGCGGGCCGCGACGGCGTCTTCGAATCGGGCGATGAGCATGTGCTGCGTCTCGAGGGCCGCGTGGAGAAGTTTCCGCTGGGCGACTGGGTGCCGCTGCCGGGGCGACACAATTTGCAGAACGCAATGGCTGCCGCGTGCGCGGCCGTTGCTGCGGGAGCGGATCTCGATGCCGTTCGCCGCGGGCTCGAGTCGTATTGCGCGTTGCCGCATCGGCTCGAATGCGTGGGACAAATCGCGGGCCGGACGTTTTACAACGATTCGCTGGCCACGACGCCCGAATCGACGATGGTCGCGCTCGAGGCCTTTTCGCAGCCGATCGTGCTGTTGGTCGGCGGGTACGACAAGCAGATCGATCTGGCGCCGCTGGCGGATGCGGTCGGCCGGCGCGTGAAGGCGGCAGCCCTGATGGGGCAGACGGCCGAGGCGCTCGGCTGTCTGATCGAAACGATCCCCGACAGCGAGCGCCTGGCGATGCAGGAGTGCGGCACGTTTGACGAGGCCTTTCACTGGGCCGTCGACCAATCGGATCCGGGCGACGTGGTGCTCCTCTCGCCCGGCTGCGCGAGCTACGACTGGTTCCACAACTATGCCGAGCGGGGACGGCGGTTCGTGGATCTCGTGCAAGCCTGGCGTCCGGCAATGGCGGAAGGCTGACAGACGGCAATCGGCTGCTATACTGATGTTTCGTCATTTTCGCGGACCGAGCCGACTGGCCGGCCGGCCGCCTTTTTCCGACGGTCCTCGCGCTTCTCTGTGGAGTCGAATACATGAAACAGCGTCCGCTGGTTACGGCAGTTGCGTGCTTCGTTCTCATCGCGCCCTTCCTGGCGGCGCCGGCATCGTTCGCGGCCGCTCCGACAAACGAAGCGTTTCTCTCGAACGGCGTCAAGATTCACTACGTCACGGCGGGCGAGGGCGAACCGGTCGTCCTGATCCACGGCTTCTGCGCGAATGTCCAGAACAATTGGATTCTGCCGGGAATCTTCGCAAAACTGGCCAAACATTATCACGTGATCGCGCTCGATAACCGCGGGCACGGGCTCAGCGGCAAACCGCACGAGGTCGAGAAGTACGGCCCCGAGATGGTCGAAGACGTTGTGCGATTGCTCGATCATCTGAAAATCGAAAAGGCGCACATCGTCGGCTACTCGATGGGCGGCTTTATTACCGGGGCCCTTGTGACGACCCACCCCGAACGGGTCATTTCGGCCGTCATGGGCGGCGCCGGTTGGAGCCGCGACACCGACGATCACGCCGTCATTGACGCGTTGGCCAAATCGCTCGACGAAGGTCACGGAATCACGCCCCTCATGAAGGCGCTGACTCCCCCGGGCAAACCGCAGCTGACCGAAGAGGAATTGAAGACCCGCAACCAGTTCATCATGCTCGCCAACGATCCCAAGGCCCTTTCGGCCTGCATTCGCGGCATGCTCAAACTCCACGTGTCGCGCGAGTCGCTCGAGAAAAATCAGGTGCCGGTCCTGGCCGTTTGCGGTGAAGTCGATCCGCTCAAGAAGGGGGTCGACGCGATGGACGGGGTCGCCAAGAACCTGACCGTCGTGATCGTGAAAGGCGGCGACCACATGAGCACGCTCCGCAGCCCGATCTTCGAGCAGTCGATCGAGGACTTCATCGCGGCCCATTCCAAGCATCCGGCAACCGCCTCGACGGCCAAGTGAAAGCGGCGGCGTGCATTGATGGCCACCGCTGCCGAGCGAGCCGTTTCGCTGCTGCAGTCTGCAATCGGCGCTAGCGGTCCGCCTGGAGACTGGCACACGGTCACCCAGGAGCAGATCGATTCCTTTGCCCGCACGACGCTCGACGATCAATTCATCCACACGGATGCGGCTCGTGCGGCCAAGGAATCGCCGTTCGGCACGACGATCGCGCACGGTTTTTTGACCCTCTCGCTGATTTCGTACCTGGTGCGGAGCATTCCGCGCCCGCAGGACGATCCCGCCCAGGGACGCCGCATTGCGATCAACTACGGATTGGAAAAGGTCCGCTTTCCCAATCCGGTGCGGGTGAATTCCCGCATCCGGGCACGGCAGACGCTCGTGGCGGTCGAACAGAAAGACCCGCACACGCTGCAGGTCACTCACCGCACGACGGTCGAGATCGACGGCGAGTCAAAACCCGCGTGCGTCGCCGATTGGATCACCCGCGCGATCTACGCGTAAGCACGTCACTCTTCGGGGGATTCCATGTTTCGCAGAGCATTTCTGCTGCCGGCCGCGGTGTGTTATTTTCTGGGCGTCTGGTCGGGCCATGCGCTCGATTGGCGAGGCAACTCGGCCGAGCGGCTGACAAGCTCGGTCCAGGCGGCCTCGACGGAAATCCGCGTCGGGTCGAAGGGAGCCAGTGTTGCCATGAGCGTTTCGGACATCAGACCGGAAGCAAAGTTGGACGGGAAACTGCGGATCATCTGCTTCGGCGCGCATCCCGATGACTGCGAGATCAAGGCTGGCGGCACGGCCGCTCTGTGGGCGGCGGCCGGACATCATGTGAAGTTCGTCTCGGTGACCAACGGCGACATCGGTCACTGGCGCGAAGCGGGCGGCCCGCTGGTTCAGCGGCGCAATGCCGAAGTGCAGCGCGCGGCCGAAATTCTCGGGATCACGACCGAAGTGCTCGACAACCACGACGGCGAACTCTTGCCGACCTTGGAAAATCGCCGCGCGATCACGCGGCTCATTCGCGAATGGAGAGCCGACATCGTGATGGGCCCGCGCACCAACGACTATCATCCCGACCATCGCTACACGGGGATCCTCGTGCAGGATGCGGCGTACATGGTGGCAGTCCCCTTCTTCTGCCCCGATACGCCACCTCTCAAGGTGAATCCGGTCTTCCTCTACTTCGCCGACAATTTCCAAAAGCCCTACCCGTTCCAGGCGGACGTCACCGTGGGCATCGATGCGGTTGAAGCCCGCAAGCTCGACGCGCTCGTCGGCATGGAGTCGCAGTTTGTCGAAGGGGGCGCGCTCGGCTCGGCCGACCTGATCGCCGGCGGCGACGCCAAACGCGATGAGCGCCGCAGAACGGTCCACGAAAACTTCGCCAAGCGCGACCGGACGACCGCCGACAAATACCGTCAACAGTTGGTCGCCTGGTATGGCGACGCGGGCAAGAGCGTCACCGCGGCGGAGGCGTTCGAGGTTTGCGAATACGGCCGGCAGCCGACGAAAGACGAACTGCGAAAGTTGTTTCCCTTTTTCGGGCGCTGAGGTGATCACTTCGCGAGTTCGGCGAGTCGGGCTATATCACGGCGGCGACAGGATTCGGCGGCGCCGCGATTCGGCGGCGAGCGCCTTGAGGTCGAGCAGGCTCAGGATCTCCGCCGTCAGCGGCCGTTTCGAGCGATTGAAGACAAAGGCCCGGAAGAAATCTCGCCCCCGTTCGCCATTGAGCAGGTTCGCGCGGCGACGCGCTTCGGCGGCCGATCGGCACGGCAGAAAATAACACGTGTCGTCGCAGAGCACCGGACGGCCATTCACCGGACCGACGGGGACAAATCGCCACGACTTGTAGAATCCCGAAACCATCACTTTCCAGTCGCAGAATGTGTACGGGCCGACGCCGAAGATCGAAAACCGCGGCTGATTGCGGTAGACGGCGCTCGCTCGTCGATCGAGCCGCTCGGCGTGCCGCAGAAGATACCGCCACGTTTTCGGCGCGCGGCGGGCCAACGACTCCGTTTCTTGTCCCACCCGCTGCTGCGGCACCAGCAATCTCCGACGAGGCTCGGCCGTCGCTCCGCCGGCAACATGCGAGCTTTTGAGCATGGGAAACAGGTAACGCCGTTCGAGGTCCGCAAACTCGCCGAGTCCGTTGTGCCACTTCGTGCCTTCCTGGCGAAACTCGAAAATGGCCGCACAGTCGTGTTTCACGCCCGATCGCCAGCGATCGTCTCCGCCGATGAGGTGCCGGACACGATCGTAGGCGGCGACATCGGCAACGAGCCGGCCGTCGCGGCGGCCAAAGGTTTGGATTGGTCGCGAACTCAACAGATCGTCGAGGTGTTGGCACTCGGGCGCCGCCGCGCGGGAACCGAGCCGGCAGACGAGCAGGCAGGCGTCCACGCGGGCCCCGAAGAATTTGGCGGCGTCAATCCGTCGAATTTCGCTGTGCTCGATCGGCAAATCGTTCTTCCAGGCCTGGTTGAGCACCTTCTGTGCGACAGCCGTCTTACAAAGCATGGCCAACGTCGCACGGCGGCCGGCAGCCGCTTCGAGGAGTCGCAAGATCATCCATTCGGAAACGTCGAAATTGCTCTTACCCGTAAGCGCCTCGATGCCAGCGAGATTCTGGCGATTTTCCTTGCGCGGATGATTGCCGCTGGCCAGCCGGCTCAGGGCAGCGTTCGTCACCCAGGGCGGATTGCCGACAATCAGAATCGGATCGGCGGTTTGCGACAGAACTGAGCGCCAGTCGGTCTCAAAGAAGTCGTTGACGCGGACGTCGATGCGGGCGCGGCTCCGAATCTGCGACAACCGCTCATTGGCCTGGGCGACGTATTCGGCGTCGATATCAAATCCGATCGCCTGGCGAACCGCGGGAAAGCGTTGTACGGCCGCCGCGAGAATGGTTCCGGTTCCACACGCTGGCTCGATGATCGTCGCCGGCCCAAGGCCGTCGAGTTGCTTGCAGACGGCTTCGGCCAGATCGGGCGGCGTCTGAAAATCGCCGTACGCCACTTGGCGGCGGCGTGCTGTCGGCTTGACGTCGACGTGCTTCATCCGCGGTGTCATCGGCTGTTGCCACTCACTGGTTGTCGCGCTTTGCTTCCGTGCTCACTTCGGGCCCTTTGCGGGCAAGTAGCCGACAGACCTGGTCGGCAACGAATATCGCCGCGTCGGGCCGGGCCAGCGAGCGAATGGCTCGCGCCATGCGGGCTCGCAGGCCGTCGTTGGTGAGCAGTGTCTTGAGTTCTTCATGCAGATTGGCGGATGTGAGAGCAGGGTCGACCGATTGCCTCACGATCCGCGCGGCGCCGACATGCTCGAACGAATAGGCGTTGTGCCGTTGGTGATTGCGGACTGCCTTGCGGTAAGGAATGAGAACCGCCGGCACTCCGGCGCACGCCAGCTCCGACAACGTGAGAGCTCCCGCGCGGGCCACCGCCAGGCTGGCGTCACGATAATGCTCGGTTAGATCGTCGAAGAAGGCGTCGACGCTCACGTCGAGTTTCAGTTTTGAGTACCGATCTCGCACCACATTGACTTCCCGTCGGCCCGTTTGATGGACGATTCTCCAACCGGCGAAGTCGTGCGGATGCCGTTCAACGCACGACAGAAAAGCCTCGTTCAAGGCGGCCGAACCCTGGCTGCCGCCCAGGACCAACAGCCGGCGGCTTTTGTCACCCACAAGGGGCGACGTCGCCAGCTTGGAAATCTCTCCGCGGACCGGATTTCCCGTGACCAGCTGTCGGCAGCGGCTCGGCATGCGGCGTGCGGCGTCGGCGAATCCAAGACAGGTGAGGTCGGCCCGCGGAGCCAGCCACGTCGTCGCCCGGCCGGGCATGGCGTTTTGCTCGAGCAGGATCATCGGCACCCCGCACGATCGGGCGGCCCACACGACGGGCACGCTGGCGAATCCGCCCAGTCCGACGACGAGGGACGCCCCCAACTGCGGGAGCAGGTCCCGCGCGACGCGGGCCGACTTCCACAGGCGATTCGCAAATCGGACGGGGCTGCGCCACATGACGGCGGACGACTCGACCGGAAGCGCGACGTGCTCGAAGCCGTGCCGTTCCACGATGTGCCGCTCGACCGCGCGCGTCGAACCGACAAAGACCACGTGGGCGGTTACACCCCGCGCCTTGAGCGCCTCGGCCACGGCAATTCCCGGGAAAAGATGTCCTCCGGTCCCGCCGCCGGCGAAGACGATGGTTTGCCGCCCGGACGGATTGGCGTCGCTTTCACTCATGTCTCGGGCCGCTTATGTCTCAGGACCGATGGCCTCTCGCTCCGAGGCGGGAACGAGCGGTCCGCCCGTGTCGTTGAGCGGCGGCAGCACGAAGATTTCGCCGTAATCGGCCGTCTGTTCGGCGCGAAAACCGTGATGCCGAAGCAGTTCGAGGATGGCGAGGAACACGCCGACGATCACGTTTCGCCTGATCGCACCGTCGAAGAACGATGTGAAGGCGACACGGCCTTCCTGCCGCACGCGCTGGCCGATCCGTTCCATGTGAACGGAGAGCGGAATCTCCTCGTCGCGAACCTTCGCCTCATGCTCGACGACGCCGCGACGCAGCACCCGGGCGAGCGCGCTCACCAGGTCCCACAGCTCGACTTCCTTGATGCGGTCGTTCGCCAGATCGCGCTCCTGACTGGGCCGCTCGTCGCTCAGCCGCGGATAGCGCTCCTGCCAGAGGGCCGCGTGCTCTTCGAGCGCGAGCGACGCATCGCGGAGCCTCTTGTATTCCATCAGCTTGTGCACGAGGTCGCTGGGCGGCTCTTCGTCGAGCGGCTGCTCCTCCTGGGGCTCGTCCTGCCGCGGCAGGGCCGTGCGGCTCTTGATTTCGGCCAGCGTGCTGGCGGTCGCGACGAACTCGGAGGCCAGATCGACATCCAGAAGCTGGAGCACCTCCAGGAACACGACAAACTGCGCGGCGACCTTCGCCAGCGGGAGTTCCAGAATGTCGACCTCGTTGCGACGCACCAGATAAAGCAGCAGGTCCATCGGACCGCCGAAGACGTCGAGGGACACTTTGTATTCGCGCGTCGCCATAAGAACGGCCCCGAGAGCCGCGTGGATGATAGCTCACGCGCGGTCTTTCCCCCAAGGGCGATCGGCCGGGGGGGCGCGGGACGGCTTGTCGCAGCAGAACTCCTTGTCCGACCACTCGCGAATTCAAGCGGGTTCTTGCTTCCGCGAGGCGAGCGCCGTAGACTCGTGGCGATGCTAAATTGTTAACCGCACCGGCACGGCGGAGGGGGCAAAATGATTCGGGCACGCCTCGTCGCGGCCTTTGGTTTGTGGTTGATGCTGGAGGCGCCGTTGCCGGCGGCAACGCGGTTTTTTCCGATGGCGCAGATCTCCGTCGTGCAGTACGGCGGCTACGTCAACGACGTTTTCACGGCGACGTTTCCATTTCGGCAGATCAACTTCCAGATCGATCTCGAAAACGGACGCGGATTCTACGACGGCCAAGAGGGGATCATTGCCGTCCCGATCAAAGATCTGAGCGAGGAGCAAATCGACAAGGGCAGCAAAACGCACCTGGGTGCTCCCCTGTGCCACCTGTTCGTCGGGCCGGGGTTCAAGTTGCTCACAAGCGGCAAACCGATCGACAAGGCGAAACTTCGGTTCTCCAAGGGCCTCAACCACGCCGGCGAAGAGTCTCAAAGCTCGTGTTTCGTGTGCACCGTGCGACGGGAGGGTGCCAATCTCGAATTGTGCCTCTACGGTGCGGAACCAGAGCCTGCGTTGACGACCCGTTTTGCGAATGTCCTGGCAGAGAATCCGACGAGCTTCGAGTGCAAACTGACCGCGGCCAACGCAAATCGTGCGCTGGCAGTGACCCTTTTCGGAGAATACGAAGCGACGTTGCCCTTCGCCATCGATCGCGCGGGGCTGGGGCCGGCCGATGACCTGATGACCGCTCGCTTTGGCGTTTCGCCTCGAAGGGATTTGCAGGGTCCGACGTCGGCCGCCACGACCCCGCGCGGGGCTCCCGGCGCCTCGGTCGGCTCGCAGCTGCAGTTTGACATCGAGCGGACCGGCTACTGGCCGAACGGCGATTCGTTGCCGAAAGCGCCCGGCATCCTTTGGAAGCGCCCGTCGGACGACGAGGCCGATCAATTCGTGCCGGGCACGCCGGTCGTCGACAGGGGGATCATCTATTTTGGCGACAATCGCAGCCGCTTGCACGCCGTCAAAGCCGGCGACGGCAAGGATAAATGGGTGCGCACCTACAAGGGACGCATGCTGGCGGCCCCGGCCATCGCCGAAGACGCCGCCTTCCTCGTGACCAGCGACGACGTGAAATGCGTCTCGCTCGATTCGGGCGAAGTCCGCTGGTCGCGCGAGGTGCCGTCGGCTTTCGGAAGCGCGCCGCCTCTTGTGGTCGGCGAGGCGGTCTTCGTGGCGGGCGGAGACGGCTTTTACGCTTTCAAACGGGCCGACGGCAAGCCGATTTGGAATCACAATGCGCTCGCCGATCGCCCGGTGGTTACGCCCAGCTTCGCGACGCAATATGCGGCCGAGTCGGCGGGCACGACGCGGACCTCCGGCTCGGCGAGCGACGGATCGCTGCTGTTCGAAGAGCTTTACGATCAGTGCCGCGTGGTCGCTCTCGATTGCCGCGACGGCAAGCAGCACTGGTCGTATTCCGCGCGGATGGCTCACGGCCAACCCGGCGTTGAGCGGGAACTCGGTGCTGTTCGGCGGGCTCGATCTCTATCTGCATTGCGTCGATCGGCAGACGGGAAAAGTGCTCTGGAAAAGCCCGACCGCCGCCGAGGTGGACGCCGCCCCCGCGGTCGCCAACGGCTGCGTCTACTTCACCGCGCGCAATTCGCGCGTGCATTGCATCGATCTCGAGACGGGCAAACGCATTTGGATGTATCGCATGGATCCGGCCGTCGAAGGAATGGGCTCTGTCTGTGCGCCTCTCGTCAGCGACAAAGCGGTCATTCTCGGCTCGACGAACGGCTTTCTGTTCGCCCTCGACGCGCTCACGGGCGAATTCAAATGGGGGCTTTCATTGGCCAATCATTGCCAGATCACGAGTGTGGGACTTGCCACCGACGGGAAGCGGCTCTTCGCGGCGACGCGCGGCATCCGGTTTGCGCAGAACACGGGAGCTGTTTTCGCCGTCGGCGATCCTTGATCGGTTTTCCCGCGGGACGAGCGACGGCAGCCAAGGAATTCCCGTGACGGCCGAACGCGGCTTTTTAAATCCCGAGACGACCCAACACTACGCTTCGGGCTACGAGGCGACGCGGCTTTTCGGATCGGCACAAGGGCAACTCGAGCGGATCCGATCGCAGGAAATCATTCGCCGCCATTTGCCGCCGGCGCCCGCGCGAGTCGTCGACGTGGGAGGGGCTGGCGGCGTCTACTCGCTTTGGTTGTTGGATCAGGGCTACGAAGTGCGGCTGGTCGACGCCATGCCGCTGCATGTCGAATTGGCGGCCCGAACCTTGAGCGAACATGCCAATCGCCGCCTCGCCACCGCCGCGCTGGGCGACGCGAGACGCCTGGAGGAACCCGACGACTCGGCCGGCGCCGTATTGCTGATGGGCCCGCTCTATCACCTGACAGACCGCGGCGAGCGGCTGCAAGCGCTGCGTGAGGCGCACCGCGTGCTCAAGCCCGACGGATTCGTCTTCGCGGCCGCCATTTCGCGGTTTGCGTCGCTTCTTGACGGGCTGGCTCGACAGCTTGTCGACGATCCTGCTTTTGAAAAGATTCTCGAGGCTGACCTGCAATCGGGCCAGCATCGCAATCCGACCAACCACCCGGACTATTTCACGACGGCCTTTTTCCATCATCCGGACGAGCTGCGGGCCGAAGTCGCCGAGGTGGGATTTCGCGTGGAGGCGGTGCTAGCCGTCGAAGGTTCGGCCTGGTTGTTGCCGAATTTGGCCGAGCGGATGGCAGACCCCGCGAAGCGCGAGCAACTGCTGGGCTTATTGCGCACGGTCGAAGCCGAGCCGTCGCTCATCGGCACGAGTGCGCACCTGCTGGCGGTCGGGCGCAAGAATTGAGTCAGCCCGCGGCAAGCTCTCGCAGGGCACTCGCAGCCGCGTCGATTTCGGCCTCGGTCGTGAAGGGGCCGGGACTGAGACGCAGAGTGCCGCCGGCCGCGAATGTGTCCAAGCACCGGTGGGCTCCCGGGTGCAGTGCAGGCCGGCCCGCGTTTCGATGCCGAACGAGTCGTCGAGAATGGCCGCCAATTCCTGCGGGTCCATGCCTGCGATCGTGAGGCTGACGACGGCGACTCGGTCCTCGGGCGATTTCGGCCCGTGGACATGCAGGCGAGGCAGTCCGGACAGACCTTCGAGCAAGCGGGCCGTCAGGCGCCGTTCGCGTCGGCTCAGCTCTTCGACGGTGCGATCTTCCAGCCAGGCCAGCCCTGCCTCCAATCCGAACAGGCCCGGCACGTTGTGGTTGCCGGCTTCGTATTTGTCGGGGAGCCGGTCGGGCTGATGATCGTCTTCGCTGTCGGTTCCCGTTCCTCCCTGCCGCAGGCTTTGCAGGTGCTCCTCGACGCCGGGCCGCACGTAGAGAATGCCCGTTCCCAGCGGACCAAGCAGGCCCTTGTGGCCAGCGCACGCCAAAAGATCAATCGGCGACCGCGAAACATCAATCGGCAAATGGCCGGCGGTTTGGGCCGCGTCGACGAGAAAAAACGCGCCAGCCGCGCGGGCGATTTCGCCCACGGCGTCGATCGGCTGAATCGTCCCCGTTACGTTCGACGCGTGCAGCAAGGCCACGAGCCGCGTATTCTTGCGTATGGCTTCCTTCACGCGATCGGGACTGACGCGGCCCTCGCCGTCTACTTCCACGTGGGTGACTTGCACGCCGCTCTCGGCGAGATGCCGCAACGGACGCAGGACCGAATTGTGTTCGATCGACGACGTGACAGCATGGTCGCCCGGATGCAGCAAGCCGTGCAAGGCGAGGTTCAAGCCGTCCGTGGCGTTAAAGGTGAATACGATCCGCTGGGGACTCTCGGCGCCGAGCAGCCGGGCCGCTCGCTGACGACAGCGTTCGATGACGGCGTGAACCTGCATGGCCGTGCGCGTGGCGCTTCGACCCTCGGCCGCGCCGAGTTGCCGCTGGGCAAAATCGACGGCCTCGTAAACGGCCGCGGGCTTGGGGAAGCTCGTCGCGGCGTTATCGAGGTAAATGCGGGACACGTTCAGCCGCCGATGGAATACATGGGCCGCAGGGGCTGGATGAAGCGAGACGTGTTGATCTCGTGTCCCTCTTTTTTCTCCGCGATCGAATCGCGCACGGCCTGGACGACGTCGTCGTCGGAGCCGCCCCCGCGCAGAATCCCGCGGATGTCGGTCTCCTCGAGACTGAACAGACAGTTCCGCAATTTGCCGTCGGCCGTCAGGCGGAAGCGATTGCAATTCGAGCAGAAAGGCTGGCTCACGGAGGCGATAAAGCCAATGCGGCCCATGCCGTCGGCAAACACGAATTCGCTGGCCGGGGCTGCTTATCCTGCTCGCAGAGCGGCACGAGCGGCATAATTTCCCGCGCGAGCTTCTCCATGATCTCGTGGGCGAAGAGCACCTTTTCCCGCTGCCAGGCACAGTCGGCATCCAGCGGCATGTATTCGATGAACCGCATTTCGACGCCCGTCTCCCGCGCGAAATGGCCGAAGGGCACGATCTCGTCCTCGGTCAAATTGCGGACCGAGACGGCGTTCACCTTGACCGGATGGAAGCCCACGCGCTGCGCCTCGTGAATGCCGGCCCGCACTTTCTCGTAGCCTTCGCGGCGCGTCACCGTTTTGAACTTCTCGGCCGAGAGCGCATCGAGACTCACATTGAGCCGTCGCAGGCCCGCGTCCCAGAGCGATCGGGCGTTTTCGACCAGCAGCAGGCCGTTTGTCGTCAACCCGACGTCGACGAGACCGGGCAGCGGAGCAATCTTGGCCACCAGCTTGTGGACGTCCCGCCGGACGAGCGGCTCGCCCCCCGTCAGGCGAATCTTGCTGACTCCCAAGTCGATCACTATCCGCACGAAGCGTTCGATCTCCTCGAACGTGAGCAGTTCCGCGCGGTCCATGAACTCGACGTTGTCGGCCGGCATGCAATAGAAACAGCGCAGATTGCAGCGGTCTGTGACGCTGATCCGCAGATTCGTATGGACGCGACCGAAGCCGTCGACGAGTTGTTCGTCGCGGCGTGCGGCCGTCATCAATTGGACGTGATCAGTCGTCATGTCGGTTTCGCGGAAGGGAAGTCACTCGCTCTTTGTTGCCGGCGCGACGCCGGGATGCACCCATTCGGTCGTGCCGTCGCTCCAATTCTCTTTCTTCCAGATGGGGACCGCCACCTTGAGTTCGTCGATCAGGTAGCGGGCCGCCTCGAACGCCTCGTGCCGATGCGGACAGCTGACGGCGACCGCCACGCTTACCTCTCCCAATTCCAGTCGGCCTGTGCGATGAACGATCGCCACCTTGTCGATCGGCCAGCGAGCGCGGGCCTGTGTTTCCAATTCGTTGAGTTTGGCCTCCGCCATCGGGGCGTAGGCATCATAATCGAGGGCAATTGTCCGGCGACCATCGGTCAATTCTCGGACAGTTCCTAGGAACAGAACAACCGCCCCCGAATCGGTCGAACGGACCGACTCGGTCAGCTTTGCATAATCGATCGGCTCCGTGCTCAGCCTGATCATATTCTTCACCCGCCGCTCACCGGCGGGAAGCAGGCAATTTCAGATTGTTCGCCCAAAACCGACTGGTCGCCGGCGTAATCGTTTCCCACCGCGACGAGCAAACTCGGCGCAAGTGATGCAAGCCGCGGGAATTCCGCAGCCAGGGCGGCTCGCAAGTCGCCCACGCGGGCCAACGGTGGCAGCTCGACGGTCACCCGCTCGGCGCCGGCGGCCTCTTTCGCTCGGGCAAAAAGTCGCACTTCCACTTTCATGAGATGACGAGTTTCCGTCTGGTCGGTTGCAGTTTGAGTTCGATTTCGGGCATCAGGCCGTAAGCGTAGGCGAGTAATTTGAGCGGATGCATCGTCGGCGTCGAGGTCCCCTGCTCCATTTGAAACTTACAGCCGCTGCACTCCGTCGCGCCCAGATTCAGATCGGGATCGCGCATCGCGGTGATCAGCCCCCAGCCGATGCGAATCGAATTGGAAAAATTTCGCTCGATCAAGCCGTAGGCGCCGGCCATGCCCGAACAGCCCTTTTCGATTCTATGGAGGCGCAACTGGGGAATCAAAGTAAGCAGATCGGCCAGAGGCGTGCCGCAGTTCAGCGCCTTGAGATGGCACGGCGTGTGGTAGGCGACGTCGAGATCGAGCGGGCGAAAATCGGTCTTGAGCGAGCCGGCACGATGCAGCCGCAAGAGATATTCACCCGCGTCGACGACTCGAGACGCAACGACCTCGACGTCCGGATTATCGAGAATCATCGCATATTCTTGCTTGAGGCAGAGCGCGGACGATGGCTCGGTACAGACGATTGGGCTCCCCTCGCGAGCCAGTTCGGCCAGCTCGCGCACGTTCCGCTCGGCGACGGCTCGCGCCGCTTCCAAATCGCCGGCCGAGATCATCGCCATGCCGGACGAGGTCTGGCCCGGCGGCACGTGCACGTTCACGCCGTTGTGTTTCAAGATAGCGACGAGCGCATGCCCCAGCTCGGGATCGTGCCAGTTGGCGTAATCGCCGACGAAGTAGACGACCGGTCGCCGGGCCGAACTCTTGCGCGGCGTCTTGAGCAGCTCGCGTTTCACCGACCGCATGAAGGATCGGCGGGCAAAGAGGGGCAGCTTGCGGCGGCTGGAAATGCCGACCAGTTTCTCGATGCACCAGCGGGCCGCCCCGCTGCCAATGGCCCAGTTCATCGCCAGCGAGGCCGTGCTACCCAGCCAGCCGAACGAATGGGCCCGCGAGAGAATCCAGTCGGCTCGGGTCAAACCGTGCGCGGCCACTTGGGCCGCCTTGGCCTCAATCATCATCTGCGGAATATTGACATTTGAGGGGCATTCGAGCTGACACTGCTTGCAGTTGAAGCAGAGATCGCTCAGCTCCTTCATCGTGTCTCCAGTCCATTCTCGCGAATCGAGGCGACCGGTGAGCATGTCCCGCAAGACGTTGGCCTTCGCCCGCGGGCTGGCGGCCTCGCGCGGGTCGGCACGAAAGAAGGGGCACATTCGCGTGTCGGGCGACTGCGTCTTGCACATACCGCAGCCGTTGCACCCTACGGCTTCCTTGAGCAGCGTGTCGGCCGTCCAGTGCAATTGCAAGGGAACAAACTCGACGGCGCTTGCAGCCAGCGGCCGGATCTGTTCCGTCGGGATCGCCTCGTTGGCTCCGACGATCTTTCCGGGATTGAGCACGTGACGCGGGTCGAAGATTTCCTTGATTTGCTGGAAGACGCGGTACAGTTCGCCGTACTCGGCCCGCAGAAAGGCCGAACGCGACATGCCGTCCCCGTGCTCGCCGCTGACCGTTCCGCCCACCGCGAACACAGCCGCATAAAGATCGCCCGCCAGCGACTCGAGCTTGGCGCCGTCGTTTGGCGAGGGGGGCGGCACGAAAGGACGCAAGTGAATCTGCCCGGCGGCCGCATGTGAATAGAGCGACGCGGTCACTTCGTGGCTCTGAAACACCTTGTACGCCGTGACGAGAAATTCGCGGAGCGCAGCGGGCGGCACGGCAATGTCTTCCACGATAGGCGTGGGCCGCGTATGCCCCTTGATTCGTGTCAGGAGCGGAACCACTTTCCCTGGCAGCATCCACAAAAAGTCGACCTCGTCGTCGCGATAGGCCTCGAAAGCCACCACTTCTCCCAGATTGCGGGCGCGGATCGCCCGCTTGGTCATTTCGAGTCGCTCGCGGCACTGCGCATCGCTGAAACCGACTTGCTCGACGATCAGGGCCACTTCGGCCGAGGGCGCGATCAGTTGCTCGAAACGCGGATCGGCTTCTCGGGCCAACGACAGCAGCCGGCGATCCATCAGGTCGCAGGCGCTCGGCTCGAGTTCAGCGATCTCTTGCACGGCCCTCGTGGCCGATTCCAAATCGCCGAACAAAACGAGCGCCGCGGCACGATGCGGCGGCAGCGGGAAGGTTTGCAACGTGGCCGCGGTGAAGAGACCCAGCGTTCCCTCGGACCCGACAAGCAAACGCGGAATATTCACGCGACTCGCGGAGAGCAAACCGCGCACATAATAACCGGCCGTGTTGCGAATGAGGGGCGGTTGTTTGTGTCGGATGACCTGGCAATTCTCCTCCAGCAATGCGGCCAGCCGGTTCACAATCGTTCGCTTCGCGGCGTGCGCCGCGACGCTGCCGTTCGATTCGGTAGCCGGACCATCTCCGGATATCGACAGTGGACCGATTTCGGCCAGCGGCTCATCGCCAAATTCGATGACCGTGCCATTCCCGAGAACCGTCTCGATGCTTTCCACGTGATCGCGCGTCGAGCCGACACGCACCGAGTGCGAGCCGGCTGCGTCGACTCCCATCATGCCGCCGATCGTGGTGATCGCCGTATTCGAGGGGTCCGGCGGAAAGTAACGGCCGTACGGGCGCAGCAGGCGATTGAGCTGATCGCGGACGATGCCCGGCTGCACGCGGACCGTCGACTCGCCAATTGACTCGACGGCTCGCATTCGCTGCGAAAAGTCGACGATGACGCCGTTGCCGATCGCGGCCCCAGCCACTCCGGTCCCCGCCCCCCGCGGAATGAGCGGCAGGCCTGTTTCCGACGCATAGCGGGCGAGGGACACCACGTCGTCGCGATCACACGGCCGGGCGACAGCCAGCGGCGTGACCTGGAAGATGCTGGCATCGCTGGCGTACATCGCCAACGTGAGCGGATCGCACCGCAGCTCCCCTTTGAAGCTGCCGGAGAGGTCTTCCAATAATCGCCCTTGTCGGTCGTCCACAGATGTCCGATACCAGTTGTGACAGGATCACGCAAACAGGACCAAGCGGGCCGCGGCCGGACGAATGTCGCCGCGTCAACTCCGCGCAAACTTCAAGCCGACACGCTCCTCGCCGGTCCGATCTTGCATGATCTGTGGACGCGGCGGTCGGTTCCGTTTCAGGACGAATGCCGTTGAACCGCCTCCAAGCGGAGGCGCTCCTGCCGATAGCGCTCGCCCACTTCCAGATCGAAAGCCGCATGCGAGAGCGGTTCGAATCCGCCGTGCCGGGCCCCGCAGCGGTAACAAACCAACACGTCCCTCATGAACAGGAAGAGCAGAAAGTCGACAAGCGCAAAGGCCATCAAAATTCCCAACGACAACGCGGGATGCCACAGGGCATAAGCGATCGTGCTGAGCACAATGCCCATGCCGACCATCAACAGCCCCACCCGTTGCGGGAAATCCTTCTGCCGCCAGAGATCGGTACATCCGCAGACCAGGCAGTGCGTCGGCTGGCCATGGTCAAATTCGTCGGCCAAACACGTTCGGGACCAGCCGCAAGCGACGCACTGCACCGTTTGCCCCGATCCGACTCTTTGCCGAACCGTCCACTGGCAACGGGGACAAGGAAACCTCAAGACAACGGGTCGCCCAATGTGCGGCTCCGCGGCGGTATGGGCCGATACCAAATTTAACCTCCGAATGTACCGTTTTTTGCGATCATTCCTTACCTTACCTTAATCGCCGACTGACCGCCATCAGCAAACGAGACTCGCGGAGAGAACTCTTTCCTTGGAATGATCCGGATGCGGTCGCCTTATCTTATTTTGCCACAATAACTTAAGTATATGATAAATTCTCAGGCCGGACCTCAAACGTCCGATGGGCGCCCGTTGAATTCGTCAAGCGGGCAGTCACCTCCCAAACGGCCCGCGTGTCCCGTTTGCGGCGGACCGTTGGTCGAGATCAAGCAGAAACTCCAGTGTGCCAATTGCCGCACGATCTGCGAAACGTGTTGCGAGGGCGGGCGTGGTTGACTCCATGGAATTGCGCGACGTTGCCGAGCGGATCTTGCTCTCCGACGAATTGGAGGCCAAGCTCGCCCGTATTCCGACCGCGCTTAGCGACGAGCAGCCCGGACCGGCTCGTCGAATCGCAGTTCCAGCGCGACCGGCTGATCTCGTTTTTGCGGCTCGGCGAACGGCACCCGCCATGCCGCGGCGGGGCGCCTTGCACGAGCAAAAACAGCGGGCCGTCGCCCATCACATCCTGGCGAACCACGAATTACAGGCGCTCGAAGTCATGGCGTTCGTGCTGCTGGCCTTTCCCGATGCGCCATCCGAATTCCGACGCGGCCTTGGCTGGGTCATGCGCGATGAACAGCGACACACGGGGATGCACATGGAGCGGGCAGCCGAGTTGGGAATTCGCTTCGGCGAACTTCCCGTCAACAGCTACATCTGGGCCAAGGCCCAGCAATACGAATCGGTGCTCGATTACCTGGCCGGGTTGCCCCTAACCTTCGAGGGCCGAAACCTCGACCACACGCTCGAGCTGGAAAAGGCGTTCGAGGCCGCGGGCGACGAGAAAAGTGCCGCCGTCGTGCGGGCCATCCATCGCGATGAGATCGAGCACGTCCGCTTCGGCATCGAATGGCTCAGGCAGCTCAAACCGGCCGATCAGACCGATTGGGAGGCCTACATCTCTCACCTGCACTGGCCCATTCGAGCGGAAAAGGCCGTGGGAGATGTATTTCACGCCGATCCGCGACTCAAAGCCGGCTTGTCGCCCGAATTCGTCGAGCACCTGGCAGCCTCGCACCAACCACATCCCCCCGTGGACGGGAAAACGGCGTCATGACGGCACGCATCATCGACGGCAAAGCGATTGCTGAAAAAATCCGCGGCGAGATCGCGGCGCAAACCGCGGAATTCGTACGCCAAACCGGCTCCGTGCCGCACTTGGCGGCGATTCTTGTCGGCGATGATCCGGGGAGCGCGGTCTACGTGCGCGGCAAACAAAAGGCCTGCGAAAAGGCCGGTTTGAAAAGCACGCTGCACAGATTACCGACCACAACGACCGAAGACGAGCTTTTGTCGCTCGTTCGCCAATGCAACGAGAACGCCGACGTTCACGGTATCCTCGTGCAACTTCCCTTGCCCAAGCAGATCAACCCGCAGCGCGTGCTCGACGCCGTCTCACCGATGAAGGACGTCGACGCCTTTCATCCGGAAAACGTCGGCCGCATCGTGCAGGGACGGCCTCGCTTTCTGCCCTGCACGCCGCACGGAGTGCAGCGGCTATTGATCGAATCGGGGACGATGATCAACGGGGCGGAAGTCGTGGTGCTCGGCCGCAGCGAGATCGTGGGAAAGCCGATGGCGCTCATGCTGCTGCAGAAGGGACCGGCCGCCGACGCGACGGTCACCATTTGCCACAGTCGCACACACAATCTGCCCGACGTTACGCGGCGGGCCGACATCTTGATCGCCGCGATCGGTTCGCCGCAATTCGTGAAGCAAGAGATGGTCAAACCAGGAGCGGTCGTGATCGACGTGGGGATCAATCGCGTGGGCGAGAAGCTGCTGGGCGACGTCGATTTCGAGTCCGTCAGCCAGGTCGCCTCGGCGATTACGCCCGTCCCCGGCGGAGTCGGACCGATGACGATCGCGATGCTGCTGGCCAACACGCTCACTGCCGCCCGTTTGTTCTTTTCCGTGAAAAACGGTCGATGAAGTACCGAGCCGGTCTCAGCCGAAGAGCTGCACCGACGTGCGGTAGTCGATGTGCGGCGCCTTGATCTTACCGCCGGCCAGCTTTTCGCCGAGCGGATTCAAGTACACGCGGCCCGTCGGCTTCCCCAGTCCTGGGCTCACGTTGAGCACGTGGATGTTGAAGATGAAGGCCGGCTCCGTCAGCGCCTGGAACCAGTGCACGTTGTCCTTTTGATCGGAGATCGTCGAGCACTCGCCGGGCGTGAATGTGCGGTCGAGGGTCGGCTTGATGATGTAGGCGTCGGGGAGGTCTTCGAGACGATCATAGAGCCGGCCGCGCAGATCGCCCTTCAGAATCAGAAACGCCGTCGCCATGTTGTTGTGCCCGTGCGGCACCACCGACCGCCCGTTTTTGAGCGCGAAGATCTGCTTGCCGAAAACGTACCTGGTCGGCAACCCGTCGATCTGCGGAAACTTGAATGACAGGCTGAGCTCGCCGCGATCGGCCAGCTTGATATTGCGGGTCAACTGGTCGAAGTCGATCATCTTGAGCAAGTCGGGAAGATTCACCTGGCCGAAGAGTCGTTCGATCTGCTTTTGCCACTCGAGCTGCGGCAGCTTTTGTTGCTGGGCGTCGCGGCCAAGCGCATTGACTCGAGTCAACCATTCGATCGTCTGAGGCCGAACCTCCGACCCGAAGGCGTCGTGAGCGAACAGCGTTTCCAAGAGCGAGTAAGTCAGCAGCGAGCCGATCGCCTGCTGCGAAAAATCGCGACGCGTCAACTGATCCATGGCGGTTCCTCCTGGCCCCATTGAACCGCACGCCCGACGCGGCGACAAGCATGCACGGAGATTTATGCGAGGATCGGCAACAGCGAACCCGAGCCATGCTGGATTTCGCGGGTCACGATCGAGCCGATCAGCGTTGTCGCCGTGCAGTCGAAGACGGCAACCTTCGCCAGTGATCCCGCGAGCCGCGGATTGCCGTCGAAAACGACGATGCGATCACACGGCGTGCGGCCGACGAGTTGGATCGGACCCTTCGCCGAGCCGTCTTCGTCCGCTTTCCGCGACGATTTGCTCAGTCCTTCGACGAGCACTTCCACGTCGCGGCCGATGAAGGCCGCGTTGTCCTCTTCGCTGATCTCGTTCTGAATGTCGAGCAGGACATTGTTGCGGCGGCGCTTCACGTCCTCGGGAATTTCGTCCGCGAAATTCTCGAACGCCTTTGTGCCGGGGCGCGGGCTGTATTTGAAGATGAAGCTGTTCTTGAAGCGGCAGCGACGGACGAGGTCGATGCTTTTCTCGAACTCGGCCTCGGTCTCGCCGGGATGGCCGACGATGAAATCGCTCGACACGGCGCAGTCGGGCATTACCTCGCGAATGCGGTCGTGCATCTCGAGATACTGCTCGACCGTGTAACCCCGCTTCATCACCCGCAGCACGTCGTTTGACCCCGATTGAGCCGGCACGTGCAGATAACGGCCCACCTTGGGCAGATCGCGGACGGCATACAGCAGATCGTCCGTCATGTCGCGCGGGTAATTCGTGACGAACTTGATGCGATCGATGCCGGGCGTGTCGTGCATCCGCGCTAACAAATCGCTCAGCCGCACCAGCCGGCCGTTCTCGGTGTACTTGTAGCTGTTGACCGTCTGACCCAGCAGCGTGACTTCTTTGACCCCCTGTTCGGCCAGCACGCGGACCTCGGCGGCGATGTCGGCGGGCGGCCGGCTCTGCTCGGGACCGCGCGTCATGGGGACGACACAGTACGTGCAGAACTTGTCGCAGCCGATCATGATCCGCACGAAGGCCTGAAACGGCGACGGCCGCATCGCCGGCTCGCGGAGCGGGTCGTAGCTCTGGAAACTCTCGGAGACTTCCAGCCGCGTGCCCTCTTTCCGCGACAGGCTGACGGCCACCGCCCGGCGACTTCCGCCACGGGCCTCATCGATCATCCGCGGGATCTCGGAAAGCTGTCCCGTGCCGACGACCAGGTCGACGTGCGGCGCCCGCTGGAAGATCAGCTCCTGATCCTTCTGGGCCATGCAGCCCATTACGCCGATCACCTGCCGCGGCCGGCGGCGTTTGCTGTGCTTGAGCCGGCCGAGCTGGCTGTAGATCTTATGCTCGGCATGCTCGCGGACGCTGCACGTGTTGAACAGGACCGTGTCCGCCTCGTTGACGTCGTTCGTCAGCTCGTAACCGTGTCGACGCAAGGCCGCGACGACCAGCTCGCTGTCGAGCATGTTCATCTGGCAGCCGACCGTCTCGATATAGAGCTTACTGTTGTGATCCATCGATCAGGGATTCGTCGAAGAGGCCTTGCTGTTTGGGTGCCACTGGCGAGGGCTTTGGCTCGCCAGTGTCTTCCGTCGCTGGTTCTACGTTTGTTTGCTGAGCCCGCGGTGAAACACGCTTCCTCGGTTGTCGCCCAAGCGGCAATCGCACTGGCGGCCCAAAGCTGCCGCCAGTGGCACCCCAAATACCCAAATACGCTTCACTAGGTTTTGCCGGCAACCTGCGGTTTCGCTTCGGCCGCCGGGTTTCTGACGTTGGGCTTCGCTCCGACTGTTTGTGGTATCGTTGCGGCGGCTGGATGACTCGGCGACCCGGCCGGCGGTGCCGCCGCGGCACTGGCCTTCAACTCGGCCGCCAGTTTGGTTTTGTAACTCGTTCGATGCTCGCTCATCAGCGCGACGAGCGATTTGATCGCCAGGTAGGTGGCGACGCCGTACAGAATGAGTTCCGCCTTGTCCATGGCGACTCCTTCCGTGGAGGGGATCCGATCCTCGAACGACGCGCGGCTCCGACGCGCGTCCGACAGCCTCACCGGTCCGTCACTCGCGGACGCGCTCGATGTACGATCCTGTTCGAGCGTCGATCTTGATTTTGTCGCCCTGATTGATGAACGCCGGCACGTGCACAATCGCGCCGGTTTGCACCGTCGCCGGCTTGGAGACGTTCGTGGCCGTGTTGCCGCGAGCCGCCGGTTCGGTGTACGTCACTTCCAACACCACGTGCTGCGGCGGGGTCATTTCGATGATGCGGCCATTCCAGTACATCAGTTGGACCGTGGCGTTCTCCAGCAGGAACTTGGCTCCGTCGCCGCACTGCTCGGCCGTCAAAGT
Source organism: uncultured Planctomycetaceae bacterium (assembly GCA_963752185.1). Lineage (GTDB taxonomy): Bacteria > Planctomycetota > Planctomycetia > Planctomycetales > Planctomycetaceae > DASPSM01. The sequence goes on along the minus strand of CAVVXK010000002.1, from coordinate 7,158,194 downwards.
GTATTGTTCGAACGATTCGTTATCCATGAAAATCAAATCGTCGCCGGCGCGGTACAGGAACTGGCCGTCGCTCTTGTGCACGTCGGCCTCTTCAAGACTGTCGCCGCTCTTGTAGGTGCGGTCGAGCAGCGTCCCCTTGAGAAGGTTTCGCAAGCGCGTCTTATAAAGGGCCTGCCCCTTCCCCGGTTTGACGAAGTTGCATTCGATCATTTCGTAGGGATCGCCTTCGACAACGATCTTGACCCCCTTCCGAAAATCCCCCGCATTAATCTGAGGCATCGGTCCTTCTCTTCAACTCAAACGGCTGTTTCAAAATGCGCAAAATCACCGCAATTGCAAAGCAGGGCTGAGGATAGCAGATCGCCCCGGACCGCGAAATGCCGAAAGAAACGCGTCGGGGTCGAGAAGGAGCTTGGATCGTGGGCCGGCTGGCTTGCCAGCGGCCTTTGTCTCGGCGCCGAACCCCGGACGCCAGACCGAAGACGCGTTCTAGGCCAAGATGCCCGTCACGGCGTCGGCTTTGACCATCTCGCGCGGTTGGTTGAGATGGTTGTAAATCGTCTGCCGCGGAGCAAGGCCCACGCTGTGATACACCGTGGCCAACAGGTCGTTGGGATGGACCGGATTTTCGACCGGGGACGAAGCCGTCGCGTCCGACTTGCCGTAGACCAGACCGCGCTTGATCCCGGCGCCAGCGATCACGGCCGAGTAGCAATACGGCCAGTGATCGCGGCCATCGTCGTTGTTCTGGTTGCCGGACGTGCTCACGCCGCGCTTAGGACTGCGGCCGAATTCACCCACCGCGACGACGAGCGTTTCGTTGAGCAGGCCGCGCTCGTCGAGATCGCTGATCAGCGCCGACAATCCGGCGTCAAGCATGGGCGAATTCTCTTGCTTCATCCGCTGGCTCAGGCCCACATGTACGTCCCACGAGTGACGGTCGGAGTTTGCCACCTTCGGCCAGTTCACTTCAACGACTCGCGTTCCCGCCTCGATCAGGCGGCGGGCCAACAGGCACGATTGGCCGAACGTGTTGCGGCCGTACCGCTCGCGGGTCTCGACTTTTTCGGCCTGCAGATTGAATGCGTCGCGGGCCCGGCCTGAAAGCACCAGGCTGAGGGCCTTGTCGTAGTACGTGTCGAGGGCGTAGCTCTTCACGGCCCGATCGAGGTCTCGCAGGCTGGCATTGACCGTGTCGCGGAGCCGCGCCCGCCGTTCGAGCCGGGCTTGGGGCACGTCTTTCCGCAGGAGCAGATCGTCGATATTGATTCGCTCCATCTTGTTCATGTCGAGGTCGTCCCCCGGCGGATAGAGGTAATACGGGTCAAACGCCCGCCCCAAAAAGCCGGCGGTGCCCGCTTTGCCGATCACGTTACTCTCCTGCAACGGCCGGGGCATCATCACGTAAGGCAGCATGGGAACCTCGGGCGGCCGCATCTTGATGATGTTGCAGCCGAAGTTCGGAAAGTCCTTCGGGCTCGGCGGCTCGAGCTGACCGGAGGGGCTCACGTTGTCAGCCGTATAGCCGGTGAGCATCTGGTAAATGGCCGCGGTGTGGTTGAACAGGCCGATCGGCGTATAGCTCATCGAGCGAATCAGCGTGAACTTGTCGTTCACCTTTGCCAGCTTGGGCAGGTTCTCGGTGAACTGCACGCCCGGCAGCTTTGTATTGATGTTGCTAAAGACGCTTTTGACGTTGTCCGGGACGTTGGTCTTCGGGTCCCATAGATCGAGGTGGCTGGGTCCACCTTGCAAGTACAAGAGGATGACCGACTTAGCTTTTCCGAACCCCGGCCCACCGGAGCCCGGGGCAATCTCAGTCGCGGCCTGGGCCGATGTCGCCCGTAGAATGCCCGACAAGCTCAGGCCGAAAACGGCCGATCCGCCAACTCGCAACAACTCACGCCGGCTCAAACCGTCGCACGTGTCCTTGCCCAATTGACCGGGAATGACCAGCATTCGTGCGTCCTCCGTTGCGGCCGAGAATGAACTGCTGCGCCCGGGAAAGCGTAGGGCGCAGCATCAAAAAACCTCGCGGTGGCGTGAAGCAACCCAGACTCTACCCCGAAAACACATCAGGTGTCAATTATGCGATTTTTCGCCTCTTCCGGCGATTTTCGACCTCTGATACCATCCCGCGGCATTTCTTTGTCTCGCTTCCCTGTTTTATTCCCCCTCAAATCACTGGCTCCGCCGCACTTGCGCGGAGCAGCCACGATTGCGCCCCACGTGCGGATGGGTCCGATGGATTATTGGTCCAAGGTTCAAAGTCCAAGGTCCAAAGTTGTGGGCCGCGCTGCGCCTTTCGACTTTAAACCTTGGACTTTAGACCTTGGACTCTTCCTTCTGATTTGTCTTTCAACAACCGGCTGCGGCTGGCTGCCGAATTTCCTGCAGCGCTCGGCAGATAAGTCCGTTCGCCTTACCGACGAGGCCCGCCAAGCCTGCGAGAAGGGGGACCACGAGAAGGCGCGGCAGCTGCTGATCCGTGCCGCCGCCGTCGCTCCGGACGATCCCGATATCCAGTATCGCATCGGCCGCGTGCTGCTGATTGCCGGGGACACCGAGGAGGCCGTCAAGCACCTGCGTTACGCGACGAAACGCGGGGTCGACGATCCCGATGCCTATCTCGAGCTGGCCCGCGTGCTCGTCGACGCGCACCAGTACGGCGAAGCCCGGGAAATGATCGACTCCGCCCTGCGGCTCGTGCCGAATCACGTTCCTGCGCAGCTCATGGCCGCTCGCCTGGCCGAATTGCAACACAAAGATGACGACGCACTCTCGATTTATTATCGCGTCCTGGCAAACGACCCGACCGACATGCACGCCATGATTTGCGCGACCGACGTGCTGATGCGCACCGACCGCAAGAGCCAGGCGGCGCCGCTGTTGCGGACAATCGTCGATTCCGACCGTGTCTCACCCGTCGAGCTGGCCCGCGCTCATTGGAATCTCGGGTTGATCTACGGTCACGACCGCCGTTGGACCGAATCGGCGGCTCAACTCGCCGCCGCAGCCGACCTGCGTCCCGACCTCAAGCCCGACGAAACGTACCAGATCGCCTACGCCTGCTGGGAAGCGGGCGACCGCGAGAAAGCTCAGGACTTCGTCACGCGCACCCTTGCCACCAATCCCAAACATGCCGACGCGCAGGCCCTCGCCACGGCTCTCCACCAAACCGATGCCGCCGCGCAAACCGCTTACTCCCGCACACCGTTGCCCGCGCCAAAGGTCTGGCAGTAATGGGAAGGATGAGGGCGGAAGGATGAAGGATGAGTCAGAACAGACCAATTGGTTTGCATTTGATTCATTGTGCCGGAGGGCGGAATTAAAGCAACGCTTCCGCCTGCATCCCTCATCCTTCATAATCAGGCGGTGACAGAGTCCTCTCCACCACCGAATACGAGCGCCGTGCCGACCGCAAACTTGCCCACCCGAGTTGGCACAGACATCGATTACGGCCGTTTTCTGGACTGCGTCCATTGCGGACTGTGCACGTCGGCCTGCCCGACGTACCTCGAAACGGGGAACGAGAACGACAGCCCCCGCGGCCGCATCTATTTGATGCGGGCCGTGACCGACGGCCGGTTGGAACTCGACGCGACGGTGAAACGCCATCTCGACCTGTGCCTCGATTGCCGCAGCTGCGAAACGGCTTGCCCCTCGGGTGTGCAGTACGGGCGGCTGATCGAACCGTTTCGCGTCGGTATGCGGCGGGCGGAAGCCAGTGCCGCCGGAACGAAGCCCGCTGCCGGCTGGTTTGAGCGGTTCTTCCTCTACGGCCTTTTCCCGCACCCGGGGCGGATGAAGGCCGCGCTTGCCCCGGCGAGACTCTTCCAACGCACGGGCCTCGACCGGCTGGTCGAGGCGACGGGCCTTCCCAAGTTGTTGCCTGGCCCGTTGCGGCGGATGTACGAGCAGCTTCCGCGTTTGCAGCCCTCGGCTCCACCGCTTCCCGAACTGCTTCCCGCAATCGGCCCGCGTCGGGCCCGCGTCGGGCTCTTTGCCGGTTGCGTCGCCCAGGCCATGTTCCCTCAAACAAACTGGGCGACCGCCCGCGTGCTGCAAGCCAACGGCTGCGACGTCGTCACGCCGCGAAATCAAACGTGTTGCGGAGCCATCCATTACCACAACGGTGCCGCCGCACCCGCGCTCGACCTCGCCGCCACCAATGCCAGCGCGTTCAATCTCGACGAACTCGACGCCGTCATCATCAATGTCGCCGGCTGCGGCTCGATGCTCAAAGACTACGGCCACATCGCCCACGAGGCGGCTGATAACGGCAATCGCACCGTCGAAAAAAATGTCCCCGCGCTCGAGCGGTTCGCCTCGAAAGTGCGCGACGTCTCCGAGTTCCTCGCCGCGCTGGGGCCGATCCGCCCCCAAGGCGAGATCAAGCTCCGCGCGGCCTATCACGACGCGTGCCACCTCGTGCACGCCCAAAAAGTTCGCGAACAGCCGCGCGAATTGTTGGGCCTGATACCCGGTCTCACGCTGATCCCGCTTCCGGAGTCGGAAGTCTGCTGCGGTGCGGCCGGCAGCTACAACCTGATGGAACCGGAAATGTCCGACCGCCTTTCCGAGCGCAAGCTGCAGAACATTCTTTCGTGCAATGTCGACGCGGTCATTACGGGCAACGCCGGCTGCTCGCTGCAAATCCAGGCTGCCATTCGCCGCGCCGGCAAGAAAATCTGGGTCGCCCATCCCGTGGACGTGCTCGACCTTGCCTACCGCGGCGAAGAGCCGCCGCGATTTTGACCGGAAGGATCCGATGCCCGCTGCTCCCATCATCAAGGCCGTGGTCTTCGACTTCGACGGCTTGATGTTCAACACGGAAGAGATCTTCAACCTCTCGGGTAAAGAACTCCTCCGCCGCCGCGGCAAGGAAATGACTCCCGCCCTCCTCGGCGTGATGATGGGCCGCCGCTCGGACGAAGCCTTTCCGATGATGATCGAAGCCCTCGGCCTCACGGAGGACCCGGCCGTCCTTCGGCGGAAGAGCGGGCCATCTTTTACGACATGTTGTGGAAATTCGTTGCTCCCATGCCGGGCCTGTTTGAACTTTTGGCCCACATCGAAACCCGCGGTCTGCCCAAAGGCGTCGCCACTTCGTCAAGACGCCCGTATATCGAATCCCTTTTGGCCCACTTCAAATTAAGGGACCGCTTTCCCGTCACGTTGACGGCCGAAGACGTGACGCACGGCAAGCCGCATCCCGAGGTCTATCTCACCGCCGCCACCCGCATTGGCGTCGAGCCGCGCGAGATGCTTGTGTTGGAAGACAGTGAAATGGGCACGCGGGCCGCCGCCGCCGCCGGCGCGGTCGCCGTCTCCGTCCCGCACGAGCACAGCCGCAATCACGATTTCAGCACGGCCCACCTCATCGCCAACGGCCTGCACGACCCGCGAATTCTGCAACTCATCGCCGGCGAGTGAGACGACGAGCCTCCCGGTTGGACGGTTGACTTGATCCGCGATTCGATCCAATCTGAACGATCCGCAACGGTAACCAGGAGGGGCGATGAACTTCATCGAATTCGAGTCCGCCCAAAAGCTGCGGGGCGGCTACTACACCGAGTCCGACATCGCCGACTTCCTCACGGCCTGGGTCCTCGAAGCCGGGCCCGAACGCATCCTGGAACCCTCCTGCGGTGATGGTGCTTTCGTCCAAGCCCTCGGCCGGGCACGTCCCGGCAGCGTCCATGCGCTCGTCGGCTGTGAATTGAACCCCGAAGAGGCCCGGAAAGCCCGCGACCGCGGACGGCGACTCAAGGGCGTCGCGACTGAGATTCACACGGGCGATTTCCTCGAGTGGTTCTTGAATCGGCCGGAAGGACAGGCTCCGTTCGACGCCGTGCTGGGCAATCCGCCGTTTGTCCGCTATCAATATCTCGACGCGAAACAGCAGGCGCTCGCCGAGCAAATTTTTCAGGAATTTGATCTGCACTTCACCCGGCACACCAACGCCTGGGTCCCTTTCATCGTCGCGTCGCTGGCCCTGCTCAAACCGGGCGGCCGGCTGGCGATGGTCGTGCCCGCCGAATTGCTGCACGTCTTGCACGCCAAGTCGCTGCGTCAATTCCTTCTGGCGCAGTGCGCGACGGTGCTCGTCATCGATCCCGAGCACATCTGGTTTCAAGAAACGCTGCAAGGCGTGGTGTTGCTGTTGGCTGAAAAACGCCTGCCAACCAATCACGCGAGCGCGCGGATCGCCATCCGGCCGGTCGCCTCGCGCGATCAACTCCAAGTTCCGCCGCAAAAGCATTTCGAGCGGGCCGAGTTTTTCGCCGGCTCGGTCCTGAGCGGCAAATGGATGTTCGGCCTGCTCACCAGCGGCGAGCGCACGCTCGTCAAAAAGTTGAGCCGCCATCCGCGGATCAAACGCTTCGGCGAGATCGCCAGCGTCGACGTGGGAATCGTCACCGGCGCGAACAAGTTCTTCCACGTCACCGACGCCGTCCTCAAAGAACACGGGTTGGAACCGTGGGCCCATCCGATGTTCGGCCGCAGCGAGCAGGCACCAGGCGTGATTTACGGCCGACAGGACCACGAGGAGAACGCACGCCGCGGCTTGCCGACCAACTTCGTCTGGCTCGGCAACACGCCGCTCGATGAATTTCCCGATTCCGTCCGCAATTACATCCGCCACGGCGAGTCGCTGGGCCTGGCGAAGCGCTACAAGTGCCGGATACGCACGCCGTGGTACAGCGTCCCGTCGGTCTACGCGTCTCCGGCCGGCATGCTCAAGCGATCACACCATTTTCCGCGACTCGTTCTGAACGCGGCCAAAACGCTGACGACCGATACGGCGTACCGCGTCACGCCGCACACCGTCCGCGCGGCCGACCTGGTCTTCTCCTTCGTCAACAGCCTCACCGCGCTCAGCAACGAACTCGAGGGCCGCCATTACGGCGGCGGCGTGCTGGAACTCGTCCCCTCCGAAATTGAAAAAGTGCTCATCCCGTTGGGGGAACACCCGCCCGCTGCCCTCAAAACGCTCGACACGGCAATCAAATCGGGCACGCTCCCCGAAGAGCTGCTCTTGCGCCAGGACGATCTCGTGCTCAAACCGCTCGGCATCACCGCGACCGACCGCGACACGCTCCGCCACGCCTGGCTCCGCCTCCGCGACCGCCGCCATCGCACGACGACCCAGCCTGAGTCAGCCGGCGAGTAGTCAGGATCGGGTTGCATGCAGATCGAGAAGAACTCTGGAGGAGACTTGCTGGAACTGACGCTGCACGGTCGTCTCGATAACGATTCGTCGATTTATTTTCGCGAAGAGATCGAGTCGTCCGTACGGGACGGATGGCATCGGATTGTCGTCGACTTGAGCGGCGTCGATTATCTCAGCTCGTCGGGGATCGCGGCCCTCGTTGATGCCCGGCAGCGGATGGAACGCTTGGCCGGGTTGTTCGGGGTGCACGATGCCAGTCCCGAAGTCGAAAAGGTTCTGCGGCTGACCGGCCTGTGGAACCGGCTTCGCATCGACCCTCAGACGGCGCGAGCCGGTGCGACGGCCAGTTCGGCGGCCGTGCGACTGGCCCACGAGTGCGGGCTCGACTTGGAGATCTATTCCCTCTGCGAGGCGCCGGCGCTGCGTTGCCGCGTCTTTGGCGAGCCGGAGTCGTTGTTCGACTCGCATGACTCTCAACGAAAACTCTCGAGCGTCCTTTTTGGCCGGCAGACGCTTGGTCTCGGCTTGGGTGTTCTGGCTCACCAACCCGATGCGTCGCCCGCGGATTTGTACAAGGCAAAGCACGGCGAGATTCTGGCCGTCGGCGGGGCCGCGGCACAGTCGGCCCACGAAGGCCGCGGGCTGCCCGACTATCTGGTTGCGGCCGGCGACTTCGTCCCCTCGGCCCAAATCCGCTACGGATTTCAATGCGAAGGCGAGCTTCCCGTGTTGATCCGGTTCCAGCCGGCGGAGGCCGAGTCGCCGGTCGGCCTGTCGACGATTGTTTCCTGTGGCGCTCAACCAGACGAAGTCGCGACTCGCGGGACTGGTGATTCTGGCCGATTGTGCGGGCCTTGTGGGCGCCCAACTGCGACGGTTGCCCGCCAAGGTTCCGTCGGATGCAGGCGATCGCTTCAGCCTGCCGGGGATTCGCGATTGGCTCTCGTTCAGCACCGAGTCGGCCCCGCGGAACAACCTGGCCTTGATTGTGGGGATTGCCGCCGGCGGGTCGCTCGGCGCCTCGTCGCCGATCGGCGGCCTGTTGCGGCCGATGGACGCAAACGGCGCGTTGGCCGGGCATTTTCATGCCGCCGTCTTTCCGCATCGACCGCTGAAGAAGCGAACGTTGCCTTTGCAATCGTCGGTGATGGAGCTGTTTGAATCGGGCTCGATCGAAGACGTGCTGCATTTGCTGCGGGACGACCGGCCGATCACCGGCAACGGCGAGTCGCAATTGTTCGGCGGAGCGTGCTGGATTGGTACCATCGGCGAGATTACGGGCCTCGAGGAAAGCGCATGACGCTGCTTGTTGGGTCGCTGACGATCGGGCTGATCTTCTCGCTGTTGGCGTTCGGGATTCTCATCACCTATCGCGTCGTCGCCTTCGACGATCTGACAGTCGACGGCTCATTCACATTGGGTGGATCCGTAGCGGCGATGCTGATCGTGCAGGGGACAAGCCCGATCCTCGCCACGCTGTGCGGGGCGCTCGCCGGTGCGACGGCCGGCGCCGTGACGGCGACCATGCACGCGCACTTCGGTATTAATCGGCTGCTTTCCGGCATTCTCGTGATGACGGCTCTTTATTCGGTCAACTTGCGAGTGATGGGCAAGAGCAACATTTCGCTCCTCTCGAAACCCACGCTGATGGGCTATGCCGGCGATCTGGCCGGGTGGCTCTTTCGCGGGAAAACCGTGCTGCACCTGGCCGTTTGGGAAGCGACGCCTCGCGATGTGTGCGGTCTGTTGCTTGCGGCACTTGTCGCGGCGGGATTCGGCGTGCTGCTGTTCGCATTCTTTCGCACGAACATGGGGCTGGCCATGCAGGCCATCGGCGACAATAGCCGCATGATCCGCGCGCTCGGTGTGAACGTCGAGCAGATGACGATCGTCGCCCTGTTCCTCGGCAATTCCATGACCGGCCTGTCGGGCGACTCTGATGGCCCAATATCAGGGCTTTGCCGACGTGCAGATGGGGATCGGCATGCTCGTGTGGGGCGTGGCCAGCGTGGTGCTCGGCGAATCGCTCGTGGGAAGCAAGAAGATCGGCTTTCTGATCACCGGCGCCGTGATGGGTTCGGTGCTGTTTCGCTTGCTGGTGGCCGTGGCCTTGCGGTTCGGCCTCAATCCCAACGACCTCAAGCTGATCACGGCGGCGTTCGTGTTCGTGGCACTGATTTTTCCGGCGTTCGTCTCGCGCGGTTCGCGTCTCGTGCGGAAGAATGGTCATGCTTGAGATCGTCGACACCAAGAAGACGTTTCACGCCGGTACGCCCAACGAAGTCCGCGCACTGCGCGGCGTGAGCCTGACGATCGAACGCAGCTCGTTCGTGTGCGTGATCGGCACGAACGGCTCCGGCAAGTCGACGCTGCTCAACGCCGTTGCGGGAACGTTTTTCACCGATTCGGGGCGGATTTGCCTCGACGGGACCGATATCACCCGCTGGCCCGAGCACCGCCGCGCGAAACTGATCGGCCGCGTGTTTCAAGATCCCTTCAGCGGCACGGCCCCTTCGATGACGATCGCCGAAAACCTGGCGCTCGCGGCGCACCGCGGCCGGCCGCGAGGTCTGAATTGGGCCCTCTCGCCCCATCATCGCGGCGAGCTGCGCGACCGCGTGGCGGCGATGGGGCTTGACCTCGAAGATCGGCTGAATAACCCGATCGGCACACTTTCCGGAGGACAGCGGCAATCGCTCACGCTGTTGATGGCCGGTCTCCTCAAGCCGTCGTTGCTGCTGCTCGACGAGCATACCGCGGCCCTCGATCCCAAGAGCGCCGACCAGGTGATCCGCTTGACGCAGGAGATCATCAGCCGCGACAAACTTACCACGCTGATGGTGACGCACTCGATGCAGCAAGCCGCGTCGCTGGGCGATCGGGTGATCATGATGGACCGCGGCCGTGTGGCCTTCGATATTTCCGGCCAGGCGAAACGCCGGCTGCGGTCCGAGGACCTTTTGTCGCGGTTCGAAGAGCTGAGGCGGGCGAATCAGCTCGACGAATCCGCGGCCGAAATGCTTCGCCGGCAGTATGTCTGAGACAACGGACGGTCGGGTCGCACAATTCGTGGATCGGTCATGACGCAACCATCGCAAAACCATTCGCTCGTCGGGGCGGCCGTGAAGCACTTCGGCATGGGAATCCTGCTGATCGCGGCGGCGTCGGCCGTTTTGCTTTTTTCCGACACGCGAAAGCAGCATGAAACGCGCGCGGCCGATGCGCCAAAGAACGTGGCGATGATCAATTACGTTTCGGTCGCCACGCTCGAAGACGGCGAGGCCGGCATGATCGCCGGACTGAAGGAAGGGGGTTTCGTCGACGGGCGGAACATCAATATCAAGCACTTCAATGCCGAGGGAGACCGTTCGGCAGCCATTTTGATCGCCAAGGAGGCGGTCGGCGGCGACTTCGATGCGGTGCTCACGATTTCGACTCCCGTGCTGCAAGCGGTGGCCGGGGCAAATCTCGACGCGCGGCGCACGCATATTTTCACGCTGTCGACCGACCCGTGGGGCGCGGGAGTCGGCATCAGCCGGTCGAACCACGCGGATCATCCCCCCTACATGACTGGAGAAGGCTCCATTCCTCCCGTGGACCGGCTGTTCGCAATGGCCCGCGAGGCCAATCCGCGGCTCAAGAAGGTGGGCGTCGCCTGGAATCCGGCCGAGTCGAATTCCGAGGCGGCGACAAAGTTGGCCCGCACGGCGTGCGGCAAACTGCACATCGAGCTGTCGGAGGTCACGATCGACTCGTCGTCAGCCGTGCTCGACGCCGCTCGCGTGCTGGTCGCCCGCAACGTCGAAGCGATCTGGGCCGGCGGCGACGCGACCGTGGCCGCGTCGATCGAGACGCTGATCAACACGGCCAACGAAGGGGGCATTCCGGTCTTTGGAAACACGCAGAGCAACGTGAAAGTCGGCGCCCTGTTTTCGCTCGGCCCCGACTATTACGAAGTGGGGCACTCTGGCGGCCTCTTGGCGGCGCGCGTGCTCAAAGGGACCAGCCCGGCTTCGATCCCCGTCGAGAATTACTCCCCCGAAGTGCTGGCCATCAACTTGGTCGCCGAGGAGCGGTTTGATGGGAACTGGAAATTCGGCCCCGACTGGGCCCGGCGGGCCAGCCTGATCGTCGACAAATCCGGCACACACACACAGACGCCTCAGGCAAGGCCCGCGAAGTAAGAGGATCAGGACGCGAGCAAGCGTCGTCGGACCGTCCGTCGCCTCAATTTGAGGTCGAAATACGCCTCGTGGCGACGAGCGTTCTGCCGGCGGTTTTTTCGATGGCGATCGCCTGGGCTTCGATTTCCTGGCCGCTTCCGCCGAAGACCATACCGAGCAGGCCGAGTTGCTTTCTCACCCGGACGGTGGTGCGAACGGCATTCGGTTTCGCGGGGCCGGTGACGAACGTGCGGCCGGCGGCGTCCCAATGGCCGATCTGGATTTCGGCATCGCCGAAGCGTGCCGCATCGCTGACGGACTTCCGGGACGAGATGATCTGTCCGACCGTGCGGATCACGGCGACCGCTCCGTTGGGAAGGTCGGCGATGGAACCAGCCGCCGCCGCGTTGGCCGTCGCTTGAGCATCGGTCTGGGCCGCCGCGATGAGCTGAACATCGACGGTGGTCACGACGAACTGGTACAGAGCAAGAGCGCCGATACCGACGAGGACCAGACTGATCCCTGCCCGTCCCACGGAGAGGCTCTTACCCGTCGTACCACTTCCGGACATCGACAATCTCCCACGCAGAAACAAATCGACCAGGGCGGTTTGGATGAAGGCTGCAATCAACATGCGCGATGGTCGCGCAAAGTCAAATCGCGGGCCGCGGCCAGAGGAACAAATTGTGCGAATCAAATTGCGGAAAACAATTTGCGGGCCGGCGCCCGTCTACCAGCGTGTCGAATTGTGTGACCCCCCTTTTTGCAGGCGACTTTGATGGTCGGCGTGGGCTCGACGAAGTTGCAGCGCGGATTGACTTTGCTGGCGGCCGTGTTGGTGCTCAAAGTCAATTTGGCCGTGGTGTGGGGTTATCGGAATTATTTTCCGCCGGACTTCAATTCCGACTTTCTGCGCGGTCGCGAAGACTATTTCGCAGGTGCTTACCAGTGGGCCTTTTACGCGCATATCGCCTCGGGACCCGTTTCGCTCCTCCTGGGAACGATCCTGATCAGCGAAGCCTTCCGGCGAAGATTGCCGGTGTGGCATCGCCGTCTGGGCCGGATTCAAGTCGCCTGCGTCCTGCTCGTGGTGGCTCCGAGCGGCTTGTGGATGGCTCGCTACGCGGCGGCCGGACCGGTGGGAGCGATTGGGTTCGCGCTCCTGGCCATCGCAACGGCAACATCCGCGGCGATGGGTTGGAGAGAGGCAGTGGCGAGGCGTTTTGCCGCGCATCGCCAATGGATGTGGCGGAACTATTTGCTACTCTGCTCGGCGGTCGTCATCCGGTTGACGGGCGGATTGGCGACGGTCGTGGGAGTGCACGCGGCCTGGTTTGATCCGCTGGCGTCATGGGCATGCTGGATCGTACCGCTGGTGATTTTCGAGTTGGGCACACGAAGAATTGGGCTCGCCGGTCGCCTGATGGCGCGATCCACAGCCTCGGTGTGACGTGCTTTGTCTCGCTACGATTACTTCTTCTTGAGCAACCCGGCAATCATCGCACGGCGCTCATCGACCGGCAAATCGGCCGAAACAAACTGCGCGTGGCCGTCGGCGAAAGCGACAAGCGATCCGCCGGCGTGGGGAAGATCGGATTTGGGATTGAAACTGAGCCAGAGTTCGCCGCCGGCGTCTTCGGGCGACATCCACGGGACCGCGTGTTTCGAATCGACTTCAATTACAATCGGAATCTTGGCTAGAACGGCAAATTCCGACGCGTCGCTCGATTTGCCGGGGCGGATGCAGCTCCCCGGCGTCACGAGCGTGAGGTAGGTCGTAAAGCCTGGGGGACATCGCGCCTCGGCACAGGTGTAGGTGGAGAGATACGTCTCGCCAAGTTTCGTGTTGACGGGATCGTTCCACGGCTTTGACAAGTCGATCTTTTGGTAAAGCAACTTTTCGTCCAGAAAAGGCAGAATCAGCGTCCGCCAGCTGTGCAGCGGCTTGCCATTGGCGTCGACCGTGTAGGCCGGCGGAAAAACCTGGTACGCCTCTTTATAGTTAATGAGTGCCAGCGCAATATTTCTGATGTTGTTCAGACACTGCGTGCGGCGCACGGCCGGCCCGGCGCTGCGAAAGGCGGGCAAGAACAGAGCGGCCAGGATCGCCAGCACTGCCACGACCACGATCAGCTCGATGAAACTGAAACCGTGCGTGGTCTTCGAAGCGCCGGGTCCGCTGTACGAAGCCTGAAGCCGATTCATCGCCCTCGTCCCTTCAACTTTGTTGCGGATGCCTCCCTAAAAGAGACGAGCAACGCGCCGAGATTTGTGCAACATTTCCACAAATCCGGCGATGAGCTGGCAGCTTGTCGCGAGTTCAAAACTGGCAAACTTGCACCTTGTGCCGAGATCGATTGGCAAGCTGGCAGCTTGCCGTGCGGGGGCGGTACACTCGCCTGCCGGCAGGCTCTATTGTCGCCAAGCCAATTCCCTCGACCGGCGCAGCTTTCCAGGATCGGATGCAACATGGACTACTTTCCCGAGATCAAAAAGATTCCGTTTGAAGGCCCCAAGAGCCGCAATCCGCTTGCGTTCCGGCATTACAACCCGGACGAGATCGTCGAGGGGAAAACGCTGCGGGACCATTTGCGGTTCAGCGTGTGCTATTGGCACACGTTTCGCGCGACGGGGGCTGATCCGTTTGGCGCGCCGACGCTTGCGCGCCCTTGGGACGACGGGAGCGAATCCATCGAGAACGCCAAGCGGCGCGTGGATGCGGCGTTCGAGTTCATTTCCAAGCTCGGCGCACCGTTTTACTGCTTTCACGATCGCGACGTCGCGCCGGATGGCGCCTCGCTGGCGGCGGCCAACCGCAACCTGGACGAGATCGTTCCCCATTTGAGGGCCGCCCAGAATCGCACGGGCGTCAAACTGTTGTGGGGAACGGCCAACCTGTTCTCGCATCCGCGTTACATGCACGGTGCCGCGACTAGTCCGAATGCCGACGTCTTCGCCTACGCGGCCGCGCAGGTCAAAAAGGCGATTGAAGTCACGCACGAGTTGGGGGGAATCAACTACGTCTTTTGGGGCGGGCGCGAGGGGTATTCGAATCTCTACAACACCGATATGAAGCGCGAGCTCGATCATCTCGCCAAGTTCATGCACATGGCGGTCGATTTTGCCAAGTCGATCGGCTTCAAAGGACAGTTCCTTTTCGAGCCCAAACCGAAGGAGCCGACCAAGCATCAATACGATTTCGACGCGGCGGCTTGCCTCAATTTCATCCGGCAGTACGGGCTGAAGGAGCACGTGAAGCTGAACATCGAGACCAATCACGCCACGCTCGCCGGCCACACGATGATGCATGAACTTGTTTATGCATCGATTCAGGGGGCCCTCGGCAGCATCGATGCCAACACGGGCGACATGCTTTTGGGGTGGGACACGGACCAGTTTCCCACCGATCTCTATCTCACGACACAGTGCATGCTTGTGATCTTAGGGCAAGGCGGACTGGCGCCCGGCGGCGTAAATTTCGACGCCAAGGTGCGGCGAGAAAGCTTCGAGCCGATCGATTTGTTCCACGCCCACATCGGCGGGATGGACGCGTTCGCCCGGGGGCTAAAGATCGCGGCCAAGCTGAGAGCTGACGGCGCGCTCTCGACTTTCGTCAAGAACCGCTACCGCAGCTTCGACACGGGTATCGGCCAAGAAATCGAGCAAGGCAAGGCCACGTTCGCCAGCCTGGAAAAACACATGCTCGAAAAAGGCAACGACGCCGCCAACGAAAGCGGCCGGCAAGAGATGCTTGAGAACATCATCAACGACTACTTGTGAAGGATGAAGGCGGAAGGATGAAGGATGAGCCAGAAATGCGGCCCGCGGCCGTAATTACTCTGGCTGACCCTTCTTCCGCCTCACTTCGTGCTGCGGTGGCTGCGCTTGGTTGTGGCGCAGACGTCGACAACGCGGCCGACGTCGGAGATGGCCATGTGGAACCGCTCTTTACCTTCGATGCGGTGCAGCGTGAGATGGTAAGCTTCGTCGACTGCGGCAAGGTACGGCCGCTGATGAGGAGTCTTCGGTCGACGCAATTTGCCCCATGAACCGTCGCCGAGATAGATGATGCCGTTTTCGTTGACGCGTCCGTCCAATAGCGGATGGGTCCGCTTGAACGTGTGGTCGTGGTGTTCGAGGACGGCATCGACGTTGTAACGTTCGAAGAGCGGGCACCAGTGTTTGCGGTTGCCTTCTCCGGTCCCTTCCTTGTCGCCGGTGCCGTCGAACGGACGAAACGACGGATAGGCCGGCACATGATTGAAGGCGAAGACCGTCGGGAACTCCTCTCGCTCCTTCAAGGTCTTTTCCAGCCAATCCGTCTGGGCTCCCTCGATCGGCGCGGTGTGATCGGTGTCGAGGAAGATCAGCGAGAGATAGTCGCCGAAATCGAGATGGGCGTATCCCGTCTCCGGAAAGAGGCCGTCGAAGACGGAATAGAAGAAGGGGGCTTCCTTGCGTGTCTTGTGGTAGCCGCCCACGACTTCGTGGTTACCGAGGCAACCCAACATGGGAATCAATCGCTTTTGATCGTCGCGCAAGTCGCGCGAATAGTTCATGAGGAAAGTCAGGAATGTGTCGGGTGAAAGGCCGTTTTCGTAGGCAAGATCGCCGGCCATCACAACGAACATCGGCGCCTGCGCGGCCGCTACATGGTTGGTCATGACGGCGTGCTTTCCAATCCCCGAGTCGCCGCCGGAGACGAAATGGATCGTGTCGGTCGCTTTGGCCGGCATCGTGCGGAACTTCTGCTCGGCCGAGTCGCTGCCGACGCGAAACAGGTAATCGGCGCCCGGGTCGAGTCCCGTCAGTTCGGTGCGGAGGATTTTGCGCTCGGTCTTGGGAAAGTCGCGCGACGTCCAAAGCTGACTCTTCCAGTCGTCACTGCCGGCCTTCGCGTACCAGATGGGCCTGCTGGCGGCCTCTTTTTCGTCGCCGACCCACTGGACGGTCATCGTGGTCGTCGGATCGCGCTGCCAGGTCAAGAACAACGCTTCGGGATTGAACGTGGGTTTTGCCGCGAAGCTCGGGGCTGCCTGGAGATTGCCGCCC
The DNA here is from genome assembly GCA_963752185.1 of uncultured Planctomycetaceae bacterium. Lineage (GTDB taxonomy): Bacteria > Planctomycetota > Planctomycetia > Planctomycetales > Planctomycetaceae > DASPSM01. The sequence goes on along the minus strand of CAVVXK010000002.1, from coordinate 7,141,802 downwards.
AAAATCGAGTGGGCATAGGCACCCCCGACAAGCAGCGAAGCGGATTGGAGAAAGCCGCGGCGTGAGATGGTCGACATCGTGGATGTCCTTCGTTCTTGAATCGCGCAAGCCAGACGACAGCAATCCATGTCTACCAAGCCGGCGGTTCACCTTCAAACGCGAGATGAAAATTCCGTTCAGACCAAGCGCAGCCGGCCTTGGACTCAGGCGAATCTTGTCAGCCGGGATTGTGATCGGAAGGAATGTCGATGGTCATGCTCTGCGTGCCGGCGGAGACAGTTTGACGTAAGGGCGTCTTGTCGACCCTCGAATAGGCGTCGGGTACCCGGCTCGTGGGCCGGGCCGCGCCCTCTTCCGGCTCGTCGTCGCGGCTGCGGCCACCGGGAGCGACCGCCGCGTCGACGAGCGTCACCCGATGCGGGCCGATGACGGCTCCCGATCGCGCGTTGTTGCACCGCAGTTTGAATCGGCCCTCCGCATCCGTGATTCCCGTGGATTGGGGTCCTTGCGGATCCTCCGGAATAAAGACGACGAGGACCTGACCGACGGGCTGCCCGTCGAGACGGACGGTTCCTTCCACCTCACCCAACTTTACCGAGCGGCCGCAACCGGAAAGAAAGCTGACGACGAGCGCAGCCATGGCCAAACCGCCGCACACGGTGTGTCGCGAGGAACACTCCGCAGCCATCTGTCGAGCCGACCGGAACACGGGCGTGCCTCTACGAGCGAAAGGCCTGTCGTCTGGGTGGTGACAAGGCTTCAGAATTGTGAATCGGCGACGACCTCGTGTCCCGCGCGGGTGCTGAGTGATATTAGGACGGATTGTGAAATGTATTCGCTGATTGCCCGGGCGGAGCCGTCGGTCATCGCGAAGACGGCACATCCCGGATGCTGGCTCCCCCAAGCGCAAACACGCAACGAGTCAAGCGTATTGGTGAACGTCGCGTTGGTCATGCCTTCCGCAACGGCCTGTTTGTAAGTGATGGGGCACATGTAATTAACCGGTGAAAACGAGCTTTGTGTGAGATCGCCCCCGCCGTAATTCCCGCCGGTCGAGGCCCACCAGCCCCAACCGTTCATCGGGTCAATGCTCCAGCCGGGCGGGTAAAACGTGTTGTAATTGTTGTCGAGGTGATTCCGCTCCCCGAAGAACAGCGTGGTCGAGGTGCCGTCGGTCACATTCTCGATGGCGACCTGGGGATTCTGCGGCGCGGCCGGACCCGTGCGGAAGAACATGCCGTCGGCCGTCTCCTGGCACGGTGGATAGGACCGCGTGCCGCCGTTTCCGCCGTAGCTGGTGATCCCGTAATATTTGTAGGGCGCGGCCGTCCCCTCTTGATACGGGTTTTGCGGGATAATGTCGGAGGGGCAATTGTAAGTGGGAATGACATTGCCCGTGAGCGATGTGCAAGCACACCCGACCGTGTTGCAGCAGGGATTACCGTTGAAATCCCATTTCTGGTAGATCACGTTTTCTTCGACATAAGGCAGCAGGTACACGAAGAGCGAATAGCCGCGGAACTTGGGCTTGGTCGGGAAATTCAGCACCATTTGTCCCGCAGGGAAGACGCGGGCGACGTCGTTGTAGTTGTGCGCGGCCAGCGCCAATTGTTTGATGTTGTTCCGGCACTGCGTGCGGCGCGCCGCCTCGCGCGCGGCCTGCACGGCGGGCAACAAAAGTGAGATGAGAATCGCGATGATCGCAATCACGACGAGCAATTCGATCAGCGTGAAGCCGGCTCGCGGGCCGGAATCGGCAACCAGAGGTTTTGACGGCGTCTGACGCACGAACTCCCTTGAAATCATCGCGGCCCCCTTCGAACAAAGCGCACAATCGATAAACTGGTCGTGACAGAATCGTGTCATTATAGTGACAGCATAATGTCGGATCCAGCAGCCGAATCGAGTCGCGTCAAAAAGTTCCGCGGTCAGCGCGGTTGGAGCCAGGCCGAGCTGGCGCATCGCGCCGGCGTGTCGCGGGCCGCGGTGAGCGCGATCGAGATTCATCGGTTGATCCCTTCGGTCTCAGCGGCCCTCAAGCTAGCCGCGTGCCTCGAATGCACGGTCGAACAACTCTTCGGCGCCGTGCCGAATGCGCAAGCGAAAGAATGGGCCTGGCTCCCAATGACGCAGCAGAGCCGCTTTTGGCAGGCGGAGGTTGCGGGCCGATTGTTGATTTATCCATGCGAGGAAACCGCGGCGGGCGAAGTCGCCCATGACGGCATCGCCGCGCGCGATCCGATCGCGGGCGACGAGAGAGAATTCTCCAACGGCAGCTCTTTGCAAACACTGGTTGTTGCCGGATGCGATCCGGCGGCGAGTTTGTTGGCGGCGGAATATGCGCGGCAGACGGGACTGCGAATGCTCGTTGTGCGCCGTTCAAGCGGCCGCGCCTTGCAATTGTTGAAGGCGGGACGCGTTCACGTCGCCGGCGTGCACCTTTCGGCGGCGGCCGGCCAACACGGCAATGCCGAAATTGTCGGGCGGGAGATGAATGAGCCGACCATGCTCTTGCGGTTGGCGCAGTGGGAGGAGGGCGTGGCCTTCGTGGCCAACGTCAAGGCAGCCACTCTCCAAAACCTGTTGCAAAGACGCGTGCGGTGGATCGGACGCGAAGCGGGCTCCGGGGCGCGGCAGTGTCTCGATGAATTGCTGCCGGCTCGCAAGCAGCCGCTGCGGATCGCACCCGACCACCGTTCGGTCGCGACGGCACTCTCAAACGGTTGGGCCGACGCGGGCGTCTGCGTGCGATTGGTCAGCGAAGAGGCCGGCCTGCGGTTTTTGTCGGTTCGGATCGAGAACTACGATTTGTGCTTTCTTAAGTCGGCCGAGCCAAACCCGAGAATTCAAGCGCTCGTTCGTGTCGTGCGCTCGCCTGAATATCGGCGGTTGCTGAGCGAGTTGCCCGGATACAGCGTCGCCGACGCGGGCCAACTGCAACCGGCCGATCTGCCTCAAAAGGCGATCGCTCAAAAAACGCCAGGCAAAATCCGATAGACGACGTGCGATTGATAATCGCGGTACGCCGGATCGCGGCTCAGAAACCGCTCTTCGGCGAAGAGTCGTCGGAATTGCAGCGTCCAGCAGATGGCGTACGCCCCGAAGTTCCACCAGGTCGGATTGAGCGCGAGAAAGCCGATTTGCATCACCAGATAGCCGGCATACATCGGATGCCGCACGACATGATACGGCCCCGAGGTCTTTAATCCCCGGTTGGCCGGAACCATCCCGAAGCTGCGGGCGAGCGTCAACTTCGCGTGAAATTGCACCAGCAGACCAAAGAGCATCACCAGCACCGAGACGGACGGCAAAATCGCGTGCTCCTTGCCGCCGGGCACCACCATCAGCGGAGCCCAGGTGGCCGCTGCTGCCAGAAACCACTCGAAGGGAGATAGCGAGATATCGGTCGTGTGCCGCCGGATCAGGAAAAAGACAACGACCAGTCCCTCGCCAATCAGGAGCAACAGATCGCCGCAGCTGTGGCTGCCGAAGACGCCGGCAGGCATGCGGGCCACCATGCACGCGTACAAGGCCAGCACGGACAACCGTTCAATCGTGTCGAGCACGATCGCACGCCGCGCACGGCCACCATCGGTTGGCTGTTCACACCTGAGCAAGCCATGTGCGTCTCTTCTGCTTTGCGTCGACGGTCAGCTGAGCGTCGAAGGCACTGTCGACATCGTGCGTTGTTTAATCCGCGAAGCGAAAACTCACCACAACCTTAGTTCCGACTTCTGGTTTGGCAAACGGGTTGGCCGGGAAGTTTCCCGACGATCGATCGTGCAAATCCGATCGAGATAAAAAAAAACGGGGACGACCAAGCGTCCCCGCAGTTCCGTCGCGGCCAAAAGACCGCGACGGCCGATCGCGAAACCACTCGTTAGAGGGCGTTCGCGGTCTTGTTGAACGTCGTGTTGGCGTTCGTGCCGATGGCCTGAATGGCCGTCAAGCAGACCACGACGATCAAGGCGAGCATGACCGCGTACTCAACGGCGGTCGGACCATCTTCAGAAGCCAAGAAGCGCTTCACGCTGGTGATCATGTGACTCATGGGAGACCCTTTCTGTGGTAGTTGGAAAGCCGAATCGATTGTTCGATTGGTGTCGCACGCGATTGCGTGTCGGACAATGAAAAGTTAGGGCGCCCACTCAGTCAGTCAAACACGTTTCAGGCAATTTGGGCTGTTTTTTGTGTTGATTTTCGGCAACACGCGACAGCCATTGCGTCGCGGAAATCGAACAAAATGCTGATTTCCGCGGGATTTCTCGAGTTTCTGGCCAGCGGCCGCGTGCGCCCTCTCGAAAGACAGCTTCGGGAGTGGGGCGATCGATTGCGACGTCGGGAAGAGCCCGCTGAGGTTGCCCGAGCCCGGGCTTGCGTGAGCTGCTTGCACATGCGGCGGACGAGCTTGAGGCGGACCTCTGCTGGAATTCACGCAAATGGTCTTGGCTCGACTGCCCGTTTTCGATAATGTCCTGCCCCCTCAAACTCTCTCTCAAAAAACTTATTCGGACTGAGTCCCATGGCGATTCCGTACAGTCGGAACCTCGTCGCGCGGCGGGGAGCCTCTTTGGCAACTGTCGCGTGGTCTTTCTGTTTCACACTGGCTGCCATCGCGTTCGGACACTCCCGAACCGCGCTCGGGGCGGAAGCACCGCAAACCGTCGAATCTCAAAAACGCGAATTCGCGATTCTGATCGACGGCACGAAGCGGGGCACCTGCACCATGCAGATTCGTCGCTTGAATGACGGCACCGTGTGGATGCGGGGCGAATCGCAGATCCGCATCAACTATCTCGTTTATCGATACAACTACACCTCGACCGGCACCGAGGTCTGGAAAAACGGCCGGCTGCTCGCCGTGAAAAACGCGGCCGACTTCAATGGCACGAAATACAACGTCAAGGCCCGCTCCAACGGCAAGAGCATTCAGCTCAGCGTGAATGGAACCGTCTCGCAAGTCGCCCCCGATGTGTGGCTGTCGTCTTACTGGCAAGCACCCGATCAATTGGCCGTCGGCGGTGCTTCCGACAGGTCGAACGCCGATCCCAATTCGCTAGCGGCGCAGGAACAGGGCAACCGCTTCGTTACGATTTTGGATGCTGACAAAGGCGAAAAGTGGCGCTGCCATCTTACGCGCGTCGGCCAAGAAACTGTGGCGATCGGCGGAGAGCAGAAGGAATGCACGCACTTCCGCCTCAGCGGCGAAAAAGATATCGAACTCTGGTACGACGGCCAGGGCCGGCTCGTTCGGCAAGATTCGACCGAACAACGCCATCACGTGCGGTTCGACCTGAGCGAAATCACAGCGGAATAACCCTGCCGCCGGGCATCGAATGTTATCGGCGTGCTGACACGGGTTGATTCCACTCGTTGGCGTACGGCCAATCTTCCGACGGCCGTGAGCCACGGACAAGATCGCGTCCGAACGGCAAAAGCGCCAGCGGAATCAGCTTGATGTGCTGCAGGGCAAAGGGCAGCCCAACCACCGTCACGGCCAAAATGACCGCCCAAATCAAATGGTGCAGGGCAATGACCCAGCCGAAGGTCAACAGCCAGACCACATTGAGCACAAGCCAGAGCGGCGAGTTGGCGTTCCGATTCTCCACCATCTCGCATCCAAACGGGGCCAGCGTGGCGATGCCGATTTTGATCTGCTGGTAACCGAAGGGGATCCCGATGATCGTCAGGCACAGGGCGACTCCGCCGACGATGTAGCCGATGGCGGAAAACAGTCCACCGCAGATGAGCCAGATCACGTTGCCGACGAGTGTCACGATTTCATCTCCGGTTCGCTGGCCGGCACCGCCAAAATTAACCGGCCGCAACAGATCATTCGCCGACTCGGGCGCAATCTTGGGGTAATTCCGCCCACAAGCGAGGCCCGCGACGCCCTATTCGTCCAGCTTTTCCAAGCGGCGAATATGCCGGCCGCCTTCAAAGGGAGTTTCGAGCCAGACACGGACGATTTCGAGCGCCAGTTCCTGGCCGATCATCCGTTGCCCCAGCGAGATCACGTTGGCATCGTTGTGCTGCCGGCCGAGGCAGGCCGTTTCCACGTTCCAGCACAAAGCACAGCGCACTCCGCGAATGCGGTTGGCAACCATCGCTTCGCCGTTACCCGATCCGCCCAGCACGACGGCCCGCTCGAATTCCCCGCGAGCAACCGATTCGGCCGCCGGTCGGATGAAATCCGGATAGTCGACGGGTTCGGTGGAATAGGTGCCGAAATCGTGGATTTCGTGCCCAGCCGCGGCAAGGAACTTGCCGATGGCCATCTTATACTCGAATCCCGCGTGGTCCGATCCCAGGGCGATTTTCATCTCGGTCCTCCGGTTGATCATTCCATCATAAACGATTGAGTGCCGGTGTGGCCAAAGAGCCCGTTTGACGATTTCCTCTCCACAGGAATCGGTTTTGTGGTTAACCTTCGCCGCGCCGATTGGCCGGGCCGTCTGCCGAAGGGGGGACCGTATGGGTTTTGAGCGTCGCACGCTCCACGATCTACCACCAGAAGTCGATGAAGACGAAGAATCGGTCGATGAGCCCGCGGCCCCAGGCTGGTTTGCGGTGACTCGCGGTGCGGCCTTTTTCGTGGGCGCGGTCACCCTGTTGGTCCTTTACAGCGAAATGCGCTTCCCGCACTTCACTGCGGCAACCTGGTGGCTCGACCTCAATCCCGTGCCCAAACCTGCCGCCCGGGGTGCACTTGCACTGTTGGCGGTGCTGCTACTCCTTTTTTCATTTTTTCCGAAGGCGGCCCCTGCCCTCCGCAGGTTGGCCGCGCTCTGCACGGTCGCCGTACTGGGCGTAACCCTCTGGCACACGTGGAAGTTCTATCAACACGTCTCCGGCTCGCATCCAGGGGGCGAATTGCCGGTTCCGTTTACGTTGCACGCCGCGGGCTGCTTGATTGTGATTCTGCCGGGCCTGATGGCTCCCGGATGGGAGCGATCGAATTTCTTCAAGGACTTTCTGGTCGGTATGGCCACGATCTCCACCTGCGTGGCCGCCTTTCCGCTGGCACAGTTCGTCTGCCTGGGCAAGCTGGATGATCGCTGCGCGGCCGATGCCGTTGTCGTTTTCGTTGACGGCGGCGAGAGCGAAAAAAATCCGGCCGCGCTGGCCGATCAGGTCCGAGCCGCCTGCGACCTCTATCGCGAGGGCAAGGCGCACAAAGTCATTCTCGCGGGACGCGGTGAATCGCCCGAGGCCGCGCAAAACAAACTCAGACAATTGGCGGCGAGCGAACGCATTCCCGACAAAGACGTCGTGTTGAGTACGGCCGCGAAAGAAATGGAAGGCTCAGTCGCGGCGGCGGCCAAAATCATCGACGAGCAAAAGCTGTCCAAAGTGCTTGTCACCGGTCAGTATTATCAACTTCCGCGCATCAAACTCTGCTGCCAGCACGCCGGATTTGACGTGCATACCGTTCCCATTCGCGAAAAGGCCCGGTTGCAGGAACTTCGCCCCGCGTTCGTGCGAGAGGCGACGGCCCTTTGGATGTCGTATTTGCAACCCCTGCTCAAGTAGCGGCGTGTCGAACCGCCCACGCGCTCGATGAAGAGTGTGAAAATATCGAGCTCAGGGTTTCTTTGGGCTGTCCCGCGCGCTAGCATTCTGTTGACGGACGGTCCTCGGGCGCGAGTGAGCCTCGAAATGCGGCCCAAAGATAAGCGCGACATCGATAACGCGACCGGTTGGCCGCCTCCGGCAAATCGGGCGAACGCAATTGGAGGCCGATTCGTCCTTCGGCTCTTCTTCTTGACAGCCGGTTTATTTGCCTCAGCCGGTGGTCTGTCCTGGTTGCTGACGCGAATGTTCTTGCCGCCTCGCACTTCGGATGCGTTCATCGTTCCGACCGCCTTCGCTTTCAGCACCGTGTTCCTGCTTCTCTGCAGCGTGGCGCTTGGTCGGGCTCAGGCATCTGTCCAGCGCGAGCGACAACGGCCATTTCGACGCTCCTTGCTCTGGGCGTTGGCATTGGGAACGGCCTTTGTCGGCGTGCAGGCGTTCGGCCTGTGGTGCATCGTGCACAATTTGCAGCCGAATCGAAATGCGGGAGAAGCCGAGCTTGGTCCGACGGCGGGTGTCCTTGGTGCCGCCGCACTCCATTGCCTGCACGTGATTGTGGCCTTGATGGTGCTCTCTTATGTCACGCTCCAGGGGTTTTCGGATCGATACGATCACGAATATTCTTTCGGTGTCTCGGTTTGCACCTGGTTCTGGCATATCCTCGGGATATTGTGGGTCTTTATTCTGGGGGCGTATGCGGTCGTCGCCGGGTTCCTGACCATCCGCTTATAGACCGCGTGACGCTCGCTCAGAGTGAGCTTTCGCCGGCCAATTGGTATCCCGCGTGTCGAAATCGCTCCGCCGGATCCTGCCGGAAAAAATTGCGGAAGAGCACATAAAGCTTGGGATGTTCGTGCTCCATGGCGAGCGGCTGCTCGAAAAAGCATTCGGTCGCAACCGCGAAGAATTCGGCCTCGCTGACGGTGCCATAGGGGTCCAGGAGTGTGCGGGCCCCGTGGCGCGTGCGGCTGATGAGGCGATGATATTCGGTCGTCATCACCTCGGCCCACGTCCGATATTGGGCCCGATTCTCCAAAAGCGGAGCCCCGTCGAAACCGTGCCCCTGCAGATCGAGGGCGTGAGCGAATTCGTGGAACACGACGTTAAAGCCGTCATCGGGGACACGGCCGCCCAGCAAAACGTCGGGCCAGGAAAGCACGATCGCCCCGATCGATGACGCCTCTCCCAACCGATGACTTTTCCCTTCGAGCACGACGCCGCCCGGTCGAACGACGGTTTCCCGCGCCACGTAACTGCTCGGGTAAACCAGCACTGACGTGATCGAGTCGAAGTATTCTTCCTTGAGTCCCAGCGCCAGCAAACCCGCCTCGGCGGCGATGGTGACTTTGACCTCGTCGGTCATCACCAGGCCGTTGCAGCCTTCCCAGTTTTTTTCGGAGACGAGGATCTGCGTCAATCCGTCCAGCCGGGATTTGTCGGACGGCGAAAGCCAGTTGTAGTGCGCGAAATTCGCCGAGAGGAATCCGCGCCAGCTTTCGGGCAACTTTCGTTCGATCAAGCGTCGACGACGCCGACGACGCAGCCAGTCAAACACCATGCGACCCTCATCGCTTGCGCGGCGCCCGTGGTTTTGGCTGCTATTTCGAGACGTATTTTGCGAATTGCGTCTGGAAGGCCTGCAAACCGCTACTGATCATGCGCACGTCGTTGGTCGGCGTGATCAGCCGGCAGCCTTTGCTCACGAGAAGGTCGCAATGCTCGAGATTGGCCGTCACCGCGCCCCAGTGTTTGCCGTGTCGTGTGCACGCGGCGGCAACGCGGTCGATCGCCTCGATGCACTTCGGATGAAAGAAATCGCCCGTCACGCCCAGGCTCTGGCTCAAATCGACCGGGCCGATAAAGAGCAGGTCGACGCCGTCGATTGCGGCAATCGCGTCGCATTCCTCGACGGCCCCGAGCGTCTCGATCTGAATCGCCACAAACGTTTCGCGGTTGGCCTTCTGGCAAAACTCGGCCGGAGGAATCCGCCCGAACTGCGCATCAAACCCGCCGTTGTTGAGGCCGCGGGCCCCGCGCGGCATGAATTTGGCCCAGCGGACGAACTGTTCGGCCTGCTCGGCCGAAAAAACCTGGGCTGCCATCACTCCGCCGCCGCCCGCTTCGAGGCAGCGAGTGACGAGTGCGTAGTCAGTCGGGGGAATCCGCACAAACGTGTCGAGGCCGACGGATCGCGCGGCAAGCGTGCCCACCTCCAACTGCTCGATCGTCAATCCGCAGTGCTCGTGATCAAACCACAAGGCATGAAAACCGCCTGCCAGACCAATCATTTGCACCACGTTGTGATGCATCACGCGGCCAACGGCGGCCGACAAAACGATTTCGTTGCGGGCCAGGCGAGACTTAATCGGCTCGAAAGTCGTCATCCAATGTATTCCAGATCAACAGGGCGGGGAATGATGCCTTCTTCAAATCCGCGGCGCAGTAGAGTTGCGACCGCTTCACGACCGCGCGGGCCGAAGTCGAGCGTCCAATCGTTCACGTACATGCCGACGAATCGATCGGCCTTAGCCGTGTCCAGATCGCGACCGTACTGCAAGGCATGAGCTAGAGCCTCCTGCCGGTGATCGAGTCCGTATTTGATGCTCTGCTTAAGCAGGGCGGTCACCTCTTCCATTGCCTGGCCGCCCAAATCCTTGCGGATGGCGTTGCCCCCGAGCGGCAGCGGCAAACCAGTTTCGTCATGCCACCACTTTCCCAAGTCGACAATCAACGAAAGGCCTTTGTCGGCATACGTCAATTGGCCTTCGTGAATGATCAGCCCGGCATCGGCTTTACCCTCGGCAACGACGTCGAGAATGCGATCGAAGGGGACAACGTCGTACGTGAAACGGTCGCCCAGCAAGAGCCGCAATGAGAGAAAGGCGGTCGTTAACTTACCGGGGATGGCGATCCGCCGGTCGATCAACCACTCGGGGTCGCCGGGAACGCGCGAAACGACCATCGGCCCGTAATTGTCGCCGACGCTGGCGCCGCACGAACACAGCGCGTATTTGTCCGTGATATACGCGTATCCGTGCAGGCTAACAGCAGTCAATTCCAACTCGCCGGCAAGCGCTCGCCGGTTCAACGTCTCAATGTCCTGCAGCTCGTGCGTGAAGCGATAGCGCCCCGTGTCGATCTTGTCGTTCGCCAGGGCATGGAACATGAACGCGTCGTCCGGATCCGGGCTGTGGCCGACGCGAATCAGGGTTTTGTCAGGCATTCGGTCAGCCTAATCGTCTTCCCAAAGCTCCGCAACCGACGCAGTTGACCCTCCCCTTGAGCGATTTCAAGGAAAAACGTATACCTTGTCGCGATTTGGTCGGCCCGGGAGCGTATTCCCTCGGTCGCCGATCGACAGGGGAGGGCTCTCAAGGATGAGATACGTCGCCGCGTGCGTTTTTTCGTCGATCTTGGGCGGACTTTTTGTGCTCTGGCTGGCCGATCCCGGCCGCCGGCAGATCGCGATGGCCCAACAAGAACCCGTGGCCACTCCCGGCCCGCGGCTGCCCGGTTTTGACGACGTTCCACCCGCGCCTGCCGTGTCCGGACGCCCGCGATCATCTGAAGCGACCGAATTGGCGTTGAACACGAGCAGTCTCACCCCGGATGAGACCATCAGCGTCGCGGTCTACGATCGCAACAACAAGGGCGTCGTGAACATCACGACGAAAAGCGTGAACACGATTCTGCTCTTGGACGTCTCGTCGGAAGGCTCGGGCTCCGGATCGGTCCTCGATCGCGAGGGGCATATCCTGACCAACTTCCACGTAATCGAAGATGCCCAGGAAGTTGGCGTGACGCTGTTCGACGGCAAAACCTACGATGCCAAGCTCGTGGGAGCCGACCCCAATAACGACATCGCCGTCATCAAGATCGACGCGCCGCGCGAAATGCTCTTTCCGATCCAAGTGGGCGACTCGTCCGACTTGCGCGTGGGGATGCGGGTCTTCGCGATCGGCAATCCGTTCGGGCTCGAACGCACGATGACAACGGGAATCGTTTCGAGTCTCAATCGTTCCCTCCAAGTCCGCGGAACGCGCTCGATCAAGTCGATCATCCAGATCGACGCCGCTGTGAATCCGGGCAACTCGGGGGGACCGCTGCTCAATTCGCATGGCCGCCTGATCGGCATGAACACAGCCATCGCCAGCCGCAACGGCCAAAGCGCGGGGGTCGGATTTGCGATCCCGAGTACCCTGATTTCCCGCGTGGTCCCCCAATTGATCGCCCACGGACGCGTGATTCGCCCCGAAATCGGCATTCAGATGGTGCACGTGACCGAAAAGGGGATTCTGATCGCCAAGCTCACGCCTGACGGACCGGCGGCCCGTGCCGGCCTTCGCGGTCCCCGGACGGTGAAAAAACGACGCGGCCCGATTTCCTGGGACACAATCGATTTCTCCGCCGCCGACCTGATCGTAGCCGTCGACGGCGAATCGATCAAAAACGCGGACGACTTCCTCACTGCCATCGAGAGCAAGCATCCGGGAGACACAATCGAGTTGTCCGTCGTCCGTGACGGCCGGCAATTCAAAGTGCCGATCATGCTGGGCGGCGGCGAGCGCGGAGTGCCGGTGTTCGACAAGCCCTAGCAATCCTCGCGGGGACTGTCATGGATGTTTTTCTCGCCGCATGCATAATGGAGCGGGTGCTTTAACCCGGCTCACGAGAGGAACCCCAGCGGTGGCGTTTGATCCCAAGGAACAACGGCGGATTTTCGGCCATTTCGCCACGGGCGTCACCGTAGTCAGCACGCTGGCCGGCAACGAAACCTGGGGCATGACGGCCAATGCCGTCACGTCGCTCTCGCTCGACCCGCCGTTGATCCTCGTCGCCGTTGTCCGCGACACGTCGACCGACACCTATCTCAAAGCAAGCCGCGTCTTCGCGGTCAGCATCCTGGCCGCCGACCAGCGCGATCTGTCCACCCGCTTCAGCGGACCGGGTCCGCGCGATTTCTCCGACCTCGACACCAAAACGGCCGTCACTGGCTGCCCGGTCCTCGCCGACGCCATCGGCTGGGTCGATTGCCGCGTGAAGGAGATCCTTCCGGGCGGCGACCACGAGATTTATCTCGGAGAAATCGTTGCGGGCGACACGCACGAACACAGCAAGAAACCGCTGCTCTTCTACAGCGGCAAGTACAGCCAACTGGCTGACTGACGGACCACTTTACATATTGGTCTTCGTATCCCCCGAGTCGCCCAACAGCGCGTTGAGCGCCTGCACGATGGCCCCATCGTGTCGGTGGTCTTGCGAGTAGACGCGAAAAATGGCGAAGCTCGTTGGCAACGCGCGGAACAGTTCGTCGTCGTTCAGCTCTTGCACGCTTCCGTCAGTCGGATTGAGCAAAAAGTTCTGGCCGCCCGCCGGCCTGCGGGCACTGGGCCGATGATAGTGCCGGGCCACGTCGACGCGGAGCGGTATCTCCCGCAGTTCATTTGGCAACAGGCTCCGCATCCGCTGCTCCAAAAGCTGCGGCTCGGAGAAAATCGTCGTCCGTTCGGCAGCGCTCGTGTGGAAATTGATCGTCCGCTCGGTCGCCATCTTCCACGAGACGTTCCGGGACAGAATGGCCGCCCACCGGGCTCCTAGCTCGCGCAGTTCGGGCTCCGCGCTCGTTTCCCAGCGGCCCACGTCGACCAGGAAAGACGACTCGGTGAAGTTCCGATACGCATCCAAGTGCGCAAGCGGGTTTCCCGGAAAGAGCCGCCGCATCGTGTCGGGAAAAACGTCTTCAAGCGACAAGTCGAGGGCCCGCACGGTGCGATGAAAGTAAATCGTGCGAAACAAGTTGGCCCGCGTTTCGATGAAGGTGATCAGAGTCGGCAAGCCGCGCGAATGAATCGTGAGCCCGGAATCGGTGAAGAACGTGTAGTGCAAGAGCCGCCACAGATCGAAGGCCCGCGTGTTGTAGCCGGACATGTAGGCGTCGCGGAGCACGAAATCCATGTTGTCAATCGTGTAAATTCCGCTGAACAGGGCCCGCAGCTTGCGCAGCCAATCGGGCTGCCCTTCGGCTCCGTCATCCCGTCGCGGGCGGCGGATGAGCCACGCGATCTGCTTCGGTTCCAGTTCCTCCAAAGGCTGCAATTGCCCCCGCGGATTGCGGCGAACTCTCCGCAGCAGATCGCCCAACTCGTGCTCGATCACGTGCGAGCCGATGTCTTCGTGCGTAATGCCGAACTGATCCAGATAGTGGTCGTCGAAAAAATGGCCGAACGGCCCGTGCCCGATGTCGTGCAACAGGCCGGCCATCCGCAGCAGGCTCTCGACATACGCTCTCGACGGTACGTTCGCGCAGGCGTCTCGGAGCGACTCATACCAATGATCGCAGGCGACCGAAGCCAGGTGCATCACGCCCAGCACATGCTGAAACCGCATATGCTCGGCCGACGGAAAGACCCACCAGGCCGTCTGCAACTGGTGAATCTGCCGCATCCGCTGCACCCACGGGTGATCGATAATCGCTTGCTCAGCGACTTCGCCGGACGGCAACCCGGACTTGGAGATGAACGGGATATATCCGTGAATCGGGTCGTGCGACAGGCTTTCCTTGGAGTAATCGCGAACCATGCCCGTTCATTGTAAGGGACGGTTCCGAATCGTGCGACGCGGCCATTCGGCACATGGCCCGGCGAGGGCTTGGCGGGCCCGAGCATAATCCATGCGTGTGATCGCCCGCGGGATCGACAAATCCGGTCCGCGTCGGCCGTCAGGCGGTCTCAGCGTCCGTATTTTCGATTCGGACACTGATTCGTCCGGAACGACGGCCGATCGGCGGCTTTTGCCGCGTTGGAAGCGTGCTCGCGCTTGATGTACTCTTCCATGCGCTCCAGATACTTCGCATCTTGCAGTTCGAAGTTCGCGGGGCGATTTTGTTCGCGCACGATCTGGAACGCCGCGAAACCGAGCATCGAAAGCACGGCCGTTCGAAAAGTCCAGGTCGAAAATGCCTCAAATGTGCGCCGCATGAACCGATCTCTTGAACAGGGGTTGCCGCATCATGGCCTTGTCAGAGTTCGCCCGTTTCCGTGCTCCGGAGCCACGACACGCTAGTCAGGATGGTTGGGGCCGAGCTCGGCCCTCATGCATGCGAGAGTTTCGGTTCGCAGCATGAGGGCCTCGCTCATCCGTCCCAGACCTTCATAACTATTTGCCAGGTTGTTCATGGGAAGAAGTTGTCGGGATCATCCGCGCCGAAGTGCTCGCGGCCGTTCCACGAGTTCTTCTGGTCGTCGCTGACGAGCCGCGTCCGGGCTTCATGAACCGGCGCGGTCGCCTGGAGGGTTTGCCCGGGCTTCTCCCGCGCAAATTCTGTGCCGCCAGTCATCGCAGCTCTTCGTGCACCAGTGGCAACAACCGCTCGGAAGCCTGGAAATCACCTTGCTCGATGGCAGTCAAAATGCGCGTCACGTCGGACATCACACCGCCGTTGAGCCCTTCGCCAGTTCATCCTCTTCGACCGATCTGCGGTGTACGGGCGCCCAAATGCCCAGGAAGCAGGCTTGTGAGCAGTCGGCCGCCGCATAGTCTTTGACGCGCGGTCCGCTGGTAATTTCGGCGCATTTCGCAAAAAATTCAGATCGTCAAACGGACCGTACTTCGGCGTTGGTCAGGCCGATCAACAGGTCCAGCGTGCTTTGAAATTCGGCATCACCGAAGCCTTGCCAGGCGACCAACTCTCGGCCCTTGGCGGTCACGAGATGAATTTGATACGGGCCGCCGATCGCCGGCATCAGGAAGTCAAAAATGCGGCCGAAGATCATCTGTGCGGGGCCAAAAAGAAGAAATGTCCCCATGCCCGATCCGACGTGGCCGTACTTGACGTTCAGTGCAACGACGCCTGGCAATTTGCAGCGACGGGTGACGACGGGATAGAACGCGAAGAAAAACCGGGTGGCAAATTTGTCTCCGCGGATGGTGGAAATTCGATAGGTCCCCGTGAGCATCAAGGGAACAAAGCACGACAGCAATCGCTCGACCACACTCAGCCGCGAAGCCAGCACGATCGGGACCAAGAGCAAAACGAGAACAACGACGCGAACCGCCGGCCTAGCGGTCATCAATTTTCGTTCGAGGTCCTTCTCGTCCGCGCCAGGTTCAATTCTCGGCGCGGCTTCCTTGCGGAGAGTCGGACTTGCCGAGGCCCGATCGACTTTGGACGGTTCCTGGGCCGCCACAGTCTCAACGCTGCCCAGGAAGGCCGAGTCATCGTCACCCGTCCCGGCGTCAGCCAGGCGTTCGGCGGCGATCCTCGCGACGGATTGGCACTTTGGGCATTTGACTTTCTTTCCGCGAGCATCGTCGCGGAGCTTCAGCGTTGCGCCGCAATGCTCACAACTGATAATGATCGACATCGAAAACCCGTCGAGGAATGAATGAAGGAGGGATCCAACCAATAACGCAATCCGGTGCCGTCTGGTTCATCCGTTTGCCTTCATTCTCCATCCATCCTTCCAACCTAATCCCAATCGAGGGACCGGTTGACGGCCTGT
Organism: uncultured Planctomycetaceae bacterium; assembly: GCA_963752185.1. Taxonomy (GTDB): domain Bacteria; phylum Planctomycetota; class Planctomycetia; order Planctomycetales; family Planctomycetaceae; genus DASPSM01. The sequence continues at coordinate 7,125,726 of CAVVXK010000002.1, read as the reverse complement.
TTCCATCGCTCGTAGAGGTGATCGCGGCGATCCATCCGCATGGCGGGCTTGAACTCGCGGTCGAGGGCCCAGTTGCGGCGGACGTCATTCTGGTCGGTCCAAAAACCGACGGCGAGACCCGCCAGGTACGCCGCACCGAGTGCCGTCGTTTCATGTACCACGGGACGCTGCACGCTGACGCTGAGGACGTCGGATTGGAATTGCATGAGCAAGTTATTGGCCGCGGCGCCGCCGTCGACCTTGAGCATGCTCAGCGTCATCCCGGAATCCTGCTGCATGGCCTCGAGTACGTCGCAGGTTTGATAGGCCATGGATTCAAGGGCCGCTCGGGCGATGTGCTCACGCGTCGTGCCGCGCGTCACTCCGATGATTGCGCCGCGGGCCCGCTGATTCCAATAAGGGGCACCCAGACCCACAAAGGCCGGAACAAAATAGACGCCGCCGTTGTCAGGGACGGCCAGTGCCAAGTCCTCGATCTCGGGGGCCGTGCCGATCATCTTGAGTCCATCGCGAAGCCACTGCACGACCGCGCCGGCGATGAAAACCGAACCTTCGAGACAATAGGTCAACTTGTCGTTGAGCCCCCAGCCAATCGTCGTGATCAGGCCGTTCTTGGAAGGGACCGGTTTGTCGCCCGTGTTGAGCAGCAAGAAGCAACCAGTGCCGTAGGTGTTTTTCGCACTCCCCGGCTCGAAGCAGGCTTGCCCGAAAGTGGCGGCCTGTTGGTCGCCAATCAGCGAAGCAACGGGAATGGTCTCGCCAAAAAGCGTGCGGTCCGTCTCGCCGTACAGAGTGCTCGACGGCAGAACTTGGGGCAGCATGACTCGCGGGATTTTCAGGATCTTGAGCAGCTCGTCGTCCCAGTCGAGCGTATGAATGTTGTAAATCAGAGTGCGACTGGCGTTGCTGTAGTCGGTGACGTGCTTTTTTCCGCCGGAAAGCCGCCAGGCCAAGAAACTATCGACCGTGCCGAAGAGAATCTCCCCCTTCTCCGCTCGCGGCCGCAGGCCTGGCACCGTGTCGAGCAGATGGGCGATCTTGGTGCCGGAGAAATATGCGTCGACCACAAGGCCCGTTTTTTCGCGAAAGGTTTGCTCCAGGCCTTCGGACTTGAGTCGATCGCAGATCCCGGCCGTGACGCGGCTCTGCCAAACGATCGCATTCGCCACCGGTTTACCGGTCGCCTTATCCCAGAGGATCGTCGTTTCGCGCTGATTGGTGACGCCGATGGCGGCAACATCCTTTGGACCGCGGCCGGCTCGTTTCAACGCTTCGCGAGCGACGTCGAATTGCGATTTCCAGATCGCCTCCGGATCGTGCTCGACGTGGCCCGGTTGCGGGAAGATCTGTTCAAACTCCTCCTGCGCGACGGCAATCGGTCGGCCGTCTTTGCCGAAGACGATTGCGCGGCTCGAAGTCGTGCCCTGGTCGAGGGCGAGAATGCAATTGGGCATCAGCGCGAGTCCTTATTGCAGTGTTTGGGCCATCCACTCGGCGCGCAACGCAGCGGACATGTTTTCTAGCCCTGAGCGGTGAGTCGAGAAAGGATTTGCAGCTCCGTTCGACAAGTCCAACCGATTTGCTGCCAGAATTCCAGGCCAGACTGATTTTCGGCATAAACCCATGCGTGAGCCTTTTGAATGCCTTGAGCCGCCGCGCGGGCCAGACACTCTTCGACGAGCCTCCGACCGATGCCGCGATGACGAAAATCGCTGGCAACCGCCAAATGGTGCAGGTACGCGCGGCGGCCGTCGTGGCCGCAAAGCACGGCCCCCACCAGTCGGCCGTTCTGCCGCACGACGACGCTCAGGCCGGGATTGTGTTCCAGGTAAGCCGCCGTTCCCTCTCGCGAATCGGCATCGGTCAAACCGATGCCCGCCGTGTTCTTCCACAGTGAGAAGACTTCGTCGTAGTCGTCCATTGTCATCTCGGACAAGACGGGTGAGACCTCGGTCATTCAATTCACCCTCGCTAGGAAGAACGACGCGCGACGCACGAGGTTCAATGAGAATGGACGCACCACGAGCGCAACTGATCTGAACCAGCTCGTTAGCGGCGCCGGCGGTCGCCGAAGATCGAGCCGCCGAGCCAAACCGCGTCCTCGCCGAATTGTTCTTCGAGCCGGATCAACTGGTTGTATTTGGCGAGACGCTCGGAACGTGCCAGCGATCCGATTTTGATTTGTCCCGCCCCCGTGGCGACGGCCAGATCGGCGATCGTGGTATCTTCCGTCTCGCCGCTGCGGGCGGAGATCACCGGCCGGTAGCCGTTGTCGAGGGCGACTTGAGTGGCGCCCATCGTCTCCCACAGCGTGCCAACCTGGTTGAGTTTGATCAGGACGCTATTCGCGACGCCGTCGGAGACCCCTTCGAGAATGCGGTTTCGATTGGTGACAAAAACGTCGTCGCCGACGAGTTGCACGCGATTGCCCAGCCGGGCGGTCATCGACTTCCAGCCGTCCCAATCATCTTCGGCGACTCCGTCCTCGATGCTGATAATCGGGTACCAATCGCACCAGGTTTCCAAGAGGCCGATCATTTCGTCGCTGGATAGTTCGCCCGCCGCCTGGCCGTGAGCGCGATAGTGCCCGTCGGAATAGAACTGGCTGCTGGCGACATCGAGGGCGAGGCACACGTCATCCCCCGGACGAAGCCCGGCCGCTTCGATGGCACGCAGGATGAACTGAATGGCCTCTTCGTTTTTCTTCAGCTGCGGTCCGAATCCCCCCTCGGCGCCGACGAGCACACCTTCGTAGCCGGCATCGCTCAACAGGTGGCCGAGTCGGTGATAGATGAGGACCGACCAATCGAGCGCCTGACGGTACGACCGCGCGGCCACCGGGATAATCATGAAATCTTGAAAATCGAGATTGCCCCCGGCGTGCAGCCCGCCCGAGATCATGTTGATCATGGGGATAGGGAGGACCAGGCGGTCGCCGAGTTTCTCCGTGCCCGGCGGCGGCACGACGGGCCTCTTTGCGCCCCAAAGCACGCGCTGCCAGACTTCGCGAAGATGCGTCGCAAGAGGAACGCCTTTCACCGCCGCCGCACCATGAGCCGCGGCCAAAGAGACACCCAAAAGTGCGTTTGCCCCCAAGCGCGACTTGTCGGGCGTCCCGTCGATCCGAATGAGAAGCTTGTCGATTTTGGCCTGGTCTTCGACGTCCTGGCCAAGTAGGGCGTAGACAATTTCGCTGTTGACGTGCATCACGGCACGGCGCACGCCCATTCCATCCAGGCGGCCCGCGTCGTGATCGCGGAGTTCGACGGCCTCGTATTTCCCCGTGCTTGTGCCGCTGGGAACAATCGCGCGGCCGACATAACCGCCACTGCAGTGAATTTCGACCTCGACCGTCGGTTGGCCGCGACTGTCAAAAACTTCGCGGGCATGCACCGATTCGATGCGCGTCATTTGCGATGCGTTTTCTGTTCAAGCGGATGACGACACCAGCGAATAGACCGCGGCCAGCTGCTGGGTTTTTTCCGTCAATACGCGCAGGCAAACACTGCGGACGCGTTCGCGCTGCGGCGATTGCGGAAGATAATCCACCGGACTGGTCCCGTCGACCCTGGCCAAGGAACATCCCGCAAGATGAGCCACGACGCGGCGCTCGAGGTCGGCCGGCACAAACCCAGCTTCGTTCGCCAAATCGGCAATGGCCCGCGTATAGCCTTCCCAAGAGGCTTGAGCGAGCTGCAGATAGGCCTCGGCACCGCTTCCCGCCCGCACGGCTTTGAGCATCAAGTGGCTCAGAAAAAAACCCAGGTCAAACGCGGGATCGCCATAATGAGCCGTCTCGAAATCGACGAGCGTGATCATTGGCCCATCCTCCGAGTCCACGAGCAACACATTCTTCGGGCTGTAATCGCCATGAACAAGGCAGGCGCGGGTGCCCCACATTTCATCGACGAGCGCATCGATCGCTCCTGCGATCCGCGGATGCACGCGCGCGATGTAGCGATAAAACGGATCGACCCGTAGCTCGACGAAAATTTGGCGATCGTCAAATTGACGGGCGAACTGCGAGTTTGCGTGCGTCCCGCGATGGATGGCGGCCAAATACTCCGCGAGGCGCGGGGCAACCTCGGACTGAATCCGGCCGGCCAGCAATTCCTTTTTCCAGACGGTATGACGCGGATCGACCGCCTCCATGGCGAAGAGATAGTTCTCCCGATCCTCGAACAGAATCCGGGGAACGGCGCCCGGCGGCAGGAGCGAATGGATAACCTCCATCGCCTCCGTTTCGCGCCAGATGCGGTCGAGCCGGCTAAACCACGGGGCCGCAGTGCGGAGCTGCTCGCGGGCCTGCTTGATAACAAACGGCTCGCCGATGTCAGGCTCGACTCGCAGCACGACATTTGAGACGCCGCCTGCCAAGGTCTCAATGCGGACTCTCCCCCCGGCGTCGATCCGCCCGGTGGAGCGCAGATAGTCCTCCGCGTTGCCCGCGTCGAGAAGCTTCATCCCGTCGACTATCGTTCGGCAAGATCCGGAGTTCAAGTAGACGATTCGTAAGGGAACGCCAATCGCGCCGTTGGCGGAAGCCTTACGGAATGGTAGTCTCATAAACAGACTTTGATGAATCGGGCGAGAGAGGCGGAATTCACGCATGCGGTATCGCTGCCGAAGACTGACGACCGCCCTGACGTTCACCGCGTGCGTGCTCGTCGCTGTTTCGAGCGCTCCCGCCGATAGCGAAATCTCGGCCGACGCGGCAAAGAATCACTGGTCGTTCCGGCGCATCGTGCGACCTGCCGTTCCGCATGTGACACACGCCGGCTCGGTCCGAACACCGGTTGACGCTTTCGTTCTTAAGGCGCTCGAGCAGAAAGGCCTGCCGCTCGGAAGTCCGGCTGATCGTGCGATCCTCTTGCGACGACTGTCGTTCGATTTGACCGGATTGCCGCCGCGGCGGGACGAGGTCGAGGGCTTCATCGTCGATCGGTCGCCTGACGCCTACGTCCGGATCGTTGACCGATTGTTGGCCTCGCCGCATTACGGCGAGCGTTGGGGCAAGTACTGGCTCGACGTGGCTGGCTATGCCGACTCGAACGGCTATTTCAACGCCGACTCGGACCGGCCGTTTGCCTATCGCTACCGCGACTACGTGATCCGCTCGGTCAACGGCGACAAGCCGTTCGATCAATTCATTCGCGAGCAATTGGCGGGCGACGAGCTTTCCAGTGAAGTCGCCGACACGCCGCTCACGCCTGATGTTTTAGAACTCTTGACGGCGACTCATTTCTTGAGAAACGGCCAGGACGGCACCAGCGAGAGCGACGGAAATCCGGACGAACGGCGAACCGACCGTGCCACCGCCCTGCAATCGACGCTGCAGATCACGATGAACGCGCTGTTCGGCGTCACCGTTCAGTGCGCCCGCTGCCACGACCACAAATTCGAGCCCGTGTCGCAGGCTGATTATTACGCGCTGCAGTCAATCTTCTACCCGGCTTTTCCTGCCTACGACCCCAAGCATTGGGTGATGCCCAAGGATCGGCTTCGCGAGATTCCGGTTCTCGCCTCTCTCAATCCCGCGTCAAACCCGCCCGCCAAAAAAGGGAAACGGTCCAAGAAAACAGACGATCCCAACGCGGCCATGATCGCATGGGTTACCGACGTGTTGGCGCAGCCGCCGCCGATGCACGTGCTGAATCGGGGGAACTACGACGCTCCCGGTCCGATCGTCGTTCCGGCCGGCCTCACGGTGCTCTGCGACGGATCGCCATATCTCGACGTCAAAGTCCCGTATTCCGGCTCCCATTCGACGGGCAGGCGTTTGGCCTTTGCCCGATGGCTCACCGACCCCAACGCACGAGCTAGCGCTCTGTTCGCTCGCGTGATGGTGAATCGCATCTGGCAACACCATTTCGGCGCGGGCATAGTGGCAACGCCGGACAATTTCGGCCTGGCCGGTGCCCCTCCCTCGCATCCCGAATTGCTCGAATACCTCGCCGACGTATTCCGCCAAAGCGGTTGGAGCATGAAGGCCGTTCATCGTCAAATCCTGTTGTCGCGCACGTATCAGCAATCCAGCCTGGCCACGAAGGAGGCGTTGGCGACCGATACGAACAATCGGCTGCTCTCTCGCTTTCCGCTGGTTCGCCTGGACGCCGAGGCATTGCACGACACCATGCTGGCCGTTTCGGGCGAGCTTTCGCAGCAGCTTTACGGTCCCTACGTCCCCACCGACCGCGGCGATGATGACAGCATCGTCGTCAAAGATCCTGGGGAACCCGCGTGTCGCCGCGGGATTTACTTGCAGCAAAAGCGCACGCAAGTGGCCACCGTGCTCGAATTGTTTGATGCGCCCGTGATGGTCAATAACTGCCCTGTGCGCGGCACTTCAACGGTTCCGCTGCAGTCGCTGGCGCTCTTGAACTCGGCGTTCATTCGCGATCGCGGAGTTGCCTTCGCCCGAACGATTTCCGCCGGCGCTGCGCCCGACGTCGCCGTTCGAGGCGCCCTGCGCGCTGCGTTCAACCGAGACCCGACGTCCGTCGAACAGCAGTCGTCCCTGCAATTCGTGCGAGGCCAAATCGAAACCTACGCCAGGGAGAAGAAACCGCACGAGCAGGCGTGGAATGATTTCTGCCAGATGCTGCTGGCCAGCAATGCGTTCCTTTATGTCGAGTAACTTCGGAGCGCCAATCCGCATGAATTTCGAGACGAATCCCCTGGCCATCAACCGGCGCATGTTTCTGGCGAACTACGCCGGTGGGATCGGCGCGTTTGCGCTCGCACAGTTGCTCCAAAGAGAGGTCCGCGGCGCAAGCAATCCGCGGCACGGCAATCCGCTGGCGCAAGTGCCACCCCATCATGCACCGCGGGCCAAGTCGGTCATCTGCCTCTTTCAGCACGGCGGGCCGAGTCAGATGGATCTGTTCGACGCCAAGCCGCAACTTTCCCGCTTTAATGGGAAACCCTATCCGGGCAAGATCGAAGTCCATTTCGATCATGCCACCAAGAACCTGCTCGGCTCGCCGTTTCGCTTCCGCCCGCACGGCCAATGCGGCATGGAGCTTTCGGAATTATTGCCGCACACGGGATCGATCGCCGACGACATCACGCTCGTTCGATCGATGACGACCACCTCCGTCGATCATGAGTCGGCGTTGCGTTTAATCCACAGCGGCTCGTTCTTCGCGGGCAAGCCGACCATAGGTTCCTGGATTGTCTATGGACTCGGTTCGATGCGGGACGAACTGCCGGCGTACGTCGTGCTCTCCGATCCAGGCGGACTACCGACCGATGGCGCCAAAAATTGGACGGCCGGATTTCTGCCGGCCATCTATCAAGGGACCCCGTTCCGGCCGTCGGGCTCGCCCGTCCTGCATCTCGAAACGCCGGCCGACGTTCTGCCGCAAGCCCGTCGGCGGCAACTCGATTTCTTGAGGGCGCTCAACACCGACCATCTCTCGCGGCACACGGAAAACACGGAACTCGAAGCGCGAATCACGAACTACGAGTTGGCCGCCCGCATGCAGACCTCGGTCCCTGAGGCCTTGGATATCTCGAAGGAGTCCAAAGAGACGCAGGCCCTCTACGGTCTCGACAACCCCGCGACGGCCGAATACGGCAGGCGGTGCCTGATCGCGCGGCGGCTCGTCGAGCGCGGCGTGCGTTTCGTCCAGGTGCTGCTCAGCGGCCAACCCTGGGACACGCATAGCAAGAATGCCGAGACGCTCAAGGGTCTTTGTGCGAAGACCGATCAGCCGAGCGCCGCGCTGGTGCGAGACCTGAAGCGACGCGGCCTCTTGAATGACACAATCGTGCTCTGGACGGGCGAATTCGGCCGCCAGCCTGTGTCGCAGGGGAATGACGGACGCGACCATAACCGGCGGGCGTTCTCGCTCTGGCTGGCAGGCGGCGGCTTCAAGAAGGGTTACGTACACGGATCAACGGACGAATTCGGTTACCAGGCCGTGACCGACGTTGTCCGCGTGCACGACCTCCATGCCACGCTGCTCGATGCCCTGGGGCTCGATCACGAACAGCTCACCTATCCCCACGAGGGGCGCAGCGACACGTTGACCGACACTGTCGTGACCAATGCGGAAGTAATCGAGAAGCTCTTCGCCTAAACGAGCGCCCGCTCGTCGCGTGGCGCCTTCGATGGCGCGACATTCTCTTTGCGTGGAGCGCAGGCAACGTCGCGCAAGAGTTTGGCCACCAGCGACGTCCAGCCCGTCTGATGGCTGGCGCCGCACCCCCGCCCCGTGTCGCCGTCGAAGTATTCGTAGAAGAGCGGGTATTGGCGCCACAGCGGATCGTCGCAATACGCTGCGAGACCGCCATGGCACGGCCGTTTGCCCGCCTCGTCCGGCAGGAAGATCCGCGAGATGCGAGTCGACAGCTCGTGGGCCACCTGTTTCAGGTTCAGCATCCGCCCCGAACCAGTGGGACACTCGACGGTCAACTCGTCCCCGTAAAAGTGATGGTAACGCTCGAGCGCCTCGATCAACAGAAAATTGATCGGCATCCAGATCGGTCCGCGCCAATTGGAATTCCCGCCAAACAGGCCGGACATCGATTCGGCCGGCTCGTAGTCGACACGGTGTTCCTGGCCGTCGACGTGCAGCACGAAGGGCCGGTCTTTATGCACGCGCGAAAGCGACCGCACTCCGTACGGCGAGAGAAACTCATTTTCATCCAAAAGGTACTTCAGCACGCGTTGGAGCCGCTCCAACGACGGCAGTGCGAGCAAACGTTGCCCTTTCGAGGCGTCCTCTTGCCCGTTCTCGCCCGGCTGATGTTTGCAATAGGTAATGTGTTTTGCCAGATCCGGACGGTGGTGCAGGAACCACTCCATGCGCTTCTTGAAGCCGGGAAGCCGGTCGACTTGAGCGTCCTCGAGGACTTCGACCGCGAACAACGGAATCAGGCCGACGATCGAGCGGATTCGCATCGGCACGGTCCGCCCGTCGACATGCAACTGGTCGTAATAAAAACCGTCGGTGTCGTCCCAGAGCCCCGTGCCGCCGAAGGTGTTGATCGCGTCGGCAATCGCCACAAAGTGCTCGAAAAACTTCGAGGCGACGTCTTCGTACTCGGGTGAGTACGCCGCCAGTTCCAGCGCCATGGAGAGCATGGTCGCACAATAAAAGGCCATCCACGCTGTGCCGTCGGCCTGCTCCAGCCGTTCGCCCGTGGGCAGGGGCTTGGAGCGGTCGAAGACGCCGATATTATCCAGGCCGAGAAAGCCGCCGCTGAAGAGGTTGTTCCCCTCGAGGTCTTTGCGATTCACCCACCAGGTGAAGTTGATCAGCAATTTGTGGAACGCGCGGGCCAGAAAGGCATGATCGCGATGACCACGCGCGCCGGTCATCTTGTAAACGCGCCAGCACGCCCAGGCATGCACCGGGGGATTGACGTCGGAAAAGGCGAACTCGTAGGCCGGTATCTGCCCATTCGGATGCATGTACCATTCGCGCAGCAGCAAAAGCAATTGGCTCTTGGCGAACTCCGGATCGATCTTGGCAAAGGGAAGCATGTGGAACGCCAGGTCCCAGGCGGCATACCACGGATATTCCCACTTGTCGGGCATCGAAATCACGTCGCGATTGAACAGGTGCTCCCAGCCGACATTGCGACTGTGCTCGTGCCCGGCCGGAGGCGCCGGTTGGTCCGGGTCTCCCTGGAGCCACTCTTTCACGGAATAGTGGTAGAACTGCTTGTTCCACAACAGCCCCGCATAGGCCTGCCGGGCGACATTCTTCGCCTCGGGGAGCATCTCGCTGTCGATGTGGGCCGCGTAAAACTCGTCCGTCTCGCGGATGCGATCGCTGAAAATTCGATCGAAATCCGCACCGAACGGCGCCGTCGGAGCCTGCTCCTGCGAAACAAGCCGCAGACGGACCGCGACCTCTTCGCCGGCGGGCACTTCAAGCACATAATGCGGAGCGGCCTTTGTGCCGACCGGTCGGGGGCTCACCGCGTCCTTCTGCCCATCGACGACAAAATCCTGAAACGCATCTTTGACGTGTTCGCCGGCGTTGGGAAGTTTGAATAGTCTTTCGAAGTTGGTTTCGTTCTCGGTGAAGAGGAACTCGGGCGGCGAACTCTTGGCGACTGGCTCCGCAAAAAGCCGAAACTTGCCGAGCGACGCTTGGGTCGCCAGCAATCCGCCATCGGCAGCCAGTTCGATCCGCGGCTTGATCTCGCACCCTTCGTGCGTGCAACCCCACGACCAGGTGTTGCGAAACCAGAGCGTCGGCAAGAGATGCAACGTGGCCGCCTCGGGCCCGCGATTGGCGATCGTAATGCGAATCAAAACATCGTCGGTGTTGGCCTTGGCATACTCGGCTTGGACATCGAAATAGCGATTGTCCTGGAAGATGCCCGTGTCGACCAATTCGAATTCGGGATCGAGGCGACCGCGGCGGCGGTTCTCGTTGACCAGCCAGTCATAGGGAAAGGCGGCTTGGGGATACTTGTACAAGCCCTTGAGGTACGAGTGCGTCGGTGACGAATCGACGTAGAAATAGATCTCTTTGACATCCTCGGCGTGATTGCCTTCGACTCCCGTCAACCCGAACAGCCGCTCTTTGAGGATGGCATCTTTGCCGTTCCACAGCGCCAGCGAAAAACAGAGCCGGCACTCGCGGTCGCAAATTCCCATGAGGCCGTCTTCGCCCCAACGATACGCCCGGCTGCGGGCGTGGTCGTGCGGAAAGTAGGTCCAGACTTCGCCCGTCGCCGAGTAGTCTTCGCGGACCGTCCCCCATTGGCGTTCCGCCAGATAGGGTCCCCACCGCTGCCAGTTGGCCGTCCGGTCGCGGGATTGTTTGAGGCGATCGAATTCGACAGTCATCGCCCTAAGTATACAGCCGATGGCCCGCATGCCGGGTCCACCTGTCCGGTGACTCGGGGATTTTGGAAGAATTTGCCGAACGATGCCAGAATGCCAAACTCGCCCCCTCGGCCGGATTTAACGGCGTTTCCGTGCAGGAGACGCGGCTGCTTTGGAGCGATTGGATGCAGCGCCTTTGGCCGCCTGCGACCGCCGATGCACCCCCGAGTGATTGAATCCGCCAGCTTCCTGCTCCGTCATTGGGTGCGAGACCGGATGAGCCATGAAATGGTCGATCGAGCGTTTGAGATCATCCAGCAGCATGCTCGCCAGATCGCGGCTGAAACCATGCCGCACGAGAATCCGCTGCACGACGAGATCCTGGCAATTGGCCGGCATCGAGTAGGCCGGCACCAGCCAGCCGCGGGTCCGCAAACGGTCGGCCAGGTCGAACAGCGTCCCGGAAAAACTCGCGTCGGCCTTAAGCGCCCAGGTCACGCCCGGAATGCCGCCGCGGCCGTCATAAAGCAACTCGAACGGACCGAGCTTGGCGATTTCGTCCGCCATCCAAGCCGACGTCTCGTAGCAGGCCTCCTGCACTTTGCGGTACCCCTCGCGGCCCAGTCGCAGAAAATTGAAGTACTGACAAATCACCTGCCCGCCCGGCCGCGAAAAGTTGAGCGCAAACGTCGGCAAGTGGCCGCCAAGATAGTTCACGTCGAAGATCAGGTCGCCCGGCAAATCGTGTTCTTCGCGCCACACGACCCAGCCGCAGCCGAGCGGCGCCAGGCCAAACTTGTGGCCCGACACATTGATCGACTTCACCCGCGGCAGCCGAAAATCCCACTTGAGCTTGGGCTGCACAAAGGGAGCCAGAAATCCACCGCTCGCCGCGTCGACGTGCACGGGAATGTCGAGCCCCGTTTTCTTTTCGAGCGCATCAAGCGCCGCACAGATCTGTTCGACCGGCTCGTACTGCAGCGTGAAGGTGACGCCCAGCGTCGGCACGACGCCGATCGTGTTCTCATCGCAGCGGCTCAGCACCTCTTCGGGCGAGAGCAGAAGCCGCTCCTTCTCCATGGGCACTTCGCGAATCTCGACGTCAAAGTAGCGCGCGAACTTGTGCCAGCAGATCTGCACTGGACCTGTGACGAGATTGGGCCGCTCGGTCGAGCGGCCGGCGGCCCGCTGCTTCTCCCGCCATTTCCATTTGAAGGCCAACCCGCCCAGCATGGCCGCTTCGCTGGAGCCGGTCGTCGAGCAGCCGATCGTCTTGGCCGATTCCGGCGAGTTCCACAAATCGGCCAGCATGTGCACGCACCGCGCCTCGATCTCCGCCGTCTGCGGATATTCCTCCTTGTCGATCATGTTCTTGTCGACGCATTCATCCATCAACTGCCGCACTTCCGGCTCGATCCAAGTCTGACAAAACGTCGCCAGGTTCTGCCGCGAATTTCCGTCCAAGAGCAGCTCATCCTTCAGAGCCGCATACACCTGCGCCGCCGCCGCTTCCCGCTTGGGAAAGCCAAACCGAGGCAAGGGCGCCCCCAGCTCGGCAGTCGCGTAGATGTCATCGACAAGGCCCGGGTCGCGTTTTTTGATCTTGTGGAGAGACATGCGTGCGGAGTCTTGCGTCTGGGGTCCGGCGTCAACAAACCCGTCGAAACGCCGAAGGCAAAGTTTCGACATGGACGACTGGAGTTTGGCGTCGCCGCACTCGCGACGCAAGACGCGGAATCAGTCTGGCGTCCGGTCTCAGTCGAGCGCGGAGTCGCAGCTCGGTGCAGGACGTTGATGGGTCGTCAGTCGATCAAGGCGGTCATCCTAGAACTGTGGACGACGCCGACGCGCAATTATCATTCCACGAGCGTACCCGCGTCAGTAGAACTACCCATTGCTACGATGACAACAGAGCCTGCTCTAATACCCTTCCAGTGGTTGCACTACGATGAGACTGACCTGCTTGACTTCTGCATGTTGCTTGACTAGCGTAACCGCTTCTGACTTCGCCTTTTCAAGAGGCTCTTATCATGTTCTCTGACAGAACGTGTCGGACGAGCCGCTGATTTTGCGGCATTGAAGCCGCAAGAGAAGATCGATCGAGTTCGAGGCCAATCGACTTTTCGGTGAGCTCAAAGGAGGAGCCAATGTCACTTTCCTGTCGGTACATCGTTCGCTTTGTTCTGGTTTCCGGGTTCCTCGTCACCACCTCGCTGACTCAGTCGCTGACTCAATCAGTGGCGCAGGCCGGGATGTTGACGTTGGCCGGCAACGCCACCGGCACAAACGCGCCCGCGCTTGGCTGGGCATCCGTTACGCTGAATCCGAATCCTGCCCTCTTGGAATCTCAGTGTTCGTGGTTGTATGCCGCGGCGACGAACACCGGGAATTATGGAGGGAAGGCTGAGCCCTACAACACCAATGCCAATAACCCGTGGGTGTTCCAGTACAACCCCAACTACACGGCGACCTTCACCATGGCTGGCTTCACGCCCGCGGGCGGGTTGCCCCGCCGTGCCGGCAACGGAAGCTACCAGTCGTTGATCTATGGCACCGCGAATAACCCGACCTACGCCGGCGCGGTCTTCGACATCGGATTGAGTGGCTACACCGCACCGGTCGTCTCGCAGGCTGCGATGACAGCCTACGGAACCAGCCTGGAGTGGATGCAAGTGGTTTATCTGAATCAGGCGCAATTCAATTACGATATCTTACACTTTCCAAACACGGCCCAGTATTACGTGAAGGGAAACGGCACAAACGGGGTCCCTGTGGGAAATTATGCCTATCTGGATAACGCGGGCCGGAATAACCCCTTCTACGGCAATCTCAGCGTCACCGCCGGAGGGACAATCAGCACTTCCAAGTTCGCCAACACAAACGGCCTCTACGATGGTCCGATCTCGGACTACGTCACCAATGGATTACTCGACTTCCAGACGTTCCTGGTGTCGACGAACATTACCCCCTACATGCAGGGCAACGTGCAGGTGGGTGTCCAGAACACGGTGACGATTGAAGGGGGCGTCTGGTGGGGCTACTACCAATCGCCAAACCCCAACCCCGAGCCTGGCTCGTGGATTCTCTTAGCAATCGGGTTCGGCACCGTCGCATTCGCGCACCGCAGGAACTTACTGCAGCCAAGCCGTCACTCGACTTGAACCGGTCGAAGCTCTAGAGGACGCGCTTTGCCCGCCGATTCTTAAAGGAGCCGCGTCCCGAGCCCGGCTCTCGCTTCAATCGGTAAAAGGAGCGACGTACGTGCCCCCCTGCATCGTGACGAGCGCGACGAAGATGCCGATGTCGACGTTCTCGGCCAGAAAGTGCGTCGATCCGTCGACGAGCAACACGTGCACGCCTCCCGGATGGAAACTGTAGACGCCCGTTTCGACGGCGTTCGTGCAGTTGATTGCACAGGGCCCGGCCGAGCCCGAGCCGTCCGAGTCTGATCCCCCGAACCAGTTTTCGGCGTTGAGTATGTCGGTCCAGCCTCCGCCTCCCGTCGTTCCCGTCTTCTTGCCCCATTGGTAGCGGTCGGGGCGGCCTGCGATTTCCCACATCAGGGCCGTCTGCGAGGTGCCGTCGGTGTTGTCGCGGAACTTCGTGCTCGGGAGATTATTCGACATGATGCCCTCGATCGGGCTGCCCGCCTGCACCGGGGCGAAATCGAGCAGGCCGCCGGGGATGCGGGAGATGCCGCTGCTTGGACCGTAGTCGTTTGCTCCGACACGAAAAGGTACGGGCACTGCCAGATCGGTCCACGTGCCGCTGTACGGATTCGCCTGACGCGGAGACGACGGACAGAGAAATGTCAGGACCACATGGGCGACCGCGTCCTGATTATTCGCCGTGTAATTCGGCAGTCCGATTCCCGTCAGATCGATCGGAGCGAAATAGGGCTGTGTGAAGTCGATCCCTTTATAGAGGGCGGCTTGCTCCAGGTAGGGCAGCAGGAACTCCCCATAAGTATGGATGTTGACGTCGTCGTATTGGCCGGGGATTCCCAGGAACTTCGGCAAAATTGTGTTCCGCACGGCGACGTAGGCCGGTGGCAACTGCCTGGAGGCGTCGGCATAGCTGTGGAACGCGACGCCGAGTTGGCGGAGATTGTTTCTGCACTGCGTGCGGCGCGCCGCTTCGCGCGATGCTTGCACGGCCGGCAGGAGGAGCGCCACCAGCAATCCGATGATGGCGACTGCCACCAGCAGCTCGATGAGCGTGAAGGCCCTGCGTTGAGACTGGCGCGGTTTGCGGATCATTGGAAGGACACCTGCGTGGCTGGACGTGGAACGTCGATTCCCAATCGACGGCCCGCCTCGTACATATGTCTTTGAAAGATACCGTCGCATTCGCTGCGTTCCTTTCCGCTTGCCGAGAAGAGTCTCGGCAGCTGATCCTTGCCGGCCCACAACAGGTGCTGCCGAACCGGTTCCGACGCATTGGCCGATTTTTTGAGATCCTCGACAATCGGCTTGATCTCTTCGACGACGGAGGCGGCCATCCGCCCCCGCGCGGTCGCGTCGAGCGCTTGCGCATCGCGGGCCTTCTGAGCGGCGTTCGTCAGGATCTGAAAGTACCTGTTCTCAGTTCGACGGAACGGATCGAGAACGTTCCACAAAACCAGATTCACGCCCGCCCAAACAAGCACGCCTGCGACGACCAGCCAGTCGGCACGCAATCCTCTCCTGAGATTGGGGCCTCGCTTAAAAACGGGAGAAGCCGTCCCCATGGCGTCACCATGCCGCGAGGAATCCGCGAGAGCCGCGGCGGACGCCAATGCGGGACGGCTTGACCGGTCGGCGTGCAGCCTGCGTGCCGTCGCGCCGTCGATCGATTCGTACGAAACCCATTCTCCGTCGGTGTGGCGCCGGACCACGATCTCGCGGGCCACCTCCCCGGACGAGGCGACGAGATCCTTCAGTTGCGCCAGCGTCAACGGACCTCGTTCCCGCTCGCCCATGCGGTAGTACCAATCGTGCGCGTCGGCGCCCGACTGCGGGTCGTTTGCAGGCGGACCGTTCTGAGTTGGCGACCTTCCAGGAGTGTTGCCGATCTCATTCATACGGAATCTCCGCGTCGTCGTCTCCAGACGAGAAAACCCGCACCGGCTCCGAACATCGCCAGATTGCAGAGCACGATCGCCAGCAGTGGGCCGCGACGATAGCTCTCCGCCAACGGTTCGGCCGCAAGCGGCATCCCGCCGAATTGAAACAGGTTTTCTCCATTACGCGCCTGCGCGATGACACCGGCGAGATCTTCGGGACGTGCAGGGACCGTGTAATTGAGATAGCCATCCTTCGAATTGGCTTCCGGATCCGTCCCGTCTTTGACCAATGTTCCCGGTTGTGTGTAATTGAGCTTGAAGGTCTCGTCCGGCACGCGACTGCCGTCGAAGGCCGAAACTTCCGTGATTTGGCTCAGGAAGCTTTCTTTAATGACGGTCCCCGGCACAGAGTAGTATTCGTGAAGTTCGCTTTCGACCTTACGCGCCAGCCAAAGTTGCCGCCCGGGGATCTGCTCGAATTGGCTGCAGTCGGTGCGAGAGAGCAAATCGGTCCCATATCGCTGCTCACAACGCCGCACCGCATAGTGCAGACTGGGGTCGAGATAGTAGACGTATTGGCGGATTGCGGGCAAACTGTTCAGCGCTTCGAGAGCCTGTATCAGTTCTGCCTGCCTTTTCGGGGTCTCGCGACTTCTCTTCAGTATCTGTCGTTGCTTTTCCAGATCGATCGCTTCCGCCAGCCGCCGCAGCGGGTTCGGGGCCTCGAATTCGATCCGCACGCACGGCTTTCCCTCCAACGGAACGTTTTCGACCGAAAGCAACTTCCCGCCGTGACTCAAACCGTCGAGCACGGCAGAGTCCGCATGGAGTTTTCGTTCCACGATCCGTCCGCCGACAGAGCGACTCTGCGAATCGGGCTGCAAGACGAGCCCCGTCTCGACACGAAAATACGTGTTGAGGTTGTTGACGCCGCCCGACTGTATCTCCAACGCCTTCGACGCGGGCTCCTTGCTGAGGATTCGATTGACGAGGGACACACCGTTCTGGTTCCCCTTTTGTCCCGGCTTCCCCGGCGCTCCCTGGCCGGGAACGCCTGCACCCTTCGGCATCTCGTAAATGGAGCCGACCGAAAACACGAGGCCGTCAAACGTGATCTCTGAGGTTGCCGTTGTGGTTTGACCACCGGCGGCTCCCAGATGGAATTTCCGCGACAGATAGAACTGCTGGTCCTGCCAAATGACGCGGCACGGCTGCTCCTCGAAGAATCGGTCCAGTTGGCCAGCAGGCATGTGCAGCCGCTCGAGCGTCTCGGCGGGCGGCAGCCGACTCACGAAACGCGACGTGCTGGTCACGCTGAGCGGGCTCAGTTGTCGTGCGTTCTCTTCGAGTGCCTGCTGCACGGCGGCGGGCAGTTTCAACTCGCTCGTTTTTTGTGACGCGGTTGGCTTTTCCGCGGAAGCCACAAAACACAGCGCGGCGGCAACAGTGACGCCCGCTGCAGTTGTCGCCACGGCCGCCTTGCCCAGAAAGAAGGACTTCAACGCGCCTTTTGCCAGTGTGGCACCCTTGGCTCCGACTGCTGCCGTCGGGACGGCTTTCGCGGCGGCCAAGGCGCCTGCGGCCTTTGCCGTGGTGGAGACCAGCGCCCCGGGAACGGCGGCCGATGCAGCGTGTTGCGAGACGACCGCAGCAAGCGCGCCCACCGACAAGACAACCCCCTGCCGGGCCAATCGCTTGGCCAAAATCGCACGGGCCTGCATCAGGCGGACTTTGAGTGTGCCCTCGGGCCAACCGAGTTGCCGAGCCGCGTCGCGTCGTGTTCGCCCCTCGAGGTCGCAGGAGACGACCGCCGCCCGATATTTGTCCGGCAAACGGCTCAATTCGCGATCCAAGAGCGGAGCAATGTCGTTCCAAGGATCAGACTGCGGAGCTTTTGGTTCGGGGACCACGGTCACCTGGACCTCCTTCGCCCTACGTTGTGCGATTGTGGTTCTCATCTTGAGGGCCGTTCGACAGGCAACCCCGTACAGCCAGTTGGCCACCATTTCCGGTGGCCGCACCGCAGCGGCTTTCCGAGCCAGCACCAAGAACGTCGCCTGGAACGCCTCCTCGGCGTCGTGGTGGTGGCCGACGATGCGACGACAGACCCCGAGCACGAGCGGGCCGTGAAGCCGAACCAATGCCTCAAAAGCCTGCTCATCGCGGCGCTCGATGAACCGCTCGAGCAGCTCGCGATCGCTGGGCGCAGCCTCATCCGGACCACGGGCAGGCTCGAAGCGTTGGTACTCGACCGGATCCATTGAACGGAGACACCTTCCTTTTCGACCGAGGGGCACTCGCCGCACGGCCTCTCTACTATCATTTGCCGCGACAACGTGCCCGGGTTACGACATTCTTGGAATTTGCCGAAATTTATTTCACGCGCGGAACCGGGCAAGAGAGGAGCAGCGTCTTTTTCCCTTCGTCCCCGTAGGACGAGGACAGGCACTCAATCTTTCGAGGTGAATTGTAGGGTGGGACAAGCCCGCTTCGGGCGCCGGCCCACCTTGCTTGAGCGTGATCAAGCAGAAGGTGGGCCGGCGCTCGCAACGCCTCGCTGGTCGCACCCTACTAGTGCTTTGTCACATCCAAAAATTAGGATGACCTGCCTCGTAAGTCGTTCGCACTAGCGGACAAGCCGCCAGTGCGACCCGAAAATCAAGGTTTGACAGAACACTAGAGCGTCTATTCCAAAATGGTGGTATTCGGTGCCACTGGCGAGGGCTCTGGCTCGCCAGTGTCTTCCTTCGGAGATCAAGCGGCATTGGCACTGGCGAGCCAAAGCCCTCGCCAGTGGCACCCCGTGACATCCACAATTTTGAAGTAGACGGACTACTACGCGGTCGGCGTCCCATAATTGCGCACGGTGATTTAGTTTCCGCTTTCGAGTAGTGCCCCACGATCAGGTGAAGCAGTTACACATGACCATCGCCGCCCGCAAACCTCCGTATACCAAAGGCTCCGTCGTGTCAAAGGACGGAACGACGATTGGCTATCGGCAGTTGGGAGAGGGTTCTGGCGTCATTCTGGTCCACGGCGGTATGAAGACGTCGCAGGACTTTATGAAGCTGGCTGTCGCCTTGTCGAGCGCGTTCACCGTGTACGCGGTGGACCGACGAGGTCGCGGCCGGAGCGGTCCGCACGGCGACGAGTTTTCCGTGGACAAGGAAGTCGAAGATCTGCAGGCTTTGATCGCCAAGACCGGGGCGGACCGCATCTTCGGCCTGAGCACCGGGGCGCTCGTGGTGCTGAGAACCGCACGGACCTCCGCGTTGGAGCGCATCGCGCTCTACGAACCACCCCTCTCCATCGACGGGTCCGCGCCCACGAGCTGGCTGGCGCCCTACGAACAGGAACTCGCGCGCGGCCGCCCGGCGGCGGCCCTGGTCACGGCGATGAAGGGCATGCAGGTCATGCCGGTGTTCGTCCGGCTTCCTCGCTTCATCCTCGTGCCGTTGCTCTCGCTCGTGATGCGCGTGCAAGGAAACGGTGACGCGGACGACGTTCCCATTCGGGCGCTAACGCCAACTTTGCGCTACGATCTACAGATCGTAAAAGAGATGAGCGACACGCTCGACGACGACAAAGACTTGCCGGCGCGCGTCCTGCTTTTGGGTGGAACAAAGAGCCCGGCTTACCTGAGTCTGGCGCTCGACGGCTTGGAGCGCACGCTCCCGCGCGTCGAACGCGTCACTTTGCCCGATCTCGGGCACGACGGCCCAGAGAACGACGGCAACCCACACTTGGTCGCGCAGCATCTGCGTCGTTTTTTCGGATGAGGATTAGGCCTTTCTCCCCCTCGCCCCTTGAGGGAGAGGGGCCGGGGGAGGCCGGGGGTGAGGGGTTCGGACGGGCAATCAAAGGTGCCAGGAACCAATCCCATTTTCCTGACACCTTTTTCGGTCCCCCATTGGCGATACAGATGATCGTTTGCTTGTGGCTAAGAGCGCTCCATTGGCAAATGCAGCGGTACCGATTGCGGTGCCTGCAGCCCCAATCGGGGCGAGATTCTAAAGCACCGTATTCTATAACTCTGTGCGCAGGCTTTGCGCAGCCCTGGGATCCAGGGTCATTCAAAATGTTTTTCAAGCCCTGAATGGGCGACACAATCGCCGCGCACGGCTCGCGACAAACCGACATCGAACGGCGCGCCGGCCGCCCCTACAGGGCTTTGTCGACGATTTGGTGATTCGTAGACCCAGGGCTACGCAAAGCCTTCGCCACTGGGCTATAGAATCAGTCCCCGTTGGGGCCAAGACCAACAACCCATTCTCGAGGATTTCGGCGAGCTAGAAAAGAATGGCCCCAAAAGTCCGAGGTTCGCCAAAATCCGCGAGATGCTGAAATCGAAAAAAGCCGCGGGCGGCTCGGCCGCCCAGAAAGTACAGGGCGGAAAGTAGAGAGGTGAGAACCGCGGACTTTTCCGCCTTGGTGTCGTCGGCGACCTCGGATTTACCCGTTGAACAATCTGTCTCGCGGCGAATAATGCCATAATGCGTGAGGGCCACAAATGGAAGAGATCACCGGCGAAGCAGTGAATTACCGAGTCGAAAGCGACCCTGATACGGTTGTCACGATACACCTGCCGCGAGGGGTTTGGACGTACGACGGTCAACGTCGCATCGGCTCGCCCGGGGGATCAGCGTCCGTATTCGAGGGGCGTTCCAGTGACGCCTCTCCGGTCGCCGTAAAACGCTTTCGATTTGACAAGAGATTCTTGTCTCCGCGCGAAATCCGGATTGCGAACGAGCTCCATTCTCCGGACTTGCGCTATGTGATGCGCGTTCTCGACGCCGGCACCGACATCGAGACCGGCGATGTGTGCATTGTCATGCGACGAGCAGAAAAGACGCTCGCGGATTTGGTTCGACAGCGCGGCCGCGTCGACGAGTTCGAGGCCACTTCGATTTTGCTTCAAATCCTTTCAGGCCTTGAAGAGGTGCCGTCGATCGTGCACCGCGACCTTAAGCCGGCGAACATTCTTTTCCATGAAGGACGGTGGAAGATTGCCGATTTCGGCGTCGCGCGCTTCCTGGAGGAGGCCACTTCACAGCACACGCTAGGCGGCATTTTTACGGCCGCCTATGCTGCACCAGAGCAATGGAATGGCGAGGAAGTCGGCAGAGAGACAGACCTCTACGCCTTTGGGTGCATCGGTTACGAGCTGGTAGCGGGACGCAAGCCATTTAGTGGGTCGGAGCGCGCTTCGTACCGCAGGCAACACCTCGAATCGTTCCCAACCAAGCTGTTTGACGTTACTCCTGCATATTGGCTTGCGATTCAGCTGTGCCTAAATAAAGACCGTCGAATGCGCCCCACGCCCACGCGGCTCCGCGAGTTGCTGATGCCGCCGTCGCCAAGCGTAGTGGTAATCGGAGCTTCAAGAAAGGGCCGTATCGCACTTCGCGCTGCCGCAGAGAAATTGGCGGTTTCCTCAGCTGAGCACCACCTCGCTGAATTCACACGTCGGAAGAGGGATGCAGAACGGGCAAAGCTCGCTCGAGCCGCCTACGACATCCTGCGTCCGATCCTACGCGGGTTATTTGAGATGCTCGAGGCCGAAAACCTCGATCGTCGGCCCCAAGAGGAGCCTTCGGATTGGCAAGCAAAATGGGAAATGCGATTTGGTCCGGCCACGCTGAGCGTCGAATTCCACAATCTTCAGGCCGCGATAGGCGCACTCTTAATCGACATGGCACCATTCGAGGCCGTTGCCTACGCGACAATCAGCGTAGACGGTCCCAGATTAACGAGGACGTGGAGCGCTTCGCTTTGGTACGCAGACCTCACGAGAACAGGCAGTTATCGCTGGTATGAAGCGGCATATCAGTGGCTTCCGCAGGACGGTCTTTCTCAGCCCAAGTTTCCAACGCAACTCGCGCCAGGCGACTTGATGCATTTTTCTCGTCCGCCGGAACTCAGACGATGGATTGTTGCCTACGAACCACGACCAATCGACAATGAACACTCTGAGGCGTTTTGCGATCGATGGGCTACCCTAATTGCGGTCGTAGCCGAACGCCGCATCGAGGAGCCGCCTGAAAGGCCGATGGGAGATTGGTGGCCCAGGTACGACTAGGCATCCGGACATCGCCTACGCTCACTTCGAGACTTCAGCCGGCCTGCTGCGCAGATTCGGCGTGCGTGAAGGGAAAGGTCTAGATTCCCCCGAATACGCGCCTAACCCTTTCTTTCGTTCTCGTGCGATTCCTCATTCGCTAACTCTCCTCCGGCTTGTGTCGGCGCACTCCAACCCCTTTAGTTCCTCCTGGAATTCGGCAAGCACCGCCTGTGGCTTCGAATGATGTCAATGACTCTGTAGTCACTACTTAAGATGTTGTTGATGAACTGAACGAAATCTCCATCGAAATGCCGATGAAGCGTGAGCAGCGTTTGGGCGTTCTTCCAGCCGTCAGCGAAACTGTATCCGACAACGTTTGGAAGCAAGTTGCTCCCGTTGTTCTGCGACTCGTAGCGACGCACATTCATCCAGTATTCGAAGATCTCATCTTTGATTAAATGTCGTCTCCAGTATTCGTACTGCTCCAGTTGCAAGTTCCAAAAGCGGGCGTAGTAGTGCTCCGCCTCCTGCGGAGTTTTTACCGCTGTCGCCATATCCCATCTCATTTTATCGTAACGATCCTGAAAAGATCTCATCAAGTCGATCGTCTTCATTTCGAGCAGCGTCTCGATGTTACGACGATATGAGATTAGCGATATAATCAACGCCGAGATCGCCGCAAAGGCTGAGATTAATTGCCCTGATACTTGAATCGTAGGTAGCCAGCCCGTCATGTCACCTCGCTCCAGTTGTTACAATAATCCGGCGACTTAATCGATCTAGGTTGTGTGCGGCGGCTCATCACGGATCGCTCCGATATACGGCAAGTTCCGATATGATTCCGCAAAATCAATACCGTATCCTACTACGAATAGGTCTGGAACTTCAAATCCGACATATTCCACGGTTACGTCATGAATTCGCCGTGAGGGTTTGTTCAGGAGCGAACACAGCCGAACTGATGCAGCTCGTTGGGCGAAATACTCGCGGAGCCAACTCGCAGACGTGCCAGTATCGACGATGTCGTCGACAATAAGAATGTGGCGGTTTACAAAATCTGCTCGCGGCAGGTTCTCGACTTTGACGGTTCCTGTTGTCGATGTCCTAGCGCCGTATGTCGCCAGGCGCACGAAATCGCATTCGACGTCGAAGTCGAGCTGCCGCACGAGGTCCGCCATAAACACCCATGCACCTGTTAAGACGCCTACCACAAGCGGCTTATCTAAGCTACGAAAGTCTCGAGCGATCTCAACAGCGAGTTCGGCGACGCGCGTCCTAATACGAAGCTCATCGACCAAGCAGCAAAGTTGATTCATGCTTCTGCGCCTCGACTCAGAAAGGGAACTATCGTGGCACTGTCTATGGACGGATCGGCAATTGCAAGGCAAGAAGAAACGGGCGCACAGTCGGACACCAATCGATTACTTTGTGCTACCGCCTCGGAATCGTCCACGATCATCCTGACCGATGAAGCGCCTCACTTAATCGCCTCCAACTCCGCCCGCGCCTCCGCGTTCTTCGCATCCCGTTCCAAAATCGCCTGCAGGTGCGTCTTCGCGTCATCCTTGCGGCCGACGGCCGCGAGGCCTTTGGCGTAGGCCAGTTCGATCTCGTCGTCTTTCGGTTTGAGTTCGCTGGCCGCTTCGAGTTCGGGGAGGGCTTTGTTTGGTTCTTTGGTGCCTAAGTAGGCTTCGCCCAAGGCGCGGTGGATCTGGGCGTCGAGGACGTCGACGTGCAGGGCCGATTTGGCTTCGCGGACGGCGTCCCCGTATCGCTTTTGTTTGAGGGCCAGCTCGGCCAGCGCCCGGCGGGGCGAGGCGTCGTCGGGGGAGATGCGGGCTAGCTCTTTCAAAGCCTGCGTCATCTTTGGGGCGTCGTCGAGTTGGGCGTAGGCGGCGGCCTGGCCTTGCAGGAATTCGGGCTGCGATGGGAAATGCTTGAGGCCGAGTTCGGCCAGCTCGGCCGCTTCGGCCGGCTTTTCGTCGAGCAGCTTGAGCTTGATCAGCGTCATTAGCAGTTCGCGCTGCGGGGCGCTTTTGTCCAACAGCGGGGCGATGCGGGTGATGGCTTTGGCGTATTGTTGCTCGTCGGCTTCGAGGCGGGAGAGCACGAGAGACGACCACAGCTCCTTCGGGTGCTTGGCCAGCGTGTGGCGGGCCGTGCTTTTGGCGAGGCTGGCGTTGCCGCCTTCCAATAATGCCCAGGCGTAGGCTCCGCCGGCGGCTGCGTCGCCCGGCTTGGCTTCGAAGTCGTGGCGGGCCTCTTCCACGTTCTTGGTCGGGTGAGTTTCGCTCTTGTGGACGTCGGCCACCTGGCGTTTGACGAAGTCGAGGTAGCCGCGCTCGAAGTCGGTCATGTCGACGTGGAACACTTTTTTGACGGCGGCCGCCGTCGACGGGTTTTCGCGGTAGGCGGCCAGCATCTGCTTGAGCGAGTCGGGGCCGAAGCGGTCGAGCATGTACAACGCGTAGAGGCGGCTTTGGCAGTAGGTGAATTGCCAATCGTCTGAGTTGGCCGGCCGTTGGAAGCCGCGGTCGAGCGTTTCCAGCGTGCGGAGCTTGTTTTGGGCCACGCGCTCGATCAAGAGGTCGTTCCACGACGCGGGCGGCGGATAGCCTTCGTTCATCACGGCCAGGGCTTCGGTGAACCAGTGCGGGATGTTGAAGCCCGATTGCTGCATGGTGAGGATGTGCACGTACTCGTGCCTGAGCACGCGGGCCCAGTTGAACGGCGTGG
The DNA here is from genome assembly GCA_963752185.1 of uncultured Planctomycetaceae bacterium. Classification (GTDB taxonomy): domain Bacteria; phylum Planctomycetota; class Planctomycetia; order Planctomycetales; family Planctomycetaceae; genus DASPSM01. The sequence goes on along the minus strand of CAVVXK010000002.1, from coordinate 7,101,093 downwards.
CGGCCGACGTGGGTGAGGCCAGGGCGACCATCACGCCGGTCGAGGCGCCGATCGTTTGAATCCAGGGGAGTCCGACCATCCGGGCGCTGAACCATTCGTGCCCGGAGACGCCGCCTGATTTGTTGTAGATCTCGAACTGCGTCCGCTCGGGCGGGGCGAAGCCGAACTTCTCCACGAGCTCGGGATAGATTTGCTCGAGGTATTCGGCCATGTAGCCGCCCAGCAGCTTGTCGAGCTGGCTGTCGACGCGGATCACGAAGTGGTCGGTGGTGATCACCTGGTAGCCGTCGAGCAGCTTGAGCACCTTGCGGAAATTGCTCACCCGCAGGTGGAAACGGTCGGCCTCAAAGGCCTCGTCGAGGATTTTGTGGGCCTCGTCGATCTTGCCCACGCGCATGAGCAACATGCCTAGGGCGCTTTTGGCCTCGGGAAGCTGCGGCATGACGGCTGTCGCGCGGCGGTAACAGACTTCGGCGGCGTCGAAGCGGCGCCGCGACTCGAGCAGCTCGCCCAGCTCGTGCAGAAAGATGCCGGGCTTGGGGTTCGAGGCGGCGAGGTCGGTCCAGAGTTTGATGAAGGGGCCGGCGGCGGCCGCATTTTTCGAGGATGACGCTTCCGCGGGTTTCGACAACCAGCTTTCGAGCGTGCCTTTCGCAGGGAGCCCGTCGGCAAGCAGGTCGCAGGCGGCGATGACGGCCAGCGCGCGAGGATCGCGGGAATTGATCGCCAGCGTCTGAGTGGCGGCGGCGTGCGCGTCGGAGACGCGGCCGATCAGGAAGGAGACTTCGGCCTTGAGTCGCAGGGCTTCGGGAAAACGGGGGTTGAACTTGAGGGCTTCCGCGGTTTTCGCGAGGGCTTTGTCGAAATCGTTTTCGTTGAGGGCGTCCTGGCCCATGAGCACGATCGCCTCGGCACAGCGGGGATTGATCGCCAGGGCCTGGTCGAGTTCGGGGATTGCCTGCTCGCGGTTGAATTTCTCCAGCAGCAGGCCCCCTTCGAGCGTGTGCGCCTGCCAGGCGTTGGCGTCGTTCTTGAGCGCGTCGGGGCAGAGCGTGTTGACCACGAAATTGAAAATCTGCGCGTTGTGGTTCCAGCGGGCGTACTGGATCGAGCCGCGGGCGCACAACAGCAGGCTGGCGGCGTCTTCGGGCTGGCGCTCGTTGTAGTAGCGGATGAAGGCTCGATAGGACTCGTTGGCTTCGTCGAGGCGGCCCGTTTCAGCCGCGACGTCGGCCAGAACGAGCCGTGCGAGGAGGTTTTCGCGATCGATGCGGCGGCGGCGCTCGGCGAGCTTCTCGGCGTCGGCGAGTTGCCCACGCAGCAGATGCAGCTCGGCCCGCCGCGCGAGCAAGCGGGGCTCCTGCGGGGCGGCGGCCAGCGCGGTGACGGTCGTCTTTTCGGCGTCCTCCCATGCGCCGAGCGACTGCTGGGTCTGACTTTCGCCGAGGGCGACGGCGACCGGATCGGCCTTGGCGGCGGCCGCGCGGTGGAAGACTTCGAGCGCCTCTTCGTAGCGGCCCTTTTCGACGTGTGTTTTGGCTTGGGTGAGGAGGGCGGCCGGATCGTCGGCGGCGCGGAGCGGTGCGGCGAAGGTGGCGATGAGGCCGATGGCGAGCAATACAGGGAGGGCCTTACTCCGGGTGCCACGCCCACGGCTTTGCGTGGGCGTGCGAAGCAGTTTGACGCTCGACGACGCGCGCACGCAGAGCCGTGAGAGCGTCCGGGAATTCGTTGCAGCGAATCTGCAGGCGTAGGGTGGGGCGGGTGGGACCAGCGAGGCCAGTGTCTTCCTTTGGAGCTCAAGCGGCATTGGCACTGGCGAGCCAAGGCCCTCGCCAGTGGCACCCCGTGGCATCCACAATTTTGATGTGGACGGACTACTGCGGCTTTGCGTGGGAGTGCGAAGCCATTTGACGTTCGAAGGCACGCCCACGCAAAGCCGTGGGCGTGGCACCCCGTCGCGCGGTTGAGGATCTTGGGTGATTGGCCCCCTCACCCCCGGCCCCTCTCCCTCGGGGGGCGAGGGGAGGAAGAATGGAGAGGGGGACGACATTTTGAAAGCATTCGCGCGATTGCTGGCACTCTTACTCCCCTCGCCCCTGGCGGGAGAGGGGTTGGGGGTGAGGGGGCGGATTTCGCTGCGGCGAATCGATGCCGAACGGGATGATCGAAGACGGGCCATGGAACGCGGTGCCTTCTTCGAAGGAGGACGCGGAGGGAGCGGGCCGTTGTCTACGGATTTTTGTGCACAAAAGCGGGCACTGACCCCTTACCGAACTGGCACACCGTGTCCGAGCTGCAAGTGGTCAGGGGTCTGTCCCCTTTTTTGTGCAAGGCGGCCGTCAGAAATCAGTATACGCGCGGCGCGACGCGGACTGTCAAACAGACGGGCGATGGTGAGTCGTTGTCATCGATGCAAAATTCCTGGCAGGCTGCCGTGCCGGCGATCGGTCAGCGGACAGCAGCGTCACCAAGGGGCGGCGAGAGGGCTTTCTCGGGTCGCTGGCGTTCGGTGATTGTCGTACGGTTGCTGCCTTCCATCGCGCGGAGGAAATGTGCTCGCCTTGCGTGTCCCCCTTGCAAGTTCCATGGGGGACGTCACTCACGCGCGGTGACCTGTGCTAGCCCCATTATACCTGGCTCGCGCCGTTTCCCAAAGATCACTTTTTGCGGAAAGTTTTCAGCGGGTGATGCGCTGTTTACGCCGTGAGGGGCGGGCGGACTTTTCCGCTCCGCCATAGGGGCGGAGGGAGTTTTTTGGGTGGGACCCAAAAAAAGTCTCCTGTTTGCCCGAGACCCCACGACCGCGTCGCACAGGCGACGAATCGTGGAGTCGACATAAGTTGAACTCGAGGCGAGGCTTCGAACAATTGTCGTCCCAAGTAGAGAGTTCCGGGCCTCAGGCCTGCGGCGACTTTTTTTGGGTGGACCCCAAAAAAGTACCCCTTTTTTAGCGCCCCAAAAAAGCCAAAAAAGTCGGTCGAGGGGCGGGGGACTGGGGGCGAGGGGCGGGCGGAGATCCACGTCAGCCTGTTGTTTTGGGCGGCCAAACTGCAAAGCACTGGCGAGCCAAGGCCCTCGCCAGTGGCACACCCTCTGCCCTCAGCCACGCTTTATGCGCTTGTTGGACGAAAAAACCGCGGGTTCCGAAATTCGGAACCCGCGGCTTGTAGGCTCAAACCTCTCGCGAGATTGCGACGGTGGAGTCGCTTTGAGAAGAGTGGGGATCGAGGCGTGCTTGGCACTCCCCATGAGTGATCCCGACCCACAGTATGGTTTTTGGCACCTCCGTCGGAATCGTGTGCGAAAGAGGTTTGTTCCCTGCCAGTTGGCCGAGCGGTCTCGGGCCAAAAAAGTCTTTTCAGAGCAGGCAAGTCAGGTGGCGGCAGGGTTTCTCGCGGGCCGGCGAACCGGCCGTGGAGTAATGATCGGCAATTCGCGATTGGCTCCGTGGTCGAAATTAAAATTTTCCGAACCCGATTGGCGGCGCTCGATTTGCGACGGCCTTCGGCCTGCGAATCGACGAGATGCGGGAAATCCGCCGACTCGTCCTAAAGATTGTGCCTCGCGGGGCGATGCAGTGTTTAACCAAGTTTTCATGAAGGGTGCCGGAGACGGGCCGATCAGGGTTTTCTTACGCACAAAGCGAGTTAAACTACATCCGTTTCGAGGAAGTGGCACGGAGTCTGTCGGACATTCACTCACGGGTGTCGCCTTCCGGTTCGGGCCGAAAAGAGCGCAGGACGATCATGGCCAAGAAAAAGACGACTGACGAATTGGGCGTTGGGGCCCGCGTCCGCGTCAAGGCGGGAACGACCGTTCCTGAAATGCCCGATGTCTCCTGCAGCGGCTGGACGGGCCTGGTCGTCGAGAGCAGCGGAAAAAAGCCGAATACCAAGTACGTCATCGAATGGGACGACGCGACTCTGGCCGGCATGCCCGAATCGTATCTGAAAACCTGCGAGGCCCAGGGGCTGTTTTACCGCATGGCGTGCCTCGAAGGGGGCGTGCTCGAGCCGGCGGAATAGCGGACTGGTTACGGGAACCGATTTTGGGCTCGGTTCCGGCGGAAAAAAGTCCGGCTTATTCCCGTTCCTGCCAGCGGTGCCAGGCGAGTCCCGGGCGGTCGATGCGAAATTGCACGAGCCGCGTGTGCTCGACTTCGGTCACGTACACGGTGCGACCATCCGGTCCGCCGATGCACAAGTTGCTGGGCTTCCTCCCCAGGACCGAAATTTCGTGCAGGACTTTGCCCTGAGGCGTCATTTTGACCACGGTGCCGTTGCCGTAGCGGCAGATGTACAGATTGCCGTCCATGTCGCACCGCATGCCGTCGAAGCCGTGGTCTTTGAAGCGGCGGATGAGTTTCCGATCGACGAGGCGATGATCGGCCGTGATCGTGAAGCGAAAAATGTTCTTCTGGTCGCTCTCGTTCACGTACAACGTTTTGCCGTCCGGGCTGACTTCGATGCCGTTCGACGTCCCCTGCCGGTCGGCGGCGATGCTGATTTTGCCGTCGGTATCGACGCGCCAGACGCGGCCGGTTTGGGTTTTCCAATTCGGGTCGCTGGCGAAAATGGTTCCATCGGGGGCGATCGCAATGTCATTGGGCTGCGACATGGCCGATTCGTGGGCGTAGACGCGGACATTCTTCGTCGCCGGATCGACCATCAGAATGTTGTGGCCCGTGTAATCGGCGACATACATGTTGCCGCGGCGGTCGAAGACGATCCCGTTGCCGATGCTGCCGGGCGGCAGCGTCACGTAAACTTCGCCGTGCCCGTCGGGGGTGATCAGGCCGATCGTCCCCTGCCGGGCGAAATTGACGACGAAGAGATTTCCCTTGGCATCGCAGTTGGGGCCTTCGATGCCGTCGGTGAACTCGCCCGGCTTGGTCAACGGCGAGGCGACGAATAATTGCTCTTCGCCGAACACGTTTGGCGTGGCGGTGGCGGAAAAAAGTCCGCCAAGCAGCGTCCCGACGAGAGACAATGCGGCGATCAATTTGCTGTGCATCGGAGCGGCTGTCTCAAGTTTCGGGGTGGGAAGCGTCGCGGTCCGACTCGAGCTCGGAATCGCCGGCTAGGGGAATTGTGGTCGGATAGGGCGAGGACTGCGATTCGCGCTCGGCCCGCCTGGCGTCGACAATTCCGTGGAAATCGGGGGGGGCGGCGATCGGCGTTTCGAGGCCCCGGTCGCCGTGGTGGAACAGCCGCCAGACTTTCCGGTCGCCGATGCCGACAATCAGCTTCTTGCGAAAGACCCGGATCGAGGGAATTTTCGTGCGGTTGAGGTGCTCGCGGCAGCGGCGGAACTGAACAGTGACAACCGTGTCGCGGCGAAGCCGGTAGCCGATCAAGAATCCGGCGAAAACGCCGACCGGTACGAACCATTTGCCGGCACTGTCCCACATGAAGATCCAGGCCACGATGCCGAACAGCAGCCCCAAAAGGGGCAGATAAAAGGGCCACGTGAGATCGGTGATCGAGCGTTGTTCCTTGTTCCACTCGCCATCGGCCGGCTCGCCACAGACGACGCAGCAATCGGGGAGCGCGACCTTCCACTGGTTGTTCTCGTAGGAATAGGCGTCGTTCGTTTCGTCGGCGTTCAGGTGCAGCTCGCGGCGGGCGCCGGGATCCTTCAAAATGGGAATGGTCTCGACGGCCATTTGCCGCAATTCGCCGCGGTGCGACCAGTAGAATTCGCCCGTTGACTTGATGTAATTCCAGATCACGATTGCGGCCGCCTTGGTGTAATTCCAAACGACGATCGACGCAGCCTTCAGCCAATCGCCTGCCTTGAGGGCCGTTTGCTTCCAGGGTGGCAGGCCTTCGAAGCGGTAGCGAGGCGGGGCCGCGGAGGGAAAGAGCTTCGGTTCGAGTTCGGTCGCCGGCATCCAGGTTTGCTCGTCGAACGAAACCTGGTCGGTTGCGCGGACGCGGCCCTGCTTGACGAACTCCGGGAGCTGGTCGACCGCGAACGGCCCGTAAACCTCGTGGGGGTTCCGCGGATCCCGGCTGTAGATCGTTCCCGCCATATCGAGCCGTTGTACCAGGGTGGCCGCGCGGTTAGAAGCGATTGGGCTCTTCGTTCGAGCGGCCGACGAGCTTCCGGTCGAAATAATTGATGCCCATTCCCGCGTCGATCACCAATCCCTGGGCGTTGATTCCGGCGGAGCGCGGGCTCAAAAGAAAGGCGATGGCCGCGGCAACTTCCTCGGTGCGAACGGCCTGTTTTCGCAGTGTGGCCTGTTCGGCAAACAGGTAACTGTCGACGTAGCCGGGAATGCCGGCCGACGCTGAAGTCTTGAGCAGTCCCGGACAGACCGCATTGAAGCGGACCCGAGAAAACTCGGAGAACGACTTGGCCAGAAAGCAGACGGTCGAGTCGAGGGCCGCCTTCACGGGGGCCATGTATCCATAATTCTCGGCCGCCATGCGGGTCGTGGAGATCGAAACGGTGACGATGCTCCCCTCGTTCGGGTCGAGCCGCTCGCGCAAGGCCTCGCTCACCGCGATCAGCGAATAGCAGGAAATATCAACGGCCTGCAGAAAGGCGGCCCGCGGCACCTGGTGAAACGGACGACGGCCGAACGAATAGTCGGCAAACGCGATTGAATGCACGATGCCGTGCAGCGAGGGAGCGATGCGGGCGACCTCGTCGCGGAGGCGGTCGATCTCTTCCTGCCGCTCGACGTCGCAGACCACGACTGGTTCGTCCGCTGGGACAAGTTTGGCGGCCGAGGCGCGACGTTCCTCCGATCGCACCGACCACACCAGTTTGGCGCCCGCTTCTCGCAAGAGAGCGCCGGCGTGCCAGGCGACGCTTTTGCGGTTGGCCAGGCCGAAAATGAGGATGGTCTTGCCGGAAAGCTGCAGGAAGTCCATGTGATCCGATACTCGCGGGTGAATCCGCAATCTCCCACATCGCACGCAGCGACGCAACTGCGGCGGAATCGGGGTGGGTCGCGACCCCGCTTCGCGATTTTTCCAAATTCCCTCTTGATTCCGCGAGCGACCTCGGCCAATATATCCACATTGGTTATATCAACGACGGATGCAGTTGATGGCGGCAGACGACTCGAAGAAGCAAACGCGGACCGCGGAGCTGCTTCCCCTCACGCCGGCCGTCTTTCACATCATGCTCGCCCTGGCCGACGGTGAACGCCACGGCTACGGCATCATGCTGGAAGTCGATCGGATGACCGCGGGGCAGCTGCACCTTGGTCCCGGCACGCTGTACCGTTCCATCCAGCGGATGCTGGTGGACGGTTTGATCGCGGAGCGCAAGGACGCCGTCGACCCTGAGGTCGACGACGAGCGGCGGCGCTATTACCGGCTGACGCCTCTCGGGCTGTCGGTCGCCCGGGCCGAGGCCAGGCGGCTCAACGATCTGGTGAAGGTGGCAAAGAAACGCGGTCTGCTGACGAAGCTGGCCGCGGCGGGAACCAAGAATCGGTCGTGAGATCGAAGCGGCCATTCGGCCTGCGCGATGATCGACCCGGAGGATCAAGACATGACAGGCACCGTCACGCAAACCGTCGACGACTTTCACACCATCACCCCGCACCTCGTCGTGCGTGATGCGCCGCGGGCGATCGAGTTTTACACCCGCGCGTTCGGAGCGTCGGAGCTGTACCGCAACATGACGCCCGACGGCAAAACGGTCATGCACGCCGAGATGATGCTGGGCGATTCGCGGTTTCTGCTGCACGACGAGTTTCCCGACCACAATCTGTTCTCGCCGCTGGCCTACGAGGGGACCGGCGTCACGCTGCATCTGTACGTGGCCGACGTGGATGCCGTGTTCGGGGCGGCCGTCGACGCGGGGGCCGAGGTGGTGATGCCGCTCGAGGACTGTTTCTGGGGGGATCGTTACGGCATTCTGAAAGATCCGTTCGGCCATCGCTGGTCGGTCGCCACGCGGCTCAAGGATCTCTCGCCGCGCGAACTGCAAGAGCGGGCCAGCGAGTTCAACGCGGAATATCAGTCGTAAACGGCTCAACAATAACGAGTCGAAGGTCCCTGGCCAAGCCGGCTTTAACGCGTCGCAAAGCAAAAAAGGCTCTGCTATTCTGAAGGTTGGACGATTGCCTCCGATCGTGACAGTTGGGCGATCGCTTCCGATCTTCGGAATCCGGCGGAGTTTTGCTTGGTCCAGTTCCATTTCCGCAAACGGCGAAGGCTGCACATTCCGTTTACCATCACGTTGAGCGTCGTGCTCGTCTCGCTCGACGTGCTGCTGATGGTTTTCTGGATCATCCTCTTGGCCCGCCAGCAGCTTTGGGGCGGCCTGGCGATCGGCACCGTCGGTTTCTCGGTGATCTTGTGCGGCATCGCCGCCTATATGGTGATCGCCGTCAAGGAAATTCGCCTCAACCAGCGGCAGGCCAACTTCGTCGACAGCGTGACGCACGAATTGAAATCCCCGATTGCCACGCTGCGTCTCTATCTCGAGACGCTGCAGATGCGAAAGATGGAGGACGTCCAGCGGACCCACTTTTACGAGATCATGGAAGGCGAAATCCAGCGGTTGAGCAACCTGATCAATCAGCTGCTGGAAGTCGGGCGGCTGGATGCGATCGGTCAGCGGTCCGATCCGGTCGACGTTTCGCTCGAGCCGCTGTTGCGTCGCTGTGCCGCCTCGGCCAGCGCCCATCATAAACGAGACGAGAAAGCCGTCTTTTCATTCGATATCGAGCCGGCCGTCGTCCACGCGCGGCCCATGGTGCTCGAAATGATCTTCGGCAACCTGCTCGATAACGCGATCAAATACGGAGCCGAGGAACCAACGGTCGACGTGCAGGTTCGCGTCGCCAAGCGGGGCCGCATCGTGACCCGCGTTTGCGATAATGGATCGGGCGTCGCCGCCGGCCAGCGAAAAAAGATCTTTCAGATGTTTTATCGCGGCGGAAGCGAACTCGAGCGCACGCAAAAAGGAACCGGCCTGGGATTGTATATTGTGCGAACACTCGTGCACTTGTTGAAGGGGACGATTACCGTTCACGATCGCGAAGGGCGAAGCGGCAGCGTGTTCGAAGTCAGTCTGCCTGGCAGATCGGAGCTATGCGAATCTTAGTCGTCGAGGATGAGGAGGCCCTTTCCGAAGGACTCAAATTCAACTTCGAGCTGGAAGGCTACGCAGTCGTGCTCGCCGGCGACGGTCCGACCGCGCTCAAGCTGTTTCAAGATCCCGAGCGGCCCGTCGATCTGGTCGTGCTGGACGTGATGCTCCCGGGAATGAGCGGTTACGAGATTTGCCGGGCCATCCGCGCGATCGACGAGCTCGTGCCGATTCTCACGCTTTCGGCCCGCTCGTTGAGCGAAGATTTCACGCTCGCCTTCGACTCGGGCACCGACCAGTACATGACCAAGCCTTTCAAGCTGCCCGAGCTTTTGAGCCGCGTGCGGAACCTGCTCAGCCGTTCGGCCCGCACGGAGCGGATGGCGACGCGGACGGCTGCTCCCGCCGCCGAGCCGACGACCTTCGATTTCGCCGCGGTGCAGGTCGACTTCAAGAAATTCGAGGTGACCGCGAACGGCCGCACGCAGACCCTCACCACGCAGGAGATGGAGCTGCTGCGGCACTTCATTCAACACGACGGCGAGGTCCTCTCTCGGCTCGATATTCTGGACACGGTTTGGGATCACAATCCGGACGTCACCGTGCGGACGATCGACAATTTTGTGCTGCGTCTGCGGAAAATCATCGAGAAGGATTCGTCCAACCCCAGGCACATCATCTCGGTCCGCGGCACGGGTTATCGCTTTTTGGCCAAACCGCCTGAAAACGCGTGATCCGAGAGTTTCGTCTCATTCGATGTAGGTGAACTCTTTCACGTTGAAGAGCACGTGGCACAAATCGGCGCAGGCCGACAATTTTCGCGCGGGCGAATTGGCCGCCGACTGTTCTTTGAGAAACTGCGAGGCGGCGGTTCGCTCAGCGCTCGAAGGGGGTCGTCCGAAGGCCGATTCATAGAGCGAGTCGATCAGCGATTCTCGCCCGGCCAATCGCAATTCTCGTTTGGCCCAAGCCATCGATTGCTGCTTCACGAAGGGATTGTTCAAAAGGGACAACGCCTGCGCGGGCACGTTCGACGTGCCGCGACGGCCGGCCGTGGTCATGGTTGCCGGGTAGTCAAACGCCAGAAACAGCGGGTTGAGGAAATTCCGTCGCACGGCCAGATAGATGCTGCGGCGACCGTTGCCGTCGAGCGGACCCGAGACGTGCGGACGACCTCTCCCGGTCATGAATTCGTCGAGATGCACGGGGACGCTGGGCCCCTCGATTTGTTCGTTTAAGCGGCCGGACACGGCCAGGATGGAGTCGCGAATCGCCTCGGCTTCAAGTCGAACGACCGGCATGCGGTGCAGCAGGCGATTGTCGGGATCAACCGCGACGGCGTTTGAGTCGGTCTCGCGACTCGACATGCGATAGGCCGACGACAGGACCATCAGCCGCTGCAGGTGCTTGAGCGACCAGCCGCTTCTGATCAATTCGGCCGCCAGGTCGTCGAGCAGTTCGGGATGCGTCGGCGGCTGGCCCATTTTTCCGAAGTCATCGGGTGGACTGACGAGGCCCCGGCCGAAATGGTGCTGCCAGAGCCGATTCACAATCACCCGCGCCAAAAGCGGCGCCGCGGATTGCGTCATCTCGTGCGCGACCTGCAGGCGACCGCTCCCTCGGACATTGACCCCGATCGGATGCGCCCCAAACAGTTCCAGAAATCGGCGGGGCACCTCGGCGCCGGGTTTTTTGTGATTGCCGCGGACGAGCACGTGTTCGTTCTCACCCGTGCCGTCAACCATGGCGACCACCCGATCGTCGGACTCGACGCGCTGAGACCGGCGATGCCAATCGGCAATGATCGCGGTCAACTCGCGGGCTTCACGATTGTCGGGCGGTTCGATTCGACGCTGGCAAAGCCATGCGAGAATTGCCCCGCGGTCGGCGGCATCGGCATCGTTCGCCAATGATCCGTTCACCCAGCGCTCAATCGTCTCCGCGAATAACCGTTGGTAACCGGCGGCCAGCTTCTCCGGACGATCGATCGCCGAATCGTCGAGCAGCGCGGCCGCCAATCGATTCGGCCGCTGGGCCGGCGGCTGCGGGCTGTCCGAAAACACGATCGAATCGACGACAATCCAGCCGTCGTCCTCGTCAACGATTTCGATGTAACCGCGCTCGCCCCGGAGCTTTGACACGTCCTGGGTGTACCAACGCGTCGGGGCGTCGTTTTCGACGGTGAGCGACAGTTGTCCCCACAGAGGGGAACGGACGATTTGAAAGCCGTCGACGATGAGATTCAGTTGGCCGGACTTGAGTTCACGCTGCGGCGTCTCAATCGCGTGGTGGCGCGACGCCCGATAATGAATGTACGGTTTCTCGACGGTAAACGACCGCGAACGAATCGATCCACAGAGCGCGGGCGAAATCAGACCGCTGTGAGCGGCACCGTGCGGCGCGATTTGCGCAACCGGATGTTCGGCACTGTCTCCGACGACAACATCGCCCGCGCGGGACGGCCGATGACCGAATGCCGGTCCGGAAACTTGCCAGCCGGAGAAATCGGGTTTGGAAAAGTCGTCGAACAGGATTTCTCCAGGCCGCTGGCGACCGGCGTCGCTTGCTCGCAGTTGCTGGGCGAGCTGATTTCGCGCGGCGATAAATTGCGGACCAGCGGGGAGCGACGCCAGTTTCCGCCAAGGGATCAGAAGTCCGTCAGGATCGGGCTCTGACGTCGACAAGTCGAAGCGCAGCGTGTGGCCCCATCGCCTTTGCGACGAGCTGCCGAAAGCGGGCTTCTTCCGTTTGCCTCCGGACGGCAAATTGCTCGACTGGTCTCGGGTCGTCGAGAAAGGCGACTTGTTCGCGGGAGCTGCGGAGAATGCCTGACAAGGCGTAATAATCCTGCGTGCGAATGGGATCGAACTTGTGATCGTGACACCGGGCGCAGGCGATGCTTAAACCGAGAAACGCCTTGCCGAAGACGTCGATCTGGTTGTCGATCGTGTCGCACTGCTCGGCCCGGATGTCGACCGGCGAATGTTTCCCCTGGCCCAACCACCAAAACGCCGTGCCGATGATCGATTCGTTCCTGGCATTGGCCGGATCCCGCCGCGGATTGGGCAGAAGATCGCCGGCGACGTGTTCTGTGACGAAGAGGTCGAAGGGAACGTCGCCGTTCAGGGCGCGGACGACGTAATCGCGATAGGGCCAAGCCGGCGGCTTCTCGAAGTCGTACTCGTGTCCATACGTTTCCGCATACCGCACGAGGTCCAGCCAGTGCCGGCCCCACCGCACTCCGTAATGTGGCGAAGCGAGCAGACGTTCGACCACCCGCTCATAGGCGTTGATCGACTGATCGGCGAGAAACTCGTTGATCTCGCGCGGCGTCGGTGGAAGGCCGGTCAAGTCGAAGGTGATCCGCCGCAAGAGCGTGCGGCGGTCGGCCGGCGGCGACGGGCTCAAGTTTGCTTGAGCCAAGCGGCTGGCGACAAATGCGTCGAGCAGATTACGAGCCCAATCCGGAGCGACGTGCGGCGGCGTGCCAGAACGCAACGGTTGAAACGACCAGTGCTTTGCCCGCTCGGCAAAATTGAAGGCCGATTTTGCGCCTTGGGACGACGCGCTGGACGCGAGTTGGGGCCAGGGCGATCCCCGGCGGACCCAGTCGGTCAAAACGCCGATCGAATCGGCATCCAGCTTCCCGGTCGGCGGCATCTGGAAGCCGTCAGCCTCGTAATTGACGGCCTTAACCAGTTCGCTCTGTTCCGGATGGCCGGCCACGATCACGGGCCCGGTTTCGCCCCCTTTGAAAGCCGCCTGCGACGAGTCGAGTCGCAAGCCCCCTTTTTGCCGCTCGGAACCGTGGCACTTCTGACATTTCTCCACCAGGATCGGGCGAACTTTTCTCTCGAAGAACTCAATCCCCTCGGGGCTCGGGCTGTCAGCCCGCACGGCTTGCACCGACGCGGCGAATGTCATCACCCCGACCAGTACAATCGTCCAGAACACTTTCGTTCGGCTGTCCGCCATCATTCTCGCCATGTTACCGAAGTCGCGTCTTCGAAGGTGCTCAGTTTTCGGTGAGCACCTTGGAAAAGGGTGAGCATCTTCGAAGAAATCTCCGAGGTTTTCCAAGATGCTCACTTCTTGAAATGGGTGAGCATCTTCGAAACCAGGGCTCCGGCCCTGGACCCGGTGCCGTTGGCGCGTAAAGTCGCGCATTGGCGGGTTTCGGCCTCGGTTGTCCTGTTTCGAAACGAATTTTTATGAATCGGCGTCATCGGCGAAATCTGTGGATCCGTGTTTTCGGAACAAATTGGACGCGCAATAAAAAAGAGCCGCACCCCGAGTGAGGCACGGCTCCGCATAAGCGAGATTTACAGCTTATCGCTGTACCGTATTGTCGTATTAATTCCATTATCCGTGAAAAGTCTCGACGGTTCAAGAGGAAAATATTCTAGCAATCGCGAACGCGTGGGGATCGCGGGGCAGTTTCCGTTTGCTGGAACGCTTTGGCATACTCGAAGCATGCCAAGCAGTACTTCCCGCGTCGACGAAGGAAATGCCAAAATGTGGCTCGAACGTTTCTCGCCTTGGAGGCCAGTTCTCTTTGCGACATGTCTATCGGCCATTACCCTGTGGGCATTCTGGCGATATTTAGACAGATTGATGCCCATGATCGGGCTACTGTGCTTCCTCCCGATGTGTTTTTACTTCGTTGCCGAGGATGTGATGAGGCTTCGAAAGCAGGTGAACGAGCTGCAACGTCGCCTGGACGAGCGGGACCATCGCTAAGGTCGATCCCCGGTGCCGGCTTTCTTGCCGTTCGGTCTCCGCGCGGGAAGAGCCGCTGGGAAAGATTCAGCCTCGTACGTAAATCGGATTCGAGAGGACCCAGATCTGCGGGTTTTCGGGCAGGTTGACCCAAACTTCCAGCCGGTAGTTGCCGGCTTCGGCGACGGAATGTTCGTACGTCCGGCCCAGCGCCGAGTGCACCTCTTTGCCGTTGCGAATCAATCGAAACCGGGCCGGCAGCGGTGAGACCGATCGCAGTGTGAGCCCGCTGCCGATCGGCACTTCGGATCCCATTTCAAACGTGCGGTCGCCGCGGACGGCCTGAAAATTGAAGCCGCTCGGGTCGGCGATCCACTCGAAGGCCACGTAGGCACGGCCCGCTTCGAGAGCCTCGCGGACGGCGGGCTCGGTCTGCTCTTTCAGGAACAGGTGCGTCGAGACGTGTCGGAAGCTGCGCTCGTAAGGATCGAGATCGAGGTTGATGACGACGTCTCCCTGCTTGGGATGGGCCGGCATCAGAAACTTAAGGAGCGGATACTTCTTCGGATCGACCTTGCCGCGATTTTCGCCGAGGGCGTCGACCAACCGCACCTGGCCGTCCTCGGTGACCGTCCCTTTGAGCGCGTTATTGTGGTGCGAATCGTTGGCGGCGATGCCCGTCAGATGTTCCTTGAGACAGAGTTCGTCATAACGCCGCAAATAATCGGCCGGGTAATCCAGCAGGGCGGCCATTGTTTCCTGCGGGTACTGCCGCGAGGCGGGCAACAGCGTCAGCAGTCCGGCGGATGACCGCATGGACTTGATCAGCCGCGTCTCGTCCTTGAAGTCGGCGTGCAGGTTGTAGATTTCGCTGCCGGTGAGATTCTTGAGATCCCAATTCATCCGTTCCTCGAGGTGGCACAGAAAGGCCTGGCCGCCCGTTTTGCGGACCGAGTCGACCCGCGCCTGCGGATCGGCGTCGGTGCCGAGCGGGATGCTGGCTTTGGGGAACGCGAGCAGTCCGTTGAATTCGTAGCCGGGAATCAGCAGCACTCCGTCGACCATTCCCTGGTGCCCCTCCTTGACGTAATCGCGCGGCGGATTGGGATGTTCGGTGAAACAAATCACCTTGACGCCGACTTTCTTGGCGGCGGCGATGATCTCTTCGAGCTTGCTGCGGCTGTCGTGCGACAACAGCGAATGCACGTGCATCACGCCCCGATAATCGGTAAACGCACTGGGGAGCGAGACGGTTTGGCGATCGTGGCGAAACGCTTCGGTCGCCTCGTGCAACGACTTCAAGTAGGCCGGCTTGAGCCGGTCGATCGCGTCGCCGCGAATGGGAGCGACCGAACCGAATGCACACACGATCGCCATCGCGGCGAGTGTTCTGGCAAAGCTTGATTTTCGGGTGCCGTGCCGACGAGCCCCGGGGACCCAGAGGGTACCCCTCCCCGGGGTCTTTCTGCGCGGTTGATGCGTAAGCGTCTCAGAGGCTCGTTCGCGATCGGACCGGGGGGAGGGGTACCCTTTGGGTCCCCCCGGCTCGGCAAACAAATTCCCGGTTGCCGTCACGCCGGAACTTGACGCGTTTCGAAGACTTCAAGCGATTCTCCGCCAAAAAAACTCGCGGCCCCCTTCAAATTCGAGGGGTTCCCCAACTTAACCGACGCCGTCCGCGCCGGCCACCGTGGTTTTGATGCGAGACGGCGCGGCGAGGTTTGGTTGTACGGATCGCCACATCATGAATCAGATTACGTTGGGTGACTTGCCGAAAAGGAGAGACGGTTCCAGGGAAGGAGGAAGGATGAAGGCGGAAGGATGAGTCAGTCAATTGCGGCCGAAGGCCGCGAATCTGGCTCATCCTTCATCCTTCCTAATTCATCCTTTAACGGCCTGCCCCATTCGAGTGCGGAGACACGGATGTCATCGCTTCATACGCTGCTTTCTGCGCATCGCTGCACCAGCACGCACCACAAGATCGTGCTCGATTCGCTGCGCCACCTCCGTTGCGAGCACGCGGAGAACTGGCGCCGGCTCTTCCTCAAGCATGCGGATGCCCTGCTTTCCGGAGCCAGTGCGCCGGACGCCAAATTCAAGGACTTCAAGAATCACGTTTTGCACGTGCGCGAAAAGTGCTGGGGGGCGCCGTCGAATCGGCCGAGCGCTGGTACCAGGAAACGGTCGAAGCCCTGCACGGCAAAGAGTGGAAGAAGGCGGCCTACGCGGCCGGCGTGTTGAGCCACTATTACACCGATCCCCTGATGCCGTTGCATACTGCGATGGCGGAAGAGGCGGGCATCGTGCATCGCGCGTGCGAACGCAGTGTGTTCCGCTCGTACAACCACCTGACGGCCATCCTCGAACGGGATCTGGGCGGCTACCCCGAAGTCAAAATGCCCAACGGCGCTCGCTGGCTCTGCGAGATGGTGAAGTCGGGCGCCCGGCTCTCGCACGAACATTACGACGTGCTGATCGATCACTACAATTTGGCGAAAGGCCGCTGGAGTCCGGCCGCCGGACTCGATGACGAAATTCGCGTCAGCCTGGCCGAATGCCTCGGTCGCGCGATTGTCGGGTTCGCCCGCATTCTCGACCGCGCGACGTTCGAGGCGGGCGTGCCGCCCCGCAAGGTCTGGCTGGCCGTCGACTCGATGAGCGCCCGCCTGCGAATTCCCGCCATGCGCTGGTCGCGGTGGCGGGCCGGTCGTCGCGACACGCGGATCGTCAAGGCCGCCTTGAAAGAGTTCCGCAAGACCGGCAAGGTGGTCAAGGCCCTGCCGGAGGACGAACGGACCGTCCGCCGGCTGCACGCCGAAGAGGTCCTGAAGACGACGCTCGAAAAACTCGACGGCATGAAACCCCGCGCGGTCGGCACCAAGCACGGCACCGGCACGTATCTGCGACCGATGGTCGCCGCCTCGACGCAGCCCGCCGCGAAGCCGCGAGACGACCATGCCGCGGGACAGAATTCCTTGCCGTCCGACGCCTCCACCGCCGTCAAAGCGGACCATGCGGGCGGCTCCAAGGAGGCGCGGCAACAGAAGCCCGTGCCGCGATTGGCCAAATTCCATCTCGATCCGACGTCGGCGCTGGCCGACGCACCGTCCATCGCGCATCGCACGGCCGAAAAGCTCGCGGCGGTCGGCATCCGCAATGTCTGCGAACTGCTCGGCCAGAAACCGGACGACGTTGCCAAGCGGCTCAAATTGGGACACGTGAAGCCTGAAACCGTGCGCGAGTGGCAGGTGCAAGCGCGGCTCGCCTGTCGAGTCCCCAACCTGCGCAGCCTCGACGTCAAGATCCTCGTCGCCTGCGGGATCTGCGAGCCCGAGGACCTGGCCCGCTGCGAGGCGCTCGACTTGCTCGATCGGGTCGATCTCTTCATTTCATCGTCGGAAGGCCAGCGGGCCATCCGCGGCGGAAGCCAGCCGGACCTCGATACGGTCTCGAACTGGATCGAGTCCGCCCGGCACGCGCGGACGTTGAAAGCGGCCTGACGAAGATGAACGTCCAACGCGTCAAGGACGTAGTTGACCGGGCAGATTTTTCACCACAAAGGCACAAAGACACCAAGAAAGGCAAGAGAGATCCGGTCGAGTAGGGGAGGAGCGATGATCCATTCAATTGGAACGAACCAGCGCCGCCTCCCCCCTCTTCAAACCGGACGTGCAGATTTCCCGCATCCGGCTTACCCAAGAACACTTCGCTCGAAGGCATGCGCCGACCGACGTCGACTTGGCCGACGGGCTGAGACGCTACCGCAGAGTGAGGTAGGCCGAAGCCTCTTCTGGGAGCAATGCTCCATGTGTATCCTCACCCTTTTTGCACGTCGAATCCTTGGCAGGGCCCCTTCGCTCCGCGGGCATTACCCCGCTTCATCGCTACTATGAGCCCCTCCGACTCCCGATCGAGCCAAAGCGCAGTTATGGGTTCCCGCACCTTGTTGACACAGGGCCTACGCGCCAAGTGTCACTCGAACGGGTCTCTCAGGTTCCTGACGATTCTGTCGGCATCCGCTGTCCCCTCCCACCCCGGAGAGCCCGGCCGCTGCAGGCGTTCGTTGCTTCACGGTCGGTGTCAGGCTTCACCCTATCTGGAAGGGCTGGCCACTCTCAGATGCGTAACGAGGCCGAATCGGGTTCACGCTTTCGCATTACGGCTGACGCCTTTGCCTTCCGAGGCTTCGACCGCCGGATCACTCCGACAGCCGCTCGGTCGGCTACATGGCGAACGAACAACTACCATGGTCAGTACCTTTCAACTGACAAGAACCGTCAAGCTTTGCCTGACGCACCAGATTTCGGTCGAGTAGGGGAGGAGCGATGATCCATTCAATTGGAACGAACCAGCGCCGCCTCCCCCCTCTTCAAACCGGACGTGCAGATTTCCCGCATCCGGCTTACCCAAGAACACTTCGCTCGAAGGCATGCGCCGACCGACGTCGACTTGGCCGACGGGCTGAGACGCTACCGCAGAGTGAGGTAGGCCGAAGCCTCTTCTGGGAGCAATGCTCCATGTGTATCCTCACCCTTTTTGCACGTCGAATCCTTGGCAGGGCCCCTTCGCTCCGCGGGCATTACCCCGCTTCATCGCTACTATGAGCCCCTCCGACTCCCGATCGAGCCAAAGCGCAGTTATGGATTCCCGCACCTTGTTGACACAGGGCCTACGCGCCAAGTGTCACTCGAACGGGTCTCTCAGGTTCCTGACGATTCTGTCGGCATCCGCTGTCCCCTCCCACCCCGGAGAGCCCGGCCGCTGCAGGCGTTCGTTGCTTCACGGTCGGTGTCAGGCTTCACCCTATCTGGAAGGGCTGGCCACTCTCAGATGCGTAACGAGGCCGAATCGGGTTCACGCTTTCGCATTACGGCTGACGCCTTTGCCTTCCGAGGCTTCGACCGCCGGATCACTCCGACAGCCGCTCGGTCGGCTACATGGCGAACGAACAACTACCATGGTCAGTACCTTTCAACTGACAAGAACCGTCAAGCTTTGCCTGACGCACCAGAAGGACGCAGATTTTGAAATTTAAATCAGCGAAATCGGCGTCATCTGCGGATCCCTCTTGCCTTCTTTGTGTCTCTGTGACTTTGTGGTGAAAAATCTGCCTGGGTTTGCCCACCCACCATTTGAAGTAGACGGCCCCACTACGAACTGGCGGCAAGCCGCCAGTGCCACCCGGCCGGTCACGTCTGCATGATGCCCGTGAGCCAGGTGAAGAGCGTGCCCGTCGTGATGATGGGAATCCAGGCCGACAGCTCGGGTGAAATGCTGCCCGACTTGCCGCCGTAGGCAACCGCCTCCGCGAGGCCCAACATGGCCGTCAGTGTCGCGGCCGAGAGCGCCATATTCGTGATCAGTCCGCGGCTCTCCTTGCGGAGAATGAGCGGAATCGCCAGGAGCGCGGCCAGGATATTGGCGAACGGCCGCACAAGCCGCGCGTGCAAGTGCTGCGAGAGGCGCTCGGTGGACTGGCCAAACGCCGGGCTCTTCAGGCGATGGATCAGCTCGGCCGTCGAAATCAGCTTGTTACTTTGCAGGCGGTTATAAAGCAAATCGAAGGACAGTTCGCTGACGATAAAGAGCTCCTTGGGACTCTCGAGGGCCAGCACGAGCTTGCGTCCCTCTTTGGTGAGACCCAGCTGCGAATACGGTGTCTCGACATTTTTGAGCCGCCAGCCCGACGGATTGCCGTCCCGGGCGGGATAGTACACGGCTTCGGCGGCGTTGACGGTCGTCATTTCCTGGGCGACTTCTCCGCGCGGCAAGACGAACTGTGCGTGCTTGATCATTTGCGGGTTGAGCGAGAGATCCTGCCCGTCGATATGAATGCCGCTCGACGGATCGGTCAGCGGCTCGATCTCGATCGATCCCTTCATCAGCGAGTCGCGCGGCGTCTGCAGCACGTCGGCAATCCGGGGGATGACCAGTTCCTGATTGGCCGTCATCAGTCCGTTCACAAAGGCCGTGCTGATCACGACGGGCAACAGCAACCGCCAGGTCGGCACGCCGGCCGCCAGGATCGGGTGCAATTCGGAATTTCGCAGGAGCAGGGCAAACACAATCATCGCGTCGATGACCGTCAGAATCGGGCCGCACATATCGAGGAACATCGTCGATTGATAGGCGTAGTAGGACCCCATCCGGGCCAGCAGAGCCAGAGTGGTCGATCCATGCTCCTGGAATTCGTCCACGTTGGAGAACCCGTCGATCACGACAAACAGGCCAAACACGCTCACGAACAGAATCACGAAGATCTGCAGGTAGCGGCTGATCAAATAACGATCGAACGTCGTGTTCACGGGCGCGCCCCCCGCGTCGGCCGTCGCCGCCCGCACAAGCACGGGCCAATTCGGGCGCTTCGCCGGGGCCAGCATGGCGCCGGCCGATCGCCGCCGGGCGTCATCCTGAGGCTCGAACATGTGCCGCACGAGATACAGGAGGAAGATCAGAGCCAGCGTGGGTTTCAACCAGATGTGCTCGCCGGGCGGAGTCAGCGCCCGCACCAGCTCGTCGCCGGCAGCCAACAGAAGCAGCATCAGTGACATCACGCCCACGGCCAGCCGATGCCGGTTGTTGCCGATCCAGGGCGCCGCGAAGAGACCGATCACCGGGCCGAGCATGGCGTAGGTGTTGTTCTCGGTCCGCGGATTGAACAGCAGGATGTAAATCACCGTGAACGCGAGCAAATACTCGACGGCACGGACTTGTCGCTGGCTGCGCCGGGCCAACCAGCACAACGCCAGCGTGGCCATTCCGGCGGCAACTCGAATCATCGTCTGCACGGATTCCGGAACGCTGACGTGCATCAGACTGAGCACGCTGAAAGGCTGCGCCCAAAGTTCGTTCATCCCGCACAAGGAGGACGCCCGGAACATTTGCAGACTCATCGCATATTGGGCAGCCACGTAGTGCGGCGATTGCGTGAGGAATGGGAACAGCAGCACGCACGCCACGCCGAGCACCAATCGCCAGGCCATCCGCCAATCGAGAGCCGCGACAACCAGCAGCATCGCCAGGCTGAGCGGTTTGAATGCCAGACTCAGCGAGAGCCACAAGGCGGCACGCCAGCGACGGGGTCCGGCGGGACCGGTTTCGGACAGATCGACCACCGCCAGAATCATGAACGCCATCATGACGAGCGTCGACTGCCCGTTGCGGGCACACGACAAGGCGGGCGGAAGTGATGACAAAGTCAAAAGCGGAAACAGATCGACCGACAAACCGCGTCCCGCGACCGTCGAAAGCCGTCGGATGCCGACCGCAAACGAGCCGATCGTCAGCAGTCGCCAGACGATCTCGCCGGCGGCAACCGGCAAGAGAGCGCACGGAGCAAACAGGATCGCGGCCGAAGGCAGGTACAGAAAGCCGTGTCCGGTGGCGTTGTAGATGTCTTTGCCTGCGAACCACTGCAGGGCGGCATCTCGATAGGCCTGCACCACCGAGTGGTCGCTGCCCACCAGGATCAGAACGTCGATGACCAGAATCAGCGCGACCCAACTGGCCCAAGCACCCCAGAGTGCGGCCTGGCTGGGCGAAATGCGTCTCGGCACTTTCACGCGGCGGCCTTCCGCTCTTCCGGCGCGGCAACCGGCTCGAGAGGCGCGTACGCCCCACGCAGCCCCCGCAAACGGATTTGAAACACTTCCCAAAGCATGGGCAGCGTGTGCCGCCAAACAGAAATGCTCGACGATTCCTCGTTAATCAGTGCCACGGGAATTCGCCGGTACTTGAGGCCCAGATGGCGTGAAAGAAAGACCACTTCGGCATCGAAGGCGAAGCCGTCGATCAAGGTGCGCGAAAAAATCGCCTGGCTGGCTTCCAAGCTGAACAGCTTCAATCCGGCTTGCGTATCGGTGACGTCGGGCGAGATGAGAAATCGCACGATCTGGCTAAACACGGCCGACGCGGCACGGCGGAGCACCCGGCGATGGACGAATTGACGCGAGCCTTCGAGGTCCCGCGCACCGAAGGCAATCTGACATTGTGCACTGTGGATCAGTTCGTAGCCCGCCCGCAGGCTTTTGAGGGCGTAGGGCAAGTCGGCATCGGTAAACGCGACAACGCGGCCGGAGCCGCTGAGCATACCGGCCCGCACGGCCGCGCCTTTTCCACGATTTTGCGGCAGCGAGAGCGTCGAAAACCGCGGGCCGAATGCGGTGGCAACTTGCGGCGTGCCGTCACGACTGCCGTCGTCGGCCACCACCACGCGGTAGTTGATCCCCCACTGATCCAGATATTCGCGCAGCTGCTGCAACGTTCGCGGCAGGCGGTTTTCCTCGTTGTACGCCGGAATCACAAGCGTGAGGTCGTGATCGGGCGCGCGTGAGGGCAATTTCAACATTTGAGGGGAGTGAGACATGCTTTGGTTCACGGCCCGTGATACGCCGAACGGCGGATTTGTGGAACGCGGCCGCCGTTTGGAGACTGCCCCTGATAACGGAACCGACCGGGCGGCCTGTGGCCGACCGAGCGGCAGAGCCGGCGACGGTCGCGGTTGGAAGTCCCGGAGAGTCGAGGCACTCTTTAGCTTCGTTTCGAAAACGCGTCAACTCATCTTCGTCTTCGCGCCGGGGCGCATTTGGCCATAATGCGTGCCTTTCGCGGACGGCCCGATCGAGGCCGGCGACGCAGTTCGACGAGGAGAAACCGCGACGATGCAACCCATGACGGGCCAACCGGTTCAAGGAACGCCGACGCTGGCGGCGGCCGACGCGGCTGTCGCGAAGAGCCGACCCTGGTGGCGCGAGCCAGAACTGCTGGCTCTGCTGGCGATGACAGCCTGTTTTTACATGATTCGCGTCACCGATCTTTCGGTGCGCGGCGAGGAGTCGCGGCGCGGACGAATCGCCTGGGAGATGTGGCACACGGGCGATTGGATCGTCCCCCGCATCCAGGGACAGCCCGTCTTCTTTCGCCCGCCGCTGCAGAATTGGCTGATTGCGCTCGTGGGCATGATGCATGGAAGCGTCGACGAGTTCGCACTGCGCGTGCCGAGCGTGTTGGCCATGCTGGCCCTGGTCGTCATTGTTTACGGCTATGGGCGGAGCTTCCTCTCCCGATTCGGGGCGTTCTTCTGCGCCCTGTCGCTGGTGAGTTTAGGACAGGTGCTGGAACTTGGCCGTCTCGGTGAAACGGATTCGCTCTTCACGTTGTTCCTGGCGGGTTCCCTGCTCACTTGGAAATGGTGCCGGAATGCCGGCGCTTCGGAGCGCCGCGCCTGGTGCTGGGGCTACGGCCTGGCGGCTTTGGCGACGCTCACGAAAGGGCCGCAGGCGCCTTTGTACTTTGTCGGCTCGGTAGCCATCTATTGTTTGATCACAGGCCGAAGGCGGGAGCTCTTTTCGCGAGATCATCTCGTTGGCCTGCTGACGGGTTTGGCGATCGTCGGGCTGTGGCAAGTGCCGTACGCGATCAAAATGGGGCCGAGGGCCTCCTACGACATTTATTTTCACGACGTGGGGCCGCGGTTTTTCGATTTCACCCTGGGCAACGTGCTGGGCCACATGGTGACCTATCCGCTCGAGTTGTTGGCGGGGTCGCTCCTGCCCTGGTCCGCCTGGCTCATCTGCCTGGTCAGCGATGATTTTCGCAAACACCTGCGACGATGGCGCAGTGACGTGCTGTATTTGACCGTGTGCATGGCCGTCGCGTTTCCATCGGTTTGGATCGCGCCGGGAGCCAGTTTGCGGTATTACATGTCGCTCTTCCCCTGCTTCGCCTGTCTCGTCGGGATTCTGGTTGAAGCACGAGTCACGCTCCCCGCCAACCAGGTCTGGTCCGACTTCGTCTGCTGGTATCAGCGGACGGCGGCGATGATGATTTTCCTGGTCGGCGGCGCGGTGGCCGCCTTTTCGTGGTTGCGACCACATTCCGAGATGGCACAGTCGACTGCGTTTACCGTGATTTATTTCACGGCGTGTGCCCTGGCAGCCGCCTGGATTTGGGGGCTTTCGACACGCATAACGCCCCGCGCGATCCTGCTCAGCTTCACGGTCGTCGCCTGTTTCTTGGGACTGAGCCAGGCCACGCTGGTCGTCAACCTGCGCCGGCAATTCAGTGAGGACGCGGGCGAGGCGGTGGCCGTGATGAAAGAGCAGATTCCCCAAGACGCAAAATTCGTCAGCCTGGGCCAAGCCCACCACTTGTTTCTGTTTCACCTGCGCGAACCGGTCCGCCTTCTCAAGCACAATGAAGACGACCCGGTCGCCTGGGCCGGGGCCGAATACTTTTGTCTGTGGACCAAAGGGACGGACCCACCCCAACTGGATTTCGCGTGGGACCCGGTGGCCACGATCAGTTGCGATCGCAACCGTAGCGGCCGCCCGACCGAAGTCACGATCGTCGGTCGACGCAAGCCCGTCGTCACGGCGGCGTCCGACTCATCGGCGTCCGACTCGTCGCGGCCGGTTCGTTTCTAAGATGGAATTCAACGAACCTGCGATTGACTGCTTTTTCAGGAATGCCTAAATCACCGCTACCTTAAGCACTCGCTACTCGCGGACGCGCATTGAAACGGAAAGCGTCGCCATGAACACTCTTCCCGCAACGACAGGCAATCGCTCTTCGCGTCTTTGGCGCCGCGTTTGGCCCGTCGGATTCGCCGTCGTCGGCCTGGCCGTGCTGGTCGTGATTGGGGCCCGATCGGGGCCGGCGGATCCCGTGCAGCCGCTCACGCTGCAGGAACAAGACCGTGTCGCCAGTTTGGATGATCAAGCCCCCTTGCGGGTGGCCACGTTCAATATTCATGCGGGCGTCGGCCGGGACGGCATCCGCAACCTGGGCCGCACGGCGGCGGCACTCGCCGATCTCGACGTGGCCGCGCTCCAGGAAGTGCGGAATCCGCTGTTGGGTTTCCAAGGTCCTCAGGTGCACGACGTCGCCAACAAGCTGGGAATGGCCTGGATGTTCGTGCCGGCCGAAAAGCGCTGGTGGCGCAACGACTACGGCAACGGCTTTTTGACGCGCCGTCCCGCTGACCGACTGCGTGCGAATTCCCCTGCCGACACCCTCCCGCCAACGCTTTCGCGCGGCCCTCTTGGCGAATTTCGCGTACCGCGGACGCACGGTCCATCTGTTGGCCGTGCACATCGACAAGGATATGGAACTCAATACGCACGACAACCAACTGCACACGGTGATCGACTTGTTCCTTTCACTGCAGGAACCGGCGATCCTGCTGGGCGACATGAATGAGTTCGGATCGCATCCCGAAATCAAACGCCTGCTCGCCACGGCCGGTGTGCAAAGCGCGCTTGCGGGCGCTCCCAAGCCCACGGTCAAAGGCGATCCGATCGATTGGATCTTTACGCGTGGTTTGCGCACCGTTCACGCCGAGTGGCGGGCGACGCCCTCGTCCGATCATCCGGTGGCGTGTGCGTCGTTGGAGCTTTCCGACGCGGACCACGTGGCGTCGAACACGACTGAGAGCAGGGCAGCCTTGCAGTAAGTGGCGGCAACGTCGAATCGAAGGGGGCGAATGTGGCGACCGCGGAATTCCGGGGACTGACCGACGTCCGTCGGTATTGGTGGCTGTACCTGGCTCTCGTGGCGGCACTGACCACGTGGTGCCTGGTCGACGTGATGCCGCGCGGCTCGATCAACAGGCATCGCATCAACGAGCACCGCACCGATTTCACGGTGTACACCGAAGCGGGCGCCGCCTTTTTCGACGGACGCGATCCGTATCAAGTGACCAATCCCCGCGGTTGGCGTTATCTGTATCCGCCTCTGTTCGCGATCCTCGTTTCGCCCTTGCATGCGTTGCCATCAACCGGACAGGTCGCCGTGTGGTTCGCCTTGAGCGGCCTCATGGCGTTCGGTTGTTATTTCGAGATGCGTCGCCTCTCGGACGTGATCTTCGGCTTCGCCATTCGCGACGAACAACAAAGGCGCGTCCTGACGATCGGATGCGCGGCTTTGGCCGCCGTGTTGCTCCCCGCTTTCAACTGCATGCAGCGCGGACAGGTCGAGGTCCTCAAGCTGTATTTGCTGCTCCTGGGGCTGCGTATATTCGTGACGGGACGCAGACCCCTGGCTTGGTTCGTTGCGGGACTGGTGTTCGCGGCGGCCGGTATCCTCAAGCTCACGCCGCTCTTGCCGGTCGCCTGCTTGGTGCTTTACGACGGTGTCGCCGGTCTCTGGCGTCCGTCGGCCGTCGTGCCGCGACAGCGGGCCCTGTCGTTGAGTGCGGGCGTGGGGACGGGGCTTGTGTTCTTCGCTCTGCTCTTGCCTTCGGCCGTCATCGGTTGGAATTCCAATCTGCATCACCTCGACTCGTGGTTCTCGCGAGTCGTCACGAAGGTGATCGACGTGCGCACGTCCGATTTTGGCGAGGACGTGCGTTCCGTTCGCAATCAGAGCTTGGACAACGCGGCTTACCGCCTGGGCAATTGGATCTACGCGAAATTCGCCGACGGACCAAACGATACCGTCATCGATCGCCCCCATAGTGAGCGGGCCTGGTTACCGATGGACCGCCCATTGGCGGGGCGGATGATCGTCGCGGCGCGGATCGGCGGGCTGGTCTTGCTGCTGCTCTTTACGATCCATCTCGCCCTCGCCGATTCCAATCGCGGTGATCGGATGTCTGGCCGCGCGGTGACCTTCGGATTGGCCTGCGTGGCGACGCTGGTCGTTTGTCCCGTCGCCCGAACGACCTATTTCGCCCTCTTTCTGCCGGCGATCGTCTTCGTTTCGATGGCCCTCTTGCAGGCCGGGCGCCCGCGAACGGCCCTGTTCACGGCCATTGTGCCGGTCGTCGTGATCTGGGTGCACTACCTCGGGTTGCCTGGCAGCGGCAGGATCGGCCTGCTCGGCCTGACCACCGCAGCCTGGTTCTTTTGCACCTGTTCCGTCCTGGCACGATGTCTCGCCCCCGCCCCCGCCCCGAGCCGCGCGGCTGAGCCGGTCGTAAACGATCCGGCCCGGGACAATCTCCGGAATGCGGAAATCGGTTTAACGCTGGTCGCGCAGCGTTCCGCTTGATCTCCGGCCGCCGGTTTCCTTTTGACTTGCGGGCTCGAAGAATGTCTACTGAGGGTATCCCGTCCGTGACGTTCTGTCGCGCCCCGCAGAGGCCCTCTCGGGCCTCACCTCAAAAGGAGTCATCGATGGCAGCCGTGAAAGAAATCCTCAGGCAAAAGGGCAATCAAGTCCTCTCCATCGGTACGCGTGAAAGTGCACTCGAAGCGGCCGTGCTGATGAACCGGAACAAGGTCGGCTCGCTGCTGGTGATGGACGCAGAAACGGTTGTGGGCATCATCACGGAACGCGATCTTCTGGATCGGGTCCTTGTCGGTCGGCTCGATCCGGCCCAAACGACGGTCGAAGAGGTGATGACTGCCGAAGTCCTGTGCTGCCAACCGCACACGGACATCGAAGAGGCCCGAACCGTCATGAAAAACCGCCGCGTCCGCCACCTTTCCGTCGTGGACGAGGACGGCCAGATTTACGGGGTCATTTCCATCGGCGATCTCAACGCGTACAACGCGTACAGCCAGGAACAGACGATCCACGTCATGACGGAATACATCCAAGGCCGGACGTAATTGGATGGGCCACGCCGTTAGCCGTTGTGAATTGGCTCGGGTGCCACGGGTGCCACGCCCACGGCTTTGCGTGGGCGTGCCCGTGAATCTAAGACGGGAACGTCAAACGGCTTCGCACGCCCACGCAAAGCCGCTTTGTCTTACCCGCATTTTTTGTGGCCAAGTTGTCGTCCGTCGATGAGGAGCAGGAGCTTGGAGACGCCGCGCCAGAGGGTGATCCAACCGGGGAGACCGTCCCCTTTGCGTCCGAGGAATCCGCCGAGGCCGGCCAGGCGTCGCATGAACTCGAGCACGGTCCAGTTGGCGGGTGTCCAGCGCTGTATGTACTTCGGAGATTTGGAGGCCGTGTATTGATACAACGTGCTGACCCATTCTTGGGGGGCAACCTCCAGCGCCGCCCGCTCCGGCTCGACGCGGGCGATGGCTCGGATCTGCAGCAGACGCACCGCCACGACCGACAGCACAGCCGCAATGCGTTCCAAGCGGGCCGCGGTGCTGTATTGCCGCTCCTCCAGGTGGCAGCCCGTCTTGATCCCCTTATGGTAGTCTTCGATCGTCGGGCGTCGCGCGTAGTCCTGGGCGACCCGACGCGCTGCCTGTGCGTCGGCGACGCCGTCGCGCGTGTAAAGCACCCACCTCAGCGGCTTCACTCCGCGGGGAGGTTTGACCTCGCAGACCTCCACAGCCGTCATGCGGATGAAGTCCGGAGCGTTTTTCTTGGCCCACACGCTGCACGGACGAGGACGGGGCATCCAGAACGAGGTCCAGCGAAGCTAGACGTGTGCCGTGCGCGCCTTGGTCTTCTTCATCGCGGGGACTGCGACCTCGTAGCCTTCCTGAAACCCGTGCTGCGTCAAGAGGTCCCCGATCTTCGTGATCGCCTCGGATCGTGGCTGATCAGGCTCTGTCTGTCCGACGGGACGCACCTTGCGATGCAGTTGAGTCGCGCGGATGATCCAGCCGGCGCCGCAGATCACGCTCTGCGCATAGACTTCGTAGTTGTCGGCTTCTCGATCGCAGACGTGGATAAAGGTCTGGCCGGCGGGGGCGGGTCCCACTTGTTCAATCAAACGTCGCCACACCTCCGATTCCCGCGGCCGTCGTTTGGCGTGCAAGACCGTCTCGCGCAGGCCGTCGCGGCGTTTCGGCGCCACTTTGCGGTAAAAGAGCAGTTGGCCGGCCAGGCCAAAAATCTCTTGACCGTCCTCGTCGATTTTCAGGGCCGTGTGCAGGTAAAACCCTTGCCGCTTGTTGTTGCCCGTTGGGCCGAGTCCCTCAATGGGGTTTCGCCGCGTGGAGAACGAGATCTCCGTCTTGTCATGAATCAGCAGAGCCCGACCCGTCTTCGACGCACGGTCTCTCGTCTGCTGACAATGCGGAGCGAGGATCGCCCCAAATTCGATGTCATCGCAATCCATGAGTCGATACGCCGCTTTACAGTCCGCCCATTGGCACGTCTGGTCGGGGGTGCTCGCCGACGGATTGGCCGCCACCTGTCGGGCGAACTTCACCAACCGCACGTTGCGTCGGCGATCACCCAACTCACACGAGCCAAACTGCTCTTGAGCCCAACGCTCCACATCCAACGTAATGCTCTCCATCGGGGATCCATTTGCTTCTCGGCGCCGCCAAACACGGCCGTCCGACCGCATCGATCCAAGACCCCCGACATCTCCTTGGAGCCGGCTGCCCGTCGTGCACCTCTCATTCCAACACAGGCGAACGCCGGAAGTCCGTGCCTTTCAACGACCTTCCAATCCCGCGCGCACAAAACATTCTGCAAAAAATGCGGGCAAGACAAAGCGCAAAGCCGTGGGCGTGGCACCCAGCGCCAGTGGCCTTCGCCCTTAGACGTCGGTCGCCGATTGCACCTCGATTCGCACGCGGTACAATTGACGTAAGCTGCTAACTGCTTGCCATTTCCGGCAAGAGTGGCCAATCCGGGAATCGGCAAACAAATCAGACGGGCTCGGACGTCTAGATCTTGCCGACATCCATAGAGTGCCGCGGCGCAAGGGATCGACGTGCATGGTGTCCCGGTTCGCTCCTCCGATTGACGTCCGGCTGTTCGCGCTGCTGCTGGCGGGAGCGGTCGCCGTTTTTGGCGTCCGCAATCGCTGCGCGGCGGCGGAGAATTCGACCGCGACCGATCCGGTGGCCCATCTCGCGTCGGCAATCGATCACGAAATCGCCGCGCGGTGGAGCGAAGAGCAGCTCGAACCCGCACCCCCCGCGAACGACGCCGAATTCTTGCGGCGGACCTATCTGAACATTGTCGGCCGCATTCCTTCCTGCTCCGAAGTGCAGATGTTCCTGGAAGAAAGGCGGCCCGATAAACGCCGGGTTGTCGTCGATCGCTTGCTGGAAAGCCCCGCGTACCCGACTCATTTTGCGGGCATCTTGCGGGCAGCCATCGTGCCCGAGGTGAGCGCCGACCCGCAGTTACAATTCCAAGGAGCGGCCGCCTTCGAACAATGGCTCAGGCGGCGCATTGGCGAGGATGCCGGCTACGATCGCATCGCCCGCGAACTGCTCACGGCGCCTGCGGGCGGCCAGGGACCGGGATTTTATTTCGTCGCCAAAGGGGGCAAGCCCGAAAACGTCGCCGCAGGGGCGTCGCGCGTCTTTTTGGGCGTCCGCATCGAGTGCGCTCAATGTCACAATCACCCCTTCGCCAAATGGAAGCGAGAGCAATTCTGGCAATTCGCCGCCTTCTTTGCCGGAGTCGACCGCCCGGCGAACGGTCCGATTGGCGACGACGCGCGGCTCTCCGAATTGAAAATTCCCGGTCTGGAAAAGGTCGTGCAGGCCCGCTTTCTCGATGATTCGTCGCCCAGTTTGCAGGGTGAGGTCAAACCGCGCGAGGCCCTGGCCAATTGGATGACGGCCTCCGACAACGCTTACTTTGCCAAAGCCTCCGTCAACCGCATCTGGGCGCATTTCTTCGGCACGGGGATCGTCGATCCGATCGACGATTTCGACGAATCGAACCCGCCCAGCCATCCGCAACTCTTGGACGCGTTGGCTGCCGACTTCATCCGGCAAAAGTGCGACGTGAAGTTTCTCATCCGCTCGATCTGCGCGAGCCGCCCGTATCAATTGTCGAGCGTGCAGACCGACCCGCGGCAGAACGACCGCCGCTGCTTCGCACGCGCGGCGGTGAAAGGACTGACGGCGACCGAACTGGCCGCGAGCATCGCTCAAGCCGTCGGCGAGTTCGATACACCGAACGACAACGCCATGCAGCTTCCCGGCATGCCGGCCAATACGTCCACGCTGCGGGCGCTGGCGGCCGAACTCTTCAAGAACGACAACGTCGACCCGGTCGACAGCGAAGCGACCATCCTGCAGGCCCTGGGCCTGATGAACAGCGCGGGAATCGACGCCTCGACCGCCCCGTCGCGCGGCAACACGCTCGGCGCCGTCCTCGAAAGCCCCTTTCTCGACACGGCGGGTCGCATCGACGTGCTGTATCTGTCCACGCTCAGCCGCAGGCCGACGAAAGACGAATCGGCCCGCTTCGTCAAGTTTGTCGAATCCGGCGGCACCCACAGCGCCTCGAAGCCCAAAATGGGCAGCGTTTTTCAGCAACTGATCACAACCGACCGCACAAAATCCCGCGGCGACAAAGGCGTCGCCCTCGGAGACGTATTCTGGGCATGCTCAACAGCAGCGAATTCCTCACGAACCACTAAAGAGGGGCTAGGGGTCAGAGGCTAGAGGCTAGGGAAATCCAAGAAAGCACGTTCCGCGTGCCCGGCCTTCCCTAGCCTCTAGTCTCTAGCCTCCAGCCTCTGGAGCGAAGCGACCCCATGTGGACTCGACGCGATTGGTTGCGAATGGCGGCGGGGGTTTCGTTTTGCTCCGCCTCGGGGTGGATTGAGGCGCTGGCGGCCGATACGCGACGGCACCCGCAGCGAAAGCGGTCCTGCATCCTCTTGTGGATGCCGGGGGGACCGAGCCAGCTCGATACGTTCGATCCCAAACCGGGACACGCCAACGGCGGGCCGTTCAAGGCGATCGCCACGTCCGCTCCCGGCGTACAGATCAGCGAGCACTTGCCCAAGTTGGCGAGGCACATGGACCGGGCGGCCGTGGTCCGCTCGATGTTCACGAAAGAGGGCGACCACAACCGGGCCACCACGCTGATGCGGACCGGTTATCTGCCGCAGGGACCCATCCGCTATCCGAGCTTTGGCTCGCTCTTCTCGAAAGAGCTGATGGAGCCGGCCTCCGAAATGCCCGCCTTTGTGAGCATCGCGCCCTCGAACTTCTTCGCGACCGGACCCGGTTTTCTCGGTCCGCAGTTCGCACCGATGGTCGTGGGGAATGGGCGCGATGCGGGAACGGCCGTTCAGCCAACGCCCCAGCAAATGTCACAGATGTCGCAGCCGGAGTTCGGACCGCCGCTGCGCGTCGAAAATCTCGACTCGCCGGCCGGCGTCACCACGACGCACGCCGAGGCGCGTTTGGGCCTGTTGAAGGACCTCGACCGCGATTTCCTCGCGCAGCGGCCGGGCGTTCCGGTGACGAGTCATCTCTCGGCCTACGAACGGGCCGTACGGCTGATGCGGGCCAAGGGGAGCGAGGCGTTCGATCTCGACGAAGAGCCGCGCGAGCTGCGCTTGAAATACGGCCGCAACCAGTTCGGCCAGGGCTGCCTGTTGGCGCGTCGCCTGATCGAGCGGGGCGTTCCGTTCGTCGAAGTCTCGCTATCGAACGGCCAGCCGGCGGCTTGGGACACGCACATCGACAATTTCAAGGCGATCGCCGGCTTGAGCGAATCGCTCGACGCGGGCTGGTCGGCCCTGGTCGAGGATCTCCGAGACCGCGGCATGCTCGAGACGACTCTGATTGTCTGGATGGGCGAATTCGGCCGCACGCCGAAAATCAATCCCAACAACGGCCGCGATCACTTCCCACTCGCCTGGTCGACTGTGCTGATGGGCGGCGGAATCCGCGGCGGTCAGACGGTCGGCAAGACGGCGGCGGACGGGATGTCGGTCGTCGAGCGCCCGGTCGGCGTCGGCGACTTCCTGGCGACGATCTGCGGCGGCCTGGGCATCGACCCGTCCAAACAAAACGTCTCGAACGTCGGCCGCCCAATCCGCATCGTCGACCCAAAGTCGTCGCCGATCAAAGAAGCCCTGGCATGAACTTGATGCAGCGGCTCGCGAGACGCCTGCAGTTTCTTTCTCCCCTCTCCCCCCGAGGGAGATGGGCCGGGGGAGAGGGGGCAACGCGCGATCGTTATCCATTCCTGACTCGACGACTGCCAATCTCCATTCTCCTGGCCTGCGCCTTCTTGCTTGGAACCACCTCCGCAAGAGCCGATGACGAGACCCCCGCAGCGAACGACGACGCGCAGGATCTCATCTTTCTCGCACCAAACGGACCGCAGCATTTCCGTCTGCATCTCCGCGTCGACGGCCAATCGTTCGCGACATTGCATTCGGCAATCGCCCGGCAACTCTTCGACGCACTCGACACCGACAGCAACGGCACGCTGACCGGCAAGGAGCTCGAAGGAATTCCTTCCCCCGAACTTCTGCGCACGATCGCCAAGCCCGCCGATGGCCGGGCTGCGGACATTACGTCCCCCATCAAAATCGCGGCGA
The DNA here is from genome assembly GCA_963752185.1 of uncultured Planctomycetaceae bacterium. Classification (GTDB taxonomy): domain Bacteria; phylum Planctomycetota; class Planctomycetia; order Planctomycetales; family Planctomycetaceae; genus DASPSM01. Next base: position 7,068,140 of record CAVVXK010000002.1, on the reverse strand, counting down.
ACGGGACGGTAACTCCCGACGCGTTGGCCGCCTACCTGGCCCCCTATCCGTTCAAGGGTTTTGCCCTGGCGTTTGAGACCGCCTCGAAACCGGCCACGAACTACCGTGCGCGGGCGGTTCCCGACGGGATGCAGGGGACGACGAGTCTCGACGTGACGACGTTTCTCTCGGCTCTCGATCTCGACGGCGACGGCCGGGTGACGTTGGCCGAGGTTGATCGGGCGAACGACCTGTTTCATCGCCTCGATCTCAACGATGACGAAACGATTTCGCGCTCGGAAATCGCCGAAGTCGCCGCGGGACAAACCGGGGCCGCTACGAAGGGCCTCGTCAATCCGCTGACCGACCTGGCGTCGCGCTTGCAGCTCGCGGAGCGCACCGGCGTGCAGTTCGATTTGGCCCGCCTCATCTCCGATCGCTATCGCCGCATGTCGACCTCCCAAGCGGCCGTCTGGCTGACCGAATCCCCGCCGCGTTTCGAGCTCGACGTGGCGCTTCCGAAAAAGACGCTGCAATCGCCCAAGGTCACCGTGAGGCAAGCCGCCGCGACCGCCCTCGACGAAGCGCTCCGCGTGCGCAGCGGTTTGGCGGGCGAAGTCGTGATCGAACTCGGTGCCTTGCCGATCGAGTTGCACGCCGCCGAATCGCCGCCGCGGCCGGTCGACCGCACCGCCTCCATGCGCGGCATTTTCAAACGGGCCGACGGCGACGGCAACGGATACCTCGACGCCAACGAATTCGCCACGACCAGCATCGGCCTCGGCCCCGACGACTTCAAGGCGATCGACGCCGACCACAACGGCATGATCTTCGAGAACGAATGGCTGTCCTTCATGGCACTGTATCAAATCGTGACCGACAATCGGATCACCTTATCGATCGGCATCGCGGCGGCCGATCCGTTCACCCAATTCGACACGAACGGCGACGGTCGCCTGACCCACGGCGAATGGCTCCGCGCGATGGCTGCGGTCCGCAAGTGGGACGCCAACCATGACGGCGAAATCACGCCCGACGAACTCCCCCATCCCCTTGTCGGCACATTTCACCTGGGCACAATCCGCCCCTCGCCGAATTCCACACCGATGTACGAGTCGAAGAAATCCGCCGCCCCCGCCGCCTCCGATGCCCCCGCCTGGTTCCAGAAAATGGACCGCAACCGCGACGGCGAAGTCTCCCTCCGCGAATTCTTGGGCCCGCTTTCGGTCTTCCGCCGCCTCGACACCAATCACGACGGCTACCTCGACGCCAATGAAGCCCGCGCCGCAAGCGGCAGTGAAGCGGGTCGCGCAGAAAAATGAAGGCGGGGGGAGCGTTCCCTGCCGTCACTACGTCTGCAGACGCCTACCTTTTTGTGGTGTGGGCGTCCCGCCTGCACGTGCAGCCGAGACGGCCGCACCGCAAACACCTGCAGCCGAGACGGCTGCACCGCCAGTGTCTTCCTTTGGAGATCAAGCGGCATTCGCACTGGCGAGCCAAGGCCCTCGCCAGTGGCACCCCGTGGCATCCACAATTTTGATGTGGACGGACTAATAGCGGTGGGTGATTTAGAACAGAATGTTCGACAGAATCAGGTGATCCACGCTGAACCAGCCCGGCCCGGAGAGGAAGAGCCAAACCAGGATCACGAGGTAGAGGACCTCCGGAAGGTAGAAAAATTCCGAGAGCCAGCCGAGCGGAGACGACGTCTTAATCGACCGCACCGCCGTGGTGACGATCGCGACAATCATCACGCCGCCGAGCATGAAGCAAGCCAGAGGCGTCGCCGCTCCCGCAATCAGTAGCAGGCCGAAGACGAACTCGACCGCCGAGACGAAGACGGCGTTGAACTCGGGAAATGGGACCCGCGCCTCGCGGAGGGTTAGCCGCATGCGCTCGCGGCCTGCCTGCACAAACAGTTTGCCTCTCCCAGAAAGCACAAATTCCGAACCGACGACCACCCGCGCCAGGAGAATTCCCACCCAAACCCAACTGTGCAATTCGTCAAGCCATATTCTGATGTTGGGCATGAGCACGTCCAAAGTGTTGCGGATATCTCACACGACCTAGTAGACCGTCTATCTCAAAAAGGTGGACCTATCGCGACGCTCCGGCTCTGCAATCGAATTCAACTCAGCCGGCTTCTGCATCATCTCCGCCACATTCTTCTTCGACGCGCGATCCCCGTGGCTCCCGCTCGACCCGTTTCTTGATTCCGCTGACTTCGACACGTGGCCGAAGTGAGCTGCGCGGCATTCAAGGCAAGCCTGGACCACAAAGGCACAAAGACACCAAGAAAGACAAAGAACCAGTTCTCCGGTCGAGTAGGGGAGGAGCGATGATCCATTCAATTGGAACGAACCAGCGCCGCCTCCCCCCTCTTCAAACCGGACGTGCAGATTTCCCGCATCCGGCTTACCCAAGAACACTTCGCTCGAAGGCATGCGCCGACCGACGTCGACTTGGCCGACGGGCTGAGACGCTACCGCAGAGTGAGGTAGGCCGAAGCCTCTTCTGGGAGCAATGCTCCATGTGTATCCTCACCCTTTTTGCACGTCGAATCCTTGGCAGGGCCCCTTCGCTCCGCGGGCATTACCCCGCTTCATCGCTACTATGAGCCCCTCCGACTCCCGATCGAGCCAAAGCGCAGTTATGGGTTCCCGCACCTTGTTGACACAGGGCCTACGCGCCAAGTGTCACTCGAACGGGTCTCTCAGGTTCCTGACGATTCTGTCGGCATCCGCTGTCCCCTCCCACCCCGGAGAGCCCGGCCGCTGCAGGCGTTCGTTGCTTCACGGTCGGTGTCAGGCTTCACCCTATCTGGAAGGGCTGGCCACTCTCAGATGCGTAACGAGGCCGAATCGGGTTCACGCTTTCGCATTACGGCTGACGCCTTTGCCTTCCGAGGCTTCGACCGCCGGATCACTCCGACAGCCGCTCGGTCGGCTACATGGCGAACGAACAACTACCATGGTCAGTACCTTTCAACTGACAAGAACCGTCAAGCTTTGCCTGACGCACCAGATTTCGCAGAAGGACGCAGATTTTGAAATTTAAATCAGCGAAATCGGCGTCATCTGCGGATCCCTCTTGCCTTCTTTGTGTCTCTGTGACTTTGTGGTGAAAAATCTGCCTGGGATTCGCCCACCCACCATTTTGACGTAGACGGTCTACTAGGGCGCGTCCCACCCCCCGACATTTTGGCTCGTCGAAAACTGCCAGGCCCGTCTCCTCGGATCAGAGCCCGGGGGGGTTCGTCTTGTTGGCGGTATTTTTGGTCCAAGTGTTGGCCGTGCCCGCCGTGCCGCTTCCGGTCGAATCATCGGCCAGATCGAAGCTGGTGTTGCCGGTCGCCTTGTTCTTGCTCAGCGTGTTGCCGGTCGAATTCGCGTCGGCGAAGATGCCGTCGTTGCCGTTTGTGGTCGCGGTGTTCCCCGAAAGCGAACTGTCGGTCAAGCTGGAAAGCGCGATCCCGTTGGCGACGTTATTTTGCGCGACATTATTCGTGATCGTGATGTCGCTGCCGGAAATCACGAAGCCGCCCGCATTCGGGTCGGTGGCCGATCCCTGATTGGCGTCGGCCGTATTGCCGTGGACCGTTCCGCCGTCGAGGGAGAGCTGGAATCCCGCCTCGCCATTGCTCGACGCCACATTGGTGGTGACGGAGAGCGCCGCTGACGACGTGACATTGAATCCGGCGGTGACGCAATCGTTTGCCGTGTTGCCGCTGATCGCTCCCGAGTCGACCGAGATATCAAATCCGGTCTCTCCCGCGCTGTCGGCGGTATTCCCTTTGATCGACACCGTCCCGCCGCTGACCTGAAAGCCGAACTCGCTATCTCCGTCGGCCACGTTGTTGACCAGGGTGAGAGAATCTCCGATGACCGAGAAGCCTGTCCCTAGATTGTTACTCGCCGTGTTCTGCCGGAGCGTCGGACTGCTGCTGCCCGAGACCTCGATCCCCAAGAACGTGTTCGCATTCGCGGTATTCGAGAGCAGCGTCGTCGCGCCGGTGCCGAACACGTCGATTCCGGTGCCGTTGCCGGTGGCCGAGTTGTTCGTCAGCGAGACGGTGCCGTTGGCGGAAATATCGAACCCGGTGTCGCTATTATTGTCGGCGACATTCTTGGTAAAGATCTCCGTTCCCCCACCGAAGTCGGTAAACCCTTCTCCGTCATTGTTCGCCGTATTGTTGACGAAGGTCACGTTGTCGGCGATGTTTTCAATTCCCCCGCCATTCTGCACGGTATTGCCGGTGAGCAGGGCGCCGGTTGCGGTGTCGCTTAAAAAGATCGAGCCCCCGGTGATCATGTTGGCGGAAAACGTATCGTTGCTGTTGTCGGTGCTCGAAATCGCATTGATGACTTCGATCTGAAAATCACCGGAGTTATTCGCGACCTGCGTGCTCGTGACGCCGCCACCGAGCATCAGTTCGGAATTATTGATGATGTTGTTCGTGAACTTATCGACCGACGAGTTCGAGGCCAAGATGGCCAGCAGCGGCGGAGCGCTCGTCGAGTCCGGATTCGGCTCGAGGGTAAAGCCTTTGATCGTCACGTTGTTGGCCGAGACGGTAAAGCCGGCCGATTGAAATTCAACGGTCGATGGGCCGGTCTCCCCGGGCAGCTGCACCTGGCCGCCAAGGATCGTGACGGGCTGAGAAATTGTGACGTCTTCGTCGTAGACGGCTGGCGCGACTTTGATTGTGCTTCCGGAGGGGGCCGCATTGACCGCGGCTTGAATCGTGTGATAGACGGACGGCTTGGTGGAGGCCGGGTCGACGAACAGCGTCGCGGCCAACAGCACGCGTGATTCCAAGACTTCCGCGGCGCAGTTTTCAAACGGCTTCGCCAGCCGCCGGCCGCGTTGGGATCGGCGACGAGGGACAAGAAACAATCGCCCGAAACTGCTTAAAACCATGGATGCGCCTCGTGGGTTTGAAACGAAGGGCCGCGTCCGTGCAATCGAAAGGTGACTACCAGTTTTGGCGGTGCCCTAAGGACAGTCAAGCGTCTTTCAAGAGAATGAAGGACATGGAAAGAGAACCGCGCCTCGCGACGCTCCGAGCACGGTCAGACGCTTGTTAGAATTGTGGCATGAGCAACATCCAACCGGGCCGACTCGTATTTCTTTCCCTGATCGTCGTCATCATCTTGTCCCTGGCAGGCGCGCTCTTGCTCATTTGTTTCGGGGCTGCGATGCGCTGAACCGCTCAACCGGCGTAGCGCTCGAACCTGTGCCAGATCGCCCGAGAGATCGAGCTGACGGGCGTAACGGTCGAAATCGAAGCCGTTGATCAAACAGAGGCTTTGCTCGCGCTCGTTGCTCGTCGTCGGTGCCTTCCACCGATGGGCTGGATCCTGACCCCGTGGATCAGGTTTGCCCCGCCGATGGCACGTCGCGTACCGCCATGCGGCCTTCCAATCCGAGACGGCAGCGAGCTCGTTCCCTAGTGCTGCGTCAAGTCCAAGAATTAGGATGACCTGCATCGTAAGTCGTTCGCACTGGCGGACAAGCCGCCAGTGCCACCCAGAAATCTAGGTGTGACAGAGCACTAGTCCCCCGATGCGTTTAAGACGCGTCCAAAGACGGGTTCGAGAGTTTTCTTCTCGTTGGCACGGATGGTGCGTTCCCCTCCCGCGATTGGTCACGAAAAGGATCACTCGTTGCCTCGCCCCCTGAGAAGAGGAGTACGAGCCATGCCCCATGGCGATCTGTCGCAAACAGGTCTTCGCGCGGTCATTGCCGACGCGAGCGAGCCGGGCCCGACTGTGACCCGCCGGACGGCGCTCCTTTCTGCGCTCATTGCCGGCTTGCCGTTCGCCTTCTCTCGCAAAAGAGTCGAAGCCTCACCCATCGACCCGAAGGAGACCATCGTTGTCCCTCCCAAGGACATCAAATGGACCGCTTGGACCGGCCTTCCGGAGCACAGCGGTGAAATGGCGACGCTCGCTGGCGGCCTGGACCAGGAGGGGCCGTACGTCGTCTTGATGAAATGGTATCCGGGCTACATGAGCGCCCCGCACCTGTACGCGACGGATCGCCTGTGTGTCGTGGTGTCGGGCACCTGGTGGGTCAACAGCGGCAAGGACTTCGACCCGGAGCATTGTGTTCCCGTGCCGGCCGGCGGCTTCATCCGCCGCGTCGCGCGCACCCCGCATTACGACGGCGTGATGAAAGACGCGACGGAGCCGGCCGTGATCGCGATCTTCGGAACGGCGCCCGTCGATCTGAAACTCGTCGACTCAACCAAGCCAGGCTGGCGTAAGCTCTGACATCGCAGCCGACCATCCGCCATAGGGGCGGATGCCAAAGCCATGCAGCCGGCTCGTTCGCCTTCTGGCAGTTCACATGGCCGCACACCGGCGGCAATTGCCAACCTTTTTTGAGAGGAGATTTGACGATGACACGCACGACTTCCGTCAACGAGAACGATCTCAAACAACGTGAAGGGGCACCGCTCGCGACGCCGACCGATCTGACGGCGAAGGCAACACGAGACGTCACAGGCGCCATGAACGCGCTTCTCGCGGACGTGTTTGCCCTGTACCTGAAGACCAAGAACTTTCACTGGCACTTAAGCGGTCCTCATTTCCGCGACTACCACCTGATGTTTGACGAACAGGGGGACCAGATTTTCGCCATGACGGATCCCATCGCCGAGCGCGTCCGCAAGATCGGCGGTATGACGATTCGATCCATCGGCCACATCTCCCGCCTGCAGCGCGTGCTCGACAATGACGCCGACTACGTGGAGCCGGACGACATGCTGGCCGAGCTGTGCGAGGACAACAAGACGCTGGCGGCACGCCTGCGCGAGGCTCACAACGTCTGCGACGAGCACCGCGACATCGCCACGGCCAGCCTGATTGAAGTCTGGATCGACGAAACCGAGCGGCGGACGTGGTTCCTCTTCGAGGCAAGCCAGCGTCAGATGACGGCCGGCCACTGAGTTGAAATCCACTGAGCTGAAATCCACCGAGCCGAAATCCGTCGCTTGGAATGACGGCATGGCTGAAGATGCGCGGAAACCGGACATTAAGCGACGCCGATGGCCCCTCGCGGTGGCCGTGCGTCACGCTGTTCCACGTCTTGACGACGCCTTTCGAGCAGAAAGATGGCGTAATCCTTCACGCCGGCAACCAGGTGGCTTGGTGAACTTCGATTCTGCGGGCCGGGTTGTCCCGCTCCCCTCTGATCACTTACGGCACGGAGGGCCGACGCACGCGGGACAATAACTGCGTGAGTCTTTTTGCAGAAGTGCGGCCAGATGCGCAGGCGTCAGGGCTCGCCGGCATGTCGACTCAACCGGCTGCGTGGACCTCGACAGCGGACTCTCGGGATTTGGCACCCTCCAGTGCAGCCTCGGCGATGATCTCGGCCGCGACAAAGCCCTCCTTTTGCTTCTCTTCGACAGCGGGGGTCGTGAGTCGCAACAAGGCGATCGACCGGCCGAGCAATTCGTATTGCGTGCCGCCTTTGGTGTCCGACAAGCGGCCGGGAAATTGAGCCGTGTCCATCAGCGGCTGCCAAAACGCCTCGGCCACGGGAACCGGCAGCATGAACGGGATGTTTTCGTGGTGCGCGTTCAACAGCAAGAGGACCGTGTCGCCGGAGATCGGCACGCCGTGGTCGTCCACTTCACCGATCAGATTGCCGTCCAAACGCAGGCCGACGCACTTGACGAAGCCCGCGTTCCAGGCATCGTCCGCGAGCGGCTTTCCGTTCGTGCCGATCCAGCAGACGTCGGAAACCGAGCCTTCCTCGCCGCGAATCGAGCGGCCTTGGAAGAATTTCTGACGTCGAAAGACGGCTTCCGTCTTGCGGATCGAGACAACGCCGCGGACGAAGTCCAGCATCTGGCGCTGTTCGTCGTTCACGTCCCACTGCAGCCAGGAAATCTCATTGTCCTGACAGTAGCAGTTGTTGTTGCCTTTTTGTGTTTTTCCCAGTTCGTCGCCGGCCAGGAGCATGGGCACGCCCTGGCTGAGGAACAAGGTCGCGAGCAGATTTCGCTTTTGACGCTCGCGCAGCGCCTTGATGCCGGCGTCGTCGGTCGGCCCCTCGGCTCCGCAATTCCAGCTTTGATTGTCGTTGGCCCCGTCGCGATTCTCCTCGCCGTTGGCCTCGTTGTGCTTCTCGTTGTAGCTCACCAGGTCGTGCAGGTTGAAGCCGTCGTGGCAGGTGATGAAGTTGATGCTGGCATACGGCCGGCGGCTGCTCCATTCATACAAGTCGGCCGAACCGCAAAGCCGCGTCGCGAATTCCGAGAGTGCGCCGCCGTCGCCTTTCCAAAAGCGGCGAACGTTGTCGCGATAGCGGCCGTTCCACTCCGACCACTGCGACGGGAAGTTGCCGACCTGATAACCGCCCGAGCCGAGATCCCACGGTTCGGCAATCAGTTTCACATTCGACAGCACGGGGTCCTGGTGCAGGATGTCGAAAAACGCGCCCAGCTTGTCGACTTCGAACAGCTCCCGCGCCAGGGCGCTGGCGAGGTCGAAGCGGAACCCGTCGACGTGCATTTCGGTGACCCAGTAACGCAGGCTGTCCATGATCAACTGCAGCACGCGGGGTGAGCGCATGTTGAAGCCGTTGCCGCAGCCGGTGAAGTCCATGTAGTAGCGCGGGTCTTCGGGCGACAGGCGATAGTACGAGGCATTGTCGATGCCGCGCAACGACAGCGTTGGGCCCATTTGATTGCCTTCGGCCGTGTGGTTGTAAACCACGTCGAGCAAAACTTCGATGCCCGCCGAATGCAGCGCGCGGACCATCGTCTTGAACTCGCGGACCGTTTCATCCGCAGCCTTGGTCATCGAGTAATGCTGATCGGGAGCGAAGAACGCCAGCGTGTTATAGCCCCAATAGTTGCAGAGCTTCTTGTCCACCAAGTGGCGATCATCGCTGCGTTGATAGACCGGAAGCAGCTCCACCGCCGTCACGCCCAAACTCTTGAGATGATCGAGCGCGGCGGGCGAGGTCAGTCCGGCATAGGTCCCGCGGAGTTCTTCGGGAACCTCGGGATTGAGCTGCGTGAAACCCTTCACGTGCACTTCGTAAATGATTGTCTCGTGCCAGGGGCGCTGCGGCGGCCGGTCGTCGCCCCAGGTGAAGGCCGGATCGATCACGACCGCCAAGGCGGCCGCGTGGGCATTGTCGCGCTCGTCGAAGGACAGGTCGTTTTGGGGATCGCCAATCTTGTAGCCCCACATCTCGTCGCACCAGCGCACATCGCGGCCGATGCCCTTGGCGTAGGGATCGAGCACGACCTTATTCACATTGAAGCGGTGACCGTGTGCCGGCTCGTACGGCCCGCTGACGCGGTAGCCGTAGAGTTGGCCCGGCCGAATGTCGGGCAGGTAGCAGTGCCAGACCAGGTCGCGGCGCTCGGTGACGGGAATCCGCTCAGCTTCCTTCGCGTCGTCGGGCGAATTAAACAGGCAGAGTTCGACGTTCGTCGCACATTCGGAAAACAGGGCGAAGTTGACTCCGTTGCCGTCCCATGTCGCCCCCAAGGGATACGGTTTTCCTGGCCAAACTCGCATAGAAACTGTGCACTCCGTGAAGGTCAATCAGCCGTGCGCCGGGCGAGCCATCAAGTAAAACGGTCGAGTTGAACGATCATTCGTCTTGCGATTGGAACAGCGATCATTTCGGACGCGAATCCTCGGTCCAACGGGAAGCGCGGCGAATCGGCCTTCGTCAGTCTCCCAGCATCTTCGCCACGAAAAAAATCACGATGGCGCCGAAAAATCCGCCGCCACCGAGCAGGTACACCAGGGAATAGCCAATCGCGGCCAAAGGGAGAGCAATTGCCGACAAAATCAACATGTCATTTTCCATTACTGCTGGTTGAGCGATTTCAATTGCGGTTGAATGTACCGGCCCGAGTTCAGTTCTTGAGCGAATCGGTGGGATTCTTCGAGCTGGTATCGGCCGACGTGGCCCGGCCCGTCTCCCGATCGTAGATGATGTATGTATTGGGGGCCGTCCCGGGATGGAATTCGTAACGCTCGGGTTTCATCAGCTCGGCTGACAGCACCAGCGCGGAACCCAAAATGAGCGAGGCGACGAAAATAGCCGCAGCCACCTTGTGGTGACCGTGATGCGGCCGATCGACTTGCAGATGTTCCATCAGACAATCCTCGTGGTGACAAGAACGGAGTTGAATTTATTCCACACGCTTAACGGCGAGGCAGGGCGCAGTCTGCGCCGGCGAACACGCGCCACCGTATCGTGAACAGCATCGCGAACCGCATCGCGAACCGTGCCGTGCGTGGTGTGAATGCGATTGTCGGCCCGCCTTCAGGGCGGAGACACAGTTACTTCGTAGCCTGTCTGGCTTTTTCCGCCGCCGCGTCGGCCACCTGCTGAGCCTTGTCAATGACCTTCGTCGCGACTTGCTTCGCCTTGCCGACGGTTTGATCGGCTTGTCCTTCCGCGCAGCTTATCGTTGCCCGTGAGTGCGCCTGCCGCTTCCTTGATCCGACCTTTCACTTCTTCGCCTTTGCCCGACATGATGGTGTCCTTTGCCTCGATGAAATTGAACTTGGTTTCGCAATTGCCCGTCGAACGACGGTTGAGCCGAACATGCTCTGAGTGGATCGGCGCCGAGGGCAAATGCCGTTCCGCACGCGGTCAATCGCGGCAAGCGCTCGTTTCTGACTGTCGCCTCTCGAGAAAGTGGAACGCCGTCCGTCGCGAGTTTCGCACGGGACAGTGAGGCACAGCGATCGAATCCGATCCTGCGAAGACGAGTGGAACAATTAATCGGGACTGGCGGGTTCGATGTCGGTTTTCGCCCGCAATCCAGCCAAGTTGAACAACGCATGCGAGGGTGGCCGCAGCACTCGCTTGACCGCGAAGTGATCAAGTCGCTCCCCCGCGAACCATTCCGCCCGAATCACAACGCCTTTCTCTGCCCAATTGCGAGTCCGCCTGAGCCATTCGGCTTTAAGTTGAACAAAATCAAATCGCGGACCGGGATTTGCGTATAGATCAGTCGCCAATCAATTAGCACATCGTGAGCTCTCTCAAAACTGTGGTCCTCGCCCGTCGACGACTCAACAACTTGCTTTTCACCAAAAAAGGGGAACAACTATGGGCCTGATTCTGTTGATCATCATTATTCTGCTCCTCGTCGGCGGACTGCCTACCTGGGGGCACTCGCGAAACTGGGGTTACGGACCGAGCGGTGTCCTGGGATTGATTCTGGTCGTCCTGCTCGTCCTGATTGTGATGGGACAAATCCCGCGCGGCTTTTCACGCGATACGGATCGGAGTGACGCACCCCATCTCGTAGAAGCCATTTGGACCCTCGCAGGGCTTTGCACAAAAGGGGGGACAGACCCCAGACCCGTGGTGGTTCGAAAGCCGGCGTGGTTCGAAAGCCGGCTCGCCCTTCTGGTAGGGGGTCAGTCCCCCTTTTTGTGCAGGTCCGGACGTTTGGCGACGTCACGGAGCCTTGAGTTCCGACGCATCTGCCGGCCGCTTTTGCAGGATGGCCTCCATCTGCGCCAGCAGCTTCGGGAAGTCCACAGGCTTCGTGTGATAGTCGGAGCAGCCGGCCTGCAGGGCGCGCTCCTTGTCTCCCGCGAGCGCATGAGCCGTTAGGGCGAGCACGCCCACGTGTTGCAACTCGGTCATCGCCCGAATCTGCCGCGTGGCTTCCCAACCATCCACTTCGGGCATGTTCATATCCATCAGAATCAGGTCGGGCTTCTCCGCTTGGGCCATGGCGACTCCTGCCTTCCCGTCGGCAGCGGCAATGACCTCGTAACCCCGTCGCTGCAGCCGTCGCGAAAGGGAGTCGCGATTTTCCTCGTTGTCTTCCACGATCAGAACTTTTGGCATGATTCCGCTCCGTCTGGGGTCGGGTTAGGACACCGCCCTCGGCAGGCTCTCAACAGGTTCCGGTTGACTCACGGGTGCTTGTTCTCCGGCAGGCGGATGCTCGGTGTAGAGAGCCACCACCTTCCGCACTTCACGCAACAGAGCTTCGCGGCTAAATGCACCTTTTTGCAAGACCTTCTCCACGTTGCCCGAGAGCCGCCGGCGTTCTTCGAGTGTGAGGTCCTTCGACGTCAGCACGACGATGGGGATCGCCTGCCACTCGTCACGCTTCCGCAGCTCCTCGAGGAACTCGAAGCCGTCCATCTCCGGCATCATTAGATCGAGCAGGATCAGCGACGGCGTGCACCGCGCGAGCTGTTCGAGGCCCGCGCGGCCATTTTCAGCCTCCGCCACGGTCCAGCCATGCCTGGCAAGCGCTCGCCGAATCACGCTGCGGGTCGGCTCGTCATCCTCAACGATCAGCAATTGCGCCTCCCGTGCCGGCCGCGTGGTACTTCTCCAGCACCTCGACCAGGCGGTCCCGGTCGATCGGCTTGGTCAAATATTCGGCGGCCCCCAGCATATATCCCATCTCGGCTTCGTTCATCAGGGTCAACATAATGACCGGAATGTTCCTCAGCTTCGAGTCGGCCTTGAGAGCGCTCAGCACAGACCAACCGTCCATCCGCGGCATGAGCACGTCCAGGAAAATCACGGCCGGGCGGAACTGTGCGGCAAGCCGCAATCCCTCTTCCCCGTCCGCGGCGGTCACGACCCGTACGCCTTTGGCAGTCAGCGATCGCGTCATGAACTCCAGCACCGCCGGCTCATCGTCGATCACTAGGACGACCGACCCCTCTGGCGCGGACGGCCCAGCCGCCGGCGACTCGGGCGATGCCGCAAGAACCGTTTGAGCCGGCAGGCGGACGGTGAACGTCGAGCCTGCGCCCGACGTGCTGCTGGCGGTCACTTCGCCCCCCATCATTTCGCAAAAGTGTTTGCTGATTGCCAGGCCCAGCCCCGTGCCGCCGTACTTTCGCGTCGTCGAAGCGTCGCCCTGTGTGAACCGCTGAAAGAGCCTGGCGAGTTGCTCCGGGGTCATGCCGATGCCCGTGTCGGCCACGCGAAATGTGATCCAATCGCCCTCCGGCTCGCGCGTGCGCGTCGCCTCGAGCGTGATCGTGCCGTTCTCGGTGAACTTGCAGGCATTCGACACGAGATTGAAGAGAATTTGCCGGACCTTCGTCAGATCGGAATACATTTCGCCGAGGTCCGCAGCGCAGCGAAGGTCGAGCGTATTTGCCTTTTTCCCCACGAGCGGCTGCACGGTGCCGACCACCTCGTCCATCATTTGAGCGAGATCGAACTTCTCGAGGGACAGCTCCATTTTCCCGGCTTCGATCTTGGAAAGGTCGAGCACGCCGTTGATCAGCGACAAAAGGTGCTTGCCGCCAATCCGGATCTTCTCCAAGTCGGGCAGCAAATCGGCGAGACCGCGGTCCTCGCATTCTTCCTGCAGGAGCTCGCTGTACATGATGACGGCGTTGAGGGGCGTGCGCAGCTCGTGGCTCATGCTCGCCAGAAACTGACTCTTGGCGACGTTGGCGGCCTCCGCAGCCTGCTTGGCCTCCAGCAGTTGCTCTGCGTTGCGTTTCCGCTCGGTCACGTCGGTCAGCACGCCGACGAAGTGAGTCGCCGTTCCGGCCGCGTCGGTGACGGGCGCCAGGGAAAGCGTCGCCCAAAACGGGCTGCGGTCCTTCTGGTAGAACTGCACTTCGACCGAGACATTCCGCCCGTCGCGGTAGGCGGCCCGCAGCTCCTCGACGGCCGCGGCATCGGTCTCCGGGCCGCGCAGGAATTCGATATCGCGCCCTTCACCTCGCGGAGCGCGTAGCCGGTGAGCCGCTCGAAGGCGGCGTTGACGTAGGACAGCGGCTCATCGTCGCGGGACGGATCGGTGATGAACACACCTTGATGGATCGCCCGCAGCGCGCTCTCACGCAGCCGCATGGCTTCCTCGGCCCGCCGCCGCGGAGTGGTATCGACAAACGTGACGACAGCGCCCAGCCGTCTGCCTTCGCTGCGAATCGGGTTGGCCCGATATTCGACCGGAAAGCTGCTGCCGTCGCGGCGCCAGAACACCTCGTCATCGATCTCAACGCCCTTCCCGCTGCCCAAGGCCTTGTCGATACGACATTGCTCGCGCGGATAGGGCGTCCCGTCCGGCCGCGTGTGATGAAACAACTCGTGGGCCGACTGGCCGAGCAGATTGCCGGCATCGGCGTAGCCCAGCAGGCGGGCGCACGCGGGATTGGCGAAGGTGCACTTCCCCTCCAGGTCCACTGCATAGATGCCCTCACCGCTGGAAGCCAGCAAGAGCCGACTGCGCTCCTCGGTCTCGCGGAGGGCTTCTTCCGACTCTTTGCGCTCGATGTAGAGTGCGATTCCGTCCCCCAGCGGTTTCAATTCGATCAGCACGCTCTCCGCCAGCGCCTGCCGGGAAAACAGCGCCAACACGCCCACCACCCGACTCTCGACGATCAATGGATAGCCGGCGAAGGCGACCATTCCTTCCCGCCGCGCCCAGGCCGGATCGCCGACTTCCGGATCGTTCGAAACGTCATTCGTCAGGTGCGGCTTTTTGTGCTGCGCAATCCGGCCGATCTTGAAATCGCCAACCTTGACGCGGCTATGTGCTCCGTCGAGGTGCGTATACATGCCGGCGCTCGCCCGCAAAACCAGCACAGTGCCAGCCCTGTCGAGCGTCCAGATCCGCACGAAGGCCGCGTCCAGATGCTGGACGATGGCCTCGGTGCATTCCTGCAAGACGTCCGGCAAGGGTTTGGCCCCGATCAGCGCCTCGCCGACGTCGGCCCGCAGCGTCTCCAGCCGCGCACTCTCCGCCAGTTCCTCCTCGGTTCGCTTCAGCTCGAAGAACAGGCCGATCTGACGGCCCAAACTGCCGAGCACCCGCAGCAACGTCTCGTCCGCCGGCAAAACATCCCGGCTGAGAAATTCAATAACCCCGAGGACCTTCTTCCCGAGTGCCACGGGGAAGGCAAAGGCGGCGTGCAACCCCTGCCTGGCCGCGATCGGCCCGCGCGGCAAATGGGGGTCCGCCGTCATATCGGGGATCCACCCGGGTGCACCGCTCCGCCAGACGGAACCGGGCAACTCTTCCCCCAGCGAGAGGGGCCGCTGGCGGCAGGTCGATTCAAACTCAGCCGTGTTGATCGCGGCAGACCGCCAGACGTCGGCACAGCGCAGGATGCTGCCGTGCCCGTCGACTTTCCAGAAGACGCCGATTGGCCATCCCAATTCCTCGCCGAGGGTCTCCAGAATGCGTTTGCCGGCCTCGGTCCGCGTGGGGGATTCAGCCAGCACTTGCGCGACGGCTTGCTGGAGTGCCAAATGCTGTTCGCCCACGGTGACTTTACCGCTCTTCATGTTCCCGCCTTCGACTCGACGCCATACGCTCTCGCCGAGCCGACGATCGAAGTCGCCGGAGCAGCCTGCACGGCCTGCTCGCCGCCCGAATCGGCGGGCTGCCCGACGATCGCTCGAATCTGACTGCGACTTTGGAGCAAGGAGGTCGTCACGTAGCTGGCTCCCGCAGCTCGCAGGCGGACCAGGACCTTGTCGTAATGCCGCACGGGGCCCCAGTAGCCCACGACAATCGGAAGATTCGCGAATCGCTTGCGGAGCCGCTTGCACAAATAGCGGGCTTGAAGGAAGCCGCCCGGCGGAAGGATCGCAATGAACACCAGGGCCGGGTTCTCTTTCTCAATGCGGGCTTCCACGTCGGCGGGAAGTGCCCGGGTGGAAACGGGCTCGACCCGACAGTCATCTTCCTTGAGCAACTGCGCCAGCATCAGGACCGAAATCTCCTCGGCCTCGTGATGAGCCGGACAGCCCAGGGCGAGCACACCCTGAGCCGCGGCTTCATCGGGCGAATCGACTGCGGGAGGAGACTCGGAGGACGGCAGCACGGCGCCGGGGCCGGGCAATTTTTCCAAGATGTCTTTTGTGGATTGAAACACGAACGCCTCGTCCTCGACGGATAATCCCGTGTGCTTACGGTCGAGGCGGGCCAGCACCAGCGCGGGGAGCAGCACGTCGTCGCAAACATGTTCCAGTCCGCGCTCGTGGGCCTGCTTTTCAGCGATCTGCGTGGCCTCATGGGCGTCATGCGCGAGCAGCCGTTGGTAATACGCGATGTGTGGTTCCAGCGCCGGAGCGTTCCCGAGCAGCAGCGCAAAGTACGCGCAATGGAGCAAAGTTCTGGCCGAGGACGACCAGGCAAACCGTCAGCGGCGTGGCGAGCACCAGCCCAATCGGCCCCCAGACCCATGTCCAGAATGCGGCCGCGACGAGCAGCGCGATCGGCGAGACTCCCGTACCGTGTCCGATCAGCAGCGGCTCGGCAATGTTGGCGGTGACGAGTTCCAGCACCACCACGAGGACCAGCACAAGCACCGGCGATGTCCATCCGGGTGCGACGGCAAAGGCGAGAACGAGCGGAAACACAGACGCGATGATGCTCCCAATGAAGGGGACGAAACGCAACACGACCGCCAGGCCGCCCCACAGCAGCGCATACGGCACGCCGATCAGAAGCAGCCCCAATGCGAAAAGGATGCCGAAGCCCACGTTGATCAGCGTCTGAGTCAGCAGAAAACGGCTGACGCGATGCGCCGATTCGGTCAGAACGCGGGTGGTGCCCATCAGCCGGCCATGGCCCGGCAACCCAATCAGCCGGTTGCGCAAGTCCTCGCGCTGGATGAGCATGAAGATCACCAAGACCACGACGAGCCCGGTTTGGGCCAACGGTTCCAAGACAGGGCCGGCGGCGCTGATGAGCTGCTCGAAATTCGACGGCTCCGGTGACCGGGCGACGACGACCGGTTCCTTCGAGACGTCCTTGGGGCGGACCGAGTCGGCTTCCGTTTGCCCATTGACGACTTCGCGAACCATTTTTTGCAGTCGCGGGAACGTCCCTCCCCGATTCTGCCGCAAGCCGGCAAGTTTTTCATCGATTTCCTTGCGGTGGGTCGGCAACTCCTGGGCGAGGTGCCGGGCCTGGGAAGCCAGCACCCAACCGACGAATCCGCACAAGATACCCGTGAGGATCACCGTGGCGATCACCGCCGGGAGTCGTCCCAAGCCGCAGCGCTGAATGGCGTTAACGACAGGAGTCAGGACAAATGTCAGCAGGATCGCCAGCACGAGGGGCACGATCACCGTCTTCGCCAGCATCAGGATGGCTACGATCAGAACCAAGCCGACCAAGGGCCGCAAGAACGAAGTACGCGGCGCGGACGAGGCCATGTGGGGAATCTCTGGTTGTGGACAGGTTCGAGACCGCGAATTATAGGAGCGCGGGCTGCCAAATAGGTACAGGCCCGTTCGCAACATGCGTTTCCACGGTTTCCGAGCGAATCTCACCACGTTCTGCCCGTCCGAATCCGCGCTAGAATGACGAGATGAGCGAACGATCCCACAAACCACAAATCAGGTGAGACCGATGCAAGACGGCAAGTTCTGGCGAATCGCGGCGGTGTTGATGATTGCGGCCGTGTTCTACGTCGGCCACGGCCTGCATCAGGGCGGCGGGGACCGAGTGCCCTCGCTGGTCAATGTGGCCCATGCCGGCGGAGTGGCGGTCACTTCGGCGGACTCACACTCCCCTTCAGCCACGAAGATCTATACCTCCGACGAAAGCGGGACGCGGTTGTACGTCTGGAATGAGTCATCAACCGCCGGAGCCAAGCCAAAGTTCGTCGCCAGTGCCGTCGTTCCGCGAGAGGTCTGGGACCTGCAAGGCGGTCCCGAAAGGAAATAGGCGCTCGGGGGGCGACGTGGCGTGCGGTGCGTTCCGAGACAAGGCTTTGCGTCATTCTGGCGGGCAGACTGGCAAAACGAGGCGGAAGCTTGTACGTTCCAACTAGTGGACCGCCCGATCCGAACTGACGGGTTCGATGTGGGATTTCGCCCCCAAGAACCCCGAAACGTGCATCGCATTCCGGGGTGGTCGCACCACTAGATTTTCACCGTCGGTTTTTGCGGACGTGGCGGAATTGGCAGACGCGCAGGATTGAGGGTCCTGTTCCCTTTTTTGGGAGTGAAGGTTCGACCCCTTTCGTCCGCATTTTTGGGTCGGGATTCCCGGACACGAGCCCGCTGAAGCCCTTACGGGTGCAGGCGCGGGATTTCGTCGGGAACGCGGTCGAGCACGTGGCGTTCGACTAAAAGTTGCGCCAGGGTGCCCATGTTCGAGTTGACGTAATCGACCAGAATCTGGTCGGTCCCCGCGTCCCAGCCGTAGCGGCCGAGGTCCTGATAGACGCTTTCCGGCGAGTCGTGCCGGACCAACAAGCGGTAAAACGACAGACAACCGCCCGTCCGCTGAGTGCCAGCGTAGCAATGCACCAGGACGGGCACCCCTTCCCGCTCCGAACGCACGATCGTGGCGACGGCGTCAGCGTAGCGTTCGATTTTTCCTGTGCCGTTCCCCTTGAGGGGGAAAACGGAATGAAGGACGCCTTTCGATTCGGAGATGGTGAGTTCGGCCTGTTGGTCGCGATCTTTCGGGTCGAAGCCGTTGAGATCGACGATTGTGCCGATGTGATATCTGTCGATGACACTGCCGATTAATCCCCCGGAGATTTGGCCGCTGCGATAGATTTTGTCCGGAATCACGACACCGAACCGTTTCGGAACGAATTTGTCTCGAACTCCGAACGACCAGGCCGCGACGCCGGTCGCCGCGATCAAGAGCGTCCCGGCAATCGCCAGCAGAACCTGGCGTCGACCGCGGACACGCTCTTGCCGTGCGAACGAATCGACCAGCGTGGTCTCTGCGAAATCAGTCTCTGGTCGGCCGTCCGGCGTGCTGGACAACGCGTCACCCTCGCAACAAATAACTCGGTTCGCGATGCGGAATCACTCGGCACCATTCAAGGCTTTGAAAGAGCCCTCGGCCAAGCAATCAGCGGGCGAAGAATAGCGGGACGAAGTGAGCGGGGACAGGTCAATTCGGCCGACCGGCGATTCTGGGACGGGTGTCCTGATTGTGGTGCGGCCGTCTCGGCTGCACGTGCAGGCGGGATGCCCGCACCACAAATTGACGCTGCCGGCAAAAAAACAAGGCACACCGTCAGCGGGCGGCGTGCCTTTTGGAATATGCGGACGGTTGCCGTCTCAGGCACGGCTCCGACGTCGTTCGGTTTGCCGGCGCGTGGTGTGCGGCTCGCGGGTTTCGCGACGTTCATCGGTCGATCGCGTGGCTTCGATCTCCGAGACCGTCTTGCGAATTCCATTCAAAAGATGGGCGGTCTGGAACCAGGGGCTGATCGACTTCATGCTTAAGAACTCCCAAAGCGCGGCTGGTGTTCCTACACCTTTTCCGCAGCATCTTAACCCGTCGGTGATTCAGAAAGAAGAGTTTGTTGCCCGGCGAGACCAACTTTAAGGGGAACCCCGCCGGAACTAACGTATTATGCAAACTTTGCGCCCTGCGCCGACAAAAGCAAGCATAATTCGAATCCGGCCGGCGAGCCGACCCAAAGTTCCAAAAATTCAGTCAGGGCGGGGCCGCCCCTCGGCTGGACACGCCCGGGGCAATGCTCTGGCCTGAATGAACTTAGGTTAAGCCAGAAACTACCGGTTTGTCAGCCCCTCAAAAAACGCATACCCCCAACCATCGAGCCGTTCGAAACCCTAGCTCGCCCGAGCGGGAAAGCCGGAGCCAATGCGGCAGCCTGAATTGTTTGCGTCAAAGCCGAGAAATGCGGCGTTCTAAGCAAACGTTTTGGGCTTGATCTGCGGACACGTTGAGTTCGGGCAGCATTCGAAAGGGTGGAAGCCGGCTCGACCGATGTGACTCGGCCGAGTCGGCTTCCGGAATCCCTCTCTCCCTAACGTCGCCTGAATATGCTGTGAGGGGTGGCAGTCATTCGTTTGCCGGTGGAGAACGCCGGCTAGCGAATCTTAAGACTGGCCACTCCAATGATCGCCAATACGGCGGATCCGATCCAAAACCGCACGACGATCTTGATTTCGTGTTGTCCCCGGAACAAGTAATGGTTGTGCAGCGGACTGCACGCAATGATTCGTTTGCCCGTCAGCCGATACCAGCCGACCTGAGCCATCACGCTCAGCGTTTCGATCACGAACACTCCGCCGATGATCACCAGCAGGACTTCCTGCCGCGACACCAGGGCGGCCAAGGCCAGCAGGGCGCCGATCGGCAACGAGCCCGTATCGCCCATGAAAACCTGGGCCGGATAGCAGTTGAACCAAAGAAAACCGAGCATCGCCCCGACCATCGCACCGATCACGACGCTCATTTCGCCGCAGCCGTGAATGAAGGGAACTCCCAAATAGTCGGCCATTGTCTTGTGACCGGCCAAATACGTCAGGGCGACAAACGCCGAGCCCGCGAAGACCGTGCACCCGCCCGCCAAGCCGTCGAGTCCATCGGTCAGATTGACCGCGTTCGACGTGCCGACGAGGACGACCGTGCTCCAGATCAGAAAGGCTCCGCCCAGCCAGATTCCATGACTCAACAGTGGCAAATGCAGTTCGAGGCCGTCCGGCGTCCCGCGCCGCTCCCAGAACAAGACTGTTCCGATCGCCGCCGCGAGTAACATCTGTGTCACAAACTTTTGCCGCACGCTCAGGCCATTTCGCCGCGTGCTGAGCTTGATCCAGTCGTCGATCCCGCCCAGGGCTCCGAAGCTGATCGCCGTCGCCAAGGCCAATTGAACGTATTGATTGCCGAGATCGCCACAGATCAAGGTGGCAATTACGATCGCCGCCACGATGAAGATGCCGCCCATCGTGGGAGTCGACTGCTTGGCCGCTTGAATTTCGTTGAGCCGGGTCGACGCACTGTCGATCCGTTCGCGAAACCGGCCTTTTAACCAGCGAATCGCAAACGGTCCTAGAGTCAGAGCCATCAAAAAGGCCGCGACGCTCGCGAGCGCCGTTCGCGCCGTCAGAAAGACGTGCGAGTCGCCCGACAGATGCAGCTCGATTTGCCGCAGCATCGGGCCGAACCAGTTGATGAGCCAGACCAGCATCGAACCAAGCCTCTGGATTTGGCCGATCGGGACGGACGTCATGCATTTCAAACATTCCGTCGCACTCCCGAGGACCCGATCCGGTCGCGGTCATTCGACCGCAGGTGTATCCCCGGGCGCCGAGGTACGCCCTCGACGCCCGGTCTGTGGATTCTGTTATGAAGCGGACGATTGGAGTGATTGACCCAGAAACCACTTGATCCAATTGTCTGTATGCTTCCGCCCGACCGAAGCCAGACGGTACGTCGGATTCCCGCAAACCCAGACGTACACAACAGAATCCTCAAAACTATGCGCAGGCCCGTTTCTGTTCGCTCGGGCCAAATGTGTCCTTGTTGGTTTCAAAACGTCGGATGAGCCACTCGCTCACCCGTTCCATCTGCATACAACGTGAGCCCTTCACCAGGACGACGTCGCCCGCCGCGCTCCACGAATCGAGCACCGCCAAGAGCGAGTTGATGTCCTCGCATTCGGCAACCTGCTGGGGGGACATTCCTTGTTCGATTGCGCCGTGGACGACGTCCGCGGCATGCTGGCCGACTGCGGCCAGACGATCGATCTGCATGCGGGCCGCCGTGCGTCCCACAACTTGATGCCACTCGGCTGACTGGCTGCCCAGTTCGGCCATATCCCCGAGCAGGAGCATCCGCCGTTCGGCCGGCGACCATTCGGCCAGCAACCGGCAAGCGGCCTCCATCGATGTGGGATTGGCGTTGTACGTGTCGTCGATCAGCGTGATCTGTCCCAAGTCGCGAACGTGGCAACGTCCCTCGACCGGAGTGAATTGCAAGAATCCTTCGGCGATTTGCCGCGTCGTGAGTCCCATTTCGCGGGCAACCGCGACGGCGGCCAGGGCGCCCGTCAGGTGATGCCGTCCCGCGGCACGAACCGCGAAGGCTCCGCCGTCGACGCGGAACCGCAGCTCCGGACCGACGGCCCGCACGATCGTCGCTCGAAACGTGTTTTGTGCTTGCTGTCCGACCGTCAGGACACGACATCGCGCACGGCTTCCAAGGACGCGGCAGTTCGGATCGTCGCCATTCACGACGGCGAATCCGTCCGCTGGCAGCGATTCGATCAACTCGCCCTTGGCCTCGACGATCTGCTCGAGGCTGCCAAAGCCTTCCAAGTGTGCGATGCCGATGCTGGTGAGGACGCCGGCCTCCGGCGCGGCAATCGCCGCCAGCTCGCGAATCTCGCCGACTTTCGACGCACCCATTTCGAGCACGGCGAAATCGTGTTCGTCGTGCATTTCCAGCATCGAGAGCGGCAATCCGATGTGATTGTTGAAGTTCTTCGGGCTGCGAGAGCCGTCGAAGCGTGTTTGCAGAACCGAATAGATCATTTCACGCGTCGTCGTCTTGCCCACCGTCCCCGTGACGCCGACGACCAGCGCGTCCCTGCGCTGGCGATACCAGTGGGCAAAATCCTTCAGCCCCTTGATCGTGTCGACGACAAGTGCGGCCGGAAGGCCGCCGGGAATCTTTGAATCCAATGCGGCCACGCAGGCGACGGCTCCTCGCCGGGCCGCCTCGTCCGCGAAGCTGTGACCGTCGTGCCGTTCGCCCCGCAGCGCCCAGAACAAGTCTCCCTGTTCGACCGTCCGCGAATCCGTCGCAACGCGTGTGAACGTGACCGCGTTGGCCGCGCCGACCGACGGTCGGCCGCCGGTTGCCGCGAGCAGTTGGTTTAAGGTGACGCTTTCCATGACGGGGAGTCCGGCCGGCCCCAGAGCCAGCAGAACGAGCAGAACTAGGAGGATTTCAAACGCCTTCGGCAACATGTGGTCTTGGTGTTCGTTGGATGTCTTCCGTTCAGGCCCCGCAGTGGGCTGCGGCGGCGTGGTGAGATCGCTCCGTGAGGATGGCCCGCACGACGTCGCGATCGACGAAGGGAATTCTCCGATTGCCGATGATTTGTTCGCGCTCGTGACCTTTTCCGGCGACGAGGACGCAGTCTCCGGCTTCCGCGCTCTTCGAGGGCCCGGCGGATGGCTTCGCCCCGATCGGGTTCGATGACAGGCGGATGGTCCACAGGACCGCAGCCGGAAACGATTTCACGAATGATTTGTTCAGGATCTTCTGATCGCGGATTGTCGCTGGTGATGATCGCCAGATCGGCGGCGCTCGCCGCCCGGCCGATGAGCGGCCGTTTGCTGCGGTCGCGGTCGCCGCCGGCTCCCACCGTGCAGATCACGCGGCCGCGTCCCAGTCGCTTGAGCGATCCGACGCAGCGTCGCAGGGCGTCTTCCGTGTGTGCGTAGTCGATGAACACGTCGAACGGCTGGCCGCATTCGATCCGTTCGAGCCGGCCCGGCACAAACCGCAGGGCCTCGATGCCGGCTTTGACTTCGTCGAGCGAGATATCGAAGCGTTCCATCGCCGCCGCGGCCGCCAGGCAATTGGAAACGTTGTGCCGGCCGACCAGCGAGGTGGTGATTTCAATCGATTCGGCCCCGCGGTGCAGGCGGAACCGCGTGCCGCGAAGCGACTCTTCCAGAATCGTGGCCCAGATGTGTGCCGACCGCTCCAGGCCGAACGTGACCCAGCGGGCATCGGGACCGAGGCGATCCGCGAGGGCCGCACTTTCGGGATCGTCGGCATTGAGGACGACCAGTCCGTGCGGCTTGAGGTAGTCGAGCAACCGGGCCTTCGACTCGCGGTAGTGGACCGCGTCCTGATGATAGTCGAAGTGGTCCTGAGTAATGTTCGTGACGATGGCCGCGTCGAATTGCGTGCCCGCGATGCGGTCCTGATGCAGGGCGTGGCTCGAAACTTCGAGTGCCGCGTATTTCGTGTCGCGGGTCACCATGGCGTTGAGCCAGTTGGCGAGCAGCTTGGAATCGGGCGTCGTCATCTCGGACGGAGCCGAATCGACGCCGTTGTGGTATTCGATCGTGCCCAACAGTCCCGCCCGATGACCCGAGGTCTCGAAGATCGAGCGGATCAACCAGGTGACCGTGGTCTTGCCGTTGGTTCCGGTGACGGCGATCAAGTTGAGCTGTCGCGAAGGATGGCCGGCCAGGGCCGAGCAGAGTTCCGAATACGCGCGTCGCACATTGGGGACCACGCACTGCGGCACTTGAACGTTGGGAAGTGGTCGTTGAACGAGCAGGCTGTTGGCGCCGTGCTGAATCGCATCGTCGACGAACGTGGTGCCGTCAACGCGTGTTCCGGGAATCGCGGCAAAGAGCGTTTGCGTCGTGCACTTCTGGCTGCAATCGACGGCGTCGGTCACGCGGATATCCGCACAGCCGACGAAACTGGCCGCCGGCAACAGCGTGCGAAGACTCACGGGAACTGCGCATTACGTGCCGCTGGGACATGCGGAGAATCTCCCCGTCGAAGTTGTTTGCGTGCACGCGAGTTCGACCGTTTCCAAGTGGAGACGGGCGCGAGATCGCGGTGGCACGAAACAGTTTTCGGCCGGGCTTTGGGAAACGTTTTGTGAGGAGGAAGAACTACAGAATCGTTGAGAGTTGATTTTGAAGCGCGGCGTTGTGCGTCGCGTTCAAGTGAGGGGCATTCTCATCATTCCGTGGAAACGGTCAAGCCGATTTTGGAGATTTTTCAGGAGAGAATGTAAAGGTTACACAACAAAATGCCGAGGGCGCTTGCCTGATCACTTCTTCGTATCGGCGGGCTCGGACTTTTCGCCGTGCTCGATCTTTCCCCACATCTGGCCGCCGAACTGCGCCGTGCTGCCACGTGCCGGCGTAGCGATCGCCGTAGATCATCACGCGCGAGGTGAACGTTCCCATGCCGGGAACAGCCGCGTTGGTGAGCGTGATCACCGGCGTGTCGCCGGCCCAAAACACTTCCAGCGGCACCGGCATTTTGACGTCGTGCGAGCCGTACTTGATGCGGGCCGTGATGATCCAGCGGTGCCCTTGGACTTTCTCCGCACTCGCAATCTCGTAGCGGTCCGCGTTCGTTTTGCCGGTGTCGCTATGCCCGTCGACCGTGAAGCGTCCAACCAGGGTCGCGCCGCTGAGCTTCTGGGCGAACTCCTTTTCGAGAGCCTTGTGATCTTCTTTGTCGGCAGCCATTCCGAGCGAAGCGATCGCAAGCGACAAAGCACCCACTGTCAGACAAGCGCGGTAATTCATAACGCCTCCAAATTCGAAGCTCGGGACCAACGGCCGCCGTCATCGTACTGCTGTCATCGTACCGCCGTCATCCTACTGCGCCGGCTTTGACCGGACAAAGCCGTGCCCTTTGACCGGCGATTTCACGAAGGCTTATACTCGCGTCGATGAGTGATCGTGTCGAAAATGAGCCCTCGGCGTCTTCGGGCCAGCCGCAAGGCGTCCCCCCCGATCCGGCCCAAATGGGGCCCGCGTTCAAGAAGTTTTGCGAAGTCGTCGCCCGGCTCCGCGCCCGACGGTTGCCCCTGGGACCGCGTGCAAACCCTTGAAACGATCAAGCCTTACACGCTCGAAGAAACGTGCGAGCTGCTCGAAGCGATTGACTCCCGCGATGACGAGGCGATTGTCGAAGAGCTGGGCGATCTGCTGTTGCAAGTGGTGCTCGACGCCCAGATCGGCGCCGACGAAGGCCGTTTCGACCTCGTCGCGGTGGTCGAACGCATCACGCAAAAGATGATTCACCGGCACCCGCATGTCTTCGGAAACGCGGTGGCGAACTCAGTCGACGACGTGTCGCAGCATTGGCACGCGGCCAAGAATCAGGAGAAACCGCGAGACTCGGCCCTCGACGGAATTCCCGTCACCCTGCCTCAGTTGGCCCGGGCGGTCAAGCTCTCCAAGAAGGCGGCCCGCGTCGGCTACGACTTTCCCGACCGGTCGATGCTCTTCGACAAGCTCCGCGAGGAAGTGGCCGAGCTGGCCGGGGAACTCTTTCCCGGCGGAGCAATTCCTCATGTTCCCGCGAACGTCGACGCACAGGTTGTTCCCGACGCGCCAATCGTCGACCCGGAGCGTCAATCTCGCGTCGAGGACGAACTGGGCGATATCTTGTTCGTGATCGCCAACATCGCCCGCCGCTGGAAGATCAATCCCGAAGAGGCCCTCCGCCGCAGCAACGCGAAATTCGAACGGCGCGTGCGTTACATCGAAGAACAGCTCGCCACCAAAAACCGCACGCTCGCCGACGCGACGCTCATCGAGATGGAAGAGCTCTACCAGCAAGGCAAGGCGAGAGAGAAAGAAGCGGAACTTCCGCGCGGTTGATTACGTGCGCTTTCCCGACCTCAGGCAGTGCCGTTGATCGTAATCGTCACGGTCGCGGAGTTGATCGAGGTCTCGCCGAAGTTGTCGACGACCTTGTAGGTAAACGTGTCGGTCGCCGTTTGGCCCAAGAGCAGGCTGTTGAAGACCCCGTTGGGGTTGTAGTCGAATGTGCCGTTCGCGTTGATCGTGAGGAGCGCGCCCGACGGCAAGAGGGTCTCGGTCCCCAGCGGAATGTTGTTTCCGCTGGCGTCCTGAACCGAGGCGACCGAAAGCGTCGCGCCCGGCGTGCCGTCGGTGTCATTCGAGAGCACGTTGACGACGGTGAGATCGTGATTGGCCGGCGTGCTGAACGCGTCGTCGTTGGCGACGGGCCGCGTGGGGGTGACGGTGATCGTGACGGTGCCGGCCTTCGGCGACGTGTTGCCCAGGCTGTCGACGACGGTGTAAGTGAACGTGTCGTTCGCCGTCTCGCCGGCCGACAGCGAATCGAAGGCGCCGTTGGGGTCGTAGGTGAAGGTGCCGTCGGTATTCACGGTGAGCTTGGCGCCCGAGGGCAACAGGGTCGTCGCTCCCAGAATCACATTATTGCCGTCCGCATCGTGAACCGACGCCACCGAGAGCGTTGCCCCGGCGTTCGCATCCGTGTCGTTCGTCAACAAATTGCCGGTCGTCAGCGGCGTGTGGGCGTCGGTGGCGAAGTTGTCGTTGGCCGCCACCGGTTTCGGAGAGGTGATGGTGATCGTCACCGTGCCCGAGTTGGCCGACGTGTTCCCGAGGCTGTCCACAACGGAATAGGTGAAGGTATCGGTGGCCGTCGCGGTCGGCGCCAGATTCGTGAAGGCACCGTTGGGATCGTACGTGAACGTGCCATTCGCGTTGACGGTGAGCTTGGCTCCCGAGGGCAATGTCGTTGCGGTGCCCAGCGGGACCGAATTGCCCAGCGAATCGTGCACCGACGCCACCGAAAGGGTCGCCCCCGAATTGGGGTCGGTGTCGTTCGTCAACAGGTTGCCGCCCGTGAGCGGCGTCAGCTCGTCGGTGGTGAAGCTGTCGGCGACCGCGACGGGTGTCGCGGCCGTGATGGTCACCGTCACCGTACCCGCGTTCTGCGACGTCTTGCCCAGACTGTCGGTGATGGTGTAGGTGAATGTGTCGGTGGCCGTCCCGCTCCCCGCAAGGGATGGGAAGGCGCCGTTGGGGTTGTAATCGAAGGTGCCGTCGGCATTCACGGTGAGCAGTGCGCCCGAGGGCAACAACGTCGCCTTGCCCAAGGTGATGGCATTGCCGCTGGCGTCGTGGACCGTGTCGACCGAGAGCGTGGCGCCCGAGTTCGGCTCGAAGTCGTTGGTGAGCAGGTTGCCGGTCGTGAACGGCGTCGCGTTGTTGGTCGTGAAGCTGTCGTTGACGGCGACCGGGTTCTGCGTGCCGGTAATCGTGATCGTCACGGTCGCAAAGTTCGCCGAGGTTTCGCCGGCCGAGTCCTTGACCGAGTACGTGAAGCCGTCGCTTGCCGTCGCGCCCGAGGCGAGCGAAGAAAACGCGCCATTGGGATCGTAATCGAACGTGCCGTCGGAGTTGACGGTGAGCTTGGCCCCCGAGGGCAACTCCGTCGCGGTTCCCACGGTGACACCCGAGCCATTCGATGCGAGGATCTCCGACACCGAAAGCGTCGCGCCGGAGTTCGAGTCCGTGTCATTGGTCAGCAGGTTGCCCGTGGTGAGCGGCGTCAGGGCGCCGGTCGTGAAGCTGTCGTTGACGGCGACAGGTTGGGCCGGCGTGATGGTGATCGTGACCGTCGCAGCGCTCGACGTGTTGCCCAGGTTGTCGCTGGCCGTGTAGGTGAACGTGTCGGCTCCGGGCGAGGTGGCGGTCACGGAACCGAACTTGCCGTTGGGATTGTAAGTGAAGGTCCCGTTCGCATTGACCGTGAGCAAGGCACCGGAAGGCAAAGTCGTCGCCGTGCCGAGCGGGACCGCATTGCCCTTGGAATCGGTGACGGTGGCGACCGAGAGGGTGGCCCCCGAGTTGGGATCGGTGTCGTTTGTCAGCAGGTTGCCGCTCGAGAGCGTCGTGCCTTCGGTCGTCGAGAAGGAATCGTCGACGGCGACCGGCTTGCTGCTCGTCACACCGGTGATCGTGATGGTGACCGTGCCGGAGCTGGTCGACGTCTGGCCGTTGCTGTCGCTCACGGCGTACGTGAACGTGTCGGTGGCCGTGCTGCCCGTCGCCAATGATTTGAACGCGCCGTTGGGGTTATAGGTGAAGGTGCCGGCGGCGTTCACGGTCAAGAGCGCGCACCGAGGGGAGCGTCGTCGCCGTGCCGAGGGGCACCGACTTGCCGCTCGAATCATCGACGCTCGCCACCGCGAGCGTGCCGCCGTTCGGATCGGTATTGCTCGTGAGCAGGTTGCCCGTGGAGAGCACCGTGGTTGCGCCCGTGCTGAACGACTGATTGACGGCCGTGGGCGTGAGGTTCAACAGGCCGTCCGCGTTCAAGAGACCGCTCACCCAACTGAACGCGTCGGTGAAGGCCGAGTCGTTTTTCGTGACGTCCGTAGGCTGCGACTGAAAATTGCGGAGGTGGGCCGTGCCCCCGGCGAACGTGTTGGCGAAGTTCTTGGCGTTCGACAGGTAGGTATTGCTTCCGGCTCCTCCGTTCGCGCTCACCGATCGCTCGAACGTGGTCGCGAAAAAGCCCAACGTGTCGTCGCCCGTCCTTGTGTTGATCGAGGCTTTGCCGCCCACCGTGTAGCCGTTCAACATCACGTTGTCGGCGCCGGACCCCGCGTTGATGGAGAGGCCCTTCGACAGTGTGGCGCCGTCGTTCGTCATCAGGGCCAGGTCGTCGCCCCCCGAACCGGTGTGCAGCGACGTCTTCCCGCCGACCGACACGTTGACCAGCGCGACGCTATTGCTTCCCGACCCGATCGAGACCGCAAGATTGCCCCCCACCTTGACCGCGCCCAGGTTGACGTCGGTGAGCGGGTTGCCGCCGGAAGTGCTGGTCGTGCTGCCGAGCACGATGTTGTTGTCGCCCTTGCCGGCCGAGATGCTCAGGCCTTTGCCGATCTGCGCGTTGGCGAGCGAAACCGTGTTATTGCCCGTGGTCGCGCGGATGGTCAGGCTGCCCGTGAGGCTGAGCTGCGTTGCTCCCGTGGGATCGCCGATCTGAATCGTGTTGTCGCCCGCCTTCATCTGAATGCGGATGCTTTTGACCGTCGACGACGCGGTGAACGGATTTGCGCTGCCGTTGATCTCGGTCGCGCCGGAATCGCCGCTCGACACTTGGACGCCCGAGGAGGTTTGCTGGATCGCAATGCTATCGGCCGACTGATCGCCGCGGATGGTCAACACGCCGTTGCCACCCAGCGAGACCAGCACATTGCCCGAGAGCAGCGTGCGGTCTTCGAGATGCTCGATCGCGGCGACGTTCGGGAGCACGTTCCGGGAGACGCGTTTTCTTCGTGACGGCATGTTGGGCTGGATTCAAGAAAAGGGCTCGAGGCGGGCTTCGTGCCGTGTGGCGATTCCGCGGCACTCGGCGTCGGAGAAAAAACTGCCATCGACGCCGTAAATGAGTGGTCGCGATACCTAAGAATCAACTCTAGGGAGGTGTCTGCCCGATGTCAAAATGGGTTTACGGCAAATCGCGGGGGGCTGAAGCAGAACTTAAGTGGATTTAAAGCAACGCGACGGACTCACCGTCACGACCCCGATTTCGTCAGGACCCAGAATTCGGCACGACCCCGAATTCGTCACGAACGCGGCGCGTGCGACGCGAGCCATTTCCGCCAGCCGTCGATTTGCTGCTGGCGGACGGGCGGATCGGCGAAGGGTTGGAAGGGCAGATCGGCCTTGGTGACGTGCTTGAGGGCCCCCGCGGCTGCGCCCCGCACGGCCAGGCGCTCGTCGGCCATGTCTGCCAGGATCAAAGGCCAAACGGCCGCGCCTTTCTTCCGCAGGGCGGCCAGAATCTCGTCGCGACTGAGCCGGTCGGGCTTGGCCAATTGGCCGATCAATCGCTCGGTCACCGTCCGCTGGTCGGCCGGTGTCTTCGATTTCGCGAAGCGCTCCAAGAGATCGGGCAGAAGTTCATCGGGATGCGGGTTCGCCAGGCTGGAGGTCAAGAAGTCGACAAATTTGGCAGGCGGCATGTAGCCGGCAACCTTGCCCAGCACGAGCCCCTGCTTATCAAGCACGACGGTGACGGGCACTCCCTCCACCCCATAACGCGCGGCTAATTCATGATCGTGGTCGACATCGATTTTGACCCACAGGAACTGGCCGGCGACGGTCGCGACTTTCGGATCGGTCAGCGTGTCGGTTTCGAGCTTGTGACACCACGTGCACCAAACCGCGCCGAAGACGAGCACGACCGGCTGTTCGACCTTCGTCGCGTGCCGCGCTCGTCGATCGTGTGATGAAAGTCGATCGCCCGCGGACGAGCCGGCGCAACACCAGCGGCGATGCTTGCCGTCAGCAGGACCAACAGATTCATCCAGCGATTCGACTGCATGTGTTTTTCCGGCGGGTACCGCCTCTGATCAATGCGTCAGCGCGTAAGCCAGCAGGTTCACGTTGATTTGCCGCGAATTGCGAATCTCGTTGCCGCCGCAGCAACAGCAGTTGCCGCCGGCGTGATGCGTGTCGTTGAGGCCGTCGGCACTGAACACGAGAACGATCTTGCCGTCGATGGTCAGTCCTTCCAGTCCCGTCTGGCCGCGCAACTTCGTCAGATCGAGCCGATCGATGTCGTAGACCGTGTGGAAAATCGGATGCGACAGATCGAGCCGCGCCAGCTTCACATCGGGAAACGTTTTGCGAATCTCATTCCGAAAGCTCGAGGCCCACTCGGGACTGCTGCAGCCGGCCGAGGCGACGAGGAACCCGCCGCTCACCAAATAATTCCGCAGGTTGACGCGCTGCGCGTCCGAAAGTTGAAAGGCCCCCTCGCCCGTCATGACGGCAAACGGATGCTGATACATTTCGACCGATTCGAGCTTCACGGGCAGGAATTCCGGCTTGGTGCGGATGTTCGTCGATTTGGCGAGCTGCGTGAGAAAGCCCGCGCTAAAGCAGACGGACGTCTTGCTTTGTCCGTAAATCAAGTTCGCACAGTTCACGACGCTTCGCGGCGCGTCATCCGCCCACGCGAACCCAGACAGGCACGCTCCCCCCAGCATGGCAAGCCAGACTCGGTTCATCGGCATGTCACTGTTCCTTGGCAATCCGCTTGAAGTAGGCTTCGGCCTGATCGCGATAGGGCAAGGGGACGCCGCGCATGTTGCCGGCCGCCGAACGCGACGATTGACGCGTGGACGGGTTGAGCGTTTCAGCACTGCGCGTGGCCTCTCGCTCGGGACCGGCGCCGCCACGCCCCGTTCCCTGTTGGGCTGAACCGCTTTCCCGCGTGGAGTCGCTTCCCCCTTCGGTCATTCGGTGCGGGCCGAAGATCGACATCTTCGTCTGCGAGCCGGCAAAGCCGCTGCCTTGTTGGCCCTGTGGCCCCAAGCCGGGCATTTGACGCCCTTGTCCCATTTGGTTGAGCGCTCCTCGAGACCGGCTTTCGGCAGTCCAAAGCAGCCGTCCAGATCGCCCGACCCGGCGGCCCCTTTGGCGTTGGGCGTTTTACTCAACAGAGATTCCAACTTTTTCGCGGCCGACTCCGCCGCGCCCGACGCATCATCTCCCTGGCCGCCGCGGGCCGAGCGGGCCGCCTGGGCCTGGTCTTGGCCCACTTGCATCTGCTCGATGGCGTGGGCCATTTTGAGGGCGCCGCCCGACATCTTTGGGAGCGCCTTTTGCGCGGCCCGGGCCGTCTTTTCCAGATCGGCGCGTGCTTCTTCGATTTCCTGCTGCAGCAGTTCCTGGTCTTTGGCCAGCCGCTGCATGCGTTCGAGATCATCCGCGCCGAGATTCTTGCGGTCGCGAAACTGGGCCAGTCGATCGGCCAATTGGCGCTGCTGCATGATGGCCGCCCGCAGTCGTTCGCCCTGGCTGATGAGTTCATTCGCCAGCCGCATCTTCTCGACGTCCTGCGCCGTCCGCTCCATTTGCTCTTGATTCGGCTGATCGAAGGGGGCTTGCTCCTTCTGCAGTTTTTGTGCGGCGCTCTTGAAATCGGCCGCGTTCTGCGGGCTCTTCGGATCCTTCTGGAGCTTTGCGGTCTGTTCGTGCGCCTGATTGGCCAGAGCCGCCTGCTGCTTGAGCTGTTGGCTGAGCTTTTCGAGATTCTCGCGGTACGACTTCTCCAAGTCGTATAACTGCGACTGGGCGGCCCGCTCGTGCAGATCCTTGGAGAGCCGTTCCGCCTCGTCGCCGAATTTCTTGAGCTGCTCTTCGAGTTGCTTCATCTTCTTCAGCTCGTCAGCCGAAAGTTGCTGGTCCGCGTCGAGCTTCTTGCGGAGCTGTTCCATCTCTTCGAGCAGCTTTTCGCGCTGGCTCTTCAAATTCTCCAACCGCCGGCGAAAGGCCTCGAACTCTTTGGCCAGTTGATCCATCTGATATTTTTCGCGCTCGAACTTCTCGAACTCGGTCTTCGAGATGACCTGGATCACCGAAGTCGGCGTGTCGGCGAAGTGCTTTCCGCTGGGATGGTTGTCATAGGCCGAGGCGTAATACGTGATGATGTCGCCCGCCTTCGCCCCCAGTTTCCCCAAATCAAACGTGTAACGGCCCACGGCGACGTTCGGCTGCACGGCTTCGAGCTTGAGCGGCAGCGGATCCGGTCCCCAGCCGTTGACGCCGGCGTAAAGCACGATCCGATCGACGGCCACGTCGTCGACCGCTTGCACCGTCACCGGCACATTCCAGCCCTCGACCGCGGCAACCATCGGCTCGGGATCGAGAATGGCCACTTGCGGCGGCTGATCGGGGACAGAAATCAGCGATCCCTCGCGCTGTTCGTGACTCTCGGCGCCGTTGACGCCGAGCAAACTCATCCGATAGTGGCCGCTGGCGGCCAGCGTGAAATGCCCCTCAACCGTGCTCGGGTCTTTGCCGTCCGGTTCGAGCGTGACGATCCGTTCGGCCGGATCGAAAATGGTGAGGCGGCCCGAGCGCAGCGGCATCGTGCCGGTGGCCGAGAAGAACAGTTCCGTCCCCTCGAGCGCCCGAATTTCGCGGCCGTCGAGTTCGTGGCCCGCCGGCGCCCAACCTGTGTACTTGGGAAATTGATAGCGAACCTCGGCCCTCTCGAAGGAGGGGACCGCCATCACCGAGAACAAAAATCGCTCGCTGCGGCCCTTCGGCGTGTCGATATAGAACTCGCGCGACTTTTCCGCCCGCTCGATCGGCAAGAGGAAGACACCGTCCTCGCTGCGGAACATGGGCAGCGGCTGGCGTTCCTTGCCGTCGACGAACACAAGATTCGCCTGCTCCGGCAGATCAGGACCGTCGAGGTGAGCCGTGACCGTGGCCGGTCGGCCCTGATAGACCGTCTGCGGCGAAACCGAGATGCCGAAGCGAATCAGCGTGAATGGCGGATGATCGCCGGTCGGATCGAGGTACCGCGGCACCACCATCGCGAAGACGCGGGGCGCGGACAAATAGGCGGCAACCAACACGACGACCGCCCCGAGGGCCGCGGCCGCCATCTTCCAGGGCGCCACATGTCGACCGCCTCGAGCGACGAGACCTGGGCTGCCAGCTCTTCGCCTCGCTGCACCGATTGCCGCACGAGGGGAGCGCTTCGAGCGCCCGCGGGCGACTCGAGGAAATCGACCGAATTGATGAGTCGGTTGTCCTGCACGCCCAACCGTAGTTCGATTTGCCGGGCGACGCGACGCGGATTGAACCGGTTCCGCCAGAATTGGCCGGCGATGAAACCGGCTGCCGCCAGCAGCAGGCAGCCGATCAGCCCGTCGACGGCGATCAACCCGGCCGGATACAGGCCGAAGACCGCGTCGATCGCCAGCGCCAACAGCCCCGCCGCCAACAGCACGCAGATCGTGCCGAATAGACCGCGGACGACTTCGACGGCAAGCGTCAGCCAGCCCGTTCGCCGCAGGAGAATCGACAGATGCGCGGAACTCATCCGGAACACGCCTTTGTGCGTCGATTCTATCCGCGGAAGCTGCCGTTCAACAATTGCTTACGGCCGCGGCCCCGGCTCTTGATGGGGCGGTTGGACCTTCCATTCCTCGTCGAAAAAGTCGGCGGCGACGATTTTCCCCGGCCAATCGTCGTCCGGCGGCGTGCGGACGTCGACGATGGCCCAGTCGGGCAGCTTGGGAATCTGCAGGGCGTTGCTGAAATAGGCGTGCTCGCGAAATGTGAAACCGCTGTTGAGCACGACATACCGCTTGGGATTGAGCGGATTGGGATAAATCAGGATCGCCCCGTGATGGGCCGCATCGAAATGGCGGCCGCCGTCAACGACGATTTCAGACCCTTCGCGACGGATCGGCAGTTTGTCGGCATTCCTTGCGATCAGCGAATTGGCCGAGCTGGCATTCAAGTCGCCCCACAGGATGAGGTTCATCGACTCGATGTCCGCGGGCGTCACGTCCTTGTCATCTTTCACGAGCGGCTCGCCGCGAAATTGACGGCGCCACTCGCGAATCGCCCGCTGCATTTCGTTTTCGACCCACTTATCGACGAGCGGGTTGGACGATTTGCCGGTCGGCCGCACGAACAGAAACGCCTCCATGAACGCGTCGTCAATCGGTCCCTGCACGCCGTGGCTTTTTCGCAGAATCGAGTCCGAAAGACGTCCGGCCGTCCAGCGACCGTGTTCGTCGCGAAACGACGCCGTCCAATGTTTGTTGTCCGTCGTCGTCGCCGTCCTCTCGACCTGCTGCAAGCTGCTCGCATTCGATTGCAGCGGCCCGATTTTCACCTTGAGCGGGGCCGATTTTTCGTTTGCCGGCACGTCAATCGTGAAGGCCTTGACGTTCGCGGAACGCACCGTGAAACCTCCGTCGGCATCGCGGTGCGCTTCGATCCGGGCCCGTTCCCAATGTCGATCGAGGGCATCGACGGTCACCCACGCGCAGGTGTTGTACTTGAGCGTATAGGTCGTGAAATGCACCGTCTCGGGATTCTTTTCGCGCCCTTTCGCGGCCAACGCCGAAATGCGGCGCTCGACCTCGTCCCGCGCGTGGCGCTCGTAACTGTGCTTGGTTTTCGGGCCGATGACGTGGACGAGCTGCAGGCCCTCTTTTTCCATCGCTTCGGCCATCACGTCGGCCGCCTGCTTTTGCGAATCGATTTCGCCCGAATAGGCGACAGTCGGGCAGTGCCGCAGATTGTCGGCCCAGTCGGTGCAGTCGTAGAGGTGATAGAGCTTCACTTCCCACCACGTGGGCGAGAGCGACACTTTGTGAAACACATTCGCAAACCGCGGCGTCTCGGCGAAACCGGCCCCCGGATTGGCGGCCGCCCAGCGGCTCGGATCGTGCACGGCGAAATGCCATGTCGACGCCCCGCCCATCGAAAAACCGCGAACGACGATGCGGTCGTCGTCAATCGGATAGCGCCGCCGCACCGAGTCCATCGCCTCGAGCGCATCGACCTCGCCGGCGAATTTGTTCGCGTTGCAATAGCGTCCGTAAGGATGCAGCACGATCGCGTCGGCCGGCGCGAACGTGCCGACGTTTTTCTCGCGGTCGCGGAGAAAGTTGACTTCGCTCAACATCTCGCCCCGCCCGTGAAACCAGAAATCGAGCCGGTATTTCTTTGTGCCGTCCTTCGTATAAGACGCCGGAACCACGAGGCCGTACGGCTGCACCGAACCGTCCAGCCGCGAAACGTAGCCGCGCACGACGAGCCCCTGTTTGGTCGTCCAAGGCGCGTCCCCTTTTTTGAGCGCACGGCCCGTGCCAGCCCCTCGTCGAGCAAGCCTTTGGCCACGTCGATTTCGCCCGGTTTGTAAAACTCGCGATCCACGAGCGCCGTGTGCGCGGCCTTCCAGAAGATGACGACATCCGGCACCAGTTCCCGAACGGAGCCGTCAGACGACTGCTCGAGAGCCGCAATCTCCGCGGCCAGCGCCTCGAGCTTCTTCTCCAACACAGCCTGCTTCGCCGCCGGCACCTCAATGCCGACCGGTGGCATCTTTTTCTCGCCGGCAGTCAGCGGTAGCCGACCGGCAAGCAACGCGAAACTCGCACACGTGGCAAAGAAAACGACTCGATTGAAACAACATCGAGGGGACATCAGCATTCTCGGCAAAAGGTGGGACGAGCAGCCGTGGGGTGGGTCCAACGAGGCTTATTCGAAGCAGGATATTGAGTATAGATGGTCGTTCGCGTCAGTTCGAGTTGACGCGGATCGAACTGGCTCGGGTGCCACTCTATTGGACCGTCTATCTCAAAATGGTGGATCTCTGGCGACGCTCCGGCTGTGCAATCGACTTCAACTCAGCCTGCTTCTGCATCATCTCCGCCACATTCTTCTTCGACGCGATCCCCGTGGCTCTCGCTCGACCCGTTTCTTCGATTCCGCTGACTTCGACACGTGGCCGACGTGAGCCACGTGGCATTCAACGCAAATCTGGACCACGAAGGCACAAAGACACCAAGAAAGACAAAAAAGCAGTTCTCCGCAGATTTCGCAGAAGGACGCAGATTTTGAAATTCCAATCGGCGAAATCGGCGTCATCTGCGGATCTCTCTTGCCTTTCTTGGTGTCTTTGTGCCTTTGTGGTGAAAAATCTGCCTGGGATTCGCCCACCCACCATTTTGAAGTAGGCGGACTACTACGCCGTTAACCCTCGTTTTCGGGTACGAAAGGGCTGAACGATCAATTTTGGCGTGCCACCCATCGGCCGAAACGCGACG
Source organism: uncultured Planctomycetaceae bacterium (assembly GCA_963752185.1). Taxonomy (GTDB): domain Bacteria; phylum Planctomycetota; class Planctomycetia; order Planctomycetales; family Planctomycetaceae; genus DASPSM01. The sequence continues at coordinate 7,031,274 of CAVVXK010000002.1, read as the reverse complement.
ACACCTGCCTTCGCCGCACCTAGCCGTGCGAGGGCGGGTGCCCTCGCCTTTCGAGCAGTTCGGTGCCGTCGCTCGGGTCTCAAAGGGTTAACGGCATACGGTGGCACCCCACCAGATTTCCGTTCGACGAACGACTACCGTGCGTACCAGCAGCAGAGGCGTTCGAGGTCGTCGGCGTGGGTCAACAGGCGGACGCGGCGGCGAGAGGAGCGGGTGCCGAGGACGGGGGAATAGCCATGATGGTGGTCGGTGATCGCCAACACGCGGGCCACGTCGTCGGCCGTGATCTGTTCGCGAGACTCGCTCGCGGCCAGCCAGCGGGCCTGCCACATCACGACCGGGTAGACGAGGGCCAGGCTGAAAAAGCCCTCGACGAACGGGACGCGGTAATAGGCCAGGCCGCAGAAGTGCAGGCCTTGGATTTTCACGCGAAAATAACGCGTGAGCATCGCGTCGGCCTCGGGCGGCAGACCGCCGAAGGCGGCTTCCAAGCGGCGAAAGGGGACTTCACCAAAGCCGGGATGCAGCGGCGGTACATTTCCCTGGCCGCGGGCGAACCGCAGCGCGGCACGCAACAGGCGCAGCCGGCCGCGGAGGCCACGGGCCGCCTTGTCGAACGTATCGACGCGAGAGTACTGGGCCGCCAGCATGCGGAATTGGAGCCGCCCCGCGCGGGTCGGCTCGCGGCGGGCGGTGGGCAACTCGCTGATCCCGTTGTTCGCGGCTTCGCTGACGATGTGCAGGTATTCGTCGAGGCGATTGCCTTTGACGACGTCGAAATTCGACTGGGACACAAGCCTGACCCAAAAGACCGCACGCAAGATGCGGGTGAGCAGATCGACGTCCGGCTCGGCCAGCGTGTTGTCGAGCGCGTTCACGAAGCGATGAAAGTCGGCCCATTCGACGCGGACGCCGGGCGAAATGGCCGGCGGCGGAATTTGATCGGCCGTGGGCGGCACCGTGAGCTCGGCGATGCGCTTGAGTTCGCGAACCTGCAGGCTGACGGGCCGGCCTTTGTTTTCGACGACCGACGGGCAACTGAACCGCAGACTGAGGGCCAGCTTCCGCCCGCCCGGATGCAGGGCGTACGGATACACCTGGCAGGCGAGCGGCTTGGCCGGCTCGCCGAACTTCGCATGGATGCGGCACAGACCCTTGTCGTCCAGAAACACGCAGGCGCCGTCGGCCCGATGAGCGAGCCGATACCGCTTTTTCCAGGGAGGGCCGGCGTGCCAAACGACGGGCGGGATATCGACGCCGTCGGCGGGGCTCCACTTTTGCTCGACGATCTTCTGCCGATCTTCGTCGGTGATCTCGATCAAGTGCTTGCGGCAACAGCCACCGCAGCTATGACAGCTCCAGTTCTGGATGAGAGGCAGTTGGACAAGAGGCGAAGGCATGAACCGTGTTTGTCGAAAGCGCAAAGCAAAGCGAGCAGGCCGCGGGTTCCATTCTATACGTCAGAGGACGGCTGCGTCGTCAGAGGCTGCAGAATCGTAGGGCAAGCTGCCAGCTTGCCATTCGCGGCGGTGAAGTGCACTCGAGAATCGAGCGCTCGTTGACTCTCAATTGGGGCAGGGGAATCGTACTCGTCTTTCAGTCGCGAAATGGCAGGTGCCATTCCCGACGGCCTTGCGTGAGACCGTCTTGGAATTCAATAACGCTTCATCCTGCGCTGCCCTCGCTGACGCGTCGGGTTGGTGGAGGCAGCCTTACCAACCCGACGCGTGAGCGAGGGCCTGGGAAAGCATCGAATTCCCGGACACCCTGATGGCCAGTAGCCCGAATGGCAAGCTGGCAGCTTGCCCTACGGCGCGGCGGTCAGCGTGCTTTGCTGCTCGCACTTTCCAGCCGCTCGAAGACGAGCGGGTGATCCGACTTGCTGTCGGCGACGCGCAGAGCGATTTTGCCCGTAAGCACGTCGCGCAACAGGTCGCCGCAGACGGTGGCCCGCCAGCCCTGTAACAGCCGGGGCGGCGTGCCTTTGCTCCCTTTTTGATGCCAGCGGACCAGATCGCGGAGGTCGGCGCTTGTCCCCACGAGCGTTTTGGCCACGTTGAGCGCGCTGCACTGGTTCAAGAGGGCAATTCCCAGCAGCTGACCGACGACATGCTCGTCGGAATCGATCTCGAGCCCGGCCGGACGGGGCGGCTGCGGCAAGTCGGCTTCGGGGATGGCGACGGCCCGCTCGATGCGCTCGAGGATTTCCTGCCCCGATTTCCGCAGGTCGCTGCGGTTCATGTCGCGCGTCGCGAACAGGTCGTCGAAATTGGTCGGCTGGCGTTTGGCCAGTTCCAGGATCAAGTCGTCGCGGAGAATGCGCCGCGGCGGACGATCGCGGCGGGCCGCCTCGGCCTCGCGCCAGAGCGACAGTTCGCGGACGACGGCCATTTCTCGCGGCGAAAGTTTGTGCAGTTTGGGCAGCCGATGCCAGGCCTCGCGGACGTGCTCGGCGGCGATGTCGTCAACCATGCGGTCGAATTCGGCAATGGCCCAATCGAGCCGGCCGAGCCGCGAGAGACTGTTTCGCTGTTTGTCCCAGATGGCCAGGACGTATTTGACGTCCTCGAGGGCGTATTGGATTTGGGCCTTCGAGAGGGGACGGTGGTGCCAGTTCGTCCGCGTCTCTTTGCCGTGGACGCGGCGGTCGATCACGCGGTTCACCAGCGTGGCGTAGGCGAGCGGATAGCTGCGGCTGCGCAGGCCTTCGGCCATTTGCACGTCGATGAATTTGCGGGGGGCGGCGCCGGCGTAATGCAGGCAAAAGCGGATTTCGGCCTGACCGCCGTGGCTGATGACGGTCGTTTCGTCATCGGTCATCAACTGCCACCACTTCGAGAGGTCTTTGACCTCGAAGGGGTCGACGGCCGCCGTGCGTTCGGCCGTCGCAAACTGCAACAGGCAGAGCTGCGGCTGGTAGGTGTGTTCGGAGATGAACTCCGTATCGAAGGCGACGATTCCCGATTCGCGGACGTGCTGGCAATACTCGTCGAATTCGTCCTGATTGACGATCAGAGGAACGGTCATTCGTCTCTGCTTGCTTTACTCGAGGCCCTGCTATGAGCGGCCGATCGGCGGCTGCCCCATTTCCAAAAATCGCTGGACGACGCTGGTCCGAACTATGGCATCCGCTCGCGTTTGTCGCAAGCGCACGGAATGAGGGAAAAAGTGCGAAGTAACTCGTGAGGGTGTCAGGAAATTGGTCAGCCGAGAGCTGTAGTAGACCGTCGACTTCAAAATGGTGGGAGGGCAAGTCCCAGGCAGATTCTTCACCACAAAGACACCAAGAAAGGCAAGAGAGATCCGCAGATTACGCCGATTTCGCCGATTTGAATTTCAAAATCTGCGTCCTTCTGCGAAATCTGCGGAGAACTGCTTCTTAGTCTTTCTTGGTGTCTTTGTGTCTTAGTGGTGAAAATCCGCCCTGAGATTTGCTGACTCACAATTTTGAAATAGACGGTCTACTCCGGCTGCAGGATTGGGCTGGAAGCTGCGAGGTGAGAATTGGTAGGTTCCGGATAGGGAGTTGGGCTTGTGAATGATGTCGAAAATTCGATGAATGTGCCTTCGCGCCCGCTGCGGGTGGCGGTGGCCGGTTGCGGGCGGATGGGGCGGCTGCACTGTGAACGCATCCTGGCGGATGGACGCAGCGAGGCGGTTGCGCTCTATGACGTCGAACGTGCCTTTGCCGAGGATTTGCGAAACGGGCCGGCGCCCCATGCGGCGATTTGCCCGCGTTTTGAGGATCTGCTCACGTTTCCCGGCATTGATGCGGCCGTCATCTGCACGCCGACGCAGTTGCATTTCGAGCAGGCTGCGGCCTTTCTCGAGCGGGGCGTGCCCGTGTTGTGCGAAAAGCCACTGGCGCGGCGGCGGGCGGAGATTTTGGAATTGGCGTCCATCGCCCAACGCACGCGGATGCTGCTTTCGGTCGCCTATCAACGCCGGCGGTGGGCGACCTACCGGGCACTGCGACAGTTGGTCGGCTCGGGGGAGTTCGGGGCGGTGCGGGCCGTGATGTCGCACAATATCGAGAATTGGCAGCAGACGATCGGCGGGACCTGGCGGGACGATCCGCAGTCGAATCCCGGCGGATTTATCGGCGACGCGGGGAGCCACAAGATCGACGCGGTCTTTTTCGTCACGGGCCTAAAACCCAAACAGGTCTTCGCCCGCTGCGACACGTGCGGCAGCCATGTGGAAATCACCGGCTCCATTTCCGCACTGCTGGACGGCGACGTTCCGCTGACGATGGATTTCGTCGGGCATGCGCAGCACTTCAACGAGATGCTGGCGATCCACTGCGAGCGGGGGGATTTGACGCTGCGCGAGGGAGAAATCTGGATCGGCCGCGGGGGGCATGCGGAGCGATTTGGGCTCACCCAGCCGGACTGCAATCCGGTCGTCGCCTTTTTGGATTCGCTGCTGTCGGGAGCCGACAACTTCGCACCGGCGGAGTGTGCGCTGCCAGTCTTCGACTTCACGGAGGCGGTTTTCGAGTCGGCCCGCTCCGGACGGTCGATTGCAGTTGCCGGCGAATAACAATGTCGAGAAGTGCTTTTCCGACAAGCGGTTAGAGCAACCTGGCGTCGGACGGCCCATGTTCGAGCGAACTTGGCGAAAAAGTGAACCAGGTTTCTACGAACTTGGTGAGATTCTCACCAAATTCGCCGAAACCTGGTTTGGTCGTGTCAGCCATCGTTTTCCGTAAACCGCCCGAAAACAAATCCTTACAGAGAAATTTACGTCCGTTAGGGGTCGCCAGGAAGGACCCTTTCTTGCCATTTTTTTTTCGAGTGCAAGAGTTCCGGAATTTTCCCCCCCACCGGCGTTAGTGTGCGGTCACCAACGCCCCCCGCGGAACGGCGAAGGCGTAGAACAGATTTGCCGCTTCGGGTTTGAAATCGTTGTCGACACAGACCCAGAGCACGGACCTTCCATCGGGCAATGAGGGACCCCAAGCGAGACCCTCGATCTTTTCGGGGCACTTGCTGCCGGAGAGGCCGAAGCGGGGGTCGAGCAGGTCGATGAAGGTCGACTTTTTCACGGGATGCAGGCTGTTCGGAAGTCCTTTCGGCGGAAGCGTTGCGACCTGGCTGCTGTCGGTGGCGTTCTTGATGTCGATCGCCATGATCTTCTTGAAAGCGGCTCTCGGTCCCAATTGGCCGTCCCGTTCAATGACCAGGAACTTGCCGTCGTCGATGGCGAGGATTTCACAGAGCTTGGTATGGCTGTTTTCCAGCGGATAGACGAACTCGCGCGTGGCGCCCGACTTGAGGTCGATCTCGAGCAGTCGGCAATTGAGACCTTGCCGCTTGCCTTTCTTTCCGGGTTTGGTGTCTTGCAGCAGCGGCAACTGCTCGAGCGCGTAGAGCCGACCGCCGTCCGGGCTGATCGCAAGTCCTTCCATACCAGCGTTTGGGATGCGCCCCGACGTGTTCTGGGCGAGTTCTTCCTCTTTGGTGGCCGCGGGATGCTTGATCTGGTAGCGGGCCGGGATCGGCAGTGAACGCAGGGCGTGTCCCGACGAATCGAACTCGATAACCATCGGGCCGTATTCGTCGGAGAGAAAGACGTTTCCGGAGGGACCGCGGCGAAGTCCTTCGGGGTCAAAGCGATGACCGCCATCGGGGCCTTGTGGATCGAAGGCGGAGGCAATTCCGATCATCGGCTTGCCGTCGCCCGCGGAGAGGAGCGTGGTGCCGACGAGGCGCGACGACGCCTGTCCACGCCCGTCCTTCGACAACTTGAGTTCGATGGCCTGCCAGCGGCAGTGAAAGCGAACCGTCCCGTCCTTCGGCCCGCGGTCGGAAAGAGCGTAGAAGACGTCGTCGGCTCCCGAGTAGTCCAGCGCGGAAAGCCCGCCCAATTGGTTATGGGGCGTGCCGTCCTCGAGCCGATTCTGCAGTCCCGATTTGTCGAGGCTGGTGCCAGGAAGCTCTGCGACGCCAAGGAGTTGTATGGAATCATCGGCCGAGAGTGCGGAGGTAGCGATCGAACAGGCGACTGTCGCGAGAAGGCCAATCCCCAGCGACCATTTCGCTGAATGCTGTCGACAAGAAATCATGGAAGCCCTTTTTCCAATTTTGATTCGCCCAAGAAAACTCTTCCCCGCCTGAGCGCTCACGCACTCGGCGGGGAAGAGAAGAGAGTCTTCGTTACGTCCGATGGAGGCGATTACATTGCGGCGCCGTCGCCGTAAATGGCCATCTGACCGTCACGTGCACCGATGAGGTAGACCAGGACCTCGGCCGACATGGACTGACTCAAGAATTGAACCGAACCGTCACACAAGGCAACGCCGGCGCTGCCCGGATGGAACGCGTAGATCTCAGAGTCGTTGCTGCAATTGATGACGCAAGCACCAAGCTGCGAAACGACGCCTGTGGGGTCCGTTCCGTCGACCTTCCAGCCCGATGCGGCCGGATCAGGCCAGGCGTTGCTGGTCGTTGCCGACACCACGGTATGGGGCGTTGGGTAAGTGCCCAGGTTTGTCGTGTCCGCCTGGGCCGGGCCGATGGCGAAATCGCCCTTCATCCAGTATGCATTGGGCCACGCCGTGTATTCGGCAGGTTTGACTTGAGTGCCGAGGACCCAGCAAAACGGCCGTCCGGCGCACTCGGCAAAAAGAATCGTATTGCTCAAGCCGTCCGTGATATTGCGGAAGGGACAAACGGTGCCTTGAAGAATCTTGGTGCCGGCCTGGTTCATCGCACCCGTGGCCCCGCTGTAGTCGCCGGGCGTCGGCAAGCCCAAAGCCGGGTAGAGCAACGGATTGACGCCGGTTGACGGCGAGGAATAGTCCGCGACGGGCACACCGGGCGCGAACAAAATGTCGGTCCGGTTCGAGTTCGGAACCGAGGGACAAACGAACTCGGGAACGGGAACCGTAATCATAAAGGACGTGTTTGCCGTGGAGCACCAGGGAAAATCATGGTTGATGACCTTCGAATAGTTGCCCTGTTCCATGAAGCCTAAGAGCGCACCGAGGATGCTCATATATCCATCGCTGCACTTGTCCTTGCCGGATCCAATTGTCGTGCCTTGGCCGCCCAAGGTCGCGTCGACTGAACCCGCCTTCGAGCAGGTCGCGGACCCCCACAAGGCGCTTCCCAGGATCTTCGAGGGAGGCAGGCCCTTGAACACATCCGCGTAGTTGTGGGAAGCGATCACCAATTGGTGCAGATTGTTCCGGCACTGCGTCCGGCGGGCGGCTTCGCGCGGCTTGCACGGCCGGCAGCAGCAGCGAAACCAGGATGGCAATGATGGCGATCACCACCAAGAGCTCGATTAATGTGAATCCTCGCTTGACCGGACGTGGCATCGACTTTTCCCCTTTACGGATTATGTGAATCAAACAGATACGGTGTTAAATGCGAACGGTGAACGCGAGCGACACGCCAAGCATGTTGCGCCTGCGGTCGCGTTGGATTCTCACTTGGCAAATCTGCTCACGGATTGCTGGTCGTGGCGGTGCCTTCCAATTGCGCGAGGTCCCACGCCTGAAGAGCGTTTGGCTCTTCCTTGACCTTGACCCGGATCTTGGAGGTGCGTGCATTCCAGAAGTCTTGCGGCGCTTTCTCCTCGACATCGCCGCGCCCGCCATCGGTGAGGCCAACAGCCTCTTCTCCCTTCCAGGAGATCGTGATCTTGTAATCGCCCGCCGGCGCCCCATCACCAGCCGTGTACGTTGTCACGGTGAAATCGCCGTTCTCATCGGCGGTCGCCCGCGGTTGCATGTGCGACACGCCTGGCGGAAGTTTCATGACGGGATTGAACATAATCGCGGCGGCAATCATCGGCTTGCCGTCCATGAGGAGCTTTCCCTTAACGGGAAAGACGGGGAGCTTCGCTCCCTTGATCGCGGGGCCGGTCCTTTTCCCGCAGCCTGTGAATGCTGTCGCCGCAAATAAAGCGATCGCCGCAATCACGGCGCACCGTCCACGGCAGCCCGAAAAACCACCACCAGCCATTAAGCTCTCCTTTGGCGTCCCTTAAGCAAGGAGAGCACTCTAGTGGCCGAGGATTATGATTGTGTGTTCGGTTTGTGGAGATTCTGTTAAGAGTAGAAACAGCGGCCGGGCAGATAAAGATTTCTTTAACTTGCGTCGGAAGCGGACTTTAGCGCCGGAAGCCGCACGGGCGAGTGTTAAGGTCTCGCCTCATCACGCCGAGGGACGCAGCAGGCTCAATTCCTGCATTGCGGCTTCGACGACGTCGGCCGAAACCGACGGCTGATCGTCCTGCATGGCTGAGAGCAATGAAAGCTCGCAAAGCCGAACAATGTCCCGAGGGACCCCGCGAGTCAGCCTGAAGAGAATTTCAGACGCATCCGCATTGAAAGCGTCCCCGGGGAGATCGAACGATCGGAGGAGACGCTCGACGAATTCCGCCGTCTCCTCAGCCGTGAGGGGCGACAGCTCAATCCGCAAGTCGGCCAGGTGTCGCCACTGCTTGGGAATAACGGGGTATGTACTTCCCGAGAAACTCAGCACAAAGGTGACGGCTCCCGGGCCGTCATCGTGCAGGACGAGCCGTTCCACCGTTTGCTGGCAATCGGGCAGGCAGCGATCGAGATGGTCGAAGAGCACGATGCATCGGTGCTTCGCCTGACGTCGACCGGCGAGCGCGTCAGTGACCTCGTACCAAAGCTCGCCGAGTCGTCCGCGGGCATGCGAAGTCGTGCCGAGCTTCTGGCCCAGCCGCTTGAGCGCTTCGGCCGCGTCGAGGCCGTGGAGATCCACGAGAATTTTGGTCGACCGCCCGGTCGACGGTTCCCCCACGAACGTGCGGAGAGCGAACGTCTTGCCGGCCCCTTTGGGACCCACGACAACACCGCAGCGCAGGCCCGTCTCAACGAGATATTCCAATCGGGCCATCGCCTCTTGATGACTTGCACCCGCGAAAAAACTGTGGCGCGGGTCGAGGGCGCGATCGGGGCGCCGCTCAGAGCGTCGCCGTCTCGAGACATAGCTTCCCCCTCCCGAAGCGAACCGGTGGTATCGCGCTATGAGCTATAATCGGCAGAATCGCGCGAGAAGCATCATGCATGGACAACGATTGCAGAATCGGCCCTAGATATTGACCTATGCCTGACCGGTATTTTCTGCCGCACTTTCCCCAAGGCGATCAGCCCGGCGAACTGAGTGAGCTTGCCGGGAGCGAATTTCATCATTTGGCCCACGTGATGCGCAAGTGCGTCGGCGACCGGATCACGGTTTTCGACGGACAAGGGACCGAATCCGACGCGGAAATCGTGGAACTCGCCAGGAGTTCCGCCACGCTGCGTCTGGCCCAACGTCGCCGCGATCCGCCCGCAACCCGTGCGCCGGTCAGCCTGGCGACGGCGGTCCCCAAGGCGGACCGCATGCGCTGGATGGTGGAAAAGGCCACGGAATTGGGCGTCGATCGTTTGATTCCGCTGCAAACCAGTCGCAGCGTCGTCGCCCCCGGGGCGGTCAAGCTCGATAAGCTGCGACAAGCGGTCGTTGAAGCCTGCAAGCAGTCAGGCCGAAATCGACTGATGCCCGTCGATTCGCTGATTTCCTGGAAAAAGCTCGTCGCCGAAGTGATTCCGGGACAATCGACTCTCGTCGCCGATCGTGGCGGTCGGCCGCTGGCGAGTCTCGATTTGTCCACTTTCGCCACGACGCCCGTGCTGCTCGTGATCGGGCCCGAAGGCGGATTCTCAGCGGCGGAAATTCAGGAGGCGGTCGAGGCCGGAGCCGGCACGGTCTCCCTGGGGACAAATATCCTCCGCATCGAAACAGCGGCGCTCGCCCTGGCTGCGGTGTTTCTGTTGAAATAGCGGAATGCCTCCCTCTCTCTCTCTCAGCGACGTCGTGACGGCTTTGCAATTTGCCGACCCAGGCGAGCGTGCGTTTCTCGATTCCCGCACCGGTCAGATTGTGCGGCAGCGAGAGGAAGCCAAGTCCGGCGAGAAATCATCAGAGGACCAGGACACGCCCCTGCCCGATGGCTGCGAACCGCTTCCGGCACTGACCGAGCAGGAGGAACTTGCGTTTGCCCGCCAATTCGCGGCGGAAGTCGCGAACCCTGAGGACCGGCGACGACTTGAATTGGCACTGGCGAGCGGCAAGCCGCAGGAAGCCTTTGAAACCACGGTCTTCCGCTGTCAAATCGCGAACGCATGGTTTCCGTACCGCGACCGCTGCCTGGTGCAATTTGCGAAGGGCTGGCTCGAAGCACGCAACTTGTCTTACACGGACGACACGGCAAGTCCGGCGGAATGAGCCGCTTCGAGTGGGAATCATGAGCGCCCGAAAAACCGCACGCCCCGCCACGGAATCAGCAACCGAGTCGAGTTTGCGCGGGGATGGCCTGATTGCCGCGTTGCTGATTGGCGCCGTGCTGCTGGTGTACGCACAAGTCTGGGACTTTGGATTTATCTCCGTCGATGATCCCGTTTATGTCCCGCTCAATCCTTACGTCCAGGAAGGAATCACTCGCCGCAGCCTGATTTGGAGTTTTTCAGCGGTACCCGATTGCAATTGGATCCCGTTGACCTGGCTCTCACTGATGCTCGATAGCGAAATCTACGGCCGGCGCGGGTGGCTATCATCTCACCAATATCCTCTTGCACGCCGCAAGCGCGGCGGTTTTGTTCATTGCGCTCAAGACGGCGACCGGCAAACGACTGCAAAGCGCCTTCGTCGCCGCGCTTTTTGCCCTGCATCCGCTGCATGTCGAGTCGGTCGCCTGGGTGGCCGAACGCAAGGATGTGCTCAGCACTCTCTTCGGCCTGCTCTCGCTGCTCACGTATTTCCGGTATGCGATGACCGGACGGCGGCGAGCCTATGCCGCTTCACTGATCCTCTTCCTGTGCAGCTTGTTGGCAAAGCAGTCGCTCGTGACTTTGCCGTTTGTTTTTCTGTTGCTCGATTTCTGGCCGTTAGGTCGATGGGGCGAGGCCAAGAAATCCGGACGTGCGCTGGTGTCCGCTCATCAGCCGGGCAAGGGGCGCTTGCTCCTCGAGAAAATACCCTTCGTCGCCGCGTCTGTCGCATTCTCGATCATCGCGGTTGTGACGCAGGCGACTGGGGGCGCAATGGCGGTCCGATTCCCCTTCTCCGTGCGACTCGGCAATGCGCTCGTCGTTTACGTCGCGTATCTCGTCAAAGCGGTCTATCCGCTGAATCTCGCATTCCATTATCCGCACCCCGGCGTTCGGATCAGTTGGATCGTGGTGGGTTGCTCGGCGGCCGTCCTGTTGGCAGTGACGACCGCGGCGGTCGGGTGGCTGCGACGTTATCCATTCTTGTTTGTCGGATGGTTTTGGTATTTGGGAACGCTCGTCCCGACGATCGGCCTGGTGCAAATCGGCATTCAACAGATGGCCGACCGCTACACTTACTTTCCATTGATCGGGGTTTTTATCGCCTTCACGTGGTTGGTCTCCGCCCTTGTGCCAGCGGGCCTGCTGCGCAGGCGAGTCCTGCCTGCAACCGCTGTCGCGAGCTTGTTGCTTCTAGCCGCGACGACCTACAGCCAAGTCAGCTACTGGCACGACAGCGTGACCCTTCTGCGACACTCGATCGACGGCACGACAGACAGCTCACACGCGCATGAGTTGCTCGGCGGCGCGCTGATCGCCGAAGGCCTGCCGGGCGAGGGCGTGGACGAGCTGCAAACAGCGATTCAGCTCGCGGCGCCTTATGCCCCCTTGCACTACGAACTGGCGGGCGGTTACGAACGTCTCGGCCGGTTGGATGATGCCCTCAAGGAATATCAGGCCGCCCTCGCGATCGATGAGCGCTTGCCCGAAGCCCACAGTCGCATCGGGGCGATTCTGACGGCCCGGAGAGAGCTTCCAGAGGCCGAACGGCACTTGAATCGCGCACTCGAAATCGACCAAAGCTGTGCCACGGCCCACGCCAATCTGGCGCAACTTCTCCTGAAAAAAGAGGACAGCGCGGGAGCCATTGAGCACGCCCAGCAGGCGCTGCGGCTCAACCCGGATTTGGTCGTCTGTTACCAATACCTCGGCACAGCGCTTCGTGCCCAGGGGCATATCGACGAAGCGATCGAACAGTTTCAGAAACTGATCGACCTGTCGCCGGACGATCCGTCCGCACGCGACGAATTGGCAAGGACAGTCGCGAGGAAGCAGCGTGGTTAATTGAACTGCTCGTGAGCGACGGCCTTGTCATTTGTCGGAGCCGGGGCGAAGCCGTTTCTGACAGTCACCACCGTCTCCTCGTCGCTGAGGCGATCGACCAGTGCCTTGGGAACGCGGCAGACGAGCGTCACGCGCGAATCGGTGTACTCGCGGCTCTTGATCTCCGCATGGTCGGCCAGATAGGCCAGCAGCCGGCCGTTCCCGGCTCCCGTTTCGACCGCCACGTCCACATATCCATCGGCCAGTCGCGCGGCAACCGCGTCGCCCAGGCGATCCAGCCCGTCACCGGTGGCTGCGCTGATCGAAATGGACTCTTGGAACCGGCGCCGCAGCACGTCGACGACCGCCCGGTCGCGAACTTTGTCCATTTTGTTGAGCACGATCAGTGCATTGCTACTGTCGACGCCGATCTCTTCGAGCACGCGGTTGACCGTGTCGACCTGCGCCTCGGCTTCCGGATCGGCCGCATCCACGACGTGGAGCAACAAGTCCGCGTGCCGCGCCTCTTCGAGAGTCGAGCGGAACGAGGCCACCAGGTCGTGCGGCAAGTTGCGGACAAATCCGACCGTGTCGCTCAACAACACTTCGCCCCACTTCGGAAGCTGCCAGCGCCGCGTCGCGCGTGTCGAGCGTGGCGAAAAGTTTATCGGCCACGAGGACCTCCGCGCCGGTGAGTGCGTTCATCAGCGTGCTCTTGCCGGCGTTCGTATAGCCGACAATCGAGACGGTCATCTGCTCGCGACGGGCCGAAACCGTCCGCTCGCGGCGCTTCTCGACTTCTGCCAGGCGCTTCTTGAGTTCGGCGATCCGCCGGTCGATCAGCCGCCGGTCCGTTTCGATTTGCGTTTCGCCAGGGCCACGGCCTGCGCCGACACCACCCTCGATGCGTTCCAGGTGGCTCCACCGGCGGCGGAGCCGATTGCGGAAGTACTGCAGCTGTGCCAGCTCGACTTGCAGACGAGACTCGTAGGTGCGGGCCCGGCTGGCGAAGATATCGAGAATCACCTCGCTGCGATCGACGATGATCCGGCCGGTCTCTTTTTCGATATTCCGGCTTTGTGCGGGGGTGAGGCTGTTGTCGAAGACGACCAGGTCGGCTCCGCACGAATCGAGCAGTAGCTTAAGTTCCTCGAGCTTTCCTTTTCCCAGCAGCGTCGCGGGAATCAGCTTCGAGCGAACTTGGGTCATCCTGCCCACGACTTTGACGCCGGCTGTCTTCACCAACCCGGCCAATTCGTCCAAGGCGTGTTCTCGGTCGGTCTTTTTAGCGGCATCCAGAACGGCAACCAGAACGGCCTTTGTTTGCTGGACCCGCAACTCCTCGCGTTTGGGATCAGTCGCCAATGGTGATTTGTATCTCCGATTCGGATTGGACGTTTGGATTCGCCTCACAGACGAGGAGGCGAAAAGCGCGACCCAAACTCTCCAGAATCCAGTGTACGGGCCGGCGGATGGACCGGCAAGAAGCATTCGCGCTAGACAAGAGACACGGCCTCAGCCCTCGAGGTTCGACGATTCGCGAGAAACCAACGATTCGAAAAGGAAAGAGGCCGAGGGAGCAACGCTCACCTCGGCCTTGTTCGGTGTGTCGGCAAGGGGTGCCGAAAGCGGTGGGGTGTAGCCCGTCTCCACGGGCCGGTGGGGAATTTTCGTCTCTCTCACTCTCGTAACAACCGCCGGTCTCTCACTCCGTCGGTCGTTTGTCGTGCGACTCTTAGGTCTCACTGACGTCTTAGACATAATGCAGCTTCGGTGCCAAACAGGGCCGGCTCGGCGACATTTTCGGGATGTGCGACAAAAGACGCTGAAACGAAAGCACTTCCGGCATTTTGCTCGAAAAAGACGTTCGTTGGCTTGCCGCGGCGAAAGGATGAATTCGTGCAATTTCTACAAAGGCCGTTCGCTCGGGCTCTGCAAAAACGACAAACACGCGGATGGATGTGCAAACGGGCATCGTGAATCAGCGCAGTCTGTAGGTTGCCCCGTTTGTCTGCGCGGCCCAGCTCATTTGTGGTGCAGGCGGGACGCCTGCACCACAATTCGCCAACGCGATCAGTGACTTAGCGAGTCGAGGTGTCGAGGACATTCAACTCGATCCTGCCCAGCACGTGGAGTAACGGCAGGAACGACGTCATCGGCGAGGGGCCATCGTCGGCGAAGCTCGAGTCGGCCAGCTTGATTCGGTCTGCTCCGGTTCCGCCAAGTCCCAGGGTGGCATCCAGCGGCACCCAGCGGTCGCCCAGCAGCGCCTCGGTCCACATGTGCCCACCAAATGCAGCGAGCGACTCGATGTACACGATCCCGACGGCAATGCGCGAGGGGATATGGCGGGCCCGCAGCATGGCCGCCAAGAGGACGGCATGTTCCGTGCAGTCGCCTTGAAGCGAGCGGGCCACCTCGCCGGCGGACGCCAGGGCCGTCGAGAAATCCTTGTGCTGCAACTTTTGATTGACGTATTTTTCCATCGCGATGGCGATTTTGGGAGGATCAATAATCGTGCGGGCCGCGCTGTCGACGTGCATCATCACCGCCGAGTCGTTCGTCTGGATATACCGCGACGAGCCCAGGTATCGCCGATCGACCCGGATATTGCGATTTGTGGCCGCCACGGGCACGGCTTGCACGGTGATGTCGCACTGATCGGCGGCGGTGCGAATCACTTTCTGATACGGATAAATGGGGAAGAACGGAGTCGGATCCTCGCCCCGCATCTTGATGCGATACACGGCCTTCTTCGTTTGACGGGCGTTTGGAATCGCGGTTGAGGCAACCAGAGTGCTAACCGCAATATCGATCTGGGCGCCGGCCATCTCTTTGAGGGCCTCCTCGGCCGGCACGGTGTATGTGGTCAGCGTTTGTCCCAGCATTTCGGTCGTCGACACGACGACGTCGCCGCGATCGTCGAGATAAGACTGAATCGGCGTTTGCGGCATGAGCGACTCCATCACGGTCATCTTCATCAGCGCTTTTCGATGACCGTCAAGCAGCGTGACCATTTCGCGCCGACCGGCCGTCAGATGCACTTCCGAAGCCTGCAACTGTTCGGGAACAAACTCCTTCAAAATCACGGTCTGATGCAACTTGAAAGGGTGATCGGTGGGAAGGCGATCCAAGTAAGCGGGCGACTTGATCGAGGCGTCCCAGGGGATCGAGAACTCGTGCGCCGTTCCGCCGACCGTAATCTGGCCCGTCATACGATTCCCATCCACAACGCGGCCCGATGACTGCGTCGGCGCGGCGGGCGGATTTTTCATCTCGTAGGAGAACGCGCGTAATGTGCCGTCGGGAAGTTCCTCCGTTTCGCGGCGGGTGTCGAATTGGGTGACCTGTCCAAAGCGTTTGATCGAAAGATGCGTCTCGTTCTCGCACTTGAGGAACGTCTTCCCCTCGACCGTGACGGGCCGCGTATACGTTCGCGAATGGCCGATCCGAGCCTTGCCGAGGTAGATGACCTGCCAGATCTCCTTGGTGCCCGGGTCTTTCGCGGCCGGCTGCGGATTGGCGGCAAGCCGGTATTGTGTATTTGCGAGAAGGACCGCGCCGATCGCAACAAGTGCCACGAACCGAATCCGTTTCACAACTCTGCTCCTCGTTTACCCGACAGAATGCCGTCGGGCAGCGTCCGCTGATCAATGGGCCTTCGGCCGGGCGAGGATCTGCAGCAAGTAGCCCATCAGCTTCAGATGAATGTACTCGGGCGTGACGACGTCCAGCACTCGCTGGCCTTCGCCGAAATAGGGGTCTTCAAACGTCAGGTAGTTATTGACGGTGCCGATCTCGGTCAAGATCGTCTCGCAATCGGCGACCGCAAAACCGCTCGACTCGAGCAAGCTCGCCAAAGTCGCCGGACTGAAATGGTTGACATGGGAATCGCCGGAGAACGTGACCGCCTTCTCGTGCAGCACCCGAATGGCCAGGCTGTCAACATTCGGTACCAGGATCAAAACCACGCCGTCGGGCGCGACCAGACGGTGAATCGACTCGAGAAAGGCCCGCGGTTCGACAATGTGTTCCAAGACGGTCCACAGAGTGATGCATCGATAGGCGCCGGGTGACAGCTCGGCTTTTTCGAGTGGCGAGTCAAAAACGCGAATCCCCAAGCCACGGACGCGCTCGACGCACCAGGCATTGAACTCGAGCCCCTCGACCTGCCAGCCGCGATCGCGAGCCACTTCAAGAAACACGCCGGGGCCGCAGCCCACGTCCAACAACCGGCCTTTTGGCGGCGTCAGCGATTCGATCAGGTCGAGGCCGTAATTGAACTTTCGCCGGTCCATCTCCATTTGGACTTCGTTCATCAGGACCCGCGTGTACGAATCTTCTCCCAGATAGTGCGAATGCAGCCGCTCCTCCCGCAAAACGGGCGCGACGTAGGTCATGCCGCACTCGGTGCACCGATTGTGGGGAAAGCCCTCTTTGACGAAGAGCTGCCGCGGCCGATCGGCCGAGCACAGCGGGCACACGCGTGGGCGACTGATCTCGGCATGCAGCAGACCCGTCGCCGGATCGGCAAACTGCTCGCGGCGGCCCGCGTTGACGCCGGCCAGATGTTTGTCGCGCCCCGTCTGGCGATTGAAGCGGCCTACGCCCAACACGAGGTTGCCGTCGAATTCGTTTTTCCGCCGCAGGCGTTCGTCAGGCGTCATGAGGCGATCCAAACTCTTCCAGAAACACCTTGGCGTTCAGGAAATAGAACAGAAACTTGCTCTGGCTATTCGGGAGCGTGGTGTTTCTGCCATCTTCCAAGAGTTCTTCGATTTTGTCACGCCGCACGTGGTCGAAGACCGGGCTGGTCGCGAGCAGATATTCGCGAACGTCGGCCTGGTCAATCTTCAAAAACGACGTCACTGGAGCGTTGAAACCGACCTTGCGACGGTTGTTGAGAACTGCGTCGGGCACGATCCCTCGCATCGCGTCTCGCAGCACGGCTTTGGCGTAACCGTCGCGAATGAGGAATCGCGTCGGAATGCGATAGGCCAGCTCGCACAAGCGGCGATCGAGAAAGGGCGAGCGGTTTTCGATGGAAAAATACATCGCATTCAGGTCATCTTCGTGCAGGATGACGGGGACCGATTCGTGAAAAAGCTCGTTGAGCATGCGATTCCGCAGCAGCGAATCGACATAGATCGACTCGGCAAACGCTTCGTGCCAGTCCCGCGTGAGATAGGCCGCGAAGTTCTTGGCGTCGAGATAAATGTGATCGCGGATGCCCGGATTCGCCAAGTACAGCGTCGGGTTCCGCAAATACGGGTTGCGGACCAACGGCCCCATGTGCTGATTCCAGGCCGCCAGCGCCGGCGCGAACTCCGGCCGATCGCGCATCTCGTACAGGTACAAATTGTGGTGATCGTAGTACCCAGTGAAGAGCTCGTCGGCCCCCGTGCCGCTGATGGCAATCCGATAGCCGGCCTGGGCGACGGCCGACATCAAGAGCCAATGGATGTAGTAGCTGATCGTGTAAACGGGCGCGTCGTGCTGCCGCACCAGTTCGACCATATTGTCGCGAAAGCAATCTGCGGTGATCGGAATGGGCGTGTGGCGCACGCCGAGTTCTCGGACGGCGGCTTCGATTTCCGCCTTCTCCTCGTAGCGGGCGTCATCGCTCATTACCGTGAAGCCGTGGACGTCGTAACCGCACAACCGTTTGGCCGTGCTGATGAGCGAGTTCGAGTCGACCCCGCCGCTCATGCAGAAAGCCAGCGGAACGTCCGATCGCAAGCGTAATTTGACGGAACGAACAAGTCCCTCGCGAACGGCGTCGACAGCGTCTGGATAAGTGAGAGTCTCATCCTGTGCGAACGTCGGCCGCCAATAACGCTCGGACGATTCGCGCCCCTGTGCATCGATGCGGAGCGCGGTTGCGGGGGAAGCTCGCTCACGCCGCGAAAGAATGTCTCGCCCGTCTTGTAGAGCGACTTGTAGCCGTTCACCAGATAGCGATAGAGCTGCGCCTCGTTCACGTCGAACGCTTCGCCGCGAAGCGCGGCCAGGAACTTGACCTCCGAGCCGAAATAAAGTCCGGCCGCGTCGCGAAAGACGTAAAGCGGCTTTTCGCCAAAACGATCGCGGCAGAGCACCAACGAGCCGTCGGCCTCGTCGAAAACGGCAAAGGCCCACATCCCTTCGCAGCGATCCAGGCCGGCGATTCCATGATGGATCAGCGTCTTGGCCAAAACCTCCGTGTCGCTTTCGGTTTGGAACTTTTGTCCCGCCGCAGCCAGGTCGCGACGCAATTCCACGTAGTTGTAGAGTTCGCCGTTATAAGCCAGGACCTGCGAGCCGACGCGAAAGGGCTGGTTGGCCCGTTCATCCAGGTCGATGATCGAAAGCCGCGTATGAAGCAGCACGGCCTGTCGGCCGGTCGCGTTCGCGAAGCGATAAGAAGCGGCCGCATCAGGTCCGCGGCGACGCATGAGATGCAGGCAGCGTTCGACGCGCTCGGGCGGTGGCGGTTTGCTGCCGAAATAGCCAGCGATTCCGCACATCGGACGGTTACTCCACGTCGGCAGGCGAGAACGCGTCGTTTTCACGCAAATCCCGCTTGAGCCGCCGACCGAGGAGCATCGCTTCATTGCCCGGCCGTAAACCATCCCCGGGACGAATCCACTTGAGATCGGCCACAGCGATCGTCGCTCCGGCTTTCAAGTCGCGGGCCGCGACGATCGAACGGCGAATGGCCGTCTGCGACGCGGCCTCGCACGACTGAATCGTCTTGCCGGCCGTTCCCATGCGCAAATCGACCTGGATCACGCGATTGACCAGCTCGGTCATTTCCTCCGGATCGGCCGAAAGTTGGTGGTCCCGAAAGTCGGACTGGTGCTTGTCGAGCGTAAAATGCTTTTCGATGATCCGCGCCCCGGCCGCGACGGCCAGCGCGACGGCTTCCGTCCCCAACGTATGGTCCGAGTAGCCGATGGTGCAGCCGAATTTCTCGGCCAGATACGGGATCGACCGCAAGTTGGCCTCGTGTGGCGGCGTCGGATAACTGCTCACGCAGTGCAACAAAGCCAGGACGCCCGACGTGCCGCGCGATTCCCATTGGCCACGTAAGAATCGAACGGTGGCATCGACCTGCGACACGTCGCTTGCGCCCGTCGAAACAATCACAGGTTTCCCGGTGCTCGCGATTTTTTCGAGGAGCGGGAAAAAATCGTTGTCGCCCGAAGCGACCTTATAAGAGTCGACCATCGGTTCGAGAAAGGTCGCGGCCTCCAGGCTGAGCGGCGTGGAAAGAAAAAGCAGGCCCAGCTCACGTGCGAGTTGGGAAAGTTCGCCAAACTGCCGCTGGGACAATTCAAATCGCGTGAGCCGCGCGAAGCGATCTGCTTCGGATCGCCGAACCAACTGCGCGGCCCGCACCGTCTGGAATTTGACGGCCCGCACTCCGCATTCAGCCGCCCGGCGGATCATCTCGGCAGCCAGATCGAAGCGACCTTCGTGGTTGTTGCCGATTTCGGCCACGATGAGCACGGCCCGGTCGGTGTCGAACGAGCCGATCTTCATGACAGAGCAACCGCCGGATTGTGGAAGTGAAACACGTACTGCGCTTCGGCCAAACGAAAACCGAGTTTCTCATAGAGTCGGACCGACGGCAGATTCGCGACCTGCGTTCCCACGGCGATCTGCGAGGAAGCAAACTGCGACTCGACGAAAGCAATCATCTCCGCGGCAATTCCCCGCCGGCGGTGCGCCTCGTTGACGGCGATCAGATCGATCACAACTTCGGACTTGTCCGGCACGAGCAACAGCGTGAAGCCCACGATTTTGTTATCGAGTACCGCCACGACCAACTGGTCGCCGCGCTGACCGCTGAAAAAGTTGCCGGCCCACTGGGCCTTGATCTCGTCGGCCGTGCTCTTGGGAATCAGCTCGTCCAGATGAAACCGCGTGAAAACGAAGTTACGCCGTGCCAAATCCATCACGGCGTCGCGATCGGCCGGCTCGGCAAACCGCAGGAGACAATCGCCGGAGCCCGGCGTTGAATTTTCGGCCCGCTTTTCAAAGCGCAGATTCGTGTCGATCAGGCGAAAACCGTGCTCCTGCAGGAACTGCACGCCTGCCCGGTCCGTCACGGGAACCTTTGCCGTCATAAAGACAGGTTTCGCCTGCCGTTCGCGGAACTGCGTATAGCCGCGCGAGTGCTTGCCGGAGGCCGCTTCCAAGAGCGAGGGAGTCACGACGAGCGTGTACGCCTCGCGACCAACCAGTTTGGAAAGCCACTCGTCCTTCCTCACCGATTGCGGCTCGGAGAGCGGCGGGGTCGCGGCAGTCGACCGGTCTTCTTTCAACAATCTCCAGATCGATTTGTACCAGTCGATGTAGTCGACGAAGCCTTTTTCAAGCGGGCACTTTGGTTCGTAGCCGATTAGCCGGCTGGCCTTGTCGACGCTCAACGTACCGCGACTGGGTGTGAGGCGGTCCTTCGGCAAATATTTGATCTTCGCCTCGGGAAAGTGCTGCCGCAGGATGTCGGCCATTTCGGCCGTGCTCCGCGACTGGCCGTAGGTGAGATTAAAAGTCTGATTTCGCGACTGCTCGTTCTCCAAGACGCAGACGATGCCGCTGACCAGGTCGCCGATATACGTGAAATCGAGCCGCTCGGAGCCGTCGCCGTTGATCGAAATATCGAGCCCCTGCAGGGCATTTTCGATGAAGATCTGCCCCACGCGCCGGCTCACGCAGCGTTCGCCGTAGAGCGCCGAAGGCCGTACGATCGTATAAGGCAGGCCGAAGACCTGGTTGTAGGCGATCACCATTTTCTCGCCGGCGAATTTCAGGGCGCCGTAAATGCCCAGCGGCTCGCACGGCGTTTCTTCGGTCACCGTCCCCTCGATGAAGTTGCCATAAACCATGCTCGACGAAAAGTAGATGAAGTGCTTCACGTTGAGCCGCGGCGAGCGCGAGGCGTCGAGCGAGTTTTCCAGCGTGCGCAGACTGTGATCGAACGTGGAGTACGGATCTTTGTTCGACTTGCCCGCGTGGGCGATTGCCGCCAGATGGATGACGGCGTCCGGATCGAAACGCGACATGACAAGCGACAGATGGTGATAGTCGCGAGAGTCGGCCTCGACCAGCGGAATTTCATTTTGCCGCAGCAGGTCGAGCCGCTGCTCGATGATCTTGAGATACAGGGCGGCGTTGGGAATATCATCCACGCCCCCCTTGATGCTGTAGTAGTTGTTGACGGCCAGGCTGTCGACGACGAACGGTTCGGCACCGAGCCGTTTGAGGCGCAGCGCCAGGTTGTGACCGATGAAACCGGCCCCGCCGATCAACGCGATCCGCCGTCCCGCGACGCTCGTCATCTCATTTCACCATCTCATTTTGCCGTCTCATTTTACGTCGGCAATCGCCGCACGGACTTGTTCGGCGATATATACGACGTCGTCCGGCTCCACGTGGGGACCGATCGGCAGGGCGATCGAAGATTTGCTGATCCGGGCCGCGATGGGGAACGAATCGTCGCCGTAACCGTATTTCTTGCGGTAGTACGTCATGTGGGGAATGGGCCGCGGATAATACACGCTGCAGCCGACGCCCCGTTTGCCCAGCGATTCCATAATCTCGAGCCGTTTGGCGGCCAGCGGCGGTTTCAGCAGAATCGGCAGGCAATAGTGACTGCTCTCGATACCCGGCCGGCTCGATTCCAACAGCTCGATCTCGTGAATCTCCGCCAGCCGCTCACGAAGCAGGCGATCGTTTTCGTGCCTCTTCGCCAGAAAGTCCTCGACGCGCTGCATCTGCGCGAGGCCCATCGCGGCACCGAGTTCGTTGAGCCGATAATTGAAGCCGAGGCGTTCGACATCGTAATCGCCGGGAGTTTTCCGCTGGCTGACGATGTTGCGGTCGATGCCGAAGGCCCGCTGCATGGAGACGCTCTTAGCGACGTCGGCATGCCCCGTGATCAACATGCCCCCTTCGGCCGTCGTGATATGTTTCACTGGGTAAAACGAAAAGCAACCGACGTCGCCGATCAGCCCGGCGTGCGTTCCCTTGTAATACGAGCCGATGGCGAGCGCACAATCCTCGACGACGAACAGGCGGTGTCGGCGGGCAATGGCCATCACCCGGTCCATGTCGACCGGCAGACCGAGGTAGTGCACGACAGAAAGTGCCCGAGTCCGCTCCGTCACGCAGGCTTCGATCGCGTCGATGTCGATGTTCCCCGTTCGCGGCTCGGAATCGACGAAGACAGGCCGCCCGCCGCAGTATTCGACGGCGTGTGCCGTCGCCACATGCGATTGCGTGGGAACGATCACCTCGTCCCCTGGGCCGATTCCCAAATGCAAATAGGCCAAATGCAGTGCCGCCGTGCACGAGCCTGTGGCGATGGCGAAGGGGGCCTTGGTGAAGTCGGCGAAACACTTCTCGAACTCGTGGACGCGGGGACCATGCGTGAGGATCGGGCCCGAGAGAACTTCCAGGACTGCCTGCCGCTCTTCTTCGCCGATCATGGGCCGGCCGAAGGGAATGGTTCGCGCCTTGGGAGTGGTCGTCACGACTTTTCCGATCTGGCTCTTCAAAACTGAGCGACTGCTACGGGGCCGTCGCGACGAACTGCCTCGTCGATCGCCAATGAAACGGCCATGGCCCGCAGAACTTCGTTTGCCGGAACATCAGGGGGCGGACCTCCCTGAACGGCATCCACGAAGCTGTCGATCAAATCCCCTTTGTGAGTTCCCGGATAGTCAGTCGTCAGGCGTTCCGGCTCCGCTCCCGGTTCACGCGACGTATACAACAAGGCCGACTCCGCCCCGTTGATATAGGTCGCCTTCGTCCCGTAAACGGTCAGCGCGTGAAAATGCGGATGCACGCAGCCGAAATTGGACGAGACCTTGCCGAGCGCTCCGCCACGGAACCGCAAGAGCGCCGCGACCATGTCATTATAACGGAAGCCGGAACCCCGCGCCGCCACCGCGTTTCCCATCGCGGCGACCTCCACGACTGGCTCGCCGAGCAGCCACAGCAAGAGGTCAATCAGGTGAATCCCGCCGCCGTGCATCACCGAATAGCCGTCCGTCTTTCCGCGCCAGCCGCTCACGATCTTGTGCAACCGGCCGTAAAGATAGTCCCCCTCAATGTGGTAAATATCCCCAAACACACAATCGGCAATCAGCTGTTTCAGCTCGATGAATCGGGGTGATTTGCGGAGAATCAGGTTCGAGGAGAGTTGCAGCTCGGGATGTCGGTCCAATGCCGCCTTGATGTCGTCGAATTCACGCTGGTTCAAACACAGCGGTTTCTCGACAAAGACGTGCTTCCCGCGTTCGAGAGCTTCGACGACCTGCTGGTGATGGCAGTCATCGTACGTGGCAATCGAGACAATTTGGATCGACGGATCGGCGAGCACTTTGGCGGCGTCGGTGGTTCTCTGGGCTGCTGGATACCCTGAACCGACCTCGGCCAGCTTCTCCGGTGAAAGGTCGCAGAGTGCGACGAGTTCGCAGTCGGAACGCCGCGCATACGCCACAGCATGCTGATTGCCGATTCCGAGACCGATCACCCCCACGCCCAATCGCTTCACGACTGCACCTGTGAAGCAGGTAGCCCGGCGGGGGTCGGCAGTTCGTCACCGATTGCCAGCAGTTCCTCGAGGGAATATTCCCAGTGCGCACGATTCATCGTTGCGACGATGCGAGCCACGTAATCGAAGTGCTCCGCTGTGTCGACGGCAAGATGCACGTCGCGCCGCGGAGGATCGAGGGAGAAGTTGACGAGCCGGAATTGGTCGGAATTCCGGTAGAAGTAGCTCGTCACATGTTCGCGGTCGTACGGGTCATCCAACTCGGGAACCGTCCGCTCAAACGCCGCGCTCCGCACGAGTTCCACGGACATGCCCGGTGGATAGGTCCGCGGAAAGACGTTTGTGACGACATCGGCCTTCGATTCGACAAACAGGTCGACGGCCCTGGTGACGAGGCGCGGATCCAACAGTGGGCTGTCGCCGCTGATCCGCACGAACGCGGAAAACCCCCGCGCCTCGGAGGCCCGCCAGAATCGTTCGGCGACGTTTTCGAGAGATCCCCGGAAGCAAACCGAGCCGAGTCGATCGCAGAGTTCGACGATCGGGTCGTCGCTCGGATCGGTGGATGTGGCGACGATTGTTTCGTCGAGCTGATTAACATGCTCGAGACTTTCGAGCACGTATTGCAACATCGGCTTGCCGCAAAGCGGGCGCAGCGACTTTCCCGGGAGTCGTTTCGAACTCATGCGGGCTTGCACGATCGCGCCAATCCGCGGCTTGCCGTCTCGGGTTTGCACTTCGTTCGACATATCAGATGACATCCGCGAAGGAATCTTCCACGCGGCGGAAGTAAAACAGGCCCGCCACGCAGAGCACGGCATTCACCACGGCAATCACAATCACCCCCTGCCAGGCGATCGGCAAACCGAGCGTCACCGAGCGAAAGAAATTCACCGGGGCCGTCATCGGATTGATCTGGGACAGTCGACTTGTGTCGGCCGGTATAAAGATCGTGGCCGTGGCGAACATCCAGGCTTGCATCAAAAAAGGTACGGCGTGACGAACGTCCCGGTACGACACGGTGAGCGCCGCCAAAAGCGTGCCGATGCCAATCGCCGAGGCGAGCAGTAAGAGGATGGCGAAGGGCAAAAGCAGGACGCTCGCCGTCGGCGCGATCCCGTACCAGAGCATCATCACGATCAGAACCGCAAACGATATCATCAGATCGACCAAGGCGGCGGCAATCGCCGAAAGAGGAATCACCAGCCGCGGAAAATAGACCTTGGTCACTAAACCCTCGGAACTGACGACGCTGTTGGCGGCGGCAGTCACGGCCGTTTGGAAGAAGACAAATGGCAACAAGCCGGAAAGCACAAAGATCGGATAACGCACGACGGCGTCGGCATTCCCAATCAGCCGGCCCACCGTGAAGGCGAACACGACGGTCATCAACACGGGCTGCAAAACGGCCCACAGCACTCCGAGAAGGGTCTGCTTGTAGCGGACTTTGATGTTCCGCAGCGTGAGCTGATAGACGAGGAATCGATAGTTCCAGAGATCCTTGAGCTCCAAACTTGGCCAGCCGGCCACCGGCGTGATCAACGTCTCCTCGACGCCGTCCTGTTGAGGAATCTCGCCGCCGGGAGTCTCGCTCATTTCGGTCTGCGCGGAAGTGGCTGGGGAGTGCGGGTCGCGCACCGTGCCAAGCTGTTCAGGCATCGACTCACATCTGAAAGGAACTGGCGAACGAGTTCGTTGCGAAGAGTTCGCAATTCGATTTTAGCAGACCCTTGGGACGAGTGCATTGTTTGTGGTGCGGCCGTCCCGGCTGCAGGCGGGACGCCTGCACCACAAATTCGCGGTGATTACGCTGGCGTCACATGTCCCCGTTTCGCGCCTCGTCCATGCCGTGATCGCGAAGCTTTTGCCGCAGAGTCGCTCGATGGATGCCCAAAATGCGAGCCGCGGCGGCACGGTTTCCGTTGCATCGCGCGAGGATCGATTCCAGAAGGGCCGGCTCGGTGACGTTCAGAAACCGCTCATAAAGGTCGCCCGGCGCGGTCTCGGGCGAATCAAATTTCTGCTGGGCCGCCCACTCGGCGGCAAGCCGCCCGAGTTGTCCTTCGACGGAGGGATTCGCCGCCGACAATAGGGGGCTGGGCGGGGGAAAATGCTCCGAATCGACCACGTCGCCGCGTGTGACGACGGCCGCCCGTTCGACTGCGTTTCGCAGCTCGCGCACATTCCCGTGCCAGGGACGAGAAGCGAGGTCGGCAAGCGCCGCCTTCGAGAGGTGTTTCGGCGGGCCGTCGATGGTTGCCAGCCGGAGAAAGTGAGCTGCCAGGACCGGAATGTCGTCGGTCCTCGCCCGCAGCGGCGGAATAGGGATATGGAACACGCCCAGCCGGTAGTAAAGATCCTCGCGAAACTCGCCCTTGGCGACCAACTCCGCCAGGGGACGATTTGTCGCGGCCACCACGCGGAAATCGACCCGCCGCGGCCGGGTATGTCCCACGGGAGTCACTTCCCGTTGTTCGATGGCGCGGAGCAGTTTGACTTGCACAGGCAGCGGCACGTCGCCGATTTCGTCGAGCAGGACCGTTCCGCCGTCGGCCAATTCGAGCAGTCCCTGGCGATCGCGATCGGCCCCCGTAAAAGCCCCGCGGACGTGTCCGAAGAGCTCGCTTTCGAGAACGCCCTCGCTCAAGGCGGCCAGGCAGACCGGCACAAAGGGGGCCGCCTTTCTTCGTCCATGCGCGTGAATGGCGTGCGCGACCAGCTCCTTGCCCGTGCCGCTTTCTCCCGTGATCAGAACCGGAACGTCGCTGGCTGCCACGAGGGCGATCTGTTTAAAGACCGCCTGCATCGCCAGCGACGAACCGATGAGCGTGCCATGCGCGGCCGGCTCTTCAATGTGATACGCGTAAGAATCGCGAGATTCGGGCGGCTGAGCCGGTCGTCTCAACGCCCGGCGAAGGATTTCCGCGGCCTGCTCGAGATCGAACGGCTTGGAGAGATAATCGTAAGCCCCCTCTTCGACGGCCCGCACGGCAGTCTGCAGATTGCCGAAGGCGGTGACGACGATGATCGGGACGTCTCCAATTCTTTGGCGTAAATCTTTGATCGCCGAAAGGCCGTCCCGTCCCGGCAGGCGGACGTCGAGAATCACGGCGTCGGGGATCGCCCCGGCGGTAATATCGAGCGCCTCTTCGGCCGAGGAAGCGATGCTCACCTCGTGGCCGTCGTCGGTCAAAAGCTCCCGAAACCCCCAGCAAATGCTGGGTTCGTCGTCGACAATCAACACATGGCTCATAGGACCCTCGCCACGGCCGGCTCGCGCGATTCGGTGACAGGAACGCGATCGGCCGATTCAAGTTCCGCCGGTCGCAAGCGATCCGGGCGGACCAGCAATGACATCGTAAATACGGTCTCGCCGCCAACCCGCGCCCACGTCACCTGGCCCCCGTGCTCGGCGGCCGCCGCTTGCGCTAAGGCCAGGCCCAATCCAACACCTTCCGGCTTCGACGTCACGAACGGCTCGAAGATGTTGTCTTGAACAACCTCGCTTGGACCACTGCCCGTGTCCGCGACGTGCACACGCAATTGATTTTCGGCCCGGTCGATCCAGAGCCGCACTCGACCGCCGTTGCCGGCTGCCTCGATCGCATTGAGGACAACATTTAACAGCGCCGCACGCACGCTCTGCCCGTTTTTTACCTCACCGTCGAGATCGGGCGCAATTCTGTCGCAAGACCAACCGACGTGTGCATGGCGAACCGTGGGAAGGATCAGGCGTTCGATCTCCGCGACGATTGACGACAGGCGGCCCGGCGACGGCGGATGTGACTCCTGCTGGCCAAGCGCGAGCAGGCCCCGGACGTATTCCTCGGTCAAAGTGAGTTGCCGCAACGCCACATCGAGGCTCTCATCTTTCTGGCGGGATGTGCAACGTCGCTGATGCAGTTGGATGGCCATGCGCGCACCGGTGACGGCATTTCGCAGTTGGTGGGCCAATCCTCCCGCCAACTGGGCCAAGAGACGCAGCCTCTCGGTCCGCGCGATGCGATCTTGCATGGCGGTCAACTGGTCGGACAACCGGTTTGCCGAGCGAACCAAATCGTGAACTTCATCGACGGGCCGCCGGGCCTCGACGTGGGCGAACTGGCCGTCGGCAATCCTCCCGAAGAGGGCGCGGACGCTCTCAATCCTTCGCGAAAGACGCCTCGCCAGCCAGGCCGAGATCGCCAGCATCAACAACATCGTGGCCAGGCCGACCGCCAGCGGCGGCCAGGCCGCATCCCAACGGGCCCGATTGAGGTTCTGCTGCGGATAGAGGATCAACAGCGAAGCGACGCCGGTGGGCCGGTTGCCGGGCAAGACGGCCGCGAAGTACGCCGAACCGGCAAACGAGACGGTCTCGAATTCCTCCAGCCGTTTGGGCGGGCCGGAGGCCGGTAGCCGATCGGGCAGGTCGGCTCGCGTCAGGG
Organism: uncultured Planctomycetaceae bacterium; assembly: GCA_963752185.1. Classification (GTDB taxonomy): domain Bacteria; phylum Planctomycetota; class Planctomycetia; order Planctomycetales; family Planctomycetaceae; genus DASPSM01. Next base: position 7,003,184 of record CAVVXK010000002.1, on the reverse strand, counting down.
GCCGGTCGAACGTCGACGTGACGACCTGGCCCTTCTCGTCGAGGGCCACGAACTCGGCCCCGGAGAGCCCGCGCATTTTGCCCAACACGTTTTGCGTGAAGGGAAAGCCCGCGTCGGCGAGCGTCGTCTCGACGCGGTGTAGTTGGTCGATTCGTTCCTCCGCGCTCCGGCGGGCCGCCAGCACGGCCGTCGTAACGGCAATCAGGGCGACGGCCAGCAACACCAGTGCGGCAAACGGGACGAAAATCTGATACCGGATTGGCCAGCGCAACAATCGATCTCCCACCTCTCATCATAGCAATCGGTCTGCCAAATGTGCTGGTCGCCCCGCGCGCCGTCAAAGACAGAGAGCATGCCGACCAAAGAGATCTGGACTTAGATCACGTATTTTGTCATAATCAGGCTAACGGGACAAAACACGGTACGGTACAGCCAAGAGCTGTCAGTCTCGCCGATGCGGAGCCGAGCCTGAATCCAGAATTCCGATACGGCTTTTTTTGCGCCCTTCGTCGGAGCGAATCGTTGTCAGGAAAAGGCAGGTTATCCGCAGATTTCGCAGATTCTGAAATTCAAAGAAGAGCGACGCCGGGTGCCACGCCCACGGCTCAGCGTGGGCGTGTCCTGGTGCGTCAAACGGATTCGCACGCCCACGCAAAGCCGTGGGCGTGGCACCCGAGCTCGTTTCAACACAACACAACACAACAACGCGTCGAGGCCGATGCAAGTGTCTACACGACTTTACGCGAGAACGGCACTGCACCCGCGAGCGGGGGCCGAGGCCCTGCTTCGAAGGTGCGCACCTCCTTCGAAGATGCGCACCATTTTTCGAAAGTCCGCATCTTGGAAAATCCCGAAGATTCCTTCGAAGATCCGCCACCCTTTTCCAAGGTGCGCACGAAAAGTGCGCACCTTCGCGGAACGGTGGCCGGGAGCGTCCCGTTCGTCGTGGGTGGGGCACACTTTGTCTGTCCCCGAATCAACGCGCCGGCGACCGCTCGACCCTGGTGCGTCCAAAGCGTAAATTGGCGGGCGCTCTTTTGACGTGGACACTTGGAGTGACGCATGCGACGGCTTCAACTGGCTTTGTTGTTCGCGGTTTGCGGTTTTGTGCCGACTTTTGCTTCGGCTGCCGAGACGACTCTCGACGGGCAAACGTTCACACTCCCGGAGGGGTTCGAAATCGAGGTCATCGCAAAACCGCCTGTCGTCAACCGGCCGATCACCGGCGCCTTTGACGAACAGGGCCGGTTCTACGTTGCGGATTCCTCCGGTTCCAACGACGACGTTGAACGGCAACTCGCTCAGCGTCCCCATCGGATCCTGCGATTGGAAGACACCAACGGCGACGGTCGATTCGATCGCAAAACCGTCTTTGCCGACAAGATGATGTTCCCGGAAGGGACGATGTGGCTCGACGGATCGCTCTACGTTTCGGCTCCGCCCAGCATCTGGAAACTGACGGATACGAACGGCGACGGCGTTGCCGATCAGCGACAGGAATGGCTCAAGCGGACGTTGACTCACTGCGCGAACGACCTGCATGGGCCGTACGCGGGACCGGATGGTTGGATCTACTGGTGCAAAGGGGCCTTTGCCGAGCAGACCTACGAGCTTCCGGGTCGTAAGCCGGTTCACTCGCATGCCGCACACATTTTCCGCGCGGACCGCAACGGCTACTGCATCGAACCGGTCATGTCGGGCGGCATGGATAATCCCGTCGCTGTCGTGTTCACACCCGGCGGCGAACGCATTTTTTCGACGACTTTTCTCGTGCATCCCGCTGACGGGAAGCGCGACGGTCTGATTCACGCCATTTACGGCGGTGTTTACGGCAAACCGCACGGAGTGATCGCCGGGCACAAGCTGACAGGCGAGCTGATGCCGCCGCTCGTGCATCTGGGCCCCGCGGCCCCGTGCGGTCTCGTCCGCTACGAATCGGACGTCTTTGGCCGCGAATTTCAGGACAACCTGTTTACTTGTTGTTTCAACATGCGGAAGCTGACGCGCACGGTGCTCACGCCGCACGGAGCGACGTTCGCGGCGACGACGACCGATTTTCTCGTCTCCAACAGCCTCGATTTTCACCCCACCGACGTGATCGCGGACGCCGACGGCAGCCTGATCGTGATCAACACGGGCGGCTGGTACAAACTCTGCTGCCCCACCTCGCAACTTTGGAAGCCCGATATCCTCGGTGCGATTTATCGGGTCCGCCGCAAAGGCGCGGCACCGGTCGACGATCCGCGCAGGTTGAAGATCGCCTGGAAGGAAATCTCTGGAAAACCACTGACGGATCTCCTCTCCGATCGTCGCCCGGCCGTTCGCTCGCGGGCCATTGCGGTACTGGCCGCCCAACGCGAGGCAGCCATCCCGGCAGCCGAAAGCGTCTTGAAATCCGGTCCGATTGAGGCGCGGCGGAACGCCATTTGGGCGCTCACACGCATCGACGGTCGCCCGGCACGGCGCTCTGTTCGCGCGGCCCTCGCCGACTCCGACGACACGGTCCGGCAAGTCGCCATTCACTCCATCAGCGTGCGGTGCGACGACCCCGATGTCAGTGCCGCGCTCATCAAGCTGATTCAAACGGGGACGCCTCAAAACCAGCGGGCGGCCGCCGAGGCGCTTGGCCGCGTGGGGGAGCGTTCGGCGATCCCGGCCCTTCTTGAAGCGGCCGGACGGCTGGATTCCAATCCCCGGGAGCACGATCGCATTCTCGAACACTCGCTCATTTACGCGCTCATCGAGACCAACGATTCGAGCGCAACGCAATTGGGACTTAAGAGCGAACGGCCCTGGACGCGTCGAGCGGCGCTGATCGCACTCGACCAGATGGAGGACGGCAAGCTCGAACCGACCCAAGTGGCCTCCCTGCTCGCGGGTTCCGATCCGGTTTTGAAGCAGGCGGCTTCCTGGATTCTGAGCCATCATGTCGAATGGGGAAGTGCTCTTGCCGAATCGCTGCGGCAGCGGATTATTGCCCAACCCAGTTCAGCGACCGATCAGGCCGAGCTGGAAGGCCACCTCACTCTCTTCGCGACGAGCGCGCCGGTGCAGCAGCTGCTGACCGCCGCTCTCCGCGACCCGAAACTCTCCCAACGCACGCACCACATCGTGCTGGGGGCGATGCGGGGGGCAGGTCTCCGAGAGACGCCCGATGCGTGGGTGGACGCGCTGCTGCAAAAGCTGGCCGATCGGGGCCTCGTTGCCGATGCGGTCTTCGCCTTGCGAGCGAGAGCCGTTCCGAAGCCGCGCTTCGCCGGCGTCACGAACGCACTCTTGAGTGTGGCCGCCGACACCAAGCTGCCCGAGCCCGTACGGCTCGACGCGCTGGCCGCCGTGCCGAATGGTCTGAGCCAGGTGCACTCGGAAACATTCGCGTTCTTGCTCTCACACCTCGATGCCGAGTTGCCCGTCACGACCCGTGCGGCTGCCGCCGAAGTCCTCTCAAAATCGCGGCTGACGCCCGAGCAACTCGTCGCGCTCACTCGGTCCTTCAAGACAATCGGACCTCTCGAAGCCGATCGGTTGTTGGGGGCCTATGAATCGTCGGCGGACGAACAAATTGGGCTCGCACTTGTCACGGCACTCAAGACGTCGCCCATTCTGACCAGCCTACCGGTGAACGCCATCAAACAGCGCATCGCCAGGCAACCGCCCTCCGTGCAGGCAAAAGCCGAGGAACTGTATCCGCTGATTAATATCGACCTGGCGAAAGAGCGGCAGCGAATCGAGGAAGTCTTGCCCCTCGTCCACCAGGGCGATATTCGCCGCGGCCAGCTCGTCTTTGCGCGGGCCAAAGCGTCGTGCAGTTCGTGCCATCAATTCGGTTACGTCGGCGGGCACATCGGTCCGGATCTGACGCATGTGGGACGCATCCGCTCCGAGCGGGACATCCTGGAAGCGATCATGTTCCCGAGCGCCAGCATCGTGCGCAGCTTCGAGCCGATGCAGGTCGTCACCAAGGCCGGCAAGGTCTTCAACGGCCTGATCCACAAGGACGCTCCCGATGAGGTCGTCCTGATCGCCAGCGCGACCGAAACGATTCGCGTTCCGCGGGAAGACATTGAGGAAATGCGCCCGAGCCGCACGTCAATCATGCCGGCCGGACTCGACAAGCAACTTTCGCCGCAGGAACTCGCCGATCTCGTCGCCTTCCTGCACAATGCGAAGTAGAACCGTCGTTATTGGTCGAGAAATTCAGTCAGCACACGGCCTTCAGCCGAAGGCAGCGGGACTCGCAGCAACCGGGCGATCGTCGGCGCCACGTCGATATTGTCGATTTGCTTGAGTTTCACGCCCGCTTTGACGCCGGTCCCCGCGGCGATGAATGTCGCGTGCATGTAGGCGGGTTCCGGCCGATGGCCGTGCGTCCCCTTGCGTCCACCGGCATCAACGAGGGACTCGCCCGTAACGGCGTCGCCGAAACTGAATCCGGGCCGGGTTGTCAGAATCAATTGGGGCATTTCCGAGTTCTCCGACGGATCGGGCAATCCGAGCTTTGTAAACTCGGCGGGACGCAACACGCTCTCGACCCCCGCCAGTTTCTTGAATTCGGAGACGATCTGCTCCGTTTGCGAAACGGCTCTGTCATCGAAGAGATAAACAAAGGCCGATCCCCCCGTGGGAACGGCCCAAGCGCGCCGCGAAGCGACACTGCCTTGTGCGCCAACCTGAATCAGCCCGAGGTTCTTGAGCACCACATTCGGCTCAATGAACTTGTCGTAAGCCGCAAAACCGTGATCCGAGACGACAAACAGTGCCGAGTCTCCGGCAAACTCTGGCTTTTGCAGCGTGTTCCAAATCTGTTTGATGCACCGATCCTCGAACGCGGCCGCCTGGTAGGCCGCGAACGTTTGCGGCCCGAACAGATGCTGCACGCCATCGGTCGAGACGAGATGCACAAGCACCAGATTGGCGTGCTTGTTTTCCAAGAGGTAACACGCGGCTTGCGCGTAGAGCCGGTCGCGACGCAGCGCGTACTGGGATTGCCATCCCCAACTGCCGAGCTGCGAGATATCGATTCCTGCCGCCGCAAGATCCTGGGAAAGCCCCGGCGTTGTGTACTGCCGGTGCGGCTCGGGGCGGCTGGAATCGGGGATCATCCAATCGAGCGACCGCGCGCTCCATTCGTGCAGGGCCAGATCACAGCCGCCGTCTTGAGGCCCGATTTGTGTGCGGCATCGTAAAGCGTGGGAGCATGAATGGCCTGGTCTTTCGTCAACTGTGGATCGCCGATGTAAACCACCGGCTGGCGCGTCCGCCGGTCGTACGTGGTATTCGCCAAGATGCCATGCGTTCGCGGTCGTGTTCCCGTAATCAGCGAGGTGTGCGCCGGCCAGGTGACGCTGGGGAACGTTGTGATCATTCCCCCGGCCGACGCACCGATTCGCCGCAGCATGCGCAGCGTAGGCAAGTCGGCCTTGGGATCATCCAGGTAATCAGCCGCCAGCCCGTCGACGCTCACCAGAACGACATGTCGCACTTGCGCTCCCGGAACGGTCCGGACAAATATGACCGCGAGGGAAAAGGCGAGAATGGCGGAGGTTTGCAGGGTTCTGGGAATCATGGCAGGCGCGCGATTTTCGTACATTCTCGCGACGCGAGCCGGCCCTGTCGACTCGCGGAATTGCCGAATGGCAGGTCAGGCAAACTGATTCGGGCGGTTCGGGTTGTGTAAAACGTGCGGGCAAACTATAAAAAGGCACACGTCGCTTGCCAGGGGGTGAGCACGCTTTAAGTTGGTTGTTACCATGCGCTTTTCGTTGGTGGATCGAATCGTCGAACTGGCGCCGGGGGAGTCGGTCACAGCGATCAAGAACGTATCGCTGGCAGAGGAGTATCTTGCCGACCACTTCCCGGGGTATCCGGTCTTGCCCGGAGTCATGATGCTGGAATGCCTCGTGCAAACCGGTGCCTGGCTGATGCGGTCCACCGAAGATTTTCGATACAGCACGATCCTGCTCAAGCAGGCTAAGGCATTGAAATACAACAACTTCGTTCGCCCCGGGCAAACGTTGAAGGTGACCGCGACCGTTCATTCCCGCGGCGAACGCGAATATGTCTTCAAGGGGACAGGGACAGTTGAGGGGACGTCGGCAGTCAGCGCCCGAGTCACGCTCGAGCAGTTCAATCTGTCCGAGCGCAATCCAGACTTCGAGGCATCCGACCACAAACGGATCGAAGACCTGCGGCGAAAGTTTGCCGAAATCTGGACTCCGAAACCCCAAGTCGGAACGGTTGTTTAGCCGCTCGGCGATTTGGTGCGGCCGCAATTGAGCGACTCCGCGAAGGAAAAACGACGAATGAGACTCGACGGACGAGTGGCATTGGTGACGGGGGGCAGCCGTGGGATCGGCCGCGCCATCGTCTGCGCTCTGGCCCGCGAGGGTGCCAAGGTGGCCTTCATCTATAATGCCAGCCGGGACGCGGCCGATTCGCTCGTCGAGGAACTCAAAAAAGACGGGCGCGAGGCTGTCGCCTTCCAATGCGACGTCAAGAACAAGGCCGAAGCCGACAAAGTCGTGCAAGCGGTGATCGAAAAGTGGGGTAAGCTCGAGATCCTGGTGAATAACGCGGGCGTCATCCGCGACAGCCTGCTGGCGACCCTCACCGAGGAGAACTGGCTCGACGTCATCGCTACCAACCTCAACAGCGTCTACAACTTCTGTCAGGCCGTCACGCGGCAAATGATGTCGCAGCGTTATGGCCGCATGATCAATATTTCCAGCGTTTCGGCCGATTTCGGCAACCCCGGGCAGGCGAACTACGCAGCCAGCAAGGGGGGCGTCGACGGGTTCACGCATTGCGTCGCCGCCGAGCTGGCCAAGCGGAACATCACCGTCAACGCGGTTTCCCCGGGCTTTATCGAGACCGATATGACGGTGGCCGTGCGGAACGCCGCCGGAGATCAAATCGTCAAGCACATCCCGGCACGCCGACTGGGCAAGCCGGAAGATGTGGCGCATGCCGTCGTGTTTCTGGCTTCGGAGGACGCGTCCTATATCACGGGGCAGGTCCTGCGAGTCGACGGCGGCCTGACGCTGGGTGGATTCGCATGACCGTGCGCGTTTCTGGAACATCTTCCGGGTCAAGTTTTCTGACGATCCGGCCCGCGCATGGTGACCGTTTCAACGCGGTTATGCCGATGCATAACCGCGGTATTGTCAATTCGGAGGGTCATGACTGATGCCGACGTCGAATGAAATTTACGAGAAGGTCCGCGAAATTCTGGTCGACGCCCTGGGGGCCGACGAATCGGAGTGCACCCCGGATGCAACTCTGATGGGCGACCTGGGTGCCGAGTCGATCGATTTTCTGGACATCGTCTTCCGGCTGGAGAAGACGTTCAACGTGAAGATTCCGCGGGGCGAACTCTTCCCGGACAACATTGGCGCCTCCGATCCGTCGCTGGCAAAAGACGGCGCATTGACGCCCGCAGGCGTGGCCGAGCTGAAAAAGCGGCTCCCGTACGCCGACCTGGATAAGTTCGCGAAGGATCCCAAGATCGAGAACATTTCGGATCTCTTCACGGTCGGCATGATCGTCAAGTTCATGGAAGCCAAGCTCGCCGCGGCAAGCTGAGGATCGACCATGCGGTGGTACTGGATCGACCGGTTCGCGGAATTTGTGCCTGGAAAGCACGCCAAAGCCATAAAAAACGTGACCTTGGCGGAGGAGCACCTGCACGACCACTTTCCCGGTTTTCCGGTCATGCCCGGGTCACTGATGCTGGAAGGCATGGCCCAAACGGGCGGGATCCTCCTCGGCCAGACGAGTGATTTCAACGAAATCGTGATTCTGGCCAAGGTGCCCAACGTCACCTTTCACAGTTGGGCCTGCCCGGGCGACACGTTGACTTACACCGCGAACCTGTTGGACGTTCGTCCCGAAGGCGGAGTGGTCGAGTGCAAGGCCCATGTGGGCGATCGGCTTGTCGCCGAGGCCGAGATCGTCTTTGCGCATCTCGACCGCTCGGCCGATTCGTCGACCGCGGCATTTGACCAGAAGAACTTTGTCTTCTCGATGGGCCTCATGAGCATCCTCGACGTGGGCAAAGCCGGAACAGGCGCCGCCTCATCCAGCTAAATACCCCCCGAAACGTCAGTTTTTGACCACTTCGCGCCCTGAGCAATTGTCGATCTGGCTTGGGTTTAGGGCATGGACCGTCCGGGTCCAATTCTACTTCCCCCCCTTGTCCCTTTTTCATTACACTGGAATGCGACGTTCGCCGATGGAACTGGGAGGTTCCTTCGGTCGTTAGCACACTTTCGTTTTCGGAATGTGCGCGCGGAGCGGACGCCGTCGGTAAATTTGAGGCAGTCTTCGCGATCGCCGCAGGCTTCGCAATTTGCACTGCGAAAGGCAAGTGACCATGAGACGCCGCGTAGTCGTTACGGGTATTGGCTGCGTCACCCCCGTCGGCAACGATGTCAAATCGATGTGGAACTCGCTCAAAGCGGGCGCGCAGGGGCGTCGGCCCCATCACCCATTTTGACGCGAAAAATTTCCCCACCAAGTTCGCGGCGGAAGTGAAGAATTACAAGCTGGCGGACTATTACGAACGGCCCGAGCGCTTCGACATGGCCGGCCGCAACGTGAAGTTCGCCGTGGGCGCGGCGGTGCAAGCCGTCAGAGACTCCGGTGTGCTCGATACGCCGCTTGATCCGACGCTGTTCGGTGTTTATTTGGGCGCCGGTGAAGGCCAACAGGACTTCACCATCTTCATGAACATGATCTCCCAGGCCCGTCAGAACGGCGAACTCGATCTCGAAAAGTTCACCAAGAGCGGTCTCGAAAGGCTCAACCCGCAGATCGAACTCGAACAAGAACCGAATATGCCGGCCGGCCACCTCGCCAGCCTATTCAACGCCCAGGGCCCGAACTTGAACTGCCTCACCGCGTGTGCCGCTTCCAGCCAGGCGATCGGCGAAGCGACCGAAATCATTCGTCGCGGTGACGCCGAGGTCATGCTCTCCGGCGGTGCTCACAGCATGATTCACCCGTTTGGCGTCACGGGCTTCAATCTGCTGACGGCCCTTTCGACGCGAAATACCGATCCGAGCCACGCCTCGCGTCCGTTCGACAAAAATCGCGACGGCTTCGTGCTGGGAGAAGGGGCCGGAATGCTCATCCTCGAAGAGCTCGAGCGAGCCAAGGCCCGCGGCGCGAAGATCTACGGCGAAGTGGTCGGCTATGGCTCGAGTGCCGACGCGTATCGCATCACCGACATCCATCCCGAGGGTCGCGGCGCCACGGCCTGCATGAAAATGGCCCTGCGGGATGCGAAGCTCAATCCCGAGGATCTCGATTACATCAACGCCCACGGCACGAGCACCGTCGTCAACGACAAAGTCGAAACGATGGCCATCAAGGGGGCCTGCGGAGCCTCGGCGAAGAATATTCCCATTTCGAGCATCAAGAGCATGATGGGCCACCTCATCGCGGCGGCCGGCAGCGTCGAAGCGATTACCTGCCTGTTGTCGATGCAGGACGACGTTTTGCCCCCCACCATGAATTACGAAACGCCGGATCCCGAGTGCGATCTGGATTACGTGCCGAACGCGGCCCGCGAAGCTCCGGTGCGACGAGCACTGTCCAACAGCTTCGGCTTCGGCGGACAGAACATTTCGCTGATTTTCGCCGAATATAAAGGCTGATTGGGAGCACGCTGTGCTGACGGTTGTTTTGAGCATTCTTGCAGGACTGCTCGTCCTGGATGTCATCATCCAGACTGCGGGCCTGATTGCGATCCTGCCCCTTTTGGAGCGCTCGCCCCCGTTCGCCGTCGAGCCCACGGCTCCGGCCCCGGCTGCCGAACGCGTCTCCTTTTGCACGCCCGACGGTCTGACGCTGCATGCCAGCCTGCACCTGCCGCTCGACGGCCAACCGACCGGCACGGTGATCTTCTGCCCCGAGCTTGGGGGCGACCACTGGTCGGCCACCTGGTATTGCCGCGCCCTGATGGAGGCCGGCTTCGCGGTACTCGCCTTTGACTTCCGTAACCAGGGCCAAAGTGAAAAGATGCCCGGCTACGTGCCGATCCATTGGCTCACGGAATACGAAGTCACCGATACGTTGGCCGCCATCCAGTACGTCAAAGAGCGACCGGACCTGAACGAGCTGCCGATCGGCCTGTTCGGCATTAGCCGCGGCAGTTCGGCCGCGCTCGTGGCCGCCGCGCGATCACCGGAAATTCAGTGCGTCGCCTGCGAGGGCGTGTTTTCGATCAGCACGATGTCCTTGCATTACACGCTGCGTTGGGCCTCGCTTTACCATCCTGCCTGGATTATGAAGCTCTACCCGATGTGGCATGTTCGCAGCACGCTGGCCATGGCTCGCTGGATCAGCCAGTCCCGCCGTGGCTGCCGCTATATCGTGCTGGAAAACTGGGTCCGCAAGCTCGCGGGTCGCCCCGTCCTGGTCGTCGTCGATGGTCGCGACACGTACGTATTGCCCGATATCACCGAATCGCTGTATCAGTATTTCCCCCAAACGACGACTCAGCGCTGGACCGTCCGCGGTGCCAAGCACAACATGGCCCGCGAGGTGGATGCCGCGGAATTCGACCGCAGAATCGTCGAGTTCTTTTCGCAAATGACGTCCGGTGCTCGGGAGACAGCCTCGGGCGCGAAGTCGCGATCCATCGCGCTTGCCCCTTCTTTGAACAGCCGACTCTCATCTTGAGCGGTTTGGCGGGGTTAAGTACGATTCCCGCCCGCGCGCAAGTGCGAAACTGACGGCACGATTCCGGACCGCCCGTTCGCCAGCCGCGACTGCGAGAGCCTGGAATGGACTACCAGCTCAAACCCCTTGGAAAGACCTGTTCCAAATTGGGGGCCAAACTCCTTCCCGGCGACGTGTGCTACTCGGCCGTCGTCGTTAAGGGAAACGATTGGGAGCGGATCGATTTCTCGAGCGACGCGTGGCAAGGCCCGCCCGAAGATGCGATCGGCTACTGGCGGACAATGGTCCCGCCACAGACCGAGACTCGGCGCCGGCTCGATCCCGACGCACTCCTCCGCCACTTCGAGCAACTTTGCGAAGACGCGAATCCCGCCCAGGACAAATTTCGCTACGTATTGGCCCTGCTCCTCGTGCAGCGCCGCCGCCTGCGGATCACCGGAACTCACAGCGAAAGAACAACCACGATCCTGGATCTGGCCGGCCTGCAGGGGGAAGGCCCTTTTGCCGTGCCCGAGCAGCAATTGAAACCCGACGAGATCGAAACACTCGAGAATGAACTGAACGAACGGCTGACGGCGGAGCCGGATTAGCCGAAACCGGCGCGCAAGACCAAGACATAAACGGCCTGGAATTTGCCCAAGAAAGCGACGCGATGGATCGTAGTCAGCTAACCCGCCGGTGCCGAACGCTGCTCGCCGCACTAGGCGGCCTGCTCGTGCTGGCCGCGGGCGGCTGCGCCATCTCGATGCCCTTTGCCGCGAAAGAATACGGGGCCCCTCTGTCCGAAAACGCCGGACTCGAGGAAGTCGTGCACCGCGTCAACACCAATATCGAACACCTGCAGGGCTGGCGCTCTAGCGACCTGCGGATCTCGGGCAAGAGTATGCCCGTGCATCTCACGGGTCACATCGCCGTCGAGCGGCCGCGGAATTTCCGCCTGACGGCCAGCGCCCTCGGCATGAGCGACGAGGCCGATTTCGGCTCGAATTCGCAATGGTTCTGGTTCTGGGTTCGCCGCGGCAATCCGCCGTTCGTCTTCAAAGCGCAGCACGACGACATGGCCCGTTCCGAAGCGCTTCGCCAGGCGATCCCGTTCCAGCCCGACTGGCTGATCGAAGCCTTGGGGGTCTCACCCATTGACCCGAAACAAGTCTCGCGGATCGAGCCGGGCGAGGACCATCACACGGTGAATCTCATTTCCGACTTGCTCTCGCCGTCGAACCAGCCAGTGAAGAAAGTCGTTCGCGTCGACCTGCGACATGGAGTCGTGTTGGGACAATATTTGTACGACGCGAATAGCCGACTGATCGCCAAGGCCGACCTCGGCAAGTTCCAAGTGCAGGACGGTATTATTCTGCCGCACCTGATTTCGCTCGATTGGCCGCAGGCCCAGATGCAAATCAATCTCGAGCTGGGGCAGATCGAAATCAATCCGAGCTTTGTCGCGACGCGGGTCTTCGAGGTTCCCGACAAGGGGCCGATGTACCCCTCCCGCGACATCGGCGCCCTCACGCGGACGCGACCAATCAGTCAGGATGGTGAGCGCACTAGCCGCACGAGGCAGACCGCCGAACAGCCGACCGCCGACCGCTCCGCGAGTAACGCGGGCTTCGATGCGCCCCCGACCGACGGAGCCGGACGAGCTTCGTTCAATTCCGACAATGGCCAGGAATGGAACAAGCCGATGGAGTCTTTTCAGGGCTCTGCCGATCTGCGCCAGCCCCAGTCGTCGTCGCGCAATATGCGCCGACCATCTCGGCCGACTCATCGCCCGCCCCGGCTCGCGGGCTGCCCAACAAGCCAACCCCGGGCGATCCCTTCGGCAACGACGAAGCTTGGGCAACGTCGCCACCGAATAACCAGCCATCGGTCGAGGCAAACGGCTCCGCCTTCGAGACGGCCCCGCACTGACGACGCTGCGGCAGGATTGCCGCACGGATCGAATGCCCCCGTTCGCGTTCAACGGCGTGGCCTCGATTTGCGAAAACGTGTCCTCGACTTACGCTTAGTCTCGAGTGCACGGCAGTGCGTAATTTCGCCCTCTCTCAAATCAGAAAACCGTCTTGACAGGTGAACAGCGTATACTACACTTACCGTCCGGCTGCTGGCGATTGGCAGCTGAGACTGGGTTGCCTCAAGAGTCTGTTGGCTGATTGCGACGATTCTCGGCAATCCTGGTCCGGCTCACTGAGCGGCGATTCCCGATTGGATCGCCCGTCCATGCAGCATCGAGCGCGGCCTTGGCGAACGGGGCTCCCGCCGCGGTTTTCTTTCGGCCGATCGTTTTGTTCCACGTCGCGACAAACGTGGGGCCGTCAAAGCGATCGGGAGAGAGAGCGATATTACGGGACACGGTTCGCCGTGCATCGATCGTGAGGATTCGGGCCAGGGAACCCAGTAGGACCAAGATCCGGCAGTACCAAGCTCACAGCACTCAGACCCAAGGAGGGAATCTCAATGCTCATACTCACCCGCAAATCGCTTGAAGAAATCATCATCGACGACCGCATTCGGGTCTCGATCCTCAAAATTGACGGCAATCGCGTGAAAATCGGCATCGAGGCGCCAGCGGACGTCGCCATCCGCCGCCAGGAACTTCACGACAACCGGATCGACGGCAACACACCGCTGCCGTTTGTGCTGCAAGGCTGAGCGAGAAGCGCTGAACGACTGGTCCGCAGGTCAGCGGAATCTGCGGATCAAATGTCCCGGCGACTTGGAGTCTTCGCGCCGATCAGGAATACGGTGTGTACTTCAAGTCAAACGTCTCGGCCACCGCTCGGTTGGCCACTTTGCCTGCGTGCATATTGACGGCTTCCGTCAGTCCCGGGTCAGCCGCGCAGGCCGCCTTCAGGCCCAGATTGGCAATCCGCAGCGCGTAGGGGAATGTGACGTTGCACAGTGCGTAAGTGCTCGTGCGACCGACCGCGCCCGGCATATTCGTCACACAATAATGCACGATCCCGTCGACGATGTACGTCGGGTGTGAGTGCGTGGTCGGGCGCGACGTTTCGAGACAGCCCCCCTGGTCGATCGCCACGTCGATCATCACGGCCCCTGGTTTCATCAGTTTCAGATCGTCGCGCGTGACCAATTCCGGCGCTCGGGCGCCGGGAATCAGCACGGCACCGATCACCAGGTCGGCCTTTTGCAACTCCTCGCGGATGTTGTGCCGGTCGCTATAAAGCGTGTTGACGTTCGGCGGCATGATGTCTTCAAGATATCGCAGCCGGTCGACATTGATATCGAGGATGTTGACGTCGGCCTCGAAGCCGGCCGCGATCTGGGCCGCGTTTTTGCCGACGACGCCGCCCCCCAGAATGGTGATGTGCGCCGGCAACACGCCCGGCACCCCGCCCAGAAGAATGCCGCGCCCCTCCTGCGGCCGCTCGAGGAACTTGGCCCCCTCTTGGATGCTCATTCGGCCGGCGACTTCACTCATCGGCGTGAGACAGGGCAGGTCGCCGTGCTTGCCGCGCAGCGTCTCGTAGGCGACGGCCGTCACCCCTGTCTCGAGTACCCGCTGCGTGAGCGAGGCGTCGGCCGCGAAGTGCAGATAGGTAAACAGAATCTGCCCGCTGCGCAACAGCGAATACTCGGGCGATTGCGGCTCTTTGACCTTGATGACGACTTCGGCCTGCCCGAAGATCTCCGCAGGCGAATTGACCAGTTCCGCCCCGTTGGACTTATACAACTCGTCGCTGATCCCGCTCCCCAGGCCGGCTCCGCGTTCCACGAGCACCTTGTGCCCGGCCCGCGTCAATTCCTCGACCCCGACCGGAAGCATGGCGACGCGGTATTCGTCCTGCTTAATCTCCTTGGGAACGCCGACGATCATGCCTTGTGCCTCTCAGTGCGTGCGGAGTTCGGGTTCAGGGCTGCCAGAACTGGCTCTGACGGAGCGCGATTCTATAACCCGCCGCGCGCCCCGAAAACCCTGGCCCCCCCGGCGACGCCGAATTGGCAATCGCCGCGGGAGCTTCGACCCACTGAGACGAACGCTGCTTGTCGCGATCGGCCCTGACTACCGGCCTGCGGTCCGGGCGACACCCACGGGCACGATCTCGAGGGAAGGATCCTTCCCGGTTTCCATGTTCCCCCCCCGATTACAATCAACGACGAGTCGTCGCGATTCAGCATGCGATGAAAGAACCGGGGCCCGGCGAGATGGCCGGCGTTCTGCCACTCGCGACCGTCCTCCGACAACACCGACACCTGGCCCGAATAGGTCGTCGCATAGAGCCGACCCGCGCACGTGATGGCCGCTCCGCCGAAGCCTTCGAGACCTTCGCCGGGGAGTTTCGGTCCGGGCGACCACTTGCCACTCGCCAGATCAAGCACATAGGTCGTGGTGGTCGATGCGCCCTTCTCGTCCATTCCGCCGAGAACGTAGACCCTGCCGTGGGATTCGCCAACCGCGAGGGCGCGGCGATGAAACGGCGGATGGGGCAGCTCCTTCCATTCCGGATGAGCCGACGACAAATCGATCTCGAGGGCCGTGTCGTGCCAGACCGACGGCTCCTTTCCCCGCAGGTCCCAACCACCGACGACGATGAGCCGGCTGCCGACCATCACGGCATCGTGCGACGAGCGACCTTGCGGCAACGGCGGCAGCTCTTCCCAGCGCCGGTCGACGGATCAAATCGCGCGACGTCGCGCGTCGAGTGCAAATCGGCCGGCTCCCCTTTCTTGTTCCGCGCCTCGAAGCCGCCGATGCGATAGGCCTTGCCATCGTAAGCCACCATGGCCAACCCGGCGCGGTGCGGAACCGTGCCCACGTTTTCCCACTTTTGCGGCGCCTTGAGGTCGAGCCGCAGCAGACGGTCCGATTGTCCCTCGAGGCTGTATTCGTGGGCCGGCCCGAGCTGGCCTTGGCACACGTAGATGTTTTGCCCCAAGAGGGCCGCACCGAAACTGGTGATTCCCTGCGGCAAATCGGGCAGGCCACTGGCCGCTGCCGGCGACCGCTTTGCCTTCGTCGTGACGCGCATCGGACGCATCCTCATTTTGGTGATCGCGATTTTTCGCAAGGGCCGCTTGCCGCTGCGGGCGGTGGCGTTCGACGGCTGCTCACCAGCGATCGTAACGACGAGCGTGCTGTAGTGTCGCACCGTCGCGTACTTTTTTCCTTCCGCTTCGCCCGCGCGCTGCTCCACGTACTTCGCGCGCAGGGCGTACTGACCCGGCCGGCTCACGGCCAGCGAGAATTGTCCCAAAGCATCCGACTTGCCGTCCACCGGCTCCGCTCCCGCGGGAGTGGCCCGCAGCTCGGCTCCCCCTAGCGGCTGACCCTGCCACAGCACGCGCACAGCGAGCCGCCCGTCGGCGAAGCTCGGCACGAGTTCCAGCGGCAGCCGCTGTTCAGAAGTTGGAGGCGTCCACTGGTTCTTGGAATTGGCCGGATACATCCGCCCGTGATACACGAGCAGAAAGACCTCGCCGTTGCGATCAAGCAAACCGTACGTGTGATCGAGACTGAACGACTGAGCCGCCCCCGGCCCGACAGGCGTCGCGAGCAGCGAATCGTCGCCGCGCGTGAGCTCGAGCGTCTGCGGCTTCTCGCCGCCGGAAACCTGCTGCACCTTGAGCCCCTTGAGCTTACCGAGCAGTTCCGGGTCATCCGGTTCCGGTGACTCGCTGAAATAAACGTGCACGCGTCCGTCTTTGGGCGACGCATCGGGAGCAATCCACAGAAAGTGGGCGCGGGCGGAAGTTGCGCCGGCCACCAGGGCGACGGCCAGCAACACGGTCGTTCGCAGGGAAATCATGGGGCATCCTTTTCGTTGGCTTGGATTCGGTTTATCGCGGCTCGAAAATTCGCGTCACTGGCTGGCGAGCTGAAAATCGAACGTGTTCGGTCCCTTCGCGGAAACCTCCACGCTGAGCGTCGTGCGTTGATTGTATTTCGCCGGCACGGCCGTTTCGACCGGCGGCGGCTGTTTCGTTTTCGCATAGTTGGTCCACGCCGCGCGAATGTCGGTCGCCCCTTCGAGCGGATTTGTCGCGGGCGCGGCCACGATCTCGATCGAATTCTTGCCTAAAGCCGGCCCGTTCGCCGACGATAGCGCGAAGCGGCCATCTTTGATCGTGGTCAGCGCGACGGGTCCCTTCGCCTGCGGCACAAAGCGGATCACGCCCGCCTTGAGCGGCACGTCGTTAACCCGCACTTCGCCGTAGGCAGCCACTCGCAAAGGCGCACTTCCGCGTCCTCCACAGCCGACGGCCAACGGCAAGACGGCCAGCAAAACCAGGACGCCGTGCCGCGCGGAAACACTTGCCGGCGTCCACAATCGGACCGAGTCAATCTGTTTGCCAATCAATGCAACGACTCCTCACAAGCTTAAACGTGATCGAGGAACGGGTCCGAGCGCCGACCGTCAGAAGTCGCCCACCATTTCCGCCCCGTTGCGGGAGCCGATGGCCGTCAGCACCGATTGATCGACGTACTGCATCACGAAACGCACCGAGCCGTCGCAGAAGAGAAAGTTGGCTCCGCCGCCGGAATGATCGCTGCGAAACCGCATCAGCGTCTGATCGAATGTGTTGGGATCCAGCAGGATGTATGTGTTGGGATTGAACGGCGGACTCGTATTGAATCCCGTCGACGCGGGGTAGGGATTGGCCCAGTAGGTGTAGCCCCAGTTCTGTCCGTTGTTGCACGACGGATTCGTCGAGAAGCCGGAGATGTTCCAGGCCGATTCGCCGACCATCGCCGTGTAGGACGTGCCGTCGGTGATGTCGCGGAAGCGGGTGATGTGATCGGTTGAATCCGAATAGACAATCGCCCCGTTGCAGACGGGCTGCGGCCGGCCGAAATACGACCAATACTGATCGTAAGGGAGTGAACCGACGCAGACGGTGTACGAGCCGGGCGCCTCGTCAAAGTCACCGCATGGATCGCCGGCCGCCGGAAAGGGGACCTGCCGCCGCATCACCATCGACGGGCAGAGGTAGAAGGGCAGTTGCTGTGAGACGACGGCCTGGTTGCCCGGATCGAAGTTCGGCAGCGCGAAGTTGTAGTGCCGGTAATTGGCCGCCTGTTCAATGAACGGCAATAGCGCCACGAACGTGCTCGCCATCGAAATGCTGCTGTCGGCGTCGCTCCCTCCGCCGGGATCGGCGGTCGGAAACGTGAGATTCACATCGTGATAATTATGTACCGACAGCCCGATCTGCCGCAGGTTGTTGCGGCACTGCGTGAGCCGCGCCGCCTCGCGCGCCGACTGCACGGCCGGAAGCAACAGGGCGATCAAAATGCCGATGATCGCGATCACAACCAGAAGTTCGATGAGCGTAAAGCCGCGGCGAACACGTTCCGCCGCGCACGAATGCTGCCGCATACCATGCCCTCCCATTCCAAGAGAAACCGATTGCCAAAGCCGCCGGAGATGGCTGGCTGGCGAAACGGCCGGAGGGCGTTGCTGGCTAGCTCAAATATTGCGATTGAATCTCAGTCTCAAAATATAGCCAAGCGAAGGTCCGATTGCAAGTGATTAGCCAAGAAAATCTTGCGGGGAAAAAATGGCGAGCCTGTGCAGCCAAATTCATCAGCACCGGGAGGCTCAACAGCGTCTCCAATCGGCGGGCCGATGTCTGGAGACGGATGGCGTCGATAATCATCCGCCCGCAAAAATCGGCGCCGAAACGACCTGCATCGCTTGCCGCAATCCGCAAAGCTTCTCGCCGCTGGAAATCATTGAATTGCTGAAACAACCTGGTGCCAAAGTGAGCTGGATCGTGATCCAGGGCACGACAGTTTCATTGACAGGTCCCAGGCTGTCTGCGAAATTTTTACTGCGATTGCTCCTGAATTCCATCTTTCCGGCGCGACCTCAGACGGCTCCGTGCGATCTTCTCGGGTATGGCCGAGACGGACACGCCCGTGTTCGTACCCGGCAGCGGAGCGAGTCGAGTGACGGAGACGCGACCGAGCCCAGGTCCCCATTGCCGCATTTGCCAACGCGCTGCTCCGCCCGCGGCACGCTATTGCGGCTATTGCGGCGATCGCTTGGAGGCCCAGAGTTCCGATCGATCGAAGCCCCAGCAAAGCGGCATCGGCTCCAACCGCGAGATTAACGCCGGGCTGTTTCGCACGCTGGTCGACTTGGTGAAGGACGCGATCCATGTTGTGGATCCGGACACGGGACGCTTCCTCGAGGTCAACCAATGTGCCTGCGACCGTTTAGGCTACACGCGGGAGGAATTTCTGCGGCTCCGCGTGATCGACGTGCAAGAGCTCTTTCCCGATGAGGAATCCTGGAAGCGCCAGACCCACAAGGTGCGAGAGTCCGGAGGCATGTTGCTGAATGGGGTCCATCGTCGGAAAGACGGGACGAAGTTTCCTACGGAAATCAATATCGCCTATGCGATCATCGACGAGGCGGAGTACATGGTCGCCATCGCTCGGGATGTCACCGAACGCAATCGGTCCGAGCAGCAGCTTCGCGAGAGCGAGGAGCGGTTCCGTCTGATCACCTCGGCGATTCAGGAAGTTTTTTGGATTGCCAACGCTGACATTTCACAGACGCATTACGTCAGCCCCGGCTACGAGAGGATTTGGGGGAGGACCAGCCAGGAATTGCTCGCGAATCCACGGTCGTTTATCGACGCGGTCCATCCGGACGACCGCGCCGATGTACTCAATTTTCTTTCCCATCGGCCGACCGGCATCCCGTACGAGCACGAATATCGCATCGTCCGTCCGGACGGTTCGGTGCGCTGGATTCACGACCGCGGATTTCCGACGTCGCAGTTCACAACATCGATCACGGGGTTCGTCGGAGCGGCACAGGACATCACCGAGCGCAAACTCAGCGAAATCCAGTTGCGCGAAAGCGAGCAGCGCTATCGCACGCTGTTCGAGGTCTGCGACGACGCGCTCTTGATTCTCGACGCGACGGGGGCGATCCGTTCCGCGAACCCGTCGACCGCTCGCATGTATCAATACACGCTCGATGAACTTCGCGGGATGAACATCAGTAGCCTGAGGGCTCCGGCCGCGCCCTCGGCAACTTCGGATTGGCCCGGCAGCCTGCGAAATCATCAAACCCCGCGCTTCGAGACGTATCACCGGCGCAAAGACGGCACCACTTTTCCGGTCGATGTCGTGGCCACGAAAATCCCGAATGTCGCCGACTTCTGCGTACTGGAATTCGTTCGCGATATGACCGAGCGACTTGGCAGCCGCGAGCGGGAAAAGATCCTCCGCGACGAGCTTTCGCACGCGACCCGGCTCGGCACGATGGGCGAAATGGCCTCGGGCATCGCGCACGAGTTGAATCAGCCCTTGACGGCTCTCACGTTGTTCGCCGAAACCGCTCGTGAACTTGCCACCAAAGGCGACTCCGCCAACCTGCAAAGGACTTTAACGGCGATTGCCGAACAATCGCTGCGCCGGCGAGATCGTGCGAAAGATGCGGAGGTTCGTCAAACGCGTTCCGTCCTCTCGCGCGCCCTCCGATCTCAACCACCTCATCCGCGAAGTGCTCGGATTGTTGGAGCACGAACTCCGGCATCATCGCGTCCGGCTCGAGCTCAACCTGAGCGCACAGCTGCCGCGCGTGATGGCCGACGCGATCGAAATCCAGCAGGTCGTGGTCAACCTCGTGCGAAACGCCATCGAGGCGATGGCGAATCAACCACCGGAGGGCCGCGTCCTGACGATCACCACCGAAAGACTGGCAGCCAACGTGCAAGTCAGCGTCTGCGATCGAGGCTGCGGAATCGACGCCGCGCTCGCCCCCCGTCTCTTTCAGCCGTTTCAAACGACCAAGCCGCACGGCATGGGGATCGGCCTGTCGATCTGCCAGACGTTGATCGAATCTCACGGAGGCTCGATCGAAGCCAAACCGAATCCCGCCGGCGGATCGACGTTTCAATTCCAACTTGCAGCCGATCATGAATAGTCGACCGCTGGAAACATCCCCAACCGCTTGGATCGTCGACGATGATGCCCATGTCCGCGCCGCGCTCGCGGGCTTCTTGCAGGTGATCGGCCTGCCGACTCGCGTGTTCGATTCCTGCGAGGCGTTTCTGGACGCCTACAAAGCCGACCAGTCCGGCATGCTCTTCGTCGATTTGCATTTGACCGGCATGAGCGGACTGGAATTGATTGAAGAACTTCAACGCCGCAGCAGCCTGATGAAAATGGTGCTGATGACGGGCGCCTGCAGCGCCGAGTGCACGACCCGAGCGCGAAATGGCGGCGCCGTCGCCGTCCTGCAAAAACCGTTTTCGATCAAATCGCTCCAGCCCGTTCTGCAAGACGACCATCACCCAGGCGATACCACCCCGGGGTTCTAAGTCGGCGCACCCTGCTCGGCGTCCGCTCATATTCCGACGATCGAGGCGCTCTGCGGGTTTTTCCCTATTGCGACCCCCGCGCAGGTCTGCTTAGTCTGCACAGATCCTCCCGATAGACCGGCACTGTTTTGGAGTTCGCAAAGATGAGTGTGCGCCGTTTGCTCTGTCTCTTTTGTTTGAGTCTCTTGCTCGCACCCGTCTCGATGGCGACCGCTCAGACTATCAATGCGCCGACCAGTCAGTTTGTGTTCGGCGTGTATACAGCCTGGGAAACGACCTACATTCCCGGCTACACCGACACGGCCGCCAATCGCCCGCAAAACCTGACTCCCTTTCTGACCAAGACTTTCTTCCCCGTCCTGACTGCGAACAACAGTTTCAACCTGGTTTGGACGACCGACGGTCCGGAATACGTCAGTGCGGAAGTCTCGCAATTCGCCGCGGCCGCCGAGCAGTACGGGGTCATGGTCATCAACGGCTCCGACGGCGATTTCTACTTGAACTCCTCGCAGAACAGTAACGCCTTTATCACATCCGCCCTCGGCATCTTGGGACCTCTCTGGACCGGAGCGAGCCCGCAGCCGTTTGCCTTCAGCATCGCGGACGAACCGCCGGCCGCCGACGCGAAACAACTGGCGTCGTACGTGCTGCAGGCGCAGGGGGCCGGTCTGCCCGTGACGACCGTCCTCGCTCCGGGAACCCCCGCGACGATTTTGGGATCGGTCAAAACGCTCCCCTGGGTCTCCTTCGATCGCTATCCCTTTTTCAGCGATCCGACGTCAGGGCCCACGGGCAGTAGCTCCTATTCCTATTTTCTCGCCATGGCGACGGATATCGGGACCGCCTACAAGAGCGGCAACCCGCAAGTCTGGGCGATGGGTCAGGCCTTCCAGGGTGTCGAGGGAGACTACGTGATCAATGCCGACGGCACGGTCACGGTCGACGCAGGATCCGGACTCGAGTGGGTGATGCCGACGCCTGCTCAAGCGTCGTGGCAAGCCTGGGCGGCTGTCGCGATGGGCGCCAAAGGCATCATCTATTTCACCTACTCACAAATTCCGCAGTGGGTCGCCACCGTCGACAAATCGCCGCCAAAGGGTTCCTCGTGGGCCTACAAGTCGAGCTACAACACGGGCAGCTATCCCGGACTCGCAAGCTTTCCCGGCTACGTCCCCGGTCCGCAGCTCGTGCAGTTGCAAACAGAAACGATCCCCGACATTAAATCGGTCGAAAATATCCTGCTCGCCTCACACACGCTGATTAACTCTCCGCCGAACCCCACGCCGGTGAGCTTTTCCGGCAGCAAACTGCCCGGCGACTACATCAACTATCTCGGCGGACCGAACGGCGTCTCTACCTGGCGATCGTTTCGTCGCCGCAACGCACCAAAGGCGCGATCACGCTGTCCGTGAACAGGAAGGTCGAGTCACTCGTCCCCCTGGGCAATGCGCCCGCCATCGTTATGTCGGGGCGAAGTACAACGCTCACACTTCCGCCGGGCGGGGGAGCCGTCTATCAGGTGATTGAGTAAAGAGGAGCCAGGGTAGAGGGAAACCTTCGACGCCGGCCTCCGGACGCCAGATTCCAGACGCGCGTTTCAAGCAACTCGTCGGCCGATGCCGCGGCGCTTCACCCAGCCAAACCCGCCTGTGCCAACGAGAGTCGCCAACGCCAAACAGGCCGTGCTTGGCTCGGGGACCGTGATGACGTCGCTGCCCAGGGCTTGAAGCGTTTGTCCCGCGGTCAAAGTCGTTTCCGTGGTCTGCGTGACCGAATAGCTCGACCCGCGCGTGAAGGCCTCGCTTTCGGTACTGCCGCCGGGGAATGCGATCGCTTGCGTCGGCATCGCCGTCGCATTGAACACGGTCGTAAATGTGCCGCTTCCGCCGGTAGGCCCTGTCCCCGAAAAGCTGCTGGTCACGAGCACATTGGAACCGGTCGTGCCCGGCAACGTAAAATTGTTCTCTTCCAGGGTGACAGTGATCGGGAGATTGGCACCTGTCAGATTCGTGATGCTGATGTCAATCTGCGAGAGCGTCGCTTGCGACGCCGTTTGGCCGTCGGTGAGGGCCAGGGTATAGAGATACGTCGAGTCGGGGGACGCGGCAGGACCCTCAACGACGAATTCCGAGCCGGTCGGCGGACTGCTGCCGCCGGTAAATGTCACGGTTCCCGGCACCGTTCCGTCACTGACGGTCAGAATCCACGAAGCGTGAACGCCGGCCGGAAACGCCAGCAGCGCTCCCAGCCCGAACACTGTCGCAAGCAGCACGCCACATCGCATACAACGAACCCCAATTCCGCTGCGCTGGAGGCCCGCCTTTGCAACGCAAACATTAATCACCGGCAGTCACTGTAGGCCTGACCGACATTCGAATCAACGAATCGAACGAGGGTTTTTACCAATTCTTCCCAATTTAAGGCGATTTTTGTATAAGCGAACAAGCGTTCACACACCCATATCCCCAGACCGTGCCCGCCATCCGTCCATCGCAACTCGCAACGTCCCATGCTCATCTTTCTTTTCCCACTCGCGCTCGCCATTGCCGCGACAATTTATTTCCTGATCAGCGATGACATCGGCCTGGTGGGGAAGATCATCGCGGTGTCACTCACCGGCGGCTCGATCCTGCTAACCTTCGTTCCACCGCTGCAGACGCACTTCTTCGTGCCGCTGGCGATGCAGTTGATCGTGTGCTTGTGGCTGGCGTTTTATTGGAAGATGCAGGGATAACGCGAAGACGCGAATCGAATGATCGCGTCTGGGATTCAAAGCCCTCCTTCCCCCTCCGTCACCATGCTCCACCCTCAACTCCCGCTGGCCGCGAGGAGTTTCATGGCGGCCGCGATCCCTTCGGGATGACCGAAAATCGCCGAACCGGCGACCAGCACGTTCGCTCCAGCCTCCACCACGAGCGGGGCGGTCGTGGCGTCGATGCCCCCGTCCACCTCGAGGTCGCAGCCGGGCTTGATTTGCTCGATCATGTTCCGCACGCGGCGAATTTTGGGAAGGGTGCTGTGAATGAAATGTTGATGGCCGAATCCCGGGTTGACGGTCATGACCAACACCTGGTCGATCTCCGGCAGGATTTCCTCGAGCACGGCCGCGGGGGTCGCCGGGTTGATGACGACGCCGACCCGCTTGCCGAGTGCGCGAATGCGTTGCACGGTCCGTGACAGGTTGTTGTTCCCCTCCCAGTGCACAAGAAACAAATCCGCTCCCGCCTCGCTGAACTCGTCGACGAAGAGGTCCGGGTCCGTAATCATCATGTGAATCTCCAGCGGCAATCGCGTCACGGGCCGCAACGACTGCACGATCGGCGCCCCCATCGTGAGATTGGGGACGAAATGCCCATCCATGACATCCACATGAATCCGCTCCGCCCCCGCCCGCTCCGCCTCGGCGACCTGGCTGCCCAAATTGGCGAAGTCGGCAGACAGAATCGACGGAGCCAACTTCACCGGCTTTGCATGCATGATTCCTTCACTCCTTCGCTGAGCAGCCCTGTCCGCGGCACTCTCGATCGGCACGGGTCATCCTAGCCGGACTTCCCGCGGGTTTCCAAGATCGCGGCGACAGCAGTCGCGATCCATCCCCGCAACTCCTCTTCGTCTCGCTCCTCTTCGTCTTGAGGGGGCGAATCAAGAGTCGCGGCGCCGAAAGTCGTAGTCTGTCGATCGCAATATGGTGGAACGATTCCGCCGTGGCAACGCCTCTGCCGAGCCGGGGGGACCCAGAGGGTGCCCCTCCCCCCGGACGTGCGCGAGCGGGATTCTCTTCTCGCGTCGCAAGCCCCAACTTTGGGAATTGTGCGGCACGGTGACGGGCTTCGACCGTTCCACTCCACGCCACCCTCCCAGCGAAAACGAAATTATCCAAGCCCGTCATTACCCGGGAAATCGAGCCAAGTTCATCAGTCCAGCCTAAGGCACAGCCGCGGCCCACGTGGGGTGAAGCTTCCTCAGGGCCGCTTTGTCCCTCTCGTGGGAAGCGCCGAACCAGGCGTCGACGATCAGGCCGTTCTCGTCGATCAGGTAGTACATCGGCACGGTGCCGCTGCCGTATTCCTGGTAGCCGACTTTCTCGCCGGCCTTCGACGTGTCGAGAATGTTTGGGAACGTGATCCCCTGTTTGCGAAGGTAATCGGCCGTGATCTTTTGGTCATCCGCGCAGTCGATGCCGAGAACCACCAGTCCTTGATCTTTGCATTTTGCGTAGAGCTGCTGGAGATAAGGTAAGTGTTCGATGCACGGCGGGCAGCCGATCCTCCAGAAGCAGAGCCACACGGCTTTGCCCCGGTAGTCCGAGAGTCGAATGTGCCCCCCGTTGAGCGAGGTCAGCTCGAAATCGGGAGCCTTGGAGCCGGGTTTGAGCAGGGAGCCTTCGTCCTCGGGCAACTTCCACGGGCTCCAACCGGCGGGCGGCTTCCAGGCGAACAGGCGATCGGAAATGTCGGCATCGGTCGTGACCGACGACCAGGTTTCGATCGTGACGACGTCGTAGCGGATGTGAACGATCTCTTTCAGCCTTCGCGGCAGATGATCCCGCTTTGACAACCAAAGCCACCAGGTGCGCTGGCCGTCGATAACGCGAACCTCGATCTGGCTGCACTCCTCTCCAGCGATCGCCTCGGAGCCAAGACTGCGCACGCTGGACACGTGCGGCTCGAGCGAGTCGAGAGATCCGTGAAAGGTGCTGGCGTCCAGGATCGGATAGCTCATCCCATAGCCGAGATAGCGCGCTTCGTGCCAGATGGAGTGCTTGGCGAGTGGCGCCGGCCTGGTCATGTAGGAGCTGAAGCGCGTTTTCTTATCCGCTTCGGACTCAGGAACGAACTGCCACTGAGGGCGCCCGTTCGGCCAGGAGATCCACATCGTGCTGCCGTCGCCGACCAACACTCCCCCCTGCTTGCCGGAGAGCGACGTGACTTCCATGCGGAAAAAATTGGGCTTTTTCAGCCAGACGCGATAGGTGCAGCCCGCTTTGAAAATGCCCTTGGCCTCGCGGTCGTAACGGCACTCATACGACAGGGACTTCGCCGCGTGCACGGCGTCGATCATCTGATTGTAAAGCGCGTGGGCGGCCGGCTCGTCGGCCGGTGAAGCGCTCGGCCCCGCGCCTTGAGCGAAAGCCGCCAGGCCAAACCAGCAGATTCCGGCCACGAAACAAGTCACGGCGGTTGGGGGCTCGACAGACGTGAAAAGGGCGAGATTCTCATCGATTGTCCCGGCGTCGATTGTCCCGGCGTCGATTGTCCCGGCGTCGATTGTCCCTGGCGTCAATTGTTATTGGCGACTCGTGTGTGAGACTTCTGTTCCGGGTCTGGCATCGGAATCAATCGTATTGTAGCCACGAGTAGGGAAAAACAGGGACAGGCGCATATTCGGCCGAATATGCGCCTGTCCCTGTTTTTGTTTGTGATTTGTTTGTGGAGGCAAAGAACTCAACAGACTGGCGCTGATTGTACAAAGTCAGCCGTTGGGAAACGTCCGCCCAGTCGGTGGGCTTTCGACGACTGCCGCGGGGCTCAAATAAATGGGACGAGGGTGGGGACGATAATCAATTCGCACAGGTTGGCCCTCGTTCCCATGGTCTCCTCGCTGCCTGACGGGGCCAATGTGGAATTTCGCCCGGGAAAGCGGCGAGATTTACCTCGCATTTCAGAGTGGTGGGACCGCAGAATACGCAAAACAACCGAGCGCACACCATGGTCCCTGCAGCCGACGAACCTCGTTCGACCTCCGATCAGACCGACAGTTCGCGCGTCGCCGCTTCAGATTGCTCAACAATCGGCGACGGCAATCGGATCGACACGAGCAACAAAGAAACAGCGGAATTCGCGGTCCCACCAACCAGCACTCAGACCCTTCCTCCGCGAGCTCATTCTGCTTCGAACCATGACCAGGCGACATCGATCCCGTCGGCACCGTCCGAGCCGCAACCTTTCGGCGGCTATGTGTTGCTGCACGAGATTGCTCGAGGGGGCATGGGGATCGTCTACAAGGCGCGGCAAGTTCGAGCGAATCGGATCGTCGCCCTGAAACTGATTCACAGCGGGCGGTTCGCCGGCCCCGAAGACACCCTCCGCTTCAAGGCCGAGGCCGAAGCCGCCGCCAACCTCTCGCACCCCAACATCGTCCCGCTCTTCGACGTCGGCGAAATCGACGGACAGAACTATTTTTCCATGGGTTTTATCGACGGGGCCAACTTGCGGCGGCTCGTCGAGGCCGGGCCGCTTCCCAACCGCGAGGCGGCCCGCATCGTCCAGATCGTCGCCGCGGCCATGGCCTATGCTCACTCGAGGGGGATCATCCACCGCGATCTCAAGCCGGAAAATGTGCTGATGGACGCGGCGGGGCAGCCGCACATCACCGATTTTGGCCTCGCGAAGCGGCTCGAAGGGGACAGCCGCCTCACGTCGACGGGTCAGATCCTGGGGACGCCGGGCTACATGTCTCCCGAGCAGGCCGGCGGAGAGACGGAACTGGTCGGCACTCTGTCGGACGTCTATTCGTTGGGTGCGATCCTCTACTGTTTGTTGACGGGCCGACCTCCGTTTCAAGCGGCCAGCGTCATGGACATCTTGTTGCAGGTCATGCAGCGCGAGCCGGTTTCGCCGCGGGAAATCAACCCTTTTGTCGATGCGGATCTCGAAACTCTCTGCCTCAAATGCCTGGAGAAGCAGCCCTCGCAACGCTTGCCGACGGCCGGCGCCCTGTCCGACGAGCTCGGCCGTTACCTTCGCGGCGAGCCGATTGTTTCCCGCCCGCTGGGCCGCGTCTCGCGTCTGTGGCGTTGGGGGAAACGGAATCGCACGGTTGCCGGCTTGTTGGCGGCGGTCATGATTTGCCTGCTCGCCGGCACGGGAGCGTCCACGTATTTTGCCGTCGTCGCCAGATCGCGGGCGAATCAGGCGGAAATGGGACGGCAGATCGCCGTGCGGACTCTGCAGTCGGTGATTTTCAACGTGCAGAAGAAGCTCAAACCTTTCGGCGAGGCAAGGGAAGTTCGTCGCACGTTGATTAAAGAATCGCTGCAGGATCTCGAAGCCGTCTCGTCGCAAATGAGGGCCGATGAGACGGTCGACCGCAGCACGGCGGCGGGGTTTGTCGATCTCGCTCGCTTGTTCGAAGAGATCGGAACCGACGGCGAAACCAACGCGACCGCGGCTTCGGAGCGCTATTACCTGCGGGCACTGGAGATTTATCGAAAGCTTCGCCTCCAGTCTCCCACAGATCTCGAGCTGAAGCGAAACGACGCCGATGCGCTCTCGGAAATCGCCGGCTTCTACATTCACGCCGGCCGCGCCGCAGACGCAATGCCCCACTTGAATGAAACCGTCAAAATGAGACGCGAGATCGCGGCGGCTGAACCTGCGGTCCGCGCGTCGCAAACGTCGCTCTGTCGAGTCCTGATGGATCTCGGCGAAGTGGATTACGTCCTGCGCCGCTTGCCGGAAGGTCGAGCGGCGCTCGAGGAGGCAATCCGTCTGCGCCATGCGCAGGACGCGTTGCAGGTTCCCAGCGACGCAGAGCAAAAGCAGCTCGCCTTGGCGCTCTTGCGGCTGGGCGACACGTGTCTGGTCCAAAACGATCTGACCACCGCGCAGACGTCCTTCGAATCCAGTCTCGAAATCGGCCGCCGCCTTCAGGCGCGGCACCCGAAGGAGGGTGACCACGTGATGGCCGTATCGCGGGCTTGCGAACGGCTTGGAGATCTCCACTGCAAAACGGGCCATCTTCCCGCCGCAAAGGCCATGTATGAACAGATGCGAGAGCAAACCGAAAAGGCAATCCAGCTCGATCCGGAAAACCGCTGGAACCGCCAGGACTACCCCGTGTGCTTCGACAAGCTCTACGATGTCGCGCTGCAGATGAAAGACCTGACCGCCGCCGAGCGCGCCTGCGCAAAGAGTGCCGAACTCCGCACGGCTCTGGCCGCGAGCGATCCCTCCGACTCGCAGGCCGCACGATGGCTCAGTGAGGATCGGGCACGGCTCACGGCGGTCCGCAGACAAATCGCCGCGCAAAAGGCCAAGGGGAAATGAGGCAAGACGCGACACATCATTTCCCGGGCTGAGTTGAGCAAATTGTCTGCGACACTGCGAAACCCGATCACGCCCTCCGCCCGAGCACAAAAAGGGGACATTCTACTTTGTTGGATGCTTCGGAGGTCGGCCGCGGGGGCGAAGGGCGGATTCCAGCCCCAGTCGCCGAGCGGTCGAAACTTGTCAGCGACGCGTTCCAAGAGGCGTTCCGCGTGCAATGCTGTTGCGAATCGAAAGTAGAATGTCCCCTTTTTCTTGGATTTGCACCTCTCCCTTTTCTCTCCGACAGAGAGTTAATGAGCCAGGCGTCGTTTACGCCTTTTTCGGCGGAGCCTTGGCGACCAAGGCAATCCGTTTCCGATCCGAAACCACGACTCCCCCGGGCTTTTCCAATGTCACGGCAAACATCTGCGGATCCACTACGCGCAGGGCGGCGCAGGATCGGGATAATCACCTCACCGCTTCCGGCGTCGACATCGAACACGCCTCCATCGACGGGATATCGCTCGTCTTGGTGGCCGTCGAAAATCCACAGTTGATACTGATTCTTTTGCGGGTCGTTCTTTGGGAGACCCTTGAACCGCAAGAAACCTTGCTGTTTATCAACGCTCCACACAACATCGCCGCCCGCCCCCTTCGCGCTTGGATCCGCCGCTGTCCAGGCAACCTGCACGACGTCGGTGGCCTGTTTCAGCAGCATCGCCCGACTCTCGGCGGCGCTCGTGCTGATAGGTTGTCGCCAATACGCCTGCCACATCACGAGGAATAATGCCGCTGCAGAGGCTGCGGCTACGCACCATGCAACGAATTCACGCTTCCATCGTCGCGAAGCGAACGCGGCATCGACCGCGCGCAGGCGAGTCCGATCGGTGGCTGCCGCGTTGGCCGCCGGGCCTTTTTGGAGATCCGGAAAAAATGCATCGGCAGCGCTCTTGATGCGAGATTCCAGATCGGCGGGAATTGGTTCGGCGGCATTGGGCAAAAATGTGAGCGCGACCATCGCCGCGGTGTAATCAAACGATTGCGGGTCGATCGAGGACGAGGCCAGCAGCGCGCGAAGTTCGTCCTGCTCCCCGGCTGTTAGTTCAAAAAGTGCCCGGTCGGCCAAGAGTTCGTGCAGACGCTGGTCGTCAAAGTAAGGCTCCGTCATGGACGTGCCCCCTTTGCCGCGCTTTCAGCAGGTCTGCGGGATAACAATTCGCGAAGCCGCAGCATTCCCCTGCGCGCGTGGGATTTCACCGTGCCGAGGGACATGTTCAATGTCTCTGCGATCTGACTGTGGCTCAGCCCCCGATCGATTGCGAGCGAAATGACCTCCCGTTCGTCGGGGCTCAGAAGCTCGAGCTGCGCGCGTGCCCGAGCCGCCTCCTCACGGACTTCGATTGAAATCGATTCCTCTCGTGCCGGCGGATCGGAACCGGGCGTCAAACAGCAGCGGAATTCAATCGCTCGTCGTTCCTTTCGCCAGCGGTCAATGAGTCGGCGGCGCACAACCATCGCAACAAATGTCACCTCGGAGGCGATGCGGTCGTCGAATTGGCCGGCATGGCGCCATAAGTCGATAAAGATTTCCTGGACGGCATCTTCCGCGTCTGAACGATCGGATGCATTCCGCAGGGCCATTGACCAGACGAGACTGCCGTAACGCGCCAAACACTCAGCGACAGCCTCTCGGTCGCCAATAGCCACCTTTGGAAGAATCGGCGCCGCCATCAATGAGCTTTTGGCTGGAGTTCCGAATGAAAGCAGAGGATCCGATCGTCGGATCCTCTGCAGGCTAACAGCAGCTGATCAATCAGCCAACTCGAATTGCACCACTGCGGTCTTTAAGTGGCAGAGGCTTCGCGGCAATCTGCGGATCGATTCTTCGAACAGTTCGGGCCTATCGCGTGGAACCACTACGGCAGCAAGACATGGTCGATCACATGAATCACGCCGTTGGACTGAATGACGTTCTTAATCGTGATGTTCGCGGTCCCCCCTTTGGCATCTTCGAGCAGGAGATTGTCTCCGTTCATTTTCACCGTCAGCGGTAGTCCCGCCACAGTTTTCAAACTGGCCTTGCCGTCCCCATCGCGGATCATCGTCATCAGGGTGTTGCCGTCGAGATTGCCGGCGACCACATGATAGGTCAGCACCTTGACGAGCGTCTCCTTGTTCTCCGGTTTGAGAAGCGTGGAAACGGTCCCCTCCGGCAGTGCCGCGAAGGCGGCGTTGGTTGGTGCAAAGACCGTAAAAGGGCCTGCACTTTCGAGAGTCTCGACCAGACCGGCCGCCTTGACAGCAGCGACGAGTGTCGTGTGGTCCTTCGAATGAATCGCATTTTGAACGATGTTCTTAGTCGGGTACATCGCCTCGCCGCCGACGCGGACTGTATCCGAAGCAAGGCACAAAACCGGGACTGCTTGGAATGCGACAACCCATGCAATGCGTCTCGTCAAACTCATCAGGAAACTCCTTGGAAGTCAACAGGTGCGCGCCATACCTTGGATCAAATTCGCTGACGCAAACTACTTCGACAGAGAGACTTTCGACGGCACCGGCAGATTGGATTCGAAGTCACCGACAACTTGCGGAAAATTCGCTGAAGCAATAGCAAACGATTAGCGGGGCTTAAATCGCAGGAAAGAGGGCGCAAATTCCACGGGGGCCAGAAAAAGGCGACGTTCTACTTTGTTGGATGCTTCGGAGGTCGGCCGCGGGGGCGAAGGACGGATTCCAGCCCCAGTCGCCGAGCGTCGAAACTTGCCAGCGACGCGTTCCAGAAGGAGTTCCGCGTGCGATCTCGTGGCGGATCGAAGAATATCCCCTTTTTCTGTCCAAGATTTTTTCACCACAAGGGCACGGAGACACAAAGAAAGGCCAAAGCTAAAGGGCGATGCGCTTAATGCCGTCTTTGAGCAACGGCACGTTGAAATTGATCAAGAGACCGAGTCGTTTGCCGGTTATTTTCAGGTAGGTCAAGAGCTGAGCTTCAAAAATACGCAAGAGCGTCTCGACTGACTTGAGCTCGACGATGACGCAGTCTTCGACAAGCACATCCGGGCGAAGATTAGCGTCGAGGCGAACTCCCTTGTAGAGAATCGGCACCGGATCTTGCGCTTTGAAGGCGAGACCGCGTTGGCTCAGTTCATAGCAAAGACAGATTTCGTAAACCGGTTCAGTGAGGCCTGGTCCGAGCGTCCGATGAACCTCGAGCGCCGCATCGACGATTTCTCGCGACACGAGATTCACTCTCTCTGGAATTGGTTCGACCATGCTTTTGCTCCACCCTTAGTTTTCTTCAGCTTTGTGTCTCTGTGCCTTTGTGGTGAATGTTTTTCTACCAACAGGGTATCGAGCCACCAACCGAAGCGAGAATTTTTCCGGCTTCATTCTGTGTGGTCATCCCTGCGCCTGTTCGCCTGGAAAAAGATTTCACCACAAAGGCACAGAGACACAAAGAAAGGCGAAAGTTAGAGGGCAATGCGTTTGATAGCGAGGGTTAGGGTCGAGGCGAACCGCCTTGCAGAGAATCGGCGCCGGATCTTGCGCTTGACGGCGAGAGCCCTTCTTTTTTTTCAGCTTTGTGTCTCTGTGCCTTTGTGGTGAATGTTTTCTGCCGCCAGAGTATCAAGTCGCCAACCGAAGCGAGAATTTGTCCGGCTCCATTCTGTCTGGTCATCCCTGCGTCTGTTCGCCTGGAGAAAGATTTCACCACAAAGGCACAGAGACACAAAGAAAGGCGAAAGTTAGAGGGCAATGCGTTTGATAGCGAGGGTTAGGGTCGAGGCGAACCGCCTTGCAGAGAATCGGCGCCGGATCTTGCGCTTGACGGCGAGAGCCCTTCTTTTTTTTCAGCTTTGTGTCTCTGTGCCTTTGTGGTGAATGTTTTCTGCCGCCAGAGTATCAAGTCGCCAACCGAAGCGAGAATTTGTCCGGCTCCATTCTGTCTGGTCATCCCTGCGTCTGTTCGCCTGGAGAAAGATTTCACCACAAAGGCACAGAGACACAAAGAAAGGCGAAAGTTAGAGGGCAATGCGTTTGATAGCGAGGGTTAGGGTCGAGGCGAACCGCCTTGCAGAGAATCGGCGCCGGATCTTGCGCTTGACGGCGAGAGCCCTTCTTTTTTTTCAGCTTTGTGTCTCTGTGCCTTTGTGGTGAATGTTTTTCCACCGCCAGGGTATCAAGTCGCCAACCGAAGCGAGAATTCGTGGTGAAGTCTTGGCCCGCAGTTAACTCGACCGATTTGGCGCAGCACGGCGACCACGCAGAAAGCGGATTCCACCCAGTCACCGGGCGGTGAAAACTTGCCAGCGACGCGTTCCAAAAGGCGTTCCGCGTGCAATGCTGTCGCGAATCGAAAGTAGAATGTCACTTTTTTCTCGCCAATTCATCAAGCAAGGGGCAGGGATACAGCTCCTTTTCCAATCGCAAAAATGAATCCGGTGCCGGCTGTGCGGCTCAATCGCTGGGTGTGCGGAGGCCCGTGTCCCACTCGATGTTGCAGGCGGGACAGTAGTAATGCCGCGGCGTGCCGAGACCAACTGGCTCGAGCGTCGGCCTGTCGATCGTCCGACCGCACGACGGGCAGCGATAGGCACGAAACCGAAACCAGTCAAACACCATTCCAAACACGATGCAGGCGAGAAACGACCCGGTCGCGATCCAGAGAACGGGCCCGCCCGCCTCTGCGTACTTCCATGCGAAGCCAAACGCAATCAATGCCGGGACGACGTAAAACAGGTTCCCCAGCACGTATCGTCTTTTGAACCGAAAATCACGGCGCTGCTCGCGGCTCGTATCAGGCGGGTCGTTCATCGAGGGACCTTCCACTTCCTCAGCCCGTGGCTCAAGCGACACTGGACAGAAAAAAGGGACATTCTACTTTGTGGGATGCTTCGGAGGTCGGCCGCGGGGGGACGGGCGGATTCCAGGAGAACAAAGGGTGCAACTGTTGACGTTCCCCAAGAATGGTGGGCGCGCGGGAGGGAGAGCATAATGCTCTTGGAAGGAGATGCCCGTGCCCAAACGGAAGTACACGCGAGAGTTCAAAGAGTCGGCGGCCAAGCTGGTCAGCGAGCAGGGATACACGGCTGTTGAGGCGGCCAAGAGCCTGGGGGTTGATCCGAATTCAATTCGATATTGGGTCAAGCAATTCCCCGGCAACGGTGGAGGCGCTGCCGCTGGCGAAGGGGCCCTCAAGGCCGAGCTGCGGCGGCTGCGCGAGGAGAACAAGCGGCTCCTCATGGAACGCGAGATTTTAAAAAAAGCGACGGCCTTCTTCGCAAAGCACCACCAGTGAGATTCGCCTTTATTGCCCGTCATGCCGGAGAGTTTGCGGTGGACGTGATGTGCCAAGTGCTCCGGGTCTCGCGGAGCGGTTATTACTCCTGGAGGCGGCGTCCCTTGAGTGCCCAAGCTCAGCGTCGCAGTCAGCTGTTGGAGCACATCCAGGCCGCGCATGCCGAGAGTGACAAAACGTACGGCTCTCCCCGCGTGCATGCCGAACTGCAAGCTCAAGGCGTTGCCTGCAGCGAGAACACGGTTGCCAAGCTGATGCGGCAACACACGATCCGCTCGAAGATGGGGCGTCGCTTCGTGGTACGGACCACGGACAGTCGCCATGAGCATCCTGTCTTCGAGAATCGGCTCGACCGCCAGTTCGATCAACCGTCGACTGATCAGGTCTGGGCCGCCGACATCACTTACATCCCGACGGCCGAGGGCTGGCTGTACCTGGCCGCCATCATCGATCTGTGTTCGCGCAAGATCGTGGGCTGGGCCACAGCCGATCATCTGCGAGCCGACCTTCCGTGTCAGGCTCTCAAGAGAGCTTTGGACGAACGAGAGCCGACTGGTAAGTTGATGCATCATAGCGATCGGGGCGTGCAGTACGCGTGCGACCAATATCAACAGCTGCTGGCCGAACGCGGCATTAGGCCCAGCATGAGCCGGACCGGCAACTGCTACGACAATGCCGTCATGGAAAGCTTCTTCGGCACACTGAAAACGGAAATGATCCATCACGAGACGTACGAATCGCGAGCCGCCGCCCACCAGGCGCTGTTCGAATACATCGAGGTGTTCTATAACCGAAAGCGTCGTCACTCAGCATTAGGCTATCGGAGCCCAACGGAGTACGAAGCAAGTCTTAATTAATCCTCTCCCCGCGCCCACCGTTCTTGGGGAACGTCACAGCGCACTCCCGTCCCCTTTTCATTTCGCCGATAGCCGTTCCGCTTACTTCACCTTCACAAGAAAACTATAACTCTTGGAAATCGGCGCTGAGAGTGGATCGCCGCCGACCCTCGCACGAACTGCCGGCGCGAGGCTTGCCGCCAGGGGCGCTTTGCCCGTACTCCCTTGGGACGTGTACGCGAAGATTCGTCTCCCGAATTCCAACTCGCTAAAGCTCTTTCCCACATCCGGCACACGCGTCCCTTTTCGATCAGGCGAGTTCGCGCTGTTATCAGCCAACTTTCGACCGTCCGCTGGAAGCCAAGGGCTGCCTTGGGGCGCCTTGCACTCTTTCGTCGCGGCGACGATGGCTCCCACCGGCAACTGCTCACTCGCAATATCATCCACCTTATGCTTGATCGAGACATACTTGAACTCGATCTCGGCAATCGCGCTATACCGTCCTTGTGCCTCCTGTTTCATTTTGCCAATGGTACTACTCAGTGCAGCCATATCACGCTCAACCTGCTTGAGCTTCGCCTCGAGCGCTCTGGAGGCGCAGGCGGATTGCTCACTCGCCTTAGCGACAGCTTGTTCGTTTGCGAAGATTTTGCGGCTAAGCTCTTCGATACTGTCGGACGTTGCAATCAGCAACGTTGAGTCTTGATCGACCTTCTCGCCAATGCGAACGCATTCATATCCCTGTTTGGCTTGAACATCTCTCACAGAAATCGCCCATGGGACACTCGCAGCGCAGAACACGACGCAACCCGCCGTGGCATAACTGAGATAGGATTCAATAGCAGCCTGGCAGCGGGCAACGGCGATGCGCAGTCGCAGCAGCCAACACACGACCTTGCGCCATGGATGCATCTGGAAGTAGTGCGCCGCAAGACGGCGGTCACTCAAAAGTTTCTGGAGCTCGTCAAAATCATCATCGTTGTCCAAGTTGGAACCAGAGTTGAGGCAAGCCATAATAATCCCTCCGTCGAATGACTAACGTCTACTTGCGATCCCGAGCTGGGTCGTACTCAATTAGTATTTTCTTCAGCTCCAACAATGCTTTTATATGGAGACGGTTGACTTCCTCGCGCCTGAGATTCATTGCTGTGGCGATGGCGCCGAATTGCAGGTTCTCGAAGTGTCGGAGTTCAATCAGACGCCGCTGTGGGTCGGACAATTGCTCAATCGCAGCCTTAACATCAAGTCTGCGATCCGCGATCTCAACGCTGTCGGTATCCGCGATCGCTGCAAGCTCCGACTCATCTACGAATGAATCGAGGTGCTGCACTGGTCGGGACTTATCTCTGCGGGTTTTGTCCCGAAATAGGTTGCGAACAATCGTACGAAACCACGCCCCGATCTTCGCGAAGTCACGCAGACCCCCCACTGTCCCCAAGGCTCGAACAAACCCATTCTGAACGAGATCCTCCGCATCCGCCTCGTTTCCGGTCAGAGACCTCGCAAGCGGTTTTGAGCTCTCGGATAACTCGCTGAGCTCATTAGCGTGGTCGCCGGAGACTGGCATGGGCGCCTCTGCAGGACTTTCGTCCACACGCCCGGCTGTCTCTTTGTCGCCGGCGGACTTTTTCGGCGAAGCCGCGGAGCTTTGCTCGCCTTTCGCTGACTCGCGTTGATGGCTCTGAGACGAATGCGGATCGTGAACCGGCGTAGGCACGTCGTAGCCTCCAAGCAGTGCGCCAAGATGGAGTCTCCTGTCATACGTACGACGCACCGGAGCAACGCGAGCCGAGCACAATCTGAAGTTTTCTTGAAAAATTCACAGAAAACCCGGGGCGATCTTTGAAAAAAAACCGAGGACTGGACCGATTTGAATCGAGTTTGAAGTGAGAAGTGCGTCTTACAAATAGTGGCGGCGGTTCGGTTCCAAAAGTCTCGCTTCGCCTGAGCCGTCTTTGAGAACCAATGACTCCGCCCAAGCGCGACGACGCCTCGCCGATCGTCGTCTTCCATAGAAAGGGGGGTGGCGCACTTTTTCTTATTGCCTACGGGCAAGTCTTCCAATGAGTAGCAGAATTCGGTGAAACGGACAGGTCGACGAGTGAATGGCGTGCGTTTCGGCCCGGGAGAATTACGACATGTCCGATCAGGGGGGATCACTCGAGAATCGCTAGGAAGTCGATCGGCTCGCCTTATTAAGTAGGTTGGCCGATGATAGATGTTCTGTTCCATGTAACTAAGGGGTTTGCAGATGAGCGCTGTATTCAAATCGACATTGCTTCGCCTCGCTGTCTCCGGTGTCGTCGGCCTTTTCCTGCTGTGCGCTTTGGCAGCCCAGAATCCGGGCCGCGCAAGAGGCAAAAACGAAAAAGGCGACGCCGGACTCTCTCACATCACTGCTTGCGACTACCGATCCGGTGTTCGGATACCTGGGGACGCAGGAATCGATTTTTGTCGATGCAACCAATCACGCGGCTGCCGGCTGGTTACTGTGCATGAACTACGTGAGTGGGCAGCAGGAGCTTGTGTTGGCGGTGTTAACGCTCGAGGGACCGGGAACAGTTTCCGGATACCAAGGTTGGGTCTATAAGACGAACCTCGACGTCACAAAGTACAGCACGACGGATGTGTTCGTTAGCGATGAGGCCTTTTGGTTGAATAGCCAAT
This sequence comes from uncultured Planctomycetaceae bacterium, assembly GCA_963752185.1. Lineage (GTDB taxonomy): Bacteria > Planctomycetota > Planctomycetia > Planctomycetales > Planctomycetaceae > DASPSM01. The sequence continues at coordinate 6,965,364 of CAVVXK010000002.1, read as the reverse complement.
ATCCCGTCTTTGGGAAGACGGCGACTGGAAACTGGACTCTCAAGGACTACTGCTCCAAGACCCAAGTCGCCGGCAGCGGCGCCGGCTCGTCGACGTTCAATGCGACGCGATCGGCCTTTTGATCGGCTCGCTCGTTCCAGCACTTAGACCGAAATAAAGGGATCGGGAGTCCTTTTGGAAGGGCTCTCGGTCCCTTTCACTTTTTTGGCCGCCCGCCTGATGATCGAGACGAACGACCGCCGGGAAACAAGGGGGCGCAGCCCCTTTTGAGAAAAGAGGTGCGTCCGTTCCTTAAAAACTCTCAAGTCCCTACACGCAGTGACAGCCTACGCCGATAACCCTTTGAGACACGAGCGAGGGCATCGAACCGCTCGAAAGGCGAGGGCACCCGCCCTCGCACGTCTCAGTGCGGCGAGGGCAGGTGCCCTCGCCTTTCGGCCGATGAGTGGCATGCCCAAATTAATCGTTCTGCCCTTTCGTAGCCGAACACGAGGGTTAACGGCGTAGCGTGACACCCCCAAAATGGGAAAGTCGTCAAACGAATTTTGGACCGAGCTTGAGACTCCGCACCGCGCAGAGCGCACTGCCGATCCCTTCGGGTTGTTCTCGCCGAGCAATAAGTGCCTGACCGAGCTTGGCGAATCGGGCCAACGACGGCTCTCAGTGGGCGGGGCGATCGAACTTTCGATTTTGGATTTTGGATTAGGTTGGTCGCGGGACCAATGCGCACACTGACACCTCCAAATGGGAAATTCGTCAAACGGAATCGTTTCGCCGAGCGGGAAATTGCCTGACCGAGCCCGGGTGTATCGGGCCAACGTTGGCTCTCAGTGGGCGGGGCGATAACGCGCCTCCGGTCCCGGTCGCTTCGAGATAGCAACCGGCACCCGCAAAGCGGCTCGCGGATGCGCCGCCACCGTTGGTTTCAGGCGGACGAATTGCCGACGCCGCCAGTCGACTCGGCAAACGTCAGGTTTCGTCCGGGAAAAAACTTCCGCGACCGCTGTGACGGCCGGGTGAGGTGAAAGTCACCAGATGCCCCGGAATTCCTTCCTAGCCCGAGTATAGCCAGGTGCATCCAAATCCCGATCAAAATTCTTTTCAGTTTGTTCCAACATCTGAGGCGCGGGGAAGTTGCGACAAAAGATTTTTTGGGGATACTTTGCGTCGCAAAGTGAAAGTTCCGTCTTGCGGCGGGTGGAGAAGAGGAGTTCCGCCATTGGGGGGCGGATGCAAAGCCGCGGGGCGGGCGGACTTTTTTGGCGTGGACCCAAAAAAAGTCCATCGGTTTTCGCGTCGCCACTCTGCTGCGCTGCCGATGCCCCTCCCCCTCACCCCCGGCCCCTCTCCCGCAAGGGGCGAGGGGAGAAGGAGTTACGAGCGGCGGCAGCGAGGCTTGATTGGATCCTTCCGTTCGCCGCCATCCCCCGCGTCCGACTTTTTTGGGGCGCAGCCCAAAAAACTCCCCCTTTTTTCACGCCCCAAAAAAACCAAAAAAGTCGGGCCACACGGGGCGGACAAACTGATCGTGTTCTGAAACTGCACCGTTCAGGGTTGGCTGGGCATTCCACTCGCGGGTCGGATCCAGTTACCGATGAAAAAGTTGTAGATGAACCCGCCCAGGACGCCGCCGATCAGCGGTCCGGCGATCGGCACCCACCACCAGTGGTCGCCGGCAATAAAAACTGCCTTCCCCCAACCGGCGAAATACGTGAAGAGCCGCGGCCCGAAGTCGCGGGCCGGATTGATGGCGTAGCCCGCGTTGAAGCCGAAGGTCATGCCGATCAGCACGACCAGGGCTCCCACAAACAGGGGTGCCAGGTAGTTCGGAACGCCGATGTTGCGGACGTCGGTGATGCCGCTGATGCAGGCGATCAAGAGGGCGGTGCCCACGATTTGGTCGATGAGTCCGCCGGGAAAAGTGCTGAGGTGCTCGGACGGGTAAGTCGCGAAAATTCCGGCCGTCGGAATCCCGCCCATGCCCGGCACGCCGCGGTGTCCCAGGTCGAAAGCCGCCAAAGCCTCGCGGTAGACAAAAAAAGTCACCGCCGCGGCGGCAAAGGCGCCCGCGACTTGGGCGATCCAATAGGGAATCAGCTTGCCCCAGTGGAATTTGTTCTGCACGGCCAGGGCCAGGGTCACGGCGGGGTTGAGATGGGCGCCGGAAATTCCGCCGGCGATGAACATGCCCATCGTCACTCCCAGTCCCCAGCCGAGGTTGATCGACAGGTACTGCCCGTTTTTCTCGTGGCTCAAGAGAACCTGGGCCACGACGGCCGTCCCGAAAACGATCAGGACGAACGTACCTAGAAACTCGGCCGCCAATTCACGCCCGATGCCCTTCATGCTGCGCCTCCGTCTTCGCCGGTGCCTTCGCTTGCCGAGCGATTATCACCGGGAGAGGGTGCCGTCCGCAAACGGAAATCGGGCCTAATTGCGGGGAGTCGGTTGAGTAGTGTCGGCCGGTTGGGGCGCGTACAATTCCGGTTCAAAACGCGGTCGGCTTGGGACGGATTTGGTATGGCTTCCCCACGAGTTTGCGTGGTTCGGGCACCGGGCACCAACTGCGACGTCGAGACGGCGTTCGCCTTCGAGACGTGCGGCGGGCAGCCGGAGCGGATTCATCTTTTCCGATTGCTCGAGCAGCCGGCCCTGCTGGACGGGTATCAAATCGTCTGCGTGCCGGGCGGTTTCAGCTACGGGGACGACATCGGGGCGGGGGTCATTTTTTCGCGGCAACTGGCGGGGAGACTGGGCGAGGCGATGGGCCGCTTTCTCCGGGCCGACAAGCTCGTCCTGGGAATCTGCAACGGCTTTCAGGTGCTGCTGAAAGCGGGCATTCTTCCCGGCGGTGACGGAGCCTGGCCGCCGCCGGCCGACCGCGTTCCGGAGACGACGCTCACCTGGAACGACAACGGCAAATACACGGCCCTGTGGGTCCGCATGCGGGTTGAGTCGGCGCAATGCGTGTTCCTGCGGGGGATCAGCGAAATTGAAATGCCAGTGGCCCACGGCGAGGGTCGGATCGTGGTCAGCAACCCGTCTATCATCGACCAGTGGCGAAAAAAGGGGCAAATCGCCCTGTGCTATCGCCCTCACGAAGGGAGTGCCGAACAGGCGACAAATGGCGATCCGAACGCCGTGTTGCCCTTCCCCGACAATCCGAATGGCTCGGTGGCCAACATTGCCGGCCTGTGCGATCCCAGCGGCCGCGTGTTCGGACTGATGCCCCATCCCGAGCGTTTTTTGCACTCGACGCAGCACCCGCAATGGACCCGCCGGCAGCTGACTGGCACCGGCGACGGGCTAAAAATCTTCCGCAATGCGGTGGATTACTTCGGATAGGGTGTCGGGCGAATTGGGCGTTGCTGTAAGCGGATAATCTGCCGGCGGTTCGGTTCGATGCCGAGCGATGATCCACTGAGTCCCAACGTGCGTTTCCTATAATACGTATGACAAATATCGCCTTCGCGTGCTGCGACGGAGAGTCGCACGCCGGGCGTTTCAGATTCGGTGGAGGATGCCATGTTATTCCACTTTTTTGATCCGGTCTATTTCGTTTTTGTCCTGCCGGCGATTGTGCTGATGCTATATGCGCAGTTCAAAGTGAAGAGTGCGTACGCGGCCGGAATGCAGGTGCCGGCACGGTTATCCGGCGGTGCGGCGGCCCGTTACATCCTGGATCAGGCCGGCCTGCAGGACGTTGGGATCGAGGAAGTGCCAGGCACGCTTTCCGACCATTACGATCCGCGGGGACGCGTGCTGCGACTGAGCAGCGACGTCTACCGCGGACGCTCGGCCACGTCGGTCGGAATTGCCGCCCACGAGTCGGGCCATGCGCTGCAACATGCGACGAATTATGCCCCGCTCATCATCCGCAACGCGGCAATTCCGGCGGCGACGTTTGGCGGCACGGCCTTCTCGATCCTGCTTTTGGTGGGCATGTTGATCGCCGCGATGGGCTCGGCGATCGGCGTTAAGATCATGCTCTTGGGCGTAGTTCTGTATTGCGGCGTGCTTGTCTTCCAGGTCGTCAATCTGCCGGTTGAATGGGACGCGAGCAACCGGGCAAAACGCATTCTGCGGGACTATCAGATCGTCGACGGAGTAGGGGCGATTGCCGTCGACCGCGTGCTCAATGCGGCGGCGCTGACCTATGTTGCCGCGACGCTCGAGACGCTGATGGTGATTCTGTACTACTTGTTCCGGATTCTGGGGTCCGGGCGGCGCGACTGAATTGCATTTCCTTGGACGACGGACCAAGAAAAGCCCACGGACGGCTGTCCGTGGGCTTGTTGTTTTGCGATGCGCCGCGGGCTTGATTAGACTGAAATGACGCGCGAGCGCTTACGTTGAAGCGCGCACCCCCTCAATGAATCCCGCCCAAGAGGAGCCCGCCGGTGAGCAGTGACCATCCGTCTCGCACCCCGCAAACCCGTCGTGATTTCCTGAAGACCTCGGCTGCGATTGCTGCTGCAGGCAGCGTTCCTTTCTGGTTCGCGACCGAGACAGACCAGGCGGCGGGTTTTGCCAGTCCGAACGAACGACCGGTTGTCGGCTGCATCGGCACGGGCAGCCAGTGGCTGGGTTATGACGGACCACGGGCGTTGCAGTACTTCGACTGCGCCGCCGTGTGCGACGTCGACAGCGAACACGCCGCCGCGGGGCTCCAAAAGGTCAAGAAGCTGCAGCCCAACAAGGGAAAGAACGTCAAAGTTGCCGTCGAGGGGGACTACCGCAAAGTGCTCGATCGCAAGGACGTCGACGTCGTTACGATCGTCGTTCCGGACCACTGGCACACCAAGATCGCCATCGAGGCGATGCGGGCGGGCAAGGACGTGTACTGCGAAAAGCCGCTGACCCTCACGATCGATGAGGGCAAGCAGATCATCAAGGTGCTCGAGGAGACCAAGCGGGTCTTTCAGGTCGGCACCCAGCAGCGCAGCGAAATGCGTCAGAACTTCTTGAAGGCCGTCGCGATGATTCACGATGGCCGGATCGGCCAGGTAAAGCGGGCCATCTGCGATATCGGCGGTTCGCCTACCAGCCAGACGCTCGACCGTGTGCCTCCGCCACAGAGCCTCAATTGGGACATGTGGCTCGGTCAGGCCCCCAAGGTCGACTACATGGCGAAACAAGTCGGCAAGGAACTCGAGTCGCGCTGTCACTACGAGTTCCGCTGGTGGTACGAGTACTCGGGGGGCAAGCTGACGGACTGGGGCGCACACCACGTCGACATCGCGCAATGGGCGATCGGCATGGATCATTCGGGCCCCACAACAATCGAGCCCGTGCATTTCAAGTTCCCCGTTCCCTTCAAAAACGGCCTTCCAACGGTCGACGACCGCTACAACACGGCCACCGAATTCCAGCTTCGCTGCCTGTTCCCGAACGGGGCGGAGATCCTGATCGTCGACAAATCCCCCGGCGGCAACGGCATCACGTTCGAGGGGACCAAGGGAACATTCCACGTCGGCCGCAGCCTGGAATCGTTCAATGGCGAACCCGTCAAAGAACTGAAGAATCACCCACTGCCCGAGGGCCTGATCACCAAGCTCTACAAGGGGAAAAAACCCGGCCACCACATGGGCAACTTCGCCGAGTGCGTCAAAACGCGCGAACAACCGGTCTCGGACGTCTACACGCACCACAGGGCGATCACGACGTGCCATCTCGCAAACATCTCGATGCGGCTCGGCCGTTCAATTACTTGGAATCCCGAGACCCAGCAGATTGTCGGCGACAAGGAAGCCCAGAAATGGCAGTCGCGCGAGCAGCGGAAGGGCTACGAGATCAACGCCTGATCGCGTGAATCGACTTCACGGTGCCGTAATCAAATGCGGACGACGTGCCCGCCCGGCAGGCGGCGCAGAAAACGCTTCATTTCGAGCACCGTGAGCGTCGCCAAGACACGCGAAGATTCGATCGTCGTCGCGCGGACGACGTCGTCGATGTGTTGCGGTTCGGCCGTCACCAGGTTCAGGATCGACCGCTCCTGATCGCTGAGCGTCAATTCGCGCGGCGAGTGCACCGTTTCGGCCTCGCTGCGCTGAACGGGCGCCACGTTTGGACCGAGCGCCTGCAGAACATCGTCGACGCCGCGAATGAGTGGCACGCCGTCGCGGATCAGGTCGTGGCAGCCTTCGCTGGTCAGGCTGTCGATGCGGCCGGGGATGGCGAAGACTTCGCGTCCTTGCTCCATCGCATGGCGGGCCGTGTGCAGGGCGCCGCTCGTGCGGGTGGCCTCGATGATGATCACGCCCAGCGACAGGCCACTAATAATGCGGTTCCGCTGCGGAAACAGGCCGGCGATCGGCTCCTGGTCGAGTGGAGACTCGCAGACGACGGCGCCGCTCTCGGCAATCTGTGCCGCCAGCTCCTTGTGCTCCGGCGGATAAACCTGGGCCAATCCCGTGGCGGCGACCGCGATCGTCCGACCGCCTGCGTCGAGCGCGCCGCGATGCGCGGCTCCATCGATGCCGTGCGCCAAGCCGCTGATCACGGTAATTCCCGCGCGAGCCAGGCCCGAAGCAAACCGCTCGGCTTGCTGCCGGCCATAGACGGAACAACGCCGCGAGCCGACGATGGCCACGGCCAGCTCATCGCGGGCTTCGAGTTGTCCGCGACAATACAGTATGGGTGGTGCGTCGCAAATCTCAGCGAGCATCCGCGGATATTCGGCGGTTCCTTTCAACAGCAGTCGCACACCGACCTGCCGGCAGCGTTCGAGCTCCAGAAGGGCGGACGCCGGATCGCGATGGGCAGTGATCGCGGCTGAAAGCTTCGGGCCGATGCCCTCGATCTGCTGCAACTCCTGGACGCTCGCGGCAAAGATGCCGGCCGGTGAGCCGAATGCCGCCAAGAGAGATTGTTGCAATCGTGGCCCGATTCCCGGGACGAGGCTCAGACGCAGGGCATCGACAAGTGGGTCGGCTGCTTCAGTCATCGTTCGGCCCCCGTTTCGGTCAAAGGGCCTCGTTGAGCACGGCGCAACTTCCTCGACCGGAACCGTGTCGACCAGTTCCACATGGCCGATCCGCGTGGGAAGTACGAAGCGTATCGTGCCGCCGACCGTCTTTTTGTCGAGCTGCATGCGATCGAGGACCGCCTCGGCTTCCAGACGACAATTGGGCGGCAAATGCGTCGGGAGATGCAGTGCGCCGAGTAAGGCGACTTGCCGCTCGGTCACCGAACGATCGATGCGACCGATCCGCTCAGCCAAGCGGCTGGCGTGAATCATGCCGATGGCGACCGCCTCACCGTGCTGCAATTCGCCGTAGCCGATCAGCGCCTCGTAGGCGTGAGCGAACGTGTGGCCATAATTCAGCAAGGCGCGCAGACCCGTGACTTCAAACTCGTCCTTCTCGACCACATCGGCCTTGAGGCGGCAGCTGCGCGATGATGCGGCGCAGAATTTCGGGCTCTCGCTGGTTGATGCCGGCGACATTGGATTCGAGGAAGACGAAAAACTCTTCGTCGAAGATCACGCCATATTTGGCGACTTCGGCCAGGCCCGAGCGGTAATCCCGATCGGGCAGCGTCGCCAATGTCGCCGTATCGATAAACACGCCCAACGGCTGATGGAACGCGCCGATCAAATTCTTTCCCTGCGGATGGTTGATGCCGACCTTGCCGCCGACGGAACTGTCGACGTGCGCGAGCAGCGTCGTCGGAACTTGCACAAACGGAATGCCGCGGGCATAAGTTGCCGCCGCGAAACCGGCCGTATCTCCGACGACGCCTCCTCCCACGGCAACGACGACCGTTCGCCGGTCCGCCTTCAACTCCACGAGCGCGTCGTACAGCCGCGAGACGACGGGCAGCGATTTTGCCTGCTCGCCCGGTTCGAGATCGACGCGGGCCGTGTGCCAACCGGCCCGCCGCAGGCTCTCAGTCGCGGTTTGAGCATGAGTCGCGACGTGGCGGTCGCTGACCACGAGCGCCTTGCGATTCGAGCCCGACTGTTTCCAGCGCAGTTGGCACCAGGCTTCGAGCACCTGCGCCCAACTGTCGAGACCCCCCGTGGCGATCACGATGTCGTAACTGCGCGGTCCCAGCGCCACGGAGACAGTATCCCGGCCGGCGGCAGACAAACCGGAGGACGCGCTCACACGACGGACTTTCTGGTCAATGCCTTGGGAGGGCCAACAATTCGGCGTGGTCTTGGATCAATTGCACTGCGATTCTAGCGTCGCGTAATAACCAGCGACAATCTGGCGATTTAAGTCGGAAATGAGGCGAAATCTCAGCGAGCGGCCAGAGTTGAGCCACCAGTTCCGGCGTCGTGGCAATGCTCCCTTCGTTCGATCCGGCCGTTGCTTGATACGAAAAACGATCCGTTTATCCGTCAGGACTGGCCAAAATCGAAAATCGGACGCAGCCGTTCGATTCCCTGGAACGACATTGATATTGCCACGTCTCATTGAAATGCGATAATTCAGGCTGCTCACCGAAAATGTGGCATCTGCGTGGAAGTGGCCCCTTAAGCGGCTTGAGCAGTTGCCGCTCAAGCTCTGAACCAGTTCCCATTTCCTTAAAAGTTGATCTGAGACCATGGATGGTCGTACCCGCGCACCTCGCTGGCTCTGAGACGGCTCATGGTCAGTCGAGTTGTTTGAAGCTGCGCGTTGGTAGCCGGCCCGGTTGGGTGCCCTGAACCGGTCTCCGGTCGCACTGTCAGGTAAGGGGCGACACAAGGAGTGGTTTCGTGGGAGACGCTCGCGCCATCCTCGAACGCATCTCGAAGGCCCAGAACTTCGAGGGATATCGCCAAGAACATTGGCACGGAACGTTTGACGAATATCTGGACACCGTCCGCAAGGATCCGCGCGTCACCCGCAGCGCGTATCAGCGACTGTACGACATGATTCTGTCGTACGGTGTGACTCCCGTCGAAGGGAACAAGGACGGTCTGGTTCGTTACCGTTTCTTCGACGATCCCGAAAACGATGGGTGCGATGCGATCTTCGGTTTGACCAAACCGCTGATGGAGATCGTCAACGTTTTCAAGAGCGCGGCCCTCAAGTACGGCAGCGAGCGACGCGTGTTGCTCCTGCACGGACCGGTCGGCAGCTCGAAGAGCACGATCGCCCGGCTGCTCAAACGGGGACTGGAACGCTATAGCCGCATCGAGGAAGGGGCGCTCTTCACCTACGGTTGGAAGAACGACGATGGCTCCGTTCTGTGGTGCCCCATGCACGAGGAGCCGCTCAATCTCGTGCCGAACGAGAACCGAGCCGAGATCTGTCGTTATCTAAACGAAGGTCACGACCTGCAAAACGGCCGTTACTACGGAGTCGAAATCACGGGCGAGCTGTGCCCGCTCTGCCGCTTCACGTTCCGCGAACGGCTCGAACGACTGGGCGGCGACTGGACGAAGGTCGTGGACCAGATCGTCGTCAAGCGGCTGATTCTCTCCGAGCAGGACCGCATCGGCATCGGCACATTCCAGCCTAAGGACGAAAAAAACCAGGACTCGACCGAACTCACGGGCGACATCAACTACCGCAAGATCGCCGAGTTTGGCAGCGAGAGCGATCCGCGCGCGTTCAATTTCGACGGGGAATTCAATGTCGCCAATCGCGGCGTGATTGAATTCATCGAGGTATTGAAGCTCGACGTGGCCTTCCTCTACGACCTGTTGGGCGCGTCGCAAGAGCACAAGATCAAGCCGAAGAAATTCGCGCAGACCGATATCGACACGGTGATCATCGGCCACACCAACGAACCCGAATATCGCAAGCTCCAATCGAACGAGTTCATGGAGGCCCTGCGCGACAGGACGGTGAAGATCGATATTCCGTACGTGACCAAGCTTTCCGACGAGCAGAAGATCTACGAAAAGGACTACAACTCGAAGCGCGTGCGGGGCAAACACATCGCGCCGCATACTTTGGAAATGGCCGCCCTCTGGGCCGTGCTTTCGCGGTTGGAAGATCCCAAGAACGCCAGCCTCACGCTGCTGCAAAAGCTCAAGCTCTACAACGGCAAGACGCTGCCCGGCTTTACGTCGGACAACGTGGCACAGCTTCGCAAGGAGGCCAAGAGCGAGGGCATGCTCGGCATTTCGCCGCGCTACGTGCAGGACAAGATCTCCAACGCACTCGTTGCCAACAGCGAGTCGACCTGCCTCAACCCGTTCATGGTGCTCAACGAGCTCGAGGACGGTCTCAAGCATCATTCGTTGATCCACAACGAAGAGGTCCGCGAGCGTTATCGGCAACTCATCGCCGTTTCCAAGGATGAGTACACGGACGTCGTAAAGAACGAGGTCCAGCGCGCCATCGCGGCCGATGAGGAGGCCCTCACGCGATTGTGCTCGAACTACATCGACAATGTGAAAGCCTACACCCAGCGGGAAAAGGTCCGGAACAAATTCACCGGCCATCCCGATGAGCCGGACGAACGCCTGATGCGCTCGGTCGAGGAGAAGATCGATATCCCCGACACGCGCAAGGACGACTTCCGCCGCGAGATCATGAACTACATCGGCGCTCTGTCGCTCGACGGGAAGACGTTCAATTACCGTACGAACGAACGGCTGCAGAAGGCCCTCGAGATGAAGCTCTTCGAGGACCAGAAGGACACGATCAAGCTGACGAGCCTCGTCTCAAACGTGGTCGACGCCGACACACAACAGAAAATCGACATCGTCAAGAGCCGATTGATTCGCAACTACGGCTACAACGACGAATCGGCCACCGATGTCCTGCAGTACGTCGCCAGCATTTTTGCCCGCGGAGACACCAAGAACGATTGAGCATTTTGATTGGCTTTGAAGCTCTGGGCCCGAGTCGACCGACCTTGGACCTTGGACTTTAGACCTTGGATTAACGGGTATGACTCGCAGCATCGACCGTGACGTGGGCCGCTTCAAACAGATTCTCCGGGGGAAAGTCCGCGAGAACCTGCGGAAATATATCACCCACGGCGAGATGATCGGGCGGACCGGCCGCGAGCTGGTGAGCATTCCCGTCCCCGCGATCGATATTCCGCACTTCCGCCACGGTCAAAAGGGCTCAGGCGGCGTCGGCCAAGGCGAGGGAGAAGTCGGCCAGCCGGTCGGCAAGGGGCAAGGGCAGGAAGGGGACGGCAAAGGCAAAGCCGGCGACCAGCCAGGCTCTCATATCCGCGAGGTCGAAATCTCGCTCGAGGAACTCGCCGAAATGCTGGGTGAAGCACTCGAATTGCCCAACATTCAGCCCAAGGGAAAGGATTCGCTCAAGAGCCGCAAGGACAAATACACGTCGATTCGTCAGTCGGGGCCCGACTCGCTGCGCCACTTCAAACGGACCTTTAAGCGAGCCCTCAAGCGACAGGTGACGCTCGACTCCTATAACTACGAGAACCCGGTCGTCATTCCGATGCGGGAGGACGAACGGTTCCGCTCGTGGAAGACGGTGACCGAGCCCGAATCGAACGCCGCCGTGCTCTACATCATGGATGTCTCCGGCTCAATGACCGACGACCAGAAAGAGATCGTGCGGATCGAATCGTTCTGGATCGATACGTGGCTCAAGCGGCAATACGACGGCGTGCAGCGGCGCTATATCGTGCACGACGCGGCAGCACACGAAGTCGACGAAGATACTTTTTATCGCACGCGCGAGAGCGGTGGGACGCGGATTTCGTCGGCCTATCAGGTCGCCTGGCAAATCATCACGCGGGACTTTCCTCCTTCGGACTGGAACATTTATTGCTTCCAATTCTCCGACGGCGACAACTGGGGAGAAGATAACGAGGGCTGCCTGAAGTTCCTCACCGCCGATCTGCTCCCTTCCCTCAACCTGTTTTGTTATGGACAGGTCGAAAGCCCATACGGATCGGGCGACTACATCCGCGAATTACGAAAAATCTGCGAAAAATTCGACAACCTGATCCTCTCCGAGATCGACAGCAAAGAGGCGATCTACGATTCGATCAAGGAGTTCTTGGGCACGGGGAGATGATCACCGGTCAATCGTGCCTGCTCGCTCTGTGAGCGGAGATCGCCATCATGTCGACCACTCTTCGCCAGCTTCCGCCGGAAATTCGGGCGGCTCAGGATGAAATCGAAGAACGGGCCCGCAAGTACGGTCTCGATTTCTTTCCGACAATCTTCGAAGTCGTCGACTACGAGGAAATGAGCATGCTGGCCGCCTTCGGCGGCTTTCCGTTGCGATATCCCCATTGGCGCTTCGGGGCCGAGTACGAGGAATTGACCAAGGGCTACGCGTACGGCCTGCAGAAGATCTATGAGATGGTGATCAACACGGACCCGTGTTACGCCTATCTCCTGGAAGCCAACGCCTTCCTCGACCAGAAACTTGTTATTGCCCACGTCTACGGACACTGCGACTTTTTCAAGAACAACGCGTGGTTCTCGCACACGAACCGCAAGATGCTCGATCAGATGGCCAATCACGCGGCCCGGGTGAATCGCTACTGCGACCGCTACGGAGCCGAGGCAGTTGAAGTCTTTGTCGACGCGTGCCTTTCGCTCGAAGATCTCATCGATGCTCACGCCCCGCACATTCGCCGTACGCCGCCGCCGCATGAGGAACGCCGGCCGCTCGACGCCATGCCGGAGGAAAAACAATACGACCCCCGCTTCCCCTCCAAGGGTTACATGGACTCGTTCATTAATCCGCCCGACGTGATCGAACGCCAGGTGAAAGAACGGCAGCAGAAACAACAGCAGAGAGAGGACAACCGCTCCTTCCCGGCTGAACCGGTTCGCGACGTGCTGCTCTTCCTTCTCGAGCACGCGCCCCTCAAAGACTGGCAGCGCGATGTCCTGGCCATCATCCGCGACGAGGCCTATTACTTCTCGCCGCAGGGCCAGACCAAAATCATGAACGAGGGTTGGGCCAGCTATTGGCACTCAACGATCATGACCCGCCACGGACTGACCGATGCGGAAGTCGTCGACTACGCCGACCATCACAGCGGCACGATGGCGACGAGTCCCCATCGCCTGAACCCGTACAAGCTGGGCATCGAACTGTTTCGCGATATCGAAGAACGCTGGAACTCCGGTCGCTTCGGCCCCGAGTACGACGCCTGCGACGACATTCACGAGAAAGAAAAGTGGGACAAACAGCTCGGTCTGGGCCGGCAAAAGATTTTCGAGGTCCGCCGGATCTATAACGACGTCACCTTCATCGACGCCTTCCTGACCCCCGAATTCTGCATCAAGCACAAACTGTTTTCGTTCGCGTTCAACGAGCAGTCGAACTACTACGAGATCATTTCCCGCGAATTTCCCCGAATCAAACAGCAGCTATTGGACGGGCTCACCAATCATGGACGCCCGTTCATTTATGTAGTGGACGGAAATTATAAGAACCGCGGCGAGCTATACTTAAAGCACAAATATCAGGGCGTCGAGTTGAAGCTCGATTATGCCCGCGACACGCTGGTCAATCTGCAGCGACTCTGGGGAAGGCCGGTGTACATCGAGTCGGTCGTCGACGACAAAACAACTGTCCTGTCATTCGACGGCTCGCAGCATGAATCCAAGCAGAAATAAACCGTCTGAAAAGACGATAGAATAGAGATAGAGAGACGAGGGCCTGCCATGACGTGCGGACAACAACTCATCACTGAAGTCCGAAAGCTAGCCGGACACGGCGGCCCGGGTGCGAAAACGGTTTCCATTTCGGCACCGGACGGGGTCGAACTCTCCATCGACGTGACAGCGGCCGACTCGATGAGTTGCTCCTGTCGCGAGTTGCGGCTGCGAGTGCCTGCGCTCAACGGAGTGGCGGCGACGGTTCTGAAAAAGTGGGCCGAGGCGTTATGCGCTCGAGTCACCTACTTGCTGGAGCAGCTGGGGCCCCTCGAAGTCGATTCGCAAGGTAAGCAGGTTTTGATCCGCTCGAAGTCGCCCGACAAGCGCGACAGCGCGACGACCTTTTACGAAGTGCTGCTGCAGTCGCAGGGAGCGGGGCTCTTTACACTTCGTCGTTTCCGCCGCGACACGCAGGCGGCATCCCGGGAGCCGGTCGATCTGAGGACGACGCACGAGGTCTTGGAAAAGCTCGCCGACGACCTTATTGCGACGATTCCGTCACAGACGATTTGACGCCAAGGGCGACGTCACCGCGCGGCCACAATCGCTGGCCCGCCGCGAGTTCGTCGGCAATCTCCTTGAGTTGTCGCTGTACGACCGGATGCACGTACCCCGGATCGACCTCGGCGAGGGGCACGGCAACGAAGGCGCACGTAAGAATCGCCGGATCGGGAATCGTATGATGGCCGATCGTCAGGATCTCCGCATTAAAAAACGAGAGATCGACATCAATCGTCCGCGGGGCGTTTTTATCGTCCGGATCACGCACTCGGCCCAGTCGCTTCTCGATCTTGCCAACGACACCGTCGCAAACGATCTCGGCGGAGAGTTCGGTTCGCAGCAACACGGCCGCGTTGAGGAAGTTTCCCGCATGCCGCGAATCGCTCCCGAAGGGCGGCGATTCCCAAACGCGCGAGACGGCCAAAATCCTCCCAAACACGGCAAGTTCTCGGACGGCGGCCGGCAAGTTGTGTTCGGCGTCGATGTTCGACCCGAGCGAAAGATAGGCCCGGTTCTCCGGACTAGACATCCGCCCGGCTCCGTTCGATGCGGACGCCGACCGATCGGGCGAACCGTAAGGCCGCCGGTTTTTCGATGCTCACCCGCACCTTTTCCACGCGCCGATCGCCGAGACACAGTCGGGCAATCTCTTCCGCCATCCGCTCGACGAGAAAGTATCTTGAGTTCTCGACCATGTCGATCACGTCCTTGGTGATCGTTCGGTAGTTCACGGCATCCTTGATGTCGTCGGATCGGGCCGCGGGTCGGGTGTCGACGGTCAACGCGAGATTGATGCGCACGTCCTGTTTGTGCTCGCGCTCGTCATCGTTAATCCCGATGATCGTTCGCAGAAAGAGCCCTTTGATCCGAATCTCATCACTCATGAGCATCTCCAGGCCGTCTTGGCTCGCACTTGGCAGGTGTCGCCGACATGTTTTTGATCAATTGTATCAGCAGGTGCAGGCGGTCGTGCCGCGGGAACCGCCTACGGAAATCCGAGCTCGACCGCGGCATCAAATATCAGCCGAATGTACTCCGGAGTCGGCACGCTTGCCGTCCCCTTGACGGCTCGTTGCGCGTGGCGAGTATAATTAGGGGCTGGGATTCGGCTCGCGCGTTGTGCCGCGTTTCACGCGTCCGAGCGTATGACCTAAATCAATGGCGGATGGAAACTTCCGCGGCTCGCAACGAGTCGCCGAACAAGGAGAGCAGGGGCGCGAATGACCGACCCGGGACATAACGCGGCGATCGAAGAGTCGATCGAAAAACTCAATAAAGCCTATCACGCCATCCGCGAGCAAATGGGGAAGGTGATCGTCGGCCAATCCGACGTCGTCGACCAGCTTTTGATCGCACTCTTTAGTCGCGGGCATTGCCTGCTCGAGGGTGTGCCGGGGCTGGCCAAAACGCTGATGATCAGTACGCTGGCTCGCTGCCTGTCGATGAGCTTTAGCCGCATCCAGTTCACCCCCGACTTGATGCCGGCCGACATCGCGGGGACCGACGTCTTGCAGGAAAATAAAACGACGGGGCAGCGCGAGTTCCATTTCCTGGCGGGGCCGCTGTTCCATAATGTCGTGCTGGCCGACGAGATCAATCGCACGCCCCCCAAGACTCAGGCTGCCCTGCTCGAAGCGATGCAGGAAAAGCAGGTGACCGTCGGACAGGTGCGGCACATTCTCGGCGATCCGTTCTTCGTGCTGGCAACGCAGAACCCGATTGAACAGGAAGGAACGTACGCCCTCCCCGAGGCGCAGCAAGACCGCTTCATGTTCAAGGTGTTTGTCAAATATCCAAGCTTCGCCGAGGAGCGCCTGATTGCCAAACAGACGACGGGACTCGACACGGGAGAGATCAAAACGGTCTTGAGCACACCCGAGGTGCTCGAATTGCAGCGAATCGTGCGGCAAGTGCCGGTGACCGATCATGTCGTCGATTATGCGCTGGCCCTTGTGCGACAAACGCGCGTTGGCGAAGAGGGCGTGCCCGACTTCGTCGAAGAGTGGCTCCGCTGGGGGGCCGGTCCGCGAGCGGTGCAATTCCTTCTGCTGGGAGGCAAAGCCCGGGCCCTGTTGAAGGGCCGGACTTATGTTTCGACGGACGATGTGGCCGCGCTTGCGCCGCCGGTGCTGCGACACCGGATCGTCACCAATTTTGCCGCGGAGAGTGAAGGCGTGTCTCCGGACCGCGTGATCGAGCGGCTTCTGGCCGAGACCCCTTCCAAGGAAGGCGAACTGACGCGTGACCCGCGACTCACAAAGATTTTTGCGGCCTGAGGAGATCTCGCGGATCTCCCGGCTGGAAGTGCGCGCCCGGCAGATCGTCGAGGGATTTCTGTCCGGACTGCATCGCAGTCCGTACTACGGCCAGTCGGTCGAATTCGCGCAGCACCGCGAATACGTGCCGGGTGACGACTTCCGTCGCATCGACTGGAAAGTCTGGTCGAAGACCGACAAGTACTACATCAAGCAATACGAAGAGGAAACGAATCTCCGCACCCTCTTGCTTGTCGACGTCAGCGAATCGATGAGTTTCGGCAGCGGTTCGATGACAAAATACGATTATGCTTGCACGGTTGCGGCCGCTCTGGCGTATTTGTTGTTGCGGCAGCAGGACGCCGTTGGGCTGGTGACGTTCGACAGCCAGATCAGGAGCCGGGTTCCCGTCCGCAGCCGGCAGAGCCATTTGCACACCGTCATTCAATCTCTGCAGGGCGGCAAACCGACGAGCAAGACGTCGATCGACAAGCTGTTGAACCAAGTGGCCGAGGAGCAGTCGTTGCGGGGGATGATCGTGTTGATTTCCGATCTGTTCGTCGATCCGGCGTCACTCGATCGCGGCTTGAGCCTGCTGCGGCACCGCGGGCACGACGTGATGGTGTTTCACATCCTCGATAATGAAGAACTGGATTTCAATTTTTCCGGAACGACGAAATTCGAGGGGCTCGAGGAGACCGGCGACATCCTCTGCGATCCGCGGGCTCTTCGCGAGGGGTATCTGGCCGCCATGAAGGGCTTCCTCGAGAAGATCCGCCGGCAGTGTGCCCGCCAATTGATTGATTATCAAACGATCCGCACGAGCGAACACCTGGACGCCGCTTTGGCCCATTATCTGAACCATCGCATTGGCATGTACCACGCCGCGTCACGGTGATGCAGCCTCGACTTTAACTGACAAACACGGTGGGACCAGCTTGCGCAAACGAGCAACGGGCCCGCCGTTGAACAAGATTCGCGAATAGACAGGAAGGGGTGGGCCGTCGGGCCGAAGCGGCCGAGTCTCACCCGACGAAAACGATGAGCGACTGGATCGCCCAGCATTTTTTGCATCCCTCGTACGTGCTCCCCTGGGGCGTGGCCCTGGCGTCGGTGCCGGTCATCGTGCATCTGATCAACCGCCTGCGCTACCGGCGAGTGCGTTTCGCGGCGATGGAGTTTCTACTCAAGAGTCAGCAGCGAAATCGGCGCCGGCTGATGATCGAGCAACTGTTGCTCCTGCTCCTCCGCATCGCGATTGTCGCCGGCATTCTGCTGCTGATTTCACGGCTCGTTCTCGACCCGAGCGCCTTGTGGGCCTTTCGCGGCGGCAAATCGCATCAGGTGGTCTTGCTCGACGATAGCGGCTCCATGCGCGATCGATGGGGAGAAACCTCGGCCTTCAAGGAAGGTCTGGCAATCGTGCGACGCCTGGTGGCGGAAGGAGCTCGGCGTCCCGGGACTCAGCAATGCACGCTGCTCCTGCTCTCCCAGCCCGATCATCCCCTGTTTCAAAAACGCGATGTGAACAATGCCTTCGTCGTCGAATTAGAGAACGCCTTCGAACGTCT
This sequence comes from uncultured Planctomycetaceae bacterium, assembly GCA_963752185.1. Taxonomy (GTDB): domain Bacteria; phylum Planctomycetota; class Planctomycetia; order Planctomycetales; family Planctomycetaceae; genus DASPSM01. Next base: position 6,947,485 of record CAVVXK010000002.1, on the reverse strand, counting down.
CGAATGCAAGCATGAGTCGCTCGATCTCGTAACCGGAGTCGAGACGGCCGCGAAGTTGATGTCGCAAGATGCCGCCACCGCCCGCCATCTGCACGTCGTTTCCGACTTCCGCGCGAAGGATTGGCGCGACCGGCAAGCGCTTCGGGCGGCTTTTCTCGCCGCCGCGAAGACGGGCGCATCGATCGACCTGGCGAAGACCGTCGGCGAGACGCACGACAACTTGGCGATCACCGACCTGGGTGGTGAGATACGCACGGCGGCCGTCGGCGTGCCGGTGCGTCTTTCAGCCACCGTCCGCAATTTCGGGAGCAAGGTGGCGCAGAACGTGCGACTCGCCATTCTCGCCGACGGAGTTGCGCTGGTGCGGAGCATCGAAATCGACAAACTGGAAGCGAATCAAGAGACCAAACGCGATATCGATGTGACGTTCAAAAAGCCCGGAAAGCACACCGTCGAAATCCAGCTTCCCGACGATGCGCTCCCCTCTGACAACAAGCGGGTTGTCGCCGTCGAAATCAATATCGCCAACCCGGTGCTGATCATCGACGACAGTCCTGAGAGCGATGACGGCTATTACGTAGCGACCGCCTTATCGGCGGACAGCTCCATCACCGGTTATTCCACGCGCATCGAAAATTCCGATTTTCTGCGGCACGGTTCGCTGGATCCGTTCCGCTGTATCTACATGCTCAACGTTCCGCAGCTCCCGGCCGACGCGGTGGAAATCCTCGGTGATTACGTGCGCCGCGGCGGCGGCCTGGTCTGGTTCTTAGGCGGCGTGGTCAACACGTCGTTCTATAACGAGGTCCTCTATCCGGCCGGCGGCCTGTTTCCCGTCCGGCTGGGTCGAATTCACAAGCAAGCCGTTCGTGCCGATGAAACGTCGCTCGCACCGGATCTCACCTTCACCAACAATCCGATTTTCAACGTTTACAAGGGGCAGAACAATCCCTTCGTCGAGGCCGTGCGGATTAACGAGTGGATTCCCGTCGCCGACGATTGGGTTCGCGATGACAACCAGCGGAAGGATCCGGTTTCGACAATCGCCTACCTTCCCGGTCACGAGCCTTTTGCCTTCGAGCGGCAAGTCGGCAAGGGGCATGTCGCCGCGTTTCTGACGACTGCCGGGCCGAAATGGAATTCCTGGAGCCTCAATCCGAGCGTCGTCGTTTTCCAGCTTGAACTCGTCAAGCACCTTGCCCGCGAAGATCAGGCTTTGCAGCGGCGGATCGTGGGGGAACCGATCCAGGTTTCGTTCGACCCGGCCGAATATCTGGAAACGGTGGAAATCACCGCGCCGGACGCGAACGGCAAACGATTGACTCGATTGACGGCCACACGGCCTCCCGGTGACAAACTGAGTGCAGAGCCGACGCCGAACGCCGCCGCCGCGAACGGGCAACGTAAAGCGGCCAAACCGCGACAGGAGGCGATCCGAGTCTCGGCCACGTACGCGGATACCGATCGTCCCGGCGTGTATGTCGTGCGGCTCTTCAAGGATCAAGCTGCGGCTCCCGAAGAGCGGTGGGTCGCCTACAACGTTCCCACCGACGAGAGCGACTTGAAATTGGCAACGAACGCCGAAATCCTGGCGCGATTCACGAACGACGTCCACGTGCAGATTCACGAGCCCGGCCAGATGCAATGGATTGAAGGACACAGTGCATCACAGGAAGCACGCACGCTTCTTTTGTTCCTGTTGGCTGCCGCGCTCGTCGTCGAACAATTCTTTGCTCACCGGCTCAGTTACTTGCCGTCGCAGGCAGGAGGGCCGGCATGAACGCTGGGATATTGGGCCTGCGGCTGCTTGCGGCGAGCGATTCGCTGCGGAACTTCGAATTCGATTGGCCGGCGACTTCCGGCCGCTGGGCGATCGCCATTGCGGCGATCGTGGCGTTGGTCGCCGTCGCAATTGGCGTCTATCGGCTCGACTCGCGCGGTCTCAATCGGGGCTGGCGCGTACTGTTGACCGCCCTGCGATTGGCCGTGATCGCCTTGTTGGTAGTCATCGCGGTCAATCCGCAAGAACGTCTCCGGCAGATGGCGTTCCGACCGTCACGCGTGGCAATTCTGGCCGACACCTCGCTTTCGATGCGATTTCCGGAAAAGTCAGCCAACAACTCGAATTCCCCCGCGGCACAGCGCAATCGGGCCGACGCAGTGCGTGCCCTTTTGGCCGACTCCCCTTTGCTGGCGGAGCTGCAAAAACAGCACAACGTGCGGATTTACACGTTCGACTCGGGCCTGGCCAGCCCGCCGGCAGTCATTTTGCCGGCACAGGCCGAAGGAACGGCGCGCCGAGGCCCCGCGCTCGGCCGAGCTTCGAGAGGACAAAAACGATACGAAGGACGCAGGTTCGAACACGGCCCAATCGAAGACCAGATCGTCGCCCGTCGATTGGAACGAAATCCTGCGGCCGCGCGGGCTCGAGACGCGGCTCGGAGAGGCCGTGATCCAAGCGGTCCAGCAGTTGGGCGGACGGACTCTTTCCGGCATCGTGGTCATTTCCGACGGTGATTCCAACGCGGGGATCGATCCCTCGACGGCGCAAGAAATCGCCAAAGGTGCCGGCGCGCGGTTGATGACGGTCGGCGTCGGTGGCACGGAACCGCCGGTCAACTTGCAAGTCGCCAGCATTCAGGCGCCGTCTGATGTTCACGTCGGTGACCCGTACGAGTTTTCCGCCTTCATTCAGGGCTACGGCCTCGCGGGCAAGAAGGCGAGGGTGGAACTCCTCTCGCGGCCGGAGGGGGACGAGAAAACGCCTCCCAAGGTGATCGACAGCCGCGAGGTGCGCATCCGCGAAGACGGCGCGCCGATCGAGGTGCGATTTCGTCAGACGCCGACAGTGGCCGGAGGCGTCGAACTCTTCGTTCGCGCAAAACCCCCCGTCGGAGTGCGCGAGCTGAGCGAGGATGACAACGAACGCCGCAAGACGGTCAACGTCATCGACCGCAAGTTGCACGTCCTCCTCGTCGCCAGCGGACCGATGCGCGACTACCGTTTCTTGCACACCATGCTGCATCGGAACTCCTCGATCGATGTCGATATCTGGCTTCAGACGGTTTCTCCGTCCGCAATCGGACAGGTGAGCCAGGAATCGAAACGGCTGCTGATCGAATTCCCGCGCACGGCCGCCGAATTGTTCGACTATGACGTGGTCGTGGCCTTCGACCCCGACTGGTCGCGCATTCCACCTGAGGGCGCAAGAATCTGGTGAATTGGGTCGGCGAGCACGGCGGCGGCCTGATCGTGGTGGCCGGCGACATTTATACGCAGCAATTGGCGCAGACGAATGACGACCAGCTCAAGGAGTTGCTGAATCTGTATCCCGTCAATCTGAGCGCGTCGATCGGCGATCTGTCGCTTGATGCGCGGTCCGAGCAGCCTTGGCCCGTCGCCCTCACTCACGAAGGTAGCGCGGCTGGTTTTTTGCAATTGGCCGACAACTCACCCGACATCGAATCCCAATGGAAAGAGTTCCCCGGCGTTTACCGCTGCTACCCCACTGCCGGTTCCAAGGCGGGAGCCACGATCTACGCGAATTTCGGCGATCCCCGCGTGCAAAACGCGCAAGGGCAGCCCATTTTGTTTGCAGCCCAGTTCTACGGGTCGGGCCGCACGTTGTATTTGGGCAGTCCCGAAATGTGGCGTCTGCGGGCGATCGACGAGGCGTTTTACGACCGGTTCTGGACGAAGGTTATTCGCGAGGTGGGACAAGGTCGCCTCAAGCGAGGCACTGCCCGTGGCTTGCTGCTCTTGGAACGGAGCCAATATGCCCTGGGCCAGACAATACGCATTCGAGCCAATCTCTTGGATGCACAGCTGAATCCGCTTGATGTCGAATCGGTCGAACTCAATGTTTTTGACCCGCACGGTAGTCCGCTCCTTACTCCTCGCTCTCTCCAACGCGATCACGACAAGGCCGGGCAATACTGGGCCGACTTTCGGGCCGCGATGCCCGGAACCTACCGGGTTCTGGTGCGTCCGGAGCCTGCCGACGAAAAGCAGAATCTCACCGCCAAGATCGACGTTGTTCTGCCGAACCTCGAATCGGACAACCCGCGTCAGAACGCCAAGCTGCTGACCGACTTGGCCCGGGAGACCGGGGGAAAATACTTGCCGATTGACCGGGCGGCAGTCGAATTGCCCGGCCTCCTGCCGGACCGCGGCGAACGCTTCGCCGTCGACGAGCAGTTGCGTGCCCTCTGGGACCAGGAATGGGTCCTGTATTTGCTGGTGGGACTGCTCGGTTTTGAATGGGTGATCCGCAAACTCCTGCGACTGGCTTGAACGTGTCGTCTGCTGCCTCCAATCCATCGCCGGCTGAGCAATTTGACGCTGGCGGTTCCGCTTCGACTCGTCGCCAGACCCGGCCGGCAATCCACGCGGTTTTATCTCGCTTGCGGCGGCGGATTCGTGCCTACGTGCTCTTGGAAGGGGTCGCCTTGCTGTGCGTCGCTTGCGGCGTGCTGTTCTGGATCACGCTGGCCCTCGACTGGGCCTATTTTCGGTTGACTGCGCTCGAGTTGCCGCGTTGGTTCCGCGAAGCGATCGCCGTGGCGGCGGTCGTCTTGGTCGTGGCCGGGTTGATCTTCTGGATCGTGCTCCGATTCTTCGCCCGTTTTCGAGCGCGGGCCTTGGCGCTTGTTCTTGAGAAGCGATTTCCCGAACTGGGTATGCGGCTCATTACGGCCGTCGAAATGGCCGAAGCCCAATCCGGTCGTCAATCACCGTTAACCTCGGCCATGATTGAGCGAACGATCGACGAAGCGGCCCGCATTTCGTCGACCCTTCCGCTCGAATCGGTCTTTGACCGAACTCCGTTGCGGAGGGCCCTCATCGCCGCCGTTCTGCTGGTTGCGTCGGTCGGCGCGTTTAGCGTCGTCGACGCGGCAGCAACGTCGCGCTGGGTCCGCGCCTTTATTAAACGTGACGCCCTCTACTGGCCTCGCGAAACGCAACTGGTCGTCAAGGCAATCGTGCAACCCGGCGACCGCCTGCGCGAGTTCCGTAACGGTCTGCTCAAACACCCGCGCGGCGTCGACCTGGTGTTGCTCGTCGAAACGCGCGAGGGAACAAAAGTCCCCCCGGCAGTCGAGCTGAATTACACGCTCGACGGCGGTCGCGGCAGCGGCAGCATGGAAATGGGCAGGAGCGGCGAGCGCAAGTTCCGCCACTCGATTTCGGCCTTGCTCGATAGCCTGTCGCTTTGGGTCTCGGGAGGAGACTACGTCTCGAGAACGCCGCTTCGCGTAGAAGTCGTCGACGCGCCACGGCTCGACCAGGTCACTCTCGAATGCGATTACCCTGACTACACCGGTCTCGATCGCGACAGTTCCGGAGCAGTGGTACGCCACACGGTCGATGTGCAAAGTTCTCAGGTTTCGCTACCGATGGAAACTGCGTTCGTGCTCCGCGCGAGCCAACAAGCCGCTTGTTGCCATGCGGATCGAAAGCGAGTCGCGTCGAATTAGTATCGCTCGCGATCGGGCGACGATTGCCGTTCGCTCCAGCTCAGGAGACGTCGGCCCCGAACGATCGCTGCCGAATCCCGCCTCCGGCGCTTATTTGTCCGCGGAGGGAACCTCGGCCGAGATTCCATTCCTGATGACCGCGAAGGCTGACTCGAAGACGAGCACCGGTAAGAATGGCGGGGACCAAGGCACGCGTCTCAGTCGTCTGCCGATCGCCATTCCACCGGATTGCCGGATGCGGATTGAGCTCGAGGATTCCGACGGGATTACCAGTGTCGAGCCGATTCGTCTCGTGATCAACGGAATTGTCGATCAGCCGCCCGTCGTGCAGACGGAGTTACGCGGGATCAGTTCCTCGATCACTCGCAAAGCGACGATCCCGGTCTCCGGCAAGATCACGGACGACTACGGTCTCGCGAAGGCCGAATTTCAGTTTCGCATCGACAAGGAAAAGGATTGGCGAATCAGTCCCTTCCGCAAGCCACCGGTCGGAACCCCCAAGGAATTCCCGCTCCGCCGTGAAGAATCGGACAGCACCGAGCGATTTGAGGTGCTGCCCCTGGAGCTCAAGATCGGCCAGAAGCTCACGCTTTCGGTGCTCGCTCAGGACGGCGACAACTTGAACGGCCCGCACTCGACCCGCAGCGAGGAATATGCCTTCCAAATCGTGAGCGATGAGGAACTTTTGTCGCTCCTGTACGTCAAAGAAGTGAATCTCCGCGAGCGGTTCGAGAAGATCATTTCGGAATTGGAGGGGGTCAAGAAGGATCTCGTCGACCATCAGGGCCGGGCGAATGGATCGGCCGATCGCGGCGCAAATGAAACTGCGAAAAAAGCCAATCGCGCAGCGGACGGCGATCCCGAAAGCCTGGGCGATTTACAGACGGCGATCGCCGTCTGCGCCGTGCGTTCGCTCCATCAAGTCCGCAAGAATTCGGTCGAGACGGCCTCGATTGAAGAATCGTTTCGCGGCTTGCTCGACGAGCTGGTCAATAATGGCATCCACACACAGCAGATGGCGGATCGCATCGGTTTACAGATCGTGCAGCCCCTGCACCTGGCAAACGAAAAGGACTTCCCGTCCGCGGACGAGGCCATCGGCCTGTTCAAGTTGGCCGTCGACAGCCGCCGCGATCCGGTGCCGCAAATCGAGACTAGTGTGCGGGCCGTGACGACTTTGATCGCCCGGCTGAAATCAGCCCTTGCGGAAATGCAGGAACTCGTAAAATTCCATGAGGCAATCGCCCAACTGCAAGCCATATATAAAGATCAGCTACAAATCATCGACACCACCAAGCAAGAGCAGAAGAAAAAACGCCTCAAGGAACTCGAGGGGCTCAAATGAATCCGATCCGTTCGCCGTTCATTTTTAGCGTCGTCCTCGTCGGTGTCGTTTTCCTTGACTTGGCTGGCAGCATCCGCGCTCAGGATTCGCGGGCAAAAGAGACCGCTCCCGCGACAAAGGAGTCGCCTGCGGCGGGTACCGCGGAACAAGGCGGGCTCAACGAGGCGGAAGCCAGCCTGAGCCGCCGCTACAAGCAATTCGAGCGGACGCTTTTGCAGATGGCCGAATATTTGCGGAAGACGGAGCCCGAGCGTGCCGACTTGTTGATTCGCGCGATCGGCAAGAGCAAGGAAGACCGCGTCGCTCTTCAGATGGACCAGATCATGGACCTCATGAAGAATGAGCAGTTGGGCGACGCGATCGGCCGCGAGGAGCATCTGGTCTCCAATCTCAAGGGGCTGCTGGAGCTCCTGCAGAGCGAAGATCGCCGGCATCAGCTCGAGGAACAAAAGAAGTATCTCGAATCGGTGAACCAGGAAATCGGCAAGCTTTCCATCCGCGAGAAGGAGCTTCGACGAGCAACCGAAAAGGGGGGCCAGCCGGGCCGGCTGGCCGACCGCCAATCCAAAATCGGCAAGGACACCAAATCGCTCCTGGAAAAGATCGAGAAGCAGGACGCGACCAAGAATTCGACCAATCCAAAACAGGATTCCAATCCGTCAGATAAATCGCAAGCCGGCAAACCCGACAAAGAAGGGGACGAAAAAAAGGACGACGCCGACAAGTCGAACGACAAGCATCAACGCGGCGACAAGAAGAACGGTGAAAAGCCAGACGGCAATCAGCAAAAGTCGGACAAGAAGCAGTCCGACGGTTCACCCGGCTCAAAAGACAAGGACGAGAAATCGCGGCGTGACCAGCAATCCAAGGGCAAGCCGGGCGATAAAAAACAGCAGGATTCCAAAAAACAAGAAAACGGCGGCAAGAAACCTTCGGGACAGCAGCAACAGCAGCAAGATTCACAGCAAAACGGCGAAGGCTCGCAGGAAAACCAGCCTTCCGACCAACAAGAGAGCGATTCGCAGCAGCAACAGGCACAGAAGAAGACCCCCGGTCGTGAGCAGATCGAGCAGGCCCGGCGTGCCATGCAGCAGGCGGAAGACGAGCTGAAACGGCTGCAGGGAACCAAGGCGCTCGAAAAGCAGGATGAAGCGATCCGCAGGTTGGCCGAGGCCAAGGAGCGACTGGAAAAGATTCTGCGACAGCTTCGCGAAGAAGAGCAGGAGATCATGCTCACGTCGCTGGAGGCGCGATTTGCGAAAATGCTGCTGATGGAAATCCAGCTGCATCTCGATACGGCCACGCTCTCCAAAACAGCCAAGAATGCGTGGACCCCGAAACACTTCGGCAAGGCGCGCGACTTGTCCGTGCAGCAGGAATCGATCGCGGATGAGGCCTACCGGGCGCTGGCTCTGTTGAAGGAAGAGGGTTCGTCCGTCGCGTTTCCCAAGGGAGTGGAGCAAATCCGAGACGATATGCTCAACATTGCTCACCGCCTTGGAAAGAACGATGTCGGCGAACTCACGCAGTCGATCGAAAAGGACGTGATCGAATCGCTCGAGGAGCTGGTCTCCGCGCTTCAGTCCGAAATCGAGAACCGCAAGAAACCGGAAAACCAGCGGAAACGTCAGCAGCGCGGCCAGCAGGGGGAGCAGGACCATCAACTCGTCGAACAACTGGCGGAACTCAAGATGCTGCGTTCGTTGCAGCTGCGCGTGAACCGGCGTACGAAGACGGTCGGCCGCCTGATTAAAGGCGAGCAAGCCACCACGGACGACCTGGCGGCGGAGCTGCAGTCGCTGGCGCGAAAGCAGGCGGAGATCCAGGAAGCGACTTATATTCTCGCCTCAGGACGAAACCAATGAGTTTCACAAGGGACTCGAAAAACTTGTTGTCGATGAAGTTTGCTGCACGGACATCGTTGTTTCTCGTCGTTTGCTGCGCTGCGACGGTACGCGCCGCCTCTCCCGACGTTTGCGCCCCGCGACCGGTCGACGACGTCCGCTCTCAGCTTGTCCGTTGGCTGACTCAGCACGGATTCAATAACGAGAAGACTGCGTCGCAGATTGCCGGGGTCTGGTCCGCGAGCGGCGGCGCGGTGGCTGGTCGAGATTCGTTCGACCGGCTGATCAAGTCATTCTGCATCGCCGATCCGGAGACGCGCCGCTTTGTGGAGGCATCGGGTCCGGCACAACCGCTGAGGGGATTTCCGTCGGCCGAGTTTCTCAATCACGACGAATCGGACGAATTTTACACAGCGAACATGCGACTGTTTTATGCCCGGGCCTTGACGCAACGATTGATGTACGACGAGGCGTTGTCGCTCTTTTCACGAATCGATCCGACCCGAGTAATCGATCCGGCCACCTGCCTCTTTTACCAGGCTGTGTGCCAACAACAATTGCTCAAGAAAACAGAAGGGCTCGAAACGCTCGACAGACTCCTGCACCGCACCGAGGGAGTGGCTGAGTCGTACACGCGAGTTGCGACCTTGATGCAGGACGAATTGCAGGCACTCGACAATCGCTCGCTCGATGCCGTCTCGCGGAAGATGCAGGATTCCGAGCGGCGGCTCGACCTCGGGCGCGGCGGCCAGCGGGTGCAGAAAGTGCAAGAGGAAATCGTCGAGGCGCTCAATGAGATCATCAAGAAACAGGAGCAGCAGTCAAACCCGCAAGCCCAGCAGGATCAAGGGGAGAACAACAGCAACCGCTCCTCCGGACCCGCGGAGGATTCCAGCATCAAGGGGGCGACCGCGCCGGGCAACGTCGACAAGAAAAACCTGAAGAAACAAGGTTCGTGGGGCAACTTGCAGGAGAAGCAGCTCAAAGACGCGAAAAATCTCCTGAGCAGGGACTTTCCTTCAAATTACCACGACGCCGTCGAACAATATTTCAAGAAACTGGCAACGCGCCCCGCTCCCAAATAAATCGAGATCCGGGCGAGTCCGCCACTCTCGACTTCCAAGTGCGAAGCCGCTTGATGACAATAGACAAAGAGACTGCACAAGACAGGTCGGCCCGCTCGATGAAATGGAATCGATTCAATTTGCTGACATTCGTCTCGGCCTTGGGAATGGTCGCTGCCGCCGGACCGCCGGCGCCGCAACCCCCGGTTGAGCTGACGACTCTCGCGGGACGTCGGGTCGGCGGTGCGTTGGTCGAGTTGTCCCCTGATCACGCATCGATCAATGAGAAAGGCAAAGAGGTTCGGATTCCGTTGTCCGAAGTGCTCGATGTGCGCGCCGTCCGTCCGAAACCTGCCGTCCCTCCCGATCCGCGCCGTCCCGAGCTCACGTTGACGGACGGGACGAAGTTCTATTGGAGCGGACTGCGCGTTGCTGATCGGCTCGTCTCGGTCGAGACGGCGCAGCTCGGCAAATTCAGCGTTCCCTTGTCGGCGGTGAGCAGCATCCGGCTGGCTCCGATCGACCGGCAGCTTTCTGATGCCTGGAAGGATCTTGCGGCCCGCGAGGTCAACCAGGATTTGCTCGTGATCGCCAAGGGCAACGTCCTGGATCACCTTGACGGAACGGTGGGGACGATCGATGCCAGTACGATTCATTTCGTGCTCGATGGCGAAGAGCGCACGGCAAGGCGCGAGAAACTCTTCGGCATTGTCTACGCACGTCACAATGCAGAGGGCAGCAAGCCCGTGTGCGAGATTTCAACGATTGGGGGCGACCTCCTCAAAGCCCAAAGCGTCGCCTGGACCGACGGCCAGCTTAAGGTTGGCATGCTGGGCGGCACGTCGCTTGTCGTGCCTGCCGAGCAGGTCCTGTCGCTCGATTTCAGCGCCGGAAAGGTTCGTTACCTCTCGCAGCTCGAGCCGCGGGAAGTCAAATATACGCCCTTCTTCGATCAGGTATGGACCTATTGCCGCGATCGGCCACGAGACGGCGGATCGCTGCGACTGGGGAATAAGGAATACGCCCGCGGATTGTGGATTCACTCGCGCACCTTTCTGAAGTACCGCTTGAGTGGCGACTACCGACACTTTCAAACGGTGATGGGCATCGACCAGGCCGTGGCCCCTTTGGGAAATGTGCACGTGGTGATCAGCGGCGACGGCAAGACCTTGTTGGAGTCCGACGTTCGCGGTTCCGATCCGCCGCAGAATCTGGACCTGGATATCGCGGGTGTGCGTGATCTCGAAATCCTTGTCGATTTCGGCGGCGATTTGGATATCGCCGACCATCTGGACCTGGCGGATGCCAAGGTCATTAAATAGCGGGCCGCTTGCCGCCCATCGCGTCGAAAAACGCCAGGAGAATCATGCTGCGACGGGTTGGAACACTCTTGCCGGTTCTTGCGGTCCTGTGTGCGACCCCATTCGCCGCGGCGGACCAGGTCGACCCGGCTGTGCGAGATGCCGAGCGCGCACGGATCGCGACCATCGCGAAGCTGATTCCGACGGTGGTCGCCGTCTTCCAACGTTCGGCCCCGGCGGGCGGCTCGGGCGTGTTGATTACGCACGACGGCTACGCCCTGACGAATTTCCACGTCGCCGGCGAGGACGAATTCTTCAAATGCGGCTTGAGCGACGGCAAGCTGTACGACGCGGTTCTGGTCGGCGTTGATCCGACGGGCGACGTGGCGTTGATCAAGCTCGTCGGCCGCAATGATTTTCCGATCGCCACGTGGGGCGATAGCGACGCCGTTCGCACGGGCGACTGGGTTTACGTCTTGGGCAATCCGTTTCTGCTGGCCTCGGACTTTCAGCCGACGGCCACCTACGGCATTGTGAGCGGCGTCCACCGTTATCAGTATCCGGCGAACACGATCCTCGAATACACCGATTGCCTGCAAGTTGATGCGTCGGTGAACCCAGGCAATTCCGGCGGCCCCCTCTTCAACGCGGCCGGCGAGTTAATTGGTATCAACGGCCGCATCTCAGTCGCGCAGCGTGGGCGGGTGAACGCGGGCGCCGGCTATGCCATTTCGATCAATCAGATTCACAATTTCCTGGGCGATCTGCGCTCGGGTCGCGTCGTCGACCACGCGTCGCTGGGGGCAACCGTTTCGCGCGATTCGCACGGTGCGGTCGTCGTCTCGCAGATCCTCGAGGAGTCCGACGCGTTTCGCCGCGGTCTGCGGGTGGACGACGAGATCGTCACCTTTGCCGGACGTCCGATTCACAGCGTCAATCAGTTCAAAAACGTGTTGGGGATCTTTCCCGAAGACTGGAAAGTCTCGCTCGTCTATCGTCGCGACGGAGAGAAGCACGAAATTCGCGTGCGACTTCGCTCGCTCCATTCCAAGTTGGATCTTTCCCAGATGCCAGCGCCGGAGGAGCAACCCCAGCCGAACCGTCCACGATCGCCGGAGCGCCCGACACCGCCTAAAGGTCCCAAAGACAAAAAAGAACCGCGCCGCGCTCCCCGCCGCGAACGCCCGCGGACGACGGCTCGCCGGCAGGAGCCCGAAATCTCGGAAAAGCTCAAGTCGCTCTACAAGGCCAAGCCCGGTTATGCCAATTACTACTTTAATCGCATCGAACTCGATCGCGTCTTGCAGGGCCTCGACGTGTGGAGTGACTTCCATCATCGAACAGGTTTCCAGCTCACTGGCGAGACGGCGGCCGGAGGCCATTTCGAGTGTATCTTGAGCGGCAATTTTGCTTCGCTCAAATCCGGGGGCAAAACCTTTCTGCAGCAGTTCGACCAGGATCCGCAGGACGAACCACCGGGGAGCGGCGGCCTCCTTGTGGCACTCAATCAATTACGGCTATTGCTCACGCAGCGCGACAAGGCCTTCGGGTCGCTTGCGTATTTCGGGACCGAACCGCTCGACGGCGGCGGCGAGCAGGTTGACGTCCTCGTTTCGACATTGGGCAGCGTCGAGTGCCGCTGGTATTTCAGCGTCGCGGGCCGCTCGCTGGTCGGTTTCGACACGCGCCTCGCGGACGACGCGGATCCCTGCGAAATTCGTTTCCGCGAAATCGGCGCCTTCCAAGGGGTCCGTTTCCCGTCCGAGATCGTCGTGCGCCACGGCGACGGCGATTTTGCCATCTTCCGCGTCCTGGGTCTTAAGGATCGGAAGTGAGCAATGAGTGCACGGGCGGGACGTGTCCTTGGCATCTTGTTGGCGATGACAGTCGGAGTGGCCGGCACGTCGGCGAAAACCACAGCCGCGCCACAAACATCGCCAGACACGCTCGAAGCAACGCTCGCCAAAGTCGTTAAGATCTTTGGCTCAGGCGGCGTTCGAAATCTCGAGGGCTATGGCACCGGTTTGCTTGTGTCGGCCAACGGGCATGTGATCACCGTCTGGAGCCACCTGCTCGATAGCGGCGACGTGAGCGTCGTCTTAAACGACGGTCGGCGTTTCAATGCGAAGTTCCTGAAAGGCGATCCTTCCCGCGATCTCGCTGTTTTAAAAATCGAGGGAGAGAATCTCGATCTGCCCTGTTTCGACTTGCGGGAGACGGTCGACGCCTCTCCAGGGACGCGCGTTCTGGCCTTTAGCAATATGTTCAAAGTGGCGACGGGGGATGAACCCGTGTCGGTCGTCCACGGCGTTGTCGCGGCGCGGGCTCGTCTTTCGGCTCGCCGCGGCGCGTTCGGCGCTGCCTACGAAGGGCCCGTGTATATCGTCGATGCGGTGACAAATAACCCCGGCGCGGCCGGCGGCGCGCTGACCACGCTCGACGGCCGTCTCGTCGGAATGATCGGAAGGGAGCTGCGAAATACGGAAAGTAATACGTGGCTGAATTACGCGGTCCCACTCACTCAGCTTCGGCAGCCGATTGCGGAAATCATTGCCGGACGCGGCCCGCCACCGGCGCCAAAACCTGATGAAGCAAATTTACCAAAAACGTCCGCGATTGACCTGGGACTCGTGATGGTCCCCGACGTGGTCTACCGCACGCCCGCCTATGTCGATTCGGTGATTCCGGAGTCAGCCGCAGCCAAAGCCGGGGTGATGACGGAGGATCTCATCGTGTTCGTGAACGACGAACTCGTTCAATCGAACCGCACACTGAGGACGATCCTCGGCCGCATCGAATCGGGCGATGCCATTCGCCTGGTCGTCCGGCGGAAGGAAAAGCTTGTTTCCTTGGAGCTTCGCGTCCCTGAGCATCGTGGCAAGTAGGATCGTTGCATGCCTCAAATTCGACTCACTTCGCGTCTGCGACTCCGAGTGCTTGGCACCCTCGCAATCGCCGGGGCGATCCTCGGCTTATGGGGATTGGCGCGCGTGCCTCCTCTGAGCGTTCCGTCGATGCCGCGGAGGAGCACGCGTTTCGCCGGTCGGCCCTGTCGGTCGGAAAATCGGTCGTGCGAATTCAAACCGTCGGCGGCGCGGACCGGGTTGGCGGAATGCTCGCCGGGACCGCAGCGACGACCGGTGTCGTGGTTTCCGAGGACGGGTACGTCGTATCGAGTGCATTTAACTTCGCTTCCAAACCGTCGACCATCCTCATCCATGTCGAGGGTGAGAAGCCATTCGCGGCCCGGCTCGTGGCGACGGATCATCTGCGGATGCTCGCGCTCCTCAAGATCGATGCAAGCGGACTGACGCCGCTGCGGACGGACCGGGGAAAAAGGATCGAAGTTGGACAGTGGGCGATCGCCGTCGGGCGAACGTATGACAGTCTGGAGCCGAGCGTCTCGATCGGCATTGTGAGCGCTCTCAATCGCGTCTGGGGCAAAGCCATTCAGACCGACGCCAAAGTCTCTCCCGTCAATTACGGGGGTCCGTTGATCGACGTCGCCGGCGACGGGTTGGGCGTGATCGTGCCGCTCTCGCCTTCGGCAAAGGAGGAAACGGCCGGTGTCGAGTGGTACGACTCGGGGATCGGCTTTGCCATCCCGATGGACGATGTGTGGGCCTCCGCGGAACGGCTGAAAAAAGGAAAGGATCTGTTTCCCGGCATTTTGGGCGTCACGATGAAGGAAGGAGGAATGGACGATCCTCCGGTGATCGATCACGTGCGCTACGATTCGCCGGCCGAACATGCGGGCATCAAAGCGGGGGACGTGCTGACGGAACTCGACGGACATACGATCGACCGGCGTGACGCGATCAAGCAGGCGTTGGGACGCAGGTATGCCGGGGACAAGGTAAAAATCGTCGTGCGACGCGGCAAATCGAACATCGCGGCCGAGACCACGCTCGCCGACGTACTGCCTCCGTACGAGCCTGGCTTCCTGGGGATCCTGCCCGCGCGCGTTGCCGGCGAGCAGAAAACGGGCGCCGCAGTGCGATATGTCTTTGCGAATTCGGCGGCCGCCAAAGCCGGTATCGAGGTTGGCGATCGGATCGAAAACTGGAATGGAAAAATCGTTGCCGAAGCCGATCAACTCCGTTCGGCCGTCAGGCTCTTGCGGCCGGGCGCGGTTGCCCATGCCGTCGTCGCGCGCGCGGACACTCGACGAACCGTCGAGATTAAACTCATCTCTGATGTGGAAACGATTCCGCGGGACCTGCCGGCGTTCCATGCTCCACCGACCCCATCTCGCACTGGGCACGGGGCCAAAGCAGGCAGCGAGAAAAAGCAGCGAACGGGCCTATTCCACGACGCATTGCCCGGCGATTCCGCGCCCGCATACTGGTCCTACATTCCGGACTCCTATTCAGCGCAAAATGCCTGGGGACTCATCGTCTGGATTGCGCCCGCTCGCGACAGCATGGAAGCAACCCTTCTGGGTCGCTGGCAGTCTCTCTGCGAGGAACGACATTTGATCCTTCTCGCTCCCTTGCCGGCGGAATCGTCCGGTTTCAATCCAAACGATCTTGTCGGCGCACGACAGATCATCGACCATTTTCTGCAAGCATATCGAATTGATCGAAATCGGGTGATCGTGCATGGCTTTGCGTCCGGGGGACGATTTGCGGCGGCACTCGCTTTTGAGAATCGGGAGGAAATTCGGGGCTTGGCTCTGGCCTCAAGCCTCTTGGCTGCTCCGCCGCCCGAGAATCATCCGAATTTTCCGTTTCGCTTTTTCCTTTCCTATCCGGATCTCGGCGCAGCCCGCGATCGCGTGGAGACGGTCGCGAAAGTGCTGCGTGAGATGAAGTACGCCGTCGCCCTGCAAGCGACGAAGGCGAGCGGCCGCACGGCGGCATATCCCCAAGCGGACGCAGTCGCCGAACTTGCACGCTGGGTGGATTCACTCGACCGGATTTAGGATCAGCCGGGCAGGTGAAGAGTGCTGGGCAGTCGGTCGCGGCGGCGCGGTTCGACAGGGCGCCGTTTTCTTGCGAACCAAATCAGCGCGGCGACAACGAGCGCGACGCCGATCACTCGCGGTGAAAGAAAAGCCCACCATGCCGCCCCGAGGACAACCATGATCAACGGCTCCCTGCTTACAAACCAATCGGCCGCCCGGGAAGTTGATAGCCAAAAGAGAGTGGCGACAACGATCGTGAAAGCGGCGAAAGCGACAGAAATTGTCACGAGCCACTCTCGATAGATCCAAAATCGAATTGCACCAAGACTGTGATCCAGATCGAGCCGGCCCCGTAAGACCGTTTGATTGGCCGACGGCACGACCGTCACTTGCTCAGAACTGAGAGGCTCATGACCAGTTGCCTCGTCGCCGATGGTCACGATCGTCTTCGTCTCGTCGGCGAAAACGCCGGGTCCCAATGACTTGAATCCGGTCGGAGAGAGTACACGAAATCCAGAGGGCACCGAGACTTCGAGGAGGGCTGTTTTCATTTCCAACCCAATTGGAACCGGGAACTCTTCCGAAGCCGCCGAGACCAATCCGAGGCCGCTCTTGCTGGACCGCAACCAATGAAGCGCCAAGCGGCGCACCTTGCGATCCGAGCCGAGGGCGAATTCAAGTCGCCCGTCGCGGTCGGCAATGGGCTGAATCGGCTTTCCGTCGAGCAAGGCGGTTCGCAACATCGCGTCGCCGGGCCAACGAACGGTCAGTATCGGTTCCGTCGCCTGTTCGATGAGCAGGTAAAGCGATCCGAGTACCGAACCATCCGCAGTCAAGGAAAGGTTCACATAAGCCCGTGCCGGGGCAGCGCGGTTGAGCCCGGCCGGCAGGCGGTTCAAGACCCAAGCATTTGGGCCTGCCACTGACGACTTCCAACCGCGAAAGGATTGCCCCTCAGGCAGGCGGCTCCGCATCCGGTCTGGAATCGGCGCCGGTTGCATTCCGACTCGTGAGTCGGAACTCGGCTGCCAAGGGAGCGATTCCGAAATCAACAGTATCGACTCCTTGGTTTCCGCGTTTGTCACAGAAAACGGCGGAATCCGCCATGATTCTCCCGTCTCCGTCTGACTCCAACGGATTTGCAAAACCGGGTCAACAGTCTGCCGCGCGTCCAAGCGAACGCCGATCGAGCCGGCGCCAAGCTGCCGGATGTGCTTGTCGACGTTGGCAACAATTGTCGAATGCTGGGCAATCTCCGCGGGAACAGAGATCTCGAACGGACCCTCATCGCCCTGCGTGCCGGTGATTCGCAAATCGACTTCAATCTCTAACGCATGCGATCCGCCCGGCGTCACGACCGCGACGCTCTCAACATGCGGCGGTTCGCTCCGTGCGGCGATTTGGACCGACGGCAGCGGCGCATCCGGCACGAGCAGAAACTCGCGCGTTCGGCGTGGTAGGCCGTCGTCGTGTTCTTCCTTCAATGTGCTACTCGGCGACGGAGAGCCAATCACAGTCAGGTCGACTTGTGGAGCAGGTTCCAGGAGAAGTCTCGCGTCTGAGACGGTGGCACCGACCAGGCTGACGGCGGGCAGCTTCATCTGACGGCCGACTTCGACAGGCATACTGCCCTTCAACACGAGGTCCTGAGTCGCCGCCGCCCGGTCGCGAAGGAACAGCGTCACATCCTGGCCGCTTCGACTATACCGCACGAGACGCTCGACATTATCTTCTTGAATCGAAATCGACTCGATCTTCAATCGCGGGTCGACACGGAGGCGATGAACGAACGCCGGCGCGTTTTCGACACGAATCTCGGCTGCCGTTTTCCACACAAGTCGGTCGGCCGAGAATCGGCCCTCGTCACTGATGCGGACCTTGTACGAGGGCGAAAGCGGAACCAGTTCGGCCGGCAGCGCGCCGAGGCCACGACTTTCAAAAATGAACTCGGGTTCCTTGCGACCGCCTCCCCGGAACTCCTGCCGAAAGGCGGGGTCCGCAGCGGACGTGTGCGAGATGTTTGGTTCGTTTGCCGAAATGACGGCCCGGTAGCCAGGGACCGCGGTCACTCCCACTTGATTTGACGAGAGCTTGACCGACGCGGAACCGAGGCCTCCGGAAAATCGCACCAGTGGAATCATGAAATGCGGCGGTTTCCCCAAGGCCGGTATGGCTTTCGTTGGAATCATCAGCCGAACACCAAGTGTCACGGGGCGGTCGGTCTTCTGGGCGAGAGCGAACTTGAGTGGCACCCACCGGCCATCGGCGCTTGGCGTGCCGCGCACCGTTTGGACATTGTCGTCCCATGCACGGACAACGGCCGCGGCCGGGATCGTCCACTCGAAGTCATCGATGCCTCCTGAAACGGCCGCGTAACTGACGCGACAATCCATCTCGACGACATCAGGACTCAGGCGCACGAATTGCACGGCCCGCGCTTCAAGCAAAGATTGAAGCGGTACGCGCGGCGGGTCGGGCGCGACTCGTAGCCAGGCCGTTTCGCCGACGTCGAGAATCGAAACCGCGCCTGCAGTGAGCTTACGGAGTTCTCCATCGTCCGTCTCCACGGTCAGCGGCACGAGGGGACCTGGTTTGAGCACTTGAAGCAAAGTCCCCTCGACCTTTGGTAAACCGAATTCGAACCCGGCTGGCGCCTTTCCGCTCGTATCGGGGAAAAAGCTCAGTGAAACCTCGAGAACTCGAGGACGGCGAACTCCAGCGGGATCGTCAGACAGGGGGACGCTTTCCGGCGCACCGGCCTGCACCAGGTGTTTCGTTTGTGGACGCGCCGCTCGAACGGGTTGCCGCGGTTGTTTCAGATCGGTTGGCAGACGTGCCGGATGATCGTGGTCGCTCGACTCCATTCGATTCAAGGTCAATAGAAACCCGTCGTCAGTTTTCCGTATCGGGTGCGACCGATGGTTCACTCGGCACGCATTGGCGCCAGCCAATGTGACATTCGAGAGCGGAAGACGGATTGTTGTCTCGCCGGCGGTCAAAAGGGCGATCTGGTATCGAGCTTCGACGACAACAGGTTGCCGCGGATCGAATGTCACGGCGTACCGTGCGGACAAAAAGACGTTCTCACCCGGTTGCCGCACGTGACTGGCTGCTTGGCGCAAAGCGTCGAGCTCGAGCCGCGGCACGTAAACCAGTCTGTTCTCATCGAGCGGCGCCTGATCGGAGGACGTGTTTCCGCCGCGTGTCGGCACGACGACCAATAGCTCGGAGGGCACTTTGGGAAACGAGTCGGCGGCTCGACCGCCTTGCAGCGGTGCACTTGCAGGCGAAGCCAAACACCGGGCTGTTGCCACACCGATCGCAATCAATGCGATCAGCCGCATGATCGCTCGATTTTCAAAAGTCACCGTGCTTTCGGGCCGCGCTGCCTCACGTTTCGTCGAAACAGGTTTTGCAGATCGAACAAACGGACGACCCCAAGTCAGAATGGATAGGAGCGTTCCTGCAACGCACGCTCCCAAGAGAAGAGAATAAAATCCTCCTGCGGCGAATGAGGCGACGGCAGCCAGGGCGGCAATTGTCAGAGCCACTCGCAAGCGCTGAGGGGATCTGAATTGCTGGAAAGCCAGTCCAACCGAAAGGCAGCCAAAGAAAACCACCCAAGCGAATTGCCGCATCTCCGGTTCGTGCCAAACCGAAAGCGTCAAATCGGGGGGCACATTTTGGGCTGCGGCGTGCCAGACCGACCAATTCGGATCGGGTCGCCCTGGGTCGATCTCGGCAAAGACGTCGGCCCGAGTCGTGGCGTCGAATCCGAAATCCGTCATCCAGGGAGCGTCGGCAATCGACGAGATCGGCGATTCGGAGATCGGTCGGCCCAACGGACCGAACAACGTTTCAGACCACGAAAGGGCCGGCCTCTTTTCGAGCAGCTTCGTTCCCGATGGATCTCCGCAGGGAATGATTCCAGGACGAAGAGCGAAGGTCCAACGGAATTGATAAACTTCCGCGTCGTCCGCCCGCGGAACGACGATCGTCCGCTTCTCTCGGAAGCGGTGGAAAGTCGACGAGGTTCGGTAAGCAATGTCGACACGATTCCAACGATCGGCCGGCAACGAAGGAACGGTTACCGCGTCGTCGTGACGTTGCACACGCACGGTGTCGTTGTTGACCGCGACCGAGGTCAAGCGCGCCACGGAGTCGAGCGAGAACCGGAATGGGCGTGTTCCCGAGAGGGGCGCCAGCACAAACGTCGCGAGGTGCAGATCGTCACCCGTTCCGCCGGCATCCAGCGACGAACGCAGCTCGAGCGCCGCGACCTGTGCCACGGCTTGTGGCGTGCCGCTCTGCCGCAATTTGAGCACCAGCGAATCGGTCGGCCGCTTGTAACTCCACATTCGCACGATTCGATTTTCGCTGCGCGCGTCGGCAGGCCGAGGCACATCCGGGGGTCTCACCGGCTGCGGCCCGATTGCCTCCACGAGGAACTGGCGCACGTTCGCGAAGCGAACTTCGATCGTGCCGGTGAAGCTCCTCGCTCCCGGCAAGAACACCAATCCGATTGCTCCGGTATTCGATGAGTCTGTCTTGCGCGATCCCTCCAATCGAAACGGCCCGTTTTGCGGTTCGGGGAGTCGCAATTCCCACAATTCGCCTCCGAGCGGCAGGTTCCATTCGGAATGTCGGCTCGGCGTAACGAAGACCGCCTCGAGGGGACGCGGCCGTTCCGACGCCAGAATCCAGCTGATCGGCGGTCCTTCCGACGTCAAATACACGAAAACGCGATCGAGAGGCTCGGTTTGCGGCGTAATCGAGACAGCAATCCTCTGGTTGATCTGCGGCGATTGAACATCGAGCGTCGCTTGAACATGTGCGAGATAACCTTGCTCGCCGCGCCGCAGCGTTATCCGAGCCTTCTCGTTGGCATCCGTTTTTCGGTGGACGACGATGCGTTCCTCGCTCGATTGGCGCGAATCGGGAAGCAGGGGGGAATTTGCGAATGCCGGAACGATGGTTGTCTGTGAGAGCGGTGCGAACTCTTCAGGTGGATCAAGAGCCAGATCAATTGCCGGAGAATGTGTCACAATCGTTTGCAAATCGCTCGACCGCAGGCCCGGGAACGACAGCACCGGCAGATTGATGGTCTCTCCCGTGCGTGGAACCCGGCTCGCCGCCTCCAGACGAAACCGCTGCGGCTCCCGCTCGGTGACGGCGCGAAAGAAATCGATTTTGACGCGTCTTTTGCGACCCGGCCCCGCGCTTTCGCGGCTTGTCCAGTGGATAATGCGGGACGTTTCGCCCAACGACTGCACGTTGGTCACGTCCCAAACATCGGGTAGCTCGCATTCGATGGAAAACGTGGATCCGCTGCCCGCCGTGCAGACGATCTCGCATCTCAGGACACATTGATCGCGCCGCAGATCGAGGCGCTCGAGCATCGACGTCGTCAATGCCGGCGGCGGCTCACCTACCTTGATCAACAGGGGCCGATCCAGGTCAGCGTTCCGTAACTTGAAGGTTTCTTCGCCGTCGGCTCCATAGGACGGCGCTTCGAGCTGGGCCGTGGCCGTGTCGCCGCCAAATTGCTGCAATTTGAGCGGATTGGCGATCGTGAGTTCCACCTGGCCGTCTCGGCGAATCGCACCCGGCACGTCGATCCGCGGAAGCCTCCACATTTGATCGACGTGGCTCGCCGCCGATGCCTCGACGACGATTGCGCGACTCCTTCCGAGGAGAGGCTCGGGGAGAGTTATCTCGATCTTTTGGCCCTCTTTCGCGGGCTGCGACTTGAACGCCAAGGGAACGTCCGCGCACGAAATCGTTTCGATGCGCAGCGAGGCGGGCGCCAGCAACGTGACGTCACTCACCGCTTTGCCGTACGCGTCGAATTGCAATTTCGATTGGATCTGCAGTTTTTCCGCACTCACTACGTAGGCCGTGTCCTGGTCAACGAAAAGTGTGGTCCTGGCCCCGGAGCCAGGTTTTCGCTCGATTCGCAGCCTGCAAATCGATTGCCCTCCCAGATCAACCTGCCAGATGGTTTTGCCGGGTCTCAACGGATTTGCCGCGGCGGACGTGACTGCGACGCCACAGGAGACGTCGCAGTCGTCGGGAACCGTGAGGAAAAGCTGCGACTCGACCGCAGGGGGCAATACGAGTTGAAACTCGGTCGCGCTCGCCAAAGGTCGTCCGGTCATCGACCAGTCGCACGCAAGCTGCGATCGGCCGGGCTCGACGATAAGAACTCGGCGGCCAGTGGAGTCGGTCCCCCAAAGTGCTGACTCAAGCTTGTTGGATGCGCCTGCGATCTCGTTTCCCAGAACCCAATGCGGATGCGCAAAGGTGAGATTGGGATTGCCGAGCGGAAGGAGATTGAAGCTTGTTCCACGTTGGCTCACTAGGAAATGAGCCGTCCCCTGTTCGAGGCGGCCATCTTGAAAGTCGGCTCGATAGGTGGCTTGTTCAATCTGGGAGACGGGCGGCTGCCCTGCCTTACCCCCCAAAGTTTCTAACAATCGCTGTAACTCGGACGCTGCGATTGGCTCAAGACCTTTGGGCCACGCGGAGGGGTCGTCGGCATCAACAAACAACGGGCGAAGTTTTGGTGCAGGTGACGAATCCGCACGACATTCGACGTTTACCGAAGACAATGCCAAAGCAACAGTGGCCGCGGATAGAGCGACGAGTCCTCGCGTGATACGACAGCAGCGTTCGAACTGTCGCCCGATCATGGGCCGCTCCCGCGCTGCGACGCGGAGATCGGTTGCGAAGCAACGTGACTTCCCGGGCGACTAATCGTCACGGCTTCCGGATCGGAAGCCGGCACGAGCGCTCGCTCAATGGACGACGGAGAACTGGCGACGGTGACAAAGTCGGCGGCACTTGGAGCGGCAAGCAGATAACGTGCGCGGCGTCGTTGAAAGCGAGCGTCCAGCAAGGCCGCCGCGGCCGCGAGGACAAAGCCCAAAATCGCAGGCTGTAGGAGTAGGCGAACGGTTTCCGGCGACCACAGATAGGCCACAGCGGCGGCGAACGCGAACACAAATAAGCTCAACGGCGGGCGGGCCAACGGTAGTTTGAACAGCACAAAGGCGGCCAACAGCGATAATCCGGCTCCGACGAAAATCACAAACGATTGCGCCATCGAACCCACAACAATTGTGGGAACTGCACCATATCGACTGAAAGCATACGAGTTGCCCTCGTCCCCGTTCGTCCGGAGTCCCGTTCCGAGCCATCCGCCGATATTCGCCGCTAGCGCCGTATGTTGGCGGGTCCAAAAGACCGACTGCCTTTGCCAGCGAAATTCCGGTGAGAACCCGAAAGGGTCCGAAAAAAGGAACTGTTCGTAGGGAAAGGTGACTTCCCAAATCAGCGATCCGATCGAAGTGGTGTCGGGAAAGACCGGCGCCTGCAGGCGATGCCATGCGACGTATCCGCACGGGGAACCGATCGGGTCGCGATACTCGACCGCCAGGACGCGCTCGGGATTGGGCGACAACGTCCCGATGTCCAGGCGGTACTCCCCGCTTTCGGGTCGCGTCTCGCGAACTCTCTCAGGCTTCAAATCGACGCCGTCGAGCGAGAACTTGGGATCGGTCGCGTTCAGCGGAAGCGTCAGCGCAACGGACGGAGCCGGACCATCGATGCGGTACAAAGCGGTTGTCTGGACCACCCCGGTCACGTCAACCAGCGAACGTAGAAAGGCCCGCACGATTTTGACTCGCGGAGCCACCATTGAGGAGACGCGCACGAGTCGCAGCGGAATGGAGGGGCGGTCACCAGCAACGGTCCAGGCGTGCGTGCTTGCCTTATCGGGACTGATTTGAGGAATCTGCGGCGACCACGATTCATCCGTCACTTCGACCTCGACGTCGTCGCGCGAACGCAAATCGACTCGCATCGCCTTGAACGCGGCGTCACGGGAGCGAATCAGCGGAACAGCCACTTGAACAGACGCGTCGCTGGGCGCCAGTTCGGCCACCGGGACTGAGTACCGGGCAAAGAGGTCGAAGGTTCCGATGCGGTGCCGCTCGAGAGCGATTCGTGCCACGTCGCCTGATCCGGGCTCACCGGGCGTCCAAATCGGAGTCGCCTCGACATCCGGGTCACTGCGGTCGAGGTAAAATTGCACGTCGCCGCGCTTCAACTCTTTGGGCAGGACGAGCGCCGCTTCCGCGAGCCGCTCATAAGAGACGTGGTACGAAATCCGCTCCGTGACTTGCAACCGGCCCTCTTGCACCTCGACATGCGCCGTCGCCTCGGTTTCAATCTCCTGTTTTTCGACAATGACCTTCGTCTCGAAGGCCTGAACGGCTGAATCGATTCGCAGTGCGATTTGACGCAGCCCGCGAAATGATTCGGGCACGACCAAGGCGTCGCGCCGTTCCGGCGGAATCGGACGCGTCGCGGTTTCAGCAAGCGGCTCGAGAGTCGACTTCACATTTTCAGCATCGGCGACGACGAGCGAATCGGCAGGCCGCACCGGAGCATCGACGACGGGCAGCGTCAAACGAAACGATTTGCCTTTAGCGGGAATCGACCGCACGGCGCGAAACGAGACGATGAAATCCGCCCCGAGGCGGCCCGAAAGGCGAAATCGTAGCGTATTCTTCGCGGCCTGGTCTTTCGGATCGATCTCGATCGGCTCGGCATTTTCAGAGAATTCGTCGATCGTCCAGCCTTGCTTCTTCCAGTCGGCCCATTTGAATGCGACGCTTCTCAGGGCTCCCTGATGAATCTGAAAGCGGAATTGGCCGCTCAACTCCGCGCATGTTCCGAGAGCAGGAGAAACAGAGATGGTTCGACGGAGAATTCCGGACGGATTTCTTCCAGGCCCAATTCCATGCGGAATGGCTGCGAAAAGCTGTAAGCGCTGTCGGCAAGCCCCGCTCCCAGGCCGTTGATTCGCCGGATGTTATCGCCGCCCCGCACGTCGAAGCGGAACCCTTCGGAAGGGATCAGCCCGATATCACCGCTTTCCGACCGCGCCCCTTCGATTTCGAGGCCGCGAAGCACGATCGGTGCGCCGGCCGCATGAGGGCCTTCGAATTCCCAGTTCAATTCCGCGCGTCCGCTGGCCGTCGGTTTGAGATCAATCTTAATGAAGCCGGCCGCGTCGCTATTGCTGGCCGTATATTTCCTTGGGTCCGTGATATCCTTCTGCTCGCAGCTCACCGTCGCAAATCCAGCCGGCATGTGCACCCGAATTGAGCCGACGGCTCCTTGCTTGGGATCAATCGTTTGGACGACACGCAGCCGCAGACGGTCGCCTTCCATTCCCAACGTCCACTTGCTCGCGACGTCGAAAACCGGCCGCGCCTGCGGTTCAGTGAGCGGAGCCTCCCAAGTCAGGTCGAGCTGTCCCTTGATTCCGTAAGCCTCGATCTTCGTCCCCTGAGGGACCGGGGTAGCGATGACATGGGATCCCTCAATCGGTTTGACCTGGCAACGCTCTTTTGAAACTTGGAGCGTGATCTGGCTTCCCGCTGCCGGCGGAAACGACAGCTGCAAATGACGTTGATTGAGTTGCCGGCGAACTGGAACAATCAAAGGCACGACGAGCTCGTGCAAGCCTTTGCCGCGTAGGTAAACCATGGCCACGTCGGTGGATTGCGCCGCGCAACATTCACCCGCGCCGGTTTGTCGGATGCCGGGAGGAATCAGTATTCCACCTTGCAGTCCAAGCGGCACCAAAAGCCATTTGCCGTCGCGGTCGACTTGGATTTCGATCTTCGCGGTCAAATGGGCCTTTTCATCGTCGCAGTTTCCCGTGATCGAAACGGAGCTGATCGAGTAGTCCGGCTCGTTATCGTCGGGTTTATTCTTCGCTTTCAGAAATTCAACGAATTGTTCGAGTTCGGCACCGTAAATCGTCCACGCGGGCTGGCCGTCTTTGTCGGACAAGCGAATGAAATGGCCGACTTGCGGAGTGAGTTCGACCGATGCAGCCTGGTCGGCGCCGGCGCCCCTCTTAGCGGTACGCTGCGGAGAATTGGCGGCAGGTGTCGCTTTCTGCGACGAGGCCGAGGGTGCCGCGGTCGGCATCCCGTTCGCTCCCGCCGCGTTCGTTGTTGGATCCGTCCCGCGGCGCGGTGCATTGTCCTGGGCGATCGCGCACGTCGCGGCGAGAATTACGGCAATGATCGCCGCGCCCGCTCGTCGAAAGTGAGGCATTCCCGCCGACAACATTCATTGCTCGCAAAATTAGGACCGCGGAAACTACCGACGGCAGGCGTCGGCACCGCGGATCACGTCAGACGACATTTCGGCAATTGGAACTTGCCAGAAGGGAGAGATGGCGCAAGCTCCCAAAGCCATTTGTGAGGGGCTTCATCGATTCGTCCGGCCCGGCGGCCCCCGAAGAACCGTTTCGCCGAGACGATTCGGACGTAACCTCCTCTCCATCATATCGCTGGCGGCAATGATCGGGGAAGCAGTAATGGCCGTTGGAGGCCAAGGATGGCCATCCGCGGCGTTGCCGAAACGCATCGAAGCCTGACAATCCTCAGCAGTCGTCAGGCGAGGTCGGCCGCAAGCAGGTCCCGCAACTCATGGTGAAGGGCCGAACCGTTGGACGCGAGCAAGTCGGGGAGCATTGGGTCAAATCCGTCGCCGTTCATTCGCGTGATTTTGCCACCGGCTTCCGCAACGATCAGCGAACCGGCCGCGACGTCCCACGGCTTTAAACTGCTCGACCAAAACGCATCCATCCGGCCGCAGGCGACATAGGCGAGGTTCAGAGCTGCGGAACCCGTCCGCTGCAAACTTTGCGCGTGGGGCAAAACCTGCAACAGCCGCAACACCGAAGGGTGGTTGGAGGAAACCGCCGACGGCAAGCTGGCCACGACGAATGCCTGGCTCAAGCTCGTCACGTGGGACGGGCGAATCACCTGATCGTTGAGTCGCGCGCCCCGGCCCTGTTCCGCCACGAAAAGCTCATCGCGGTTGGGGTCGAAAATGACGCCCAGGACAATTTGGCGTTGATACTCGAGCCCGATCGAGACGCCGTAGTAGGGAAAACGGTGAACGTAATTCGACGTACCGTCAAGCGGGTCGATGATCCAGCGATAGGGCCGCTCGGGCGATTCGTCGAGTCCCTCCTCGGCGAGATATCCGTGATCGGGAAACTCCGACCGGATCATCTCGACGATGATTTTCTGAGCGGCGAAGTCGGCCTCCGTAACGAGGTTGGCGGGCCCCTTCTCGCGAACCGTGAATTTATGAGCCCATTCTTGCAGAATCGCGCCGGCCGCACGGGCCGCCTTGCACGCGGTCCGGCACAGTTGTTCGTCCAGCATTTCGCTCCAGTTCCCGATCGAGCCGTCGTTTGCTCAGGCGGTCTGCGACAAGAAGTCGCGAATCCGCTCGATCTCATCCTTGGGAATCCCCGAATCCTTAAGCAGGAGTTGGTCGGGCGAACTGATGCCCAGTCCGATTTTGATCCCATGCTTCAGGAACGGATTGCTCCAGATCGAGCGGTTTTGCAGCCGGGGCTCGGTTCCAATGCCTTTGAGGACAGCCACGCCGGTCGCGTCGGCCGCGATGCGATCGGTGCTGGCGACGATCAATTTGGGGTCGGCCGTATCCCCTTGGGACGGACCGCCAAAGACGAACGAACGCGTGCCGTCGAGAATGTTCATTGCCGGCCGAATGCCCAGATTCAATTCGGCAATGCGGTTGACGAACGGCGCCACCGCGGCGTCCTCGGCCTCGACGTCCGGTTTGATGCCGCGCGTGCGGCGGCGGCGGGCCTTCTGGCGGAAGAGACTCCACTGTCCGGCCAGGGAACGGTGGAATTCAAGCCGCGAACGGTGATGGCTCATGCCGACAAAGGCCTTCATCGACATCGTAAACCAGGCTTGAAAGTGGGTCTTGATCACGGGGACGTTGATGACGTGATCGACGGCGAACAAGAGTTCCGCTTGTTCGAAACCGTTGGGCCAGTGCTTGGCGTCGGCCGGCTTGAGCCGCCTCCACAGTGGAGTCTTCGGTGGGCGGCCGAGGTATTCCAATTCCGCCGCGGCCTCTTCCAATCCGATCGCGACAACCGGGGCCTTGCAGTCTTTCTTCGCGGCCTCGACGGCTTCCAGATGGCCGACGTACTTCATTACTTGAATGGTCTTGGGTGCGACCTCGGTGAAAGCAGGCGAGAAACAACGGTCCGAGACGTAGATTCGTCGCGGGCCGCGCTCGGCGACGAGCTTGATCACCGCGTAAAGGACCTCAGGATTGGTCGTGGTCGGCCACTTTGCGGCACCTGTGACATTTGGCTTAATCAGGACGGTCTGCTCCGGCTTGATGAAGGTCAAGCCGCCGGCAAGTGCCACTGCGTGACGAACCGAGTCCTCGACACTTGAGCCGCGGGCGATGCCGACCGTGGCCTTTTGATTTGGATCCCGTGGGGGATTCGTGGTCGTGGCCGCGTGGGGTGTCGGAGTCTCCGCTCCTCTCGCAGTCGGCAGGATCAGTCCGCCGAGCGCCGCGGCACTGCCCGTTGCCAGAAATTGACGCCGACCGTATTTGGGGCAATCAGCGTGCATTAGTTTTTCTTCCTTTCGAGGGAGCGACCGCGGCAGCGTCGTGCTCCAGGTAGTTTTCCAGATCCTTGCGAATGCGCGTCACTTCCGCGTTGAGTTGGGATGCTTCGGCAGCGGTGATTTTACCCGCCGGGTGGATCAATCTCGCGGTGATCTCGCGGGCGTGTGCCAGACCGTGATGAAAACGCTCCGGCACGGGTTGCTGATTGTGAACGTTTTTGTCCTGCACCTTTCGCAGCACAGTCCACAGCCGATCGTTTTCAGCGACCACGGAAGCGATGGCGGGCATCTCCTTATCGAAATGCACATGGCATTCCGAGCAGACTGTTTGCAGGGCGAACTCAACGGGCGGTTTCTCGATGTCGTGATGGCCGTGGCAATCGATGCAGACCGGGTATTTCAAATTGATCTTTTTGGAGAAGTCCCAATAATGCGGGCCGCTCTTTACTTGCTCAGCCTGTTCACTATGGCACTCGGCACAACCCTTGAGGTGGGCGCTGAGCTTCGTGCCGATGAAGCCGAACTCTTCCTCATGGGCATCGGCGTCCTTATCGCGGTTTCCACCATGGCAGTCGGAGCAGGTCATTCCCTGCAGGTCGTGCACGCTGCGGGCGAAATCTTGAGCGGGGGCCGTCAATTCACGTCCGGCCGTCAGATGGCAGCGCACACAGTTCGATTTCACATGCGGCACGGGGTCGCCGGCCTTCCACCAGCTGGGAAGCTTGACATGTGCTTCGTCATCATTGGCATGCAGCTGGCCGACGGACGCTTTCTTACCGATGGCCGATTTCGCGTTGGGCGGATTTTCCGCAGCGGCGGCAGAAGGGGCGTGCACCGCGGAGGGAATCACCGCACAAACGAAGGCAACCGGAAGCCCAAACGCCATGAGGACCGCGAAAGCGGCGAGCGGCCGAGGCATCGATTCTTTCCCGCGCGAGGGACCGTCGGAAACGACGGAGGTCAGATCAGAACGTTCCTACGCTAACACAGCGAATGCATTTTTGCAAAGAAATGTGCGGTGTTCACTGCTGCCGCAAGTGCCAATGGCTGTGATTGTTTCGTCCAGAGACATCGGTCTTGCAGACTGGGCGAAAAGCACAATAATTCCGTTTTCTTTGCCGCAGATCGAACGGAACCGCAAGGATGCGACGTTTC
Source organism: uncultured Planctomycetaceae bacterium (assembly GCA_963752185.1). GTDB lineage: Bacteria > Planctomycetota > Planctomycetia > Planctomycetales > Planctomycetaceae > DASPSM01. Next base: position 6,917,893 of record CAVVXK010000002.1, on the reverse strand, counting down.
CTCGGGATTGCCTTTGGGTTGGCAACGCAGGCCCTGTTTCTGGCCACCTTGCCGCCTCTTTACCGCTTTCTCTGCAACGACTTCGCTTTGGCGCCCACCGGCCCTTTGTGGATCGACGCGTCAGCAGCCCTGATGTTCGCGGTGCCGCATAGCATTTTGCTCCATCCGTCGACGCGCAAACGAGTCACTCAGTGGTTGCCGTCCGCGTTCTATGGCCTACTTTTTTGCGTCGCGACCTGCGCGAGCCTCTGGCTCCTCTTTGCCGTGTGGCGCGGAAGCTCAATCGTGGTTTGGGAATGGCCCGCTCGACTTCGGCCGCTGGTTGAGATTGGATTTTTCGGCTCGTGGCTCATGCTCTTTTACAGCCTGAGTTTGACGGGCCTGGGCTATCAGACGGGGCTGGCACCCTGGTGGAATTGGGTTCGCGGACGCCCCCTTCCTCGTCGAGAATTCCGACCAATCGGTGTTTATCGCTATTGCCGACATCCCACCTACCTCAGCTTCTTGGGGCTGATTTGGTTCACACCGGTCGTGACGCTCGATCGGGCCTGGCTGATCGCTGTTTGGACGGCTTATGTGTTTGTCGGCAGCCGTCTGAAGGATCGACGGCTTGGGCGGCTGATCGGCGAACCCTATCGACAGTACCAAAACGACGTTCCGGCGTTCTTCGTGCCGATCCGCATTGGGACGGGCTACCGGCTCGGACGAACAACGCACACTTTGGGAGCTGAACATGCCGCAAAGCGGTAGAATTCGGGCAGTTCGACCAAAGGTAGTAAGGGACATGAAATGGACGCGAGGTTTCGGCCGCTCGAAGAGGCGTTGACGGCCGGCGATATCGACCGCGTCAAAGCCTTGCTGGCTGCCGATCCCGATTTGGCGCGGGCACGATCGAGTTGCAGTCACCCGAATCTTTTGCAATGCCTCGTTCTTGTCGACCCGCCGCACGACGCACTGGAGCAGCTCATCCACCTGCTGGCCGACTACGGTTCCGAACTGACGGGACCGCTGATTGCCGCGACCTGCATCGACAACGTGCGCGGCATGAATGTGTTGCTCGATCGGGGTGCTCACATTGAGGGCGACGGACGCTGGTCGCCTTTGGAAGAGGCCCTGTACTGGGGTTTCTTCCGAGCGGTGAGTCTGCTGCTCGAACGCGGTGCCAAGATCGACAATCTTCGCAAGGCGGCCGCGCTAGGACACATCGACGTGCTGAAGGAGCAATTCGATACGAACGGTGAACTGAAGCCGTCAGCGGGCCTGATCGCTTCGCCCTTCGAGCGGATCGATGCGAAACTCGGCGATGAAGTTCGCCACGATCCGCGGCAAATCGTCAATAACGCCTTGGTTTACGCGGCCGGTTGGGGACAGATCCCGTCGATGCAAGAATTGCTCAACCGCGGCGCCCAAATCAATGCGATTCCCGCCGGTTTCGATTTCGCCGGAACACCGCTGCATTATGCCGCCCTTCGCGGCCGGCGCGGCACGGTCGATTGGCTTCTTGCCCGAGGAGCCGACCTTTCGATCCGCGATCCCAAGGTCGACGGCATGCCCGAGGACTGGGCGGCACACGACGGGCATAGCGAACTGGCAGCCTACCTGAGAGAGCGGCGCGAGCGCGCCTCGTGAACCATGTCGACTCGACCCGCTCTCAACTTCGATCTTCTCATACCGGCCCGCACAATCTTCGGTTGGGGCCGACGCATTGAGGCGGGGCACCTTGCGAGCACTCTTGGAAAACGCGCGTTCGTCGTTTGCGGATCAAAATCGCTCGAGCGCTCGGGGCATATCGCCCAGATTGAAGAGTTGCTGCGGCGAGCCGGACTAACGGTTGTTCGCCTGGCGACGATCTCCCATGAGCCGTTGGTCTCCGACGTTGATGATTGTGCCGAGCAACTGCTTGGCGCACATCCAGTTGACGGGGATTTTGTCGTGGGGGTCGGAGGCGGCTCGGCGATCGACCTGGCGAAAGCGGTCGCCGCGCTTGCCACAAACCGACACGGCAAGACTGTCAAGGATTTTTTGGAAGGCGTCGGCAGCGGGCTCAAGATCGAAACGCCCCCGTTGCCCGTTTTCGCCATACCGACGACAGCAGGAACCGGCAGCGAGGCAACCAAGAACTCGGTGATTTCGTCGATCGATCCGCCGTTCAAAAAGAGCCTGCGGTCCGAATTGATGGTCCCGCGAATCGTGCTCATCGATCCGGAATTGACGGTTGATCTCCCCGCCAACATCACGGCCCAGACCGGGCTGGACGCGATCACGCAGTTGATCGAAAGCTATCTCTCACGCCGTGCGCAGCCGATCCCCCGCGCGTTGGCCGAAAGCGGCCTGCGACTTGCCCTGCCTTCGATTGAGACCGCGGTCACGGACGGTTCCAATCGCGAAGCTCGTGAATCGATGGCGTACGCGGCTTATCTCTCGGGAATTGCTCTGGCGAATTCCGGTCTGGGATTGGCTCACGGGGTGGCGGCGGCTTTGGGAATTCACTGCCATGTGCCGCATGGACTGGCCTGCGCCGTCATGCTGCCGACCGCTCTTCGCGTCAACCGCGACGTGCGTCTGACGGAAATCGCCCGATTGTCGCGTCTTGAATCGGACGATCGCTCTCAAGACGATGTCGCAGCCGCCGATCGCTTCATCGCCCGCATCGATGATTTGACAAAACGGATTGGCATTCCGTCGCGACTTTCCGCGCTCGGTGTGCGACCGGATCAAATCCCGGCGATCGTCAAAGGTTCTCGGGGGAACAGCATGGACGGCAATCCGCGAGACGTAAGCGACACGGAACTCAGCAGCCTTTTGATCGGCATGCTTTGATGGGCGTCAGACCGACGTGTTGACGTCGCCTTGATCCGCAGGCCACAACGAGGCCATCAACCCGCGCAGCTTGTCGGTCGGATAGAGGCAGAAGGCGTACTCCCGGTCCTGCAGCTGGGCATTGACAGCGAGTTGACGGCGGATTTCGGCGAGTTCCTCTGTCGCGAGCTGGTCTTGATCGGCGACGAATTGTGCGAGGCGATCGTTGATCTCGTGGATCCGCTTGTAGCGCTCGAAATTACACAGCGAGCGGGCCCGTCTCGCCCTACGGGTTGCGCAGGGGTCGTCGGCCGATTTCATCGCGGAAACAAGTGATTGTTTCTCGGCGATCAGGCCGCTCACCTCGGTATTGAGATCGGGCGTCAGATGACGGTCCGGGTTCCAGCGCAAATCGCGGAGCAACCGCTGAAGACGGGCGGCATCTTCCGGAGCGACCGAAAACGGCTTGGCGAGTTCCGCATACAGGGTCGCCGTCAATGTGAGAAATCCTGGCACGGGCACGCCGAAAAACCGCGAAAGGATGCGGTCGGTCATTTCATCGTATTTCGCACCGCCGATACCATGCACGAACAAATCGGAAAGACAGAGCCTCGAAAACAGCGTCGTGGTGAGCGCCCGCGCCCTCAAACAAATTCCCTTTTGAGGCAATTCACGCAACACCTCCACCGCGCAACAGGCATCCATGGTCGGCGAAAGGGGTAAGCGGGCGAATTCGTCGCGGCCGTCGGAAAGCAGCAACTCGCGCCCGACCTGTCGGGCAAACAATCGGCTGCGGACTTTGTCGCCGCGTCGCCACACCCAGAACGGCGCTTCGAGCCAGCCGTCCCTTTCGATCAACTCGGGGACTGGGTGCGTGCGGCTGCGGACGTGGTTGACGACGCGGTATTCGCCAAGCACCTGGTTATGGACTTCGCAGAAACGCGGCAGCTGAGCCAGGATGTGGCCGACGAACCACAAGAAGGGATCCAGCTCGCACAGTCGGCTGATTGGCAATTCCAGGTTGCCGGCCCCCCACTGGCGCTTGACATGCGCTCGGGCCGCAATCAAGCAGTCACAGATTCGCGCAAATGTCTGCGACGCGCGAACGGCCGCCGGCCAGTAATCTCGCAAAAGCGGCGTAGTGCCCCACGGTGCAAGCAAATCGCCAACCCGGGCTCGAAGCTGTCGAACAGCTCGCGATCCAGGACCTCGTTTTCTTCCCACGGGCTGCGGGGCCGGTCGGTATCGAAAGGGACCCGTTCGATATTGAGGCCTGAATGCTGTTTGGTCGGAACCCTAATTCGAGTCGATCCCATGACGTCCGTGTCGACCGACAAATTGAGGGAAATGCCCCCGGACCGCGTCGCCATTTCATGGATCGCGAAATTTTTGACCCACACTCCCGGATGAAAGATTGCCGGTTGATGTCCGCCGACAAACAGCAGATCCACACTCGACGGCTCTTCAAAATCCTCTTCGAGTCGACTGCCGGGGGCCGCGGATGCGGACAAGATTTGCGATGTATATTCGCGAGCGGCCCGCAGCGCCTCTTCGCGGGCCCATTTCCGCATCTGGCTGACGGTGCGGCCTTGCAGCTTGATTTCCAGCGACGCCAGGGCGGCGTGATTTTGCTGGGCGGTCGCAATCGCTGCCGGCAGTGGCGGCTCGCAAAGCAGTGCGAAATCCCTGCGCGGGGCTCGAAATCGGTGGCCTGTCCATGGAGCTTCGATTTCGGGCGTACTTTGGACCATATCGATCGGGGCCATTTGCGAAGATGTCACGATTGAGAAGTTGTCGATCTGCTCTGCGGCGGTGAAATCGCCGATTCAGGTCCCCGCATCGCACTGATGTCCGGATGCCTGACACAACGCCGCGGCCTCGATCTCTCGATCCAAGACGGTCCTATAGTATGCCAGCCGGCGCTGACCATCGTCGAGCGAACCGCCAAAAGATCGCTTCTCTTCCAGGTACACAAGCGGCACGGGGAACTCGACGATCCGCAAACCCAAGGCCGCCGCCTGTGCCCAGAATTGCAGCGGCATCGCGTAGCCCAATTCGGTGATTTTGATCCTCTTGAGGGCAGGCACGCGATACGCCTTAAAACCGCAAAACGCGTCGGTGAGCTCGAAACCGAGCCGCTCATTAACCAGTTCGGTAATGAGCACGTTGATGCGACGTCGTTCCTCGGGAGGCACACTGTTCCCGTCGATTGTTTTCAAATAGCGGCTTCCCGAGACGATATCAACCGGCACCTCGCCCGGCGGAAACACGGCGGCGGCCAGTTCGGGGATCAATCGCGGTTGATGCTGCCCGTCGCAATCGATCGTGACAATCACGTCGTAACCGTGCTCGGCCCCGTACTGAAATGCCGTTCGCAGCGCCGCGCCGTAACCGAGGTTCTTTTCATGCGTAACGACCCGGATTCCCGGCTGAGCGGCGAGAACTCTTGCCGTGTCGTCCGTCGAGCCGTCGTTGACGAGCAGAATGTCCGAACTATAGCGGCGAACCTCGTCGAGTACGTCGGGAACGTGGCGTGCCTCGTTGTAGATCGGGAGCGCCGTCAAACACCGACGATTGCTCGAACTCGAATTGCTCGTCATCGGCTCGTGCCCCTCGTGAGCAGGTTATCGGGTTCCGTCATTCTAGAAGGGAGGGGGGCCGAGTCAACGTGCGCAGAGCCGCGCAATTAGCCGGCGACGAATCCGCTCATGGGGCCTGCAGATAATCGCTAGGAGACTGCTGATAGGCAGCATTGCTACCAACTCTCCAGTCTCTCTGACCGGCGCTCACAGTGATCAAAGCCAAACAATGGACTGCCGAACTTGCCTCCCGTCGCTTCCGACGGCCCTGGCATCGCGCATCATTGAAGTTTGGCGGGATCGAAACTTATTCGCGTTGAATCCGGACTTTTTGCCGAGGCGAACAGAGCTGCATTGCCGCCGCCAAGAGATCGATACGTTTGGCTGACCAGGAATTGCGCAAAAGTCGACACTTTTCGCGCAGCGAACATGGACGGAACGCGAGAAGGTTTTCAGAAAGAACCGAGGTTTGGGGCTTAAATGGGTGGAACTCCTGACGGTGCCCGTACTTGGTGCGGAAATTGCGGACATTTTTGCTGAACTTGAATGCCGGTAAATGCGGGTAATTTTTTCCGATTCGACGTTTTTCCATCAGAATGCTTTGACCTGCAAACGGGATGTTTGCGTAGGACCCTGTGCAACCTAAGGAAAGGACATCAGGTAATGGCCGATCGAGTCGCATTTCCCAACGTGGAAGCCACGGGTGAAGAGTGGGCGGGTGCCGCGGTCCCCTCTGCACAAAGCCCTTTATTCTGCATCGAGCAGGCCGGTCAAACGCTGATCGTCATTCCAAAAATCAACGGCAAAGTCTTCCGCTATACCCAGCTTCGCAATGAAGCCAACGCGCTGCGTCGAAAACTGGGCCACCATTCGATCGACGGCTTGATCCTCGACTTGCATGCACTCAACTATCTTGGCGCCGAGGTAATCGGTGCAGTGGTCGCCCTGGCGCGAAAGATGGAGGATCTCGGCGGGCGAACCGTGCTCTGTTGTGCGGCCCCACAACTCACCGAAGCTCTCACAAAAATGGGGCTGCACCGTTTGTGGACGCTGTTTGACACCCGCAAAGAGGCGTTGGCTGCTGTTCAAAGCCGCGCTTAGGGGCTGCCGGATTCGGGTGGCGCGACAATCGTTTGCACCTCGAACGGCAATTCGCCGTCCCATTCCCAAACGAGTCGTTGCGTGTGCGACTCGACGCCGAACATCGGATGCCACGGTCGCGAAGTGACTGACAGCCGCAAGCCGCCCGGTCCGCGCAGGGTGACGCGCAAGACGTGATTTTTTCGTCTCAACTCCCATCCGAAATCGCAGACGGCCGCTGTCCAATCTGGGGCTAGCAGCCACCCCCCCTCGAAATGGTGCGATCCCCGACCCTCGAGTCGATCGACAATCGCGAGTGCGCCCCCCTCGGCAACCTGCACCCGCCGATGATGGATCACGCCGAGGTGCACGTAACCGTCATGAGCCGCCGCCGCGTCGAGCGCCTTTGAGTTCGCTTTCACGTCGACGCGAATAGCCTTTGCCCGCCGTCCGACGCGGAAGATGTGCCAAACCTCGCTCGAGTCGGTGCGGTCGACGCAAACCGTGTTGTGGGCGGCCGTCGACCGATCGTAAGCCCGGCGTTCATCGCGATCGTACGAATGGGTTCCCGGATCGACAAAAACAGGCGTGCCGCAGAACGAACATTCGAGCGTCAAATTGTCCGCATGGCCGTGGCCGGGTTGGTAATCGGGACCAATCGGACCAACGTCAAAGAAAACGGTCCACGGATTTCCCCGCCAGATCGCCAGTCCCGTGTCTGCGAAATGTCGTCCGCCACAGTATCGTCCGCCACAATATCGTTCGCCAGCAGGGGACGAGCTGTCGACGGTTAGTCCACTTTTGGCGACACGCTCGAGCAGGTCCGCGCTCAAAAAATCATCTTCGTGTGCGGCATCGTTCAAAGGCGGAATTCGGCCGTCCGGATGTCGCGTCCAACGAGCGAATTCCGCCATACCGGCGAGCGCCGATCTGAGCCGCTTTTTGACCGCCGCGTCCTCAAGCAGCTCCAAAAGGAGGCAGAAATCCTCCATCACGTGTAAGTGGTACATGGGGCTGCGCTCGAAGTGTCCGCCGTCAGCCAGCACTTGCTCGCGGCATTGGTCGGCAGCCAGCGCAGTTGCCAGGGCGAGCCATTTTTTTGCCTCGGGAGCGTCGAAAAACCGGCCGGCCCACGCCAGGCCCAACGCATCTCGGATCAGATGATTGCCACGCAAATCCCATTCGATGTGATCGGCCAGATAGCCGGCCTGCTGCCAAAGGCTCGCGAGAAATCGCGTCTGAAAATCCGCGTGTCGCAGCCACCATTCCTCGCCCAGCCAAAGGACCGAGCGAACCCACCAACCGATGCGCGTGGCCGTCGCATAGGCGTTCCAGGCCAGCGGTCGCGAGCCCGGTGTCGACACATCGTAGCGAGCAATCCAGTCGGAAACGAGTTCGATCAACAGTCCCGACGCTTGTCGTCCCAACTCGTCATCGCGCACGGCTCGGAGAGAGAGTTCATAGACCCAGCGATGGTAATGCAGTGTGACCGTCCACAGACGGTCTCGGTCGGCGGGGCCGAGCAACCAATTCACCGGCCGGCCCAGTTCCCGAACCTGGTTCAAATGCTCGAAGGTCCCCTGGGAAAGTTGATGGACGAGTTTTTCGTCTCCTGGCCAGTTCCATTCGGCAAACAGCGTGCGAGGCAGGTCCCAGTGCACCCGCGGAATCGGCCCGTGCGTGCCGGCCGTGGCCGCACTTTTTTCTCCCATGACGCGGGAAAAACGGCGCTCCGCCAGGTAACGCCCCCGCCAATAGACTTGCGAAGGCCGCAGGTGTCGCAGGGTGCGCAATAATCGCGGCAACTCGTCCCAACGCATCGGCGAACCGGTCCTTGTCGCCCAGTCAGCGGACGGCCAGCGATTCTGTGAGATTCGCCCGGGTTCTACCAGCGTCCCGCGTTAGCGAGAGGGAACCACGGGCACAGCCGCATACGGAGCCGGCGGCCCCATCGGACCGGAGGAGACCGGACCGCCGTAAACTGAGCCGCCGTAAACCGGGCCGCCGTAAACTGCGCCACCGTAAACTGGGCCGGCACAAATCGGCGGTCCGGACCAAGGCCGCGGACACATCGTCGGGCAAAACGGCGGCGGAGTCGGGCAGCAACCGCTCGGCCGGCAAGGCAGCATCACCGGCGACGGCCGCCAGCACGGATTTATTTTGGGCCAGCGCGTCGAATTCTCGACCACGCGATACGGTGGATGCCCCCACCCGCATTGATTCGGATCATACGGCGGAGCATTGAGCGGCATCGAGCAGCGAACCCAACACCCAGAGAATCCGCAGGCCAAAACGCCCATTCCCAGGACGCCCAGCAGATGACGGATTATCTTTGCGGCCGGCGCGGACTGCGTCATGCAGATCTTTTCGGCGGAATATATCGCCGTCATGCAACCGTTTTGGTCCCTGCCCAATGTTTTTGCCATTTTTCGCTCAAGCGGCGACCCCAGTCGACCAAACGGGCGGGCAGGCGAAAGGCGGCAAATTGGGCATCCGCCGCCCCCAACTTCAATACCGCCGACGGCTTGCGGCCCATTTGGACAGCAGCTAGCTTGAAGTTCCACGATTCGCATACCCGGAGCGACCATTTCATGTCTGGAGCCTGCCCAATTTCCGCCAATCCGCGCACCTCGTACCCCCTTTTTTTGCTCACGGCCGCATTTTTGGCCGCTGCCGTGTTCGCGGGCTGCCAGGACCAGACCAGCAAACCCCCCCCGGCCGAACCCAAATCCGGCCAGTCGCCGACCGACACCAAGTCAGCCGCGAAGGATGAGACGCCCGACGAAGCACCCGCAAAGCCCGATAACCCCGCCGACGTGGCCGCACTCAAGGCCGACGGGGCCGAGTTCAAAAAGAATGCGGCCGGTATGGTCATTGGCGTGGATCTCTCGCATGGTGACGGCAACGATAAAACCTTGCCTCACCTCAAGGAACTTCCGTCTCTGCAAGAGCTGATGATCAGCGGCACGGAGTACACTCCTGCGGCTCTCGCGAGCCTAAGCGAACTGACCGGCCTCACCCGCCTCGGACTCGAAGCCACCAACACCAACGACACGGTTCTCGCCTCCATCGTGAAGTTGCCAAACCTCGTGTTGCTGAATCTGATGAAGACCGACGTCCGGGACGAAGGCCTCAAGCAACTCGTCTCGCTCAAAAAGCTCAAGGACCTCGATCTTCGCCGCACGCTGACCAGCAACGCGGGCGTGGCGAATTTGAAGGGACTTAATTCGCTCAAAGCCCTGAAACTCCAGGATGCCACCCGCGTCACGGAGGCCTGCCTGGACGACTTGATGGCCCTGCCCGCTCTCGAGCGAATCGGCCTGTACGGCCCGAATTTCGGCAATAAGGGTCTGGAAAAAATCAGCAAAATGACCCGCCTCCGGGAATTGGTCTTGGATGGATGCACGGCCACCGATGCCGGATATGCCGCACTGGAAAACCTCAAGAACCTCGAAGTCCTGCACCTTCGCGAAAATCGCATCGGCAACGCCGGCATCGCCCACGTCAAAGGCCTCTTCAAATTGAAGACGCTCATGCTGCGGAACACGCTCGTCGATGATGAAGGCCTCACCTCTCTCAAGGGCCTCTCCAACCTGGAAACCCTCGAACTCAAAGAGCTGCAAATTACGGACGAGGGCCTGGCCAGCCTGGCCGGCCTCACAAAACTGGCCCGGCTCGACCTGACCAGCACCAAAATCACCCCCGCCGGCATCCCCTCGCTCCGGGGTCTGCACAACATGATCGACCTCAACCTGGACGGCTGCCAGATCACCGACCAGGCCGTCCGCAACAACTTCGAGGGCATGACCCACCTCGAACGGCTCGACCTCGACAATACGCAAATCACCAACCAGGGCCTCACCTATCTGGCAAGCGTCCCCTCTCTCCGCGAACTCGACCTGGCCTCGGTCAACGAAGTGACCCCCGAAGCCGTCGAGGCCTTCAAAAAAGAGATGCCCCACTGCACCGTCAAGCAGTGAGCGGCCTATCGATCTCCGACGACAGACTCCAGATGCAATCGTGTGCCACTGGCGAGGGCCTTGGCTCGCCAGTGCATTGCCGTTTGATAAAACGTGCCGTTTCACCTCCGCTTCCTCCCCGCCCATCGGACTTTTTTGGCTTTTTTGGGCGCTGAAAAAGGGGGACTTTTTTTGGGTCGACCCAAAAAAAGTCCGACCACTGGGGCGAGGCTGGGCCCGAGAGGTGAAATCAAGCATCGCCACCGGCGCTTCTAACTCCTTCACCGCTCGCCCCTTGTGGAAGAGGAGCCGGGGGTGAGGGGGCCGAGTGGCCGCGCCGAGGGCGGGGCGGCGGAGAAAACAAAGGGGACTTTTTTGGGCTCCAGCCCAAAAAAGTCGGTCCGCCCCAATGGCTGGTTTTCTTGCCTCATTCCCAAGCTCCCGCTTCGCCCTTCGCAGGTCCAGTGAGCAATCCAGGCGGCACGCCAAGCGCGCGGTTCCAAGAAGCGGAGTCCCGGCGCGCCGGGATTGCGTTCTCAAGCGGGAGCATGGGAACAAGGAAACCCTGCAAAGTACTTTGCGTCGCAAAGCATGCCTGGAAAATCTTTTGCCGCAACTTCCCCGCGCCTCGGATGTTGCAACAAACTGAAAAAATCTCTGCGCGTAAATCGACCACACCTTGGTACACTGAGGCTAGGAAGGAATTCCGGGGCATCTGGTGACATCGAAATCACCCGGTCGCGGAAGCTCTTTCCGTCAGCGCCCTTCGAGACGCTGAGCCCACCCACCGGCAGTGGCGCATCCGCGAGCCTCTTTGCGGGTGACGGTCGTAGCAGGAGACGCCGGCACCGGAATTGTGTTATCGCCCCGCCCACTGAGAGCTGCCGTTGGCAAACGGAAAAACTCGACCGGCTCGGAGCCCAGAGCCGAATCGGAGGTCGAGTGTGCCAATTCGAATCGGTGCGTCTCACTGCACGCAGTGATCCGCGATCGTGAGCCGCCACAAAGCGCGTTGGCTCGCGCACAGGGGGGACAGTAAATGTAGGGCGAGCTGCCAGCTTGCCTTAGTGTGACGCAAACGCCAAGAGCCCAATGTTCGCTTGATACCATTACGCTTGCGTTGGCCGTGCGGAGCGACGTTCCGCCCGGTGATTCGCACGCGAAATCGGTTCGAGCACCAGCCAATGGACGACGAAACACGCCGGCACTGCCGGTCCAGCTACGACGCGGTCGCCGACGAGTACGTGCGGCGGATTTTCGATGAGCTGAAGCACAAGCCTGTCGACCGGCAGCTTCTCGACCGCTTCGCCGCCGACGTGCGGAACGTGGGGCCGGCCTGCGACCTGGGTTGCGGTCCGGGACACGTCGCCCGTTACTTGCACGAACAGAGCGTCCAGGCATGCGGCATCGACTTGTCGCCAATGATGGTCGAACAAGCACGACGGCTCACGCCGGCGGTCGAATTCCGCCAAGGCGACCTGTCGGCGCTCGATGTCGCCGACGGCACCTGGGCCGGGATCGCGGCCTTTTATTCCCTGATCCACATTCCAAACAGCGACCTGCCGCAGGCGCTCGGCGAACTTCGCCGCGTGCTGCGACCGGGCGGCCTGCTAGCGGCGTTCCACATCGGCGACGAGACGGTGCACCTGGACGAGTGGTGGCGCCACACGGTTTCAGTGGATTTCAACTTCTTCCGAGCCCCCGAGATGGAAAGCCGCCTGCGCGAGGCGGGATTTGTGATCGAGGAAACGATCGAACGCGATCCGTATCCCGAAGTCGAGCACCCAAGTCGTCGATGTTACATCTTTGCGCGGCGACCCATGTCGTAGTCGTAGTGCAAATCGTCGCCCGCGAGTGCCGGGCACGGTGGAAATCCTGGCACGCGTTGCCTGAGAGGGCAGCCATCGACGGCGGCCCGCTGCAAATGTCCTGTATTGCCGATCACAAGAATAGGACATATAGTTGAATTGTGGCGAACAGCTTGACGCGATCGTGCTTGCGACGCTTGGCGGATAAGTCGTGGCCTTCAATTTGCCGTTGCCCGAATCGCTCCGGAAGGCCCGTTGGAAAGTGAAGATCAGAGACAAAGAAACCCGTGAGCATCCCCACGTGACGGTTCTTCGTGGCACAAAGGCGTGGCGGATCAATCTGCGAACGGGGGAATTCATGGACGATGATCCCGACCCTTCCGAAGTTGCCCATCAAATCGTCGAATTGATCCAACTGGAAGAGACCTGGCAACGTTTGCGGACTGAATGGGATCGGATGTATCCGAACAACCCCGTGTCGAGCGAAGAGGGCTAGTCGATGATCAGGAAAGCTCGGCCAAAGCGGAAGCCGGCCCAGATGTTTTTGTTGGATCGGGCCAAAAAGCGGGCGTCAAGCTTTGCTGCGCTGCGTCCTCAGGTCGTTTCCTCTTTCACCGATCTTCGCAGTTGCGTGACGCACGCCACCCGGGACTCTCTCTGGGTGAGCTACGCGAGCGATCTGACCGACGCTCTGGTACGCAGCGCGTCGACGGTACAGCCCACGCTCGGTATGGGGCTGTTTATTCACCACGTCGACTTGAAAACGCTGCCCGCCCTGGCTTCCCGATTTCGGCGAATCGCTTTCACAGCCGACGGCGGTTTCATTCCGGCAGACGAGCTCGCGGAAGTTCTCGAAGCAAAGAACCGGTCTGACCTTTTCATCGGCGGCAGCGTCGACCAGGCCACCGCGACGATTACGTTCTGGCGGGGCGACCTGATGCCTTTGATGGTCTCCTTCTCGGCATTCGAGACATCGGGAGACGGTACACGTCCCGATTTCCACAAATTCTCGGTCATCGATTGCGGCCAAACGGTACGGCTCGGCCACTACGAGGCCGCCGTGGATGCCCTGCTCTACGAGAACGACCCGGAATTCCGCCGACGTGTCTCCAAGAAGCGTTTGCAGGAGGAACAATCGTTTGGTGCTTCGCTCCGTCGTCTTCGCAAACAGCGTGGCCTGCGGCGAGAAGACTTCGAGCCCGAGCTTTCGGCGAAGACGATTGCTCGGATCGAACAAGGAAAAGTGAAGCGGATCCACCCGAAGACGCTCCGCGTTCTGGCCAAACGGCTTTTCGTTACGCCTGAAGATCTGACGACCTACTGAAATTGCGCCGTTTGGCAAGTCCCCCACAAGAGACGCGACGCAGCCGGCGTCCGGTTTGGCTGTTCGTGATCGTCGTCGCGCTCGTAAGTCTCGAGATTGCAATTCGGCAGCGAGGGTCCTTGGATCTTCAAGGCACCGGCCAGACGTCGATCGTGCCGTCCGAGAAGGCCACGGCGAGTTGTCGTCCATCCGGCGCCAGCCGTGAGAGCACCACGGTCTGCGACAGCGGAACGGCCAGCAGCGTGCGGCCCGTCAACGTCTCCTGGACCCGCAACAGCGGCCGTCTCTTTTCGGAAACGGAAGTCGGTTTGGGCCACTCATTCCAGTCGTCGCGCTGGGTGACAACGGTGACATAGCGACTGCCGTCCGCGTTGAAGCTCAATGCCGAGGGGGAGCCGTCGGCGAAATCTTTGAAGGCGACTCGCTTGAGAGATTGGCGATCGAAGATTTGTGACGCAATGTAAAAGTACTTGCCGCCGGGGACGAGACCGAATGGACCGTCGGGGTTGCCGACCTATCGACGGTGCCGAGTCGCTTGAACTCCAAGCTGGGCAGCAATGTTTCGTCCGCCCTCCAGGGAGGCGTGCGCTTGCCGCCGTCGTGCGCGTCAAACAGGCGCGTGCCGTCTTCGGTCGGCTCGCCTCGTGCGTTGAAAAGCGCGTTGTTCTTCTCGATATCGACCTTGCCTTCGTCGAGCACTTTTCCCGTCAGGTAATTGAAGCGGCGAAAATGGCCGTCGAAGACGAACATTGCCTCCGGCTCCTTGAGCCAGAAAAAGCGTCTCGTGCCGCCTTCCCAAATTTGGAGCGGCATTTCACCCTCCCAGTCTGGCGGCAGGGGCGGCACCTTGCACACGCTCGTGCCCGTCTCGAGGTCCAGAACCTCACTCGGTTGCCTTCCCGTGCCGCGAACCACGCAGATGGCGTAGCGGCCGTCGGCGTGCCGAATGCTGGCGATCTGGCGGCCGCCCGGAACCGAATATCGGCCGCGAGTTTTCATTGTGGCGGTGTCCCAATTGCAGACCGTGTTATCGCGGCCGACGCTGCGGAGCGTGCGCCCGTCGGCGGAGAAACGCAGGTCGATGACATAATCGCCGTGTGCAGCCACCGGCAGCACTTCCTCCCCGGTCGCCACTTGAAAAAACCGCGGTGTGCTGCGCGTGTTTTCCGCGACCAGGAGACTTTGGCCGTCGGGCGAATAGGCCAGGTCCGGGATGCTGTCGAAGTCGACGAGTTGATTGGCAAGAGGGTCCAATTTCTTGACTGGTTTCAAGTCGGGCAGCGTCGCGATTGCGATCCGCTGGTCGGTGCAAGCAATGGCAATCTGTTTCCCGTCGGGTGCCACGGCCAACAATCCACGGCCTTGTGCGTCCGGGAAATCTTTCGAGGCAATCAGCCGATCGGGGTCGTCCGCGGGATGGATTTGAAGGGCCGAGCCGAAAGTGAACAGAAACTTCTCGTCGGCACTTAAGGCTACGTCCGAGTATGGGGCATCCAGTGGTGTTTGTTTCGGCGGTGTTTCTTTCGGCGGCACTTGTTTGGCAGACTTGTCGCCCAAATGGACGATCGCTCCGCCGCGCCCCCAATCCCGCAGCAGGACTAACAGATTTGTCTTGGGCGCGTAGGCAAAGCGGGCGCCGTGCCACTTAACGGATTGCAGAATTTTGGCCGTTTCGACGTCCCAGATGTGAACCGCGTTGTCGAGATATCCGAAGCTGATCATCGTGCGGCCGTCCGGCGAAATGGCGAGCTGCTTCACTCCCCGATCGTGGCCTGCGTAGGACTTGTCGAGCTTTCCCGCTTGCCAGTCGAAGCGGCAATGCAAGGTGTCTCGATCGTTGCGCCCGCCGGCGTAAAGGAACCGGTCATTGGGGGAGAGAATGCCAGACACAGGGCCGTCCCCTGCAGATCGATCGACCTGGCCAGCGTCCAATCGGCAGTGTTCCAGATGGAGAGGCTGTTCCAGCGCCCGGCGGTCGCCAGGTGTTTGCCGTCGTGAGAGAAGGCCATCGCTCCGATGCCGGCGAAGTGATAGACCTGCTGTATCGTGGAGACCGGTTTTACGGCCGGCTTCCGCCACAGCTCCGCCAGTTCCCGTCGATCCTCGACCTCTGCGGGCGACAGTCCGAGTTGGGCTGCCTCGGTCCACTTCCGCAGCCATTGCCGCATTGTCACGGCCGCCCCGATACTCAGAACGCACAACAGCAGCAGGACCGCCAGCCGCCGACGTGTGCGCGACATTGTCGTGTTCCTTTGCGCGAGCCGTCCCCAGGGAAAGAGCCGAACGAGGGATCCCAACAAGTAGACGCCGGTTCGGGGGCTTTTTGTTTTCTTTTGGGGGTCCGGATTCGGGAACGACGCCGGCGTTTTTCCCCCGCATCATCTCAAACGCTGCCGCGTTGCGACACGTAATTCGATTGGCACCCCAGCATCACCCGCGGAATTCACGAGAACTCGGCCTTGGAATCTCTTCGGCGCGCGATCAGCGGTCTTTGCGGTTGTCTCACGTTTGCCGTCCTGGTTTGGGGCACACGTTGCGCCGAACGGGCCGCAAACGGCGTAGAGCAGGCGCGGGCTGAGGAGGGGCGGACGTGGCAGGAGCGAAAGAAATCGCTCCAAGTCTTCGCGGATGATCTCAAAGCGCGCGAGAGGAAGGAGCAGCGGCAGGCCGAAATCGAGCGACTCGAGAATCAGCCGCCAAAGATCGCCGACAAGCCGCCTTTTCCCCGGCTCGAGGTCGATGCGAATCCGTTCGACTTGGGAACGATCCCCGTCGGCAAGCCGGGCAGCCACAAGTTCAAAATCAAAAACGTGGGTCAAGCACCGCTCGTGATCTTTCGACCGCAGTACGGATGCCAATGGTCGCGGCCCGTGGTCCCACCCCGCCAAGAAATCCCACCCGGCGCTTCGGTCGAAATCGAGGTCAGGTTTACTCTGATCGAGCCGACGCCCGCGTTCGCCAAAACGATCACTATTTTGACCAATGATCCCTTGCATCGGGAGTTGGTTCTTAAGATGTTTGGGATTGCCCCCGAGCCAAAACGCGAAACGAGGGGCAAGTTATAATCGGGCGGGCACCAATCGTGGATCGAACAATGCAACCACCTGCGGCGGGCGATTGGATCCTGTTCGGCGGCACTCAAATCCAAGAGTCGCCCCGTCGTCGTCTCATCGAGCAGCCCATCAAGCTGACCTTCGCTAGTCGCGATCTCGGCACTGTTCTTCGAACAAACTCGACAGCTTGCGACTGGAACGCTCTTTGACGACCGCGGCAACGCGCTCGCGAAGTTGCTTGTCGTAGAAATAAATCGCCAGGGCGGGAATCGCTTCGGCGGCGGTCGGCTCTGGCGCATGTTTCACCAGGACGATCAGGAAATCGGTTGCGGCGGGAAGCCGCAGAAGCGAGATCGCCAGAAGCGTTGTTTCCCGCACATCTGGATGCGGATTTCTCTGCCAATACGATCTCAGAATCTCGAACGCCTCGGGACGATGGGAATTGCCCAACGCGATGAGTGCGCCTTCGACGATGGCCGCATCGGCATGCTCGAGAAACTCGGCGACGAACGCGAGCGATTCCTCCGGCGTGACGCGCATCAAGCCGGCGAGGCATTCGCCAACGACTTCCGGCCTCAGGTCGCCCAGCCGCGATTTGAGCCGCAGCAAAAGCAGGGCGGCTTCCGAGGCGTGGGCGGCTAGCGACTGAGCCGCTGCAATCCGCACCGTTTGAGCGTCGTCATTGAGCAAATCGACCAGGATCGGGAGCACCTCGCGATAGTCGATCCGCACGAGACCAATTGCACAGCCGGCGCGGACGGCATCGGCCGTGTCCTCGAACTTCCCCCACCGCGGCTCCATCTGGACATATCTGACGCCCTTCAGGAAAACGTCGGCCCGCTGATCATCCAATTCGTTGAGCGCGTCGATGATCGCAATTTTGCCGACGCAGTTTTTGTCGGACTTGAGCGGCTCGATCAGGTATCTGTCAAATGCGGCGACGAGGTCGTCGGCCACCTCGGCCAGTTTCCCTTTCGCGGCGATCGCGGCTGCCTGCGCGACGACATGATGAGAGGAGTTCTTAATGAGCTGCCGCAATTCGGCCGCCATCTCCGGCGACGGCTCCGCTTGCGCCAAGAGACCCAATCGCGTGAGCTTCGCATCCTCGGATCGTGACTCGCGCATGGGCAGTTCTCGGCAAGAGAGACACAGAGCGAACGGCGGCGCTTCGCAAATTATTTGCCGAGAAAGACGCGCCTGACCAGTTCGGGCACTCAAATCGGCCAATGACTGCGGCCGCCGAGTTCCGAGTCCTGTACAAAGTCCAGGTGGCTTTCCCGGGGATGACTGCAACAATGGTCCATCCATAAACTCGCCACGGGCCAGCGTGTCGGCACTCGCTGCCTGCCGATGCTCGCAAAAAATTGAGGACAGTGACATGAAGGACAGCGAAATGACGCGTTGGATTGCGGCCGCGACTTTCCTGGCGCTCTCGGCGTTCACACCGTGCGGATTGCGTGCGGAGGATCCCTTGGCGTGGCCCCGCTTCCGCGGGCCGAATGGCACCGGCGTGGCCGACGGCCAAAAGCCACCTGTCGAGTTCGGCCCGGACAAGAATGTGAAATGGAAAGTCGCCGCCCCCAGCGGTTTCTCGTCCCCGATCATCGTCGGCAATCTGCTCGTGATCACCGCGTTCGACGGCGGCAAGCTCTACACCGTCGCCTATAACCGGGCCGACGGCAAAGAGGTCTGGCGCACCGAGGCCCCGGCCAAGCAGATCGAGGCCTACCACAAGACCGAAGGCAGTCCCGCCGCCTCAACTCCCGCGACCGACGGCCGGCGAATCGTTTCGTACTTCGGTTCGTGCGGCCTGTTCTGCTACGACCTGGCCGGCAAAGAATTGTGGCACTTCGGCATGCCCATGGCACAGACCGCCAACGACTTCGGCACGGGCGTCTCGCCGCTCGTAGTCGACGGCACCGTCGTCCTGCTGCGGGACCAGAAAAAAGATCCGAAAATCGTCGCCGTCGACCTGGTCACCGGCTCGCTCAAATGGGAAAAGAAACGCCAAGGTCCGTCCTCATCCTTCTGCACGCCGACCATCTGGGACACGCCGGACGGCAAGCAGATCGTGGCCCCCGGTTACGGCCGCATGATCGGCTACGACCTGCAAACGGGCGGCGAAAAGTGGTCGGTGCTGGGCATGCCCGCCGCGTGCTGTGCGTCTCCGCTCGTGATGGAAGGCATCTTGTTCTTTGCCGCCTGGTCGCCCGGCGATGCGTCGGACAGCGAATTCAAAATGCCGACTTTCGACGACCTGCTCAAGCAGGGCGACGCCAACCACGACGGCGCCATCTCCCGGCAGGAGTCGACAAAAACATTTCTCAACGGCTTTTTCGAGAACAACGACACGAACCACGACGGCCAACTCACCCGCGACGAGTGGGACGCCAGCATGAAGTTCATGTCGCAATCGAAGAATAGCGCCTTCGCGCTCAGCCCCGGCGGCACGGGCGACGTGACGACGACACACATGCTCTGGAAAAAGACGCGGGGCCTGCCGTACGTTCCCTCGCCCATCGAGTACCGCGGCCAACTCGTGATGATCAAAAACGGCGGCCTCGTCACCGCCTACGATGCGAAAACGGGCGACGAGGTCTACGTTCAAAAACGCGGCGCCGCGCCCGGCCGCTATTACGCCTCTCCCGTGGGGGCCAACGGCCACATCTATCTCACATCGCTGGACGACGGAACGATCACCGTGCTCAAGGCGGGCACGCCCACTCCGCAAGTCGCCGCCACGAATCCGCCGCTGGGCGAACGAGTCGCCGCCACGCCGGCCATCGCGGACGACACCCTTTACGTCCGCACGGACGGGCATCTCTACGCGTTTGCGGCGAAGTGACGCGAGATTCCCAATCGTGCGGCGTGCGTTGGCGCTCAGCGGTCCAATCAATCGATGCTCGCCGCGCCGCCTGGGAGACCGTCGGGGCGGAGACCGCCGATATCGGCCAGCAGGCGATCAGGCCGACAGTCGCCGCGACAACGTCTCCGAACCAGTGCCCCTTGGAAGGCGTGTCCATAGCTGTCAATATGGTCGGTGGCACGAAGTTTGCCCTACTCCGGAGGTTCCGGCAGTCGGCCGGCAGAATCGTGTTCACCGAATAGTCCGGTTTACGGGCCGGCTGACGGTGCCCCCGTTGGGTCGCAACCGCATTGGCCCGAAAGCGCTCTCCCATGTCCGGCGTCGGCAACCCAGGCTCCTCGGTGAACTTGCGAGAGTCCGAGCAGCACTTCGCGCACCTTGTTGCCGGGGTGGAAGACTACGCCATCTTCCTGCTCGACCCGGAAGGCAGGGTCAAGACATGGAACGTGGGGGCCGAGCGGATCAAGGGATACACGGCCAACGAAATCGTCGGACAGCACTTCTCCAAGTTCTATACCGAAGAATCGATCGCGTCGGGCTGGCCCGAGCACGAATTGGCCGTCGCCAAAAAGCAGGGCCGCTTTGAAGACGAGGGCTGGCGCATTCGCAAGGACGGCAGCCGCTTCTGGACGAACGTGGTTATCACGGCGATCTTTGGGCCCGACGGTGCGCACGCTGGCTTCATCAAGATCACACGGGATCTCAGCGAGCGCAGGGCGGCCGAAGAGACGCTCCGCCGGAGCGAGGAGCGTTTTCGCCTGCTGGTGGCGGGCGTCAAGGAATATGCCATCTTCATGCTCGACCCCGACGGGTGCGTCGTGAGTTGGAACGAGGGGGCCGCGGGATCAAGGGATATAAGGCTCACGAGATCATCGGCAAGCATTTCTCCACGTTCTACACCTCCGAAGATTTGGAATCGGGCAAGCCGGCCCGCGAGCTGGAAACGGCCCGCAGCGTGGGCAGCGTGGAAGACGAAGGCTGGCGCGTCAAAAAGGACCGCTCGCTGTTTTGGGCGAACGTGGTGATCACGGCGATCTATGACGAGGACCGCCGCCTGGTTGGTTATGCGAAGGTCACCCGCGACCTGACCGACAGACGCAAGACCGACGCGCTCGAAGCGGCCGATCGCCAGAAAAACGAGTTCCTGGCGATGCTCGCCCACGAACTGCGGAATCCGCTGGCTCCCATCCGCAGCGGCCTGCACTTGTTGAAACTTGGAGATATCGACCCGAACACCATGCAGCAAACGACCGACATGATGGAACGGCAAGTCGTCCATCTCGTCCGCCTGGTCGACGATCTGCTCGACGTGTCGCGCGTGATCACCGGCAAGCTGACTTTCAAACGGCAGGCGATCGAACTCTCCGACGCCGTGGACCGCGCCGTCGAAGAGAGCCGTTCCATGATCGATGCCCACGGGCATGAATTGATGCTCTCGCTGCCGGCCCGCCCGATCATCGTCGACGGCGACGCGCATCGTCTGGCGCAAGTCATCGCCAATCTCCTGGAGAATGCCGCCAAATACACCGAGAAGCCCGGTCAGATTTGGCTTGCGGTCGAACGGCAAGGGGACGAGGCCGTGATTCGCGTGCGCGACCCGGGCATCGGCATTGCCGCCGAAGTCCTGCCGCACGTCTTCAGCCTGTTCGTTCAGGCGGATAATTCATTGGCCCGCACGCGGGGCGGTTTGGGGATCGGACTGAACGTGGTCAAGCGGATTGTCGATTTGCACGGCGGACGCGTCGCCGTGCAGAGTGCGGGCCTCGGCCAAGGCAGTGAATTTACGGTCTGTCTTCCCGTTTCAAAAAGCGGAACGGCCGTCGTCGAGACCAGGCCGGCACGCGGCGACGAGCGACCCAAGACTCCCAGCCGCAGAATTCTCGTGGTGGACGACAATGTGGATGCCGCCCTGACAATCAGTTCGCTGCTCAAGGCCTGGGGGCACGAGGTTCAGGCGATCTATAGCGGCCAAGCGGCCTTGGAGGCGGTGCGCAACTTTCGGCCGGAGATCATCCTGCTCGACATCGGTCTTCCCGGCATGAGCGGCTACGAAGTGGCCCGGAGCTTGCGGTCGGAGCCGTGGGCACAAGGCATCGTCATCGCGGCGCTGACGGGCTACGGTCAGGAATCGGACCTGCAGCGCTCCTGGGATTCCGGATTCGATTACCACCTCACCAAGCCGCCCGATCCCGAGATCCTGGAATCGCTGCTCGCCTCGCCCCGCTCGCGCGTCCGCGCCGCTTCTCGTGCTGGCCAAAACAATTGACACCGCGAACTCGGCGGAGGAGGATCAAATACCGTCCACCTTTTGGACATTTCATCCAAGATTCCCGTGCCGGCGGCGAATAGCCGCCTGGGATGATCGAGCCGAATCGAGGGGCCAAATCGAGGGGAGGAACTGATGACGCGGATTATCGAATCGCTTTCCACGGACCCCCACATCCTGCTGGGTGCGCTCCTCGGCTCGCTAGCGATGCTATCGGTCGCGGCCATCAGCATCGCCGCCATTCTCTCGCACGCCTGGCAAAAAGTGCGGCTGACCGAGGACAACAACTCGATCAAGCACGCGCTGCTCGGTCAGGGCATGTCGGCCGACGAAATCGCCACCGTCGTCTGCGCGTGGCCCAGCCGGCGGAGGTCGGACTCCTCGCGTGCGACGCGGCGGCAAAGGGAAGCGGCGCTCGCCGGCGAACGGTAGGAAGAGTGCCGTTCGACTTCGAGAGCCGCTTTTTTGGCGGCTAGCAGAGAATTGAGTTCTCCGAGTTTGCCGCCAAACTTCCCTCGACTGGCACGCCTGTGCGGCAGCGGGCCTCGTGCTCGAGCAGCCAGCGTTTGCGGGGGAGACCGCCGCCGTAGCCGACGAGGGCGCCGCTGGTGCCGATCACGCGGTGGCAAGGGATGATGATGGCGATCGGGTTCTTGCCATTGGCCAGGCCGACCGCACGGGCTGCGTTCGGTGAGCCGATGCGGCGGGCGAGTTGGCCGTAGCTTTCCGTCTCGCCGAACGGAATGTCCAACAGGGCCTTCCAAACTTTCTGTTGGAAGGACGTGCCTTGCGGGGCCAGTGGCACGCCGAATGATTGCAGCGTACCTTCGCAGTACGCGATCAATTCCTCCCGCGCGGCAGCGAGCACTTTGTCGCTGCGGCCGTGGTCGCCGTTGCGTGCGGCACTCGGCTTGGGACCGTGCAGGAAGAGGCCCGTAAGGGCCGTACCGTTGCTGGTGAGCAAGAGCTCGCCGATCGGAGTTTCGAGAGTTGTGACATATTCGGTCATGGAAGACGCGGTCATGATTCAATTGCTCCTAACAGAATGAGTAGCACCCAAACGATTTTCATCCTTAATCCTTCCACCTTCATCCTTCAGATTCATCATTTCCCCCCGTAGTTGTTCCAGAGGTGGACGGCGGCGTAGGCTCGCCAAGGGCGCCAGGCTTCGGCGAGCGATGCCAATTCGGAGGCGCGACGCAGGTTGAGGCGCGGAGTAAACCGAGGTCAGCCGCTGGAAAGGCGTCCGGATCGCCGAGCACGCGCATAGCGATGTATTCGATCGTCCACGGGCCGATGCCGCGGATCGAGCGCAAGCCGGTTCGGGCTTGCTCGTGGTCGGTGCCGCGGGCCAGTACGAATTCACCGTCGGCAAGGGCGGTCGCCAGGTTTTTGATCGTTGCGGCACGCTGTCCGGTCAATCCGAGCGAGATGAGCTGCGGCAAGCTGGCTTCGGCGATCGGCTCAGGTCGCGGTGCCGCGCGGTCGAGCCCCTCGAAGGGCGTCTTCACGAGCGTGCCGAATTTTTGCACGAAGCGGCCGTAGACCGTCGTGGCCGACTTGACGGAGATCTGCTGGCCGAGGACGGCTCGCAAAGCGAGGTCGAAACCGTCAAACGAACCGGGAATGCGCAGTCCTTGACTCTGGCGGACGCGGTTCGCGAGGCGGCGGTCGCGGAGCAGATGTTCGCCGATCACGGCCGGGTTGGCGTCGAGGTCGAACAGGTGCCGCACGCCGGCAAGCACGCGCGGCAACTCGGGCAGCAGCGTGGCCGACATGTCGACGCGGAGCAGGTTGCGATCGGGATCGGGAGAGGCGGCGATCCAACCGCTCTTGCGGCCAATCCGCAGGGCGGCGCAAATAACGGCCGTTTTCCACTCGCTCGGTGTTCGGGGCACCGCGGGTCGACAGGAAATTGACGAGAGCCGGCCAGGCGAACGGCGGACGATAGGCGAGTTTCAGCGACACGGCACCATCGATCGGCTCGATCGGTCGCCGGCGGAGGCTCCGCGGGTTGAGACGATACCGCGTGCGAAACAAGTGGTTGAATCGCCGCACGCTGCCGAAGCCGCTGGCAAAGGCGACATCGACGATGCGCATCGGCGTATCGGTGAGCAGCCGCTTGGCCAGAAGCAGGCGGCGCGTCTGTTCAAGTTCCACCGGCGACGCGCCGTATTCCCGCTGAATAATCCGTCGCAATTGCCGCGAACTGAGATCGAACTCGGCCGCCAGCGGTTCGAGGCCGCTGTCGGACAGCGCACCGGCCTCGATGCGAGCGATCGCCAGGCGTGCGACCCGGGAAACG
The DNA here is from genome assembly GCA_963752185.1 of uncultured Planctomycetaceae bacterium. Taxonomy (GTDB): domain Bacteria; phylum Planctomycetota; class Planctomycetia; order Planctomycetales; family Planctomycetaceae; genus DASPSM01. Next base: position 6,893,854 of record CAVVXK010000002.1, on the reverse strand, counting down.
GAGTCGATCGGAGCCGACCCCGGCGCGAGCTCCGGGCGGCAACGAAGACACGGCCGATAGCCGGCCGCTTCGGCGCCGGCGGCGTTTAGATAGAACGTGCAGCGATCGCGGCCGGGCGTGCGCACCGTGCAGACGGGGCGGCAGTAGATTCCCGTCGTCGAGACGCCCACGTAGAACACGCCGTCAAATCGGGTATCCCGCGCCTTGACCGCTTCGTAGTATTGATCGCTGGTAAGCTTCATCGTCGCCGTGTCGTGCTTGCCGTAACGTGCCCTTGGTGCAAGTGTACGGAATGGCGGCGAGCGCGTCTGGCCGTTTTCGGACATCATCCCTCAGCAATTCTAATCTTGTCGCGGCGTTCTGCAGATGGAGCAAACGCCGGGCGAATGCCGCCCGTTGGCGCTCTCGTTCGGATAGAATCGCCCGCATGAGCCCGGGTGATTTCAAAGCGCGAGATCTCTCTGCAAGCCGTGGCGATCCTGGATCCGCAGAAGCGCGCGGATCTGCTCGATCGCTGGTGCGGCGGCGATGCCGCGCTGCGAGCGCAGGTCGAGGATCTGCTGGGCACCGTCAAGCAGGACGGCCAACAGCCAAGCGGCGACAAGCAAGACGGGGCCGCCGTCGATCAGACCATCATCGGCGAATCGATCGAGGAAGTGGCCGGGACGGTGATCGGGCCGTACAAGCTCTTCGAGCCGATCGGCGAAGGGGGCTTCGGCATCGTCTTCATGGCCGAGCAGCAATCGCCCGTGCGGCGGCGCGTGGCGCTCAAGATCATCAAGCCGGGGATGGACACGCGGCAGGTGCTGGCGCGTTTCGAGGCCGAGCGACAGGCCCTGGCGATGATGGACCATCCGAATATCGCCCGCGCCTTCGACGCGGGCGAGACGAAATCGGGCAGGCCGTATTTCGTGATGGAGTTGGTTCGCGGCGTGCCAATCACCGAGTACTGCGACCGGAACAATGTTCCCGTCAGCGAGCGCCTCGAATTGTTCATCCAAGTCTGCCTTGCCGTGCAACACGCACATCAGAAGGGAATCATCCATCGCGACATCAAACCGTCGAACGCGTTGGTAACGCTGCACGACGGCCGGCCGGTGCCGAAAATCATCGACTTCGGCGTGGCCAAAGCGATCAACCAGCAGCTCACCGAGAAGACCCTCTTTACGCGGTTCGCGGAGATGGTTGGCACGCCGCTCTATATGAGTCCCGAGCAGGCCGAGATGACCAGCCTCGACGTGGACACGCGGAGCGACATTTATTCGCTGGGAGTGTTGCTCTACGAACTGCTCACGGGCGAAACGCCCTTCGACCGGAAACGGTTGAGCAAAGCATCGTTCGACGAGATCCGTCGCATCATTCGCGAAGAAGAGCCTCCCAAGCCCAGCACCCGACTGAGCACGATGGGCGACACCCGGACGGTCGTGGCCGCCCGCCGGGCGAGCGACCCAGGCCGACTGCGGCAGATGCTGCGAGGCGATCTCGATTGGATCGTGATGAAGGCGCTCGAGAAGGACCGCACGCGGCGTTACGACACCGCCAGCAGTTTCGCCGACGACGTGCGGCGCTATTTGGAGCACAGGCCGGTCGAGGCGCGGCGTGCTTCGGCCCTTTACCGACTGCGCCGTTTCGCACGACGAAATCGGGTGGCGTTTTTGACGGCGTCGCTTGTCCTGGCGGCTCTCGTCATCGGAATTGTCGGCGCGGTGGGACAGGCAATTCGGGCGGGGATCGCCGAGCGGGACGCACAAGTGGAACTCGAGGAGAAGTCGCGGCTCGTCGCCCAATTGCTGGCCGCCCGCAAGGCCGAAGTCGCCGAACGCCAAGCGCTGGAAATCGAGAAGGCGAAAGCCGAGGCCAATTTCAAGAACGCGCGACAGGCGGTCGACGAATATTTCACGCTGGTCAGCGAGAGCCGGCTGTTCGACGTGCCTGGGTTGCAGCCGCTGCGAAAACAGTTGCTCGAGGCGGCGCTCAAATACTACGAAAGTTTCGTCAACCAGCGCGGGCAAGAGCCGCAACTGCGGGCCGAACTGGCGGCGATCCTGCTGCGCGTCGGACAAAGCAACTTGCAGAATCTCCAACCCGATGCCGGAGTGCAGGCGCTCACGCGCAGCCTGGCCATCATTGACAGTCTGTCCGCCTCGAAAGCACCGATCCCCGGCTTTCCGCAGCGGTTGGCCGGATTCGCCAAAGGCGGGCGATTGCTGCACTCATGGACGGATTTGCCCACCGACCGCGAGGCGGCACTCAAGGCGTTGCATCAGGCGGCCGCGACTTGGGAGCGATTCGTCCGCGAAAACCCCGGCGTGGCCGGTTTTCAGAGCGATTTGGCGTTGTATGACCACTACATCGGCGCCATCGAGCTGTTTACCGAGCAGCCGAAGCCGGCCTATATCACGTTTCTCAAAGCCAGCGGCATTTGGGAAGACCTCGCGCGGCAAGCTCCGGATATGCCCGAATATCAGGATAGCCTGGCCGACAGCCTGGAATACATGGCGATCTCACTCAAGGACACATCGCGCCGCTTTGAAATGGAGGCGGCCTTTTTGCGGGCGCTGGGGATCCGGGAAAAGCTGGTCGCGGAGTTTCCGGCCGTGCCCGAGTACCGTGCCGGTTTGGCTAACAGCCTGCTCTTCCTCCATTTGGCGCTGCGGAGCTTCGAGCGGAACGTCGACGCGGAGAAGGCCGTGCGGCGTTCGCTCGCCATCTCGGAGCAACTCGCTGCGGAGTTTCCGAACTCGCCTGGTTACCATAGCCAATGGGCCGACGCGAGCAAACGGCTGGGCGGCCTGCTGATTTCTCTGGGCCGCTTATCGGAGTCCGAGAAGGCCTACGCACAGGCGGCCGAACTCGAATGGAACCTGGCAGCCGAATACGGCGAGGGACCGAGCGCCGGTCACTACTGCTTCGAATACGCCGACACGTGCGCTCCGCTTGTCAGTCTGGTGAAGGGGGCCGGACGCCCGCGGGAGGCCGCACAAATTTGCGATCGGGGAATCGGGCTTGCCGACAAAGTTGCCAAGGCCGCGCCCAATGAATGGCAATCGCTCGGCCACGCTTATCGCCTGCTCTCTTCGACCGTGCTGAGCCTCAATCGGCCGTCGGATGCCGAGCGATGCGTGCGAAACGCCCTGCCGATGTTCGAGAAATTGGCGGCCGCGTATCCGAAGCGGGCGAAGGATCGGAATTATCTCGCCGATACGCAGCGCATGCCTGGGGGATATCCTCCAGACCGAGAAGCAATACGAGGCGGCCGAAGAGGCTTATCGCGCGGGACTGGCCATCTATGCGAAAACGGCCGTCGACCTTCCGCACGAACCGCCAAGTCGGATGGATGTGGCCGCATGTCGCAGCGGCCTGGCAAACACGTTCGCCATCCGGGGTCGGACCATCGAGGCTGCCGAAATGTTTCGGCAGCTTGCGAAAGAGACTCTGCACGAAACGGCCCGTCCGTCGAAGGAGGCCGTCCAATTTGCCCAACGGGCAACAGAGTTGGCGCCGAAGGATCCCAAAAACTGGAGCCTGCTCGCGTTCGCGCAGGATCGGCAGTCGGATTGGAAGGCCGTCGAAGCCGCCGCGAAAAGAGCGATCGAACTGCCGGAAGGTGGGACAAGCGAGAACGAGTTCTTGCTCGCCATCGCCCAATGGCAATTGAACAACAAGAGCGAAGCCCGGAAATCGTATGACAAGGCGGTCGCAGCGTCGGCCAAAGCCGGTGCCGACGGTGGCGAACGCAACGGACTACGGGCAGAGATGGAGAAGCTTCTCGCGCAATAAGAGGGAGGGCGGAGCGGGGAGTGTAGAAATTCAACGCCGCGGCCGATCGCCGCCCTCCTCGCTCCGCCTTCCCCCCTCCTTGATGCGGTTTGCGAAAGCTGATCTCCTGTAATTCATGAAGATTGCCGACGTCCGGATTTTTCCACTCTCGGGAGGCACCGTTGACGGCGGCTGGCCGCAGGGGCATGAGCCGCAAGAGGATTTGCATACTCTCGTCGAAGTCGTCACCGACGGGGGGCTGACGGGATGGGGAAGCTGTTTCACGTCCGGCCCGCTGGTCGCCGGCGCGATGCGGCTTTTGTGGCCGCTGCTGGAAGGGGCTTCGGCCATCGAGCCCGAGCGGACGACCGAGACTTTGCGACAATCGACTTTCTGGCAGGGACGGGGCGGCGCGGTCGAGCACGCGATCAGCGGAGTCGATCTGGCGCTGTGGGATATCTTCGGGAAGGCGTGCGGGCAGCCCGTTGCCCGACTGTTGGGCGGCATCTATCGCTCGCGGATCAAACCGTACGGGTCCATCCTGTTCGACGAACCGGATGTGTTGGCCCGACGACTCGACGAAACGGTCGAACGCGGATTCCGGGCGATCAAATTGGGCTGGCGGCCCTTCGGACGCCGCAGCCGGCGGTTCGACGAGTTGCTCGTGCGCACGGCTCGTCAAACGGTCGGCGAGCGGGTCGAATTGATGGTCGACGCCGGCGGGAGCGAACAGTTCTGGCCGCACGGCGTCAATTGGGCTCGCGAGACGGCCCGGATGTTGGCCAATTACGACATTGGCTGGCTTGAAGAGCCGTTACCGCCAGACGATCTCGACGGCTATATCGAATTGACACGGGTTTCACCGGTGCCGATTGCCGGAGGAGAAGTGCTCACGCGGCGGCAATCGTTCCAGCCGTGGATCGAGCGGCGCGCGGTCGACATCATTCAGCCCGACTGCACGAAGAACGGCGGATTGAGCGAGTCGCGTCGCATCGCCTGGGCCGCTCACGACCACAACGTTCAATTTGTGCCGCACGGCTGGAACACGGTCGTGGGATTGGCGGCCGATCTGCAGCTCTCTGCGGCCGTGCCGATTGCCCGATACGTTGAATATCTGACTCCGTCTCCCTATATCGAACATTTGACGGCCGAGCCGTTTCGGCTGGACGCGGACGGACTGTTGGCCATTCCCGAACGGCCGGGGTTGGGGATTGAAATCGACCGCGAACGGCTTAAGCGGTATTCGTCGGCCGTCGTCGATTGGAAATAGTCGTGTTGTTCGGCTTCGTACAAGAGCCGTTTTGCCCAGCAAGTGAAAAGCTCGCATGGTTTTGCTGAGAAGATTCGACTCGCCGCCGTTGTATCGGGGGGGCTACGTTTCGATCGGCAACTTCGACGGGGTCCACACCGGACACCAGAAAATCGCCCAGCGCGTCCGCTCGTTGGCCGAACCGCAGCACGTGCCGGCCGTCATCATGACCTTCGACCCGCATCCGCTGGTGCTGTTGCGGCCAAACCACGTTCCGCCGAGCCTGACGACGCTCGAGCACAAGGCCGAACTGCTCGAGCAGGCGGGCGCAACCTGCGTGGTCGCTTATCCCACCGATCGCAAGCTCCTGCAGTTGACGCCCGAGGAGTTTTTCGACGCAATCATTGTCGCCGAATTGCGGGCCAAAGGGATCGTGGAAGGGCCGAACTTCTGCTTCGGCAAGGACCGAAAAGGGGACATCGGCACGTTGCAGGATCTGTGCCAGCGGCGCGGCGTCGCCTTGGAGGTGCTCGAGCCGGTCGGCGGCGAGGCGATCGTCTCCTCGAGCTCCGTCCGCTCGTTGATCATCGAAGGCCGCTTGGCCGAGGCCGTCGCACTCCTGGGGCATCCGTATCGTTTGCGCGGTGAAGTCGTGGGGGGAGCCCGCCGCGGGCAAACCATCGGTTTCCCGACGGCGAATCTGACGCAGATCGAGACTCTGCTGCCGCGGGATGGAGTGTACGGCGGCCTGGCCCGTGTCGGCGGACGCTCGTTTGCGGCGGCGATCAACATCGGTCCGAATCCGACGTTCGGCGAGAGCGCTCGCAAGGTCGAAGTGCATTTGATCGATTTCGCGGGCGATTTGTACGGCACCTGGCTGGACATCGACCTGCACGAGCGTTTGCGGGAAACGCGCAAGTTCGCTAGTCGGGAGCAATTAGTGCAACAAATTTCGCTTGACGTGGCTGCGGCACGCGCACTGCTTGCCGAGAAGCCAGGCAAGGAGACTTGAGACTTCTCGAACACTTGTCGAAAATTGAGGTGACGCGTTCGAGTCGTGATCCATCGTTTTAACCGAGTCTTCCAAGCAGGGTCGCACGGGCTTGTTCGGAATCGATTTCGCAGCCGGCGGAGTACGTGACCGCCGGCGAGGTCGCGGTCGATGATACATCTCAATTGTGCCTGCGGCGCTTCGCTGGAAGTGTCGGAACTTTATGCGGGCGGTCAGGTTCTGTGCCAGGCCTGCGGCGCGATGGTGCTGGTTCCGGCCGATTTGAGGGCCGAGGACAAATTCCGCTTCCATTGCCCGCACTGCGAAACGCGCGTGGTGGGGCGAAAGTCGTCGGCCGGCAAAAAGTCGCAGTGCCCCGTGTGCGAGAAGGTCTATATCGTCCCGGAAGCGCCTCCGGAGTTCGATTCCCTGCCCTCGAAGGATGGTCGGCGAATTGAAATTGCCACCGACGAGCTGGCCCTCAAGATCGGATTGCCGTTCCCCGTCGGCAAACTGGAGCCCGTAACCAGCCGGCCGCCCCAGCCGAGGTATGTGCACGATCCATCCGCCGACGCCGAGGCTGCGCGCCATACCGCGTCGCTCCCTGCCCACGTTTTGCCGGCTCCCGAAGACATCCGTCGCCCGCCCGACGAGCCACCGATCGAGGATCTGCTGGCCCGGCCCTACTCCATAAGGGGCGGCAATCATCACGAAGCGGCCCCCACGGCCGAGTGGCCGCGGACTCCCCAATTGGGCGGGGGTTGGGGTCCGTCGAGCACCGCCGCGACGGCGGCTGCTATTCCTCAAATGAGCGTGGCGGCGAAGCCCTCAGGCGTGGGCGAACTGCAAATCGTGGGGGGCAATTGCACTGGCCAGCGGATTCTTCTCGACTTTCATCACTTCGTGGTTGGCGCAGAGCGCGACTGCAACCTTCGCCCGCAGAGCCCGTCGCTCAGCCGCCATCATTGCGTCTTCAAGAAAGACGAGTATTCGCTGCGCATGCGCGACTTGGGAAGCACCGACGGCACGTTCGTCAATGGCCGCCGCATTTTTAGCGAGGCGATCCTCAAGCCGGGCGACGAAGTGCGGATCGCCGACGTGACCTTTCATGTCTATCTGCCGCGTGCTCCGGAAATCATTCAGTTGAAGGCCGACAGCGCGCCTTCGATCAGTGATTTCGTGATCCTGTGACCGCGCCGAAACGCCACGCGGCGACGCGGGATTCCGGGCTGCGCGTGCTCTACGAGGACAATCACTGCCTGGCGGTTTACAAGCCGGCGGGACTCCTGACGGTCGGTGATCGAACGGGCGATGTGTCGCTCGTCGATCTCGCGCGGGACGACCTTCGCAAGCGTTACGGCAAGCCCGGCAACGTCTTTGTGGGAGTTGTGCATCGATTGGATCGCCCCGTATCGGGAGTCGTCCTGCTCGCGCGGACGAGCAAAGCCGCCAGTCGATTGGCGGAGCAATTTCGGGGCGGCCGCGTCGAAAAGGTCTACGAGGCCCTCGTCGAAGGGCGCGTCGCCGCCAGAGTGGGGACGCTCTTCGACCGACTTGTGAAGGACCGTCAGAAGAATGTCGTACGATCGGTGGCCCCGTCGACCCCCCAGGCGCGGGAAAGCCTGTTGACCTTTCGGCGACTCAAAGCGTTGCGTGATACGACGCTGCTGGAGGTGAGACCGCAGACGGGGCGAAGCCATCAAATCCGCGTCCAGTTGGCTGCGGCAGGTCACCCGATCGTGGGGGATCGAAAATACGGCGCGAAGCAGACTTTCCCCGGCGGGATCGCACTGCAGGCCGTGCGGCTCACATTCGAACATCCGGTCCGCAAGGTTCCCGTGACAATCGACGCGCTGGCGCATTGGCCGACACCGGGATGATCGCTGCCGTCGCGCGAAAATTTGTTGCATCTGATCGGAATGAAGGAAGGATCGCGGCCCAACACGGATCGATGAGAAGCGGCCGGACGGATTGGAAGCCATTGCAAATTGCACGATGGATTCCGGCAGTTCGACAGGCAGGTGCCCGTACAGTAAAATCGAACTCGGCCGCTTCTACCGGAATTCTTTCAATGGATGTACTTGTCATCGAGGATGAAGCCGTCCTCGGAAAAGCGTTGCAGCGCGGTCTGTCGGACTCCCGGTATTCCTGCACCTGGGTCCGCAACGGGCGCAAGGGCCTCGACCTCGGGTTGACTCAACGTTTCGACGCGATCGTGCTCGATTTGTTGCTTCCCGACATGGACGGGATCGAGGTCTTGGGCTCGCTCCGCTCCAAGGGAATTCAGACGCCGGTGCTCGTGCTCACGGCCCTTGGTTCCGTCGAGAATCGCGTCAAAGGCCTGAAATCCGGGGCTGACGATTACCTGGTCAAACCGTTTGCCTTCCCCGAGCTGACGGCCCGTCTCGAGGCCCTCTCTCGCCGATCGGGGCTGCGTCCCTCACTCATTCAGACCATCGGGCCCTTGTCGCTCGATATCACGACGCGGCGGGCGACGCGGGGCGGCCGCGAGATCGATCTTTCGCCCACCGAATTCACTGTTCTGGAATTCCTGATGCGGTTCAAGGGTCAGGTCGTCACCCGCAAGATGCTCAGCGAACACGTCTGGGATGACGATTGGGACGGCACGACCAATGTCATCGATGTCCATATCAATCGTTTGCGGAATAAGATCGACCGCGGGTTCGATGAGCCGTTGATCCATACGGTGCGCGGCCACGGTTACGTCTTGCGAGCCACCGAAGCTGAGACGTCCGATTTGTGACGGCACGACGTGTTGCCGCGGTTTTTCAGGCCGGCGCGAATGCCGATTGCGTTTGTTGAGCGATGGCGTGATTGGGTCCGATCGGCTGCCTCGGCCGGCAAGACGCTTCGCTTTCGCCTGATGGTCTGGAATGTGGTTTTGGTTCTGGCCTCGGCGCTGGCCTGTTTTTTCGGCGTGCGCGAAGGCCTGCGGCGGACGCTGATTGCGGGGATGGATGACGTCCTGATCGCCGACGCACGAGAAATCCGGCTCGACGTCGCCGAGTTGCATACGTCCTCCGCCGACCTGAAGGCCGCGGCCAAGACGAAGGACTCGTCTCCCACCTCACTCTTGCTCATGGCACTCAATCGCAAGGAGAGCGTGCACGAACACAACGGCTGGTTCGTCGACCTGCTGGATGTCGACGACAAACGGCTTTGGTGCAGCGACCTGACTCCCAAGTTGTGGCCGGTCAATCGGGCGTTTCGCGAACTGTCCCCGTCAAGCTGGAGCGGTTATCGAGTGGTCGAAGTCAAGCAGCTGACCGCGAGCGGCCGGCCGCTCCGCATTCGCGTTGGGGCGCCGATGGATTTCATCGACCGCGATGTGGCCAGCATCGACGCGGTGGCCATTAGGGGCGTGGCAATCCTGTTGGTCATCGCTCCGCTGATTGGGTATTGGCTGGCCGGCCGGGCGATTCGTCCGCTCGCCATGATCATCAAGACGACGGCCGGACTGCGTCCCAACCGCATGGAGGAGCGGCTTCCCACTGGACTCACGAATGACGAGCTCGACCAGCTTTCGCGGACTGTGAACCAGTTTCTCGATCGCATTGCCGCGTACCTGAGCCAGAGCAACGACCTGTTGGCAAACTCGGCCCACGAGCTGAGAACGCCCTTGGCGGCAATCCGCAGCTCGGTCGAGGTGGCCCTCGGCGGACACCGCACGCCGCAGGAATATCAGGAGCTGCTCGCCGAGGTGATCGAGGAATGCGTGTCGCTGGAACGCCTCGTCAATCAGCTGTTGCTTCTGGCGGAGACCGATACGGAACGGCTGCGCGCCGCAGCGAACCGATTAAATTCAGCGAGCTTGTTCGCCTGTCGGTCGATATGTTCAGCGCGGCCGCGGAGGCCCGGCAACTCGACCTGAAGGGAGCGATCGAGCCGGGCATCGAAGTGATCGGATTTACGCATCACCTCCGGCAAGTGCTCAATAACTTGCTCGATAATGCGCTCAAGTTCAGCGAGCCGGGCGACGAAGTTCGTGTCTCGCTTCATCGCGAACCGGGCGGCATTGCCGTTCTCCGCGTGAGCGACACGGGCTGTGGCATTCGTTCGATCGATTTGCCGCACATCTTCGAGCGATTTTTCCGCGGCGATAAATCACGGCAGCGAATCGCCCGGACCACCGGAACGGGCCTCGGTCTGAGTATCTGCCAGGCGATCGTGACGTCCCACGGGGGACAAATTTTCGTCGACAGCGAGGAAGGCGTGGGAACGACAGTCACCGTTCGCCTACCGGCGAAGAGCGAAACGGTCGCAGAGTCGGCAGGCGGCGAGCTTTCCCAGCGGGCTCCGGTCGAGACGCATGCGGCGACCTGATTTCGCTCGCGTTTGAATGACTTATTTTGCCCCGAGCCAGCTTTCGAACCTCCACGGGCCTGGGGTCTGTCCCCCTTTTTGTGCAATGCCGGCCGGTGGCCTCAATGGGCGGCGGAAGTTCCTACGACGGCAGGCATCGGCGCAAGGGCGCAATTCCCGGCGAGACCAGCGCGGCTTCGATCGTCAGCCCAGGGCCGAAAGCCAACAGCACCCACGGTCCCGGGGCATTTTGCCGCTGGAGCCGATCGAGGATGAACAGGATAGTCGGCGAGGACATATTGCCAAATTCGGCCAGAACGCCCTTCGATACAGCGGTGGCGTCGGGCGGAAGTTCCAACGCCTCGACGCAGGCCTGCAAAATGCGGGGTCCGCCCGGATGGATCGCCCATTGGCCGACCTGATCCAGCTCGATCCCCTGCTTGCCAAGCCAGCCCGCCATCCAAGGTCGCAATTCGCTGCGGATGACGTCGGGCACCCGGGCCGAAAGCCCCATCTGAAACCCGTTGTCGCCAATCCGCCAGCTCATCAGGTCTTCTGTTTCCGGAACGATCGTGGACGCCGAGGAAACCGCGGAAAGCATAGCGTCGGAGTGGGAATCGTCCGCAGCCGGCACACAGACTACGGCCGCCGAACCGTCGGCGAAGAGCGCGTTGGCCACAATCTGGTCAGGATTCCAGCCGTATTGATGATGCAACGTACATAATTCGACTGCACACAAGAGCACGCGGGCGTTCGGATCCGCTTCGACAAAAGCACGAGCGACCCGAAGTCCATTCAGTGCCCCGTGACAGCCCATGAAGCCGACGTGCGTCCGCGAAACGCCGGCCGAAAGTCCCAACTCGTTGAAGAGTTGCACATCGACTCCGGGAGCGGCAAATCCGCTGCAGGAAACAGTCACGAGATGCGTGATCTCCGCTGGCTCCACCTGTGCCGCGGCGAGCGCACGGCTGCAAGCTTGGGCCGCCAACGGCGTCGCGTGTTCGGCATATGCCCGCATGCGTTCGGCCGTCGTTGGTCCGTTGGCGTTGCCTTCATCCACCGATTGATAAAAAGATTGTCCGGCCCCTTCCTTGTTGCTCGGCGCGGCCAGCACCACGCTGTGCCTTTTTTTCACCCCGGCGTGGCGATACAGCGTGGGCAACATGCGGCGTTGCTTGTCGGTCAGGCCGCACAGCCGGCCGGCAACTTCGGCCAGATCCTCCTGGGCGATACAGTGTCGCGGAACAGCCGTTCCCAACCCCTTGATGCAAAAACTCATGTCAGCTCCTTCTGATTCCAAAAATAATGAATGAACGGCGTCGCGACCACAGGGACGGCCGATAAGAGTCCAAGCGAAGTCCGTACGAGACTTGGATGCCGCAATAACGCGGCCAACATCCGGCAACTGCGTGCCGACGTACCACGAGCGCACGATGTTCTCGCGACCACACCTTCGCGAATTCGGCGACCCGGCGATTGTCTTTGCCCCCCCCTCCAGACTCGAGCCATTTTTTTGTCAAGGGAGCGACTGCAACCGCCGAGAGCATGGCCCAGGTCATCCCTTCGCCGGTGAACGGCTCGACATAACCGGCCGCGTCGCCCAACAGCAAGAGCCGCTTGCCCGCCACGCGCCGACTTTGCCGCGTCAAAAGCCCTGTGCCACGCCACTCAGTGGCTTCCAACGCATGCGGTGTCGCAGTGCCGGCCTCATTGAGAATCTGCCCGACGAGCGCCGCCGGACCGTGTTCCCGCAGACGTTCCGGATCGACCGCGGCAGCAATGTTGACCGTCCCCTCCGGAAGGCGAACCATGCCGACGTACCCGTCGCGGCCAACCGACATCGACACGGTCCCCTCGGACAAGTGGCTTTTTTCGCCCGGAACCGAGGCGCCCAGTCCGATTCTCGATCCGGCCGCCACCTGTGCCGCGAACGGACCATGTTTTTTCAGACTCGTGCGGCTGAGACCGTCTGCCACCAGCACGATTTGCGATCGCGCCTTCACTGGAATCGGTGCCGACGTGTGAGCCGCCCCATGAAGCGAAACCTGCCTGCGCCGGCACGAGTCGGTCAGCCCGCGGACGAGAGCCGTCGTCTCCGGCAAGAACTCGGCACCGGCAGCCACCGCGGCGCGGACTAGCGCCGCATCAAAATGAAATCGCGAGATCGCGGCCCCCAGTGGCAGCGCCAGCGAAACGCGGCGACCACCGGCGGCCAGCTCAAAACGCTCGAGTGCCGTCGCCTCCGGCCCTTCGACGAGCGAGCCCAGGCCGACACGCTCCAAAACTTGCCGACCGAGCCCGCTGATGCACCCTCCGCAAACTTTTGCCCGCGGAAACGTATTTTTGTCGACCAGCAGTGTTTTCAGCCCCGACAAAGCCAACTGGCGTGCCGCCAGCGCTCCGGCCGGCCCGGCTCCGATGACCACTGCGCTCCAATCGGTGCGAGCGGCGGTCTCCAAATCAATCGTGGCCGAGCAAGCCGGCGTCTGCCTCAAACTGGCGGCAGTTCGGTTATGGCTCAATGTGTCCGGCACAACGGTCGCGACGGCACTCTCCAGGCGAATTTGCTCCGCAATCATGCCGGCCTCCATTGGAGGAGCATCCGGCAGGGCCAGCTTGACTGCAGAAGCGCCGTTCCCAGCCCGCTGCGCTGGGCCACGCCCCGCAGCTCGGCGATCGAAAAGGCCGCCTGCACCGAGCGCGGACCGTCGACATGCACGACCGGCGATCGCGACAAGAGACGGCACCCGAACCAGGCCAGCAGATAACCGAACGTCGACCGCCGCAGATCGTTCACCACGACGAGTTTTTTCGCCACAGCCGCCATTTTTGACAGCAGGGCCACGGCCGTTTCGTCATCGAGGTGATGCAGAAACAGCGAACACATCACCACGTCGTAGCCTTCCGGCAGCGGCCCATCTAGGACGTCGCAACGGAAAAAGCTGACGTTTTCGACCAGTCGTTCCGCCGCCCTTGCCGAAGCATAACGCACGGCAAAGGGGCTGATGTCGCAGGCGTCGACGAGCACTTTGGCTCCTCGCCGCACGGCCCGCCGGGCCACATCGATGGCCACGTCGCCCCCGCCGCTGGCAATATCGAGCACCCGCCACGTGCGATTCGGATCGCTGGCCACCAGCCTTTCGATGGCTCCCCAAGCGGCTCCCCCGGTGCGGCTGAATCGATTAATTCGTCGCAAACCGGCCAAGGCGTCGCGGTGCTGGCGTTCGTCCAAACCGGGTTGATCCATCAGCTCCGGCTCGCGCCGACGGATTCGGAAGCGGTCCAGCATCGCCATCCTCGCGTGCGTCAATGCAAATGGACGGCACCCGTCCCTACCTGGATCCTCGACACTTTGTCCCCTGCCGTCAAGCAGCAGTGCTCACGCGCGGACGGGTCAACGGCCTACATATTCAGCTTTTAACTTTTCGGCACGGATTTCAACTTTTCCGCGCCGTGGCCGACTGCTAGCATTTTCCACGGCCGGCACGGCTTCTGCCCGTTCATCTCTCATCGTCGGCATGCGAGGTAAGTGCGATGCAGGTCACGGACGTCAACCGGCGCCTTTTTTTGCTCGTGACCGTGGCAGCGGCGACTCGGACGCACTCACGCGATCCACGGCGAGGGGCCGCATCTCGCCCCCGGCGACATCAACCTCGAGGCCAGCCGCGTCTATATTTTTGTCGACAAGACCGGTTTCGGGCATCAACACGCCGTCGAGGGCCGCCTCGCCGAAGGCAAACTCCGCGTCGCCGGCCGTGCGGCCGGTCGCATGGTCTTCGACCTGCAATCCTTCAAGGCCGACACCAACGCCGCACGCCGCTACCTCGACCTCAAAGGCGAAATCGACAAAAAAACTCAGGACGACGTCACCGCCAATATGCACAGCCCCGACGTTCTCAACGTCGCCAAGTTCGGCACGGCCGCCTTTGCGATCGATTCCTTCCAACCCGTGGAAGAACCCGGGAAGCCCGGCAATATTCAGTACCGTGTCGACGGCGAATTCAAACTCCACGGCACCAAGCATCCGCTCAGGTTTATGGCCGAAGGAACCCAGGAGCGCGGCTACCTGCACCTCAAAGGCAGCTTTCGCATGCGCACAGACCTTCTATAAAATCACGCCCTTCAAAAAGGCCCTGGGCGCCGTCGGCGTGGCTGACGTGTTGACAATCCACGGCGACATCTGGGTCAAGCAATAATCGCGGCGGAGCTGTCGATGATCTCGTGCCCCACGGTCGAAAAGCGGGTGATCCGCTCGCACTACAACGTGGCGACCCCCTTCTACCGCCTTTTTTGGGGCCGACACATCCATCATGGACTGTGGGAAGGGACCGAAAGCCCGGACGAAGCCCAACTCAAACTCACCGAAACCGTCATTCGCGAAGCCGGCCTTACCCGCGGCCAAACCGGCCCCCGCAAAAAACTGCTCGACGTCGGCTGCGGAATGGGCGGCTCCTCCATCCACCTCGCCAAAGAGTGGAACTGCGACTCGACGGGCATCACCCTCAGTTCCGTGCAGTGCCGCTGGGCAAAAACGGCCGCCCGCTGGAACGGCGTGGCCCAACACACCCGCTTCCAAGTCGCCGATGCCGAAACAATCGACTTCCCCCCAGAGTCATTCGACATCGTGTGGAGCGTCGAGTGCACCGAGCACCTGTTCGACAAACCGGCCTTTTTTCGCCGCGCAGCGAGCTGGCTGAAACCCGGCGGGTGTGCGGCCATCTGTGCCTGGCAAGCGGCCGACGGCACCCTCACCGATGAAGCCCGGCAGCAATGCTACGACGTCTGCGAGGGCTTTTTTTGCCCGTCGCTGGGAAGCGGCGAAGACTACCGAGCGTGGTTCACCGACGCCGGCCTCACGGTCGAGCAATCCTTCGACTGGACCAACCGCGTGGCCCAAACCTGGGAAATCTGCTCCCGCCGCGTCGAACGCACTCGCATCCACTGGCTCGCCCGCCTGATCGACGCGAACCAACACATGTTCCTCGACCGCTTCCAAACCATCCTCCGCGCGTACAGAAGCGGCGCGATGACCTACGGCTGCTGGATCGCCCGCAAGCCGGGGTGAGTTTTTTCGCCCGCCGCCGACTTTTTTGGCTTTTTTGGGGCGCTGAAAAAAGGGGGAGTTTTTTGGGCTCCACCCAAAAAAAGTCCCGCCGCGGTTCGTTACCGGCTCTCTGCTTCAAAGCACCGTCTCTCCAAGTTGCCCCGCGAGTTGAACTTGTGTCGGTTCGCCGAACGCCTGGCGGAACTCGCGGGATTACGCCGCCGGGGCGCAGGCGACTTTTTTGGGGCGCGCCCAAAAAACTCCGCGCAGTCCCGAGCCCTGGGGTGGGGTACCCTCTGGGTCCCCCAGGGTCTTGCCGCCGCTTGATTCCCGGAAATTCGCACGGCCCCAAAACACGCTCCGCCCCCATGGCGAAGCAAAAACTCCCCCGGTGGCGGCAACAAAAAAGTTTCGCGCGAGGCCAAAATAACTCCAATCTTGATCTTCGTGATCCGGATCCAGGACGTCATAATAAGGCTAGCTCTTCGCGCGTGCGGAGCGGCGTCCGAAATTGAGTTCGGATGCCACTGGCGACAGCCGGCCATTGGGGCCGGCCTCTGATCGACAGCCGGCCATTGGGGCCGGCCTCTGATTCAGGGCCCGCCAGTGCTCTGGTGATTCCGCACGCAGCCGGCTTCATGCCGAGAGCCTGAAAATCCGCCGGCACTTCCCTCGAAGCGACCGCAAGTGGAAACACAACACGGGCTCACGTTGCGCGCCGATCATTTTCTCGACCGATCGCGTCTGGTTCGCCGTTGGAGCGACGGGGCGGGGGGTGAGGGGCGCGGGGCGGGGGGCGGGGGTTAAAGCAAGACGTGCCATTGCCGAACCGTTTCGATCCAGCATGCGCGTCGATGCAAAACATCACACAAAGAAAACCAAAATCACTTATCCACAGATGACGCCGATTTTTGGAATTCTCGAACGTCGATCGTTTCGATCGAAACGGTTCGAGCGACAAACACGGCGAACGTCGATCGTTTCGATCGAAACGGTTCGAGAGACAAACACGGCGAACGTCGATCGTTTCGATCGAAACGGTTCGCGAGACGAACGCGGGAGATCGGCGTAATCTGCGGATCCCTCCCCGAATTTTGTTCCCGTACCTCAAACTCCGCCCCGCGTTTCATCTTTGTCTTTTCTTCCCCCGCCCCTCGCCCCCCACCCCCCGCCCCGAGTTCCTCAAATGTCCGAACCCATCGGCCGCCCTTCGAAGCTCACCCCCGACATCCAGGAAAAACTCCTCACCGTGATCAAGCTCGGTGCGTATCGCACGGCCGCCTGCGATTTCGCCGGCATCACGCCGGAGACGCTGCGACTTTGGATCCGCCGCGGCGAGAACGAAGGCGAGGGCCCTTACGTGGAGTTCGCCGCCGCAATCAAACAGGCCGAAGCGTCGGCCTGTCTCAAGGCTCTGGGAACCATCCGCACGGCGATGGAAAGCCAATGGCAGGCCGCCGCCTGGTTCCTCGAGCGAAAACGTCCAAAAGAATGGGGAAAACGTGAACGACATGAACTCACCGGCAAAGACGGCGGACCAATCCGCACCCAAGTCCGCCTCGGCGAACTCTCCCCTCACGATCGCCGAGCGCGACTGGATGCTCTCGCTCAGCGATTCGGAGTTGAAGAGCCTCCTCAAGCAGGTCCGACCGGAATCCCGCAAGAAACTCCTCGACGAATTGAGGGACCACCGGACGCCGAAGGAGCGGGCCGAAGCGAGCCTGCATGAATTCGTCCGCCAGGCCTGGCACACGGTCGAACCCGACACGCCGTTCATCGACAACTGGCACATTGCGGCCTTGTGTCAGCACCTTGAAGCGGCGACGAGGGTGAGACGTGCGGAGTGCGGGAATCCGTCTGGCGTCTGGAGTCCGGCGTCCGGGGTCGGGGAATTAGACTCGCCGAGTGCCGAGTCCGAAATTCAGAACCACTGCCTTCGAACGCCGCAGGCGGTGCCGTCTGCGACGCCGGACTCCGGACGCCAGACGCAAGACTCATTCAAACAACCTCCGATCGGGACCAGCCCGATCAAACAGCTCCTGATCAACATCCCCCCCGGCTGCATGAAGAGCCTGCTTTGTGCCGTCTTCTGGCCCGCCTGGGTCTGGGGCCCACTGAATCGTCCCGAGACGCGTTGGCTGTTCATCTCCTACGCCCAGCCCCTCTCGATCCGCGACGCGGTTCGCGCCCGCCGGCTGATCGAGAGCCCGTGGTACCAGCAGCACTGGGGCAAAGTCTTCACTTTCGTCGACGATCAGAACCAGAAGATGCGTTACGAAACGGATCACGGCGGCTGGCGGGTCTCGACCTCCAACGGCGGCATCGGCACCGGCGAGCACCCCGACTTCCTCGTCGCCGACGATTTCTTCAACTCCGACCAATGCGACAGCGAAACCGAACGCAAGAGCGGCCTCGACTGGTGGGACGGCACCACGACCACCCGCGGCATCACGCGCGACGTCCGCCGCGTGGTCATCGGCCAGCGGTTCCACGAAGAGGACCTTTCGGGCCACCTGCTCGCCGAAGGCGGCTGGGACCACATCTGCCTCCCCATGGAATTCGAACCCGGCCGCATGCCGCCGACGTCGCTCGGCTGGACCGACCCGCGCACCGAACCGGGCGAACTCCTCTGGCCGGCCCTGTTCACCGAATCCCAAGTTCGCAACCTCACGCGCAAACTCCGCCCCCACCGAGCCGCCGGCCAACTCCAACAATGGCCGAGCGCCCCACAAGGCGAACTCTTCCAACTGCGCATGGTTCCGCACAATCCCCGAGCACGAGCTGCCGCAGAATCTGTACGACGAAGCCCGCGTAATCCGCTACTGGGACAAAGCCGGCACGGAAGGGGGCGGCGCGTACACAGCCGGCGTCCTGATGGCCAAGCTCGGCCCGCTGTGGTACGTGCTCGACGTGAAACGCGGCCAATGGGCGGCCCACGCCCGCGAACGGCATCTCATTGAAACAACCGAAGCCGACGCCAGCCGCTATCGCCGCTACGCAATCTGGCAAGAACAAGAACCCGGCAGCGGCGGCAAAGAATCGGCCGAAAACACCACTCGCAACCTCGCCGGCTACGCGATCCACACCGAACGAGTCACGGGTTCGAAACGAACCCGCTGGGAACCGTGGGAAAGCCAACTCGAAGCCGGCAATGTGCGCTTAGTGAAAGCCAAATGGAACCGCGACTTCATCGACGAACACTGCGCAGCCCCGAAGGGCAGGTACAAGGATCAGATTGACGCGGCGGCCGGGGCGTTCGCGAAGCTGGTGGCGAAGAAGGCGTTTTTTGTGGCGACAGGGGAGTGAGGTAGGGCGGCGAGCCCAATTCCGATATTGAAAAAAGTGGAGGTCGAGTGCCGGTACGATACCCACTCGAGCCAAAACGTTCGATTGACGCGTATGGCGTGATCAGAGACGATCCTCGTGACTTCTTGAAACCCGAGTCCCCGGGACATACGCTTAATTAGAGACACAAACCTGCGTCAGAGGCATAGTTTACGGCGATCTTGGGAATGAGCGACGAATACCGAGAGGCGCACGAACCGGCCGTGGACTACGAGCGCCCGCCGGTCGTGGAGACGATCCTCGGCGTTCAATTCGATCCGCTTCAAGGACTATCCAACGCGCATCAAGGCTTGTTTTGGGACAGTCTCGGTGCAGAATGGCCAACCTTGTCCGATAGCCCGCCGTTAGAACCGCAATTCGAGCGATTTACGGGTGAAAACTGGGCTCCGCCTGGTATCGCATTTCGACTGGTGCAGACGATGTCCTCGCGTCTGCAAATCAAGAATGCAGAAGAAAATCGATTAATCCAGGTGCAAAATGGCCGGCTGCATTTGAATTGGCTAGGCAAAGGCGGCGCGAATTACCCGAGATTCTCGCGGATGTTGACCGAGTTCCTCGAAATCGTTGAGAGATTCAACCGCTTCATCGCCGACCGCCACGTGGGCGCCTTTCGCCCAAATCAATGGGAGGTCACATACATTAATCAGATTCCCCAAGGAACAGTCTGGAATTCGCCAGCCGATTGGGGGTTTTTCTTGCCGTTGTCGAATCCGCGCGACTACGGGACATCCGCGCAACTCGAAAGCTTCAACGGAGAATGGCACTTTGTCATTCCCAACAACCGCGGCCGTCTGCACATTCAGTGGCAGCATGGAAAAATTCAAGATGCACCAAAGGAAATGGTCGGACTCACGTTGACCGCTCGGGGCCCGCTCGATTCCGATCCAAATGACTTCAAAGGCAACTTGGTGCGATTACGAGCAGGGCTTGAAATTGGACATCAAGCAATCGTTCTGTCGTTCCGTGATCTGATGTCGGCCGAAGCGAACCGATATTGGGGACTCAACCAATGACCATGACGATGGCTTTCAGCGACACAATGGCCATGACACGAAGGCCGAAGCGTGTCTCGGACACACAAGCGGCGGACGAGCGGGGATTTGCTACGCCCCAGCCATCAAACGCGTGGAACAGGACGAATCGAGATTGGGACTACATTTTCAACAAACTTAACGAATGGGGACGAGAGCCGGGCAAGGTCGATGAGGACGACCTTGTGTTTCCATCGTATGACGCGATTTCTCAAGCGATCGCGATAATTGAACTGCTCTATCAGGAAGAGAGCGAGCCGGCGCCTTCGATTGCTCCCGACGGTGAAGGCGGCATTGCGATTAGCTGGAGCTCTGGCGACAACCTCGAGACTCTGCAGATTTCCGATGCGGGGTATGTCGAATACCTGAGATTCCGCGGATCAAAACTCACCGATCGTTTCCCGGTCGTTCTTCCTGAAAACCAATCGTGAACTCGGCCGCCCATTCTTTGACTCCGCCGAGCGGACGCATGTGGCATGACCAACGCGTCGGAACCTGCCTCGATTTCGGAAGACGAGTGTTTGTATCGCCGAGTTCCAAAGTCGCTTGATTGGTACCAGCCCGGCCAGTCCCCACCTGTTACCCTCTTGGCCTTCAATCCAACAAAAGAGGATACAACGGGGCTATCGATGTGGCGTGCGAATTCGGCTGAGCATCCCGACTTCATGACGGCCGCGCAGGTCGCCCAGGGCAGGAGCTCGAAGGGCTACGTAGTCGCCGTCCTTTCGGTGAAAACGCTTCGGGAAAACGGGATTCGGATTGTGCCGAGAACAGAGGGGTTCGGGCCGGGACATGTGGAACTACCGGACCTCACGTATGAAAACCGAAGATCCGATGCCTCGATGGTAATGAAGCGAGCTCTCTCACTTGCGGTAATCAGAGTTGACGATCCGCACGGCAGCGATCAAGGCGTGTTGTGATCGTTGCTGTCCTCCCGGTTTTCACGACGCGTTGGGAACCGTGGGAAAGCCAACTCGAAGTCGGCAACGTCCGCGTGGTGAAAACCAAGGGGAACCGCGACTTTATCGACGAACACTGTGCGGCCCCGAAGGGCCGGTACAAGGACCAGATCGACGCGGCGGCCGGGGCGTTCGCGAAGCTGGTGGCGAAGCGCACATTTTTTGTCGCGACAGGGGAGTGAGCTAGAATGAGGCAATTCTGATATTTAAGAAAGTGGCGGCCCAGTGAGCATTTCTGATCTCTTTCGCGCAGCCGTGAAGCAACGCCAATGGCCAGTCGAGCGATCAAGGCGGTCATCTTCAACCTATTAACGACGCGGCAACTTGATGTCGCGTCCGAAGTGGCAGACATGCTGTCACGGCTTTGCGCACGCGACGAAATCGTCCCCCAGAAATGCGGGGTTTACGGCATGATGAATGTGCCGTTCGATCCGAGGAAGATCGACCACTACGCGGAATTGATCAGTTCGGGAGCAGAATTTCACTGGAGACGCAAAAAGCCGAAGGCGGAAGGCACGATCAAACCCGGACGGCCCCATCACCATGCCCAGTTGGATGTCCAGGTTTCCGATTCCTCGCTGACGCCGTCGCTCGTCCCATACCTGCTCCAGGAGGCGAGTGAACTCGAAGCGGACATTGCGGAGATCGATCCGTTTTGGGTCGGACAAGACGGAACGAGCAATGCCTTCTATGAGCGCAAGACGCCGACAATGTCGGAACAGGAGTTCGACAACAGAGGATGCAGCTACTGTTCGAGGATGCTGTGGTACTCCCTTCCGCAATTGCAATGGGGAACCTTGTTCGGAGCACCTTACGTGCGATTGTTTGGTCGAGACAATCTGCTCTCAGCGCCGGCCGCAGTCGTGCAGCAACTTGGACCTGAGATGATTTATCTGCAGCTGACGCCGCAGATTACTGACGTGACCGACGATCTTCCCACGTATTTCTCGTTGCGACGTCGCGTCAAGGAGCACATCGGGGCGGATTGCTTTTTCCATCCGCACCAGGGACGAGGTCCATATCGTGCACCGAGATTCGCCCTCGAACCGCCCCCCGGATTCGGCGAGCCGCCCGGAACAATCGACGGATACCCGGTTATCCGTTGGATTGGTGGTGATGTGGTCGTCGAGACGCCGGAAGGTGAGAAGCTTATCAAAAAGAGCATTCCAGCAGTTGACGTGGCGACTCTCCGGGCTCAGGTGATGGAGAAGATCAAGACCGCGGAAACGCGACTGAAAGAAATCACCACAGAACCAACGTGACGGATCGGCCGAAAGCACGGTCCGCAACCTGGCCGGCTACTCGATCCACACCGAACGAGTCACGGGTTCGAAACAAACCCGCTGGGAACCGTGGGAAAGCCAACTCGAAGCCGGCAATGTGCGCTTAGTGAAAGCCAAATGGAACCGCGACTTCATCGACGAACACTGCGCAGCCCCGAAGGGCAAGTACAAGGACCAGATCGACGCCGCGGCCGGGGCGTTTGCGAAGCTCGTGGCGAAGCGGCCGTTTTATGTGAGCGGGGGATGAACGTCAGATTTCGACCACATCCTGGCGGCGCTCTACAAGCGCGATATAGTGTTCCAAGGAGCGCATCCGCTTTACTACATCTTTGCAATGCAGGCGTATTCGACGAAGGATATCCCGCCCTAGAACTGGAATGCGTAACAGATCCTCCAGCGCAACCAGGTGCTCGTCGCCCCTCCACGGTGAGCGCAACGTAATGCGTTCTTGCGCTATGGCCGCGACCACACGGTTCAAGTTCGCTTTACATAGGTTGAACACGTCCCACCCGGCATCTCGCTCTCTGGTATACGTCCCGTGCGGCCACAGCCCGCGCCGGTGTTGCCATCCTTTCGCCCTCAGCGCATCGCCATCATCCTCGTCAACTAGCACCAATTCGAAGCCGTCGAGATATTCTGTGGCTTGCGAGCGATTGAAGGTACCTGGCGGCGCACCACGCTCGGAGAGTGCCAGAAAACAGCCGAGTTCCGGCAGCTCAAACCATTTGACGAATCGATAGCGGTCAATGTCGTGCAGAAACACTAGGACTTGCGTCCATGAATCCCACCTGCCGACCAATGATCCGTAAAACTTGTTCGCCACGGCATCGGGCTGTTGTTTTATAAATGACGCAGTGTGATATTCCTGAACGCTCTTGTGAATGAAGCGACAATAGCCCCCCTCCTCGAGGATCAGACAGGTGATGTCAAGAATATCCTCCACAACAGTGTCAGCGTCACATGTCACCACCGCGAGCTTAGCCGCCTGCCGCGCGTATCTTCGCAAAGCCCCAATGGAAAAATCGAGATCTTCGTTCTTACTTGTGAGAAAGCATATCGCATTAAAGACGTCCTCAATCGCTGAGTCACCGAGACCAGACTTCCGAACTCGCACGAAGCCGGGCTTTGACTTGTCATGGCGCTTCAATAGCAGATCGAAAAGTTGGCTGAAGAAGTCGAGCTCGTTTTCTGGCAGCGAATGGTCCACCTTGTACCGAAAGAGAAGCAGCGAAATCATCAGTGGCGTCGTCAAGAGTCCTGCAATGCGAGCATTGTGCGACTTAATGCCATCGATTACCGTCTTGGCGACCGCGGTGTCATGGGCAAGTTTGGTAATGAGCTTTTCATAATCATCGTTCTCGAGAGGGGCTAGATCGAAGACTCGAAAAGATGCTGCTTGGCCGATTCCGCTGTGAGGTCGAGAGGTGACAACTATCCGCATTCGCGGATGGCGTTTGGCCAACTGTTCGATTTCGTCGATCAGTGACGCCCGATTCGTCTCCTTGACTTCATCGAAGGCGTCGAGAAACAGGATTAGGCGCCCGTGTCTGCCAAGAAATGGAAGACATTGTCGGTTATGTTGAGACCAAGCGACGCAATTTCGGTGAGAAGATGCGCTGTGAGCGAGCTGCCGTCCTTGAGTCGACGAAGCTCACAAAAGACTGGAAAGGAAACACCCTTCGTGAGTTCGGCATAGGTAAGAAAGCGGCAGAAGATCGATTTCCCTTGACCGACCGTTCCTTGGAGGACGACGTTGCCATCGTGCTCAAGGTCTGCAAAATCCGCGATCTCTTTGCGTCCGTTTTTAAGGAAGACCTTTGTGGGACAGTAAAAGCCAAGTAGGTCGACGTCTTTCTCGTATTGCCAAATGGTCTTGACCATGCGAACTGACGCGATGGTTGTGAATGCTGTCTTTAGGGCCGCTTGTGAGCGCCATAACGCCAATGCTTTGGAGACGTGGCCTTTACTTAGGTCGTAGACGTCGCTGACCAATTTGTCGAGGAGTTTGACGCCGACGGACGTTGAAAGGACCAAGGGCAGCATGGCAGGTTGTCTCCTAGAAGGCTGGTGACTCGGGTATCCTGCGCCCGCTCCGGTTGCAGTCAATCGATCGTAGCAAGCGACACGGCGTAAGTAGGTGGGCGTTGTTGAGGGCTCCTCAATTGTGGTCGAAAGCATGCGACACGCCGGATGCCACTGGCGGTAGCTTGTGGTTGCCAGTGCCTTGCCGCTTGACGAACAAGAAGGGTGATCCAGAAATGCGGTTGTAGCCTCGAGTTGTTGTTGGGGAGTTCATCGCAATCGCAGACGCTGGCGAGCCAAAGCTCTCGCCAGTGGCACCCGATCCAAGACCCGGACCTGCGGTCCCACTTAGACGAACAGTTCCCGCGGCGGGCCGTGGGTTGTCGGGAGATAAGGATCGCGGTCTTTTCCGTCGGTTGCGTACCAGCGGGCACTCGACCATTTCCAGCCGATCGGCCGGGCCGCGAGGCCGCGGCGGACCGGGTTGAGGTGGAGGCAATCGATCGCGGCCAGAATCGTCTCCTTTGAAGACAGATTGCGATCGTAACCCGGCCCTTCCTGCCAGAAGCGGAAAACCGGCTTTCCGGGTCGTTCCATCACGGTGAGCTCCGAGAGCAGCGGGCTGTTCTCTTTGACAAGAACTCTCTTGATGCGGCCGGAAAGCGGCTGCTTGATGTCGGCCAGCAAGCGGCTCAGCCGCTTGAGAACGGATTCACTCGACCCAACATCAGAGGCAACGGGGTGCCACTGGCGACAGCCTTGGGTCGCCAGTGTCTTTGCCGTTTGACTCCGTGGATACACCAGCAGATGCACGTGCTCGGGCATGAGCACGAAGGCCACGAGAGCAAAGTCATGAGCGGCGATCGCCTTGTCGATTGCCTGGCACAACAGCCGTCGCCAATCGTCTCTCACGAGCCGGGGCAAACGGTCGTAGCACGAAAACGTCAGTTCATGAAAATCGCCCGGCTCGTGATAATGCTTGACACGTTTTCGATGAGGCTCCATGGAATGGAATTGTACCGAAAGAGTGCATCGGAATCGGCAGGAAAGTTCGTGAGCCGTGGGAGCAAAGACACTGGCGAGCCAAAGCTCTCGCCAGGGGCACCCGAACCCCGAAAATCGAAGACAGTGGCGAGCCGCCGGCTTCGTGGGCCGCTGACTCGACTCAACGTCAGAGGCCACGGGGTGCCACTGGCGACGGCTTTGGGTCGCCAGTGCTTTGCAGCTTGGCGATCGATGTCAACGAAGTGCGGACGCGTTCGAAAAACCGGTGGACCTGCGATCGGGGAGCCGATCATCGAAGCGAAGACACTGGCGAGCCAAAGCCCTCGCCAGTGGCACCCGAACGAAATGCAGAAATCGAAGACGAACCGAGCAGCGGTTGAGCGAACGCCAGCAGGCTTTCGGTCAGCCGCACAAAGTCGTCGTTTGCGATCTGGGCTTTGATTTCGGGAGTGAGTTGGTACTCGTGCATCGACTTGGTCCCGTTTGAGTCGCGCTGATGCCGATTCGTGACAGGATAGCCGTGTTGCAGAAGGCCCTGAAAGGGACAGATTCTACAGATGCTATGGGGGAAGAGAGGAGGGCCTGCGGCGGATGGTATCCTGGGATGAGCACCTATCTCGCGGAGGCCGATCGTGGAGATTGCCTGGAGTCGTGAGGCTTCGTCGTTCGTTCGCACGTCTCTTGACGCATTGCTGCGGCTCGAGCGGGCCGGCACGGACACGGAGCTGCAGGCTGCGCGGGCGACGAATGCGTTGCCGGTGTATCTCGACATGGGGGGCGCGTTGTGCTTTACACCGGAAGGACGCTTGTTGTTTTACGATTGGGGAACAGAATCCACGAGGCCGGAGAACGATGAGGATTGGATCTTGGTTGCCGCGGTCTCGGCCGCGGAAAAGTTTCCTGAGTTGCGGGAAATTTTGCCGAAGAGACCGCCGACGGCCGCGGCGTGTTCCCGCTGCGATGGCACCGGCAAGCTGGTGCTGACGCCAAACGCTGTTTTCCGCTGTGGAACGTGTTTTGGCTTAGGTTGGGTCGAAGAGCGGCAGAGTATCTCAAATCGCGACGGGCGGGGTGAAGTGTGCGGCGTGCGGAAAACGGGAAACAGGGTTCGACAGGGGCTGCTCATCCTTTCGACGCTGCTGGCGTCTTGGTTGGGGATGCAGGCGGTGCACGAGTTTGGGCACGTCCTCGGGGGGTGGGTGAGCGGCGGGCGTGTGGCGAAGGTGGTTTTGTACCCGCTCACGATCTCGCGGACCGATCTGGCTGAGAATCCGCATCCGTTGGTTGTCGTGTGGGCCGGGCCTGTCGTGGGAGTGCTACTGTCGCTCGCATTTTGGGGAATCGCGGCGGCGGTCAAATCGCGGGTCGCGTTTTTGCTGCGGTTCTTTGCCGGCTTTTGTTTGCTGGCCAACGGGCTCTATATCGGCACCGGTTCGTTCGGTCGCGTCGGCGATTGTGGCGAGATGCTGCGGCACGGCTCGCACGCGTGGCAGTTGTGGCTCTTTGGCGCGGTGACTGCTCCCATCGGACTTTGGCTCTGGCATCGTCAGGGGCGGCACTTCGGGCTGGGGCCGGCCAACGGTGAGGTTGATCGGATGGCGGTGGTTGCAAGCGTGGTGGTCTGCGGTGCGAGTCTTGTGTCAGGTTTCTTGGTCGGGCAATAGCGGATTGTGACAGTCCGCCGATTGTTGGCGTCTTGGGCCGCTAACGATTCGCGGCGGCAAAGCTGGCGTCCGCCTCGGTGCGGATCACGACCGAGCCGGCGATGTAATCGTGCAGAGCGCGGCGTTTTTTGTTGGTGAACACCGTCAGGATGTCCGCAAGTGCCCAGATGGTGCACATGATGCCAAATAGCCCAGTGCTGAACGGTTCTTCGGAGAACGCGATCGAGGGATGAGGCGGGGGGACGAACAACGGCGCGTAGAACCAGATTGAAAACGGAATCAGGACGAGGTTCACGATATTTCGCAGCACGGCCTGCTTCATGCTCAACGGGCGCTCCGAGATGTCGCGAACGACGACCTGGCAAGCCATCTTGCCGAGCGTCTTGCCCCAAATGCCGAGCATCAGAATCTCGTAGGCTTGCATCGCGATCTGCAAAAAGACGAACCAGGCAATGTGGGCCCACGGCGGGGTCGAGAGCCGCACAAGGAAAAGCGTGCTGATCAAGACAACCGGCGTAAAGATCAAGCTGTCGGCGATTCGTGCGCAGATGCGGGAGACAACGGTCGCGTATTTTCGCTTCTCGATCAGGACGGGCGTTTGTCCCAACACGTGACCGCGAAGGTCGGCCAGCAGTTTTTTCGCCTGGCTATGGGACACGTACGGACCGCAAAGCTGTGCCAGTTGCATCTCGAGCGCGGCCGGGTCGGTCGAGGCGTCGAGGCAGACGGAATGCTCCTCGACGATGGCCCACTCAGCGGTTGGCCAGTCAGCGGCAGTCCAGTCAGCGATGGTGAGGCGGTATTCGCTCGATCCCCGTTTCAGAATGCGAGCGGTCACCCACTGTGCGCTCATACAGCATTTTCGCCTTTCCGGCGAAGACTTTGTCGACCACGTTGCCTGCGGCCGGGTTTGGGCAGGACGGTGCGCCCGAAGGATATTCGACTATAACCCGAACCGCTGGAGACTGCACGGGTTGCAACCTTTTTTCGGGCGGTTATACTTTGTGGGGCCGTCCAGGAGAAGTTTCCCACCGCGTGCTTCTTTGCTGGTGCCGTTTTTCGGTGGAGGGCCGTCAAGGCGCGACACCGGAAGAAGGCCCGTCGTTTCGATGAACGGCAGGACGCGGATCCTTCGGATTCTCGCGAGAAGTCGCCGTGCAGAAAAATGGGTCGCCGGAAAAGCCGCCGGAACGAGTCGACGTCAAAGCCCTCGTTCACAGGGATGCCGCCTTCAGTTCGGATGATGTGCGGCTGCTCGAGCGGGCCCTCTCGTCGCCGCAGATCGGCGAGGTGCGGCAGGAGTTTCTCACGCTGCAGCGCGAAACCGCCGGAGCGAAGGCGTCGCCGTCGCTGTTGGCCCGACTGGGCGTCGGCCTGTACCTGCTCGGCCATGCCCGGGAGGCTGACCGCTGCCTCGCGCAGGTGAGCGGGAATGCCGTGGCTTCGTTTTATCGGCGCTTGCCCTCAGTTCGCTCGAGCAGCATAAGGAAGCGGCCGAGCGATTCGCCGAGGCGTCCAAGCTGGGCTACGACAAGGTCGAATGCACCATGCGTCGGGCGGGCGAAATTCGCTCGGCGGGCCAGCTCGCGGAGGCCGAGTCGCTGTTACGCAGCGTCGCCGGCGAAGGGGCCCGGCGGGCCGAATACTCGTACCAGATGGGCTGCATCCTTTCCGATCGCGGCGACACGTACGGCGCGGTGGAATATTTCGAGCGGGCGATCGACATGGACCCGCGGCATTCGCGGGCCCTGTTCCGGCTGGCCTTCGAGAACGCCAGCCGCGGCAACGATGCCGAGGCGATCCACCTCTACGAGCGGGCCCTTTCGCGGCCGCCCATTCATTTGGGCGCGCTGATCAACCTGGGCCTGATGTACGAAGACGATCAAAACTATCCGGCGGCCGCCTTCTGTTTTCGTCGCGTGCTGGAAGTCGACCCGGCCAACGAGCGGGCGGGCATGTATCTCAAGGACATTCAAGCCGTCGGCGAGATGTACTACGACGAAGACTCGGCCCGCGAGGCCGCGCGATTGGAGACGCTGTTGGCGCGGCCGATCAGCGACTTCGAGCTGTCGGTCCGCAGCCGCAATTGCCTGCAGGCGATCAACGTGCAATCGCTGGGCGATTTGACGCGGATCACCGAGGACGACCTGCTCAACGGCCGCAATTTCGGCGAGACGTCGCTGAAGGAAATCCGCGACCTGATGAGCGCCACGGCCTGCACGTCGGCCAGAATATCGGCACCGGACGCTTCCAGGAGCAGATGTTCGCCCCCGCCAGCCTGTCGCCGCAGGAGCAGGCGGTCGTTTCGATGCCGCTGTCGAGCCTGAACCTTTCGGTTCGGGCCCGCAAATGCATCTCGCGGTTGGGATTGAGCACCGTGGGCGAGCTCGTGCAAAAGACGCCGGACGAACTTCTCAGCAATCGCAACTTCGGCGTGACCTCGCTCAACGAGATCCGCGCCAAGCTCGGCGAGGTCAATCTCAAGCTGCGAAACGACTAGTCGTCCGGACCGTCCGGTTGCTGCCGACCTTATCGCGGCAGCTCTACTCGCGCATTGTCGGCCGAAAGTCCCAACGCCGGCTGGCACCCAAAAATCCCGTTTCCGATCCCCATTGGCCATTCGCCGTTCGCGCAGCGGCCGATCGCCGTTAAAGTTCGTCCCGGGTTCGATTTGGCAAGGACGCTGCGGGAACAATACCGCCCATGAGGGGCAAACTCGTCTGCTTCATTCTCCTTCTGGCGGCGGGCGGCATTTTTGCCGGCTGGAGGTTTTCGCACGACCCGCAGTGCTTCATCGGCTCGCGGGATGCTTCGGCCGAGCTGGCCGCCGTGCCGCGGCAGGCCGGGTTCCATTTTCCCGGCGAGGTTCGCGTCTGCCTGACAACCGCGCCGGTGGACCGGGTGCAGCTCACGATCGACCAGCCGTACACGATTCGATCGCTCGACGGTGCAAAGAAGTCGGTCCGCGCCGATGCGCTCGAGACGATCGCCGTTTCGCCGACGTCAAACGGATTCCGCATCGCCGGACGCGAATTCGCCGGGGCCGCGCTCGAAATTGAAGCGGAGGGTCCGCCCGCGATTTGGGTCGACGATCATTTGTATCGCGGTCGCGTGCGCTGCGTGCGGCAGGGACCGCGGAAAATGCTCGTGCTCAACGTCGTGCCGCTCGAGGATTACATCGCCAGCGTCGTGGACGGCGAGATGCCCGCCGCATTTCCCGAGGCGGCTCGCCAAGCGCAGGCGATCGTGGCCCGCACGTATGCCTTGTTCCAGATGCAGGCCAATCGGGCCAACCAGGTCTTTGACGTGTATGCCACGACGCGGAGCCAGAATTATCTCGGCTACCAATACCGCGGACGCGACGGCCGGCGCTACGCGGCCGAATCCCCTTCCAGCCGTCGCGCGGCCGATGCGACGGCAGGCATGGTCTGCCTGACGGAGGGAAAACTGTTTTGCACGTATTACACGGCCGTTTGCGGCGGACGCACGGCCAGCGGAGCGGACGTGTTCAACGACCCGGCGGCGCCGCTCGAGTCGGTCGCCTGCGAATGGTGCCACGAGGCCGACCTCTACGAATGGACTCGCTCCCTGCCGGGGACTCAGGCCGCGGAGACGGTGCGACGGTATTTCGCCGCTCGCGGAAAGCCGTTCGACGCCTTGACGTCGATTCGTCGCATTGCCCGCACGCCCAATGTTCGCGAGCCGATCTTCGAGCTGGGGGACGGCCGACGCCGCTACCGCCTGTCGGCCGTCGAATTTCGCCGATTGTTCCCGGCATCGATCCTCAGTTATCAATTCGAGCCCGCGCTCGCCGGGGGCCAACTGGTCGTCGAGGGACGCGGCCACGGTCACGGCGTCGGCCTGTGTCAGTGGGGCGCTCGGGGGATGGCCCAGGCAGGGTCGGGACCCGTGTCGATCGTGCGACATTATTATCCCGGGGCGAACGTGGTCGCCGCCGTCGATTGAATTTGGCGGTTTGACGGCGAGCGTATCGCATGAGGGCGGACCTTGCTCTAAAATTCCAGGTGGTCCGTCACACTCTCGACACGAAACAGACACCATGACACCTGGCACTTCCCCAGCGAACGACGCAAATTCCCCGGATCCCGCCCGTCCGGTCGATCTGCCGCGGATCGAACGAGCAGTCCGCGAGATCTTGCTGGCGATCGGCGAGGACCCCGAACGCGAGAGTCTCTGCGAGACGCCGGCCCGCGTGGCCCGCATGTATGCCGAGCTATTTTGCGGCTTACACGCCGACCCCGGCCGGCATTTGAAAAAAGTCTTCACCGACGACTACGACGAAATGGTGCTGGTGCGCGACATCAGCTTCAACAGCATGTGCGAGCACCATCTGTTGCCCTTCATGGGCAAGGCCCATATCGGTTATTTGCCCCGCGGCAAGGTGACCGGATTGAGCAAGCTGGCCCGGGTGGTCGAGGAAATTTCCCACCGCCCGCAGGTACAGGAGCGCATGACGCACCAGATCGCCGACTTGATCAACGCCGACCTGGAACCCAAAGGGGTGATCGTGATCCTGGAAGCCGAGCACACTTGCATGACGATCCGCGGCATCCGCAAGCCGGGAAGCCTGACGGTGACGAGCGCCGTGCGCGGCCTGTTGAAAACGAATCCCGCCAGCCGTGCCGAAGCCATGGCGCTGATCAACGGGGCGGCGAAATGAACGATCGATCCGGAATCCAAAATCTGAAATTCAATTTCCTCGATTTTGGATTTTGGATTTTGGATTTTGGATTTTTACCCGCATGATCGCCCAGTTCGCTCTGCGCCTGACCTGCGGCGTCAGTCTGATGTGGCTCTTGATGCCGCGGCGGCAAATCACATCCGGTTTCTTTCGGATCCAGATGTTGCTGGTCCTGGCGCTCGCGGCGCTAGCCGCTCTCACGCTGGGCCGGTTCGAGACGTCGGTGGCCTCGACCGGCCCGCTGCTTCCGTTGGGGCCGGGTCGAATTCTGTGCGGCGTTTTGGCCGGTTCCGCGTATATCGGCTCCATCGCCTGGACGCTCGAACGGCGCACTTTCGGTAACGTTTGCGTTTGCGCCGTGGCCGGATTGTCGACGTTGATCTTGCTGCTGTCTGCGGTGACGCGCGATCAGATCGCGACTCCCCTGGGCGCGTTGACGCTCGTCTCGGAATTGTCGACCTCGCTTTTGATCGGCGGTGCGACGGCGGGCATGCTTTTGGGACACTGGTATCTCACCGCGCCCACGATGTCGATCACGCCTTTGGGCCGCGTCAATCTCTGGTTTGGTTGGGCGGCCGTCTTGCGGTTGGTGATCTCGTTGGTCGGATTGGTGCTCGTATGGCCAAACCTGACCGGGGGCACGCCCGTCCTGTGGCTCGTGCTGCGCTGGGTCGCCGGGATTGGCGGGCCGCTCGTGCTGGCCGCGATGGTCTGGCGGATTCTTCGTTATCGCAACACGCAGGCGGCGACCGGCGTGCTTTTTGTCGGCGTGATCGTGACGTTCATCGGCGAACTGAGCGCGACGTTGGTCTCGCGCGAGATGCACATTCCTCTCTGAGGCGAGCGCGGGGTCCGGAACAGCGGGCCTGATCCTGCAAAGTCGTTGCTGCCAAGTCGTCCCCCTGCGATACTCAGGGAGCGGTCTGCACGCTTCGATCAGGATTCGGCCGACTCTCTTTGCGGCCGGCAGGAGTTCGTCGCACGAAGGCCCTCATGCAAATCTTGCTCTATCTCTGGGCGTTTCCCGCGACGCTCTTGGGACTCGTCGTTGTCGGCCTTTCCTGCCTCACCGGCGGCTCGGCCCGTGTTGTCGAAGGCGTTCTGGAAGTGCACGGCGGATTTGCCACACGGTTTTTGCGGCGAGGGCTGCCGTGGGTTGGATCGGGGGCTGCGATGACTCTCGGGCACGTCGTTCTCGGGCAGAATCAGCAGTGCCTCGACGGCAGCCGGGCGCACGAGCATGTTCACGTTCGCCAGTACGAGCGCTGGGGACCCTTCTTTCTGCCGGCGTATCTCTCTGCGAGCTTGGTCCTGTGGCTCCGCGGCCGCGATCCGTATTACGAGAACCCGTTCGAACGCGAAGCGTACGACCAGGCGCCTTGAGCTGCGGATCGTCCGCACGTGATGAAACGGGGTGCCGTGGCTCCCGTGTCGAATATCCAGTGGCACCAAGCGAGACCAACTCGGTCGTTATTCGGTCTTCTCTTCCGCGTCCGCCTTCTTCGGGGTCGCTTTCTTCGTCGACGCCGTCGTGGTGGGGCTCGTTCCGACGGGGGCGAATTCGGCGCGCAGGGCGAAGAGTTGCCTCAAGCGGGTCGGACTGTAGATGCGAATCGACTTGCTCTTATAGGTGAGCCGACCTTCCGGATCGCGGGCGAGGTTTTCGGCAATTTCCGGAAGCGCCTGGCCCGAGAGCAGGCCGGCGTACGTTTCGGGGTCGACGCCCAGGCCCGATTCCAGATCGGCCACCGCGTCGACGCCGCCGGCGCTGGCCGCGAAGGCATTCACACCCTGAATCGCCGGCACGTAGCGCTTCTCTTCGACCAGCGCCTGAATCGCGTCGGCGAGAGCCCGATTCGCGTCGCGGAGCTTGGCCTTTAGCCCGTCGGGAATCCCCTCCGACTGAGATTGCCCCTGCGGTTGCGACGACGATTGTGGCTCGGCTCGCAAAGGGGACGGTCCGCCGACATGCAGCGAACCGAGGACATAACCGGCAAACAACAAACCCAGACCTGACGACAGACGGACTGCGCTCTGCATTCTTCGCTCCGAAGGCCCAGACATTCGCACATCTTGTATGACAGCCTTCGAGAAAGGCCGAGCCCGCCCGTTAAGTGCATCGTCGTACGCCAGCGCGGACAATGCAAGCCCCAATCCCGAGAGGAAATTTGCCGGTTCAATCCCGCGGCGACGGCGATCTCTTTTCGCGGAGCAACAGCTCGAGCCGTTCGCGCAATTCGCCGCGAGCCCGGTGAATCCGGCTGCGGACCGTGCCGACCGGGCAGCCGATGACGGCGGCGATTTCGTGGTATTTCATCCCGTCGATCTCTTTCAGGACCAGCGGGATGCGAAATTCGGCCGGCAACCTGGCCAGCGCGCTTCGCACGGCGGCACGGCGTTCGTCGGTTTCCATCGCGTGCGACGGGGCCGAAGCGGGATGGCGGTCGGGGGGATCGCGGACGGCCTGCTCGCGGGCCGCGTCGATCGACGTGACGTTTCGCCGCGTGCGCCTGCGTTGGCTGGCGGCCGCGTTGAGGGCGATGCGAAACAGCCACG
Source organism: uncultured Planctomycetaceae bacterium (assembly GCA_963752185.1). GTDB lineage: Bacteria > Planctomycetota > Planctomycetia > Planctomycetales > Planctomycetaceae > DASPSM01. The sequence goes on along the minus strand of CAVVXK010000002.1, from coordinate 6,859,921 downwards.
AGTAAAAGGCCGACTGCCCGCGAAACGTTTTGAGCTGCTGAAAAGCCTGCACGAAGGCGTCTTGAGACACGTCGCGGGCGTCGTCGGGCGAGTTCAGGATCCCGCACAGCGCGTTGTACAGGCGATCCTGGTAGCGGATCACCAGTTCCCCGAATGCCTCCGTGCGGCCTGCCAGGCACTCGCGGATGAGCTGTTTCTCGTCGCTAGACACGATAAGCACGAGCGGGGATGGCGGCGCGCGGCATTCGGGGGCAAGAGACGGTCAATGTCCACAAAAGCCGCGGCCTCGGGCGGCGTGAGATCATCCTGTCTGTTGTACACATCCGTGTCAAGCTTTGGTCCCGGCGGAAACGGCGACAAGACCTGCCGAACGGCTGGGTCAAACCCGCGTGTAACAAAAACAACCGTTCTGCGCTTCGGCCTATTGAGCAACTCGCTTGGCAAAGGGCCGGGACAAGCACCGGAGTGCCGAGGAACGGCCTTGCCGTGCGGCGGGAATGCCAGCTAAGACGGAGTAAAACAATGGAATTGCTATTGATTACCGCAGCAATTGGTTTGACGGGGGCCGTTTGGGTTTCCCGAGCGCGTTTCACTCGGCGGTTCAACGCGGCCCTCGATGCTTACGCCGAACTCGAAATCGTGCGGGGGCGCCCGATACTCGCGCGCGGGCTCGTTGAGACACGGCTCGTCCGGCGTCAGGCGCCGGCGGTCCTCATGCTCATGGGCGGGGCCAGTTTCGGGCGGCGGGAGAGCCAGATGGCGAAGACGATGCCGGCCGCAAAAATCAGGATGCTGATCCACTGCGAAATCGTGAGCGATGTGTTGAACTGGCCCAACTCGTCGGCCCGCAGGCTTTCGATCGCGAAGCGCGAAATCGGGTACGTGAGCGCACCCAGCGCGATCACCGCGCCGTTTCGCGGGCGGAACGGGAAATAGGCGGCCGTCAGCAGGTACAGCAGAAAGCCGTCGAGCGAACTGTAAAGCTGCGTCGGATGCAGGCGGAAGGTGAGATCCTGGTCGGCTCCGAGAAATCCGCCCGTGACGAGTGCCATGTCGGGCACGCTGCCCATCGGGAAATGCACGCCCCACGGCAGGTCGCAGCGGTCGCCGTAGCAGCAACCGTTCAAGAAGCAGCCGATGCGGCCGAAGGCCAGGCCCAAAAAGAGCGACGGAATCAGCACGTCGCCCAGTGCCAGCAAACTCATGTTTCGCTTGCGGCAGAACCAGGCAGCGGCCAGCATTCCGGCGGGAATGCCGCCGTAATACACCAGGCCGCCATCGGGCAGGTCGACGGCTGCAAAGATCAGTTCAGGCAGGCTCTTGAGGACATGATGGCCGTTCACGTCGTTGTAAAACATCCGCGAGCCGTATTGAATGCAGTAAAACGCGCGGCAGCCGATCACGCCGGCCAGAAAGAGCCAGATACCGATGTCCCAAATCATCTCCGGCTGCATGCCGATGCGGCCCGCGCGGCGGCTGGCCGTCCAGGCGCCCGCCGTGAAACCGATAAACAACATCGCGCCAAAGCCGAAGATCGGCAGGTTGGTGCCGGCCGAGTTGTCTCGATACGGCTGGTCCTGTTCGGCCAATTGCAACTGCTTCCGCATCCGCTCGACCTGGCCGTTCAAAGCGGAATCGTGAGCCTGCGCGATGAGTTGCAGCGCCGTCCGCTGAAATTCGACGGCCTTGGGAAAGTCCTTTTCCTCGGCCAAGGCGGCCGCCAGCGTCGACAGGCACTCGGGATTGCGCGAGGCGGTGAACTGGCAGGCTTTCTTTGCATTGGCGACCGCTTGGGCGCCGTTGCGAACCGATTTTTGGGGACAGGTCGCCTGAATCCAGGCGAGCCGATTGAGGGCCACACTGTCATCGGGATCGTGCTTCACGACCGTCTCGAGATCCTCGATCGCCTGAGCGTATTCGCGCTTCTCAAAGCGGGCGTGGGAGCGCAGCATCAAAGCCTGCGTCGAAGCGGGATCGACGGCGAGCGCCTGGTCGGCCTGAGCGATGGCGGCGTCGGCCTTGCGCTGAACGAACCACGGCGCCATGACGATCGCACAGGCGATCGCCACCCAAACGCCGACGGGCACGGCCAAGAGCTTGGGATCGCGCAATTCTTGTCGGTGGCGATAGAGCCAGACGGCTCCCACGATGGCCCACACCAGCAAGACAACGCCGAAACCAAAGCCGGGGAACTCAAAGGATCCCAGCGACCAAGGTCCGTCGATCGGTATACGAAGCAGAGTCTGACGCATCGATTAGGGGCCAGGGGTCTGAGGATAGGGGCTAGAGGCTAGGGAAGACATGAAACGCTTCGCGTTCCCAATGATCTTGGTTTGGCTCATCCTTCATCCTTCCGCCTTCATCCTTCATTTTTCGTGATCGGTAAGTTGTCGATGAGCCTGGTTGTGCCGACTCGCGCTGCTACGAGCGCGATCATTTCCGGCTGCGGGGTGCTGAGTTCGACTAGTGTTTCGGGGTCGGCGACCGTGGCGTAGTCGACGACGGCGGCTCCGTCAGTCTCCATGAGTCGTCTCATCTCGCCGCACACGGCGCGGACATTTTGCTCGCCCGCCTTGAGCTTCGCTTCGGCAAGCTGGAGGGCTTGCCAGAGCACGAGGGCTTGTTTCCGAGCGCGGCCTTCGAGATACCGGTTGCGGCTGCTGAGCGCCAGGCCGTCCGGCTCGCGGATCGTGGGGCACGTGCGGATTTCGACGGGGAGATCGAGTTCACGACACATTTTACGGACGAGCAGTTGCTGCTGATAGTCCTTGCGGCCGAAGTAGGCCGCGTCGGGCGACACGATGTTGAGCAGCTTCAAAACGACGGTCGCCACGCCGCGAAAATGGCCCGGACGAAAGGCCCCTTCGAGCATTCCCGAAAGCGGGGCGACGTCGACGAACGTGCCGAAGCCCGTCGGATAGAGGATTTCCGGCGTCGGCACATAAACGAGGTCGACACCTGATTGCCGGCAGAGGTCGAGATCGGCTTCGAGCGGGCGGGGATATTTCGTGAAGTCCTCGCCCGCGCCGAATTGTGTCGGGTTGACGAAGATCGTCACCGCGACAAAGCGGCACTGGTTTCGCGCGGCTTCGATCAGGCTCATGTGCCCGACGTGCAGTGCGCCCATCGTCGGTACGCAGCCAACGGACAGCGAGTGGCTTCGCGCCTCGCGCACGGCCCGCCTGACGTCCATCGTATCTGCGGCAACAATCATCGATCTACGGGCCTGGCCATCGACAAAAAAAGGCGGGGGCGCCGGGTGCCACGCCCACGGCTCTGCGTGGGCGTGCCCATGAACAAAAGACGGGAACGTCAAACGGATTCGCACGCCCACGCAAAGCCGTGGGCGTGGCACCCGAATAGCACCATTTTGCTGCAGACGGTCGACTAGAAGTGGTACTGCGGGTTCCGCGTGTCGAAGTCGTTGTCGGTCAGTCCGACGTTCGTGCGGATGTTGGTGTAGATGTACTGCTCGATCAAATAGCCCTCCGGATGCGTCCGGTCGGGCGCGCCCCATTCTTCGAGGCGGATCGGGAAGTTCGAGTTCTTCTCGAAGAACACGCGCGTCTCGTAGAACTTGTACGCGTGCTTCGGCGTCTCGTGTCGCGTGATGCACGCCTTGCACTGGATCTTGCCGTCGTTGAGTTTGGCATTCGGATAATAGTAGACCTTCGGATCATCCGGGTCGTTCCACTTCAGTTCGCTCTCCCAGCCCAGGACCAGCGTTTCCATCATCTTGGCCATGCCGATCTGCGTGATGGGGTGCCGACCTTCCTGCATGGCGCGGGCGCTGTTGGGTTCGAGCGAAATCGTGCCGACCATCGCGCTGAAGGTTCCGGGCGCTTTGTGGGCCATCATCTTGTACTGGTAGCGCGGGCCGGAGTACATCACCTCGCGCCCTTGTTCTGATCGATGAACCGCAGATAGACGCTGAACGGTTCCTGGCGCAGCTTGATCACCATGCGGCCGTAGAACAAATTCCGGCCGACAAGTTCCTGCTTGGTGAAGATGGCCTCGTAATCCTTGGCGGCCAGCACAGCATCGCGGCTGGTGCGGGCCAGTTGGATGATCGGCAAGAGCGGATGGTTGGCGGTGCCGTCGGCGACATTGGAATTATTGGAAGGAATCCGATTGGCCACTTTCGGTTCGTCGCCCGCAACGTGGCTGCAAGAAAACTGTCCGATCGCGCACACGAAGGCGATCAATGCCGTGCATGCGGCCCTGGGTGACGATTTCAATCGGTTTGCGTGTCGCATGGGCTCCTCACTGGGTCAATGGGATCGCCGGCCAATTGGAATTGTTCCAAGCCGATCGATGAAGTTCTTACAACAACCCGTCCACAGGTTGTGCTGCGGTCGCTCTCGCATCCGTGCTGACGAAATTCGCAACAGCCATAACGATCGGCATCATCGACGACCGGCAGCCAGGGGCGGCGGTGCGCCCGCGGTCCGGCGGTCCAGTTTTTGCGATGCTTCCTTGCCTTATCGCCGCGTCCCCAAGTCGGGGGTCCGCACTACGTTAATAGCAGACAATTGGCGTTGTGAGAAGACTGAGTAAGGGATAACATTCCGCCTCCCCCTGACCCAGGGGGGAGGCGATGACGTCCTCTGGCTTCCCGCTCCAGGATGATCGCCGCATCTTCCTGTGAGCGGCAGCCGGCGGGGCGACTGTTCGACGTCGCGGTCGTGCATGGAGGTACCCGCGTATGCGCAATCCACTCGGTGGACCGGTTGCTACTCTGTTGATGTTCGTGCCGTTGCTGGCGATCCCGCTGTTCGCCGTCTTCGGCACGCCCCAGATGTCTTCGACGGGATCGCCTGCCGCGCAGGTTGAAGAGTTGAAGTTCGCCGTCGAAAAGGACAAACCGCAAACCGGCAACTCACTGCCGGAAGCCGACCTCGTGAGCGCGGTGCAGATTTCCGACGCAAGCGCCGGCACTCCGAACGTCGCGGGACAAAACGCCGCGCAGCCGGCGGCCCCCGCGGCCGCGTCTGCCGCCTCGGTCGCGAAGAACGAGGCGGATCCGTTTGCCGATTTCGTTCGCCCCGCCGACGGCGATAAGCCCCGGTCCGCGCGCCGGCGGGAAACGCCGACGACGCGAATCGCGCCCGACAACCGCAAAAAACGGCCCTGGCCTCGAACGACCCCGTTGCCGACGACGGCCGCGCCGCTCGATCCGATCGCGACCCGGCCCCGACCAATCCAAATGCCGGTAATCCAAACGCCGGTAATCCGCCGGGCGAGCCTGCGGCCGAGCGCACGCGATCCAAGTCGGCGACGAAGCTGACCGCGGGTTTCGACGCCGATCGCAGCGCGGAGCCCAGCCAGGACGCCAAGGGGCTTCGAGCCGGCATCGCGCGGCTCAACGCGCTGGGCATCACCGATTACCAGTGGCAACCGGGCGACCACGACGGAGAGTTTCTCTTCCGCTGCCGGCTGGTGTCGCGGCACAATCCGCGGATGATGCAGCGCTTCGAGGCCGAAGCCGGCGAGCCGCTGCAGGCTCTGGAAAAAGTGCTCGCGCAAATCGACGAGTGGCGTGCCCGACGCACGGGCCGCGACGTGCGCACGTCCGTCGGCGAAGCGCCGGCCAACGCGACCGTAATGGCTCCGCGCAACGAGAGCCTGCCTGCCGCGGCGCTCGACGTCTCCAACCGTTGAGGCCCGCGGTGAAGCCCTTCGTCGCGGGAGCTTTTTCGGGTTCACTCGACAGGCTGCGTGCCCCTTTCGCGCCGACCCTGCAGCAGCGGGATTTCTTTCTCAAGCGGCGCGGCGGGGCCGGCGGGGCGGACGGCAACGAGACCGATCTGGGGCCCGACGGCATTCGCGACCGCAAGGCGGCCCGCGTCGAGGCCGTGCTCTTCGTGAGCGAGAGTGCCGTTTCGCCCAAGCGTCTGGCCCAATTGGCGACGCTGGCCGATACAACCGAAGCCGTGCGGGTCGTCGATCAATTGAACGCCGCTTACGATCGCGACGGATCGGCCTTTCGCATCGAGCGGGCGGCGAACGGTTACTTGTTGCTCACGCGGCCGGTTTATGCCCGCTGGCTGGGACGCGTGCACCAGCGGCAAGCGGCGATGAAATTGTCGCCGCCGGCGATGGAGACGCTCACCATCGTCGCCTATCGCCAGCCGATCACGCGGGCCGACATCGAAGCCGTTCGCGGCGTGCAATGCACCGAGATGCTCAAACAGCTCATGGACCGCGGGCTGGTCCGCATCGGCGGCGAGGACAATTCGCTGGGCCGCCCCTATCTCTACGAAACGACCCGCAAATTCCTCGAAGTCTTCGGGCTGCGCGGCCTCGACGATTTGCCGCGGGCCGATCATCTGCGCGTCGTCGGCGAGCGACAGACGGCCGCGGCAACTCTTTTTCTGCAACCGACGGATTGACCGCGCACACCGGTTGCAGCGGGCGACGTGCGGCCTGACCGCGCCGGCAGTCGAAACCGCGTCAATCCGCTCGCTCCGGCGGTCGATAGTGAACGGGAACCGATCGGAATCGGTGCGCCCGGACGCGCCGCATTCCGCCGGGAACGCCGGCTCCCATCCGCCGGCGCCTGTCACAGAGCGAAGGAGGCGACGCGGTGCGCAGTCGCTCGGTTTTCCGGATTGTTCCGCCCCTGCCGGATCTCACGTTTTCCGATCTGGAATCGCAGTTCGGGATCCGTCAGCGGATCGAGGCGGCCAATCGTCCGGAAATTGCCGAATCGTACGCCGCCCTCCGCAAGCAATACGCCGACCAGTCTCGCCGCGCGCAACAACAGTTCGCCGACCCGCGGATCAAGCAGCCGGCCTGCGCGGCCCTGTTTCATCTGGCGATCGAATCGGTCAAGGCCGCCAGGCTCGTCTACGAGGCAATCCAAGCGGCCGATCGCGTGCTGCGCTCGGGCGACGCCTGGATCGTCTCGCCGGAAGTCGTCGAGCGGGCCGTCGATTGGAATCGCCGGAAGCTCGTGCGTCTGGAAGGACAACTGCGGCTGCTCGACCTGGTCGACGAAGTCATCCTGCCGCTCAAGAAGCTCTTTGCCCAGCTCGAAAACTCGCGGCACGTGTCGGCGCTCGGCTGGCGGAGCATCACGCGGCACGTCTTGTCGCAAGCGGAAGGTTACAGCACGCCGGCCGACTTCGTGCCCCTGCCGGGCTTTTCGGTGAGAGACTATCTGTCGCAGGCGGGACACGCAGCACACGGTGCGGGTTTTGGCCACGGTCTCGAAACGCTGCTTGCGCTGGCGCCGGCACTTGCCGCGCGCCACGCCGATCCGGCAGCCGTCGATGTGCTTTCCATCGCCGCCTTGTGCCAGGATTGCGGCATGCTGCTCCTCGAGCGGCGGCGGGCCGATCGGCAAATGGCCGCGGATGCAGCGGAAGATTCGCAAAAGCACGCGGCGCTCGAGCGCGGGGCTGGTCGCCGGCATTGCCGAGTTCGTCGCCGAACTCCCTCAACTGGTGGCCGAGCATCACCGCCGGTTTGTCGCGTTTGGCCACGCGTCCGATTTCAATCTGTTCAACGCCGGCTTGCAGAGGACCGACTCTCGCATGCTGGCGACCACCGTGCGATTCCTGGAACTGTTGCAGGAGCCCGCCGCGCAAGCTGCCGGTCAACTGCCCGGCACGTCGCTTTATCCGGCCGCCTTGCGACTCAACCACGAGGCGCTCCGCGGCGAGTGGGACGCGAAGATTGCCGCCGAGTTCTTGAGCCGCCTCGGTTTTCTCGTGCAGTTCGAGGCGGTCGACGGTTCGGCCGAGGATCGACTCGAGCAGGCGAACCGGCGTCTGGACGCGGCCGATCCCCACGTGCCCGATCCGAATTTTCTCCTGTCGCAAGCAGAGCGCGAGATCGTTCATGTCCGCAGCGTCCGACGATAAGGGCGGAAAAGGGCCCGATTATTGGCACGGGACGCGGCGCCCGCTGACGTGTCTCGTGTTTCTTGCCCCGCTCTTGGCGGCGTACGAGGCGGGCGTGCAATGGCTGGGCGGACGTGACGCCGACGCGATGCGCAACGGCGCGGACTTCTGGATCCGCAACGCCCTCGAGCGGTTCGGCCTCAATTCGCCGTGGCTCGTGCCCGGCATGATCGTGGTCGGCCTGCTGGTGTGGCACGTCGCGCGGCAGGAAACGTGGCGCGTTTCACCGAGTATGCTGGGCGGCATGCTGGCGGAAAGCCTGCTGTTTGCGGTGGCACTCGTCGTCTTGGGGGAAATTGAGAATGCGGCCCTGCGTAATCTGCGACAGGCCATGCCCGCGGCCGCCATGGGGTCGGAGCGAGTGGCTCCTCTGGCGGTGATGTACGTCGGAGCCGGCATCTACGAAGAAGTGTTGTTCCGGCTCTGCTTGCTGCCCGTGTGTTATGGACTCTTCCGCACGGGGGGCCTCGGTCATGGCTGGTCGGCCGGCTTGGCGGTCGTGGGGACGAGCCTGGCGTTTTCACTGGCCCACTACGTGGGTCCGGCAGGCGAGACGTTTCAGCTCTTCACGTTCTGGTTTCGCACGGCGGCCGGACTGTTTTTCGCGTTGCTCTTCGTGCTGCGCAGGATTCGGCATCGCCGTCGGCGCGCACGCGGCCTACGACCTGCTCGTGGGGCTCGTGCTGAGTAGCGTGGGCGGTTGAGCTCCAAGAAGCGACGCGGCCCGCGAACAATCTCGCGGGCCGCATGCTGATTTCAGACGTTCACTCCGGACGTGAATCCGGAATTCCGCCGCTCAATACATCGTGGGCGTGCCGTAGTAGTAACTCGGCGCGGCGTACGAATAGCCGTAATTGCCGTAGTTGTTGTAGGACCCCGGCGACGCGACATACCCCGGATAACCCGATCCGTTCGGGTCGCTGTATCCGTAATACGGCGTGTCGTAGTTACCGTAGGAGTACGACGGGTAGTAACCGGAGTAGTACGGATAGCCGTAGTAGTACGGGTAGTCGTAGCCGTAGCCGCCGTAATACGGCCAGCCGTAGCCCAAACCGTAGCCGCCCCAGCCATATCCGCCCCAGCCACCACCCCATCCCCAACCGTAACGACCCCAGCCGCCACGGCCCCAACCACCGCGACCCCAGCCGCCGCCGTAGTATCCACGGCCGCCGTAACCGCCGCGATAGTAACCACCGCTGCGGGCAAAGCCGCCGCGACCGTAACCGCCGCCGAACCCGCCCCGGTATCCAGCACCGCCGCGGAAGCCGCCACTAAATCCACCGCGGGCGAAGCCGCCACCACCAAAGCCTCGTCCGCCACCCCCGCCGCCGCGACCGCCGCCACCACCCCCACCGCCGCGGGCCATGGCGACGCCCGTGCCGATTTCACTGCACATCAACCCGCCGGCCGCCAAGAGGGCTGCCAGCCCGAGCAAAAGCTTGCTTTTTCGTGTTTTCATCGAACGCCCCCTATTGAGACACCCAGCGGACTGCCCATCCGCTTCTCTCTTAAATAATAAATGTCCGGATCTTGAGGGGTCAAGCCTATACAAATTGTGCCTGATTGCCCCTCGGTTTCCTTCGGCGCTTTCCCCAGCCAAGCACTCAGGCATCGCCCCCTCGCCGCAACGGAAATCCCGAGCCAAAATCGCAATGCCGCACGAACTTACGCAACTTCCAGGCCAAAGCGAACCGGTCGGCGGCAAAAACGGACGCGGCCCGCTGAATGGTACTACGCGATCGGGCGTTAAAGCTCGAAAAGCGACTGAGTTTTGAGCACGGTGCAGCTGTCGGGAAACGTGTGAAACGCGTGCACCAACAGGCTCTTTGCTCCCGCCTCGGTCCGCACCAGGCTCAGTGGTTCCGGTGCGAGCCGGCTGTCCGCCGGGAAGCGGTGGCAGACAGTCGCCCGCTTGCAGTCGGTGAGCAGCTCTTCATGAAAATTGAGGAAGACACCTGGATCGAGGCGCTCCAATTGATAGCTCACGCAGTAGCGCAGCCCGCCGTCGAAACGCACCGATTCGTCGCGACAGCCGCGGAGCGATTTTTCGAGGCAGCGTTTTTTCTGCGGCAAGAGTTGATCGCGACTGGCCGTCACTTCGGTGATCGTGTGGCCGTCGTAGCGAAAGGCGATCAGGTGCCCCGCGTCGCAAATACGGAGCACGGCAGAGTACGCGTCTTGCGCGACTTCCGTCTCGGCATAGACGTGAAACAACTCGGGGTGCACCGACCGCCCGTAGACGTGCAGCACCAATCGAGAGCTGTTGGGTCTCGCGAATCCGACGCTCATCAGACTTCCGTTCACCGTTTCCCGATTACAGTGGCGACGCGTTGACGACGCAGCTTGATTATACCGCTGTCAGCGCGCCTCCGCCTCCATGTCTAAAAGTCGTTTTTTGAGTTCGATACCATGCGGCGCGGAAAAGCCGCCGATCGCTCCGCCGCTGGCAATCACGCGGTGGCAGGGAACGATAATGGGAAAAAGATTTGTCGCCATCGCAGTGCCGATGGCACGCGCCGCGCCGGACTGCCGGCTTTCGCCGCCAGTTCACCGTAAGCCAGTGTGCGCCCGTATCGGATCTTGCGCGTGGCTTCGATGACGCGTTTGCGAAACGGAGTGGTCCGTCCGAGTTCGAGTTTGACTTCGGAAAAATCGGTGGGAATACCGCGGGCGAAGTCCTGCAGCTTGCGGCGCAGTTTCGGGTTCCAATCGCTCTCGGTTGATGCTGTGCCGCCGGCGATTGTCTTGACCGCGCGGGCGGCGGCCGAACGAACCTGCTCCGCGGAGGCGTGTCCAATCAAGATACGTAAGACGACGTCCCCTTGCCCGATCAGGCCGAACCAACCCATCTCGGTCTCAAAAATGGACAGCGAAACCGGAGGAACCTCGGCACTGTCAGGACGAGAAGTTGCCCGGCGTGCCGGTCGCGTGACCAATCTTTGACCCATCGGTAGGCTCCCTATAGAATTAAGCGGACGATCCTGAGGACGGTCGCCGGCAGCCCGGAGGCCGTCGGTGAAGACGCCAGCGTGCAGGAATTGCATGATTCGTGCGTTGAAAGTGGACGGTGTGGACTCACGCGCGAGTCACCGTCGTCTACTTGAACGTGCGAAGGAACCGGCGATCGATTTCCTGCCCGCACTCCTTTTGAGGTCGCATTCATGAACGCTTACACCTCGGTGGCGGACGATTATTACATCAACGTCAACCTCAACACGGAAATGACTCTACCGCAGGGACGGGAAACGGTGCTGGGCTTCTTCGAGCGTGTGCAGAAACAATACCCCAGCATGCGAAACTTTTACACGCGCGAGAATGGGGACTTTGTTCTCGAAGAAGACAAGGACAACCCGCATCAACGCTGGATTTCCCTCGAACCGCGGCGGATCTGCAGCGGCGTGATCGATCCGGCCGAAGTCGATTCGGCCTTCGAGCAGCACGCGCTCGTGTTGCGACTCGTCCCCTACATGCTGTCCGTGAGCCCCATCGAGTGCGAGGCGCTCGACTACATGATGGGCTTCGACTTCAGCTATCGCGGCAACCACGACGAATTAGTGGCCGAGGCGATCGGCGCCGGCCCCGCCCTTGACGGCATCATCAACATCGCCGACGCAAAGGTCCTCAACTACGAGCCGTCGATCACCATCAGCCTCGACGAAACCTGCCGTCGGCAAGCGCGGCTGATGATCGAAACGCGCACGAATGCCTACCAGGTTCGCCGCGGCGAGTTTCCGGACGATCAGATCAGCGTGTACTTCACCGTGCGCCAGTATGGCAGTCTCGAGGGGGTCGACTCCTTCGAGAAGACGCTGCACAAGCTCCGCGATCACTGCGACGAGCTGATGCACTCGTACGTGATCGACCACGTGCTGCGTCCGCTGCAGCAAGCCATTTCGGCCAAATAAGGCCTTTCGCCGACCCCACTGGCCCATCGCCGTCATGCTCACCGTTCACGGGCGTCACTACGAAAACGGCGAGCCGGTGCAAATCCACATCGACGGCGAGCGCATCGCCGCGATCGAACCGGCCTGGCCGCCGCGGGGCTCGGCAGCGTGGCCCTATGTCGCGCCCGGTTTGTTTGACCTGCAGATTAACGGGCGCGGCGGCATTTGGTTCGGCAAGACGGGCATCACGGCTGACGAAGTGCTCGGCGTGCTCAACTCTCACTTTCGGTTCGGCGTCACGCGACTCTGTCCGACGCTGATCACGAATTCCTTCGAGGGACTCGCCGGAGGATTTGCCGCCATCCGCGAGGCGTGCGAGCGAGAGCGCTGGGCCGACCGCCTGGTTCCCGGCTGCCATCTCGAAGGGCCCTACATCAGCGGGGAGGACGGTCCGCGCGGCGCACATCCGCGTGAGTTCGTCCGGCCTCCGGATTGGAACGAATTCGAGAAACTGCAGCAGATTTCCGGCGGCCGCATCCGGCTCGTGACGCTCGCCCCCGAGCTGCCCGGCGCCATCGAGTTTATCCGCCGAGCTGTGGCCGAAAGGGTGGTGATTTCGATCGGCCATACCGCCGCCGAGCCGGAACAGATTGCCGCGGCGGTCGATGCCGGCGCTCGGCTGAGCACCCATTTGGGAAATGGCGCCCACGGAATGATCCGGCGGCACCCGAATTACATTTGGGAACAGCTCGGCGATCCCCGTTTATCGGCCAGCGTGATCGCCGACGGTCACCATCTCCCGGCCTCCGTGCTCAGATCGATCCTGCGCACCAAATCGACGCGAAACGTGATTTTGACCTGCGATGCGGCCGGTCTCGCGGGATGCCCGCCGGGAATCTATACCGAGGGGCCGATGCAGATGGAAATTCTCGACGATGGCCGAATCGTCGTCGCCGGGCAGCGGCAATTCCTCGCCGGCTCAGGGGCCGAGAGCGGTCAATGCGTGGTCGAAGCCGTGCGCCAGGCGGGGATTCCCTTACCAGAGGCGGTGGACATGGCAGGACGCAACCCGGCCCGCCTGCTTGGGTTCGAAGAAATCAGGCTCCGCCGCGGGGCGCGAGCCGATCTGTTCTTGTTCAACTTTCCCGCCGCGGGCCGATCGCTGGACGTGACCGCGACCGTGGCGGCGGGGACCCTGCAGTTCGGAACGATTCCGTCAGCCAGCATTGCTGTTTAATTGCGCGTTCGCCCCTCGGGCCGCTCATTTCTTCTTGAACGGTCAACAAACCATGATAGGATCAATTGGCGGGGCCACGCTTTTGACCACGAGTCTGGGCCGGGCTCCGTTTTTATTTTGATTCGTTCTTTCTTTTTTCGTCTTTCGTGAGCTGATCGTGGTGGGCCGAACCGCGCAAATCGGTGACGACACGGCACACGGGCAACCTAGATACCTTCGATGACCCTCGAGGAGCTACAAAAACTTCTCGTCCGTCTGCGACTTGTTGAGCCAGAACAGCTCGAGGATTTCCGATCGCGGCTTCCTCCCGGGGATGACCGTGCCGGCGATCTTCTGCGTGCGCTCGAAAGTCGCCACCTGCTGACCCCCTATCAAGTCAGTAAGCTGCAGAAAGGCGAGTCGGACGCGCTCGTATTGGGCAACTTCAAGTTGCTGTACCGCAACGCGTCCGGAAGCTTTGCCCGCGTGTTTCGGGCCGCCTCGCTGACCGACGGTCGCATGGTCGGCCTCAAAGTGCTCCGCCAGCGGTGGGCCGTCAACCCGCGGATCGTGCGGCTCTTCCGCCGCGAGGCCGATCTCGGGATGAAACTGATCCACGAAAAGATCGTGCCGATTTACGATGTCTCCAGTCAGGGGGACAGCCACTACTTCACGATGGAATTTGTCGAAGGGGGCAACCTCCGCGACTTCCTCAACATTCGCAAGAAGCTCTCGGCCATCGAGGCGACACGCTGCCTGATCGACCTGGCCGACGGACTCGATTACGCGGCCCGCATGGGAGTTACGCACCGCGACCTCAAGTTGACCAACGTGCTGATGACCACCAAAGGGGTCGCCAAGCTGGTCGACTTCGGCCTGGCCGGCGACGAGGTCATGGATTCCGAGGCGGGGGGCGACAGCCTGCAGCGGGCCCTCGAATACGCCACGCTCGAACGGGGCACGAACGCTCCGCCGAACGATCCGCGCAGCGATCTGTATTTCTTGGGCGGCATCTATTACGAGCTGCTGACCGGCGTGCCCCCCTACCCCCGCACGCACAGCCGCGAAGAGCGCAAGCAATTTACGCGCTATTCGAGCATTCGGCCCGTCCGCAGCGTCGATCCGAACGTGCCCAAAGGCGTGGTCGAGATCGTCGAGCGACTGATGAAAATCCAGCCCGAGCAGCGGTATCAGTCAGCCGGACTTGTCCGCACCGAAGCGCTGGCCGTGCTCGCCGAACTCGAGGGTCGAACCCGGCCGGCTCCGGCGGCCGCCGAGGAACAGCCCCGCAACGGCAAGCCCCCGTTGCCGACCGTGCTGTGCATCGAGCACCGCTTGAAACAACAGGACATCATCCGCGATTACCTTTCGCGGCGCGGCTTTCGCGTATTGCTGTTTAACGACGTCCGGCGGGCGCTCTCGCGCGTCCGCACCGATCCGCCCGATTGCGTCGTCTTGATCGGCGACTCGATCGGCGAGGAAATCGTCGACGTCTACGACCAGATCCGCGGACTCAACGGCGAGCGGTTCGTGAATATCGCCGTGTTGGCCGAGCGCCAGGCGGCCCTGCGTCCGCAACTCGAACAGACCCGCACCTCACGGGTGATGGTGCAGCCGATTACGCTCCGCGAGCTGCGACGCGAAATTCACGTCCTCTTCCAGTGGCAGCGCAAAGCCAAGGAAGACGGCGACGCTCCCCGCAAGGTCGTGCGAAACGAGGGTTGACGGCAGCCGCGATTCGCTGCTTCGTCCCTACCGCTTGCCAATGTCGTAGCAGAGCAGCGCGTCCTGATTGCGCACGTAAAGGCAATGGTCGACGATCACCGGATGCGGCCAGCTCTCGCCGTTATGCGTCGCCAGATCGAACTTGCCCTTGAGGACGTATTTCTCGGGATTCGCTTCGACCAGGGCCATCATGCCGTTTTGATAACGGAAGTAGAGTTCGCCGTCGGCTTCCAGAATCGCTGCTGAGCCGGTGCCCACTCCGCGTCCTCCGTTCCACATCACCTTGCCGGTTTTGAGCTCCAGGCAGAGCGGAAAGCCGTTGTTATGTCCGGTCCCCATGTAGACGTAACCGCCCAAGAGGACCATGCCGCCATGATGGTTTTGCACCTTGCTCGCCGGCAGGAAGTAGACCTCGTCGGCCGCGACGCCGTCTTCACCCTGCTTGTGCAGTTCGAGCAGGGCAGCACCGGCCTGGTAGCCGGTTGAAGTAAAGACGTAATTTCCGTCGACGAGCGGCGTCGGAATGTTGGCGACCTGGTTGGCGACGCGGTTGTAGTTCCAGAGAAATTTGCCGTCCTCCGCCCGGAAGGAGACGATGCCGCGGCCCACGAGTTGGACGTATTGTTTCACGCCGGCCCCATGGCTGATGACAATCGACGAGTAACCCGCGCCGTCGGCTCCGCCTTGACCGAGGTCGGCGGGAGCAGCCCCCTTCCAGATGGTCTCGCCGCTGCGTTTGTCGAGGGCCACGATCATCGCGTCCCGCCCGCCGGGTGTGCAGAGCAGTTTGTCGCCGTCGACCAAGGGGGACTCGCTGTAGCCCCACCCGGACATCATTTTGCCGCCGAAGTTGCTTTGGAGATCCTTGGCCCACACGATCTTGCCGTCGGCCGCATCCAGGCAAGCAAGCTCACCGTTGCGGCCCAGCGCGTACACGCGATCGCCGTCGACGGTCGGCGTGCAGTTCGGATCTCCCTTGGCCACCGCCGTCGACCAGATCGTCTTGCCCGTGCTGAGATCGAGGGCGACGACGTGACAATCGCCGTTACTGCCGACCCCGCGACTGCTGCCACCTCGGCCGCGGCGCCCGGCCTTCTTGGCCGTCGCTGCACCCTTTTTCGCACTTGTCTTGGCACTTGGTCCGGCGCCCATGGTATAGATTCGACCGCCGTCGATCGAGACGCTCGAAAAGCCCTTGCCGAGCCCTTTGGCCTTCCATTTGAGGGGCGGGCCTTGTTCGGACCAAGAATCGAGCAGTCCCTTCTCGGGCGAAATGCCGTCCCGGTTTGGACCGCGCCAGGTCGGCCACGATCCGGCCGACACCTGGATCAAATCACCGAGCAGCAAGAGGGCGAGACAGCCAGAGAGGGAACACAGCGTGCGGCGCGTGGCGGCGGTCATGACCAGTCTCCGTTTAATTCTCGGTTGTCGATTCTCGTTCGAGTATACGAACGAGAAAAAACAGCGGCAACGGGCCGTCACAATTCGGGCGCCAAAGCTGCCATCAGCAACTCCCGAACGGCCGCCAGCGATCGTCCGGTCACGAGAAATTTCTTCTGCGCGGAGGTTGAGCCGGCAATAAGTTGGACGCGCGAGGGAGCGATCTCGAGGGCCGCCGCGAGAATCCCGGCGATCGATTGGTTGGCTTTTCCCTTTTCGGGCGGATCGGTCACCACGATTTTCAGGCAGCCGGCGTGTGTGCCGACGATCGCGTTGCGGCGGCCTTTGGGCTGAGCCCGCACGGGCACGATCACTCCGCCCTCCGTTTCGACGAGATCAATCATCGCCGCCTTCGAGCCCTTCAAACAGGCTGCTGCCGACGCGGACCATCGTCGCTCCCTCTTCGACGGCCACCTCGAAATCGCCGCTCATGCCCATCGACAGCTCGGGCAGTTGGAGGGCCTGATCGAGGTTCTTCAATTGATCGCGCAAAAGGCGCAGACCGGCAAAGACCGGCCGCGCGGCTGCGGGCGAATCGAAAAGAGGAGCCATCGTCATCAGCCCGGCGACTTCGACATTCTTGACCGCCGCGACGACGGGCCACGCCTCGCACAGTTGGCCCGGTGGAAAGCCGCTCTTGGCCGCTTCGCCCGACACGTTGACTTCCAACAGCAGCCGCGGACGCACGCCCAGTTCGCCGGCGATCTCGTCGATTCGCCGTAAAAGCGGCAGCGAATCGACCGAATGAATCCAGGCGGCCACCGGCAGCACCTTGCGGACCTTGTTCCGCTGCAACTGCCCGATCAGATGCCAGCGGACCGCAGGGTCGACCAGCGCGGCTCGTTCGCACAGTTGCTGCGGACGGCTTTCTGCCAGATCGCCCACACCCAAAGCCACGAGCGCATCGATCCACGCGACTTCGGCCAACTTGGTGACGGCGACGAGCCGCACCTCCGACGGTGCGCGTCCCGCGCGGCGGCAGGCCGCCGCGATTCGCTCGACGAGCCCCGCATAATTGGCCGCGATTCGAGACGTCACGCTATCCATACGCGGGGGCGGCCGCCCGTGCGACCCCTAAATGACCGTGCGCGATTGTGAGACACACCGGCCGATTTTGGGTGCCACTCATCGGCCGAAAGGCGAGGGCACCTGCCCTCGCCGCGCTCAGAGGTGCGAGGGCGGGTGCCCTCGCCTTTCGAGAAGTTCGATGCCCGGCTCGTGCCGCAAAACGGACATCGCAATCCAGAGTGGTCGCACCACTAGTCGTTCCGCAAACGGATGCCCATCTCGGTCAGCTTGGCGCGAACTTCGTTGAGCGACGTCACGCCGAAATTGCGAACCGACAACAATTCGTCGGCCGTTTTCGCCGTGAGATCGGCCACGCTGACCAGGCCGAGACGCGACAGGCACTTCCGAGCCCGCACCGACAAGTTGAGATCGCCGACCGGCATTTCGAGCACGGCCTGCTCTTGCGGCGAAATGGTCTCGGGATGAAACACCGGCGCCGCCAAGGGCGAACGCGAGGCGAACTGTCCGATCGCCAATCCCCGCGACTTGAGAATTTCGCGAATTTCGCGGAGCGACGTTTCGCCGAAATTCTTGCTCGACAACAGATCGTGCTCGCTGATCGACGTCAGATCGCCCAGCGACTCGATGCCGGCACGCTCGAGGCAGTTGCGGCTGCGGGCCGAAAGCTCGAAGTCGCCGATCGGAATCCGCATGACCTGTTCGAGCTCGCGTTGCTGCCGCGCCGCGTCCTCGTCGTAGTACATGTTGCCGGCGGCTTCGATGTCCTTGAGATACAACTGGGCCCGCTGATGATTCGGATAAAACTGCAGCACGCGGCGGAAACAGAACGCGGCGGCCGGATAGTTCTCCGTGTCTTCGTAGAGCAGCCCCAGGTTAATCAGGGCGCTCACGTAAAACGGCGGCCGCGACAAGGCCTGCTCGTAGAGGCGAATCGCCTCGGAATCGTTGCCCAAAAGGTTCATTTCGTTGGCGAGGCGGAACAAGGCCGCCGTGTGGTGCGGATCCATGTCGACCGCCCGCTCGAAATACTCGATCGCACCGAAAATGTCGCCGTAATCGGCGCGGATGCAGCCCATCTGATACGAGTATTCGGCGCGCGTCGCCCCTTCGCGGGCCGACTCGCGCAACAGTTTTTCGGCATCTTCCAGCCGGCCGGAAAGGCGGATCGCGCCGGCCTTGCTGAGCCGGCACTGAATCTGGTCGTAACCGTCCTTGGCGGCGTCTTCAAACGCCTGCGCGGCTTCGGCATATTTCTCTTGGCCGAGCAGAACGAGCGCCCGGTAATAGTCGGCGATCCCCACGCCGGAGACCTGGCTCAAATAGCGAGAGGCCAATTGGTGCTGGCCGAGCAAATAGGCGAGAACCCCGGCCACGATCAGGGCGCGGCGTTCCGGCTTTTCGACCTCGGCCTGATCGCGCAACTCGGCGAAGCTTTGACGGGCGACGGCGAGCTGATCCCCCGACATGGCGCGGCGCAGGTTTTCAACCTGTTCGGGGCCAAACGACGGCGACTCGAGCAGGAGTTCGCGAACGTTGACGTTTTCCAGAGGTGCCAGGGACGTGCTACTCCTCCGAATGGGGCTGGCGAGTCCTGGACGAACCATACCTTATTTCCTCCACTCTTCCGCTGCGATTATCACATCTTGATTCTGAATGGCCCGGGAACGAATTGCCGAACGCAGCCTTTGTTATGGGGCGCGTTGACCTCGGGACAGTATTCATCGCGAGTTTTCGTCCGAAAGACAGCGTCCGGTTCGAGGCGTGAACCATTCGCGGGACCGGCGCGGACCGATCTATTCTTCCGGCACGTACGGGAGCAATCCCATGAACCGCGCGAGCAAAACGGCCCGCCGAACCGCGCGTGGTACTTGGCGCAGTTTCCGGTACGGCGGCGAGACTGAATGTGCCCCTCCCGGTCGATCATCAGCCGCAGAGTCTTTAAGTCTTTGAAATCCACGTAAATCGGACGGGGTGAATGGTTGCAGCCATCCGGACAGAAACGGCACCGCAGCTTCTTCTTGAGCCGGGCCCGCTTTTTCCGGCGTTTCTTGATCTCAACCCTGTTCAATGTGGCCATAGTCGGTCGACACCTTCCCCCGGATCCCCGATCCTCGCGTGGAAACCAGAATTATTATAGTCCTCTTGCGATCTTGCAACCCTGGATAGCACTCGGAGGCTGGCCGGACGCCCCGATTCTCCTGCTATGATGGCAAAGGCTTACGTCGTCAGGCGCACCGCAGACGGGGAAACCGTGGATCTGTACGAAAATCCGCTCCAATTGCACGAACACTGGATGCGGGCGGCCCTCGACGAGGCCCGGGCCGCTTTTGAAGCCGGCGAAGTGCCGATCGGCGCGGTTGTTATTCACGACGAGCACATTGTAGGAGCGGCAGGCAACCAGCGCGAGGCGCTGCAGGACCCCACGGCCCATGCGGAGATGATCGCCATCACCCAGGCCGCCCACGCGTTGGGGTCGTGGCGGCTCTTGGATTGTACGCTGTACGTCACTCTCGAACCTTGCCCGATGTGTGCCGGGGCAATTGTGCAAGCCCGCATTCCGACCGTCTTCTACGGTGCGACGGATCCGAAAGCGGGAGGATGCCACACGCTGTTTCAAATCACGAGCGACGTGCGGCTCAACCACCAGGCCATCGTCATGGGCGGAATCCTGCACGATGAATCACGCGCCCTGTTGCAGGAGTTCTTCGCCCAGCAACGGAAACTCGGCAAGAAATGACACCGAGATAGAAATGACACAGACCTGTTTTCTCGGAGTCGATCTCGGCGCGGAGAGCGGCCGCGTGATGGCCGGCCTGTTCGACGGCCGCCAGATTCGCCTCGAGCAGGTGCACCGCTTTCCCAACGGGGCCGTCTCGATCGGCAACACGCTCCGCTGGGACGTGCTGCGGCTCTGGTCGGAGATTCAGGACGGCCTCGCGAAGGGAGCGGCGACGTACGGCAATCGCGTCGCATCGGTCGGCGTCGACACTTGGGGCGTCGACTATGTGCTCTTGTCGCGCACGGGCGAGATCCTCGGCCAGCCGTATCACTATCGCGACTCGCGGACCGAAGGAATTCTCGGGCCGGCGTTCAGCCGCGTGCCCAAGCGGGAGATCTTCGGACAAACCGGCCTGCAATTCATGGAGTTCAACACGTTGTTTCAACTGTTGGCCTTCCAAAAGACCAACGCCGACTTGCTGGGACTGGCCGACCGCCTGTTGATGATGCCCGACTTTTTCCATTGGTGTCTCTCGGGAAGTCGCGTTGTGGAACGCACAAACGCCACGACGACGCAATGCTTCCATCCGACGGCGGGCCAATGGGCCTTCGATCTGCTTCGCAAATTCGGCTTGCCGCTCGCGATGTTTCCGGAGGTTGTCGAACCGGGCACGCGCCTGGGCCGATTGAGGGAGGCGATCGCGTCGCGCACGGGGCTCGCACGCATCGAAGTCGTCGCCCCGGCCACTCACGACACGGGTTCCGCGGTCGCCGCCGTGCCCACAAAGAAGACCGGCTCGCCCGATTGGGCCTACATCAGCTCGGGAACGTGGTCGCTGATGGGTGTCGAAGTGCACAAGGCCGTGCTCACCGATCGGGCGCTGGAGTTGAACGTCACCAACGAAGGGGGCATCGACGGCACGTATCGGTTGCTCAAGAACATCATGGGCCTCTGGCTCGTTCAGGAGTGCAAACGGGCCTTTGAGCGCACGGGGAAGAATTTCAGCTATGCCCAACTCACGGCCATGGCGGCAGAGGCCCGGCCGCTGCGATCGCTCGTGAATCCCGACTCCCGGGCGTTCCTCAAACCCGACGACATGGCAATCGCGATTCGCGAATGGTGCGCCCGCTACGGCGAACCGGTCCCGCAAACCGAAGGCGAATTGATTCGCTGTTGCCTGGAGAGCCTGGCGCTCAAGTACCGCATGGTGCTGGAATGGCTGGAAGAGCTGACCGGAATTCGCATCACGACGATTCACGTCGTCGGCGGAGGCTGCCAGAACGAAGCGTTGAATCAGCTCACGGCTGACGCTTGCGGACGGCCGGTCGTGGCGGGCCCCGTCGAGGCGACCGTGTTGGGCAATTTGCTCGTTCAGGCCCGCTCATTGGGCGAACTCGGCAGCCTGGCCGACCTCCGGGAGGTCGTCCGGGCTTCGAGTGCACCGGTGACATTCGAGCCGCGTAACCCGGCTCAATGGGACGAGGCCTACCCGCGATTCGCCACTTTGGTCGCAAAGTCGGCCCAGGACGCAGCGATCTAAGGGTTTGCGAGCAGAGGGGTTGGACCCAGTCGCCGCGACTGGACGATACTCATCTCTGTGCGCCAGTTCATGATCCCTGACATAAATCGCCGTTTATACCGATCGTTTCATAAATGCCAACTGGACCTTGATTTACAATTGGTAATTCGGCGAGAATTTCTGGAACCATCTCGACCGCAGGTGAGTCTAATTAGGGAGGCCCGGCGCGCGATTTGCGCAGGGATTACCTCCATAGTCCCATGACATCCAAGATTCCCGACGATCTGCTCTCCGCCTTTCTCGACCGCGAGGTAACTCCGGACGAAGAGGCGTTGGTGCGCAAGCATTTGCAGAAGTCATCGCAGGCCCGCCAAGAGTTCCAAGACTATCAGCGGTTGGGCCAACTCCTGCACGAACTGCCGCGACGGACCGCGCCGACGGAGTTTGCGGCCGCAGTGATGCAGCAGGCCGAACGGGAAACGTTGATTCCGCTGGAAGCGTCCGCTACGTTGCCGCGTGATGCGCAATCAGGCAGGCCGTTTCGTCGGGCGTGGATTGTCTCGCTTGTCGGAGCGGTGGCAACAGCCGCGGCAGTGCTCGTTGTCGTCAACCTTCCCGCCCGGAAAGACGCGGTGTTGAAAGACGCCGTGGTGAAAGACGCGGTGTTCCAAGACTCGCTGCGGAAAGACGCGGTCGCGATGCGAGAGGCGAGTTCTGTCGATCGCCAGTCTCGCCTTGAACCGCAGTCACCGAAAGCCGTCGCATTCGACGCGCTGTCTTCGATGCCTCCGTCATCGCAGCCGGCGGCTTCAAAACCCAACGCCGAGGCGACCGTTGCCGTTGCCAAAGCGGACGGGCATTTTCGGGCGAGAATGAAATCCGGAATAGCAAGTCCGGCCGTCCCGCCGCTGAATGCCGCGGCACCGACGCGGAATGCCGCGGCACCGGCTCTGGTCGATGCCGGCAAATCGCGAATGGTCTTTCCGGCCGAACTCAAGGCGGCTCGGGAAGGCGACGTGGTCGAGGCACTCGAAAGCGTCGGCGATCAAGTGGCGGTCGTACGGCTGACATTGGTGAATCGGACGACCAGTCTCCTCGGTCTGCAGAACCTGTTGATACGCGACGCGAGTCGACCCGTACGCGGCGAAGAAAAAGAAAAGCTCATGAAGGAGCGTTTCGCCGAGAGGCAGGGGTCGGTCGTGGTCGATGGCAAAACCGTGTCGAATGGGCGCGGCGAATTGGTTTGCGTGTTTGTCGAAGGCAGCCGGGACGAACTCGTGGGCGTCTTGAAGGACGTGCAGAATCAAAGCCAGGTCCAACGCGCGCAGCTCACAAACGCGATCTCGGCGGCCAAGCTCGCCGAATACGCTCAGCGCCCGGTAACGACGGCAAGCCAGCACTCGCGGGCCCAGACGCTCAGTCTGCCGCATGCCACAGTCGACAAGATTACCGGCGCCGCCACCTTGTCTTCGGACACGGCAACGAACGGTCAAACCGCGGTTCCGCAGTCGGCCAACGATTTGATGGAACTCGTGCAATCGGCGACGACTGGCGACACCGTTCGAAAGCCCGGCTTGCCGGCGCTCCAATCCGTTCCGGCAGATAAGGGCCAGGCGGGAGCGCTCAAGGGAAAGCAGGTGGTCGCGGGGACGGCACAGCGGTCGTATCAGGTCTTTTTCGTGCTCGATGATCAATCGGTCACCGAATCGCAAAACAAGCCGGCCGCGGCGGGTGAAAGTCAGCTTTCACCGGAAGCGAAGTCGCACGTCCGCCCGCGCAGTCCCGTAAGAGCCCGACGGCCGATGCGAAAGCGGGCCGTCAAGCCGGACGACGAGGGGAATTGAGCTGCGCGGGATTCAGCGGCTTGTTCGCGATCGTCTCTTCCTCTAATTTCTAACTGTCGCCTCTTTTGCGCAGCTTGAGGAAGGGAAGAACTGATGCGGTCCACACTCCTCGTTGGCGGAATTGCCGCTTTGACCCTGGTTACGCTCGCCGGGTGTAGCGGGCAAAATGCGGAATATCACCCGGTGACCAAGGGCGTCGCCGTCAAGGCTGCGCCGCCGCACGACCACGAACACGGCCCGCACAGCGGCCACCTCGTCGAGTTGGGCGAAGAGGAACATCACGCGGAGGTCGTCTTCGACGCCAAGTCGGCCAAGCTCACGATTTATATTCTCGACTCGACGGCCAAAAAGGCTGAGCCGATTGACGCCAAGGACGTCGCCCTCAAACTGACGATCGACGGCAAGAGCGCAGGCTTCAAATTGCCGCCCGTCCCCGACGCGGGCGATCCGCAAAGCAAGTCGTCGCGATTCGAGCTCGCCGGCGATCCGGACATCAAAGCTCACATCAAGGATGAGGAGGACCTCAAAGGGACCGTGAGCGTCAAGATCGGCGACAAAAGCTTCTCGGGCGACATCAAGCACGAGCACTGAATCGATTTTGGATTTTCGATTTTGGATTTTGGATTGAAAAAAAAGCGGTAATCCAAAATCGATCGCCGCCTGCGAGCGGAAGAGTGCTAAAAATATTTTGCTATGGAACGACTCGAGCGCATCGCGTACAATAAAGCTAGAGAACGCCAAAATACGGGACGGCCACAAGCTGTCAATCAAATACGGTACAGCCAAGAGCTGTAAATCTCGCTTATGCGGAGCCGTGCCTGAATCAAGGGCGCGGCTCTTTTTTTTGCGCTGCGTCCTTTCGGTTGTCGTAATTCCGTCCAGCATAAAACCACCGCCGATCTCTCGGACGATCGGTGTGATCCGTGGTCAAGAGAGGGATCCGCAGATTTCGCCGATGACGCAGATTTTCGAATTCAAATCGGCGTAATCCGCGGATCTCCTTGGCCTTTTGGCTGTCGCAGGAGATGGAGAAGGGTGAAAGCAGAGAACCAAGGCAGAAAGCGGCGCGAGACCGCTGGCGGTGAATGCCGTTCGCCGGCAGTCTCCTTACGACGGCTCCTCTCTTCGAAGATGCTCAACCCATTCGAAGATGCTCACAGGTTTCGAAAAGTGAGCATCTTGGAAAACCCCGGAGATTCCTTCGGAAGATGCTCACCCTTTTCCAAGGTGCGCACCGAAAACTGAGCACCTTCGTGCGTGCTCACACAGAGGCCCAAGAGTCCTTTCGATTGGCAATGCCGTGGACGGTCGGATCGATTCAATCCAAAATCCAAAATCTAAAATCCAAAATCGTTTCCGTCTCGCCATTCCAAACCGGTCTGTTCGTGGTCGAGTGGCACCTGTAGAATCACGCCAGCGGGAGGAGACCGGGGGTGAGGATCGCCCACACGCGCACGCTTCGAGGCTGCGACGTGGCCGCCGTCACGAAGGATCGAGACATGCACGCCCGACGCGTCCGTTTGTTGGACACCGATCATGCCGCCGTTCGCCGCGTCGTGCCCTGGGCCATATGCCTGGTCCTCGCGGCCCAGGGCTGCCAGGGGACGCGGTTGCCGAATCTCGCGCCCACGCAGTACGACTCCGATAAGCGGTCGTTCAATGTGCACGATCCACTTCCCGAAACGGACATCGGCCCCGACACGGGAGCCCGTCCTCCGGGCTTCCTGCAAGAGCGGACTGAGCCCAGGCGCACCCAAGAAGCCCAAGAATCTCCTCGGAGTTCCGCCGGGCGGCACAAACAACGCACCGCCGCCGGGAGCCGGTCCAGTGGTTGCACCTCCCGGCGCACGATTGGCGCTCCGAGCGCACTCTACCCGGACAACGTGCCGCGATAAGGCAATCGTTCGCAGTCTCGTTGCGGTCGTCCTCGCGCTGCTTCTCGCCTCCCAGCCTGCATTTGCCGATCCGCAGATCGACCGTGCGACCGAGGCGTCGGCGAAAGAGTTGGTTACGCCGGAGACGCAGCAGGCGATTGATGCCGGTCTCGCCTATCTGGCCGGGCGGCAGGATAATCGCGACGGGTCCTTCGGCTCGATGGCCAGCAGCCGACGCCGCATCGCCGTGACGGCTCTTGCCGGTATGGCCTTTCTTTCGTCGGGCAATACGCCGGGACGCGGCAAGTACGGCACGAATGTGCAAAAGGCGGTCGACTTTCTCTTGTCGCGGGTGCAGCCCAACGGCTTCATCTTCGACGACGGCAACACGGGCCACGGCCCGATGTACGACCACGGTTTCGCCACGCTGTTTCTCGGCGAAATTTACGGAATGACGAAAACGCCGCGCGTGCGAGACGGTTTGCAACGGGCCGTGCAGCTCATCATCAATTCACAAAACAAGGAGGGTGGCTGGCGCTATGAGCCCGACTCGAAGGACGCCGACCTCTCCGTCACGATTTGCCAGGTGATGGCATTGCGTGCGGCCCGCAACGCGGGCATCTTCGTTCCCAAGGAGACGATCGACCGCTGCATCGAATACGTGCGCAAGTGCCAGACGGTTGAAGGGGGCTTTCGGTATCAGTTGTCGACGACGTGGCAGGTCACCTTCGGCCTCACGGCCGCGGGGGTGGTGGCCCTGTACAGCGGGGGCGTCTACGAGGGCAAACCGATCGAAGCCGGTCTGCACTATCTCGAGCGCTACCGGCCGGGCGCCGGGATGCGACAGCCGTCGAACCATTACTTCTACAGTCATTACTACGCCGTGCAGGCCATGTGGCACGCGGGCGGCGAACGCTGGAAACAATGGTATCCCGACGTACGCGACGAACTGCTGCAGTTCCCCTTTCACACGTCGACGGGGGGCTGGCGCGACCCGTCGGCTTACGGCGACGAATACGCCACGGCCATGGCGCTCCTGATCCTGCAAACGCCCAATAATTACCTGCCCATCTTCCAACGATGATCGACCACGTCTTGCGAAATTGCACCAGAAGACACGACTGCGGATGACCTTCGGCCTCTTGATTGTGATTGCGCCGCAGCTTCTCCTCGCGCAGGAGGACTCCGAGACGGCCGTCGCCCGGCTTGCCAACGGCAACGAGGCGACTGGCTCGTTACGGTCGATCACGGAGGGAAGTCTTCGCCTGGGCGAGCAAAGCCTGCCTGTCGCCGACGTCGTGCGGCTCAATTTTCGCGGTCGAGTCGAGGAAGTTCGGCAGCGGGCGACGTTGATCCAGTTGATCAACGGCGACCGCGTCGTCGCCGGTCTCACAAACATGGTCGACGAGGCCGTGATCGCGCTCTGGAAATCGCATCCGGAGTGGCCGCCGGTGCGCAATTCCGTCGGAAAACATCGCGGGCATTTTGATGAGCGCGCCGGCCGAGCCGGCTCAGCGGGCACGCTGGTTCACGCGGGTCTTCAGTCGGGGATCCAAGTCCGACGTCGTGCTGTTGCAGAACGGCGATCGGGCGACGGGAGACTTGCTCTCGTTTGATCAGACGCAGCTCAAGCTGTCGCAAGGCGGCAAACCGCTCGCCATCGAGATGGCCCGTATCCGCGGCATCACGTTCAATTCGAGCCTCTCGAATCTGCCGACCGTGAAGAAACCGCGGATCCACGTGACGCTGACCGACGGCTCGCAACTGACGGGGTATGGAGCCAGCCGCGAACGGGGCGGCCCGTTGCGCTTGACGACGGTCTTCGGCTCGCCGCTGGAGTTGCCGCTGGCATCCATCGCGGTCATCCGCTTTCTCGACGGACGCGCCACGTATCTGTCCGAACTCGAGCCGCGGGCGGCGCACGTGAGCGGATATTTCGACACGGCCGAGCGCGTCGCCGTTGCCAAAGACCGCAATGTGCTGGGCGGGCCTTTGGTCGTGCACGGAACCGAATATCCCAAAGGGCTGGGAACACGCAGCCAGAGCGGAATCGAGTACGACCTCGGCGGTCGTTATTCGCGGTTCGAGGCGACAGCCGCCCTCGATGACCTGGCGGGCGGCAAGGGGAGTGTGCGGTTTATCGTCGAGAAAGACGGCGTGCGCATTTTCGAGAGCGGGCTCGTGACCGGGATGAGCGCGGCCACAGCCGTGGGACCGCTCGATATCAAAGGAGCCCGGAAGCTGGCACTCATCATTGATTACGGGGAGCTGGCAGACATTAACGATTGGGCCGACTGGTGCGATGCCGTGGTGATTCGCTGAACTGCGTCGACTTCGCGGCCCATATCATCGTTCGCTTGTGAAAATCCCGGACAAATCGGCAGACCTTTCGTGCCGCACGTCCGGGAGCGATCTGTCCGACGTCGCCCCGCGCGTGGTGCGTGTTGACACACTTTGGGCACGCCTGTAAATTCCAACGCCTAACCCGGCGAAACCGAGGATGGGCTTTCGACGGGGCCGACGGATCGGCAAAATCCCACGGACGGGAGCACGGCGTTGGCGCTCAGGGGGTTAGGGATCCTTGGGCTGGCAGTGGTCGCTTGCTTTGGCATGCTCGGCTGCTTTCAACCAGGACGGATGCCGTCGGCAACGCTTCCATCTGATCTTGAACCGGCCCAACCCCGTATGCTCAGTCATACCCCGGTATCGCCGTCGACTGCTCAGGCGTTTGATCCAACGCCGGCGAGTTCGTACGGTCTGCCGTCCCTCGCGATCGATCCGTGGAGGCCATCGGCGCCGCCCCGCCAGTGGACTTGGATTTTGATCCACCATACCGCCTCGTCGCAGGGTAGCGTGGAATCGATCCATGCGGCCCATTTGCAGCGTCGCGACCGCAACGGCAATCCCTGGAAGGGCATCGGCTATCACTTCGTGATCGGCAACGGCAACGGCATGGATGACGGCGAAATCGAACCGACGTTTCGCTGGCGCGGCCAGCTTCCCGGCGCACACGCGGGTGACGATGAACACAACCAACACGGAATCGGAATTGCCCTGGTCGGCAACTTCGAGCTGGCTCCGCCGTCGCCGGCTCAAATGACCGCCGTCAGACGGCTGGTGACGGTCCTGCGCACGCGTTACGGCATCGAAGCCAGCAACGTGTTGAGGCATGGCGACATCAAAGCGACCGCCTGTCCGGGGAAGTATTTTCCAATGGGAGACCTCACCCAAAGGCGGATGGATCCGCTTGCGGGAAACAGCATGCCGCCGTCCGGGCTCATTCCGGTCGCGGCCCAAGAAGGGAATCGTCCATGACCTCGTCCCGATTTTCCAGATCGTTCGGACTGCCCGAATCGAATCGAGAGCACGATGAGCCATCGGAGCCGCTCGTCCGTTCGGACGACAGCCACACGTCGTCGGCCGAGGTGATTCTTTCTTCCGAGAATGGCACGGCACAGGGTGTTTGCTCGCGGACGCGCGTGCGGCTTCGGCCGTCGGGCGTGTTCGTCCCCGAGAATTACGAACGCAATTACGCCTATCCCCTGATCGTGTGGCTGCACGAAGCGGGCCGCAGCGAACGCGATATCGTCAACGTGCTGCCGCAGATCAGCATGCGCAACTACCTCGGTCTTGCGCTGCGCGGCACGGCGAAAGCGCACCCGCGGACTCAGGCCGACGGCAGCGTCTCGCGGGGCTTTCGCTGGTCGCGCTCCGAACGGGCGAAGATCGCCTTTCAGGACGAACTGCACGCCAGCGTGCGCCACTTGCGGCAGGACTATCACGTGAATGCCGAGCGGATTTTTCTGGCCGGCTCGGGAGACGGAGCGACGTTGGCGTGGGACCTGTTTCTGGCCCGGCCGGAGTGGTTCGCGGGTCTCGCCGTCTTCGGTGGACGCTTTCCCTGGCGGCGGCGCCCTCTCCGGCGATTTCGCGAGCTCCGCGCGAAACGCGTTTTTCTCGCGGCCGGCGCGCACGATCCGGACGGGTTGAGCAAGGCCGAGACGATCGGCTCTCTCTTGTACTCGGCCGGATTGGAAGTCGCCGTGCGCTGCCACATCCCCAAGGAGCAGTGGCCGCAATCGATGTTTGGCGCCATCGATCGCTGGATCATGCAAGGCATCGGCGGCTGCTTGTAGCAAGTCTGGCGACGCGAGTCGGGGTCACGACGGCAGCGTCACGCCTTCCGCCTCTCTGTCGAGTTCTTCATCCACTTCCTTGTCGCGCCGGAGAAGCTGGCTCGGTTCCAGGCTCAGGCGGCGTAACTCGGGCGTGAGCACAGCGGCAACGCTGACGACAATTAATGTCACGATGCCTCCCAACCAAACCGAAGCGGCCGTTCCCAAGAGAGCCGCGGCCACTCCGCTCTCGAAGGCGCCCAGTTCATTCGACGACCCGATGAAAATCATGCTCACCGAGGCGATCCGCCCGCGAAGATGATCGGGCGATAAAAGCCGTAAGATACCGCGGCGGATGACGACGCTAATGCCGTCGAAGACGCCGCTAAAGATGAGCGCCACCACCGACAACGCGAACGACCGCGACAAGGCGAACACGATCATCGACACGCCGAAGCCCCCGACCGCCCAGAACAAGTTGCGCCCTGCATGACGCACGGGGGGACGGCGGCTGCACCAGAGCATGGCGAAGAGCGCGCCCGTCGTCGGAGCCGCATTGAGAATGCCGAGGCCGATCGGTCCGACCCTCAGGATGTCGCTGGCAAAAACCGGCAAAAGCGCGATCGCACCGCCGAAGAGCACGGCGAACAGATCGAGCGCCATCGATCCCAGCATCACCTGATTGCCCAACACATACCGCACGCCGGCGGAGACGCTTTCCCACACCGATTCGTTCGTGGCGGCCGTCGCCGGCGGCCGGGGCGCAATCCGAGACACTGAGATCCAAGCGATTGCGTAAAACACGCCCACGCCCACGAAGGTCCACGCGGCGCCGAATCGCGCGAAGGCCACGCCTCCCACGAGCGGCCCGATCACGGCGGCCGACATCCAGCAACCGGCCATTAAGGTCGACGAATTGATCAATAGCTCCCAAGGGACGACCTGCGCTTCGAGCGCCGCCGCCGCCGGCTCGGCAAAGCCGCGGGCAATGCCGGCCAGAAATACGACGCCGTACAGCATCACCAGTTGAGCCTTGCCCAGATCGGTCGTTTCGAGAGCCGCCAGGATCATTGCACAGACGATCAGTGCGCCGAGCGTCCGCCGCAAGATTCGCCGCCGGTCAAATCGGTCGGCAATGTGCCCGCCATAAAGAGCCAGCGACAGGGAGGGAATGGCCTCGACCAGCCCGAGAATACCGAGCGCGAGGGGATTCTTTGTCAGAGCGTAGACTTCGTAGCCCAGCACAACGGCCAAGGCACGGCTCGCCAGCGTCGAGCAGGCCGCCGCAACGAACAGTCTCCGAAAATCGGGCCAGCGAAAGGGGACTAAAGCTTGAGATCCAACCGCGGTGTTCAAGTCTCGCAGTTTTCTGTTCGCAGAGAGGGCGATCGAACGGCCGAGCGTATCTGTTGGACACGCGACCTCGCAAGCGAGTTCAGGTCCGCGATATCCGGCCGGTGACGTAACCGATTTTTAACCCCCACGCTGGAAAGACTTTATTGCTTTGACTTCTCGCAAGCCCAAGCGCACACTTGAATTTGACGGGCCGCGGATCGGAGGGGTTGGAATGCTCAGGCACATCGGATTGATGGCGGCTTTCGCGCTCTCGGTCATGCTCCCCACGCAGAGCCTGCAGGCTCGGGGCGGCGGACATCGCGGCCACGGCGGATTCGCCCGCGGCTTTGCACCGGGTTACTTCACGCCCAGTTTCTCGCCCGCAGCGGGAACGAGCAGTTCCTCGACCTCTCGCCGCTCAGCCCGCGCCTCGAGGAACTACGCGACCGCGTCGACGGCATCGAGCAGTTCCACGTCTTCGACGAACGGTTCCTGGGCGTCTCGCCACAAATCCAACACCTCTGCCAATTCATCGACGAACACGCCAACCAACGCGACGAACACAAGTTTGCAGACGCCCGCCGTGGGCACGGTCGGCGTGAACCCCCTGGGCCTGCTGCCGTATGCGTCGACGTCGCTCGATCCCAACGTCACCGCGCAGCGCACGTACGGCTATCTGCTTCGAAACGCGCGGCAATTGATTCAAGCCGGCCTCTACGCGCCGGCGGCAAACTACCTGCAGCGCATCATCGCCGTGCGCCGGGCACGCGGATCGCCGCCGAAGCGCAACAACTCCTGGCGCGGTTGCCCGTCATTTAAGTGGCAGCCTTTAAGTGACAGCCTTATGAGTGACAGTCTCGCGATTGCGACTTGCGCAATCGGCTGAGTGGCAACGATTCACGTGTGCCTCACCACCTCTCGCCGTGTCGGCGTGCGAAACGTTGTTCCGCCGCTTATAACGGAAGTCTTTTCCATTTTGCGAGAATCCCGCCCAATGCTCGCCGCGTACTACGAAATCAGCTTCCGGGCAGTTGCCTTGAGTGGCGTCGTCGTGCTCATTGCACTGGTTGGGGCATTCTGGATGGTCTTCCGCGGCAGAGATTAGGGCCGCTGGCTGACACAAGGGCGCAACCAAAAACAATGACGAACCTCTTGAGACGCATTTCTTTCCGTGGCCGGAAGTCGTGTTGGCTTGGCTTGACCTGCATCGCGCTCACGGCCACGGCGTTCGGCGCCGAGCCGGCGAAAAAGGACATCTCTTTCGGCGAAGCGCTCGTCATTCCGCCGGCCGGGCGGGCGGGCCGTGTGCCGATTCCCGTCGACCCCATCAATGCGGTGATGGCTTCCGGCGCTGGCAGCGCCCTAAAGCCGGCGACAAGTTGTCGCTGCCGGGCGGCAAATCGCTCACCTGGTCGAAACTCTCGGCCAAGAAGGACGGCAGCTACGAAAGCTCGCTCCTCAACGGCGGCCGGGCGTTTCTTGTGATTCCCTCGGAGCAAGACCGCGTGATGGTGCTCGAGGCCAGCGGCCACACCATGGTGTGGGTCAATGGAGAGCCTCGTGTTGGCGATCCGTATTCGCACGGCTATGTGCATGTCCCGATCGCATTGAAGAAAGGCGAGAACGAATTTCTGTTCACCGTCGGCCGCGGTGAATTGCAGGCCAAGCTCACGCCGCCGCCGAGCGATCTCTTCTTCAATACGGGCGATACGACGCTTCCCGATTTGATCGTGGGCACGAGCTACGATGGCTGGGGCGCCGTGCCCGTGATCAACGCGACGCCAAACTGGCAAACCTGTCTCGTCGTTACGACCTTGTCGGGAGCGTCGCCCAAGCAAACGAACCTGGCGGCATTGCCACCGCTCAGTGTTTCAAAAATCCCCTTCCAGATCGCCGCCCATCCCGCCGCAACGGGGGAAACGACCGCACGACTCGAATTGCGCAACGCGACCGGTAACGGCGTGCTCACCAGGACCGAGATGCGCCTGCGCGTGCTCAAGCCCGAGCAAACGCGCAAGTGCACGTTCCGCAGCCGAATCGACGGCAGCGTGCAGTATTACGCGCTGGTCCCCGCGTCGGCGGCCAATCCGACCCCCGGACTAACGCTGACGCTGCACGGCGCGGGCGTGGAAGGTTTCGGTCAGGCGGCCTGCTTCAAACCCAAGCCCTGGACCCACGTCGTCGCGGCGACAAATCGACGGCAATTCGGTTTCGATTGGGAAGACTGGGGCCGGCTCGACGCGCTCGAAGTGCTCGACGAGGCGTCGCGCACGCTCAAAATCGATCCGCTCCGCGTGTGGCTCACCGGCCACTCGATGGGGGGCCACGGCACGTGGCATCTCGGCGTGACCTATCCGGATAAATTCGCCGGCATCGGTCCGAGCGCCGGGTGGATCAGCATGACGTCTTACGCGGGCGCATCGCGCCCGGAACACGGCGACGCCGTCTCCCAACTTTTCTCTCGCGCCGCGTCACCCAGCGATACCTTGGCCCTCGTCAAAAACCTTGCATCGCTCGGCGTGTACATCCTGCACGGTGATCAGGACGACAATGTTCCCGTCGAGCAAGCCCGCGAAATGCGCAGAGTGCTCGGCGGCTTTCATGCCGACTGGGCCTATCACGAACGCATCGGTGCGGGCCACTGGTGGGGCAACCTGTGCGTCGACTGGCCGCAGATGTTCGAATTCTTCGCCGAGCGCTCGCGACCGCGCGACGCGGACGTCAAAGAGGTCGACTTTGTCACGGCCAGCCCCAGCGTCTCGCCGCGATGCCATTGGGCCGTCATCGAACAGCAGCAAAAGGCCTTCAAACACAGTTCGGTCCATTTGACGCACGATGCCGGCAAGCGGCGATTCGAGGGGACGACCGACAACGTGGCCTGCCTCGCACTCGACGTGAGTCACCTGAAGCCGGGGGAGACGGTGCACGTCGAGCTCGACGGACAAAAGCTCGGCGACGCCCTCCGACCGGCCGATGAGGCAAAAATCTGGCTCTACCGCACGGCTGACAAATGGCGAGTGGGAGAGAAACTGCCGGCG
Source organism: uncultured Planctomycetaceae bacterium (assembly GCA_963752185.1). Lineage (GTDB taxonomy): Bacteria > Planctomycetota > Planctomycetia > Planctomycetales > Planctomycetaceae > DASPSM01. Next base: position 6,826,276 of record CAVVXK010000002.1, on the reverse strand, counting down.
ACGGCCAAGTCGCGGACGCGCGGCGGGCCCTTTCGCGACGCGTTTCGCAATCGCGTGCTGCTCGTCATCGGCACGCACGGTTCGCCGGCCGAAAATGCCTGGGCCCTGCAAAAGGCGCGGTTCGACGCGGAATCATTCTGGTATCGCGGCAACGGCCTGCTGGAAATCGTGACCGACGGGAATTTCGACCCGGCCAAAGACCGCGACCGCAACATCGTGCTTTACGGCAACGCGGACACGAATTCAGCTTGGGCTGCTCTCTTGGGCGAAAGTCCCGTACAAGTCAAATCGGGCATCGCCAAATTGGGCGATCGCGAGGTGAAAGGAGACGACCTCGGCTGTTTCTTCATCCGGCCAAGACCCGGCAGCGACGTGGCCGCCGTCGGCGCCATCGCCGGCACGGGCATCAAGGGCATGCGACTGACCGACCGTCTGCCGTATTTCGTCTCCGGGATCGCCTACCCCGATTGCGTGCTGATGAGTGGCGACGTGTGGAACAAGGGTTTACCCGGCGTGAAAGCTGCCGGCTTCTTCGGAAACGATTGGACCATCGAACACGGCGAATTCGCCTGGCACTGATTGACGAAGCTGCCGAGTTGTGCCGGCCGTGCATCCTTGGACTTTGAGCGGTGTCTCCAGCAGAATAGACCGCAATTGGCCGTCTGCCCGCCTCGCCCTCGGCCGACCGTTTTGCACCCGTAGCTCAGTAGGATAGAGCGGCGGTTTCCTAAACCGCAGGTCGCAGGTTCGACTCCTGCCGGGTGTATTTTCGAGATGGATGGCGCTCGCCATGCGGACCCTGGATTACTTCTTCGCGGAATTCGACGACACGGAGTTTTTCTATCCGTGGGCCGGGATGGTCGTCGGGGCCCTTTGGGGATACCCCGTCTTGACGACGTCGCTGGGCCAGACCCTCCGGCGTTTCGTTCGAGCCTATTACTGGTTCAGTATTGTTGCCCTATTCGCCAGCCTTGTCTTGGTTAGTTGGCTGCATTCGATTGCGGTTTTCGTCGCGCTCGGGCTGCTTCTCGAAGTGGTTCGATTCCTGTTGCTGAGACCTTTGCTGCGAAGCACACCGCGACTTCCCGCACATCTCAGCCTGCATGTCTACGCGCAGCACCTCGGCGCATACCAGCTGATGAGCCAGGAGATCGTCTGCCTGTTTCTTTCTGCGATATCGTTCCTGGTGGCGGCAATATGGGTCTCACCGTTTGTCAACGTCTTCGCGGGATTGTTTGCCCTTTACCTGTGTGTCAATTCAATCCTGGCCTGTCTCGCCCGCAGACAACTCGCGTCCGAAGAGTCGGCGAGTTGATCTCTCGATGCACGGCGACCGGAACGACCGAAACTGATCCCGCTCGCAATTTGGCAAGATACGGCAAAGTGGGAAGGCCATGAGTTTCGTCTCGCGGGTTGCCGCCGCCAAAGGATCAATATCGTCGTGGCGGCAGAACGATTAAATTTGTGCGGCCAGATCGAGCGCTTTACGTTCCACGAGACGCCGACTGCAGCATGGACGCCAAACAAGCACAATCCGACGAATACTACGTTCGCGGCGTCGACCTGGGCCGACAAAACCGCCTCGTCGAGGCACTCGCCTGCTACGAGCAAGCGGTCGCGGTTGCGCCGAACCACGCGCGGGCCCACAACAACATCGGCGTCATCCGACATCAGTTGGGCGAGCCTGCAGCAGCCCTGGCCGCGTATGGGAAAGCGGTCGAGGCAGATCCTGAATTCGGTTTGGCCTGGTTTAATCTCGGCAACTGCTTTCGGCAGGACTTCCGGCTCGATGAAGCGCAAGCGGCGTATCGCCGGGCGCTGACCTTCATGCCCCACGATGAAGAAACGCGGATTAACCTCGCGATTGTGCTCCGCGAACTGCGGCTGTTTGATGAGTCGCTGACTTTACTCAGCCATATTCGGCCCGCATCACCCGAGCATCCGAAGGCGCGTCTTAACACGGCGCTCGTTCGTCTGATGCGAGGCGAATTGGGCCAGGGATGGGATGAGTACGAGGGCCGGCTCGCGATTGAGCCCGACGTACGATCGATTCCAGCGAATTGCCGATGGGATGGAAGGCCGCTCGGCATGCGCTCGATGCTCGTCCTCTCCGAGCAAGGGATCGGCGACCAGGTCATGTTCGCCTCGTGCCTTTCGGGACTGCTGATTGGGATTGGCTCCGAAGACGTCGCGCGGATTTCTGTCGAGTGCGATCATCGGCTGGTGCCGCTCTTTGGGAGATCTTTTCCGCCGATCAAGCCCTTCGCCAAGACAATTCCCTCAAACGCATTACCGCCGGCCGGCCCCGTTGACATCGTCGAGCACATCGGCTCGCTGCCGCGGTTCTTGCGGCGAAATGTGGAGGACTTTCCGCGCTCGCACGGATTTCTTCAACCCGACGCGGGACGGGTCGCAAATTGGCGGAAGTCATTTGCCCGACTGGGCGGCGCGCTCAAAGTCGGAATCTCGTGGCAGGGAGGCAAGGACTTCGAGACGAGGCGAAGGCGATCGATCGCGCTGGAACTGTGGGAGCCGATTTTCAAAGTCCCCGGCGTGCGGTTCGTGAATCTGCAATACGGCGCGGCGGCGGCCGAGGCCCTGGAAGCCGCGCGTCAATTTGGCATCACGCTCGACGATGCGTCCGATTGCGATCCGCTTGTCGACCTCGATGACTTCGCCGCCAAGATGGCCGCCCTCGATCTCGTGCTTTCGGTCGATAATTCGACGGTCCATTTGGCGGCCGCGATCGGCCGGCCAGTTTGGAACTTGCTACCCTACGCGGCCGATTGGCGGTGGATGCTCGAGGGGGAAACGACGCCGTGGTACCCCACAATGCGCCTCTGGCGATGCCAGCGCCCGGACGATTGGAGCGAGTTGCTGCGGCGCGTGGCACGGCGCCTGACGGCGGCCACCTTCTCCCGGGACTTACTGACGGGGCGCAGCGTGACGGGGTTCGCGATCCGCCGCTTCCGTCAATCACGGGCGACCGTGCGGGTAACGAAGTCGAGGATCAACTCGAGCTCACGGTCGGTGTAAGGAGAGAGCGCTTCCGCCAGCGACTCGCTTTTCGAGCGATAGACTTTGTGAAGGCTCCGCATCTTGGCTGGCACCGGCCGGATCAACAGGCTGCGGCGATCGCGGGGGTTGGCTTCGCGGCGGACGTAGCCGGCCTTTTCGAGCCGATCGAGGACGACCGTGACGCCTCCGGTCGTTAGCCCGCAGCAGCGGGCCAGATCACCCGGCGTGAGCGCGCCTTGCAGCTCGAGCAGGTTGAGGCACTGCAGGTCAGTCGCGTTGACGCCGAGGCTCTCGGCCACCTGCTGATTGAAGATGATTGCCCCGGCCAGCATTCGCCGCACGCCCTGCTCGAGGCGGAGGAGAAGGTCGTCGCGCTTTGCGGTTGACGCGGTCCGCGGATTTTGCATATTTTATAAGTATCTTATCTAATAAGGAATATGTCCATGACCGCGGTTTCCACGAAGGCACAAAAAGGCGTCGGTATGGAGGGGGCCCTGGCCCGATGGTACGCGGGGAACACCCGCAAGTCACTCGGTGAGTTCCAGGCGCTCGCCCGGCGGATTGCCGGGGAAATCGCGGCCGGCAGTTCCGTGCTAGAGGTCGCGCCCGGTCCGGGGTACTTCGCCGTCGAGTTGGCCCGACTCGGGGATTACCGCGTCACCGGTCTCGACATCAGCCACACATTCGTCGAGATGGCTCGGCGGAGCGCGGCCGACGCCCGTGTGGACGTCGACTTTCGGCAAGGCAACGTCTCGGCGATGCCGTTTGAGAACGACGAATTCGATCTTCTTCTCTGCCGGGCGGCATTCAAGAATTTTGCCGAACCGGTGGCCGCGCTTCGAGAAATGCACCGCGTGCTCAAGCCTGGCGGGAGGGCCCTCATCATCGATCTGCTGCGGGACACGCCGATGAGCGCAATCCGACAGGCGGTTTCACAAATGGGATTGGGACCGGTCAATCGCGCGATCACGCGGTTCATCTTTCGCACCGTGCTTCTCAAGCGAGCCTACACGAAGGCGCAGTTCGAGGAACTGGTTGCACAAACCCCGTTTCGCAATGTCAGTTACCGCACGGGGCTGATCGAAATCGAAGTCGATCTGAGCAAATAGGGCATCAACCGCGGCGCCACCGGCTAATAAAGCGCGGTGGCCAGTTTGCGGCGGTAGACGCTGACGAGATCGGAACCGGCGCCGAGCGTGTCGAAGATGCGGAGCATCGTGTTTTTCGCCTCGCCGCCGAGGGCTGACTTGTCCTTCTGCACGATCGACAGACAGATCTGCAGGGCCTCGTCGTGGCGGTTGGCGACCGCCAGCGCGTCGGCCAATTTGAGCTGCAGCGCCAGATCGTTCGGCGCGGCATTGGCCGCCTTGCGGGCTTCGTCGAGCGGGCCGGCCTCCGCGGCGGCCGCCCGCAATTCGAGCTGCGATTTGACTTTTTCGGCCTCAGGCTCCAGGTAACCGCGAGACTCGAGGTCGGCAATGATCTTACGGCACTCGTCGTCCTGGTTGAGCTTCAGCAGCACACGGGCCAGCGCGACGCGGGCGGCGTCCAACTTCGGCTCGAGCGCAGCGGCCTCGCGATAGGCGGCGAGCGCGGCTTTGGCATCGGACGATTCGAGTGCGCGACCTTTTTTAGCAGCTCTTCGGCCTTCGACGGGAGGAGCGGCGCGAGCCATTCGCGAAGCTTTTCTTCGGGATACACGCCGACGAATTCGGCCGCCAGCCGGCCGTCGCGGACGGCGGCCACATACGGGATCGACTGCACGCCAAAGGCCGCGGCTACATCCTGATTCTCGTCGACGTTGACCTTCGCGAGCGTGAAGCGGCCGTTGTATTCGTTGGCCAGCTTCTCCAGGACCGGCCCCAATTGCCGGCAGGGCTGACACCACGGAGCCCAGAAATCGACGATGATCGGCCGCTCGGACGACGCTTGAATTACGTCCGCCTCGAACCGCGCGGTCGTCGTGTCGATGATCCAGGGAGAATTCGCGGACACAGTCATCTCCGGGTGTTGGTAGCGCCAGTGTATGTAAGACGTCCACGATCGGCGAGCTACGTGCGACGCGAATCCGCGGCCCGCAGAGCGGCTTCACACCGTATGGCCGCTCCGAAGAGCGGCTTCACACCATAGTGCCGCTTCGAAGAGCGGCCTCACACCATAGTGCCGCTTCGAAGAGCGGCCTCACACCACAGTGCCGCCTCGAAGAGCGGCCGTTCGCCATTGCGCCGGCCCACGAGTTGGATCCCGAGCGGCAAGCCGTCGGGCGCGAGAGAGACAGGAAGAGAAATGGTGGGCAGCCCCGTGTAGCTCCAGGGAGAGTTGAACGCCGGATCGCCAGTGGTGGAGGGATCAGGAGCGGGTCCCAAGGCGGCCGGACAGGCGGCCACTTCGGCATTGCCGAAGATGCAGGCGACTTCGCGCGAAGTCGCCTCTTGATGCCGTTTCGCTTCAAGGTACTCTGCCTCCGAAATCGTGAGCCCCTCTTCGACCAGGGAAGCGAGTCCGGGAAGGTAGTCGTCGCGGTATTGTCGAATCCGCGTTTTGTGACTCGAGGCGAGTTCGTACTCGAAGATCAGCCGATGATTGCGGTGCACGTCGGCAAACGTCGGCGGCCAAGGGGCTTCGACGAGCGATGCGCCCCGAGCACGAAATTGTGCGAGGGCCGATTCGAGCGCACTCTGCATGACGGGAGTCGCCATCGTCGCAAAGAAGCCGCCGAGCCGAGCAAACGTCGGCGGCTTCCGAATTTCAGGAGTCTTCGCGAACCAATCCATTGTCGTGATCGGTTCGGCGATTGAGTGTGGATCAGCCGGATCGTGGCCGGAAATGGCATCCAAGAGGATGGCCAGATCGGCGACGCAGCGCGCGATGGGTCCGGGGTGATCAAAGCTTGGAGCCAGCGGTACGACGCCGGCGAGGCTCACGCGCCCGTAGGAGGGTTTGCAACCGGCAACACCGCAGTAGGTCGCGGGGCGGGTGATCGATCCGCCGGTCTGCGATCCGATCGCACCCAGGCACATTCCGGTGGCGACGCCCGCTGCCGACCCGCTCGATGAGCCGCCGGGCGTGCGTTCGACGTTCCACGGATTTCGCGTCGGCGGCGGGTCGAAACAGGCAAACTGCGTGGTGACGGTTTTGCCCAGGAGAATTGCGCCGGCATCGCGGAGTTTGCGCACCAGGGTCGCGTCACCGCTCACCTGCAATTGGGCCGTTTGCCTCGAGCCTGCGCCCGTGGGAAGCCCGGCGATATCGATGATGTCCTTGATGCCCAGTGGAATTCCGTGGAGCGGCCCGCGCCAGCGACCGTCTTGGGTTTCTTGATCCAGTTCGCGCGCCGCTGCCGCGCGCCGTCGCGATCGATCGAAACCCACGCGTGAACGCGAGTCTCCCATTCATCGATCCTTGCCAAACAGGAGTCGACAAGGTCGAGGCACGTAGTTTGGCCGGCACGCAGCGCCCTCGCGCTGCCGACGATCGTTGCTGATTCTTCGGGGAAGAGTTGCATGTGGCTGAATTTCGCTCGCCGAACGGTCGACCCATGGCCCGTGTGGTCTGCTAGAATCGCCATCTTACAAAGTTCCTCGCAGGCCGCGCGACTGCGGTACCTCACCATCGAAAATCAGAGGTGTGAGTTGGACAGCTCCGAAGAGAGAATCGCGGAAATCGCCCGGCGGTTCAAAGAGGAATCGGTCGGATCGTCGTTCCTCGAACGACTGAGAATCCGGCCCATCGACGTCGAAAAAGGAATCGCGGTCTTTGAAGTTACGGTCGACGAAACGCATCTGCGGTCGATGGGGATCGTCCACGGCGGGGTCGTGGCCACTCTGCTCGATTCGACGCTCGGTTGCGCCTGCTGGACGCTGGCTCCCGCGAACCATCATCTCGTCACCGTGCAGCTCAACATCAATTACATCCGGCCCGGCTGGCTCGGCGAGAGGCTCGTCTGCCATTCCGAGGTCCGCCATGCGGGGCAAATGACGGCCGTCTCCCGCGGAGAAGTGCGCACATCCGACGGCTCACTGGTCGCTGCCGCTTCCGGCACGTTTATGTATCTGCCCGTTCCCGGCGGTCCGAAGCCCGTGATGGAAAAGCGGGACGAAATGGAACGTTGGAAGACGACGTAAGCGTCCGGAGTAGGGCGTCAAGGAGCAAACAAGGGCACCTCGTGGTGCCCTTTTATTGACGCGAGATTTTCATCCCCAGAGCGTCTACGTGGTCGGGAACAGGCCGCGCACCCAGTCGAGCAGCGCACTGCCGACGACGACGTTCTGATCGAAGTACCATTCGGTCCGCACGAGGTCGTACATCATCACGCCGGCGAGCACCAGGCAGACGGTGGAAATCGTCAAAATTCCAAACGTCAAACCGTCCCACGGCGCTTCCGCGGCGGCGGGGGCGCGCATGGCCATGGCCGCCGGCTGCAATTCGGCATGGCTCTCACCGGATTGGATGCTGCTGTCGCCGAAGTCTTCCTCGGCCGGCTCGAAGACGTCGATCTCGTCGAGATCGCCTTCATCTTCGGTAAGCACGTCCTCGGCGACTTCGAGGTCTTCATCGTCGCTGAAATCTTCCGCTTCGGCGAATTCGACGCCCGATTCCTGCAGGGCGAAACTGTCGTCCCCGCGGCCCTTCTTGCGAGAGACCGGGGCGACGGGTTCCTCGTCTTCCTCGAATTCCCCCTCGTCGGCGAAGAGCACCACGTTCGTTTTGCTGGCCGAATCGTCATGCAGCTTGTAGCTGCTGTCTTCCTCTTCCTCCATCATGGGGACTTCGACTTGCGTCGAGTCCTCGTCGACTTCGTCGACCTCCTTGGAGAGCAGCGGCTTCTTTTTCGGGCGCGGGTCGACTTGGCGCTCGCGTCGGGATCCAAGCGAATGCCGCTATCGGCCGAGAGAGTAATTCCACTGTCTTTGTCGAGCGCGATCCCGCTGTCGGCGTCGAGGGCGATCCCGCTGTCCATGGGGCTGGCGAGCGAAATGCCGCTATCGACTTTTTCGAGCGAAATGCCGCTGTCGGCAAGGCTCTGCAGGGTGATCCCGCTGTCGGCCGAACTGCCCCCGCCGACCTTCATTCCGCTGCCCGTGTCGAGGGCGATGCCACTGTCCGGCCCCAACAGAACGGAGCTTTCGTCAGAGCTCGAGTCGCCGAGGTTCACCGACGAAGTGCTGCTGCCCAGTTTCGTCGACGAGCCGCTGCTACCACCGAGTTTCGTGGCGCTGCCGCCGAGATCCGAGCTGCTCCCCGCGTCGGTCAGCCGCAAATCGCTCTCGCTCGAAAGCGTGGCCATATCATCGGTGCCGACCAGGCGCACGTCACTATCGCTGCGGGGCGGTTTCGGGTCGGAAGCCGGCTTCGCCAGCCGGACGTCGCTATCGCTGTCGGCGGCGATCAGCTTCACGTCGCTGTCGCTTCCGTCGGACGATCCCTCGTCAGAAGGGAGCAGCATGTCGGAGGACGTGCTGATCAGTTTGACGTCGCTGTCGCTGCTCGAGTCGACCACGCCGCCCACATCGTCGGTGAGCCGCACGTCGCTGTCGCTGCTGCCCAATTGCGAGAGGACCACTTCGGGATCACTGTCTTTGGCGCCCGGAACGAGCGTTTCGTCGAGCAACAGCCGCACGTCGCTGTCGGATGTCTTGTTGAAGCGGCCCGTCCCCTTGCGAATGCCGCTATCACCGCCCGCGGGGGATTTGCGTCCCGGCTTGTCGTCGATGATGGGAACTTCGGGCGAGGAATCGGCATCGCGGCTGCGGGAAAACTCTTCGACGTCTTCGGAGCGGAATTTCCAGGTCCCTCTGTCCGCAAAGCCCCGAATTTCGCCGCGCTCACGCAGACGGACCAATTCGTCCGGCGCCATCGATAACTGTCGGGCGGCCTCTTCAAGCGTGAGATATTTCTTCGTCGACATTTTTGCTCCGGGACGCGTGAATCGGCAGAGATGCCTATCGCTTAAGATGGGGGTCGGTACGACTCATAAAGGCGTTGAATTCGACACGGCCCGCAGGTTGCGCACCACAAACTCTTTTAACGCAGGCTGTTAGCGCAAACTCAATCATTTATTCTACGGGGGAACGAACGCATTGCAAGCACCCTTCCAAAAAGTCGGCAGAATTCGGCCGCCCCCCAATCCTCTCTGGCCGGTTGCCATTCCCCAGGCGACGAACCAGAATGGCCGGCATGGAAATGCACACAAAACTGGGACGGTCGGAAAACCGTTTCGGCGAGCTCGATTGCACGGTTTTGGCCCCGGCCTCCGGGGCCCAACCGGCCCGATTTTGTGTGATCCTTTGTCACGGTTTCGGGGCTCCGGGGACGGATTTGGTGGCACTCGGTCCTGACTTGGCCGCCATGTGCCCTGAACACTCCGCCGATATCGTCTACCTCTTTCCCGAAGGGCCATTGGACCTTGGGACATACGGTCTGCCGGGAGCCCGGGCCTGGTGGATGATCGACATCGAGCGATTTCAACGAGCGTTCGGCGACCCGGAAAAGATGGCCAAATTCCGGCACGGCATCCCGGAAGGAATGTCGGAAAGCTCGCAGCTCATGCAGGAATTTGTGAGCGAGGTCCACCGCCGCCTGAAGATCCCCCCTTCCCGAATGATCCTGGGCGGCTTTTCCCAGGGTTCGATGGTCACAACCGATGTGGCCCTGAGGCTTTCGGGGCGCCCGGCGGGTTTATGCGTGTTTTCCGGATCGCTCATTGCCGAGGAACAATGGAAATCCTTGGCCGAAAAACGCGGCCCCTTGCCGGTCTTGCAAAGCCACGGAACCTTCGACCCCATCCTGCCGTACGCGGGGGCCGAGGCGCTGCGGAAGCTGCTCCAAGAATCCAAGCTCGAAGTCGAGTTCCTGCGATTTGACGGCCCGCACACGATCCCCTACGAAGGACTGGAACGGCTGGCCGCCCTGATGCGGCGAGTGTTTACGGATCGTTCCTGAACCCGAGAAATCCACCCGTTGACTGTTCACAGTTTCTCGCCTTCCGGCGTATGATGGGTGGTTTCACCCGTTATCTCCTTGCGCCGTAAAGCATTTCCCGCGTGAAAAGCCCCGTTTTTCCTGGTCTCAGTCTGTTTCTGGCGGTCGCCCTGTTGGGCACGCCGTGCGTCGCTTGGGCCGCCCCGTCGGCGGACGCCACGAAAATCGACCGCGTCACCGTCGGCCTCGGCGGAGTTTTCAAAGTCGGCCGTTGGACGACGCTCACGGCACAACTGGAATCGTCCGCGACCGGACCCGTGCGACTCGAAGTCGATGCACCGGATCCGGAAGGTTCCGTCGTCACATTTCAAAGTCCGCCGGTTTCATTGGCCTCCCAAGGACCGAGTGCCATTTCGGTTCCGTTCAAGATGGGCCGGCTCGCCGGGACGTTGGGCGTTCGGGTCGTCGGCCAAAATGGCGTTCTCGCCAGCCGCCAACTTCGCGTCTCTGGGGAAGCGGAGGGCGACATCGCACCGCCGCTGCGGCAATCCGTTTTCTTGCTCGGGCACGTGCGTCCCGCCGGCACGGCGATCGAACTCTCGACCGACCGCATCACTCAGTTGCTCTCGAACGAGGCCGCGATCCCGGAGGCGAACGTCAATCCGACCGCACGAACGAACATCGAAGTCGTCGATATTGAAGCGGCCAATTCGCTGCCCACAAATCCCGAGGGATATTCCGCGATCGACGCCATTCTGCTCGATGGCCAGCTCGACTTGAATCTCGCGCAAAGCCAGGCCCTCGAAGGCTGGGTGCGCTCCGGCGGGCATCTCGTCGTCACGCTCGGCAAAGCGGGCCCCGCCTTTGGGAAGACTCCACTGGCCGCTTGGATTCCCATTAAAGTGCAGGGCATCGCCCGGCTCGGCGACTTGAGCGCGATTGAGAGTTTTTGCCGGCAAAGCACCCGAATCATGAGCGCCAGCGACGAACCGGTTGACGCCGCCCGCCTGAATGACGGCGGAAACCAGTCGCTCATCTCCACGTTTGAAGGATCGCTCTTGTGCCGGGCATCGTGCGGCCTGGGGCGGGTCACCGTTTTGGGAGTCGGTTTCGATAACCCGCTCCTCGTCCGCTGGACGGGAATGGCCGAACTGTTGCGGCGACTGCTCGACCTGGAGGAAACGCACTCGAAGCGGGCCCAATCGCTCACCACCCGCCTGACGCAAACCGGGATCACCGAACTCGCCACGCAACTGGACTCGACACAGGACGATTTTCCCTCGATCACGCGGGTAACGACCTGGCCCGTGATGGGCCTGATGGTCGCCCTGTTGTTGGTGATCGGCCCGATTGATTACCTGCTTGTGCACAAGCTCTTCAATCGGCCCGAGCTGACTTGGATTACTTTTCCCTTGATCATCGCCGCGGCCGCCGGGTCGGCCGTATGGTGGGGCTCATCGGCCAAGGGGAATCGGCTGCTGGCCAATCAGCTCGATATTTTCGACGCAGACACGGCCTCCGGCGTGACACACGTACGCTCGTGCAGCGTCCTCTATAGTCCCGAAAACCGCCGGTATAACGTCTCCGTCGATCCCGAGTCAGTCCAGTCATTCGCCCCGTCGCCAGACGCGAAAAAGGCGGGTCAAAAAGCCACGCTTCGCGTCGGCTGGCACGGGCGTCCCGAAAGCTCTTTCGGAGGCATGTACCGCGCGGGAGGAGCCGAGATCGCGCGGCCTCCGTACTCGATTGAAGCGGATGACCGGACGATCAACGGCGTGCCAGTTGCCATTTGGTCCTCCAAGAACCTGGAGACCGATTGGCTGGGCAATACGTCGAATCTGGTCGACTGCCAACTGGAAAGTCGCGGTCCCAGCCGGCTGGAGGGCTCGCTGCGGCACCACTTTCCGGTTCCCATCGAAGACTGGGTCGTCGCCTTCGGGCACCAGGTTTTTCGTCCCCGCACCGATGCAAAAACGGGGCGCGCCGTGCCGCTCTTGCCCGATGTCCCCTGGCTGCCGCTGACTGCCTCGCAACGTGAATTGGCCGGCTACATGACCGGGGCCACGAAGGTCAACACAAAGTCGATCAACACGCAGTACGAAGAGAGCCACATCGAGCACGCCGATTACGATCCCCTCGATCGCGAACCGGTGAACATCATGCGGATGCTCACCTTCCACCGCGAGGCCGGCGGCACGCTCTACACGGGGCTCGAAAACGGCGCCTTGCGAAACTTGGACTGGTCGCCTCTGTTGGATCTGGATCGGGCCGTGCTCATCGGCGCGATCCGCAAACCGGTGATCCGCTGGACGGTCGACGGCAAACAGCTCGAGCCGGAAACGCAGGTCACGATTGTTCGCCTGCTGCTCCCCGTCCGCAAAACACACGACGACTGATCGCCTGCCCCCCCAACCCGAGGACAGCCTTCGAGGACCGCCCGTGATCGAAACCCGCAAGCTCACCAAGCGCTACGGTAACCTGATCGCCGCCAACGAAATCGACCTCAAGCTCGAGGAGGGGGACGTCTTCGGCTTCATCGGCCCCAACGGCTCGGGCAAGACGACCACCATGCGGATGATCGCCACCCTGCTCAACCCCGATTACGGCGAAGCCTACATCTGCGGCAAATCGATCTACACCGACCCGACGGAAATCCGCCGCCTGGTCGGCTACATGCCCGACTTTTTTGGCGTGTACGACGATATGACGGTGATGGAGTACCTCGAATTCTTCGCCTCCGCCTACCGCATCAACGGCAACAAACGCCGCAAAGTCTGCGAGGAGAAGCTCGAACTGGTCGATATGTCCTTCAAGCGGGACGCGATGGTCAACCAGCTTTCCCGCGGCCAGACGCAGCGCATCGGCCTGGCCCGCACGCTGCTGCACGAGCCGCAGGTGCTCCTCCTGGACGAACCGGCCAGCGGCCTCGACCCGCGGGCCCGCATCGAAATTCGCGCCCTGCTCAAGCGGCTGGGCGAAATGAACAAAACGATCATTGTCTCCAGCCACATCCTCCCCGAGCTGGCCGACGTCTGCACCCGCGTCGGCATGATCGAAAAGGGCCACTTGATCGTCGACGGCTACGTCAACGAGGTCATGCAAAAAGCCCGCGAAGCGCTGATGCTGCATATCCGCGTCAAAACCGACATGGAAAAAGCCGCCCGGCTCCTCGAGCAGTGCGACGAAGTCCGCGCGGTCTCCATCGTCAAGGACATGATCATCGCCACGCTGAAAAAAGAAACGCTCGACTACAGCGAACTCCCTACGCGGCTCCTGCAGGCCGGCTTCAAAATCACCCTCTTCCGCGAGGAAGACGTGAACCTCGAAACCGCCTTCATGGAACTCACCAAGGGCAAACAGCAATAGTTTTTCCTGCCGTCGCCGCCGAACGCGCACTCCGCGCTCGGCCGGCTGGCTCGATTTCCCTCGCTGCCAAATACGCTCCCGCTCCGCTCATTTGCTGCCTGCCAAAATGGCTTTTTTTGGCTTTTTTGGGGCGCTGAAAAAGGGAGACTTTTTTTGGGTCCAGCCCAAAAAACGCCATTCTGGCAGCCAGACGAGAGAATCGCATTTTCCTCCTCCCCTCGCCCCGCTTCTTGACATCGCAGTGGGAAAGGGGCCCGCCTGCCACGAGCTCAGCCGAAGTCGGCGTGAGGGTCTTCGCCCGCCGACACCAATCTCAAAATGCCATATATTTAGCATTAGAAAATCTCTCGTCACGCAACTTCCGTTCGCATCTCCAGTTGCAACAAACTGGAAAACTCCTCTTCTTGATCGGCCTCTGCCGAGGTACAATCGAGCTAGTTGAGAGCTGCGAAGCCCCGCAGCTCTGCGAAGCGTGAACCGCGTGCAAAAAGCGACCAAAGAGTCACCGCAATTCCCACTGGCGGCCTCTTGAAGGACTCGTGATGCACCGCAGCACGCATTGATGCCTGCAACGCGGAGTCATCCGCGCTCGGTGACTTGGCGTTTTGACGTGCATGCGGGAAGGGCCCGCCCGAAAAGCCGCCGTTTGCCGGCAAGCGTCAAGAACCGCCCACGGATGGGACTCGCATGCGTCCGTGTGTGACTTCCGAGTCGCGCATTCGGTCGGGATCCATGACGCGGGCCCTCGAGCTGAGTCCGGAATTGAGTTTTCCAATTGGTGCTGGTGGTCTCTCCGCGCCGGAATTGCCCGCGACGGTGAACCGCCGCAAAGCGCGCCACCGCGCAAGGAGGGAATGCGTTCGTTGACAGGCGCACAAGCCGGGCCGCCAGGCGTTGGTGCTCGCTCTATCTGCCAGACGGGACTGCGGCCACGCGGAAGCCCATGTTGGCGTTGCCGCGGCGCGGCCCGAAGCCGTGGCGGACTGCCGAGCGACAGTCGTTGGCCGTGTCGCCCCAGTTCCCGCCGCGGACCACCTTGAATTTGCCTTGTGCCGGCCCCTGCGGGTCCGTGCCGCCCATCAAGGCCGACGAGTGCCAATCGTGGCATAATTCCCAAACATTGCCGTGCATATCTTTGAGTCCCCACTGATTGGCCTTTTTCTGCCCCACCCGGTGCGCGTATGTCTCATCTTTGGCAGACCCCTGCCCGATGAATCCGCCCCACCAGGCGTAATCGCTCAATTTCAAATCGCTGTCGCCGAACGAGTACCGAGTGGTCGTGCCGGCGCGGCACGCGTACTCCCACTGGGCTTCGGTCGGCAGCGTGTATTGCCACCCGGACGGGAGCCGGCCCGCGCTCTGCTCTTGCTCAGTAAGCTTCTCGCAGAATTTCATCGCGTCGTCCCAGGACACAAAAGTCGCCGGGTAGTCGTCACCCCCTCTCACACCGAACTTCCCCTCCCAGGGAGTCGTCTGCATCACGCCTCGCCATTCGGCTTGCGTTACCTCATGCTGGCCCAGCCAGAAGCCCTTTGTGAGCGTGACTTGCACCTGATTCTCCCAAAGCTCCCGACCCCATTCGTTGTTCGGACTCCCCATCATGAACTTGCCCGGCGGAGCCCACACCAGCTTCAACCTCAGGCCGTTGTCGTCGCGAATCTGGCCGGCCTGAGCGCCCGCAAAAGCACCGCCGAGCGTTTGGCCCCGTCGTCTGCCTGGACTCGCTCACGAGTCTCGGTCGCACCGAAACCCAGCCAAACAATTCCCACCAACAACAACACCGCGATGCTTCTGCCGGGAAATTTGTTCACTGACGGTCCTCCCGATTGGAGATTGGACACTCGTCGAATAAGGAATGATTTCGTTAGATGAGACGTTTTTTGGCGGAGAGTTTGTCTAGGAATCAGGCGCACAGCCAAACGTAGGGCGAGCTGCCAGCTTGCCATTTTCGTCACTGCTGCTTGGATCAAGGGAAGATGGCAGGCACAGCCATGCCCTACAAAACTGAGAAGCAGTTCTCCGCAGACTTCGCAGAAGGACGCAGATTTTGAAATTCAAGTCGGCGAAATCGGCGTCATCTGCGGATCTCTCTGGCCTTCGTGGTGTGAGGGCATCGGGGAATTATCTCGTTGCGGAGATTGCGAATCACGAGTTGCAAGGCCCTTGCACTCAGCCCCCTCACCACCAACCCCTCTCCCTCGGGGGGCGAGGGGAGCAGGACAAGAAGTCAAAACTCGGGGGGAGAAGACTCGCAGGCTCCCACAACTCATTCTCCCCTCTCCCCTCGAGGGAGAGGGGCCGGGGGCAATGGCACTAACTTTGTCTTGATCAAAAAGGGTCCTTTCTGACAGAAGTTGTTTGTTCAACGACAACTCAGTCAGAAGGACCCAAAGATGTTCAAGGATGAACAGAGGCGTACCGTATGGGACACGATTCGTCAACACGACCTTCGGGCTTTCTCGGCGCTTCTCACGGCCGATTTGGTCGGAGAAGCCGTGCGGCGAGCGGGAGTGAGATTGGGGGCGGGCCCTCTCAATGCGGTCAATTTGACGTGGCTGGCTCTTTCCTCGGCTCTGCATTGGACCGAGAACTTCACCAATATCTTGTCGCTGACCTTCAAGCTGCTGGAGGACTACGAAGCCTTCGGGTCTCAGGCGCGGAAGTCCCCCTGCGCCACGTCGCCGGCCGCGGGGGCAACAGCGTCGTTCCCGGCACGATCCGCGACGCGACGACCTCACGGTCGTCAGCGAAGAGGCGTTTACCAAGGCTCGCCGCTTGCTCCCCGTGAAGTTCTGGACCGAGTTGATGCTGTTGTTGGTCGCGCGGATCGAGCACAAGCACTTGCCACGACTGTCCTGGAAGGGATTTCGGTTGCTGGCCCTCGATGGAACGGTGATTGGCCTGCCGCACTGGAAGCGGCTCCGCCAGCATTACGGTGCGGCGACCAACGGTCGTCGCGCTTGCCGAACTCAGGTCCGTCTGGTGATGTTCCAATTTCCTTTGGCCCGCTTGCCGTATTGTTATGCCCTGTCGCCCCTCTCGACGAATGAGATCCCCTTGGCGATGTCGCTCTTGAACCACGTGCGGCAAAACGACCTGATCCTGATGGACCGCGGCTTTTTCAGCTACGGGATGTTCTGGGCCATCCAGAAGCGGAACGCCTTTTTCGCCATCCGATTGAAGGCGGGCGTGCGGCTGGAGACGATTCGCTCGCTGGGGCGCGACGATCAACTGGTGCGGTGGAAGCCCTGTGACCGTCGGAAAAAATGGCGGGACTTGCCGGAGTCGATCGAACTGCGGGTGATCTCTTACCAGATGCGGGGATTTCGCCCAAGTGCCGTCGTCACGAACGCGACCAATCCCCAGCGCACCTCGCGCGAGGATTGGGTGCGGCTGACAACGGATCGCGAAGTCGGCGATCGGTTGCAACCGGGTCTCTACCACCGTCGTTGGGAGATCGAAACGACGTTCCGGGAGTTGAAGGTCTCGCAGGGCCTGAAACGAGGATTGCGCAGCCGCACCCCCGAGGGAATCGAGTACGAAATTGCCGGGCATGTGTTGCTCTATTCCCTGGTGCGCTGGCTGATCCTGGAAACAGCGGCCCAGCATGAACTCGATCCCTTGCGGATCAGCTTTGTCGAGGCCTTGCGGGAATTGCACGCCCTGCGACCGGCACTGCTGATGGCGAGCCCGGACTGGGCGCGTGCCTTGTTGACTCGGCTGATGAAACGAATTGCCAGCCATCTTGTACCGCTACGTCCCGGCAGGTCCTATCCAAGGCCAAACGATGCAAAAACGAAAAACAAAGGCAAAGGCCGCAAACAAGTTGCTGCAAAAATCCCGGCCTAAGGTTAAATCCATTGGGCCGGGGGTGAGGGGGCACTTCACGCGAGACTTCCATCGCGAATGTGCTATCAAGTCCTTGTTCGGAGAATCTGTCGAAGAAACTCCCGGATCCCCTCCTTTCTTGGTGTCTTTCCGCCATTGGGGCGGATTCAAAGCAACGTGCCTCGATCGTGAAAAATCTGCCGCAGTGGCACTCTACGCCGTTAACCCCTCGTCTTCGGCTACGAAAGGGCAGAACGATCAATTTGGGCGTGCCACCCATCGGCCGAAAGGCGAGGGCACCTGCCCTCGCAGCATTCAGACGTGCGAGGGCGGGTGCCCTCGCCTATCGAGCGGTTCGGTGCCCTCGCTCCTGTCTCAAAGGGTGAACGGCGTAGAGTGGCACCCCAGAGACATCCGCAATTTTGGTGGGTGCCACGCCCACGGCTCTGCGTGGGCGTGTCTTCGAACGTCAAACGGATTTGCACGCCCACGCAAAGCCGCTTTGTCTTACCCGCATTTTTTGTGGCCAAGTTGTCGTCCGTCGATGAGGAGCAGGAGCTTGGAGACGCCGCGCCAGAGGGTGATCCAACCGGGGAGACCGTCCCCTTTGCGTCCGAGGAATCCGCCGAGGCCGGCCAGGCGTCGCATGAACTCGAGCACGGTCCAGTTGGCGGGTGTCCAGCGCTGTATGTACTTCGGAGATTTGGAGGCCGTGTATTGATACAACGTGCTGACCCATTCTTGGGGGGCAACCTCCAGCGCCGCCCGCTCCGGCTCGACGCGGGCGATGGCTCGGATCTGCAGCAGACGCACCGCCACGACCGACAGCACAGCCGCAATGCGTTCCAAGCGGGCCGCGGTGCTGTATTGCCGCTCCTCCAGGTGGCAGCCCGTCTTGATCCCCTTATGGTAGTCTTCGATCGTCGGGCGTCGCGCGTAGTCCTGGGCGACCCGACGCGCTGCCTGTGCGTCGGCGACGCCGTCGCGCGTGTAAAGCACCCACCTCAGCGGCTTCACTCCGCGGGGAGGTTTGACCTCGCAGACCTCCACAGCCGTCATGCGGATGAAGTCCGGAGCGTTTTTCTTGGCCCACACGCTGCACGGACGAGGACGGGGCATCCAGAACGAGGTCCAGCGAAGCTGGACGTGTGCCGTGCGCGCCTTGGTCTTCTTCATCGCGGGGACTGCGACCTCGTAGCCTTCCTGAAACCCGTGCTGCGTCAAGAGGTCCCCGATCTTCGTGATCGCCTCGGATCGTGGCTGATCAGGCTCTGTCTGTCCGACGGGACGCACCTTGCGATGCAGTTGAGTCGCGCGGATGATCCAGCCGGCGCCGCAGATCACGCTCTGCGCATAGACTTCGTAGTTGTCGGCTTCTCGATCGCAGACGTGGATAAAGGTCTGGCCGGCGGGGGCGGGTCCCACTTGTTCAATCAAACGTCGCCACACCTCCGATTCCCGCGGCCGTCGTTTGGCGTGCAAGACCGTCTCGCGCAGGCCGTCGCGGCGTTTCGGCGCCACTTTGCGGTAAAAGAGCAGTTGGCCGGCCAGGCCAAAAATCTCTTGACCGTCCTCGTCGATTTTCAGGGCCGTGTGCAGGTAAAACCCTTGCCGCTTGTTGTTGCCCGTTGGGCCGAGTCCCTCAATGGGGTTTCGCCGCGTGGAGAACGAGATCTCCGTCTTGTCATGAATCAGCAGAGCCCGACCCGTCTTCGACGCACGGTCTCTCGTCTGCTGACAATGCGGAGCGAGGATCGCCCCAAATTCGATGTCATCGCAATCCATGAGTCGATACGCCGCTTTACAGTCCGCCCATTGGCACGTCTGGTCGGGGGTGCTCGCCGACGGATTGGCCGCCACCTGTCGGGCGAACTTCACCAACCGCACGTTGCGTCGGCGATCACCCAACTCACACGAGCCAAACTGCTCTTGAGCCCAACGCTCCACATCCAACGTAATGCTCTCCATCGGGGATCCATTTGCTTCTCGGCGCCGCCAAACACGGCCGTCCGACCGCATCGATCCAAGACCCCCGACATCTCCTTGGAGCCGGCTGCCCGTCGTGCACCTCTCATTCCAACACAGGCGAACGCCGGAAGTCCGTGCCTTTCAACGACCTTCCAATCCCGCGCACGAAAACATTCTGCAAAAAATGCGGGCAAGACAAAGCGCAAAGCCGTGGGCGTGGCACCCGATCCACCAATTTGAACTGGACGGACTACTAGAATGCGCTTGAATTCCTAGCGCCGGGTGCGCTTTCGCCGCGGGCGCGGGGGGTCGTGGGCGGCCAGTTTCAGAACGTCCGCCTCGAGGACCGTGTATTCTTTGCGGCACACGTCGCCCCGCAGGCGCATTTGGGATTTCAACGTGCCGTTGCGAACGCGCTTCACCAGGGAATACTTCTCGATGCCGCTGATGCGGCTCGCAGCCAACAGGTTCACGCGGCGATTCGGTGCGACGCCTTCGTAAATTCCGTCGAAGCGAAATGGCTTCCGCCGCGTCCGATTCTTCCGCGCGAGGACGTCCTGTTCTAATACGCTCAGCAGAGGTTCCGCCCTCCCGGGGATGTCCCGCGGTTCCGATTTGGGCTCGCCCTCGGAGACCCAGCGGGCGAGTCGCTCGCGGGGGATGCCGAGTTCTCGAGCGGCGAGGTAAATCGTCATCCGGCGGTTGGGCGCGACGCCTTCGAAAATCCCGTCGAAGTGGATCTTCGGAGGCTTGGGGACTCGGAAGGGCTTTTCGGCAATCTCTTTCGCGATCCGCTCGAGTATTCGCTCGGCCTGTGCTCGATCGGCGTACCATTGGCCGCTACGGCGTTCCAGGCCGCCGTTGAGTCTCTTCCAGTCCAGATGACGGCAGCGATGCGTGATCCACAGTGTGTAGGAATTCGTGCTCGGCTTTCGACCGTGCAGGCGATCGATCTGGTGCCTGACCTCGTAAAGCCAAATCGAAGGCCGGCCATTCACCAAGGGCGGTCCAGGGTGCAGTTTTGCATACAGGTCGCGCACGGGTTGGGCATCGCAGACGGACGACAGGCGGCCTGTCGGCGGCGCGTGTTCCTTCCAAAAGCGAATCTTGTTCTTGCGGAGGAGTTTGTCGGTCTTCGGGCCGTAGGTGAAGCCCAGAAATCGGAGTGCGCTCTTCTTCGTGACAATTTCGCGGCGGTCCTTTCCGCGGTACGAAATCAGAATCCGTTGGCTTTCGCAACAAGCGGCACCCTCCTGAATACGGACCGACCCGGACGGGCTCGCGCCCCCCGGAATCGCACCAGCCCCAAACGCCGACAATCCAACCGCCCCGACCGCCTGGCCGGCGACCCTCGAACCCCGTCGGCCCTCCGACGTCGTTTGGCGCCCGGAGCGGACCATGATGCGGTTACTCTACCCGCCGAACGCGGTTGTTCAAGCCTTTCCGCGCAGGACCTGCCTGCCCAACGCCAAGTGAGCGTGGCACCGTTCGATCGGAATGTCGCAGCGACCGGCGGCTCCCAAGCCGAGCTTGAGCACGAAATCGATCAGACGATCGAAGAAGTAGGCCCTGGACGTCCTTGATAGAACGCAATTGATCAATTTGCTCGGCTTGTCGGATGCCGTCTTGAAGGCCCTGAAAGGGCAAAACGTGGTAGCCTGGGACAGAGGTTTTGCGCCGCCCCAGGTTTTAGGTGCCACGGATTCCACGAAGGCCTGAAAGGCCGAGACGATCCGCGGGAGGCGGGGCGCGTTACCTGGTGATGGTTTTTACAATCCGAAGACAATGACAAAATTCTCCGCGTCCGGCATCGAGACCGATCCACGCATCTGTGGTGGAGAGCCGCGGATCGTGCGGACACGCATTCCCGTCTGGACCCTGGAGCAAATGCGCCGCCAGGGGATTCCTGAATCGGACATCCTGAAGAGTTTCCCCTCGTTGCGAGCCGAGGATCTCGTCAACGCCTGGAATTACGTCGATGCACATCCAAGTGAGATCGAATCGCAAATCCGGGAGAACGAGGAAGCCTGATTGGCAGCGTTTTACGCCAACGAGAGCTCTCACCCCCCCAATCCTTTTGGCATGATTGAGGGGGTCTCATTCTTCGCCAATACCTCGGCCGAGCCGAGCTCCATCCGGAAACAATGTGCGAATGATGGCTAAGCGCGCGGCAAAGGCGAAAACCAACGGCGCGGCTCGTGCAAGCGAGGCACGCAAAACTGCTGCCAAGCGCACCAAGACCGCGAACGCGGGCTTAAAAGCCAAGCGAACGGCGAAGCCAGACGTAAAGCCGAAGTCGGCTGCCGCCAAGCCGGTGAAGCTTCTTTCGGGCGGCAATCCGCAAATTGCGAAGGCCGACGGCGACGCGCCCGTGCAAGCCTATATTGCAGCCATGCCGGGTTGGAAACGCGAAGTCGGCCGCCGCCTCGACGCGATTATCCTGAGTGCCGTCCCCGACGTGCGCAAGGCGGTCAGGTGGAACTGCCCCTTCTATGGCACCGAGGATCAGGGCTGGTTCCTCGCCTTTCATTGCTACACGAAGTTCGTCAAGGTGGCTTTCTTCGGCGGGGCCTCACTGCGCCCTCTCCCGCCCGGCGAGTCCAAGCAAAAGGAAGTGCGCTACCTCGACGTCCATGAAGACGATCCGCTCGATGAGGCGCAGATAACGACGTGGGTGAAGCAGTCCGCCGTGCTGCCGGCGAGGCTTCTGAGCCGACCGTCTTGAGGATCCTTCTTCGCCGCGCCGGGCTTTGGCTTGCGGGCCCAAATCCGGCAAGCTGGCAGCTCGCCCTACGTTTGCCTGAACCGCTCGCGGCGAGCCTGGCGGCCCTTGCAAGAAGACGGCGTAGGGTGGGACAAGTGAGGCTTTGCGAACGCCGACCCACCTTCTTTTTTTGGCGACCGACGAAGAAGGTGGGCCGGCGGCCACCGTATTCTCAGAAATCGGGGCCTTGTCCCACCCTGCTAGACCGTCTACGTCAAATTGGTGGGTGCCACGCCCACGGCTGTTATGTGGAGCGGTGTCAACGTCAGCTGGCCAGTTTCGCCGATGCAACCTGTTATTCAGTCGTTCCTGTTGTCAGGAAGACTATCTCGTCGTTCGCAATTGCGATGGTATGGGTTGAAGGCGGATCACACTCTGCGACGGATGGTTCCAGCCGTGCGACGATCTCGCCTTCGTGGTTCGGGGGCGATGGCGGTTCCGGTGGACTTCGTTGAGCCGTCTTCCCAGGCAGCTCACGCGGGCAGGTTCCTTTCTCTGTTCGACGGTTTACGGAGTTCAAGGTTGGTTTGCGTTCAAGAGATTCATCCAGGGCGTCTCGCGAGCCCCTTCCGCGTCGCCGTCGCCTCGGCCTCACCCCGTCTGGGCCGAGGCGATGGTGACGTGGAAGGGGCGGCCCCCTTCTGTGGAGCCCGAGCGGAGGTCTCCTTCTTGGTCTTCTCGGACGCCAGTGCATCATGCTCATCCAGCAGCGTCCCGAGTTCCGGCGAACGAGCGGTGTGCCACATCTCCACTCCCAGTTGTCTCATGACGGCCACGATGGCGATTCGGCCACGACTCTTGGATCCGCGACGGATGCGATCGTACTTCGCTCGCCATTCGGGCGAGACCCGCAGCGCCGCCCAGGCCGCCTGGCACAACACGTGCCGCACGCGCGCCGGACCTTGCTTGGTGATGTGCCCCTTGCGATCCTCCCGCTCCCCCGACTCGAAGGCCGACGGGGCCAGCCCCAAATAGGCGGCCAACTGCCGACGATTCGCGAACCGGGCCAAGTCTCCCAATTCCGTCAGGAAGACCATCGCCGTCAGCGTCCCCACTCCGGAGAGGAGCTTCAGTTTGCGATATGGCCGAGCATAGCGTTCGGTCCGGCTCAGGCGTGTGATCGCCCGATCGAGGGCCTGGATCTGCACGGACAGCGCCTGGTAAAGCTCCACCAGGCTCGCCAACGCGGTCCGCACCCCCTCGCGCAACGCGCCGGTGCTCCCCGCCGCGACCTCGCGCAGCCACTCGACGCTCCGTTTCGACCAGTCCCCCGAGGAAGTGAAGTCGTCCGGGAAGCCCAGCCGCGATCGCTTCACAAGATTGCGAATCTGGTTTTTGAGCCGCGTCCGTTGAGTGGCCACCTCCAGCCGCAACCGAACGATTTCCCGATCATCGCGCGTCTGGTGATCGGGGACCCACACGTTCGGCAGCGTCCGTCCCGCCAAGACGTGCGCCGGACTTCGTCCAGGATCATCAGGGCGTCCTTGTCGTCGGTCTTGTTCTTGCGCGAGTGCGTGGTGTGCGGCAGATGCGTCGGCGCCAGCACATGGCATTCGATGCCGGCCTCCGTCAAATCGTCGTACAGGCCAAACCCCTGACCGCTGGCCTCGTAAGCGAACACGATCCGGGTGGCCCCGTGTTGGGAGGCGAAATCCTTAACCCACTCGATCATCCCCGGCCGATTCGACGTGGCAAACCCCTTGCGCACCGTCGCCCCCGGGCCGTCCGCGACCTTCAATACCATCGTCGCATCATGCAGATCGCAACCAATCATGATAACCTTGCACATGGCCAGTCCTCGCTGAGTTCGGAAACAAGCAATTGATCCGGCGAGTGTACTGGCCATTTTCATTCAAGTGCGCCCACTCCACATGATGACTCTGCGTGGGCGTGTCTTCGAACGTCAAACGGATTCGCACGCCCACGCAAAGCCGTGGGCGTGGCACCCGATCCACCAATTTGAGCGGGACGGACTACTACAAATCTCCGGCCGATTCTTCTCACAATCGCACACGGTCAGCTAGCCGGATGCGGCTTGGCGGCTGTTTGAAGCACTTGCCAGAAGTTGTGCGGTGAGAGCTCGCGCAGTGACGTCACGACGAGATCGGCCGCTCGGAGTTGTTCGACCGTTCTTCCGGTGCTCGCCAGGCCGATGACGTGCATGCCGCCGCGGCGGGCCGCTTCGATTCCGACCGGGGCATCTTCGATGACGACGCATCGCCCGGGCGATACGCCGCATCGCTCGGCGGCGATCAGGAACACCTGCGGATCGGGTTTGCCGTGTTTGACGTCGTGGCCGGTGACGATGGCCGACAATAGCTTGCCGATGCCCAGTCGGTCGATTGCCAGTTGCACGTTTTCCCTTGGGCCCGAAGAGCCGACCGCCACGCGAAAGCCGGCTTGGACCAGCGATTCGATCAATTCAACGGCTCCCGGCATCGCCGGAAAATCCGCACCGATGATTTCGCGAAACAGCCACTCCTTGCGCTCGTCGATCCGGGCAATCTGGTCGTCCGAGAGCGCCTCGCCCTGCCCTTGCCACTGCTCGGCGATGACTTCGCGGGTGGTGCGGCCAAATCCTGCGGCAAACTGCTCTTCGGTATACACGCGGCCAAGTTCGGCCGCCACTCGCAGGCAGCTCTCAAAATGGGCCCGATACGAGTCGATCAACACGCCATCCATGTCGAAGATGGCCGCTTGCGGCTCGTGGGAGTGGGCGGGGGCGGCGGCGGACATGCTGCGGTTCCGGTGGAGCTAAATCACCGACCGCGATAATGCGGCGCGGCTGGTTGGCGTACTTGTGGTGCGGGCGTCCCGCCTACACATGCAGCCGAGACGGCCGCACCACAAAATAGAGGCGGCGCGTGGGAATTGTCGTGAGTGGCTCGCTTGTTTTCCAGGCTTTGAAGAGCCCGTGTCGATTTTTGATTTTGGATTTTGGATTGAGGCCTTCGACGGTCGGCTGACCTTTTGCGACAGCATGTCTCAGGTTTCGACACGGGCTGTCCTTGCACTTGCGGAGAAGTTATCGACCGGCAAGCTAGCGGCTTGCCCCACGGTTATTAGCCATCCCCAAGTTCACTCGGAGGAATGAACCGACGGGCGCCGTGTCGAACGCTCAGGATGTAAACCAACGAATCCTTGTCCCGGATTGTGAAGAGAATCCGATAGGGTCCGAGGAATGTCTGCCGAACTTCAAAGTCAACGTATTCACTCTCGGGCGCAAGCGAGGAGCCCCGCGGCATCATCGAGAGACGGTCGAACTTGGAAAATAACCGCTGGCGCCAGCGGGCGGCATTCCGAATTGAGTCGGCGGCGATGAAATCGACGATCGCCTCGGCGTCGGAAAAAGCGCGGGGCGACAGTTCAACTCGGTAGGCCATGCTTCGCGCCGAGCCGGCTCTTGGCTTCCTCCAGTGAGATCGTACGGCCGGCTTCGAGGTCCGTCATCGCCTCTTTGATTGCTTCGAGAGATGCGGCCAATTCCTTGTCGTCGGCAATTCCCATCGTCTGGCGAAAGACGTCCTTCGACATCAGGACGTAGGTCGTCCCCACGATGCATCCGTGGCTGTCTTGAAGAGCTTGCCGCTGATCGTTGGTCAGTTCTGGCTTCATGGCTCAAATTCTACGGTCGCGAGGGCCGGCAGTCGATACGAGCTCGAAGTTGGCATTGGACAATTAAGAGCGTCACGTCGGCCGAAATCCGCTCCCGCCGTCGCCTTCCCTCCCGGCAATGACGCACAAGGGGCGCATGACCGCGAGGCTAACCGGCAAGGCGCGTCACTGCAAAAGAAAACTGCAAAAGAAATCAGGGGAGTTTTGCAGCCTCTGCACAACGTCACGCGCGAAGACCTTGAATTCGGCGTCGGGGAATGGCAATCTTGCGCCTGCAATTTGCATCGCTTAGGCGAATTGACAGAACCCGTCTCCAACCCCCCGTCATTTGATATGCCGCAGTCACAGCGTCGGCTTCTGGCGTTCATCGCCTTTGGCAGTTTCCTCCTCATTATCCAGCTCCCGTTGGTAAAGCTCGAAGGGCCCGTCTCGTTCCTGGTCCAAGCTTTCTTGCTCTACGTCGCCACGATGGCGGCACTGGGCATTTATCGGGGGCTCAAGAGACTCGCGCCCTGGATTGATGCCAGCGCCCTCGCGCAGGCCAGGTTCCTCGATACGTTGACTGCCAGGCAAGCCGACGTCGCAATCGTCTTCGCCGCGGCGCTCAGTCTGTTTGTCGAGCTGGCCATCATCCGGTGGCAATCCTCGGTTCTTCCCTTTCTCGCTTTTTACAAGAATTTCAGCCTTCTGGCGTGTTTCGTGGGACTGGGGTTGGGTTACGCCCTGGCCACGCGGGACCGCATTCCGCTCTTCATCGTGCTGCCGCTGCTCGCCTGGCAGTTCCTGTTCATGTCCATCATGCGATATGTCCCGGGTCAGCCGATCAGTATCAATCCGGTCAACGAGCAGCTCACGGTCGGGCTTGGTTTCGGCAATCTGTTTCACCTGCTCTTCCTGTATCAGTTGCTGGCAATCGTTTTCCTGCTCACGGCTGTCACGTTCACGCCTGTGGGCCAACTCTGCGGGCGGCTGATGGAGCGCCGCGGCAAGCTGCGGGCCTATGGACTGAACTTGCTCGGCAGCCTGCTCGGCGTCCTGCTCATGCTCGCGGCGAGTTTCCTTTGGACGCCTCCGCTGGCCTGGTTCGCAGTCTGCTTCGCTGCAATTTTGATGCTGACTTCGAGAACGCCTGCTTCGCTGATCGTCGGCATTTCGTCCGCGGTGGCCTGCACGATCGTCCTGGCCTGGCCGGTCAATCCGCTCTGGAACCGCGTCTATTCCCCGTACCAACTTCTGGAGATTGGGCGCGACGACGTTACGGGCTTGACCCTGATCACGGCCGAGGGCCACTACCACCAACGCATTTTCGATTTTTCCGACCCCAAGAGCACCCGCTGGAACGGTGTGCGCCGTTACTACGACTTCCCTTATCAGGCCCAGCCCAAGCTGGAGAACGTCGCGGTCGTGGGGGCCGGCACCGGCAACGACGTCGCGGCCGCTCTGCGGGCCGGAGCGCAACATGTTGCGGCCATCGAAATCGACCCCGCCATCGAACTAACGGGCGACTTGAGCCACCCCGAGAAGCCGTACAGCAACCCGCGGGCTCATGTCGTCATCGATGACGCCCGCTCGTTCCTGCGAACCACCGACCAGACGTTCGACCTGATCGTCTACGGTCTGCTCGACTCGCACACGTTACTCAGCCAGGGTTCGAGCGTGCGTCTGGATTCGTTCGTTTACACGGTGCAGGGCATTCGCGACGCCCGGTCGCGGCTGAAGTCCGACGGGGCGCTTTCGCTGTCGTTCTGCGTGGTCACGGACGACTTGGGCCGCAAGATCTACCGCACGTTGCAAGAGGCCTTTGACGGAAGGCCTCCGGTTTGCGTGCAGGCGGGCTACGACAATTCGATTATTTTCCTGGAGTCGAACGACCCGGCGTGGACGCTGCCCGCAAAAACGATCGAAGACGCGGGCTTTATCGACAAGACGGCTTACTACGCCAATCCGTCGCTGCAGGCGGACGTGTCGACAGACGATTGGCCCTTCTTCTACATGCCGCGACGCATCTACCCCTTCTCGTACCTGGTCATGGTGGTCGAAGTTGTCGTGCTTTCGCTGTTTGTCGCGCGCAGTTACCTCCCCGAGCGGCCGCAGCTCAGTCACGTCTCTTTTTTCTTCCTTGGCGCCGGTTTCATGTTGATCGAAACCAAGGGGATCACGGAGATGGGCCTGGCCTTCGGCAATACGTGGCAGGTCATCGGCATCGTGATCGCCGGCATCGTGAGCATGGGTTTTCTGGGGAATTGCCTGGTGGCCTGGCTCTCGATCAAGCGTCCCCTGGTTCCCTATCTGCTCTTGTTCGCATCGCTGGGGCTGGGGTGGCAGTTGGCAAATTCGGGCGGATTCACTTCGACGCCTTTGGGGCGCCTGGAGACCGCAGTGGTGCTCACGGTGCCCATGCTGTTTTCGGGCATCGTGTTCTCGACTCTTTTGTCGAGCAAGGGGCAAGTTTCAGGCATGATGGCGATGAACCTGCT
Source organism: uncultured Planctomycetaceae bacterium (assembly GCA_963752185.1). GTDB lineage: Bacteria > Planctomycetota > Planctomycetia > Planctomycetales > Planctomycetaceae > DASPSM01. The sequence goes on along the minus strand of CAVVXK010000002.1, from coordinate 6,798,319 downwards.
GGGGGCCATTTGCGGCGGCCTGCTGGAATATAACTCGATGTATTTTGGTTTTCGGTTCCTGTATCTGATGGCGATCGGCTGTTATCTCCTGGCCTTCGTTTCGCAATTGGCTTTTCGGCAGAAGGATGCGAACGAACCGCAGATCGTCTCGAGCAGCGTCGGTCCCGCTCAGTGATCACCGCGTCCATCGCGACAGCAAGGGTCAGCGGGCAATGGAAAACGAGGAAGTCTGATCGACGAATTCGGTGAACCGATCCGACTGAAATCTCCGCGGTTCCAGAGTCTTCCGGTCCGTCGCACCTCGCCCGGCCCATGGCGTTTTGTCCAGCCAGTTTGTCGCGGATGGCCCGCATTTCATGCTTGACCCTTGCCTTTCAAGCAAACTTTGGTTGAATCGTGCATTGACGCCGTCTTTTGTCCGCTTTCCGCTACCACTTCCCCGAAGCCGCATCGGGAGAGGTTCGCCGTGTCGAAGCGATCAGGCTTTACCTTCATCGAGTTGCTCGTCGCGCTCGCCGTGATCGTGCTCTTGATCGCGCTATTGCTTCCTGCCGTGCAACAAGCCCGCGAGGCGGCCCGGCGAACGCAGTGCCGCAGCAACCTCAAGCAGATCGCGCTGGCGGCCCACGGATACTACGAGCTCCACAAGCTCCTCCCGCCCGGCCTGATGCTCATTCGCGAGCCGCACTGCTCCTTCCTCTCGCCGTCGGTGAAGACGGTCGGCTGCCACAGCGACACGAACTACCATACCTGGGGCGAGCGGCTGCTCCCCTTTGTTGAGGCAAATTCGATCTACCAGATGATCGACCAGGGCTCGCCGATCTCGTCGCCGCTCGATTTGAGCGACTGGCAGCTTCCGATGTTCGTCTCGACGAATTCCGGCGATCCCGCCTATGACTGCTGCGCGACCAACCGCCCGGCCGCCGCCGTCATCCCGCTCTTTCTGTGCCCCTCTTCGGTCCACAGTGCGAACCCGTTCGCCGTGGAACGGATCGACGAAACGTTTCCCGTCCGCTGCAAAATGGCGCTGCAGTGCCGCAACCCCGACCGCATGCTCGTGGGCGCCAGTGATTATTCACCGCTGGGGAGCTACAGCTCGTACGTCGAGTACTATTACCAGGCCGTCACTCCGCTGCACTCGCAGAACCTGAACAATCTCGGCGTCAGCGACAACCCGGCCCATCCGCAAGATACCGACATGGGGGGCCATCCGCCGATCGGCTTCGAGCAAATCACCGACGGCACCTCGACCACGATCTACTGCGTGGAACACGCCGGCCACCCGGACGTTTGGGTTCGCGGGCAAAAGTGGGGCTGCAACCGCCCCACGCCGATCATGCGGCTCAATGCCAACGTCGGCGGCTGTTGGAGCTGCTTTCAGGTCGCCCTGACCAGCGGCTCAACCTACGACGGTCTCGCGGCCGCAACGGTCTTCGGCTCCCTGCACGGGGCCCCGGCCTGCTTCTTCAACTGCACGAACGAGTACAGCATCAACGCCATCTACAGTTTCCATCCCGGCGCCGGTGGCGTCGCCATGTGCGACGGCTCCGCCCGCATGATGAACGAAAACATCGGCGTCACCCCCTTCTGCAACCTCCTCACCTACAGCGGCCGAGCAGCCGTCACCGACGACTTCTGAACTCGACCGACGCGACCCCGGGCGGTCGAGCCGAGGTCCAGACGTTGACCTGATGCGCAGGGGCTCGGCCCATCAAAAACGGGCACTTTGCCCGGTTCTGAACGGCGAGCCGGCCGGCCCGACTAAGTTCGACATAGCAGTCACGCTGGCGGGGGATTCGATCGCGTTGGCGTACGAGGAGCGCGGGAACGGCGGCTCGCGGCTATAATGGATAACATTCCGGGCAAGATCGGTTCCAGGCTTGGGGCCGATGCGACAGGTCAGATCGTCGAACTCGCGTGACCTGATCGTCATTTTCGCCCTCTTCTCGGCATGACCGAGTTTGCCACATGAATCTGCCCATTCTGAACAACCCCTCTCCGCGGCCGACGGCCGACGCCGCGCATGCGTTCCACGCGTGTGCCTCGCGGCCGCTGCCGATGAGTGTCGCGGAGATGCGCGAACGGGGTTGGGACGAGGCCGACGTCGTGTTCGTCACCGGTGATGCGTACATCGATCATCCCAGCTTTGCGATGGCGATTTTGGGGCGCGTGCTCGAGGCGGCTGGTTATCGCGTCGCGATCGTCAGCCAGCCCGACTGGCGGAGCTGCGACGCCTGGCGTGTGTTCGGCAAACCGCGACTGTTCTTCGCGATCAGTGCCGGCAACATGGATTCGATGATCAACCATTACACGGCCAATCGCAAAGTCCGCAACAACGACGCCTACTCGCCCGGCGGCCGCATCGGGTTGCGGCCCGACCGCGCCACGCTGGCCTACTGTCAGCGGGCTCGCGAAGCGTACAAGGGCGTTCCGGTGATCGCCGGCGGAGTCGAGGCGTCGCTCCGCAGGCTGGCGCATTACGACTATTGGAGCGACAAGGTCTGTCGTTCCATCCTGCTCGATTGCAAGGCCGACCTCTTGGGCTTCGGCATGGGGGAAGACGCGATTGTCGAAATAGCCCGCCGGTTGGACGCGGGCGAGAGCGTCCGCGACCTGCGCGAGATGCGGGGCATCGCCTATGCAATGGGAGCCTCGGAAACGTCGCCCGACGACGCGCTCGTGTTGCCGAGCTTCGAGCAGGTTCGCGACGACAAGTGGTCTTTCGCCGAGGCCACGAAGATGATTCACAACGAAACGAATCCGTACAACGCCCGCCGACTGGTGCAATGGCACGATCGGCAAGCGGTCGTCGCCAACCCGCCGGCATTGCCGGTCTCGCAGTCCGATATGGACAGAATCTACGGGCTGCCGTACACGCGACGGCCACACCCCATCTATGCCGAGCCGATTCCCGCTTTTACGATGATCAAGGATTCGGTGACGATCATGCGGGGCTGTTTCGGCGGCTGCACGTTCTGCTCGATCACCGCCCACCAGGGGCGAATCATCCAGTCGCGCAGCAAAGAATCGGTGCTGAGCGAAGTGCGTGAAATGACGCGCGATCAAGACTTCTCGGGCGTCATCAGCGATATCGGCGGACCGACCGCGAACATGTATCAGATGCAGTGCCTGCGTCCGGAAGTCGAGGCGGTCTGCCGGCGGCAATCGTGCGTCCACCCCACAATCTGCAAGCTGCTGGGCACCGATCACGGCCCCTTGATCCAATTGATGAAAGAAGCGCGGGAGACGCAGGGCATCAAAAAAGTCCTGGTCGCCAGCGGCATCCGCATGGATCTGGCTCGCCGCTCGCCCGAATATATGCGGGAACTCGTCCGGCACCATGTCGGCGGACGGTTGAAGGTCGCGCCCGAGCACACCGACCCGCACGTGCTCGACAAAATGCGAAAGCCGAGCAACGACGACTTCGAGCAGTTCACCGACATCTTCAACGCAGAGTCGGCGAAAGCCGGGAAGAAGCAGTACATTGTGCCTTACTTCATCGCCAGCCATCCCGGCAGCGATCTCAACGCGATGATCGACCTGGCGGTGTTCTTGAAGCGAAACGGTTATCGCCCCGACCAGGTGCAGGATTTCATTCCGGCTCCGTTCGACGTGGCGACGGCCATGTTTTACACCGGCATCGATCCCTTTACGAAGAAACCCGTGCATGTGGCCAAGGCGCTACGCGACCGCAAATTGCAGCGAGCCCTCATGCAATTCTTCAAGCCGGCGAATTATTTTGAAGTCCGCGAAGCTCTGCGGCAGGCTGGGCGAACCGACCTGATCGGCAATGATTGCGAGAGCCTCATTCCGCCCACGCCGCCGCGCAAGGCGCTCGAAGCCCGCCGCCAAGACGCCAACGCGCGCTTTCGCGGCGATTACGTCCATACCATCGGCGACGGCAAACAGAAGAAGGGCACCCGCAAGGAATCGCGGCACGAGCCAGGCAACAGTTATCGTCCAAAGCCCAAACCGACGAGCCCGTCGGCTCCGCGCCGCAAGAAAAAACCGCGCGGCCCCGCAAGCGGTTGATGCTGCGTGACAAGCGCTGGCCAAGCCGGCTCAATCCACAACATTCACGCCCGGTGGCCCACGGAGAAAAACAGTCGCCCTTCCCAGCCAAGCGGCGTGGGAAGGGCGTGTGTGATCGTCTCGACGGGCTCCTAGTAGCGTCCGCCGCCGTAACCGCCTCGGTCACGGCCACCGCCGCCACCGCCGCCGTAACCACCTCGGCCACCGCCGCCAGACCTGCCGCCACCCCGATCTTCTCGTGGTTTGGCTTCGTTGACGGTGAGTGACCGGCCCCCAGCTTCCTTGCCATTCAGACCGGTGATGGCTGCTTGAGCCTCCTGATCGCTGCTCATCTCAACAAAGCCAAAGCCTTTTGAGCGCCCCGTGTCGCGGTCCATGATGACTTGAGCCGATTGGACCGATCCGTATTCCTCGAACATTTCTTGCAGCTTGCTGTCGCTCGTGTCATACGACAGGTTGCCAACATACAACTTCTTACCCACGATGGGGCTCCTCCGGAAAATGCACAACTCACGCTTGCCGTTACGACTGAGCCAGTGCCCAGTCTGCTCCCAGGGTATCGCATCCCGGCGTTCGTGTCGCCTCTGATTCGGCCAGTCGAGGGATGGGCCACCCTACGGACACCGAATCTGCAGAGAAAATGCTTCGGACAGATCACGCCTACGAGTGCGAAAAATGGCTGAATTCCGATCAGGGAGCCTGCAGAAATCGGGGGGAGATTAAGGCCCCTAGCTGCGGTCGGTCGAGACGAGCGGCCTGTTCACTGCCCTCTCCTGGAAAAAGGCGGCAGGACCAGCGCAAGCCCGCTTTCAGTTACGACGATCCCGGAGATACCGATCAAACCAATCTGCGAACGCCGTGACATCCTCGCGCGACCTCCAAAAGTCTCCCCAGCCGTGTCCTTTGCCGGGACGAATAATCAATTGCACATTTGCGGCGCCCGCCGCTTTCGCTCGCTGCACAAAGGACTCGGATTGCTGCAGCGGGACGACCGTGTCGGCATCGCCGTGAATGATCAACGTCGGCGGCAGTCGCGCCGTTACGAAGTAGATCGGCGAGATCTCGCGGCCCAGGCTCAAACGCTCTTGCGGGTCGAGCGCACGCGGGCCGAAAGCCGCCTGCAACGGAGCCAACGGTCCCGCCCCGACCCCGCAAATCCCGGGACGTCCGTAGTTCAAGAAGTCCGTCGGCGGAAAGAAGCAAGCCGCCGCTTGTACAGCACTGCTTTCTCGCTCGACCGGATCCTTCGCATCGGCCCGCCCCGCACCGCCCTGCGTGGCAATCGAAAGCACGAGGTGCCCTCCCGAACTCGATCCTAAAATACCGATCCGATTCGGACGCACTCCGTAGGTTCCCGCATTCGCACGCACAAACCGCACGGCCCGATGCACGTCTGCCACAATTTCTGGAATCGCAAACTTCGGCTGCGAACTCGTAACGACCGCGAAGACTGTATACCCCCGCTCGAGAAACGGCTGATAGTCCTCCGGCCGAATGGTCACCATCAACGGCGTCGCCTTGCTCGACTGCCAACCTCCGTTCACCAGGAACAGCAACCCGCAACCATTGCCGCGCGCCGGTTGAAACGCATCCAGCGTCAACGCCATTCCGTGCTTCCGCCCGTAAATCACATCCTCCGTACGGCGCACGGCCGAGCCGTCATTTGCAAGGGCGGGTAAGCCAGAGAGCAGCACGACGACCGCGAGGCAGCACTTGATATTGAACCCCATGCCAATCGATTCTCTCGATGTGCTCGTTTTGGAACAATCGACGCCGCGGGACGTTTCCCCTCCGCAATCGCTGACAAGTCTCGGATTGGGGCGGGAGTCACCCTTGGTGTCTTGATTTCCTGAATGAGTTTACCGGGAAGAGGAGGTCGAGAGATGACGGCATTTCCCCGCCTTCACGCGGAGGACCGGAGGACCGCGCTTCCCGCCGGGAGCAAATCGGGGTGCGGGCCCCATCGGGTTCGCTGATGGGCGGCCTGCATTCGACGCCAATGCCCCTGCTCCTTCGCCGAGTTCGAAAAGAAAAACGGGGACGACTTGGCGTCCCCGTAGCGGAGCGTTCGCGATACGCGAATCGCTTAGATGGTCGTCGCGACTTTGTTGAAGGTCGTGTTCGCGTTGGTGCCGATGGCCTGAATGGCCGTCAAGCAGACCACGACGATCAGGGCCAGCATGACCGCGTACTCAACGGCGGTCGGGCCATCTTCGGATTGCAAAAACCGCTTCACGCTGCAAATCACGTGGCTCATGGGAAACCCTCTCTCTGTAGTTGGATGTCAATCGTTTCGATCGGTTGGCTGTCGCACGCGACTGCGTGTCGAACATAAAAAACTAGGTCGTCCTCCGAGCGTGTCCAATTTCTTCTCAGGAAATTTTCGGTTTCTCATGTTGATTTTTGGCAACACCAGACAGGACTAAACCGGTGGCGGGCTAATCTGGCAGGAAGCTGTAAGCGAGTGCGGCTGTTCCTCCGACTCGCCACTCGGGCACGCTTTGGAAGCAGCATTTCTGCGGGCCCGACCGCATAATGGACGGGCCGACTTGACCGCAGCCGGATCGCTGGTTGATCCGTTGCTCGAGCCGGGCCCCGCCAACCACTTTGCCCGCAGACTCTCACCGACTCTTTTTGGAAAGCGCTGACCAATGAGTCACTCCTCCACGACGAAGACCCGCCTCCACGCGCCTCGTCCGGCAAATCGCTCGCGGCGTTCGTTTCTTGCCGCCAGCGGCTCTTTGGCGCTCGGCTTCACGATTGTTCCGCGGCACGTGCTCGGCGGCGCGGGGTATCTTGCTCCGAGCGAGCGCGTGAATCTCGCCGGAATCGGCGCCGGGGGCATGGGGGGCGGCGACATTGCGACGCATGCACGGAATGGGGCCAATATCGTCGCGCTGTGCGACGTCGACGACGTGCGGGCGGCCGGATCGTATCGCGCGTTTCCCAAGGCGAGGCGATACAAGGATTTTCGCATGCTGCTCGACAAGGAGGCGGCGCACATCGATGCCGTCTCTGTCGGCACGCCCGATCACATTCATGCCCTCGCCGCGATGGCCGCCATGCGGGCCGGCAAGCATGTGTATTGCCAAAAGCCCCTCACGCATACGCTCTACGAGTGCCGCACGTTGACCAAGGCCGCGCATGACGCGGGCGTGATGACGCAGATGGGCAATCAGGGGCACGCCACCGAGGGGGCGCGGCTCACTAATGAATGGATTCAGGCCGGCGTGATCGGCGACGTTCGCGAGGTCCACTGTTGGACCGACCGCGCGGGCCTGTTGTGGAAACAGGGGATCGGCCGTCCGAAACAGACGCCGCCCGTGCCGCGGACGCTCGACTGGAATCTCTGGCTTGGCCCGGTTCACGAGCGTCCCTACCACCCGGCCTACGCGCCGCACAATTGGCGCGGCTGGCGCGACTTCGGCACGGGCGCGATGGGCGACATGGGCTGCCACATCATCGATCACCCCGTCTGGGCACTGGGCCTTGGTGCGCCCACGGCCGTCGAGGCCACCGCGACGCTCGACGGTTCAGAGATCGACGGCAAGCCGAACTTCGAGACTTATCCCATCGCCTCGATCATCACGTACGAATTCCCGGCCCGCGGTCCTCTGCCGCCGGTGAAGATGACCTGGTACGAAGGCGGCCTCATGCCGCCGACGCCAGCCGAGATGCCGACCGGTGCTCGCCTGCCCGGCAACGGCGTCTTGTACATCGGCAGCAAGGGGAAGATGTTCCACTCGTCCCACGGCGGAAATCCCGAGCTTCTGCCCGAGGGGCTGATGGAGGACGCGAAAAAAGTCCCCAAGACGATGGCCCGCTCGATCGGCCACTACGAAGAGTGGCTCGCCGCCTGCAAAGGCGGCCCGCGGCCGGTCTCCAACTTCGACTACGCCGGCCCGATGACCGAAATCGCACTCCTCGGCGTGCTGGCCCTCCGCTCGCCCGGCCAGCGCCTCGAATGGGACAGTCCCAACCTCAGACTGAAAAACGCCCCGGAACTCAACCAATACATGCACATCGAATACCGCAAAGGGTGGACGCTGTAGCCTAGGCAGCCGCGTCGCGGCAACCGAGGCGGCGTTCGATTCGGGGCAATTCGCTGTCTCCTTGGTGTGCGCAGTGGTGAAATGTCATCTCGGTCGACTGTAGAATCGGATCCGCCCGTTTCAATCTGGCGGCCTCTGACCTCAGCCCGGCGAGGGGGAATCATGATCTTCAAGCGATGTTGCGTGATTTGTGTCGCGACCTGCCTTTCGCTTGCCGCGGGTCGGGCCGTTCTCGCGGCCGACATTCCGCAATATGCGTTCGAGAACCTTCGGGTTCCCAAGGCTTACGCGAACGAACCGAAGCGAGAGCAATTTTCGGCGACTGAGGCGGCCCGCTATCTCGATCAGGGGGCCAAGGCATGGAGCGGAGCGCGGAAGTGTGTTTCCTGTCATACGACGGGGACTTACATGCTGATTCGTCCGGAACTGTCGAAGCAGCTTGGTCCGCCGGAACCGCAGATGCGCGAGAAGTTCGTGGCGGCGTTCCATGATCTGGTCGCCCTCCAGCGCGAGGAACTGCTCAAGTCGACCCGCCCCGGACAGGTGATTTATTCCGCCGCCGGGCTTGCCGCGTGGGACAAGCACGTCGCGAAGTCGCTTTCGCCCGAGACCGAGCAGGCGCTCGGGCTGATGTTCTCGCTGCAGTTACCCAGCGGCACCTGGGGGTCGGCCGATTGCTGGCCGCCGTACGAATCCGACGCGTTTCACGAAGCCGCCGTGGCGGCAATCGCCGTCGCCGATGCGCCGGGCTGGCTGGCCCATCTCAAAGATTCAGGACTTCGCACGAGCGTCGAGCGCTTGCAGCACTACTTGCGGACCGCTCGACCGCCGCACGATTACGGACGCGTTTTGCTCCTGTGGGCCTCCGACCGCATGCCCGGACTGCTCGACAAAACGCAACAGCACGCGCTCGTCGAGATGGTTTGGAAGCATCAGCAGTCGGATGGCGGCTTTTCCCTTCGCATGTTTGCCGCCCCGGAAGCGTGGGGCCGCGGCAACCGGGCCGACAAGCTTCGCGGCGAGCCCGATTTCGACCATCCTGCGAGCGACGGCCACATGACGGGCACGGCCCTCGTCGCTCTGCGCGAAGCCGGCGTGCCGTCCTCCGATCCGCGCGTGCAAAAGGCGGTCAACTGGCTCCTCAAGAACCAGCGCGTCTCCGGCCGCTGGTGGACGCGTTCCCTCAACACCGACGCGCGACACTTCATCACATACAGCGGCACGGCCTTTCCACTGTTGGCCCTCAGCCTGTGCGATGCGCTGCCGATCGACGCGGCGAGGAACTGAGGGAAGGATGAAGGCGGAAGGATGAAGGATGAGCCAGAGCCGCGCGAGCGGCCAATATGAAACGCAGGGTTCGATTTTACATCGGTCGTCCTAGCTGGGTTACATTTTCGCTTCGCGTCGCGGTTGCGTTCGCGTTGTTGGCAGGTGTGGCGTCGCCGATGAGTGGTGCCGACACGCCTGCTCTGGCCCCACTTCGTGCCGCCGCCGAAAAGATCGCGCCGCTTCATCAAAAGAAGCTGCCATCCAGTGCTGAGGATTGGCTCGCCTCGCATCCGGAGCGCGGGCAGACCTTCGAGCAATATCGGCGTTCCAATCCCAATCGACCGACGAAGATTCGCACGACGCTTTACGTGCAGCCGATCGGCGAATTCACGGCCGCACAGAACAAGCTCGTCGGCGACACGGCCGAGTTGCTTTCGCGGTTTTATCACGTGCGGACGAAAGTGCTCGAGCGCATCGGTCTGGATGTAATCCCGGGCGATGCACGCCGCGCTTCGCGGGGCGGGCCGCAGATTTTGACGACGTACGTCCTGGAACACGTGCTCAAGCCCAGGCGGCCACGGGACGCGGTGGCCGTGTTGGGCCTCACGACGGCCGACCTTTGGCCGGGGTCGGGCTGGAACTTCGTGTTCGGGCAGGCGAGCTTGTCGGAACGCGTCGGCGTCTGGTCGCTGGCCCGGTACGGGAATCTCGACGGCACCGCGGAGGAGGCCCGGCAATTTCGCCTGCGGATGTTCAAGGTCGCCGTCCACGAAACGGGCCACATGTTCGGCATCGCCCATTGCACGGCCTACGAATGCGGTATGAACGGCTCGAACCACCTGGAGGAAATGGACAAACGCCCGTTTTCGTTCTGCCCCGAATGCGTACAAAAAGTCTGGTGGGGCTGCCATGCCGACCCGCGCAAGCGCTATCGGTTGCTCGCCGACTTCGCAAAACGGCAAGGCTTCGAGGCCGAAGCCGTCTTTTGGGAAAAGTCGGCCGAGCGGCTGGGGAAATAGTCCCAGGCCGGGCGACGACCTTTCGTTCGAACCCTCGACCGTCAACGGTGTCTCTTCAATGGTGCGCCTTGGATCCCGAACTCGCATTCATTTGAGGAGCCTCGCATGGGGATACCGTTTTACCTCGTCGACGCGTTTACCGATCGGCCATTTGCGGGGAATCCGGCGGTTGTTTGCCCCTTGCCGGGTTGCGCGAGGAGCGGTGGCTGCAGGATGTCGCCGCCGAGATGAATCAGTCGGAGACGGCGTTTGTCGTCCGGAACGAAACGGGGTTCGACCTTCGCTGGTTCACGCCCAAGGTCGAAGTCGCCCTGTGTGGCCATGCCACGCTGGCTGCGGCCCACGCACTGTGGCAACAAGGCCTGGCGAATCCCGCGCAGGAAATTCCGTTCTCAACTCAGAGCGGCGTTCTGAAAGCGGCCCGCCGCGGCGACGGGATCGAACTCGATTTTCCGCTCGCGCCGAACAGACGGCGGAACCGCCCGCCGATCTCTTGCCGGCGCTCGGTGTGACGGCAAAATACGTCGGCAAGAATAAATTCGACTATCTGGTGGAGGTCGAATCGGAGGCCGAATTGCGGCAGATGTCGCCGGACTTCGCGCGGCTCAAAAACGTGGCCGTCCGCGGCACGATCGTCACGGCACGATCGTCCGACCCGCGATTCGACTTCGTCAGCCGCTTCTTCGCCCCCGCCGTCGGCATCAACGAAGATCCGGCCACCGGTTCGGCCCACTGCTGTCTGGGCGACTTCTGGCACAAGCGGCTCGGAAAAAATGATCTTCACGCGTTTCAAGCATCAGCTCGCGGCGGAGTCGTTCGAGTCCGCGTGCAGGGAGAGCGCGCGTTTCTCGGCGGCAAAGCGATTACGGTGGCTAAAGGCGAGCTCATGTGAGTTTGAATTTTCGCTTCACCGAAAGTCGCGCGACCGTGGATCGATCTCGGACAACATCTCGGACAGATCGTCGAGCCGCGTGACCAGCACGTGGATCACGTTGTCCTGTCGCTGCAGGCGACCGTGCGCGAGCATCGCGGTCGCCGTGCGGGCGGCAGCGTGATATCGCTCCCAGATTTCCGGACGGACGATGAGGTTTGCGAAGCCCGTCTCGTCTTCAAGGGTGACGAACGTGATGCCGCTGGCCGTGCCGGGCCGCTGACGCATCAGCGTCAGCCCCGCGACCTTCACGCGGCGATTCACCGGCAAGATCGCCAGGTCGGAGGCCTTTGCGATTCGCATTTTGTCGAGGACTGGCCGGATGAATTTCATCGGATGATCGCGGAGCGACAAACCGGTCGCCTGATAATCGGACGCCACTTCGGAGAGCGGTGAGGCGGCCGGCAGCGTGACGGGTGGCTCCGCGTCGGCCGTTTCGGCCCGCCCCGCTTCCTCGGCCCCGTCGAACAACGGCATCACCCTTTGGACGGGCAGCGATTGCCAATGCGCGTTGCGGCGATCAAGCGTCAGCGATCCAAACACATCGGCCTTCGACAATCGAGACAAGACGGCATTGCTCAATCGCGTGCGGCGAGCAAAGTCTTCAAACGCCGCGAATGGCCCGTCGGCACGCGCGGCAACGATGATGTCCGAGTGTGATTTCGACAGTCCGCTCACCATGCGAAAACCCAGACGGAGAACCCTTTCTTCGAGCGTGCAGTCCCATTCGCTGAAATTGACATCCACCGGCCGCACCTCGACGCCGTGTTGCCGGGCGTTGGCGATGAGTTGGGCCGGAGCGTAAAAGCCCATCGGTTGGCTGTTGATGAGGCAGGCCGCGAAGACAGCCGGGTAGTAGCGTTTGATCCAGGCGGAGGCGTAGACCAACAGGGCGAAACTAGCCGCGTGCGATTCGGGGAAGCCGTATTCGCCGAAGCCGCGGATTTGGCTGAAAAGGCGTTCGGCGAATTCGGCCGGGTAACCGTTGGCCGCCATGCCGTCGAGCAGCTTCTGGCGGAAGCGATCCATCACGCCCGAGCGTCGCCAGGCCCCCATCGCGCGGCGGAGCTGATCGGCTTCGCCCGGCGTGAAGCCGGCAGCCACGATCGCGAGCTTCATCGCCTGCTCCTGGAAGAGGGGCACGCCGAGCGTCTTTTTGAGCACGTCGCGGATGCGCTCGTCGGGGTAATCGACGGGCTCTTCGCCGGCCCTCCGCCGCAGGTAAGGGTGCACCATCTCGCCTTGAATCGGTCCCGGGCGGACGATGGCCACTTCGATCACCAGGTCGTAAAAGCACTCGGGCTTGAGCCGCGGCAGCATGGCCATCTGAGCGCGGCTCTCGATCTGAAACACGCCCATCGTGTCGGCCCTCTGGATCATCTCGTAAACGCCGGGATCCTCGGCCGGGATCGTCGCCAGCGTCATCTGTCGGCCGTGATGTTTGGTGATGAGATCAAAACCCTTGCGGATCGCCGTCAGCATGCCGAGGGCCAGGCAGTCGACTTTGAGGATGCCGAGCGCGTCGAGATCGTCCTTGTCCCACTCGATGACGGTGCGAGCCGGCATCGAGGCGTTTTCGATGGGGACGATTTCGCACAGCGGCCTCTGCGTGAGGACCATGCCCCCCGTGTGCTGCGAGAGGTGCCGGGGAAAGCCGAGGATTTCCTGCACGAGGGCCCGCAGCTGGCGGGCCGTTCGCGTGGTGGGGTCGAAGCCCGATTCGCGGAAGCGGCCGGCGAGCCGATCGTTCTCGTTGTAATTCTCCAGCGACTTGGCCATCGCATCGACCTCGTCAAGCGAGAGGCCGAGCGCCTTGCCGACGTCGCGGACGGCTGAGCGCGGGCGGTAAGTGATCACGGTGGCCGTCATGCCGGCCCGTTCGCGGCCGTATTTTTCGTAGACGTACTGGATCACCTCTTCCCGGCGTTCGTGCTCGAAATCGATGTCGATATCGGGGGCTTCGTTCCGCTCCTTGCTCAAAAAGCGTTCGAACAGCAAATCGATGCGATCCGGATCGACCGACGTCACTCCCAGGCAATAGCAGACGGCCGAGTTGGCCGCCGACCCGCGGCCCTGGCACAAGATGTCGCGACCGCGGGCGAACCTTACAAGGTCCCACACGGTGAGGAAGTAGGCCTCGTAGTGCAGTTCTTCGATCAGCCGCAGCTCGTGCTCGATCAGCTGGCGGATTTTTTTGGGGATGCGCTTCGGATACCGCCAGCGAGCTCCCTCCCAAGTCAGGCGGGACAGATGCTCGAGCGGCGTCATGCCCGGCGGGCAGAGCTCTTCCGGGTATTCGTAGCGCAGTTCGTCGAGCGAGAACGTGCAGCGGTCGGCCACTTCGACGGTGCGAGCGACGGCATCGGGACATTCGGGAAAGAGCCGATACATGTCGGCCCGCGTTCGCAGGAAGCGTTCGGCATTTGGAAAGCGGCGAAGCCCCAGCTCCGCCACGCTGCAGCCGTGACGCGTCGCGGTGAGCACATCTTGCAGCATCTGCCGCGAGCGATCGTGGTAATGCACGTCGTTGGCGGCGACGAGCGGAACGCCCGACGTTTGCGACGCGTGGATCAACCGTCCGACGTGGGCGCGATCCTCGGCCCCGCGGTGTAGTTCGGCCAGCAAATAACAGCGATCGCCGAAGAGGTCGCGATAACGAGGCAGTGCGGCTGGCTCGGGGCTGCCGTCGCGATAAACGACGCACGCGATGAGCCCTTCGGCATGTTCGGCGACGTCGGCGAAATTGAGCAGGCACGAGCCTTTTTCCGCTTTACGCCGGCCGCGGGTGATCAGCCGTGACAACCGACCGTAAGCGTCGCGGTTTGTTGCCAAGAGCACGGTCGGCGAGGCGTCGACCAGAGTGATCTCGGCCCCGATCAACAGTTTGAGGCCGATCTCCTTGGCGGCCAAATGCGATCGCACGACGCCGGCGACGCTATTGGTGTCGGTAATCGCCAGCGCCCGATACCCGTGCTCGGCGGCCTGCTGCACGAGTTCATCCGGATGCGAGGCCCCTTCGAGAAACGAGAAATTCGTCCGGCAGTGCAGCTCGGCATACGGATGCGGATGAGCATCCGCTTCGAGTCGCGCACCGTCCGCCGGTTTGAGCGGGACGGGTTGTCGCTTGGGAGGAGGCGGGTCGGGCATGTCGGCGCGTATCGCTTGCAGGCAATGCTGCGGCAGAAGGCCTGGGCCAGCACGCGCGTCGTGCGCGGAAGCGTTTTTCTAAAGATAACCGACGACCGCACGATCACCCAAGCGGATACTAACCGGCTCCCTCGACCTTAGGAGCGTCCGACTTGGGCCGTGGCTGCAGGATCAACAGGGCGAAGCCGGCCATGATGGCCATGTCGGCCACGTTGAAGATGCCCGTCCGCAGCGGGCCGATCCCCATGTTGAGGAAATCGATCACCAGGCCGCCATGAAACACGCGGTCGATCAGGTTGCCGATGCCGCCGGCCAGAAGCAACGAGACAGCAATCATCTGACGCAGGCCGAAATCGCTGCGGGCGACCAGCACGGCCGGAATGGCGATCAGCACGACAGCGTTCATCACCACTAACAGCCAGAATCGCTGCTGTTCGGGCAGGCCGCCCCCCGCCCCCAGGAATGCGCCGGGATTTTCGGCATATTGAATCCGGAACGTGTCACCCAGATAGGGCGTGGGCGGAATTTGTTTCAAATGCTCGGTCGCGAACTTCTTGCTCCACTGATCGCAACCGAGGCACGAACAGAACAAGATCGCCGGCAGGATCCACCGGGAAGGGCTGGCAAACGATAATCGTCGATCGGGGAGCAAAGCCTGTCCTTCGAATTGAACGGCCCACGGCAATCACCCCCTATCGTATCCGCCCCGGCGTTTCGTAAAAAGATGGGTTTGGGACTCTTGGAAACCAGATTCGACGAGAACTTGGGCAATGACTGACCGCTCTCCCAATCCGCAGCCGGTCGAGGGAACCGCCGACCCGGGGATCGACGAACGGGAGGCGCTGCTCATCCGGCTCCTCGACGAATTCGCCGCCCAATCGCGATCCGGCAAGACGCCCGATTTCGAGGCGGTTCGCAAAGACCATCCCGAATTGTTCGACGAGCTTCGCCAACTGTGGGCCACAGCCATGGTGGCCGAAGATTTGGCCACGCTTTCCGCCGTGCTCGATGCGCCCGCGGAGAAAGCCGACGTCCCTGCGCGGGTCGAGCCGCCGGTTGCCGGGCATCGGAGGGTCGGCGATTACGAGATTCTCGAGGAAATCGGCCGCGGCGGAATGGGCGTCGTCTATCGGTCGCGGCAAATCAGCCTGGGGCGCATTGTCGCACTAAAAATGGTGCTGCGTGGCGCCCTGGCGTCGGCCACCGATCGCACGCGGTTTCGCGCGGAGGCTGAGTCGGCCGCCCGGTTGCACCATCCGCACATCACCCCCGTTTACGAGGTCGGCGACGAGGACGGACAGCCTTACTTCAGCATGCAGTTCGTCGAAGGGACGACGCTCGCCCGGCGGATCGCCGACGGTCCGCTGCCGGCCCAGGAGGCGGCCCGCACGTTGTTGCCCATTTGCCGCGCGATTGCCGAGGCCCATCGCGGAGGACTGCTGCACCGCGATCTCAAGCCCTCCAACATTCTGATCGACCAGACCGGCCGACCGTATGTCAGCGACTTTGGACTGGCCAAGCGCGTGACGGCCGCGGGCGAGACAGTCGACGAGCCGGCCGCCTCGCTTTTGACGCACAGCGGGGCAATCGTCGGCACGCCCGGTTACATGGCGCCCGAGCAGGCGGCCGGAAATCGGGGCGAGGTCAGCCGGGCAACCGACGTTTACGGGTTGGGAGCCCTGTTGTACGCGATGCTCACGGGCCGGGCGCCGTTTCAATCGGCTTCGCCCGTCGACACGGTGCTGCAAGTGCTCGAACAGGATCCGCTGCCGCCGCGCGTGCTCAATCCGCAGGCGGATGTCGATCTGGAGATGATCGCGCTCAAGTGTCTGCAAAAACCGGCCGACCTGCGCTACCAGTCGGCCGACGACCTGGCCGACGACTTGGAGGCGTTTCTCGCGAACGAGCCGATCTCGGCCCGCTCGTCGCGCTTCTCGCAGGTGCTGACGCGGGCCTTTCGCGAAACGCATCATGCGGGCGTGTTGGAGAATTGGGGCGTGCTGTGGATGTGGCACAGCCTGGTGCTGGTCGTGCTGTGCGTGGTTACGAATTACATCCAGTGGCAGGGGATCACGTCGCGTTTGCCCTACGTCGCTTTGTGGACGATCGGCTTGGGAATTTGGGCCGTGATTTTCTGGAACCTGCGGCGGCGAAGCGGGCCGATCACGTTCGTCGAGCGGCAAGTGGCCCACATCTGGGCCGGCAGCGTGATCTGCAGCACGCTCTTGTTCGGCATCGAGGCCCTGTTGGGGCTACCGGTGCTCACGCTGTCGCCCGTGCTGGGCCTGGTCAGCGGCATGGTCTTTCTGGTGAAGGCGGGCATCTTGAGCGGCGCATTCTACGTGCAGGCGGCCGCGCTCTTCGCGACAGCCTGCGTGATGGCCCTCTGGCCGGCGACCGGATTGCCGAATATCAGCATCTCGATCTTCGGCATCGTCTCGGCCGCATGCTTCTTTGTGCCGGGCCTCAAGTATTACCGGCAGCGGAGGCGGGGGTAGGGTCGGACAAGCTCGGCTCTGAGAGCGCCGGCCCACCGTGAGCGCCGACAGACGTCCAAAGAAGGTGGGCCGGCGCTCGCCAAGCCTCACTTGTCCCACCCTACGATCGCGTCAAATCGTCGCAAGCGGGCCGACAGTCGATGTCGTTAGCTGGCCGAGCGGATATTTCGTCAGGAGAGCGCGGACGTCGCCGCCGGTGATTTTGCGAAAGGCGTCGAGGTCGTCCTGCACCGAGCGATACTCGCCGCGGTAGACCCAATTGCTGCCGAGCGACGAGAGGCGGCCCATCGGCCGTTCGCTGCGAAGGACGATCCGCGAGGCGACTTTGTTCTTGGCCTGCTCGAGTTCCTCCTCGGTGATGCCGTTCTCGTTGACGTCGTCGTAGATCTCGGCGATCCGCTTGAGATTGTCGGCCGTCGACTCGGGAGTCGAGCAGAGATACGTGAGGTACGTGCCGCTGCCGTCGTATTCGTTGTAAGAGAGGTCGGCCGACTCGGCGAGTCCCGGATCGACCAGGTCCCAGTACAAGCGGCTGCCCGAGTCGTCGCCGATGACGACGGACAGCAGCTCTGCCGGCAAACGCAACGAACTGTTGGCGGCCGGGCCCGAGGCCATCTGCATTACGTGCTGCTGTGTGCTCGATTCCTTGGTGACGATCGTTTTTCCTGCTTTGGGGCGGGCCTCGTCGGTCGGTCGGGCGCGCGGCCGGCCGGCCACGCGCCGCACCACTTCTTGGAGAGCTTCACGACCTGATCCCAGTCGGTGTTTCCGGCGACGGCGATCGTGATGTTGCCACCGCGGTAGCGCTCATCGTGGTAGCGGGCCATCTGGTCGCGCTTGAGGGCCGCGATGCTCTCCTTGGAGCCCAGGATGCTTTGCCCGAGCGGGTGGCCCTCGAAATGCGTCTTCATGGCGTTTTCGTAGGCGATGAAGGACGGCTGATCCTCGTACATGCCGATCTCTTCGAGGATCACTTTCCGTTCGACCTCGAAGTCCGCCTGGCGGATCGACGGCTGCAACAGGCCGGCCAGCACCTCGAAAACGGACGGCAAATATTCGGGGAGAACGGCCGCGTAGAACATGGTGATCTCTTCGCTCGTCGACGCATTGTACTTCGCGCCGATCTCGTCGAAGATGCGGTTCACGTCGTCGGCCGAGTGTTTTTCGTCCCCCTTGAAGGCCATGTGCTCGAGGAAATGACTCACGCCGTTGACGTCCATCGATTCGTCGCGGGCGCCGGTCTTAACGAAAAAAGCGGCCGCCACCGAGAGGACACTCGGGTTGAGCTCGCCAATCACCGAGATGCCGTTGTCGAGTTTTGCCTCATGGAACTTCACGGCGTTCCTCCAACCTCACGGGGTTCCTCCAATTGATTCGGCCCGATCGTCACGATGGTAAAGTTCTCCGCGGGCTGCTTCTCGACGTATTCGAGCACGTCCTTTACGGTGAGGGCATCGATCTTGTCGCGGACTTCCTTGAGCGTGGTGACGCGTTTGAGGTGGTACCAGTCGCGGGCGATCGACGACGAACGGGCGAAGGTCGATTCCTGCTGCATGACGAGCGAGCTTTTCGCACGGGCCTTGCAGCGAGTCAATTCCTCCTCCGCGATTCCCTGGCCGAGCCGTTTGAGTTCGCCAATGGTGACATCGAGCGTTTCCTGGGCCCGATCGGCCTTGGTCCCTGCGTAACACAGGACGCGGGCCTCGTCGCGCAGGCTGCTCAGGCTGGCGTGGACGGAGTAACACAGGCCGCGACGTTCGCGGACCTCGGTGAAGAGCCGCGAACTCATCCCGCCGGAGAGCACGCTTACCGCAGCCCAGGCCGCGTAGTAGTCGGGATCGCGATAGGGAACGCTGTCGTAGGCGATGCCGATCTGCGTCTGTGCCGAGTCGAGCGTGATGTGGTCCCGCGGCGGTCCGCCGGGCGATGTCTTGAACGCAGGCGCCGGCTTGCGACTCCAAGTACCGAACAGTTCCTCGATCGCGTCGCTGATCCGGTTGAAATCAACGTTGCCGGCGACGCCGAAGATGGCCTCGTCAGGCCGGAAGCAGGTCTCGTAATGCTTGCGAACCGATTCGGCCGAAATATTCTCCAAATCGGCCAGCGAGCCCTCCGAGGGCAAGCCCCAGGGTGAATCGAAGGAGCGGCGGCGTAGCTCGAGCATGATCTTCTGCCGCGGCTCGTCCTCGATCGCCATCAGCGACTGCTCGACTCCGGCCCGCGCTGCCTCGAATTGATCCTCGGGGAGCCACGGTCGAAGAATCATGTCGGCATAAAGGGGGAGCGCTTGCGGCAGGTTTTGGGCCAGCGTCGCCGCGCTGAATGTGAAATGGACGATGCCCACGCTCTCGCTGTGCTGCACGCCCAGGTTGTCGAGGGCGGCCGAGAGCTGCTTGCTGTCGCGATCGCCGGCACCGCGGGGGATCACCTCGCAGAGCACCGAGGCGGAACCGTTTTGCTTCGGCGGGTCGAACACGCTGCCGGCCGGCACCAACAGCGACAGGGCAGCGGACTGCACGTCCTCCATCGGTTCCACGATGAGCGTCAGTCCATTCGCGAAGGTTTTCGTTTGAATGTTCTGCTGCGTCATCGAGTTCCGGGCGCGTTGGGGCTGTTTGGATGAAGTTCGGTCAAACGGATTGATCGAGTCAAAAGCCGGGCGCGACCGGTTTTTTCCCTCTGGCGCCGAGTATTACAGAATGGCCGAATGCTCACAAGCGGGTAGACTTACCGGGCACCGCCAACTTGGGTAAGTGTGGCGCGCGTTTGTATTTAGGTGATTTGAGGAGCTTTCTCGATGAGTCGAGCACCGCGGCCGGTGGGCCATTTGGAACAGACCCCCGCCAGCCTGCCGGTGGTCGCGGTCGTTTCGATTCTGGCCGGTGCGGCGGCCGGACTGGTGGGTGCCGGCTTCCGCCTGGCGCTTGATCAGGCCGATGAGTTTCGCAATTGGGCGATCGCACGACTTCACGCGGCGCTTGGCACGAGCTTCGTGTCGAGCGCGGCCGGATTGCTGCTGATCGTGACGGCCTGCGCATTGGCGGCGATGATCGCGGCCTGGATGGTGCGTCGCTTCGCTCCGTTCGCTTCGGGCAGCGGCATTCCGCACGTCGAGTCGGTGTTGGTGCAGGAACTGCCGATGGCGCCGTACCGACTGATCCCGGTCAAATTCGTGGGAGGCGTCTTGGCGATCGGTTCGGGGATGGCGCTCGGACGCGAGGGGCCGAGCGTGCAAATGGGTGCCACAGTGGCCCATTTCGTCGGCCGGCTCTTTCGCCGCAACGCGCCCGACGGACTCGTGCTCTTGGCGTCGGGTGCTGGAGCGGGGCTGGCGACAGCCTTCAATGCGCCGATTGCCGGGGCGATTTTCGTGCTGGAAGAATTGGTCCGCCGCTTTGACACGCGGATCACGATTGCCACGTTCGGCGCCTCGACCGGGGCAATCGCGGTCGCCCGAATCTTTTTGGGCCAAAAGCCCGATTTTGCGATCCAACTCAATCCCTACCCCGATATTGCCACAGTCCCGCTGGATCTCTTGCTCGGGGCGATCGCCGGCCTGTTCGCTGTCGCCTACAACAAAACCGTTCTCGGCATGTTGGCGGGGACCGATCGAATCAATCGCTGGCCGGTGGAACTGCGAGCCCTATTGATCGGAGCGACAGTCGGTCTGATTGCCTGGTTCGGACCGAGTCTGGTGGGCGGGGGCGACTCGATTACGCAGCGCACGCTCAACGGGGGCGACAGCCTGCGCTGGCTGGTGCTGGTGTTCTCGTTGCGCTTCGTGTTGGGTCCGCTGTCGTACGCCGCGCGGACCCCCGGCGGGCTCTTCGCACCGCTGCTTGTCTTGGGGGCGCAACTGGGCCTCTTCTTCGGAATTGTCAGCCAGTACGTGTTTCCCGAGTGGGCGCCCGATCCGCGGATGCTGGCGGTCGTTGGCATGGCCGCGTTTTTCACCGGCGTCGTGCGAGCGCCGCTGACGGGCATCACGCTGGTCACCGAGATGACCGGCAGTTTTACGCTGCTCTTGCCGATGCTTGCGGCCTGCTTTACCGCCATGCTGGTGCCGACGCTGCTGCGCGACGAGCCAATTTACGATTCGTTGAGACTGGGGACACTGCAAATCCAGGAGAAGGCAAACCGCGACGCCGCGGCAGAGATCCAAGCCACACGTTCGGCTCAATAGCAAAAAAACAATTTTCGAGAACTTCAGGGCCGTTTTTAGAGCTATTCCCAGCCGTTGCGGCCGCCTAGGATTCGATTAAATCGACGTTGGGCCATCAACCGGGGGGCAGAATCTTGCAAATCAGGCTGGCCAGTCTGGTGGTTGGCGCAGTTTCGGCCCCATTCTCTCCGCACTGTTTGAAGACACGTGCGGCAACCTGATCAACCTTGTGCAACCCGCCGCTCAAATGGCCTGATTGGGAGAATTCCATGAAAGAGACCGTCGGCTGGATCGGCCTGGGGGCGATGGGCTCGGCAATGGCAGCTAACCTGCTCAAAGCCGGTTTTGGTCTGCGCGTTTACAATCGCACGCCTGAAAAGGCGCGGCCGCTCGTCGAGAAGGGGGCAACTCTCGCGAAGACTCCCGCCGACGTGGTTGAGCCGGGAGGCATCGTCGTCACGATGGTCTCGAACGATGCTGTTCTCGAGGAGGTCACGCTCGGGCCAGACGGTTTTTTGAGTCGTCTCAAGCATGGCGTGCACCTCTCGACGAGCACGATCGCACCCAAGACGGCACGCAAATTGGCCGATTTGCATCGCGAGGCCGGGGGCCGCTTCGTCGCTTCGCCCGTCTTCGGCAAACCCGACGTGGCGGCCGCGGCCAAGCTGTGGATCGTAACCGCCGGCGATTCCGCCGCCCGAGCCCGCGTGCGACCGCTGCAGGAGGCAATGGGGCAGCGGGTCTTCGATTTCGGCGACGATCCGGGATCGGCCCTCGCGATCAAGCTCGCGGGCAACTTCATGCTGGGGGCCGCCATCGAAGCCATGGCCGAGGCTTTCACGCTCGCACAGCAGCATGGCGTGCCGCGGAAGGAAACGTACGAATTCTTCACGCAGACGATGTTCGATTGCTTCGTCTACCGTGCTTACGGCCAGCTCGTTTCGTCGGAGCACTATCAGCCCGTGGGCGCGAAGCCGTCGTTGATTCGCAAAGATTACGGCCTGATTCTCGACGCGGCCGCCGAGAAACTCGTCCCCATGCCGCTGGCTGCCTTGATTCACGAGCGGCTCACGGCCAGAGTGGCCAAAGGTCACGACGACGTTGATTGGGCCAGCTTCGCCCGCGAGGTCTCGGAAAGCGCGGGCGTGGAATAATCGCGAGTTATCGGTAAGAAATCATGGCAGGTCGAATCGCGGAATTTTCAATCGTCGGCGTGTTCCTGCTTGCAGCGCTCTTTGTCGAGTCTGCGGACGGGGCCGATCGTCCGAGCCGATCAAACTCATTGCCGCCGGCACGCCTGTTTCTCGACGTGTTTCGCACTCCGGGTGAAGCGATCGTTGTCGAGCCGGTTGTCATCGATTCCGCTGCTGGTGAACGAGCCTCCTTCGTTCGTCCCAAGAGCGACGAACGACTGCCCGGCTTGCTGTTGATGGCGGACGGAGCAACGCCCGAGTTTTTCGCGCAATCGGCGAATGAACTGGCGGGAATCGGTTACGCCGTGCTGATTGTTCCCGCGTCCAAGTCCGAAAACCTTGCCAGCCGGATTGAGCAGACGACAGCAAGCGTCGGAAAGGCCGCGCGGTGGCTGAAACAACGCAAGGACCTGTTTCCGGAGAGAATCGGCTTGCTGGGCTGGGGGCCGACGGCGATCTGTGCACTGCACGTCGCCAGTAGCGAATCGATGCGGGCGGCAGTGTTGGTTGATTTCGAGAATTCTCGAATGCTCGACGATCGTTTAGCGGCCGGATTGGATCGAATGGCCCTTCTGTTCGTTCAAGGCAACGTCGGGAAGGGAGATCATTTCGGAAAGTTTGTCGCGAGCCGGCATCGCGAGCACCGCGTGTTCGAGCTTGCCGGCGCGAAGGCGGGATTCATGGATTGCCGCAGCGGCGAGGCGTTCGACTCGAAGGCCGCCGATCGTGCCTGGTTCGAGATTTATGAGTTCGTGGGAAAGTACGTGGAAGACGCGGACCTCAGGCCCTCACTAGCTCAGCACAATTCGACAATTGAAATATCCTCGCCACATTTCACCTCGATCACCGATGCCATGCGAAAGGCGAATGGAACGACGGGCGTTCGAACGGCGGTCGCCCGCGCGCTCAACGAGGGGCCGCGAGACGATCGAGACTGGAAGCTGCTCCGCGAGCAATCGCGTCTTTTGGTCCAATGCGGCGATTGGCTGGCCACTCAGACACCTCGCAAGGGGACTGCGGCAAATTGGCGGCGGCATGCGGCCTCGTACCGCGACGCGGCACAAGCGCTCGCCGAAGCGGCCGAGCGAAGTCATCGAACGGACGCCGAAGCGGCCCTCACTCGGCTCAATTCGAGCTGCGCTCGATGTCACTCGGACCATCGCTAGCGTGCAGGGGGTTGAATTCGGGCGAAAAGGTTCGCGCGACGGCCTGCGGACGGTGCGGTTCCGGCTCGTCGGTGATTCAGATGCCAAAGCAGTAAATCGATTTGTCAGTCCGCACGTAGAGCCGGCCGTCGCTGATGGCGGGTGTCGCCCAACAGGCTTCGCCCAGTTCGCTCGTCGCCAGGGTCGTCCAGTCGCGGCCCGCTTTCACCACGCTTAAGCCCCCCTCGGCGTCGATCAGGAAGATTTTGCCGTCTGCGGCGATCGGCGACGCATAGTATTGGCGGCCGTGCCCTTCTAAACGCGCTTGTTTGACGAGCTTGCCGCTGGCGGCCTCAAAAGTCGTAAGGATTCCGCCGTCGCGGACGACGTAGATCAGGTCATCGTAGATCACCGGTGAGGAAATTGACGGCATGCCCTTACCGTACGTCCAGCGGATGTTGGTTTTGGTGACGTCGCCCGTGCCGCCCAATTGCAGCGCGACGAGTCCCCCCTTGTTGAGCATGGTGGCCCACGCCTTATCCCATTCGGCCGGTCCGATGACGCCAGTGTGGTTGCCCCAGCCCTTATCGATCCGCTCGACGAGGCGGGTCATTGGCACGTTGGACTTCACTTCATCGAGCGAAATCTTGCCGTCCTTGTTCTTGTCGGCGGAAGCCATGAGTGAGAACGGGATCGGCTCGCCGAGCGCCTCGCACACGAAGACGCGGTCGTGCGAGACGATCGGCACCGAAATCGGCGCATTCGTGACGCCGTTGATCCACCACAGGCGTTTGCCGGTCGCCGGGTCGTAGCCGACGACTTCGAGCGGCCCGGAGACGACCAGCCGCTTCGCTCCGTCGGCCGCCTGATAGACGGAGGGCGTCGAATACCCACCAGTCACGCCGTCCAAGCGTTCGGACTTCCAGACTTGCTTGCCCGTCTCACCTTTGAGTGCTGCCATGTACGAATCGGCGAGCTGGTCGGCGACGACAATCACCAAGCCGTCGATTGTCATCAGCGAGCTGCCAATGCCGTGCATGCTGCGGAAGGGCTGGAGATCGACTTTCCATTTCTCCTGGCCCGACGACGTGTAGCAGACGACGCCGGCATCGGGATACAGCACGAAGACGTACTTGCCGTCGGAGACAGGCGTCGGAGTGGCGGGGCCGTTCGGCGGCGTGGCGTTTTCTTCGCGGAGTTTCGTCACAGCCCGCGTCCAGAGCGTTTTGCCCGTCGCCGGGTCAAGGCAGTGGAGCGTACGCTGTTTCCCCTCGTACGATGAAAAGTAAAGTTGTCCACCGGCGATGATCGGCGAGGACGATCCCTTCGGGGACGCGATCTTCCAAACGAGGTTCTTCTTCGGGCCGATCTCGATCGGCAGACCGTGCGAAGCCGAAACGCCCGTCCCATTCACCCCGCGAAACCGGGGCCAGTCTTCTCCGCGGAGCGAGGCATTGGCGAAAAACGGCACGAGCAGGGCGGCGGCACAAAGCATGTTTGCACGAGCGGTCACGGCGAAGCTCCGCGAAGCGAGAAGAGATCGAAAACGATCGCCCGATTGTGAGCGCCGGTAAAGCGGCGTGTCAAGACGCGGTGCGCGGGCGTGTTACGGCGTCTTCAAGGCGCAGATCTCGGGTTCGTGTGACGCCAACTCGTCGAGAACCTGGCGAACGCGGTGCCGTTCGGCCGCGTCGAGGGCCTGAAACGGCTCGGCCATTGTCGGGCTGCAGATTCCCAGCGACGAAAGGGCCGCTTTGATCGCCCGCGTAATCCCGGTTCCGTAATTGCCGACGGTGTAAAGCTTCGTCGAAATGCGAATCACCTGCGCGTGCAGGCGGCGCACCGTTTCGAGATCGCCGACCGTCGCGGCCTCGAACAGTTCGACGTAGAGCCGCGGGAAGAGGTTGCCGCCGCCTGGAACTCCGCCGTGGCCGCCGAACAGGACCGTCGCGCCCAGCATCTCTTCCGGCCCGACGAGCAGGGTGAAATCGGGCCGCGGCTGAATGGCCTGCTGCACGGCCTGAAAGTACACATATAGACCGGAGCTGTCTTTTATGCCGATCACGTTGGGGATTTGCATCGCCTGTTTGACCGTCTCGACATCGAAGGCGAGCTTGGTGTGGCTCGGCATGTTGTAGAGAAAGACGGGCAGCGGCAATTGGGCCACGATGTGCTGGACGTACCGCAGCAAATCTTCCTGCCGCGCGGGGAAGTAGTACGGAGCGGCCAGCACCAGGGCGCTCGCCCCCTCGTCGCAGGCGTATTGGGCCAGATCGATCGACTCGGTGTACGACGTGTCAGTGATGCCCACCAGAATCGGCACACGGCCGTTCACCTGGCCGCAAACGCGCTCGACCAGCTCCATCCGCACCTTGTAACTCAGGCTCGGGCCTTCGCCGGTGGTGCCAAGAAGGAAGATTCCGTGAACTCCGCCGGCGAGCAGATGGTCGACAACCCGTTCCAGGCCCTCGACGTCCAGAACGTCCTGCCCCGCAAGCGGGGTGACCATCGGAGGAACAATACCGCGAAACGGTGCAGGAAGAGGCGAGGTCAAAGTTGTGTCTCTTTCGGTGGCCGGTGGGTCGACGGGGCGAGGGCTGGCGTGCGGAACTCAGGTCGCAAACTCCGTACTCTTAATATAGCGACCGAGCCGGGGTTGCCATTGGGCACAAGACGCATAAAAATGGTTTTATGACGGTTGCCCCGCCGCGCGGCCTCCCCCCCTGCCGCCTCAATCGCCTGATGTTCACGCTGACTCTTTCGGCGGGTCTCGGCGTCCAACTTTTGTCGCTTTCCGTCCTGGCAGCCGATCCGCTTCCGCTGTCGGCAAACGCGTCGACGGCGGCCGCCAAGCCGCAAGCCGGGCCCAACGTCGCCTACTCCAAGACGTACAATGACCACGTTCAGCCCTTCTTGCGGAAGTATTGCGTCGAATGCCACGGCCGGGAGACGCACGAGGGCGAAGTGAACTTTGAGGCTCTCAAGGATTTTTCCGCCGCCGTGGGCGAGCGCAAGACATGGGAACGAGCACGCAAGATGCTCGGTGACGGATCAATGCCGCCGGCCGACCACGACCCACGGCCAACGTCCGCCGAATCGGCCCAGCTCGTGAAATGGATCGATCAGGCCGTGTTCGGTCTCGATTGCGGCCGCATGCACGATCCGGGGCATGTGACGATCCGCCGACTGAATCGGACCGAGTACAACAACACGATCCGCGATCTGCTCGGCGTTCAAATGCGGCCGGCCGACGACTTTCCCTCGGACGACGTGGGCAACGGCTTCGACAACATGGGCGACGTGCTTTCGCTCTCGCCTCTCTTGCTCGAGAAATACCTGGCGGCTGCAGAAACCGTTTCGTCGGTGGCCCTGTTTGGCTTCGATATGAAGCGGCCGCCGGCTCGCGAAGTCGACCTCGGCAAAATCGCCGGAAAAGGTTCAGCCCGACTGATCCGCAGACCGTATACGCGACACAAGCAGTTTCTGCTCGACTCGTTCGGAGGGGTCGAGGGCAAATTCACCTGCCCGCTGACGGGTGAATACGTTTTCGCCGTCGCGGCCGCCGCCAGCCAGTCCGGAAGCGACGTCGCTAAAATCAGCGTCCGGGTCGACAGCGCGAAACCAAAGAATTTCAACGTAACCGGCGATCGCGTCTTCGGACGCCACGAGTTGCGGATGCGGCTCGCCAAGGGGGAGCACACGTTCTCCGCGAAGTTTCTGAATTCCGAGACAGAGCCGCTGGCCCCGTCGTTGCCGGGGGAGATCCAAGGCCCCAGATCCCGCTTCCTGCTTCGCAAAGGCCAGGAAGAACCGAAAAACGCCGTCCGCGAAGTGGTCTTCGACAGCTTCGAACTGCAAGGACCGTTCCGGATTGATCCATACGAGCGATCCTTGGATGGCCTGGCGACACGTAAGGCCATCATGGAGGCCACACCGGGAACGGAAAGTTCCGTCACCGAGCGCGCGTCGCAGATCTTATCCGCCTTCGCCGCCCGCGCATTTCGCCGTCCCCTGCGGCCCGATGAGATCAAGCCGTATGTCGAATTGACGCTCGCAGCAGCCAAAGAGGATCCTTTTGACCGAGCGATTCAGACCGGGCTGACGGCCATTCTCGTTTCACCCCACTTTTTGTTCCGCATCGAGCAGCCCGGCAGCCCCAGCGAGGGTGCCGACCCGCTGCCCATCGCAGCGTATGAGTTGGCGTCACGGCTCTCCTACTTTTTGTGGAGCAGCATGCCCGACGAGGAACTGTTCCGCGCGGCTGCCGACGGGTCGCTGCTCAAGCAGGACGTGCTCGAGAGCCAGGTGCGGCGGATGCTCCGCGATCCGAAATCGCAGGCGCTCGTGGCCAATTTCGCGGTGCAGTGGCTCAATCTGGCGCTGCTTGATGCGGCCAATCCCAATCGCAAAATCTTCAAGGATTTCGATCGCGATTTGCGAGCCGACATGCGGCGGGAGACCGAGCTGTTTTTCGAGTCGACCGTCCGCGACGATCGCAGCATTCTCGATCTTTTGAATGGACGCTACACGTTCCTGAACGAGCGATTGGCCAAACTCTACGGAATCTCGGGCGTCGACGGCGAACAATTCCGACAGGTCTCCCTGACCGGAACTCCCAGGGCAGGCGTGCTGACGCAAGCCAGTATTCTCACGCTCACGTCGCAGCCCACGCGGACCTCGCCGGTCAAGCGGGGGAAATGGATTCTGGAAACCTTTTTGGGAAGTGCCCCGCCCCCTCCGCCCCCCGACGTGCCTGAGTTGGCCGCGACGGAGAAGGCCAATCCTAAGGCGTCCCTCAGAGAACAATTGGCCATCCATCGCGAAAGCTCCAAATGCGCGGTCTGTCACAAAGTGATGGATCCGCTGGGATTTGGACTGGAGAATTTCGATGGGATCGGCCGATGGCGCGAGAAGGAGAAGGGCCGCCCGATCGACGCTTCCGGCGAATTGCCGGGCGGCGTTTCCTTCCGGGGCCCGATCGAGCTCGTCGGCGTATTGGCCAGACGGCAGGACGCGTTTCGCCGGCACCTCTCGCGAACCCTTCTGACGTATGCATTGGGCCGCGGGTTGGAGTATTATGATGATTGCGCTGTCGACCGGATCGTCGAAGCCACGCGCGAGCACGGGGACCGGTTTTCCGTTTTGGTCAACGAAATCGTTCGCAGCGAACCGTTCTTGAAACGGCGCGGAGGCGGAGCTCGCAATGGATCATGAAACACACGTCAACGGCGCACCGAACAGCCTGCCGGTCCTGAATTCGCCGTATGTGGCGCCGCGAAACGAGGCCGTCGCCCAGGTCGAACCGCCGGGCAAGGGGCGCCTCGCTCGGCGGACATTTCTCCGCGGCGTGGGAACAGCGCTCGCGTTGCCCTGCCTCGACGCCATGCTGCCCAAAGTGGCGCGTGCCGCGGGGGTTGCGGGCAAGCCGCCCGTGCGGATGGCCTTTCTCTTTTCGCCCAACGGCGTGATTCCTGACGCCTGGACGCCGAAAGAACTCGGCGCGCATTACACGCTCTCGCCGAGCCTGGAGCCGCTCGCCGGCGTGCGAGACGAAATCCTGGTCTTGAGCGGTTTCTCACAGAAGAAGGGTTTCGACATGGGGGACGGCGCCGGCGATCATGCGCGCTCGGCGTCGACCTACCTCACCGGCGTGCATCCGTTCAAGACGGCCGGGTCGAACATTCGGGCCGGCGTTTCCGTCGATCAGATTGCCGCCGCTCGCATCGGACGCCGCACGCCGTTGCCGTCGCTCGAACTGGGCATCGAACCCGGGGCCACCGCAGGAAATTGCGACTCGGGTTATAGCTGCGCGTATTCGTCGTGCATCTCGTGGAAGACGCCGACGACGCCCATGGCCAAGGAAATCAATCCGAAGTTGGTCTTCGAACGGATGTTCGGCACCACGAAAATGGAGCCGCGCGAGCGGGCTCACCGCGACTATCTGCGGAAGAGCATTCTCGACCTCGTTCGCGACGATTCCCTGAAATTGCAGCGCCAACTGGGAACGGCCGACCGCCGCAAGATTGACGAGTATTTCACCGGAATTCGCGAACTCGAGGTGCGGATCGAGCAGTCGTCGCGGACGGCCGATCGGCGGCCGCCGAACGTGCAAGTGCCGGCCGGAGTGCCGGAAGATTTCGAACGGCACGTGCATTTGATGGCGGATCTGCTGGTGCTGGCGTTCCAATCCGACGTCACGCGGATCGCGACGTTCATGTTCGCCAACGAGGGGAGCAACCGTCTGTATTCGATGGTCGGAGCCAAGGACGGACACCACTCGCTGTCGCACCATCGCAACAAAGAGGAACTGATCGCGCAGATCCGTCTCATCGATCGGTACCTGGTGTCGCAGTACGCGTACGTCGTCGAAAAACTGAGATCGATCCGCGAAGGCAACGGCACGCTGCTCGACAATTGCGTGATCATGTACGGCAGCGGTCTAGGCGACGGCAACTCGCACACGCATGACCATTTGCCGATCGTGCTGGCCGGCCGTGCGGGAGGCACGATTCAGCCCGGCCGGCACATGCAGCTGCGCCCCGGCACGCCGCTCAATAATCTCTTCCTCTCGCTGCTCGAGCGAGTCGGCGCTGCGACCGATCGCTTGGGCGACAGCACGGGCCGCCTGTACGGTCTCGACGGCTGACAGCAGCGAGCGAGGTCACATCTGTCGCCTTGGCGAGAGAGAGTCTTTGCGTTGTCGCGTCCGCGTCTGTAGGATGAAATCGCCTTTTTCTTAGGCGATTCATTGCTCTTATCTTGTCTGGAAAGGAGTGGTGCGCGGATGACCAAGCAATTCTCTCGCGGCGTCAGAGGAGCGCGGAGGTCCGAACATCGGACCCGTCCGTGGTCCAACATGCCGCTCTCGGCGATCGTGCTCCTGCTGGCGGCCTTCGTGGCAATCTCGGGCTGCGACAAGCCGCCGACATTCAGCGAGTTGATTAACGGTAAGAAGAAAGAGGAGAAGCAGCCCGCCCCGCCGCCGGTCGCCAAGGCCTCCACGCCGGCCCCGCCTCGCACCGAGGCGCCGAAGGAGCCGGAGAAGCCCAAGCGGGCCCCGCAGGAGGTGGTCAACGAGTTCAACACGACACCTCCCGAGCGGCGTAATAACCAACAGCTGATCGAACTGGCCAGCTCTCCGGAGTCCGCCGATCAAATCACCGAGCTTTATCTTTCGACAAGTGGCGTGAGTGACGCGGGCTTCGCCGTTATGCCCAAGTTCGAGAAAGTCGAAAAGCTCTCCATCGACGGCTGCCCATATACAAACAATGCCCTGGTGAACATCGCCAAGATGAAGAGCCTGGTCAGCCTCTCGATGAACGGTGGGTCCGTCGCCGACCCAAGTCATAGCTGCGATGCGGGACTGGCCGCGATCAAGGAGATGCATCAACTCACATCTCTGAGCCTCGATTCGGCGAACATCACGCCAAAGGGCCTGGCGTACGTCGCGACCATGACCTGGCTCGAGAGCCTGAATGTGGCGCATACGCGTTTCAACGACGACAGCCTCGAAATACTGGCTCCGCTCGTCAACCTGAAGGATATCAACATTTCGTTCACGCACGTCAGCGACAACGGATTTCGCTTTCTCTTGCCGTTCACTCAACTGGAGAGATTGAAGATCGATCACTTGCCGATTCGCGGCGACGGTCTGAAAGCGTACTCAACCTCCAAGGGGAGAAACGGCTTAACCTGGCTGGCGGCGTCCGGGATCGTGGGATTTGAACAAACAGGTTACGAAGGAATCTACAATTTCAGAAAGACGCTCGAATTCCTGGACGTCGGCGAAGCCGCACTGACCGATGACCGGTTCGTCAAGGGGGTCCTCCCCTGCACAAAACTCGAGGTCCTGCTCGTGCACGAAAATCCGAGCTTCGGCGACGGGGGCCTGTCACAAATTGGCAGGCTCAAGTCTCTGAAGCGGCTCTTTTTTTACAAGAACCCCGGCGTGACCGACCAGTCGATCCCGTACATCGCCAAACTGAAAAAGAGCCTCGAAAGCGTCACCTTCAACGCGACCGGCGTCTCCGCGAAAGGCGCCGAGTATCTGAAAAGGCACCTGAGGCCAGAGTGCGTGGTCGAATACAACTACAAGAAGGTCGAATAACGAACGCTTGACTGAAGCATTCATTCCCGGACAAGGCGCGGGCGGGGTCTAACTCCGCCCGCGCCGTCTTTATCGGCCTGTCGTGCTTACGGCAATTCCGTCGAACCCATCAGGAAGCGGTCGCACTCGCGGGCCGCGCCGCGGCCTTCGTTGATTGCCCAGACGACGAGGCTCTGCCCGCGGCGGCAGTCGCCGGCGGCAAAGACCTTGTCGACGTTCGTGCGGAACTTGCCGTAATCCGCCTTGTAGTTGGCTCGCGGGTCCACTTCGACGCCGAGCTGCTGGGAGACAGCCGTCTCTGGCCCCAAAAAGCCCATCGCCAACAGGACCAGATCACACTCGAAGATCTCTTCGCTGCCTTCGACGACGCTGAACGGCGGGCCGCCTTTCACGGGTTTCGACCAGTCGACGCGGACCGATTTCAGCGATCGGACCTGCCCCTCACCGTCCCCCTGGAATTCGACCGTCGAAATCTCAAACTCTCGCGGGTCGCGGCCGAATTTCGCGGCTGGCTTCAGCATGGCCGTAGTCGACGCGGAAGACGCGGGGCCATTGCGGCCAGGGATTGTTGGCCGCTCGCTCAGCCGGCGGCGTCGGGACGATCTCGAAATTAACGAGGCTCTTGCATCCGTGCCGCAATGACGTACCGATGCAGTCCGTCCCTGTGTCACCGCCGCCGATCACAATCACCCGCTTGCCCTTCGCGCTCAAGTACGCCGCCGTCCTTGAGGCCCGAATCGAGCAGGCTCTTGGTGTTGGCATGCAGGAACTCCATCGCGAAGTAAATCCCCTTCAACTCGCGGCCGGGAATGGCCAAATCGCGGGGACGCGTGGCACCGGTGCACAGCACAATGGCATCGAAGTCGGCCAGCAACTGCGAGCCGGCGATATCCTTGCCGATCTCGGTGCTCGTGGCGAACTTCACCCCCTCGTCGGACATCACCTGCAGGCGGCGCTCGACGATCCATTTTTCGAGCTTCATGTTGGGGATGCCGTACATGAGCAAGCCGCCGACGCGGTCGGCCCGCTCGAAGACGGTGACGGTATGTCCGGCACTATTGAGCTGGGCCGCCGCGGCAAGCCCCGCGGGCCCCGAACCGATGACCGCGACCGATTTTCCCGTGCGCGTCGCCGGGGGATTCGGCGCGACCCAACCCTCGTCGAAACCGCGGTCGATGATCGCGGCTTCGATGCTCTTGATCGTCACGGCCGGCGCGTTGATCCCCAGCACGCACGACCCTTCGCAGGGGGCGGGGCAGACGCGGCCGGTGAACTCCGGGAAGTTGTTCGTCTTGTGCAATCGGTCAAGCGCGTCCCGCCAGCGGCCGCGGTAGACAAGATCGTTCCACTCCGGGATCAGGTTGTTGATCGGGCAGCCGGAGGCCATGCCGGCCATCAGGTCGCCCGTGTGGCAGAAGGGAACGCCGCAATCCATGCAGCGGGCCCCCTGATTGCGCAGCTCCTTTTCGCCCAAGTGTTCGTGGAACTCGTTCCAATCGAGGATCCGCAAAGCCGGCTCGCGGTCGGGCGGCGTATGGCGGGAAAATTCGGTGAATCCGGTCGGTTTGCCCATTGGGGGCGGTGCTTTCTTCGTCAGTCGTATCGGCTGCGAGGCAGTCCCTCGCGGTGGGAGTTCCCATACGGCATGGGAACGCAAGACATATCGAACCGGCCGCTGTTACGGCCGGCCGCCCGGGGAGGTGATGACTTCCGCCGCGGGCTCGGCGTCCGGCAGGGGCGCCTCGTCCGCCGTGCCCGCGGCGTGACGTTTGTCCTTGGCAAGCTGCTCCAAGGCCCGCTTGTAGTCGGTCGGCACGACCTTCACGAACTTGGGAAGCGACGTCTCCCAGTCCTCGAGAATTCGGGCCGCGACCGCCGACTCGGTGTATTCGCGGTGCTTTTCGATCAGGTTATGCAGCTCGTCAACGTCTTCGGATGCAACCACGCCTTCGAGTTCGACCATCTCGAGGTTGCAGTTGGATAACGGCGCTTCCTCCGGATCGAAGACGTAGGCGATGCCGCCCGACATGCCGGCCGCAAAGTTGCGGCCAGTCGGACCCAGAATCACGGCGCGGCCACCCGTCATGTATTCGCAACCGTGGTCGCCGACCCCTTCGATCACTGCCGTCGCGCCGGAATTGCGAACGCAGAACCGCTCGGCGGCCTGGCCGCGGAAATAGGCCTCGCCATGCACGGCCCCGTACAGCGCGACGTTGCCGATCAGGATATTCTCTTCCGGCAGGAAGGTGGCCTGCTTCGGCGGATAGACGATGATGCGGCCCCCCGAAAGGCCCTTGCCGACATAGTCGTTGGCGTCCCCTTCGAGTTCGATCGTCACGCCGTGCGCGAGCCAGGCGCTGAGCTTTGGCCCGCCGATCCGGTCGCCTTGATCTGGATCGTGCCGTCAGCCAGCCCCTTCGGCCCCCACTTTTTGGAGATCTGATGGCTGAGCATCGTGCCGAAAGCGCGGTCGATGTTCTCGATCGGGATATTCCGCTGGACGGGAACCCCCTCGTTGATGGCGACCCAACACTCTTCGATCAGCTTATTGTCGAGGACCTCTTCGAGACCGTGGTTCTGCGATTGGCTGCAATAGACACCCACGTTGGGCCGGCGCTTGCGGGCCGGCGTCAAAATGGGCGACAGGTCGAGCCCGCGGGCCTTCCAGTGGTTGACGCCTTCGATCATTTCGAGCATGTCGCAGCGGCCGACCATGTCGTTGATGGTCTTGAAGCCGAGCTCGGCCATGATCTTCCGGCACTCTTCGGCGACGAGGAAAAAGTAATTGATCACGTGCTCGGGCTGGCCCGTGAACTTCTTGCGGAGCTCGGGATCCTGAGTGGCCACGCCCACCGGGCACGTGTTGAGATGGCACTTCCGCATCATGATGCAGCCGAGCGCGATCAGCGGTGCGGTCGAAAAGCCGAACTCCTCGGCCCCGAGCATGCAGGCGACCGCCACGTCGCGGCCCGTTTTCAACTGGCCGTCCGTCTGCAAGCGAACGCGGCTCCGCAGATCGTTGAGGACGAGCGTTTGATGCGTTTCAGCGATGCCCAATTCCCAGGGAATGCCCGCGTGCTTGATGCTCGTGAGCGGCGACGCTCCGGTTCCACCGCTGTCGCCCGAAATCAGAATATTGTCGGCATGCCCCTTGGCCACACCGGCGGCGATCGTGCCCACGCCCACTTCGGAAACCAGCTTCACGCTGACTCGCGCGGACGGATTGGCGTTCTTGAGGTCGAAGATGAGCTGGGCCAGGTCTTCGATTGAATAGATGTCGTGATGCGGCGGCGGACTGATCAGGCCCACGCCGGGCGTCGAGTGCCTCACGGCCGCGATGACCTTGTCCACCTTGCCGCCGGGCAATTCGCCCCCTTCGCCGGGCTTGGCCCCCTGGGCGATTTTGATCTGCAGCTCGTCGGCGTTGGTGAGATACCAACTTGTCACGCCGAAGCGGCCCGAGGCGACCTGCTTGATCGCCGATCGCTTGGAGTCGCCGTTAGGCAGCGGCTCAAACCGCTCGTAGGCTTCGCCCCCCTCGCCCGTGTTGCTCTTGCCGCCCAGGCGATTCATGGCAACGGCGATCGTTTCGTGGACTTCGGCAGAGATCGAACCGAAGCTCATGGCGCCGGTGCAAAACCGCTTGACGATCTCGCAGGCCGGTTCGACTTCGTCGAGGGGAATGGGCGTCCCCTTCTTGAAACGCATCAGGCCGCGGAGATGGCACTCGCGGGTCGTCGTCTCGTTGATCAGCTTCGAGAAGCGGTCGTAGGCCGTTTGATCGCCGGCGCGGGCCGCCTGTTGGATCTCCGCGATCGTGTGCGGATGCCAGGCGTGCTTTTCGCCGCTCTTGCGCCACTGATAGAGCCCAGGGTTGGGCAAGACGTCGAGCCGCGATTGGTCGCGCGTGGGAAAGCCGATTTCGTGCCGGCGGATCGCCTCCTCCGCCACGATGTCGAAGCCGATGCCGCGGATGCGGCTGGAAGTGCCCACGAAGCAGCGATCAATGACGTCGGTATCGATGCCGATCGCCTCGAAGATTTGGGCTCCTTTGTAGCTCTGCAAGGTGGAGATGCCCATCTTGCCCATCACCTTGAGCATGCCCTTGGCAATCCCCTTGCGATAGGCGGAGACGATGGCCTCGTCGGTCCATTCTTCGTCGAGAATGCCGTCGGTCCTCGCCTGGCAGAGCGATTCGAAGGCCATGTAGGGATTGATGGCGTCGGCACCGTATCCGACGAGCAGGCAATGATGATTCACCTCGCGGGCTTCACCCGATTCCAGCACGAGGCCGATCCGCGTGCGCTGCTCGTTATTCACCAGATGATGATGCACGGCTCCGCACGCCAAGAGGGTACTGACCGGCACGCGATCCTTATCGCAGGCACGGTCCGAAAGCACGATCAGGCTGTGCCCCGCTTCGATCGCCTGCGATGCCTCGCCGCAAATGCGATCGAGCGCCGGCTTGAGGCCCGCGATTCCTTCCGAGCGGGGATAGGTGATATCGATCGTCTCGGTCGTCCAGCCGCGGTAGTCGAGATGGCGGATCGAGGCCAGCTCGGCATTGGTGAGGATCGGATGCTCGATCGCCAGGCGATGACACTGGCCTTCGCTCGTTTCGAGCAGGTTCCCCTCGGGCCCGATGTAACACTCGAGCGACATGATGATGTCTTCGCGGATCGAGTCGATCGCCGGGTTCGTGACCTGCGCGAAGAGCTGCTTGAAGTAGTCGTAGAGCATTCGCGGCTGGTCGCTCAGGCACTCGAGCGCCGCGTCATTCCCCATCGAGCCGATCGGGTCCTTCTTCTCGTGCAACAGCGGGATGAGCATGAAACCCATCGTCTCGGTCGTGTAGCCGAAGGCCTGCATCCGCGTGAGCAGATCGTGCGGCGTATAATGCGGCGGAACGGGCGCTTCTGAAAACTCGTTGAGCAGGATGCGTTGCCGGCTGAGCCATTCGCGGTAAGGCCGCCGCGTGGCAACGTCGTGCTTGAGCTCGCCATCGTCGACGACGCGGCCCTTTTTGAAATCGACGAGAAACATCCGCCCCGGCTGCAGGCGGCCTTTGATCAACACGTCTTCCGGCTCGATGGCCAGCACGCCGACTTCGCTGGCCATCACCACCTTGTCGTCCTTGGTGATGTAATAGCGGCTGGGCCGCAGGCCGTTGCGGTCGAGCACGGCGCCGATGTAATTGCCGTCGCTGAAAGAGATCGACGCGGGCCCGTCCCACGGCTCCTGCAGGGCCGAGTGGTATTCGTAGAACGCCCGCTTTTCTTCCGGCATCGTGGGGTGCTGCTGCCACGCTTCGGGAATCATCATCATCACGGCTTCGGGCAGGCTGCGCCCGGCGTGCAGCAGAAGGTCCAAAGCGTTGTCGAAGTTGCCCGAGTCCGAGCATTCGGGCTCGATGATCGGGAAGAGCTTTTTGAGGTCTTTTCCGAACAGCTCGCTGCGCATCATGCCTTGGCGGGCGAACATCCAGTTCTTGTTGCCGCGGAGCGTGTTGATTTCGCCGTTGTGGGCGACGTAGCGGTTCGGATGGCGCGGTCCCAACTGGGAAACGTGTTCGTCGAGAACCGCGAGTGGACCATCGCCAGGTGGCTGCGATATTCGGCATCCTGCAGGTCGGGATAAAACGGCATCAGTTGCGGAGCGGTGAGCATCCCCTTGTAGACGATGACCCGCGACGACAACGAGCAGATGTAAAACATCAGCGCCTGCGGCAGCTTGCCCGTGCGCAGAATGCGGCTGGCCCGCTTGCGGATCACGTAGAGCTGGCGATCGAACGATTCGGAATCGAGATCGTCGGCCGCGGCGATGAAAACCTGTTGCATCGCCGGCTGCGCCGCGCGGGCCGCTGGGCCGATGTCCGCCGCTTTCGCCCGCGTCGGCAATTCGCGCCAGCCCAAAAGGCGTTGGCCCTGCTCGGCCACGATTTGCGCGAACTTCTCCTTGCATTCCGCACGCTGCCGTTCCTCCGTCGGCAAGAAAATGTTGCCGACGCCGTACAGGTCGGGTTCGGGCAACTTCACTTTGAGGTCGGTCTCGGCCGCGATCTGCAGAAACTCGTGCGGCAAGGCGGTGAGCACGCCCGCGCCGTCTCCCGTATTCGGTTCGCAGCCCGTCGCACCGCGATGCACCAGGTGGCGCAAAATGCGGTCCGCATCGTCGATGATCTGGCGCGACCGCACGCCTTTGATGTTGGCGACAAAGCCGACGCCGCAGCTGTCATGCTCGAAGGCCGGATCGTACAGCCCGTATTTGTCGGGCGGCCTGAACGGATCGGATTGCTGGTGTAGGTCGGTTTGTTGATGTGCTGAGCGCTCAGCGTGGGACATTAGACTTTCTCACTTCCGCTCGAGGCGACCGACTCCAGGCGGTCGCGCAGAAGCTCGACGAGCTTCCGTGCCGGGTTGGTCAAAGTGCGATTTCGCCGGTGGACGATGCCCAGCGGGCGCTGCCACTGCACGCCCTCGATGTGCACCGCGTGCAACAGGCCCGCTTCGACTTCTCGGCGCACGGTAGGGGCCGGCAAGAGCGCGACGCCCGAACCGATCTCGACGGCCCGCTTGATGTTTTCCACGTTGTCGAACACGTGGACCAGGTCCACCGAAATCCGTTCCTGTTTGAACCAACGATCGATCTGCTTTCGGATCGTCAGTTCCGATGTGAAACCGACAAAGGTTTCGCCGTTGAGTGCCTGAACCGGTATCGACGGTTCGGCTAAATGAGGTCCTGCGGCGTACCCGTGCCCCAACGACGACACCGCGGTGTGCCGATGCCCGGGCGGCACGACGAGAACCATTTCCTGGTTTTGCCAGGGAGTCGACGCGATCTCACCTCCGACCCGGGGGAACGAAACGATTCCCAGATCGGCTTCGTCGTTGAGAACGCGCGAATACACTTCGTCAGGATGCAGATACTCCAACTCCAACGCCACGTCGGGATAGAGGGCCTTGTAGCGCTTGGCGTAAGCGTCCATTTGCAACAACCCAACCGAATAGATCGCCGCCATCCGCACGCGGCCGATCACCTTGTTCCGCATCTGCTGGACGCGATCCTCGACATGTCGGAATGACTCCAGGATCTTGCGGCAGCCGTCGTAATAGATTTGCCCGGCAGGAGTTAGTTCAAATGGCCGCTTCGAGCGATCGATCAGTTTGCAGCCCAACCGGCGTTCGAGCATGTTCACAGCCTGGCTTGCCGACGATTGGGAAACCTCGTGCGCCTCGGCCGCTTTGGAAAAGCTACCGTGCGTGACCACATCGCAAAAAATCGCCACATTTCGCAGATGCATTGGCCGGCCCTGGATATTAGAAAAAATGATAATGACTTGGATTGATATAAAAATTCGAGAACGCAGCAGTGTACAGCCGCCTGCGTCTCAGCGTCAACGACCGGTTGGCGTAAAATCGGCCCGGAAATGAAAAGATTCACGCTGCCCCCAACCAGTTCGCGCGTTTATCCGCTCCGCGGACCGTTGATGTGTTAAACACATCTATCAAGGCCGTGAAGCCGCTTCCGCCGCGGACGCTCGTCTCAATAGCGGACGAATTGCAACCAGCCGATTCCCAGCATGAGTGTGACGACCGTCAGCGGAATACCGACTTTGCAGTACTCCCAGAACGAGATCGTCACGCCGTCATGGCCGGCAGTCTCCACGACGATTAAATTGGCCACCGATCCCAGCACGGTGAGATTGCCGGCAAACGTGCTCGACATGGCGAGCGCCAACCAGGCCGTCTCGCGCAGATTGGCCGGCACCGCCTGCGCGACAGGCTCCAGCAACAGGACGGCCGGCACGTTGCTGACGAGATTCGACAGCGCTGCCGATACCAGGCTGAGCAGCGCGGTCGGACGATTCAAAAGCCAGGTCCACCGCTCGATCCCCCAGCCGGCAACGACGCGGACCTGGAAGGCGTGCACCACGATGAAGAGACCCGTGAACATCGTCAGCAGGCTCCAATCGACCTGCCGATAAATCTTTTGTGGTTTGATCCGATCGAGTAGCATGATCGCGGCCGCGCCCAAGGCGACCAACTCCAACGGCAATCCGCTAAAGAACAAGACCACCGTCGCCAGCGTCACCACGACCGCCTTGATTTGCAGCCGGGCATGACTGCCGCTGCGGGGCGATCCCTCGCCGCGGCCTCCGTTTTCCGATGCGTCTTCATTGCCGGAATCTTGCGATCCCTCGGTCGGCGCTAATCGGGCCCGATACACCAGGCAGACGACGAGATAAGTGATCAACAGTCCCAAGAGCGCAACCGGCAACAAGCGGGCCGCGAAGCGGGCGTACGAAATGCCCGAATGGGCTCCGATGAAAATGTTCTGCGGATTGCCGGTGATCGTACCCGTCGAGCCGACGTTTGCCGCCGTCGCCAGGCCGATGAGGTGCGGAATCGGATCGAACTTCATCCGCCGCGCCAAATGCAGCACAAGCGGCGTGAGCGCCACGCAGACCACGTCGTTAATCAGAAACGCCGACAGCCCTCCCGACAGGCCTATCGTCACGGCCAGCAGGCCTTTCGGCGTTTTGATGCGGCGTAATGCCGCGCCGACCAGCAGCTCGAAAAAGCCCGATAGTCGCAGCACGCCGACGACGATCATCATTCCGAACAGCAAGAACAGCGTCTTGAAGTCGAGTGAGTCCGGGCTGACGGCTTGGTTCAGACTCAGTACGCCCGTGATCAACATTAGCGTCGCGCCCACGAGCGCGATGCCGGCCCGGTCCATCCGCAGGCCCGGCACCTTGCCCAATGCCAGACCGGCGTAGGTCCCAACGAAGATGATCCACGTCAACCAGGTGATCTGGTCGTTCACGGCCCGTTCCCTTCCGCGCCAAGTTTCGTGTTGCCGTTCCCGCTCGTCTCGGGCATCAGCGTGAGAAAGAGCACGGCGGCCGCGACCGCGATGCCCGCAAAGACGTAGAAGAACCCGTTGTAACCCAAATGCTGCGCCAAGAAACCGGCTCCAAGCGGCCCGATCACTCCGCCAATCGCCAGCGCCGTCCCAATCATGCCGGAGAGAGCGTTAAAGCCCCCTTTCCCCTTGGTCAGGTCGGCGCAGATCGCCACGATCACCACGCCGTAGATCCCCGCGCCGATGCCGTCGAGCGCTTGAAGCGCGACGAGCGTCCAGGGATCTTGAGTCAGCGAGTAGAGAAAGATCCGGACCGGCAGCGCGACCAGCCCGATGCCGAAGACCCACTTCCGGCCCCAGCGATCGCACAGCCAGCCGGCCGCGAGGGCCACCGGAATCATCACGGCCTGTGCCACGAGCACCACCGCGGCGACTTGGACCTCGCTGCCGCGGAGCGTCTTGATGTACGCGCCGAGAAAGGGCATCACCGGAGCGTTGGCCAGATGAAACAGGGCCGTCGCGGCCAAGAGCACCAACACCCGCCGGTCGCGGAGAAGCGTTCCCAAACTGGCGCCTTTTTCGCCGCCGTCGGCCGCGCCGCTGGCGCGGACCTCGTCGATCTCGTCCTTGCGGATGAGATAGACAGAACCGGCCGCCACGAGCGAGACGATGAGGACCGCATAGAACACAGAGGAGACGCCGAACAGGCTGACGAGGCCCATCGCCAGCAAGGCGGCGGCGAGATTGCCGGCGTGATTCCAACACTGGTTGCTGCCCATCGTCCGATTCAGAGCCGCATGGCCGACCAATCCCAGCGCGAGCGCCCCCAGCAACGGGAGAAAGAACGCCTGACCCACGCCGGCAACGAACAGCAGCGAATCGACCCAACCAGGGCGGGCCGGCACGATGGGCAACAGGCCGTAGCAGACGCCGAGCAAGATCGACGCCCCGGCCAGCAGAGTCCGCCGCTGTCGCACGCGGTCAACGATCATGCCTGCGGGGGTTTGCATCAGGAACACGCCCAAGCCCGCCAGCGAGATCGCCACGCCGATTGCCGTCTCCGACCACTTCGTTCCCTTGAGGTACGATCCAAGAAACGGCATCACGACGCCGGTGATCTCGGCCAGGAAGAAATTGGCCGCATTGAGTCCAAACCGGCTTTGCCGGGAGACCGACTCGGGGTCCTTCCGGCCGGAACCGGACCGTTGCGAACTCGCCGCTTTTCTATCAGCCGTCGCCTGCTCAAATTCTGCTAACTCGGATTTCGTCGCACCAGTCATCGATCGTACCCATTCTTGGAAAGTACACGCGGCGGCGGCATGGCATGCGACATCGCAACAATCAACAGAATGCTGTGTTCGTGACCGCGGGATGGACCATTGGAATGGCCGTGTAACGCCCCGTCGGGTCAGCCATGAATTCGATTCGCCGGCTGGCCGTTTGCCCCCTCGCGTCGGTCACGCGGACTTCCAGCGCATGTTCGCCTTTGGTCAACTCGGCGCCCGCGAGCGGATGTGAAAACGCCCCGGTAACCGCGGCTGCCATTGTGAACCATCCACCGCCATCGATCCGGGCCTCCGCCCCTCGCAACGGGGACATGGACCAGGCTCGTGCGCGCATCTCGTCTTCCTGGCAAATGACATGCCGCGGTCCTGTCGCCGGCAGCGTTTCGCGCGGATGCTAAAGCCTTGATTGCTCCTCCCGCCAATCCGCCCCCGATGATCATGATGGCCCGCATCGGTCCTCCTTGAGTGAAACTCCCGGCGGCTTGTCGCGACAGGGAGCGCAGATCGCTACATTGTGGAACGTTTACCGAGGTGCTCCGTTATCCCCACGCGCCCCCGAGGCGCATGCCGGTTAATAATTCTGGCCGATTGCGGTCTCGGTTGGTGGGGAGGATCGATCACGGGGTTAAACCGAGTCGACGCGCGGAGCGCTTGATGCTGCACAACGGGCACAAGAACACAGGCGGCAGGCTGGTGCTTTGGAGCTCAGCAATCGTTCTCGTGTCGTGGGTCTGTTTCTGGGCACCCAGCGTCGCGGTGCACTGGGCACGCGGACAAGCCTTCGGAGCGATCGAAGTTGTCTTGCTAAGCATGGCGATGCCCGCCATTGCTGTCGCTCTGAGCCGGTCGCTGCCGAATCTCGGGCCCACAAAAACGGCCCGATGTCTCTTGCCTCTCTTCATGCTCGGCGCCCTCTGGATTGGCGGTCCGGCCGCGATGATGCTCA
Source organism: uncultured Planctomycetaceae bacterium (assembly GCA_963752185.1). Classification (GTDB taxonomy): domain Bacteria; phylum Planctomycetota; class Planctomycetia; order Planctomycetales; family Planctomycetaceae; genus DASPSM01. Next base: position 6,755,667 of record CAVVXK010000002.1, on the reverse strand, counting down.
GTGCGTCTGCAACGGGAGGTGGACTTGCGCAGCAAATGGGGTGGAAGGCACTGATTGAAATGACGCTCGTGTTTCCCTTCAGCACCTTGGTCTGGTCGGTGTACGACGGCAGCGCCGTGGGCCTCCTCATCGCCACACTGGTGCTCATTCTCACAGTGATCGTGAGGATGATGAGCAGCCCCGCGTCGGGGATTCAGGCGGCTACAAAAGGATCGTGACGATTTGATCCTTCCGCTCCTGGTGCGGCTCAATGTGGCGATCCCGGGGGAGTGCCGCCAGTCTTGATTTGGTAAGCCGTAAAGGAAAACGGTCGGCAGGCATCGCCTGCTCTACTCACTGTGGTGCTGGGCCATCACAAACCCCGACTTCGCAGACCTGGCTTCCGCACGTCGAACGCCGCACCTCGCACGTGTATTGATCACGTGTTTTGATGCAGATGAGGAAGATCGACATCGCCACAATTGAAGCCGCCCGCCGCGGACCCCCCGACTGATCGCCGTCAGCGACTGCCTGATTTGCCGGTCCGCTGTTGGATCCAATCTCCAATCGTTTGCAGGACTTCCGGGGAGATCGTCTCTTCAATGCTGCCGTACTCGGCGACGGCTCCGGTCTTGCAGGTCTGAAACAGATGATTGAGGTTGGGGACCTCCTTGGTGGTGACGTCCCGATTACCGCCCTCTTTGAGGGCCGCGGCGATGACCGGCAGATTGATCTTGGAGTCGACCTGCAAGTCCTTGTCGCCGTTGAGCGCCAAAACCGGACAAGCGACTTTGATTAACGCCGGGCGCGGATCGTACGTCAGGAAGTAGCGAAACCAAGGAGTCAACAAGGTTGAGAGCTGTCCCTCAAGTTCGGGCATCGCCTCCGTTGCTTCCTTCTCGTTCTTTCCCAACTTTGAAGACAGTTGGGCGATTGCCGCCTTCAATTTGGCTTGTGCGAGGGCGCTGTCTTTTTCCTGGCGGAGAATCGCGAACATGCGATGTTGAATTTCGTTCTGCCGCTCGAGCTGTTTGGCGTCAGCGCCGGTTGACTTGAGGATGGCAGCTCCCTGCGTATACAGGATTTGTTCTCCCGAGACGCCCGGCCCGGCGAGCATCACGATGAAGGCAATGTCCCGCGATCGGCTGGCAACCATCGGCGCGATCAGGCCGCCTTCGCTGTGGCCGACGAGGCCGATGTGCGCCGGGTCGATTTCTTTGCGGCCTTTCAGAAATGCGACTCCCGCGAGCACGTCCTCGGCAAAGTCGGCCGAAGTGGACTTCGAAACGCTGCCGGTTGAGCCGCCCATGCCGCGGTCGTCGACGCGCAGCACAGCGATGCCGCGGCGCGTGAGAAAGTCGGCCAGCACGAGGAAAGGCCTGTGTTCGAAGATCGTTTCGTCACGATCCTGCGCTCCCGAGCCGGTAATCAGCAGCACCGCCGGCACTGGCGAGCTGCTACGGGGTAATGTCAGGGCACCGGTCAGATGGATGCCGGACTTCGTATTCTCGTAGGCGACTTCGACCTCCTGGTAGGGGTACGGCTTGCGTGGCGTCTGCGGGCGGCGGGCTTCCTGGACCTTTGTCACACGTTTCAGGGTGAGGGGAATTGTCTGCTTCCCTTGCTTGAAATGGCCTTTAATCTCCTGGCCGCTCTTGTCTCTCGTTCCGTCGACGACGATCGCGAGCCGTTTCAGTTTCAGCCCGAGCGCGTTGTCTTTGAAGCTGACCTCGTCGAGCGGAATGCCTTTGGCGCCCTGATCCGGGCTGTCCATGGTCCCGGCATAGCTGCCGTCTTTGGCTTTGAACAAATGGAAGACAATGCGAAGCTCGACGACGCCGACCTTGAGCTTGCCTTCCCAGATCTCTTCTGTTCCTTTGGGCGCCGTGCGCGAAATTGCAGACCGCTGATCTTCCCCGCTTTGTTGAAAACGACGTGCACATCCAGCGGCCGTTTGGCAAACTCGCACGTGACGTGCACGACCCGGTAAATCCCGGCCGTTTCGGTCCGCGTTTCCAGCGTCTTTTTGTACGCGCCTGCGTCTGCCAGGACCCCTTCCCAGGTCTGCTTCAGTTGATCGGCGGGCATCACCTTCAGCATGACCGCGTCGAAGTCGGCAACCGCTTTGTCGAACTTCCCATCGACCAGCAGCTGGACAAGGCTTTTGGCTGTCTCTGTTCGCGAGACTTTTGCAGGCTGCTCCTGACCGGGCAGAACGCAGCAAACAGCCAGTGCGGAAGCGACCGACAGGGTGAAGAGGATCGGGCCCAGCCCGCTCCGGGCGCCAAGTGAGAGAGAGTGCGTCAGCGATTTGGGCATGACAGAAGCTCGTGAATCAAAGGATGTCTGGTAGGTGTTCGGCCATTCGATTTTATGGTGGGACCCCCGGAATGCGAGCATGCTGGTTGTGGCACGGGCGCCACCAGACGTCGGGTGCCATGCCCATGGCTCTGCATGGGCATGTCTTCAGCCACGACGTGTCCGAGGGACGAAGGCCGCCAACGCACGCTTGGCCCGGCCGTCGCCGCGGATTAATGTCGTGGCTTTGTGTGAGGAGGGCCTCCAAAGGAACGTGCAAAATGAAATACTGGAACATGCTCTTAGTCGCTGCGAGCGTCGTCGCCCTTTCGTCTTCGTTCGCCAGCGAAGCCCCGAAAAAGCCAAGGGGAATCATTTCGTTCCTCAAGGTCGGCGATTCGGTTTCCCTCGTCCGAGAGCGAACGGGGTGCTCGGTCTTTATCCCCAAGGGTGGCGTGGTCGGCAGCAACGTCATTGAGGTCGGCGACGATTATTTCGTGGTCCATGTCAAGGACGATAGCGTCGGGGTTAATTCGGACGTCATCGTTCCTGTCTCCTCGCTGAGATGGATTGAGCAGCCTCGCTGAATGGAATTTGTTTATCGGAGCGCCGTCATTCCACCCGCGTGCGCCGGGTGCCATGCCCATGGCTCTGCATGGGCATGTCTTCAGCCACGACGTGTCCGAGGCAAGGACGACAAGTCAAGGCGAAGCAGTCCGCTGCCAGGTTGTTCGAGTTCCCGTGCACTCGACCAGATCCAGTCCGTGGCTGATTCACACAATCCTCTTCGAACCGGATTGGCATGAATGTAGGCGATCAGGGCCTTGTTTGAAACGGGCCGCTTGATTGAAGTCAGCGTCCGACTGATCAAATACACCGGTTCCCGGGGCAGATGAGCAAGTGGACGTGCTCCGGCACCACGACGTAGGCCCAAAGATCAAATGCGTGCTTTTCCCCTGGCCCGGTCGATCGCTTCCACGAGCCCCATTTCGGCTGCGATCTTTGGAACAGAAACGGCCGTCGGGAAAAGCACGGGAACGTCAACGCATGGGCATGTCCCGGTTCGTTGAATCGTCGACACGCTTTCCGGTGTCCGTTCATGGCAAGGAAGTCTCGTGATTGCGGCCGAGAGCTTTGCAGCGACCACATTCTGCCGGAGTCTCGCAGACATGCCCACGCAGAGTCATCATGTGGAGTGGGCGCACTTGAATGAAAATGGCCAGTACACTCGCCGGATCAATTGCTTGTTTCCGAACTCAGCGAGGACTGGCCATGTGCAAGGTTATCATGATTGGTTGCGATCTGCATGATGCGACGATGGTATTGAAGGTCGCGGACGGCCCGGGGGCGACGGTGCGCAAGGGGTTTGCCACGTCGAATCGGCCGGGGATGATCGAGTGGGTTAAGGATTTCGCCTCCCAACACGGGGCCACCCGGATCGTGTTCGCTTACGAGGCCAGCGGTCAGGGGTTTGGCCTGTACGACGATTTGACGGAGGCCGGCATCGAATGCCATGTGCTGGCGCCGACGCATCTGCCGCACACCACGCACTCGCGCAAGAACAAGACCGACGACAAGGACGCCCTGATGATCCTGGACGAAGTCCGGCGCACGTCTTGGCGGGACGGACGCTGCCGAACGTGTGGGTCCCCGATCACCAGACGCGCGATGATCGGGAAATCGTTCGGTTGCGGCTGGAGGTGGCCACTCAACGGACGCGGCTCAAAAACCAGATTCGCAATCTTGTGAAGCGATCGCGGCTGGGCTTCCCGGACGACTTCACTTCCTCGGGGGACTGGTCGAAACGGAGCGTCGAGTGGCTGCGCGAGGTCGCGGCGGGGAGCACCGGCGCGTTGCGCGAGGGGGTGCGGACCGCGTTGGCGAGCCTGGTGGAGCTTTACCAGGCGCTGTCCGTGCAGATCCAGGCCCTCGATCGGGCGATCACACGCCTGAGCCGGACCGAACGCTATGCTCGGCCATATCGCAAACTGAAGCTCCTCTCCGGAGTGGGGACGCTGACGGCGATGGTCTTCCTGACGGAATTGGGAGACTTGGCCCGGTTCGCGAATCGTCGGCAGTTGGCCGCCTATTTGGGGCTGGCCCCGTCGGCCTTCGAGTCGGGGGAGCGGGAGGATCGCAAGGGGCACATCACCAAGCAAGGTCCGGCGCGCGTGCGGCACGTGTTGTGCCAGGCGGCCTGGGCGGCGCTGCGGGTCTCGCCCGAATGGCGAGCGAAGTACGATCGCATCCGTCGCGGATCCAAGAGTCGTGGCCGAATCGCCATCGTGGCCGTCATGAGACAACTGGGAGTGGAGATGTGGCACACCGCTCGTTCGCCGGAACTCGGGACGCTGCTGGATGAGCATGATGCACTGGCGTCCGAGAAGACCAAGAAGGAGACCTCCGCTCGGGCTCCACAGAAGGGGGCCGCCCCTTCCACGTCACCATCGCCTCGGCCCAGACGGGGTGAGGCCGAGGCGACGGCGACGCGGAAGGGGCTCGCGAGACGCCCTGGATGAATCTCTTGAACGCAAACCAACCTTGAACTCCGTAAACCGTCGAACAGAGAAAGGAACCTGCCCGCGTGAGCTGCCTGGGAAGACGGCTCAACGAAGTCCACCGGAACCGCCATCGCCCCCGAACCACGAAGGCGAGATCGTCGCACGGCTGGAACCATCCGTCGCAGAGTGTGATCCGCCTTCAACCCATACCATCGCAATTGCGAACGACGAGATAGTCTTCCTGACAACAGGAACGACTGAATAACAGGTTGCATCGGCGAAACTGGCCAGCTGACGTTGACACCGCTCCACATAACAGCCGTGGGCATGTCACCCGGCGCCAAAATTCTGCTTGCATTCGCTGGCAGCACTCCGCAGAATCACTCAAGCATCGAATGCCGAGCCCCGCGAGCGACGCACCCGTCTCTTCCCGATGCTTGCATCCGAGTCCACTCGACACCTCACTAAGGGCGTTGCACTGGATCCGCAACCGTCATAACGCGGCCGTCTGTTTCCGTCCCGCGTGATTTCAAGTCCAGTACGCACTATTGTTGGTTGTCCCGCAATTCGGAACGTGCAAATGGCAAAGAGGCGTGGTGAAGGCGGAGAACGACCATCCAACGACGCAATTCGCTCGATCATGCTCGAGTACTTTTATGACCGGAACAAGAGCGCGACTCACGCGCGCGGCAAGAAGGGATACGCCGTCAAAATAAGCGACATTCGCAAGGAGCTTAAGGCTGGTCACGACCTGACCCAGCAGGAAGTGATGAGCAATCTTAATTATCTGCTCAGTCAAGGTTGGATCGAGGAGGACAAAGTCGAGAAAAGTGTTCCGCTGCCCACGGGAACTGTGATTCCGCAGTCCACCTCTTATTACAAGATCACGGCCCTCGGGATCGACAGGATTGAGGGGCCAGGCGAATTTACGACGGACAAGTTCAAGGGCATTAAAATCGAGGCTACCGGCCAAAACATAATCACAGTCGGCGACGGCAACCAGGTTAATGCCAAGTTCGAGGATGCGGCGGCGTCGCTTGTCGCGCTTAAGGAATCGGTGCGGCAATCTAAATCGGTCAGTGAGCGCCAGAAAATGGACATTGTCGCCGATATAGACAGCATTCAGAGTCAGCTCGCCAAGTCTGAGCCGAATCCCACCGTGATCCGAGGCGCGTGGGAGGCAATTAAGAAAGTCGACGCGGTGCTGGGACTGGTTGATAAGGTCCACAAGGTCGGAGGACTACTGGCACATTTCCTCTGAGCTGAGCAAAGACCACCCAACCCTCCGTCACTAGACCCGAATAGGATCACTGCCAAGTGCTAGCGCCCCCAGGCACGGACGCTAACTGAGACAAACCACCGATAAAGGTCGACGGCCGAGCGCTACCGATGATAGAAGACACAATAGTTAACCACGCGAAGAGTCATCCCGCTGAGATCCGAGATTTGTTCAAGTCGTCTCGGTTCATAAATGCGCTTGGAACAATCGGAATCCAGGTTGTCGCTTTCGAACTCCATGCGCCGTCTGAACAGAGCGCGACTAAGGGAGGGCTTGGTCCAACGCTCTGCAAAGGCCGCGGCCGACGCCATCCGACTCTGGTGACGTGCAAGAAGTGTCTCAGGAAGATGGCCTGAAAGGTTGCCGACGCCGCGGCCGGAGAAGTGTTGCCGACCAGCTCGGTCTGTAGAAGGCAGCGTCGAACGTAAGCAGCCGTGAACGGCGTCAGCTCGCCGCAGCCAAGCTCGACCGCCTCGCGACGGACGATCCGAGTTTGGGCTACGCCCCTATCCGAATAGGGGCGTCCAGGGACCCGCGTACGTGGTTGCAGTCTCACCACACAACGGCAGAATGGCTTCGTGGGCTATGACGCACTCGACGACCCTCGCTGCCGAAAATGGCGCATCGGCGCATGAAAGGAATGTTTTTGGCCCACGCGGACTGGCAATTCCATTTGACCAGCGCGGAGATCCGGAATTGAAGCGGCAAAAGAGCGGTGTCGCCGTTGAGTTGGCGGCCAACATGCGAGGAGTGTTGAATCGCAGAAGCGCGGGCTGTTCGACCTCGTATCTCTTGAAATGCCGATCCCCGTATGAGATTGGTCCATCCGCATCGCCGGGCCAGAAGAACACTTTTTCGTTAAGCGCGCTAACGAGATCTTCGAATGTCCAACCGTCTTCCAGGCGTACGTTGCCCGCGTGCAGCGGACGCTGATCGCGGATCCAAATAGCCTCGCCGTCGATCGCTATGCTTATTGACGCTGGTCGCCGGGACGTAACTACCGAATGCTGGCGCACGCGCACAGCATTCGCGAAGCGCTGAAGAGCCGGGCCGTTTTTTTGATGCGCCAATGTTGCGTTGGTCGGTCAGATGGTACAGAAACGGATGTCGATTTTGAAAATCCAACAGGGTGAACGGCACTTGCTGCCTCGCTGAGAATGGCGCTGACCATGTCCGTCGATCGATAATACTTCGCGAGTGCTCAAATGAAAAAGGGCGGGCGGGGCTCCCCACGATTCCAGTTGATCCGCAACGCGAGCCGAAACCGCGCGACGCTTAACGAGCATCGTGTGGATCCTCGCCCCGCCCCTTCCTGCCGGCCTCCGACGCCGGACTCCGGACGCGAACTCTACGCTCCCTGGCCTATGGAGGTCGGTTGGCCCGCTCGCGGGCGTGAACTCGCCACGCTAAACTGAAAATTCGACGTTGAACAAGTAGGGGAAAGAGGGACGGAATGCCTCAGCCGACGGCGATCGCCGATTCTCGAATTATGCTGCACAGCGGACGCCTTTTCGATCTTGCTAACCCAAGTTCCGCCGAAATCGCCATCGACGATATCGCGCACGGTCTCGCGCACACCTGCCGATTCGCGGGCCAGTGCGATGGCTTTTACTCCGTCGCCGAGCACTCGGTATTGGTCAGTCAAGTTGTCTCAGTTTCGACGCTAGCGGCTCTTTTTCATGACGCGGCCGAGGCCTTCATTGGGGATATGTCCCGTCCACTCAAGCAGTTGCTTCCCGAGTACGCCCAAATCGAGAAGAGAATCCAACTGATTATCTTCGCGAGTTTGCGCATCGAATGGCCGCCACCGCCAGAGGTAAAAGTCGCTGACCTTAGCGTGCTTGCCGCCGAGCAGCGAGTATTGATGCCGCCGGGTACAAACGAGTGGCTACGACTCGCAAACGTAACACCCGCAAGTGTCATAATTCGACGACTTAATCCGGTGCAGGCCAAACAAGCCTTCCTAGACAGATACGGGGCGTTGGCGGCAGCGCACTGACCAGCATGCCCCGTGCGTCTCGGCCACGATTCTGGGCAGGTACGGGCCATCGAGCAAATCGCGCCGAACACGGTCCTTTTCCGCCAAGTAATTTATGAGAACAGTAATGGAGTTTAGAAAGGATCAATCGCTCGACGGTCTCGCAAACGTGGGCAACGTTGCTCAATTCGTAAGCTTTGCCCCGGGAGCAGGGGGACATCCGCAGCAAACCTATAGTCGGGTCTGGAATCACCCGCCAAATCACCGATTTTTTTCACCCGAGGCGGCGCTGCGAGCTCTGCTCTCGAGCAGCCCGGATCGTTCAATCAACTTACGAAGCTATACGCCGGACAATCCGAGAAGTCGAGAATTCCTGTACGGACTCTCGGACGCAAACACGGCCCTCAGTCAGTTGAGCCGGTTGGTTGGCGACGGCTTGCACGTGATCGCTAACGAAACGGTGGATATTAGCGATGGCGGTGTCTCTGGCGTCGTGGAAGGCGGCGTAATCGAATTCGCACCGGACGACACTCCACGTTGCGTCGAGAAACCTGGGACCGCATCGTTTGCTCTAAGCGACGGGCTGTTGATCCTAAAGACCGTCTACGGTTTTTTGCCAGATCTACCTGACCAATCGGGACATCGAGTCGAATTTAGCGTGCACCCTGGGGAGCGCGGATTCAAACGATCCCATACACTTCTTTGGGAGCGAGAGGCCGTTTCGACCGCCGAGCAAACTGCTTTCGTCGCATGGCCGAATAGGTTCAGTCGCCTAATTGGAGACAAGGCGTTTGGCCTTCTCGTTGCAGATCTGATCGGCGTGCCCGTGCCGCGTTCGTTCGTCATCAGCCGGCGCGTGCGACCATTCACGTTCGGACAAGAAACGGGCAGCCTCGAATCGTGGCTACGCACGTGCCCGACTGAGCAGGATCCAGGTCGGTATACCACAGTAAAAAAATGGGTTGACCCGTTTGCCCTGCTCGCCAATGAGGATCCATCCCACAAAGCGATTGCGTCGGTGATCTCGCAAGCAAGCGTGCCACCACGCTTTTCCGGAGCCGCAATTACAAAGAGGAGTGGCCGGTTACATATTGAGGGCACCGAAGGCACCGGTGACAATCTTATGCTCGGGCGGGCGCACCCGGTCTATCTACCGGAACAAATCGTTGCTGATGTACACCAAGTAAATGAGCTGTTACGACAATTCCTTGGACCCGTTCGGTTCGAATGGGTCCATGACGGGCAGCGTGCGTGGATTGTCCAACTACATCGGGGAGCGACGGCCAGCACCAGCACCGTCTTGGTTCCCGGTGATGCGACTGACTGGGTCACGTTCGACAGTGATGCTGGCCTGGAGGCATTGCGAAAGCTCCTTGCGAGTCTCGACCCGCGGCTCGGTTTGCTCCTCGAGGGCGAAGTCGGACTGACAAGTCATCTTGCCGATCTCGCGAGAAAGTCCGGGCGTCCGGCGCGCATAATTCGACGACGAACCCACCGTGCCGCCCAGCTATTCTTGGACTTGGAAGATTAGATTATTGCCTGTCCCGCACGGCCCAAAATCCGCACTGATCCCCTTTCGCCAAGACGGCTCGGTCGCCGTTCCCTATTCGAAATCGGTGAGCGCACAAGACGCGGTCCCGCACGTCGGCGGCGGAGCCGCGAACCGCAAGCGCATCGTCAACGGTTTGTCCTCCGGTCGATGATTTTCTTCCGCCCCGAGCCGGCTGCAATGAGGCTAACCGGTGCCCCAGTCAGCGCCTCAATTTTGCCTACCATGGCCTTGGTTCGCTCAGTGAGGTCATCAAAACTCCGCGCGTCGCGGTTTTTTGCGTCAATATAGTCCGCGAACGTCAGGACGATATCGGTTGCTCCGTTCAATTGGGACGCCCGGTGGACTTGATCCCAGCTAAACTCAGCGATGCGCCTGGGTTTTCCAGAAACAGTTCCGACTTCCGTTTTTCGAATCTCCTCTACCGGCAAGCCGCAACGATCTGCTACGGTCTCGACGCTGATCTCGATTCCCATGTGGCCTGAATCGCCGCCCACACGAATCGGGTAGGTCCTCGTTACCATGTAAATCCGATTCACGCGCCGTGGAGATATTCCGGCGTCGGCCAGACAGCCGGACACGGTTGTTTTGCGCGACGTCACTTTGGGGTAACCCCCGTGGTGGATACTCAAATCCGTCCCCTGCGTCCCTTCCAAGAGGATGTGCAGACCGGCCGAATAAGCGTTTTCGAGTTCAGCGGTCACCGAGCGGAGATACGGCTTTAGGTCGCGAATATCACGTGCGAGTCGTACCTTCGCTCCAAGATGATCTTCGTCACCACGGCCGACGATCTTGCGAGCAGTTGCGGCTCCGACGCCTTTCCCAGTAGAGCCGATCGCCGATTTAATGCCGGTCTCAAGTTCGCAATCCGACGGCTCAATGATCATCGCTTGAGGATCGATCGAGAGACGCAGCGGGTCCAGACGCCAGTCCTGGATTTCTTTCAAGACCTGTTTTACGTCCAAGACGGCACCCGCGCCGATCAGTATTTTCGTATTCGGGTTTCCACCGGTACCGGAAGGCATGTGAATATAGTCGTATTGAGGTTCGGCGACGCGATGACCCGCATTTGGGCCCCCCACGCGTACCAGGACCTGATAATCCTGCGCCAGATAGTCGCAGATATTACCCTTACCCTCGCTCCCAAATTGACCGCCCACCACGACATCAACAAGTGGTTGGATCGCCCCGCCAAGAAGGCTCAGCTCTTTGGCTATCAACGTCCCGATCGATGCCGGCTCCAGCCGGTCGGTTACGATGCGACGATTTGCGATCTCGCCTAACCCTTCCACTTGCGCTTCCGTTGGATTCGATTTCGCCTCGTCATATGTCGCGAACTCACGAACCGTCGGATCGCCGCTCGCGTTGCGGCCATCGAACCGCTGCCGGAGGACTTCCTCGGATGCGGTGAGGTGAACGTGAAAAACTCTGTCGCCGAAGCGAGATTTTAGTTGCTCGACTTGGCGGGCAATTCGGACCGAGTCGACGATTACAATGGCGTCATCGGCCATCTTGGCCATGCGGGCGGCCAGGCCATTGGCGACCCATTTCCCGTCTGTTTCACGATCGAGCTCGTCGCCCGCGTTCTGCAGCGCTCCTCTCTCAGTTGGAACATTTTTCTTGAGCGACTGAATGAGTTCTCGCGTCGAGACGCGAACGGCGCGGAATCGATCCTCGAACCACCTAATGAGTTGCGACTTTCCCACCGCGATTGGACCGCTTACAGCGATGATCAAACGCATGAAATCCCCTTGTAGAAGTTGGCGACTCAAATTCGGCCGTTGAGCGTGGGCTCGTGGTCGGTCCGCCTAGTCCGGTGGCGGCCAGCACCAGCAGAGAGAGTCACTGAGTCGCGTGTGCGGCCCGATGGCTTTGGCGGGGCTACAGGGCCCCCGCATTTTGGGCGCAATTGCCTAGCTGCTTTCCTTGCAGCCTAGCGCGGAGCAATATGGACCCCGGTCGCCATAAGATGCGTGCTGAGGCTAATCTAGTTTCCCAAGAGTGGGAGCATAATGTGTGCCATTTTTTATCGAACTTGATCCAATCACTTGCTACAAAACAAGTTGCATCATTTCTGTCACGGCTCTGCGAATTTCTCAGGACTGAGGATTCGGCCATTTTGGCAGGGATCCGTGGCAAAAGCTAATCGACTTCGCAACTGCGGCACAGGAAGACGCCGAGAGCCGGGCCAACCGCATCCGCGTGCTCCGCGATGCCGACGGGGATGGCAAGCCCGAGGTCAATCAGATCTTCGCCGGCGGCCTCAACCGGCCGTTCGGAATTGCCTTTTACCCGGTCGCCCCCGAGCCAAAGTTTGTCGACTAAATCACCGACCTCGAATCTGCGGCGCGGCGAATTTTGTGGTGCAGGCGTCCCGCCTGCATGTGCGGCCGGGATGGCTGCACCATAAACACCTGCGGCCCGGCGGCTGCAATACGAGCACCTGCGGCCCGACGGCCGCACCACAAACACTGCAGCCGGGACGGCTGCACCACAAAAAAAGCAATGCGCCCGTCGCAGAATCGCGGTCGGTGATTTAGACCGTCCGATCTGAACTGACGGGTTCAATGTGGGATTTCGTCCGCCAAAACCGTGAAACGTACATCGCATTCCCGAGTGGTCTCACCACTACGTCGGTAACACCGACTCGGTTGTCCGCTTCCCGTATCAGAACGGAGACACGCAGGCGGCGGGCCGGGCGTAAACGATCATCGCGAACATCCCCAGCGGCAACGAGAGCGTCGGCGGCGACGGGCACTGGACGCGGGACCTCGAGTTCTCGCCGGACGGCAAGACGCTGTATGTTTCGGTCGGCTCGCGATCGAACGCCGATGACGACGAGCGCGAAACGCGGCGGGCCAACATCCTGGCGTTCGACCCCGATGGCAAGCACGAGCGCGTCTTCGCCTCCGGCATCCGCAACCCCGTCGGACTGGCCACAAATCCGGAGACCGGCGAGCTGTGGACCTCGGTCAATGAGCGGGACGAGCTGGGCGACAACCTTGTGGTGCGACCACTTTGGAATGCGATGTCCGTTTTGCGTTAATCGCGGGCGAAACCCCACATTGCATCTTTCATTTCAGCTCGGGCGGTCTACTAGCGCCCGACTACATCACGCACGTCACCGAGGGCGGATTCTACGGCTGGCCCTGGTACTACCTCGGCCCGCATCAGGATCCGCGGCATGCCGGCAAGCATCCCGAACTGAAAAACAAAGTGATCGTCCCCGACGTGCTGTTGCAGTCGCACATGGCCTCGCTCGATCTCACGTTCTACGACGGCGACAAATTCCCGGCGGAATACCACCACGACGCCTTCGCGTCCGAGCACAGCTCCTGGAACCGGGCTCGTCGTGTCGGTTACAAGGTCATCCGCGTTTCCATGAGGCACGGCAAGGCGACCGGCGAGTTCGAGGACATTTTGGTGGGCTTCGTCACCAAAGAAGGCAACGTGTGGGGCCGCCCCGTGGGCGTGGCGGTCGCCAAGGACGGAGCGTTGATGGTGACCGACGACGGTTCGGGCACCGTCTGGCGCGTGGCCTACACGGGCAAAGGTAGGGGCTAAATCACCGGCCGACTCTGTCGCGCGACTATGGCGAATGTTGTGGTGCAGGCGTCCCGCCTGCATGTGGCGCGGGCATGGCCGCACCACAAGCACCTGCAGCCGGGACGGCTGCACCACAAACAGGGCGCCCGTCCCAGAATCGCGGTCGGATATTTTGAGGCGATTGCCGTCGTTTAAAACCCTAATCGAGGCGCATCGCGAGAGCCCAGGGCACCGGACCTCGCACGCCGAACGCTCTGCGTCCTAAATACTTCGCACCTCGCACTTCGCACGCTCTGCCTGTCAATCCGTCCAAGGTGGACCGTGCCGCAACGCTCCGTGAAATTTCGACCGTCAAAACGAACGGCGAAATTCTTGCGGTCGCCCCGAGTCGCGGCGTGACGTGCAAGGAATCACGCGGCGTGTCGGGGAACGCACTGCTTTGGCCGGGCGGCGGAGTCGTGCAGGGTGCGAAGTTCGAGGTGCGGCGTGCGGAATTCGGCCGAGATCCGCAAAACGCAACTGGGTGAACTCGCAGTGCACATGTTCGGTCGCGAGGCGGAGGGATCCGCGCTGGCGACTTTGCACTGGCCGGAGCCGGCGAGCGGCGGGAATGGTTGGTTTTTTTTCCGCTCGTGCGATGTCTCTAGCTTGATTATAACTGGAAATAGGTGGGCATGTCCAGAGGAGTTTTTTTAGCGTCGAGACCTCCGCCGGCCGGTACCCCACTGCGGTCCCTCCCGGACGTCCGTGGGGATTAACCCCACGGCTCGTGGGCGGACCGACTTTTTTGGGGTCCAGCCCAAAAAAGTCCCCCTCTTTTCTCGGTGACGAGCACTTGGCTTGGCACCGCAGGGCTTCGATGCCCCGCTTCGGCATCGTCAGCTCGACGCAAGCCAGCCTCCGGGCGGAGCTTGGGAAGATTGTGTTTCCAAGCAATCCGCTTGGGATCGAGGCCCAGGCGTTGTTGAGACATACTTTTTTTGGGCGGACCCCAAAAAAGTCTCCCTTTTTCAGCGCCCAAAAAAACCAAAAAAGTCCCCAGCAGCGCGCGAATCTCGGGCTTCGACGCAGCACCGGGGAGAGTGGGGAGAGATGGCCGGTTCACGCCGCCTCGGCGCTGTCCTCGTCGTCGTAGAGGAGAAAAAAGACGTTGTTGACGGCTTCCTCGAGATACGACTTGATGTTCTCGCTGGAAACGGTCTCGATCAGCTTTTCCAACTGCTCGACAACGCGGTCCACTTCGTCGCTGGTGATTTCCTCGAATTCTTCGTTCTCGTCGAGACGGCCAGCTGTTTCGTCTGCCATGGTGCTCTCCTCTGCCGGTGTTTTGAGCAAACCGCGAACTAAGACCGGGCCGCCAATACAGGGCCGCCAACGGACCGCTGCCAATCGGTTTATCGGTTTCGAACTCCGTCGTGCATGAATTGCGGGTCTGAAATGCCGGGGAGGCCGACGGAGCAAGGAATTCCGCCAGGGGGAAGGAGGCAATTTGCCGGTCAAACCGCTACCATAAATTTCGATTCGTCCATTCAACCGACGGCATGCGGCCGCGCCGCGAGGCAGCCCACCCCCTTCGATCTCGTTTACGATTTAGGATTTTAAGGCCCGCGAAGGGTCTTGGAGCGCAGCGGAATGTCTAGGCAGATCAAGCTGGCGACCTGTTGTTTGATGATCGGATTTTGCGGCGTCTTGGGCTGTGCCGACGGTAACGCCGTCAACAACACGGCTGCTCCGCCCAAGCCGGTCTTCAAGCCGGACGTTCCCCAAACAGCGGAGGCTGCCGTCAAGACGGTGCTCGACGGGCTGAAAGCGTCCAAGCCGATCGTCGTTTGGGATGCGATGACGACCAACCAGCAGGACGCCCTCAATCACAGTATCCGCCAATTCGCGGAAAATGCGGATCCCGAGGTCTGGGCGAGCACGTTGGAGAACGTCAAGAAGTTCGTGAAATTGGCCGAGACGAAGAAAGATTTGCTCCTGAAGAGCCCAATGCTCAAGAATCTCAAGCAAGTGAAGCCCGAGGAGTTGAAAGCGATCTGGGATCCGGCGCTCAAGTTGGTGAAGACCATCTTGAAGAGCGAGCTGATCGATTTGGAGAAGCTGAAAAAATTCGACGGCCGGGAATTCTTTGCGGGGACCGGTGCCACGCTGCTGGCCGAATCTCGAGAGATTTCCCACAAGCTGAAGAATGATCCCCTGAAGGATTTGGATCAATTGAGTGCGACGGTGACCGTGACCTCGGAAACCAGTGCGAAGGTCGCCGTGAGTGTTGGCGGATCGGGCAAAGACCCGCTGGAAATCCCGCTCACGGTGGAAGACGGAAAATGGACCTCCGAGCGGTTCGGCTTGCTGCAATACCTTATCAGCAACCGTCTCGACCCGATTAATCAGCGATTTCTCCCGTACCACTTGATCGAGTGGAAGGGGGACTACCTGGCCGATATGAAACGCGTCGGAAAGATTATCGACCAGTTGCAGGCGGCCAAGACCGCCGACGATTTCGATTCGGCCGTGACATTCCAGGTGCTCCCGTTTGTGCTGCAGAAGACAGTCCAGTTGAGTAAAAAAGAGAAGCCGATGACCACGCTCGAGGCCCGATCCCAGGGGCGGCCAAAAGCGACAGCACTGATCATCATCAAGGGGGATCACTTCGCCGACGAGCCCGGCATGCAGGAGTTGATCAAGCTCTGCCGCGAGACGGCCGCTGCGGGCAAAGGAATGTCGTCGGGCCCGTTCAAGGTTGAAGATGTCATGATCCTCTTCGTGAGCCCGGTGACAGACACCGATGGTTTCGCGAAGAACATCCACACCGGGAAAGTCGCCAAGGTGGACGTCCGCAAGAATATCATCTCGGTGGATTTGCCGACGTCCGCGGCGTCGGACAAGACGACGGCTGAGGCTCAAGCGGCTGGCTCCAAATCGACGCCGTGAGCTGCTTTGCCGAACCTGGCTGCTTGCGAAGGTCCGTGCTCCCTGGGTCAAATTGACGCCCGTGCAACGTTTCGGCGGCCCCGCTATGATGGGGATCGCGAATCGAGCGGAATCGTTGAATTGCACGAAATTGCGACGGCCGGGCGCTTCTGTAAATCAAAATGAGTGCGCCGAGCGCTTCATGGAGGGGCTGAGTGAGTACGGCGGTTAAATGCCGGTGGATGCGCTGGGCCGAAATTCCCTGGCTCTCGCGGTCGGAGGCGGGCGGCGGGGCTCTTCAACTGGCGGAGCGACTCCTCGAGGCTTCGCTCGACGCGGTGAAGCCGATCCCATTTCTGAACCGAAGACTTCCGGAAATCACCACAGAATTCTCGGCCCAGTGGTGCTCGGTCTATAAGCGGACACCGCAATGGGTGCGGATCGCCGAAAGCGGGCGGCGCGGTTTTGATGAAATTCCGCAGCAATTCCTCGATGAAGCGCTCGACCGCGACGCGGGGGGATTCTACGGGGCGACGCTGGCTGACGAATGGCGATTTCTCGCCGCCCCGCTGGGAGCCGGCCGTAGTTCCACGGGCGACCTGTTGTTGATGGCCGGACGGAATTTGTCGGACAATGTTTTGGCAGCGGCGGTCGCGGTCGGGCGTGTGCTCGGTGTGTGCCTGGGGATTGTCGAGCGCCATGCCAAGAACCTTGACCGGCTGGAGCGACTCGGCAAAACGCTCGAAATCGCCACGGCCTTTTCTCGGACCCATGAGTCACAACCTTTGCTCGAACTGGTTGCCAATGCGGCGACGCAGATCCTGGGGTGTGAACGGGCCAGTATCTTTCTGTGGGACCGGGGACGCCACGAACTGATTGCCTGTCCCGCCCTGGGAATGAACGGCGCCACCTTACGATTGCCGGATACCTCCGGAGTTGTGGGCGAAGTCGTGCAGTCCGGCAAATCGATTCGCGTCGACGACGCCTATCGCGATCCGCGGTTCGATAAGAGTGTCGACCTGGCAAACGGATTCACCACTCGCAATTTACTGTGCCAACCGTTGCGCGACGCCGACGGAAATTTGATCGGCGCGTTCGAAGTGCTCAACCGCAGCGACGGATCGTTTACGGATGAAGACGCCGAAACCCTCTCGCAACTCGGCGTTCCCGCGGCCAGTGCGCTGGAAAACGCGCGTGAGCGGGAACAGATGGTGCGTAGCATCGAGCACCTCACCGAGCAGGTGACGCAGGGAGTGCAAATCGTCGGCGAGAGTCCGGCCATCGTCGCGCTCCGGGCGACGGTCAAGCGACTCGCGCCGACCGATCTACCCGTGCTGATTCTCGGTGAGAGCGGCACAGGGAAGGAGGTTGTCGCTCAGTCGCTTCACTTTCAAGGAGCGCGGGCCTCCTTGCCGTTTGTCGCCGTCAATTGCGCGGCTCTGGCCGAATCGCTCTTGGAGAGTGAGCTTTTTGGCCACGAAAAAGGGGCCTTTACCGATGCCCGCGAGCTCAGACGCGGAAAATTCGAATCGGCGGAGGGGGGAACGCTCTTTCTCGACGAGATTGGCGACATGAGCCTTTCCGGCCAGGCGAAGCTCTTGCGCGTGCTCGAACAGAAGGTGATCACGCGGGTGGGCGGCTCCGAGAATATCGCCATCAATGTGCGCGTAGTTGCCGCCACGAATACAAACCTGATGGAGGCCGTTCGGCAGCGGAAGTTTCGCGAGGACCTGTACTATCGCCTGAGCGTGGTGACGCAGATTATTCCACCGCTTCGCGACCGGCCGGAGGACATTCTTCCGTTGGCCGAATACTTTTTGAAACAGTTCTGCGCCCGAGCGCGGCGACCGTCGCTCAAGATGTCGAGCGAGGCCAAGCGGCGGCTGCAAGCGCATGCGTGGCCGGGCAACGTCCGCGAACTGCGGAACTTGATGGAACGCGTCGTCTTCCTGGGAAGCGGCGAGAAGGTCGAAGCAGACGACCTCGCCTTCATTCTGAATCCGGGCCGCGACGCGTCGCTGGAGCCTTCGGATGACTTATCGCTCGACGTGGCGACGCGCCGTTTTCAGCAGGAGTTTATTCGCCGCTCGATCAAACGCGTGCAGGGAAACATGAGCGAGGCGGCCCGCTTGCTCGGAGTGCACCGCTCGAACCTGTATCGCAAGATGCGGCAGCTCGAAATGAGCGAGGTAGACGGCTCCGAATAGCGCGGCGTGCGGCATTCGCCGTCCTGTAACGCCGAATGCCGCACGCCTCATTGCTGAAATTTCAATTAGCGCACGCGGACGTTCACGCGGGGAACGCCGACGTAAACTCCCGTGCTGTAGTACGGTGCCGGCGCGGGTACGCTCGCGTAGCCGTAAGTCGCGTAGTCATACACGACCGGTGCCGGGACGGCGACGCTACCGTAGACGTACGGACGGTGCCAGTAACCGTAAGCCGGGCCGTGGTAAATCGGCCGACGCCAGGGCGCTGCCGACGCTGTTTGTGTCGAAGCTGCCACCGTCACGATCGTGCCCAGGATTGCCGCCACGATGAATTTCTTCGCGTTCATGTTATGTCCTCCGGTTTAGGTCACTTCGCGGAAGCGTTCGGATCGGGTCGTTGTCAAAACCGCTTCACTGGCCCGAACACGCCTCTGACAAAACGCGAATGGAATGCCAAGATGACGACTGAAACGAAAGGATAATCCATAACTCAATAAGCAAAATCATTTTGCGTCACAACAAGCGAATATTCTGGCGCCCTCCAGCCGCGTCTGCGAGTGTCGCGAATGGGCTCCAGCGTCGTCAAAGCGATGACATCGCGAGGAAATCCGTCACCGGGAAGTTTAGGCGGGAGGTGCGAAGGCAATGATGGCGGTGATGCCGAGGAAAAAGATCCCGCAGACAATCATTCCCAATTGCATGAACCAATTGGGACGCAGTTCCACGGGCAGCAGTCGGCGATTGACGACCAGCGTGTGAAAGGCAGAAAAACCGAGCGCGACGTTTCCCAACACCGTGCCGATAATGGCGATTTTCAGCGGACTCATGAAGGTGAGAGCGATAAATCCCCACACGCAGTAGATCGCCAGGATTCCGTAGTAGATTCGGATCACGCTGTGGCCCGGCTTGTCTTTGACCTTGGCACTTCCGATCCAGATCAAATCGGTCCACAGCCGAGCGATGAGATCCCCCGCGAACACGGCATTGGGTGCCAGGACCAGAAAGCCGATAAAGAGCGTGCTGACCCACCAAAAGCCCGCATAGGCGGGAAACCGCGAGGCAAGACCGTCGGCAGTCAGGGCGGCAACGCGATTTTCGGAGACCGGCGCGTTGCGGATGAATTGCAGCGACATCATGCAAGGGAGCGCCATGCCGACGAAGCTGCAGGTCATCCAAATCACTTGATCGCGCATGATGTGGCGAAACCACCCGCGCCACTCAACGAGGGACTGATCGTTTACCCGGAATACCTTGCCAACATGGCTAAGGGCAATGCGATGTCCGCCGATCGCACTGGGAATCGCGCCGGTTTGCGCGCCCATCCCCCAGCCTTTGTCGCGCGCATAGTTCGAGAAAAGCGCGTTGGTTAGCATTCCAGCCCCTGCGATCGCCGAGAGGGCGGCCAGCAGAGGCCAATCGAGCGGCGGAAGTCTGCCGTGCTCTCGCCAGTAATTCACGAAACCCGTGCGCACAAAGCCTTGATTACGAACGAGGGAGGCCGTGACTTCGGCATCTCGGCCGGTGAGTTGATCTAGAGTGCGATTCTCCGCCGGCTTGTTGGGCTGCTCGATGACGGCGTGTTGGGCGAACCAATCGCCCTGCGAAGTCATCTCGCCCGTGACTTGCAGGGTCCGGTCGCCGAGCCGATCCACGACCAAAAAATGCCCGGGTTTCGCCAATGTCTCGATCCGCGTAAGCAGCCGCTCTTCGTCGCTGGCAACTTGAGGCGGCAAGGGATGGTCGACGTCGAACCACTGGGTGGAGTGCCGCGCTTCGTCGATCGCGCCCAACTTCGTAACGACCGGCTTCTCCTTCTCGAAGGTGCCTTTGATCACATAAAGCTGCGACCCAACTCGCTCTTGGACGTCGAAGTGCGGGCCGGCGATCACGGTCTCTGCCCGCAGGGCGACTTGTCCGAAGCGAAAAAATCCGGTGAACACCTCCCACGCATTCTGGGGGGAGATCAAGAAGAACGTGACCGACACCAAGAATCCCAAGACGACAACCAGCTTGAAGGTCATCATTCGCTCGAGCACGTTGTAGATCTTGCCGCCGAAAATCAACGGCAAGAATGCCAGGAAGAAGATCACGTAACCCAGCAGTTTGACGAGATAAGCCTCGGTCATTCTGAAACCGAGAGGCGATACGCTGCCGTTGCCCGGAAGATGTCCCAGGATGACGGCCGTGAGCGGCACGGCCGCGTTGGCAGCCATGAAGGGCCAGATGTGGGCAACGCACAAAACCAAATAGACTGCGGTCCAGAATTTCGGACCGGGAACCAGTCGAAAGAACCCCACGAAGATCGGCTCACCGCAATACAGCGTGTAACGCATCACTTCAAGGTTGTAGAAGGCCTGCGTGACGATGCTGATCGTTGCCAGCCAGAGGAAGGTTCCTCCGAACTGGGCCGTTACAGCTGGCCCGAATAGCCACTCGCCGGCTCCCACCGAGGAGCCGGCCAGAAGAATGCCCGGTCCAAGGAGCGTCGTCCATTTCCGCCAGGATGGAACGGGGGCGGGTTCCAGCGTGCCGACTTCCCACGGGGGCAACTGGCCGGCGGCCACTCTTTCGGATGTGACAGCACCGGGCACGCCGAGATCCGCGCGTGCGGAACATACTGCGACGTCCGGTCGTGTGGAGTCGCCCGATAAAGGGGGCTTAGTCGGCATGCGTCGTTGCCGATGCGAGGAGGGTTGCCCGGGATTGGTTGGGCCGGACGGTTTTTCAGTTGGTTGGGTTTACTTCGGTCGAAACGTGAGCAAAGGCCAGTCTTCGTCTCTGGCCAATGTACTCTGGCATGTCTTCGTCGGCGAGCGTCAGGGTGCGGGAGTGGGGTTCGCGTTGTCGGTCGTGGGAGCGGGCGTGTCGGTGCCTTTCAAGTCGAAGTCAAATTCTTGCGAGCCTGATTTGACGTCGCGATTCAATTGCGAAACCGAATTGAAGTCGTTCGGGACGCGTTCGTGCCCGGCTTCGTCCTTGGCGTGGATCTGGACACGATTTTTACCGATGGCCGCTCCGTACGTATCCTTGACGTAGAGCAGCCGATATTTGCCGGCGTCATCGGTGAGGCCCATGGCGACCGACGCCCCCTTTTTCTCGTTTCTCCCTTCGTCGTCGAGGGGAATGAAGCGGACGGTCGCATTGGGCAGCGGTTTGCCATTCATCGTCACCTTGCCCGAGACGGCTCCAAGCGGGGGCAGGTTGCCCTTGCCGATAATGACTTGCGTCGAGAGGAAATACGCGCCCCAACACAAAAAGAAGAGGACGATGCCGCCCGGAACGAAATGGACGAGGAAGTCGCGGAGCGCGGCGGTGTAGTCGACCTTGGGCTTGTCGCTCTTGGTCGGAGCGTCCTGCCAGTATTCATCCTGCGACTTTTTTGGAACTTTGAGCGTGGCACCGCAAGACGAGCACAGGACTTTCATCCCGATCTTTTCGTCCGAGACTTTCAGTTTGCGGCCGCAACTGCACGAGAAGCGGATCGACATCAGCAGTCCTTGCGGAGGGAAAACGTCATTGCATATTCCAGTTGGTGACGGGCATTCCGCTGGACATGTTGCCGAGGTTGTTGAAGGTCGACAGATCGATGTTTTGACTGACCGGGCGGCAGCTGCCGTCGCAGAGCACCACCTGGAACAATCCACCGGTGTGGTCGCTTCCCGGCGTGTCAAATGTCAGTTGCCGATTGGGCGGATTGAGGGTGCTGAACAAGGTTGCCGCGCCACCCCAGGCCCAACCGTCGTTGCTGATTGTCTGCTGCTCGGTGGGATCGGTGACCGTTCCGTTGCCATTGAGATCAAGGCCGTTCAGTCGCTGCACCTCGCCCGCCATGATCACATTTGAAGATCCGTCGGTGACGTCGCGGAGACCGACGACGCGGTTGACCGAAAAGACGCCAAGCACCGTGCCCGTGGGACTGTACGTTTCATTCGGGCTGAGCGTCTGCTCATACGAAATCTGGTTTTGGGTCAATTCAAACGTGCCGATATCAACGACGCCTTGATACGTCGGCATGGGGATCTGATACACGTACCACGCGACTCCCGATCCGATGCATCCGCCGTAATCGTTCCCGCCTCGGGACCAGGCAGAGGACACAACGCCGTTCACGCCGATGGTTCCCGGCTGATAGAAGTCGACGTGGCGTACGTGAGTGTACTTGGCGCCGTTCAAGTTCGAGCGGCGCGTCGGGCAATAGAACGCCGCGATATCCGTCTGGGCGGGCTGTACGGTCATGAACCCGCCAATCTGGTTGATACCCTGACCGGGCTGAACCGGAACGAGCGCGGGTTCCCCGTTGTTACGAACGTTGTATTGGAAGTTCCACTGATTGTAGAGCTGCGATTGCTCGATGAAGGGCAGGATCATGAGCATCCAACTCGTGCCGTGCAGCCCGTAACCGGGCAACCCGATGGTCGAGGCTTCAGTGGGATCGGTGTGTTGAAACGTCGTGTTGTTGCCATTTCCGCCCGTGCCGTTGGGATTGAAATTCGGACCGCCGAGGAAATTGACGGCAACGCAGCCCATCGGAAACACCAGATTGACGTCGTGGTAATTGTGGAGCGCCAACCCCATTTGCTTGAGGTTGTTCAGGCATTGCGTGCGGCGTGCCGCCTCGCGCGCCTCTTGGACGGCCGGCAACAAGAGGGAGATGAGAATGGCGATGATGGCGATGACGACCAAGAGTTCGATCAGGGTGAAGGCATGGCGTTGCCGAAATCGCGACACAAAGCACCTCCTACTTCCAATGAAGTGGCCGCTTCCGCGGAAGCGAGCAGTGACTTTCGGAACTCGCTGATGATGACCCGACAGCGTCTTGGGGGCGGCGTTTTTCGCCTAACTCTTCGCCACGTTTGCGTACCAGCGCCTCAACGCGTCCGTGCGGCATCAGACCGCGAAATCAAGGAATGCAGACCGCCGGCCGCATCCCGCCGCTCGCAACTTGTATGCTATCCTCCGCGAGGCAGTGACGTCAAAACAAAACCGGATTTTTGTCACAGCTCGGGAGAAGCACCTAAAGCCGTACTCCTTCGCAGCTTGTGTGGTGCTCCGTCAATGGGCGGCCGACCGCCTTTTCATCTCCAGAGTCCGTTCCATTTCCAAGCGCACCGGCCGGTCATCGGGCGAAGCTTGAATCAAATATCGAAAGCGACTGATCGCCTCATCGAAGCGGCCCTGCGCGCGGAGGGCCATCGCAATTGTGACGTGGCAGTTCAACAGCGTCGGATCGATTTCAAGCGCCCTCTGGCTATAGTTGATCGCGTCCTCGAAATGTCCCGTGGACATGCTGAGAACGCCGAGATTGATGTACGCCTTCTCGTAGTCGGGGTCGACCCGGATCGCTTCGAGCAGTTGTTGCCGGGCTTCCTCCAAGCGCTGCTGGCCCGTCAGGATGACCGCGAGATTGCTGTGGGCCTCCGCGTCGGTGTTATCGAGCGCGATGGTTTGCCGGTACTCGGCGGCCGCCTCGTTGATTCGCCCGAGCTTCTGCAGCGCCAACGCCAGAGCAAAATGCGGTTTGGAACTCGGCGGCGAAAGCCGGCACGATTGCTCGAGCAGTTTCAATCCGTCGGCGACATCGCCCCGATTGACGAGAGCAAATCCAAGCGAACTCTGGAGGTAGGCATTGTCCGGCGCGAAATCGAGCGCCCGTTGATAAAGCCTCACGCTATCGGCCCAGTAACCGATCTGCACGACCGTCGCTGCCCCCAGGACCGCGAGACTCGTCACTCCGACGATCGAAAGTAGCCGCGTCCGCACGGCGCCAAATGGCGCGAACTGCGAGACGAGCCAGGTGACTGCGATGAAGACTCCGATGAGCGGAAAATACGTGTAGCGGTCGGCCATACGTTGCCCGCCGACTTGCACGAGGCCGACCATGGGGACGAGCGTGCCCAGATACCACGCCCAGCCCACGAACAGAAACGGAGACTTTCGAATCCAAACGATCGCCGCGACGCTGATGGCCGCCAGCACAACGGCGGACACCGTCAGGTTAAAAACGGGCGTCGAGTCGAAATACGGATAAAAGGCGGCCAGCTCGTACGGAAACAGCGCCTGCCGCAAATAGGCCGCATAGGCCAAAACGGCATTGATGCAGCGCCGAGAACGGAAAGACTTTCAAAGATCCCAGCGCCTGCTTCTGCGCGGAAATCGCAATCAGCGAAAAAGCCGCGGAGAGCGCGAAAAAAGGGGCTTTTTCGAGGATGAGCCATTTGACGCCAGGCGGCGACGTCGCTTTCGAGGCGGCAAGTTTCTTCGGGTCCGAGTCTCTCGCCGAGCCGCGCGAGTGGCCAGTAATCGAGCAGTAACAACAAGAAAGGCAGCGTCACCAGAGTTTGCTTCGTCATCAGGCTGCAAGCGAAACAAAGGAGTGCAGCAGCCCAAGCCAGCCAACGTCCCCCCTTCGTATAGGAGACATAGGCCAAAATCGAAACCAGCCCGAACAGAACGCTTAAGACGTCCTTGCGTTCGGCAACCCACGCGACCGATTCGACATGCAAGGGATGAAGTGCGAAAAGACCGGCGACAAACGCGCTTCGCCCCGGGCAGTCGGTCGTCCGGTACAAGATGAAAAACACCAGCAGCGTGTTTGCGATGTGCAACACGAGATTTGAGAGATGGAAGACGAACGGACTAGTGCCGAAGAGAGTGGCATCGAGCATCAACGAAAGCCACGTGAACGGAATCCAGTTGGCGTCGTGAATGCCGACAAAACTCCAGCGAACGTTCTGGTAATTGAGACCCCCGAGAACATGATCGTTCCCGGTGACATACACGGGGTCGTCCATGTGGACAAACCCTTGCGTCAGCGCTCGTCCGTAGACGGCGAGCGTGACAATCGCCAGGCACACGGAGAGAACCAGCGGCCACTCGAGGAATTTGCGGTCCGTGGGAGTCGCTCGATCGGTCCGAGCGCCGCGAGCCTGCTTTGCTCTCGAATCGACGACTTCAGGCTCTCGCATTGCGGCGTCTTCCACCATCGCTCAGGGCGAGGTTTGATGGCGCCGCTATCGCGCGATAGCCCGCAAATCCGTGAGCGCGATCGTGACGCGTCTGGTCAGCCACCCTGTTCCATCACCCAGCGAACGGCGTATTGATACAGCTCGGCGGCCGATTTGAGTCCCAGCTTCGCCTTGACCTTTTCTCGGTGCGTCTCGACGGTTTTGATGCTCAGATGCAGCTGGTTGGCGATCTCCGCCGTCGTGCGTCCCCGTCCGATCAATTCAAAAACTTCGAGTTCGCGATCGGACAAGGATTCGACCGGCGACCGCTCCGGCGCCTTTTGATCGCGGGCAAGACGGTGCAACATGCGATCGCTCATGGCCGCGCTCAGATAAACCCGGCCGGACAACACGCAGCGGATCGCCTCCACGACCTTTTCCATCGCCTCTTGCTTGCTGACGTATCCCAAGGCGCCGGCGTTCAGCACGCGCTCCGCATACAGCGATTCGTCGAACATCGACGAAACCAGCATCTTCGATGTGACTGTCCGCGACTTGATCCGCTTGATCAATTCCAGGCCGCTGCTGCCTTTCAAGGAAAGATCGACAATCACGAGATCGGGCTTCTTGGCGTCAAGCACGCGAATGGCTTCGTCCGCATCGCCCGCCTCGCCGCAGACAATCAGGTCGGGCTCGTCGTCGATGAGCATCCGCAGGCCGTTGCGCACGACAGGATGGTCATCCACGATCAGGATGCGGGCTCGTGTCTCGGCTGAATCGCGTCGTTTCACGTATCCAGCCTACCCCGGTAGTTCTTCACGAAGCAAACGACTGCCGTGCCCCCCGATTTCGTCAGGTGCACATCGAGCGCCGCATCGATCACGCCGGCACGATATTGCATGATTCGCAAACCCATTCCGCCATTCTGACGAGAATGCTCCGCGATTCCGACCCCGTCGTCTTCGACCGTGACGGACAGGGTCCCGTTATGGGTCTGCGGCCGCACGACGATCTGACTCGCCCGGGCATGCTTGACCGCGTTGTTGATCGCTTCCTGAACGATGCGGTAAAGATTTGTCGCCAGGACATTGTCGTCGATTTCGACCGGTTCCCGGCTGTCGATGCGGCAATCGATGCCGCAGTGCGCCTGCGTTTGGGCGACAAGTTTTTCGAGCGCCACCATGAAGCCGGACGCGTCGACCTCGACAGGAACCAGACCCTGCACCGCGCTCCGCACGCCGCGCAAGGCCTGCTGAATACCGCTGGCAATGGTCTGGGCCGTCGCGGCGTGCGGATTGTCGGCGGCCGTGAGCTTTTGTTGCAAGCTTTTTGCCAGATAGCTCAAACCGGTGAGTTCCTGGCCGAGGCTGTCGTGCAGCTCGCGGCCGATTCGTTGCTGCTCGCGCCCGCCGCTTTCGAGAACTTCGCGTTCCAGGTTTCTGCGCTCGGTGATGTCCCGCGCGATGATGGAGACGCCCACGTCGCGCCCCGCGTCGTCCTTCACGGGCGAGATCGTCTGCAGCAAGTGGACGGCCGACCCATCCTTCCGCGTGCGAATTGTTTCGACCGCCTGCTCCTCGGCCGGCTCGCCTCGCCCGATTTGCTCGATCAGGTGTTGCTCTTCGAGCACACGTTCCGAAGGGATGAGCTCGGCGCTCGGCCAGCCGACGGCCTCTTGCTCCGAATAGCCGAATAGGCGCTCGGCGCCGCGGTTCCAACTCGTGATCAGGCCGTCGAAGGTCTGGGCGAAAATGGCGTCTTCCGAGTCCTGGACGATGGCCGCCAAGCGCGCCCGAGCCTGTTCGGCCAGGACCTGATCGCGCTGCGCACGATGATACGTGTAATACATCAGGAGAAGCGACACGGGCATCGCCAGCCCGCACATCACAATCAGCGTCTCGAACAGGCTGGATTGGCTCGCCGCGTGTAATCCGGCCTCGGAGCGGAAAATGCCCAGCAACCAATTTCGCCCAGTTTGCATCGGATAGGCCGTGTCGCGAAACGTACCCAACAGAGGCTCGCCGGTCTCGGCCTGGAATTTGTCACTAAAGACGCGCCGCAGCGGTTTTTGCTGTGCACCCAATTGGTCGCGCACCGCGACCACGATCCGACGCAGTTCCTGCGAAGGTTTAGGATGATGCGATAACCCGCGATAGACCGTATCGAGCATCACCTCCGCATCGACATTATTGACGACGATGAAATGTTCGTCCGGATCGCGGTCCCAATGATCCGAGTGTCGCCACTGATCACAGAGTTTATTCAATAGTGTTTCGTCGTCCGTCTTTTCGGCGGAATCGATCGCGTACGACAATAGGTCCACCTCGTTGTGGGTGCGACGCAGGTATTCCTGATCGGTCTCTTCGCGGTTGTGCAATTGGCTGAATGCGACCAGGACCAGCGAGAGAACGACCGCTCCCAAACCCAGGAGAAAGGCCGTTAGCGAGAGCCGGCGCCGCCGGCGGATCGACTCGGGGGCCAAAATCGGAATCGCGGAAGTCTCATTCTTGATATCGAACATAAAGGCGCGTTTATTTGCGGGCCTGAAATCCCGGAAATGCCGTCTTCCAGGTTTCCATGATGCCTCTCGATCCCTGGCCGTCTCAGCGCCGGAAAAAATATGCCCGGCACAGAAAGGACCTTGCAAGAGTTTAATTTGGAGGTGATTTTACGTCGCGGACGGCTAATGAGTGTCGGCATCCGTGCAGGACATTTTCAGCGCACTCGAGCGGCAAATTCATCATTGCCAATCGAGTCACGCAATGCAATGTCGTTTGGCGTCGCGTCTTACGTCCTCACTTCAGCGAACGCCGCGGGAGCGGCTCGCCCGTTCCGATCTGAACCACGCGTGCATTGCTGTGCTCGAAGAGATTACCGCGCAAGCTCTCAAGAAGGGGATCCACTAAGGAATTCCCTGAGGGCGCATTCAGGTCGCGTCTTATTTACAGGCAGAGTTGACGTGGGTAGTTTCTTCACAAGCAAGAGAATCATCCTCCATAGTCATCTCAATTGAAGAGCGTTCTCTTGCTGTGGCTTGTCGGCAGAGTTCACTCCGACATGCCTAGCCGATTCAAGGCAACTCAAACAACGATTGTCCGTTTACGTCCACCGATCAGTAAACAAGTCCAACTGGGGGTCGCGGCGTTCAGCGATTTCCATTTTTTCCCAACCCGTTGTTATGTATGTCTGAGGAGGTCATTCGATGCGCTTAGGTCCATCCAAGAGCCCGCGCCGTGCGGGCTTCACGCTGATCGAGCTGCTGGTGGTGATCGCGATTATCGCGATCCTCATCGCCCTCTTGCTGCCTGCCGTGCAGGCCGCCCGCGAAGCCGCTCGCCGCACGCAGTGCCGTAACAATTTGAAGCAGATCGGCATCGCCTGCCACAACTATCACGACGTGTTCAAGATGTTCCCGGTTGGCGCCGTGATCAGCCCGCAACAGCAGAAGTTCTATGCGACGGGCCAGATGATGCTCCTGAGCTTCATCGAGCAAGGCAACCTGATCCATGCGGGGAGCAGCAGCAGCCCGACGTACAACTACAACCTCGCCTGGTGCGCCCAGGGATCTGCAGCGGACGCGATCATTCAGACCGCCCGCGGGAGTGGGTTGTGGCGTTGTCCGTCGGATACGGGGCCCCAGGACATTCTGCCCGGGCTCGCCGTCGGCCAAGGTGCCTTCATGTGCAATTACTCGTTCTCGCACGGTGTGAATGACGCGGCGGCCGCCTTCCAGGAAGCCGGCGCCAGCCTCCTGGTGCCGATTCCGCCAGTGCCGATTCCGGCCACCGAACGCGGCGCCTTCGGCGTCAACATCAACACGCGCATTCGCGACATCACCGACGGCACGCAGAGCACCATGATGATGGGCGAAGCGGCCAACGGCGCCTACACGTCGACGCCCAAGTGGACCGTCTGCAACTATCGTTTCTGCACGGCGGCCTACACCATTCCCTGCGGAGCCCCGTGGCTCGTCGGTTCCTCCCTCAAGTCGAAGAATCCGATGCCCATCGGCTGGGGAACCAACATCACCACCACGCCGAGCGACGCTCTCGATGGCGGTAACACGTTCTATTCCGGCATTCGCGGCGGCTGGGTCATGGCCTGCACCATGGAACCGATCAACAAGAACCCGGTGACGGGAACTTACGCCCTCTATGCCAGCGGCGACTTCAGCGGCTTGAGCGCCGCCAGCTCATGGACCTCCGTCCCGGCTGACCCGCCGCAGGTCTCCGGCAGTTTCAGGACCAACTGGCCTGCTGCGCTTTCCGGGCATGCCAGCATGTCGAATTTCCGGAGCGATCACCCGGCTGGTGCTCTGTTCCTGTTCTGCGATGGCCACGTTCAGTTCCTGAACGAGAGCATCGACATGACGACCTACACTGGCTTATCCACCATTCAAGGTGGCGAGTCCGTGCAGAGTGCACTCACCGACTGATCGTCGATCAGTTTGCCGATTGGTTTTCTTCGTAAATCCTGCAGGCTGTCAACGCTCAGTCGTTGACAGCCTGCTCCCTTTGGTGGAAAATTTTTTGAGTTCACGCTCGTGTTTTCGCCTCGCCGCACGTAGGGATCCTTAGTTCTCGCGTCCCGCAAGTCGAAAGCTTCCATTCTTTTCAACCCGTCAAACCGAACCGTGCAGGATCACAATCGTGAAACGCGCTACATGTTTGTTGGTTGCAGTCTCGGCTCTGTGTTTGATCTTCGTGGTCGGATGCGGCTCCGGCTCCAAGGGATCAGGGGCCGTGGATCCGGCTTCTTTGGGGATGAAAGAGATCCCTCATATGGGTGCGGCGATCAGCAATAGCCCTGAGCTTGAACTGATGAAATTGAAAACGCCGCAGGACAAGACAACTTATCTTCGCAACCTCGCTAGCGATCCCAACTTCGATCCCAAGAAGCATACGGAGATGCTCGAAAAGTACTCGAAGGATTCGGATGCGGATCTCGCGCAGGCTGCTAAGGACTTGCAGGCGAAGTAGGATGGCGTAGCGCCTCGTGCGAGCTAGCCACGCAACGTTGACGATCATGCCTTTTGCCAACCGGCGCCGGCGCGTGTTTCTTCTCGTCGCAGGATGCCTGTTGGCAGCCGTTGTGCTGGGTTTCTCTCCTTATTTCCGCCGCACGCCGCCGCACGCGCCGACCGAACCGCTGTTCAGCGGCCTTGGCCCGCACACTCGCAGAGTGACGACCGACTCGCCGCTCTGCCAGAAATACTTCGATCAGGGGCTCGCCTTCCTGTTCGGCTTCAATCAGGACGAGGCGATCCGGTCGTTCGAGGCCGCCTCGCAGTGCGATCCGGATTGCGCGATGGCCTATTGGGGAATCGCCAACGCCAGTTTCGAGTACATGTTCAATCCGTCAGTCGACGAGTTGAAGGTCAAAACGACATTCGCCGCGCTCTCGCGCGCTCGCAGCCTCGAGTCCCGCGCCATGCCGGTCGAGCAGGCAATGATTGAGGCGTTGGCCGTGCGTTACGTCGACCCGCCGCCGGCCGACCGGCTGCCTCTCGACCGGGCCTATTACTCGGCGCTACGCCGCGTCTGGAAGGATTTTCCGGACGATGGCGACGTGGCCTGCCTGGCCGCCCAGGCGCTGTTTCTCACGCAGCGCGGCGGCCAATGGGCGCCCAATGGCGATCCCATGCCCGATACCGAAACGATCATCGACCTGCTCAACCGCGTCTTGGCAAAATCGCCCGAACACCCCTTTGCCTCCCACATGCTGATCCACGTGGTGGAATCGTCCCGTCATCCGGAATGGGGCGATCAGGCTGCCGACCGCCTGCGGCATTACGACGCGCCGGGCCTGGCCCACCTGTCGCATATGCCC
Source organism: uncultured Planctomycetaceae bacterium (assembly GCA_963752185.1). Classification (GTDB taxonomy): domain Bacteria; phylum Planctomycetota; class Planctomycetia; order Planctomycetales; family Planctomycetaceae; genus DASPSM01. The sequence goes on along the minus strand of CAVVXK010000002.1, from coordinate 6,724,647 downwards.
TCGCATATCGATATTCGACGCGGCCGCTGGCAAGAGGCAGTCGCCGCTTCGGAAAAAGGGATTGCCGCCGATGAGGCTTACCGCAAGCTCGTCCAACCGCCGGGCTTTTATTGGCTGTTGATGGTGCACAATAACCACATGCTGGCGTACGCCGCGGCCATGCAGGGGGAAAGTGCGAAGGCAACAACTGCGGTCGAGCAGATGCTCGCCAACTACCTCACCAACGATCTTCGCGCAAAGTTTCCGGCGATGATCGACGGTTTTCTCGCCATGCCGTATGAATTGCATCTGCGATTCGGCCGCTGGGACGAAATGCTCGCCTTGCCGCCGCCCGGACCCGAATATCCGCTGGCAACCGCCCTGTGGCATTTCGCCCGGGGAGTCTCCTTCTCCGCAAAAAGAGAAGTTGCCCGGGCCAAGGCCGAGGCAGCCGCATTCTCCGCCGCGCGGGCCGCCGTCCCTGACGGCGCGACATTCCGTTACACGCCGGCCGCGGGTCTTTTAAGCGTGGCCGACGCCCTGCTGGCGGGTGAAATCCTCTACCGAGACGGCAAAGTGGACCAGTCGATCGCCGTCCTCAAGATCGCCGCGCAGCAGGAGGATTATCTCCCCTATAGCGAGCCCCCGGACTGGTTTCAGCCAGTGCGACATGTGCTGGCCGCCGTCCTGATGGACTCGGGCCGCTATGCTGATGCCGAAACGGTCTGCCGCGAGGACTTGGGCCATCACCCGGAAAACGGCTGGTCCCTGTTCGGCCTCGCGCAGAGTCTGCGGAAACAAAAGAAAAATACGGAAGCGGCCGAAGTCTCGGCCCGATTCAAGAAAGCCTGGCAGCACGCCGACTTTAAACTGACGGCCCCTTGTCTTTGCCTTCCGGGCAAGGATTGATCCCATGTCCGTTGTCGCCCGGCGTCCGAGAGTCAATGTCGTCGCCATCATTTGCGTCGTGGCGGCCTTGGCATTGGCATTCTCCGCCTACTTCTGGCACGATCTGCGTCGCAACGCGGCGGTCGAGCCGTTCTTCAGCGGTTTGGGCGACCACTCTTGGAAGGTCGCGACCACTTCCCCCTTGGCTCAACGCTATTTCGATCAGGGTCTGGCCTTCCTCTACGGTTTCAATTACACGGAAGCCGCTCGCTCGTTCGAGGCGGCCGCGTCTGCCGATCCCAACTGCGCGATGGCCTATTGGGGCATTGCCATTGCCAACGGCGACGCGATCAACGACCCGGTGGCCGACGAGCCATTGGCGAAAACAGCGATCGAAGCGCTCGAGACGGCCCGCGAGCTTGCTCCCGCTGCTCCGCCGGTCGAGCGCGATCTGATCGTGGCCCTGGCAACCCGCTACGCCGATCCGCCTCCGGCCGATCCCAAACCGTTAGACCGAGCCTATGCCGAGGCAATGCGAGACGTCTGGAAGACTTATCCCGACGACGGCGATGTCGGTGCGCTGACGGGACAGGCACTGATGCTTTTGCACCGGAACGGCTCGTGGACCCACGATGGGGAGCCGGAGCCCGGGACGGACGAAGTGATTCGCACGCTGCAATCGGTCATCGCCAAACATCCGCGACATCCCTATGCGGTGCATCTGCTGGTCCACGTCCTCGAGGCGTCGCCCAATCCGCAATTGGCTGATGTCGCCGCGGATCGTTTGCGAGACATGGCGCCTGGCCTCGGACATTTGTCACACATGCCCTCGCACATCGACATTCGCCGCGGCCGCTGGCAGGAGGCGGTCGTCGCGAGCGAAAAAGCCGTTGCGGCCGACCGCGCTTATCGCCAACTGGCGGAGAATCCGGGCGTCTATTGCCGCATTTTGATGGCCCACGACAACCACATGCTGGCCTACGCCGCGGCCATGCAGGGTCAAAGCCAAAAGGCGACACAGGCCATCCAGGATCTGCTCGCCGACCTGCCGGCCGACTTCATTTCCGAGCAAAAGCCCAAGCTCGACGCGTTTTATGCCATGCCCTACGAACTGCATCTGCGCTTCGGCCGATGGGATCTCATGCTCGCCGAGCCCGAACCGGGTGGTGATTTTCCGATCGCCACCGCGTTCCGGCACTTCGCCCGCAGCACGGCCTTTGCCGCGAAGAAGGATCTCGCCTCGGCAAAACAGGAACAGCTGCTCTTCGCGGCCACCTTTCGACCGAAGATTTCAGATGAAGTCCTATTCCACAGGAACCGGGCGACGGCCGTGCTCGCCGTCGGTGAAAGCATGCTGGCCGGCGAAATCCTCTATCGAGAAGGCAAAGTCGATCAGGCCATTGAACGCTTGCGCGAAGCCGCCAACCGCGAGGATGCCCTCCAATACGTCGAACCGCCCGAGTGGATCCTACCCGCGCGGCACGCGCTCGGCGCAACGTTGATGGACGCCCGCCGTTTTGCGGAGGCCGAGGCGGTTTATCGAGAAGATCTCCGCCGCCGGCCGGAAAACGGCTGGTCGTTGTTCGGCCTCTCCCGCGCGCTTCGCATGCAAAAGAAAACGGCCGAAGCCGCGGAAGTCACCGCCCGTCTCAACAAGGTGTGGCAGCACGCCGACATCAAGTTGACGGCCTCCTGCCTCTGCCTGCCGAGCAAGGACTGATGCCCGTCAGCTCACCTTCCGCAGGAACGACACGCGGCCGGTCGGCACCCATTCGACGACGAAGATGTTGCCATCCTTGTCGAAGCACGCGTCGTGCGGGTGGATGAACTTGCCCGCCTGCCACCGCTTGGGATTGGCCCGCATCTTGAATCCGGCGAGTACTTCCTTGGTCCACTGCGGATCGTATCCCAGGTGGGTGATCACCTTGTTCGTCTGATCGAACAGGCTCACCCGTGCGTGCAAGTCGGGCACGAGCATCACCTCGCCACGCAGATCGAAGTGAGCGGGAAAGCTGACGTCATGCACGAATCCGAGATGCTTGCCGTCGAGCGTGAAATATTGCAAACGCGCGTTGGCCCGATCGGCAACGACGAGCGACGGCTCGCGGCCGGGCCGGTTATCGAGCCAGAGACCGTGCGGCGTTTTCATCTTTCCCGGCGCGTCGCCAAAGCCGCCCCAGGTCCGGACCCACTTGGCGTCCTTGTCGTATTGGTGAATGTAGTTCGATCCGTAGCCGTCGCCGATGTAGAAGCCGCCGTCCGCGCCAAAGGCGACATTCGTGGGGCTGTATTTTTCGCCGTTGGCGTACACGCCCGGCTCTTGCGGAACGCCCTTCACCCAAACGTGATCTCCCTTGAGCGTGGCCTTGGTCACCGTGCCGTGGGCGATGTCGGAAAGATAGAGGAATTCCTCGCCCCCCTCCTTGCGGACGTCGATGCCGTGTCCGCCGTGATGGTACTCCTTGCCGAACGACCGCACGTATTTTCCATTCGGGTCGAAGACGACTACCGCGTCCATCGGATTACGGGCATCACTGCGATGCTTGATGTAGACGAGTCCCGCCTCGTCGATCGTCACGCCGTGCGTTTCGCCCCACACAATCTGGCTTGGCAGCTCGCCCCACTCGTGCGAAACAACTTCGTATTTGTGTTCACCGCTCCCCAACACGGGCGCCTTGGTCCCCGCCTTGTCGGTGGCATGCAAAATCGTCGGACCGACGCTCGCCGCGACTGTGGCGGCGCCCGCGGTCTTCAAGAACGTGCGGCGCGTGGGTTTCGCGGAGTTTTCACGGGGGGGTTTGCCAGCCGTCATCGTCTGCCTCGTTGTTGGGATGCCATGAGTGCGCAGGTGGGAAGACTCATCATAGCGGGAACGCAACTCGCGCCTCAATTGTGGCGCCGTCTCCGGTGCTGTCTGAAAATTGTGTTGCCGGGAACGGTCGCGACAATGACGGCATGAGCGGATTTGTGATCAGACTCGCGGCTTGGGCCGACGGTCAAGTGCCGCAGTCGTCCGATCCGCCGGGTGCGCCGTGGGGCAGCGCCGTCAGGCGGCGGGGGTCAGTGCCGGTACCGGCAGTCGTTGAGCGTCTCGAGAGACGGCCGCGTTGCGGCCCAGGAGCTGAAACAAGAGCAAGCCGTCCCCAAACGTCAGCGCACCGTGATGCGACGTGCAGCGATCGAGGAGCACGCGATACTGATTTCGGCTCGATCGGATGAAGTGCAGTCCCGCCTTACGCATCTCCGCGCGATTGCAGTTTTCGACGAGCACCACGGCATTTTCGGCGAGGTGCGGCTCGCACGCAACGAGCCGCGACAGGAGATCGTCGCTCCCAATGGCCCGCACGACGCAGAAGCCGATCGGATTTTTTCGCGGCCCGGTGAAATAGTCCCGGAAGTAATCCCGATAGTGCACGTATTGCAAAGTATGACCCGCCGAGCGCAGCGACGGGAAGCGACGCTCAAATGGTTCGCACCGCGGAGCCGCCGGATCGTCGATGGCGATACACAATGTGTTGGGATTGCCGCTCAGGGCCGCCAAGAGCGAAAAGCCATCGCCCACTCCGAGTGCCAAAAACGCCTCGCCCTCGGCCAGTTGGGCAGCGACCCGATTGATGATGGCTCCGGTCGCGAATGGGCCACGAGGGCAGGCCCGCTTCGCGTCCCGCAGTCGGCGTCGCATTCGCCCGTTTTCGCCGGGCAGACGCGTGTTCAAGGCATCCAGAGGCAAGCCGGTCCGGCTGAGGAGACTCAGGGCCAAGCGCACTGCGGCCGAGCCGGGCACGTCGGGCTGGACCAATCGGAACGAGACCGATTGGACGTAGTCTGGCAGTTCCATGATCGTTGGGGACAATCCTGGCGGGCCGGGGGTTCGGCAAAAGCGAATCCCGGGAGACTACGCCGCCGGATCGAATTTGCAATGAGGAATTGATTGAAGCGATCAGCCGACGAGTATCGGCAGGGAGGAGGCGAATGATGTCCAAATCACCCGGACGGGTCAAGATTAAGTCCCGACCGGCACCAAACGCACGCTTCGCAAGATCATGACCTGATCATGAGCAATTTTCTGCGGCACAATCTGCAGGTCCCGCCAACCGGTGGACGAGATATTGACCGTTCCCGCGCGGACCGACTTGAAAGTTTTCCAACCATTGGTGTTGGGAATGGTTGCCTCCAACTTGGTCGCGTCGACGGTAATGGAAACAACGCTTCCCGCATTGGCCGCATCGCAGGCGCACTCCAGCTCGACGGCGTATTGTCCCGGCTTGTCGATCTCAAATCGCCAGGTTACGCTCTCGTCGACGTGTTTCCAATTTCCCAGTTCGGGATGCTTGTGGCTTCCGCCGTAATGGATTTCCCCGGTTACCTGTGCAAACGGGATTTGCAAGGTGAAGGCGCCGTCGGCGCTCTTTTCCGCCGGTTGCGGCGGGGCTTTTCCCGAATCGCGCTGCCGGGCCGAGGCGACGCGCACCAATCCCCAGCCCACTCCGATCACAAGTGCGATCACCAGCGGGATCACGAGCAGCGACTTGATGAACTCGATAACCGAGTTGTTGCTGAGGGCATTTGTTTTTTTAGCCACGTCGCTCACGGTCAGACCCTCAAAAAGATCCGCTGTTTATACAGAAAGAACAAGAACAGCCATTTCAGAAACAGTCCGCCTGACTCGCGCAACATGTCGTGCATGTGATGCGAGACGGCGACTGTCGCCAGCCCCTCGAAATCGATGATGTGCTGCCCGACGTAAATCGTGATCGCGTTGGCACCGATCACGACAAAGAAAAAAGCCCAGCCCTGAACCTTCCAGACGTCGATCACCAGATAAAAAAACGAGAGCAACAGCAGGCTCCAGCCGGTCGTCCATAGCACGAACGAGCTGGTCCACAAATTCTTGTTAAAGGGGAACTGCATATTCCAGAGCCAGGCCAGCCCCAAACTCACGCACCCCGCCAGCGCGAGCCCGCCGGCTTTCGCCAGGCCGCCACGGTCGAGGCGGCGCAGCCAGTGTCCGGCCATCACGCCGAACAGTACAGTCGCGATCGCCGGGATCATCGAGAACAGCCCCTCGGGATCGCGAACCACTTTATACATGTGGCCGGGCAACACGTTGCGATCGATGTAGTCGCCCACATTTTCGCCGGGAAACAGGCTGCCCGTTTCGAAGCCGGGCACGGGAATGAATTTGAGTGCCGCCCAATAGCCCAGTAGCAATCCGACGGCCGTCAGAAACTGGTTTCGCGGCCGCGTATGCAGGGCGATCAGGGCGGCGAAAACGTAGGCCAGGCCGATCCTTCCCAACACACTGGGAAACCGGACATGCGAAAAGTCGGCCGCCAATTGACGATGACCGCTCGCCCCTTGGTCAAAATGCACCGCGAAGTCGAAATTCAAAATTCCGTTGATCACCAATCCCAACAGGATCAGCACGATGCCTCGACGAATAATCCGCAAATGCAACTGGGCCGAGCTGTCTCCCTTGGCAAAATGGGAGGCAAAGGAAAACGGAACGGCCACACCGGCGATGAACATGAACAGCGGGAAGATCAAATCGTAGAACGAAAAGCCGTTCCATTCCGGATGATCGGTGTTCCGGTAGGCGATCGCCCGAAACGTCTCGGAGCCGCTCAAGACGGCCAGCGACCGCAGCACATCTTCGCCGCCGATGATCCAAAACATGTCGAAGCCGCGCAGCGCATCGAGCGACATCAGCCGCGACGAAGCCAGGGCCGGCGCCGGCGGAACGCTTGGAGTGGAAACAGGGCTTTTGGCGGGCATCACTTTCTCCGAAGCGTCGGCAGGCCGTGTGGCGAATCCCCAGGCGGATCTTTATTTGACACTTCAACGGCAAGGGACTACAAGGGACGGAACGTTTCCTCGTCTTTTCCGTCGCCCGTCGGCGACGATTTTCGGAGTCTCACCATGTCGATCCGATCCATGGTCCCCGCGTGCGTTTCTGGTTTGGTGCTGGCGGGCCTGTTTCTTCTCGTTCAAGCGACTCCCGACCGTGCGGCGACCCCGGGTGCCCATTCCTCGGCATCCTCTGCCCCGCGAACGACGCCGTCGGTCTACACGGTACAGCCCGGTCCCGAGGCGCAGCGAGAATTCCTGGGCTTGTTGATTCAGGCCATTCCCGGCGACGTGATCGAGCTCGCGGCCGGCAAATTCAATTTCGACATGGATCTCGAGGTCTCGACGAACAATATCACCATCCGCGGCAAGGGCCCGAGCAAGACGATCCTGTCGTTCAAGAACCAGCACATGGGATCGAAGGGGATCGAGGCCAGCGGCGATAACTTCGTCATCGAAGACCTCGCCGTCGAAGACACCCGCGGCAATGCGATCAAAGTCGTGGGAGCCAAAAACGTCATCTTCCGCAACGTCCGCACCGAATGGACCGGCGAGCCGAAGACGTCGAACGGCGCGTACGGCGTGTACCCCGTTTCGTGCGAAAACGTGCTGATCGACGGCTGCATCGTTCGCGGAGCGGCCGACGCCGGCGTGTACGTGGGCCAGTCGCGACGGATCGTCGTCAAGAACTGCTACGTGACCGAGAACGTGGCCGGCATCGAGATCGAGAATTCGTTTGACGCCGACGTCTACGACAACTACGCCACCAACAACAGCGGCGGCATCCTCGTGTTCGACCTGCCCGGCCTCGACCTGCACAACGGCGGCCGCGTCCGTGTCTTCCACAACAAGGTCCCCAAGAACAACCACGCGAACTTCGGCGCCCCGGGCTCGAGCGTTTCCAACGTCGCCCCCGGCACGGGCATGCTGCTGTTGGCGATGGACAATGTCGAAATCTTCAACAACGAAATCACCGACAACAACACGGCCGGACTGCAAATCATCACCTACCTGCTCACGGGCAACCCGATCAACGACCCGCACTACGATCCGTACCCCGAGCACGCCTACATTCACGACAATCACATTTCCGGCGGCGGCAAGCACCCCGGCGGCCGGTATGGAAAGGCCCTTGCCGGCATCCTGGGCAAGCCGTTTCCCGAAATCTTTTACGACGGCGCACACGACCCCAAGAAGCTGAAAGACGGCAAGCTTCCCCCTGAACTGGGCATTCGCTTCGAGCGCAATGGCAACGTCGGCTTTGCCGACATTCATCTCGACCAGGTGTCCCTCGACAAACTGACGTCCGGCAAGCTCGACGTCGAACGCAACATCGCCGCCTACACGGGGAGTTTTCCCCGCCTGCCGGGCATCACGCTCCCTCCGCACGGAGTGGCCGACCCTGCCAGCGACACGACCGCGCAGATTTACCGCAATGCGCCGCGCAAGCTGTCCGAGTACAGTTTCTTTGAGGGGAACGGCCGCACGCAGAAGCCGGTGGCCGGCGTCGTTCCCTACGACCTGAACACGCCCCTCTTCTCCGACTACACGTCGAAGCATCGCTTTGTCCGCCTTCCCACGGGCAAGACGGCCGCCTATCGCGAAGACGACGCGTTCGACTTCCCCGTGGGCACGCAAATCGTCAAGACATTCGCCATGCCGCGCGACTTGAAGAATCCCGACAAGGGCGAGCAACTGCTGGAAACGCGGGTCATCGAGCGCAAGTCGACCGGCTGGTACGGTTACGCTTATGTGTGGAACAAAGAGCAGACCGAAGCGACCCTCTCGCTCGGGGGGACGACGATCGACGTGAGTTGGAAACACACCGACGGCTCGACGCGGACGAACAACTACATCGTGCCGCACGCCAATCAGTGCAAGAGCTGTCACGTCGCCACCGAGAAGACCTTCCTTCCGCTGGGCCCGAAGGCCCGCAACCTGAACAAGGAATTTGCCTACCACAGCGGCAAAGAGAACCAACTTGCCCATTGGACGCACGCGGGCCTCTTAACCGGTGCCCCGGATGCGTCGCACGCGCCGCGGGCGGCCCGCTTCGACGATCCGACAACCGGCTCGGTCGAGCAACGGGCCCGCACCTGGCTCGATGTCAACTGCGCTCACTGCCACAACCCGGGCGGCCCGGCCCGCACGACCGGTCTCGACCTCAGGTTGAGCCAGAACATTCCGGCGAAGATCGGCGTCTACAAATCGCCGGTGGCCGCCGGACACGGTTCGGGTGACAACAGGTACGACATCGTTCCCGGCAAGCCCGAAGAGTCGATCATCGTCTACCGGCTCGATTCGACCGAGCCCGGCGTGATGATGCCCGAACTGCCGCGGCGTCTCGTGTCGGAAGAAGGCACGGCCCTGATCCGCGAATGGATCAGCCAGATGAAGGCGCCGATCAAGCAGGCGAGCGCGCCCTAATTGTTGGTCGTTCGACGGACCTAAGCCGGGCTCGCAGCAAGATTCGCAAGGACGTCGTGCGCGGCGGCAATGGTCCGGTCGATGTCGGCTGGCGTATGCGCCGCCGAGACGAAATTCGCCTCGAACTGGCTGCAGGGTAGATAGACGCCCCGTTCGATCATCCCCCAGAAATAGCGGGCAAAGCGCTTCGTATCACACTGGCCGGCGACGGTCATGTTTGTCACTTTCTCCGGGTGGAAGAAGAGCGTGAACATGCTGCCGATCTGGGCGACCGAATGTGGTACGTCGGCCGACCTGGCCGCCGCCGCAAGCCCCGCGGCCAGCCGCGCCGTTTCGGATTCGAGCCTCGCGTAGGGATTGGTCCGCTTGAGCACCTTGAGCGTGGCCACCCCGCAGGTCATGGCCAGCGGATTTCCCGATAGCGTCCCCGCCTGGTAGACCGGACCGACGGGCGAAACCTTCTTCATTACGTCGGCCCGGCCGCCGTAGGCGCCGACCGGCATGCCGCCCCCCACGATCTTGCCGAGCGTCGTCAAATCGGGCCGAATCTTGCCGCCGAATTTCTCTTGAGCGCCGCCGAAAGCCAGGCGAAACCCCGTCATCACTTCGTCGAAGATGAGCAGCGCCCCGTGCTTCTGGCAAAGGCGCTGCGCCGTCTCCAGAAATCCCGGTTCGGGAAGTACGACTCCCATATTGCCGACGACCGGTTCCAGAATTACGCAGGCGATCTGGTCCCCCGCTTTGTGAAACGTCTCCTCGAGCGCGGTCCCGTCGTTGAATTCGAGCACCAGCGTATCGGCCGTGCAGCCTGCGGGAACACCCGGTGATGAGGGGCTGCCGTGGGTCAGTGCGCCGCTGCCCGCTTTGACGAGCAGGCTATCGACGTGGCCGTGATAGCAGCCGGCGAATTTGATCACCCGATCCCGGCCGGTGAATCCGCGGGCCACGCGGAGCGCGCTCATCGTCGCCTCGGTCCCCGAGCTGACCATCCGCACCTGCTCGATCGAGGGCATTGCCGCGACAATCAGCTCGGCAAGCTCGGCCTCGGCCGGTGTCGGAGCGCCAAAACTCGTTCCCTTGACCAGTACCGCTTCGACGGCGGCAACGACCTCGGGGTGCGCATGGCCCAGAATCAGCGGGCCCCACGAACCGACGTAATCGATGAACCGATTGCCATCGACGTCGACGAGGTAACACCCGTCGCCCCGCTCGATGAAGAGCGGCTCCCCACCGACCGCGCCGAATGCGCGTGCCGGGCTGTTGACCCCGCCGGGAATCACTCGCGCGGCCCGCTGGAACTGGATCCGGCTCTGTTGGCGGTTCACTGGCCGGCGGCCGCAGTCGTCTTGGCAAAGTCCCCCGCGGTGACGACGAAAAATCGCTTCGGATCGATCCGCCGCCGCATGACGGAGATGATCTGGTCGCCCGTCAGGCTGCGGATCGCTTTTTCGAGATCGCTGTAGTACTTCATCGAACGGCCCACGCTCAGATTCTCGCACAGTATCGCGGCCAACGCGCGGTCTTGCGTGCGGCCGAGCTTTTCCTTGTCGAGGTAACCTTTTTTGGCCACTTTCAACTCGTCTTGGGGAATCCCCTTGTCCAAGAGCCGCGCCACTTCCTGATCGATCGCCGTCCGGACTTTCTCCAGATTGGCCGGGTTGTAAATGGCGAAGAGGGTCACCGACGTGCGCTGGTCTTTAGCCGAAGCGCCGAGTGACGACATCACGTGGTAGGAAAGTCCGTCCTTCTCTCGCACACGGTCTCCCAAGCGCGAGGACAGCGAGGCGTCGCCCAGAATGAAATCGCCGAGCGCCAAAGGTGCGTAGTCCGAGTCGTCGTCACGCATGGGGAAGACGAGCCCGGCGAAATACGCCGCGTTCGCCTTGTCGGGCGTTTCGATCTGCTCGTAGCCGCCCGTCGATTCGCCTTTGAAGTCGCGTGAGATGTGCGAGTAGGGCCGAGGGGCCTTCCAATCGGCCAGGATCGCGTTGAGGAACGGGACCGTCTGGGCCGCGTTGAAATCGCCGACGATCGCCAGTTCGCCGTGCGTCCCGCCCAAAAACTGCGAGTACAGCTTGTGCAGGTCGTCCACGGTGACCGCTTTGAGCGTTTCGATCGATTCGGGGATCGTCGCCACATAACGCGGGTCGCCTTTTTGAAACGGGGCCAGGTGCCGGCGGACGGCGTTGAGCGCCAGATCCTGCGGCTCGGTGAGCGCATTCTCCAGATCGGTCAGTTCCGACCGCTTGAGGAGGTCGAGCTCGTTTTCAGAAAGCGTCGGCTCGCGCAGGATCTTCCCCAAGAGCTTGAGGACGTCGCCCAGCGTCTCGCGCCGGGTCTGGATCACGAACGTCGCCTGGCCCGCCTCGCCCTGGACATGCAAGTTGGCCTTCAGCCGGTCGAGTTCGTCCTGAATCTGCTGGCGCGACATCGTTTTGGTGCCGCGGAGCATCAGATCGGGCAACAGCCGGCAGGACGTCGCCAGGTTGTGCAGGCTGCCGGCATCGCCGTAATGCAAATTGAGCCGGAATTGCACCTCGTGGCCGCGGGTTTTTTTCTCGAGGAAGGCGGCCTTGACCCCCGAGGACAAAGTGATCGTCTTGGTGCGGGCGTCGATGTTTTCCGGACTGACGTCGAACTCCTCGCCCCGCGCAATGTCATCGCGACCCTTGTAATTGCCGATCGCTTTCTTCAGGTCGGCCACGACCGGCACGAGCGAGCGGTCCGGCGTCTTTGTAGGAAAGAACAGGCCCACGGTGGAATTATCGGGCTTGAGATACCTGGCCGCCGCCTTCGAGACGTCGGCGGCCGTCACTTTTTCGATGCGGTCGCGGTGCACGAAGTAGAGCCGCCAGTCTCCCTGTGAGGCCCATTCGGAAAGCTCCAACCCGATCCGGGCGCTGTTGGCGGCGGCAATCTCGCGCTGCTTCAGGATCTGCAGCTTGATCCGCTCCGTCTCAGCTTTGGTCACTCCCTTCTTGGCAACTTGGGCAATCGTATCTTTCAGGGCCGCAAGGACCTTATCGGGATTCTCGCCCGGTGCGACGCGGGCCAGGATCAAAAGCAGGCCCGGATCGTGCAGCGAGAACGTATCGGCGTAAACGGTTGCCGCCTTCTTGGTCTCGACGAGCGACTTGTAGAGCTGGCCCGACGGCTCGTCGCCCAGCATCTGGGCCAGGACCTCCACCGCCGGAAATTCCGGATCGCTGCCGGCGGGAATGTGATAAACGGCTCCCACCGCGGCCGTGCTCCCCACGCGGCGAAGGTGCACGGTGCGCTCGCCGTCCTGGGGCGGCTCCTCGGTCCACGTGGCATTGAGCTGTCGTTCGGGCCGGGGGATGGGGCCGAAGTATTTGACGACCAGTTCGAGCGCTTTCTTTGGGTCGAACTTGCCGGCCACGGCGAGCAGCGTGTTGTCCGGCTGATAAAAGCGGGTGTAGAAGTCGTGCAGGTTCTCGATCGGCACGCGCTCGATGTCGGCCCGGTTGCCGATGGTCGTTTTGCCGTAGTTATGCCACTCGTAGGCGGTGGCCATCATCCGCTGGAGCAGGATACCTTCCGGGCTGTTCTCACCCATCTCGAATTCGTTGCGGACGACCGTCATTTCCGACTTGAGGTCGGCCCCGCGAATATAGCTATTGACCAGCCGATCGGCTTCGAGCTGGATGGCAAATTCCAGGTTCGCGTCACCGGCGGGCAACGTTTCGTGATAATTCGTGCGATCGAACGCCGTCGACGCGTTATACCGCGCGCCGCGCTCCTTCATGGCGCTCGGAATCGAAGTCGGCTCCGGGAACTTCCGCGACCCCTTGAAGAGCATGTGTTCGAGCAGGTGCGCCATGCCGGTTTCGCCGTAGCCCTCGTTCCGCGACCCAACGAGAACCGTCATGTTGATCGTGACGCTGGGCGTTGAAGAATCGGGAAACAAGAGCACGTGCAAGCCGTTGGGCAGCTCATATTCGCTGATCCCCTCGATCGACGTGACCGGCTTGGCTCCTTTCACCACAACGGGGGCCGATGCCGCGAGACTGATTGCATTCAGGCCGAAGGCCAACACCGCGATCAGGGCCAAGAACCCTGCGATCCGACGAATCATCATCTGCTCCTAGGAACGAGCGGCGAAGGCCGGCGTGGCGAACGCCCGGTCCATCCGCTGGGAAATGTCTTTGAGTTCTTCCAGTCCGCCACCCGGAACTTCCGCGGTGGCCCAACCGTGGTAGCCGATCGCGTCGAGGGCCGCCATCACGGACGGCCAATCGCAATCACCCCCGGGCTCGCCGATCTTCAGCGCGAAACCGGCCCCGGGGCCTTTCGTATTCATCAGCTTGCGGCTGAATTCCTTGATGTCGATCTTCTTGATTCGCTTGCCCAGCGCCGCGATCCAATGCTCGGGCCAGCCGAACCGCACGCAGTTCCCCACGTCGAAATACGAACCGACCCAGGGGCTGTTGATCTCATCGATGTAGCGGGCCATCTCGAGCGGGGTGATGAGCATGTCGTTCCACACGTTCTCGATGCAGATGTAAATGCCCAAATCAGCGGCGACCGGCACAAGCTTTCGCACTTCGTCCTGCGAACGCTGGTAAGCGTCGGCGTAGGGAACCTGTTTCACGACCTTACCGGGCACGAGCAGGGCCGTCGTGCCGCCGTAGGCTTTGCAGTCGTGCAGGCAGCCGATGAAACTTTCCCGCCCCGCCTTGCGGACGGCGGGATCGGGGTCCGAGAGCAGCTTTCGCCAGTGGTCGTACCCGACAACGCCGTGCACCACGAGCCCGGTCTCTTCCTTGGCCCGACGGACGTCGTCGTGCTCGAGGTGGTGATCGATGTCGATCCCCTCGAAACCCGCGTCCTTCACCAGCTTGAATTTCTCGCTGACGGAACCGCGACCGCCGACCATCGACAACTTGACCGCTTTATGCAGCCGCTGGGCCGACGAAGGCTTGCCGTCAGAACCGGCGGCAAACACGGCGTGTTGAATCGACGCCGCGGCGAACGTGGCGCCAGTTGCGGCCAGAAAATCTCGGCGGTTCAAGGGGCTCATCATCGTCGGTCTCCGGCACGGAGGTTTAGCCAAGGGGGTTGGCCGGCGCGCCGCTATGATAGCTATACGTTTTATTCGGCGGCAACGATGGGTCTTGATTACGCCCCGCCTGCGAACCCACGATGGATCTGTTTGTCCACGAATACTTTTCGTCCGGCGCCTACGCGGGCGATTTGCGAGAGAACTCCCTGGCCCCCGAAGGGCTGGCGATGCTCGCGGCAATTCTCCAGGATTTCGCAACCTGCTCGGTCGGACGCGTTGTCACGACGCTCGACCGGCGTTTGACGGGCGATGCCCACGGAACGGGAGTCGGCTCCTGGGCCGACGTCCATTGGGCCGAGTCGCCCGAGAACGAGAGGGCTTTGTTTCAAACACTCGCCGCCCAATGCGCGGGGACGTTCGTCATCGCTCCGGAAATGGACGGGACTCTGCTCGAGAGGCGTCAGCAAGTCGAAGCCGCCGGAGGTCGATTCATCGGCCACTCGGCCGGCGCCATCAAATTGTGCTCGGACAAGCTCGCCTTCTTCGAGCACCTGGCCCGGCACGACCTGCCAACGATCCAAACGAAATTATTCGACCGCACCGCGGCGGCGTCCACGTTTCAATTTCCCATCGTGATCAAGCCCCGCGACGGCGCCGGTTCGCAAGAGACGTATCTCATCCGCAATGAGCGCGAATTCGCCGACTTACACAAAATGCTCGACGCGACATTTGGGCGGGAAGGCCAGACCATCGTACAACCGTATCTGGCGGGACTTGCTCTCTCGATCGGAGCAATCGCGGACGGTCCGTCGGGAAGTGTGCATGTCTTTCCCATCGGCCAGCAGCACCTCAGCGACGACGGCCGCTTTCATTATCGCGGCGGCACAATCCCCGCGTCTCTGCCAAAGGCCATTGATGCCAGCCAGCTGGTGACACGCATTTGTCGCTCGATCGAGGGTCTATCGGGCTACATCGGTTTTGATTTGCTGCTCACGGCCGATTCGCAGTGTCTGCTCGTTGTCGAAGCCAATCCGCGATTGACGACCTCGTATCTCGGTTATCGAGCGTTGGCAAAGGAGAACCTGGCGGCGAGAATCCTCCATCCGGAACGGGCGAACGGGACAATCGCGTGGCACGACGGTCGCGTCGAATTCACGGCCGACGGACGGATTCGCTCGAGGCGCTGGCTAACGAATGGGACGGATCATGCGCGTCGTGGGCTTGGACATCGGCGGAGCAAATCTCAAAGCGGCCGACGCCGAGGGCATCGCGCTCACGCGGCCATTCGCCGTCTGGAAGGCGCCGCAGCATCTCGCCACCGAGATTGGCCGGCTGCTGGCATCATTCGCGGCGCCCGACGCCATCGCCCTCACCATGACGGCCGAGCTTGCCGACTGCTACGGCACCAAACGCGAAGGGGTAGCGGCGGTCATCGACGCCGTCGAACAAGCGGCCGGCCCGATTCCTGTGCACGTCTGGCAGACGGAGGGCCGCTTCGTTAATTCCAACGAAGCGCGTGAGTCACACGCGCTCGTCGCCGCCGCCAACTGGCACGCGCTGGCCACATTTGTCGGCCGGCTCGCTCCGGCGGGTCCGGCCATCTTGATCGACATCGGCACAACGACGACCGATCTGATTCCCTTGATCGACGGCGTGCCGACGCCCGTCGGACGCACGGATCGCGAGCGGCTTCAATCGGGCGAGCTGGTTTACACGGGCGTGAAGCGCACGCCGGTTTGTGCCGTCGTCGGTCGCGTCCCCTATCGGGGCCGCGACTGTCCCATCGCGGCCGAACTCTTCGCGACCACGCTCGACGTCTACCTGACGCTGGGCGATCTTCGCGAGGACGCCGACGATACGGAAACCGCCGACGGCCGCCCCGCGACACGAGCCGCTGCCCGTGATCGCCTGGCCCGCTGTCTGTGTTGCGATGCGACAGAATTCGATGAGGCCGACGTGCAGGAGGCGGCCCGGACGATCGCCGCCGCACAGCGCGGCCAAATCACACGAGGCCTCGAAGCCGTTTTCGCCGCTCAGGGGCAAGCACCCGCACGCCTGCTGCTCTCGGGGGCCGGTACATTTCTCGCCGAGCAAACCGTTGCTGAGGTCCGTGCTCTCGCCGCAGCGGAAAGAATCAAACTCTCCAATCGGTTCGGCCCACCAATCGCCGAGGCGGCCTGTGCCTTCGCTTTGGCCCGCCTGGCCGTCGAGCACGATTTGCCGGCAAGAAGTTAATGCTTCTCGGGCCCGGGCGCGGCGGCCTGCTTGATGAGTGATGGCGGCTTCGCGTTGCTCGTCGCCACGTTCTTGGTTTCCGTCTTCGGGGCCACGGGAGTGCAGTCGTCTTTCAGAACGGTCCCGAGCAGGCCCGCGTTGACCTTGAAGGTCAGTGTCTTGTCGCCGCGTCGCACGGTGAGCTGCGCGAACTCTTTGCGGCGATCCGCGCGGCGACGATAGAGGAACGAGATCCAGTCGCTAACAGGTTCGCCCTCGTAGGTCGTCAGCACGTCGTCGGGCCGGATACCGAAGCGGGCGCCTTGTGAGCCCGGCCGCACTGAAGTCACCACGACGCGGCCGGTGAGCGGCTTGCCCTGTGCGTCGTAGTACAGCGTCTTGGTCGGCAAGTTGCGGTCGTCGTATTCGGAAACGATGCGGGCAAACCCGTCGGGACGCAGCATGAGTTGCCCGTCGGCACCGAAGTAGGTCGTTTCGATGCGGTTGCCACGGTTGTCGAACTGGCTCGTCCACTTGGCGTACCCGATCTTGGCAAGCGTCGGCTTGCCGTCCACGCCGAAATACGCCAGCTCGATCTGGTTGCCGCGGCCATTGAAGCGGGCCGTCCATTTGGCAATGCCGTCCTTGAGCAGGACCGGTTTGCCGTCGAAGCCGACGGCCGCCATTTCGACCCGGTTCCCATATTCGTCGTATTTGTAGCTGAATCCGGCGGCCCCCTGGCTGCCGAGCATCGGTTTGCCGTCGACGCCGAAATACGCCTCTTCGAGGCGATGGCCGCAGTCGTCGAAGCGGGCCGTCCAGCGGGCGATGCCGTCTTTCAGTGTGACGGGCTCGCCATGCAGCCCGAAGAAGGCCCGTTCAATTTGGTTGTCGCGGGCATCGAAGCGCGCGGTCCACTTCGCCGCGCCCCCTTTGTGCGACGTCGGTTCGCCGTCGATGCCGAGGTAGCTCATCTCGATTTCGTTGCCGCGTTCGTCATAGCGGGCCTTCCATTTGGCGACCCCTTCAGCATTGACGGTTGGCTTGCCGTCAACGCCGAAGTACGCCTCTTGGATGCGGCGGCCTCGTTCGTCGTACCTGGCGACCCACCGCGAGAAGCCGTCCTTCTGCAGGACGGGCTTGTCGTCCGTGCCGAGATATTCCTCTTCGATCCGGTTGTGCCGCTCGTCGAACCTGGCCCGCCAGCAAGCGTAACCGTTTTTGTGCAATGCCGGTGCGCCGTCGGTCGCGTAATACGATTCCTCAATGCGGTTGCCCTGACTGTCATATTTGGCGACCCACCGGGAATAGCCATTGGCGATGGCGATCGGAAAACCGTCGGTCCCGAGAAAGTCGGATTGGATCCAGTTCCCCTTCTCGTCGTAGCGGTAGGTCAACTTCGCGCAGTGGAGGCTGCCGAGGATGGGATTGCCGTTGACGCCGAAATAGGCGTCTTCGATGCGATGTCCGCGATCATCGAATTTGGCGGTCGACCTGGCGACGCCCCCTTTGCCGGCCGTCGGCTGCCCGTCGACGCCGAGAAAGGCCGTTTCGAGCAAGTTGCCGCGTTCGTCGTACTTGTAGGCAAAGCGGGCGGCGCCGTCTTTGTTCCGCGTCGGTTGCCCGTCGGCGCCAAAGTAGGCCTCTTCAATGCGATTGCCGCGGTCATCGAATTTGGCCGTCCATTTGGCGAAACCATCCTTGCTCAACGTCGATTGTCCGTCGATGCCGAAATAGGCCGCCTCGATCTCGTTGCCGTGTTCGTCATAACGCGAGGTCCATCGGGTATAGCCTTCCTTGATGATCGCGGACCGGCCGTCGACGCCGAAGTAAGCCTTGTCGATCGGCTCGTCGTGGTCGTTGTATTTGGCCGTCCACTTAGCGAATCCTTCGCGATCGAGGGTCGGTTTACCGTCGACGCCCAAGCATTCGCCTTGAATCTGGTTGCCGCGCTCGTCGAACTGAAAGGTGACGCGTGCGTAGCCGCCGCGCTGCAGCACGAGTTTGTCGTCGCCGCCCCGATATTCCTCGGCGATGCGGAAACCGCGGTCGTCGTATTCTCCATGCCACTTCGAGTAACCGGCCGAGACGACGATCGGCTGGCCGGCGGCGTCGACGTAGTTTTCATCGGTCACGTTGCCGTACTGGTCGTAAACGCGAACCCAGCCGGCGAAACCGTCCTTGTGATAGGTCGGCTTTCCGTCGGCGGCGAGTGCCACGGCTTCGGAGCGATTGCCCTGTTTGTCGTACTTGAGGCGGAAGCCCGCGATGCCTTCGCTATCGGCGCGGGATTGCGACTTCCATCCAAGAATAGCCGCTCGATTTCCAGTCCGCGCTCGTCGAACTGGCTGGTGAAGCCGAAGACGTTATCGGAATTTGCCTGCGGATTGCCATCCTTGTCGAGGTAGTGTGTCTCTTTGGCGAGGCCCGCCTCCGAAAAGACAAATTCCAGAAAAGCCGCCCCGGTGCCGCCGCGTGCGCGGGGAATGCCCCGCTTGTCGGCGTAGTAGCCCGTCGTCTTCGTGCTGAAATGAAAACTCCAGACGACTTCGCCCGCGCGGTCGAGGGCGATTTCTTCTTCCAGGTCGCCGTCGGCGTTGCGTTTGTAGACGTAGCGGCATTCGCGCTTCTCTTCGTTCTGACGGTGGATAAACGCCATCATGCCGTGCTCGACACTGAGAAACCCGCGGCCATTGATCGCTTCGCACGCTTCGACCTGGTTGCCCCGCTTGGTGAACTTCCAGGTGACGAATCGGTGCTTCGATTCTTCCTCGCGCACGCGACCGACGCCGCTGGGCACACCGAAGATCTTGGTGAAATTCGCGTAGTACTCGACTTTGACCCGGAAGTGCGCATCCCAGTAGCGATAACCGGCGAAAATGAGCGGCAAGGAAACGAGAATCGCCAGCGCCGCGAGCGTCTTCGCCGGACGCCTCCGGGCTTGTCGAAACGCGCGGCGAATCGGGCCGACCGGGCGTGCCACAACAGCTTCGCCGGACAAAAAATGCTCCAGGTCGGCGGCCAGCTCCTCGGCGGTCTGATACCGCCGCCGCGGATCTTTCTCGAGGCACTTTTGCACGATGGCTTCGAGGTCCACAGGAACATGCGGAGCAAAACTCCGCACGCGGGCCGGCTCGTCGTGCTGGATCTTCTCCATCAACACGGGCTCGGGCATGTCGTCGGTCGCACCGAGGAACGGCTGCAGCGTCAGCAATTCCCAGAGCGTGACGCCCAGGCTGTAAATGTCGGTCCGCCGATCGAGCTGCCCGACTGCCAGCACCTGCTGCGGACTGGCGTAACGCAGCGTTCCCACGACTTGCCGCGTGCGGGTGAGTTTGCCGTCGACGTCGTCGGCCAGTTGGGCCACTCCCAAATCGACCAACACGGCGTGAGTGCCGTTGGCCGTGACCATCATGTTGGCCGGCTTGATATCCCGATGAATCACGCCCGCTTCGTGCAGCGCATGTGCGCCGCGGGCCACTTGCAGAATGAGCTGCGCGATCTGTCGCGGAAAATCGCGACCTATGCCCAAAGCAGGAGCGGCCGTCGCCGACGCCTCGCGGCCAGATTGGGAATGGTCGCCCGTGGCACGGTCTGTGGATCGCTCAGCGGCGTTTCACGCAACCGCGACTCCGCGCACGCGGTGCTCAACGCGTCGTGCCAGGTTTGTAAGTCGATTGCGGTGGCGCTCGGTTTTCGCGTTTCCAAGCGCTCGCAGATCATCGAGAGGGGCACCCCCTCGACGAGTTCCATGGCGTAGAACCACAAATCGCCATCGGAACCGGAGGTGAAAACCTTGACGACGTTCGGGTGGTCGACGCGGCCCAGCGCCTGAATTTCGCGATTGAAGCGGGCCTCCGCCTTCGAACCCATCCCGGCCAGGACCTTGAGCGCGACTTGCCGGCGCAGCGACGGTTGCCAGGCGCGGTAGACGACGCCCATGCCGCCCTGACCAAGCTTCGAGAGGAGTTGGAACTCGCCGACCGTTCGTTGCCGCCGTTCATAAGGCGCCTCGGCCGGCTCAACCGACGATTGCGCAGGATTCGGGACCGCATCGGTCGCGTTCAAGCCGTCCGCCGAGATTTTCAGCACGCGGGCCAGCACTTCGCGTGGTTCGCTGCCCGAGTCGGGCCGCTCGGTGTGCAAGCCCGTTGTGTAACACAGGTAATCGGTCTTTCGCTCGCCGGGACGGCCGCAAATGAAGAGCACCTGCTCGGCTTGCGGTTCGTACATCACCAGCGGATGGAGCGACCGCAGGCGTTCGATCGGCGGGGCCGTGCCGGGGATTTCGAGAGCCACCCGCTTTCCATCCGGCAAACGGGCGGAAGCCGCGCGGGGCAGCTGCAGCGGTTCGAGCCTGCGGGCCTTTTCGCCCAGCATCTCGAAGCGTTCGATATGCCAGTTTCCGGAGATCTGGCGCACATCGGCGATGTAGAGCAGCCGGCGGCCGGCCAGGAAATCGACCCGGCCGAGCAATTGGCCCAGCCCAGCCAGCAGTGCGCGGGACATTTTCTCGTTGACGTCGTCGGCCAACTGGCCGGGTGCGGCGTGGGCGATGACTTTGTTGCGGTACGTCACCAAATGATCGAACAAATCCTGCAGCCGCACGGCGGCCTGGCCGCCCTTCTTTTTCTTACCCAGCGTTTCCATGAGGGCCGCGTCGAGGCCGGCCACGCGGGGCAAATCGTCGCGCGTTCGTCCCAAGAGCCATTCGGCCAGTTGGCTGTACCGCTCGTCGCCGCGCATGGCCAGTGCCGGCACCAATAGCCGCGCCAGTTCCCACCATTGACCAAGATGCGGCCGCGCCAGGTTTTTCAGTCGTTCGACAATCTGGGGATCGGGATTTGCCTGTTCGGCGTATTCGACAACGGCCGCCGAAGCCAACAACAGCAGCGAGGCTTCCCACAGATCGAAGGCGGCCAGATGTCGTTTCAGCGGATCGACCGCGCTATCCGCGCGGCGATAGAGCTGCGCGAGCGGCAGCGGAAGACGTCGGACCAGGTCCTCGTCAAAAACTGTGGTTTCATCCATGACGCGCGACACCGCTCCGTCTGGTGAGAAGTTGGCGTTAAGTCGTGCAGGCAAGCCGGGATCGGAAGGGCTATTTGAATGGACCGGGCGGGGCGGGGATCATCGGAAAATGTCGGTTCGTCGTCAACGGCGATTCCGGTTGGCATAATTCGTTTGCGGGAATAGGGAAACGACGACGCCCCAAGACGACGACAACTGAACATCGCGTTCCACAGTGGTCGCACCAAAAGGAGACCGGTCATGGCTCAGGTCGAGGTCAAGCACTTTACCGAACGCGGATCCGACCAATCGGTGACCGTGGGCGCCCACAAGGCCGAAGAGGCGCTGATTGCCATCTTCGGGGCCTCGGGCGATCTGACGGCCCGCAAGCTCATCCCGGCCCTCTATCGCTTGTGGACCGAAGGCTTCTTGAGCGCCTGCGCACCGATCGTCGGCGTCGCCCGGCGGGAAAAGAGCGACGACACGTTTCGCCAGGAAATGGGCGAGGCAGTCCGTGAAAACGTTGCGGCCAGCTCCTGGTCCGACGCCAAATGGAAGGAATTCGCCAAACGCCTCTTCTACCATCAGACCGACATCGAAAACGCCAACGATTTTGTCGGTCTCCGCAAGTCGCTCGATGATTATGAGCGGCAAAGCGGCGTCCGCGGCAAGCAGATCGTCTACCTGGCGACGACGCCCGAACTCTTCACGCCCGCCGTCGAATCGATGGCCAAAGCCGACATGATTCCGCCCGCCAATTCGGGCAAGACGCTCCGCGTCGTGTTCGAGAAGCCCTACGGCCACGACCTTAAATCGGCCCAGCAGCTGACCCGCGACCTGGGCCGCCATCTGTGCGAAGAGCAGATTTACCGAATCGATCACTACCTGGGAAAAGAGACCGTCCAGAACATCCTGCTGTTTCGTTTCGGCAACGCCATCTTCGAGCCGCTGTTCAATCGCAATCACGTCGCCAACGTGCAGATCACGGTGGCCGAGTCGCAGGGGCTCGAGCACGGCCGCGGCGGGTACTACGACAAGGCCGGCGCGACGCGGGACGTGCTGCAGAATCATATGCTGCAGCTCTTGTGTCTCGTGGCGATGGAGCCGCCGGCGTTCTTCCGGGCCGACGAGATTCGCGGCGAAAAGCTCAAGGTGCTGCAGGCGCTGGCTCCCGGCCGTAGCGGGGCAATTTCCGAATGGGCCGTTCCCGGCCAATACTCGCAAGGCAAATTCGACGGCAAGCCGGTCCCCGGTTACCGGCAAGAGGAGCGGATTCCCAAAGACTCGCGGCGAGAAACGTTCGCCGCGATGGAAGTGAAGGTCGACAACTGGCGTTGGGCCGGCGTCCCTTTCTTCCTGAGAACGGGCAAGCGGTTGCCGGCGCGCGTGACCGAAGTGGCCATCGAGTTCAAGCTGCCGCCGCTCAACCTGTTTACCACCGTCGAGTGCGAGGGAGACATCTGCGACCTCGTCGGCGCGCGGCCCAACACGCTCTTGTTCCGCATCCAGCCGAGCGAGGCCATCTCGCTATCGTTCTCGACGAAGCGGCCCGGCATGCAGTACCAGATCCATCCGGTCGAGATGGATTTCGCCTACGAGTCGGCCTTTCACGGCGTGCTGCCCGAGGCCTATGAACGGCTGCTGCTCGACGTGCTCCGCGGCGATTCGACGCTGTTTACTCGCAGCGACGAACTCGAAGCGGCCTGGCGCTTCGTGTCGCCCGTGTTGGATTATTGGGAAAACTCCAACGTGCAACCGGAGCCCTACGCTCCAGGCACATGGGGGCCAGAGGGCTCAGACCAATTGATCCGCCGCCGCGGCTTCCACTGGCGGGACCCGGTGCTTTAGAGCGGGCCAGTTTCTGATTGAATCGCGCCGACTGCTCCCGTAGTATCGCACCCGCGTTGTTTCACAGCGACGAGTTTTACAGCGACGAGTTTCGCGGCGATCCAGTGGGGCAACCGTGGCCGATTATCAACCGAAATGGCGGCGGCCGATTGCCGGTGTCTTTCGCCAGACGGCCGGCCCGGCCGTCACATGGTGCGTCCGCCACGATATTCATCCCAACACGGTCTCCTATTCCTCAATCGGTGCGGCCGCGCTGGCCGGACTCTGCTTTTGGCTCTCCGGAAGGTGGACCGCGTTCCTCATTTTCGCCCCGGCCTTCTGTTACTTGCGGTTGTGGTTCAACATGCTCGATGGCATGGTGGCGATTGCCTCGGGCAAGGCGAGCCGCACGGGTGAAATCGCCAATGAACTGCCCGACCGCATCTCGGACGTGGTGATCTTCGTCGGCGTCGCGCATAGCGGCCTATGCCACGTTCTCACCGGCTATTGGGCGGCGATCTTGGCCCTCTTCACCGCCTACGTCGGCACGCTGGGGCAGGCAGTTCGCGCCCAGCGCGAATTCAGCGGCGTGATGACCAAACCCTGGCGGATGGTGAGCCTGCACGTCGGCGCGTGGATCACACTCGGCCTGTTGTGGTTCGGCAGCGGAAAAACAGAATACGGCGGATTGACCGTTTTGGATTGGACCAACCTGGTGGTCGTTGCCGGCTGCCTGGAGACGATTGCCGTGCGCTGGTGCGGATCGTTCGCACGCTGAAGAGCGAATCAAAGCCGTCGCCGGGTGACCGGCCGGCAGGAACTTAAAAGCGTGTCACCGAGCGCCGCCATCGCCAGTCCCGTCTTTCGCTTCTACGCGGCGGTTGCTTTCGGCCTGTTGATCCTCGCGGGCATCGTGTTGGCCGTTTTGCGTTGGGGCGTGAAGAAAAACGTCGACCACGCCTGGCGATCGTATTGCGGCTGGCTGGTGATGATCCCCCCGACCATTCTGGCGCTGTTTCTCGGTCGCGCGGCGATCATCGTGTTTTTCACGGCGGTCGCCATCTTCGGCTTCAAGGAGTTCGCGCGCGCGACGGGCCTCTATCGCGACTGGTGGATGACCGGGATATCGTACCTGGGCATCATCGGCGTCGGCCTGGCCGCTTTAGTGCACGACCCGCGGCTGCACACGCCGGGCTGGTACGGCATGTTCATGGCCTGGCCGGTGTATGTGATCGCGGGCATCCTGCTCGTGCCCATTCTCCGCAACCGCTCGCACGGCCAACTCCAACTGCTCGCCCTCTCGATTCTGGGCTACATCTACTTCGGCTGGATGTTCGGGCACTTAACGTTTCTAGCCAACGCCAAGGAAGCGTATGCGTATCTGCTCTACTTACTGTTCGCCGTCGAACTGAACGACGTCGCGGCCTTTATTTGCGGCCGCCTGTTCGGCCGGCACCAACTGCGAAGCGAGATCAGTCCAAAGAAAACGTGGGAGGGCTCGCTCGGCGCACTGGCCGTTTCGCTCATCTTGCCCTGGGTCGTCTGGTTCACCTTTCCGCAGTTGCGACCCGGCGAGTTGATCCTCACCGGCCTGATCGTCGGCATCGGCGGCCAACTCGGCGACCTGGCCATCAGCGTGATCAAGCGCGACGTGGGAATTAAAGATATGGGAGCGGTGATTCCCGGTCACGGCGGCGTGCTCGACCGCATCGATAGCCTGATTTATGTCGCCCCACTTTTCTTTCACATGATCCGCTGGTTTCACAACCTGTGACCACGCCTTCCCGTGGGGCAGGCTGCTCGACTAGCCTGCCCTGCTTTTGACTGGCACGCTGGCAGCCGGCTAGCAGCCGGCCCCACGGTGCTTCGCCTCGGTCACATGACTCAGCGCGGGAACGGGCGCTGAACTGGCGCCGCGTCTCTCGACAAAAACGCGACGACGATCGGGACGGCGAGCAGCAAGACCCAACCCATGAATGCGACGAGAACCGGCGGCGTTTCGGTGGGGGCTGGCCGATCCAGGGTATTAATGACCGCGCTCCCGATTGGCTCCGGAAACCAGATGAGCGGCAGACCAAACAGAAACGCAACACCGAGCGGTCTGTCCATGCCAGTTGGCAATTTGCCAAAAGCTGCGAGGCACACATAGAGCGCCACGACCAGCAGACTCGCCGATCGGGAAATGATCCTCGTTGACATCATTGTGCCCTTGCAAATCGTACTCTCGCCCGCCCTCGCTTTTCGTTCGCCCGGCTCGCGTTCATCGATCGTCTCTTTCGACAGCTCGCGGGAGGCGGCGATGTGCGCTCATCGCGCCATTCGGTCGGACCCCGGTTTGCGAATCCGGAACTGCCCATACCATCATTTTACTGCCAGCACGCCAGCGTTTGCTGCGAATTGCCTCGCCTGACCGACCCCGCTTAAGATGCAGGGATGGTCGTGCACGAATACGTTCCGCGCTCGCCGCTCTCGTTTTTCATAGCCAAATTCTGGCACTACGAGCAGTACGTCGTCACGCACGGGTGGGAGCGGATTATGCCCTCGTGCGGCACCGGCCTGCTCATCAACCTGCAAGAAGACGAACTGCGTTGGCGTGACTTCGGGAGCGAGAGCGTCAATCGTATTCGCGGGTTTGGCATCTGCGGCCCCCAACCGCAGCCGATCGAGATCGACACCTTCCAGCAGCGGTTCATCATGGGCGTCGAGTTTCGCGAGGCCGGCGCCGCGGCATTGTTTGGATTCCCGGCCTACGAACTTGCGGCGGCGCACGTCGGTCTGGCCGATTTGTGCGGGCGCGAGGTAACCCGGCTGCATGAGCAGCTTGTCGACGCACCAACGCCTGCGGTGCGTTTCCGGCTGCTCGAAGCGTGGCTGATGCCGCGAGCGGCCGAGCGCATGCAGCGATGTTTGCCGATCGTGCACGCGCTGTCGCTCTTGGAACGGCTGCCTGTCGCCGCGGTCGCGTCGCAGCTTGCCATGAGTCCGAAACGGCTGATTCAATCGTTTCGGGCCGAAGTCGGTTTGACGCCCAAGCTTTACTGCCGCGTGCGGCGATTTGAGAGCATGCTGCGAGCGGTTGAGCGGTCGACTGACGTGAATTGGGCCCTTGTCGGCTGCCAATACGGCTATTACGACCAGGCCCATCTCACGCACGAATTTCGCAGCCTCTCGGGCTACACACCGAGTGAGTACCTCGCACTTCGCGGCCCGTACGCCCGGCACGTGCCGATTTCTGGTTAGTGATCTGCCGAGTCGAGGGGTTGACCCCCTCGGTCCGAGCGCGCTGGCTCGGCAGAGCACATTTCCTCGAGGGGACGGAAATTTTTTACAAGACGGCCGTTTGCCGACGGCGTACCCTGCATCCAGTTGTGCAGAAGACTCACACCATCCCGACCTCCCGAAGACTGGAGCCTGCAAATGTCCGAAAAATCAACAACCGGCCACTCGACCGTCATTCCGGGCCTGCGCTACCGGAATGCCCCTGCGGCGATCGATTGGCTGTGCGACACGTTCGGCTTTGAACGCCAACTCGTCGTTCCCATGCCTGACGGATTGATCGCCCACGCCCAACTGCGGTTGGGGGGCGGCATGATCATGCTCGGCTCGATTCACAAAAATGAATTTGGCCGGCTGATCAAACAGCCCGACG
This sequence comes from uncultured Planctomycetaceae bacterium, assembly GCA_963752185.1. Lineage (GTDB taxonomy): Bacteria > Planctomycetota > Planctomycetia > Planctomycetales > Planctomycetaceae > DASPSM01. Next base: position 6,697,783 of record CAVVXK010000002.1, on the reverse strand, counting down.
AAATCGGCGGAATGGAAACACAGGCCGCCTACATCGTCGTGGCCGACGCGGACGCCGTCTACGCGAGGGTCAAGAAAGCCGGCGGCAAGATCGTGGTTGAAATCAAGGACGAAGACTACGGCGGCCGCGGCTTCACCTGCCGCGATCTCGAAGGCCACATCTGGAGCGTGGGGACTTACAACCCGTGGATGTGAAATCCGAACTCATTTTGCGACCGCGGATCGTCGCCGCCGGCCGCTTTTCAGATAGAGGTCCGCGCAGGGCCGTCAGCGGGTCGCCGGCCGAGTCGATTCCGTCGATTCGAGGCAACGGGTCGAAAATGATTTTGCGCCGTTCCGGGGCCAGTTCGTCCACGCGTTTGTTGATCGCGATGGTGCCGAACTCAATCAGCGGCCGGCTTTCGGGCCAGAGGCTCGTCGCGTCGTCGACCTTGTCGCCGCCCTCGGCCAACTGCACCAGGATGCGGAAATTGACGGGCCCCTTTGCCAGCCGCTCGGAGAGTTCGGCCTCCAGAAAATCGGTCGTCTTTGTGGCGACGTCTTCGGCCGTCAAGAACTCCATTCCCGCCGCGGGCACGACGCGAAAGCGGCCGAAGCGGCTTTGGCCGGCCGCGTTCGTGAACTTGAACGCGGTGATCGCGAAATACGTTTGCCGGGCGAAGCTCGAAGGGATTGGTTTTGCCGCCTCGACAAAGGCTTTCGCAGCCGGGTGTGCGCCGAGAAACGCCGCGATGGGCGGAGGGGCCGGCGCGTTCGGCCCGCTGGCAAGCACGGCTTTGAGAAACTCCAAAAACTCCTCGCCCGTGCGAACCGGAAACCCGTTATGCGAGTGGGCGACAATGTCGGTGTGAACGTGCTCGGCCAGGTGAAAGCGGACGGCGATTCCTTGCGGGCTTGCCGCGGCGGGATCATTGTCCGCGGCGGTCGGCACACCGGCCGCCAGCGAGAACCGCACCGTCACGGGCGTCGCGGGCCGCGTCGTGTGGGTGGCTCGTGTGAGGTTCGAAGCGGATGCCGAGGGAGTGAACGTGCCCGAGTACATGAAGCCCTTGCCATGCACGGGGCGAAAGCCGGCATGCTGACCGCCCCCGAGTTGATCGAAGCCATTGAGCAAATCAGTCAGAAGCGACGGCGCCATCAGTCGATTCCTCCGCTTTGTACAGGCCAGCCTTCCGAACTCTCGCGAATCCGCCAACGACATTACAGAATGGCAAGGTCCGAACGATTGTCAACGGACCTAAGTGTCGAGCCCAACGGAATCGGCGCGGCAATGCTCAAAACTCGTACGGTGCCCACGAAGAAATCTGTCAGTCACGGCTGAATTCGATTCCAATCGGCACGTCGAGGATCGCCAGTGTCATTCGACGAGAGAAGCCCAACTCATGCTGGACATTTTCCAAAGACTGATCGCCAACCAGTACGAAGCGTCATTGTGCACGCTGAATGCCTGCGTGGAGAAATGCCCCGAGAATGCGTGGCGCGGACCGGTGGTGAACCTTACATTTTGCCAGGTTGTCTTTCACGCCGCGTTCTTCACGGATTATCACTTGGAAGTCTCTGAAGAAACGTTCCGGCACCAACCGTTTCACCTTGAGCACGCGGCCCTCTTCCGCGATTACGAGGAGCTCGAACCCCGTGCCCAGATTCACTTCTACGAGAAAGCGTGGATCAAGGTGTATTTGCAATTCTGCCGTGAAAAGGCGGTTCAAGTCGCCCACTCGGAGACGGCCGAGTCGTTGGCTGCTCCGTCGGGATTTCCGCGAAAATCCTTCACGTGCGCAGAACTGCACGTGCACAACATCCGCCACATCCAACATCACGCGGCCCAGTTGAGCATGCGGCTGCGAATGGACTCGCAGATAGACGTTCCGTGGTTTTACTCGGGGTGGACGGGAAAATGAAGGATGAAGGCGGAAGGATGAGCCAGAATCTACTTTTCGGAGGCTTCATGGTCGAAGCTGTTGAGCGTTCACTCCGTACAACGACAGAGACGAAATCATGCTCGATATTTTCAAGACATTGATCGCCAATCAGTACGAAGCCGCGCTGTGCACGCTGAATGCCTGCGTCGACAAATGCCCTCAGGCCGCATGGAACGGCCCGGTCGTGAACATCAAATTTTGCCAGGTCGCGTTTCACACGCTGTTTTATGCCGATTACTACCTCGGCGTGACCGAGGATCCCCTCCGACAGCAGGATTTTCACCGCGAGCATGCCGGCGTCTTTCGCGATTATGAGGAACTCGAGCCGCATGCCCCGGTCCACTTGTACGAGAAGGCGTGGATCAAGGTTTATGCGGAGTTCTGCCGCCAGAAAGCGGTTGATGTTTCCCAGTCGGAGACAGCCGAGTCGCTCGCCGCCCCCGCGGGATTTCCGCGAAAACCGTTCACGCGAGCGGAGCTACACGTGTACAACATCCGTCACATCCAACATCATGCCGCCCAATTGAGCATGCGGCTGCGATTGGATTCGCAGATCGACGTTCCGTGGTTTCGCTCGGGATGGAACCGAAGCGTGAAAGATGAAGGATGATGGCGGAAACTTGATCGCAAGGGCTTTGCATGAGCGACTGGAAAAAGATCACCGTGGCCGACGTGGAGATGCTGCGCGTCAACTACCAGCAGCGGATCACCGAGAGTTATCTCGATGACTACAAGCACATGAACGTGATGTGGTACACGCATCTGTTTTCGTGCGCGCTCGACGATATCTTTCAACGCGTGGGATTGACGCAGGAGTATTTCGAGGCCAATCACACCGGCACGTTCGCGCTCGAGGGACACGTGCGGTACATCAATGAGGTGCGCGTCGGACAGCAAGTGTCGATCCGCACGCGGGCGATCGCCCGGTCTGATCGGCGATTTCATTTTCTGCACTTCATGACCAACGACGACACGGCCACGGTGTCCGCCACGCTCGAGGCCATCGGCACTCATGTCGACCTTAAAATCCGCCGCTCGGCCCCGTTTCCGCCCCAGGTGGCTGCTGCTTTCGACGAACTACTGGCCGAGCATGCAAAACTCCCCTGGCCGGCGCCCGTCTGCGGTGCGATGCAAGTTTGACGAATCGGACTTCGCCGGCGACTTGTGGTAGACTGATTGCTGTTGAAAAGGTGGCACTTTCGCATGCTCGACCGCATGTTACCTGCGCGGCTTGCTCGATGCGGTTGCACTCGGGGGGCGGAGAGGGGGCGAAAATGACGATTCACTTCGCCTGCCAATGCGGAAAGCGATTGCAGGCGCCGCAACGCATGGCGGGCCGACACACGAAGTGTCCGGCTTGCGGCTTCTCGGTCGAAGTGCCAATGGGACGGTTTGGCCGCCTCTTCCGCGGTAAGAAGCGGGGCTCCAAGAAGGGCGACGCCAACCGGCAGGGCGACGCCACGCGGCGGCCGATGCAGGAGCGAGCGGAACAACCGAATCGCCTGCCAACGGGTGACCCGTTTGATTCGCCAGCCGTTCCCGATGTCGGGCCGTTTAAGAGTGCGGACGATCGCCCCTTCGCGACAACGTTCGTTCCCACCCGTCCCGTTACCTCTGGCCTGGATCCCGAAACGGCCAGCATCGCAATTCGGCGACCGCCGCGATGGACCAAGCTGATCTCCAACCAGGCTGACCGGCGGTGGCATTCCAGCCTGACGTTTCCAATTGCCAACGTCCCGATCTTCTTCAAGCTCGCCATCACGCTGTCGATCTTGATGGCTTTTGCCCTTGGTGGTTGGCTGTCGATCGACCACGATCGGCCGGCTAATTGGGCCTATGGCATGCTCGGGATTTCTTTGGTGTTGTTGCTGTTTGTGCTGGGCCGCACGCTGAATTACTTCAACGCCGTCTTGGCCCTGGCAGCCAAGGGAAAAGTGAAACACGAAGCATCGATCGATTTCGACCCGATCGGAGCGCTCATGGGTTGCGGGCAATGGTTCGCGTGCTTCTTGGCCGGTCCGGCCTTCCTGTTCGGTGCCGCGCTCGGGTACTGGCTTTATTGCGGCGATCTCAGCGTGATCGACTGGATGATCCTGGCGGAACTCGGCTTCGCGGGCGTGGGATGGTGGCTGATCGCCATTCTGCTGACCAATGTTGACAGCGATCTCCGCGTGCCCATGCCCGGACAGGTCGTGCGCACAGCTTGGGCGATGGGCCGAAAGACGATCGAAATTACCGCGATCGGACTAGCGGTCTTCGCGGCGCACCTCTACGCGGGTGCTTACGGAATCGGCCATTTGCACGACCAGCCCGTCACGTCGTTTGCCTTATTGTGCATCGCCGCCACGACTGGATTGTATTTGGCGGCATTTACTTTTCGACGGCTGGGACTAGCCTACTATCGCTGCCAGCGCCGCGCTGCGGCGACCGGTCAGCCGCGCGAACCGAGCGTCGTGCGGACCGTGCAAAATGTCAGCGACATGTAGGCGGCCCGGGATTCAGACCTTGCCCGCGTACAGGATTGTCGGCTCGGCAGAGCCGGGGCGATAAAGGACGAGACCGCCGAGTCGATCGTTCACGCGCACGACGCAATCCGGCTCCCCCTTTGCCTGGCGTTCGAGGATCGCCTCGAGCGCTTGCACGGCCGCCACGGTCTGGCGGTCGGCGGCGAGGTCGTTGTAGGCAAGCTCACCGATTTCTTCCAAGCGATCTTGCCGGCCCTTGTCGTCTCCGCCGAATTCGACGTAGGCGAGTTCGCGGACGAATCGCTCGACGACTTCAATCCCGTACCCGCGCTGGCTGCGCTGGCCCCACGGTTCGAGAAACGAGCCGTTGTAGTGATTGTTCATCGTCGTTTTGAGAGAAACGGGCGTCTTTCCCTCGATCGTGCATTCGACGCCGCGTTTGCGAGAATGTCCGTTCCACACGCCGTTGTCGAAGCGGAACTGCACCTCCTGCTCGACGTACCCCGGAAAATTGTCGGGCGTGACCCACGACGTATGGATGTCGAACGCCGCCTCGCGACCGGATTCGTACTCGTAGATCAAGCGGAGCTGGCAGCTATCCCACGTCTTGCCATCCTTGGGCCCGACGACGCCGCGCTGCCCCGTGGCCGTGACCGTTTTCAGTCGCCCGGGAAAGCTGAAATCGATCAGTTTGATGTAATGCACGGCCACGTACGTTCCCGGATTGCGTCCGCCGATCCACTCGGCGAACTGCTGGCCGGAGATCTGCTTGGGCTCCAAGAGTGTGCAATAGCCGTTATTGACGTGCCGCAGAACCCCGTCGGCAACCAGCGTGCGAAGCTTCTTATGATCGGGGTCGAGCAGCTTATGGTAAACGACCTTCGCCAGCATGTGTTTCTGCCGCGCTAAGTCGAGAAGTTCGTCGAGTTCATCGAGCCGGAGGACCGAGGGTTTCTCGATCAGCACGTGACAACCTGCTTGCAGAATCGTGCGGGCCGCATCGAAATGGCGATCGTCCGGCGTGGCGACGCAGGCAAAGTCGACGCCCGCTTCGAGCATTTCGCTCACCGCATTGCTGCCGGAGTAACTCTTCGCGCCGGCAGCCGACTGGCCGGCGGCCTGGAGATACTTTTCGGCCCGCGTTCCTGTTCGCGACGCAACGCCGACCAATTTGACGTCGACGTCGCCGAACACTCGGTCGTAGATGCCGCGATCACGGTTCTGTTCGAAGAAGGGCCGATACGTCTCGTCGAAAATCATGCCGATGCCGACCATGCCGGCTCTCAATCGACGCACGTTGTTTGCGGAGGAATCGGCCATGCGAATCCCGATCGAAATCGCTCTCGGAAGCTGCTCCAAACGCATTCTAGAGCGGCGTGGCGCTTGGCGATAGAATCGGCTTGGCCTTCGTTTCGCTCGTCAACCAACCGAATTGAGGAGCACGCGATGCGATTCGCGCGCTGGGTCTTCGCCATTTGTGGGATCTACGGCATCTTCGCTTTGGCGCCGCTTTATTTCATGGAAGAGCGACTCGGCAGAGAGTATCCGCCGCCGATTTCGCATCCGGAGTTCTTTTACGCGACGATTGGCGTGGCGCTGGCCTGGCAAGTCGCCTTTTTGTTCATCAGCGTCGATCCGGTGCGATTTCGGCCGATCATGCTGACCGGCGTGCTCGAAAAACTCGGCTATGGTGTGCCGGCCGTCATTCTCTATTTCCAGGGGCGCTTTCCCAGCCTGACGCTTCTTACGGGCTCGAGCGACCTGTTGATGGCCGTCCTGTTCTTGGGCGCCTATTTCCAAACTGCGAGCCGGCCGGCGCCTTCCGCGGCGGCATCCGTGAGCTAGCCCTCATCCGCTGATACAATCAGGCTTCCCGCCGCGAATCAAAACAGCCTCCCGGAAGCACCTGCACCCGATGCCAACGTCCGACGCACTCAACTCCGATCCGCCTGCGAAAGTGCTTCTGAGCGCCTTTGCCGACGAGGCCGCCAACCACAAGACGGCCATCGAGCAACTTTCCGCACTGTCGGCGATCGGTCTTCGCTATTACAGCCCTCGCTTCATCGACATCGATGGTTCGGGGACGGTCAAGCATGTCGTCGATCTCGAGCCGAACCAGTATCAGACATTGCGAACGCTCAATGCCGAATACGGCATGCGCGTGACGAGCATCGGGGCGAGACTTGGCAAAGTGAAGCTGCGGGACGAGCCGGACAAATCGCACAACCGGTTCGTTCCCTTCTCGCAATACCTCGAAACCGAGCTGGCCGCGACCATCCGCGCCGCGCAGGAACTCGAAACGAAACTGATTCGCGGCTTTTCGTTTTACCCGCCGCTGGGTGCCGACCCGGTCCCCTACATTCCGCAGGCGGTCGACCAGATCGGGCAAATCGTCGACATCTGTGCGGGCGAGGGACTGATCTACGGATTGGAAATCGAGCCGAATCTGGTCGGCTCGACGGGCAAACTGATGGCCACCCTCGCCCGAAACGTGAATCGGCCGAACCTGGTTCTGATCTTCGACGGCGGCAATGTCGCCTGCCAGAACAAGAACCCGATCGAATGTTTACGCGAGTATCAGGAGATGCGGCCCTACCTCGGCTGGATGCACGTCAAGGATTACCGCATCGATCCTGGTCTCGAATGGACCGGCACGGTCGACGAAGAGCGTTTGCGGAACTTCGTTCCCGCGGATTGTGGCGACGCCGGACATGAACTCGTGCTGAAGGATCTCAAGTCGCATCTGCCCGAACTCGAGCAGCGAATGAAAAAACTCGGCGCGCCAGGCTTCTTCTTGGAAACCGAGCCGCACCTCAAAGGGGGCGGACAGTTCGGCGGGTTTAGCGGACCCGACGGGATGGGCGTTGCCGTCCGCGCGTTATGCCGCCTGCTCGACTATGTCGGAATCGACTATTCCCTGCGCAATTTTGACGACATCCGACGCGCTCGGGGCTTTTAACAAAGCGGACCAAGCTCGGCAGTCGGCCAAGACGAGAATCGATGCACCAATGACATTCAAATTCAAAGAACTCGAAGGTCTGCTCGTCTGCCCCGGCTCGCGGACGGCCCTGGTTCAAGAGGGCGATTCGCTCATCTGCGTCGACGGCGCCTGCCGGCTTAAATTCGCGATTCGCGACGAGATTCCGATCATGCTCGTCGACGAGGCAGCCAAACTGTCTCCCGAGGATTGGGAAAAGATCATGCAGCGACATCCGCGACCTCAGGCGACCGGCAAATAATCCGGAACGGAACCATGCATACAAAGTACCTCGTCGGTTGCTGGGCAATCGTGGCGATCACGCTTGGCGATCTCCCTCGGACGTTTTCCGCGGACGAGCCGAAAGGCACCGCAGAACCGCCCAAGGCGACCGCGAAAGAACGCCCCCGGCCGCGGTATCGAAGCGCCGCGCGCTCGCGCGATGGAATCGGCAAATTCTACTTCGGCCGCGAGATTGCCCAGGTGATGGGCTACCAGGGCATCGACTGGCTTGAGCGTCCCGAGAGGGAAAGCGAAGAGCATCTCTCAGCGCTCATCGATTCGCTCAAGCTTGCTCCGGGCAACGTCGTAGCCGACATCGGCGCCGGCAGCGGAGTCATCTCGCTGATGATGGCAAAAAAAATCGGCGAGAACGGAACGGTGCTGGCGGTCGACATTCAGGAAGAAATGCTCAGCGTGCTTGCCAAGCGTCTCAAGCAGCTCAACGTGACGAACGTAAAGCCCGTGCACGGAACGGTGAAATCACCCAACCTCAAGCCGTCGACGGTGGATCTCGCCCTGATGGTCGACGTGTACCATGAGTTCAATTACCCGTATGAAATGCTGCGCGAAATTTCCAAAGCGCTCAAACCGGGCGGACGCGTCGTTTTCGTCGAGTATCGCAAGGAGGATCCGACCGTCCCCATCAAACTGTTGCACAAGATGACCGAAGCTCAGGTCAAACGCGAAGCCGGCCTGCCCGAGTTCAATCTGCATTGGGTCGAGACGATCGAAGTCTTGCCCCGGCAGCACGTGATTGTTTTTGAACGCGGCAAGTAGCAAAGGCGATCGCCGCAAACGAAATCGCCGTCACCGTTCCGAGGGGGGTGAACGATGACGGCGGTTTCTCGTGACTCTGGTCTTTTCGCACTTTTCAAAGATCTTATCGGTGCTCCGCGGACAACAATTCCAGCGTTTCGAATCGATCGCGCGTGGCAGCGGTTGTAGCAGTTTTCTTAGCACCACGACTTCCGGTCAGAGCGCCATTTCGGAAAGCGCGTCCCCGCAACGATGAAAGAGCGAACCGGCCACACGCGTTTTCTTGCCCTCGGGGTCGTTTTCGAGGGCTTCCTGGTCGTGATCGCAATCGCCATCGGATGGTTTTTCCAGATCGACGTCATCCGCCGGTTGCACTTCGCAGCCATCCCGGCCGTCGTGGGGCTGGCGGGAGCGGTTCCTCCCTTTGCACTGCTCATGACGACGGAGCGGTTCCAGATCCCCGCGCTCGAACGGATCAAAAACCTTCTGCTGGAAACGCTCGGTCCCACTTTGAAAGCTTGCCGGTGGTATGAGGTCGTGGCGCTCGCGGCTCGTCGCCGGCATCGGCGAGGAGTTCTTGTTTCGCGGCGCCATTCAGCCGCTCTTTGAACGATGGACGGCATCGACCGGTTGGGGATGGTTGGCGGGATTAATCCTCAGCAATGTGATCTTTGGACTGCTGCATTGCATCACGCCCACCTATGCCGTCTTGGCCGGTTTGATGGGTGTCTATTTTGGTCTGCTCCTCGACGCGACGGGAGCGCCAAACCTGCTCGCGCCGATTTTGGCCCACGGACTGTACGATTATCTCGCCTTTCTGGTCGTCATTCGGGCCGCGAAAGCCATGCCGGTGGTCCCCCATCCGGCGAGCAGTAACGGCGATCCCCCGAGTCCGAATTGACGTCTTTTCAACCCTTCGCAGCCGATTCGAATTCCGGCGTTTCTGCGGAGACTGGTCCGGTTATTCCGCCCCTGGTCTTTCACTTCAAGCGAGCTTTCAGGCGATGCCGATGCTAAGAAAATCAAGGTGCGCCGAAACGATGGGCCGTTCCCGCCTGCGCTCTTGCAGGTTCGGAATTCTCGCACGGTGACGCCAACACTTGTCGCCGGACCATTTTGTGTCCGGCCTCGACCAGGACGGTCAAGGCGATCGCAGGGATGCAGCGCAACAGCACCACGCGGCAAGAGGGCCACGACACCCCAAGAATGTCGGCAGTCGCCCACTCGCTGCGCGCGCTGACCAGAATTTCGGCCCGCTGGCCGAGATTCATCATGGCGATCGTGATTCTCGCCTCTTGTGCCTGCGCCGGTTACACGTTTTTCTTCCTCAAGTTCAAGACCGACGGCAAGGAACTGCTCGACCCGCAGGCCGAGTTCCACAAGCACTGGCAAAAATACGCGACCACATTTGAGCACGCCTCGCAGGTGACGGTCGTCGTCGAGGCGGGCACGACGGATGAAATCAAACGCATCCTGGATGAGGTCTCCGATCGGCTGAAACACGAACCGGATCATTTCAGCCACGTCCTCTGCAAGTTCGACGCGGGGCCGCTCCAGCACAAATGGCTGCAGTACGTGAAGCCCCGCCAACTGCAAATCGGCCTGCGGCGAATTGCCGAATATTCGCCCATCCTGCGGGGCGATTGGAGCCGCATCGAGCTCGACAGCCTGTTCGACCGGCTCGGCAACGAGATCGAAACGCGAATGGAATCGCAGGCGACCGCCGCCAAGACGCCGACGCCGGCGGAAATGCGGCAAGTCTTCAAGCATTCCGAGCTGCTCACGGCGAGTCTGGACCACTTTGCCACAACCCCGGCCGAGTTTCATTCTCCGTGGCCTGACCTGGTCCCGCTCGACACGCAGACGCGGGCCCTCAAGGAAGAAACGGCCTACTACATCAGCGACCGGGGCACAATGGGTTACCTCCGCGTCGTTCCCAAGAAGGATCCCGCCGAAGCGACCGGAGAATGGCGTGCCCTCACACGCCTCGAGGAAATCGATGCCGAGATCGCCGAAGCCCATCCCGGCTCGAAGATCGGCCTCACCGGCGTCCCGGTGCTCGAAAGCGACGAAATGCGCCGCTCGCAATGGGACATGGGCATGGCCACGCTGATTGCCGCGGCTGGTTGCCTCGTACTGATGGTGATCGGCTTCCGCGGGGTTCGCCATCCCATGCTCGTGCTGGTGATGTTGGCCGCCAGCATCACGTGGGCCCTGGGTTTCACGACCGAGATGATCGGCCATTTGAGCATTTTTTCGCTGGCGGTCGTCTCGATTCTGTTCGCCCTGGGGATCGAATTCGCAGTGACGTACGTGTCGCGTTATTTGCAGCTTCGCCGCGAGGGCTGGCAACTGCGTCCCGCGTTGATGGAGACGACGGGCAAGATCGGCACGGGCACCATCACGGCCGCCGTGACCGCCGCGCTCGCCTTTTTGTGCACGCTCCTGGCCGACTATGTGGGAGTGGCCGAACTCGGAATCATCGCCGCGGCGGGCATTTTGCTGTGTGCCTTGGCGACATTTTTCGTGCTGCCGGCGTTGATTTCGCTTGCCGATCAGAATGCCGACGCCGGACGACTCCCGAAACCGCTGGATTGGAACCTGCCCCGCGGAATTCTGGCGAAGCTCCCGCTGGTGACGCTGGCCGTGTCGGCGGTCGTGATCCTTGGCGTCGGTTCGCAAATCGTCCGCGTGGAAAATCATCACATCCTTCCGCGTCTGCGGTTCGATTCCAACCTGCTCAACCTGCAGGCCCAGGACGCCGAATCGGTCCGGCTGGAGCACCGACTGTCAGAAGAGTCATCGAACCCGCTGTTGTATGCCGTCTCCGTCGCTGACAGCGAACGGCAGATGCGCGAGTTACACGCGAAATTCGAGCGGCTTTCCAGCGTGGGCCACGTCGAAAGCCTGGCGATGCGGCTACCGGCGGCCCCCGATGGCAATACCCGGCAACTGCTGGCCCAAATCCGCGGACAACTCTCGAGCGTTCCCTCGCAGCTTCCTGCGATCCCCAGTGCCGATCCCGTGGCGACGGGCAAGGCGATCGAGGGCTTTTACCAGAAAGTCAAGAAATACGCCGAGGAAGAGCACGCCAAACACGTGGTCGACTCGACCGACGACTTCCTCAACCGCTTCGAGAAAATGACGCAGGCCGACCAGATTCGGCTGCTCAACAAGTTCCAGTACGGCATGGCGGTCGACATGCTCAATCGCTTCCAGGCCCTGCGGTACGCGGCCAACGACGAGGAAATTCAGGCCGCCGACCTGCCCGACGAATTGGTCTCGCGGTTCGTCAGTTCGCCCGATGCCGAAGGCAAGCGGAAGTGGCTCTTGCAGATCTATCCCAAGGAACGCATCTGGGACGAAGCACCGCTCACGCACTTTGTCAGCGAGCTGCAGACCGTCGATGCCAACGTGACGGGCACGCCGATCCAAAACCACGAATCGGTGCGGCAGATTCGCCACAGTTACCAGACGGCCGCACTGTACGCATTTGCCGTCGTCTGGATCGTGCTCTTGGTGGATTTTTTGGGTCGGGAGGCACGTTGGCTGGCCCTCTTGCCGACCCTCCTGGTCACCGTGCTGGCGGCCGTGATGCTGCACGCCCGGCACATCCAGGTCGATCCGATGGTGTTTGCCATCGCGTACGTGATCATTACGGGAGCAATCGCACTGGTGATCGACGCCCGCAGCCTGCGGAACGCGGCCATCGCCTATTCGGTGCCGCTCGCCGGCGGCCTGCTGATGTTCGGAATCTTCGCCCGGGCCCACATCGCCCTGAACCCGGCCAACCTCATGATCTTGCCGCTGCTGCTGGGCATCGGCGTCAATTACGGCGTGCAGGTGGTGCACGATTACCGCAGCCAGAAGGGGCAATACGCGATTTCGGGCAACACGTTCGGCACGCTTGTGCTGACGGCCCTGACGTCGATCGTCGGCTTCGGCAGCATGATGATCGCTTCGCATCGCGGACTTTTTAGCCTCGGAATCGCGTTGGCGATCGGCGTCTCGAGCTGCCTGTTCGTGTCGCTGGTCTTCGTGCCGGCACTTCTCGGCGTGATCTCGAAGAGCGAGTCCCGCTCAAGCTCGAAGGGTCGGGGCGAAGCGTCGCCCACCAAACGCGCTCCCGAAGCCGAACGCAAAGCCAAAGCGGCGTAATCCAGCCGACGCTGGCGGCCGGCCCCGGCCAGAAACCGACTTTTTTGGCTTTTTTGGGCGCTGAAAAAGGGGGACTTTTTTGGGCGCACCCAAAAAAAGTCCCGCCGCATCTCGAACCGAAACTCTCTGCCTGCGATCGCAATTTCTCGAAGCTCGGTTTGGAATTGAACTTATGTCGAGCCGACGAAATCCGAGCGGAGCCTCGGGTCCCTAGGCCCGGGAAGACCGTCCGACTTTTTTGGGGCGCGCCCAAAAAAGTCCCCGCCAGACGGAACCGTGCTCATTGGCAGCCCGCCTGGATGTGCCGTAAATCCGGCGTCGCAGTGTATTTTCGCGCAACCCCAACTCGCCGCCCAAGTTGCAACAAACTGGAAAATTGATCTTCTTCAACTCGCCGAAGGCCGCTATACTCAGGCTATGCAAGAGCTGCGTCACGCGTGGAACGCGTGCGGGGAGAAGGGAAAATTCTCCGCAGCCCCCGGTTTGCAAACCCAGATTCGCAAAACTCAGGTTCGCAGACTCAGGTTCGAAGCCCCGAACCCACGTCCGTAACCAACAGCGGTCCGATTGCATCGACTTCCCTGGCAAGCCGCTCCGACTTGCCCGCGTCCTCGGTGCAGTCTCTTTGCTGAAGGCTCGTCATCGTCGAGCAGTGTGAGCCTCCGCGCGCACGGCTCACTCGATTCGGCATGACGCGCTCATGGCTCAGAGCGGACCGCTGACATCAAGGTCGTGGATCGGCGGCGCCGACGAGGGCTTTCGTCAGCGCTTTCGGTCTGCGAACTTGATGCTTGTGTCAGCCGCCGGTTCTTGTGGGAGCTCAAAGCAACTGACAACATGTCTCTCGCCCGATACCCAGGTTCGCAAAAGCGACCGGTTGACCCCGATGCCGCCTCGTTCGATCACGATGGCGTCTGTCCAGGCCGGTCTTCTTTCGTGGTCTGATCAATTCGGCTCGTCAAATCGCTGATCCGTCGGTCGAGATCGAGCAAAATGTTGCGGTTGAGTGCACTTCCGGCTCGCAGCCGCGTCGGCAAGAACCTGACGAAATACGAGACCGTCTCGACGATGGTGACAATCAACAGTACGTACATCAGTAACGGGTACCAGTGGAAGACTTTTCCGGGCACGCCGTTCGCGAGGCCGACAGCCACCGTGGGAATGATACAGCAAAGCAGCCAGAGGATCAGGACAGTCATGCGGACACGAGACTCGCGACGCGATGCATCAGTCAGGGCCTTTTCGAGTTGCATTCGATGCTCCCGGTACTGCTTTTCGGAAAGCGGCGGATCCTGAGCCACCAGGTGCTCGGCGAAGGTTTTATGCGTTGGCTCAGACATGGTTCTGTTCCTCAATTCCCTCCTGCAGCCGTCTCATCGCGTAATGCAGCCTCGACTTGACGGTGCCGATCGAACAGCCCACGACGGCGGCAATGTCGTCGAGCGCCATTTGCTCCAGAAATCGCAGGGTCACGATTTCGCGATGGGCCGGGGTCAGACGGTTCAGCAGTCGATGGATCAATTTCACGTTTTCGATGCGCTCAATTCCTTCCGAATTTTCGGCGGTGTCGACGGTCGCTTCGTCGATCGATTCGCCGTGCGTCTCTTTGTGGCGTCGGTCGCCGCGCAGCTGATCAATGGTCTTGTCACGAGCAATCCGATAGAGCCAGACCCGAAATGCCTCCGGCGTTCTGAGCGTGGCGATCCGGCGAAAGACCGTGATCCAGACCTCTTGCAGCACGTCGAGCGCTCGGTCCGCGTCGGCCACGCTGCGTCGTATGAAGTACAACAGTCGCTGCTCGTAACGATCGACCAGCCAGCGAAACGCATCCGCTTCCCCCCGCTGCGCCATGACGACATGCAGCAGCTCGCGGGTGCGCTCGAGTTCGTCTCGCGGGTCATCCATCAGCGTTCATGGGGGTTGCCGGATCGTCCGCCTCTCATGATAAGCCGATCGCCGGTCGGCGAGGGTTCAACGCCACTGCGAAGAAAACGGCAAATCCTTGGAATCAGAATGAATGGAAGTCGCAAATGCGCTGCGAGGGCTCTTCGGGCCTATGCTAGACTACGGTCATGACGCCAAACTGACAGAAGAACAGCGGCGGGCCGTCGATGCGCACGAGGGTTGCATGGAAGTCGAGGACGCGCAGGGGAAGTGCGTCCTGATGTCGATCGAGGTGTTCCGTGATGTGATGGGAGTCGGCACCGACCGGGATTTTCAGGAATCGGTCGCCGCACTCCGCCGAGGCTACGAGCAGTTACAGAAGGCCCACACGCGTCCGGTGAAGGACGCTCTCGACGACCTCGGCAAGCGCTAGGGCCTATCGCGTTGAGATCACGCCCGAAGCGGAGGCAGACCTCGACGCATGCTACCGCTACATTGCGGAGGATTCGCCGGCGAACGCCCTTCGCTGGTGGCAGCACTGCTACGAGGTCATGGTCCGGCTTTGCTCAGCGAAGTGAGCCCGCTCAGGGGCCGTCTTTAGAGTTCAAAACACCACAAGCGCGTCTTGTTCGTTCGCCCGCACCTGCTTCTTGTACGAAATCAGCCCACGCTCGGTTTCGACCTGCCCTTCGATCGTCCAAACGCCGTGATTGCGGGTGATGAGGCTCGGTCGCCTGAATCGGCCGTCGGCGGACGAAATCCCGTATTGAGACTTCACCGCATTCCAAACCGACTGCACGGCTTCTGGCCCCCTGCAATCGATGGGATTGGCGACCGGCGGCGGGTCGACTCGTTTGGGATTGATCGAATCCATGAAATGGATCGGAATAATCACGAGCGCGGCGATTACCTGAAGACGCACAAGCACGGTGAGCATTTGCCGAACCCCTGTCGTCGCGAGTGCCCGTCAACAGTCAGTGAGGGACGAGAGTCGAACCTGCGGAGTGCACGTTCGGTGCCATCCACAAACCTACTCCGCGTGGTCACGCTGCAACCCGACGACTTAAGAAAAATCCGCCCAATTGCCCAGTCCAAAATTGCGGATTACGCCGCTTTTGCGACGGCTTCCGGCGGAAAAACCGATTTCCGAACTCAACAAAGATGAACAGCTTAATGGGGAATTTCGCAGGGAAATTGGCCGGAATCTAAGGTGACTGACCGCTATGGCATTCCAAGGATTCTCTCGATGGAAGCATGAACCCTATTGGTCGCACGCTCGAGTGCCTGAAGATCCACGCCGCACTCTTCAGCTCGCTCGCGTTGCCATTCCATAAAGATGGGCATGAACCGGATCAGGGAAATGAGCCGATCCGCCCCCCCACCCCGGGTCGTTCAGTTCAGTCAACTTCGACGGCTCGGAGAGAGGCGGCGCGGCGAAGAAAGCGTCCGGCGAGTCTGGTCGTCGGCGAATCATTTGCCGCTTGGCATGGGAGCGGCGGCGGGCGGGTGGATCGCGTCAGCAGTCGATCGATGCAGTTCTTTGTGGCCGGGGGCGGCTTCCGACGCCTTCGCATTTTCCGACTGCTTGGTCTTTTCAGACTCGGCAAGGGCGCGATAAATCACTTCGGCGCGTTCCTTCCGGAGTTTGGCGATTTGCGCATCGAGGCCCGAGATTTTTTCCAGCGCTCGTTTGCGCTCCTCTTTGGGAATCTCGTACGACAGATCGGCCGCGCGTGCCAGATAGTCCTGCAACAAGTGTGAGGAGTTGTCTGAAATGAGCTCATAGTTTTGCGAAGTCAGACTCACAATCGGCTGGTCACTGCCCGTCCACCAGTTTCGAAGGCTGTCCGTAAGTGAATTTGTCGCTACGATCGGCTTTGACGCCACGATCGCCGAGCGTTGATGCTGCAACTTGCCGACCGACTTCTGTAAACCTTGCACGAGTTTACTCATCTCTTCCACGCGATTGTCGACCGAGCCAAGTTTACCGTCGATGCCAGCCACTTTTCCGTCGATACCGGCCACGGTTCCTTGAATGATCGCGATCGTTGGCGCCCCCCACAGTGTTGCGACTTGATTCCTCGCATTGGCCGACAAGCCAAAGAGAAGGCCCGCCAGCAGTATCGCCACCAGCGCCGCGTTCTGCGCATAAACGAAGCCGGTCCTCAAAAGCGCGCTCACCCCGCCAAGGGAAGCCGGAAAGCCCCAACGCAGGTCACCAAGCGCCGGCCGCGGGCTGAGGACCGGAACCTGAGCCAGTGCAGGCTCCCGTGCCTCATCCCAAGCGGTCTGAATGAATTGCTTGATTCGGTCGTCAGGCTGCGAAAAAGCCACGACCGATTGACAATACCGGCAGCTGTCGTGATGCGTGCGTCGCATCGAAGGCAAACGCGAAAGCCCAAGTGAAGCGACGGCGACCTCGTCTGCCTTGAGACAATCGAGAGTCGGAAATCGAGGGTTGGCGAGCAGCGCCCGATCGTATGGAGCCTTCGCGTCGGCCTCGAGTTGTACGGAATCCGGGGTGGCAACCGCCGGATCGTAGTCGCGCACATGGTTGGCCACCAGTTTGTCGAGTTTGTCCGACAATTTTGACATCGCGGTCGCTCTCTCGTTGCTTCTCGATGAACACCCAATTTACAAGACGTCAGCGACGGCTGGAGGCCGCCAAAATTAGCGGTTTTTCCGTCGATCAGATGGCCCGCTCGTAATTCTATCTTACGGGCATGCGCACTGCTCGCCTATCGCAAGCTGCATCAGGATCACGGGTTACATTGTTCCGCGATGTCCAAATATGGTCTGAGGACTGAACGTATTCGCTGCAACCTGCGCTCGATCGTTCTGGTCGACATGTTGAGTTGCGCGCCAATTTCTGCGATCGCGTGCCCTTGGAGCCGAAGATCCAATATTTGCTGTTCCTCGACCTCGAGCGCCGACTGGACTCGATCGAGAAGATCGCGAAGTTCAACCTCGGCCGCTGCCGATTGGCTGCTCGGAGACTCTGCTTCAATGCCAGGACGCTCTCGCGAGACGTTGCGCCGCGCTCGACTCCGCCAACGGCTGTTGTCCAAAGCAAGCCAGCGAATCATGACGGCCAGGAACGAGTAAAGACCGGTTCGATGACGCGGGAGCGGTTCGTTCCGCCTGATGCGCCGAGCAAGCCTGACGTACACATCTTGCGCAACGTCTTCGGCGTCGAGCAGCCGGCGCGATGGTGGCAAGGATCGGTGGGCGAGCGCCAAGACAAAAGGCCAGATCAGCCGGCACAGTTCGGCGAATGCGGAGGCATCCTCGGGAAGCTGACCAATGCGAGCGAGCACCGCATCGACCGGGTCTGGATTTGCGGACGGGACGGCGTCGGGCTCCCTTTCTAGGGGCGACGTCATGGGCCGGCGGCCGTCAGATCGGCAACGGCCGCAAGAAACGCCTTGCGGGGTACAATCAGCTCGACGATTTCAGGGCGCGGGCTTGGCTGGTCCTTTTCGTGCATTGCTCCCATGAACTTTTTGAAAATGATCGACGGCAACCGTTGAGTGACGCTGGTCACATCAATCGCCACCGGCGGATTCGAAGCCGCCATCCACTTCGCGACGTCACCCACGTAGTCGCGGAGCGATCGGCCATGGGCGGGCGCGCCTCCCGCAATGGCATTGGGATTGAGATGAAAATGCCACGGTCCTTTCAAAAGTTTCCGTTTGGCGTATTCAAAGTCGGCAGCCGCGCAGGCAGTAAGCGGTCTTCCGACGGAAAAGTGACTGTGCGTGCTTAGGATAAAGGACGAAGACCGCTTAATTCGTGCGCGGCTCCGATGGAGTCGCAAGGACCCTCACACCGGCCCTCTCCCGGAGTACCGGGAGAGGGAGAAAGGCGGGCGGCCAGCATTGGTACGACTGCGGTAGTTCCACCCTCTCCTGGTACTCCGGGAGAGGGAGAAGGAGGCTCACCCTCTCCTGGTACTCCGGGTGAGGGCTCTGTTTAGCTAGGGAACCATCGTGGCGCGACCCGGGGTCGCCTATCGCACTCGTCGCCGCTCTCGGGCGATGGTTCAAGCGAATCGCCGATCGCCCGTTGATTGTGCCTTCGAGGGACCACTACAATCAGGCACAGTTATCGGCCTTCTCCGGCACCCGTGTTGTCGCTCCATCCAGGAGGCCGTTGGGCCATGGCGTATCTCCAATTGGTCAAAGGGAACCGCCCCGGGCAGAGGTTCCATCTGCGCGGCGAGCGGAATGTGCTGGGCCGCCACCCGAGCTGCGAGATTGTCCTCGACGATTCCCTCGTCAGCCGCCAGCATGCCCAGATCAGCAATCGGCGCGGCGAGTTCTTCCTCGAGGATCTGCGGAGCCGAAATCGGACCTTTTTGAACGGGATCGCGATCGGCGGGAAGACGCAGCTCGGCGACGCCGATGAAGTGAAGATCGGCGAAATCGTCTTCCAATTCTGCGACGCGCTGGCGAGCGCTCCCGCGAGTACGGGCACGGATGAAATGCCGACGCTGGCTGGACCGGTCGGGCCGGGCGAAACGAATCCGGAGTGGTCCATCTGCCAAAAAGTCACGGCCCCAGACGTCGCGAAGGACCCGAACCCGTCATCGACCATCATGTTCAAGTTCGACGCCAAGTCCGCGCCGTCGATGCGCCTGGGGGTCAAGCCGGAGGTGAAACTCCGCGCCATCCTCGAGATCGTCAATGCCCTGTCCAACACGATCGAGCTCGACGACGTGCTGCACACTTTGCTCGCCGGCCTGTTCAAGGTCTTTCCCCAGGTGGATTCCGGTTGGATCGTGCTCACCGAGCGGGAAGACCACGAGACGGTCGTGAGCGCGTCGCGGGCGGGCGGCGGCGCGAGCAGTCCGGTGCGGATCAGCAACCCCATCTACCGCCAGGCGGTCGATACCGGCTCGGCGCTTCTCAGCTCCGACGTGCTCAAGGAAAGCCCCAGCAGCGCGGCCGGTGCCGGGCCGGGGCAGCAATCCACGATGTGCGCGCCGCTCATCAACAAGGCGGGCCGTGCGCTGGGCGTCATTCAACTCGAGAGCAAGGGCCTGCGGTCGCAAATCACGCAGGACGACCTCGACGTGCTCGTGAGCTTGGGCTCGCAGGCCGTCCTGGCCATTGAAAATGCGCGGTTGCATGAAGACCTGTTGCGGCGGTCCGACATCGAGCGGCAGCTGACCTTCGCAGCGCAAGTCCAACTCGGTTTCCTGCCAAATCAGCGCCCGAATTTGCCCGGTTACGAATGTTACGACTATTACGAGCCGGCTCAAACCGTCGGCGGCGACTACTTTGATTACATTGACTTGCCCGACGGGCGCATCGCGATCAGCGTGGCGGATGTGGCCGGCAAGGGGATTCCGGCCGCTCTGCTCATGGCCCGCCTTTATTCGGCCGTCCGGCTGCACCTCTTCACACAGCCGACGCCCGCGGCCATGCTGTCCGCTCTGAACACGGAAATCTGTCGGCAGGGCATTGGCCATCGGTTCATTACCTTTGTGCTCTTGCTGCTCGATCCGCGGACGCACGAACTGACAATCGTGAATGCCGGACACATGCCGCCCATCCTGCGTTCGCCGGACGGAAAAGCCGCGTCGATGGGCCAGCGGGAATCGGGAGTCCCGTTGGGAATCAGCCAGAAGGAGCAATACCGGGAGCTCAAGCTGCGGGTCGAGCCGGGAACGGCGATTACGCTGTATACCGACGGGGTCACCGACGCGATGAATCCGGACGGCGAGACCTTCGGACGAGCCCGGCTCGAGCAGTTCATCGCCGTCGCGCCGACGACGGCGGGAGAACAGGTCAAGGCGATCATGAGAGACATCGACGGTTTTTGCGGCAGCTGTCTGCAGCAGGACGACATGTGCCTCGTTTGTTTGCACCGATTGTCTTCAAACGCGACTTGACGTTGCGATCCGTGCCTTGGTTGCAAACATCGGCGTCATTGCCGCTCTCTCGATTCGCATTGGCGGCTTTGACGCATAGTGCGCTGCGGAAATGCGGAGTGATCGACTTAGGAAGC
This sequence comes from uncultured Planctomycetaceae bacterium, assembly GCA_963752185.1. Taxonomy (GTDB): domain Bacteria; phylum Planctomycetota; class Planctomycetia; order Planctomycetales; family Planctomycetaceae; genus DASPSM01. Next base: position 6,677,328 of record CAVVXK010000002.1, on the reverse strand, counting down.
CGCCCTCACCCCGACCCTCTCCCGGAGTACCGGGCGAGGGAGAAAGAGTCTCACCCTCTCCCGGAGTACCGGGCGAGGGTGAAAGGCGAGCGTCCCGTCTTGGGAGGTCTGCGTGAGTTCCACCCTCTCCCGGTACTCCGGGAGAGGGCAGGGTGAGGGCTCTGTCGGAGAAAGGGGACATGTTGGAGAAAGGGGACAGGCGCTCGGACGCCCGCAAAGGAGGCGGACCTCGACGCCTGCAAAACACCCTAAATCATTGCCTCAATCGATTCGCGGGAGGGCGGGGTACGAAGGCCCCTTCGTCGACAGCAGACTGCCGTAAGCGACCAGTGGCCTCCGTGGTTTGCGTCCCCTTCACGTTGAGGGAGGTCAGGTTCGTCATTTGCTTGAGTTGGCTCAAACCCTCGTCCGTGATCTGGGTGCTCTCGAGGTCGAGTGTCGTCAGGCTGTCGAATTTCTTCAGTTCCTTCACGCGAGCGTCACTAATGGGCGTATAGCCCAAGTTGAGCTCCGTCAGGTATTGCAGATCGCTGATGGCCCGCAGGCAACTGCCCGTCACCCGCGTAAAGCTGAGGTCGAGCTTCGTCAGGTCTTCGAGCACACGCAGCTCCGACACGCCGGTGTCCGAGACCTGCGTGCGGGCCAGGTCGAGCGTCCTCAGCTTCTTGAAGTTTCTCAGTTCCTTGAGCCCCGCGCTCGTGATTTGCGTGTGGTAGAGCGAAAGCACGGTCAGATCGGTGAGCGGACTGAGCTCTCGCAGTCCCGCACTGGTGATCGACGTGCTGCCCAGGTCGAGGGCGGTGAGGTTCGTCAGCCCCCGCAGCGAGCTCAAGCCGGCGTCCGTGATCGGCGTACTGCTCAGGCCGAGCGTCGTCAGCTTCTCGAGCCGTCCGACCCCTTGCAAATCGGCATCGGCAATCTGCGTCCCGGAAAGCTGCAACACCCTCAGGCCGCCGAGTTCGCCCAGACCTTTTAGCTGCCCGCTCGCGATTTGCGTATTGCTCAGGTCGAGAGACGTCAGCTCTTTGGCCTTTGCCAGTTCCGTTAAACCGACTCCGCTGATCCTCGTCCCGAAGAGCGAAAGCGTTGTCAGGTGTTTGAATCCGCCGACCTGCTCCAGTGCCCGGTCCGCGATCGGCGTAGAGCCCAGGTCAAGTGCCGTGAGATGCTCGAGGCCCCTTAATTCGCGCAGGCCCGCGCCGGTGATCTTGGTGCCGCTGAGATTGAGCGACGTCAAATTTTCGCATCGCCGCAGCTCCTTCAAGCCGGCATCGGTGATCCCTGTGCCGCTCAGGTTGAGCGACGTGAGATTTCTCAGCCCTCCGAGTTCCTTCAAGCCCGCGTCGGTGATCTTAGCGCGGCAAAGGTTCAGGGACGTCAATTTCTCGAATCGCCGAAATTCCTTCAAACCCGTGTCGGTGATCTCTGTGCCGCCCAGGTTGAGCGACGCCAGGTTCATTGGCCCGCCAAGCTCGCCCAAGACCGCGTCCGTGATCTGTGGTCCCGTGAGATTGAGCGTCGTCAAGTTGCTGAACTGTCCCACTTCCTTGAGGCCGGCAACGGTGACCAAGCCAGGCGGCAAACGAACGTTGTTTCGTCGCCGGAGCCCTCTCAGATCGGCGATCCTGATCTCGGCCGTGCTGAGATTGAGCGTCGTCACGTTATCGAGTTCCCCGAGCTCCTTCAGCACGGGACCCGTGATGTTCGGACCTGATAACGTGAGCGTCCTCAGATGCTTGAGCTGCTTAAGCAGCTTCAGACCAGACCCCGTAATCCGCGTGCCGCAGATTCTCGTGCCGCCGAGGTCGAGCGTGGTCAGCTCCGTCAGCGGCATGAGCAGGGGCACATGATCGTCCGTAAACTGACTGCCGGCCCTGAAACTCAGAGCCGTCACCGGGTGATCCGGCGATCGGACATCCCGCATGACCTGGCCCCCCCAAGGCTTCGATTTCGCGAACCGCCTGCGTTTCGTCCAACTTATCCGCGGCGACGCTCGAGGAGAGGACAACCGCACACAACAGCACAGATCGAAATCGCATGGAGACGCCTCCAGCGGGGGGATATGGCTTGGCCCGGAATCGTCCGATTGTGTTTCGCACATCCGACATTGATGGTCGGTGTTTCGATTCTACCGGGCGCCCCCGAGTCACTCCAAGCTGGCTTCAGAAGCCGACGACCGCTGGCGGCGAGCAAATCCCAGGCGGATTTTTCACCGCAAAGGCACGTTGCTTTGAATCCGCCCCAATGGCGGAAAGACACCAATAAAGGCAAGAGAGATCCGCAGATTACGACGATTTGAATTTCAAAATCTGCGTCCTTCTGCGAAATCTGCGGAGAACTGCTTCTTAGTCTTGCTTGGTGTCTCTATGCCTTTGTGGTCCAAATTTGCATTGAATGCCACGCAGCTCACGCGTCCCCTTTTTACTTTCCAGCCAAGACGAGTAATCCGCACATTTCGCAGATGACGCCGATTCTATTCTCTTCGAGTCTGCGAAAACGGCGCAGTCTGCGGATCTCTTCCGGGTGGCGACGTTGAGACGATTCCAGACGTTGATGTTGCCCCCTCCGCGTTTCCTTTCTCGCCAACAGGTCGGGCCTTCGGTCTTGGCACTTTCAAGGTGGTTTCATCCCTTCCGTGGCCCAACCCTACGCTGTTGAGCTTTCGCGGGTTTGAAATCCCTTAACGTATTACCAGACGTGTGCCACCCGACGATTGTTTTGAGAGGCGCAGCATTGGGCTGTAAGCGTCAGGTTCATTTGGATGTCCTCGCGCATACGGCCATTGTCTACGCGGCAAGCACCGATTCGCCAAGTGTCGGACTTGCTCAGTTTTTTCTTGACATTAGAGGCCGCGCATGGCGAGACTACTTTCGGTCGGAGCTGCCCCGATTAGCAGCTCGCCGCTCAACGGAAGGTGCTCATGTTATGGGAAATACAAAAGAAGGCTATGTCCTAGCCCCCGACAAGGCTGAAATGTTGCAGCTCAAGGCTGGTCCGATGGCGCTTTTGGCGAGCGCGGAGACGAGTGGGGGATCGCTCGCCGCGTGGCGGGACCGCGTCTCACCTGGCGACGAACTTCCCCTGCATATTCACCACAAGGCCGATGAATTCTTCTACATCCTGGAAGGCCAGTTCGCTTTCACAGTCGGCGACCGAACCGAACAAGCCCCGGCGGGAGGCTTTGTCTTCATCCCCAAAGGCACGCCGCACGGCTACAAAAACGTTGGAAGTGAGGTCGGGATCCTGCTGGGATTCGTCAGCCCCGCGGGTCTTGAGTCATTCTATCGAGCCCAAGCAAAAATGCCGCCTGGGCAAATGACCCCGACCCTCTATCGAGAACTGGCAGCCAAGTATGACATGGACATCATCGTCTAAGGCTTTCGGTTGTCGATTTGCGTAAGGGGGAATCGAGGCCTTTCCCTGGACCGCATAATGCCCTGCCTCAGGAACCGCAGCTGCGAAGGGCGATCGTGAAGCAAGCTCCTCAGAAATCGGCATTGATTGTGATCGGCGCAGGGCCGAAGGCAATGGCGATTCTTGCCAAGCGAAAGGTGCTCAGCGAGCTGGGCTTTGCCGTCCCCAATTTGATCATCCTGGAACAAGATCATATCGGCGCGCATTGGTCGGGAGACGGCCAAGGATTCACGGATGGGGCGCAGAAACTGGGTACGTCGCCTGAAAAAGACGTTGGGTTTCCCTACAATTCGCGCGCCTGGGGACCGCCGTGGGACGAGAAAATCAACTCCGCGATGTTTGCCTATTCGTGGCAGCGCCACCTCATTAACCGGAATTGCTATGGTCAATGGATTGATCGCGGCAGGCCGCATCCGACCCACGTGGAGTGGATGAAATACTTGAACTGGGTGCACGATCAGGCTTCCGGCGGCTCCGACGGCTGTCTCAAGAAGACGAGAGTTCAGAAAATCGGGATCAAGGAGGACCGTTGGATCGTCTCGTGCTCGGATCAGCAGAACGCGCAATCCGCACATGAAGCAGACGGGTTGGTATTTACTGGACCAGGGAGAGCTATGTCTTTCCTGGGATATGAAAGCACCTTAGTAAGTGATGGGAAAACCTTCTGGAAAAATAAGGATAGCTTCCGCGGATTACATGAAAACGTTGCTGTGATAGGAACAGGAGAGACAGCGGCCTCAATTGTTGTCGCACTGCTGGGTCTCATTGACAAAAGCCAGGCTCAAGTTGAGTTCATCAGTCGAAGCGGCTTCGTTCATTCTCGAGGAGAGAGTTATTTGGAGAACGAGGTCTTCACAAACCCTCATAAGCACTGGCGCGAAATTCCGTTGCGGAGTCGCCAAGAGTTTATCGCACGTACGGATCGCGGCGTAATCTCGCCCGCGGCCCTGGAGATCATTGGCATCTCCGACAATGTGCGGCGCATGTTTGGGCACGTAATCAGGCTGGAACCCAAGGATTTTAACGTGCACGTGACGCTGCAATATACCGGCGGTCGGAAAGACGAGGTTCGGTCGTATAAGCGTGTCGTTGACGCAAGGGGGTTTGATCCTCTCTGGTGGCTTTCTGAACGCCCGGATGGGATACAGTTCGAGGACAGTGCCCGGGGTCAGCTGGAGGCGCATGTAACGAGTCGAGGGCCGAGTCAGGAGAGCCCGGCGATGAAAGACAAGGTTCTTCCCCTCAAGGACAAGATTGTTCCCCTGATTGAACAGGACCTATCCATAGGCGGGTTTGCGCCGCGTCTTCATCTGCCGATGCTGGCTGGCCTTGAACAGGGGCCTGGTTTCCCAAATTTAAGTTGTTTGGGCACGCTTGCCGATTGTATTCTCAAACCCTATTCGACTTCTCCGACCTGAGGTAAACCCGGCGCCATTGGGAAGATGGGCGCACCCGGAAATCTGGTGGACCGTCCGACCTGACTTGGCAGGTCCAATGTGGGATTTCGCTCGCAATCCATATGAATTGAACATCGCATTCCAGAGTCGGAGTGAAGGCGCGCCTGAATCAGCGGCGAGCAGCCCGGCCGAGATTGTGCCAATCGGTCATCGGCGGTATGGCATATGCCCCATTCGACAAGAGAAGGGGGCGGTTGTTTACGGGATTGGGCGGGTCGGAGAGGGGGTGGGTCCGCGAACCCGGAATGCTTGGCCTGTGTCCTGATACTGGGCGCAGGTTCAGTTCCGATTGGATGGCGACTGGGAACCGTGGCGATAGGGAAGTCACGCTACAGAGCACGTTTAGGGCCTTCCCAGGGACGCAGTCATGCGGTATGCTTATAACTGCCATGTCTTGTGCAGAACGGCGTGCGGGTGATGGTCCGCAAGTCATTCGGCGAAAATGAGCTAAGTACACGATTGTCCGGCGCTGACGGGCTTAGCCAGGTTGGCTGGAGCCAGCGTGGGATTTCGAGCTAAGTTATCAAAGGGTGAGAATCATGCCTTACGATGAATCTACGGTTGTTTGTCGCGATGTTCGCTTGCCTGCGGCGGTGGATGAATTTGTGTCAAAGATGGCAGAACAGCGCAATATCAGCTCCAGCCAAGTCATTGCCGAAGCTGTCAGGTCGGTTTACGACCGGGAGTGCGGCAAGGTTGCGACGGGTCTAAGTGCCCGTTGAACTAAGGGTCTTTCGTTTATGACGTCGTGGCGGGACACGAGCCGCACGGATCATGTGCATCACGAGAGTGTGATCTTGCCAGGTAAGGCGATCAACAGACCCGCGCGGTAGACACGCGCCGGAAGGCCATCCGCGCCTTGCAGGGTCCCTGGCTTGCCGACTCCGAGATGTTTCTACATCTTCGCCTCTGCGAAGTCGGCGCAATCTGCGGATCTCTTCTGGTCTCATCCCTTCCACGCCCCGACCGGTTGCCGGACGGCGACGTTGAAGCGGTTCCAGACGTTGATGTTGCCGATCACAATCAAGAGCGCGGCGAGCGCCTTCTCGTCGTAGTGCCGGGCGGCCTCGTTCCAAATGTCGTCGCTCACCCCGTCGGCGCGGTCGCTGATCCGAGTTACGGCCTCGGCAAGCGCCGGCGCGGCGCGTTGGGCGTCATTGAAGTTGGGATTGTCCCGCCAGGCCGCCACGCCAAAAAGGGGGCGCAGCTCATTTTCAAAGGGCTGCGTCCCCTCTGTTCTCATTTAGCGGCGCGATGATGATTTGCTTGAGCGGTCCGGCGAGCGGAGCCATTCTTCGTAGTTGCGGCCGAGCTTGTTGGTGATCTGCCAGGCGATAATTTCGCGGCCTTTCTTGCTGGGAAGGCGGCTGAAAAAATCGATGTCCGATTCGGCGTCGTGAAACCAGACGGCCATGCGATCGTCGCCGCGTGCGTCCTGCACCACGTGGACAATGGCATAGGGGGCCTGCCGTCCTTCAATCTCGACAACCGGCTGTCCCGCGGGATGTCTCGATCCCAATAAAGCCAGCGCGACGACCAGCACCGTCAACAAGGCAAATACCCACTTCACAATTTCCACTCCTGTTCGATGAGGGCCAGAGTGGGGTCAGCATCGTCGAGCGAAGCACGGATCGCGGCGGCGCTGGTTCCGCGGCGAATCAAGGCTGATTCGTCTTTTTCCCTGCCGGACCATCGTTGAACAGGTTCTTAGTTTGCACGGTGTAACCGGCCGGCGGTTCGACGCTGAAAAATTTCTCGGGGTCCGCGATCGGCGGGTCCCACGCGAAATGCGTGTACAACACTTTGTCCTGGCGGCCCTTGACCTGCGCCATCTCCAAGCGCACCGGTAGCTTCGTCTTGCGGTCGACCCAAATCGTCGAGTTCACCCCCTCTTTGGTGAGGCGATAGACAACCACATCCGATCCATCGAGCTTTTCAGGGCTCGACGTCGTTCGCTTGTCCTTTTCCAGGTCGTCAAGGATGTCGAAAAATCCCTGCCTGGACGCCTTGCCGGGGAACTTGGAAATAATGGCCCGTTTTTCGTCCGGCCAAAGACGCAGCAAAATCCCCTTGGTGATATCGACGATCATCACCTGGCTGTTGGGGCCTTCGATTCGAGAGTGCATGGTGTCGACTGTCCCGTAACTCGTTTGCGTTACCGCTCGCGGTGAACGGTTCACGTCGAAGCGGACTGTCTTGTGTTTCGTGACGGCCTCCATCACGTCGGCCAACAGCAGCATGTCGGAACGCGATCCAAACCCGATCAACAGCAAAGCGGATACAACCAATGCGACCAATCCATAACGAACGAAGGGATGCATGCGGAGCGCCCTTTCATAAAGTGTGTTTGGCAACGACCTCAGACGGCGGCGATCGCCGTGACGGAGCCCTTCCAGCACCAGCTCGTCCGAGGGGCGCTCGGGCGTGGGCATCCGCCGCATGGCGGCCGCCGCTTCATCGAGCAGATGGTCCTCGTGTGAAGACGGTTCGTTCATCGCGATTCTCTCCGGGCCGGCTGATCGTCCGCGAAGCAGCTCTTGAGTGCCGCCCGGGCCCGATGGATCAGCACGCCGACCTGGTTGGCGTCGATTTCCAACTGGGCGGCGATCTCGGCATAACTCAGTTCCTCGACAGTGCGCAGCCAGAACGCGACCGCCTGCTTTTGGGGCAAGGCGGCCAGCCCCGCGCACAGCGCGTCGCGCAATTCCATCTCGCGGACCGTTGCGTCCGCCAAAAACGATTGAGCGGCCAGGGCCTGGGGACCGTGCGCTTGGGAATGGGGCGATTCAGCCTGCCGTTTACGCGCGGCAATCCGCTCCCGCAATCGGTCGATCGCCCGCCGCGTCGCGATGCTCACCAAGAGGCCGGCCCAATTCCTGGCCGTGCTCCGCCGCGCTGCGCGGAGGGCGTCCAGAAAAACTTGTTGATAACAGTCCTGCGCATCTTCGTGATGCTGCAGGATCCGCAAAACGGTCGCCCACACAGCCGGACCATGTTCGGCGACAATCCGACCCCAGTCCGGCTCGTGCTCTTCGGTCAACTTCGACGGCTCCGCGACAGCTTTCCGCCAACTTCGACGGCTCCGCGACAGCGCTCCGCCAACTTCAACTGCTCCGCGAGAGCACTCCGCCCGTGTTTGAGCGGCCGTTATTAGTAAAGTCGGAGACGGGGCCCCGCGACTTACAAATTCGCCGACGTTTTTTGCGAAAAGTGCGGTCTATTTGCGATTGCTCAGCTCGATCAGGGCGTGGGGGCTGGCGGGAAGGAGGTCTCTGCCGGCGACTTCGAGGGCGAAGACATAGTTCTTCCTGCCCGGCGACTGGTGGTCGATGACGAAATCCTTGATTTCGGAGTTCTTGTCCGGGTCGTTGTACAGATTCTTCAATTGATCGGGGCCAAGCAGGCCCTTCTTCTTGCTGTTTTTGAACTGGGCGATCGTCACGACATACTTGCCTGCGCAGACGCCGTCGCCGTGAGTGTAGGTGTCGAAGGCGAACTGGCCGTCCTCCTTGACTTGGACGTGCGGCCGTTGGCGGAAGGGAACGTCCGGCTTCGACAGGTCGTTGAGCATGACGATGAGCGGATTTCCCCTGGTCTGCGGCGGCTGTGCGTCGACCGTCACTTTTCCGGCCAGCGGATAGACGGGAACGCGGGTCAAACCCTGCGCACGCAGGGCGGCATCCGTCTTTTCGTCGGCCGAGCGGGACCCCGAACAACCGGCGAAGACCAACGCGGCCAGGCAGGCGACGACCCGAATTCGCTGCGAATCCAAATTCACTCCGTTTCCCTCAAGAATGGTGAGTGCCACTGGCGGCAGCCGGCCCCGATGGGCGTTCCCCCGCCAGTGGCACTGAGTGGCACGATCCGTCCACCACTTTGAAGTCGACGAACTCGTCGCGTGGCGCTGGCGGCCGGAACTCTCGATTTTGCGATGGACGGGCCGCGATTAGAAGTTATCGGTGACGATTTCATGGCCGTGATAGCTGACCATATTGCAGAACGTCAGGAGGCTGATGTTCTCGCTGATGATATGGGCCGATCCGTCGGCCATCGCGACACCGGCGGCCCCGGAGTGGAAGGAGTACGCGAAGTTTCGGGTGGCTTCGTTCGTGCAATTGATGATGCAGCACAGCGTCGTCCCGCTCGGCATCCCGTGCTCCCCGTCGAACGAAGAGCCTTGGACATAATTGGAGGCGTTTTTGAAACAGCCCCAACAGCCGCCGGGATTCGTGACCGTGTAGGGGGGGCATCTGATAAAGCTGTATTGGCCGCCGCAGTGGCCGCTGTACTTCTTACCCCGCACCCAAAGGTCGGGGGCCCCGGCCAGTTCGGAGAACAAGATAGTGGTTTGCGTTCCGTCGGTGACCTGCTCCGGAGTGACGGCCGCAAGCTGAGCATTGCTCGGGCATTGCAAAATGCCGTTGGTGCACTTCGAGCTCCCGCCCAGTTTGGTATAGGCGCAGCAGATGCAGTTGAAGAAGTTGTTGATGGCCCGGTAGTCGCTGCCGCCGGAGGAGCGGTACGTCCAGAACGTGCATTTGCTGGCCGCACCGCACTGCCAGCACTGCGTGTGCTCGCGGAACGGATTGGCAGTCCGCGGCGTCGAAGGACAGGCGAAGACCGGAATCACCGCGGCCAACGGCCGTTTCGCAGCACAAGGGTCGTAACACGCGCTCGACGGGCAGCAGCAGCCGGAGTTGCGGGACGTGTAGGTCTTTCCGCAGGGGGCCGTCCAGGGAGAAAAGAGGGGCGAGGCCTCATCGATCTGGTTGTAGACGGTGGTCGCCTCCATGTGCGGCAGCAGGAAGGAGCCCCACGTGTGCAGATTCCAGTCGTAATACGGGCCGGGAATGCCGCACGTGCAAAAACCGCAAGGATTGCAACATTTGTAGACGACGATATAGGCGGGCGGAAACGTCTGGTGCAGGTCGACATAGGTCTGGCAGGCCAAGGCGAGCTGCTTCATGTTGTTGCGGCACTGCGTTCGCCGGGCCGCCTCCCGCGCCCCCTGCACGGCGGGCAGCAAGAGCGAAATCAAGACGGCGATGATCGCAATCACCACCAGCAATTCGATCAGCGTGAACCCCCTGCGGATCTTCGTCATCTCTCGTCCTCTCCAATTCCAATTTGGAAGTGCGCATCGACTCGCCCGTCGATGATGGCCCGCATTCTCCGGCCGGCTCATCCGAAAGACCGGTCGAAAAATCGGACTTGCCAATGGCGCAGGACTCAGTCTGCGTCACCCGCGTCGAATTTTCAAAGAAAATCGTCGAAAAAGAGCCCGGAAGGGACGATTTTGTCGGAGACTTTTGGCAAGGTCGCGAGAAATCCAGCCCCGTTCGGCATGCCAAAAAGGGGACCAAGTGGACGCGAGGGGCCGAGGCGTCCGGAAGCACTCCGGCATCGGCCGCGAATTATGTACATTTCGGGATCGAGGCGTTTCTCGAGCCGAGGGCCATCCTCGAGTGAGCGCTTGCTCCTGTGTGAACGAAACCAACAAGGAAACTCGCTCGTGAGCAAACATGTTGCCATATCGCCCCAAGAAGCCGCGGATCGGCTCGCGATTCGCGAGCTGATCGAGGCCTACGCGCACTGCGCTGATCGGCGCGACGCGAAAGGACAAATGTCTCTCTTTACGGAAGACACTCGCTTCGTCGTGTACATGAACGCAAAAGATTCAACCCCATCGCAGGAGTTGCACTCGCGCGAGGCGCTCGCTCCCGTATTCGCCGAGCTGAACAAGTACGACGCGACCACGCACTTCATCGGCCAGAGCACGATCTTGGCGCTGACGGGCGAGCGAGCCACCGGCGAAACCTACTGCCTGGCGCACCACGTCACGGTCGATGGTGGAAAGCGGCGATTGATGGTCGCCTCGCTCCGCTACCTCGACGCGTTCGTGAAGAAGGACGGCGCCTGGCTGTTTGCCGAGCGCCGGCTCTATGTCGATTGGCTGGAGGAGCGCGCACTCTCATGAACGGCGACGAGGCTCGCCCTTGCGGCGTCTCGGGCCGTGAATGAACATTCCCATTACGCGTCTGCCGCATTTCCGTCGCGACCCGGCGCTGAATCAGGGCTTGTACGGGAGCTGAGCGCCGCGCCGCCAACTCCTTCGCCTGCCGGTCCGCCGAACCCATCACGTGCTGCAATCGCCCGAGGTCGTTAGAACTTGACGAACAAGGAGACGACATGACGAACTTCCGCCGGCCGTACGATCCGCTGTTGTTGGGACTCTTGATCCTCGCCGGCTGTGCGGACCATCGGCCCGCGAGCGAAGAGGCGCCTCTCGATGTTTCCGTCGCTCAACTCAAGTCGGGCAAGGCACTGTCTTATGAGGAGTTCACCGGTCGAACCGCCGCGATCCCCATTGTGGATATCAAGGCCCGAGCGACCGGCTACCTCGACAAGGTGCTCTTCACGGACGGCGACGACGTCAAGTCCGGCCAGCTCCTGTATGAGATTGACCCGCGAACCTATAAGGCGGACGTGAAGACCAACCTGGGGATCGTCGCCAACACGGAAGCGTCCCTCAAGCTGGCCAAGGCCAACCTGGCTCGGGCGGAAGAACTGCTGCCGGCCCATGCCGTCAGCAAACAAGACTATGACACCTTCGCGGCACAGACGCAGCAGTACGCCGCGCAGCTCCAGGCCAACCAGGCCACGCTGGAACGAGCGGAACTGAATCTCGGCTTCTGCAAGGTCTACGCCCCGATCACCGGTCGAATCAGCCGGACCAACATCCAGGCCGGCAACCTCGTGACGGCCGATCAGACCACTCTGACCACCCTCGTCAGCATGGACCCCATCTATGCCTACTTCGACGTCGATGAACAGACCCTGTTGCGTGTGCAACAAATCATCCGCGAGGAGGTCAGCGACATCGGCATCAAGGACGCAAGAGAGTACTTCGGCAAGCAGAAGTTGGACGAAGGAACGATCCGACAGGCCGTCGAGCTGCTCCAGTCGCCCTCCATGGAGAACAAGCGAGCTCAATTGAGCGAGCTCGTCGAGTCCAAGCTGGGCGCGGGGCCTTGGCGCGAACTGCTGGCCATCCTTGACGCGCACCCGAGGTTCAAGAGCTATCGCGACACGACCGTACCGGTCTATCTCGGGAGCCGGATCGAAAAGGGCCATCCGCATGTCGGGCGGTTGGACTTCACGGACAATCGCCTCGACTCGACGACCGGCACCCTGCGCGTTCGGGGAGTTTTCCCCAACCCGCAGCGGATTCTCACCCCCGATCTTTCCGTGCGTATCCGCGTGCCCATCGGTGAGCCACAGGCCGCGCTGCTCGTCACCGACGCCGCCGTCATCACCGACCTGGACCGCAAATTCCTGTTTGTCTTGAGCGACAAGAACGAGGTTGAACAGCGTCCTGTGCAGCTCGGCGGTCTTTGGGAAGGCCTGCGGATCATTCAGGGCGGTGTCGCGGCCGGCGAGTGGATCGTCGTCTCGAACCTCCAGCGCGTCCGCGCCGGCATGACGGTCACGCGCAAGGAAGTTCCCATGCCCAAGCCGCTCGCGCAGGATGAGACGACGCCCGCACCCCCGGTTGTCGGGACGAAGAAGTGAGTCGACGCCAGAGGCACCCGATCGACCGATTTGAGATCTGTTTGCAGGTGCGAAGGAACACGCCATGACACGCTTCTTCATTGACCGGCCGATCTTTTCGTGGGTGATTTCGATCGTCATCTTGCTAGTTGGCGCCGTGGCCGTCTTCGTGCTGCCGATCTCGCAGTACCCCGAAATCACGCCCCCCGCGGTCTCCGTCACGGCCTTTTATCCGGGCGCCAACGCTCAGGTGGTCGCCGACAGCGTGGCGGCCCCCATCGAGCAGCAGGTCAACGGCGTCGACCACATGATGTACATGTCGAGCCAGTCGACCAACGACGGCAGCTACACCCTGACCATCACGTTCGAGATCGGCACGGATCCCAACATCGACCAGGTCTTGGTGCAAAACCGGGTGTCTCTGGCGCTCGCCCAGTTGCCGACGCAGGTGCAGATCCAGGGAATCAACGTCAAGAAGAAATCGCCGGACTTATTGCTGGCGGTCAATCTGTTCTCGCCCGGCAACGTCTACGACGACCTCTACCTCTCGAACTACGCCACCACGCAGATCAAAGACGAGCTGCTGCGATTGCCGGGCGTGGGCGACATCCAATATCTCGGCCAGCGCGACTACAGCATGCGGATCTGGCTCGACCCGGAGAAGATGGCGGAATTGAATGTGTCGGCCGCCGACGTCGTGACGGCCGTTCAGAAGCAGAACGTGCAGGTCGCCGCCGGCCAGATCGGCCAGCAGCCCGTCCCCGCCGGCCAGCAGTTGCAGCTCACGATGAGCACGTTGGGGCGTCTGGAAGACGCCAAGCAGTTTGGCGACATCCTGCTCAAGAGCGGCACCGTCAGCACCGACGCCGTCTCCACGCCGGTCGTTCGCATCCGCGACGTGGCGCGGGTGGAGCTCGGCGCCGAGCAGTATGACCAGATCTGCCGGATGAGCGGTCAGCCGTCGGTGGGCTTGGGGATTTTCCAGTTGCCCGGCAGCAACGCGCTGGACGTGGCCCATGCCGTCAAGTCAAAGATGCACGACCTGAAGAAGCGCTTCCCGAAGGGTCTCGACTTCAAGATGGCCTACGACACGACGCCCTTCATCGATCAGTCGGTCGAGGAAGTGTTCAGCACGCTGCGTGACGCGGTCATCCTGGTGGCCATCGTGGTGTTGCTCTTTTTGCAGGACTGGAAGGCGATGATCCTGCCGATGATCGACGTGCCGGTGTCGCTGGTCGGGACATTCGCAGTGATGGCGGTGTTGGGCTTCACGCTGAACAACCTGACCCTGTTCGGCCTGGTGCTGGCGATCGGGATCGTGGTCGATGATGCGATCGTGGTGCTGGAGAATATCGAGCATCACATCGCCGAAGGATTGGACGCACGCGCGGCAACCATCAAAGCCATGGGCGAGATCACCGGCCCAATCATCGCCATCACGCTGGTGCTGATCTCGGTCTTTCTTCCGGCCGCCTTCCTCTCGGGCATCTCGGGACAGTTCTACCGGCAGTTCGCCTTGACGATCGCTTCGGCGATGGTGATTTCGGCCGTCAACGCCATGACGCTGACTCCCTCGTGCGCCGTTTCGATCTTCAAGACCGAGGTTGGTTCCGGCGGCCAGATCCGGCGCGAGGCGCTGCCGTGGTGGTCCTTCGCCTTATTCGGGGGCCTGGTCACCGTCTGGTTGGGTAAGTCGTACGTGTCGTCGCTCCTGGGACTGCCGGCCGCAGACACACCGGAGTACGACCTGGCCCCGGCATGGAAGTTCTACATCGCCACCACTTTGGCGTTCCTGCCCGGCGCGCTTGCCGGCGGTGTGCTGGGCTGGTTCGTCATCAGGCCGGTCAATTTTGTGCTCGGCAAGTTCTTCCGGGCTTTCAACTGGCTTTTCGAGAAAGTCACGGCCCTTTATGGCCGGACGGTGGGCGGCCTGTTGCGCGTGAGCGCCATCGTGCTTTTGATCTACGGGGGACTGCTGTTTCTCACTTACCGCAACATGACAAAAGCGCCCGGCGGCTTCATCCCCGACCAGGATCAGGGGTATCTGCTGGTCAACGTGCAGTTGCCCGACGCCGCCAGCGTCCAGCGCACTTCGCAAGTGATGAAAAGGCTCGAGCGGATCGTGCTTGGCGACGACACCGGCTTATACAAGGGACCGGAGGCGCCGAAGGGGCAGAAACGCTACGACGGCATTGCCGGCGCGGCGGACGTGTTGACCATCGCTGGCAGTTCGTTCTTGCTCAGCACAAACGCCTCGAACCTTGGGACCGCATTTGTCACCCTGAAGCCGTTTAGCGACCGCAAGGGCAAGCCGGGCCAGTACGACGCCGCCATCGCCGCCAGGCTCAACCGGTTGTTCGCCGAGGAGATCGACGGCGCCATCGTCACCGTCTTCCGGGCCCCGCCGATCCGCGGCCTGGGCAACGCCGGCGGCTTCAAGCTGCAGGTCGAGCAGCGGGGCTTCATCAATCTGACCGAACTGCAGAAGTCGACCAACGAGGTGATCGCCGATGCCCGCCAGTTCAGGCAGCCGAACAAGGCTCCGGCACTGGTCGGCCTGTTTACCATCTATACGCGCACAGACTCCGCAGCTCTACGTGGACATCGATCGCACTCAGTGCGAGAAGCTGGGAGTCGACATGCAGGATGCCTTCGACACGCTGCAGGTCTACCTGGGCACGTATTACGTCAACTTGTTCAACAAGTTCGGCCGCACGTGGCAGGTCAATCTTTCGGCCGAGCAGCGATATCGCACCGACGAGCATTTCGTGAAGCTGCTGAAGGTCCGCAACCGGGTTGGCACGATGGTCCCCCTCGGGACGATCGCGACGGTGCGGCCCAGCACGGGCCCCATCATGGTCATGCGCTATAACATGTACGCCTCAGCGCCGATCAACGGCGCACCTGCGCCCGGGGTTTCGTCGGCCGAAGCGCTTGCGCTGATGGAGCAGGCCTCGCAAAAGGCCAACGTGACCGCGGAGTGGACCGAGATCGCCTACCTGCAGAAGCAGCAGGGGAACACGGCCATCCTCGTCTTTGCGCTGGGGACGATGCTCGTGTTCCTGGTGCTGTCGGCACAATACGAGTCCTGGTCGTTGCCTTTGGCGATCATCCTGGTCGTGCCGATGTGCATCTTGTGCGCGGTCACCGGAATGATGATCGTTCGCATGCCGGTCGACATTTTCGTGCAGATCGGCTTTCTCGTGCTGGCGGGCCTGGCGGCAAAGAACGCCATCCTGATCGTCGAGTTCGCGCGACAATTGCACCGAGAGGGCAAGCCGCTCTGGGAGGCGGCCGTCGAAGCCAGTCGCTTGCGTCTGCGGCCGATCATCATGACTTCGTTCGCCTTCATCGCGGCCATGATCCCGCTCGTCTTGGGTGAGGGGGCCGGCGCGGAAATGAGGCAGTCGCTGGGCACAGCCGTGCTGTTTGGCATGCTGGGCGTGACTTTGTTCGGAATCTTCCTGACTCCCGTGTTCTTTTACGCCGTTTCACGCCTCACCCAACGACGAGCGACCTCTACGCCTTCGTGAACAGCGCGCACCCCAGCCGTTGGCATCCTCGGAGATGGTTGTGGCCTCGGTGAGGAGCAAGCCGGCCGCGCCGCAGATTCCTTGCACAGAATTCCCGGCCAAAGCCGCGTGAAGGAGCCGCCGGATCCGCGCATAATGGGTATTCGACCCACCTCCGATTTCCCTGAGGCCGCAATGAAACTGCAAAAACTCCCGGTCCGTCTTGCCGTCGCCGCCACCGTCGGCTTTCTCTCCATCGCAACCAACGGCCCCGTCCACTGCCCTGTCCGCGGCGCCGAGCCCGAGGCAAAGCCGGTCCCATTCGAGGCCGGTTTCGGCGAGCGCGATATCACGCCGCCTGCCGGGCTGCCGATGTGGGGGTACGGAGCGCGGCACGACATGTTGTCGCAGGGGGCGCTCGATCCGCTGTTTGCCAAGGCCGTCGTGATTCATGCGGGTGACGACAAGCTGGCGATCGTCGGCCTCGACATGGGCCGCGGACCGACGCAGCCGATGATGGAAAAGATCCGCCGTGCGCTCTCCGAAAAGGCCAAGATCGCCCACGTGATGATCTCCGGCAGTCACACGCATCACGGGCCGGTGCTCGAACTCACCGACCGCAAGGGCTTCGGCAAAGGCAAGTTCGACAAGGCCATCGCCTACACGAACCGCCTGCCCGACTTGATCGTCGAGGCGATCCTCGACGCCGATCGCAACGCGAAGCCGGCCCGCGTGGGAATCAACTCGCGCGTTGACTTGAATCTCAACCGCAACCGCCAGTCGAAGCGCCCGATCAAGGCGACCGATCCCATGCTGGCCATGATGCGCTTCGACGACGCGAGCACGGGCAAGCCAATTGCCGTGGTCGTGAATTTCGCCGCGCATCCCGTGATGACCAACGAACGAATTCTCAAATACTCCGCCGACTACCCCGGCTTCATGAAAAAGCACGTCGAGTCGCAGCTCGACACGCACTGCGTCTTCATGCAAGGCGCCTCGGGCGACATGAGCGTGAACGCGGGCCAATACAACGGCCCGCAAAAGTTCGGCGAGCACTTGGGCGATCTGGTGATCGAGCTGGCCAAAGCGGCCAAGACGCAAGTTCCGCCGCACCCGGCGATCAAAGGACGCGTCGACCATTTCCTGTTCCACTCGCGGACGGATTTCTCGAATCCCCTGGTGACCGCGCTCTACTCGCGCGCGTTCTTTCCCGAGCTGGTCCGCAATTTCGTGGCCGAGTTTCAGGACGGCGTGCCGGTCGAACTCAACACGATCCTGCTCAACGGCGACACGGCCCTCGTCGGCGGCTCGGGCGAGTTCTTCTCGAACCACTCGAATCGCCTCAAAGAGCGCGCGTACGTGCCGCACGCGCTGTTCTTCGGTTACTGCAACGGCCACAGCATGTACTTCCCCACCATCGAAGCCGCCTCCGAAGGGGGCTACGGAGCCGACGCGCAAGTCTCACCCGCGGAAGTCGGCGCCGGCGAACAAGTGATGAACCGGGCCCTCGTCAACCTGTACACGATGCTCGGCAAGCTGCGCCCGTCGGACGACTGCGCCGGCGGCTGAACATCCGCGGACGGCGTCGACATCGCGGCCTTAGCCGCGGCGCTGCATCGAATTTGGCGGGCTCCGCCGCCGGGTGCGCTTGTTTCAGGCCGAGGCCGGTGCGTCCGGTTAAGGTTTTGGGAAGATCCAGAACGCGTAGACTGCTCCGGCCGGGTCCTGTCCGTCCTTTTCTTGTAGCGTTGGCCGAAGTGCAGCCGCAATCCCCTGGTTGATCAGCAGAGATTCATCGATCAACACACGACAGACCCTGTCGGATAGGAAGTCCCTATGAATGGGGCAACACCACTGCCGTCCCGTTCGCCCGGGCCGGCCGTCCCGGCATCGAATGAGATGGGGCGACCTCACGAAGAGGCGCGCATTCGACGCGAGGCGGCATTGTCACCCGCCGAAACTGCGAACGCAAATAAAATCGAACCGCTGCTTTGCTCTTCCCGCGGGCCTGGTTCCGGTGTCTCGCGGCCGAAGAGAGGTTGCGCAAGCGGGCGCGACGCCTATTTCAGGAATGAATTCGCCGGTTGTGGTTAATGCAAGACGATCTTCATTACCTTGAAAATTCCCTATCCGAACGTTCCCGTCACATTTGCCTGGTCGAGAATACCCTCGTGGCGCGCGAGATAGATTGCCGGGAGCCCTTCCAAACGATAGCCGCAGACTTCAAACCACGCCAACGGGCCATACTTGGCGTCCAACAACGTGTCAGCGACCTATGCTCGGTCTCCGCGCCTTCCCGAGAAGGTTTGATCTTCGGAATAGATTGAAAAACTTTTCGGGAACTCAAACAAAATCCTCCCCCCCGAGTGTCACAAGAAGTAGATCGTGCATTCGCACGACCCGACGCGCATTCGCGCCTTTCATTTCAGATCGCCGGCTGAGACGTTCGAGCCGCAGGAGAGCGAGAGCATGAGCACCGCACAGTTGGAGTACGCGCCGATTTCGGACGAGGCCAGGATCGAGGATCACGATTGGGCAACCGCACGGGCTCGCAGGGGAGCCGCCTGGCTCGACTCGCAGTTCGGCCCTCAATGGGACCGCGACATCGATTTCGAGAAGCTAGAGATCGGCAGCCCGATCCGCTGCATCGTGGGGCAGCTCATCCTGCACGGCTATGTGAGCCTGCTGTTTGCCACGCACATCGTCGACCACGGTTTTTCGCGCGGCCTGATGGACATTCTGGTCGTCCTGCTGCCGATCGGCCCGTTCAAGCGGGCCTACCGGCCGCTCACCGACGCCTGGAAGACGGTCTTGCAAGAGCGGCGTGGTCTGACTCGACCGCACCAACCGGTGGATGCGTCAAAGTCGCATCGCGGAAATCTCGGCCAGGCGGCGTAAGAGAAAGCACCGAGTGTTGTTTTGAGTGTGCGTCTGGTGTGCCACTGCTGAGCCGCCGCGGCTCAGCAGTGTGGGGACAAGTTGGATAGTAGACTGACTACTGCAAAATGCGGGATCGGGTGCCACGCCCACGGCTCTGCGTGGGCGTGTCTTCGAACGTCAAACGGATTCGCACGCCCACGCAAAGCCGTGGGCGTGGCACCCACTATTTTGAAGTAGACGGTCTACTACGAGGGGGTTGCGCGACGCTGTCAGCGGTTCGCTTTCGGGATCACCACCTTCATCGCGCTCAGTTCGTCCGAGAAGGCGCAGATTTTCACGTCGACCAGGCCGCTCGCTCGGGCCGCGGTGATGACGTCCATCTCGGTGGCGGCCTTTGAGTCCTTGGGTGCCTTGGTCCGAATGATCCAGATCGCGCCGTCGCGATTGAGCGATTTCTGCAGCGACTTCAGGCGCTTTAAATCCGCCTTGGTGACGGCGCGAAAGAGGATCACATCCGAATTCGCTTCGATTGCGCCCTCGAAGACGGCTTTTGTGCGTTGCTTGAGATCGCGGAGGAACGACTTGTCGTCGAGGCCGACGATCGACACGACCTGACCCGCCTTGATCCCCAGCTTGTCGAGGAGCGACGGCGGATGCAGGATCTTGTCGGCGAGACGCGCCGCCTTGTCGCCAACCTTGAGCAGGATTTTTTCCTTCGCCCAGGCGACCGTGAGCTCTCCGTCGCCGGCGGCAACGTTGCGGACGTCCTTCAACGGAATCGTCAGCTTGAGCCCGTCGCGGAGCGTCAGTTCCTTGCCGTCGAGGTGCAGCTTGATGCGGTGGGAAGCTCCGCGATAGGCGGCCTCGCCGATGATTTCGGTTCCCATGGAAATGACTTTCAGCATTCGCGAATCAGACCGGCACGCTCTTCCAGAATAACGGGGAATTGCCGCTCAGACCACGAATTCCAGATCCGCCGCCCGGGACGCCCACAGCGGGGGATTGAACTCGCCGCCCATGAGGCGTCTAATGGGGGGCGGGAAAAACAGCCGATTGCGGGCCGTCGCCGTCGTCATAAGGAGCTTGCTCGTGGTTTACCGGTCGACGCGTTGTGCAGTGTTGGTTGCTGTGGGGCTCGCCTGTTTCGCCACTCGGTCGCCGGCCGACGAACTCGGCGGCTTTTCCAAGCGGATCAAGCAGGCGGTTAATCCCAACTTCGACGGCGACCAGTTTGCCGACAACACGATCGTGCGGCAAATGAGCAATCACTACGCCGACGCGTTCCCGCAGGCGACGTCGTTTCAAACAAACTTCTCCAGCGACAACGTCGGCGGCATTTTGCTCCGCTTACGGTCCGACGGCCCGGTGAAACCGGTGCAGCTCACGTCGGCCAGTTTCCGCATCGAAAACGGCGACGTCGACAAGGTCGTCTTTCGCCTCACCGCCGAGAATCAACAGACCGAATTTCGCGTTCCCGCGACGATCGTCCCCGCGGCCGCCCTCATGGCGGCCGATCGGCGGCTGGTGGTGTTGACACTTTCCGCGTTCAGCAATAGCGGCAACGTGCATTCGCACGCGGACATGGCGGCCGCCCACCCCGCGATCGTCAAGCACCAACTGGCCTACATGGCCGCGTCGCTCGACCTGTCGCTGCAGAACGTGATGACCGGACACGGCCACAACTACATTCTCTGCGAAAAGCCGTGGAAGCTGTCGCTTAAGGAATTCTCCGAGCGGGACGATCTGTTCAAAGTCCGCTGCCGCGTCGGCCGGGCCGAAACGACGCCGCCCGGCATGACCGAGGCCTGGCGGGAAAGCCTGGCCGACAAGCAGCGCGAGTGGTTCGGCGTCCTCAACAACTTCGCCACTGTGCACCGGCTGGTGCGGTCAGCCATCGACCACGACCTGGTCGGCTTCCCCGAAAACGACTTCATCAAGCTGCTCAAACAGCTGCAGCCGATCTATGAGAAGCACAAACTCACCAAGGATCAAGCAGCCGAACTGCAGACGCTGCTGGCGCACTAGTCCGAGGTCTTTCAGCCAGCCCTCGTGCCCAAGGCTTGAGTACGAGGGAAAGGATCTCCAGTCCTATTTCCCAGTCCGCCGTCCGGCGTCGTTCGCCAATTCCTTTTGCAGCCGTCGCATTTCGTCGGTGAGTGACTCCATCTGCTGACGCAGCGTGAGCACGTCGCGGCCGATCTGCTCGAGTTTCTTTTCCACGTCGCTGCGTTCAACGCGGATCGACGGGGTCGACACCTGCCCGCTCTCCTGCGCGTGGTTGGCGGCCGGCGCCGCGGGCGTTGTGACGACCAGTTGCTTGCCCTTCAAATTCTGTGAAACCTGCCCCGAAATAAACAGGCGTTCGAGCCCTTCGAGCGCCTTCAAATTCCCGTCCTTTTCGGTGACATAGACCTGTCCCGGTGTCACAAGATTCAGACCCAAATTGACTTGTGACGCCAGATTTTGCAGCGCGGATTGCTCGTTGTCTTCGGGAGCCGGGGCGAGCGTCACGACGATCGGCTGATCCTTGCCGGCGCGGCGGAGGAGGAGACGCACTTTATCGCCCGCCGCGTGTTGGGACATGGCTCGGGTCAGATCCGCGGGCCGCTTGAGTTTGACGTCGTCGAGGGCCAGCATCTCGTCCCCCTCTCGCAGGCCTGCGGCGAGGGCGGCGCCCCCCTCGATCGGATGCGCGATGACTTTGCCTTGGGACTCCTGGTGTTGAACTCCCAGGCGGCCTCGGCGAATGATCGTCGGCGATTGATCGCGACGCGCGTGCAGCAATGCCGCGACCTGGCTCGCCGGAAGAGCAAATGTCGCCGAGTGCCCGCCTTCCTCTTTCTGGTAGGCGATGATACCCCTCAGCCGGCCTTCGTCGTCGACGATCGGCCCCCCCGCGCTCACCGGCCCGACATTGATGTCGACTTGCAGCAGATCGCCGCCGAACTCCGCGAGTTCGCGATCAACGGCGGCCACGATGCCGTGGGCGACCGCTCGCTGCTTCAAAGTCAGGCAATAGGTCGCCACGACATCTTCGCCGATCGGCGGAGCCTGGTCGTCCGGCGTGAGGAAGGACAAGTTGGCCCCTTCGATTTTGACGAGTTTCAATCCCGTGCGGCGGTCATCAACCAGGAGTTTGCCCTTCACTTCGTGTCCGTCGCCGAGAGTCACGCGAAAGTTGCTGCCGCTGGGGTGCTGAATCAGCGTAACGACCAGCCCGTCCGCGGAGACGAGCGAGCCCGTGGCCATCGTGAGCTCGTTCGCGGCCGCTCCCGACGCGTCGAGCTGTTCGACGCACACGGTCGCCGGCAGGGCGCGCTTGACCGCTTCCCGAACGCCGGCGCGCGCCTGGACGGCACTGCTTGCCAGCGATACGAAGCCCGCAATTGCGAGAGTCAGGAAGAGTGATTTGCAGTACTGCCCACGGATTGGATGAAGAGTCATTTCGGATCCTCCGATTTCAAATCGTTTTGTGACGGGAAGGAATGGCATCGGGCCCCAAGAGCCGCGTAACGGCCAGCCGCTCGGCTTGCGACCAGTCTCGGGAGTCAAGCGGCTCGGATTGTTCAGGCACATACAGGCCGGGTACGAGTTCGGTTTTGCCATCTGCCCCCGGCCGCGCAACCCAGACGCCGATCGCCACGGAGCCGGGCCGCAGAGTTGGTGAGCCGCGGGACACTCGTACGACAATCGGGGGGCGCGGTTCGAACGCGGGCGGACTGGGGCTCTCCGGTCTCTCCGCTCCCGCTACGGGACGTGGCTTGTCGTCGCCGGCCCGCCAAGGAAACCAACGCACGCAGGCCACGCCGAGAAGGAGAGCGAGGGAGGCAACTCCGAGAGATTGCACGACCTGCCGGCGGCGACGACGCCGGACGAACGTGTCGCGCAAGTCGTCGATGAGCGAAGTTGGCGGAGTTTCACCGAGCAGTCCGCGGGCGTCGTCCCGCAACCGCTCTTCCAGGGAATGGAACAATTCGTTGTCCGGCATGGCCAATTCTCAAATCACTCGATGTCGACGGGCGTCAGAAGAGGGTCAATTCACACTTCGCGAGCATCTTTTGCAGCGCGGCGAGCGCTTGGTGCAGGCGGGATTTCACGGTTCCGATCGGGCAACTCGTCGCCTGGGCGATCTCTTCATAGGTCAGCCCTTCGGCGTAGCGCAGCACGACCGTCTCGCGATGTGCTTCGGACAAGGCAGCGACGGCGGCCCACACGTTGTCCCGCCGCTCCTCTCCCAACAGACGCTGGTCCGGTGCGGCGGGCGGGGAGTTGGCCGGGGTTTTGTCGAACCATGTCAGCCAACGGCGCCATGCGCGGCCTTTGGTCCGGCGACGCCGGCGATGTTGCCGGACGAGAATCGCATAAAGCCAGGTTCCCGCGCCGCTGTCCCCCTTGAACCGGGACCAGCCGTTGGCGGCTTGCAGCACGGTTTCTTGGGCCAGATCGTCGGCGTCCCAAGGGTTTCCGTTCGACAACAGGAGTGCGGCCCGGCGAATTCGCGGGTAATACATCCTGACCATCCGCTCGAAATCCTGCTCTTCCACGGAGCTTTCGTCGCTAAAGGAACGTCAACCCATTTGTTCCCGCAGGACTGATTTTGTTCGCGGAAAACTTGGGATTCCACCGTAATTCCTCCCCAGCGATCACGGGCGCGGATGGGCGACACAGCGCAAATCGCCAAGAGTACAAAGAAACATCCGCGACGCGCGGCGCAGTCGCGGAGCTTTATTGCGTGCAAAGGGAGGGCGAGGCTCCCGCCGAGCCGCTGCTTGCACGAAGACGGCTGCTCGCGCGAAGACGGCTGCTCGCGCGAAGACGGCTCTCCCGGCGCGCCGGGATCGCCCTCCCATCCTGCAACACGCGACTAAGACACAACCTGGAACAGCCCTTTCGAGTTCACCTGGATCGTCACGCCTTGCGGGCCGATGGCGATGTTCTTGGTGAAGGTGTTCCAGGTTGGGTCGGCCTGCAGCACCCAGTTCGACATGCTCCACGAGTAGATCGTGGTCGTAAAGCCGACCGGGTAGTCTTTCATCGTCGCCGCGCTGATCGAGACGAGCTGCGTCCCCTTCGGGTTCTGGTTGGCATTGAGCACCGTCTGGTCGGTGATCGGCGTGATTACGGTCGTGCTTTCGCTCGTGAAGTCGTTGACCTTGTCTCCCACCGTGCTGAAATTCGTCCCCTCGCGGGTCGTGTTGGTCCAGGTGGCGAAGTTCGTGCCGACGTAGCTCGACGTGCCGCCGACGTCGCTGGCGCCGGCTCCCAGCACGTTATTCTCGACGACGAACCCGGTCCACTTCGGGCCGTAATAGCCGCCATCGAGCAGCGTGCCGTACGTGACCGTATTGCCGTTGAGCACCAGATTGTTGAACGAATAGTTCCCCGCGTAATCCTGGTTCAGGAAGGCGGCCCCGCTGTGGGTGAACGTGTTCCCCTGGATGGTGAAGTTGCTGAAACCGGTCGGGTACTGCGGATAAAGGCCCAGCACGGAGGTGATCATCGCGTCGTTGTTGTTGGAAAACGTATTGTTCTGGATGTGGACGTTGCTCCCCACTTCCGAGAACAAGATGCCGTACCAGTTGTTGGCGATCGTCGAGTCCTGGACGACAAGCTGCGAGGTCGACAGCCCCAGGTACACGATGCCGTCGCCGTGCACGTCGTTCGGGTTCGAGCTGACCTCGATCGTGGAGTTCTCGATCACCGTCTGCTGCGGCGAGCCGAGGTCGAAGTTTTCGAGGCCGTTATACACGTCGTCGCCCGGCGCACTGCCGCCGATCGTGGTCCCTTTCACGAGCAGATTGCCCGAAACGCTCACGCCGTCGCCGTTGGTGCCGTAGATATCGTCATCGATCAACGAGACGGAACCGACGTTCGTGCCGCCGGCGTAGACCTCTTCGCCGCGCCAGTTGTCGATCGTCGTGTTCTCAATGACGATGTTGTTCACCGGGTAGGCCCCGTTGAGGCTGATGGCCTTGCTCGTTAGATCCCAGCCGTCGCCGGTGGTCGGGTTGCCGCCGACGGTGAAGTTGCCGGTGTAGCCCGTGTTGCCGTCGATATTCATCGATTCGATCGTGATGTTGCTGATCGCTCCGGTCGCGGCGGTGGTGTTGATCTGGAACATGCCGAAGCGGCTGATCTTCACGTAGGAATCGCCCGTGACGTTCCAATGCGTCACCGGGTTCAGCAACCCGGGCATGAAGCCGGACAGAATCGTCTGCGTCGGCCCGGCCCCTTCGAACGTCAGGTTGCTCGACGTGATCGGAAAGATTGCCGGGAACTGCGACGGAGCGTCGCTCGCCTGCGGCGCCACGTCGTAGGTGCCCGCCGGGAAGTAGATCGTCCCGCCGCCGGCTGCCTGGGCCGCCGCGATCGCGGCGCGAATGGCCACCGTGTCGTCGTGCTTGCCGTTCCCCAGCGCCCCGTAATTCATCACGTTGAATACGTGCGAGCCGGGCGAGGGGACCGGCCCAAGTGGCAGCGGATGCACGGGGCCAAGAATAATAATCGGCGGCGAATATGTGGCGCTAACCGCGGCGCCGACGACGGTCGCCGAAAGCACGAGCCGCATCTCGAGTTGGTCGGCGGCCATCGCCAGATGCCGATCGCCACGACGGGCCCTGCGATAACCTTTGCGAGGTTGAATCGTGTTGCGAGAGCGAAAACCGGAAAACGAAGCGAGGCGCGCAAGGAGTTTCATGAGCGCAGATCCCCTCTAGCTTGGTGATTGAGCCCGATGAGCGCGAGGCAGCGATCTGCCTCGTGACAGACGGTCAAACGGCGGACATCCTCTAGCGGCCCGGCCTCGTTTCTTGCCCAGCCCCGCCAGGTTTCCGTCGCACATCGTGCGAATTCGGAAAAATCAGGCAGACTTTGCGGGCAGATGCAATGTCGCGTGGGTTGTACCTCAATTGGTCTCACCGCGCCAATCGCGAATGACCCGGCCACGGGTGAAAGGCGCGATCAAAGTCAGACCTGACGACGACAAACCGAGACGCAGACAGATGTGGCGAAAAGCCACCTTGGCAAAGAAGTGTCCATGCAAAGGCTAGGTTGCCGTCGCCAGGAAGCAAGGAGAACCGAGCCACGTTTGGCGAATTTACCGGGACGATGTCCGTCTGAATCAATCGCTTGCCGCAGCAGCCTGTTTCTGCAAGAACGGACGTGTAACGCCGACCGCGATCGGTTCTGCGGACCTTTTGGAGAGCGTCCGATTGACGTCGTCGTCGGACCGCCTCACGTTCCTGCCTGTCATCCACCGCTGGCCTCGAGAAGCCCATGAACTCCCGCCGCCTGATTGCCGCCGTGCTGAGCATTTTTTCATTCGCAAGTTCGTCCGCTCTCGCCGCCGGCCCGGCTGCCGCGACCGGGCTCGCCTGGCCGCCCGGCCTGCCGATTTACGATCACGTGCTGATCGTGATCGAGGAGAACAAGGACTACAGCCAGATCGTCGGTAACAAGCACGCTCCCTACCTCAACCGGATTCGCGCCGAAGGGGCCAACCTGACGCGGATGTTCGGCGAGGAGCACCACAGCCAGGGCAACTATTTCTGGCTCTTCTCCGGGAGCAACCAGAACGTCGGCTTTTACGATCAGATCCCCACGGCGCCGATCAAGGCGCCGAACCTGGGCGCGGAACTCTTCTCAAAAGGCCTGACTTTCGGCGGCTACTCGGAAGATCTGCCGAGAGTCGGCTCGCTCGTCGACTGGGGCAAAAACGCGAAGGGCAAAACCAGCTACGCCCGCAAACACAATCCCTGGGCGAGTTTCAGCTTTCCCCCCAAGAACCAGCTCGCGACTTCGGCCAACATGCCGTTCAGCCTGTTTCCGACGAGGGAAGCGGACTTCGCGACACTGCCCACGGTCGCCTTCGTCATCCCTGGCCTCAAGAACGACATG
This sequence comes from uncultured Planctomycetaceae bacterium, assembly GCA_963752185.1. GTDB lineage: Bacteria > Planctomycetota > Planctomycetia > Planctomycetales > Planctomycetaceae > DASPSM01. The sequence goes on along the minus strand of CAVVXK010000002.1, from coordinate 6,650,618 downwards.
CACGACGGACTCGTCCGCAAGAGCGTTCCCAAAGGCGACGAATGGCTGCGAGACAACATCAACGCGTATTACCAATGGGCCAAGTCGCACAATAGTCTGCTGATCGTGACCTGGGACGAAAACGACGACCAATTCGACGCACTGCACCCCGCGGGAATCACCGTCGTGGGATTAACCGACCCATTCGCCCCGACCACGACGGCCCGGGGCCGCAGCATCCAGAACCGCATCGCCACGGTCGTGGCCGGCGCCCGCATCAAACCGGGCGACTACCCCGAAGGCAAAGGCGTGACGCACGTGAACCTGCTGCGCACCTTGGAAGCGATGTACGGCCTCCCCGCGCCGGCGCCCAGCAACCCTACGCCCTCAAAGGCGGCATCCGCGACGACTATATCATCACGGACATCTTTCAATAAGACGCAAGTTGCGTAGGGCGAGCTGCCAGCTTGCCTGTTCTCGTTCTCCAAAGCGTGGGGCCGGCCTAATCCCATCCTTCCAGATTCAGGACTGCGTCCCAGACGCGCAGCTCATAGCGACTCGACCTCTTGAAACTCTCTTCGATCACGGCGAGCTGGGCTGTCGAAAGTCCCTGAGAGGCGTTATCGACGGCATCCCAATACCATGCGACGGCCTCGTGCATCGCGTCTGATGTATACATCTCGATCCACGGGTTTTTTGATCGGTCCTGCTTACGGCGATTCTCAGCGCCCGTGCTTTTCAAATCCTTCAACCATTGTTCACCCATCTCCAGGTAACACCAATTGCACGCGAGCAGCGTGCTGAGAGACTGGGCGTATGTCCCAAGCGCAGCAGTGCGAACGAGGTGGTCCGCATAGGCCTGCATCGCTGGCACCTTCTCCGCCGCTTGAATGACCTCCAACGACAGTCCAACCAACTCAGCTTGCTTCAAGATGAAGTCGCGTTCCGCATCCAGCGATTGAGAAATTCGCCCAAAGAGGTACGACGCGATCGTGGGCGTCGGTGCCTTAATGCCTGCAAAGGCCAGGGCCCTCCCATAGTCCTCCAAGAAGAGATAGTCCTGCCCGAGGAAATACCTCAGCCGACTCTTGTTGAGAGTCCCGGCGCCGAGCCCTTGAACGCACGGATGCCCCATAATGCGTCGCCAGATATCCAGCGAACTCTCTCGGAGCCGGGCGGACACACTTTGCGATGCCATGTAAGTGCCTTTATAGAGCAGGTACGAGACATGGTGCCCGCCAGCAAATGAAACGACAAGCCTCGCTATCAGGCGCTCGCCGATGCCTGGGGTCGGAACCCGGACAGCGTAGCAACCCCTCGCGCTCATCAACATGGATTGACCAGCGCGGCGCCGGACGCGCCCCGCTTGACGGCCGTCGACGGCCGGTTAAAGTGCATCGGTCCTGATCAGGCTTTCGTTGACGGAGACGCACATGAAACCGATGCTCGCCGTTTGCGCGTTCGCACTCCTGCTTCTCGTCGACCTCCGGCGTTCGCCGGCGGCTGACCCCGCCCTCCCCCAGCTCAAAGTGGCGCTCTTTGGCTACGTTCCGGATGCCGATGCCGCCGCCGCCAGGCTCCAAGAAGCCTTTGCCGCACAGAAAACGGGCTATACGCTTTGCGTGACGCCGCTCGATCCCTACCACGACAAGGACACGGTGGGGAGCATCCCCACCCTTCAGCATTTCGCCGACTTTGACGTCGTCGAGACGGATCTCTGTCGCCTCGAGGATCTCCGCGACGGCAAAATCGGACTTGAAACGCTGCCGAAGGAATGGACGTGGTATCCGACGCCGGCGGCCGCGTCCGGTTCGGCGAAAGCCATTGTCTCCTCGCTGGATTTCAAAAAATATGCCGTGCCGCACTGGATCTGCCAGAACTTCGTCATCCGCTGGACCGGCAGTCCGCCGACGCCGGGAGCCGGACCCGTGCAGGGTCTCGACGCGGGGCCAGGCAGGCCCGTGCTGGGCGACTTCTGGGGCACCACGGGGCTGGGTGAATTCTACGCGGGGGCACTCGCCAACAAGTGCGGTCCCGTCAACGCGGAAAACTCTTTGCGCGCGCTGGCCGCCAAGGCGGCAAAGCTGCCCCCGGACGTCACAATCACGGTCGCGGATCTCGACCGGCCGGCGAGCGACGCCGTGTTGACGCTGGCCGCGAAATTGCCCGGCCCGTTTCGGTCGCACCTGTCCTATTACCACAGCCATCCGGAGTTGTATGCCTGGGAGTTTGCATCCAACCGCAAGGCCGTCTTCATCGGTTACTCCGAGTCGCTGTTTTACACGCAGCTCTCCGGCGACGCCTCGAACCCGGCGAGCCCTCACAGGCCGATCGGCCCCGCGGATGTTTCGATCAAGCCGCTGAATTTTTGCGCGAAGGGCGCACAGGGAACACCTTCCTGGACGGACGGATTCGTGATCCCGAAAGGCAAGCTCGCCGGTAAGAAGCTTGTGATCGAGCAATTCATCAAGTTCGCCACGACGCCGACGGCCTACGCCTGCTTCGAACAACCGGAGGCCGGCCTGGCGGCCGCAAACCTGCTGCCGGCGTATGAGGCCGTCTACACTGATCCCGGCACAATCCGCGACGAACCGCTGCTCCGCGAGTTCCACGACCGTTTCGACGCATCGTTCGTCATCGATCACTCTCAAGTGTGGCGCGGAATGAAACAGGCAGGCAGCGCCTTGGAAGACGCCCTCCAACCCTCGAACTGACCGCCAAGTCCTGCGGGCCGTTCGCTCGGCGCCGCGCTGTTCCGGTTTCGGCGCGGTCGGTGGAAATCAACAGAGACCCGGACCGGGTGACGTGGCTTGTCCACTCGAATTCCCTTTGACACAATCAACTCGAGCGCTACCAATTCAGGACGGACCCTCGGCAACAGGACTGGCAAATGAGCGACAAAACGCCGCGAGACAAGCTGCTCTCTCTCATCCGCGAACGCTCATACCGCAGCGGCGAGTTCAAGCTCGCCTCCGGGAAAACCAGCAATTTTTATTTCGACGGCAAAATGGTCGAGCTGATGCCCGAGGGAGCGCATCTGATCGGCGAAGTCGTCTACGACGAACTCAAGGACCTTGAATTCGAAGCCATCAGCGGTCTGGCCGTGGGCGCAGTCCCGATGGTGACCAGCGCAGCGATCAGCTTCTATCACCACGGGAAAAGCATCGAGGGCACGTTTGTCCGCTCGGAAGTCAAAAGCCACGGAACACGCAAGGTCGTCGAAGGCAAACTCGCTCCCGGTGATCGCGTTGTCGTCGTCGACGACGTGGCCACCAGCGGGAAGTCGCTCCTGCAGGCGATCAAAGCGGTCCAGGACGCCGGGGCCACAGTCGAACTCGTCCTCGTGATTGTCGACCGCCAAGAGGGCGCCGCGGAATTCTTCCGGGAACAGGGCTATCCGTTTCGAGGAATTTTCACAAAAGATCAGGTCATGGAGGCCGACCACGTCGCTGCGCTGACGCCTTGCGGCATCGCAACGCGAACGAACTGGCGATTGACAACAGCAACGTCATCGCAGCGGCGCACGATTCCTGCTTCATTCTTCCTCCCCCCGCCCCTTCGTCTTTCTTGGCGTCGACGGCAAAAGTGTTGTTGACCTGGATTTGTTTTGGTGGACGCCAAAAAAGTCCGCGCAAGGGGCGTGCCGTCAACAGTTAAATTCCCGCGAGCGGACAAAAGAACTCGTTGCAATCTGGATCTCGCAGTTAAGCAAGAATTAAACACAATTCGGCAAGGGAGCACGGCGTTCGCCGATATACTCGGTTCGATTCGCGTGGTGTGTTGGTTTCGGTCGGGCTGATTTCGCGGCGAAAGGTGGTTGGCGATGGCGAAAATCAAACTGGTGGCGTTGCTGGGCGGGTTGGTTCTGGCGTCGTTGTCGAACCGGTGTTTCGCGGCGGAAGAGTCGGGCGATTATCACGTCGCGCAAGTGCTGAAAATCGGCGGGGCCGGCGGGTGGGATTACATCACCGTCGATGCGCGGAACAGGCTGCTCTACGTGCCGCGGACCACGCATACGCTGGTCCTCGACGCCAACACCGGGGCGATCAAGGCCGACATCACCGGGCAGAAGGGAAACCACGGCGTGGCTTTGGCTCGCCGGGCCAATCGGGGTTTCATCACCGACGGGAAGGATGGCTCAGTCGTCATCTTTGATCTGACGACCAACGCGGTGCTTGGCAAGGTGGCCACGGCCGACGACGCCGATGCGATCCTGTACGATCGCGCGAGCAACAAAGTTTTCGTCTCGTGCGGTGACGCAAATGCGCTCGTGCCGGTGGCTGCCGACGTCGATCCCAACGCGGGCAAGGCGGAGGCGGCGATCGATTTGGGTGGCAAGCCGGAGGCGCTGGCTGCGGACGGGCAAGGCAAGGTGTATGTGAACCTGGTCGATAAGAACGAAGTTGCGGTCATCGACACGAAGGAGATGAAAGTTGTCGGCAAGTGGCCGGTCGCTCCGGGCGGAAGTCCGGTCGGAATGGCCGTTGATCGCGAGCATCACCGACTGTTCGTGGGCTGTCGCAAGCCGCAGAAACTGGTGGTGATCAGCACGGAGGACGGCCACGTGCTGGCCGATTTGCCGATCGGCATGGGCTGCGATGCGACGGTCTTCGACGGCGACGTTTTCGCAAGTTGCCGCGATGGTTCGCTGAGCGTGGCCCGCGAAACCTCTCCCGGCAAATTCGAGATCGTGCAGACGGTGAAGACACGGCCAGGCGCCAAGACGTGCGGCGTCGACACACGCACCCACACCATTTACCTGCCGACAGCCGAGTTCGGCACGGAAAAGGACGCCAGAGGCCGGCCGCGGGCGTTGCCCGACAGCTTCGTGGTCTTGGTCGTAAAGCGCGGCGCACATTAAACGGCGCCTGATTGCTTCAGCATGAAAATCACTTCGGTGGCTTCGTAGAGTGCGGCAAGCGCCAGCACCAGAGCCACCAGGATGCTTCCCTTGAGATTCAGAAGCACGGCCCCGCCGTAGCCGAATTTGGGCGCGGAGTCCGGCCCTGCCGGGCGTCGGAATAGGGCGAGGGGGATCATCAGGCCGAAAAACGCCGCAAGGATATAGCCTTCGCCTTCGAGCAGCAGCGTGCCCGAGTGAGGGAGCATCAAGTAGGCTTGTTGGAGGGTGGCCGGCGCGAGCAAGAGTCCCCACGAGCATGCGCGAAATCCGGCCAGGAGCGCGCCGCTGCCGGGGACGATGCAGGACGGCAGCGTCAGGTAGAGCAAGGAACCCAAGAGGAAGTTGACGCCGAATGTCACCGCCGCGGCGCGGAGGATGCTGCCGCTGAGATAGGCGCTTCCGGCGTAGTGCAAGAGACCGCCCCCTTCGTTCAGGCCCGCATGAATGATGGCCTGAATGGCGTTTCGCAGATCGGGCGCGCAAAGACGAGCGCGGCGACGAGGAGATACAGGCCGAAATAGGCCAGGTGCACGCCCCAGTTCAGTCGGCGATGGTTCGAGAGGGCGGCCAGCGGTTCGCGAAGGATGCCCGTCGGTACGCGCGACAGAGTTGCGTAAAGCGAAATGAAGAACCCGGAGCCACCCAACAGCAACAGCCCCTCGCCGAGCAGGGTCAGGTAAAACGTGCGCGGCCCATTGATCGGAAGGCACACCATGCGATCCCATTCTTTGGGCGGCAGGCTCTCCGCAAGCTGCTTTTCGACTTGGCGGTCGGACAGCCGGGAGATCTCCAGTGGAATCAGCACGGCGGAGCGAAAATCGGCCTGTTCCTCTCTGTCGTGTTCGCCCGCGAGTTCGTCGGCCGGCAGCACATAGCAGCGGGCCAAGAGTCCCGCGGCGCCAGGCAGTCCACCGGTGACGGTATAGCTCGTCTCGGCGACCTGGCAGCGGTCGCGATGGGCCACTTCGGCGCCGGCAAGCACCTCGTTGGCGCCAGTGCGCGGCAGCGTGCCCCAGGCGAGGCTGCTCTGGCTGATGCCGGCCGCAGAGAACGAAACTTGAATCAGCTTTTCGCTGATCTGGAACCGCAGGCTGCGTCCGCGGTCGCCGCTACCGCCCGAAGACGCGGCGAGCATCGCCGAGATTCCAGAGGCGGGCAACTGCTTGATGCCGGCCTTGATCGACGGGTCGGGAAGCGGCTTGTCGAATCGTTGCGTCGTCGTCCGCGCCGCGACGATCACGCCGGAAGAGATCCTCGAGAACCCCTCGGGAAAATCGTCGGACCGATAGGCCCAAACCGACACCGCGAGCCCGATCCCCGCAACCACAAACCAGATGACGAGTTTCATTCCGTTTGCCTGACAACATCGAACGTGATCATCATCGCGTCCTCGCGAACGCCAGGCCCGGATCGTTCGGCGGTCCGCCCACCATCTGGAACGTAAAACCGTTCGGACCGGACACGCCCACCTTGGCCACCATTGTGCCTCCGTTGTCGTATTCGAGAACGAGTGTGTTGCCCGCCAACTCGAATTTGCCGCCGTAGGTTTGAGTGTTATCGGCCTGCGAGAATTTCCAGACGAAACGGCCGTCGTTGTCCAAGGACAAGTTGACGGAACCGTCGGCCGGGCTGGGCGCCGTCCAGCGGCCGAGAAGATCGGCGCGGGCGACGGCCGGACCGCTTGCGGCAGGCGGTGGAGTGGTCGCCGGCGGCTCGGCGTTTTGTTGGTCGTCGGTGCTCGTCAACAGCGCGAGCATTTGCCGCGAGACGCTGTCGCTCGGCACGAGCTGGATGACATCCTGATATTGTTCGGCCGCCTCTTCGGGATGGCCGCCGGTCATGTATTGATAGGCCAGCACGAAGTGCCCGTCGGGCGCGTTCGGGTTCTGGCGAACGAACGCCTCGAGCGCACGCAGCTGCGCGGCGTAGACGTCTTCGTCCGGGTAGAGGCCGATCATCGTCGTCCAGTCCCAACCCGGGCCGACCGAGAGCACGGCGTAGAGCGTGGCGGCCGCCTCTTTGTAGCGCTTCATGGCGAAGAGCGTGAGCGCGCGGAACTCGTGCAACACGGCGTCGCCCGGTGTTTGGGCGAGTGCCGTGTCGATTTGATCGAGTGCCTGCGCGTAACTGCCGCGATAAAACGCGGTTCGCGCTTGATCGCTTGCGGAAAGCGCGGCCCGTTCGACCGGGCTGTTTTCCGCGGGAGGGGGAGCTGTCGTCTGGATCGGGACCGAGTAATTCAAGACGGGATATTGGACGACGACCGGCGTCGCCACGTAATACGGATTCACGTAGGCGTAGTAGCCTGTGTTGTAAAACAGCGAACCCGTCATCCACGCCGTGAGGCCGACGGCGCCCGCGGTAAAGCCCCAGGTGCGCCACGGATTGGCGTACCAATAGGCGCCACCGTGATTCCAATGCCCGTGCCAGTGCCCGTGGTACCAGCCGTGATGCACGTTTTGCCAATGCCCGTGCCAGTACGGGGGACGTGTGCCGGGTCGGTTTGGATAACCGGGTGGCCGATAGCCGAAGTCGGGTCGATTGCCGGGGCGATTGCCCGGGCGATCGCCGGGTGGGACGGGTTGAATTGAAGGACGATCTCCCGGTCTGCCTGGTCGCTCGCCAGGTGGAATTCCGGGACGATCGGGGCGGTTGCCATCGCCCGGTTTGCCCGGGCGGTTGCCCTCTCCCGGTTTGCCCGGGCGGTTGCCATCACCCGGCCTGCCGGGCCGGTTGCCATCACCGGGTCTATTTCCAGGACGGTCATCTTCTCCGGGTTTGCCGGGACGATTACCGTCTCCAGGTCGGCCGGGACGATTGCCGTCTCCGGGTCGATTGCCTGGGCGATCGCCTTCGCCGGGTCTACCGGGTTTGGTGCCATCTCCGGGCCGATTTCCGGGACGGTCACCTTCTCCCGGTCTGCCGGGTCGGTTGCCATCGCCCGGTCGATTGCCAGGCCGGTCTCCCGGTTTGCCGGTTCCGGGCCGATCCGTTCCCGGCTTTCCAGGTCCGGGTACTGGATTTCCTGGCTTCGGAGGCGACGGTTTGCCTGCACCGGGTTTACCGCCACCCGGATTTCCGGCGCCCGGTTTGCCTGGGCTCGGGACCGGTTGAATGGAAGGACCGCCGCCGGGCTTGCCGCCACCCGGATTTCCACCGCCCGGGCGACCGCCGTTGATCGGCTGAAACGCTGGGCGATCTCCGCCGCGCGATGGAGTGCGGTCGGCAGTCGCGCCACCTCGACCTCCACCCGCCTGGCCGCCGCCGCTCGCGCCGCCGCGAAATCCGCCGTTGCCGACTCCCCCACCGCCGCCTCGACCACCTCCGCCAGCCGCGGCTCCGCCCCCGCCGCCTGCAGGCTTGCCGCCGCCGGCGCGGCCCGCGGCGTTCAGGTCGGTCGAGGCGAAACAGAAGAGAGCGGCAGCCGCGATCGCGGCAAGCAATGTGCGAAACATGGAGGGTCTCTCAGATCTTGGCGAGTGTTTCATTGCTCTCGCGATCATCTACGAGCAATCGTCGTCACTTCGTTGGATCAGGCGGCTTGCGGACGACTTTCACTTCCAGCGGCGGCAGCTTCTGCCTCCCGACGACGCGATCGACCGATTGCCAGGTGTACGAGTCCCTGCTAGTCGGCGTCATGATGTCGATGGACGACGAGCGCGTGCCGTCCGGCTGCACGCCCGTTTTTCGCATTCGCCAGGAACGGCCGTCTTGCGTCCAGTACGATTCGCCGTAGCCGCCGTTGGAATCGAAGACCCACGCGCGAACCCGGCCGGCGATGGGATCCCAGCCGATGCGCTGGCGGATGGTGAGCGCGTCGTGTCCCTCTCGGCGGACCTCGACGTTTTGCAGAATGAAATTCTTGTCCGCGCTCCACTTGCACGAGCTGATCACGATCGATTCGTCTCCCTCGTCGATCCAATTGCCGATCATCCAACTGAGCGGCTTGAGCTTCACGGAGTTGCCGGGCGTTGCCGTGGCGTCTGTCGGTCCCTGCGGCGCGACCGGTTCGGACGGTGACGCGGTATTTTCGTCCGTCGAAACCGGCGTATCGCGGGCGAACGCCGTGAGCCACTTGCCGTCGAGCGATTTGGTATGCACCACGGTGTAATGCGTCACATCGGGATCGGCTCCCGGTTTGTCGACGACTTTTGTGGTTCCGGTTTCGACCGCCAGGGCCGACCCGAAGAAGCGGATCGACTTCACGTCGACTTCGACACGACCCTGAGGAGAGCCTTTGAAAACGTCGGTGAAGGCGTGCTCGATTGCTTCGCGCCCCTGCGTGGTCCGGTCGTTCTCGTCGATCAGCTGGCCCTCAGGCGTGAACAACTCACCGATCGCCTTGGCGTTGCCGGCGTTGTAAGCATTGACGAACGCGTCGACATTGGCGCGGATCGCCGTTTCGGCTTCGCGATTCGCTTGCGCGTCCGCGGCCACCGCGTTTGCCGCAACGACGACAACGGACGCGAGCGCGAGGGCAAAATGGAGTCGAATCGGCCGATGCAATTTGTGAAGTGGCAACATGTCTGTTCTCTCAAGCCTGGATCGGGCCAAGATCAACCAGCGCAGGAAGGCGCCAAAGAATCCCCCTCGTGAGGCAGGCCCTGAATCCAATGTAATGAAATCAGGATGCGCGCGAAATGCCGCTCGCCGAGGCGGAAGAGGGCCGAGGGTGAGACGGGGCCCACAAAATAAGGAAAACGGACATCGCAGTCCCAGGTGGTCGCCTCGCTAGATCGATTGCAGCTCTTTCACGGTGCGCTGATTTTGCACGTTGCCCGTGTTGAGCGTCGACGCGGGCTCGAAGAGGAGCACGTGAGCTTCCTGCTCGGCGACCGGCCGGTGCTCGACGCCGCGGGGGACGACGATGAATTCGCCCTCTTCGATCCAAACGGAGCGGTCGCGAAAATCCATGCGGAAGCGGCCCGCCACGACGAGAAACATCTCGTCTTCGTGGTCGTGATGGTGCCAGACGAACTCGCCGGTGAACTTCACGAGCTTCACCATCTGGCCGTTCAGTTCCCCGACGATCTTGGGGCTCCATTGCTCGGAAAACAGAGACAGCTTCTGCCGCAGGTTGACCTTGTCCATGAGAGCCTCCACAAGAAATGGCCGCACGGCACGGTCGCCCGGCGCGGTCGGTTTCGGATCAGGCCATCATCGGCGGCCACTCGACGGCGTACAAGAGTGTGACGTGGGAGTCGCTGGTGGCTGGTGGCTAGCCTGACAGGAGTGAATGCTGATCACTGGCCACTGACCACATCCCACTCACCAGGGCGCTTCCATCAGCTCGACGACCTGCCGGGCCATCTTTTGAATGGCCTCTTGCGTCCCCGTTGCCAGAGATTGGCCCAGTTCGGGGGCGAATTCGCTTTGAGCGAAGAGCTTGGTGACTTCGGGATCGATCGAAACTTTGTTCTGGGCGAGGATGCGGCCCGTGCGCAGATCCTCCCAAACGACATCGACCGCATATTGCAATTGCAATTCGCGATTGTCGTTCTGGGCCGTCGTTCCCAGCACCGACTTGCGGATGCTCTTGATCTTCATCGTCAACTTGGTGTCGGCCCGGTCATCCTTCGCGAGTCGAAACGGCGTGCGCTCCTGAATCTGCTTTTGCACGGCCTCGGTGAGCTGGAATTCGGTGCCGCGGCGGAAGTCCTCCGTCGTGGCGATCGGCACATACACGGTCTGGACGTTCTGCTGGAACTGATTGCCGATCGTGTAGCCGCAGCCGCTTGCTGCAAAGAGCAGCAAGAGAGTGACCAGTGAGCAGTGGCCGGTGGCTGGTCGAGAACGCACGCGAAGCGTGCCTGTCTCCTCCCTCGCCGCTTGCCACTTGCCACGCGCCACTTTTTTGTTCCTACATCTTTGACGGATCGGTCCCGTCGGCCGGGCTTACCGGCATGCGCTTGGGCCGCGATCCCTGGTCGTCGAAGGCGTCCGGCTCGTTACTGTTGAAACTGGCCTTTGTGTCTTCGTACTTGGGATGCGGCCGATCGGTCTTGTCCTCAGGCTTGATCCTGGCCAGCTCTTCGCGTGCCTTGCTCGCGTATTCGGAGTTCGGGAATTTCTGGATGAGCTCCTTGCACGAAATGGCGACCGCCTTCGGCTTGTCTTTGACTTTCCAGAACTTCACGTTGGCCCAGATTTGGGCCGCTTTGGCCAATTCGATCTTTTTCAAGTCGTCTTCCATCCTGCGCCCGGTCGGGCCGGTGCGGATAGAGGTGGAGCGTCTGCTGCATCAGTTTCTTGGCTTCGTCGAGTTCGGTGCCGCCGTATTCCGGGCCCTGGTAGCACATCAGCTTGCAGTGAGCGCCCAGCACATAGGCATTCTCCGTGTGCCGGCTCTTGGGGAATTCCTTGCGCAACAAGTCATACAAGTGATCGGCCTCGACGTAGTCCCCTTTTTTGAGGTAATAGCTGGCCGAGAGCATGAGCGCGTCGTCGGCCAGCGGCCCCGTCGGATCGTTGAGCCAGATCGCCTTGAGCGAGTCGAGCGCGCGGCCCTGCGTGTCGAACCAGGGGCGCGTCTTGTCGGTGAAGTTCGGCAAGATGGGCACGGTGTAAGTGATGCCCGAGGGCTCCTTGTAATCCATCGTCGGCCGCGGCGTGGTCGACGGGTCGTCGAAGTTCACGGGCTGCACGTCGCCGGCCGTGATGATGCCGCTCTGCTCGGGCTTGAAGCCCAGCCAGCGGCGGGCAATCTCGAACCTGCGGCGGCTGATCTCGTCCAGATGCTTCGTGGCGGAGTATTCCTTGACCACCAGGCCGTATTGGTCGTCGGCGTCGGCGTAGAGCTGCTGGAAGTAATAGCATTCTCCCGACATATAGGTCGCGTCTTCGCGAATCGGATAATCCTTGAATTTTTCGGCGCATTCTTTCCAGAAGACTTCCTGCGCCTCTTTGTATTTCTTTAGCTTCATCAGCTCTTCGCCCTTTTTATAGGCGGCCATCGCCTCGGGCGGGTTGACGAAGTGGACCTTTTTCTTCTTATTCTCATCGCGCCAGTCGAGCGACTGCAGGAAGCGTTCCATCGGACCATGCACGTCGTCGGTGCTGGTCATCTGCTGGATGGCTGCTTCGTTATCGGGCGCGAGCGCCGATGCGTCGATCCCCGTTTTACATCCCGCGAAGGACGCGAGTGTCAACGTCGCCCACGCCAGCGCGCGGGATCTCCCGAAGGCCCAAATCCCGCGCCGGCGCTGAACAGGAAGGCAATTCGTCATCCGTGACTGCTTTTGAGGAAGTGAAGCGACGAACTCGGGGAAGGGAGGGAGCGATTCCGCGTTTCACGTTCTTCAACTCGAAATGTATCGGAGCATCTTGGGCGGGCGACCGAGGGCGTGTGAAATGGCCGCCGTCACGATTTGCCGGGCTTCCTGCAACTGGCGCGGCGAGAGGGCCAGGCGATCAACGACCGCGGCTGACTCTTCCGACAACCGTCGCAGGACGGCAACCGTTCCCGCCGAGACGGGCTCTCCAGCAATTGGCTCCTGTGCACAAGTGGGACAGACCAGACCCCCCTGCATGACCGAGAAGAGCCAGCGTCCTACGCCATCGGTCGCACGTCCGCAATTCACGCAGACGTCCAGGGCAGGCAACTGACCGATCTCGCGTAAGATGGCTAGCTCAAAGCGAATAATCGCGACTTGCGGATTGGCCTCCTGCAGGCGCTTGAGCGCCTCGATCGATTCTTGAAACAGCTGCGGATGTGGGTCGGCTTCCTCTGTCAGACCGGCCAGAAGCTCGGCGATATAGTACCCGCCGTAAAAGCGGACGAGCTCCCGGCCACTTGGCTTAAACCTTGACGAGAGTTGGGCTTCCGTCAATATGTCTAAGCCCGGCGTCGACTTGCGGAGGAACACTATCCGAGATTGGGCGAGCAGGTCAAGACCAGCCTCGAACGGCCCCTTAAGCCGTTTACCCCCCTTCGCCAAAGCCGATATTCGACCGAAGTCCCGAGTAAAGAATGTGACCACCCGGCTCGTCTCGCTGAAATCAGCGAGGCGAATGATCAGGGCGTCGGTCTTCTCCATCGACATGGCAGTGAGCCTAAGGAAGGATGAAGGATGAAGGCGGAAGGATGAGCCAGAGTCGTGGGCTTCGCCCACAGTATTTGTATTTGTTTGGCTCATCCTTCATCCTTCCGCCTTCATCCTTCCGTTTTCGTCCTTCCGCCTTCATCCTTCCGCAAAAGTGTCCAAAATCGGAAACCGCTTGGCTACCAACGGGCGCCTTTCCAATTTGGCCGGCGACGCGATCATTTGGTCCTCGCCCGCTACAATTATCGTCCGGAGAGCAATATGAAGGGACCGGGAATGCGGCTCGATCTGGATGTTCGCCGCGTCTGGCGATGTCCGGCCTGCGACCGCGAGATGCGAGCCGAGGGCAAAGAGGTGGGCAAAACCTGCGGGTGCACCAAAGGGGGAGTCGCCATGCGGCTCGTGGAGTTGCCGCGCCCGAAGCCCGTCTACCGCATCCCCGAGCCCGATCCCGAAGAGCATTTCTTCGAGGACTTTCCAACCGACATTCCGATCAACCCGCCGGCCAAGCGCCCGCCGGACGTGAATCCGGAAAACCTGCTTCGCAATGAGCCGTTCGACGAACCGGAAACCAACACGCCCGAATGATCCGGGTCAGACACCGCGATCTCTATAACTAAGATGGTCTCCTCCGACATCATTATCCGCGGGGCGCGCGAGCATAACCTGCGCAACGTCAACCTGCGGATTCCGCGAAACCGTTTGATCTGCATGACCGGCGTGAGCGGCTCGGGAAAGAGTTCGCTCGCCTTCGACACGCTGTACGCCGAAGGGCAGCGGCGGTACGTCGAATCGCTTTCGAGCTACGCTCGGCAGTTCTTGGGTCAGATGCCGAAACCCGAGGTCGATTCGGTGTCCGGCTTGGCGCCGTCGATCTCAATCCAGCAAAAAGCGGCCGGCCGCAATCCGCGCAGCACCGTCGGCACGATCACCGAAATTTACGATTACTTGCGGGTCTTGCTGGCCCGCGTGGGAACCGGCTATTGCGCGAAATGCGGCCGCCAGATCACGGCGCAAACGGTCGAGCAGATCATCGAGCACGTCGCCCGCATCCCCGCCGGCACGCGGATGCAGCTCTTGGCTCCCGTGATCCAGCGGCAAAAGGGCGAATACCAGGACCTGTTCGACGATCTGCGCCGGCAGGGCTTCTTGCGGGCTCGCGTCGACGGTCGGGTGGTGCAGCTCTCGGACAACCTGCGACTCGACCGGCAGATGCGGCACACGATCGAGGTCGTCGTCGATCGCCTCGTCGGGGGGAGTGTTTCGCGGACGCGGCTCACCGATTCGATCGAGACGGCGCTCAAGCTTTCCGGCGGCGCGCTCGTCGTCACCCAAGAGGCGGCCGACGCGTCGGCCGCTCGTCGCGCCGCGCAAGAAGATCGGGAGACCGAAACCGGCGACGGCGGGACCGAAACGCGGTACAGCTCGCAGTACGCCTGCATGCACTGCGGCATCAGTTACGAGCCGCCAAGTCCGCAGTTGTTCAGCTTCAACAGTCCGCAAGGAATGTGTCTGCGCTGCAATGGCTTGGGCATGCGGCACGATTTTGTGCTCGAGCGATTGATCCCCGACGAGAGCCGTTCGCTGTGGCAGGGAGCGGTCGAGTTGCTGGGGCCGATCTCAAAGATCGGCCGCTGGCGGAGGCACATCTATCAAGGGGCCGCCAGGTCGATCGAAAAGGATATCGGCCTCGCTGAAGACACGCTGCTCAAAACGCCTTGGAACGAGTTGCCCGAGGCGGCGCGACAGCAGTTCTTGTACGGCACGGGCGATCGGCACATCACGTTTGCGTGGCGCTCGCCGGGCGGGGTGTGGAAGCACGGCGGCACGTTCGAGGGCCTCGTCGGCGAATTGCTCGAGAGTTACCGCAAAGCCAAGAACATCATGCGGCGGCGGCAGCTCGAAAAGTACATGGAGTTCGTCCTTTGCAGCGAGTGCAAGGGCACGCGGCTGAACTCGCAGGCCCGCAACGTGCGGATCACGTCGAGCAGCCCCCGCTATGCCGAGACGGGCAAGGACAAATCGCTCAGCCTGCCCGGGATCTGCGGACTGAGCATCGCCGAGGCCTTTGCGTACTTCGAGTCGCTCGAACTCGACGAGACGCGGCAGATGATCGCGGCCGAGGCGCTCAAGGAGATTCGCGGCCGGATCGGCTTCTTGCTGCGTTGCGGCCTCGATTACCTCACGCTCGATCGCAGTGCGCCGACGCTTTCCGGCGGCGAAACGCAGCGAATTCGGCTCGCGGCGCAGATCGGCTGCGGTCTGGTCGGCGTGGTCTACATTCTCGACGAACCGTCGATCGGCCTGCATGCCCGCGATAACACCCTGTTGCTCGATAGTCTCAAGAATCTCCGCGACCAGGGGAACACGGTGATCGTCGTCGAGCACGACGAAGAGACGATGCGCGAGGCCGACCATATCGTCGACTTCGGGCCCGGTCCCGGCGTGCGCGGCGGTGAGATCGTGGCCGAGGGGACGCTCGAAGATCTCCGCAAGGAGCCCAAGAGTCTCACCGGAAAATATCTGTCGGGCGAGCTGTCGATCGCCGTTCCGGAGAAGCGGCGTGCCCGCGGCAAAAAATCGCTCACGATCAGCGGCGCTCGGCACCACAATTTGCAGAACGTCGACGTCTCCTTTCCGCTGGAATCCTTTGTCTGCGTGACGGGTGTCAGCGGCTCGGGCAAGAGTTCGCTGGTTAACGATATCTTGTGGGAAGCGCTCAACCGCGATTTGAACAAGGGCATCGGACATCCCGGAACGCATGCCAAGATCACCGGGCTCGACCATCTCGACAAAGCGATCGACATCGACCAATCGCCCATCGGCCGCACGCCGCGGTCGAATCCGGCGACGTACGTCAAACTGTTCGACCTGATTCGCGATCTGTTCGCGCAGTTGCCCGAATCGAAGATGCGCGGCTTCAAGCCGGGCCGATTCAGTTTCAACGTCTCCGGCGGCCGTTGCGAGGCCTGCGAGGGACGCGGTTCGAACCGGCTCGAGATGGATTTTCTGGCCGACGTGTGGGTCACGTGCCCCGTCTGCCAGGGGCACCGCTTTACGCGGGAAACGCTCGAGGTGCGTTACAAAGGGGCCAGCATTGCCGACGTTCTGGAAATGGACGTGCAGGAGGCGCTCGAGCATTTCAAGAACATTCCGCCAATCGCCAATCTGTTGCAGACGCTGCACGACGTGGGGCTCGACTACATCAAGCTCGGCCAGCCGTCGCCCACGCTCTCCGGCGGCGAGGCGCAGCGGATCAAGCTGGCCCGCGAGTTGGGTAAGCGGTCGACGGGCCGCACGTTGTATCTGTTGGACGAGCCGACGACCGGTCTGCACTTCGCCGACATCCACAAGCTGCTCGAAGTGCTGCACGGATTTGTCGACGCGGGCAATACGGTGATCGTGGTCGAACACAACCTCGACGTCTTGAAGACGGCCGACTGGGTTATCGACCTCGGTCCGGAGGGGGATCCGGCGGCGGACGGGTCGTCGTCGAAGGGACGCCGGAGGAAGTGGCCGCGTGTGCCGAGTCGTACACGGGCGAATCGCTGCGAACGGTCTTGCCGGGCTTCAAAAACGGCAAGTCGCTTCCAGCGCCTTCCCAGCCGGCGAAAACCTCTCGCGCGAGCAAGAAGCAGGGGATCGCAGCTCGCGCGGTGCCGGCTGGTCGGTGGCAGTTCGCGGACACATCGGTCGGTGGCAACGGCGACGGCGGCGGCGGTTCGACGAACGAAATCGTGATCCGCGGGGCGGCCCAGCACAATTTGCAGCACGTTGACGTCGTCGTGCCCCGTGAGAAGATGACTGTCTTTTGCGGGCCGAGCGGCAGCGGCAAGACTTCGCTGGCGATGGACACGCTCTACGCCGAAGGTCAGCGGCGGTACGTCGAATCGCTCTCCGCGTACGCTCGCCAGTTTCTGGGCCAGATGCCCAAGCCGAAGGTCGAGCACATTCACGGCCTCTCGCCGGCGATCGCCATCGAACAAAAGGCGGCCGGCCACTCCCCGCGTTCGACCGTCGGCACGGTGACCGAAATCTACGACTACCTGCGAATCCTCTACGCCCGGCTCGGCAAGCTCTATTGCCCCGAATGCGAGATCCCGGTCGAGACGCAAACTTCCGATCAGGTCGTCGACAAGATTCTCACCCTTCCCGCGTCGACGCGATTGATTTTGCTCGCGCCGCAGGAGGTGGCCGTCGGCCAGAGCTACGACACGCTGTGGCAGCGGGTGCAGCTGCAGGGATTTCTGCGGGTGCGGATCGACGGCAAGATGTATCGCCTCGAGGACGTGCCGCAGATCGATCGCCGGCGCAAGCACGCCGTCGAAATCGTGGTCGACCGGATTACCGTCGATCCCAAGTCCCGCTCGCGCATCGCCGGCTCGGTCGAAACGGCCCTCGACCGTGGCCGCGGAGCGATCTTTGTCGCTCGCGTCGATGATGCGACTCCCGAAGAGGAGTGGATCGTCGACCGCTACAGCCTGCATTTCGCCTGCCACAATTGTGGCCGCAGCTTCGAGGAACTCACACCGAACAGTTTCTCGTTCAACAGTCCGCTCGGTTGGTGCCCGGCTTGCGAGGGTTTGGGAACGGAACAGGGAACGGATCTCACCGCACTGATTGCCGATTCCAAACGCACGCTTGCGGAAGGGGCGATCGCCGCGTGGCCGAACCCCGCGACGAACAATCTCTTCGCCCGCATGATCGACGCGTGGGCGAAGCAGTTGAAGGTCCCGCTCGACGTGCCCTTCGAGCGGCTCGAGCCGAGCCAGCAGCGGCTCGTGCTGCACGGCACGGGCGATCGCTGGATCACTTACACCAAGAAGGGCGAGTGGAAGTTCCAGTACAAGGGGCTTTTTCCGGCGATTGAGGAGGCCTCGCGCGTTTCGTACGCCTATCGGCAACGGCTGCACGAGTTGGTGGGCGAAGTCCCCTGCTCGTGGTGCAACGGCAGCCGGCTGCGGTCGGACGCGGGCAGTGTCCGCTTTCTCGACAAGACGATCTTTCAGCTCACGTCGCAGCCGCTGGCCGAGTCGCTGCCGCTTTTGAAAGCAGTCAAACTCTCGGCCCCGCAGCGGAAGATCGCGGGCGATCTGCTCAACGAGGCGACGAGCCGGCTGTCGTTTCTGGTCGACGTCGGCCTCGATTACCTCACGCTGGCGCGACCGCTGCCGACGCTGTCGGGGGGCGAGACGCAGCGCATTCGCCTGGCCGGACAGATCGGCCGTGCGCTGACGGGCGTGCTGTACGTGCTCGACGAACCGACGATCGGCCTGCACCCGCGCGATAACAATCGCCTGCTCGAAGCCCTGCGGCGGTTGCGCGATCTCGGCAACACCGTCGTGATGGTCGAGCACGATCGCGAAGTGCTGGCGGCCGCCGACCGGCTCTACGATTTTGGTCCGGGCGCCGGCCGCTTCGGCGGGACGATCACCGCTCAGGGAACGCCCAAGGAACTTTCGCGGGCGCCGGCATCGCTCACGGGACAATACCTGTCGGGCAAAAAAGAAATCGCGATCCCCAACACGCGGAGGATGGAAGCCGGAGGCGAAAACGATCCGCCGGGCGGCGGCTGGATCGAGCTTCTGGGTGCACGGCAGCACAACTTGCACGACGTCGATTTGCGTTTGCCGCTGGGCACGTTCACGTGCATCACCGGCGTTTCCGGCTCGGGCAAGAGCTCGCTGATCGAAGACACGCTCGCGCGGGCGGTCGCCAAGCGGCTGAATCGAGCGACGGAAACGCCCGGTCCGCACGCGGAAATTCGCGGACTGGAACTGATCAACAAGGTGATCGTCGTCGACCAGCAGCCGCTGGGGAACACGCCGGCGTCGAATCCGGCGACCTACACCGGCGTGTTCGAGTCGATTCGCGAACTCTTCGCCCGATTGCCCGAGGCGCGGGTCCGCGGTTATCAGGCGGGGCGATTCAGCTTCAATCGGCCCGGCGGACGCTGCGACGATTGCGAGGGGAACGGACAAAAGTGCATCCAGATGCACTTTTTGCCGGACGTGTGGGTCGAGTGCGAAACGTGCCACGGCAAGCGATACAACCGCGAAACGCTGGGCGTGACCTACCGCGGGCATTCGATTGCCGACGTGCTCGAAATGCCGATCGGCCAGGCTCTCGAACTGTTCGAGAACATTCCGAAGATTCGCCGCTATCTGGCGACGCTGTGCGCGATCGGCCTCGATTACCTCACGCTCGGCCAGCCGGCTCCCACGTTGTCGGGCGGAGAGGCGCAGCGGGTGAAGCTGGCGGCTGAGCTGGCCCGGCCCGACACGGGCCAGACGCTCTACATTCTCGACGAGCCGACGACCGGGCTGCATTTCGACGATATCGACAAGTTGCTCAAGGTACTCAACAGCCTCGTGCAGCAGGGAAACACGGTCGTCGTCATCGAGCACAATCTCGACGTGATCAAGACGGCCGACTGGATCGTCGACATGGGTCCCGAGGCGGGTGACGCGGGCGGCCGGATTGTCGCCGAGGGAACGCCCGAAGAAGTCGTCGCGCACGCGAAGCAGTTCCAGAAGTCGAACGGGCGCAAGGCAGGCATGCGGTCTTATACCGGCGAAATGCTGGCGCCCGTGCTCGAGGCGGGGACTCGCTCGGAACGCGAAGTCTTTAGCGCGGCCGAGGCGGAGAAGAAGCGGGAAGGGGACATCGAACTCAAGCAGGTGGGCCGCGATGCGAAAATGCCGTGGCAAACCGACGGTCGCCGCTGGCACACGGCCGATCGCGTTTCGCACACCGGCAAGCCGGCCCGCTGGGAAGGGACCGCGCTCGCGAAAGTCGTCGACGCGATCGAGGCCCGCTCCGGTTTTCTGCCGGCGAATTGGAACGATCGCTCCGTCGTCGAAATGACGGGCGACAAGCGCACGGGCGCTTGGTTTCTGCACGCGCTCACCGGCGACGAGTGGCTGCTCACCCTCAAATTCCGCGTGCCGAAAAAGACATTTGACGAAGAAGAATTGCGGCGGCAGCTCGCTTTGAAGTCGCTCGACGATCTCGACGAGCTGCCCGTTTACGGCCGCTCGGAGGCGCGTGCGGATCAACAACAAAAAAGGCCCCTGGCAACAAGTCTCGATTTCGGTCCACTGGCTGAGCGAGATCGATACGCCCGCGTTCGACCGTTTTCTCGAGCGGGCCTGCGAAGCGTTTCAAGCCGAGATCGGCCGGGGAAAACTCAATCCGGAGGATCTCACGCCCTGGAAGGTGCTCGGCCGAAAATGGCACCTGTCGCGCAAGGGCTTCCCCAGCGGGAAGCGCGTCGGCTGGGAGCCCGAGCTGCTGGAAAGACTTTTCGATTTGCTCGAATCCGTGCGGCCAAAGTCCGAAATCGATTGGGGCAACAAGCAGGTCGTCTACTTCCGCAGCAAAGGCAAGCAGGAGGTCTGGGCGGCCGTCCACACCAAGCGGCGGCACGGCGTCGATTTGTCGCTGTTTAACGAGGCCGGTCGCGTGGCGCTGGGTCGCATCGCCGAGCTGGGCAGCGAGCGAGAAATTGGCCCGCATCGCGGAGGCCGCGACCAGATCGGCATTCGCTTCGACGATGCGGAACAGGTCGCGAGCGCGTCCTTGGCGGCCTTTTTGAAAGAGCACGCCACCATCTGACGGACGCCGCCCGGCGTCGCGGGCGGCACAAAGACTTGCCAGAGTCAAGAGATCCGTTTATCGTCCGTGGCAGTAGTTCGAGCAGTCATGCCACGGCAGTGTCCGCAGTGGGACGAGCTAGGTTCGGCGTGATGTTTTAAGAGGGGGCCACAGCGTGGCAAAAAAACTGTACGTTGGGAATTTGTCGTACGACATGTCGCAGGACGACTTGCGAACAATGTTCGAGGAGTTTGGGACGGTCGACTCGGCCCAAATCATCATGGACCGTGAAACGGGTCGCTCGAAGGGTTTCGGCTTCGTCGAAATGGCGAACGAAGACGAAGCGCAAGCGGCGATCGGCTCGCTCAACGGCAAGCAAGCGTCCGGACGCACCTTGACCGTGAACGAAGCCCGTCCTCGTGAGGACCGTGGCGGCGGCGGCGGTCGTGGTGGCGGTGGTGGTCGCGGCGGCTATGGCGGCGGCGGTGGTGGAGGCCGAGGCGGTTACGGCGGTGGTGGTGGTGGCGGATACGGCGATGGTGGCGGACGGCGGTACTAAGCCGACCAGCCTCGGCCAACGAGGCGGCTCTTCGCTGACAGCACTCAGTTGTGGGAGGCATTGACGGCTT
Organism: uncultured Planctomycetaceae bacterium; assembly: GCA_963752185.1. Lineage (GTDB taxonomy): Bacteria > Planctomycetota > Planctomycetia > Planctomycetales > Planctomycetaceae > DASPSM01. The sequence continues at coordinate 6,629,469 of CAVVXK010000002.1, read as the reverse complement.
GCCGCCAATGCCTGTTCCCCTTCACTGTCGACATCGCCGATTTGAATCGTCGAGCATCAACGCCGTCCGTCGGACGGTGTCATCGCTCGGCGTGTTAGCGGTGACGCGCGGCGTCGAACTTGTAACCGCAATCGCATTTCGACTTGCGGATATGGAGTTCGGCGCGGCAGCGGGGGCAGCGCTTGTGCCAGGGGCTCAAAGCCATCGGATTGGCGGCTTTGGCCTTCGGCTCGCGACGTTTAGCGGCCTTGATGCGGCTCATCCGGCGGCCGTCCGCCTGTTGCTGCGCCACTGCGGATGGATTCCACCCTTTGAATAGCTGGTCGTTCCGCAGACGGGACACAAAGGCCGCGGGGCCGAGTGGACTTGAAGCAGTGGGACGGGCATGCGGTTATCAGTCATAAAAGAGGCCACTCCGAGCAAAAGTTAATGCCCCGACCCAGGGACGTGTGTTCACTATTGCGATTGCATTCTCACTGGCCACCGTCGCATGGGGTTCGAAGCACTGCCTGCACCGCAAATGCCCATGAACTCTCATCATAACGAGAAACAGACCCGCGGTCTATTAGCTGATCATCGCGACGGGGAATTACGCTCGAAGGTGCGCTGGGGTTCGCTCCGGCGAGCAAGGCTCGGTTGAATGAGGAAGTAAGTCGCTTAATTTCAATTAGTTACGGCACGATTGGCCGCAACCGGCTGAAGGCGGACTGGTGAGATCAGCGTTGCCCCACCAGCGCACTGATCGCGGACCGCATCCTGAGGACAGGCAGCTCTTTGCGCCCGAAATGCGGCCCCGCTTGCGACCGGTGGTGGCCCACCTGAAAACGTCGGTCCGGACGCTAAGCATCGTTCCGCTTAGTCCGGTTGACGGATCATTCACTTCGCAGAAAGCGCGGGAAGCGATCGAGAAGCGTCGTAGCAATCGAGGAGCGGCGGCTCTCAACCGCGGTTGGCGGCACGACTTTGGATTTGTCGATCTCCGAGGCAACTTGCGCGAGCGTTCCGACCAGCAAGCTCTTGGTTGCCAGGCGAACGCCGAACTTCTCGAGGATTTGGCTGAGGGCCCGCATGCCGAGTAACGAATGGCCGCCGAGCTCAAAGAAGTTGTCGGCCCGATCGATCGCGCCGACTTCGAGCAGGCTTTGCCACAGTTCAGCCAGCTCCCTTTCCGTCTCAGTCTCGGGCGGCGTCTGGGCTAAAGCGGCTGTCTCTCGTCGCTTGCCGAAGATCGGTTTGGGCAGAGCGCGACGATCGACCTTGCCGCTGGGCGTCAGCGGCAGATCGCTCAGCGTTTCAAAGTGAGAGGGGACCATGTATTCCGGAAGCCGTTCACTGACGAACTGGCGGAGCGTTTCGGCGCTGATGCCGTCCGAAGTCGGCACGATGTAAGCGACGAGCCGCTTGCCGCCGGCCGCGTCGTCCTGCGGATGCACGACGGCTTTGCGGACGGTGGGATGCGTTTCCAGCACGGCCTCGATTTCGCCCAGCTCGATCCGGTGGCCGCGGATTTTCACCTGGTCGTCGAGACGGCCGAGAAATTCGACCGTGCCATCCGGCCGTAAGCGGACGAGATCGCCCGTGCGGTAAACGACGCCATATTCCGTTTTGAGAAAGCGGGCTTCGGTCATGTCGGGACGCCGCCAATAGCCTTGGCCGACACCGTCGCCACCGATCAAGAGCTCCCCCGGAACGCCGATCGGCAGCAGTTTCTGCCGTTCGTCGACGACGTAAAGTTGCGTGTTGAGAATCGGCTTGCCGATCGGCACCGGCCCGTCGATCTCGGTCAGCAAATGCATGGTCGACCAGACGGTTGTTTCGGTCGGACCATAGACGTTGAAGACGCGGCCCGGAACGGTCGCTTGCAGCTGGCGGCCGAGATCTTCGGACATGGCTTCACCGCCGGCGATCATCCACCGCAAGCGGGTCATGGCTTGCCGAGTTCGCGCATCCCACAACATCGAATTTGCCCGAGGCGGAGTGCATTGAAAGTGCGTTACGCCGTACTGCTCGATGAGAGTGGCGAAATCGTCGGAATCTTCGTCCGCGCCGCCCAGCGCGGCGCGCTTGAGCTCAGCGAGCCCTGGAAGATTCGCGAGAATCAGCTCGGCGGGCAAACCGAAATCGAGCAGACACGCGATCTCGTCGACGCCGATCTGTTTGAGTCGCTCGACGGTCGGCAGGCAGCGGGCAACGCTGCCGAAAAGTCCGCCTGTCGCGTAGTACCGCTCGAAGGCAAACTCCACGAGGTCGGTCACTTCCGCGTCGGTGAGCCCGGCGAGAAAGCCCTCGAGCGTGATGCCTTCGTCGGCCTTGCGCAGGAAGGCGGGATACTCCCAGGCCGCCTCGCGAACGAGGGGGAGTTCGTTTTTCAAATAGGCCGTCATCGGCGGTTGGACCGCCGCCTTCACCGCGAAGTCGTCCGCGCCCACAAAGGTCGGCAAGAGAACGGTCACACGGCCCGCGCCGGAAAGGCCCGCCTCTTTCCAGGTCTTGCGGTACAGGGCGATATTTTTTGCCAGGGCGTCGAACGATTGACCCATCGTTCGCGTAATCACGTGCGAGCCGATTTCCGCCGCCCAGCGAAATGTCTCGGGATCGTCATCGGCCGTGACGCACGACGTCGATTCGGAACTTTTTGACGGCCGAGTTGGCGAAGCTAGGTCCCCGCGGCCGCCGGCCTGGATCGAGAAACCGTGTTGTTGGGCAAAGCGCGTGGCCTGATCGAGCAGGCCGGACGCCGTCGCTTCGGCGGCCCGGAGAAAGACGATGCTGAAGTCGAGCGATCGGGCCGCTTGCTGGGCCTTTTCCGCGGTCAACTTCGGCTTTGACGATCCGGCGAGAATGACGCGTGCGCCCCGCGTCAGCGTCCAGAACAGCTCGGGGATCGAGATGTCGAAGGAGATGCTGGTGTGCGCCAGCCACGTTCCGGGGGCATCGCCGTCGACCGTCTTGTCGATTTTCAAAAAGAGGTTCTGGATGTTGGCGTGCGTCACGGTGGCCCCTTTGGGCCGACCCGTCGAACCGGACGTATAGATGATGTAGGCGACGTCGTCGGGTTCGATGGAAACGTGCGGGGATGCCGTGCTCTGACCGTCGAACGTGCGGCCGTCGACGACAAGCATCTCCGCTGTCGACTTGCCCAGGTAGGCGGCCCGGCCGGCATCGGTGAGAATGAGCTTCGGCTGTGCGTCGTCGGCCATCATCTGCAGGCGGTGCACGGGATAGGCGGGATCCAACGGGACGTATGCGGCTCCCGCCTTGAGCGACGCGTACATGCTCAGCACCATCTCGGTCGAACGATCCATGTGCACGCCGACGCTGTCGCCCCGCGTGACGCCGCGTGCGATCAGCAGATTGGCCAATTGGTTCGCGCGGGCATTGAACTCGCGATAGGTGATGCTCTTGCCGCGAAAGACGATGGCCGCCGCGTCAGGAGTGCGTTCCACCTGCGCCTCGAACAGCCGTGGCAACGAGCGAAAGTCATACGCGTGCCGCGTCGCCTCATTCAACCGCGCCAAGTCGGCCTGCTCCCGCGGGGTCACGACGGAAATGTCCGACAGCGTGACCGGCGCAGCGACGTTGATTTGGGCCAGAACGTGCGCCAGTTCGTCGGCGATTTTTTCCAGCAGTTGCCCGTCGATGGCCTCGGGATTGGCGACGAGTTCCAGCGCCGAATCGGACTGTGAAATCACGACGACCAGTTGAGCCGTGGGAATTTCCGCCGCAGCGTGCGGCTGCGGCACGACCGCGATGGCGACGTCGGAAATTTCGCGGAGCTTTTGACGGCGTTCCTCGTCGATTTGCGGAAAGCGCAAGACAAGATCACGGGCGTAAACGCCGCGGGTCTCGATTTGTCGGATCGCCTCGTCCGTCGCGGCCACATGCTCGGCAATCGGCCGCTGCCAATCGAGTCGCACGCGGAGCGGCACCGACGTGGCGAAGTAGCGGCCCGCTTCGCTCGGCAATGCGCTCGCGGCCAGGCTTTGGAAGTCGACGTCAAAGGCCGCCTTTCCGCTCAGGCGGCCCAAGTAGAGCGAGACGGCGGCAACGGCCTGCGAAACGAAGGACGGCCCGTTTTTCCACGCGCCGAATCGGGCGAGGTCGATTTGCCGGCGAATCCGACTCGCCGGCGCCTGGTCGCGACGAACGTCAGCCGGGATGTAGGGAAAAATGGCGACGTCGCGGGCGATGAGCCGATCGACCCAGTACTTTTCGTGAACGCAGTAGCGCTCCATCACCGCGTCCAACTCGCGAGGCGCCGACCCCTCCAAGTGTCGCAGCGCCGGCAGATTGGAATTCTCGATTGACTCACCGTTGAGACTGCGAAAGCACTCAACTTCGACGAGCTTTGTCGCCGTGTGAATTCTTATTGTGCAGGATTGGCGCCCGATTTCCAGAGTTCCCGGCGATTTGGTCGAAGCCCGCTCGAGGACCGTGAACCGCCCGGGGACAAGAATTTGGTCGCCCCAGACCAGCTTCGGGCAGCCGAGCGGATTTTCATAGCGGCCGAAATCGAGCCCGCGGAAAAACGCGTGCAATTCTTCCGCCGGGCGAGACCAATCCAGTGTGGCCATCCTCTCGGGCCGCTTGCGAAGGGCATAGTAACCGCCGGCGACCGGTTCGCTTTGAGAGCGCGTCGCGGTGGTTTCCTGCTCGAGATCCGTCAACAGGCCGCGAAAGGCCTCGAAAGCGGCTTCAAAGCACCTGGTATTGAGGGACGTCGCCGTATCGTCCGGCCAGATCGGGAAGCGGCGTTCCTGCAAAACTCCGCCGCCGTCGACCTCCTTCACCATCCAGTGCCACGAGACGCCGTGGTCGCGTTCGCCGTTGATGATGGCCCAGCTCGTCACGTACATGCCCGCGTAGCCGGGCAACGGACCGTCGTGAAAATTGATCGCGCCGCGCTTGGGGAGCCGCAGCGTGTCGTCCGGCAGCACCCGATAATTGACGATGCTGAACAGGTAGTCGCACTCGTTGCCTGAGAGAAATTCAGCCAATTCGTCCTTCGTCGACCGCACGACCGGAATCGTCCGGTCGGCCGACCATTTGCCAACCTCGTCGTTCAAGGTCGCGACGCCGCGGATTTCATGGCCGCGGCGCAGCAGTTCTTCGGCACACAAAACGAGCAGCGACTTTTCGCCGATCAAGCAGCACGAAAACCGAGACTCGGCCCGCATGGAACGCCCCGCCGGTTAAACTCACGGATCAACTCGATGGTCTTAGAGTGAGTCTACCCGCCGCCCGCGAATGTGCGGCGAAACGCCGCAGCGCTTGCAAGAACTGGGAACAACGCCGCTCGCGACGTAGCGGCGTGTTGCAATTTGGCAACGTCAGGGGGACCAGTTGCGGTTGGTCACCGTGCGGCCTTTGCCGGCCAAAACCAAAGCGCCGACGTGCTGCGGCCCGGGCACGAATTCGAGAATCGTGCAGCCCTCCCAGTCGGGCAGGTTCTGTTCGCCGCCGATCAGGCGAACGGCTCGACCCGGAGACAGGTCGAATTCCACCGAGGACATGGGCCGCGAGAGACCTTCGCCCGTCGCCTTGAGGAAAGCCTCTTTCAACGTCCACAGCCGATAGAAGGCGGCCGGTCGATCTGCCGGTTCAAGCGCACGTAAGGCGTTCCGCTCGGCGGCCGTCAGACATTGGTCGGGAAAGTCCTCTTCGGCGATCGGCCGGCAAAGTTCGATGTCGACACCGAGTCTCGTTCCAACCGTCACCGCGCAAACCGCCAGTTCGTCCGATCCGGAGGCGTTGAACTCGATTCCGCCGGCCGTCGAGACGTCGGCGAGAGTGGGCTTGCCGTGCGACCCGTATGCAAAACGGATCGCGTCGGGATCGCGGCCGAGATAGGCCCCCAGAATGCTGCGGAGCGCTCCGCGACCGACGACAAAGCGTCGCCGGTCTCGCTCGAACTTGAAACGATCGGCGCGGGCCATCTCGTCGCCCGACAAAGAGCGCGAAAGGCGTTCGTACTGCTCCGCACTGACCGGCAACGACACGGTCCAAAGGTCGACGCGATCGATGGGAAGAAGTCCCGGCACGCATTCCCCGATTTTGCAGGTTCTGCTTCCAGCATAACCCACAAGTGCCGATCGATCACGCGGCGAGGGCCGGCGGAATCTCCGCGGCGACGGCTTCGATCTCGCCCGCTCCGATGCTGTCGAGTTGATCGGCATAACCGACGACAAGCGCGTAAATCGGCGAGCCGATTGATCCGTCGCGGGACTCCTCCCGAACGGTCGTGCAGCGCCTCGATGGCGTGCTGATCGAAGATCTCGCGCTTGGCCCCGGCGACATGCAGACGGTGTGCGATGTAGCCCAGCGTATCCTCGTGCGACAAGGGTTCGATAATGCTGCGCACGGCAATGCGGTCATTCAATTGAGGCATCCGCTCGAGGCGGCCGAACAGATTCAGTGCGCCCACGAACAACAGCGAAAACGCGCACGCCGGATCCTGCTGAAAATTGAGGAGCAGTTGCAGACATTCGAGCACACGCACGTCGTCGATGAGGTGGGCTTCGTCGACGATGATCACCGGATGCTTGCCCTGTTCGGCGGCTTCGCGCAATTTTGCTTCGATGCGGGCCAGCGTGCGATCGATCCCCTGGCGACTGTCCGCGGCGGATTCGGGCGCACCGAGTTTGGTCGCGACATAGGACAGAAAGGCGGCGGCGGGCATTTTCGGAAAGACGAGATGGGCGATCGGTCCGCAGGTCTCGCTCATTTCGTGCTGCAAGAACGCGGCCACCGCCGTCTTGCCCGTGCCGATTCCGCCGCACAACACGCCCGTACCCAAGCGATGCTCGATCATGTACCGCAGTTTGAGCCGCGCCGCGAGATGGGTCTCGCTGTCGAAGAAAAACGCGGGAGAAAAATGGCTCTCAAACGGCCGGCAAGCGAGATTCCAGTACTGTTCGTACATTGGCTCTGACCATTTCGTGAAAGAGACGGATTGGCTGTTCGATGAATACGGGCTTATCTCAATGCCGGTTCTTGCGTTTGCCCGCGTGCTTGCTGTTCGACCTCGGCCGCGCCGGGCGTGTCGGAAATGCCCTCGATGGTGCCCGTGAGCCACGCGCCACGGGCTCGCCGCGAGCGCACGGCGTCCAACCGACGGCTGAGGGGCATCGGTTGCCCCGCACGATGACCGTCTTCCCAAGCCAAGCCGTCGCTCGGCGATTTGGCCAGCCGCGCGGCCGGCTTCAGGTCGGTATCGATAGGCGGCGCGTTTCCGCCGAGTTCCGGTCGAAATCGCAAGTCGGCAAGTTTTGAGGCGAGCGGATAGGTTTTTACGTCGTCGAACAGGATGTCCGGCTCGCCGCCTGCGCGAAGCGGGCGATGGGGCGATGGCCGCACAAGCGAAATCAAGGTCAGCAAGACGCCGGTGACCAAGAGAGCGGCGAAGAGCCAGCGCCGCGAGCTGACAAAGGCTCCGCTCGCGCTCGCGAACGTCCTGAGTGCACCGAAGAGGACTTTTCGCGACAGCCGCTTGCGAAGCTCGCTGATCGAGGGGGAATCGCTGGATGAGCGTGTCGACTCGCCGTCGTGCACGAGCTAATCACTCCCAGGGTCCGATTGAGGCCGCGTTGGTGACGCGAACCTTGAGGCAAAGAGAGGCACATCTTGCTGAATCGGCTAGCGACGGCCGCGAACTTGAGGGTTTTAACGATTTGGCAATCTGGGCTGTCAGGCCAATCCGAGGACATCGGCCATCGTGTAGAGCCCGGGTCGTTTCGCAACCAGGAATTTGGCAGCCGCCAGCGCACCGACGGCATAACTGTCGCGCGACTGGCCGCGGACATGCAGGTCGAGCGTCTCGCCGATGAGGCCAAAGACGATGGTGTGTTCGCCCACGTTATCGCCCACGCGGACGGCGTGATAGCCGATTTCATTTTGCGGCCGCTTACCCGGACGGCCGTGCCGGCCGTGCACGTGTGAGCTCTGTCCCATCTCGTCCGCCACGATCTTCCCAAAGGCGAGTGCCGTGCCGCTGGGGGCATCCTCCTTCGTGCGATGGTGGCGTTCGATGATTTCCACATCGACGCCGAGCGGGTAGGAACGCAGCGCTTTGGCCGCTTCGCGGACGAGCTTCATCGTCAGGTTGACCGCGAGACTCATGCTCGGCGCCAGAATCAGCGGAGTGAGCTGCGCCGCGGCAGTCACCGATTCTCGCTGGCTGTCCGAAAGGCCGGTCGTCGCGGCGACGAGGGGGATTTGCCGTTTTCCGCAGATCTCGGAAATCGCGATCAGTCCGCCGGGAGTTGAAAAATCGATCACAACGTCGACCGGAGCGGTCAATTCGGCCGTAATGGGCACGCCGATTGGGCCAATGCCGGCAACCTCGCCCGCGTCGCGACCCTGATGGGGAGACTTGGGCGATTCGAGGGCGGCGGCGACGGTGAGTTCGGAATCCGCGTGTGCCAAAGCGACGATGCGCTGGCCCATGCGGCCGCCTGCTCCGTTCACTCCGAGCTGGATTGTGTTGGACATTGCGCGAGTGCCTGTTCGATTTCGGATAAAACGGTCGCATTATCTTCGACGGTCAATCGGCTTTTCAACGCCGCTTGTGCATGGGGTCCGCCGATTTGGCCCAGCGCCCACGCCGCCGCGCCGCGAAGAATCGGCTCTTCGTCAGCGAGCACTCGAGAAAGAATGGGCACGGACTGCTCATCGCGTTGGTTTCCCAAAACGATGGCCGCGTTTCGCAACACGCCCGCCCGTCCCGGTCGAGACAGTGCGGTTTGGCCGAAGGTTCGCTCGAAGGCGATCTCGTCCAATTCGAGAAGCGGGATCAGCTCGGCCGGATTGAGATCGGCTCGCGGACGAAAGGCGATATCGTCTTTGCGGGGCGACTTCTTGTTCCAGGGGCAAACGTCCTGGCAGATGTCGCAGCCGAACAGCCAATCGCCGATGCCTTCACGCAGCTCGGCGGGGATCGGCCCCTTGAGTTCGATCGTGAGATAGGAGATGCATTTGCGGGCGTCGAGCACGTACGGCGCGGGAAAGGCCGCGGTGGGGCAGGCCTCGAGACAGCGCGTGCACGTTCCGCAATGCGACGACTCGTGCGGAGCGTCCGCGGTCAACTCGAGGTCGGTCAACAAGCCGGCCAGGAACAGCCAACTCCCCTGCCGCTTGTTGATGAGCATCGTGTTCTTGCCGAACCAGCCCAGTCCCGCCGCGCGCGCGAAATCGCGTTCGAGCAACGGTGCCGTGTCGACGATCGCGCACGTCCGACATCCCGGGTGTTGCGCGTGCAGAAAATTGGCCAATTTCTCCAGCCGTTCGCGCATCAGGGTGTGGTAGTCGCCGTCGTTCCAGGCATACCGCGAGACGCGGCCCGCGGACGGTTCGGCCGGTGATGGATCGGCCGTGCGGTAGTTGGCGGCGAGCATGATGACGCTGCGCACGGCCGGCATCACATGCCGCGGATGCGAGTAAGCCTCCTCGCGCCGGTCGAGGTATTTCATTTCGCCGGCGAAGCCTTGCCGCAGCCACTCCTGAAAATCGGCGAAGGTCGCCGGCGCAACGGCGGAGACCACTCCGACCAGGTCGAAGCCGACGCGCAGCGCCTCGGCCTTGACTGCGGCCGTCACCGCGGCGGCCGTCAGCGCGGCGGTCTCGCGCTCGCTTACGCCACCGGCTGCTGCATCCGCGACCATTGCCGCCGCCCGATATCGAGGATCATGGAGTCGGGCCACTTCGCCAGCGGACTGTACCGCGGATGGCGGGATTCCTTGTACAGGTCATTCCCTTTGGTGTTGTAACAACAGATGAAGGCCCACCGCGGATCATCGCTTTTGTTCTGGTCCGAGCGATGCAGCAAGTTGCAATGGAAGAAGATGGCTGAGCCCGGCTCCAACTCGCAATGCACGAGTTCCAGCCGCTCGCAGGCGACCTCGACGCGCTCGGGATCGGCTCCCGTTTGATCGCCGATCTTCATGTGATTCACGCGGCCGATATGGTGCGAACCGCGGAGCACCTGCAGGCAGCCGTTCTCTTTCGTCGCCCGGTCGACGGCGATCATGCAGCTGGCCAGATACGGAAACAGGCAGCCGTTGTCGTACCAGTATCCGTAGTCCTGGTGCCAGGCCCAGGCGCCGCCGACGCGGGGCTCTTTGAGGATCATCTTGTGGTGGAAGTGATAGACCTCGTCGCAGAGCAACGTTTCCACCGGTTCGACGATCCGTTTCGAGCGAACGATGGCGCTATAGATATCGCTTTCACCCAGTTCGTTGTCGACTCGAACCTTGACGGCTCCCCCTTCACCATCGGCCCGGCTGGCGGCGCCCTCGACGAGCGACTGATCGGCGCGGGCGATGTTGCGCAGCAAATCGGTCTCTTCCCGATTGAGAAAGCCTTCGACGATAAAGAAGCCGTCGTCGTCGAACGCGGCGATTTGATCCGAACTCAGCTCAAACTGACTCATCGACTTTGCCTCCGGAAACATCGACTGTATCAAAGTGGGGGCCGATAATGGAGCGGGAGAAAACGAGTGCTCTCTGCGAACCGCTACGCATTTAAAGAGTGGGCCGTGACCTGCAAGGCTCTAGAAACGGGGCGGCAAAGCGTGCTCTTGCGAAAAGGGGGCATTCACGAGCGGGGCGGCCGTTTCGAAGTCGAACACAACGAATTCTGGCTGTTTCCCACGCGATTTCATCAGAATCCGGAGGAGATCCGGCAGGACGTCCGGTCGCTGTTGCAGCAGACCGCGAAGGATGCACCGGCGCCGGATTCGGTGCGACTGTCACTCTACGCGGTCGTCGAGGAGGTGTTTGAATTGACCGACGAGTCGCTCTTGCCGCGATTGGCCGACCTGCAGATTCTCGCCGCCGACACGCTGCTCGAGCGATTTCATTATCGCCGGCCGGCGCTCTATGTGCTCACGGTCCGGATTTATCGTCGTGCGGAGCCGATCAAACTGCCCGAGTCGCCGCATTTCGCCGGCTGCCGAACGTGGGTCGATCTGGAACAGGATTTGAGCACCGATGATCTGGTGCCGGTTTTGGACGATGCGAGGCACAACGAGCGCGCGATCGCGATCCGCTCAGCTCTCGTGCAGGCGGCAACGTGACACAGCGGCGACGTGACACAGCGGCGACGTGACACCGCGGCGACGCGACGGCGATCACCGCCAGGTTCGGACAACCTGGTCTGGATTTCACCAGGTTTGCAGCAACTTGGCGAAAACTAATCCAGGTTTCTGCGAACTTGGCGAGGATCTCACCAGGTTCGCCGGAACTTGGCTTAGCCGTCTCATTCATGAATCTGCATAAACGGCCTGAAACGCACTCCTTATAAAGAAATGTACGTGCAAGAGGAGTGGCCGACTAGCTGTCTCTCCTGCCTTTTTTTCGAAGGAAAAAAAAGCACGGAATTTCGCCAGTGCCTAGTGCGCTTGAACCGTCGCTCCCTGTGCAACGGGCACGCCTTTGTGAGGGGGCGCATTCGGTGTCGCGGCATCAGCCGAATCCGGTTTGGCGGCGACGTTGCCGATGATATTCATCTTCTTCCAATTGCCGCGGAGGAACCGCAGGAAAAAGCCGGTTCCCACCAGGCAGATGTACGCCGAGCACGCGCACCACGCGGCGTTGAGTCCACCGCGGTGCGTCGTGATGAGAAAATAGGTCGGAAAGACCATCACGGTCCAGGACGTGATGAGCGTGTAGACAAACGGGAACCGCGTATCGCCCGCGCCGCGAATTGCGTAGGCGAAGACGATCGCCATGCCATCGAAGAACGTATAGAACGAGACGAACCGCAACAGCACGATCACCTGATCGTGGATCGACGTCATTTCCGCATTCGCGTGCGTACCGATGAAAGGGAGCAGGATCGTGTCGGGAAAGGTGATAAACAGCACGCAAAAGACGAGCATGTAGGCAGCCACCGAACGGGCGGCGAGCCACACGGTGCGTTCGGCAAGCTGCGGCCGGCCTTCGCCGATGCGTTTGCCGACGAGGGTCATCACGGCCGTGCCGAATCCCACCATCGGGACGAACGAGAGCATATTGACGTTGAAAGCGAGATTCGTCGCGGCCAACTCGGCCGTCCCCAGTCGGCCGATGAGGAACAAAAAGATGGAGAACGCGGACAGCTCGGCCGCCATTTGCATCCCGGTCGGCACGCCATAGCGCAGGAGACGCAGCAGCAGTTCCTTGTCGAGCCCGATGTGCTTCCAAAAGCCGTACCTGATGCAGTCCGCACTGCGAAACGAGAGGACGACGTAAGCCAGTAAGGCGACCGTGTAGGCCGTATCGGTAGCCAAAGCCGCCCCGACAATACCCAGACGCGGAAACGGGCCGAGTCCGAAAATCAGCAGCGGATCGAGGGCGATATTCACTGCGGCCAACAGAAAGTCGACGTACATCACCACGCGCGTCTTGCCGCGGCCCGAATAGAAGCAGGCCATGGCCATCGTGCCGAGCATGGGGATGGCGCCGAAGCACAGCGTGCGAAAGAACTGAATCTCCAGCCCGCGCACGGTCGGCGTGTGTCCCACCCAATCGAAAACGCTCGACGTGAACGGCAAGAACAGCAGAAAGAGGGCGCCGCCCAACACGGCGAGATAAACCGCCTGCCAAATCGCGGCGACTACGCGATCTTTCCGCCCCGCCCCCTCGTACTGGGCGACGAAGGCGTTCGCATAATTGATCGTCCCGAAGAACGCGCTCATCACGGTCCAGTGCAGGGCGGCTGCCGGCAGGCTGGCCGCCAGCGCGTCTTCCGAGAACCTGGTCAAGAACAGCCGGTCGATGGTGATCATCATCGACAGCGAACCGGAGCTCAGCACCAGCGGAATGGCGACCGACATCAATTCGCGAAAGCTGCCCGCTTTCAGCGAGCCGGGCGAATTGGCTGTCTCCGCGAGCGTGGCTTCGAGCGGACGTGACGATTCGGACATGGCTGCTCATTTTCCTTTGAGGGCCTCTGCCCGTGCAAGAATGCGCCGAGCTGACGACTTGCTGACCGAGCGACACGCGAACCGCATCGTCGGTTCGCACGTTTTCCGGCCATTATTTCTGCAGCCGAACCGCGACCTCCGCCGCGGAACGCTGGCCGGACTCGATCGCCCCGTCGATGTAACCCGTCCAATCGACGGCGGTTTCCGTTCCTGCCCAATGAATGCGGCCGCAAGGCTGCCGCAGGGCTGGCCCGAAATCGGTCATCACGCCCGGGCCCATCACGCCCGCGTAACATCCGCCGCTCCAGGGATCTTCGTTCCAATTCTTTTCGACAAAGTCGATCGGCTTGGCAGCCTGCGGGCCGAAGAAGCGGGCGAATTCGGCAAGGACCGCGTTGCGACGCTCGTCGGCCGGCCGATCGCCCCAAATCCGGCCTGCGCCTCCGTCACTGAAGGTGACCAGGGCGGGCTGCGAACCGTCGTGCGAGGTGTCGTCGAACGTCGTGGTCGTGGGGCCCGTGTCGCTGAAGGCCTCGCCTGATAAGCCGGCTTCCCTCCAGAATGCACGATCGTAGGTCGCAATATATTTGATGACCGATCCCATCGGCATGCGGATCATCAGTTGTTCGCGCTGAGTGGGCAGTGATGCCGAGTAATGGATGCGGCTGGCCAACAGGGGCGGAATGGCGATGATCACCAAGCGGCCGCGAAAGGGACCTTTGTCGGTTTGTAATACGACGCCTGCGGATTCCTGCGTGATCGATCGCACCGGGCAACTCAAGACGACGCGATCACCGAGCTGTTCCGCCATACGATTCGAGAGGCACTGCGCCCGCCGACAAATCGTGATTCCTGCGCACCGCCCTTGATCGAAATCAGTTTTTCCAGTCCGTGCCCCGTCTTCAGGTAGCTCAAGAAGTAGAGGAACGAAAGATCGCGCGGCTCGGAAGTGAAAACGGCCCGCACCACGACATCGAGAAACAGCCTCGCGCCGCCCGTGCGGAGGTGACGGCGTTTCCAGGTCTCGACGGTCTGGCCGTCCCATTCCCAGGCTCGCGGAGATGTCCAAGGCGCATCGATCGGGAAATCGCGCAAGAACGACTTGAGACGCAAGTCCATCAGGCCCAGTTCGAGCTGCGTGGCTAGCGACAACCAGGGAATGTCCCCTTTGTAGCGGAGCAGCTTGCCGCCCCACGAGAGCAGCTTCGTCCCCTGGTGATGCTGGGGAAAGGTCTCGACTCCCAATTCGCGAGCGAGGGCCGCCAGGCGATCCTGCGTCGGGCCGATCCATTGGCCGCCCAGATCGAGCCAATCATGGCCCACTTTCAGGCTGTAGGTGCGCCCGCCGACGCGGTCCCGCGCCTCGAGCACGCGGCACGAGATTCTGTCGCCTTGTCAATTCGCGGGCGGCCGTCAGCCCGGCGACCCCTCCGCCGACGATGAGCACGTCGGCCGACGGTGCGTCGCCAGAACTCGTCGAACCCGGCTGCGACGACGTCATGTTTCGCTACGCCTTGCGGATTTTGTCCCGGCACTTTTTGACGCCTTTGGTGGCGTTGCGTGTGTCGAGAACGAGTTGCGCGTGCTTCACGACAAAATCGTAATCGTAGGCGCTGTGGTCGGTGGCAATCAGCACGCAGTCCTGGGCCGCGAGGAACTTGGCCGTCAGATCGGTGCTCGACATGTCCGGCACGTCGTGGTGCCGCATCGGCGGCAATTTGGGAATGTGCGGATCGTTGTAGGTCACGATCGCTCCGCGGGACAAAAGCATTTCCAGGAGCACGAACGAAGGACTTTCCCGCGGATCGTCGACGTCTTTTTTGTACGCCATCCCCAGGATGCAGATGTGGCTCCCCTTGATCGGTTTGCCCGCGTCGTTCAGAGCTTCGGCCAAGCGCGTGATCACGTATTCAGGCATCCGCGAGTTGACCTCTCCGGCCAACTCGATGAACCGCGTCGGCAGGCCCTGCTTGCGGGCCAGCCAGGTGAGATAAAAGGGATCGATGGGAATGCAGTGTCCGCCCAGGCCGGGGCCCGGGTAAAACGCCTGAAAGCCGAACGGCTTGGTTTTGGCCGCGTCGATCACCTCCCAGACGTCGATTTCCATGCGGTCGTAGAGCATCTTGAGCTCGTTCACGAGCGCGATGTTCACGGCCCGATAGGTGTTCTCGAGAATTTTGCACGCCTCGGCGACTTCGAGGCTGGAAACGGGAATCACCTTGACGATCGCCTGGCTATAGAGCAGCTGGGCCAGCTCGAGACTCTGCGAATCGAAACCACCGATGACTTTGGGGATACCCGCCGCGGTGTAGTCGGGATTTCCCGGATCCTCGCGTTCCGGGCTGTAGGCCAGAAAAAAGTCTTTGCCCGCCGTGAGCCCGCTGTGGTTCAGGATGGGGAGGACGACGTCACGCGTCGTCGTGGGATAGGTCGTGCTCTCCAGCACCACGAGCTGGCCGGGCCGCAAGGCGGCGGCGATCGCCCGAGCCGTCTTTTCGACAAAGATCAGATCGGGATCGCGAGTTTCATTGAGCGGGGTGGGGACGCAGATTAAGAGCGCGTCCGCTTCCTCGAGGCGGGCCATATCGGCCGTGGCCTCGAATTGCCTGGCCTTCAGCCATTTGGAAATGACTTTCGAGTCGACGTGCTTGATGTAGCTGGCGCCCGAATTGAGCGCATCAACTTTGCGGTGATCGACGTCGAAGCCAAGCGTGCGGAACCCGGCGGAAACGAAGGCGTTGATCAGGGGCAGGCCGACGTAACCCAGCCCAATCACGCCGACGAGAGCCGACTTGTCACGGATCGCATTTTCGAGCGATTTGCTCATAGGGGATGCACGGCGGGATGATAGCAATAACGGTGCACACCCTGCAACTTTTGGCCTTCCGACGCCGTAAGGCACCTTGCACGTTGCGCGCGACCTCCGCAAAATGAGGATGGCCTCGACGACCCGTGGACGCAAGCCTCTCCCGAGCCACTTGAAGGCGAATTTCGGTCACGATGAAAATCTCTTTAAGGAGCCGGAGGTGGCGCACTGCCGTCCGCTCGATACTCTGAAAAAATCCGCTCGGCTGTCGATCGCCGTTTGCGCCATCCTGATTGCCGCACCGGCCCTTTTCGCAGCGCCTTTGCCTTTGGTGATCGACGTTGAGCAGCAGCCTCTCGTCTCCGCGACCCGACGGCTCGTCGATGCGCTCGATTTTATCGGCGCGCCGCTCAAACCCGACGATCAGCGGGCACTCGCGGCGGCGATGGTCGACCCGGATACGAATCAATCCGTCCGCAAGATCCAGGCGATCCTCGATCCGTACTGTCTGTTTGCCGTGACCATCAACCCGGAAAGCCGGGTTTCGGTCGTCGACGGGCCGGCTCCGAAAGAACTGGTGCAGCAAGGCTGGCGCACTTTTCTGTTGAAAGTCATCAATCAGGCCGGCATCACGCCCGAGCTGAAGGCTGAAAGTCCCAATGCCGCCCCGTTATATATGCAAGGGCACGGCGACCGGCAACAGCCGCTGAAAACCGAAAAGCTCGTGCCTCCCGGCGAAGTCAGCCAGCGGTTCCTGGACATCGATCTCTACAAAAAGCAGCCCTTGCGGCGGGCCCTTTCGGGGCTTGGCGTCGAATACCGGGTCGTGATGCTCTACTCGCGGGACGCGGGCAAGCGAGAGGCCGATATCGGATTCAACGTGGGCCAGGGGACGCAGGACCTCGGCTTTCGCGCGAGCGTGCCAATTCTGTTCAACTGCCTGCCGGCCGCGAAGGTCGTGTTGCGGGTCAAGGATTTCGACGGCCAGCCGACGTCGGCATCGTTTGTGGTGCGCGACAAATTAGACAGAGTCTATCCGAACCGGGCACGCCGTTTGGCCCCCGACTTCTTCTTCCACAACCAGGTGTATCGAGCCGATGGGGAGACGCTTTTTCTTCCGCCGGGCGACTACAAAGTCGAATACACCCGCGGACCGGAATACTTGATCGAGCACAAGACTGTGCACGTGAAGCCGGATGAACCGACGCAAACGGCCGAATTCCAATTGACGCGTTGGGTGCACCCGGCGGACAAGCATTGGTACTCGGGCGACCATCACGTGCACGCAGCCGGTTGTGCCCACTACGACAGCCCGACCGAAGGCGTCACCCCGGCCGACATGATGCGCCAAATTGTGGGTGAAGATTTGAACGTCGGCTGCGTGCTGGCGTGGGGGCCCTGCTGGTACACGCAAAAGCAGTATTTCGAGGGCAAAGTTTCGCAGCTTTCCCGCCCCGACTATGTCATGCGGTACGACGTCGAAGTCAGCGGGTTCCCCTCTTCGCATTGCGGACACGTCTGTCTATTGCGTCTCAAGGAAGACGATTATCCGGGCACGACGGTCATCGAAGATTGGCCGAGCTGGACGCAGCCCGTTCTCGGATGGGCGAAGTCCCAGGGCGCGGTTGTTGGCTATGCCCACAGCGGCTGGGGTCTGCAGCTTCCCGACTACATGCCGAACGGCAAGCGAGAATTCGCGCGCTCGCGAATCGCTGCCGATTGGTCGGGGCGCACGGCCGAGGCCTTGCCCGATTATGCCATGCCGAAATTCGACGGCATCGGCGCCAACGAATACATCGTGACGTCGCCCAACGGCGTCTGCGATTTCATCTCGACGGCCGACACGCCGCCGGTCTGGGAACTGAATGTCTGGTACCACACGCTCAACTGCGGCCTGCGCTCGCGGATCAGCGGCGAAACCGATTTCCCTTGCATCTACGGCGAGCGCGTCGGTCTCGGTCGCGTCTATGTAAAAATGCGGCCGGAGGACCGGCTCGATTACGACGCGTGGGTCCTTGGCGTTCGCGACGGCCGCAGCTACTGCGGCGACGGACGGAGCCACGTTTTCGATTTTAAGGTGAACGACGTCGCACTCGGCGAATCGGGCTCGAACGGCAAGCTCAGCCAGCTCAACATCGAGCACCCGGGAAAAGTGAAGGTGACTTTCGACGTCGCCGCGCGGCTCGAAGAGAAGCCAACCGAAGAAACCGAGCAAATCCGCCATGCGCGACTCGATCAAAAGCCGTACTGGCATCTCGAGCGGGCCCGCATCGGCGAGTCGCGGAAAGTGCCCGTCGAAGTGATCGTGGACGGAAAGCCCGCCGCGCGCAGCGAACTTGTCGCCGACGGAACGACGCGGCCCATGACATTTGATATCGATCTGGCTCACTCGAGCTGGATTGCCGTGCGGATCTTCCCCTCGGTTCATACGAACCCGGTGTTCGTCGAGGTCGGCGGCAAACCGATCCGGGCCAGCCGCAAGAGTGCGGAGTGGCTCCGCAAGGCGGTCGATGTGTGCGAGCTGGCCAAATTCGGTGGAATTCGACCGAAGGAACGGCCGGCCGCCCAGGAGGCGTACGACGCCGCGCGAAAGTACTACGATCAAGTCCGTGCGGAGAGTGTCGAGGAATAGGGTCGCAAGTGGGCCAGTTTGGATCTGGGGATCGCCCGATGCTTTGTATCTCCGTCGCTCCCGTGTCGCGGAAACTGGCGAAGGCGGATCTTCTCAACGCGGCCGGACAGTGTGACCTGATCGAGCTGTGCCTCGATCATCTCCTCAAAGAACCCGACGTCGGGGAAATGCTGCAGGGGATTGGGAAGCCGATCGTCGTCGCCTGCCGGCGGCCGCAGGAAGGCGGCAAATTCGCTGGAACCGACGAAGAACGCATGACCCTGCTGCGGCAGGCGATCGTCGCCGGCCCACAATATGTGGAACTTGACCTGGAAACGGCCCCCAAGGTCCCACGCTTCGGCAAAACCAAGCGACTCATCAGCGTGATGTCGCTCAACGGCCCGCCCGACGACGTCGACGCGGCGTATGACGAGGCCGCCAAAGCCAACGCAGACGTGATCAAGTTCGCCTGGCCGGCCTCGACGTTCGAGGCCGTTTGGCCTTTGCTCAAGATTATCTCTCAAAAGCGGCAGATTCCCACGGTCGGTCTGCTGATCGGTCGATCCGCTCTGACGCTCGCCCTGCTGGGCCGCGCGCTCGACGTTCCGTGGAGTTACGCGGCCCTCGAACGCGGACTCGAATCGGTCCCCGGCCAGCCGACAGTGCGTGATCTCAAGGAAATCTATTGTTGGGACGACATCGGCCCGAAAACACGCTTTGTGGCGCTCATCGGGCCCATCGACCAGCAGATGGCGAAGACGGCCCGTGTTTTGAACGCCGCCTTTCGCGCGATCGACGATCGCCACCGCTGCCTGCCGACGCCGATCCGGTCGTTCGAGCGGTTGGGTGAACGGCTCGAACGCCTCAAGATCAACGCCATCGTCGTCTCGCCGGAGTTCGCGCGCGCGGCAGCGGAGCAGGCACAAAAACGCGAGGGCTCCGCCGAGCCAAGCGGCTACGCCGATCTGCTGCTTCGTCAACCGGACGGATGGACGGCATACCACACGTTTTGGCGACACGCGGCCAAGGCCCTCGAGGATCGCTTGGGCCGGAAAGACGAACAAGACCATCCGCTGGACCGGCGGAATGTACTCGTCGTCGGCAGCGGAGGCTTGGCGCAAGCGTTCGTCTACGGGATCCAGCGCAACAAAGGCATCGTAAGCATCACGTCGCCCGACGAAAAAAGCGCCCAGCAGTTGGCGCAGAAATTCGGCCTGCGGCACGTCCCCTTTCACAATCTTTACGATACGCTGGCCGACGTCGTGGCGATTGCCGATCCGGCCGTCCAAATGGGGCATGGAAAGACCGAAATCAATCCCGGCTATTTCCGTCCAACGATGACGGTGATGGACGTCTCGGCATTGCCCGACGACACGCTTCTGCTCGAAGAGGTCCGCGGCCGCGGATGTAAAGTGGTCGAGCCGTCCGAAGTCTTTCGAGGTCTGCTGGCAGCTCAATTCGAGTCGCTGACCGGCAAGCAGTTTCCCGCACCCGTGTGGGACGAGGTGCTGGCCAACGAGCCATGAAACGGTCGACGATGACGATTCAACGCATTCAATGGACCTGCCCAATCTGCAAACGGCGCTACGCGATTCCCGCCACCGCGCCGACCCCGTCTCGCTGCCCGCAGTGTCGGCAAGCGGAAGAGGAAGCCGCCTCCGGCGAGCCCGGCGAGTCCAACGTTCCTGTACTGGCCGAAGCGGATGCGGACGAAGACGAGAAATTCGAGACGGCAGCCCTTTCGGCCTTGGCCGCCATTCAACTCGAAGTTGCCGAAGAGGCCGCCCGCGGGCCGACCGTCGCTGCTCCCGTGATGCGGCGGAATGAACGGACGTCGGGTATTCTTCCCGTGGTTGCCATCATTTACACGGTCCTCGCGGGGCTGGCGGTCGTCGGAGCTTTTGCCGGGCTGCTGTTTGGGCTGCACGCGGCGTTCGCCATGCCCGCGACGGCGGCACGCACGGCCGCGATTTTCTATGCCATCGGGGCGTTTGGCGGCGGACTGATCTCGGCCCTGACGTTCTTTACATTCCGCGAGTTGATCCACATTCTGCTCGATATCGAAGAAAATACACGGTCCAAATAATCCCTCTTGGCAGTCCGAGACCAATCGAATGGTGGAACCCACTCGCCGGGGCGTGTCGGACGTAGCACGCGAGTCGCGGCGGACGTTTTGGTTTGGCCGCGGCCCGGCCACCACGCTGATTTGGACTTTCGTCCTCGCCGTGCTTCACGCCCTTTCGGCTGAGTGCCGCGCCGGCGATCAGCCGCGCATCCCCGCCCTTTCGCTCGATCGCAGCCTGCAGCAGCCGCTGGCCACGGCCCGATCGCTCATCGCGCGGGGACAAGCCGTCGAAGCGATTCGCGCCTTGCAACCGCTCTTGAGCGACCGGGAAAACGCGCTCGTCGAGATGGACGGCCGGTACGTCGATGCCAAAGTCGCGGCCAATGAGCTCATCGCCGGCTTACCCGCCGACGCGCGCGACCGGTACGAACGAGAAGTGGGAGCCGATGCACAGCGCGAATTGCAACAAGCACGAGCCGAGGGCCGACTCGATCCGCTCTTGCAGGTCGCAGCCACCTATCGACATACCGAGGCCGGCCGGCAAGCACTCGCCGCGGCGACGGGCCTTTTTCTCGACAGCGGGCAATTCATTGAAGCGGTGGCCGCCGCGCGTGAGCTGCTGGCAACACCTGAAACAAAGGAAAGCGCCGCAGCGGCCGCGCGCCTCGTCACGGCGAGGCTGAAGCTCGGGCAGTCATCGATGGCGAAACTGTGGATCGAAAACCATCGCGAGACTCTCTCCCGCAACGAACTCGAAACTCAGGGAACAAACAAACCACTGACAGAATGGCTCGCCGAACGCATGCGCCAGCCTGCTGCCGAAACGCGAGTCGAGACATCGAGCGTTACAGGCGGACACGCGCAGCTCGTCGAAGCGGGTCATTTCGAGCGACCGAGCGCGCAGCCAATTTGGAATCGGCACTTCGAGCCGTCCGGCGCCGCGGCGGCGGTGGCTGAGGATTTGATCGTGCGGCGCGTCGAATCGGGAATCCCGCCGGTCTTTCATCCGTTTCCTCTCGTCAGCGGAAACGATTTGGTCATCCGCCGCAGGGATGAGTTGGCCGCCTTCGATCTGAAAAGCGGACGGCTTCGCTGGTCGGCAGAAGTCGCGCCGACATTGGGCTACTCACTCGAGAGCGACGCGCTTTCCGAACGGGAATTCGCGGGCGGTCCGCAGTGCGGCCTTTCCACAGACGGTAAGCGGGTCTTCACAGTCGTCGAAGACGTGCCCGCCTACGGAAATACCAGTTGGATGGGCCGGCGGCGGCGGATGCAGGTCGAATTGCCGCCGAAGAATAGCCTGAGCGCGTTCGATCTCCATGAGGGCGGCAAACGGGTTTGGCGCCTGGCTGAAATCCAGCCGCTTGTCACCGCGGCCGCGGGAGAGATCGCCGATCGCGACATCGATTTTCTCGGTCCCCCGCTGGCCTGCGGCGAGACGCTTTACGTGCTCGGGCGGACCAACGACGGGCCCAATCTCCTGGCGCTCAATCCGGCCGACGGCACGGTCCGCTGGGGCAAGAATCTGGCCGGTTTTTCCGGTTTCGAGAGCGACGGGACGACGTCGATCGGCCCCCCCTGCGTGCCATTCGAGCGCGACGGTTTATTGATTTGCCCGATGCCCGACGGGATTGTGTTCGCCTTCGACCTGGCCACGCGCACCTGCCGCTGGGCTTACCGCGCAATCGACCGAGGAACCCGTGCGTTTGCCGCCCCGCTGGGGTCGCCGTTTTCCCGCGGTGGAAGCGCGCTGGCTGCACGGCTGGCGTGAAAGCCTCGTCCGTTTGGACGATCGACGCTGCTTTTTTATTTCGCCGCGGTCGGCCGCGATTCATGCCCTCTCCCTCGATTCGGGCAAGCCGCTGTGGAGTCAAAGCGTCAACAAGGGCTTGTTTCTCGCCCCGATTGTCGAGGGTCGCCTGCTGGCCATTTCACAATACCGGGCCACGGCCTTCGATTCGGCAACGGGAGCCGTATTGTGGAGTTCGGCCATCGGTCTGCCGAGCGGACGCGGGTTTGCCGTCAGCGGCCGCTATTACCTGCCGCAGGCGGATGGCGGCCTGGCGACGATCAATTTGCAGACGGGGCACGTCCAATTTCCCATCGCGCCGCCCAAGGATCCGCTGGGCAACCTCCTTCCTTTGGCAGAGACCGGCAGCGGCGCGGCCCTCTCGCAGTCGAATGATCGAGTGGCGCTGCTCGCATCGCTCGACGGACTGATGAACCGCGCCGCGAAGAACCTCGAACGCCATCCCGACGAAATCGATGCCCGGCGGCAAGCGGCGGAGTTGGATCGCGAGTCGGGCGATCTCGACGGGGCCGAACGGCTCTATCGCCAGTTGCTCGAGTCGAAGGCCACCCGGCAGCAAATCGTGCGCAAGGTGGCGGCCCCTTCAACGCCCGAAAAATCGCCAACTCGCGAGAAATCGCCGGCTGCCGGTGAGAAGCCCTCGACCGACCTGTTGCTCTTCGACGCGGACTCGCAAGAAAAGGTGACCGCATCCCCGGAACGAAGCGACTTGTTCGAAACGCTGCGGGCCGATCTCGATCGAAATCCCAATCGCTACCTCGCCCTTGCGCCGCAGTTGCTCAAAGCGGCTGCGGCCGAGGAACAGCGGGCGATTGCCCTGCGAAGCGTGGGCGTCGCACTGGCCGGGCAGGGGCAACGCCTGCTGGCCCTCGACGCACTGCTGGCACTTGCCCGGCTGGAGTTGCCGGCCCAAATTGAGATCGAACGAGGTCCGCGGCGCATCGTCTCCTTCGAGCGTCAGCTCGATTCCGATCTGCGGGAGCTGTTGGCAGCCTGCACGCCCGCGGAACGCCGGCAGGCCGGCTTGCGGATCGAAGCGGCCCTCGAGCAGGGCATCGCCCAGGGGGATCTTTCGCTTTTCGGCCGGATTTTCCAGCGTGTTCGCAACGTCGGGCTGGATCGCGCGTTTCGCCGCAAGATCGAAGCCGCCCTGCGGCCCGATTCGGCCTTCTCTCAGAATCAACTGGAATTGTGGGACGCGACATCGAGTGCCGCACCGCACCGCGCGGCTCAGGCATGGCGGGATCTGGCCGAGTTGTCGATTGCGCATGGCAACCGGCGACAGGCGGCACTCTGCTTGCTGCGTTTAAATGCCGAATATCAGGACTACCGGTTTGACGACGGGCTGCGCCCCGCGGCGCTGATCACCGCCGCCAAAGAGGACCGGACGCTGTCCAAGGAGATCGAGGAGACCGGTGCCGATCCCTGGTCGACCACCGCGCCCGATGCCCTGCCCGACACCGAATCGAACTCAAACGCACAATTCTTTCAATTGCCCATCGAGATTTTGCCGGGAAGTCTTTGCGAGCGGCTCGACGTGGCGCTCGACCACGAAGCGGAAACGCTCCGATTTCAGGGAAACGGCCAAAGTACGTATTGGGATTTGAAGCTGCCGACCGAGAACGCGCGGCTGCGGAATTACCTGCCGCTGCATCGCGCGTGGGGAATCGGCCCGTTGGCAATCGTGCAGGTTGGAACGGACTTGTACGGCGTGGCCCCGCTCGATGAAGGGGGCGAACCGGTGCCGACGCTGTTGTGGCACGTGGATCTGTGGGTTTCTCCGTCTTCGAGTTCTCCGAGCGGGTCCGGCACCGACTTGGATGTCCGCGTGCTCCCCGGGGCCGCCGCCTTGAACGGTGAACGCGTCCTGGTGACCGACCACTTGGGCCGTCCCGCTGCCCGCGTCGGCCCGGTGCGGCCCGGTTACATTTGCTATCAAGACCGCGGCAGCCTGGTCGCCCTCGACCCGCTTTCGGGCAAGCCCCTCTGGCGCCGCACGGACGTGCCCTCCGCGGATCTCACGGACGGTGACGACTCGCTCCTGGTGCTCGTGGATCGCCGCGCCAAGCGGCTGCAAATCCTGCGTGCGCTGGATGGAAAGACGGTTGTCGATCGAACTGTTCCCGCCGCGTCCAACTTCCGCTGGCTCGACGGCCTGGATGCGCTCCTGCAAATCGCCGAACCGAGAAGTGTGCGACTCTGCCGGATTGATCTGCAGAACGATCAGCCGAAGTGGTCAATCGCCTTTCCCGCGGAAACCCAGTTCATACGCCTGGACAGTCGCCGGTATCTGGCCGGCGAGTCCAACGGCACGTTTCACGTTGTCGATGCCGCGCAGGGCGCCGTTCTGAGCAAGGACCGGCTGCCACAGGTGAAGCGTTGCGTGCAGATTCACGTCGCCAGCGACGAAAGCCGGTTTTACCTGGCTTTTTCGAGCGCGCTGGCCGACATGGGCAATTTTCGACCCAACGGACAGCGAGACCAAACTCGTAATCCCATGGTAAGCGGGGCGTTGTGCGCGGTCGATCGCCGTACCGCGCAGACGCTCTGGAGCCGGTCGTTTACCGACGGGGCGTTTGCCCTCGATCAATCGCGTGCGGCACCCTTGCTGATCTTTTCCTATCGTCAATTTCGACGGGGCGCGGCCGATGATGATGAAAACGGCATGGGCTGGCCGATCCTGCATTGCATCGACAAACGAACAGGCAAAGACGTGTTCCGGGAGCGATTCGGTTCGCTGCAACCCATCTTGCGTCCGTTTGCCGAGGCGGAACTCGGCCGGCACGAAGTCATTGTTCGCTGTCCGGATGCGTCGATTCGATTCCGGTACGCACACTGACGGGCGGCTGTCGGGCTCCGTCGCGTCGGCCTGGAATACTCGGTCGAAGTCTCTTTAGAATGAATCGCTTGCTTTCGCCACAAATCACCCATTTTTCCTTGGGGTCCATTCGATGATTCGCCCGATCTGCGGGACCATATTTCTCGCTTTTGCCTTCGCCGTTGCCGGGTGCTCCGACAATGGCCAGAAAGGGGCGACATCCGACAAGACCACGGCCGATGCGACCGCCGCGGCCGGCGGTTCGCCGACGGAACCAGCGGGGGACGGCCTGCTGACGCACAACATCACCAAGCGGCCGTCACTCGAGGGGCGGTGGGTGTTGATGTTTTATCAAAGGCTGAGCGGGTCCGAGATGCCCGCCGCCTTGATCGATATCTCGAAGTCAGCCAAGGACGGCAAGATGGCCGCCAAGCTCATGCAGTTTGGAACGGCTCTCTCCAGCCCCACTCTCAAGGCGATCCAGGTCACTCCGCAATCGTTGCATCTGCTTCTGGAGATCACCGTTCAAAGCATCGCGCCTGGGCAGCAGCAACCCGTGCAGCAGACCAAACAAGCCGACATCCTCGTCGAATTCCACGACGGCTACGCCCGTGGAACGGCCCAGTTCAATCCGCTGGATACGTTCCTGGTGGCCATGATTCCGACGAAGCTTGATCAGATTCAGGAGCTGCATCCGCAGCCGCTTCCCGAAGCCGGAGAACTCAACGCGGCCAAGGATAATCGAAACGAATTTCTCGACCAGGCCACCGCCTTTGTGAAGACCCATCCGGACAGTCCGCTCGCCGTCGAGATTTTTCCCGCCCTCTTCATGACGGCGCAGGAACGCAAACTGGACAAGGCGGCGGTCGACCAACTGGCCGATCAATACGTCAAGATCGCCGCACTGTGGGGCTCGCGCCGCGCTCGAAGGCGCGGATCGATATCGCCTCTTCGTTGGTGAAATCCAACTACCTCCAACAAACGGCCATCCATCAGGTCGACCTGGCGCTCGGCCAGCTGACCGAGGAGACAATACCCATCTGGCGGCCCATGCTGGAACAAATGAAGGAACAGGCCCGTGACAACGAAGCGCTCGCCTTTGCCCACACGGGAACGCCCGAGCAGCGGGAGAAGGCGATTCCGCTTCTGCGCGAACGCAACAAGAAGATCCCCTATGATCCGATCGTGATCATGGAACTCGCGCGATACGACGAATCCCACGGCAAGTCGGACGATGCGCTCAAGGCCTACGCGAAGTTGGCCGTCTTGCCGCTGTTCGATCAAATCCTGCATCAGATCTGGGAGGCGGAAAAGGCCAAGAACCCTTCACCGCGGGAGTCTGCCGAGAAGCTCTGGAAAAGCCAGCACGGCGGCAAGACGGACGGCTTCGACAAGTTCCTCGATCAGGTTTATGCCGAGTCGATGCCCAAATTTACGGGGAAACAGGTCAAGCCGCGCCCGGCCGACCCGGAAAACCGCGTGGTGCTTTGCGAGTTGTTCACGGGCGCCGCTTGCGGACCTTGCGTCGCGGCCGATGTGGCCTTTGCCTATTTGCAGCAGGCCTTCGCGACAAGCGAGGTCGTTCCGCTGCAATATCACGAGGACATTCCGCAGCCCGATCCGCTGGCGAATCGCGATTCCGAGGCCCGCTTCCATTATTACTTTCCGGAGCACGGCGGCACCCCGACGTTCGTCATCGACGGCATGCCCCTGCAGCGCGGGGGGCTGTTGCACCAGGCGGGCGACGTCTATCGGGCCGTCCGCGAAGCGATCGATCACTTCTTGACGCGAAAGACGTCGGTCCGCATTCAGCTCGCGGCCCAGCCGAAAGGCAGCTCCATCAGCGTTACTGCCGATGCCGAGGGATCGTTCGCGCAGGACGAACCCATTCGTCTGCGGCTGGCGCTGGTCGAAGATCGGATTTTCCTGCGCGGGGAAAACGGGATTCGCGAACACGAAAATGTCGTTCGCACATTCCTCGGCGGACCGCAGGGAATCGAATTGAAGGATAGCAAGTTCCATTACGAAGGTTCCGTCGACTTGAAGGCGATCCGCGAACAGCTCAACGATCAGTTGAGCGCGGAAGAGGAAAGCCACAAAATGAAGTTTCCCGCGAAACCCCTCGAGCTTTCGCATTTGAAAGTCGTGGCGTTTGTGCAAAACGATCAATCGCGGGAGGTTTATCAGGCGAAGATCATTTCCCTTCCCTCTCTAGC
This sequence comes from uncultured Planctomycetaceae bacterium, assembly GCA_963752185.1. Taxonomy (GTDB): domain Bacteria; phylum Planctomycetota; class Planctomycetia; order Planctomycetales; family Planctomycetaceae; genus DASPSM01. The sequence goes on along the minus strand of CAVVXK010000002.1, from coordinate 6,602,242 downwards.
GACGCCGGCGGCGGCTCAGGCGCAGCCTGCGAACGCACAACCCAAGCAAGCGGCCGTCGCGCATGACGGCAAAAAGCCGTGACGACGGTCGCTGATTGCTCCTCGGGCGAATCGAAAGCGAAGCTATCGCGTGCCGGTTCGCTGATGCGGCAAACGACGGCACTGGTCTTGTGTCTGGCGACTTTGGGCACGAGGGCAATTGCAGCCGACACGCCCCCCAAATCGCTCGATCCCCGGCTCGAAATCAACCTCTTCGCGGACGCCCCCCAGATCCTCACGCCGACTGACGTCGACGTCGATCACAAGGGCCGCGTTTGGGCCATCGAATGCAACACGCACTTTCGGCCCCCCAACTACAAAGGCCACGAGAGCGACCGGCTGTTGGTCTTCTCGGATGAGAACCACGACGGCAAAGCCGACCGTATCGAGACGTTTGCCGACGGATTCGTTTATGCGATGAGCGTCGCCGTCCGACACGGGGACGGCGTGTATCTCGCCACGCGGAAGGACGTCTTTCATCTGGTCGATACCGACGGTGACGGCAAGGCCGATCGCCGCGATGTGATCCTGCGGCTGGAAACGTCGGGCGACTATCCGCATAACGGGCTGGCCGGCTTCGCGTTTGACGGTCTCGGCTTCCTGTACATCGGCCTGGGCGAAAACCTCGGGGCGCCGTATCGTCTCGTGGGAACCGACGGACGCAGCTTTTCGGGCGGCGGCGAAGGGGGCAGCATCTTTCGCTGCCGGCCCGATGGCACCGATCTCACGCTCTGGGCAACCGGTTTCTGGAACCCGCACGCGTCTTGCGTCGACGCGTTCGGCCGCATGTTTACCGTGGATAATGACCCGGACGACCGGCCGCCATGCCGGCTCGTGCACGTCATCCCCGGCGGCGATTACGGCTATCGATTCCGTAACGGCCGTCGTGGCATTCACCCGTTCACGGCCTGGGACGGCGAATTGCCCGGCACGCTGCCGATGGTTTCGGGAACCGGCGAAGCGCCGAGCGGGATCGTCGCCTACGAGTCCGACGCTTTCCCCGCCGAATACCGGGGGGCGGTGTTTGCCACCTCATGGGGCGACCATCGGATCGATCGCTTCCCGTTGCAGTCGCAAGGGACCTCGTTCACATCGAAAGCCGAGCCGCTGATCGTCGGAGGCGACAACTTTCGGCCGGTCGGACTCGCGCTGGCGCCGGATGGCAGCCTATTCGCAACCGACTGGGTGCTGCAGGATTACAAAGTCCACGGGCATGGACGCATTTGGCGCATTAGTCCGAAAAAGGCGCGTCCGGCACCGGCGCGAGGCGAAAAAGCGCGAGACGAGCTCACCCTGGCTCCGAAGGTCGCGGCGGAACAAGTGGCCGACAAACTGAACTCGCCTCGTCTCGACGTGCGCCGGCAAACTGCGACAAGGCTGGCCGAAATGGATCGCGGGCTTTTGCAGTTGATTGCCGCCGATCGCAAACAGCCGCCGCGGGCTCGCCTCGAAGCAAACTGGGCTCTCGCCCGCGGGTCCGACCGCCATCGCGCCCATCCGCCCTTGCGGTCGACTCTCAAGAACGCCGAGATTCCCCTGCTTTGGCCGGATCTGTATCCGCATGCAGGCGAAGCGACCGCGGCCGGCATTCTGGACTCGCTCAAACATCCGTCCGACGTGAATCCGTCTCTCGACTTGCTCCAACTCGTGAGGGCATTCGATGGACTTGAAATGAAGGACGCGACCTTCGCGGAGAAGGTCGTTGGGATCGACGATCGATTCGTCTTCGCGGCCGTCGTCCAGGCAATGGCCAACCGCTGGACGCCCGATGAACTCGCGAAACGATTGCGACCGAAACAGACGCCCTCACCGCGTTTGCGGCTCGCCCTGCTTTTGGCCGCGCGGCAAAGTGAGCAGGGCCAAGCTCGCGACTCGGTGCTTTCGGTGGCTCTCGAAGATCCCGATTTCACCGTGCGGCGGACTGCCATCCAGTGGGTTGGCGAGGCACGCTTGCCGCAATTCCGCCCGCAGATCGAACGCCAGCTCTCCGACGCAAAGACGACAGCCGATCTGTTCGAGGCATCTTTGGCCTCTCTGGAACTGCTCGACGGCGTGAAGCGCGCCGTTCGGAATGAATTCTCCGGCGCCGATTACGCGCTGCGTCTGGTGCGAGACGAGCGGGCGGCCGACCGAGTTCGCGCACTCGCTCTGCGGATGGTTCCACCCAGCCACAAGGGACTCGACATCCAATTGCTCAAGCGGCTCATTGCCGCGCGCTCGACAGTGCTGCGTGACGAAGCGGTTCGCACGCTGAGTGAAACGACATTTCCCGAAACGCCCGCGCTGTTGCGGGCGATTGCCCTCGACGCGCAGGCCGACCGGCCGATCAGGCTGGCCGCCGTCGCGGGAATGGCCGCCGTCTTCCAGCGGGACGAGCGCGACTCGGCGACGCTGGCCGTGCTGCGACGGATGTTGGCGGGCCCCGACCGTGAGTTCCAAACCGCGGCGATTCGCGCCTTGAGACGATCGCTGCGCAATCCGGATGTGTTGTCGGACGTCAACACGCTGGCAATGGGGACGGAGGGATCGCAGGATCTCCGCGACCAGCTTGCTCTGGCATTCCGCGTGTCGGGACTGCCGGTCCCCCAGCAAGTCGCGAAGCTGGCTTCGCCGCGGCCCGTTTCGCCCGAGGATTGGGTTCGACTGGCCGCCTCGGGCGGGAATGCCGAGGCCGGGCACCGGCTCTTCGAGCATCCCAATTCCGGCGGCTGCTTTCATTGCCATACCGTCAACGGCCGCGGCGGCAAAATCGGCCCGGATCTCTCCCTCATCGCGCGCAGCTCCAGCCGCAGCAAGCTGGCCGAATCGATCCTGCGGCCCAGCAAGGAGATTGCGCCGCAATTCACAAGTTGGACCTTGGTGACGCGCGATGGCCGTGTGGTCGTCGGCGTCATCGTGGCCGAGGATCGCGAGGGTCACGTGCGAATTGGCACACCCGAAGGCACGATCGTCGAACTGGCCGCCTCGAACATCGAGGAGCGGCATCCACAGAACAAATCGGTGATGCCGGACAACTTGATCGACAGCTTCACGCCCGATGAATTTCGCGACCTGGTCGCGTTTCTTGCAGCTTTGAAATGATCGCAACGCTTGCCTTGGTCATGTTGTGACCGACGTTGCGTCAGATTGGGCAAGACCCGCAAGACCGGAACTGCCTTACGGGTTTCCCTCTAGGGAATCGGGCATCCCGAACTCATTCGGAACGTATTGTTGAAGGACGAATTTGACCCCCAGGGGAGTGCCGTTGGCACCCTAAAATGCTCGATTTTTTCTTCCACAAGAAGCGGGACGAAGTGAAGCGCGTACTGCACGGGCGCGTGAATCGCGCTCATGCCCGCACGCTCAGCGTCGCCAACGCACGGTCAGCAACCCGGGGCACATACACGGAGGTGATTTGGGTCGTGCCGGCTTCATCGCCCGAAGAGGCCGACTACTCACGCGTCTTTCCGGCCGTGAGCCACGATCTTTCGACTCAAGGGATCGGATTCATTCACAGTGAGCCCATTTCCGAGCCGTGCGTGATTGTCGGTTTGCGCGATGAGACGTCACCCCGATTCATCGCGTGCACGAAGAAGCATTCGACGCCGTTGGGATACGGCTACTATCACATCGGTCTGCATGCCGACGAAGTCATTCACCCGACCGCCGATGATATCGAGGCAATGTGCGCCACGCTCGAGCGGTACGATTCGCCCGCCGAAAGCCAGGATCGAGCCCTGCTGGCACGATGAGGCCGCTCCGAACGGGTTTCGGAACGCCTTACTCGGCTTTCTTCTCGGGCGCTTTCTTTGCGGCGGGCTTTTTTTCCGCCTTCTTTTCTTCGGCCGGCTTTTCGACGATTTCGAGCCCGGGGATCGTGATCGTCGTGATCTTGACCGACGTGTATTTCTGGCGATGTCCCGTGTGACGGCGGGAATTCTTGCGGCGGCGGAACTTGCCGATTTCGAGCTTTTTGCCCTTCACCTCGGGATCGACGACTGTCCCTTCGACGAGCGCGCCTGAGATGGCCGGCTTGCCAATCGCGCTCGATCCGCCGCCATTGGCGAGCAAGACCTTCTCAAACTGCAGGGCGTGTCCGACTTCGGCCCCCAAGCGAAAGTCCACGAGCACGGTATCGCCCTGCTCGACGCGGTATTGGCGGTTTCCATCGCTGATCACTGCAAACATGGCGGACGGTCTTTCGTTCTCTGTATGAGGGCCGATTCGAATCGGGTGCCGTCAAAGGCGAATTCCGCATTGTAGCGGCTTCTGGCCGCCTTTCAACTGGAAGAGGGCGACTGACCGGCAGCCGCTATCGACCCGTTTTGGCCATGACGGCGGGGACGCCGGGCCGCAGCTCATTGCCTCCCTCGTCAAGGATTTTGAGCAGAAGATGCTCCGGCCCGACGTCGCTGCGGGCGATGATACTGATGATCACCTTGCAAGACTCTTCGATTCCGGTGATTTCCCGGCGTTTCTTGTTGTTGAGGTAATTGGCAACGCGGTCGTGAATTTCGACCACGATTTTCGCCGCGCCTTCCCGGGTCGCTCGCGTCATCAACAGCCGCATCGTGTCGATGGCCATGCTCTCGGCCGTCTTTACCTGGCCCGTGTTGTGGCAGCAGGGGCAATCCTCGTAGATGCTGCGGCGCAGCGACGGCCGAATTCGCTGCCGCGTCATCTCGATCAGGCCGAAGGGACTGATCCGCAGCACCTTGATGCGCGCCCGGTCGCGGCGGACGGCTTCGCGCAGGGCCCGCTCGACGCCGCGGCGATGGCGTTCTTCCCGCATATCGATGAAGTCGTTGACGATCATGCCGCCCAGATCGCGAAGGCGAATCTGACGGCTAATCTCCTCGGCGGCCCGCAGGTTGACCTGATACGCGGTCTCTTCGGCGTTGTCGTCCGCGCGGAAGTTGCCGCTGTTGACGTCGATGGCCACGAGCGCCTCGGTCTGATCGATGACGATCGAGCCGCCCCCCCGGAGCGGAACGTGCCGCGTCTGGATGCGGGCGATTTCATCCTCGATGTGGTACTTGTGAAACAGGGCTTCCTTGCCTTCGTAAAGCTTGATGCGGTTCACATTCCGCGGCATGACGATCTTCATGAACTCGCGGGCCCGCTCGAAGGCCTGCGGCTCGTCGATCAGCACCGTATCGATTTCGCTGTTGTAGATGTCGCGGATCGTGCGGATGATCATGTCGCTTTCTTCGTAGATGCCGACCGGCCCGGTCGTCTTGCGGATGCGGCGGACGATCGTTCGCCACAGCCGCAAGAGGTAATTCAAGTCGCGGTGCAAATCGCGCTTGGCCCGATCGGTTCCCGCCGTGCGGATGATGAAGCCCAGCCCCTGAGGCGGATTGAGCTCCAGAAGGGCCTGGCGCAGCTTGCGGCGCAGATCGTCATCGGCAATCTTGCGGCTCACGCCGACGCGCTGCAGCCCCGGCATCAGGACGAGGTAACGGCCCGGAATGCTGATGTAGGTCGAGAGCGTCGGGCCCTTGGAGCCGATGCCCTCTTTGATCACCTGCACGAGAACTTCGCTGCCGCGCTTGAAGATTTCCTGAATGGGCGGCTTGTTGCGGACGCTGCGTTCGTTGAAGCGCCGCTTGCCGCGCTGGTAGCGGGGATCCTCTTCACCATCGGGCTTGCCGCCGTTGGGCAAGAGGTGCTTGTAGTACTGGAATTCGACGTCGCTGACGTGGAGGAACCCGTTGCGTCCCACGCCGAAATCGACGAAGACGGCCTGGATACTGGGCTCGATATTGACGACGCGGCCTTTATAGATATTGCCGACGCAGTTCTCGATGCTCCCCCGTTCGACGTAGAGCTCCTCCAGCACGCCATCCTCGAGGATGGCGATCCGGCTTTCTTCGGATTGGAGGACGTTGATCAGCATTTCCTTCTTCATTCATTGCCCTTCGTCGTAAAAAACGACCTGGGGCGCGCAGGAGGAATGACGACTGACCGCACGGCCCGGCGGAATCGTTGCCGCGCACGTTGCGCGCGGCGTCTCGATCCGGCGGACCGCTGCTCGCTGCCGATGAGGAAGGGCCGAAGCCCGAGATCTGCGCCGCTTGTCGTGGAGTGCTGGACCAGCGCTCCGACAAATTCGTTCGGCCCCAACGCGAACCGCGCCGTGTCCCAGTGGGGTCCGACACCGCCGACGAATTGGGGGTGCCCGCAGACCACTGAAAGAACGCGTCGCCAAAACGGCGGCCGACAAAGTCGGGCGGGCCAATCGGCACCTCGCCCGGCGGTGCAAGCTCATCTCGAGACTGCGGCCATCGAAGGTCGGCCGTCAGGCCGCGGAACGATCGCTCAACGAGCGAATCGGACGGGGCCTTTGGGCAATCGGCAGTCATCAAACGAATGCGCACCTGATTGGAACCTGTTTGAACGATGAATCCACGCGCCGTCCGGGTTACGTGACGTGATCCGGACAGATCTTTTTCAATTCGCCTCGCAAATAGTTTTCGACGTCCCGTGCCAGTTCCAGCGAGAGGGCGTGGTCCGCGATCTGCTCGCCCTGGCGGACGTCCATTGTACGAATCACTTCCTTCAACTCGGGAATCGAATGCGGAGTCACGCTCAACCGTCTGATTCCCATCCCGATCAAAAGCGGAATAAACTTCGGATCGGAACTCATTTGCCCGCAAACCGTCACCGGTATGTCGCGCTTTCGGGCGGCCTCGACCACGAGACGAATCAACCGCAGGATCGAGGGATCGCCCGAACTGTACAAATTGGCAACGTCAGGATCGGACCGATCGACCGCCAGAGTGTACTGGATCAGGTCGTTGGTGCCGATCGAGAAGAAATCGACCTCCCTCGCAAATTCATCCGCCAAAAGCGCGGCCGAGGGAACCTCGACCATCATACCGACCGGAACGTTCCTTTTGAACGGAACCCCCTGATCCTCCAGATCTTCCTTGACGTCCTCGAGGATCATCTTGGCCTGGCGAAGCTCCAGGAGCGACGAGACCAGCGGAAACATAATAGCGACCTCGCTTAAGGTCGCCGCTCGCAGAATAGCGCGGAGCTGGGTTTTAAACAACGGCAGATTCTGCAGCGTCAGCCGCAAGCTGCGCAGACCCAGCTGCGACGTGACCCCCGGATTGAGCCGGCCCGAGACGCTGGCATACTTGTCCGCCCCCAGATCGAGGGTTCGAATGACGACTTCATTCTTGGGAAAGGCGGAGACCACTCGGGTATACGCGGCGAAATGTTCCTCCTCGCTCGGTTCGTGGCCGCTTTGCAGGAACAGGAACTCGGTGCGATAAAGGCCGATGCCGTCGGCCCCGCGCTGCGTGCAGTGCTCGACTTCCTCGGGGAACTCGATATTCCCCATGAGCAGGATCCGCGCGCCGTCGCGGGTCTGGGACGGCTGTTGTCGGAGCCCCTTGAGCCGCTCGGAAACCGTCTTGTGCCGGGCCTGGGAATCGCGGTACCGAGCGAGCGTCTCCTCATCGGGATCGATGATGATCTCGCCCCGCGTGCCGTCGATCACGACCATTTCGCCGCCGGCGACGTCCGAGATGAAATCGCCGGCCCCCACCACGGCCGGGATTTCCAGGGCTCCGGCCAGAATGGCCGTGTGGCTTGTGCGGCCTCCCGACTCGGTGGCAAAGCCGAGGACGAATTTTTTGGGCAACGTCGCCGTTTCGCCTGGCGTGAGATTGTGCGCGAGAATCACGACGGGAGCCGTCAATTGCCACAACTCCTCGCGGCGCTCGCCCAGGAGGTGCCGGAGAATGCGCTTTTCGAGATCGAAGATGTCGTCGGCCCGATCGGCCAGGTAGATGTTCCCCAGGTTCTGAAACATCTTGGCGTAGCGGCGGAGCACGCGGCTCGACGCGAACTCGGGGGAAAAGTGGCGGTCGCGGATCAGCTTGACGATTTCTTCGGTGATCTTGGGGTCCTGCACGAGCTGCAGGTGGGCGGCGAAAATCGCCCCGTATTGCTTGCCCAGGTGGCTCGTCGCGAGTTGTTCGTTTTCGGAGATTTCGTCGCAGACGGCCTTGAGCGCCGATTGAAAGCGGGCGATTTCGACTTCGACCGCGTCGACGCCCACGTAGCGCTGGGGGATGCGGAAGTCTTCGGCCCCGAAAACCAACGCGGGTCCGCTGACGACTCCAGGCGAGACCGGGATTCCGCGTTTGATCAGCATCGTGTGTCCAGCGTCAACCGGCGTCGGTGACGGGATCGTCGAAGTTTGTCTCGAACAACCGGACCAGTTCGTCGAGGACGTCGGCCGCCTTGTCGCCCGTCGCCTCCAACACGAGCGTATCGCCGAATTCGCCCTTGAGCGGAATGAGGTCGAGCACGTTTCCCGCGTCGGCGGTGTAATCTCCCTTGGAGATCCGCACCACGCAGCCGAACCGGCGGACCGTCTCGACGATCTGGGCGACGGGGCGCAGGTGCAGCCCGTCTCTCAGGTTGATCGTCACGGTGCGGCGGCAACGGGTGTCTTCGACCATGTGGGTGTGCGGGTTTGAATTGTCGAACCGAACTTCGTGTTCGTCTCTCGCGGGCTCGCGCGCTTGAGCCCTTCGGGCCAGGAAGGAATTTACAAAAGAACAAGTGCGCTAGAGTTCGTTGTTATCGGCTTCGCGCAGCAATTCCCAGATAGCGTCCTGGGAGTTGGACTGACGTAAGAATCGGCAGAAATTCTGGTTTCTGAGGTGTCGGGAGATATTTTCCAAGCCGCGGAGATGGTCGCCCGGACGATCGGGCGGAGAGACCAGCAGAAACAGAATGTTGACGTCTTCGCCGTCGAGACTGGCAAAATCGACGCCCTCTTTCGACAGGGCGATGGTCGCGATCAAACGATCGACGGACGGATGTTTCGTGTGCGGAACGGCGACGCGCATCCCGATACCGGTCGACCCCAGCTCTTCACGTTTGAGAATCGCCGCGACGATGCTTTGTTCGTCCTCGGCGCGAATGCTGCCGCTTTTGCGAAGACTCTCCACCAGCGCCCGGATTGCATTCTCTTTGTTCGTGGCCTGCAATTCGGGCAGGATTGCCTCTCGGACCACGAAATCGGTCATCTTCATTAAAAGCTCCTTTTGTGCCTTATCATGGCGCGCAAAGGGGAAACGGGGCAAGAACAGACGTGCCGGCAGTCCCCGATTCGGGACAAGGGCGACAGGATCGGCCCGTCGTTACGGACCCCGTAGTCGACATTGGAGGGCGCACCGGACCGCACATTTAGATTGTCTTGGGCAGATCGTCTCGGGCGGATGTTCGCCGGCCGTATCCAACCTTTCCAAAGACCAGCGTCCGGCCGTGGGGAGAGGTCGGCCGTCCGACTCACTCGGATTCCGCCTGCGGATTTTCCTCCTCGGCAAGTTCGTTCGTCCGCGTACCGCGGCGATGGTCTTGGATCTTGGCTTTGTACTTCTTGACTTGCTGCTCCATCTTGCCCAACGCGCGGTCGAACGTCGAGGGAACCTCGTCCCCCTCGTCGGTCGCCACGAAATTGTGCTTATGTTCCGCGTCGAGCAGAATTTCGACGCGAATCCGCTCCTTCATCCGCTCCGGTTCGAAGATCACCGTCACGCCAATCGCCGTGACGCGCTCGAAATAGATCAGAAGTTTTTCGCTCTTGCGCTTGAGCGATTCGCGGACGTCGTCGGTAATCGACCCATGGCGACACGTAATGGCAACTTGCACCGACGCACACTCCTCACTCGCAGATCTTGCGACAGCAATCCCCGGGCGGTCTTCGGCTTTCCGACGGCAGCGGCCCCAAAGTCGAGTTCCAGATTCTAGTTTGAGCCGCGGCAGCGTCAACGAGGAAGCCCGTGACGCCAGGTGACAAAAAAGGGGACAGACCCCCGACCCATTGCGGCTAGCACTTGGTGTGCCCACTCGGTAGGGGGTCAGTCCCCTTTTTTGTGCAAAGCCCCCTTGAGCCAAAATTCCTCGCCCGTCTCTTCAATTCTATCGCACGCAGACATCTTAGTTGGCTCGAAACCCGTTCGCCAGCAATTCGTTTCGACTTGCGGGCCGCCGCCTCAAACAAATCAAAACTCGTTTGCGGCCGTCTTTTCGGGCGAGCCATCGATTGTGGCGTTTTCGCCGCCTTGATCGTTCCGCGGCAGAACCAGGCTGTCCGACGCCGTCGACTTGCCCGTAAAGAAATTCGTCAACCGCGTGGCGACCGAAGGAGAGTTCACCGTCGTTGTGCCGGCCGGAGCGACGGCCTGGGAAGCGCCGCTGCTCGGGTTCGAGCCCTCGCCGCTAGCCTTGGTTACGACTCCTGAACCGCCGCCGCTGCTGCCCGAAGCCAGCATCGTCGTCTCATCCCCCTTGGCCGGCGAGATCGATTCCGCGCGTGTTTGCCGCGTCGATTCCGAGCTGGAGTGGCAGCCGCACGCGGCGATCGCTGTCCACAGCGGCGCGAGGAAAAATAGCCTCTGAATCCGCGCCGACCTGCGCGGCAATCGACGAGAAAAGGGGCATGGGGCCGGGGGCGTGGGACGGTCCGTCGACGCATCCCTCGTCCCAGGCCCCTTACCCCTGATTCCTGGTGCTCAGCACGCGGGCGTCATACCAGGAATGTCAAAATAGGAAAAGACCGAAGCGGGCCGGTAAGCCGGGTTCTGTCGAGAGCGGTCATTTCTCTAGGACGGCGGTTACCCGCCGCCTCAAGCAACCTACCCGGGAGCTTTTGCGAGCCGGACAAGCTCGCGACGGTTGCCCGTTCTTCTCCCTGCGTGGTCTTGCTCCAGGTGGGGTTTGCCGAACAGCCGGTCACCCGAACTGCTGGTGCGCTCTTACCGCACCGTTTCACCCTTACCGCAAGGTCGTGGCCGACGAATCAGCCACGGCCTCGAGGCGGTTTGCTTTCTGTTGCACTTTCCCTGTCCTCACGGACGGTGGGCGTTACCCACCACCCTGTCCTCTGGAGCCCGGACTTTCCTCTCCGAAATCGCACGATCCCGAAGGATCGCGCGGTCTCGCAGCGACCGCTTGGCCCGCTTCGGCCTGATCACTCATTGTACAGACCTTTAGTACCTCGAAGTTTGACGCGTTTGGTCCGTTTTTTGTTCTGTGTAAGAAAACTTTACGAGCCAGTCGCTCCAGACTGCCTCGAATCCTTCGCATCCGCGTTTTATCGAATTGACGGGTCAGATCCGTGCCGATAAAGTTGAATTCAGGAACACATCTCGACCCAGTTCGTGGCTGCGTCGACCCCTCGGACCGATCAGACACGGGCCAGTTCTCGGCCGAAAAGACTGAAGATCCGCTGAAAGACCGCCAGATGTTCGGCGAGTTGAATCCGTGTGGCGGGGGCGACCCCATCCCTTTGCAAAAGCCGCGGTTGGTTGTCGGACGACAGCCCAGTTGCGACATCATTCTCAGGTTTCCGAACGTCTCCTCGCGGCACTGCGAGGTCCAGTTGCTCAACGGCTATTGGTACGTGCGCGACCTGGGGAGCCGCAATGGAATCAAGGTCAACGGCATCCGTTGCGAGACTCACTGGCTGATGCCGGGCGACGTCCTCTCGGTCGCCAAGCACCGCTACGAGGTGAACTACAGTCCCGAGGCCGACGCCCCGCCGCCGGTCGAAGCCGTGCCTGATCCCTTGTCCATGAGCCTGCTCGAAAAGGCCGGGCTGAGCCATCGGGGCACATCGCCGGACGCGTCCCGTTTTCCGCGTCACACCGCCCCCGATCAGCGCCGCACTCCGCCGCAGCGACACACGATTGACGCGGGCCGCAAGCACGACGAGGATGACGACGATCTCGACGACGATAAGCTGGTCTGGCTCGACAAATAGTGGTGCGACCACGTGTAATGGCCAAGCGCGATTTGCCATCTTCGGCCGCAAAACGCGACGTTGTGGCTGCCAGTGACCGTTGGACGGTGTAATAGGGTCAGTCGTTGCCCCGTAAGAATCCCCGCAAAGTCCGCATTTCTCTGCGGAAGAATCGGCAGAAGCGGCCGCGCCTTCGAAATGTCACTCGCGAGTTTCACGATGGGGAGCCGCGCGCCGTCGATCGGCCCAGCGTCGAACGCATCAGCGGCAAAGGCGATCTGACCCGTCAGCGCACGATCATCACCGAGGAAGGGGACTCGGGCTCGCCGGTGCGCCGCGCGGTCGATGAAACGACTTGTCGCACAGGCCGCGTGCTTTCTTCCTCCGGCCTGCATTGCATCGTCGCCGATCCGGCGGCCCACCGGTACGAGTGCACGGTGCGGCGGCTCGTCCGTACGATGAGCCGCGCGGAACGCGGGGCCGTCGTTGCCGGCGACGTCGTGCAGTTTCGCCCGGTCGACCGCGACCACGGTGTGATCGAACGGGTCGAACCGCGGAAGGCGACGCTCGGACGCGGGACCCGCGGCAAGGAACAGATCATCGCGGCCAATATCGACCAGGCCCTGATTGTCGCGTCCGCCGCCGATCCGCCCCTCAAGACGAACCTTGTCGATCGCCTGCTGATCAGCTCGCTCAAGGGGGGCGTCAAACCCATTCTGTGTATCAACAAGAGCGACCTGGTCGACCAGGTGCGGTTGCAGCCGATCTTGGGGATGTACGCACGGCTCGGTTACGACGTCGTCCTGACCAGCGCGGCGGCCACGACGGGCATCGACGACCTCAAACGTCTGCTCCGCGGACACGAAACGGTCATCACCGGTCAAAGCGGCGTGGGCAAGTCGTCGCTGCTCAATGCCGTGCAACCCGACCTGCGGCTGGAGACCGACGTCGTCAGCAGCTGGACCCGCAAAGGCCGTCACACCACGCGCACGGCCGTCTTGCATCCGCTCGATTTCGGCGGCTGGGTCGTCGACACGCCGGGCATGCGGCAAATGCAACTCTGGGACGTGCGGCTCGAAGAGGTCGAAGACTTTTTCATCGAATTCCGCCCGTTCGTCCCGGGTTGCCGCTTTCCAGACTGCGCCACACCCACGAAACCGGCTGCGCCGTCAAGAAAGCGGTCGACAATGACCTGCTTTCACCCGTGCGCTACGCGAGCTACCTCAAAATCATGTCGGGTGACGAATAGTTTCGCGGCAGCGGTTTTCCCAGCTCCCTGGCCCGCAGCTCTCTGGCCCGCAGCTCTCTGGCCCGCAGCTCTCTGGGCTCTGACGTCGAGCCCCTGTTCTCATTCCGTCATCAGATCCTTGGTCTTCGGCTCTGGCAGCCAGAAGCAGGCGATTGAGCCGACGAGATAAACGAAGAGCGCCACTCCCGCCGCCGTGTAGGCCATCTTGGCCGGCGGAATTCCGCCAGGAACCCAAGGCGCCGTCGCGACGAAACTCGTCACGGCTGCGAAGGACGTCCCTAACAATCGGCCGCCGATATTCGCGGAGAAGCTTTCGCCCGTACCGCGCAGGTGAACCGGATAGACATACGGCAGATAGTTGCCCCAAAAGCTGAACTGCGCGACCGTGCACAGGCCGCAAATGAAAATCCCCAGGTGCATCCAAGTGATGTCCATCGATCCCAGATGGAACAGGCTCGAATTCGGCTGCGTGGCAAAGGCCCAAAAGATGGCCGGCATCAAGATCAGGCCGGGAATCTGGAAAATCCGCAGGAGGGAACGGCGGCTGAGAATTCGCACGGCAAGAATGGCGAGCAGAAATCGCCCGACCAGCCCGCCGATTTCCTGGACCTTGCCGTAATCCGCGGCGGCCGCCCGCTCGATTTGAGCGGCCGCGGGTTTCGGTTTGTCCTTCGTCTTGGCCGCGACTTCGGTGAAGCGGCCGACGATTTGCGGCATCTGTTGGATCGCGCCGAACGCCGCCCCGTAACTGCAGGCGAACATGATCGTCGTCACGATCGTGGTTCGCCGAAACTGCGGCGCGAAGATCTCCACGAGGCTGGGCCGCTTGAGCGTGCCGGCCGATTTCTTGGCGGCCCACACGGGCGATTCCGGCAAGAAGGGCCGGATCACGATCAACGGAATCGCGGGAATCAAGCCGGAAATCAGCGTATACCGCCAAGAAGCATGCGCGTCGCCGATCCCGCCGAGAAAGGCAAGAAAACTCGGGAGCTCAATGGCATGAAACGTATTCGCGTTCGTGTTGCAATAGCCGTAAACCCCGGCGACCAACAACCCGCCGAACGAAGAGAAGGCCTGCGTGTAACCCAGGGCCCGTTCGCGTTGGGCATGATCCTCGAATAACTCCGCCAACCAGGCGACGGCTGCCACGAACTCGACGCACACTCCGACGAAGGTCGTCGAGCGCAGAATCAAGAGCATCGTCAACGAGGTGGAGTAACCGGAGGCAAACGCCGAGAACGCATAGAGCAAAATGCTCCAGGTGAGGATCCGCCGACGTCCGAAGATGTCGGTTAAATAGCCGCCCAAGAGACCAAAAATGCCGCCCGCAATCGCCGGCACCCAGAACATCATGCCGGCCCAAAAGGCGAACGCTGGCGTCCCAGGTGTCAGCCCGCCCAACTCCTTGAGCGCCGGCGGGATCACGTATTGGGCCATCAGCAGTGCATAGATGTCGAACGCGAAGCCGATCGACGTGATGATGCAGATCAGCCATTTGACGGCGGTGAACGGGGGCTTCGATCCAACCGGCGCGACACTCATGAGATGACCGTTCTAATGGAGGAGGACGGCGGGAACAGAGGCATTCGGACCCGAAACGACCGTCGGCGCGGCGGTCCGGGCGAAGTTCGGATTCTAGTCCGCGTGCCTCCGCGTTGTCACCCATTCAATCCCCGCCCGCCCCGCGGCGAGCATTCCATTCTTCTGCACCCCTCGCGGGAGAGGGGGGTCGGGGTGAGCGGGCCGAACTTTCCACACGCTTCCGATCGCGCGAGCGCCGGGTGCCACTCGCGGGGTTCTGGCCCGCCAGTGTCTTGGAATTTCGCCATCAGATCTCGAAGAGAACCTCGGCGGGGACTATGGCCCGATTTTGTCGACTGTCAAGCGGCGAAGCACTGGCGACCCAAAGCTGTCGCCAGTGGCACCCGGCGACGTGCACACCAAAAACGCGCTACGGCTCGCGGTCATCGACCTCGGGGATCTCGTCGTCTCCCAGCGCTTCTTCTGTCGACGTGCGCGGGACACCGTTCTTGCGGGCGGGTCGAAACACGGCGACGACGTCATCGATGGGAACGACGAACAACAGATTGTCGGCCTCGAGGTCGACCGGGATGGCATTCTTGGGATGAAACAGAATCTTGTCGTACTTCCGAATGGGAAAATCCTCGTCGCGCGCGACCTGCGCGCTGACCTCGACCACGCGGCCTGTGATCGTGGGAATTTCCGCAGCATCCGGCAGCACGATTCCGCCACGCGTTTTCTGCCGGCTTTCATCCTTGCGAACCAGGACCCGCTTTCCGACCGGCTCGACGAACTCGCTCACGCAGTCACTCCGCTCCGAACATTGACGCCAAACAACACTCACCCATTATACGCAAAACGAGACGCCGGCCGGGAGAATCAAGAGAGGCCGCGAGTCATCCGAGGAAGCGCGGCGGAATTGTTCGCTGCAATTGCACCGGACAGCGGCAACCGGTTACTGTCGTCTGTCGGTTTTCCCTCCGTGACGCTTCCTCTGGTGTTCGATGCACGGTCTTGAAGACGGCTCGCCCGCTCTGGCTCCCGCTGCGAGCGGACCTTGGTATCGCGAGATGAAGCGCTACCACTGGTTCGTGCTCGCCGTCGCCGCGATGGGCTGGCTCTTCGACACGATGGACCAGCAGCTCTTCGTGCTGGCCCGGCCGGCGGCGATGGAGGAACTCATTCCCGCGCGGCCCGGCACGGACGCAAAGCAGATCGATATCGCACGGCGAACGGCCGGTGATTACGCCACGTCGATCTTCATCGCCGGTTGGGCGACGGGCGGTCTGTTCTTCGGCATGCTGGGCGACCGGCTGGGCCGCGCCAAGACGATGCTGATCACGGTCTTGATGTATTCGCTCTTCACGGGCTTGAGCTCTCTCGCGCGCGGACCGTGGGACTTTGCCGCCTACCGGTTTGTGACCGGACTGGGGGTCGGAGGCGAATTTGCCGTCGGCGTGGCACTCGTTGCCGAAGTGATGCCGGCCTCCGCGCGCACTCAATCGCTGGCGCTGCTGCAGGCCCTCTCGGGAATCGGCAACGTGACGGCCGCCTTGATCTTTCTGGGATTGGGCTACGCTCAAGAACACGATTTGATCAAAGGCGCGGTCGGCGGCGGCTCTTTCCAGAGCCCGTGGCGGATCATGTTTTTGATCGGAGCGGCCCCGGCTTTCCTCGCCGTGCTCATCATGCGGCGGTTGAAGGAACCCGAGCGGTGGGAGCGCGTCAGCCACGACGGAACCGTCACCAGGCAACTCGGCTCCTATCGTTCGCTGTTTAGTGAGCCGACACTGCGAAAGCACGCTTTGTTAGGACTGCTGCTGGGTTGCGCGGGGGTCATCGGACTTTGGTCAGTCGGTTTCTTCACGCCCGATCTGATCCGGTTCGTCCAACGCCCGTCGGTCACAAAGCGAATTTACGCCCAGCAACGCGAAGCCGCCGTTGTCAGCGGAGATCAAGACCGCGTACAACAAATCGAAACGCTGAAGGCTGCGCAGGCAAACCCCTCGTCGCAGCAGCTCAGCCCGGAATTGCAAAAGACGAGCGATGAATTGAACCGCGCGGTGAGCGGACGCTTGGCGCGGTGGAGCGGCTACACGTCGATCGCCCTCAACATCGGCGCCGCGCTCGGCATGTTGGGGTTTGGCGCGCTCTCGCTACGGATCGGCCGTAAACCGACGTTTGCGTTCGCCTTCCTGGCCGCCTTTTTCAGCACGTTCGCCGTCTTCTGGTTTCTGCAGGACTTCTGGCAGATTTGGGTGATGGTCCCCGTGATGGGCTTCTGCCAACTTTCGCTTTTTTCCGGGTACGCCATCTATTTCCCCGAGTTATTCCCGACGCGGCTCCGCTCGACGGGGACAAGTTTCTGCTACAACGTGGGCCGGTTCGTGGCCGCGTTCGGGCCGGTCGCCAAGGCCGCGCTCGAAGGCGTCTTCAAACAGACGGCCGAGCCGTTGCGCTACGCGGGCTGCGCGATGTGCGTGGTCTTTCTGGTCGGGCTGATCGCGCTGCCATTCTTGCCCGAGACCAAGGGCAAACCGCTGCCGGAGTGAGTCGAACGTGAAGCGATCGCTCGTGTCGCTCTTCGTGCCGGTGTGTGTGCCTCTGCTCGGGCTGGCGGCCGTTGTCTTCCTCTGCGGCGCGGCAACCTACGAGCCGGGAGGACCGCCGATTGAGACGCCGCTGGGCAAGCGGCTGCCGTTCTTTTTCCTGATCCCGTTCGTGGCTTTGCTGGCTGCGATTGCCTGTCTTCCCGCGGTTGCCGGCCACTGGTGGGAAGCAAACGTCAACAAGGCAAAGGTCGCGGCCCTGGCCGCGTTTCCCATCGCCTGTCTTCTGCCGTTCCATTTCGGCTGGGAGGGGTGCGACGCAATTCTGGAAAACCTCGCCGAATATGTCTCGCTGATGGCCCTGTTGAGCGTTCTCTTTATTGTGTGCGGCGGAGTCGTCGTCGAAGGCACGCCGCGAGGGACGCCGCTCGTCAACGCGACCATCCTGGCGATCGGTGCCGTCTTGGCCAACGTGATCGGCACGACGGGCGCCTCGATGATTCTGATCAGGCCGCTGTTGAGGGCCAATTCGCACCGACGCAGAGTGGCCCATGTGCCGATCTTCCTGATCTTCATCGTCGCCAATTGCGGCGGGCTCTTGACCCCCTTGGGCGATCCGCCGCTGTTTTTAGGATATCTTGCGGGCGTTCCGTTCGGCTGGACGCTGAAGCTCTTCCCCGCTTGGCTCGTCGTGAACGGCGCCTTGCTGGCGATCTCTTACGTCGTCGACCGGCTTTTCGTTGCGCGAGAGGGCTGACAACGCCGCGAATCCCTCTGCTACCTTCGACGCCGGACGCCAGACGCCAGACGCCAGACTCCGCGTGCGGGGCCTCGCGAACATCGTTCTGCTACTGATCATTGTGGCCATCGTCTTTTGCGGAGGTCGCGGGCTCTTCAACGGCGGCGAGCAGTGGGCCTTCGGCGTGCAGGAGGTCCTGTTTCTCATACTGGCAGTGATCTCGCTCCGCATGACGCCCCGTGAACTCCGCGTTCAGAACCATTTCACGTATCAGCCGATCGTCGAAGTCGCCGTCCTGTTTGCCGGCATCTTCGTGACGATGACGCCC
Source organism: uncultured Planctomycetaceae bacterium (assembly GCA_963752185.1). GTDB lineage: Bacteria > Planctomycetota > Planctomycetia > Planctomycetales > Planctomycetaceae > DASPSM01. The sequence continues at coordinate 6,584,068 of CAVVXK010000002.1, read as the reverse complement.
GCTCTGGCCATGTTGAATGCCCGTGGATCGACGCTTGGGCTCGCTGAGCCGTGGCACTATTTTTGGGCTGCGGGACTCTTTTCGAGCGTTCTGGACAACGCACCGACTTATCTCGCATTTACCGCGACCGCCGCCGGGGCGCACGGCATTCCGGCGCAGGGCCACTACCTGGCGCATGCCTTCGAGATTCCCGGGGCCGGTTTGGAGCCGGTTTTGGCGGCCATTTCGTGCGGCTGCGTCTTCATGGGCGCTCTCACATATATTGGCAACGGACCGAACTTCATGGTGCGGGCCATCGCCCAGGAGTCGAATGTCCAGATGCCCGGGTTCGTAACATTTACGGCTTACGCCGCGACCGTACTCGTTCCGCTGTTTGTACTTGTGACGCTTCTCTTCTTCCGGTAACGGATTTGCCGATTGTCACATGCTTTCGGCGGCTATCGGTCCTGCTTAAAATAACCTGATGCTCCGCGGTTCGAGTTCAGGGATTGTCCCGCTACCGCGACGCGATTCACACCATGCTCCGCGAACATGCCTGATCTCAAAACCGTTCCGGGTCTGCACTCGGAACGCTTGCTCCGCGTACTGTCTGATTATTCCCTGGTCCGTATCGTCACTCACGACAATCCGGATCCCGACGCGATGGCGGCCGGGTGGGGACTCTATACCCTGTTCCAGGAACGGCTCGACTGCCCCGTTGAGCTGGTGGGAGGCGGGGCGATCGTCCGAGCGGAAAACCGCCACCTGGTCGATCTGCTGAACCCGCCGCTGCAGATTGTCGAACAGCTCGACAACGTCGAGACGACGGCGCACATCCTCGTCGACTGCGGCTTGGGTACGAGCAACCACCTGGCGACGCGCGACCATTTGCAGCCGGTAGCCATCATCGACCATCACCGCGGCGAGACCGCGCCTGAGGGGGTGGCCTTCACCGATATTCGCCCCTTTGTCGCCGCGACGGCCACGATCGTCGCCAGCTACCTCCGCGAGCAGGGGATCGAACCGGGCGTGAAGCTGGCCACCGCCATGCTCTACGCCATCCGCACCGAAACCTGCGGCTGCGAGACCGAACATTCGCCGCTCGACCGCTCGATGGTCTGCTGGCTGACGGGCCGGGCCGAGCCTGGCCTGATCGCCGAAATCGAAAACGCGCCGCTGACCCGGTCCTATTTCAGCGATCTCGTCTTGGCCCTGCAGGGAACGCTATTGTTCAGCGACTCGGCCCTGTGTCTCTTGCCCAAGGCGAGCGGCACCGAAACCGTGGGCGAAGTTGCCGACTTGTTGATTCGCTGCCAAGGCGTGCGGCGGGTGATGTGCGGAGCCGTGATCGATAACGATTTGTACGTTTCGATCCGCACGCGCCGCGACGACGGCTGTGCCGTCGATCTGATCCAAAAAACACTGGCCGGCATCGGCGGCGGAGGCGGCCACACGCACCGGGCCGGAGGCAAAGTTGTCGACTTCGCCCCGGGCGGACGCATGACCGAATCGCTCGAACAACAACTTCGCGACCGCTGGCTGACGGCCTGCGGCCAAGAGGGACATCGGGCCAAACGCTTGATCGGCCTGCGCGAAATTGTCGAGAATCTCTGACTGAGTCCGACTTGGGGTGCCGCCGGCTCTCAGAGGTCAGGAATTCCCATGCGAATTCTCAGCGGCACCCAGCTTGGAATTCGTGCGATCTTAGGAGTTGCCATGCGAATCCTCAGCGGAATCGCCGTCGTCGCCCTCATCGCCGGTTGCAACAGCGGATCGAGCACTAAGCCGCCGGCGAACCCCACTCCAGCCGCGCCCAACGTGGCCGAGGTCGACGTCGCGCCGCAAGTGCCCGCCGCCGGGCAGAAGAAACCCAAAGCAGACGTCGGCAAGGCCAAGAAGACGCGTCCTTCCGAGGATCCGGGCGTCAACCCGCTCGACGTGTTTGAGCCCGTCCCCGGCGAGCCGAAGTTCGAAATGGTCGTGGCCGAGGGGAAGCCGGTCTCCGGCGACGACTTCACCGGTATCCTTCCACCCGCGGGCATCGATTCGACTCGTTTCAACGCGCCCGATCTGCCCAAACCGCCGGTCGTTCCCAAAAAGAGTGTCGCGGCGCCAAGCACCGCCGCCCAACCCCCAGCCGACTCCGATGCGACCGATCGCAAGACCCGCAGCGGCCGCAAAACCGTCGCTCACAAGCGGCCCGAGCGCAAAACGGCCGATCGCAAATTGGCGGACCGAAAAAAGACCTCGCGCAAAACGGAGGAGACTCCGGCCGAACCGCGGGTCGCCGTCGGCAATGGCAAGACATTGCCGGCCGGTTTCTCGCCCTTGACCGCGGCCAAAGATCCGGCGCTCGGCTGGCCCTTGCGGATTCGCTCGGACCGCGACGGAGCCGAGATGGCCCTCGTTCCGGGCGGGGCCGTGATCGTCGGCCACGACGGCGGCCCGCGCGAATCGAGCCCGCAGATCGGAGTCGTGCTCGACTCGTTCTATATGGACGTGAACGAAGTCACGCTCAAGCAATACGAGAAGTATCGCAAACACCTCATCGAAGACCGCGGCCTCGATAACGTGCCCGAGGCGAAGAACTTCAAATCGCCCCCCAATTTTCCCGCCTTGGGCGTGACGCTGATCCAAGCCGATTTCTACGCCAAGTGGGCCGGCAAAGAGCTACCCACCGAAGCCGAATGGGAACGCGCGGCCCGCGGCCCGGCCGCCTTTACCCATCCGTGGGGGAACGGCCGCGCCATCTGGACCCACGCGCGAACTCCCGAGGAGATCGACGCGGTGCGAACGTTTCGCACCGACGTCAGCCCCTACGGGATTTACGACCTCGCCGGCAACGCCCGCGAATGGTGCACCGACCGCTACTCACCCACGGCGTTTGCCGACGCCCTCAAGTCGGCCGGCGGCGAGCTGCGCAACTGGAAGGGCCCGCGCTGGGCGAAACCGAGGACGCGCACGTCGTCAAAGGCAACGGCCCCAACTGGGACGCCTGGTACCGCACCGGTCTGGACGGCAGGCGCCCGCACAACAACGTCGGCTTCCGCTGCATCCTCCGCCTGCCGGAGAAACCGGCAGAGTGAGAAAGGGAAGGATGAAGGATGAAGGCGGAAGGATGAGTCAGGCTTCCTCCTCGCTCACGCCCCTTCCAGTGGCATGTCGACGATTGCCAGGCTTTTCTCGCTCTCGACGTAGCGCACGCTCGTCAAACCGAGCATTCGTCTGAGCTTCTCTGCGGGAACTCCCTTCATCGGGCCCGGGGAAGGGGCTGTTCCTGGTTTGGGCTGGGGGAAGGCTGTCGAGCAGGCCGTGTGGAACGTGATGTTCCCTTCGACTTTTTGCAGCGTTTGATGAATGTGGCCGTTGAGCACGGTCACCGAGCCGAATCGCCGCAGCAGTTCGAGTGCCTGGGCACCGTCCTCCGTTCCCCAGCCCCATTTGGGATAGATCGACCACAGCGGCACATGTGCGAAGACCACAATCGGCGTGCTGTCGGCGAGACGCGCAAGGTCTTTCTTGAGCCATGTCAACTGCTCGGTGCCGAGCGTGCCGAGCGGTCCCGCGCCGGCGCTCTGCACGTTGACCAGGCCGATAAAGTGCACGCCATGGTCGTCGAAACTCTGCCAGCCGCCGCCGAGCGTGCGTTTGCCGTAGCGCTCGAGGTACAGCTTGCCGTCGTCGTAGACGTCGTGCTCGCCGGGGACGTAGACGCGTTCTCCCGTCTTCGCCTCGCGCAGAATCTGGTCGCAGACGTCGAACTCGGCCTCCTTCGCACCGTGGGTGATGTCGCCCGTGTGCAACAGAAGCGTGGGCGTTTGCCGCAGCCGGTTGATGCGGGCGACCGTCTCGCGCAGCGTTCCGGCGACGTCCTTATTCGGCGCCCGCGAGAAGCCGATGTGGCTGTCGCTGATCTGCACGAACGAGAAAGCTCCCGTGCTCGCCGGGGCGGCGTCCTGGCCCAGCACCCGCGACATGGGGATGCCGCCGCTGATACTCCACAACAGGCCCGTTCCCACCCACGCCATGCATTCGAGCATCCCCCGGCGATCGATGCCGTCTCCGCTGCCATTGTTAAGACGGGCGTTGTTGTGGAAGTGGTCGGTTTCAAATCCAAAATCGCGGTCCATGAGTTCGGTCCTTTCTGTTGGCCGTCCGGTTGACGCAGGGTTTCGATCCGTCCGCAGAATCAACCGGCCGGCGGCAGCATTTATTCCCCAGCGCAGTCGAAAAAGGATTTTTGGAATAAAATGGCCGCGTCGTCGGTATGCGCTTCTAGGAGGCGGGCCATCGTGGCTTGCCGGACCGAAACGAGGAGGCAGCGCTGCCCGCACCCAACGAGAAACTCGCGCGGTTCGAGGCGGCCATCCTGCCGCATCTCGACGCCGCTTATAACCTGGCCCGCTGGCTCACGCGGCACGAACAGAATGCCGAAGACGTGGTGCAGGAGGCGTATTTGCGCGCCTATCAATACTTCGATCGCTTTCAGGGGGACACGGGCCGCGCGTGGCTGCTGCGGATTGTCCGCAACACGTGTTACACGTGGCTCGACAAGAACCGCCCTCATCAGTCGGCGGTCCCCTTGAACGAGGCCGGTCTGGAGATCGCCTCGAAAGCGTTCGCGCCGGGAACGAAGCCGCTCGTCGACGTCCACCGCGAACAGCTCGAGCAGGCGCTCGCCGCGCTCTCGCCCGACCTGCGCGAGGTGGTCGTCCTTCGCGAGCTGGAACAACTCTCCTACAAGGAAATCGCCGCCGTTGCCGATATCCCCTTGGGAACGGTGATGTCCCGCCTCGCTCGCGGCCGGCAGCAACTGCACGACCAGTTGCAACAGACGACGCAAGCCGAGCAGAGCGAAGCGTCGCCCAAACAAACGGCGAACGTCCCGAGAACGCCGGGCGTCTCCAGGAGCGTGCCATGAACTGCGATCAGGCCCGCTTGCTCCTGCATCCGTACCTCGACGACCAGCTCGACGTCGTGCAAAGCTTGCGCGTGGTCGAGCACCTCGGCGAGTGCCCCGCTTGCGAAGAGAGCCGCGCGCGGATTCAGGAACTGAGCCAGCGCGTCGGCAAGTCCGACCTGCGGTACTACGCTCCCGCATCTCTCTCGCAGCGCATCCGCGCGGCGCTCGCCAAAGTCGACGAGCCGGCCCGTCCTGAAAAGCCGCGAAGCCGACACGGCCCCTTGATTGCGCTCGCGACCGTGGCGGCCGTCGGACTGGCCGCAGTCGGTTTTGCCGTCGGCCGCTCGGGTTGGCTGGGCACCGCCAACGACGAACGATTGGCCGGCGACGTCACCGAAGCGCACGTGCGCTCGCTGTTGGCCAATCACCTCGTCGACGTCGCCTCAACCGATCAGCACACGGTGAAGCCTTGGTTTGTGGGCAAGCTCGATTTCGCCCCGCCCGTTGTCGACATGAGCGATCAGGGATTTACTCTCGCAGGCGGCCGTCTCGACGTTCTCGACCTGCACCCCGTCGCCGCCCTAATCTACGGCCGCCGCAAGCATACGATCAACGTCTTCGTCTGGCCGGCGACGACGACCGAACGACCGATCAGCGAAACCGTTCGCCGCGGTTACAACGTGCTCCACTGGACGGCCGCGGGCCGGACCTGCTGGATTGTCTCGGACCTCGGCGTCGAAGAACTGCGCGAATTCGCCGCGCTGTTTCGACTGCGGCTCGAACCGGCAGCAGCAGGCACTTGAGCTTGCCTTGCCTTGGTTCGCTTACTCGTCCGCCTCGATCATATCGAGCAGCTTGTGGTCGCCCGTGCTGAAATCCGAGAACGGATGCACCTTGGGCTCGCCCCCCGACTTGTCCGCCAGCGTGATCGACTTGTCTTTGACGTCAAACAGGATCCCCGTGATCTCGCTCTTCATCGCCGCATCGACCCAGCTGCGTTCGAGGCGCCCTTTTTGTCCGTCGCGGCGCGTCGCCCGCAGCAGGAACTTGGCGATTGAGAGGGGCGGAACGGCAAAGCCGACGCCGTCGATGCCCGCCTTCAGCACGACTACGCCGATCACCTCGCCGTTGCGATCGAACATCGGTCCGCCGCTCGAGCCGGGATTCACCGCGGCCGACGATTGGATGTAGTGATTGTCGGCGATCGTGCGATCGACATTGCTGATGATGCCGGTGGTCACCGTGTTATCCAGCACTTCCTTGCCCAAGCCGGGATTGGCGATGATCGTGACGTCTTCTCCGCTCTTGACGTCAATCGGATCGGCCAGCACAACCGCGTGCACGGCCGATTTCGTGTCGATCTTCAGCAAGGCCAGGTCGGTCTTGCGGTCGCGGTACAGGATTGTGGCATCCAGCGTAACTTTTTGATCGGTCTTCCCCTGCGGGTGATAGACGACTTGCGTCGCATCGAGCGGCGAGGCGCAGTGCGCACACGTCAGCACCAGGCCCGATGAGCCGACGAAGAATCCGCTTCCCGTCGAATTGGCCGTTTTGACGATGACCACGGCGTCGCCGTAATTCGCGGAGATCTGCGCCGTCGTCGACGTCTTGGGCAAGCCTCCCCGCCAGGCCGTCACCTCGGCGAGCGGCGTGCCGTTCGCTTTGGCGAGTTTGACGTGCCCGGCCGTCCGTTTGCGCAGCGCGGCTTGCTGGTCGGGAGAAATCGGCAGCGCCACGCGGACGAGCGACTGGTCCGATCCGCTGCCGCCGGTCAGGACCACCAGATGCTTGCCGTCGAGCGAAAACAGGGCCCGTCGCACCGACTTGCCGGCCAGCTGTTCCGCGTCTGGCTTTGTCTTCGCAGGCAGCGTCTTACCGCTCTCCGCGTCGAAGTAAGCGATCGTTTCGCCCCCCACGACGGCACTCAGGGGCAGCGTCGGATGGAAGGCAAGATCGGCGCCGCGCAGCTTCGACCGCCGGGCAATTCAAAGTCATAAAGGGTTGTGGACGCTTTGAGGTCAAGCGGATCGCACGCCGCATATTTCGCCCCTCTCGCATCGGCCTGCAGCAGGGCCAGCCGCCGGCCGTCGCACGAAATGCGCAGCGAGCCGGCCGCCCCTTTTTGCGGCGAGATGGCATGCACCTCAGGCTGCAGCGGGGAATCCAGGTCGAAGACGAGCATCAAGGGGACGTTGAGATAGCGGTGCATCAGACCGACGCGCGGTGCGGGGGCCGGGGTTGAAGGCAGGCGGCTGCCAAATCGCGACGCGCCACGCCCCGGACGTCGCGAACCGGCAAAGCCGCGCGGCGATTCGGTGACGACGATCTGATCGCCCAAATTGACTTGATGCACGTAACTGGTGACGAGGAAACGGCCGGTCGGGTCGACGATAGCGTCTTGCCCCAGGTTCTCTTCGCCCGATTTGATCGTCCCTTTTTGTTCGTCGATCGACACGAACTTCCCGCGAAACGGCGCCTCGGTCAGGTCGAGGCACGCGTAGCAAATCGGCTGGTGCGGATGCAGCGCGAGCGCCAGAGGGGCCACGTTGTCGAGCGTCACCTTCCGCACGAGCTTGCCCGTGCGGCTCACAATTTCGACTCGGGTCGGATTGGCGGCGAGGCCCACGATCGCGGCCGAGCGCAGTCCCGCGGCCAGATAGCTCGAAGGGAGCGTGACCGCCTTGGTCGAGAGGGCGCCGTTGTCCTTAACCAGGTACAACTTGTCGCCCAAGAGCAGGCCGCCGATGTTTCCCTTCTCGCCGCGCACCGCAATGGGCGAGCCCCCTTTCCAGTCCCAGCGGTTTTCGTTCACGTTCTTTGGAGGCGAAAGGGCGGGTGCCGGCGCCGTTCGCATGCGGCCCGCGAAGACGTCCGCGCGTGACGTCGTACGCAATCGCCGGTTGTCGACGTCCGCAACTTGCGGAGTCTGCTCGCCGTCGTTGAGCTTGAAGCTGTGCGACAACTCCTGCCCCGCTCCGTTTCGCACCTTCACGACCATGAGGGCTTCGTGCGCAGAGAAATCGGAGGGCACGTCCCAGGTCAGCACGCCCTCCGGCGAAACGGCCGCGCCGGGCGGGCCGTTTTCCAGCGTGTATTGCACGCCCCCTTGCTTCGACACGACTTCGACGGTGTACGAAATCTTCTCCCCCCGCTTGAACTGCCGCGGCGGAGCCGACGCCAGCTGGAAGTAATCGGCGCCGCTCTTGTCGAATTCTTCCTTGAGGTTGAAGTGCTGGATCACGAGTTGATCGCAGCGGTCGGGCACCGACACGATCGAATCGACGGCCGGCATCCAGAACAAGCGGTGCTCGGGCGGCAAAGGCGGATGCTCGTGGGTACCGGAGACCCACGCCAAGTCGGGCATCGCGATCCCTTTGGCCGTCAAGAGCGGTGTGTCGTCCCCCTGATATTGAATGGTCAGCCGCAGCGGATCGGCCGGCGTTCCCTTGCGGCGACCTCGCAACAGCAGCTTCATATAGAACGGCCCCGTCGCCGCTGGGTACGCCACCCACGACTCGTGCCGGTTGGGCGACGGATCGCCGAGGGGTCGCGTTTTCGCGTCGAATCGTTTGCCTTCGGCGTAGACCACCTGCCCGTCGGGACTGGGCAGGGCTTGCGAGTTGGAATTGTGCCGGTAGGCCGATCGCAGCGTATCGCCGTCAACCTCGAACACGGCCATTCCCCGCGGACTGCCGGTCGTGTTCGCACTCGAGAAGACCTGGCCGTTGGCCGCCGCGACGACGGCGTGCGGATGTGTGGTCCAAAACGGAACATTCACCTGCACCTCGCGGGCCTCGAGCGTCTTGAGGTCGACGAGCGCCGTCTTCGATCCGACTGCAAAAATCGGCCCCTCCGAAGACGAGCCCATCGCCAGGGCCGAATAGGCCTCGCACGGTTTCGTGAGATCGCGCTCGCCCGTTTCCAGGTTGTAACGACCGATGACCCCCTGGCCGCGCTCCAAGATCACGAATTGCGTCTCGCCGGCGGCGATCAGACTGTCGGCATCCTCAATGGGAATGAGCTTGGCGACTTTCTTTGCCGCAACATCGACGATGGCGACTTTCTTGACGCTCGGCAGGGCCGCCACCAGGAACTTGCCCGAACCGCCCAACACGAGTTGTTCCATCGGCGCGGGCAGCTCGACGTTCTGGTGCGGCCGCTCCGACGCCACCGAGTCAGCCGGTTCCGTGTCCGCCGTGCGGCGCACTCTCTTTTTCCACGGCGTTCGAGCGTGGCGTGGGCTCGTCCGGCGTTTCAGCGGCCTCATTTGCGACCGGTTCGGACCGTTTCTGCGAGGCGGTCTTCGGAGGTCGGGTTGCCGGAGAAAGCGTTTCGGGATCGTTGGCCTGCGGAACGTTCGACTTCGCCACGGATTCCGGCAGGGAGCTCCGCGCAGAGACCATCTTCCAGCCGACAAAGCCCCCCACACCGATCAAACCCAGGATCGCCACCCCACCCAGACCGGCGAGCAGAAACACGACGGCATTCGGTGATCGCGGCGTAGAATTAGCGGCAGCCTGCGCGGGCTCGGCCGGGCGAGCGGCTTGTTTCGCGGGCGTCGACTCGCTCGGCCCTCGAGCACGGGCAGCGTTGGCCGGCGCGGGCCGAGGAGCCTTGGCCGGCTCGACAGGTTCGATTTCCGCGTCGGCAACTTCGTCCGCGTCGTCGCTCTGGGCCGACGGGACGACCGCCTGAGCGGAACATTTCGGACAGCGCACCGTCCGGCCGGCCATGCGATCCGCCACTTGCAGCTTATGCCCTTTGGGGCAGCGAAAATCGATCGGCATATCAACTCCAAAAGCGCGACGGAGGCCGATACCGCATGCAAGGAGCGATTGTACGCCGTCGCGGGCTTTAAATCACTGATTTCCTGGCACGAACCCGATGGGGCGCGGCGATCGGAAACAAGTGGACCGCACGGAACCCTTCACTCAACGCCGCCGTGTCGCCGGAGCCGAGTTGACCATGCTGCGGCCAACTCGCTGCGATCGAGACTTCAATGCGCCGGCACTTTGATCTCGACACCGTATTTCGCCGCGATGGCCGGCAGTTGCGCGAGCATCTCCGCGGTCGGCGGCGGGGCGGAGGTCGCTCCAGGTTCGACGGGTTGGGCGATCTCGAAGAACATCTTCTCAAGCCCCGCCGGCGTGACGGTAATCAACAGCCGCACGGGTTTGTCGCTTTCGTTGCAAAACCGGTGCAGCGTGCCCACCGGCACATTGGCGAACGTGCCCGCGCGTGCGGCAATTCTTTGTTCGCCCAGATAGAGCGTCAACTCGCCTTCGAGGATGTAAAAGGACTCCTCTTCGCGCGAATGAATATGCGGCGGCGGCCCGCCCCCCGGCGGTACGAGCGCCTCGAATAGCGCGTATTTGCCGTTGGTCTCTTCGCCCGTGGCAAGAAACCGGTACACATCCCCCACGACGCCGAGCGTGCGGCCTTCGTCGGGGCGTTTCAAAACAGGTTGGCGAACAATCGGCATGGGGTGAGAGGGGCCAGGCGCTAGAGGTCCGGAGGCAGGGATAAAACGGCTAACCTTGGAACGCGGTTATCATCACACCTGTGGTCCGCCCCTGCAACCGCCGGACTGACGCGAGCGGCGGCTGTCTCTCAATCATCGAGCAGAAATTTGAGCAGGGCCGCCGAATCGTACAATTCCGGCCCGTCATGGCCGCGGGAATTGGCGCGCTGGCCGCCCAGGTCTTTGAGCAGCACGATCTGGGCGTTGCCTCCCAACTCGCGATAGCGGCGGGCCAGTTCAGTCGAGTTAGCGGCGGTCGGCACGAGCGTGTCGTGATCGCCGTGCAGATGCAGAATCTTCGTGCCCGCCCTGGCGAGCGGAGCCAGGTTGTCGACGGGATTGAATTCGGTCGCGCGCCGCGTGAGTTCTTCGAGGGACAGACCGTAGTCCAATCCCTTTGTCGGACCGGCGATCACGTTGGACAAACCCGGATACGTGCGGAAATCCGTGGCGGGACACATTCCCGCAATCCGGTCGACACACGTCGGATGGCGAAACGCCCAACCGTACGCGATCAGACCGCCGTGGCTGTGCGCCAAGACGCGTGCTCGCTTGTGCAAGCCGTATTTGGAGACGAGCTGCTCGTAGAAGGCTTGGCAGACTGCGGCGGCGGCAGGGCTCGCGCAAGAAGGTCCGACGTCGACGTGAAACCCGGCCGCAAGGGCTTGCTCGACGTAGTAGCGATGGGCCACGCTGCCAAAGCCGTCGTTGATCGCCAGCCAGAAGGGAAAATCCCACAACCAGCGCTTGTGCGGGTCGAGTTTCCCCGTCGGCTTGATGAGGTAGGCGATCCGACCATGGACGCGAAGCTCGATCAACTTGCCTCCGCGGTACGTGCCGGCAATTCTTGTCGGCACCTTCATCGCATTGCGGGCGGCAATCGACTTCGCGTCAGTCGCCTTCGGCGCGTCACCCGACACGACGCGCCCACTCATCAGCAAGGCACAAAGCAAAATGCTGAGCCGCAGCCGGCTGGTGCCGATCATCAGTCGGTTCCCAAGCTGGTGTACCGCATTTAAGTCCAGGCGAGACACGGCGCTCAGTTAATCAGACAAAGAAGAGACAGCTTTGAACAGGAGGCAAGAGAAGAAAGGAACTCCACGACTTACACATTCGCGAGCATCATGAAGCGGACCAAGTCGGGGACGTTGGCGAGCGTGAGCTTTTTCATGCTGCGCGAGCGGTGCCGCTCGACGGTCTTTTCGCTCAACGTGAGCTTGAGAGCGATCGCCTTATTCGCCTGGCCTTGGGAGACGAGCTTCAAGACGTCCTGCTCGCGCGGCGAAAGGGCATAGAAGCGGACTTGGGCGATGGCCGTGTCTCGTGGCACGCCCTCGCTGGCCATCCGCTCGGTGACGTCCCGCGCGACGGCGATGGAATTCTCGCACAGGGGACTGCGAATCACACTCCATTCAAGCCAGCGCGTCGCCTGCGACTTCGTCTGGCAGCGCACCGTGAATTTCACGATCCGATCGTGGGCCGCGAGTCCGGCGAGTTGATTCAGGACGAGGGTCCGCTCCTCCGCATGCACGAATTGCAGCGGCACCTGGTGCTCGAACTCGTCGAGTTCGTAACCAAGGATGTCCCGTGCGGCCGGATTGGCCCGACGCATGCGGCCGCTCGGATCGAAAACACAAAACAAGTCCCGCGAAAGCTCGCAGAAGCGGTTGAACTCCCATTGGGCCGCCTCGTGCTCGCTGCGCAGGCGATACTGTTCGAGCACGGCACGAATCGCCAGAGGTAGCCGGCGAATGTGGCGGGGGTTCTTGAGGACGTAGTCGGCCGCCCCCTGCTGCATCGCCTCGACAGCGGTCTCCTCGGAGCCGTCGCTCGTGACGATGATCACGGGAGTGTTGGGCAAGGTGTCCCTGACGGCGCTTAGCACATGAGAGCCGTCGGGGCCCAGGATGTTGAAATCGCTCAACACGACGTCGACATGCGGTCGGTCGCGCGGGGCGGAGAAATCTTTCCGAGTTCCTACCTCCACAACTCGAAACGCGGCGGCGTCCGCGAGCGAATCGACGACGAGGTGGCGATCCTGCGGATCGTCGTCGACGTACAGAACGCGAATCTGCTTGCTTTGCGGCGTTTCGACCATGGCCCGCGAACGCCACGTGCCTCAAGCGCGGCATCAGACGGCCATCGCAGCCGGCCGGTGCGCGCCCGGAACGTGCTCGAAAGGAGATTGGATTTCTTTTGGAATCGACTGACGGGAGCTTGTGTCGAGAGCAGACTACGACCGGCACTTTGCACTGTCAATAAGTTATCAGCCGGATGGGATTCAATTTTGTTCAACTTGCACAACGTTTTCGATTCCAACAGCCGACCGGCAAAAAAAACGGCTCCGACAGTAGTGAGAATTCTCACAGAGAATGCTCGATAGTTCGCCTTCTTGCGGTTCAAAGCGTCGTGTGGAAAGGTTTTGTCCGCGCTCGTTAGACGCGCTCGCCGGCGCGGCACGTGCGCTCGTCAGGCCGGTGACGTTGCCTCTCGGGCCGCTGTGATCACCCGCTCGCCGGACGGCGTCGATGCGGACGCGCTTCCGCCCTTGGAGAATTTCAAGGTTCCATCGTCGATGCGGCGGATTCGCAGGGCCAGCGCGTCATACAAGTAATTCTGGCGAAAAATCCAGGGAGCTTTTGATCCCTGTTTGGGAAACTGATCGACGCCTCGCCGCACATAACCCGAGGTCAGCCCCAACAGCGGCTGTTCTTGGACCGTGCACTCGGTGTCGGTGGGAACGCACTTCTTGTAGCCGTGGCGATCCATGAAATTCATCAACCGGCAGACATACATCGACGACAAATCGGCTCGCAGGGTCCACGAAGCGTTTGTGTAGCCGACGCACATCGCGCAATTGGGCACGTTGCTCAGCATGATGCCTTTGTACGCCACCAGGCGGCCCGGTTCGACCGGATCGCCGTCGACATTCAGGCGAATTCCGCCGCAGGCCAGCATCTTGAGACCCGTGGCCGTCACGATGATGTCCGCCGGCAATTCGGCGCCCGACTGGAGCAGAATCCCATTTCGGGTGAATCGCGTGATTTGGTCCGTGACGACGGAGGCCTGTCCCGATTTGATCGCTAGAAACAAGTCTGAGTCGGGAACCAGGCAGACGCGTTGGTCCCACGGGTTGTAGCGCGGCGTAAAGTGCGTTTCGATATCGAAGCCCGGCGGCAGCTCCTTCGTGATGCGACGAAGAAACATCCGCTTGGCAAATCCGGCGCTTGTCGGCAGAGGTGAAAAAAGTACATCCCTAACAGGACATTCTTCCAGCGAATCGTCCGATGAGCGGTCAGTTCGGGCAGCACGCGGCGGATGAGTTTTGCGATCCGATCCTCAGCCGGCAGACTGACAATATAGGTCGGCGAACGCTGCAGCATGGTGACGTGCGCGGCCTTGCCCGCCATCGCCGGAATCAGCGTGACGGCCGTCGCCCCGCTGCCGATGACCACGATCCGCTTGCCGGTGTAATCGAGATCCTGCGGCCAATGCTGAGGATGAACGATCCGCCCCTGGAAATCTTCGACCCCCTCGAATCGCGGCGTGTGGCCGCGTTCATAGTCGTAGTAGCCGCTGCAGAGATAGAGGAAGCGACACGTATAACGGACCAGTCGTTTCTCCGGCCCAACGAGCGCCTCGACGGTCCACTGCGAGTCTTCCGACGACCACGAGGCCGATTGCACGCGGTGCTGGAAGTGAATCTTCCGGTCGATCCCGTTTTCGCGGGCCGTGTCGTGCAAGTATTTGAGGATCGAGGGACCGTCGGCGATCGCCTTGGCTTCCTTCCAGCTCCGGAAGGAAAAACCCATGGTGAACATGTCCGAGTCGGAGCGGATGCCGGGATAGCGGAACAGATCCCACGTTCCGCCGATGTCGCTGCGCCCCTCGAGGATCGCGTACGTCTTGCCGGGGCACTGCGTCTGCAGATGGTATCCGGCGCAAATGCCGGACAGACCCGCACCGATGATCACGACGTCGAAATTCTGGTCGAGCGACTCGGGCACCATGGACGGTTGAGCTTCCCACGGACGTGAATTGCGAGGCACTGAAGGCCGACGCCTTCATGAGAAACCTCATTTTCACGCCCCGGGCGCCCGTCGGCAAGACACCCTTCGGCCGGAGCCTCGTGGGCCACCAGCCGGCCTCGGGAAGGCCGCGGGTCTTCGGCAGTTATTGGCGCGAGGTGGCGGGCGTGACGCCGCCGGAATTTGAGTCCTCTTTGTAGACCGTGCGCGTGGGCCGCTCGTTGCCGAACGGATCGCGATCGTCGGCAGTCGATTCTCCCCGGCGGGCCACGTGCTTCACATGCGGGTTGGCGTCGGCATACACGTCGACGGTGACTTCCATCAACTGCGTGCGCCGCTCGGGCAAAACGTTCTCGAGGCGGCTGCTGACGTTTTCGACCCAGCCGGGCTGCCGCTCCATGGCCATCGACATCATGTGCAGAAACAGGCTCACTTCGCGGAAGTTCTGATCGATAATCGCGTTGCTCAGCGGGGACATGATGCGGGCGACCGTGTCGAACGTTTGCGAGGGAAACGTCACGAACAGCCACGCCGAGTGGGTGGCGTACGTCTTCCCGTTTGCATCCCGCTCGAATTTCACTTTGACGTGCAAGACGCCGTTGGCCTTCACGGATTTGGGCAAGAGCGGGCTGCGGTAGGCGCCGTTGCACATCGCGACGACCTCGTTCTCGCCGCGATAAGCCAGATCGATGATGCCGCTCGTGCCGTCCCTGTCGTCGGTTTCGTATTTATCCGCGGCGGTCTGCCGCATTTGGAATTCCGAGATCTGCATGACGCGCCAGATGCTGACGGCGACGTCGGGATGCTTCATGAAGTAGTAGTAGCAGCGGGGGTCGACCTGAAAACGATAGGTCGGCAATTCGCGAAACATGCTGTTATCGTTGGCGATCTTCGCCACGCGTTCGCGAATCTCGGGCGACATCTT
The DNA here is from genome assembly GCA_963752185.1 of uncultured Planctomycetaceae bacterium. GTDB lineage: Bacteria > Planctomycetota > Planctomycetia > Planctomycetales > Planctomycetaceae > DASPSM01. The sequence goes on along the minus strand of CAVVXK010000002.1, from coordinate 6,568,712 downwards.
GTCGAAGGGGATCGCGGCCAGCGCCTCCTTGCGGGCCGCTTTGGCGGAGGTGGGCCGCTTGACGGTGCGGACCCGCTCTTCCATCATCGCGCGGCCGCGCTGCGACTGGCTGGAACTCGTCCCGCCCTGTGTCGACTGCGGCGTCGACTGTGGCGGGGTGATCTCGCTGTATTGCGGGTTGTTGACGATCCGCGGAATGCCGAGGACCTCGCTCAGCCCACCGTTGTCGTCGCCCCGAACCGGGCGGACAAACACGGCCGCCGCAAGCAATGAGGCAAGGATCGCGCAGCGGGGCGCACCTTGTCGGCCGAAGCAGGCTGGCATACGATCCCTTTCGTTGCCGGGGCGAACGCGGCCGCTTCGACGCAGTGTCATTCAACGCAGTGTCATTCGACGCAGTGTCAAACGGCGGCCGATCGCTTTCCGGACGAACCCCCCTTAAGGTCAACGATGATTCGACGGGCCGCGAGGCCAAGCAGGCGGACAGTGCCGGCAGCGAGCCGCCCGTTGCTAGCCGACCGTTGCGAGCCAATCACTCGCACGAACGGCAACGACGCGGCGCAGATGGCGGGTGGTGCCCGTCGTGGTCACCTGCATGGAATAATCGGCACGTCAGGCAGAGCTTCGCCATTCCGAAGAGTCGGAGTTCCCCTCGCGCGACCAAGTGATTTCGAGTCGCCAACAAAGTCGTATAAGCCGTTTCCATTCTCCGGAGTCATCCTAAACTGACACGTGCAGGAAGGTCCGAGCGTTGTCGAAACCGACTGACCGCGAACTCACCGCTTTGGCCCGACAAGTCGTCGATCGGCTCAAATTACTCAGCCAGCGAATCGTTCTGGCCGAGAGCTGCACCGGTGGATTGGTCTCCGCCTTGTTGACGCGAATCCCCGGCGTTTCCGAATTTCACTGCGGCTCGGCCGTGGTGTATCAAATCGCGACAAAGGCGGAGTGGCTGCGCGTCCCAAAGCCGCTTTTGCAAAATCCCGGTCCGGTCAGCCGCGAGGTCGCTTCGAAGATGGTTGAGGGAGTGCTGGCCGCCACGCCACACGCGAATATCGCCGCGGCCGTGACCGGACATCTCGGTCCCGGATCGCCGCACGGACAGGACGGCTTGGTTTATATCTCCTTTGCCCGCCGCCTCCGCGCGAAGGAGTTTCAAGGTGACCGTCACGCGGCACGAGCTGGCCAAAGAGGCGGGTGACGCGATCAAAAACCCCGAGCGGAAGCGCTTGCGTCGTCAGCGGTCGGCCGCCGCCCATGTGCTTTCGCAAATTCTGGCGGAACTTGCCGAAACCGATTGAGCGAGCCCGTCTTGCAATCTTGTAAGGTTGCAAGCGAATTTTCGATCCGGAAACAAATTGCTCGCGAAAATCTCCCAGGCTGCCGTCGTTTTGCGCAGTAGAGTTTTCTAGTCGAGCTTGAGGCGGTCGTTCTCAGACCGGCCGCAAGCACGCACACCAGCACATCACACAGATCGAAATTGATCACACACAGACACCAACAGTTCGACAAATCTCTTGCCTGTCTCTTTTCAAACAGAGTCGAATTTTGATGGCAACGAGGGTGGCTCTGCACACGGGCCGGTGCCTTGCCGCTGCGTTGCGAGTCGATCGATTGTCGGCAATCTGCCGTCGACAAGCGGTTGGCGGAAGGGTGAGTCATGGAACATTTTACCGGCCGTTGGTGCGAGTTCTTTCTGACGCGTTGGCAAGCGGCAACCTCGTTCGAGTATTGCATCGCGTGCTTGCTGATTGTGATCGGTGGATGGGTGATCTCACGACAGGGGACGCGGGTCGGCTACTGAGCGTCCCGCCGTTGGCAGTCTGGGAACCGAGATTGGCCGGAGACGGTCACGGAATTGGCCGGCTTGTTCCGGTTCGCGTACGGACCTAGAATCAAGTCGGCTTCGTTCTCTCTCCGCCCGGTTCTCAGTACTGCCGAAGGCGACATCGCTCGCGTGGACCGCTGCGGCAAGCACGGATTGGGCAGCGCCCCCACGGTCACCCGAGATGTATCGCGTTTCACAGCAAATTGATTTTTGCTACGGCCACCGCCTCCTCGATTACGCGGGGAAGTGCCGCCACCTGCACGGTCACAACGGCAAAGCCGTGATCGTGCTCGAGGCGGAATCGCTCGACGCGCGCGGCATGCTGGTCGATTTCGCGGACATCAAACGCGAGCTGTGCGTGTGGATCGATTCCCAGTTGGATCATCGCATGATCCTTCGCGAAGACGATCCGGCCATCCCAGCCCTCAAATCGCTCGGCGAGCCGCTCGTCCTGATTCCGCAGAATCCCACCGCCGAAAACATCGCCCGGCTGATCTTTGAGCACGCCAAATCGGCCGGCATGCCCGTCGCCGAGGTTTCCCTTTGGGAAAGCCCGCGATCGTGTGCAACGTACCGTCCCAAGGCAGGTTAGTCGGGGGTCGGCAACCGATCGGCCCTTTTGCCGTCGCCGGGGCATTTTTCTCTTGTGGATGCGCAGCCACTGCTCCCGTTAATGGTCTAGGGCCCTCTTTTCGCGGCTCGAATGGCCCTCACAAGTTCAATCGAATCGATGGCAGGGAGTTCAACATGCTTCGACCGAGCTACATTTTCGGCACGATCGGCGTCATTTGCGCGCTCAGTGCGACGGCTGTTGTTGCCCAACCGCCTGAACGACGTTCGCAAGGGGACAATGAACAAGGTCCGCAGGGTCCGCCGCCCCGGGACGACGACGGAGGTTCGCCACAGGGACCTCCGCGCCGCGGACGCCAAGGCCGGCCGCCCAATCCGCTCATGGAAGCCCTCGATACCAACCATGACGGCATCCTCTCCGCCGAGGAAATCGCCAACGCTCCCGCCTCCCTCAAAAAGCTCGACAAAAACGGCGACGGCAAGCTGACGCCAGACGAACTGCGGCCCGCCCGGCGAGCGGCCGGTCGCCGCGGCGGTCGGCGAGGTCCGGACGACGGCGGCCCCGGATCCGATGGTCCCGGTCCCGGTAATCGCGGGCCCGGTCGACCAGGACCTGACGGACCGGGCGGCGGCTTCGAGGGCGATCGCGGCGGCGATCCGGTCGGTCCCGGAGCTCGATCCGAGCACCCTGGTCGGGGCGATGAAGCGGGCGACCGACAGGGACCGGATGATGGTCCTCCCGACAAGGGTCGGCCGGGACGCCGTCCTGCCGGCCCACCGTCGGCTGAGCGGCTGGTCGAACAGGCGATGCACTTCGACGCGGACGGCGACGGCAAGCTGAGCCGCGACGAGTTGCTGAAATTCGCTCACGAATTAGCCCGCCACGCTCCGCCGCGCGACGGACGCGGACCGGGCCGCGGCCCCGATGGCGACGGTCCAAACGGACCGCCGCGCGACGACGACCAGCCCGGCCGCCCGGAGCGGCCCGAATAACAGGCAGTCGACGGCCATCGATCCCATCGTCTGAGGCGGTGCGCGCTATGAATCGGGTCATCGAACGAGCAGTCTCGGCAGGGATGATCCTCGCCCTCGCTCTCACGTCGTCGTCGGCGCCCGCTGCCGATCGGGTGTTGAATGCCAACGCCGACCTGCAGGAGAAGGCCGCGAAGTCCGCGGCGCCCGCCGGTTTCACGTTGGCAGGCGATGTGGCTTACGGCGAATTCCCCGATCGACAGTCGGAGAAAGTCGGCCGCGTCCTGCGATTGATTTCCGGACGCGACAAGAATGGCGACGGCGCCCGCTCGGGCTCGATGGCCGAAACTGTCAAGGACATTTCGGCGAAACCGGGACGCTGGTTTCGCTTTCGAATCCGCGGACTGGCGCAAGACGGCTTCCGCGTCGAGCGCGACGCGCTCTTCCTCAAGGTTGAGTTCTTCCGCGACGGCGGGGCCAATTCGCTCGACCATCTGCAAAAGACCATTTATCCGCAAATCGCGCAGGAGCGCGACGCCCTTCGTGATCCGAGCACCAATTCCAATCTCGGCTCGGCCGCGTGGCGAAGCTACGACCTCGAGTTTCGCACGCCGTTTCCCGAAGTCGACACGCTGCGTTTGTCAGTCACCTTCGACCACGGAGCCGGTCGCGGCGAACGATCGGAATTCCGCGTCGCCGAATTCGAACTCACGCAAATACCCGATCCGGCTGAATTCGTCGCGCGGATGAAAGCCCGGTCTGAAAAAGCACCGTCCGAAAAATCGTCGACCGGCTCGCCAGCGGCCGCCAGCTCATCACTGGTCCATTTGGCCGGCCGCTGGTTTTACGACTCGCGCGGCGGCGAACGCACGCCGCCGCGCGAGTTCGATCACACCAACGCCGATCGCCTGTACTACAAGACCGACGGCTACGAGGCCCCCTTTGCCGACAACATGAGCGCCTGGCTCAAGAAAGGCGACCTCGATCGCGGCGGACATCTCGTGAAGAAGGACAAGCTCATTGCCGACAATGTGCGGCTCACCTTCACCGAGACCAGTCTCGTCGTCCGCTCGCACAACTTGCCGAATCATCCCACGGCAGTCTTTCCGGATCGCTGGCGGGCCTTGGACGGCAATCCCAATTACATTCAGGAGCAAAACCAGACCTGGTACATCCCGCTCGAGCCGCGCGAAAACCCCGACCACGTCGCGATGGAAGAGAGCAACGCCAACCGCGCGCTGCCGGGCGGACCGATCGGCGTCGCCGTGAACGGCGTGATCTTCTTCAACCCGTTTGATGCCGACAGTGTCGAAGCCATTTGGCGGCTCGACCGCTGCTGCGGCCATCCGAGCCCCGGCTTCGAGTACCACTATCACAAGTATCCCGTCTGCGTGAAATCGCCCTGGACCGACGATGGCAAGGGACACTCGCCGGTGATCGGCTTCGCCTTCGACGGCTTCCCCATCTTCGGCCCTTACGAAGCGGAGGGCGAACTGGCCAAGGACGCGCGCCAGAACCCGCTCAACGCCTTCAATATTCACTACGACGAAGCCCGCGGCTGGCACTACCACGTCACCCCGGGAAAATTTCCGCACCTCATCGGCGGCTATTGGGGACTAGCAGATGCCCGCAATCGCACCCGCCCGCCCCGTCCTCGCGCAGGACCTCGCGACATGGGCGGCCCCGGACGCCGCGGCCCCGGTGGACCACCAGGCGGACCGCCGCCCGGCCGGCCGTTCCCACCCGACTTCGGCAACACCCAGGATTGACCGCAGTTATTGATAGCAGTTATTGATCGCAAACGCTGAAACTTGCGCAACGAGAGGCGGCGGTGCGCGGCGGTTGACGATCGACTGGCGTCCAAGTTTAATCGAGGCCGATTCATCCGCATCGCGACAGCGCACGATCTCGAAGGACAATTTATGCCGACCAGCAACCCGATCGAAATCCTGCTCGAGCACGACCGCTGGGGCACGCAGAATATCATCGACGTTTGCAAGACCCTGTCGCCGGAGCAATTTCACCAGCGATTCGAGATGGGGCCCGGGTCGTTGCACGACACGGTGACGCACATCATCACGGCCATGCGCGTCTGGGAAGACGTGCTTTCGGTTCGGCAAGTTCGTCCGCGTCTCGAGGGGACGACGCGATCGGTTGCCGAATTGCGGGCGCTCTTCGACGAATCGGCGTCCGCGTTTGCCGCGGTCGCCCGCAAGCATCCGCTCGATGAAACCGTCGTTCGCGAACGCGACGACCACAAATGGGTCTTCAGCCGGGCCGGCGTGATCACGCACGTCGCCACGCACGGAATGCACCACCGTGCGCAGTGCATCAACATGCTGCGGCAGCTCGGCGTCACGCCCTTGCCCAACAGCAGCGTGGCCGACTGGATGCGCTGGGCCGATCCGAAGCGCTGACTCAAACGGGAATGGTGGCAGCGGGCATCGCTGTTGCTCGTCGCTTGAGCCAACGTGCGGGCACGAAGCCGGCGAGGATCACCAGAAGAGTCGCAGAGCCGCAGGCGCCGGCGAACCAGTCGCCCGTGCGCAGATAGAAGCTGGTGCGGTTGTCGAGCGGCACGGGATCGACGAGCACGGCGTTGAGCTGGCGATTCCAGCGGCCCGTCTTGGGATCGCGCATCGTCGTGCGGCCCTTATTGTCGAAGTCGAAATAGACTTCGGGCTCGACGACCATGCCGTCGCCGTTGATCACGGCGGAGATGCCGGTGTTCACCGCGCGAACCATCGGCTTGCGGCACTCGACGCAACGGAAGAGGGACGTGATCAAGTGCTGATCGAGTCCGCTCGAACCGTGGAACCAGCCGTCGTTTGTCAGGTTGACCAGGCAGTCGACCCGTTTGCCGCTGGCTGGGTCGTTCAGCCTTTTGACTATTCCCCGCACGAGTTGCGGAACGGTGTCCTCGTAGCAGATGAGGGGGGCGAGGTTCCAATCTTTGCATGTGAAGATCTTGGGCCCATCGCCGGCCTCAATACCAAAATTCCCGCCGTAAGGCACGAAGCCCCGCAGAAACGGCAGCACGTCCTTGAGCGGGATGTACTCGCCGAAAATGACGCGGTGGATTTTGTCGTAGCGCCCGACAACTCCGGCATCGGGTTTGGCCAGCACGGCGGAGTTGTAGTGTTTGACCGCCGTCGGATCGGCGACGAGCGTGTCGATGCCGACGATCATGTCGGCGCCGGCCTGCCGGCTCAGATCGCGCAGCGCCTCGGGCACCTGCGACGATTTCCACATGTAATTCGGGATGAGCGGAGCCATCCGCAACAAATCTTTGTCGGACACGTCGGGCGAGCGAAGCAACAAGGGATTGCGGTACATCGTTTCGGGCCAGACGATCAAGTCGGGCCGATACTTCACCGCGGCCCCGGTCATCACGTAGTGCTTGTTGAAAATGGCCACGGCTTCGTTGGAGTCGTGCTTCACCTCGGAAGTGAAGTCCCCCTGAATGAGGGCCACCCGCGGACCGGCGGTGAAGGCGGCCTGCGATCGCCGCACGCAACCGTAGGTGAGCGTGAGCGCGACGAGAGTGAGCGCGAAACCGACCGCCATCCAGGCCCGCCGGCCGGGTCCGCGGACTTCCACCTCGACGCCCAAGTTGTGCTGCGGGACGAGTCCAAGCTTGAACAAGAGCGAATCGGGCAAGACGGCGGCCAGCGCGGCCGCCGACGCAGCCACGACGAAGCTCACCCCGTACGCGCCGAACAGATCGCTAATCTGAATCAATTCAACAAAGCGATACTGCGTATGCCCCAGGTAATACCAGGAGAAGCCAGTGAGCAAGTACGCGCGAAAGTATTCGAGGCCCACCCAAATCGTCGGCACAGCCAACACGAACGGCACGCGAAAGCGGTGCACCGCCGCCCGCGACAAAAGCACGAACGCGGGGAAATAGAGCGACGTATAAACCGATAGGGCCAGCCAGGCCATGTACATCGTCGCGTGGCCGTAGCGGAGCCACTGCAGCATCAACAGCTGCGCGAAAAAGCCGCAGACCAGGCTCGACACGACGGTGCCGCGCGGCCTTTGCTCCGGGCGGATGAGCAACAGCAGGGGAACCAGCGCGATCCAACCGAGCGCGCCCCATTCGATCGGCGGGAAGCTGGCCCACAGCAGGACGGCCGAGAGGCCGGCACAGATCCAGGCGCCGCTCGATCGCGTGCGGATCGGCACGGCGCGGGCCGCGGAAATAATCGCGGCACGCTCGGCTCGTTGCGTTTCGTGTCGCGCGTCGTCATCGTCACCATGGCCGGCTCTCCCATCCTTGGGGCCATCCATCCCACAGAATGACGTCGACCGACTGCCCGGCGGGATACATTGTGTCCCCGCTGGTGAAAACGGCCATCGCGTTGGCGTCGACCGTCGCTTGCAAGTCCGACGACCCGTGCCACCGGACCGGTTCAACCGAAAGTCCGCTCCCGTCCCATGACACGCGGGCCGGATTGTATGTAGGACGCTCTCCGCGGGCAACGTGATCTATGGCCAGGCGGCCGGACAGAACTGTCGGAGCGGCCGCTTCCAAACCTCGGAGCCGCCGCAGGCAGGATTTCACGAACAGCTCGAAACAGATCAGGCTGCTCACCGGATTGCCGGGCAGTCCGAAGACATAGGTGACGCCGGCCGGGTTTTCGCGCCGGTTCCACGCCCCAAACCAAAGCGGCTTGCCGGGACGCATGTTGATCTTATGAAAGATGTTACGTACGCCCAGCGATGCCAGTTCGGCCGGAACCAAATCGCGCGTGCCTTCGGAAACGCCCCCAGACAGCAAGAGGACGTTCAACGCCAGGCCGGCCTCGACTTTGGTTCGCAATTCGGCCCGATTGTCCCGCGCGATGCCCAAAGGAACGGCCACGCCGCCGGCCCGCGCGACCTGACCGGCGAGCATCATTTCGTTCGAATTGCGAATTTGGCCGGGCCCCGGTTTGGCGTCGATGCCGACCAATTCGTCACCGGTCGCCAGAATCGCCACCGTCGGTCGCGGGTGGACGAGAAGCCGCGCCTTGCCGACCTCGGCCAGCGCGCCGAGTTCCTGCGGCCGCAGCAATCGCCCGGCCGGCAGCACGCGGGCCCCGCGCTTGAGCGACGCGCCTTGCCTCATAATGTTCCGGCCTGCTTCGACCGGGTTGGTGCGAAGGACGACCGACTTGCCGTCCGCTTCAATCCGCGCGTCTTCAATTTTGACGACCGCATCGGCCCCTTCGGGAATGGCCGCCCCGGTCATGATCCGCGTCGCCGAGCCGGCCGTCACGGGCTTCGACGGCGTCTTGCCGGCAATAATCTCCTCGAGAATCGCGAGCCGCACTTCGCCGGGTGCGAGGTCGGCCGCACGGACGGCGAAACCATCCATCAGCGCTTTGTCGAACGGCGGCGAATCGACGTCCGAGACAACGTCTTCCGCGGTTACCAGTCCGAGCGACTCAGCCAGACCGACGGAGACGGGAGCGAGCGGCCCCGTCTCGTTCAAAATGGCATCGAGGGCCTGTTGGACGCTCAACATGCCTCAACCCTGCAGATTCAGAAAGTTCCGCAAGAGGTCGATGCCTCCGTCGGTGAGGAAACTTTCGGGATGAAACTGCACCCCATGCACGGGAAACTTGCGATGCCGCACGCCCATCACCTCGCGGGGGAAGTCGGCATCCGCCGTCCAGGCACACAACTCCAGCTCCGCTGGCAGCGATTCGACGGGAATCGCCAGGCTGTGATAGCGCGTGGCGGTAAACGGGTTTTTAAGCCCCGCGAAGAGTCCGCGACCGTCGTGGTAAATCTGCGAGACTTTGCCGTGCATCAATCGATCGGCCCGCGTGACTTGAGCGTGGTACGTTTCGCCGATGCACTGGTGTCCTAGACAGACGCCGAGCACCGGCACGCGCGGGCCGAATGTATCGATCACCTGCTTGGAAATGCCCGCTTCATTTGGCGTGCAGGGCCCGGGCGAAATGATGATCCGCTCGGGTTTCAACTCGGCAATCTGCGCGGGCGTAATCTGGTCATTGCGTTCGACGCGAATATCGAGCGCCGGATCGATCTCGCCCAACCGCTGCACGAGGTTGTAGGTGAACGAGTCGTAGTTATCGAGAACAAAAACGACCATCCACCAATGCTAGCACGGCCCAAAAAGAGCGACCAGCGGCAGCAACTTGCCGAGCTGAGAGCACTGCGCACATTTGCCGGCAGATCGAAAGACATTTATCCGCAGATTACGCAGATTTCGCCGATTTTTGATAGAGATAATACGTGGATCGGATGGCCGAATTTGATTGGAATTGGAGAGGCCGGTCATTCAAGATTCTGTAGGCGGTTTCGTAGTATTCGGATCGCTGACAAGTCGATGACGCGATGCGCAACTCCGCAATCTCGGTTTTCAAATCTGCGTCATCGGCGAAATCTGCGGATAAGAAAGGCTAAGGCCGAGAGATCCGCAGATTGCGCCGATTTTCGCAGATTCCGAAATTGGAAGGCGGTTGCTCGGAGAGGCCAAATGAACGATTCGGAGCGCGATCCGCGGACATTTGCGATTATTGGCGCCTCGATGGAAGTTCATCGTCACTTGGGCCCCGGCTTTCTCGAGTCGGCGTATCAAGAGGCGCTTGCGATCGAATTCTCGCTTCGGCAGATTCCCTTTCTGCGAGATGAAGAATTGCTCATTCGATACAAAGGACATTTGCTCAAGACGTGTTACAAGCCTGACTTTATCTGCTTCGACAACGTGATCGTCGAGCTCAAAGCGCTCGATGGCCTTGGCGGAGTCGAAGAGGCTCAACTTATCAACTACTTGAAGGCCACTTCCTTCAAGGTCGGCCTGTTGATCAATTTTGGAACGAAGTCACTCCAATATCGCCGCTTCGCCAACACCAAATCCTCACACGATGAGGACGAAGAACGCGACTGATCCGCAGAGCAAGTTCTGCGTCCGATCACCAATTCCTAATCTCTTAAAATCTGCGCCATCGGCGAAATCTGCGGATAAAAAGGCTAAGACCGAGAGATCCGCAGATTACGCCGTGTCGCAGATTTTTGATGAGCGATGAGACTACAGGCCCGGTTTGAAATACACGAGTGCGCCCGGGTCGGTGCCGCGGGCTTTTTCGCTGGGGCCGAGGATGGAGACGTAGAGGTGGCCGGCCACGTCGAAGGCCAGGGCCGTCGGTTTTTCGAGCGGGGCGATCTTGGTGGCCTTCACATTGTCACCGTCGATCGCCAGCGAGTAGAGGCCGCCGTTGTAGGACGATTTTGAGGCGAGGTCGGTGGCGTAGAGCGTTTTGGTCTTCGGGCTGTAGGCCAGGCCCGTGAGGTCGCGGAGGCCGGCTTTCAGTTTCCGCTTGAGGCTGCCGTTGGTCGGATCGTAGAAGGCCAGGATGCTGTCGGTTGCATCCGACTCGGTGTCGCCCATTTGGCCGACGATGAGTTCTTTGCCGTCCGGAGTGAACGTGATCGCCGTGGGCAGCGCGGTTTCGGTCACGGTCTTGGTCTGGATCAGCGGTTTGAGTTCGCCGAGCTTCAAATCGCTCGATGTGGCCGTCTTGATCTCGGCCTTGGCCACCCAGCCTTTCGAGTCGTCCCCCTGACAGGTGACCCAAATGGCGTTGGCTCCGACGGCGACACCGTAAAAGGTGCCTTCGCCTTTCAAGGTGTCTTTGCCGGACTTGATCGGGCCGAGCGTGGCCGCGGCGGTCTCTTCCTTCATCCAGTCCGCGGGGCCGAGCGGCTTGTTGGGGACCCGGTAGATGCGAACCAGATCCTCTCCCGGCTTGCGGCTGCCACCGCCGACCACGAGACGATCTTTGTCGAGAAAGGCCAGACCGAGCGGGCCCACGTCGTACTTGGACCCGATTTCCCAAACGCCGACGTGTTCGGGATACCCGTCGATGACGACCCAGGCCTTGTGGTCCTTCGACTTTTTGTAGCTGGGGTCATAGCAGTAGACGCCGTAGCGGCTGGAAACGTAAACGAAACCAGTCTGCGATTGAATGGCGACGCCGCAGGGATTGACCAGATTAATGAGAACGGGTTCGGGCTTGTGTTCCTGAGCCAGAACGCGGGCCGACTGAAGAAATGCGAGGCCGCCGAGCACCGTCGCTACGCTCACCAGGCCCATCCGCGCAAGGTTGCTTCGCATCGTTCACTCGCTTTCTCAGGTCGCGATCCGGCCCGAAAATTGAAAAATCCGCAGGCGCCGTGGATCGTAATTGCGGCGCAGGCGGAATGCAATTGTCGGTCTGGACGGATCTTAAGTCGACCGGATCTTAAGTCGAGGCGGCTTAAGACGACGTGCCGCGTGCGTGACGGGCTTTCAGTCGATCTTGCCGGGCCGCTGGCGGGCCGCGTGGGGATGGGCCTTTTCGTACGTGTCGCGCAAGCGGCGCGTGCTGACGTGCGTGTAGATCTGTGTGGTGGTCAGGCTCTTGTGGCCGAGCAGCTCCTGGACGCTGCGTAGGTCGGCGCCGCCGTCGAGCAGATGCGTGGCGAAACTGTGCCGCAGGGTGTGCGGCGTCGTCAGCGTGCTCAAGTTGGCCCTCTTGAGATGTCCCAAGAGAAGACGGCCGACACTGCGCGTCGTCAGTCGACGGCCGAACTTGTTCAAGAACATGGGCGCCGGTGTGCTTGGATGCGGTTTGCGAACCTGCATCCAGCGATTGAGGGCCTTAACGGCATAGCTGCCCAGCGGCGAGACGCGCTCTTTGCGTCCCTTGCCGCGGACGCGGAGCACGTTGGCGTCGCGGTCCCAGTCGTCGATGTTGACGCCGACGACTTCAGCCACTCGCAGACCGGCTGAGTAAATCGTCTCGAGGATGGCCCGGTCGCGGAGGCCCATCGGCTTGTTCGCGGGGGGCGTTTCCAACAGCGTTTCGACTTGAGCGGCCGTCAGAAAGTGCGGCAGCTTGCGGCCGGTTCGCGGCGTACGCAGCGCCTTGGCCGGGTTATTCGGCGCGAGCCCTTCGCGGCTGCAGAAACGAAAGAACGTGCGCAGGCTCGCCAACCGCCGGGCGATCGTGGTCTTGGCGTACTGGCACTCGTGCAAGTAGCTGACGTATCCGCGGAGGATGCCGACGGTGACTTCCGAAGCCTCGGGAACCTGGCCCAAGCGTTCCTGGAAATAGGCCAGCAGGCTCTCGAAATCTTCCGCGTACGACTTCAGCGTGAGCGGGGCGACGTTCTTTTCGATCCGCAGGTGCCGCAGAAACGAGTCGATCGCGCTTTGCATTGGCTCGAGTGCTTCGTGAGAGCCTGATTCTCGGGTGCCACGCCCACGGCTTTGCGTGGGCGTGCGAATCCGTTTGACTTTCCCGTCTTAGGTTCGAGGGCACGCCCACGCAGAGCCGTGGGCGTGGCACCCGGTAAATGGCGATCGACGACCGACTACGTCGTTTCCGGAAAGCGCTCGGTCGACATAGTCTGCTGCCGGCGTTCGTCGCGAATACGGCGCACTTTTTGGCTCAGGATGGCCGCGTCGTACCACGTGAAGCTGAGATCGGGATCGGCGGCGTATCGGCCCAGCGTCTGTAACAGCGAGCGAAGGCTCTCGTCGTCGTACAAAAAGACGTAACGTTCCGAGCCCTTGACCAGGGCCAAGACATTCATGCCGCGTTCCACGCTGGTCGGCCTCCCAGAATGACCCGGAAGCAATTCACCTTCAGTTATCGGCCAATTCATGGGAGCGGACCTGTGAATTTGCGGAACTTGAAAATCATCCGATGCTTTCCCTCGCCGCCGTGTAGGGAAAGCATTTCCAGGATCATCCGGTATGACGTGAACCGGATGTAATCGTCGCTGCGGTGCAGGTAGCCTTCCCAGCCGCCGCTGCGCAAATCACCGTTTAACTCGACGTAATCTCGCAAGGCCGCCACAAGGTCGCCGTCAGCACCGTCGAAGACCCTTGTGTAGGACATCAGCGGCAGACGCGGATTCGACTGCCACGGCTGGATGGGCTGGGGAGCATTGAACGGATTGGGCTGCGGCGGGCAGGGAGCCAAAGCCGGATCGCGGACCGGCGGCTTGGGAGGACCGCCGTCGGCCGGCAGTTGATCGAGTTCGGGATTGGCCGGGCCGGGCGACAGCGGAACAGGCCGGAGCGCGGGAGGCTCTTGCCCGAACGGCAGCTCATCCATAGGCAATCCCATCGGTGTCCTTTGTGGCGGTGCCGAGGGGAACGGCGAGCCGCCCGGAAACGGCGCGGGCTCTCCCACTTCCGGCGGAGCAGGCGTGCCGGAATTCGGCCCGGTCGCGGGTGTTGGTGCCGGAGGCGGAACCGTGGGCATCTCGCCGGGACGCGGTTGGCTCGGCCTGGCCAGCGGTACGGGCGATTCGGAATCGTCGTCCGCCACGCGCGAATCGCGATCGTCGGGCGTCATCACGACGCGGATAATTTCCGGCGCGGCTTGCGGCTCTTGGTAATGGGGGATCTTCACCAGCGTCTCAATCTCATCTCCGGCTGTCTGCGGTTGATTGGCGGAGGCCTGATAGGGGCCCGGCACAATCGACGGTTCCGTGGGATTCGGCGACTGAGCCCGATAGACGAGCCGCGTCGGATCATCCATGCGGACGAGCGACGGATCGCCGTAGAAATTGCGAATGACGGGCCACCGTTGGAAGCAGTGATAAGCGCGAGTCCAGAATGGTGTTTCGGGCGCGCACTGTTCATCAAGCTGCTTGTGATAGTCGCGCCATTGTTGGACGCGGTCGTGGTCCCATTCCTGTAATTGGGCTCGCTGTGCCGGCTCGATCTGAATGCCGGGATAGAACGACCACGCCTTGGGCGAATACCAATTCACCGTCATGCCGACCCGCGGCGGATAATACGGAGAGTATTCCGTCACTGCGCCGACCACGACGGCGTCGACGCGGAGGATTTTGGCCAGCTTCAGCACGTCATCCACATCGTTGAGGTCGATTTTGCTGTCGATCATCGCCACTTCGGTGACGCCGACGGGAATCACCTCAAAGCCGGGGACTTTCTGGAGTTCACTGGCGTAGGTGAGCGCGAATCGCCGCCCGTCGACGGCCCGCTCGGCGCTCAAATTGAGAAACGGCGCCACCGCAACCGTCGTGAGGCCGGGAATGGGGTTGGTGACCCCAATCTGCACCATCACGCAGCCGGGCGCGAGCAAAACGGCAAAAAGTGCCGAAACCAGGCACCGTCTCACGATTGCATCCTTGCGCACTCCGCGCGAAACGAGCGCGTCGTCATCAATATCGACATAATCGGAAGAGTTCCTTCAGTTAAATCAAACGACGCCAATCACCCAATTCCGCGCGGACGGTCGGCGAGTCCAAAATCCGTCGCGTTCGTCGAAATACGATACGGTGATCAACCATCCGGCCGAGAAGAAGCACCAGGCGCGGCTCGACAAGCTGCTCAAAAAGCCGCGGAGCTTGTAGAATGGTGCGGAGCCCATGTGGGACCGACCGATGACGGACGAGAACAAAGAGAATCGTCTAAAGAACTCGATGTGGGCCGTGGCGGTCTTGGCCGTCATTTACGCTCTGTCCATCGGGCCGGCGTTCCGCTCCGCGCGTCAGTCGTGCTTCCCTTACTACCAACCGATCCCCTGGCTTGTACACGAAACGCAATGCAAGCCGATCATGGACGGCTTTTGCGCGTACCTCAATTGGTGGGCGGACCACTGAGCGCAGCGGGATCTCGCGCGTCGGCAGAGTGGCTCCGTTTGAAATATCTCCGAAGACGACACCACCCGGCCTCGAGCAAGAAGAGATCTCGACCAAATCGGTCGTTTTTGTCATAATAAAGCTAACGACAAGCAAACTACGGTACAGCGATTCGCTGTAAATCTCGCTGATGCGGAGCCGTGCCTGAGTCGAGGCGCGGCTCTTCTGCTTTTGGCGGACGCCGCTGGGAGCCCGTGCGGCGCACGACGCCGCTGGCAACCACTGCAGCGTGCAAGGCATTTTGACCTCGCACTTCGCACCTGTTGCGCGTTCCCCCACTTCAGGTTGCCTTGTCGGATGCAAACCCGAGGGGCCGGCCGCTTGGTAGGACGAAGGCACAGAGACATCCAAGAGGAAGATTTATCCGCAGATTTCGCGATGACGCAGATTTCTTGGATTTTAAATCGGCGAAATCTGCGTCATTTGCGGATCTCTTGCCTTGCTTTGTGTCTTGGTGCCTTTGTGGTGAAACTTTGCCGTGTCGATTTTGGATTCACGATTGGCCTTCGAAGGTGCGCACCCCCTTCCGAAGATGCGCACCCAGTTCCAAAAGTGCGCATCTTGGAAAAGCCCGGAGTTCTCTTCGAAGATGCGCACCCGTTTCCAAGGTGCGCACCGAAAAGTGCGCATCTACGACATCGCCCAACGGTTGGATTCTGTCCCCCTCGTTGTCCACGGGTCTGCTTTGTGCAAGAGGCGGCTGACTTTAAGCCGATTTTCGAGCCCGTTTTCCGTATGATGCACCACATGAAATATGATGCGGATGTGATCGTCGTCGGCGGCGGGCTGGCCGGGCTGGTTGCCGCCGCGGAAATTGCCGATGCCGGCAAGCGGGTGATCGTTATCGAGCAGGAAGGCGAACAGAACCTCGGCGGACAGGCGTTTTGGTCGTTTGGCGGTCTGTTCCTCGTCGATTCGCCCGAGCAGCGCCGCTTCGGAATCAAGGACTCGTACGAGCTGGCTCTCGAAGATTGGCTGGGGACGGCCGGCTTCGATCGGCCGGAAGACTTCTGGCCGCGGAAATGGGCCGAAGCGTACGTCGGTTTCGCGGCCGGCGAGAAGCGGGCCTGGCTGTACCAACAGGGATTGCGCTGGTTCCCGGTCGTCGGCTGGGCCGAACGGGGCGGATACGGGGCGGTGGGTCACGGCAATTCGGTCCCCCGTTTTCACGTCACCTGGGGAACGGGGCCGGGTGTGATCGAACCTTTCGTCCGCCGCACGCGCGAAGCAGAGAAGAAAGGACTCCTGCGATTCTGCTTCCGCCACCGCGTCGACGAAGTCTTACGCACGAATGGAACGGTCGACGGAGTGAGCGGCGCCGTGCTCGAGCCGAGTCGCGAAGAGCGAGGCGTGCCGAGTTCGCGCACGGCCGTCGGCGAATTCGAGTTGCACGCGCAGGCGGTGATCGTGGCTTCGGGCGGGATCGGCGGCAATCAGGATCTGGTGCGTCGCAACTGGCCCAAACGGCTGGGCGAGCCGCCCAAATTCATGGTGCAGGGGGTTCCCGATTACGTTGACGGTCGAATGCTGGCCATCACCGAGGCGGCCGGAGGTCGTCTGATCAATCGCGACCGCATGTGGCACTACACCGAGGGCCTGCGGAACTGGAGCCCGATCTGGAGCCGGCATGGAATCCGCATTCTCCCCGGGCCGTCGTCATTGTGGCTCGACGCGACGGGCAAACGCCTTCCGCCGCCGCTCTATCCCGGTTTCGACACGCTCGGCACGCTCGAATACATCGGCAAAACGGGCTTCGAGCACACCTGGTTCGTGCTAACCCAGGCGATCATCAAGCGCGAGTTCGCACTCTCCGGTTCGGAACAAAATCCCGACTTGACCAACAGGGATTGGCGGCTGATTTTGGGTCGCGCATTCGGCAAAAGCGCCACCGGTCCGGTCGAGGCCTTCAAAAAGCACGGTGCCGACTTCGTCGTCGCCGATCGGCTCGACCAACTCGTGAAGGGCATGAACAGGCTGACGGAGAAGCCGCTGTTGGATTTCGCCACGGTCGAGCGCGAGGTCGTCGCCCGCGATCGCCAATTGGAGAATCCGTTCTGCAAGGATCTGCAGATCGCCGCCATCCGCCAGGCCCGCCGCTATCGGGGCGATCGGCTGATTCGCGCCGCCAAGCCGCACCGCTTACTTGATCCGACCAAGGGCCCCCTGATCGGGGTGAAGCTGAACATTCTGACGCGAAAGACGCTGGGCGGTTTCGAGACCGATCTCTCGGCCCGCGTGTTTCGCCAAGAGGGAGAAATCCTGCCCGGCCTGTACGCCGTCGGCGAAGCCGCCGGTTTCGGCGGCGGCGGCATGCACGGCTACCGCTCGCTCGAGGGGAGCTTTTTGGGCGGCTGCATTTTTTCGGGCCGGACCGCCGGCCGTGCGGCGGCAGCCAGCCTTTGATCAAGGCCCAAAATCATTTTGGATTGCTGATTGCCGACCTTGCATTTCAATCCAAAATCCAAAATCGAAAATCAGGCCTGCGGCGTCACGACGCCTTTTTTCAGAATGATGTTGGCGTACAGGGCCGACTCGCTGGTGGCCACGATGCAGTAGGCCGCCTCGGCCTTTTCGTAAAACTCGAATCGCTCGACCTGGGTCAGCTCGATGCGTCGTCCCTCGCCCATTTCCAACAGTCGCCGGAAGTTCTTCCAGATCGGCGGCTCGGGGTCCTTGGCGTTGACCGGTTTCATCACGGCAACGGGGTCGTCCACGAACTTGTCGATCGGCAGGAACTTGAGCACGGCCTCGAGAATTTCCAGCACGCCCAAACCGTCGGCACGCACGATCTGCTGTGCCTTCGAGTCGCCGGGAAAGTTGCCGTCGGCGATCACAATCTCGTCGCCGTGCCCCATTTTCATCAACAGGTGCATCAAGTCGGGCGAAACAACGGGGGGAATGCCTTTGAGCATGTTTTTCGTTTCCTAAGTCGTCGACGGCACTCGAGTCTGTGCCGCTGTCTATCTGTGCCGCAGTCTTTCTGTGCTTCTGTCTTAACGGCCCCCGCTTGGCATGGCAACGTCGGCATGGCAACGATCGTCCGGCCTCAGGACGATCCACCTGTCCAGAGGCCGAACCAGTTGTACGCACTGGCAAACGCCGGCGAATTCACCTCGATTTCCGAGACCGTGACGAAGAACAAAATGGCCGCAAGCACAATTGCTGCCGGCCACGGGCTCTTGATCCAGGCAAAGGCCCGGTCGAGACCGTAAACGTATAGCAGGGCAAAGGGGACCAGAGCGCCCGTCATCAGCCGTCCTGAGGTGAAAAACGGGTGCGCTTGTGAAGGGTACTGGCAGGCGCCGAAGTCGAAGGCCAGCGACGTCACGGCCAGAAAGCCGATTCCCGCTGCAAACAGGGCGATGGAGAGACCGATGGCCTGGCGATCGGACTGCGACACATTCTTTCGCGTCGGCCAAAGGCTCGCTGCGGCAAAACCCACAAGCACGAGCGACGAGGCCCAATACACGACATCCATTACAGAGGATGACATCCGCTGACCGAACCAGACAATCTCGCCTCGCCAAAAGCTGGCCACCAGCTCCGTCCAGAATTCGGCCAAGCCCTTGGGGGTAAAAATCGGGTGCCGCCACCAGTCGGCAAGCGGCTTACGCGTCCAGCCCAGCATGCGGGTTTTTTCCGCCGTCCCCGTCAGGTCACCGATGACCACGGCATTTCGCACGAGCCAGGCCCCCAGGGGGAGTGCCACGCAAAGCGTCAACACGGTGCCCGCGGTCAAGGCCTGTTTCGCGTTGCCGGTGCGCGCTGCGCGGACGGCGTGAAAAAGCAACGCCAGCATTGCCACGACGACGAGAGGCCAATTCGCTCCTTTGACGAGTCCCGCCGCCGCCAACGCGAGTCCAGTGAACACGACAAGCGAGAGCCGGGGCGAATCAGCCCGCAGCCATTTCAGCACGCCGAGAAAGGCCAGCCCGAAGACGACCGGCGAGAGCACGTCGCTTTGAATCGAGTAGAACGTGTCCTGCGGAAAAAAGGCCAAAAGTGCGGGCACTCCCCCAACAATCAGCGGCCGCTCGGGAAACGCCGCCCGCGCGGCAAAAAAGCCGATCCAGACGAGTGCCGCGGCAAGAATCGGGTTCAAGAAGCGGATCCAATACAGCAGAAATCCGCCCTCGAGCCCCATGAGCCGGCCCAACCGTAGCCACAGGGCGGCCGTCGCATAGTAGAGCGGCGGCTCGGTCGCCTCGTGGTTGATGTCCTTTTTCCAGTTGGCCAGTGCCATCGGCAGGGCCACAGCGATCTGGTCAGCCGGATAGGTCCAAGTCGGGGGCGAGATTTTGCCGTTCGGAAACTTCTGCGGGCCGGAAAAATACTCGGGCGTGCCATACAGAATGATGGACCGCGCCGACTCCTGCGAAATTGGCACGAGCCGCGTCGGAAATTCGGCGTGCGAATATTTCACGACAAGATCGAAGTGATACAGCTCGTCGACGTTATTAAAGAAGGGAAACGCGGCGCAATAGACGAACACGCGAACCGCGGCGAGAACCGCCAGGGTCCAGACGATCGGGCGCATTGTTCGGCCG
Source organism: uncultured Planctomycetaceae bacterium (assembly GCA_963752185.1). Taxonomy (GTDB): domain Bacteria; phylum Planctomycetota; class Planctomycetia; order Planctomycetales; family Planctomycetaceae; genus DASPSM01. Next base: position 6,549,116 of record CAVVXK010000002.1, on the reverse strand, counting down.
CGGTCGGCCGTTGGTTCGGCGGCGCGGGCAGAGGGCGGCGGCTTGCGACTCGTCGCGACAGGATTCGGATTCTTCACGGGCAAACGGCTCAAGTGACGACGACGGATCTGACGGATTTATTTTGCCAGATCCGACGAGCCCGTGCCTGTCGCCGGCATCAATCGGCCGAATTGCGATCGCAGCGGTTAGCGGCCGTAACTCGCCATGCCGCTGCGCTGCTTCTTGTTGAGCCGGTTGTGGCAATAGAGGCCGTCGAGAATGAACTCGGCGACGCTGGCTTCCAGCTGCGGCCGCAAGGGCGTTGCGGCAATTTGCGGATCGAGTTCGCCTGCCGACTTGGCGACCTGTTTGCGGAATTCGCGCACAGCGTCGATTTTTTTGAGGATTTCGTCTGCCGGCAGGCGATCGCCAACCTCCAGCGTGTTCCCCGATTCGAAGTATTCGACAATATTGCGGAACTGCTTGGGATCGAAGTGCTGGTCGAAGATGCTCTTAACCGCCTCTTCGACGATGCGGCCCAAGAGCTTATCCTCCTCGCCCGTCTCTTCGGTCATGTTGAGTTCGATCTTTCCGCGCGAGCTGCCGATCAGGGCGACCAGGTCGCTGACGCGGGCGACGGACTTTTCTTCGCCCAAAGCGAGAGCCCGCCGCTCGGTATTGGAGATCAGATTTTCGTAATTGGCGATCGACATGCGGACGCTGACACCCGAGGCCTGATTCACGTGCGGGCTCGTGCGTGCCAGTCGCGACGTCTCTTCCACGATTTCCTTGAGGAACTTGGGGACGGCAATCTGCGGTCCGTCCTCCCGCTCGCGCCAGGCATTCGCATCGGTGATCTGCATGCCCAGTTCGCGGGTGAGCGGATAGTGCGTGCGGACGACCGATCCGATGCGGTCCTTGAGCGGCGTCACAATCCGGCCGCGGTTCGTGTAATCCTCGGGATTCGCGCTAAACACCATGCACACATCGAGGGCCAGCCGCACGGTGAATCCGCGAATCTGCACGTCGCGTTCTTCGAGCACGTTGAACAGGCCGACTTGGATTTTCGGACTCAAGTCGGGCAGTTCGTTCATGCAGAAGATGCCGCGGTGCGTCCGGGGAATCAGCCCGAAGTGCATCACGTCTTCGCTGGAGAGGTGCCGGCCTTCAGCGTGCTTGATCAGGTCGACTTCGCCAATCAGGTCGGCAATCGTGACGTCGGGCGTGGCGAGTTTCTCGTGGTAACGCCGGTCCCGGCCGATCCATTCGAGGGGAGTCGCGTCGCCCTTGCTGGCGACGAGATCGCGGGCGTACTTGGAAAGCGGAGTGTACGGATCGTCGTTGATTTCGGAACCGGCCACGATGGGGAGGGCATCGTCGAGCAGCTCGGTCAGCATCCGCAGCATGCGGGTTTTGCCCTGGCCGCGAAGTCCCAAAAAGAGGACGTCGTGACCGGAAAGCACCGCGTTGACGATCTGGGGAATCACCGTTTCGTCGTAACCGATGATCCCCGGGAAAAGCGTGTCACCCCGTCTGAGCTTGGCCAGCAGGTTCCGCCGCATTTCGTGCTTCACGCCGACGGATTTCCATCCGCTGGCACGCAGTTGGCCAAGTGTTTGTGGTCGGTCAGCCAATTTTTTCAGCCCCAGAAGCGTTCGCCGTGCAAATTCATGAGGTCCGGCTTGGTTTCGATTTCGACGTCGCCATTGACCTGCGTCTGGCAGGCCAGGCGAACTTCATCCTCGTGCCCCCTGCGGGCGGTCGAGGTGAACATGCCGAGAATCATACGTGCGCGTTCGCGGAAAGTCTGCGGGCTGACGTTCTCCTTACCTTTCCTAATTTTCACGCAGCAGCTGGCACACATCCCGAATCCCAGACAGTTCACATAGCTATGGATGCCCGGATAAAGTTCGACGCCCGCCTTCAGGGCCTCTTTCCGAAGGTTCGCCCCGGCAGGGACATCGATCGTTTTTTTCTCGTTGACGAACTTCACGCTCGGCATGGTGGCTGAAACCCGCTTTCGATTTTTTGGCCGGAAACCGACTGGTGGAGTGTGCAGAACTTGTCGAATGGTCTGTCCCGTGAAATCATAAGGCCGCTTTCCGCGAAATTCCAGGAATGTCGCCGGCGACGGAGGTGACTCGAATCGTAGGGCGAGCTGCCAGCTTGCCATGACATTTTTTGCCGTCTCCGGGCAGTCGTGCCCGCCGTCGGAATCCATACGGAGCCATCGATGAACGTCCGAGCCGTCACCACCCCCTGGCAGTCCGCCGAGGCCGATTGGCTGATCGTTTTCGTCCCGGAAGGGGCCGACTTTTTTGGTCCACCAGCCGATTTTGACAAAGCCAGCGGCGGCCGGCTCACGCGGCTCAAAGAGGCCGGCGACCTCACCGGCAAACAGGCCGAACTCCTCGCCATCCGCGACGCCCAGCCCCTGCCGGCAAAGCGTGTCCTGCTGGTCGGCATCGGTAAACCGGCCGAATTCACCCCTCAGCGTTTTGAAAAAGCCTGCCTGACCGCCGTCCGCAGCGTCTCGGAAAAGAAATTCCCAAAGGTCGCCATTGCGGCACCCGTTGTGGAGGGAACTTCGGCGAACGTCACGGACCTCGTCCAAATTATCGCCACCGCCGCGGCGGTCGGCAGCACGGGGCAAGGCATCTACAAGGCCGAACCGTCGCGGTTTCCGATCGAGGAACTGACGATTCTGGTCCCCTCCTCAGGTGACGGAGCCAAAGTCGAAGTGGCCGCTCGCCGCGGGCACATCCTCGGCGAGGCCATGAACATCACCCGCGAGCTGGTCAACCGCCCGGCCGCCGACATTTATCCGGAGACATTCGCCCAGCGGGCCAAAGAGTTGGCCCAGGACTTCGGTCTTTCTTGTGGTGTGTACGACGAATCCTGGCTCAAACAGCAAAAAATGGGCGCCCTGATGGCCGTCGGCCAAGGCAGCGAGCGGCCCCCGCGGTTCGTGACGCTCGAATATCAGGGAGCCGGCGATGACGCTCCCTGGCTGGCCCTCGTCGGCAAAGGGGTGACCTTCGACAGCGGCGGACTCTCCCTCAAGCCCACCGACGGCATGCTCACCATGAAGTGCGACATGGCCGGCGCCGCCACGGTGCTGGGCGCCCTGACCGCCATCGCCCGGCTCAAGCTCCCGGTGAATGTGGCCGGTTACATGGGCCTGGTGGAAAACATGATCAGCGGCAATTCGTACAAGCTCGGCGACGTGCTCACCGCCCGCACCGGCACCACGATCGAAATCAACAACACCGACGCCGAAGGCCGGCTCGTCCTGGCCGACGTGCTGAGTTACGCCGTCGACGAAGGGGCCGACTCGATCATCGACCTGGCCACGCTCACCGGCGCCTGCGTGGTCGCCCTCGGCGAAGACATCGTCGGCGCCTTCTCCAACAACGAGCCCTGGTGCGACAAAGTGCTGGCCGGGGCGAAGCGTGCCGGCGAAGAGGTCTGGCAGCTGCCCATGCACGACGCCTTTAACGACCTGCTCAAAAGCGACGTGGCCGATGTGAAAAACAGCGGTGGCCGTCCGGGCGGCTCGATCACGGCGGCCAAGTTCCTGGAAAAATTCGTCGACAAGAAACCGTGGGTGCACCTCGACATCGCCGGCCCGGCCTTCGCCTCGTCCTCGAAAGCCCATCGCGAAGGGGGCGGCAGCGGCGTGATGCTCCGCACGCTGGTCGAAGTCGCCAGCCACTTCGGCAAGTAGCACCCGTCTTTTGAACCCCCGCGACTCCCCCGGCGGACTTTTTTGGCTTTTTTGGGGCGCTAAAAAAGGGGTGACTTTTTTTGGGTCCACCGGAAAAAAGTCCCCGAGAAGCCTCCGCTCGGCGCTCGCTGTTTGAGAACACAGTTTCTCCAAACTCCGTTTTGAGTTGAACTTGTATCGACTCGGCGAAGCGATGCGGAGATTCGTGCTCTTGCAGTCCCTGAAAAAACGGGGACATTTTTTGGGGCCCACCCCAAAAAATGTTTGTGTCAACAAAAACTTTTTCGCCGCGCGGAAAAGTCGCTCAAATTGGGCTTCTTGTTTTACGACAAATATGGTAACATTGGGCTATCGGAGTGCGAAGAGCCGCGGGACTGGCGGAACCTGCTCACTTTTCGCTTCAAGCTGTCCCCGCCTATCGGACTGTCGCGGCAGGTGAAAAATACGCGGTATCGGTTGTCGGCCCGCGACAGAAGTAGCTGGAGTTTTCTTGGCGGCGAAATTGTCACTGGCCGACCGCTGAACCGCGCGCGACCGAAGAAGGATTGCTCGATACTTTTCGAAATCCCGGACCGGCTGGTTTTTCTTCACGTGGATTCCTGCAACGGAGAAATCACCTTTCGTCCGATAGATCTCAACCCACTGGTCCACGCCAAAGTGCCGCTCGGCGGCCGGATCGTACTTCGCTCCGTATCCTCCATTGGACACCGCTGTAACTTCGAGAAGCTCGAATGCCGGCGGTCCTAAGACTTGCTCAATCTCCGAAAAATCCCTCGAAACGCGAATCGGTGCGATCATCTTCAGCTCGTAACGTCCGCCAAATGCGACGATGGTGATCCAGTCCGCTGTGACCTTGTCGTCGCGAAGGTTGCAAATCTCGTGGACTGCCGGCCCGAAAATTTCTTGCATCTGCAGGGCCTGCGGGATCTTGCGCAGGCCGGACGAGATGGGCCTCTCGAAGTCGTGGAAATTTCCACAGGAGGCGAGCAGGCTGCAGGCGGTAATGGTCAGAAACCGATGGATTTGCATCAGCCTATCCCTCGTGCGATTCGCGTCCAACGCACCGATGCAGGAATAACCGGCGGCGGATCAAAACTTTAACCGCCGAACCGGACGGCAGATGCGGTCGGCGTGCTCAACACGGCATCAAGCCCACCTTCTCTCGTGACCAGGCTCTGCCTTGGAACGAGGGAAATCGGACTCGAACACCCGCAAGAGCAGCATGCCGTCAGCAAGATCGCCAACGGCTCGCTTTGTGCCAGATTCGAGACTGCGATCGTCTCCAATTTCGGAGAAGAAACGTCACCACAAAGCCACCAAGCCACCAAGAAAGACCAAAGTCCCGATCCGAAGCCCTGCTCATCATCATCCAATTTTGTTTGCGCTTTGCGCTTTTCCTTGGTGTCTTTGTGGTAAATAACTGCCTTTTGAAGCAGCAAACTGTCGGCGAAAGAGACACAAGTCGTGAAACACGCCTGCGAGGCCGCGTTGAACCAGCTCGAAGACGTGCTGGTCGAGCTGCGTCACATCCCGGTTTGAAAGCCGATGGCGTCCGAGCGCACTCTTTACTCCCCCGCGGGCGGGCAAAGTGGTGCCCCGCGACAGAATTACGCCATTTTGTGTGCCGGCTCACAAACGGCCGCCCTGGGGCCGGTTATGGTATCGTCAAATTGATTCGACGCCTGAACTCGGTGAGCGAGAGTCTGACATCATGCCACAAAGAATGCCACGAAACGATGCTTCTCTGCGGAACAAGTCATGCTTGATCACATTGCTGCTCCTGGTCTCGGCGCCGGCGACGTCGGGAGAGGCTCTTGCATTCGACGACCAACTGGCGGGCAAGGATCAGATCGTTGTTCGGCAAACTTCGCCCAAAATCGCTGAGAAGACGAGAAACCAGACAGCCTCACTGCGTGTCGTCGACGAGCAAGGCCGCGACGTGGAGATGTTCGACGTCGTTGCACGCGTGCCGACGGGAAACCGGACCGTTTGGAAGCACGGTGTCCAGGGCCACATTTCCCTGGACTTCCTGCAAAGATTTTCCGCCGCGAACTCGATCGACCTCATCGTCCGGGCCCCCAATTTCATCACTGCGATCGAACACTTCGGCGATTCGAAAGAAAGGTCGACTCTTCTCCGGTGAGACAACGATGGTCGTCGTGCGCGGCGAAGCGGTCCTGGTGCGGTTTCGGTTGCCGCCCGGAATGACGTGGCCCGCGGATGCGAAGCCCGACGTCTATTTCGAGCATGACCGGGGCATCGTGCTGGCTGTCATTTCGTCGCCGGCGGATCAGCGCCGTCGCAGTTTGGAACAGATGACGCTGAACGTGCGAACGGCCAAACCGGGGCAATGCCAAATCAGGCTGACCCGCAAATCGCCCCCGTTTTACGCGGGCGTGTTTGTACCGGGATTTCTTCAAGGTTTCGAACGCGGTCCGTTCACGCTCTCCGACGTCAAGAATGGCGTGCTCGACATTGACGTTCCCAGGCCGGCCGTCCTGACCGTGCACCTTGAGACCGGCAATCGCAAGTTCGATCAACTGCCCTTCCGCACGTGGAATGTTCAGCTCACTCGCCGCGACGGGCGACAGAGCCGGAGCGGATTGAGGCAAATTGCGCTCGAAATGGGAGTCCCCTCAACGCGAGATTTCAAAGCGGTCGTCGCTCCGGGAGACTACGCGGTGTCGATGGCGACCGTGCCGACAGGGGATGAGGCTCGTGCCCTGCCGCCGTTTATCATCGATCCCGACGATCCGTCGACTTACACCGCCAAGGCAGGCGCGTTTCATGACCGGAAACGTGACATCGCGCTTGCGGCCGGCCAATCGCAAACAATCGACATCCATTATGTGCCTTTCGACGCGAAGGCCTATCGAGGCGACCGCACGGCAATCGTGGAGGTCGTCTTGCCGGACGGCAAACCGGCGGCCGGCCGAGAAATCCGCGTCGACTACGTCTCCCCCCATTACTTCGCCATTCGGCTCTTTGCGGGCAAAGTTCCGGCTGACGGCAAGATCGTGCTCACAAATGTCACACCGGGTGCGAATCAAGGCCCGCAAAGAACGGGGTATTCGGTGCTCATGGGCTGGGCTTTATTGGGAACTTTCCAGTTCAAGACGAAGGACCAGGTCGAGACGTTTAAAACGTTCTTGCCGCCGGTTGTCGGCGACATGGCTCCCGACTGCGAAATAATTAACGTCTCGAGTGGAAAGCGCGCCCGGCTGAGCGACTTTCGCGGGCGGATCGTGTGCCTCGACTTCTGGGCCACCTGGTGCGGATCGTGCCAGCGACCGATGAAAGATCTCGACGCCTTCTTTGCCGAAAAGGGAGAGCGTCTCAAGGGCCGCGTGAGCGTTGTTCCCATCAGCATCGACGACCAGGCCGGACTGGTGACGCCTCATCTCAAGAAGCAAGGTTGGACCCATCTCGACCACTATTGGGCGGGCGACGAAGAGTCGGACGGTTTTAAAGGCGCCGCCGCGCGCAAATTTGTGGTCACCCAGGTGCCGACCGCGATGCTCATCGACCGCGACGGGCGAATCCTGTGGCGCGGCGACCCGACGGAGAAGGTGGACGGAAAGGATCTCGAGTCGCGGCTTGTCGAGGCGGCGGCAAGGTGAGGTTTGCCGCGCCGCTGCAGGAGATTCTCGACTCGCGGGAAGAAACGAATGCGTTGATTCCGTGCCGTCAATACGCCTGCCGAACTTGTGAACCAGCACGAATTCCCCATTTGGGCAATCGTGCCGAGCGAGCTACAATTGAGGCGTGGGCGATTTCTTCGTCCCACGTCCCGTGGAATGGGTTTGAGTGAAGGGCTGGCATGTCGTTGGTCGTCGAACTGATTCCGGATGAAGAAGAAGGCGGGTTTACCGCTCGGATTCCCGACATTCCGGCTTACGGCGAGGGTGACACGGAGGAGGAGGCGATCGCCGACCTCCGCGAGGCGCTTCGGGGTTACATCGAAACGTTCGGTCTCGACGACGCGCTCTCGAGAATCAGCCAACCCTCAGTGAGGTCGCTCGACTGGGATTTGACTGAGCTGGCCCGTGGCTAAGTTGCCGCGGGTAACCGGCAAGGAGATGGTTCGCTTCCTGGAGCGGCAGGGGTTCGGGCTCGTTCGCGTCCGCGGAAGCCATCACTACTTCGAGCGCGACAGCACGCACACGACCGTGCCGGTACATGGCAACCGCAATTTGAAGATCGGCACGCTTCGCAGCATTCTGCGGGACATTGAAATCAGCGCAGCGGAATTCGAGCGATTGTTGAACGAGACCTGAGATCGGTTTCTGCACAACGCACAAATCCACGACGCGGCTGGGAAAAGCCTGAGACCATCCTCGAAGAGGCTCCGGGCACGAGCATCGCCAAAGAGGCCCAGCAGGAACTCGATCAACTCGAAGCGGGCACTCAGGTCGAGCCGTACTGAACCGCGTTCAGTCACGACGGAAAACTCACCTACGTCAGCAATCGCAAATCGGCTAACCTCCCGCTCCTCGACGCGGGCGAGTTGACGCGATCACGCGAATCCCCGTCGGCAAATCTCCGCAACGCATCCGGATGCACGTCGTGCCGACGCGCTCGGTGGCGTACCGGGCCCTTGTTGAAGAGGCGTGTCTGATGCTCCGAATTCTGGATCGAGCGGCTCGAGGTCCTGCCCGCGTCACGCGGCGGGAGCTGCTGCGCGCCGGCATGCTGGCCGCCGGCGGACTGACGCTGGCCGATCTTTTGCAGGCCGAGGCCCGCGCCGTCTCCAACACGGTCTCGAAGCAGGGTCGGCCCCCCCGCGCGAAGCACTGCATTCTGCTCTTCTTGAACGGCGGCCCGTCGCAGCTCGACACGTTCGACCTCAAGCCCGAGGCGCCGAGCGGTATCCGCGGGCCCTTCAAGCCGATTGCGACGCGCGTCCCCGGTCTCGAGATCACCGAGAAGCTGCCGCGGCTGGCCCAGCTTGCCGACAAGTACTCGATCGTCCGCTCGCTGCACCATCATCTCGCGGGCCACAACACGGGGGCCGCCTACGCGCTTTCCGGCCATTCGCCGGGCTCGGATGCGAACATCGCTCCGACGGCCATGGATCACCCCACTTACGGTTCGGTGGTCTCCAAAATGTATCCGTCGAGTTCGGCCATTCCCAGCTTCGTTCTCACGCCGACGTGGCTGTTCGACATGGGCTTTCCCACGCCGAGCGCCGGCGGCGGATGGCTCGGACGGAGTTACGATCCGTTTGCCGTCGTCCGCAACCAGATGATGTCGGCCTCGCCCAAGTGGGAGGGGGAATTTCCGCAGCCGGAGGGACTCTCCTTGCCAGCGGACTTGTCCGCCGCCCGCGTCTCCGATCGGCGGGCCCTGCTCGCGCAATTCAATAGCGGCTTTGTTCAGGAACATCAAAACGCCCGGCTCAAGACTTTGGACGCACACGAGCAAAAGAGCTTTGATCTGCTCTTGGCTCCCGAGACGCGTGCGGCCTTTGATTTGCGGCAGGAACCGGCCAGCGTTCGCGATCGCTACGGCCGCTCGGAAATGGGACAGGTCCTGCTCCTCAGCCGGCGGATGATCGAAGCGGGCGTGCGGTTCGTCACGGCCAACGCCGTCTCCGATCCGCCGCGACAACACCTCGCCAGCTATCAAATCTGGGACACGCACTTCGAGCATTTTCGGCTGTACGACGGCTACCTGATGCGTGAACTCGATCAGGGACTGGCGGCTCTGATCTCGGATCTCGACGAACGCGGACTCTTGGCGGAAACGATCGTGCTCGTGATGGGCGAGTTCGGCCGCACGCCCAAGATCTCCGACGCCGACGGAGGCGGCCGCGATCACTGGCCTCACGCCTATTCCGTATTGTGGGCCGGCGGCGGAGCGCCGGCCGGGCAGGTGATCGGCTCGACTGATCGCCAGGCGGCGTTCGTCAAGGATCGCCCGCTCAAACCGGACGATTTGGCAGCCACGCTGTATGCCGCTCTCGGCATTCCGCACGACACGCAGCTCGAAGATATCGGCGGCCGCCCGCGCGCGATCAGCGAAGGGACGCCGATCCGCGAATTGCTCGGCTGAGAGAATCCCTCGGTCCCAAGCGGAGCTTGAGCCTGTCCGGGAATTGCGGACCACGAGCCGCGGGGTTGATCCCCGCGGTCCTCCTGCGCGGTTGAAACCTCTGCGTCTCAGCGAGCGCGTTGCGCGGATGTCCGGCGGGGTAAACCCGCCGGCTCGGCAGACGAATTCCCGGACATCCTCACGCAGAGCTTGGAAAGGAAGGTCGAAGAAATGGCAAGCTGGCAGCTTGCCCGACAGGGGTCCGCTTATCTCAAGACGGATGCTCGAAGGATGTGGAAACGGGCCGCAAGGTCGGGGGATTTTGAGACCGATTGACGAGATAGAGCCGCACGTTGTTTGCGGCGTCCCGAATCACGGATTTCGGCAGCACGAACTCAAACCCCTGCTCGTTGCGATCCGATTGGAACGTCTTCCCCGAGTCGCGAACGAGGCCGTCGACGGTGACAACGAGTTCCGCCGGCGTTTCGGGGAGTTCGCTGCCGTCAAGTTTCCCTTTGACAAAACTCCGCGAGGTCGCGACTCCGTTCATCCAGGAGTCTGACGGATCGGGCGACCGTTCCCGAAGCGGATCGATCAACGTCGCATGCACCGGTTCCCCTTTGACGACAAAGCTGGCGATTGGCCGGCCGTTCCATTCAGGATGCGTGGCGATGCCGGGGGGCAACTGATCGAGGTCGTCGTGGCCGAAGAGCTCGAAGTGGCGCAAGACGGCGGCTCGTCTTTGCGGCAGATCCGGTTCGATGACGGTCATCGACCTTTCGAAGTACATTGTTTTTCGGGGAGGCCGGCGTTCCTCGGAAACGGAAATTCCGTCGACCGGCCCTGAGAGTTCGATCCCCAGCGACTCGGCGATCGTGGGAAAGACGTCGACCGATTGCACGTTGCGATCGTCGACGCGCCCCATCTTTTGGCCCGGCAGCTTGATAAACAGCGGCACGCTGGCAATATCGGCCAGGTTGTCCGCGTCGGGCAGTCGCCGAGAATGACCGGGACGAAACGAGACGCCATGATCGGCCGTGACGATCAATAGGCAGTTGTCCAAAACGCCGGTCTCTGCCAATCGGTCCAAGAGACGACCGACAAAGCGATCGACGAAACCGACCTGAAGCCGGTAGCGAAACTCATTGCGCTCGATCGTCGGAGGGTCGATCAGCCAGTCTTCTCCCAATCCGCCCACGGCGCCGGCGGGATAATCGCAATTCGATTCATGCACGTACTGCTCGCCCGTGGGGAGAAAAACCCACGGCACGTGCGGCAGCTCGACGTGCAGAAACGTGAAGCGCGGACGAACCGACGACTTGATGCTGTTGAGAAATCCCGACAACTGCTGCGATCGATCGCTGAGATCGGCATCGTTAAACCGCTCCTCGAAGGTGTGTTTTTCTTCAACGAATTGGTCCGGGTTAGCGACCGGGGACCATTCCAGAGGAATTCTCGGTAAATCGACGGGGAGATCCGGCGTGATGATCAATCGGGGATAGACCGTGGAAAGTGTCTTGATCAATCCGGCGGTCTTTTGCCACGCGGTTTGTTGCGATTTGCGGCGATGCGTTCGTTTCGCAAACAGACGAGTCATCGGCTCGAAGACCGCCATGTCAAATGCCCGCGTCGACTGAAGCGTCTGGAACAAGTTGTCGGGATAGTAGGACGCCAGCGGCGGCAAATCCTTGACGGGAAAGCGGCCGGACAAGATCGCGGGAACTGCAACCCACGTTCGCGGATGGACGGTGGTCGCATTTCTGTAAAACGTCGACGTTTTGGCCAGGCGTGCGAATTGCGGGAAATGGCGCGCGTCGATTTCCATCCGGTCGTTCAGCAACGTCGTTCCGCTGAATTCATCAAACACGACCATCACGACGTGCGTCGGATGGGCGGCGGCGAGGGTTTGATCGGCCTTCAGTTCTGCCTGCCGGAGCGAATTGAGCTCCTGCAGGAAGACTGCCGGAAAAACCACCAGCCCGACGGCCGCAATCGTCAACCACAATCGGAACCAACGGAATCGCTCGTATAAGAAGACGGCCAGGGCGGCGCCGCCAAGAGCCAGAAGCACCATCAGATAGCCGGCAAACCCCGACGTGGCGATCCACCGCGCCGAGGCAGAGGGCCGAATCATCGACGCCAATGCCAGCAGGAACAGGCCGAACAAAACGAGATTGCGGCCCCATCCCCGCAAGCGTTTCGAGGCGGCCTGCGCCAGCAGATCGGCCAGGACGAATCCCAGGGGCAGACAGATCGTCAGTCCGAGCAGAAGCGCGCCAATTTCCATCCCTCCAAATTGCTGGTCATCGATGTAGACCGCTTGGCGCGAAAGGGCGGTAAGAGTCGGCACGGTGAACGCGAAACCGCACAAGGTGAAGACGTGCAAAGCGCGCAGGTCGTACCGCGACGGCGCCTGCGACGCCCGAATTGGTTCGACGTCAGAGGTCATCACGCACCACTTGCGGCGGGAACAGGAACCGCATGGTAGAGAGTCCGTTCTCCCGACGGTAACGCTTCGCACGGACCGACGTCGAAGTGCCGGCGCAACTCCGCCTCGAGAGATTCGCGCGAATAATCGTCATATTGGTCCCGTTTGTTTCGAAGCAAGGCCTGCACCATGCGATCTTTTTTGGAGGGAAATTCGAGGATCACTTCGGCCCTGAAACTGGCCAGCCAGTTGACGACTTCCGCGAGCGGAATATTCGCGGAGATCACCAGATGATGAATCAAGCCCAGACAGAGAATGAGCTGCGGTTGGCCGCGGTCCTCGATCCGTTTTCGTTCGCGGCCGCGCCATCCCATCGCGGGTGAGGAGTTGGCAAGATCTACGCAAAGCGGGAGCACATTGGGCGCATCCGCCGAGCGATACAGCCGATCGACGCAGGCATGGTCGCCGTCCATCGCCACGACGGTCAGGCGTGCGCTCCCGAGCGATCATCGAATAGCGGCCGTCGTTGCAGCCCAGGTCCCAGACGAGATCGCGCGGCCGCACTTCACACACCTTGCGCACGAACGCACTTTTGGATTGCCGGTCCTCGGCCACGTGCGGCAGGCCATCGTCGTACTCCGTCCACTGCGTTCGTTGCGACCGCCAATCGAGCCGTTCCACAAGTCGCGTCAGCTTCCGCAAGATCTGCTCGATGAACGATGTCTTGAAACCGCTGGTCTGGAGATCGCGAACGGTGCTGGTCGACAGGGCTTGCGTGTGTTGTTCCAGCTTCGCCTGCAGCCAACCATGCGTGAACACGCCGGGACGGAACAGGTCGCGGCCCCGCAACCACTGCAGGAATTGCCGCGCGGAAATCCCCTCCAACTCGCCGCGAAGGATTGGTTGAAAGTGAACTCCCCGGTAGGCCTGGAGCAACAAGGGAAACAGCATCAACTCGCAAAACTGCCGATAGGCCAGCCAGGGTTCACCGGGTGCATGCTGACGAAACGAACCGATGTCGATGAACACCGGTCGCTTTCCGGCGAACTGCACGTTGTAGGGGGAGGCATCCTTGAGAATCAGGCCGGCACGAATCGATTCCGTGAGCAACCGCAGATGCAAGAGGGCGGCGTCGCGCAGCATCGCGAAGGACCACTCGTAAGGATAACTGATAAAAGGAATGCGGACGTGCTCGAGAACGCCGGCGACCCCGGAGGGCAACGCGAATCCGGCGCACTCCTCGGCGGGAACTTCGCGGGTCCCGACGATCTGCTGCTCGGAAACCATCTGCTGCACAAAGGGCTGCGTGGATGCACGCCGCCACGTTGCCAACGAGTCGGCATCCATGGCCCGAAAGACTCGACCTTCACGCAGGAAGACCCGCGACGATCGGTCGCGGAACGATCCCGGATCGAACTCCAACGGCAACTGTGGTTGCGCTGCTCCCGCGGAAGTGGTCGCGGCGGTGTTCACTTGTTGCCGAGAAAGTGCGTCCAGAGGTAGCGACCAAGGACGATGACACCTCCAAATCCCCCGACGAGCGCTTGAAGCAACAAGCTTCCCGCGCTCGGATCGAAGTACGCCAGCAGCGGATTCATTTTGTGTTCCTCCGATTCCAAGGCTGCGGATCTGCGTTTCGGCGCCCGCCTGCGAGTCTGAACCGAAGTTCATGTCTCACCAGGTTTCGCGACGTCCCTAAGGGCTTGAACAATCCTCTGCGACGAATGTTTCGCGAAAATCGGCCTGAATCGAGCGTTCCCGGAAATTTATTACAGAAAATTCAGGAACGATTAAGACTTCGCGGAGCGATCGTGCCTCGGAGAAGCGGACCGTAAAGGGTCGTTGGGGCGGGACTGAGTTCGGACCGAACTTGAGTACGTTCTGCGAGCGCAGACTTCGTCTCGCGAATGGCCGGGGTGGGAAACTGTCGCCTGTGCGCCTGCGGCACGAATTGCAGAAATCGCGTCCGGCTCGCAGTGGCTTCCTGGGCGCGCCGGCACTCTTGTGCGTCAAGGGTGACCAGGTCCAGGTCGGCCGGCCCGCGATTGCCGCCTCAGGGCTTGGCCGGTGTGGTCGCGGCAGCGCCGGTCGGCGTGTCCATCCAGACGGTGCTCAAGCCGCCGATCAGAAATTCATCGACCGTCACGCACGATGATTTAACGGACGACTCTGATTTCCTTCACGGCATTGGGTCCGTCCGGAGCCATGTCGTTGCCCGCGAGCGTGAGATCGAATTCGTAGTCATCCTTGCCCGGCGGCTTGAGATCGATGACATACTTGTCCTGCCTGGCGTTTTGGTCCGGATCGCTATAGAGGTTCTTCAGCTCGTCGGGTCCGCGATATCGCTTCGAGGAAAGGCCGGTCAGTCCCGCCCCCGGAGCGCGGAAATGGGAGCCCACCCCGGTCCCTGTATTCGACGGGATCGGGAATTGCACGAAGGTCACCACGTACTTTCCGACCGCGGTCCCATCGTGCGGGTTGTTGGTCGTGAATGCGAACTTGCCCTCTTGGTCGCACATTCTGTAAAGCCGCGGACTTGGACGCTTCCCGTTTTCGTCCAGGTGCGCGAAATCGTTCAAGATCACGAACAGTTTTGACCCCTTTGCCGGGGGCTGGCCATCGACGCTCACCCTTCCGCCGAGCTTCGCGACCACGACCTCGCTGAAGCCGGCGTTGCCGACAACGGCGTTCTTGCGCCTGATCGGGACTCAAGGTCCTGGGACAACCGGCCAGACCGATCGCCAGCAGCGACAGGACGGCAATCCGCGTTTTCGACGAACTGGGTGTCCAATTCGGGAGCAAAGACATTCCAAGTCTCCCAACAAGTTCATTGGCCAATCGTCAAAGATGATCCCCAACGGGAGAAATGTCTTCTCCCGTTGGGGAATTGCCGACAAGGACATGGCAACGAACACGCGAAGCTTCGCCTCGGCCGTCTTAGAACTGGCTGTCGGCGACCGGAGCGTGTCCTCGATAGCTCATGAGCCGAGAGAGGACGACGAGACTGATATTCTCGCTCACCATGTGAGTCGAACCGTCGCACATCACGAAGCCGCACGTTCCCGGATGGAAACTATAGTAGTTCGCGGCCCAAGCGTTGACGCAGTTGATCATGCAAACGGCTTGACCCTTCGGCACCTGCTTCGCCGTGCCTGTAAAGTTCGAGCCGCCCATGCCCATGAAGGCGTTTTCAAAGCACGCCCAGCAACCGCCCCAGTTGATCTTTTGGACGCGGCAGCAGTAGTCGGCGACCGTATAGCACGCCTTCTGCTTGCCAGCCTTGGTCCACCAGTCCGGGCGACCAGCCAACTCGGCGACCAGGATCGTGGTCGACGTGCCGTCGGTGACGCGATCGACGCCGTTGTTGAATTCGAACATGTTGATTGGACCGACGCCGCTCTTCTCCGGAATGCAGCCGTTCAAAGCGAGGTAAGCGTTCGCCTGTGATGTATTCGGATCGTAGCCGCCGTTCGGAACATAGTCCGAGGCCGCAGCCAGACTGCCCTTGGCGTAGAACGCACAATTGCCGGCGTTCCAGCCCGGGCATTGGTTCTCGCCCTTGTTAATAAACGGGTTCGTGTTACGCGGAGCCGACGGGCACAGGTACGCGGCGATGATCTGGGCGCCGGGGCTCTTCGACGCGCAGGCGTATTTGCAGGGGCAATCGATGTTGTGGGCCGTGTACGGCGGGAAATTGGCGCAAGCTCCTTGCGATTCGCAGCACGGCGGAGCCATCCAGTTGGTCATGTTGATCTGTTGGTAGACCGTGTTGCCTTCAATCTCGGGCAACAACTTTTCCGACCAGAAGTGGAAGTTGGCGCAGCAAATGTAAACGCCGTTGCAGAGCTGGCACGGGCACGGATGGTAGGGGCTGCCCTTCGGATTACAGGGCTTGCAGCCCGGGTACGTGCTGGGCCAGGCGTAGGTGACGGCCGGCGTGAACGAATTGTTGATGTCGTGATAGTTGTGTTCTGCGATGCCGATCTGGTGCAGGTTGTTACGGCACTGAGTTCGTCGGGCCGCTTCACGGGCTGCCTGCACCGCAGGCAACAAGAGCGAAATGAGAACCGCAATAATCGCGATGACTACCAACAGCTCGATCAGTGTGAAACCTCGTCTGCGAGGCGCTACCATGACACTCTCCTCATTCTGGTGACGGAACACGGAAACTTGATGTTGACAAAATTGAAACGCTCTACATCGCTCAGCTTCGCCTAATGGGCTAACCGTATAGCAACCGCGAATAGGTGTCTGGGAGATTTCTCACACTTCGTCGAAGAAAAAACGAGATTCACTGCATGGATGTAAGCTTTCTCACAGGACATACGCGCGGTTGTGATGTGTCTCACAGCACAGGAATGGTGCAGTGCAATCTCTCTCGCACAGCGTGTGGCTAGACAACTTCACGGAGCGACGCGCCGTTGTGTGAGCTATCACACATGACTATGTCGTGCGAATGTGAGTTACATCACAGAGCACCGTCTCGCCTTGTGAAGTGCCTCACAATACCACCATCCATGTTGTGAAAGATCGCACAAGAGGATGTGTGGCGTGTGAGCTATCTCACACCGCAGCGAGTATCTGTGAATTACCTCACAGGACACTAGATGTCCGACGCCGTAAAAAAAACCGCGTCAAGATGCACTTACCGTCGGAGAGAGTGCAGGCGCTCCTGCGCACTAGTGCGGGCAACTCAATCGGCGTCGTCACAAACTCCGTTCGCTCTCTGGCGGATGGCGGTCCGTCGGTTCCGCATGCCGACGGGCGGGAATCCGCCGCAGGCGTGGCAAACGCGACGCGAATGAGTTGATCGATCAGCCTCCGCGCGGAGACAATTGGTTCCCGGCGGGCTTGGATCGAAACCGTAAGGAAAACCGCATGCCCAAGCGGCATCTTGTTCTTGTCTTGCTGGTCTGCTTCGTGCCGCTCGTTGCCGGCGGCTGCGATTCGGACTCCGGCTCGGAGCACCGTGCTTCGCGAACGGCCTCGATGCGCACCGCCCGCGAGGCGGCCGCGTCCCACAAGATCTGCCGACAGGCCGAGGCGGCCAAGAAGCGCATCCCCAGGGAATGCCGCATCTCCCGGGCCAAACGTGGGTGCTAGCTGCGGGGACGATGGGCGCGGCTCGACGAAGCGCTCACTTCTTCGTCACCTTCAGCAGCGTGAGCCAATCGACGTAGCGGTCGGCCCACGTGTCGGTGGGCAGGCCTTGCTTGTTCATGCCGAAGCCGTGGCCGCCCTTTGTGTAGAGGTGCAATTCGGCCTTCTTGTGCGCGGCGACCCACGCCTGGTAGACCGCGACGCAGGGTGACGAGAGCTTGAGCGGATCATCCTGCGCCGCCAGCAGGAAGAGGGGCGGCGCATCCACGGGAACCTTGTCGCCGGCCGCCGCCAGGTCGTACGGACCGTAAATGCTCGCGGCAAACGCCGGGCGCGAGCCGGCTTCGCCCCGCACGGCAACCGCGAGCGCGATCATGCCGCCGGCCGAGAACCCCAGAATGCCGACGCGATCGGGATCGACGCCGTATTCCCGGGCGTGCTCGTGAACGTATCGCACCGCCGCCAGGCCGTCAGGCGTCGCGTTCTTGAAACCGCTCGCGATGGCTTCCTTGAGGTCCTTGCGCGTGAAGAGCTCGATGAGGGGCGAGTTGGTCTTGGTCTCCATCAGCCGGTATTTGAGCACGAAGCACGTGATGCCCCGTGCGGCCAGGAATTTGGCCACCTCGAAGCCCTCACTGTCGATCGACAGAATCGCGAAGCCGCCACCGGGGCAGATCACCACGGCAGCGCCGTTGGCCTTGTCCGCCGGCGGTCGGACAACGGTCAGCGTGGGCCTGGCCACATTAACGACCCAGCGTTGTTGCGATCTTGGGTCCTTGAGGTCTCGCTCCGGGCGATCTGGCTTTGCGGAACCCGAAGCGACGCCCGCATCGATCGGGACGACCTTGAAGTCATCGGCGTGTACAGTCGGTGCGATGACGAGCCATACGAAGAGCATGGCCGGGACAAGGACGATGCGGTGTGTGGTCATCGGTGTTCCTTCGACCTTCCATCGTCTTGGTAAGGAAGGCCGGGGTTTCTCGGATATCCCTCGCAACATAGCGATGGACTGCCGGCTGCACCAGCGGCGGCGGCTCGCGATGATTCACGACGCAGGGCCGGCCCCTTGTGATCCATCGAGGACTCATTTGTGCCGGCGCATCGCTCCGCCCCGGTACGGATACTCTTTGCTTAGCACGGCGCCGCCTCCGGTGAAATAGATCACATGGTCGTCGGCCTCGGGCGCAATGAACCCGTCGGGTGAGGGCCCGATATAGGGGAAGGTGGGGGCAACAGCAATCAGCCGACGCCGGCCATAAGCCCACTTTTCAAAGGTCGAATCGAAGAGAAAGTTCGTAAAAACGGTTTCAATCAAGGAATTCGACGGCGTGGTACCGGCCACGTAGATTGTGTCCGGCTCGCCGAGAAGTTGGCGGACCTCGTCCTTCGACATGCCCGTATGGATTCGTGCCCAGGCGGCAGCGAATGTGCGCTGACGATACCCGGCCGCGGAAGAACACAGAAGCCACAAAACGAGCGGCGCGAGAAGCGCGGCGAAGAGGTAGCGTTTTCGGATGGCGACCATCGGATTTCCACGCTCTTTTCGTCGGCGAATGCGAATAGACGGACAGGTCGCGGCAGGAGTCTCGCCAGACCGAGGGTAAATCAAGAGGGCGGATAAATAAAGTCGGCACTTCATCTCGACTTCAGCTTGCGCTGAATTTTTCGTTTTGTGATTGACATGTCTACTCAATGACTATATTCGTAGTTCTTGTTGGAGGATTCGCACGACAACTGGTTGGAGGCACGATGGCCAAGCGCGGACGCGGAAAGACCGATCTTCCCGAACTCTCTCGCCTCGAGCTGGCGGTGATGGGCGTCGTGTGGGAGCTGGGGGATTGCTCGTCGGCCGAGGTGATTGCCGCATTCACCAAGCGGCGGCGCTTGGCCGTCACCACGATCCGCACGGTGCTGGCCAACCTCCGCAAGAAGGGCTACCTCGAGCCGATCCCCACGATCGAGCGCGGCTTTCGCCTACGGGCCCGCGTCACGCGCGACGCCGTCGCCGGCCGCACGCTTCGCGGACTGGTGGGCAGCCTCTTCGGCGGCTCGCCGCGGCAAGCCATCGCCTACCTGCTCAAGAACGAAAACCTCGACGAAACCGAACTCAAGGAGATTCGCCGCTTGTTGGATCAGAAGTAGGTCCAAGGGGGTAGGGAGCACGAGACGGAGAAGACGAAGGGCAAGCCCATGAACGCCGCTCAAGTCAGCACGACGAACGCGCTCGGTGCAATTCTCGCCGTCATTGCCGGCCATCCGCTGTTGGAACGGCTCTTCTTCGCCAGCATCGAACTGGCCGTCCTCGCGGTGCTCGTGTTCGCGGCGATCCGTGTGGGCCGCATTCGCTCGGCGCGGCTGGCTTCGATCTTGTGGTTATTGGTGCTCGCCAAGCCGCTCGTCTCGCTGGCAATCGGCAGCCCGATACCGCTGGTGCGCATGCACATTCCGCAAGTTGCCGTTGTCATCCCCGCGCCGGAACCCAAACTCGAACCGATTGCGCCGCCCATCGTCGAGACGCCGAAGCCGGACGACTCGCAACCGTTTGCCGACGACATGGGTCAGGCGGCGATCGGAGCGGAACTGCAACCTCAGCCTGCGGCCGAGCTGCCGCCCGCGCGAGTGACGCCAACGATGACGACACCCGAGCCGAGCGTCGCTGAGCCCCCGCCCGTTCTCGGACCGCAACCGGGCCCAGTTTCTTCGAACTTGCCGACGATCGTGATGATGGTGTGGTTGTGCGGCGTGATGCTGTTCGCGTTGCGTTCGCTCATCGACCGGGTCCGCGTTCGGCGGCTCGTGCGCGGCGCGCGGCTGCCCGACGCCGCTCTTACGGCGCGAGCCAACGCGGTCGCGTCGCAGTTCAAGCTCAGGCGTCCGGTCCCCGTGCGGGTAACCACGGATCTCGAAGGCCCCGCCCTCGTCGGTTCGTTGTTTGCGACCGTGCTGATTCCCGATTGGCTGGCCGCCGACCCGAATCCCAGCCGGCTCGACTGGGCCTTGCGGCACGAGCTGATGCATTGGAAGCTGCGCGACCCGCTGGCCGGCCTCGTCCGCGAATTCGCGCAGATGTTGTTCTACTTCCATCCATCCGCCTGGTGGGCCGGCCACCGTTGGGAAGTCGCCGCCGAGCAGGCCTGCGACCGGGCCATCGTGACGGGTGCCGCCGATTCGGCCGACTATGCCGAGCAGCTCTACGGCATCCTGGTCGGCATGCAAGGTCGCCTTCGCGCGCGCATCGGCAACGGCCTGTTCGCCACGCGCACGCAAATCGGCCAACGCATCGCCGCTTTGCTCAACGGCCCGCTGACGCCCCGCGCACATTTAAGCGTGCTGGCGTTAATCGGCGTGACCGTCGTGACATGCATCACGCTCAGCATCGGCGGAGCATTTGCCGACAAGAACGCCGAACACGCCGAGGGTGACAGATCCGATCAGGCTCAGACGGTTGCCGGCGAAAAGGTGGGTGCAGAGAAAATCGCAGAAACGCCCAACGAAAAACTCGCCGCCACGCCCACCGCTGCAACTTCCGCTCCGAGCGTGCCGCCTCAAACGCTCGAGACGCCTGTCAAAAACGCTCCGTACGTTTACGCCGGCACGGTGGTTGACGACGCCGGAAAACCGGTCGCCGGTGCGAAAATCACGCTCGACCATGCGTGGTCCAGCCTTCCCTCCGAGGGCCTAGCGGCATTGGCAGTCTCGGATGCGGCTGGGCATTTCCAATTCTCGGTTCCGAAGAGTGGCGCGACCGATGATTGGGCCAAAAGTTGGTCGATCGACGCAATGCTTGTTGCGACGAAGGATGGTTACGGCCTGGCTGGCGCGCCTGCGGTGCAGTTCGAGACGACGGGCCGACTGGCCGCCGAGCAGCAAGAACGGACGGATGCCGCTCCCCAACGTGGAACCAATGTGCTGAAGCTGGCTCCGGACGACCTTCCCATTCGGGGCCGATTCTTGGACACGGAAGGCCGCCCGGTTGCGGGGGCGAAGGTGCAGGTGGTCAATGTCTGGCAAGGTCGGGACGGGTCCTTGCTTGCGTGGGAAAAGATTGCCAAGACATCGCAAAGCCCACAACAAGAAGCTGTACGACCGCTCACCGACACCAAAACGACCTCAGGGGTGCGCCCTCCCGTGACGCCACCCGTACGAACTGATGCCGACGGAAGATTCACTTTGCACGGCGTCGGCCGCGACCGCCTGGCCGACGTGCTGGTCAGCGCACCGCGCCTGGAGACGACTTTGCTCCACGTGCGGTCACGACCCGGGGACGTGATTAAAGGGCTGGGCCATGACAACGTGTATTACCCGTGCGAGTTTACGCGGGTTCTGGGACCGACGACTCCCCTCGAGGGGCAAATCGTGGACGCCGCCTCGCAGCAACCCATCGCCGGCGTCCTCGTGCGGCAGCATCGACTTGGCGGCGATTCGCCCAGTGAGGGGCTTCCCGAACAGTATCTTGGGGCCCGGACGAATGCCGACGGCCGCTATCGTCTTGATGGTTTGCCGATTGGTCGCAACTTGCTGGACATCGTGCCGCCCGGCAACTCGCCATTTATCCCGCAGTGGTTTCTGTTTCCGACGCGATTCAGCCCCGAGCCTGCGATCGCCAACGTCGCGCTGGCCCACGGGACGCACGTTCGGGGCCGCGCGACCGACGCGCGGACCGGACGACCGGTGCGCGGGGTCGTTGATTACTTTGTGTTCCGCAACAATCCCGCTCTTGCCGGCGTGGTGAGCCCGAAACGGCAGGGCAATCTGCTCGATTTGAGAAACCAGACTGACGAAAACGGCGTTTTCGAGATCGCCGTGCTGCCTGGCCCCGGCATCGTCGCGTTTCGGGCCGATCGCCAATACGAATTTCCGTGGGGCCAGGGCGCCGATCGGGTCCACGGCGCCACGGTGACCGCGCCCAATCGACCCGACGAATTCGTGTTTTCAACCGCTCCATTTGAGTGCCCTTCAGGATTCTATCACCTGCTGACGCCGGTCGACCCCGCGCCGGGTGCGGCGTCATTGGCGCTTGATTTCACGCTGCGGTCGATCGCGACGGTGACCGTCAAAGTGTTGTCGCCGGACGGAAAGCCACTCAGCGATTATTCGATCTTGGACGATCACGTTCCCCCAGGCGACAGAGGCGCGTCGTGGCACTGGGCAGCGGATGGGACGTTTGAAGTCAGCGTCTATTCGCCGACCGACCGCCATCGCTTGCTGATCTATCAGCGAAAGCTGAATCTGGCCGGCTATTACAAACTTACCGGCGAGCCGGCCGGGCCGCTCGCGATCAAGTTACAACCGGTAGGCACAATTGTCGGCCGGCTCGTGGATGGCCACGGAAAGCCGTTGCCCGAAGTGGCGATTGTGATTTCTTCGCACAAGGGCCCCACAAATAATTCTGGTCCGGAGGGCGACACATATGCAATCGATCAAAAGGAGCAGATCAGAACCGACGAGCAGGGCCGCTTCCAGGTGCGCGGCGTCATTCCCGGGTTGTCCTATTCGGCCGAGGCGATCGGGTCGATTGAGGACAGCCAACATCGCAGGCAACCGCCCGGCGCGATCTTCAATAGGGTCATCGCCGCCGTCGGCGAGACAAAAGATCTCGGCGACATTCAAATCGGGCGGCCGGTCCAACAAGCTAGTTCTCAGCAGCCGACCAACGACAACGCGCCGTACGTGTACGCCGGCACGGTCGTCGACGACAAGGGCAAGCCGGTCGCCGGTGTGAATGTCTACCTCGATTACTGGCGCGAGTCTGCCGCCCAGTGGTCCGCCAATCTTGGCCATCTCGGACGCTCGGGGTCGGTTTCAGTTTTCGCGGCGAAAGAGCGATTTTTCTGATTCGGGGTTGAAGGCACCGTTTTGGATCGCGTCGATGGTCGTTGGCATGAAGGAGGGCTACGGTCCGGCGGGCGCGCGAGCGGTCTATTTCGAGACCACCGGCAAGCTTGCTCAAGAGGCGGCTGAGCAGACCAAGGGGCAACCGGAAAAAGGGGACAACGTCCTTCGATTGGCCGGCGACGACGTTCCGATCCGCGGGCGAATTCTCGATACCGACGGTCGGCCTGTCGCGGGCGCGCTCGTCCGGGCCATCAATATCTGGGAGGCGCCTGACGGCAGTCTCGACGCATGGGAGGCGGCCGCGAAAAAAAGCGGCACCGATCATTGGGAACTCTTGCGGGCGCTTCGCCCAATTACCTTTTCGCAGGCATTGATCGGCGAGCGCCCCTCGGCCGCCCCCGCGGTCCAAACGGACGTCACCGGATGGTTCACCCTGAAAGGCGTCGGACGCGAGCGCGTTGCCGATCTGGTGGTCAGCGGACCTAGGATCGAAACGACGTTGCTGCATGTCCGCTCGCGGCGCGGGGAGGTCATCAAGCGGAAGTTTAGGTCGCCGCTCGCCAGGCAGTTCGATCGGAGTGACACGTACTATCCGTGTGAATTCACGGTTGCACGCGGCCCCTCGGTCGTCGTGGCGGGGCGCGTGACCGACGACAAATCGAAGCGACCGGTCGCGGGCGTCCAAATCTGGGCCGAACGGATCGCCGGCAAAGCCCCGAGCGGATCGCTCCCCCCGCAGTACCTCGCGACAACCACGGATGCGGAGGGACGCTACCAGCTCGCCGGTTTGCCGCTGGGCACAAACCGGCTGAGTGTCCTGCCCACCTACGGTTCACGCTATCTGCAGGGCGGCCTCGAAGTGGCCACCCGCATGAGCCAGGTCCCGCAGGTTGTCGATATTGCTCTCACGGCGGGCGTTCTGGTTCGAGGACGAGTGACGGACGAACGAACGGGATTGCCGCTGGCCGGAAATTTGCGGTATTTCGCGTTCCGCTCGAATCCTCATCTTGAAGAGGCGCGCAGTTTCCAAAACGCCAGCGAAATGAGTCAACACGTCCGTTTCCAGTTCGACAAAACGGGTGTCTTTGAAATCCCCGTTCTGCCCGGCCCGGGGATTCTGGCCTTCCGGGCGAGCGATTATCACGCATTTCCGTTCGGAGTCGGTGCCGACCGGATCGACGGTCCAAAGGACGGGACGCCCGGCGCCACCTACTTCCTCACGGCCCCGACTTATTGCTCGCCCGAACAATACCACTTGCTGGCATCGATCAACCCTCAGCCCCGCGAGGAGTCGATGACGCTAAATTTGAGTCTGCGTTCCGGACTCACCGTGAAAGGGAAGGTCTACGGCCCCGATCGACTGTCGTTGAGCGACTATTACATCTTCATCGACGGCCATGCACCGATGTGGTCCTTGAACGCGGGCGAATTGTTCGAGGTGAAGGGTTACGAGCCCAAAGATCGCCGCCTGCTGATGTTCTATCACCCGGCGTCGAATCTCGTCGGGCACTATGAGCTGACGGGCCCGCCACCGAATCATCTCGAAATTGCCTTGCGTCCGGGTGCGACGATCAGGGGCCGCATCGTCGACTCGGCAGGCAGGCCCCTGGAAGACCTGTCGATCGAAGACGCACCTAAGCCGGAGAATCCATCGATGGATCACTCCTCCGCGGCGCTGCGGGGAGTGCTGCTCAACAAATACCTGAAGGTACCGGGACAACGGGCCGTCACCGATCAACAGGGCCGCTTCGAGTTGGTGGGAATCGTTCCGGGCGCGAAATACTCGGCCGTCATTCATTACACGGGCGGACGGATCGGGCGGTCTCCCGTGCCGATTTTCACCGATGTGACAACGACCCCAGGCGAGCGAAAAGATCTCGGCGATCTGCAACTCAAGCCGCGAAATGCGACTGCGGGAGCAAAGCCGCAAAAAGCCAAAGAGCAAACGGCCGAGTTCAACGAAGTTCACGGCCGCGTGCTGTTGCCGGACGGCAAACCGGCGGCGGGAGCGCGTGTGCTGGCGCTGCGGCGGTTCTGGACGGCGCGCATCGGGCGGCGACCGGTGGTCGAGGGGGTCGCCGGTTCGAACGGCCAATTCATCATGAAGTTTCCCAAACACCAACCGCATGAGGCAGCCGGCGCGGCGATCCGTATCGTGGCGAAAGCCGCCGGATTCGCGCCGCAGTGGTCGGCCTGGACCGGGACGCGGGATTCCGCCAAAGAACTCGTGCTCACGCTGGTGGCGTCGTCGCCCATCCACGGCCGGATCGTGGATCTGGAAGGCAAGCCGGTTCGCGGCGTGCGAGTCAGACCCCTGTGGCAAGATGCGCCTCAAATCGGCTTGGAGGCGTGGTTGAAGGGTGTCCAGTCGGGAGACAACAAGCGGGAAATGGTGCTCGATCGGGGAGGTGAATTGCCGGCGCACGATGACCCTGCACTTCAGCCGGCGGTTACTGACGAGAACGGAAGGTTTACTCTGGAGGGGATTGGCAAGGATCGCGTGGCCAGGTTGGAACTGCGCGGGGAATCGATCGCGTACGCGGAGATCGACGTCGTCACCCGCCCGATGCAACCGATCACGCCCAAGGACGGCGATTGGCAGGCAACCAGTCAATTATTCGGATCCAATTTCACCTACGAGGTGGCGCCGACGCGGCCGATCGTGGGGACCGTGCGCGATGCGACTACGGGCGCACCTCTTGCCGGGGTCAGTATCCAAAGCCGGCGTCTGGCCGGCGTGCCGACCGCCCAGGAAGGCGTGCTCGAGACGAAATCAGACGCGCAGGGGCGGTACCGGCTCGTCGGCGTTGGAAAAGGACACGGGTCCAATCGATCCGACCGTAACGAAATCGCCATCGTTCCCAACGAGAACCAGCCTTATCACATGCTGAGCCGTCTGTCCGTACCGGACCCTGTGGGGCTCGACCCGATCACACTCGATATCCGTCTCACGCGCGGTCTGTGGATTACCGGCCGGGTGACCGACCAGTCGACCGGTGCCCCAGTGGCTGCGTCGCTGCTCTATTCGCCGTCCCGGAGCAATCCCTTCGTCGCCAATCTTCCGGAGATCAACCGCACAAGCCTCAGCATGTTGGATCGCAGGCATGACATGACTCGGGCCGATGGGTCGTTTCGTGTGGTGGGATTTCCGGGGCCGGGACTCGTCTCGGCCCATGCGTACGGCCAAACCTACACCCTCGGTTTTGGCGCGTCCGAGATCCCGGCGAGGACGAAGGATGGCCAATATCCGACGTTTTTCGGCTTCGAACCGATGAATGCCAATGCGATGAAGGAGATCAATCCGCCGGCGGGAACGACGAGCGTGACTTGTGATCTGGCGCTCGACCCCGGCGCGAGCCTCCACATTTCGCTGATCGATCGCGCTGGAAAGCCGGTGAGCCCTTGCTTGTGGTCGTTCAGCCTTCCCGAACCGGGAGGCAGCGTACTCGGGGGCTCGCGAGATTCGACGATCGACATCAAGGGGCTGGCACCGCACGAATCTCGCCCGCTGATGATCGTCCAGCCCCAACGGCGACTCGGCAAGGTTCTCGCCATCCACAACGACGAGGATTCCGCTCACTCATTGACGATCACGCTCGATCCGTGCGCGACCGTCAAGGGCCGCCTCGCCGACCGCAGCGGCGTTCCGCTCGACCACAAGTGGGTCAAAGCGGTCCCGCACGGCTACGCCGGGGTCCCGTTCATGCCGCAGATCCTTCAAGCGCAAACCGACGCCGACGGCCGCTTCGTGTTGGATAAGCTTCCGGCGGACTGCGGGTCGTACTCGCTCGCGGCGACCCCAGAGGGATCGACCGTTGCGAACAAAGTTGCCGTCGTTGCCGGGCAGACGGTCGATCTGGGTGAGATCAAGTTGACCGGTCGCGAAACGACTGCGTCCACTGCCAATTCGCCTGTGGCGCCGGCGGCAATTTCCAAATCGAGCTCGCCGGTCGTCAAGAATGGCGACACGGAGCCTATGGTCCTTGCCGGCCGCGTGCTCTTGCCCGACGGCAAGCCGGCCATCGGGGCGAGGGTGCTGGCATTACGGGGTTACTGGAAAGGGGTCGTCAAACGTGCGCCCCTTGCGAAAACGACTGCCGGAGCGGAGGGACAATTCACCATCCGAGTTCCCAAGATGACTGAAACGCAGGTCGCAACCTCCGGAAGTCTGATCAGTCTTGCGGCAGGGTTGAGCGGATTCGGCACGCAATGGCAGCGGATCACGCGGGACAACAAGACTCAAGAAATCGTGCTGAAGCTCGTTGCCGAGGCGCCCATTCATGGCCGAGCCGTCGATCTGGAGGGCAAGCCGGTCCGTGGTGCGTGCGTGACACTGTTGTGGCAGGGGTCGCCGAGACAGGAATTCGGCGCGTGGCTGGAGGCCGTCAAATCCGGCAGTCAGGACGCGTTCCGGCTGGCTGCGGTCCGAGAGCTCCAAGGATACGATGGGGAAGGGCAAGCGCCGATCGTCACCAATCAAGACGGGCGCTTCACGCTCCGGGGGATCGGCGCGGATCGCGTGGCCCATCTGGCGCTCCGCGGCGAATCGATCGCTTATGCCGAGATCGATGTCGTTACCCGTCCCATCAAACCGTTCGCAGGAAAGGCCTGGAGAGAAACGGCCGAGGTGTTCGGCGCCGATTTCACCTATCACGCTCTCCCCACCCGGCCGATCGTCGGCACCGTGCGCGATGCGGCCAGCGGAGCGCCGCTTGCGGGCGTGCGGATCGAAACCCGAAGTCGCGGCGGGGTCAGCACCGAGACGGATTCCGCGGGAAAATACCGGCTGGTCGGGATGCCCAAGGGCAAAGGGCAGGGGGATTCGCTCGTCGCGGTTCCGAATCAGGATCAGCAACCTTATTTCCGCTCGGCTGCCGTTGAAGTGCCGGATTCTCCGGGACTGGGTCCGCTCTCGCTCGATTTCAAACTGACCCGTGGGATCTGGATCTCGGGACGCGTGACCGACAAGGCGACCGGTGCGCCGGCACTCGCGCAAGTCTTTTATCGGCCGACCTCGGCGAATCCAAATGCGGCGAAGTTTGAAGAGTTCGATCCGGGTGCCATTGCGCCGCTTCGCATGACCAAGCCTGACGGATCCTTTCGCCATCTCGCACTGCCGGGACACGGCGTGGTTTGGGCGCGAGGGCTCCGATACTTGTACCGCTGGGCGGGCCAGGATTTGCAAAGCATGGGACCGGCGACGCGCGAAGCCTACGGAGATTTGAAGGCGAGAGGCTTGGGCGCCCTGAACGCGTTGCACGAGTTCGATGCGAAACCCGGGAGCGAAAATGTCGCCTGTGATCTGGTTCTCGATCCCGGCGGAGTCATTCCGCTCTCGATTGTCGATCCTGCCGGCAAACCGGTCAGCGATTGCATATTCGTCTTTAATACCATGACCTATGGGGCGGTCGCTCCATTCGAGATGCGCGGGATGGAACCGAACGAATCACGCGGCGTCTTATTCCGTAGCCGGTCGCCGAGCGTCGGCAAGGTGCAGGTGCTGCACTATGACGCAAAAGCAGCCCGCCGCCCGGTCACTGTGAAGCTCGAGCCGTACGCCACGATCAAGGGCCGTCTCCTCGACGAGGAAGGCATGCCGCTCAAATTCGTGAATGTCGGCGTCGTCGCGCTGGGCAACAACTATGTTCTGCCGCCATGGAGAAATGGTGTGGAGAGCCAGGCCGACGGTCGCTTTTTCGTGGGCAACATCGCGGTCGGGGCCGAGCACTACGAGGTTAGCGCCGAGGGCTTTGACGAACCGATCGCAAAGAAGCTCTCGATCGCCGCCGGAAAAACAATCGACCTGGGCGACATTAAGGTGAAGCGAGGGAAGTAACCGCTCGCGCGCGGGCAAAAGACATCTGGACAAACTTCACGCCTTCTGTCATAATCAGGCTACCTAAGAGCAAATACGGTACAGCCAAAAGCTGTAAATCTCGCAGATAAGCGGAGCCGTGCCCGGATCGAAAATCCCGGCACGGCTTTTTTGTTTTGCAGGCCGTGGTGGTTCGGATTGCGCTGATGGCAAGCAAAGGCAGGTTATCCACAGATTTCGCCGATGACGCAGATTTTGTCAAATTCTCGAACGCGGGAAATCGGCGTCATCGGCGAAATCTGCGGATCGCCTTTGCCTTTTGGTGTCGCAGGAGATGGAGAAACGTGAAAGCAGAGAAAACCAACGTACAAAGCGGGGCGACGCCGGGAGCCTTGCGTGCGGCGCTCCTGCGGCCTCCCTTCTTCGAAGGTGCGCAGCTCGTTCGAAGGTGCGCACCGTTTTCGAAAAGTGCGCACCTTGGAAAATGCCGAGGATTTCTTCGAAGGTGCGCAGCCTCTTTCGAAGATGCGCACATTTCGGTGCGCACCTTCGGCGAGAGGATCTACTGCGGGCTAATTGAACA
Organism: uncultured Planctomycetaceae bacterium; assembly: GCA_963752185.1. Lineage (GTDB taxonomy): Bacteria > Planctomycetota > Planctomycetia > Planctomycetales > Planctomycetaceae > DASPSM01. Next base: position 6,519,616 of record CAVVXK010000002.1, on the reverse strand, counting down.
GAATCCAGATCCGGCGCGTTCGTGGTCAGTTCTTCATTGCCGCCGAGAGGATCCGCGACGTGCTGGGCCGCATGATGCGGGGATCGACGAGTTCGCCGCGCATGAGCGTGGCGCGGACCTCTTTGCCGGAGATGGAAACGGGCTTCTCGCTGGGGTGCCGCTCGGTGAGGTCGACGCGGCCCAGCGATTCGTAAAACGCGGCGAAGCCGACTTTGATCGGCTGGATTTTGAGGTCGCCTTTGAGCTTGGGGAAAATCTCCTGCGCGTCGAAATCGCCCCAAATGGGGGTGCCGTCGGCGTACGGCGCGTCGGCGTGTTTGCGGCCGATCACGATGTTGGTGAAGCCCATGTTCTGGCGGTAGATCGAGTGCATCACCGCCTCTTTTGGGCCGCCGTAGAACATCTTGATGTCGACGCCGAGCAAAACGACGCGGTCGGGGACGCTTTCGCCGCGGGGCTTCCACAACTCGCCGTCGCTGTCGCCGTCGCCCAGGGCGCGGTCGTCGATCAGGGCGCGGTAGGTCTGCATGCGGATGGCCGCGTTGACGTCGTCTCCCTTCGTCTCGCCGATCAGCGGGTTGAGCACGGCGCCGGCGTTCTTGCCCTCGCGGACCAAGACCTCGAGCGCGTGGACGAGGGCGTATTCGTGAGCGCGGTGCAGCGGGTTGCGGGTCTGGAAGGCGACAACCGCGTTCCAACCCTTCTTGGCCACCAGCGCCCGTGTTTCGCGGGGAGTGAGGACCGTGTCGCCGAAGCTGGGATTCTTCGGCTGCGGCAGCGCGCGGATTTCGCCGCCGACGAGATGCGTTTTATCGGCGTCGCCTTTGAGCACCATGTCGGCGCCCGGATGATCGGTGCGCTCGGTGCCGTAGACGCTCTTGAGGTAGCGCGGCTTGTCCCACTCGAAGACGTCCGTCACGTCGAGCGTGGCCACAATCTGGCCCTCGGGCGCGGTGAGGGCGACTTTCTTGCCGGGCGCAAGCGCGGCGGCGACTTCCTTCGTGACGGGAAAGGCGAGCGGAATGGTCCAGGCGTAGAGCTTGCCGCCGTGTTCGATGACCGATTCATCGAGCACGCGATTGTAGACCTGGCGATTCATCGGACCGGTGAGCGGGCTGAGCGTGCCGTCGGCGATGCGATAGACGGTGGACAGGTCGGCTTGCGTCACCGGGACTTTGGCGAGCGAGGCCGCCTGCGATTGAAAAGTCTGAACTTCGTTCGCGGCTACGGTGCGGGAGACCGGTTCGCTCAAGCCGCCATGGGGAGGGATCAAATCTGCCATCGTCGTCTTTCCAGTCGTTTCAATTTTCTGTGCGTTTCTGGGCGGAGGGTCGCAAGCGGCTCATGCCGCCGTACAAGCTGCGCATTCAGCGTGGCCCCGGCGCAGGTGAGACATTAGGGAAGCCAGAAAAAAACGTCAAGGTGCGAACCAGCGTTGAAAACCGGTCCCGGCCGTCTTATGGTCGCAGAGTGGTTGTCTCGATCCCCGCGGGCCGATTTTGGCCGCTGTTGACGCTTTTCTTGCCGAGCCTCTTTGGTTGTGCCAGCGATGCGCAGTTACCGCCGTCATCGGACCACGTGCGGCGTGCGCTCACGGAGATTGCTCGCCGCGACGACATCGAAATCGTCGCCTTCGATCCGCAGTTCCCGATCGCGACGACGTACGGCAAGATCGCGGGTCGGTCCGCCGCGGGAGACGAGATCGACCGTTACTCGGTCCTGTTCCTGCGTGAGTTTTCGCTCTATCCGCCGTCGCTCATCAAGCGGTGCGGCTTGAAGCGGATTGTGCTCTGCAAGGAATTGGCCTTTGACGGCCAGCTCCGCGCGGCGATTCCCGATTTTGAGCACGATACGCTGTATCTCGACGTACTCCGTGGCGGCTATGACCGGCTGTACCTGTGCAAGGTGTTGCATCACGAGTTCTTCCACATCATCGACTACCGCGACAACGGCCTCGTTTACGAAGATCGGGAATGGTCGGCACTGAATCGGCCGGCCTTCAAATATGGGACCGGCGGCAAGAACGCCCAACACGTCGCCGGCACCCGCGAACTGACCGACAAGTTTCCCGGCTTCCTCAATGACTATTCGATGACCGGAGTCGAAGAGGACAAGGCGGAAGTCTTTGCCAACTTGATCGTCGACTCAGCCTACGTCGCCGAGCGGGCCAAATCTGACCGCGTGCTCGGCGCGAAAGTGCAGGCGCTCGAGAAGTCGCTGGCCAAATTCTGCCCCGAGATCGACCCGGCATTTTGGAGCAAGGCCGCCGTGGTCAAACGGTAGCTGCCAAACGGTAGCGGTCAAGCGGGCGGACGAGCGGTAAGGGAGGAGTGATGAGGGGCGAGCGAATCGACAGGCTGCGTTATGACGCCGGATCTTTCTTGGCGGTCGACTCTTTCTCGAGCACGACGGCCTTGAGTTCGCCGACTCCCGACATCAACACCCGCTCGTCGGGTCGCAGCGGCTGCTTGGGGAGCAGGCCGAGCTCCAGATCGGCAGGCGTCAGCTCCTCGTCCTTGGTGAAGGGCTTGCTGCGGACGAAGGCGGTTGTGTCGAAGCGCTGCACGAGCTCGACGCGGCGCATCGTGTACTCTTGCTTGTGCGGATCCGACTGCACGAAGACGACCGACTGCTGTCCGTCGTCGGCGACGGCGTCGATGGGGATTTCGACGACGTCCGGAGGCGGCGGCAGCTCGACGGCAGCCGAGACGAATTGTCCCGCCCGCAGCTTGCCGCCGACGTTGTTGATGTACCCTTTGACGACGGCCGTATGTTGATTCGGGTCGATAATGTAACCGATGTCGTCAATCGAACCCGTCATGGGACGGCTGCCGACGGTCTGCACCGTCCACGTTTTTTGGTTTTCGGACAGGCCCTCGAGCGTGGGAAGGTCATCCTCGGGGACGTTCGCCGTCACGAACAGGCGGCTCACGTCGGCGATCTGGAACAGGTTGGTCGTGTTGTCGACGACGATCTCGTGCATCGAGAGGTTGCGTTCGATGATCACGCCGTCGGCCGGCGCCTTGATCTCGACGCGGGCCCACTGGGCCTCTTTCGACTTGTCGCGCTTGCCGTCGCGCTTTTTCACGTTTTCGGCCTCGTCGCGGACGGCTTGAATGTCTTCGTCGGAAATGCCCCATGTCTTGAGCGTGGCGACAGCCCGTTCGACGGTGTTGCGGTCCCCCTGCACGTTGCGACGCGCATTGAGCAGGAAAACTTCCGGGACCGATTCGGCCTTGGCCTCGGCCCGTCTGAGGATCTCGTCATCGAGCTTCAATTGATAGATGGCGTCGGTGAGGTCGTTTTTCTTGTTGCCGACATCGACGCTGTAAAACACGGCCAGCAGATTGCCCTTGATCACGTGGTCGCCCGAGCGAAGTTCGCGAAAGACCGTCGGGCCTTTGGAGGACGGTTTTGGCGAGTCGGCGATCTGGCCGATTTGAATCACTTCGGCCGACGACGGCGAAGGCGCGAACCGTGCCCGAACGCGGTAGATGCGGGTCGGATCGAGCAAAGTCGAGCCGGGCATCGTGAGGGCCCGCGTCCGCTTCGGCTGTTTGGCGATTGCGATCCGCTCGGCGTTATCCTTGCGGATACCCAGCGCCAGCGCACGTCTTCGGGCACCAACAAGGTGTGCGGCGGGTTGTCGACGAGTTTGATTGTGGCGGCCGGCGAGTTGGCATGCTCGGGGACGGCCTCAGCCTCGGCGAGCTTGCGAAGGTGCAAGGCGCCGTTGGCGGCGGCCAGCCCGACGACGACCACAAATGCGAAAACCGCACCACCAATGATTTTGGCCTGTTTGGAAACGAGGAAACGCATCGAGGGCTCCTGAGCGGCCGGCGGCGGTCGCTCGCGGATAACGAGTTGTCAATCTCAGGATTCGGTAGGTACTTCAGGCAGGCTTCAGGTCGAGCTACTGCAGGTCGTGGTCCGTGGCGGACTCGTCCAGGTCCTTGTTCAGCGCGGTGCGCAGTATTTTCGAGCAGTGCAACGTGTTCAAACCGTTCGATTTTGGCAAACGATGTGCCAGTTGTTCGGCCCCTACCGGCGCGACAGAGATCGATCCGCTTTCTCCGCGGGAGGTTTTAAACCTTTGGGCGAGAATCAGCAATTTCTGGGGCGGACGGAGGACCGAAGAGTCTACACGATCTTCAGGCGAGTTCCCTGCCATTTGCACGTTAATTTCGCGTGTGCGTGCAAATTGCAAGCACGATTTGTCAGGTGCTGCGGACTCCTTGGGCGGATTTGCAGCGTTGCTAGGCAATCGCGCAAGAAAAAAGAGCTTCCGGCCAGGGGCGACGTGGCGCCAAAGCCGCAAGCTCTTTCGAAGGGATCTTCTGCGAGTCCGAGTGATGGACCGTTTCTTTTGGGTTCTAGAAGCGGAGGGTCGTATCGAAGCCGATGACCCATTCGCCCATTTTCGTTCCGTCGTCAAACGCCGGCTGCCAGTAGCCACGGTAGTAGCCGACTTCCGGTCGAACCTGGAACAGGTCGTTGAAGTTGTGGCTGAGGCCGATCGCGTGACTCGAGTAGGCGTTCGCGAAACCGGTCCGTTCGCCCTTCTGGTCAACCCAGTATTCATTGCGAACGCTGATGTAGTCCTTCTTGGAAAGCTGGAACTCGGTGTAGTTGAGCACGCCGTAGGCCGCGGCGTCGCCGGGGATCGGGGCTCCGAGGCCGCCGCCGCCGAACTGATCAACCGGAGCGACGCTCGACGTGCCGCCGACGTACGCGTCGAACTGCCACATGTAATAGGCCTCGGTGTTGGTGTGGATGCTGCCGCTTTCAGTGAATTTGTGGGTCCAGGTGCTCACGATGTAGTTGAAGTTGTCGTGTCCGACGAGTTCGCCGTATTCCTGGAACGTGCGGAACTTCGCCGTGTTGATGTTGTTGAGGCAGGTGTAGATCGAATCCCGGTTATCGTTGGAGACCCACCGCAAGCCGAGGAAGCCGGTCGGAGTGGCGCCCGGGTACCAGGGGGCCATGTCGGTGCCGCAGGTCAGGCCCACCTGGAACATCCAGTTGTTGTTGACGCAGAAGGTGAGCATGATGCCGGACTGCGTGTACGTGTCGTAGGTGAAGAGGAGCGAGTGGCTGCCCATGTAGTTGTCGGGGGCGAACTGCGTTTCGATGTCGGGGCAGGCGATCCAGCGGCCCATGCGAACCACCAAGCCATTCATGACCCAGGGGATGTACACCTCGCCGTAGATTTCGGTGGGGTCGTACCCGTAGAGCAGGTTCTCCATCAGTGATTGCTGGCTGAAGTAGCCGCCGGCCGTCAAGTAGCGGTAGTCGATTCCGTACAAGTTGGTGAAGCGGAAACCCCAGTCGATGTGGTCGGTCTGAACGGTGTCCTCCTGACGCTCGAATCGGAGGACCCCCTGGTCCATTTCGATGCGGTTCGGGACGATCCAGTACGAGTCGGGCTGGTTGCTCTGTTTGGACGTGCTGATATTGCCCTCGGCTGTGACCCAGCCGTAGATATCGATCTTATTGTCGTGGAGCCAGTCGCCGAGCCAGGTCCCCTTGAGGGCCTGCATCAAGGGGTAATTGCTGTTGTTGCCCGGCGGCACGCCCACGAGCGGATAGCCCTGGAATTCGTGCCCGGGAAACGGCGGCGAAGGCCACGACTCAGGAAATGCGCGACGCTCCGCGGGCGGAGAATCCGGCGAGTCGGCGTAAGGGTTGAACGCGTCATAATACGCTTTGATGAAGCGGCAGCAGCAATTGTCGGCGTCCAGCCAGCAACCGCCGCAGGTCCCCGTTTGCAGCCAGTCGGGGCGCACGCTGTTGGGATCCGGCGGAGGCGGAGTCGTTGGAGTTTGCGAGTTGGTCGCCGCAGAATTGGCGGCGGGCGACGGAGCTGGCGGAACCGCGCCGGGCGCCGTCACCCCCGGTGCCGGCGGCGGGGCTGGCTGATCGAACGTTCCAAAGCTGGCGGCGACGCTTGTTACGGCGTACGGATTGGCCGCTTGTGTCGCTGGATTTTGATTTTGAGTTGCCGCTGGTGCGGCATAAGGCGCGGCCGTCGGATAAGTCGGACCGGGGTTGTACCCCGCCTGGAGCTGTCCGGTGACCGCCAGCGCCACGCTGACGAAGAGAGGGCTCATCATGCGAATGCATCCATGCTTGCAGAGTCTGGAACCGTTTCCACGCCCGCGCCTCGCGCGATCCATTGCGAAAGGTCGGCTCGTTCGCGGCAGACGGTCTCGATGAGCACCGTCCGAATCGGCAATCGATGTCTTGCTAGGTACTATCGGCGGTCAAATCGGGCCGATTTCAGCCGGAGGCGCCGCACGGTTGGCTTCCGGTATTTTGCCCGAGGTTGAATGGCGATCAGGGTTTGCAATTTGCAATTGCATCGTGCAGATCGCCCCGCGGACTGCGCGTTTCCAAGAGCATCGGTTGGATCGCACGTGACGGCGACAAGTCGTTTGCCGATAGGCGGTTCTGTGCGGAATCGAATGAATGCGCGGGCAGGCACGCGGATTGCCAATTGGCGACGAAAGTTCAGATTGTGGGGGCTAGGCCGAGAATATGGCCGTCGTGATCGAATTTTGAACAGACTTTCGTCTCGGACGCGGCGGTGGCAGAACAGTGACGTGGGCTGAGAAAGCGCGGCGGACTTTGGCGTCCTTCACGCGGGAACTGAAGTTTGCGCCCGAACCGAGGAGCAATTTTTGGCGCCGGCATTCCAATTGTGATCGCCGCTTGATGACAAGCGGCAGTATGTGCCGGGATAGGAATCGGAGGAATTCGTGGCAACCGGAGCCGGATCCGGTCAAGACGAACGATATGAGCCGCTCAGCGCGCTTGCCAGTGTGGCCCGAGCGGTCGCGTTTCGTGGTGCAGTGCTTGTGGTCGCAGTCGGGCTTGGGCCGAGCGCGCAATCAGGCCGCGGCTCCTATCGTGAACCGGCGGTTTTGGACAAAATGACGAGAGTCGTCGACTTCAGTTCTCCAGCCACTTGCCCGTGATTGACTTGCCGGAAGCCTGGTTTCGTATGCCGCGTGCCGTTCGCTCAAGGTCTCGACCATGTCCATGGCGCTTAGTGGCGTGTCGCTACCGAATGACGCTTGTCTCCGCAAGACAGGCGATCGGAGCGAGTGCGTGAATATCCTGTTGATCGACGACGAAGTGAGCCTGCGGAAGTCGCTGCGGTTGGCGCTCGAGACGATGGGCCACCGCGTGACCGAGGCCGGCGACAGCGCGCACGCCCAGGAGTTTGTCGGCCACATGCTCTTCGACGTCGTCTTTCTCGATCTGCGACTGGGGCAGGAGAACGGGCTCGATGTACTGCCGGTCCTGTTGCGACTGGCTCCCGGGTTGGCGGTCGTCGCCATCACCGCCTATGCCACGATCGAGTCGGCCGTCGAAGCCATGCGTCGCGGGGCCATCGACTATTTGCCCAAGCCCTTCACACCCGCCCAGATCCGCCTGATGCTCGATCGCGTGGGGAAAATGCGGCGGTTGCAGACGCACGTCGAACAACTCGAGGAACAAGTCCGTTCGATCGTCCCCGAGGCCGACCTGCAGACCCAAGTGACCGCCATGCAGCAGGCGCTGGCGCTGGCGTTCAAGGCGGCGCCATCCGACGCCACGATCCTGCTCCGCGGCGAAAGCGGGACCGGAAAAGGCGTGCTCGCCCGCGCCATTCATGCGCGCAGCACCCGTGCCTCGGGGCCTTTCGTCACCGTCAACTGTCCGAGCCTGTCGGCCGAGCTGCTCGAAACGGAACTTTTCGGGCACGTCCGCGGCGCGTTCACCGGAGCTATCCAGGATACCGTCGGCAAGGCGGCCGCCGCCGACGGGGGGACGCTGTTCCTCGACGAAATCGGCGACTTGCCGATTACGCTGCAGCCCAAGCTGCTGCGGCTCTTGCAGGAAAAGCGCTACGAACGCGTGGGCGAGACGGGCACGCGCACGTGCGATGTGCGAATCATCGCGGCCACCAATCACAATCTCGAACAGGCCGTCGCCCAGGGAACTTTCCGGGAAGATCTGCTCTATCGCCTGAACGTGATCGAACTCGTGCTGCCCCCCTTGCGCGAGCGGCATGAGGATATTCTGCCTTTGGCCGAGCACTTGTTGCACTTTTTCGCGCGGCAGGCCGGCAAAGCGGTCTCCGGCTTCACCGAGGAGGCGCGGGCCGCTTTGCTGCGGCATCCCTGGCCGGGCAACGTTCGCGAGCTGCGCAACGCCGTCGAACGCGGCATGATCCTTTCGGCCGGTCCGGAAGTCGGCCTTTCCGACCTGCCGGCCCAGATCGGCGCGATGACGCCCAAGAGCACGATGGCCGTCGGCAACGCCGTCACGCTCGAGCAGCTCGAAGCCGAACATATCCGCCGCCTGCTGGCCATCGCCCCCACAATGGAAGAGGCGGCAACGCTGCTGGGAATTGACCCGAGTACGCTGTATCGCAAACGGAAGCGGTATGGGCTTTGAAGGAAGGATGAAGGCGGAGGGATGAAGGATGAGCCAGATAAGGGCACACTTCGTGTACCTTTCGCTGACTCATCCTTCATCCTTTTCTTCGACCTTCGCCGCGAAACGCAGTCGTACGTAGTCGGCGACCCAGTCGGCCGTCGGGTTGGCAGAGTTGTGGGCGCAGGACTTGTTCGACTTCGCGGCAGAATGCCGGGCGCTCGTCGGACGGCAGGGCGGACGTGTAGGGCTCGGCGAACGTTTCCAGCCAGCCCGTGACGGCTCCCGGAAGATCCGTCGGTCGATCGAAGAGGGACATGAAGTCGATCGTGAAGCCGTGTTGTTGGAGTTTTTTGGCGTATTCCTCGGCGGGCGGGAAGTACCAGGGATTGCGAGAAGCTCCGTCGATGCCGCGGCGGGCCAACGCTTGTTCCAAGGCCGTGCGAATCTTGAGCACGCAGCCGGCGCCCCCCATTTCGGCGACAAATCGCCCTCCGGGACGCAGCGCGCGTTTGACGCCGTCGAGCACGGCGTCCGCATTTTTCATCCAGTGCAAGGCGGCGTTGCTGAAAACGGCGTCGAACTCGCGGTCAAAATCGAGCGCCTGGCAATCCTTCACGCGGGCATCGAGGCCGCTCTTCTTGGCTGCCGCAATTTGTTCGGCGCTTGCATCGACGCCGACCACCTCGCAGCCGAGGTCCACCAGTTTTCGCGTGAGGGCGCCGTCACCGCAGCCCAAGTCGAGAATGCGTTCGCCGGGCTGCGGCTTGAGCAGGTCCACCACGCCCGCTCCCAGATCAGCGACAAATCGAGCATTCCGCGCGTAGCGATCGGGGTCCCAGTGTTGTTCGGCCATAGTACAATCAGTATCGGTCTTCTCACCTTTGCCTGCCAGCTTGCCTCGGTCGTTGCAGAGCCGCGTGACGGGAGTTCCCCATGGGCTGGTTGCCGAAGAATTGCGTGGTCGTTCCCTTCGACTTTTCCGACCAGGCCGAGCAAGCGCTCGATTCAGCCCGGATTTTCGCCGCGAACCTCGCCGGCCTGCACGTCGTCCACGTGTTGCCGACGATTGAGCTCGCCGAGCCGGGAGTGATTTGGGAAACGATCGATGACGACGCGCACCGCCGCCATGCGGACTCGGCCTTTCGCGAGCGCTTCGCCCAAACGCCGTTTGAGAAAGTCGAGTTCCACGTGCAGTTCGGCGATCCGGGGCGCGAGATTGCGGCTTTGGCCGAAAAGCTGCATGCCGATCTGATCGTCATGCCGTCCCACGGTCGCACAGGGTTAAGCCGTCTGTTCATCGGCTCGGTGGCCGAGCGCGTCGTCCGACTGGCGCACTGCCCGGTGCTGATTCTGAAGTAGCGATATTGCCGGAATCGCGCACGGCTTCTCGGCGATCCGCCGATCTCCGCTACAACGCCCGCTTGCGTCCGACGACGTAGTAAATCAGTGCGCCGATGATATGCAGAAAGATGATGACCAAGAGCCAAACGATTTTCTCGGTCCCCGTCAGTTGGGGACTGACGGCACAGTCCACAATCATCCAAATCCAGAACACAGTCGCGGCCAGGCCGAGAATCGCCCCGAAGACCCCGCATCCGCCAAACGCAATCGACATCGAGAGTCCCCCGTAATCAATCAACCGACGTCAAAGAAAGAAGTGCGACCTGGAGTATCAAATATTCTGCAGCAGCACCTCGATGGCGGGCAAGCCCTTCGCCGGCACTTGGCAAACCCCGCGCTGACAGAGATAGAGCGTCGTCTGCCCGTCGAGAGCCCGTTTGCCTTCCAAGAGCGGCCGCAAGGAGTCGGGCAGATTGTCATCGTCGACACCGGGCGTCGTCGCGAAATGACTTTCGACGGCAAGTATCGGCCGGCCAGCATCCGCAGGACCTGCTCGGCCTCATTCACATCGCCTCCCTGGACGATCACGATTTCGTAGGCCGGTCCCAGCAAATCGTCGACTGCCAGCAGGGCCTGTCCCATGGCCATCGAGACGCGGGCCATTTCGCCGGAGAGCATTTCCAGCGTCCGCCGCGCCGCGTGTTCCAAGTCCGTCCGCCCGCAAAGCTGCGCGAGCTTCAACAGCGCCCGGCCGCCATTGCATTGCCCGACGGAGTCGCATTGTCGTGCACATCCTTGTTGCGGGAGATGAGAGGCTCGTGATCGTGGGGCGTGAAGAAAAATCCGCCTGCGTTCTTGTCGCCGTACCGATCGATCAAGTCTTTGGCGAGACCGAGCGCCGCGTCGAGATACTTTGCGTCAAAATTCGCCTGATAGACCTCGACTAGGGCATCGATCAGGCATGCGTAATCATCCAGGTAGGCGTTGAGCCGCGCGGATCCGTCTTTGCACGTATGCAAAAGCTGCCCGCCTGGTCCGCGCATGCGGTCGAGCACGAAGTCGGCCGCGCGAGCCGCGGCCGCCGTGAACCGCGGCTCGGAGAGCACGCTTCCCGCCTGAGCCATCGCCGAGATCATCAGCCCGTTCCAGCCGACGAGGATCTTTTCGTCGCGTCCGGGGTGGACTCGTTTTTCGCGGACCTCGAACAATTTCCGCCGGCATTCGGCCAACAGTTCGGCAAGGCGATCTTCGTTTGTTCCCAGTATTTTCGCCGCTTGCGCGTGGGTCTTCACGCGATTGAGGATATTGGCTCCCTCCCAGTTGCCGTGCGGCGTGACGTCGTGGCAGTAGGCAAACAGCGGACTTAATTCCGGCCCGAGAATCGAAACGACCTCCTCTTCGCTCCACACGAAGAACTTGCCTTCCTCGCCTTCGCTGTCGGCGTCCTGCGTGCTGTAGAAGCCGCCCTGTGGATCGGTCATTTCGCGGAGCACGTAATCCAGCGTTTCGCGGACGACCTCCGCGTAGCGCGGCTCGTGCGTGACTTGAAAAGCTTCGAGATAAGCCGTCGCCAACAAGGCATTGTCGTAGAGCATCTTCTCGAAATGCGGCACGAGCCAGCGCGAGTCGGTCGAATAGCGGTGGAAGCCGCCCCCCAAGTGATCATAGATTCCGCCGGCTGACATCTTGTCGAGCGTGAGACGTACAACTTCGAGCGCCTCGGGCGTTTTGAACCGTTTGGCCGTGCGCAGCAGGAGCCGCAGATCCATCGGATGCGGAAACTTGGGCGCGCTGCCGAAACCGCCGTGCACGTGGTCGGCCGTTCGCAGCAGCGTCGACTCGGCCTTCTTGAGCAGCGATTCGCTGAGAGGTTGCTGCTCGGCGGTGGAGCGGCCGGCTTCCACGACGGCATCGGTCAGTTCGCGGGCGCCGCGCTCCACGTCGTCCCGGCGATGCACCCAAGCGGCGTACACCTGCGTGAGCACGTCGCCGAAACCGGGCATGCCCATCCGCGACGTCGGCGGCCAGTAGGTGCCGCCGTAAAACGGCTCGAGCTTCGGCGTGAGAAAGACCGACATCGGCCAGCCGCCGCGGCCCGTGAGCGCGGTCACGGCCGACATGTAGATCTGGTCGAGATCGGGCCGCTCCTCCCGATCGACCTTGATGTTGATGAAATGTTCGTTCATCAACTCGGCGATGGCCGCGTTCTCAAAGCTTTCGTGCTCCATCACGTGGCACCAGTGGCAGGCGCTGTAGCCGATCGACAAGAAAATGGGACGATCGAATTTGACCGCCGCCGCGAGCGCTTCGGGCCCCCAGGGATACCAGTCGACGGGGTTGTGGGCGTGCTGTTGCAGATAGGGACTGGTTTCATGAACCAATCGGTTGGGCCGCCGAGTCGCCGCGACGGGATCCGTGACGTTGTCGGCCATGTTTTCTTGTCCTCGGCGTAAGCGCCCTGCGAAACCCGCTCGAATCGTAGGCAGCGCCCCGGCAGGGCACAAGCCCCTGCCGGCGGATGCTACAATCGATTGATGCTCGCAAGTGGAATGAAGACGAACCGCGCGTTCTGGCGCGCCGCACTTGTTTCAGGAATCGTTGTTTTCGCGGCCCGTTTGCCGGCAGCCGATGGGAATCCACTCGTCCGTCTGAAGTTCGTGGGCGAGGCCGAGCAGTCGACGACGGTCGAAGGCAAAGTGGTCGTCGAAGCGGCAGACGGCGGCGTGCTGCTTTTGGGCCGAGACGGGCGACTGTGGTCAGTCACTCCGAAGCAAAAGCCAAGCTCTGAAGCAACGGGCCGTCCCTTTTCGCTACTTTCGGCCGACGAACTGGGACGATCTCTGACCGAGTCGCTCGGTCCGAATTTCGAGATCGTCAAAACGCGGCACTATGTGATCGCGACCGGCGCCGGAACACAGTACGCAGAGTGGTGCGGCGACCTCTTCGAGCGATTGCTCGATGCCTTCCTGACTTATTGGAGGAACAAGGGGCTCGTCCTTGCCGAGCCTGCTGGACCGCTCCCGGCGATCATCTTTCCCGATGAGCACTCATTTAAGGCGTATGCCTCGGCCGACGCGGGTCAGTTCGCCGAAGAATCGAAGGGCTATTATTCGATGCGCACGAACCGCATCGTGCTCTATGACCTGACGGCTGGCAAGGGGAAAAAACGCGCGACGAGCGCCGCCGAAATCAAACGACGGACGGCGTCGGCCGCGTTCAACGTCGCCACGATCGTCCACGAGGCGACGCACCAGATCGCGTTCAACTCCGGCTTGCACGTGCGTTTCGCCGACAATCCGCTCTGGCTCACGGAGGGCATGGCGATGTACTTCGAGACGCCCGATCCCGGCGGCGGCCACGACTGGCGCACGATCGGGCAGATCAATCGGCCCCGGTACAACCGATTTCAGAGTTATCTCCGCCGTCGCCCCCGCAATTCACTGTCGACGCTCGTCTCGCAGACCGAACGGTTGACCGATTCGCATAAGGCTGCCGACGCATATGCCGAAGCTTGGGCTCTGACCTACTTTCTCAACGAAAAACATCCCGACGAATACGTCGCCTACCTCAAGCGATTGGCGACAAAGCAACCGCTGATTTGGGATGAACCCGAGGCTCGACTCGCCGACTTCAAGGCAGCTTTTGGCGACAAGCTTCCCGCTCTCGACGCGGAGTTTCTTCGGGTCATGCGGTCGCTGCCGAAGCGCTGAGCGAACGGCGCGGCAGCTCGCCGTCACTTCTTGCAAAAGACGGTCTGCTCGCGATCGGGGCCGACAGAAACGATTTCCAGCGGAGCGCCGACGAGTTCCGTAACGGCCTCGATGTATTGCCGCGCGGCGGCCGGAAAGTCCGGATACCGTTTCACACAGGAGATGTCGCACATCCAGCCGGGAAGCGTGCGATAGACGGGCACGGCCCGCGCCAATTCGGACACGTGACTGGGAAATTCGGTCGTCTGCTCGCCATCAATTTCGTACGCCGTGCAGATTTTGATTTCCCTAAGGCCGCTCAGCACGTCCAACAGGGCGATGGCGATCGAATCGACGCCGCTCAAGCGGGCGCCGTAGCCGGCGGCGACGCCGTCGAACCAACCGCAGCGCCGCGGGCGACCCGTGATCGTGCCGTACTCGCGGCCCACGTCGCGGATCTGCTGGCCGATTTCGTCGTGCAGCTCGGTCACGAAGGGACCACCGCCGACGCGGGTGGAATAGGCCTTCACGACGCCGATCATCTTTTTGATGCAGCGTTCGGAGACGCCGCTACCGTTGTGCACGCCGCATCCCGAGCTGTTGGAACTGGTCACGAAGGGAAATGTGCCGTGATCGACGTCGAGCAGGCTTCCCTGCGCACCTTCGAAGAGCAGTCGCTTGCCGTCACGCAGCGCGTGGTGCAAGAAGGCCGTTGTATCGGTAATGTGCGGACGCAGCCGCTCGGCATAACCGAGGTACGTCTGCCCGATCTCGTCCGCGTCGAGCGGGACGAAAGCCGGATCGAGGGCCCGCAGCACCAGGTTCTTGTGGGCGACGATCTCGGCAAGGTGGCGGCGAAAGTAATCGGGACGGCACAAATCGCCCATGCGAATCGCGTGCGTGCGGCCCGCCTTGTCGCAATAGCAGGGGCCGATCCCCCGCATCGTGGTGCCGATGGGATCGCCTTTGCGGGTCTTTTCGAGCAGCGCCTCCTCGAGGCCGTGGTAGGGGAAGATCACGTGGGCCCGGTCGCTGATCAGCAGGTTGCTGCCAATCGGCTGACTGCTGCGGGAATTGATCGAATCGATCTCTTTCAGCAGTGCTTCCGGATTGATGACGACACCCGTGGCAATGACGGAGGTCACCCGCGGATGCAGGATTCCGGCCGGAAGCTGCGAGAGCTTGTAGGTTTGGCCGTTAAAGACCACGGTGTGGCCGGCGTTGTTGCCCCCCTGATAGCGGACGACGATGTCATGTTCGTCGGTCAGCAAATCGACGATTTTGCCCTTGGCCTCATCTCCCCACTGCAGGCCGACAACCGACGTGGCAAACACGGTCAAAAACTCCGTAATTAATCCTGATTCGTCAAATGCGGATGGCGAGCGAACGAATAGCGATCAAGAGGTCGTTCAATTCGCTCGCATCCAGTTTATCTGATCCATCGACCAATCGGCACCACGGAGTTGCGTGTTTTCGACGTGTCGAGCACCGCATCGTCGAGCGAATCGTGCTGAATAATAAGCAGAATTAAACAACGATCGCCTGCAGTCGGGCGTATAATAGGTTTGGAAAACAGCGGAAAGCTAGGCGAACAGATCGGGCTTAGCTGATGAATCCACGAATTGAGCACGTCTCATGGCGGCCATCGCCAAAAAACGGGTGTTGTTGGTCGACGACGATCCGGAACTTCTGGAGAGCGTGCGGATCGCCCTGATGCTACGGGGTTACGAAGTCCTCACCGCTTGTGACGGGGCCGAGGCGTTGGCCCGCGCCGAACGGGATCGACCCGATTTGATGGTGCTCGATCTGGTCATGCCGCGCCGTAGCGGGCTGACGGTGCTTGATCGGATCCGCTGCACGGCACTGCGCTCGACGCCGATCATCATGATGACGGCGACCGATGAGGAGCGACACCGGGACGCGGCCAAATTGCGCGGCGTCTCCGTCTTTCTGTCGAAGCCCTTCGCGATCGAGCAACTGCTGACCGAAGTGGACACGATCCTCAACGCGTGACGCGCCTCACTGGTTGACCGGCTTACGCCGGCGAGCCCGTTCGTAACGAATCATGCAGCCCGCCGCATTTGTTTTGGCAGGAGTTGGTTTTTCGCCTTTGAGAATGGCCTCGACGGCCGGTTTGAGATATTGCCGCTTCACCTTGGTAGATTCGATGTTGTCGTCAAAAGCGCCCATGTAGGCGATCTTGCGGTCCTTATCGAGCACGAAGAACTCCGGCGTGTAGATCGCGCCGTACGCCTTGGCAATCTTCTGCGTCTGGTCGTAGAGATAAGGATACGGGAAGTTTTTCGACTCGGCGCGTTCTTTCATTTTCGGCAGCCGATCTTCCTCGACCGTGTTCACGTTGATGGCGACGATCGCCGTCGGCTTATGGGCTGCCGTCAAATCCTTCGCGAAGGCAATGATGCGGTCTTCGTAATCGCTGGCGATCTCACAACTGTTGCACGTGAAGACCACGACCACGGCTTGCTTGTCCTTGAGATCCGCCAGCGAGTGCTTTTTTCCGTCGACGCCGGGCAAATCGGTCCAGGCCGGCGCGGGATCGCCCAGGTTGAGGACGCCGTTCGAATCGTCGGCCCGAGCGCGTGTCGCGGACGAGACGGCGAAAAGAACGAGACAGAGCACAATCGGGCGAGCCATGTGTTGACCTTCCTTCTCCGCGACGGCTTCAGGCGGGCAGCGTGTGGGCGAAGGGCTCAACGATAGTTCAGCCGCCGGCAAATCGTCAAACTGCAGGTCGCCTTGAATTTTCGCCTCCCGCTCGAACCTCGAGGGGTTAGAGGCGTTAATCGTTCAGGCGTCGTGCATGATGAGAACCGCGCGGATTTCGATGAGTTTTCCCGCCAGATTTGAATCCTCATCCGAGAATCAGCCTAAGTCGATATTCCGTCACCAGTTGTTGCCTCCATTTGGCCGGCACTCGCGGGTGCCTTGCCTCGATCGCTGAATTCGCCGAATAATCAGTCTCCAGGGGGAGTTGCGCCCTCGCACGCCGCGTTCGTGGCAATCCGCAGTCCTTTCTCGATCAGTTTCCCATCATCCGGGCTGGAATGACCCGATCTGGATGGTACATTAGATTTTGCGCCGGTGCGCGGAACGGAGTCGGTCTGCTTTGGGCCTGGATGCTCAGTCTCCCCGGTCATCTCAAAAATTCGACCGAAATATCGGTCTCCGTTGCCGTAAGGACCAAGTAACGTGCGTACGTTTCGCCTGTCGTCTCTGATTGTCGTCGTGCTTCTGACATGGGCGGCAGTGACTGATGGGGCAGAGGCAGGCCATTCCGGATTTGTCCCGCTCTACAACGGTAAAGACCTCGAGGGCTGGACGGTACAAAACGGCTCGATCAGCGCCTGGCAGGCCAATGGGCCGATCTTGAACTGCATCAAATCAGGCGGCGGCTGGCTGCGCACGACCAAAATGTACAGCGATTTCGTGGTGCGGGTCGACTATCGAATTCCCCCCGGCGGAAACAGCGGCGTCGGTCTGCGTTTTCCTCCCAAGGGAGATCCCGCTCACGTCGGCATGGAAATCCAAATCCTCGACGACGATGCCGACGTCTACAAAAACATGAAACCGAGTCTGGTCCCCGCCCAGCACACTGGCGGGATTTACTACCAGGCCCCGGCGAAACAAGGGGCCGCCAAGCCGGCCAATGAATGGAACAGCTACGAAATCACCTGCTTAGGACCGCACGTTAAAGTCGTGCTGAACGGCCAGGTGGTGAACGATGCCGACGTCGACCAATTCACCAAGGGGGCCGGCGGCCACATGGCCCTTTCCGACGCCCTAAGATTGGATATGTCGGGCTGCAAAGTCACGAAACGAAAGTCGATTTCCGAAACATAGAAATCAAGGACCTCACGACGCAGACGCCGTCGGGCTTGCGGTTTGTCGATCTTGTTCAGGGCACGGGGGCGGAGGTGCCGTCCGGTGCCACCATCGAAGGGCAATTTACGGGCTACCTGGTCGATGGAAAAAAGTTCGAGGATAGCCGCAACGGCTCAGCGCCGACGAAGATTCCGCTGATGGGACTGATTCCGGGCCTGCGAGAAGGGTTTACCGGGATGAAGGTGGGAGGCCGACGCAAGCTGATCATTCCGCCGGATCTCGGCTTCGGTGCCAAGGGGCGTCCGGGAAAAATTCCTCCCGATGCCATTCTGGTTTTTGACATCGAAGTCACCAAGCTTTTGACCAAGTGAGATTTCAAGGTACACGTGGGATATGACGGTTAACATTCTGGCTTGTCCATCGTGCAAATCGCTGATTTTGCCCGACACGGCCCAGTGCCCGAACTGCCATTACGTTTTCGACGAGCGACGTGCCACGACGGCCGAGCCGGCACCCCCCAGTCGCACCGAGGCTCCCGAAGAGGAAGTCCCCTGTCCCGGCTGCAATGAACTGGTGCGGAGGGGGCTTGTGCGCTGCTGGAACTGCGGCACCTTCATGCAGCAGGACATTGCCGACAGCTACCGCAAAATGCAGATTTCGCCGCCGAAGGTCATTTATAGCGACGTCGGCCAAACCCCGACCACCGCAAGGGGCTCTTCTGTCAGCACGACCGACTCGGGACGAGTGATCGACGCACCGGCCGCCCACGATTTGGACGATGACGAGGCCGACTTCGAGGTAGACGACGGGATGGTCGACGAGGCGGATGAGGCCGATTTCGATCTGGGCACCTCTGAACCGCCCAGCTTTCAAAACGAAATCGTGCAATCGGCTCCGATGTTTGCGGTTCCGCCCGCGCCCGTCGAAGAGCCGAAAAAAGCCCCGGCGGCCGGCGCCAAACCTGGGAAGGACGCGAAAGCTCCCGAGGCGAAAGCCTCGAAGCCGACCTCCAATCCCGAGTTCGCCAACGAATTTGAAAAGGGCTTCGGAGCCGACGATCCGGCTTCCGGCGGCGACAACCTCCTGCGGGTCGCGCTCGCCGAAGAGGCCGAAACGGGCGGTCGCCGTCGCAACCAAAAAGTCTCCGAAGGAAAAGCGCGAACCGGCTTTCGCATTTACTGCCCCAACGGGCACTGCATCGAAGTGCAGGAACGCCACCGCGGACAAACGGGCCGCTGCCCGCGCTGCCGCCAGCCGTATCACGTTCCCGCCAGCAACTGGGATGAAGATAAAGCCGCGCAAGAGGAGAAGGCCCAAAAAGAAGCCGCCATCGTGGCCGCCGTGCAGGCCCAGGGCGATGCCCACAAGCCGATCGAAATTTCGGCGGGCGAATACACGCGGTGGATGCTCGATAGCCACTTCCATTCGCTGGATCTGGCCAAGCTCAAACTCAAGCCGGGCAGCCTGCTCAAGGACTTCCAGGACGCCGACGTGGGATTCGCCCCCGACGGCATGCTCATCGTGCTCTTGGCCAAGAAGGGGGGACTGTTCGGCGGCGACAAGAAAAAACTGTCCACGCGCGATGCCGTCCTCGACCATTTGAGCAAGGGCAAGGCCCGCGAGGAACTGCCGGCCGGCGGCCAGCACTTTTTTCCGGCGGCCGACATCAATCAGCTGCGGATCGTGCAGCCCATCGTCTCCACCGAGCAGTCCATGTTCGCCGGCGTCCCCGTCTTCGGCGACGGCCAAATTGCCGTCCGCTTGCCCAAGAAGGACGAAAAAACCAATCCGCAGTTCCTGTCCTTCACCCTCTCGCAGTTCCGCCGCTTCTCGAAAATCCTGGACGAGTTCTACGGCATCAAGGCCTTTGGCTCCGAAAGCGGCGTTCCGCTTCAGGACGTCTTCACCGAGCGGCGCTGCCACTTCAGCGACGAAGTGCTGCTCATCCTCGAAAACCTCGACTACTACAAGGAGGACCCGGGCAACAAACTCAAGGTCATCGGCTACAAATGCGCCGGCTGCGGCCTGGTCGTCAGCGAGGAATCGCGGGTGAAAGAGAAGATCGGCGACAAGGACGCCAAGAAAATCGCCAAGGCGAAATGCCCGAAGTGCACAAAGCCCTTCGGCAACCTGCCGCTCTACTCGCTCGACACGCCGACTGTCGGCCCGTAAGGGCCGGGCCGTCGGCACTTAGTTTTTTGGCTCGAACCGGGTTCCCGCTCTTTCTCCGCGCTCAAAGTGTGCGACCAAGCACGTCATCACTGTCTCGTCATCACTGTCTCGTTGAGGGACTTTTTTGGCTTTTTTGGGGCGCTAAAAAAAGACTTTTTTTGGGTGGTGCCCAAAAAAGTCCGGTGTCCGAAGTCCGAAGACCGCGGTCGGAGATTATAAGTCTCGGCCGGCGACCGGCTTCGGTGCCTCGCCCTTTGCCCGCCGCCCCCGTGACTTTTTTGGTGTCCACCCAAAAAAAGTCCACCTCAACAACAATTTTTTGGCGTCCGCCGAAAAATTGGCCAGACTCACCTTCGTGATCCGGATCCAGGTGGATAAAATAAGGCTACGGAAGGATTCTTGCAGCCGGAGAATTCTTCCCGAGCACTTTTTGCCGTGCTGAATCGGCATCGCAGAGAACCCGCAATTCCCGTTATGGCGGCCTCTCCGATTCGCCTCGTAGCACGCCCGGTGCCCGCCTCTCCGGCGGCGCAAGACCGCCGGTTGGCAGCCAAAACGTAGTGCAAGCTGCCGGCTTGCCCATTCGCCCGGCAAACGGGTCGGGCGTTCAGTGGCGCGTTTTTCGCCAAGCGCTCAGCATGCCGCCTGTCGGAGACTCGGTCCGCTTCAATCGAGCGCGAGAGACGGCCAGTCTTTTCCAATAAGCCCAGTCTTTTCCAAGAAGCAGTGCAAAAAATCGGCCCTCGTGTGGTCCTGATCCGGGAGGAAGAAACCGCGTTGATCGATGCTCCCCCGAAACCTCGATTCTTCTGATGCCGCCTTGAGCTTGCCATGATTTCAGCAACGCCCCCGTCGTCGAGATGGCTTCGACCTCACCGCATCTTGAGACCAACCCCATGGATCCCATCGCAGAACTCCGCCCAGGCATCACCGGCAGTCGGCAGTTGACGGCTCCGATCGCAAAAATCGGCCCGCTCGTATTGGCCGTGTTGTGGTCGTCTCACGCCGGCCGTGCCGAAGAGCAAAGGCCGCTCTCCGTCGAGGCCGCTCTCGGACAACTCGCATTTGCATCGCGCATGCCGATCGATGTGTCGCAAGATGGCCAGTACGTGGCCTACACGCTGGAAGACCCGCAAAGGCGCCAGCCCGCAGGCGCGGACCGCTTCAGATCTTCAGCCGCACGGGCGCTTCGGTCGAGGTCCAGGCGTGCGATGTCTGGATCACTCGCCTTCAAAGCGGCGAATCGAAGAATCTCACCGGCGGCCGGGGGACCGCCTGGGGTCCAGTTTGGTCCCCCAATGGTCGAACATTGGCCTTTTACTCCGACCGAAGCGGCCGGGCCCAGCTTTGGGTTTGGACCGCGGCGACGGACCAATCGCGGCCCGTCGCCGAGATTGTGGTCCACCCGCTTTTCGGCTTCGAGGTTCCTCAGTGGACGCCGGACGGGAAGAAGCTGCTCGCAAAGATCCTTCCGGAGGGGCAAACTCTCGACGCACTCGCCGAGCCCAGCCAGTTTGCCGGTGTGACGAATGGCGGACCCGCAAAAAGCGGCGTGAGCGCAATCGTTTATCGATCGCCTTCAAAACAAGGCGTGGCCGGCCCGGGCAGTCAGCCGACGAGCTGGATGAACGCTTCCCTGGCGGATCTCGCGCTGATTGATGTCGACACCGGGTCGGTCACCCGCATCGCTCGAGGCCAAAGGCCTCGCGGCTACTGGATTTCGCCCGATGGAGCCCGCATCGCCTACACCACGTATCAAGGAAGCGAATCCGAGAGATCGCAGCAGCAGCTTTATGACTTGCGCGTGCACCGGCTTGATGACGGCTCGACGCGGGTCGTTCGCTCCGGCCTGCGTCTCGAGACCGGCATCACCGTGAGCTGGTCGCCCGACAGCACGCGGCTGGCCGTCGTGACGGGCGGTCCAAAAGGCGAAGGAGACTGCCTCATTGTCTCGGCCCTGCGAAGCGATCGCGGTCAGCAGACCGCAAGCCCGCATCCCAGCTTCGATCCTCGGGATGCCACGGGCAGTTCGCGCAATGCCCCCCCGCTGTGGGACGCCGACGGAACGGCTCTCTACTGCGTCGGGGCAGGCGACTTGTGGAAGATCAAGGCCGCCGACGCGACGGTCGCCCGGATCACGCACGGCGAGGGCCCACCGATTCGATACGCCGTCGCCCTTGGACACGGAAGGCTTTGCGCGCCCGGGCGACGGCAATTCGGCAATTGTCGTGACCCGGGACGACGGGACCAAGCGGGTCGGATACGAGCGCGTCGACCTGCAAACAGGTCGGCGCATCCGGCTGATCGAGGAGGACAAGTCCTACGGCTCTGCCGTTTTCAGCACGCGCGTTTGTCGATCCGCCCTTAGCACCAAAATGGGGAAAACGGGGACTGACCCGCCACCGAATGGACAGGCGCCATCCCGAACGAGCACGGGTCCGGGGTCTGTTCCCGTTTTTGCGCAACGGGAATCCGGTCCCCAAATCATCTACCTCGCGCAGGACGCACAGCGCCCTGCCGATCTCTGGCTGGCTGGGCCCGATTTCCGCGACGCCCGGCGGGTGACGCGAATCAATCCAGAGCTCGACAAGCCGACTTTCGGACAATGCCGCCTGGTGCAAAGCCGTGAAGCCGGCGGCCGGACTCTGCGCGGCGCACTTTTGCTTCCCGCCGGCGATCGCAGGTTTCACCGCTCTCCGATGGTGGTCAGGGTGTACGCGGGCGAGGACTTGTCCGACGGGCTCAACCGGTTCGGCCTTTCGGGGACCGGAGTCGAGAACCTGCAGTTGTTCGCGACGCGGGGCTTTGCGGTTCTTGCCGTCGACGCGCGCGTACGGCCGGGCAGCGTCTCGCGCGACCTGCTCAAAGCCGTGATTCCCGCCGTGGACGAGGTCATCAAGATGGGAGTCGCCGATCCGGATCGAATCGGCGTGATGGGGCACAGCTTCGGCGGTTACTCGACTCTGGCCTTGATCTCTCAGACGACGACTTTTCGGGCCGCGGTCGCCAGCGGAGGTCCCGCGGACTGGGTCAGCACGTACGGCCGGATGACTCTCGACGGCAACGCCTTCGGAGTTTCCTACTGCGAAGAGGGACAGCCCGGTTTGGGCGGTCCGCCTTGGGCATTCCCCGAGCGCTATCTCGAAAACTCACCGGTGTTCCATCTCGATCGCATCCAGACCCCGCTTCTGCTCGTCCACGGCGCGCTCGACACGACGGTGTGGCCCTCCCAGTCGGAGGAGGTGTTCGTCGGCCTGCGCAGGCTTGGCCGGGAAGTGACTTACGCGCGGTACGAGGGGGAAGAACATTGGCCGGGCCAATGGAGCCACGCGAACGCGGCCGATTACCTCAATCGCGTCGTGGAGTTCTTCGAGACCCATCTCGCGAAATCGGCCGCTCGCTGAGCCTGACGACTTCGAGAGCGAATCCGGCCGTCGTTTTGACTCGTTTTTCCGCTCCTCGGCTTGCGCAAAAAGCTTTTCAATGCGACGCGCGCACATCTGTGCCACTGTCCCGAAAGTGGCGTCCTGAAAAGAGAGAAGGCGGCAGACCGTCAGGACGCGGTTTTTCGGGGATCAGCCTAGCCGCCTGATTCGAGCAGGCACTGTATCGGATTATTCGTGATTGCGTCGCTGGAGAGGAGTAGACTGACCGCCGCCAAGAACGTTTCCGATATCGCTGCGGAGGGCGCAACGCATGGTTGAGCTAATCCTAAAGGCAATTGACCGACTAATTGACTTACTTGAGCGCCGCAAAAAGTCGGACCGGTCGATTTTCACTGACCATATTGAGCCACTGTTCTCGGATCTGACACAGATTCACGCCGATTATATGGCGTCGCTGGATGACATCGATAAACTTGCCAAAAGACTTTCACTTGACGAACTGAAATTGGAAACGCAAAAACGAAGACAAGCATTAGCCCCGCTGAGAACAAAAGTGGCTGCATTATCAGATGCCCTCTACGCGTCTGACTTCGGTGACCCGGTCGTATATTTTGCTCTAGCAGCGAAGTCCTATTTCGATCTGACAATAAGTACAAATCCCGAGCCCGACACGCCATTCAGCAGGCAGCACGCAACGGGCATGTCAGTGCTGAGCAGGATTGGCTTCATTTATTTTGGATCGGCGTTTACGACGTTGATCGAAATGCTTGGAAATTGGGAGGACTGGAGCAGCCTGCTGGCAGGTATCGAAGAAGTGCGACATCTACTTGCTCTTCGCTGGTCGGCTTTAACCGTGGCCTACGCGAAGGTTCGCCTGCACCTATTGCGCCCGTGATGCCCGTCATGCCGTTTTTGTGCAGACTCATTCTGGCAGCCGACTCTTTGTGCAAGCGGGGGTTTTTGTGCAAAGCCGCCCCGGTCCCGAATGCGTTTCGCCGGATCTCAATCATCGCACTTTGCATCGCCGCGTTTCTGCCGCGCACGACCGCGTGCGCCGACGCAGCGATCGACCTGGGCCAGCGCTATCCGGCGACGCTCGATCGTGCACAGGCCCGCAAAGGCTACGACTGGACGTGTGACGCAAAAGACGTGTGGCGCTTGACGGGGTTCTCGTTTTCGCTGGGCAATCAGTTCCGCGTGGAATTGAAGGCCGCGCAGGTTGTGCTGGGACATCACGAGTCGAACGTGCTTTGGGCGGCGGTCTTTCCCGATCAGCCGGGTGAAATCGTCGACGCGAGTGCCGGTCGAGGCGAACACATCACAAGCATCTGGCTGCGATTTCATCCGGCTCGACTCCGCGAGCTGTTTCCTCCGCCAAGCGTCAAAGGAGCGGGACCAGAAGAACTCATCGCAGACGCCAAACGACTGGCCGCCCACAAAATGCGCGCGTGTTGGCAAGCCGGCGGGAAACCCACGGTTCCCGATCAGGCTGTGATCACCGTCGATCTCGAAACCCGCGAGGGGTCACGCCGTTTTTTTTCGATCAACACCGTCAAATCGACGATCGCTTACGCGGATGCTTTCAAAAGTCGGCCGCTTCCCATCGCAAACAGGGTCGATCGGAACAGGGCGCTCGAAGTCTTCGACTCGGTTTGGAACGCATTTGATCGGGAATACGCCATGTTCGTCCTCAAGCCGGACGTCGATTGGCCCAAATTGAGGGACGAGTTCCGGGCACGGCTCCCCGCGGCCAAGGACGACCGGAGTCTGGCGGATTTGCTGGCCGAAATGCTGGCGCATCTCCAAGACCTGCATGTCGGCGTGCGTGTGGGCGACGTCGAGGTCCCCGTCTACCAGCGTAACCGTCCGCTCGACGCGAACCGGCAGGCGGTGCCGAAGCTGCTCGGGCCCGTCACGGTCGCCGGGCACGATCTGTCGTGGTGTGTGACCGCGGATGGCATCGGCTACATCGCGATCGACCGGCTGACCGATCCGAATTTGTCGCAAGGTTTCGACGAAGTCCTCGAGAATATGGAACGCACGCGCGGGCTGATTCTCGATCTGCGCTCCAACGGCGGCGGGAGCGAACCGTTGGGATTGGAGATTGCCGGGTCGTTTCTCGACGGCGAGCACGTTTATGCGAAGTCGCAATATCGGAATGGTCCGCGACACGTCGACCTCACCCCTCCCATGAGCCGGAAATGCCGGCCAAAAGAATCCGTGGCACTACGTGGCCCCCGTGATCGTGCTGCAAGGCCAACGCACGATGAGTTCCGCCGAAGGGCTCGTGCTCATGCTGTCCCAATGCCCCCAGGTGACGACGTTGGGAGAGCGGACGGCCGGTTCGAGCGGCAGCCCGCGCGTGTTGAACGCCGGAGCGGGCATTACCGTTCGTCTGCCGCGCTGGATCGATCTCGACGCCCAGGGACGCCCGTTCGACGCGGTCGGAATTTTCCCCCAAATCGTCGTCAATACGCAGGCAGCCGATTTCGCCGGCGACGCCGATCCCGTCTTGGCCGTGGCGCTCGAGCGATTACGCGCTGCAAAGTTCGTGGGCCCGGCCCTGACGCTGCGGGCGGGGGCAGTTCGCCCCAATCAACGGCCTTTCGCGAAGTCGAGCGGAATGTAGGAGATCGTCTACTTCCCAGTGGCACCCACCATTTGCGGAAGACCGTCTGCTACGCGCCAAGCGATGGATGTTACAATTGAATTGAAAAGAGTCGCCAACCGGATGACAAAACTGCCCGCGCCGAGCGGAAGAAGTCGTCATATCAAGCGTTGAAGTAGTATTGCGACGCTTCGAATCCTTGACGCTGAGTCGCGCGGGGGGGAATGGTCGCATATGGCTCTGCCACAGCGCTTTCGCACGGGTATCCCCAATAGATGTGCCTGTCCCAGGGAGCCATTTATGCGTCTTAGTGTTCTCATTGCCATCGTCCTGGCAGCCGCCGCCGCCTTGACTGCCCCCTTATATGCGATTGATCAATCGGACGAATCGCAGGCGACCCGGGAAATCGAACGCATGGGAGCAATCGTGCTGCGCGATGACTCGCAGCCGGGGCGGCCAGTGACCGGGATTGTGTTTGCCGCCGGCAGTCAATTCGCGGATGTGGATCTTCCGCTGCTGTTGCCCTTTTCAAGGCTCACCGGGCTGGACTTGAGCAATAGCAAAGTCTGCGGCACGCGAATCAACAATGGCGGTCTGAAAATCCTCAGCGGACTGCGGAACCTGGCGACGCTGAATCTTCGCAACGCGAGGATTTCCGACAGGGGCGCCAAACAACTCAGAGAACTCGCGAGCCTGACGACACTCGATCTTGCGAACACCGAGGTTTCAGATTTCGCGTTGAAGGAGCTGGGCCACCTCAAGCACTTGTCTGCCCTCAACCTTGGCAACACGGCCATCACGGACGACGGATTGCGAGACATCAAGGCCCTCGCCAATCTCGAATATCTCAACGTTCGCCGGACCAAGGTCACGCGCGCCGGTCTGGCGGAGATCGCGCGGAGTCTGCCGAAAGCGATCGTCCTGCCGATGAGCGCACAGACCGCTGCCAGTCGCCTCAGCGAACCACAAGCGATTGAGGAAATCGAACAGCTCGGGGGCACGATCAAGCGCGACGGCAACTCGGCCCACGGCCCCGTTTGGGAGGTCGACTTCGCTGAAGGGAACGACTTTCAGGACGAGGACGTTTCACTGTTAATGCCCTTCCCCCATCTGACGGCTCTGGATTTATCTCATTGCCAGCTTTCGGATGCAGGCTTGCAGGAACTTGGAAGTCTCAGCCAACTCAGCTCGCTCAACCTGACAGCCGTTCCGTTGTCCCGCGCCCATCTGGGCCGGCTCGCGGAGCTCAAGAACCTCACCACGCTCGACCTCTTCCGAACCGAGATCACAGACGCCGGCCTCGCAGGCCTTGGCAAACTCGACAAACTGAAAAAGCTCTATCTCAACGGCAACGTGGTCACGGATGCCAGCATGAATGAAATCAAGCGGCTCAAAAAGCTGACCGAGCTGAGCCTGTCGCGAACCAATGTCACCGATGATTGCTTGGATGACCTGGCAAAGCTTCCGAATTTGACGACGCTCTATCTCAACGGTTCCGGGATCACGGACGGTGGATGTCGGCGGTTTGCCCAACTGCCGAGGCTGGCCGTCGTCCACCTGAATGCGACAGGCATCACCGATGCCGGATTGAGCGAATTGGCTCGCGCGAAGAACTTAAAGACTCTCGGTGTCTGCCACACAAAGATCACCGATGTCGGCTTGAAGGAACTCAAGCATCTCGAGCATTTGACCTCGCTCTACCTTTGCGGGACGAAGGTCACGGACGGCGGCCTGGCCGCTCTGCGCTCCTGCGAAAGGCTCGAGAACGTCAACCTCTGGCTCTGCAAAGTCTCGGATCGGGGCGTGCAGGAGCTTACCGGAATCAAGAACCTCAAGCGGTTGAACCTCCAGGTGACCCAGGTTACAGACGCCGGGGTGAAGACCCTGAGGGCGCTGCCCGATCTGACGGCGCTCGCGGTGAGCGGCCGGCACATTACCGATGGGGCGCTCAAAGACATTGGCCAGCTGAGAAACTTGACGGACCTTCGCGTTGGCGACACTCGAATCACGGACAGCGGCGTGAAAGACCTGCGAGGACTCCAGAATCTGACGGTGCTCAGCATCACCCATTGCAGGGTCGGGGACGCGGGCGTCAGTGAGCTCAAGGCGTTTCCCAAGCTCGTGGAACTCAACCTCATCGGCACGCGCATCACGGAGGCCAGCCTGAAGGACCTTGCTGAACTTCGCGAGCTGACGAGACTCGACCTCAGGAATACACGAGCGTGCGGGGCCGGGTTGGCGGAACTCAAAGCGTGCAAGAACCTATCGATTCTCAACATCGAACTCAGCCAGCCGCGCGAGCCCAATGGCCGGCCAGAATCTGCCAAACGCGCTAAGACCAGCGGGACGCCCAATGTTAATGGCCGCGAAGCAACGAGGTTCGGCGCGGAACTGATGAAACTCAAGCAATCGTGCCCCGGCTTGGAAATCAACCGAGAGGGCGAACTCGAAGACATCTACCGCTAGCGAGCGAGCGTTTGCTGCGCCGCCAGAGGATTTCGGAATCGGCATCCTGAGGGGCCTTCTTTCCTTGCGATCCGAAGACCTCGTTAACGCCTGGATTTACTTCGATGTCCCATTCAAAGGGAGATCATCCGCACAGGTTGACACTTAATACGTACGAACGTATTGTTTGAATCGAGTTCGCTCAACCCGGCTTCAGGCTCCCTCTGCAAGAAAGAGGAACACAATGACAAAGCTCACAGGCGCAAAGCTCACAGGCAAAGTGGCGCTCGTCACGGGTGGCTCGCGGGGGATCGGGGCGGCGATCGCCGGGCGACTGGCTGCCGAGGGAGCCAGCGTGGCGATCACCTATACTCAGGGCGCAGACGCGGCCGCAGCGGTGGTCAAGCAAATCGAAACCGCGGGCGGCAAGGCGCTGGCGGTTCGCGCGGATGCCACCGACGCTTCGGCCGTCAAAGCCGCCGTCGAAAAGACGGTTGCGGCCTTCGGACGACTCGACGTCCTCGTCAATAACGCGGGCACGGCGATTCCCAAACCGTTTGAGGAGAGCAAGCTCGAAGACATGGATCGCATGATCGCCCTCAACGTCCGCGGCGTTTTCGTGGCGACCCAGGCGGCGCTCAAGCATCTGGGCCAGGGGGGACGGATCATCAACATTGGCTCGTGCGTGGGCGAGCGGATGATGACGCCCGGCCTGGCGACGTACGCGGCAACCAAGGGCGCCGTCAAAATGTTTACCCAGGGACTCGCCCGCGAGGTGGGCGAGCGAGGCATCACGGTCAACAACGTCCAGCCCGGGCCGATCGATACGGAGTTGAATCCCGCCACGAGCGAATGGGCCGTCCCGCAGATTGCGATCACGGCGCTTGAGCGCTACGGCACGGTCGACGACGTCGCCGCCTTGGTGGCCTTCGTGGCCAGCCCGGAGGCGTCCTACATCACCGGCGCGAATTTGACCGTCGACGGCGGCACGAACGCGTGACGCATTGCGCTGCCGGCGATCGCGGCGCGGCGCGTGTTTTCCACGCGTCTCGCGCCGCCTGCCATTTCCTGTCGGGTGGATTCATTTCAGGCGAAGCCTCCCGTCTTGTAGAATGAGCGCGTCGAAGGGGTGCGATTGCCAAAACCATCACATCGCGACAAGCTGCTCGAAGCAGGACTGAAAGTCATCCTCGCGCATGGCTACAACGGCGCCAGCGTGCGAGATATCGTGCGCGCCGCCGACGTGCCGCAGGGGTGCTTCACGAACCATTTCCGTTCGAAAGAGGTGTTCGCCCAACAGGTGCTCGACCTCTATTTTGGATTGGTGAGCGGCAAGATCACCAAGACGCTTCGCAACGACTCGCTTCCGCCGCTCAAACGCCTGCGGGCCTGGTTCGACGTGCAAATTGCCTTTCTCAAACAGTCGGAGTTTCGGACCGGCTGCCTGATCGGAAATTTCACGATGGAGGCCAGCAACCAAAGCACGGCAATTTGCGGCCGCCTGGCGCGAATCATCAAAGACATCGAGGCGTCGGTTGCCTACTGCCTGAAGGCGGCCGTCGAAACCGGTGAACTCCCCGCGAAAACGAACGTGAAGGAAACCGCGAGCTTCGTTTACGCGTCTTGGCAGGGCGCAATTCTGCAGGCGAAGATTGAACACAGCGACGAGCCGTTGGAGCGTTTCAAGAGTTTTCTGTTTCGTCACGTTCTGGCCTGAGCAGGCCGCGTGCTCCGGACGAAAAATACTCGTACTTTGCGCGGGGCTTAAGCGGAGTATTATCGTTGTCTGGCACTCTTTTGGGCGCCGATGACGATGCATTCATTTCGGCCAGCTGAATTGCAGGTGTCCGTCAGCCGTTGCGTGGAATGGGCGTCCCCTTTTTCCTTCCTGGCCAGTGATCCATCCGACGAACGGCTGCGTTTAGACAGTCGCAGCCCATGATCATCCGCCACCGAGGATCATGCCGTCTGTGCGTCCGCGGCGGCAAACAGTTCCGATTCGACGAGCCATTGGACCGAGGTCAAGAACTTTGAGCACACCGGAAGGGACGCGATACAACTGGCGACTGGTTTCGCTTTTCGTGTACGTCGTCGTGCTGGTGGTTCTCGGAATTGCGAGCCGGCGGCGCGACCGCTCGTTGGTGTCGGACGTTCCGCGGCATTCCGGCGTGAGATGGCTCCGGCAGTTTGCCGTTCAAGACGGCAAAAATCGGCAGATTGCCATCTCGGCTGATGGGTCGCATGTGGCAGCCGCGGTTCGAAGCGAAGCCGGCCTGACGATCCAGATTTGGTCGACTGCCGACGGAAGATTGAGGGACTGTTGGCCCGTCCCGGATTGGACCCCCAGTGCGCTGGCACTCTCCGCGAACGGCCAGTTCGCCGCGTGCGGGCTCTTCCGGCGTCGACCGGACGACAAGGCTTGGGAGGCAGGTGTGATCGTGCTCAATCACCCGGGGAACGCGACCGGGATTGACGCAAGAATCGCGGCGGGTGAGCAGGTGATCGCCTCGTTGGCATTTTCGCCGGACGCCAGCCGGCTCGCCATTCTCGCACCCACGAGGCTGGCCGTGCACGACGCGCCCGATTGGCGGCAAACAATCGTGCTCAAGCCGGACGCCATCGGTGCCGATTGCGTCGCCTTTTCGCCTGATGGCAAGTCGTTGGCGTCCGCAACGGATCGAGACGTCAAAGTTCTCGATTTGCCGTCGCAAAAATGGCGGGGGCAGTGGAAAGAGCCTTACGGCGTGCACTCGGTCGCCTTTTCGCCGGACGGGAAGCAGTTGGCGGCCATCGTCAACGATGCACCGGCGACGGTATGGAATCTGGCCACGAGCAAGCCCGTCGCCAAACTGCCGATCGCTGCCGACGAGGCGGGCTTTATTTCAATGGCGGGATTGATTTCCTTCACGAAATCGGGCGGCAAATTGCTCACATTCCGAACACGGGATGACATTCGATCGTACGGGACACCGCCGGCGGGAAAGGCGAGTGAGGGATCGGTCGAGTCGTGGGACTTGCACGATCCCCAATCGGCAATTGTCCTCATCGGTCCAACGGCCAAGGTTCAGACCGCCGTCTTTTGTCCGACGGCCGGTTTACTCGCGACGGCCGGCGCGGAAGGCGACGCGGTGATAACCTTGTGGGACCTGTCGGACATGAGCAACTGATACACGTTGCGGTTGCGCAGGCGTCATCGTGGGCGGAAGATCGACGCTGTTCGGCGGGATCCTGATATCGCTCGGCCCGCGGGGTGTCATTGGCGGCAGCTGTGGACCGTCCGAGACCGCTTCCGCACATTTCCCGAGACAAAACTTCGCCCTGACACCATCTATCAGACAGGGACGTTACTTCGCGAGCCGGCCCCTCGGCCCGACGAGGCGAGCGGCCGCTGATCCAATCCGGAAATTCCGATGCGGCGATTCGCAGTCCTTTGCTTGATCGCAATTGCGGTGCTCGTCTGCGGCGGCTGGTCGGCCTTGCGCTGGTATTTTCCTTACGGCCAGAGCCATTGCTGCGACAAAGGGCTTTATTTCGCGCTCCTGAACTATGCCGAGCAGCACGACGGGCATTTCCCTTCCGGCGAGGCGACTGCCGAGGCGTCGTTGAGTCGGCTGTTTCCGGAGTACGCCGATGCCAATCTCCTGCGCGGCAAGACGGTGCCGCTCGAGACGGTCGAGAGCGTTCTGGCAAGCGGCCGGCTTCTCGATCCCGATTCGTGCGGGTGGCACTACGTCGAGGGGCTGACGTTGCGCGACGACGGGCGGATCGCCATCTTTTGGGACAAAGTCGGCCTGGGCCATAACGGAGGACGCCTGGCCCCGGGGAGCCACAGCATTTTCTGTTTAAACTGCGAGCATCGCGTGGTTACCGCCGAGGAGTGGCCGCAGTTCCTGGAAGAGCAAACGAAGTTGCTGGCCAGCCGCGACGAGCAGGCCATCAAGGGACAACCCGCATTGATCGCCAGAATTCGGCTGCCGACCGGGCAAACGGTCGATCATTTTGCCGGCAATTGGCAGTTGGACGAGCGATTTGCGAACGGCTCCGGTCAAGGCCAAAGCTCAGGATCAGAACTCGGCCCGTCGGTTTTGCGTTGGTATCACTTGTCGGACGGGGAGATCACGTACGTGCTCACGCTCGTCGACGAGGGCTGGCATTCGAAGCCCGTGACCGTCCGCACTCGATACGGCAAGACCGAGCCCAGCTCAATCATCTTCGAGATGGGCACGCGCTAAATGACCGTGCGCGATTGTGAGACTCATCGCCCCCTTTTTCCCTCAACCGCGTGCTCGCGAAGAAGGTGGGCCGTCGGCCACCGTAATCTCTGAAAATGGGGCCTTGTCCCACCCCGTTCTTCAAGCAAGTGGAGCGCGGATCCGATATCCTGAGGTTTTGCAAAAAGGGGGTCGCGCGTCGCACGAGGAGTCTCGTACAAAATGTCCAACGACCTACCTCTGGATCGCGAAGGTGCTAACGAGTCGTTTCGCGGTTGCTTTGTCTTCTTTGTGGCACTCGTCATCGCGATTGGGGCACTCGGCGCGGCCGGATATTTTCTCTGGAAACAATTCGCTCCCCCCGGTCAAGGGCCCCTCAAAGAGCCGCTTGCCGACAACAGAAACGCGGCCCGCGATGAGGTACGGCGAGAGGCGGCAGATGCGGATGCGCCGAACGCGGAAGCGAAAAGCAAGAACCGCTTACGGCAAATTATGCTCGCGATGCACGGGCATTACTCGCAATTTCGCTCGTTTCCGCCCCCCTCAGATGCGAAGCGCGACGCCGGTGGGAAGCCGCTCTTGAGTTGGCGCGTTTATCTGCTCCCGCTTATCGGCCAGCAACTCCTCTACGCACGGTTTCACCTTGATGAGCCATGGAACGGCGCGCACAACCGCGAATTGCTCGACAAGATGCCCGACGTGTATCGTTCACGCGGAATCGGACCGGACGGCAATCGCTCGGGTTTTGTCATCTTTCAAGATCCGCAGATGTATCAAATCGGCACAAGCGGCCCGAACATTCGCCAGTTTCGCGATGGGACGTCGAACACGCTCTTGGTCGTCGAGGCCGGACCGGAAGCGGCTGTGCCGTGGACGCGTCCCGACGACATTCCCTTCGATTCGTCGCAGCCGTTGGCCGCCTTGGGCGCGCTGCCGAAAGACGGTTTTTGGGGAGGCTTTGCAGATGGTGCCGTGCGAAGAATCAAACCTGACATCAAGCCCGAGACCTTCCGCGCCCTTTTGACGCCAAACGGCGACGAGGTGATTCAGTTCGAGCGCGAAGTCGAGGTTCGCTAACGACACCCGTCAAGGGGTCGCGATCGGGGGGAGCAAAGGACCGGGAAAGCGGGCAACGAAAGGGACCGAGCATGATTTTTGGCGCGCATGTCGTCGTCTCCAGCAAAGACGCGCAGGCGGATCGAGCCTTTCTCCGGGACGTGCTCGGACTGGCGTCGGTGGATGCCGGCCATGGATGGCTGATTTTCGCACTGCCTCCCGCGGAAGTGGCCGTGCATCCCGCCGCTGAGACGGAGAGCCACGAACTCTACTTTCTGTGTGACGATCTCAAGGCCGAGATCGCGGCCCTCGCGGTGAAGGGTGTGCACTGTTCGGAATTGCAAGAGGCCAGATGGGGGTCAATCACTTACGTCCGCCTTCCAAGCGGCGGCCAGGTCGGCCTCTACCAGCCGAAGCACCCGCTGGCATTTGCCCGCGCGTGAATGGCTTCCGCACTCGAGAAGAGTCGTCGGGGTAGTGGGCATCGTTCGAGTGCCGCTTGAAACCACCAAAAGAAAAACGGCCGGGGAGAGTTCCCCGGCCGCTTGTTGTCGAGCCAGCTCTGGTTGACAACGTCTGGCCTCGCGGGTGCGTTCAACCCGGAGCGACCGGGCATCCGCTGGGCCGGACTATCTTCAAATTGCACGGCATCATCGTCGATCGTAGTTGACGACCACGAACCCGTGCCTGGACGTGAGATTCACTGCAAACTGACCGTAATCGTAGCGCACTTTCGTGCCGTCGGGGCGGCCGGTGATCCTCGGCATTCCGTTGGGTGGAACGAGGATTTGCACCAACACACTCTGGGGCGGACCGCAGCAGCGATTATGCCGGTCGCTGGGATCGCGAACGGCCACAATCATGGGGACGGCACACGGCGCAATGTGCCGGCGATCGATGTACTTCACTTTCGGAAACAGGACGGGCGCCGGAGCAAACTGCAAGGGCGGACTACCGGCCGCCACGGATCCGGGGACTGGCAACGCCGGTCCGGAAAGTGCCGGACTGAACTGTGTCGGTCCGGTAAGTACCGGACCCGGCGGTCCCGCCTCCGGCAGCGGCAGAACTGGCGGCGACCCAGGCGAAGCCACCGGCGGGAGAGGAGCCGGGGGCAAGTAGACTGCGTCGTCGTTTGCCGGTGCGATCGGCACCGCATCGTTGCTGCGTGCTGCAGGCACCGCGTCGTCGCCCGGTGCTGCGGGCACCGCGTCATTTGCCGGTGCGGGAGGCACCGGATTGTTTGCCGGTGCCGGAGGCGGACTTCCAGAATCATTGACGGCCAAAAGCCGCGGTCCAGTCGTCAAAGCGATTTTGGCCTTAGGGCCGTCGATCGATTTGACGCGGTCGAACCGCTTTTGTGCAGCTTCCAGGTCGGCCGTCACGACCAGGAAGCCGGCAATCAATACCGTTCCCATCATTCGCTTCATCGTGTACGTGTCCCTTCTGTGTCGTGTCGCTCCTTCGGGCCTCTCGTCGTCGCGCGTCGGGGAGGACCTCTCTAGGGCGTGTCGTTGTTGCGACGGGTGTCAGGCGTCGCGGTGGCAGCGAAAACATACAACCGCGTCAAGATCACGTCGGCCGTTTTTGCGAGAGCCGCGAAGATTCGGCGAATCTGCGGTCGGTCTTTTTCGTCAGCGAAAGCTGAGGCGGCTTTGCCGCAGGAGTTAGAGGCTAGGGGCCAGCGGCTGGGGAGAAAGACGCGATGCATCCATTGTTTTCCCTGACCTCCAGCCTCTGACCTCCGGCCCCTACTTCAATCTGCCGTCCTGTACGGCTAAACTCGAACAGTGAACTGACATCTCGCTCGCTTCGTTCCGCACGCCGGTGCCCTTCGGACTTTTTTCATGACGGCCGATTTTGACGACGATGATTCATCCTCCAACGATGCGGGCGAGCCGCAAGGCGTGCGACTGCAGCGGTTTCTCGCGTCGACCGGTTTGGGATCGCGGCGGCGTTGCGAGGAATACATTACCGCCGGACGCGTGTCGGTCGACGGTGAGGTGAAGCGCGATCTGGGCACGCGCGTCGATCCGCATCGGCAACGTGTTTCGGTGGACGGCCACGCGGTTCGCCAAGAGCCGTTGCGCTATTTTGTGCTCAACAAGCCCCGCGGTTATTTGTGCACCAACTCCGATCCGGCGGGACGGCCGCGGGCCATCGATCTGATTCCCGCCGGCAAGTTGCGCTTGTTCACGGTCGGACGACTCGATGAAAGCAGTGAAGGCCTGATTCTCGTCACCAACGACGGCGAGCTGGCTCACCGGTTGGCCCATCCGCGGTTTCAGGTGCCGCGGACTTATGCGGTGCAGGTCGCCGGCCGTCCGACTCCGGAAATCCTTGCGTCCCTCAAAGACGGCATGTTTTTCCAGGAGGGGCGTTTCCGCCTCAAGTGGATTCGCCGCACGGGCTCGAAGGGGAACAGTGCGTTTCTGGAAGTGGGCCTGGATCACGGACAAAACCGCGAAATCCGCCGGCTGTTTGCCCGCGTCGGCCACAAGGTGATGCGGCTCAAGCGAGTCGCCTTCGGGCCGCTGACGCTCAGCAAGCTGGCCGAGGGCCGTTTTCGCATTCTGACGGGTCCTGAACTCAAGGCGGTGCGCGAACTTACGGGAAGGACGCGTCGCCGTCGGCCGCAAGGTGAGCCCAAACCGCAACCGACCGCGAAACCGCGCTCCGGCCGGCCGAAACGGGCGAAAGAAATCGCTCCTTCGCCAAAGGGGGCTGAAAACCGAACGCGCGGACGGCGCCGACGCAGCCATGAGTGAGCCGAATTGCGCGTCCGCTTCGGCGAGTCTCAATCCGGGCGCCTTCAATCCCGGCGCCGTACAGCAAATCGTCCGCGTCGCGTCGCAAAGGCGCTGGCGCGGGACACGTACTGCTTGCGGCTCGAAACGCCGGAAATTGCGTCGCGAATTATTCCCGGGCAGTTTTTCATGGTGCGGCCCGTCGACGGTGTGAATCCACTTTTGGGCCGGCCATTCGCGTTGTTCGATACGAACCTCGAAGGTGGGGCGCCTGTCGGGCTGGAGTTCGGATACGTCGTCGTCGGCAAGCTGACGTCGCTCATGCCGACCTGGAAGGCGGGGGACAAACTCGCTATTTGGGGACCGCTCGGAAACGGATTTCCTCCGCCCGAGGCCGATCACTTAATGCTGGTCGCTGGCGGCATCGGGCAGACGCCGTTTCTGGCGGTTGCCCGCGAAGCGCTTGGGCTGCGGTCGTATGGCAGTCCGCCGCGCGCAGTCTCGCGGCGTCCGCGTCGCGTGACGCTGTGCTACGGCGTGCGCTCGGCCGAGTATCTGGCCGGTCTCGATGAGTTCTCCATGCCCGGCCTCGAGGTGCGCCTTGCCACCGACGACGGCACGCACGGCCATCACGGATTTGTCACTGACCTCGTTCAAGAGGCGCTCCGCGGCGGCGATCGGCCCGATCGCGTCTACTGCTGCGGACCCGAGCCGATGATGCACGCGACGGCCCGGCTCTGCGAGCAGGCCGGCGTCGATTGCTGGCTCTCGCTCGAAAGCCCGATGGCCTGCGGATTCGGCGCCTGCTTTAGCTGCGTGACGGCGGTCAAAGTCGACGACGGCCAATGGGACTATCGCCGCACGTGCATTGAAGGTCCGGTGTTCGAGGCGAAGCGCCTCTTGCTGGAGGCGAGGACTAGAGGCTAGAGGTCAGCGTCAAGGAAGACAAAAGCGCGAAGCGTTTTCCTTTATTCCTAGCCCCTAGCCCCTGACCTCTAGCCCCTACTCATTGTTCGGTGAGCCGAAGTGGTTTTCGAGGAGTTTGCGCATGCCGCGGAGCGCGGGCCGAATTCCGAGCGAGATCGCCATCGCGCTGTGCGTGCTGACCGTGGCCACTGCGGTGATCGTCACGCGCGAGCCGTTTCCCTCTCGTTCGACGCGGATGTCGGTTTCCTGGGAGACGAGCGTCGGGTTGTCGCTCTTCACGAGCACCGTACGAAACTGACGCTGCCGGTTTGCCGCGGACTGCTCGGGCTCGTGGTCGAACACGAGCGTGAATGTTCCCTCTTTCGTCTGTTTTCGCAGCTTCGTCTGGCGACCGTCGACCGACAGCACTTCGGCGCCGGAGCTCTCATCGAGGGCGGTCGCGTTCTGCTCGATCCAACGGCACACGGCCCGTTCGTTGGCATCGACGAGAAACGTCGTCGTTTGGCGACCGGTGCCCGCCTGGACAAGACCGGGCATCAGCACACTTGCCGAAAGCAGTCCGATGAAGAGCCGTTTCAAGGAGCCCATCCTTGTGACCGATCGATCTTGGGTATCCAGTCCTGGCCTCGCCGAAGAATTGTACGCGGATCAGGCGTCGATCACACAGGCGAATTCCCGCAGGGCGGCCGAGACGACCGGCTGCGGACAGGACCAGACCAGAAAGAACATCGCCTCGCGCACGGCCCGCTCGGCCGGGTGGCCGCTAACGAAGCCTGCCCCTTTGGAGGCGGCAAGATACGACTGGGCGGCGCGGAGCACAAGTGAGTTGGCCTCTTGCCGCACTAATTCCGACGTCGGCACCGAGCCCGAGGACGTCTTTGTTCCCGCCGCCGCCGCGGAGAGATCCTCCGACGCCTCTTTGCATTCCGTCGAAAGCGCTTCGTAAATCGGGATGAGTTCGGGACGGCGTTCGGCTTCGTGCGACAATCGCGCGAGGACTCCGCGCGTCACGCCGACGGCAAGGGCCGACGTTGTCAGCGTGCCGGCGCCTCCGCCGCCGATCCGCATGACGTTCTCGACAGGCCGGGCCAGCAGGTACCGGCGCGGTACGTGCACCTCGGTGAATGCGACGGTGGCCGTTTGCGACGCCGAGAGGGCCAACAATTGCATCGGCGGCTTGACCTCAACTCCTGTGAGCGACGCCGGCACAGCCAGCAGGACCTGACGTCCGTCGGCCAGGGTGCCGCCGCTCACCAGGTGCTCGGCAGCCGGCGCGCCGGTCACCCACGGGACGGTGCCGTTGAGCACAAATTCGCTCGGCGTCTCGACCGCGCTCACCGCCGGCTTGGTGAGATGTTGCCGCGAGGTGGTCAGATGCGAGATGCCGACAGTCGCGAACGATTCACCCGCGCAGAGGGGCGGCAACAGCTCGGCTTTGATTTCGCGGTTCTCGCTATTGGCGATCCGCTGGCAGGCCGCGTTGCGCTGGGTGAGCACGAACGTCGTGGTGAGGCACGCGGCTGCGAGGATTTCGTAGGCGTAAATCATCGCCGTGTCGCTCACGGCCACGCCGCCGAATTCGGGCGGCAGTCCCCAGCGCAGCAGGCCGGCTTTGGCGACCAGTTCCAGCAGTTGATGACGGGGCCAATCGTCGACGTCGACGAGCGCGCCGGTCAGCTCTTCCAGGTTCGCGGCGAGTGCGCGAAGTTTGGCCTCGTCTTCAATCGACAGCGGGACAGACGTTTGCGAGCTCATCCGGGGTTGTCCATTAAAGGTCGGTGCCGAGCGCCTCGAGAAACTCCGTCATTTCGGATTCCGCATGCCGGTCGCCCGATTTGCGGGCGGCCTCGATTCCCAGCCGCAAGATATCGCGTGCCTCAACCACGCGGCCCCGTTCGGCGAGCGCCTGACCTTTTTGGAAATAGGCGGGGACATATTCGGGATGCCCATCGATGACCGACTGAAATCGGCTCAGTCCGGTCTCGACGTCCCCTTCCGACACGCAGGCCTTCGCCACCGCGTACTGTAAAAACACGTCGTCTGGTTCTGACTCGAGCAGTTGTTCCAACTGTTTCCGATTTGGCAAGCTTTGCGTCCTGGAGAAAATCTGCCGGGCACGTGTTTGACCGAGTCGCGGCGGCCTTTTTCGACGACTTCGGCTGCGAACCGATCTCCGGTCCTTGAAGCGATTCTAGCAGCCGGGACAAGTCTCCCCAAACTGCCGGGGCGCAGCCGCGCGCGGTTCGCGGCTGCCCGCTGTCGCAAATTCGTGGTTTCAAATCTGAAACCCATCCCTCGAAAAAGTGCCACTCGCGCGAGGGCCGGTGGGGGAAAGCCGTCACAGGCCGCAGAGTCGTAACCTGATTCCAGCTAGGCAATTTGTGCACGTCGTCTCCCGTGGTTTCAAGCGGCGAAATTGGATTTGTCGATTCAAGCGTGTGCGGAGGCACGATGGAGCGCGCTCCGTTCGGCGGACGGATTCTTACCCACCTGTTGTTCACTCGAAAAAGCGTCCACCCGCATGCAGAAACGTGCCCCTGCAGCCGCCCTCGTAATGGCATTCCTGCTGGCCACTCATTCCCGAGTGCATGGCGCCGACGATGCGCGCCAAACGCCGCTGGTGAAGGCCATTCGCCGCGCCCGTCCCGCTGTGGTGAATATCCACAGCGAAAAGACGGCCCCGTATTCCCCGACCG
Organism: uncultured Planctomycetaceae bacterium; assembly: GCA_963752185.1. Taxonomy (GTDB): domain Bacteria; phylum Planctomycetota; class Planctomycetia; order Planctomycetales; family Planctomycetaceae; genus DASPSM01. The sequence goes on along the minus strand of CAVVXK010000002.1, from coordinate 6,480,071 downwards.
ATGCTGCTTTCAGCGCCGGCAACCCGCGCGGTCGCAAGATCAACGGGATGGGGACCGGTGTCATCATCGACGAGCGGGGTTATATCGTCACCAATCACCACGTCGTCAACGGCGTCGACTCGTTGCGAGTGACGCTCGATAACGGCGGCAATTATGTCGCTACCGTGGTCTCCGAGGATCCGGTTCGCGACCTGGCCTTGCTCAAGATCCAGTCGCGCGAGCCGCTCCCGGTGATGCCGATCGGCACGTCGTCGGACCTGATGCTGGGCGAAACGGTGTTCGCCATCGGCAACGCGTTCGGCTACGAGAACACGATCACGCTGGGAATCGTCAGCGCCCTGCATCGGGACGTGGAAGTCAACGATACCCAGTCGTACAAGAACCTGATTCAGACCGATGCCGCCATCAACCCGGGGAACAGCGGCGGCCCGCTGATCAACGTGAATGGCGAGATCATCGGCATCAACGTGGCGATTCGTGCCGGCGCTCAGAAGATCGGCTTCGCGATCCCGATCGACGACGCCCGCAAAGTGATCGCCGACCTGATGAAGATCGAATACTTCGACCGCACGTACCACGGCATGGTCGGCCGCGACATCAAGAACGGCGCGGAACGCAGGCTCGTCGTCGACGGGGCCCGCCCCGGCAGCCCGGCGGAAATGGCCGGCCTGCGTCCGGACGACGTGATTCTCCGCGCCGGCGATCGCCCGGTCACCGACGAAGCCGACTTCGAGCGAGCCCTGTTGGGTCACGCCGTCGGCGAGGAAGTTCAAGTGGTCGTGCAGCGCGAGGGGAAGAGCCAAACGCTGGCGCTCAAACTCGCCCCCGCCACGGCCGAGATGACCGCCGCCACGGGGACGGGAAACATCGTCGTCCACACTCTTCCCGACAACGTGGCTGCAATTTCGCAATCGAGCGACGCCGATCCCGAATCGCAGCGGATTTGGGAGACGGTCGGCATTCGCGTGTTGAAGATCGCCCGGACGAGTTCCGTTTTGATGAACTCGAAATACGAGGGCGGCCTGCAAGTCGTTTCGGTGCGGCCGGATAGCCCCGCCGCCCGTAGCGGCATTCAGCAGCGCGACGTGCTGGTCGGCCTCGATCGTTATCAAACTGTCAAAATGACGGACGTTGCCTACGTGCTCGATCATCACGAGACCGATTACGTCCGCTTCCACATCTATCGCACCACCGACCGCTCCAGCGACACGCTTTACGGCGACATGGCGATCGGCAACGCGAGCGCCCAGCTTCGCTGAGCCTCTGGGCGACTGAGCTAGACTGATAGAATGAGGCGACGTGTCCCGTCGCCTTTTTCTATTTGCCTCCGACGCCATCGTCATTGAAGCCACCGTCATTGAAATCACCGTGACCGACGCACATTCCGAGTTCGCCTATATCGATTGGATCCGTTCGCGGACGGCGTCTCATCCGGCGGTCCCGCTCGGAATCGGCGACGATGCCGCCTGGCTCCGGCTGGCCCCGCCGGGTGAATGCCTGGTGACGGTCGACATGCTGATGGAAGGCGTCGACTTTCTCCTGCCGGAAGCCGACCCGCAATTCGTCGGCCGCAAGGCGTTGGCGGTCTCGCTCAGCGACATTGCCGCGATGGCGGGACGCCCGCTGGCCGCTTTTGTCAGCATCGCTCTCCCCCAAAAAGGAGGGCGGCGACTGGCGGAAGGCGTGCACGCTGGAATCGAGACGCTTGCCGGGGAGTTCAACGTGGCGATAGCGGGGGGCGATACGAATTCGTGGAACGGCCCGCTCGTGCTGAACGTCACGCTCCTCGGTCAGCCGACGGGCCGTGGTCCCGTTCGCCGCAGCGGTGCGAAAGTCGGCGACTGGATCATGGTGACGGGCGATTTCGGCGGCAGCATCAGCGGAAAGCATTTGTCATTTCAGCCGCGCGTCGCTGAGGCCATCACCCTGCATCAAACCGTCTTCCTGCATGCGATGATCGACGTGAGCGACGGTCTGGCGGCCGACCTTTATCACATTCTGGACGAAAGCCAAAAAGGGGCTGTGGTGCGGGCCGCCGACGTACCCGTGAGCGAAGCGGCGCGGCTCTTGGCCGACAAGCCGCCGCTCGAGCGGGCCTTCGGCGACGGCGAGGACTTCGAGTTGCTCTTCACCGTCAGCGAAGAGGATGGACGTCGTTTACTCGCAAACCCGCCGTTCGAGACGCGGCTCACACAGATCGGCGAGCTTACGGCAGAACGTGATTGTCGCGTCGTAATGCCTGACGGCACTTCGTCGCCACTCCAGCGACTGGGTTGGGTGCATCGGATCTGAGGCGAATCGACCGTTACATATCGTCATCGTCGACTGACCGGCTGCGCCGGGCGCCCGATTTGCGGGCAGAAGGCGAATGGCCCCGGTCGGCCGACGTCTGAGCAATGACTTGCTCGTCGGCCGCGCCCGTGCAACCGCGCGCGTTGCCGGACCGGGAAACAACCCCAAGACGACGACTGATAACGCCGCAAAAAGTCCAATCGCCGCCGCTCCCTGTCGGCGCCTGCGTGCCGTTGTGATCTCTTCGGCCAGGACTTCGATATGGGGAGTTTCCGAATCGTCGAGCAGAATCTTCGTGACGAAGCCGAGCGAGACGCCCGTCAACAAAATCAATCCCGCCCCCGCCGCCATCGCGACCAGCACGTAATTCACGTTCTGATGCGGCAAGAAGCCGTGTTCGGGCGGGAAGCTGATCGAAACGATCGTGCGCAGAATGGCGACGCGCGGCCAGAAACCGGCGAACGGCGGAACGCCGGCCAGGCTCAACAGCAGAACGCAGAAGGCGGATGCCGCAAATTTATCTTGGCGGATCGCCACGGCGACTTGTGGGAGTTCGTCGCTCGGTTGATCTGCTTGCGGTCGCGAGGCAACGAGCACCAATAGGCCCACCAGGGCAATCGCATCAATGGCGAAACAAAAGCAGGCCGCACCAACCCCTCCCAACACGTCCAGCGTCAGCCACGGCGTGGCAATGGGCCGTGCCGCCTCACAACACGCGCCCGCCAAGGAGAGCAGGATGAATCCGCTTTGAAAAACCACGAAGAAAGCCAACAGGCGACGAATGCGAATCTGCCAAATGGCAAGCAGCGCTCCCACGAGAATGGTCAGGAATCCGACCGCGGTCAGAAGAGTCTGGGCCGTTCCATGCAAGCGGGGCGGCCCGCCGACCAAGACGCGGATCATTAGTAAGAGCGCCGCGCCTCGCGGAAAGAGGGCCGTCAAGCCGACTCCCCAGAACTTGGCGCCGTCGAAGATCTCGCCGGCCGCAAGCTGAAAGGGTGTCGCCAGAAAAAAGACGCCCAAGCCGGAAAGCAATAAGACGCAGCAAATCTCTCCGGCGGTCGAAGAGGCGACGGCCATGGATTGCATCGAGCGAGTCGCGCCTGCCTGCGGCAAAGCGGCGCGAAGCTCCTCGAAATTGACGGTGCCAAATGTGGAGCGAACCAAAAACGCGGCCGCCAGCAGCAAGGCCAGAGCGAGGAGATTGAGGGCCAGAGACCGCACGGCCGCAGCCCGCGCGTTGGGTGCGTCCGGCTCGACAAAGAGCACAATCGTAGCCGGCAAAGCAGCCAGCTCGATCGCGACCACAGCCAAGAAAAGGTCCTGCACGACGGCTGCAAGGCAGACTCCGGCCAATGAGAGCAATAAAAGGCCAAGACGCCGACCGACGCGGTTCGATTCCCCGTCGCCCGCGGCAATCGCCATGAGCACGCCCAACCCGAGCACGAACCACATCGCACTTTGCGAAAGCCGATCCTCGGTCAGATAGGACCGGTTCACACCCGACGGAGCTCCCGCGGCCGATACCGATCCATTTGGCACGGTGGAAGCGTCGGCCTCCGCCAGCGAGCCGGCTGCAAGCTGCTTCCAGCCGAGCGTCGCGCCAAACAGAAGCAGAGCGACCGCGCAGATAACGCCGCAGACGACGTCGGTCTTCAAGATTCGGGCGGCAATCAATGTCGCGAGCCCGAGTGCCGCGAGGATTACTGCCGGAAGAGCTGTCATCGCGCTTGTCACTGTCTCTCCCGTCAAGGTGTGAAAGAGGCAATTCGAATCGAGGCAATGATCAAATCGACGACGGCCTGCGGCCGAATCCCGATGAAGATCACCCCGGCGACGAGGGGGGCGATCAACCATAGCTCGGTTGGACGCAAATCGCTGGGATGTTCGACGAGTAATCGTTCGCTAGGCGAGACATTGTCGGCCGGTCGGCTGAAGACGACGCGTTCAAGCATCCAAAACAGCGCCCAGGCAACGACCAGGCCGGCCAGCAACGCGAGGAGCGCGCCCAACCATTCGAACGCGAACAACGCTCCCAAGACCGGATACAGACCTGTGAATCCGATCAGGGCTGGAACGCCCACGAGCGAGAGTACGGCGATGAGGACAGCACTCGAAATGTGCGGCATTCGTCGCCATATCCCTTGCAGGAGCGAGAGATCGCGCGCACCGAAGCGGATTTCGAGCAGGCCGAAGGCAAATAAAAGCAACGTGGACGCGAGTCCCCCACCAAGGACCAGCAGCACACCGCCGATCGTTCCTGGCAGTTGCTGCGTGAAAATGCCCGCAATCGCAAGCGACGTGACCGAGAGGCTGGCGTGCGTCGACAACTTGCGCAGGTCGCCATGCGCCAACGCAAGTAGGCTTTGGTAGGCGGCTCCCAACACGGCAATCAACACCAAGAGATCGCCCATCGCTCCCAGATCGCCCCAAAGCGGATAGGCCAGGCGGAGAAATGCGTACGCACTCACCCGGGCGCCCACCCCGAGCATTGCCAATCCCGCGCACAACGGGCCTTCGGAGACCGCTCCCGCAAGCCAGGTATGAAAGGGAACCAGCGGCGTCTTGATGACGAGCCCAAGGACCAAAGCGGTCAACAACCAGCGGCGGGCGTGCCGCCAATATTCCTGCGCGGCAAATTCGTCGGTCGACCACCGGGGCACATCTTGCGTCAGGGTGCTGAGCGAATACGAGAGATCGTATTTGAGGCCGGTCGTCGCCTCGGTCGACATCCTGGCTCTCGCAACGACGAGTCCCAGGATGGCAATCAACACGAGCAAATCACCGGCGAGGTTGTAGGCCAGGAATTTTCGCGCCGCCGCTCCCCCTTCTTCTGCTCCCCAACCGCTGATCAGCAAGAAAAGCAAGACCGTGCTCGATTCGAGGGACAGGCAAAACCAAAGCGAGTCGTCGGTGAAAAATAGGCAGAGGAAGGCAGCCTCGAGGAGCAACAGCAGCCCGTACAAAAGTGCCGGACGTTTTCGCTCGCGTTCCCGGCCGATGTAGACGACGGGAAGCCATGCTGCGGCGGCCCCCAGGGCGAAGAGCCCCCCGAAAGGCTCGGGGCCGCGGGGCCCGAGTGCGAGATCAGCGATCGTCGAACACAAAGTGATGGCGAAGGTCATTGCCGCTGCGATCAAGGCGATGCGTCGATACGCGCGTGGCCCGGTCGGCAGGTGCAGGGCTGACAAACGGTTCGTGGGAACGCAAGCGGCAAGCGCGATTGCAGCGGTTCCCAACAAGGGGAGGGCGACGGCGATGGCGGCGAACTGAAACACCGGTGAGCCTAGTAACGCAACCAAATGACGACCGCCGCCAACAGCGCCGTTCCGACGACGGCCGACGCCAGATAGAAGACAACGCTCCGTCCCTGAACAGGTTCCAAAATGAGCCCCGCCGCCTCGACCGCGCTCGCCGGTCCACCGGAAACGAATCCGTCGATGAAAAACCAATCGACAAATCGCGCAAACTGGGCGACAGCCCGCACCGGCAGGGCGACGAGCACGAGCAACAAGGCGTCGCAATAAAAGCGATTCCGCCCGAGCCGCAACAACAGCCCGTCCGCCTCCAACTCTTGCGTGGCTGACCCTCGTTGCGCCTGTTCCCAAGCGGTGAAAACTCCGGCGCAGGCGGGCAAACAGCCAATGATCGTCGCCACGAGATTCCCGCCGCCGAGAATGATCGGACTCGTTCCATTTCCGGCAGTCGGCCACGAGACCAGCATCAAGGCGCCGCCGCTCAGGCCGACGACAGCGCCGCAAGCGGCTAGAACAGTCAAGGGCCACGCCGAATCGCGAGTGCTGCCGCCAGAAAATGTCTCGAACCGAGCTGTCCCGGTGGCCGAATTCGTCAAGGGAAAGCCGAGGCCGTTCGCGTAACGATCCGCGAGGATCGCTCGCGTCATGGCAAATGCCGCGAAATACCCCGCGGCCGTCGCGAAGCCAAGCGACAGCAGCAGCGAACCGCGTCCCGGCGGAATGCCTTTGGCGAACGCAACAAGCCCTTCGCCCAAAACACCGCCTTGGCCGCAGATGCCGGAGAATAAAAGGACGATGGTCCCTGCGACCGCGGTGGCACCCAGGTCCCCCGGCTTTGCCGATAGGGGCCGATCCCCGAACCAACCGAGGATCGCCGCCGAGGTCGGTACGAATGTCGCCGTCAACACAACCGCCCAACCGTTGGCCGCCGCCGTGCCGAGCGCCAGACCCATCACGATCAAACCGAACACGCTGGCGCATGCAAAACCCGCTTGCCGCCGCGCATCCGTCTCAGCCCAGGCGCAGATCGCCGCGAAAAACGCCGAAGTGCCGCCCAGCAAGACGGCGAACGCTGCCGTCGCTCTGGCCGCATGCAGGACGGGCAAGAATCGAATGAGCAAGAGTGCGCCTGCCGGCATCAGGCAGACACCCTCAATCAGCGCGGCATTCAGCGCAGGGCCAGTGACAAGACTCTCCGGCCAACCCAAGAAGGGAATCAGCGCGCAGCGTGCCGCACAGGTTCCCAGTAGACACAGCCCGATGAAGTGCACGAGCGCGAAATGCTGGCCGGCGCCGTGGACCTGCAGATAGGCAAAAAACTCATCGTAGTCGAAGGTCTGATAGCCAATCGCCAGGGCCAATACCGCGCAGAGCAACCAAAATTCGGCAACTCGCTGCACAAGCATGAGCTTCTTCGCGGACGCTGCTTGAGGCGCTGCTTGGGGCTCCGCCTCGACGCTGCTTGACATCATCAGGTAGGCCGCCACGGAGGCGATTTGCCAAAACACGAACAGTTCGCCGACATTGGTTGACATCACAATGGCCAGCGAGCTGGACAGAAGCAGCGAGGCCGCGACGTACATCAGCCGGCCCGAGGAGCCGTCGGCGGGATCGCTGCGGTTCCATTTCATCGTGCACACCGTCGCCAGCGACATCACTGTTGCGAGCACGGCGGCGGGCAAATCCAGGGCGATGGCGAAGTCGATCCGAAATGGGTCACGTGGACCAATGCTCAGCCACCGACCCAAACTGAGCGGCAATTCACCGTCGGCCCCGCCCAAGCTCATTCGTACAAGGGCCGCAGCACCGGCACAAAACGACAGGCCCGCCCCGAGCATCGCCATCCGCCGCGGGACAGCGCCGCCACTTGAGTTCCCCGTACACGTGATCACAACCGCGGCCAAAAGCGGGGCCGCGAGCGCGACGAGTGCCAGAATCGACTGCAAGGAGTCCATCGGATGATCGATTTAAAGCAGAATCGCGGCGACGGCGACGGACGAAAATATAAGCGGATAGAATAACGCGGCCCGCCTGACAGGAACAACCAGCCCCGACAATCCGCTGTGGCGACGGGATCGCGAGGGCGCGATCGACCGACCGCTGGACGCACTCCGGAAAGCCTCGCATGGACCCGATTGCCATTCTCAAAGACCTGATCGCCCGACCCAGCGTGAATCCGATGGGTCGCTCGGTCGCGGGGCCGGAATTCCTCGAAGGGCGGATAACCGAGTATCTGGTCGATTTCTTTGCGAGATTGAAAGTCCCTTTTGAGCGAATCGAAGTGGTGCCCGGCCGGGCCAATGTCATCGCCCGCTTCGATCGACTGAGAAGCAACAGAACGCTGCTGTTCGATGCCCATCAAGACACGGTCCCCGTCGATGGGATGACGATCCCTCCATTTGAACCAACAGAGAGCGACGGCCGGATTTACGGCCGCGGCGCCTGCGACGTCAAAGGGGGAATGGCCGCCATGCTGGCCGCCTTTGCGCGGCTCGTGAGCGAACGGCCGGCGAATGCTGCCAATGTCGTCGTGTCCTGCACGTGCGATGAGGAATTCACCGTGCTGGGGATCAACGACCTCGCGAAACTCTGGAGCGACCCGATGCGCCGAGCCTCGCTCTTGGAAAGCCGGCCGGACGCCGCCGTGGTCGCCGAACCGACAGGACTCGACGTGGTGGTCGCCCACAAAGGCGCGACGCGTTGGAAACTGCGCATGCGCGGACGGGCCTGCCACAGTTCGAGTCCCACAGAAGGAGTGAACGCCATCTATCGCATGGGCCGCGTGCTCGAATGCCTGGAAGAGTTCGCGGAAGAGTTGCCGCGGCGCGTGCCGCCGCACCCACTATGCGGACCGCCGACGTTCAGCGTGGGTCGCATCGAAGGGGGGATCAGCGTGAATACCGTCCCGGATCAGTGTGTCATTGAAATCGATCGTCGCACCATTCCCGGGGAGATCAGCATCGACCCGGTGAGCGAGGTCGCCGAGTTCCTGCAAGGACGGCTCGATTTTGAAGTCGAGATGCTGCCCGCATGGACTCGAGCACCAGCCCTGCCGGACGGCGAAAACCTGGCCTGGGCTGACCGACTGCTGCCGCATGTGCGGGCCGTGTGCGGGCGGGGCGAAAAAGTGGGCGTTCCGTATGGAACTCACGCATCGCGGTTAGCCGCGGTCGGCCTGCCGTCTGTTGTTTTCGGCCCGGGTTCGATCGCGCAGGCTCACACTAGAGACGAATGGATTGCCGTCGACGAACTCACCAAGGCGGCGGAAATCTATTATCGATTCGCGGCGGCCGGCTGAGTCGCAGGCGGCGGCGGTCCCGCTTGACCGGCTTCGGCGGCGAGGGGTAGATTGAGGCGCTATCGCGGATTTTTGCATGCGCCTGTGGTGAAATGGTATCACGGCAGCTTCCCAAGCTGCGAGTGCGGGTTCGATTCCCGTCGGGCGCTCTGATGTGAGAAGCTCACCGACAGCGGTCGCTGGGCTTTTTTTGCACGCCTCGCGAATTCATTCGCGCGGTGAATCGCTGCGCGGCTTTTCGAGCGACAAGCGAAAGATGATCCACAGCGCGACGGCTGATTCCCGCAAATTAATCTTCGATGCGCCGTATCGGCGTTCGCGAAACACGATCGGCGTCTCCGCAAAGCGGCAACCGACCAGGCGGCAACGATACAGGATCTCTTCCTGAAAGGCGTAGCCCTGGGCTCGCACGCGATCGAAGTCGATCTGCGCGAGTTTCGACACTCGATAGCAGCGATACGCGCCGCTGTTGTCGCGCGTCGACAGGCCGAGCAACAGCCTCGCGTACCAGTTGATGCCGCGGCTCATGAAATGCCGCAAGGGACCCCAGCCTTCGATACCGCCTCCCGGGACGTACCGCGATCCGATCGAGACGTCGGCCCGCGACATGCCCTCCACGACGGCGGGAAGATACTGCGGGTCGTGGCTGAAATCGGCGTCCATGTTGAGCACGAAGTCGTATTTGTTCGCGATCGCGTCGCGAAATCCGGCCAGAGTTGCCGTACCGAGCCCCTCCTTTCCCGCGCGATGAATCGCCCGCACGTGCGTGTCGGCGGCGGTTAATTCGTCGGCGACTTGTCCCGTGCCGTCGGGCGAATTATCGTCGATCACGAGCACGTCCGCGCCGGGCAGGATGCGGCGGATCTCGGGCACCAATTGGCAAACGTTATCCCGTTCGTTGTAGGTGCAGAGCGTGACCAGGATGCGCGGCTCAGGCATGGGTGGGAATAAGACAGAGGGTTGATCGCGGGTGCGTCACCGTTCAAGAAACAACCCCGACCGGTCGCGGCGGTCGGGGTTGGTATGGAAAAAAGCAAACGATCGGGCAGTCAAGACTGCCGGATAAAGTCAATCAATAGCGGTCGCCGTACCCGCCGCCGCGGCCTCCACGGTGGCCACCACCTCCGCCGCCTCCGCCGCTCCGACGATCCTCACGAGGACGTGCCTCGTTGACCGTCAGCGGACGCCCCTGGAACTCCTGACCGTTGAGGGCATCGATAGCCTGTTGCGATCCTTCCGCCATCTCCACAAACCCGAAGCCTCGCGGCTTGCCGGTTTCGCGATCCATAATCACCTGAGCCGAAGTCACCGTACCATGCGCGCTGAACAGCTCGCGAAGGTCGTCGGCCGTTGCCTTGAAGGAAAGATTTCCCACGTACAGATTCTTACCCATTGTCATCCCTTGTGAACCCAGAAGGCTCTCTGCAATAACCAAGACTTGAATTGTCCAGAACAGTGTGAAGGAAGCGCAGAGAGCATCAGCCCGGACGTGCCAAAAGGCAGCCATGTCCTCAACCCACGAGGCGCAGCGGAGAACTCGCGACAAGTCCTCCGAGCGATCGTGCCTCGGATGTGCAGACGGAACCGGACGGTCTGTTTACCTGTGAGACGGGATGACTCAAAGCGAAAGACCGGACAGTGATTCTCGAGGTGAGCAACTGAAACGACTCTGTTCTTCCTTGTGGTCAGAACCCGATCCGACCAACGGTCGCATTATAGCCAATATTGCTGAACAAAAACAGCCTAATCACAAGCGTGGATGCAAGTCGTCCCGGCCGCGAAAATGCCAGTTATTCTCAACCCTTCCAGGCAGAAATCTCGCGGAAAAAGCCCTAGCCGTCAGAATGGGGAAAGGCTGCACAACCAAGAAGATGCAACGCGCCAAACGGCCTCTTGCTCGGCGGTGCATGGTATGAATGTGGCATTTGCCGAGGAGCTGAAAACATGGGGTCCGCAAGCGCCGCCGCGCGGCCTTTCACGCATTGAAGCGGAGGCCTACTGCCGCACTTTGGCCCGTACGCACTACGAGAATTTTCCCGTCGTCTCCTGGCTCCTGCCGCGGCACTTGCATCAGCCGTTTTACAATGTTTACGCCTACTGCCGTTGGGCGGATGATCTTGGCGATGAAATTCAAGATGCCAAGCAGGCCACCGAGCTCTTGGCTTGGTGGCGCGACCAGTTGCAGGCCTGCTATCACGGGTCGGCGACCCATCCGGTTTTCATCGCGCTGGTACCTACGATCGCAGAGTTCGGCATCCCGCAGCAGCCATTCAACGACTTACTCTCCGCGTTCGAGCAGGATCAACGTGTCAAAAGATACGAAAGCTACGTCGAGTTGCGCGATTACTGTCGGCGGAGTGCCGACCCGGTTGGCCGGATTGTCCTCTACCTGTGTCGCGCGTTTTCCGCGCGGAATGCCGCCTGGTCCGATTCGATCTGCACCGGGTTGCAGCTGGCGAACTTCTGGCAGGATGTGGCCCGCGATTTCGACATCGGACGCGTGTATCTGCCACGCGAAAGCCGACTTCGCTTCGGGTATTCAGACGACGATTTGGCCAACCGAGTCACGAACGAACCTTTTCTCCAGCTCATGGCGTTCGAGGTCGCCCGGGCGCACCAATTGCTAAAAGACGGCCTTCCGCTGGTTGCGGAAATGCCTTGGCCGATGCGAATCGACATCGATCTTTTCGCTCGAGGCGGCCTCTGTCTTTTGGATCGAATTGAGCGAATTGGATATCGTGTCTGGCAAAATCGGCCCGTTTTGACAAAAATAGACTTCGCACGGTTGTTTTTCGGTTCGCTGGGACGCGGCCTGTTTCGCCTGCCCCGACGCCCCGCAATTTAGGCACGGATTCGCTGAGATTGCATATGCCTGTACTTACCTCGGGGTCGCAATCCGCGACGCGCGGATTGGCACTCGCGGCTCGCCCGTTTCTCGAAACCCAGGCCGACGAGCCCGGCCCGCGCTTTGATGCCATGCCCAACTTGCTCGAGTCATACGCCTGGTGTCACCGGCTGACCCGGTTGAGTCGCAGCAGCTTCTATCTGTCGTTCTACACGCTGCCGCGCGACTTGTTCCGCGACTTGTGCGTGCTCTACGCGTTCATGCGGGTCTCGGACGATCTGGGCGATGATGCGACGGTTTCGCTCGGCGATCGTTCGGCCGCCATCAACAAATGGCGGACAATGCTCGGGCAAGCCCTCGACGGCAAGCGCTGCGAACACCCGGTTTTGCCGGCGCTGACTGATGTCGTGCGCCGCCGCCGCGTGCCGCGCGAGTATTTGGTCGACGTGATCGACGGGGTGGAAAGCGACCTGGCTCCGCGGATCTTCGAGACTTTCGCCGATCTGTCCGATTACTGCTATCACGTGGCCGGCGCGGTGGGCCTGTGCTGCATGCACATCTGGGGTTACACCGATCCACGGGCGGAGGAGTTGGCCGTCGACTGCGGACTCGCGTTCCAGCTGACGAACATTCTGCGCGACGTGGCCGAAGATGCGCGAATGGGCCGGCATTACCTGCCGCAAGAAGATCTCGACCGCTTCGGACTGACGACGGCCGACCTGCGCACCGGCCAGCCTCTACCGCGGTTTCGCGAGTTGATGGCCTATGAAGCGGCCCGGGCCCGCGTCTATTTCGGCCGGGCCGAGGAATTGGTCGGATTGTGCAGTCCGTCAGGCCGGGCCATTCTCGACGCCATGGTCCGCACGTATTCTTCCCTGTTGACCGCGATCGAATCGTCTGCCTTCGACGTCCATTCACGACGGATCCGGCTTGGACTTTGGCGCAAGATGCGGATTGTGCTCGGTTCTTATTGGCGCTACCGCCTTCAGGCCGCAGGAACGCACGATGTTGCGCTGGTTGAACCGTCGTAAACTCCCGTCGCCGTGCGCTAGCCGTCGATCATGATCGTCACCGGCTCGACGACGAATCAGCCGATCGGCGATTTGAGCGGCTTCACCTTGTAGAGGATCTTGCCATCCTGTTCTTCGTATTCCAGGATGTCGGCGCGTTCCAAGCGATAACTCTCGATCGTTCGGTGATGCGGCGTTCCGTCGATCTCGTAGGCCTGAGACCGATCGCTGACGGCGGTGAGAAAAAACGTCGACGAGTATTCCAGAATTCGCATTGGTGCCGCGGCCGGCTTCGCTTTCGGGAGAGCCTTCCTTGCCGGTTTCCGCTTGACGGACTTCGCCTTTCGCGACGGAGTGGCGTTGGCTTTTTTCGCTTTCTTGGCGGTTTTCTTGACCGTTGCTTGCTTGCGACTCGACTTGGTCGCCTTTTTCGCCGCTTTCTTCTTCTTCGCCATGTCGCTCCCCCGCTGATGCCTGACGTCCTGCAATTCTGTCCGGTCGTCGACGATTCAATTTCCAAGGATTCCCCAGGATTGCGAAAGGTCAGTCTACCGGGGATTCTGCCGAGCATCCACAATGTGAGCATACGGCATTCGAGGGGGCCCACAGGTTGCTCAAAGTCCGCCGCCCAGGCTTCAGGCTTGCTTCGTGGGCTTCTCCCTGAGGAGTTCAAGCACGTCGTCCGACTTGCCGCATTCGCCGAAACGCGGAAAGACCTTCTCCACGCAGTGCCGGTGATTGTCCGCATCCCGATCGGTCATCGCATCGACGACAAACGTGACGTTGTAGCCGAGATCGTAGGCGCTTTGCGCCGTCGACTCGACGCCGATACTCGTTGATATTCCCGCTAGCACAATTTGAGTGACTCCCCGCTGGCGCAAGTAGTCATCTAAAGTCGTCCCGACAAAGGCGCCAGGCCGCCGCTTGGTGACAATGAAATCACTCGGCTGCTGCTCGAGTTGGGGGAGCAGTTCGGCCCAATCCGCTTCGGCCGGAAATGGACGCATTCCGGCGTCTGTTCGCCCGGCGCCCTGCCGGTCACATGCACGAGCACCACCGGTAAGCCGCGTTCGCGAAAGGCCCGCGCGAGTCGGGCCGCACGTTCGACGATCGCGCTTGCCGGTTGTGCGGTCGGCTGCGACACGATCCCTTTTTGCAGGTCAATCACGATCAATGCACTGCAATCGTCGAGCTGCGTCAGAGGCACGTTGCTCCCCCCTGTTCTGATCGTCCCTGTTCGGATCATCCCTGTTCGGATCGCCGCGCGGGCCAAATTGCCGTCGTGGAATCTAAGCACGGCCTGCGACGGCGATCAGCACTCATATAAGACATCTAGTCTGATACTAAGTCGTTCAACATAAAGTGTTGGCATGTGCACAATAAGTGGCCTCACCCTTGTGTGCGCATCGTTACTTGCTATATTGCCTCTTCGAATGAGTTGAGTTTCAATCACAAGCCGGATTCGGGTCGATGCAGCCTCCCAGTTTCGCGCAGTTCCTCGTTCAGGTCTCCGAGCGGCTCACGTCCAAGCTTTACACGTCGACCGGCGCCGTGCCACCGCTCCAGGCCGGATTCTTCAAAGCGGGCGACCTCAATCTTCCCTGCGCGATCGGCATCAAGAACGCGATGACCACAACCGACTCGCCCGCCGAGATCTTTCAGCGAACGGCAAAATGGTTCGAATCCTTGATTGGCCGCACGGGCGGGGGCCTGCTTGTGTTCGTTTACTACGACACGCCGGTGCAAGCCATCAACGAAATCGCCAAGGTTGGAAACGGCTTCGTGGTCGCCGGCCACTACGACCTGTTGACCGCGACAGACTCGATCCCGAGACACCTGAACTGGCGCAGCGAAGTTCTGAACCGTTAAGGCGGCACCATCACTGAGGGTCGCCAAACCGTCGGGGCTGCAGAAACGAGCCGTCGTTTCCGCTTTTCGCGAGTGCCAATGCGGCCGACCCCCTTTACACTGACCAGACGCTTGGGTTTGCCTAACCTGCACGGCTGCTTTCCTTACCGTCCTGAGAGATCGAAGTCGATGTCGTGCGCTGCAAGAGTCCGCTTTACGTTAGGCCTGATTGGCCGACTCATTGTCTGCTACGCCGGTCAAAGCCAGTTGGCGACGCTGGCCTCAGCCGACGAGAGGTTGTCGCCCGAGATTCTTAAGGTCGTTGACGACCCGCAATTCCAGCACGCGCACTGGGGTATTCTTGTCGCCGATCGATCGACGGGCGAGGTGCTGGATGGTCGCGATGCCGACAAGCTCTTTGCTCCCGCTTCGACCACCAAGCTTTACTCGGTGGGGACGGCACTGGACGCACTTGGCGCGGACTACCGTTTCGAGACGCCCGTCTATCGTCGCGGAACCGTCAAGGCGGAGGGCGTTTTGGAGGGGGATCTCATCCTCGTAGCCGTCGGCGACCTCACCATGGGCGGCCGGTCGGCAAAGGCGGACAAGATCGAATACACCAAGGCCGACCACACCTACGCGAACCCGTCCGGCAAGGCCGTTCTCACGACCGGCGACCCTCTCGCCGGCCTGAATCTCCTGGCGCGGCAAATCGCCGCGTCCGGCATTCGCCGCATCCGCGGACAAGTCATCATCGACGCACGCGCGTTTGGCCCGGCCAACGCCACAGGCAGCGGTCCATCGCAGCTGACGCCGATCATGATCAACGACAATCTCATCGACTTTACGATCACGCCCACCGCGAAGGGCCAGCAAGCGAACGTCGAGTGGCGACCGCAGTCGAAGGTCCTGCAGGTTGACGCCCAAGTCGAGACAATCGCGGCCGGCGGCGAGAGCAAGATCGAGTGCCGCCCCGCCGGCGACGACCGCTTCGTGCTCCGCGGCAAAATTGCCGCCGATCGGCCTCAGTACGTCGTTGTGAATGAAGTTTCCGACGCCGCGCGCTGGGCCCGCACTCTTTTGATCGAAGCGCTCGGCCGCGCCGGCATCGATGTGTCAGCCTCTCTGTACGATGCGAACCCGGAAGGCCTGTTGCCCAAGCAGGGGGACTCTCAGGGGCTAACGCGGATCGCCCTGCTCAAGTCGGCTCCGTTTTCGGAAAACGCGACTTTGATTCTCAAAGTCAGCCACAATTTGCACGCCAGCACACTTCCGTTGCTGCTTGCAGCCCGGCATGGCAAGCGCCAATTGGCAGACGGATTGCACCTCGAGCATGACTTTTTCAAACGGGCCGGCTTGGACGCGGATTCCATCTCGTTCGGCGGCGGCGCCGGTGGTGCGCCGGCCGATTTCACCACTCCCCGCATGACCGTGGCCCTGCTGAGGTACATGGCGACTCGCCGCGATTTTTCCACCTATGAAAAGGCATTGCCGATTCTGGGAATCGACGGCACGCTCGCGGAGGCTGTTTCCGCCAAAAGTCCCGTGCGAGGCAAAGTGCGGGCCAAGACGGGAACGCTCTTGTGGGAGAACGACACGAACGGCCGCTTTCTCGTCACCAGCAAGGCCCTCGCGGGCTACCTGACCGCGAAGAGCGGCCGGGAACTCGTCTTTTCTTTCGTCGTGAACGGAGTGCAGATTGGCAAGCCGGCCCAGACGCAGGAGATCGCGCGGATCCTGGCGCACTTGTGCGAGATCGTCTACCAGAGTCATTAGAGAAACAAACAACCACGATTGACTCATCACACAAAATGAGAGATCCCATGCACTCCCGGTGTTTCGTCCCGCGCTCGAAACAATTGTTCCTGGTTTTTGTCCTGCTGATCGTCGCGCACGACGCGTCGGCTGATGCTCCTAAAGACTGGGCCGGTGATTGGGCCCGTATGAAGCCCATCGTCCCGCACAGCTATGTCTGCTATCGGGCCGACCAGCCCCCGAAAATCGACGGTCTGCTGGACGATGCCGCGTGGCAGCGCGTCGGGTGGACCGAAGATTTCGTCGACATCGAGGGTGCTCGCCGCCCAAAGCCGCGTCTCCGCACCCGCGCCAAGATGTTGTGGGATGCGGAATATTTCTATATCGCCGCCGAATTGGAAGAGCCGCACGCCCGGGCAACGCTGACGAAACACGACGCCGTGATCTTCAATGACAACGATTTCGAGGTCTTCATCAATCCGGACGGGAATAACCGCGCGTATTACGAATTCGAGATCAACGCGCTCAACACGAGTTGGGACCTCTTCCTGTCCAAGCCCTACAAAGATGCCGGCCGAGCCGACAACAGTTGGGACCTACCGGGGCTGAAAACGGCCGTGCACGTGATCGGCACGCTGAACAATCCGGCCGACGAGGACACGGGCTGGACGGTCGAAATCGCCATCCCGTGGGCCGCACTTCGCGAGTTTGCGCATAGTCCCGTTCCGCCGCGCGACGGGGACCAATGGCGGGTCGATTTCTCGCGCGTCGAGTGGCGGCACCAGAATCCTCGCGGGCAAGTACCAAAAGGTGCCCCATTCGCGAGAGGACAACTGGGTCTGGTCTCCGATCGGCATCGTCGATATGCACCGCCCCGAACGTTGGGGCTTCGTGCAGTTCTCCACGGCGCAGGCCGGACACGCACACTTTCAGCCCGATTCGACGCTGCGCGGCCGCGATGCGTTGATGGAGATTTACTACGCCCAGCAAGCCTTCGACCAGCAACACGGGCACTGGGCGCAAAACCTGACGGCACTCCAACTGGATCGCTCCGTACTGGCCTTCCATCCGCAACTAACCACCACGGACGACGGATTCCTCGCGAGCGTCGAAATCCCGATCGGGCACAATTCTCAAACCTGGACGATTCGACAGGACTCCTGGATCCGGCGCTCAAGTCCAGACGACGATCTCAGCGACAAGCTCGAGGCCATCCTCACTCACCAGGCGGCGGCCTGGAATCGGGGCGATATCGACGCCTTCATGGAAGACTATTGGAAATCCAACCAACTGGCTTTCAGCTCCGGCGGTCACACCACGCGCGGTTGGCAGATGACCAAGGACAATTACAAGCGCCGCTATCCCACGCGCGAGCGAATGGGGCATCTCACGTTCGACGGGCTCGAAGTCACGCGCCTGGGCGATGCCGCGGCCCTCATGCTCGGCCGCTGGCACCTCGACCGCGACCCCGCGCCCGTCGGCGGGAATTTCTCGCTCATCTTTCGACGAATCGATGGGCGTTGGGTGATCGTCCATGACCATACGTCGCTGCGAAACTGACCGATGGCGTTCCCGCCGGACTCTCAATGCTCGCCGGCTGGACTGCGACCGATCTTGATGCGATCGTTTGCCTTTCTCTTCGCCATCGTGTCGCTGGTGTTGGCCGAAGGTGCCAGAGCAGAAATGCGGCGGACCCACGGCACGGCCGTCCTTCGTTTCTGCGGGTGAGCCGCGACATTGTCCATGCGCGGGCGGGCTCGGGGCGTATATTATTTTTGGCCGGACTTGATTGAAGCCACCCACCAGTCGAAATTCACTGCCCCGCGCGCCGGCGTGTAGTTGGCGAACCGCTCGATGGCTTCGAGAACGCCACATAACTCTGCCTCGCTAGGCTTCACAATCTCAAACCACTGCTTCATGATCTGGGTAGTCCCGACGACCGCAACGCCAAGTTCGTCAGCGATCTTACGCGCCTTCTTGTCGTCAGTCAGTGCAGACCAACCCCGACACTTGGCGATTGCCAACCCCATTGACTCACCGTCGTCACCGATGCGCGCTGCGAGTTGGACGTAGAGTTCCGTTTCTTGTTCGGTTTCGCAATCACATCGAACCAAAACGCCCGCATGAATGGCAGGGAGCAAGTCGATGGGCTTGACGATCAGCTTCTCGGGATCCTCAGGGTCGGGCTGGCGATAACGCTGGGATTCCTTTTCGACCGCGGCAGGGATGAACCAGGCGTTGGGCAACGCGGTCAGGATCGGCACGAATTGCCCGCTCGCATAGAGATTGACGATCCCGCAAGCATCAAGAATGACGGCCGCCATATCAGGTTCCGGCCATCTTTAAGTGGCATCGGCCAACAACGACGTTTCAAAATCGGTCTGTATGGACTGCGTGCGGCCTTCGGCGTCTACTTCCACGCTCAGCATCGACTCCTGAATAATCCGGCGCGCTTCCCAGATATCGCAATTCAGGACGTTTGCCAGTTCCTTCTCACTCAGTTCGCCTCGCTCATACGCATGAACCGCGAGGAGCTTATAGCGATCAGGATATGCAGACTCTGGTATGCGTTCCGAGGCCAGGCCAAGTCGTCTCTCCGCTTCTCGGACGGGCAGGCGTTTTTCCTTCAGAATGTCCCACGTTCCCTGCTTGAGTAAGCCCAGGGATTCCAGCCGCAGCGCCATCGCTGCCATTGACACCGAGTAGAAATGCTTGAGCTTTACCAAATCGCCGACCTGAAAATTACCGGTGCTATTTACGATCTCGTTGAACCGGAATCGCACCGACGATGCGGGCATGAGAAAGCTCATGGCAAACGACTCGGCGAACCTCTCGTTCGCCGGCTTCCGTCCCAAGATGGTTAGATAGTCGATTCCGGCGGTGTAGCGATCGACGATCAAGTGGGCGTATTCATGGGAAATCGATGCTCGCTGCTTATCTGCCGGGTGAACACTGTTGATAAGCATGCACCCACCGAGGCCGTCCACGAAGAGATACATACCCGCGAACATTCGAGGTAAACGAGCGAAAAAGATGCGAACGCCCACTTCCGACTCCAGAAGGCCTCGAATGTTCGGAATCGGCTGATCTCCAAGACCAAGTCGCTGACGCTCGCGGTTCGCCACGTCCTCAGCCAGTTCGGCGACGTTAACGCGAGGATTCAATTTCAATGGCTGCGGATAGTTCAACCGCATCGGTGACTTCATTCGTCTCTCGAGGTCGAGGTAATTCTCTACGAATCTCTTAAATTCCTGAATCGCGTCCTTCAGCCGATCGACCTCAGCAGGCTTTACTTTCTCCATGGCCACTCGAAAGTGCGGCAGGAAGTCGGTCAAGGGTTCCATTGTGCGAACAAAGTGGCTAACGGGCTGGCCGTAAAGCGCGGCCAACTTGACGATCTCGGAAGGCTTGGCCTCACGCTCGCCCTTTTCGATGGCGATGAACGTAGGACGGCTCACGCCGATGGCATCCGCAGCGTCCTCCTGTTTTATTGAACGGGCTTTCCTAGCTTCGGCCAACCGCTGGCCTATGATCCGAGGCGAGGCGAGGTCGGTGGTCATGCGATGGCTCCATCCAGTGCTGCCCGCGATCTCGCCGGGGTAATCCAAGGGAAATTGCGGCGACGAGCGTCGGCGATCAGCAACAGCCACTCTCGCCGATAGCGCCGATAAACTTCAGCGTGCATTCGGATCTGTTGTTCGATGGAAGCTGCCTTCGTCGCCTTTAAATAGCGACGGAAGCTGGACGGTATGATGCCGGAGTCGAGCTCGTGCAGATGTGCGACCTGTTCATGGAAAGCCATTATCCGGCCCATCTGCTTGGGTGAGATTACGCGACCAGAATCGGCCTCGATGAAGAGGTCGGTGCCATAGGCGTTCTTATTCTCGGCAATGCCCGCGCGCTCGGACTCTGCCCACCGTCCAGGCACACTCCGATCGGACGCCATCGGCTAGCGCTTTTTGCATCGTATAAGAGGGTCTCGTTCTCAGGCATTGATTCTCCAGCCCGACAGGGCTCGCGCCCCTCGATCTAAGGGTAGGCTACGTATTTTACTTTGTCAATACACAAAGCGATATTTGTATCGACTGAGTAAAACTGCATGGAAAGCGTACCGCGATCGTAATTGCTTGCGGGACGTCTGGCCCTGCGACGGCCCCGTGTTCGCGATGGCGCTCGGCGACGAACCGAATTCCGGCGGCCGCAACGTCACCGGCAAGGCCCGCTTTAGGCGATTAGACGACCGACTCGCCATCGAAGAAAATGAATCACCGCCAGTCGGGGCTCCAGTCCGTCGTTACTAACCGCTCACCCGTGCCATCCGGCCTGATGGACCGGAGGCCGAGTCCTCACTCGTGGCGTGAGGCTCCGCCTGTGCCTTTTTCGACCTTCCCGTTTGTCGCCCGCCTGCAGCGGCCGGGAGGACAGAATCACTGAGCCGTCCGCCGACCACCAGATTGGTCCGCGAAGTCCCTCCTGGTGCCCAGGGCACTCTCTTGCGGGCCCCTATTTGTGGTGCAGCCGTCCCGGCTGCAGGTGTTTGTGGTGCGGCCCTCAAGGCTGCACGTGTTTGTGGTGCGGCCCTCAAGGCTGCACGTGTTTGTGGTGCGGCCCTCAAGGCTGCACGTGCAGGCGGGACGCATCACAAATTCGCAGGCGGACGCCTGCACCACAACAATAAATTCGCCATCGACCCGCGGCGCAGGCGTGGCGTTCCCTCGAATCGTTAGGCGGGCCGATTGGAAAAATTTTGCCCACTGCACATCAATTGCACGATTTCTAAAAGTGAGCAAGAAACCGTCTTGACGTCATCAGATGCCGTTCAACAATTGCTGCTGATCGCTGCCAATTTGCGAAGGCGACCCTTGGGCGGCTCTGCATTCTTCAATCAGATCGCCCCGCTCAGCGTTTGACCCACCTTAACCCCGCAATCGGAGAACACGTGCGCCCATGTCTTGGTCCGTTTGTCTGCCTTGCCCGTCGTGTAAGGCCCCCTTGAAGGTTAAAAAACCGTCCTTGATTGGAAAGCAGGTCCCCTGTCCCTCGTGCCGAACGCCATTCTTGATTCGCATCGCGGCAGAGCGACGCGAGCCATTGCCCGAGTCCGAAGCAACGGGGATTGTGAAGCGGCCTGCCAGGCACGACGAGGACCGATTGCCTTTGTTGCAGGGTGACGCGCGTTGAAAGATCGCCCTCTTGACTGTTCCTGCCGAAAGTTCCGCCGCACGGCCAATTCCCTTCCAAGACGGTCCGTTGCCCGTCCTCGAGGACTGTCCGCGGGTCAACAATATGCCGCTTTCTGCGGCGTTCGATCCGACGCCGGTTTACGGCTCCGCAGTGCGCCCTAGCAGTTCGGTTGTCCCGAAGATCCCTCGGCCACGAATGCCGGCCGGCAAGAAGTCATCCGATCGGAAGCCGACTGCTGCTCCGATTGGCTCCGCGAACATCGTTTCCAATGTCGATCGAACGCCCGAAGGTCGTTCCGGCTCAAACAGCTCGATTGCGAGTGCGCAATCGGCGGCATTCGAGGCCATGCTGGCCGACATCGAGTCGAAAGACGACGCCTAAGAGCCGTAGGCAGCGACTCGCATCTCGGCCGCCGACGCTGGTCGTGTGGTCGCATCCTGGACGAAAGATTTCGGTTGGCACGAGAGTGATGTCACCCGCTCGACGCTTAAGTCGTCGCCGACGCACTCATAGGGATGATCTGTACGACGCGGTGGGAATTGCGGCGCGCAAACGGAAGGCCGCACGAATTGAACGGCTTATCGCACGGCTGCGCAGCGCGCAGGACTAGGAACCCATGAACTACAAGGCAATTTTCGGCTGTGCGTGCCTTGGGTGGATCTTCGGATGGTTCGTTATCGCTCCCGCAATCGCAATGATTTGGCCGCCGCTTCTCCTCGAGCATGATGCGCACGACTCGACTTATAACGGCATCCCCGTTCACCGGGAGAATTATCGGTTCGCCGAGTCTACGGCCGCCGGCATTGCAAAAACGGTCGCTCCCCTCGCCGGTGCCATCTGCGGAGCCACGATCGAAGTGGTCTGGCAACGCGCCAAAAGAAAAGAGGGTGGGCGCATTTGCTAACGGTTCAAATTGCCCCATGACGCCGACCCTCGGGCGGCGACTTGAGGCTGGATTAACCACCAATACAATTCGCCCCCACTGTCCTGACGTCTGCTCGGCTGCTTCTCACAAATTGCCAGGAGCGCTTTATGGATCAAACGGCACATTTCGCGGGCCAGGTGACCAAAACAATTTTTGACCGCGGAAACTTCATCGATTTGCCCTTTGTTTTAATTGGTGCTGCGGTGGCGGCCTTCGTTGCTTTTCGACGGGGTCGCCAATTCTGGCTCCTCGCGGCGTTGGAAGCGGCATTTCTCATAAAAGTTGCGATACCGTATGTCATGCCTCTTGTTGAGTCACCGACACGCCTCGTGCTTCACGAAGTTCAGTCGGTCGTGGCCACAGTTGGGTATGGCCTGTTGGCTATTTATGCCGTGGTGACGGTAGTGGGTCCGTTTGAAAATAAATCCGGGGCCGCACGTGAATCGCGGCCTTGACTTCATTTTCGATCGCGAAGCGCGGCGATCAATTCACGCATAAGCTCCATCTCTTCTCCGCGAAGGCGATTCGTCTCTTTCGCCACATCAACCCCTTGGCGATAGAGCTCCCATTGAGCAGTGGACCTCTCAACCGCTTGACGATAAAGCGCCGCTTCAGCGTCGGTATTCTTCCGTGCGGTCGAGATGTCGCGCAGTACGGACGATATGAACCAACAGGTGTATGCGGTGGTTGAGACCAGCACGATTATGAGCAGGATCGTTTTTGACCAATCGCCGTCCATCATTGCGCGTCTCCTCTTCAAACGGAACCACGACCGAATGGCACTAGCTTGAGGGAGCAGCTTGACCCCGCCGCATGACTGGTCGCCAGCCTGTCGACTCAAAGATCGCCCACGTGTGCTGACGGAGTTTCCCGCGCTCTCGCACCCGTGCCTGAATCCACGGCTGGCCATACTCGTCGATTTGCCACACTCGGCACGGTGATGACCGTTTCAGTAATTTTCGCATAAAAGCCCGGCACTCTGCCTGCACTGTGTACCCTGGTCGGGACCACTCGTCGGGAATCGCCACAAATCGCACGAGGTCGCCGACCATCAATGTTTTCGGATCTGGCATCCCATCATTCTGGCGAACGGCCTTCGATTTGACCCGGCGAAAGCGTCACACAACCGTCTCGGCGCCCCATAAAGCGGACCCAACCATTCCACGGGCAGGCTAGCAGCCCGCCCCACGCCTCGACATCTCGGTGCCGCCACTCACCTCGCGGCATCGATCACCATCTGGTCGTATTTCCGCAAGTCGACGGCCCCGGGATCGTTGAACCAGCCGCGGATGATCATCAGGACCCGGAGAGGCCGGCTGGACTCGCGGGCCTTTTCCCCCTCGTAGGCGTCCAAGAACAGCAGTTCCACCTTCTTCGTGAATCCGCCGGCCGAGACTTGAAGGGTTGTTGTGTGCCCGTCGGCGACGAGTCGGCCGTAAGCGCCTGCGAGATCCCAAAAACGCTCCCGCAGAAGAGCCGCACGCAACTCGTCGAGTTTTGCCTGCGAAACAACAAACCAGCGCGTCGTAGCCGTCGGAGAAGACTCGATATTTAACGTGGCGTTCCCCGACGGGCCGACCTGCAGCTCCCAAGAATATCCTTTGGAAAATAGACCGTCCTGGTTGACGGTAATCGTCAGCGGCCCGTTCTGAATCGCCGATTCAATTTCCGAAGTTTCGTGTCGCCCATACGCACAGAGGGAGACGACGACAAGTGCGGCCGCGCCCACCACCAACCATGCACGCCGTCTTGTCGACACGATTGTCCCCGTCACAATCGGCATATGGGCTTCAGAAAAGATGTCCTTCGCCACCCGCGTTCGCGCGCCCCCCGGCCCGATCATTTTCTGTCTTCTTCCCCCTCGAGCCAACCGTAAATCACATCCAGGCGCGAGCTAAAAGGACAGACGCGTTTTCCGCCATAAAGCGCGTAATCGAACAGTGCTTGTTCGCGCGAGGGAGATTCTCATTTGGCGGTCTGTTCTGGATCAGGCTTGGTGGCAAGGGCCGTCCATCCCATTGCTGGGACATGCGTGGCGTACCAGTAGCCCTCCGGGCCGCCGGTGTGCAAACCAGGAACTTGGTTTGCGGAACTTTCCTGGCTTGCAAGACCGTCTCGCTGTACGACTTCGATTCCGTCCGGAACGATGGCGACCAGGTGCAAACTCGAACCTCCTTCTATCGAGCGCCACTCTCCGTAAGTCGCGACAAGCAACGCCCGGCTGTCTCTCTGAGTCGCGCAGCCCATATAGGACCGCACGGTGCGCAATGTGATCGGCACCGGCGGATGCCCATAGAATGACAGTTCCTTTGCCATAAAGAGCTGAATTGATTGCAACCCGGGCATTTTCTGTACGCTCGCGTTGCTGGGTAGAACAACTTTCGCCACGCCATGTCCGTCAATGATCGCGACGTCGTAGACAGTTCCGTTCTCGACCTTCTCTGACCACTGCGATGGCGATTTGACCTGCGAGTTGTCCTGCTCGCAACCGACGATTGCAAGAGGAGCACACGATAGGAAGAGCGGAAGAATCCGGCGCAGGCACCGCCTCATTTCTGGTCCTTGTCCACACCAACATCCGATCCTTTTTCGATCATGTGCGCAAGCACCTTGGGGTCGATGCGGTTATTGAGCCATTGCACCCTTCCGTCGGCAAACACGCAGTGGCCGCCTGGTCCCGCTGGAAGGCCAAAGCCTTCGTGCCGGCTCGAGATCGATGGCTCGGGCGCATTGACCCCGCGTAGGGCGTCTTGGACCGACATGTCGCGAGGCTCGAGCCAGTGAATCCCGGAGCGTACGGTTTCAACAACGAGGATCGTATGCGCGGCATCTGCCTGGACCGGGCCATGCGCCGGTTTGTCGGCCGACCACCAACCCTTCGCGCCGACGACCGCCACGTAGCTCGTCTCCTTTCTCGGGCCCGGGTCGCTCGGGCAGTGATAAATCATGACTTCTTCATCGCGTAACGCTTTGTTGTGCGGCCCGTCCCATGGTTCGCGGCTGTCGTAACGCTTTGCGAGTTCCATGTAGGGAAGAGGAACCAGCGACAGAATCTCCACCCTCCAGCTGCGAACCGGCCGTTTCGCGTGGGCGTCGCCTACTGCCGGCAATAGGGCGCCGTGCGCTCGCTCGTAGTCCACCAGCGCGTGCACGACAAATCGGAGATTCCAGTCACAGTCCTGGAAGCCCCGAACGGGTGGAATGACCCGACTCGCAACCCATCCGAAGGCGAGCAGTCCTCCGATGATGATCAAGCCTGCGGCCACAATGTGTTTCAGTTTGAGTGGTGTTCGCGCGGCCATGCTTTTGTGGTCGGACCCAATTCCCGTTTTAAAAATCGTCCTAACGCAAACCGCTTTGACTGGTCCGCACCGCGTTGCCGAATCTCGGAGCGCGGTAGCAGACGGAGGAGTCGCAAATCCGTCACGCTCCCCATTTCTCAACGAATTCCTCAAGGTCCCGCCGGTGATCCCCTAGCATCACGTTTATCAACTGATACAAACAACGATCAACCTGATTGGGCGTCAGCTGTCGATTTTCGACGACCGAAATCAGGCCGCCACACAATGTTTGCATTTGAAAATATTCCTCGGCCAGGCCTGCATCACCCTCTTCGGCCGCCTCGTCGCTCATTCTCATGAAGCGATGTTCGAGAGCTCCCAAATGTTCGGCGATGGTCCCGTCTTCACGCTCGTCGTTAAAGACCTGCAGTGCCGCACGCACTTCAGGCATTGCGAGGAGATCTTTTGGGACTCTGGAGAGGGCGAACGCCACAACTTCGCGACACTGCGCTGATGATGCTCTTCGCAGCGCCTGAGCCAGTTTGGGCGAATAGGAATTCAAAAATGCAAATTGAGCGTTCATCCGCGCTCCGGCGGATAAGGAATGCCGCTCCAGCCCTTCTCGAAACCTTCGACAACCCGGCCGTCACGGGTGCAGTCAAACCCGAGCGGCGAGTCTTCCAGAATCAAACGGGCGACATCCGCGGGAAGTTTCATGGCATCAAACTACGGGGACCGATGTTGCGAGTCCATACGCTGTCACCCGCGGGAGCAATTATCTCCCGGCGCAGCTCGCGGGGCAGGCTGCTGGCCTGCCGTTGGCCGGCACAGAAACTCACATGACGGGCAGGCTAGCAGCCCGCCCCACGCATCGGCCGGGAGAACAGAATCTTTGAGCTGTCCGGCGACCAGCAGATTGGCCCGCGAAGTCCCTCCTGGTGCCAGGCCACTTTCTTGTACACCCCTGTTTGTGGTGCAGCCGTCTCGGCTGCAGGTGTTTGTGGTGCAGCCCTCAAGGCTGCACGTGTTTGTGGTGCAGCCCTCAAGGCTGCACGTGCAGGCGGGACGCCCACACCACAACAACACATTCGCCAACGAGCCGCGGCGCTGAGTCGCGTCCGCACTGCGATCGGCGTAAACGCGTCTGGCGTTCGGAATCCGGGGTCCGCCAAAATAAGTCTGCACAAAAAC
Source organism: uncultured Planctomycetaceae bacterium (assembly GCA_963752185.1). Lineage (GTDB taxonomy): Bacteria > Planctomycetota > Planctomycetia > Planctomycetales > Planctomycetaceae > DASPSM01. Next base: position 6,453,185 of record CAVVXK010000002.1, on the reverse strand, counting down.
GATGGTGCGGAATCACGCTGCAACCGTCTCGCCGCCCCACAAAGGGTGCCGAACCATTTTTCCCATTTTTTGCAAAGATCTCATTTTGTGCTTGATTTCGACACCGGAGAGGAAACATCGTGGTGGGGATTGGTCTTTTGGTCAGGCGTACGAGGGGGCTGCGTAATTATGCGGGCTTTGAAATTCGGGGTGTTTGCCCTGGCGTTGCTGGCCGCTACGGCCACGCAGTCGCGGGCTGATCAGATTTGGGATTTCAGCTTTACGAACGTAATCCCGGCTGGAAACACGGATGGCACCGTAACAGGTACGATTGACCTGCCTTTGGGTGTCACCGGCAATACGCCGGATAATGGCACGGCGGCCGCCACTTCCGTAACCATCACTTCGTCTCCGGCCGCTTTGGGCGACATTTCGGGCGAGCCGACAAATGCAGTCACCTGGAACTTGCAGGTGGCGAATACCTTTACGGTCACTGGCGGAGTGTTGGCGCCGATTTTCGTCGCCGAGGAGAATTCTCCGCCGCTGCCCGTCTTGGAACTGTCTTTCAATTCCAACAACGCTTCCCTTTACGATGTGACCACCGGGGCTGAGGTCTTTGATACCTCTTCCCCGACGTACACATTTCAGCCGGCGACCCCAACGCCCGAACCCGCTTCCATCCTGCTGCTGGCGTCGGGCTTCGCAGCCGGTGGGCTTGGCCTTTATCGACGGCGACGTGCGGCGACGGCGTAGGTTCCTCACGCCGAACCGCAACTCTGGAACGAACAAGCTCGCGGGATCTCGCGGGCGCACCGCGAAACAGAGCAATCAGGTCGTCCTCTCGCCTCAGTTCGGGAAATCCGTCCGAAGGTGGACCGGGCCGCAAAGCTCCGAGATTCGGCGTTGCCGAATGTTTTTCTTGCGGTCGCCCCAAGTCGTCGCCGTGACGTGCAGGAAAATCACGCGGCGTATCGGGGGACGCACTGCTGTGGCCGGACGGCGGTTGCGGAATCAAGGATGAAGGCGGAGGGATGAAGGATGAGCCAGAACGGTGCTTGGGGACTGGCGTCAGGCCCTTGACCTCTCGCCTTGAACATCATCTGCACTTGCCGGAGCCGGCGAGCGGCGGGAATGCTTGATTTTTGTTCCGCTCGTGCGTCTAGCTTGATTGTACCGGAAAATGCCCGAGCACCTCCAGAGCGCTTTTTTGCGCGACGAAACTCTCACTGAAGGCGGGGGTTAGAACCTGCTCAAAGATACGACGATCGTCGTAGTGCGAGCTGCTCGCTTGCGATTTCCGCGGTCGAAGAGCGGTCGTGACATGGCAAGCTGGCAGCTTGCCCTACGCTCTCGGACCCAAGCGAAACTTGATGGGCACTCGTCTGCCGAGCCGGCGGGTTGATCCCGCCGGACGTCCGTGGGGATCAACCCCACGGGCTCATGGGCGGTGCGACTTTTTGGTCCGCCATGGGGGCGGGTGGACTTTTTTCCGGTCGACCCAAAAAAAGTCCCCGCTTTGCCTTCGAGTCGCTAGCTCTTTAATTGAGAACGCAAGCGGCCGCAGCTCCAGTTCGGTTTTGATCAGCTCGACGTAACTCAAACTCGAAGCGGAGCTTCGGGAAAATTGCGTCCCCAAGCAGAGCTTGGGAACGAGGAGAGAGCGACGCGGTGCGAGAGTTGTTGAGCAATACTTTTTTTGGGTGGGGCCCAAAAAAGTCCCCCTTTTTCAGCGCCCCAAAAAAGCCAAAAAAGTCCCCCGGCGAGCCTGGGATTGGGACGCTTCGAAAAGGAAAAAAGCAGCGGAGGGTCGGGCTCCGCTGCTTTCGTCGGGGAGGGGTCAACCAATCACTTTTCGTGAATCAGTTTCCTTGCGGTGCCGGCGGCGGGATCACCGTCGGCGCTTGTTGAATCGTTTGCATCGGGGCCGGCGAACCAGCGGGCGTTGGAGCCGCGATCGGAGCGCCCATCGTATCGGGCGTGGGTGAAGCCGAGCCGTAGGAAACGGGCGTCGCGCCACCGTAGCAGGCCCCGCCGCCCACGCCGCCTGCGAACGAGACGCGGCGATTCCATTCCTCCGGGCGTGGCGGCCGCGGATACATTCGCGGATTCGGTTGCCACTGCGGGACACGGGCGTAATACACGCCGAGCTGGGTCGTGTCGGTCGGCATGTAGACCATCGGGTACGACGGAGTGAGATGCCAACCGGGTTGGCCGTACCATTTCGCCGGCCAGTAGTTGTAATACATGATCGCTTCGCGTTCGACGTGAACCGTCGTCGGCGGGCGGAAGCCTCGAGCCGGGTTGTAGCTCAGCAGATTTTGAATTCCGGCGCCGATGCGGTAGATACCGATATCGCCGCCGACAGCCACGCCGCCGCCTGAGACGGCACCGCCATCGCATGTCCCCGTGACCGTGCCGTCGACCGACGGCGCCGGGATCGCGCTGGGTGCCATCGCGCTCGGCGGCAGTGCGCTTGGAGCCATTGCGCCGGGCGCACTTGTCCCGGGCGGGGGACTATCTGAAACTCGAACCACAGTCTCGTCGGCTCGGGCCACTCCTGCGAGCAGTCCCAGGGCGGTCATCGCCGTCCAGCCATAGATCGTTCGACGGTTCATCGCAAAATTCCTGAACTGATGCGGGTTGGGTCCGTTGAAGAGTGCGTCCCGAGCGAAAAAAGTCGGCTGCGTTAGTACGGGGCAACAGCCGTAGTGATCGCCATCTGGTTCGGGGCCACTCGAGAAATCGGGGTCAAGCGGCTGGACGGGATGCCCCAGCCGTAGTTGTGTTGATTGGTCACGGTGGGGGCCAAGGGGACCGTCATCGGGGCGCCCCAGCCGTAGGCGGCGTACACGCGGCCGTCGCGGCAATCGGTGTACCAGGGGTTGTAGGCGTATTTGTAGTTGTAGCAGTGCATGTCGAGGAACCGGCAACCGCAGCCGCTATTCAGAAGGCAGCAGCGGCCGAGGAGTCCGCTGCGCTGCGGCGGACAATTGCCGCAATTGCCCGAGTTGCAGGTCGCGGCGGCGCTGCCTTCAACCGTCACCGGCCCGGCTGAGGGCACGGCGGATGGGGCGCTCGCCGGAGCACTCACGGCACTCGGGGCAGAGCCGGGTTTCGTGTCGCTGACGCGGACGATACCCGTGGTATCGTCGGCCATCGCGGCGCCTCCGATCGTCAAAGACAACAGGAGGGCCTTCCAGGCGTGCTGGCCCAAGAGGCGCCGTGCGGGCGGCGCAAGACGGGCAATCGTCGTGAACATGACAGTCTTCCTGAACAGTTGATGGGGCGTTGTCTGGGTTTAATTGGTTTCAATCGCTCTCGGGCACGCACGTCGGCGACTTCGACCCGAAGGCCGGATACAGGATTCCGTCGCGCGGATTCGAGTACCAGGGGCTCATCGGGAAGACCACGTGGTACAGGCAAATGTCGAGACATTTGCAAGGCGGCTTGGCGCCCGGAACGAGGCACGTTGTGCAGCAGAACCGCCGATACCAGGCCTTTTCTTCGGGATCCTGGCAGGCGCAGGGGACGGTACGGCCCCAGTTCATCCGCTTCACGTAGCTATCGGGCGGACCGTAGGGGCAGTAGTAACTCGGCCCGTAGCAGCAGTGGTAGTACCGCTGCATGCGATACCGTTCGGCAAGGCCGTCGGCCCCGCGGGCCGCACTCGCGGCACAAAAGGCCGCGAGTGCGAGGGCCGTGACCAATCCGGTGACTCTGTAAATGTCGCGCAGCATTGTCGTTCTCTCAGGTTTGGGTCGAATCTGAGACGGAGGGGGCACAGATCGCGACCCGAGTTCGGGATGATGAAGGGAAGACCGACGCGCGGCAGCGTGGGGGTCTTCCGTTCGTCACTCGGGAAGCGCTTCGCCGGTTGTTAGCGGTAGTCAGGATCCCAGCTGTGCGGCGCACCCAGCTCTTGGTATTGATGGCCGGGGGGACATAGCCGCTGAAGAGTCCGATCGACGAACTGTACTTCACGGTCACCACGGTCCCCCGCAGACGCCATTGTTCGGATTGCACCGCGCCCCACGGGAAGAGCTTCCAGCCGCCGTGGACTTCGTAGTAGTACGGCGGATAGATCGAACGGTACGTGTGCGGATAGAGCATCTCGTGCGGATCAAAGGCCTGATTCGTGATGACGGCTCCGCCGCACTGGTACGGCACGTTCGGCACCGGACACGGATAGAGCGGAGCATTCGATTGCGGATACTGGCACGGCATGATGTTGGGCGCGTAGGGCGGCAGATAATTGGGCGCCGGGACCGGTCCGGGGTGATGCACGATCACGCCGGCCCAGGCCGCCTGTTCGACCGGTTTCCCGCTGGCCTGTGCCTTGGGGGCTGGGGCCGCCGACGGCGCGTGGGTTTGATTGGCATCTGATTGGGCCAGCGCGGAATTCAGCGACCAAGCCGAAAGAATGACCGTGCACGCGGCCGCCCGAAACATGTTTCGAGCCATCGTGTCCCCTCCCTGGAACAGATTGCAGTCCGACCTCTGTCATCTCACCGCTTCCCTGGCCGACCGGCCTTCCTGCGGAAGCGGTTATTCGCAAATAAGCAATAACAAGTTTCGGGCGGATCGAATCGTGGGAATCAGTCATTCCGGCCGTAACGAGGGTTCGGGTCATGCTTAACGAATCGACGCACCATGCAGGCGTCACAACCGGAATACTCTGTCAATCCGCTAGGGTCGCGGCTAAAATCCGCGCAAAATTCGCGCCATTCTCCGCGCGACGGAGCCCGCCGATCGACGTGGGGGGCAACCTGGGAGGGATCTTTGTCCAAGAAGTCAGCGAAATCGGGCGCGGACAAAAACAGTTCACCCGCCTCCGAGAACGGTCAGGGGCACAGTGGCTCTAACGGCGGCTCCAATGGGGGCTCTAATGGCGGCTCGAACGGCGGCTCCAACGGTGTCGATCGAGTCGAGTTTGTCTCGATCAGCCAGGAGACTCGCCGCAGATACCTCAATTACGCCCTCTCGGTCATCACTTCCCGGGCTTTGCCCGACGTCCGCGACGGCCTGAAACCGGTCCAACGCCGTGTGCTCTATGTAATGTACGAAGAGCTGCGGCTCACCGCGGACGCCAAAACACGAAAAAGCGCAAAGGTTTGCGGCGACACGACGGGGAATTATCACCCCCACGGCGAGGCATCCGTCTACGACACGCTCGTCCGCCTGGCGCAGAATTTCAGCCTCCGGTATCCCCTGGTCAACGGGCAGGGCAATTTCGGCTCGATCATCGGTCTGCCGGCAGCCGCCGCGCGTTACACCGAAGTCAAACTGACGCCGATTGCCGAACAGCTCATGAACGAGCTGCGATTTGAAACCGTCGACACGCGGCCAACTTACGACGCGGCCAAGGACGAGCCAGTCGTCGTGCCCGCGCGGTATCCCAATTTGCTCGTAAACGGAACCCAGGGAATCGCGGTCGGCATGGCGACCAACATTCCGCCTCACAACCTGGGCGAAGTGGTGAAAGCGTGCGTGCACCTGATCCACGAGCCCGAGGCGACCGTCGCCCAATTGATGAAATTCGTGAAGGGGCCAGACTTTCCATTAGGCGGCCGCATCGTCACCGATCGCCGCTCGATCCGCGAGGCGTACGAAGAGGGCCGCGGCTCGATCAAAGTCCGCGGCGAATGGAAACTCGAGAAGGATCGCAAGGCCGAGACCGCCAACAAAATTGCCGTCACGTCGGTTCCGTTCGGCGTGGAAACCGGCCCGCTGTTGACGGTCATCGGCGACATCATCAACGGCCGCAAGTTGCCCCAGCTGATCGGCGTGGCCGACGAATGCGACGAAAAACACCCGCTGCGGGTCGTGCTGGAGCTGAAGCCCGGGTCGGATCCCGAGGCCGTGATGGCCTACCTGTATAAGCACACGGCCCTCGAGCAGAACTTCGCGATCAACACCACGTGCCTTGTGCCCGATGAACATGGCGCGCTCGTGCCGGCGCGGATCAGTCTCAAGGACCTGCTGCGGCACTTTCTCGATTTCCGCTTCAAATCCGTCACGCGGCGGTTCGAATACCAGCTGCGGCAGCTCGAGCGGCGGATTCACATCCTCGAAGGCTTCGCGATCGTCTTCAAAGGACTCGAGCAGGCCTTGAGGATCATCCGCGCCAGCCAAGGTAAAGCCGACGCGGCGGCCCGGTTGATGAAGGCCTTTCCCCTCGATGCCCAGCAGACCGACGCGGTGCTCGAGCTGGCCTTGTATCGCATCTCGACGTTGGAGATCGATCGGATCCTCGAGGAACTGAAAGAGAAACGGGCCGAGGCGGACAATATCCGCAAGATCCTCGCTTCGCAAAGCCGGCTTTGGAAAGTCGTGGAAACGGAGCTGGAAGAGATCGCCACGAAGTTCGGCGACGACCGCCGCACGGCACTCGGCTCGGAAGAGGAGATCACCGAGTTCGATCCGCAGGCTTACATTATCCGCGAGAACACCAACGTCGTCGTGACGCGCGACGGCTGGATCAAGCGGGTCGGCCGGTTGCAAAAAGTCGAGAGCACGCGCGTCCGCGAAGGAGACAGCGTGCTGTCCGTCGTTCCCGGCAGCACGCTCGAACAGGTCGTCATTTTTTCCAGCGAGGGCGTGGCCTACACGTTGCCGATCGAACAAGTCCCGGCATCGTCCGGTTACGGCGATCCGCTGGCCAAGTTCGTGCGCATGGCCGACGGCGCGCGGACGATTTGGGCCGTCAGCACCGATCCCCGGTTCACTCCGGCCGACGGCACCGTGCGGAAGAATTTGCCGCCGGCCCCCTATCTCTTGATCGCCACGCGGTCCGGCCAGGTGATGCAGCTTTCGTTCAGCACCTTCCGCGCACCCTCGACGAAAGCCGGACGCAAGTATTGCCGCTTGCGCGAAGGGGACAGCGTCGTCTTCGTGGAACTCGTCAAGGACGCCGAGACGATGTTCCTGGCGACCCGCGACGCGCGGGTGATCCATTTCAAAATCGACGACGTGCCGATCCTCGGCGGGCCCGGCAAAGGGGTCCGCGGCATCAAGCTCGTTCCGAACGACGAAGTGCTCGGGGCCGTGCAACTGGGCCGGCAAAGCGATTCGCTGCATGTGATCAATGCGAACGACAAGCCGCTGAGCTTCGGCCAGATGAAATACGGTGTGACCTCGCGCGGCGGCAAGGGGATCAAAACGAGCACTCGCACCGGATTCAAGGAAATCGTTCCCGGTCCCGTCGAGCTCGTCGATTGGGAACAACTCGAAAAACAGTAGTTTCGAAAAACCATGAGTCCTTCTGCAGGGAAGACGCGCGACTGATGGCGACTGCGGCGAAAACAAACCGGATGCGGCCCAGCGGCGAATACAACGCCAGCGATATCGAAGTCCTCGAGGGGTTGGAGGCGGTGCGGCGACGGCCGTCGATGTACATCGGCGGCGTCGACATCCGCGGATTGCACCATCTCTTGTGGGAAATCGTCGACAACTCGGTCGACGAATATCTGGCCGACGCGGCCGACCAAATCAACATCACGCTGCACAAGGACGCCGCGTCGCTCACCGTCAGCGACAATGGCCGCGGCATTCCCGTCGACCGCCACCCCAAGATGAAGAAGTCGGCCCTCGAGGTGATCCTCACCACGCTGCACGCCGGCGGAAAATTCTCCGACAAGAACTACCTCCGCAGCGGCGGTCTGCACGGCGTGGGCGCCTCGGTCGTCAACGCGCTGTCGATCGAGCTCGAAGCGACCGTCCATCGCGACGGTTTCGAGTGGTCCCAGCGCTACAAACGGGGCCGGCCCACGACCGAAGTCAAAAAAGTCCGCCCGTTCCGCGGTCACGGCACGACGATCTTCTTCCGTCCCGACGACGAGATCTTCCGCCGCGTCCAGTTCAACCACGACACGATCCGCCAGCACCTGGAAGACATTTCGTACATTCACGGCGGCCTCAAGATCACGTTTCACGACGAGAGCAAAGGTGAGTCGGTCGAATTGTTTCACCCCGACGGAATCGCCGGTTATCTCGAAAAACTGACGACGGAAACCCAAAAGCGGCCCTGCCACGAGCAGGTCTTCGCCGCCGAAAAGGACGAGGGCAAGACCAGCGTCGAAGTCGTCTTCCGTTGGACCGAATCGACCGACGAGAATCTGCGGAGCTATGTGAACGGCATCCGCACGCACGCGGGCGGCACGCACGAAAATGGCCTCCGCAACGGCATCGCCAAGGCGGTCCGCAATTACCTCGACGTCCACGACATCAAGCACAAGGGGCTGACGCTCACCGGCGAAGACATCCGCGAAGGGTGCATCGGCGTGTTGTCGGTCTTTCATTCCGATCCGATGTTTCAGGGACAGACCAAGGAGCGGCTGAATAATCCGGAATTGACCGGCATGATCGAGGGGATTGTCCGACCGGGCCTGGAAAACTGGCTCAACGGAAATCCGTCGATCGCCGACGCGATTGTCGGCCGCATCGTGCTGGCGGCCCGAGCCCGCATGGCCAGCCGCGACGCGGCCACCGAAGTCCGCCGCAAGCAGCCCGGCTCGCATCGGACAAACCTGCCCGGCAAGCTGCTCGACTGTCGCCAGGGCGATCCCGAGAAGAGTGAGTTATTCGTCGTCGAGGGCGATTCGGCCGGCGGCACCGCCGCCATGGGACGCAACAACCGCACCCAGGCCGTGCTGCCGCTGCGGGGCAAGATCCTCAATACCGAATCGCTGGCTCTCTCCAAAATTCTGGAGAACCAGGAAGTCAAAGACCTGATCGAAGCGCTCGGCACGGGCATCGGCCCGAGCTTCGATATCCGCAAGCTGCGCTACGGCCGCGTGGTCCTGTTAATGGACGCCGACAGCGACGGCTATCACATCTCGACGCTTTTGCTCACGTTCTTTTTCCGCCATATGCGGGAGCTGATCGCGCAAGGCAAGCTGTATATCGCGCAACCGCCGCTCTATCGCATCGTCACGTCGAGCGAAGTCCTCTATGCCCAGGACGACGCAGCCAAGGAGGAAATCCTGGCCCGCTTGGGCGCGCATCGCAAGGTCGAGGTCTTCCGCTTCAAGGGCTTGGGCGAGATGGATGCCAAGCAATTGAAGGAAACCACCCTTGATCCCGCCGTCCGCGTCTTGTTGCGAGTCGAAATCGAAAGCCAAATCGAGGCAGATCAGACCTTCACGCAGCTCTTGGGAAAAGACGCCTCGGAACGCTACCGCGTGATCATGGACGAGGCCGCCTTCGCCGACGACCTCGACGTGTGAACTAGGGGCTAGGGGCTGGAGGTCAGAGGCTAGGGAAAAACCAAGGCAGGCCGCCTGCGGCCTGCCTTTTTGCATTTCCCTAGCCTCTAGCCTCCGACCTCAAGTCTCTACTTTTGCTCTCCCAGTGCGTCGATCGCCAGGTAAATCACAATTCCGGCGCCGATGATGAACATCACGTCCATCACGTAGCCCGACGTCGAGCGCGAGGCGTTGAAGATCATGCCCCCCGTCACGAAGTCGATGACGGCAGCCAAGGCAACCAGGCCGGCCAGGCCAATCGAACCGTAGAGAAATCGTTTCGGCCAGGATGTCATAAGTGCAAAGTCTGTCATAGAGAATCAGGCTCTTTTCGGTCCTTTCCCGAGTATAAGGACGGCACCGGACAGGATGCCAGATCCGACCCGGGAAATCAGCCGATTCGAGGGAAAGTACCAAAAAGACCAGGGATTTGCATGGGATCCGAAACTGCGGAACGGGGTGTCACCGGACTTCGGCAGTCGAGTCAGGGTGCCATCACTCTGGAACGAGAGTCAGCTCGCCATCTCGGCCAAGAGCGGCTCGCCGATCGACCAGTTCGCACCCTCGCGGATGACGCGGCGATAGAGCGTATCGCGCTCGACGGGAATGCGGCCCGCTTCGCGGATCAGGCGATGCATCTGTTCGACCGTCAATCCTTCGGGCGTCTTGGCGCCGGCGTCGTGGTAGATCAGTTCGTGCACGACGGTGCCGTCGATATCGTCGGCCCCAAAGCCGAGCGCCACCTGGGCGATCTTCTCGCTCAGCATGATCCAGTAGGCCTTGATGTGGTCGAAGTTGTCGAGCATCAAGCGGGCCATGGCGATCACTTTGAGATCGACGAGCCCGCTGGCCTTTGTAATGTGCGACAGCTTCGTATTCTCGGGATGAAACGCCAGCGGAATGAAGGTCTGAAAACCGCCCGTTTCATCCTGCAGCTCGCGCAAGCGGCAAAGATGGTCGATGCGGTGTTTGGCCTTCTCGATGTGCCCGTAGAGCATCGTAGCATTTGAACGCAGCCCGAGCGCATGCGCTTCGCGATGGATATCGAACCACTGCTGGGCATCGGCCTTGTGCTCGCAAATCTGGTCCCGAACCTCGGGATGAAAAATCTCGGCCCCGCCCCCCGGCAGGCTCCCCAGGCCGGCGTCGATCAATTGCTCGAGCACCCAGCGGACCGGTTTCTTGGTCATGTGACTGAACCAGTGGATCTCAACCGGCGTCCAGGCCTTGATGTGCAGTTCCGGGTAAGTCTCGTGGATCACGCGCACGACATTGAGATACCAGTCAAACGGCTTGAGATGATGCAGACCGCCGACCACGTGGATTTCCGTCGCGCCGGCCTGCTTGGCTTCGAGCACGCGCTCGCGAATCATCTCATCGGTGAACTCGTAGGCCTTTTCCGCCTTCAGGTCGGCACGAAACGCGCAAAACGTGCAGCGATAGACACAAACGTTCGTGGGGTTCAAGTGGACGTTGGTGTTGTAGTAGGCGAAATCGCCGTTCTTACGCTCGCGGACGACATTGGCCAGGCGGCCGAGCGTCAGGACGTCGACATTTTCGTCGAGGTAGACCCCCTCTTCGAACGAGAGCCGCTCGCCTGCCTGCACCTTTTCCTCGACGGTCTGAAGTGTTTGCTCGCGATTCACGTCTTTTCCCCAGCCAGGTTGACTCAATCCTTGCCGTATTCTAGTCGGCTGCGACTTGGCAGGCCACAGCATACGGCAAGGCCCTGTCGTGCTCGGCGCAGCGGTATTCTTGTTCTGAAACCAGCCCATCAAAGCGATCGACTGCACCCCGAGCGGGCGTCCCTGAATGCGTCCCCGCTTGACCGTGGCCGGTCGACGTTCAAAGATACAAGTGAAACCAAGGAACCCCGCGAGGAGAGCCATGCGACCCGAGGAAGTCAGCCGACGTGATTTTCACAAGTTGTCGACTGCCGCATTGTGCGGACTGATTGCCGGCACCGCCTTTGGATGTGGCGATCAGGCCTCGCCTCCGCCGGCAAAGACCTCGTCGAGTACAACGCCGCCTCCAACGGCGCCACCGATCGCGCCCGCCGTCTCGACCAAAACTGAGGTCAAGACGGATGCCAAGACCGACGGCAAATCGGCCGTCGCCGTCGCCACGGTCGGCCTGCATGCCTGTCGCGGCCTCAACGAATGCAAAGGTCTCGGCAAAAGCAAGAAAAACGACTGTGCCGGCAAGGGCGACTGCTTCACCGTCACACATTCCTGCTTCAGCCAAAACGACTGCAAATATCAAGGAGGCTGCGGCGGCGAGAACGGCTTGAACGACTGCAAGGGCAAAGGAGGCTGTGGTCACTTCCCCATCGCCGACAACGACGCCTGGAAAAAGGCCCGCGTGGCGTTCGAATCGCGGGAAAAGGCCGCCGGCAAGAAATTCGGGCCGGCACCGGCTCCAACAAAGACCTAGGCGATTTTGGACTTTGAGTTGAGAACGAGATGATGTCAAATCCCCAATCCAAAATCCAAAATCCAAAATCCAAGATCTCCCCGCCCCGCCTCGGACATCCGAATCTCGGCCTGGGACTCGGCCTGCGGAGCGTGCATTACCAGCACATCTTGGAGAATACGCCCCAGGTCGACTGGTTCGAGGTCATCTCTGAAAATTACATGGATTCCGGCGGTCGTCCGCGCTACGTGCTCGAGGAAGTGGCCGAACGCTACCCGATCGTGATGCACGGCGTTTCGCTGTCGATCGGAAGCACCGATCCGCTCAACTTCGACTATCTCCGCAAACTGAAAAACCTCGCCCAGGCCACGAACGCGCTGTGGGTGTCCGATCACGTCTGTTGGACGGGCGTCGCCAGCAAGAACGCCCACGACCTTCTGCCGATCCCCTATACCGAACAGGCGCTCAAACATTTGATCGAACGCGTTCGGGGGGTGCAGGATTTTCTCGAGCGGCCGCTCGTGCTCGAAAACCCGAGCACGTACATCACGTTCGCACACTCGACGATGCCTGAGGTCGAGTTTCTCAATCGCATGACGGACGCGACCGGCTGCGGCCTGCTGTTGGACGTCAATAACGTTTACGTCTCGTGCTTCAACCACGACCTCGATCCGTTCGAGTTCGTCCGCGCGATCCCGCACGACCGGGTTGTGCAATTCCATCTGGCCGGCCACACGAATTGCGTGACGCATCTGATCGATACCCACGACGGTCACGTGGTGCATCCGGTTTGGGAACTCTATCGCCTCGCGCATGAGCTCACGGGCGGTGTCTCGACCCTTCTGGAATGGGACGCCAAGATTCCGCCGTTTCCCGTCGTGCATGCGGAAATCCTCAAGGTGCGCAACTTCATGCACGCCGAGCTGCCCCGCCGCGTTGCCCACGGGGACGACTCGCGCGTTCTCGCCGAAGACGGCTCGAACGCGGAGATGGGCATTCCCCAGCCGGCCACCTACGCGACGGCTGAGTTTGAATGAGCCAGATTCCCCAGCTCGACCAGATCCAGCGCTGGTTGCAGGCCGTCATCATGCATCCGGACGGCGTTGAAGCGGGCATCGAATCGGACGCAGCCCGTACGGAAATCGAGGTGACTCCCGACCGCGTCGAGCAAGTGGTCGACCCCTCGAAACGCCGCACGAGCATCGAACGGATCGAGGTTTACGCCAACGCCTATTACGCCCGCCTGCTCGAATGCCTGCGCGATGAATTTCCCGCGTTGTTGCACGCCGTTGGCGAAGAAATCTTCGACGGCCTCGCCTTTGGCTACCTGCAGGCCCATCCGTCGACCAGCTACACGCTCGCGAATCTCGGCGGGCACTTCGTGCAGTTTCTCGAAGAGACGCGGCCGACTGACGAAGGGGAAGAAAGCCCGTCGTGGCCCGATTTCATGATCGACCTGGCACGCCTCGAACGGACCTACAGCGAAATCTTCGACGGCCCGGGGACCGAGCGGCTCAAGCTCCTCGGGGCTGAGGACATGCAATCGATCCAGCCGGACGAATGGCCGTCGGCCCGCCTCGTGCCGGTCGCCTGCCTGCGGCTCTTATTTTTGCGCTATCCCGTTCAAGAATACGCGACGGGCGTGCGTAAGAAAGAGGATCCGCCGTTCCCCGATCCGCAACCGACCTGGTTGGCAGTCAGCCGCATTGACTACGTGGTACGCCGCTGGACGCTCTCCCAGATCCAGTACGACCTGCTGGCCGCTCTGATTGCCGGCCAAACGGTCGGCCAAGCGATCGAGCAGGCCGCTTGGTCCGTTAGCCAAAGCGGTGACTCGCTCGAAGAATTCGCCGCCGATCTGCGGAGCTGGTTTCAAGAGTGGTCGAGTGCGGGCTTCTTTCAGACGATCGAAAAAAACACGAAGTAGTGCCACGCCGCCTGCCGATCACGTTTGCGAGCCTTCGGCATTGATCTTGCTCCTAGGCGACAACCGGCTGACTCTTGAAACAGATACAACGACAGAAAATGTTCAAAAGGGCAATCTAGGAATGTACGAAAACTCAAGCCGGTCACTCGATGATCGAACGCTCACCTTTGCCGCACGGCCAAGCACTGCCCCGGTGGCAAATCACTTCCAGATCCGAAGCGAAGCTGCCGATTTTCGTCGCATGCCGCCGTCACAGGGTCTGCGCAGTCACCTCCAGAGGGTTCGCACTGCCCGTCCTCGGCCGTAAATCGAATCCAGGGTTTGCCAAGAGCCCTGGCAACAGGTAGTTTTTTTGTCCGTCGCTCAGCCCCGAGACGATTTTGGCCGTGGATCAGTTGGCGCGCTGTGTTAAATCAGCGACCACACGGTCAAATAGTGCACGAGAACGCAGGCGATCAAGATCGTCGCTTCCAGGCTAAGGAAGCCGCGGAGAATCGTTTCCGGATACACGTCGCTTTGCTCCTTGCCGGCCCTGCCTCCTGGGCTAATTGTGCAGAGTTTGCAAGTCGGATGCCAATCTGACAACTGCGGCTGGTGTCTACCTGATCAGACGGCTGCAAAGCCCAGATTTGTCTAGCGACGAGTCTCGCACTCGAGGCCGTCGCCCTCGGCTGAAAAGCCGGAAGACGCCTCCAATCGGCCGGCGTCAGCCGTCCGACGAGATGGGAAACCGCTGCCAATACCAGCAGAGCCAATCCCCCCAGGATTGCTCCGAGACCCACTGCAGGGGCGCGTAAACGACCGGCCACCAGGGGCCTTCATCAAGATTGATGGTGACCCCTAGATCGCCGTCGCCATTGTCCTGCACGGTCGGTTGATGCCACGTGAACGCCAGGGAAAGAGCCGGTCCGCTGCTCAGCACGTAAAGCAGGGGAACGGCGATCGCCATCACTAAGAACCGGCGGCCGAATCGCTTCTTTTCCGGCGGTGTCGCCGGACGCCGCTTAGGGGAACTCACTGCGGCACCGGAAGTTTTTCTCGCCATCCTGCGGCATCCTGCTGAAAGGTGGCGTTCGATACCATGCCCTGCGCCATGCGGCAATCTCGATTTGCGAACCCGCCCGGCTGAGGCGATTCCGACCAACTCGCCGGGGGCGGCCTGGGGGCCGACAGGCCGACTTTTTTGGCTTTTTTGGGGCGTGAAAAAAGGGGGGAGTTTTTTGGGGTCCACCCAAAAAAAGTCCGCTCCGCCTTCAAAAAAACCGCCACTTTTTTTTGGCAAAATTCTCTCAAGTCATTTAGCCAAGCGACCTTGCGTCGCAAAAAGGGCCGTTTTCAATTTGGAGAATTCGACACAGTTTGGTATACTGCGGCTATGCGGTAGATTTCTCCGTATTGGATTCTTTCCACACGGAGTTTTCCCGCACTTCGAGACTTCGACTCGATCCGATTCGTTGCTGCTCGTGATCCGCGCTTAAGCGCGTCTCCGCAGAATCCGAACCGGAGGGTGACGGCACGTTCGACGAAGCAGGCACGGTAGGCCGGCACGCTTCGCGCCTGAACGTTCCCCGTCTCGAAAAAGCCGGGCCGCCTTCGCTCGAGGCGGCCGCACGGCGATGTCTTCGGCGGGGAGACCGTCGAAACATTGCCCAACGGCGTGCAACCCAGCATAGGGCAAGCTGCCAGCTTGCCGAAATCAGATCCGCCGGACACTGCTGCGGCGAGTGCTCATTCAGCGTTCGCCGGCAGACTGCGATCGCGGTGCGCCGTGGCAACCGCGCCATTGCGTTTGGAGACAGGCAAGCTGGCAGCTCGCCCTACGAGTTCCGGGACGAGAGCGAGCGACTCGCACGGGACATCAGCGGCCAGACAGGCGGCCATAGACGTCGGTGACGACCTCCCATAAACCCTGGGCAAAGCCCGCAACGACCCACAAGATGACGCAGGCGAACGCAATCTTCGCGACCGGCCGGATGCGTCCAAGAAACGCCGGATGCTCATCCTCTTGGTTGGGCTCGTTCGTGGAAAGGTCGCTCATGCCGTCATATTAGCATTGAGTCGGCGCATTTCCCGAGCGAGTTTGAACGAACGCCACGGGAGTCAATCGACTCGTTCTATGCTGACGACATATCCGGCCCGCTGATCGGCAACGGGGATCATGCCGATGGCCACGTGAGCCTCAACGTGTGACTGGAAGACCTCCGCATGCAAGC
This sequence comes from uncultured Planctomycetaceae bacterium, assembly GCA_963752185.1. Lineage (GTDB taxonomy): Bacteria > Planctomycetota > Planctomycetia > Planctomycetales > Planctomycetaceae > DASPSM01. The sequence continues at coordinate 6,437,412 of CAVVXK010000002.1, read as the reverse complement.
GGTCAACAAGCGGCCTGTGATCGCCATCTTGGTGTCCAACCCACAATGCCTGGCCGCTTCCGTTTGTTGCTTTGGCGACGAATTTGGGTCGAATCAAAATGCAGCCGGGCGGCCGGTACGGCTCCAAACCGATCAAGTTATCGAACGCAGACGCGGGCCGAAGGAGCGACTCGGCCCAACGTGGCATCGGCCCGTTGCTGAGCTGGTGCTGCCGTCTGGTCACGCGCAGTGTGTAATTTCCAAAATCATCCCACACCGCGCCCCATCCGTAGTCGCACGTGGCGCAGTGCACGGTGTAGTAAGATGCCAGCACGATGACGGCGGCCACTGCCCGATGCAGCCACTTCCGCGGCGGTCGCGACTTCTGGCTCATGCCATCATTCTAGCAAGCGGATGGCTGCTGCTACCGCATGGCCGAGTCGGATTTGTGGTGCAGGCGTCCCGCCTGCATGTGCAGCCGAGACGGCCGCACCACAAACACGTGCGGCCCTTGATGGCCGCACCACAAACACGTGCGGCCCTTGATGGCCGCACCACAAACACGTGCGGCCCTTGATGGCCGCACCACAAACACGTGCGGCCCTTGATGGCCGCACCACAAACAAGGCGCCTGTCCCAGAATCGCGGTCGGTGATTTAGCGAGCGGATGGCTCCTGCTGCCGCATGGCGACTCAATTTCGTTCTGCTCGTCGATCCGCATGCTGGCCAGCTGGTGGGACAGCCGAGTGTCGCCCCGGCTTGGCCCAGAAAAGCCAAAATGGCAGCCACTTTATGGGCAGCCGGGATTTGCCTCAAAACTTAGCGCTTGCCCCAAGACCCCCTCGAGTTTGCCTCAAAAGTCTCAGGCGAGTGATTCGGGCGGCGGTTCAACAGGCGGCTTTCAAAGCTATTTCAAGGCGTCTTTCAGTCCGGCCACCAAGGCACCGATCACCAAGCCGACCAGTCCCGTGATCAATCCGACCAGACCGCATAAATTGCTGTTCGGCATGAACACATAGCACGCGAGTCCCATGCCGACTAAGTAACCAATGACGGCCCCCACAACGGCGCCGAGGGCCATCTTGGCGACGCCTGTCAGGCAGCCTGACTGTGCCGCGTTCGGCTGATCAGTTTCGTTGCTCATTTCGGTCACCCTTGGCAATCCTCATTTCTTTGGCGGATACGTTGCCCGCTGAAAGAGAAAGACGATCCAAATCAAGCCACACAGAGAGATCAAGTCCGCTGCCGCTAGAAGCACCTGAGCGATACCCGACTTGTCGTCAAACGCTCCAAAGTGCGCGGCGACGTTCGGAACTGCTCCGACCGCGACCAGCACGAGCGCCATGATCCACGGCTGCCACGCGGTCGGCTTGTCTTTGGCTGGTTCGGTCATTCTCGATGCAAAATTCGCGTTGATGGTCGATGTCTGAGATGGTGCGAGACATCGTGCGCACTTTCGAGTAGAGATGCAAGAAAAATCCCCGCCATCGTTTTCGCGCGATGGCGGGGGAGAGTGCAAGTCCGATTGGACAATTAGCTCGCCGCGATCATCGCCGGCATTCTCGAGAAGTCCGACTGAATCCCAAGCTCCAATAGGGCAATGTGCCGTTTGCGTTCGGCCTGCTCCCTGGTTATGTCGCTGGAATCCACGTCAGACGGCCTCAGGTCTTGAGATCGTATTCTGGAAACGGGCCAGCAGTCTCAATCGTCGACAGCCATTCCAACTCGGCTTTCGCGTCCAGCCTGGCCATCAGCAGAAACCTTCGCGCGACAAGCGTCTCAATATCGATCGGTTCGCCCCACGCCATTTCGTGCAAGCTGTCCTCGCCCTGCCATTCCGCCCAGATCTTGCGGAGAAATGCAGCGCGAACCGTGTCGGACGCGAAGCGGTACTTCCAGACGCAATCCTCGGTGTCGATGGGTATGAGATTGTCAAAATCGATTGGTTCCATGCTACTGGACCGACTATCTCAAAAAGGTGGATCTCGTGCGACGACCTGGCTCTGCAATCGACTTCAACTCCGCCGGCTTCTGCATCCTCTCCGCCATGTTCTTCTTCGACGCGCGATCGTCGTGGCTCTCGCTCGACCAGTTTCTTCGATTCCGCTGACTTCGACACGTGGCCGAAGTGAGCTGCGTGGCATTCAATGCAAATCTGGACCACCAAGGCACAAAGACACCAAGAAATTCTAAGAAGCAGTTCTCCGCAGATTTCGGTCGAGTAGGGGCGGAGTGTGAACTCCGCCCCCCTCTTCAAACCGGACGTGCAGATTTCCCGCATCCGGCTTCCTCGAACGGTTTCAACGAAGGCGTACACAGTGAGTCCACGGCGGTCCTTACAACAGTCGCAAGCCAAGGCGTTGCAACTGGGCGTAGAAGGAGCGGTCGGCCGGTGGCCGATAGGGCCGTTGACTCCGGCGGTGCAGGTGATGCGTGAACGACAGGACCACGTAGCTGTTGAACTTGTGGAACGCCTGGCGCGGATAGCCGTGCGCGAAGTACCTCGACCAGCCCCCGAGCATCCGATTCACCTCCGCAATCAACGTCGGGATCGGTGTCACTCGGTTGCGACGGAGGAGTTCGCGCAACTTCGTCCGCACCCGTGCCAGCGAGTTGTCCGATGGGAACACGTTCAAGTAACGGCGATCGCGGCCTTTGAGGTCGCGGTCGTACCGGAACGTGAAGCCCAGGAAGGACAGCGAGGCGCTGGGTTCCTTCAGGTTCACCACACGCGTCTTGTCGCGGTTGATCGCCAACTGGAAGCGGCCTTCCAGCGTCGATTCCACCCATTCCTGCAGCCGTCGGCTCTGGTAGCGGGCCAGGATGACGAAGTCATCCGCGTACCGCACCAGCCGGGCTTGCGCCCAGGTGCCGGGGCCGTCGGATCGATGGAACCGATGCTCGAACCAGTGCAGGTACAGGTTGGCCAGCAACGGAGAGATCACTCCCCCTTGCGGCGTCCCTCGCTCCGAGCGTTTGGCCGCAGGCCGGCCTTGCTCGTCGCGTGCCACAATCGGCGCTTCCAGCCACGAGCGGATCAGATGCAGCACCGAGCGATCGGCGATCCGCATCTGGAGACACTTGATGAGCTGGTCGTGCGGGATCGTGTCGAAGTACCCCTTCAGGTCCGCGTCGTAGACCTCCCGCAGGCCGGCTTGCAGGTGGGCGCGGATCGCGTCCACCGCCTGATGGGCCGATTTCCCCGGTCGGAACCCATAAGAGCACTCATGGAAGTCCGCTTCGAAGATCGGCTCCAAGACGAGCAGAGTCGCCATCTGGACGATCCGGTCCTTGACGGTCGGAATGCCCAGCGGCCGCTCGCCGCCATTGGCCTTGGGGATCATCACCCGCTTGACGGGTTGCGGTCGATAGAGCTTGGAACGCAGTTCCTCTTGGAGCTCCGCGAGGAACTTGCCGGCTCCCGGACCGTCGATGATGTCGCGACACGACATGCCGTCGATTCCCGGAGCGCCGTCGTTCTTCTGCACCAGCCACCACGCCACCGTCAACACGTCGAGCCGGTGAATCCGGTCATACAAGGCGTAGAACCGGAATTTCGGCTCCTGCTTGGCCTTTCGCCACAGCTTCCACCTCAGAAGAGAGACGGCGAGTACGAACGTGACGTCGTGGCGCACCTCCGGTTGATCCGGCGGCTCGCTCCGGCCGTAGATCGTGCTACGTTCCGTAGTGGGATGAGATTCATCCAAGCGGCGCTCTCCCCCTCTTGTGGGAACACCCATTCGACAGGGCCCCTTCGCTCCGCGGGCATTACCCCGCCTCATCGCTACTATGAGCCCCTCCGACTCCCGATCGAGCCAAAGCGCAGTTATGGGTTCCCGCACCTTGTTGACACAGGGCCCACGCGCCAAGCGTCACTCGAGCGGGTCTCTCAGGTTCCTGACGATTCTGTCGGCATCCGCTGTCCCCTCCCACCCCGGAGAGCCCGGCCGCTGCAGGCGTTCGTTGCTTCACGGTCGGTGTCAGGCTTCACCCTATCTGGAAGGGCTGGCCACTCTCACATGCGTAACGAGGCCGAATCGGGTTCACGCTTTCGCATTACGGCTGACGCCTTTGCCTTCCGAGGCTTCGACCGCCGGATCGCTCCGACAGCCGCTCGGTCGGCTACATGGCGAACGAACAACTACCATGGTCAGTACCTTTCAACTGACAAGAACCGTCAAGCTTCGCCTGACGCACCAGATTTCGCCGAACGACGCAGATTTTGAAATTCAAATCGGCGAAATCGGCGTCATCTGCGGATCTCTCTTGCCTTTCTTGGTGTCCTTGTGCCTTTGTGGTGAAAAGTCTGCCTGGGATTCGCCCACCCACCATTTTGCGATAGACGGTCTACTACGGATTTCGTGTCGCCCCCCGGACGTAAGCGCGAAGAAAAACCGCGGGGATCAACCCCGCGGCTCGTCGTCCTCTGTCACGCGTCGCGATCAATGCCACGTGCCGTTATTCTGCAGCTGGAATTTGACCGGCGGGCCGCCTTCCCAGGGGGCGTTGCCGGCCGACTCGTTGATGCCGAACGAGTAGCCGCCCCGAGTTCCCTCCGCGGAGTAATAACCGGGAATGCCCGGCGCGTAGTGGCTGAGATGAACCTTGGTGTAGGGCCGATAGCCGTACCAATACCAGTTCTGGTTATCCAACCAAAACGAATCGAGGTCGTCCTGCCGCACTGTGTTATTCAGGCCGCCCACGGAACCCGGCCGGGTTCCCGAATATTGTGGCCCATCCTGGGCGGACCCTCCGGAGACGAAAACGAGCGACGCGACAGCCAATGACGCGGCGATGGTGAGTTTAAAGGGACTCATATTTTTAGCCTTTTTCAGTTAGCGATTGGTTTTGAGGGCGGCCACTTCCTTACGAAGGGCTTGCACTTCCGTCAACACATCGTTGAGCGTCCGCTCCAGCCGCTCGTGCTGCTCGAAAAGCCGGCGGACAACTTCGGCCCCCATGTCGGCCTCGCTCACGCCGTGGTGCTTCGCATAGTTCGGGTTGCGCGGATCGCGATGGAGCATTTCGGCGACGTAGGCCTGCTTGAATTCGGCCAGGCTCTCAGGGAGGACTTTCAGCTCGTGTCTTTTCCCGCGACGTTCGACGGTCACCGTCGTCGGTTTGTGCGGGGCGAGCTGGGCGAGGGCGTTTTCGGCATCCTGGGGCGAGGCGATCTCGGTCCCGCCGACTCGGACGAGCACGTCGCCGACTCGCACGCCGGCGACCGCGGCCGGCCCGGCGGGAAAGACGGCCGCCACCTGCGCGCCGGCTCCCTTGTTGTCCTGCATCATGATGCCGATCCAGCCCATGTTGGCCAGAGCTGCGGCCGGCGTCTCCTGCGAAGTACTCGCGGCGGCCTCTTGCATGGCGAGGGTCATGCGGGCAGGCGGCCCGGCTGCCGGCTGCTTGCCGCCTTGTGCCGACAGGTACGCCCCCGCCCCCGCACCCACCGCGAAGAGCGCGGCGACGGCGAGACAGATCGTCGTGAACGGTTTGAACATCTCAAAAACTCCAAGTGGAAGGGAAACACAATGTTGTCGATGCGAAGATGTCGACCGTTCGCGGTTCGCCCGAGCGGTTCAAGTTGTCGCGGCGGCGCCCCGTGCGCTCGCGCCATAGTGCTCAACATGACCAGCGACCAGCCATACATGATCATCTCGATTCCCACGAACAGTCCAATCACCCACAGGCCCGAGAGCGGCCATTGCCGCCAGATGAGAATGCCCAAACCGGCGGTGATCACGCCGTTGAGCAAGACCCATCCCCAATGCTCGAGGTGCCCCGAAAGGGCCACGATGATGCGGAAAATGCCACCTACCAGCAAAAACATGGCGATGAGTAAAGTCAACGTCACGGCGGCCTCGCCGGGGTTCATGACCATCATCAAGCCGGCCACGAGATACAGCACGCCCATCGCCAAATCGAGAAAAAAGCCCCGCCACCCTTTGCGCCAGAAAGCGTGCAGCGCCGACAAGACGCCCCCTACGAGCAACAGCCATCCGAAAAAGACGACCGTCACCAACGTAGCCATGACCGAGGCCCCCACGGCGACCGTCCCCAGGATGATCTCGATAATCCCCAACACCAGGAACCAACCCCAACTGCGGCGGAGCGCCGCCCCCACATCGAGCGTCGCCACTCCTCCACTGACGTTCGTAGCCATCGAGTTCTCCATTCCAGGTGATTTTGTGAGCGGTGCAGTTCTTTACGCTTCGGCGTCGGCTTCCAGCCAATCGCGGGCTTCGTCAACCTGCGCCACGTCGAAATAGCGAATCTTCGCTTTGGTGAACGGCTTGCAGAAGGCAGCCATCCCCTTTTCCCATTTCTTGTCGCCGACGACTGCGAGGCGCTCGATGTCCTTCCAGTGCTTGAGATCGAATTTGAGATCTTCCCACATCGCGCCGGCCGTCCACCCGTGGAAATCCTTCATGACGAACAGAATTCGCAGTTTGCCGTGCTGCTTGATCTCTGCGTCGACCGCGGGAACAAACGCGTGATAGGCCTCTTTCGTCAACTTGCCCGTCACGCGCACTTCCAGCACGCGCCCCGTGGAAATCGTTTCGATCGCATCCATTGATTGGACTCCTTCGTGAATAAAGACTTCGCCCGCGGAGACTGATTTCTATTGGCTCGACTTGTCCGCCTGGTTCATCCGCACGAGCAACCATTGCTCGGTGCGATCCTTGCCGAAGTGGACGAGCGCGGTCGCTTCGTCCTTGGTCAGGTTGTAAAGGCCCGTTTCCACGACGGGCTCTTTGCTGGTGCCCATCGTCCAGGCGACACGCTGCGACGTCTTGTCGACCGAGCCTTTGACGACTTCGACCTGGTCGGTCGCACTGTCGGTGTAATTGCCGCGGACAACGCCCGTCTTGCTGACGGCCAGCTCCAGCGTGCCGGCGACCTTGGTGTCCCCCATCTTACTGGCGGCAAACACGCCCAAGGGCATCCACTGCGCGTCGTCGGGGGCCGCTTGCGGCTGAGAACCGACGCTGGCCAGGTTTGCCGCGTTATCGTAGTACTCCTGCGTGCTCCCCGTGTTCTGGCCGTCGTAGTAGACATCGCCGTCGTTGTAGACAACGTTGGAGCCGTAGTCGTACGAAAGCGGGTCCCCATAATAGCCGAGCCAGGTGCCCACTCCGGCCCACGTCGCCGTGTTCCAGGCGGCGCCGGTCGCCCAGCCGGCGGCAAACCACGCGCCGGGATGCTGCGCCGTACCAATCGCCGTTGTACGCGCCCCAGTGATCGAAATTCGTGCGGACCGCGCCGGCGGCGGTGTATTGTCCCGACGGCGAGGTGTAGCGAAAACCGGCCGCGGCGCCGTTGGGCCCGACCGCCGCGCCGCGGGCGGCCGTTCCGCCGTTTGGTCCGGTCACACGTTCGCCGGCGACGGCTCGTCCGTTGGGGCCAACCGCCGCGCCGCGTGCCGCCGATCCGCCATTCGGTCCAGTGACTTTCCCACCGGCGGCGACTCCGCCATTGGGTCCGACCGCCGCGCCGCGAAAGCCGGAAGCGCCGTTTGCGCCTTCGAAACCACGCCCGGCGGCCACGCCACCGTTCGGTCCCTCGGCCGCAGCCGCGCCGTAGGTATTGCCGCGCGGGCCGGTGACCGTCGCGCCGGCCGCTTCACCACCGCGGGGACCGGTGTAAGTCCCCTTGTTGACGTCGAAGTTGCTTCCGCCGGGTCTGGCCGAGGCGACCGAACTCATGCCCGCGTCGGAAGGCAAGCCCATGAAGTTATTGAGTTGCTGACGATTGGGCTGCGAGTTGTAGTTGAAGTTGGACGAGGGGCGATTTCCTTCACCGAATCCGCCGCCCGCGTTTTCGCCGCCAAACCGCTCGCCGCCGCCGAAATTCTGGCCGCTAAATCCACCGCCGCCAAAGCGGTCGCCGCCTCCTCCAAATCCGCCGGCTCCGTTGCCGCCGAAGCGATCACCGCCTCCCTGGCCGCCGCCACCGAATCCTCCGCCACCGCCACCGAAGCGATCACCGCCCCCGCCGCCGCCAAAATTACCGCCACCACCGTCGAATCGTCCGCCGCCACCACCGCCGAATCCGCCACCACCCCCACCGCCGCCGAATCGTTGACCGCCGCCGAAACCACCACCGCCTCCACCAAATCCTCCGCCTCCGCCGCCACGGAAGCCGCCGCCGCCACCGCCGAATCCACCGCCCCCGAATCCGCCACCCCGTCCGCCTCCACCGCCAAATCCGCGGCCCCAAGCGCAGTCGGCCGCCAACAGCGAGCCGATCACCATGAGCACCGTTACAAGTCGATATTGTCTGACCATGATCCGTTCCTCGAACCTGCGTGATTTCGTTGTCTTGAATTTGCCCGCTGGGAACTTGCGACGCGAAAGCCGCACTCTGGCGACTTACTTTTGGGCCGCGTCGACTTTAGTCCGCCTGAGCACAACCTCGTCGGTGTCGGCCAGCGGCATTCCGCCCGCCTTGCGATCCGTCGACCGCCAGACGATGGCTTTGTCATCCAGCTTTTTGGTGATGTTGACCGCGGTCGTCGGCGTGCCGTCCGGAAGGACGCCTTCCGCCTCGACGACCATTCCATCCTCGCGCGGCGTCCAGATTCCGCGGGCGTGTCCCCCGTCCGACGTGAACATCCACGAGGTGATTTTCTCGCTGGCCGGATCCCACCCGACGATCTGCCGGCCGGACGTAATGACCTTGTTGCCCCGCTTGGCGACGTAGTTCTGCTCGATGAAGTGCTTGTCGGCCATCCAGCGGCACGAAAGGTGGAATTCGACCCCTTTGTTTTCCGCCGTCCAGTCGCCGATCATCCAGCCGAGTTTCTCGAGCAAGGCCACGCCGGCCGGCTCTTCGGCGCGGCGTTTCGTGCACCGACCACATCAGCCATTTGCCGTCGCGTTTGACGTGCACGACGGAGTAGCGACCCGCGTTCGGCGGCAGAGCGCTCGCGAACGTGACGGTTGCGGCTCCGTCTTCGAGCGCCGTTTCGGAATTGGCCAAACGCACGAGGTCGACCCGGATGGCGATGCGGGCCTTCGGGTTGGCGGCGAAAAACGCGGCGTAGCGTTTCTCGATGGCCGCGCTCCCTCGATCCGCTCTCCGTCCTCTTCCACCAGTTCGCCGTCCGGCGCCCAGAGCGCGGCGACGGCTTTGGCATTGCCGGCGTCGAAGGCCGCCTGGAAGGCCGCTTCACCCTTTTTGATAGCGGCAACATCGGGCGAGTCGGCCCCGTCCGCGGCCACCGAGGGACGGCCCGATTGGGGCGTCTCCTTCGTCCAGCTTGTTTCGGCAATCACGGCGATCGCGACGACCGCCAGGAGCAGACAGCAAAACCTCATCGGGTATCTCCAGGCAAATTCACCGGGCTCGCGCCGGCCACGCGGTGCTCCTGCGTCCGCGAGTCTGCGCAACAAACGCGGATTCGTTCCGCGTCAAACGGGAAAGACCTCAGCCTTGATGCAATGACAGCGTCTCTGAAGTCGCATCAGTTTCGAGCCGGCCCGCGCGACCTGACGTCGGGGCTCCATCCAGAAGGGACGAACGAGTCCCATGCGTTTTCTTGAAGACGGCAGACATTGCCCAAGAAGCCTACCCTTTCACGGGCAGGTGTGCGCCATTCTGAACGGGCGTCGGGCGGTTGTCAAATGCAAATAATTTGCATAATCGACACGTGTTGTCCGAGCCCGCAGCCTTATTTGGCGCTGACTGGCAGCGTCAACGTCGGACCACCCTTCCGCGCACCGATGAGATTGATGCGCGTCATCGTAAAGAGCAGCGAAAACGTGGCCTTGGTCTCCGCATCGCGATCATCAATATAGAACCAGTAGTCGCGATACTTGACCGCCACGAACGCGCACGGCGGCCGCCGGAACTGCTTCACCGAGTGCACGGTGAACAGCCCTTGAAACAGCTCCTGCCAATCGAAGGGATGGCCGTCGCCGCCGATGGACGCCGGCTTCGCCAGGCCGCAGACGTAGTGCTCGGCCGGAACATCGACCCCGTGTGAAAGATAATACGAGGCCTGAATTACCGAACGCGGATAGATGTTGAGTCCCGTGAGATTGGGAGATGCGTCGACTCCGGCGAGACTCTCCTTGCTGCCGACAGTCACATCATAGCGCTTCTGACCGGGTCGCAGGTGCAGCAAGTTCGCCAGCTCCACCACGTCGGGCCGCGTTACCACCTCAGGCCGCAGGTGCAGACTGAGTCGGCGGTCGCGCTTTACGAGGACCCAGCTCTTATCCGGCCGCTGCTGGTACTCAAATCCGCTCTTGGCCGCCTCGACGAGGGCGGACGCGGTCACGCTCGATTCGCCGAGCGGACTGCCCAATTCGACGATCTTTTCTTCGCGCACGAACTGCAGGTCGCCCGTGTCTTTCAGCTGCTGCAGGATTTCGATCGCCCGTTTGAATTCGCGAAACTGCGGGATCAGTCCCCGTGGCGGGCCGCTGGCGGTCGGCGCGTTGGGGAGGTGGTTCATGTATTCGACGAAAAGTTGAAACACGGTCGAGACCGGGTAACCGCTCTCGGCCAGGAACACGATCCCGTCGAGGGCCGCCGGCGTGAACAGGCCGCGAATCGTCTCCGGATCGTCGAGTGGTGTCAGGCTGATCGTCGGGCGATCTGCCGCGCTGCCGATGAAATCAGGCAGGATTCGCGTAAAGTGTTGAAAGACCGATCCCGCCGGGTTCGGCGCCTCGAAAAAAGGCCTGGCCTCCGCCGTGGCATCGAGCTCGTACTGCGCGGCAATCGAAGAGACATCGAGGCGGGACGGATAGTCGTTGTAGCGCAGGCGAACAACGTTCAGCAGCAATTGCTCTTCGCCGACGCGCGTGACAGCCTCATTATAAGGGCCCACGGACGACTCGATCATCCGGCGCCGAAGGTGCAGCCGCTCACTGCCAATGCAGACATCAAGCGCAAAAAGAAGAGTATTCGCCAAAGGAGATGCGCACGCACGCACGACGGAGGCCTGCTCAGAGACGAGCGGTGCCGGCGACGTTGCAGTAAAGAAGGTCCCCCATGCCAATCGCCTGGGACGCAGTGCGAATTCATCCCGGGGTACGCAGAACGGCCAACGACGGCCCCAATCGGGTCTGCCCCACGTCTTTAGGTATCGGTTGGCCGACGGGGAAGAATAGACGGGAATTCCCGGTTGTAGCGATTCTGTGCCCGATTTGCCGCGGGTATTGTCGTAATCAAACCTTCGCGCGCGCACTCGTTGGCCAATCATGGTCCGGTTGATTCGTGAAAACCGGTTGTACAGCCCTCCTCAATCCCGCAAACGCCGCGTGAACGGGTTCGCCGATGAATTCGGTGCTTCGGCCAATTTCGACACTTTGCGCAGGCCGGGCATAAGCGGGGCACGCCCCGCACCCGGTGCCGTCGACGTCGCGCTGGCGATGGGAGCGGTTTCGGCTTCGGCGCTTGCTCGGCGCCGTTTTATCGACCTTGGATTTTGGACTCGTCCAAGATTGTCGTTTGATCGATTCGGGCCAGTGAGGTGGATGATGTGCTTCTCCGTGCGTGGTTTGGGTATCGCCCTCGTGCTCTCACTCGTCGCGACGACCGGTCGCTGTGCCGACAACGATGCGAACGGCTATCTCGCCTCGTTCGCTGCGACCGAGATGGCACCGCCACCGGCTCCGCCGGCTCCGCCAGACCCCACACAGCCCGCCGCTCCGCAAGCGGCCCTTCCGCAACCTGGCGACATGCAGTGCCAGGCCGCCGCGGCAACTCCGTCGCCGTTTGACGGCGACATCTGCACGCGGCCCCTGTTGCTCGGGAGCATTTGCGGAGTTCGCGATCAGCTCGCTGCACATGGCATCACGATCAACGCCAACACGTACCAGTTCTATCAAGGCGTCGCGCACGGCGGCATCAATGACGTCTTTCGCTACGTCGGGCATAACGACTACTTCATCAACGTCGACGGCGAAAAGGCCGGGCTCTGGAAGGGCTTCTTCATTACCTTGCACGGCGAAACGCGCTACGGCGATTCCGTGAACCAGGACACCGGCGCGCTGATTCCGGTCAACACGGCTGCGCTGTTTCCCAAAGCGTCCGGTTCGGAAACGGCCCTCACCGCCGTGAAATTCACGCAGGCGTTTTCCGAGAACTTCGTCACGTTCGGCGGCAAGCTCAACATGCTCGATGAATTCAAGATGCCGTTCACGGGCGACCGCTTGCTCGACGGCTTCTGGAACCTGGGCATGTCGTTCCCGCTCGTCGTGGCACGCACGATCCCCTATTCGACCCTCGGTGCGGGAGCGGCCGTCCTCAAGGACGGGGCGCCGGTCTTCACCGTGATGGTGCTCGACACCAACAACACGCCAACCACCAGCGGGTTCGACCAACTCTTCAGCAACGGAGCCACGATCTTCGCGAACCTCACGCTGCCGACCAAGTTCTTCGGCCTGCCGGGCTCGCAGGGAGTTTCGGGCACGTTCAGCAGCGGCAACTACAACGACCTCTCGCCGACGGCCTATTTTGATCCCAGCGAAGGACTCGTCATCACGCCGAATTATGTCCGCGACTCGTGGTGCGTCTTTTATTCGGCCACCCAGGCACTGTGGGTCGATCCCTGCAATGCGAAGCGGATGTACGGCGTCTATACGAACATCGGCACGGCCGACGACGGCCCCAGCCCGATCCGCTTCTCGGCGAACGTCGCCCTGTATGGCAGCAGCCCGATCACCAACCGGCCGCTCGATACATTCGGGATCGGCTACTCATTCACCCGCTATTCGTCACCGGTTCGCGACTTCGCTCCGGTCCTTCTGCCGATCGGCAACGATCAGGCCATCGAGCTCTTTTACAACTTCGCGGTGACGCCTTGGTTTAACGTCGCCCCGGATCTGCAAGTTGTCTTCCCGGCCCGCGAAGACACCTTTCCCCCGGACCGCCAATCGATCGACACGGCCCTCGTGCTGGGAATTCGCGCGAAGATCAATTTCTAGTTGACAGCGGTCCGGACGACGGTTCCGGTGACCTCTGAACGAGGCACGCGTCATTTCGCCTCTTCAAAGTCGCCAGGCTTCCACGAGCCATCGAAGGCGGGCCCCTTGGGGCCGTAGATGCGGAAGTAGGCGAACCAGCCTTTGCCGGGCGCGGTTTTGATCCAGCGGGAATCTTTTCCCGGCGGGGCGTTCGGGCCGAAATGGAGCTCGACGCTGTCGCCGCCGACGTCCTTCAACTCGAACAGCGAGCGGAGGGCCGCTTTGTCCTGATCGGTCTGCACTTCGCTCCGCGTCGCCGCGTCGTAAGCGGTCACCGACCAGAAGAGGCCGGCCGGCACCGGCAGCGGAACTCGAAGGGTGTAGTTCTTGCCGCCGTCGAGATAGGCCCCGCTGCGATCTCGCATGCCGAGCCAATAGAGCGAGCCGGCTCCCGCGGTGCGGCGAAACATGGCCGGCGAGGCGACGATCGCCTGGGCAAACCAGCGGTCGCGCGCCTCGATATCGAGGCCGCTTCGCGTGCGGAAATTGCCGTTATCCGCGACGAAGCTGACCCACTCCCACTTGCGGTCATCCCAGGCCGTGCGATCGGGCCGCGTGCTGTCGAAGGCCGACACGAGCAGTTGCTCGCGACCCGCCTTGGCGGCCCGTTCCAGGATGTCTTTCATCCGCGCGTCGGGCGAGAACGGTTTGCCTTTCTCGATGCCGAGCGCCATCAGCATGCCCGCCATCGGGCGGAACTCGCCGACGACGGGTTCGGTCTCGACGATCTCATGCAGCTTTTCCCAGAACTGGATGTTGTCTTCCCAGCGCAGGCACGTGCCGTCCATCGGTCGTTGCGTGATGTCGGTGTACTTCACGAGCTTGGGATCGGCCGCGCTCGACAGCGGATAAATCTTGATGGAACGCAGCGCGGCCATCGCCGCATCGACGTCGCCGTTTGTCGGCAGGCGCGGATCGCCACAAGCACCTTGTACGACCCCGATCGACCGACATGGTAACCGGCGGGGACTTCGCCCTTGTAGCCGGGCGGGAGCAGCAAATGCTTGCCGCCTTTGCCTGCGTCGGGGCCGGGAAGCCCCATATCCATGATCCAACGCTGGTGATGATCGTCGGCCAGCGCGATAAACGGTCCCGGCGGCAACTCGACGACCAGCGGCCGATCCTTCAGGTCAAATACTCCCGAGCCATACGGCGTGTCGGAGTTGGCCGTGAAGACGACGTGCCGCGGCCCGGCCGAGAGGATCATCATGTCCTCATTGACGTTCATCCCCAGTTCGCGGCCGCCGTTGAAGATGCCTTCGCAGGAGACGGTCGGATACCAAAAGCGATACGCCGTGACGGCCCGCTCGAAATCCTCCGCGTCCCGCGTCTTTTGTGACACTTCCGGAGTGGGAAAGCCGCCGCGAAATGGAGCCTCTTGTCCGAACGCGACATCCGGGACAAAGAGCGTCGCCAAAAGCAGAAATGAGGTTCGCATGGTGAAAGCTCCGATGAGGGCGATCAGGCTTCGTCCGGCCTGAGTGTCGCTTGGTAGTAGTCCGTCTACTTCAAAATTGTGGATGCAACGGGGTGCCACTCTACGCCGTTAACCTTTTTGGATTGTTCGGGTGCCACGCCCACGGCTCTGCGTGGGCGTGCGAATCCGTTTGACGTTCGAAGACACGCCCACGCAAAGCCGTGGGCGTGGCACCCAGATTTCGCCATTTTCCCTCTTTGTCGCAGAAAAAAGGGTTAACGGCGTAGGGTGCCACTGGCGAGGGCTTTGGCTCGCCAGTGCTAATGCCGCTTGATCTCCGAAGGAAGACACTGGCGAGCCCCCGGCATCATGAGCCGGCCTCGATGGCCGGGCCTCGCCAGTGGCACCGAATACCACCATTTTGCGATAGACGGTCTAGTAGGATTACTCGATTTTCTCCACGTCCGGCAATCGCCACGTCTTCTCAAAGAGTGCTTTCGTCGGAGCGTAGAGACGGAACATCAGCTCGAACTTTCGGGTCGGTTCGGTTGGCACCCAGTTGCTTTCCTTGCCGGCCGGGTTCTTGGGGCCGATGAAGAGGTCGATCGAACCGTCGGCGTTTTTCTGCAACTCGGCAACCTGCGACGACCGGCTGGCGCGAGACGCCTTTAATAAGCGCGTGCGTCTGCCGATCGTAGGCTGTCAACGACCAGTATTGCCGCACCGGCGCGTCCGGCGGAACGGTGATCTTGTAGGTTGTACCGCCGTCAAATGGCTGGCCGTTCTTGTCCTTGATCGTGATCAAGTAGAACTGCCCCGCGCCGAGCCGCTTGATGCCGATGTAGGCGTAGCTGTAGGCGACGCCCCGTTCGTCGACCGGATAATGGTTGGGGTCGGCGTAGTTCTTCTGCACGACTTCGACGAGTGAGGGATAGGTCGGGTACGTCCAGTGTCCGCCCGGCCAGAAGGGAGGGAATCCCGCATCGTATTTTATGGCCAGCCAGTCTCGCGCTTCTTTAACGGCCGAGTCGAGAATCCCTTCGGTCCCTGCGTCGGGGGTGAACGGCTTGCCCTTCTCGATGCCCAGCGACTGGAGCTGTTCGATCATCGCCTTGTCACGCTCGAGCCACGGCTCGCTCTGCACAATGCGGTCGAGATGTTTGAAAAAGCTGGCGTCATAACGGATGGTGGAATCGAAATCGACGTCCTTCACGTCGGTGAACACCGTCGCCGGCGGATTGGCCGCCCGCGACAGCGGGTAGACCTTCATTCGCTTGCCGTAGGCGATCGATTTCTGCACGTCGGTGTCGCTGTGGCTCTTGAGGTTGGAACGCAATAGCATGTATCCGCCGAAGGTGTCGGAGGAGAGCGCGATGTATCCGTCCGGTGGCTGCTCTTTGTAGCCCGGTGGCAGCACGAGGTACTTGCTCCCTTTTCCCTTGTCCGCGCCAAGCAGCCCGGCATCTTCCAGCGGCATCTGCCAGACCGTCACGATGTTGCCGTTGAACGATCCGTCGGCGTCCCCCGGCGGGAGATCGAGCACGACGGGACCAGCCTTCGTGTCGTAGAACGCCATGAAGTACAGCGCGTCGGGGTTGGGAGTCAGCGTCTGATTCTTCGCGTCGAGCGGACGGCCCCAGTAGATCACCTGACCAACCTGGCCAGACGTCTTGGTCAGCATTTCCTGGAGCATCAGTTCATAGTTGACCGCCGGAATGCCCCAGATCACGGCCTCGACCGCGCGGCGCTGGATCGTTCGCTCGATCAATTGGGCCGGACTGAAGGCGGCGTCCCCGTTTGGCGGTTGATCGGTGGCCGAAGACGCCACTCGACCAAGTAAGACACCCATTGCCACAATCGCCGCGATACCGGTCATCGTGCGCAGACTCACGCCGTCGTCTCCTCAGGTTCTCGAAGCAAAACGCCGAGCCGGGAAAATCCCGGCCCGGCTTGGGAGCAACGTTGCCGACTTCAGACGTTGGCAACGATCAAATTACGGCTGCGGCTCTCCTTTCAGGGATTGAGCCGGCAATTCGGCCGTTGCCTGCGAGCCGGGGGGAGCCGAGAAGGCTTTGATGAGCTGGGGCGCCAGCTTGTCATTCGGTACCAATTGCTCAAAGTGCTGGAATTGATTCACCCCCTGGGGCACGTGGTTCATCACGATATATTGATACCCCAAGAGGAATCGGCCGTCGCTGGCGTTGGGGTTCTTGCGGCAATAAGCCTCGAGCCCGCGGAGTTGGCGAGTGTAGGTCTCCTCGTTGGGATAGAGCGACATCAGGGTCTCCCAGGTCCATCCGGGTCCCATCGACAAGACCGCGTAAATGCCTTCCGCCGCCTCGTGGTACTTGCCTTCGGCAAACAGCACCAGCGACCGGAATTCGTGCATCGTCGCGTCGCTCGGCAAGAGCTTGATGGCATGGTCCACCTCGGCGAGCGCTTTGTGATAGTCGTTCGCCTTGAAGGCCGTGCGGGCCGCCTCGAAACGCTGAAAGGCTTCCGGCGGAGCGCTGTCATCCGCCGGCGGTTGTGCCGGCATGGCGGCCGTTTGCTGCACGTCTGCGTTTTGCTGCCCGCCTCCGTTTTGCTGCCCGCCTGCGTTTTGCTGCGCAATGGCAGCCTGTTGATCGGCTGCTTGCTGCGCGTCGACCGGTTGCTGCGCGACGTTCGGATCGGCTGCGTACGTCTCGGGCACGTTCGCCGAGTCGTAACCGGCCGCGTAGTTGTTGTAGACCTGCTGCGGCGGCTGAGCGATCGGCTGCGAGTAATCGACGTAACTGCTGTAGTTCACGGCAGCGGGAACCGCCGCGTTGTACGGGTAGGCCGTCGGCGCGACGTAAAACGGATTGCTGTAGGCGTACGTGTCCGCCATCCAGCCGGTTGCCGCGCCGGCCCCGTACCAGGCAGTCGGATGATAGTTCCAGTTGCTCCAATTGCCCGGATGCCAGTTCGCGTAGTTATTGTTCCAGTAGTTGTGAGGCCCCTGCCAATTGTTGTTCTGCCAGTTGCCGCCACCACCGCCGCCGCCGTTCCAATTCCGGTTGCCGCTGACGTTGTTGATGTTGTTCGTCGTGCTGTTGTTGACGTTCACCCCCTGGTTGCCGGTATTGATGTTCGTGCGATTGCCGATGTTGGTGTTGTTGCCGATGTTCGAGTTGTTGCCGAACACATTCGTGCGATCGCCGAAATTGTTGCGGTTGACCAGGCCATTTTGCCCGGGCTGATTCGGCCGCTGACCGCCGTTAGGCCAACGCTGGCCCCATTGCTCGCCGCTGCCGCCTTGTCCGGGTCGATTGGGTCCGTTCGGTCGATTGCCGGCGCCTGCCCATTGCTCACCTCCGCCGCCAGCACCGGGACGGTTATTCCAATTGGGACGATTTCCGCCCGCGCCGGCCCATTGTTCGCCGCCTCCGCCGGCTCCTGGACGGTTGCCGAAGTTAGGTCGATTGCCGGCGCCAGCCCATTGCTGACCGCCGCCGTTCGCGCCTGGACGGTTATTGAAGCCCGGTCGATTCGCGCCGCCTGGATTGCCCTCGAAATTCGGGCGTCCCGCCGTGCGGTTGCCCGAGTAGGGTTGCATCTTGAGATTGTTAAAGCCGCCGGCTCCGCCGCCCGCCGGACCGCGGTTGCCGCCCGGGTTTCCATGCGGAACCATGCCGCCGCCGTTCCCCGCAACCCGATAGTTCGGCCGATTCGCGCCGCCAGAAGCGCCGCTGAACGAGGGCGTGCGATGCATGGCTTCGCCGCCGGCGAAACCGCCGCGGCCGCCTCCACCACCGCCGCCGCCGCCACCCATCGGGCGGCCACTGCCTCCCGCGAATCCCCCACGTCCGCCGCCGCCTCCACCCCCGCGACCGATCGCCAAGGCGTCAAGCGGGGCCACGAGACTGAACAACGCGCCTGCCAGAATAATGTGTTTTTTCATGTGTGGGCCTCCCTGTTGCTTTCTTACGGGGCCTTGGTTGCTGCGGCATTTGTCTCGGTCGCCGCCGTCTGGTTGTCTTCGACGCGGCGGAACTTGACCGTCGAATCGGTCAAGGGGCGACTGTCAACCTCGCGATCGACTGCCTGCCATTTGAAGTGCTTGTCGTCGACGAACGACCACACTTGCCGTGCCGAGGCCTGGTGCCCATCGGGCAACACGCCGGAGACCGCCACGTTCCATTCGTTGCCGCTGCGTTGCCAAGCGCCGTCGCTATATCCTCCGCGCGAATCGAAGATCCAACTGCGAAGTTGATCGTTGACCGGATCCCAGCCAATCCGCTGGCTGATTTCCAGCGTCTCGTGCTTGGGCCGCTTGATGACGTATTCCTGAATCAGGAAGCTCTTGCCCGGCGCCCAGCGGCACGTCATGCGAATGTCCGTGTCCTTCTCCTCGTCCTGCCACTGGCCGACGAGCCATTCGAGTTGCTTCAATTTCTGAGCGGGAGTGGTCTCTTCCGACTCGGCCAGGCTCGGCAGATCCTGCACGCGGGAGATGCGCCATTTGCCGTCGCCCTTGAGCAAGACGGCCGTGAAGCGGTTCTTTTCCGGCGATCCGTCCGGCGCGGTCAAGATGACGGTGCCATCCTCGAGGGCCACATCGGGCTTGAGGATCCGCACGGACTGCACCTGCACGTCGAACTTGTATCCCTTGCGGGTGACGCGGCCCCGTTTGAACAGGCTGACGATCGATTCGCGGCCTTTCGTCGATTTGCCTTCGTCGTTGATGTATTCGGCGTCCTCGGTCCAGTGTTGGCCGACCGAGTCGATATCGCCTTTGTTGTAGGCCTCGGCATACTGCTCCACGTCTTTGCGGATGGCCTGTTCGTCGTCCGCCGGCCGGGCCGCGTTTTGGGCGCGAGCCGGAACGGTGCTCAACACGCCCATGCTTCCCAGCAGAATTGCCCAGAAAATTTGTCGTCGCATGATCGGCTTCCTTCGAGAGAAATTCCTGACAAGATGAACGGCTCGGATGAGAATGCGATCCGCCGTCGAGAGGGCGACGGACGCGGTGAATCGATGGATGGGCCGGGAACCTATTCCGCGGCGGGAGCAAACTCGGGAAAACGCTGTCGAATTTGCTCAACGACTTCCGGCGGCAGTTTGTCCCCCACGAGTTCGTGCAACTTCGGCAACAGGCTCTTGAGATGGTCGGGCGTCAGCCCCAGTCCGGCCAACTGCCCCTCCAGGGCGCCCAACCGGTCGTCTCCGCCGCCACCACTCGCACTCGCACTGCCACCGCCAAAGTGGGAGGCTACGGCCTTGACCGCGTTCAACAAACCGCTGCCCGCAAATTTTTCTTCGAGCGCAGCCAGCATCCCCTGCGCCGGGGATCGCTTGCTTCACCTGCTCGAACGCCTGGGGGTCGAGGTGCTCCTTCAACAGGGAAAGTAACGCGCCCACGCCTTGATGCGCCTGGTCCGTTTCGATGCCCGTCTTCTCCGAGAGTTCGTCAATAAATTCGGCCACGACACTGTCCTCCACCTGAAGTGATGAATTGAGGGGGTATGGAAAAAGGCGCGCAAGCGGCGGCTGCGCGAAGAGAAATGACATCGCACAAAGACAAGAAATGGCGACCGTGGCGCGAGCACGGACGGCAACGACTCAGGGAGTCAGGAAATCCGTTGACTGTGTCGTCCGGAAATCATTCCCGGACAAGCCCGCCCGACTGGAATGAAGAGGCCTCACGTGAATGCGCAGGCCTGAGAGACGCAATCTGAAAGCCGTTGCTCAGCATATCCCCCGCTGCGGCGCGAATCAAGAATTTGACCGCGCCCCACTTCATCTCTTCACACAGTCGCGCAGTTGCGTGAACTAGTGCGATTGGGCAGAGTGGCGGCGACTCTCCTGTCGCAGAATAGCCCAGCTCAGGCGTCGTGGTCCGCCCACTTCAAAAAAATTGTGGAGGCCAACGGGGTGCCACTCTACGCTGTTAACCCTTCTCTGGGTGCCACGCCCACGGCTGTTATGTGGAGCGGTGTCAACGTCAGCTGGCCAGTTTCGCCGATGCAACCTGTTATTCAGTCGTTCCTGTTGTCAGGAAGACTATCTCGTCGTTCGCAATTGCGATGGTATGGGTTGAAGGCGGATCACACTCTGCGACGGATGGTTCCAGCCGTGCGACGATCTCGCCTTCGTGGTTCGGGGGCGATGGCGGTTCCGGTGGACTTCGTTGAGCCGTCTTCCCAGGCAGCTCACGCGGGCAGGTTCCTTTCTCTGTTCGACGGTTTACGGAGTTCAAGGTTGGTTTGCGTTCAAGAGATTCATCCAGGGCGTCTCGCGAGCCCCTTCCGCGTCGCCGTCGCCTCGGCCTCACCCCGTCTGGGCCGAGGCGATGGTGACGTGGAAGGGGCGGCCCCCTTCTGTGGAGCCCGAGCGGAGGTCTCCTTCTTGGTCTTCTCGGACGCCAGTGCATCATGCTCATCCAGCAGCGTCCCGAGTTCCGGCGAACGAGCGGTGTGCCACATCTCCACTCCCAGTTGTCTCATGACGGCCACGATGGCGATTCGGCCACGACTCTTGGATCCGCGACGGATGCGATCGTACTTCGCTCGCCATTCGGGCGAGACCCGCAGCGCCGCCCAGGCCGCCTGGCACAACACGTGCCGCACGCGCACGGACCTTGCTTGGTGATGTGCCCCTTGCGATCCTCCCGCTCCCCCGACTCGAAGGCCGACGGGGCCAGCCCCAAATAGGCGGCCAACTGCCGACGATTCGCGAACCGGGCCAAGTCTCCCAATTCCGTCAGGAAGACCATCGCCGTCAGCGTCCCCACTCCG
Source organism: uncultured Planctomycetaceae bacterium (assembly GCA_963752185.1). Lineage (GTDB taxonomy): Bacteria > Planctomycetota > Planctomycetia > Planctomycetales > Planctomycetaceae > DASPSM01. The sequence goes on along the minus strand of CAVVXK010000002.1, from coordinate 6,416,275 downwards.
GAGAGGAGCTTCAGTTTGCGATATGGCCGAGCATAGCGTTCGGTCCGGCTCAGGCGTGTGATCGCCCGATCGAGGGCCTGGATCTGCACGGACAGCGCCTGGTAAAGCTCCACCAGGCTCGCCAACGCGGTCCGCACCCCCTCGCGCAACGCCGCCGGTGCTCCCCGCCGCGACCTCGCGCAGCCACTCGACGCTCCGTTTCGACCAGTCCCCCGAGGAAGTGAAGTCGTCCGGGAAGCCCAGCCGCGATCGCTTCACAAGATTGCGAATCTGGTTTTTGAGCCGCGTCCGTTGAGTGGCCACCTCCAGCCGCAACCGAACGATTTCCCGATCATCGCGCGTCTGGTGATCGGGGACCCACACGTTCGGCAGCGTCCGTCCCGCCAAGACGTGCGCCCGGACTTCGTCCAGGATCATCAGGGCGTCCTTGTCGTCGGTCTTGTTCTTGCGCGAGTGCGTGGTGTGCGGCAGATGCGTCGGCGCCAGCACATGGCATTCGATGCCGGCCTCCGTCAAATCGTCGTACAGGCCAAACCCCTGACCGCTGGCCTCGTAAGCGAACACGATCCGGGTGGCCCCGTGTTGGGAGGCGAAATCCTTAACCCACTCGATCATCCCCGGCCGATTCGACGTGGCAAACCCCTTGCGCACCGTCGCCCCCGGGCCGTCCGCGACCTTCAATACCATCCGTCGCATCATGCAGATCGCAACCAATCATGATAACCTTGCACATGGCCAGTCCTCGCTGAGTTCGGAAACAAGCAATTGATCCGGCGAGTGTACTGGCCATTTTCATTCAAGTGCGCCCACTCCACATGATGACTCTGCGTGGGCGTGCGAATCCGTTTGACGTTCGAAGACACGCCCACGCAAAGCCGTGGGCGTGGCACCCAGATTTCGCCATTTTCCCTCTTTCCCGCCGAAAAAAGGGTTAACGGCGTAGGTGTGCCACTGGCGAGGGCTTTGGCTCGCCAGTGCCAATGCCGCTTGATCTCCAAAGGAAGACACTGGCGAGCCCCCGGCTTCATGAGCCGGCCCCGATGGCCGGGCCTCGCCGGTGGCACCGAATACCACCATTTTGCGATAGACGCTCTACTACGGTTCGCGCGGAGTGCCGCGCCATCGAAAAGTTAACTCGGCTCAGTCCTGCGCGGGCCGTGCGTTCTTCGAGAGTCTTGCGATCCTGCTTTGCGAGCTGTGGCGGGCCGACTTTGAACGTGAGTTTTTCGAGCCTGCCCGTGAAGCGGAACGGGACTTCGTAATCCTTGTCGTCGACGCCCGTGCCCGTGTCCGAACCCACGTCGAACGATTCGCTCGACTCGAAGGCGAACGGAAGTGTCCGAGCAAATTTCCCCGTTGCGACTGCCGCGTCGTCCACTTTGATCACGGCGGTTGCGCCTTTGCCCAGGCCGGGGCCGTCGTACTTGAAATCCAATTCGACCGTGTGCTTGCCGGCCGGAATCGCGTGGGGAGCTTCGATGCGCACCCGCCGGAGGTCGAGCAAGTTGTAAAGGAAGACCGGCTTGCCCTTGAGCAGATAGAAGCCATAGCCGCCGAAGCGGCCGCCGGCCGTCACGAGCATCCCTTTTGCCCCCTCTTGGGGCACGTCGATCTCGGCTGTGATCGTGAACGACTTGTTGAGGATCGAAGGGGCCGTCGCCTGCGGCGTACCGGCGATCGGGTGTCGATAGACGAACTCCGTCCGTCCCGCCGTGATGCTGGGCTTCGGCGTGACGAACCGCGTCAGGGCGGAAGCGTCCAATGGCAGGACCTGGTACTTCTTCGCCTCGACCCAAAACAGGTCCTGCAGCTCTTTGAGCCGATCTGGGTTGGCGGCGGCAACGTCGTGATTTTGCGTCCAATCCTTGGTGAGATCGAACAGTTCCCACGTCATGCCGTTGATCACGTCTTCAGGCGGCTGTTTCGTCCCTTCCCAGGGAGCGCGATACGGCACGGTCGAAGCCATCCAGCCGTCATGATAGATCGACCGCATGCCGAACATCTCGAAGTATTGCGTCGTGTGGCGTGAAGGCAGCTGCGCATTCTTCTCCGGAAATGTGTAGGCCATACTCCCACCCTCGATCGGCTTTTGCGCGATGCCGTCGACGGCTTGCGGCGCGGGGATGTGCGTCGCTTCGAGGATCGTGGGCACAATGTCGATCACGTGATGGAACTGGTTCCGAATGCCGCCTTTGTCCTTGATCACGTGGGGCCACGAGATGCACATGCCGTTGCGCGTGCCGCCCAAGTAGGAGGCGACCTGCTTCGTCCACTTGAAGGGCGTATCCATGGCCCACGTCCAGCCGACGGCCATGTGCGGGAATGTGAGCTGCGAGCCCCACACGTCGTAATACTTCTTCAATTGCAATTCGACGGGCACATTGTCGATCCCGTTGAAGATCGTCATCTCGTTGGGCGTGCCGACCGGCGAGCCTTCCGCGCTGCTGCCGTTGTCGCCGCTGATGTAAACGATGAGCGTGTTGTCGAGCTTGCCCATATCGTCGACCGCTTGGATCACACGGCCGATCTCGTGATCGGTGTAGGCGAGGTAGGCCGCGTAGACCTCCATCTGCCGCTCGAAGAGTTTCTGTTCGTCGGCGGTGAGCTGATCCCACTCTTTGAGCAAGTCCTTGGGCCACGGCGTGAGCTCGGCGTTTTGCGGAATCACGCCGAGCTGTTTCTGATTGGCGAAGATCTGCTCGCGGAGCTTGTTCCATCCCTTGTGGAACTTGCCTTTGAATTTCTCGATCCACTCGGGCGTGGGGTGATGGGGCGCGTGCGTGCCGCCCGGCGCGTAATACAGAAAGAAGGGCTTGGCCGGATCGATCTCGTTAATGCGGTGCAGGTATTCGACGGCGTCGTCCGCCATGTCGGTCGTCAGGTTGTAGTTGGCCTTGCCGACGTACGGATAGACGCGCGTCGTGTTGCGATACAAATCGGGCTGCCACTGATTGGTCTCGCCCCCCACGAAGCCGTAGAAGTATTGAAAGCCCATGCCGATCGGCCATTGGTCGAACGGACCGACCTGGCTCGACTGATAGGACGGCGTATTGTGATTCTTGCCGAACCACGAAGTGGCGTAGCCGTTGTCCTCGAGAATGCGGCCAAGGGTCGCCTTGTCGCGGGTGATGATGCTGTCGTAGCCGGGAAAGCCGGTCGACATTTCGCCGACAACGCCGAAGCCGGCCGAGTGATGATTGCGCCCGGTGATGAGCGCCGCCCGTGTGGGCGAACACAACGAGGTCGTGTGAAATTGCGTGTACCGCAGTCCGTTCTTGGCCACCCGATCGAGCGACGGCGTGGGGATCACGCCGCCGAACGTCGACGGGTGCGCCAAAGCCCACGTCGTCGGTCAGAATCAAGAGCACGTTGGGAGCGTCTTTGGGCGGCACGACCCGCGGCGGCCACCACGACTTCGACTCGCGACATTGCGCCCGATCACGCCGCCAAACTTCGGATCGGGCGGCGGCAGCTGCTTGCCGCTGATCGTGGTCGTTCCGCTCGGCGAGCCCGGCTCGCCGGCTCGTGCCGTCTGCTCAAAGAGTCCGACGAAGGCGACGGCGCAGATCACCGCGCCGACACTGACGGCCAAATTCATCGACGAATGTCGCAGGAAATTCACTCGCATCTCTCTGTGTCTCCCGACGAGACGATGACCGTAAAACAACGAGATTGTTGAGCCGGCCCTCGCGACCGCCGTCGGGGCTCGATCTGGGAAGGGGCACGACGTCGTCCCGAATTACAATCGGATTCGGGAGATCAAAGACGCTTGCCATTCGTCAGCAAGCAGAGAGGCCATTCTGTCCGGCCGGATCCGCCAAGTCAAATCGATCTTTCCAGGCATCCGTCGCTTCCGCGAGGTGTGAATTCGCTCCGATCGCCAGGCACGGGGATCCCGAGTGCCGTCGTAGCCGGCGCTCGCTGGCGAACCAACCCCGAATACGCCAGAATCGACGGACCCATCTCCGCCGGAGCCGGCCTCGGGCACAGGAGGCAGTTCGCATGACCAAACGCTACATCATTTCACTCATGGCTGCCAATCGCGTCGGTATCCTCGCCGCGGTCACCACGTCGTTGGCCGAGCTGGGGGGCGATATCCAGGAAGTCAGCCAGACGGTCATGCAGGGCTTTTTTACGATCATTATGGCGGCCGAATTTCCCGAAAACCGCGACCCGTCGGTGATCGTCGACCACATCCGCGGCGTCTGCCGGCCCTTCGGCGTCGAAGTCTGCCTGAAAGATCCCAAGGTCGAAGTCATGCAGCCCCCGACTCCCGACGGCATCGAGAAGTACTATCTCACCGCGGAAGGTCAGGACAAACCGGGCATGGTCCGCCAAATCTCGGCCCGCCTCGCCCAGGAAGGCATCGACATTACCGACGTCTTCGCCCGCCGGGCCGACGAAGGCCAGACGTTCGTGATGGTCATGGAACTCGCCGTCCCGCCCGGCGTCGACGCGCTGGCCCTGCAGCGCGAATTGGAACAACTCGGCAGCGCCGTCGGCCTGTCCGCCTCGCTGCAGCATGAAGACATCTTTTCGGCGACCAACGATCCGCGCCCGGTCCGCGTCACTCAACTCCTCCGCCGGGTGGAACTTGCCAAACCGGCGTAGGTCGATTCCGCCCCAAATCGTCCGCATCTCCCCTGAAACCAGAAACTGAGGCTCATGCCCCAAACGGAAGACATTCTTTCCACGCTTCGCATGGTGAAGCAGGAAAACCTCGACGTCCGCACGGTGACGATGGGCATCAACCTCTCTGGCTGCGTCGACCGCGACGTGACCCGCACCTGCGACCTGATCGCCAAGACCATTCGCACCTCGGCCCACAAACTGAAAGAGACCTGCGCCCACGTCTCGGCCCGTTACGGCATCCCGATCATTCATCGCCGCCTGGCCGTCACGCCGTCGTGCGAATCGCCGACGGTTTCGATCCCGACGGCATGATCCGCGTCGCCAAGATCCTCGACGAGTCGGCCGAAGCCGTGCAGGTCGACCTCATCGGCGGCTATTCGGCCCTCGTGCACGGCGGATTGACGGCGGCCGCCAAGAATTACCTCGAGAGCCTGCCCACGGCACTCGCCACGACGCAGCGCGTCTGCGCCTCGGTCAACGCCGCCACGACCAAGGCCGGCATCAACATGACGGCCGTCGCCATTCTGGGACGAAAAATCTGCGAGCTGGCGAAAGCCACCGCCGACCGCCAGGGCTTCGGCTGCGCGAAACTCTGCGTCTTTGCCAACGCGCCGGAAGACAATCCGTTCATGGCGGGCGGCTTTCACGGCGAAGGTTCGCCCGACACGGTGATCCACATTGGCGTCAGCGGCCCCGGCGTCGTCAAGCGGGCCCTCGAACGCCTGCATCAAACGTTCCCCGAATGCGCCCTGCACGATGTGGCCGAGGAAATCAAATCGACCGCCTTCCGCGTCACCCGCGTGGGCGAACTCATCGGCCGCGAAGTGGCCGCCCGCCTGGGCGTGGCCTTTGGCATCGTCGACCTGTCGCTGGCCCCGGCCCCGAAACTCGGCGACAGCGTGGGCGAAATCCTGCATCAGATCGGCATCGACCAGATCGGCGCCCCCGGCAGCACGGCGGCCCTCGCGCTCTTGAACGACGCGGTCAAGAAAGGCGGCCTCTTCGCCTCGTCGGCCGTCGGCGGCCTCTCCGGCGCGTTCCTGCCCGTGATGGAAGATTCGGCGTTGGCCGAAGCGGTGGCCGCCGGCACCCTGACTCTCGAAAAGCTCGAGGCAATGACGAGCGTCTGCTCGCTGGGCCTCGACATGGTTCCGATCCCCGGCGACACCGATCCCGAAACGCTGGCCGCCCTGATGGCCGACGAACTGGCCATCGGCGTCTTCAATCAGAAGACAACGGCGACGCGCCTGATCCCCGTCCCCGGCAAACAGGCCGGCGACCAGGTCTCCTTCGGCGGGCTGTTCGGCGCCAGCACAATCATGCCCATCCGCCCGATGGGCCAAAGCGGCCGCTTCATCCGCCACGCCGGCCGCATCCCCGCGCCGCTATTAAGCCTGCGCAATTAGGAACGGGGACGCGGGAAAAAGAGCCTTGTTCCCCCCCATCCCCCATCCCCGGCACCGGCGTGAAGTGCCGCTGAGTCGTCGGTATAACAGTCTAACAGGTCGCAATTCGCCCGATGCCGCGCGGGCAAGTCCTGACCGCGATCGTCGAACGTCGAGAATCGGTCATGATCGACTTCAGATGCTCACACTGTGGCAATGAAATGCACGTCAAGGACGAGTCGGCCGGACTCAAAGGCAAGTGCAAGAAGTGCGGCAACACGGTCACCGTGCCGGCCGCTTCGGAACTCTCGGCCGAGCACGACATCGACGACTTCTTGGAAGTCGCCGAAGAGGCCACGCCGGTCCCCGCCGTTCGGTCGCAAAAAACCGCGCGGCTCGCGAACTCTCCGTCGCCAGAGTCTGCAGTGACAAGTCCGCCGCCGACTCCGCAAGCTGCCGCGGCCATCGATTGGAAGTTCTCCGACCTTCCGAAAAATGAGCGGACTGCCATCCGCGCGGGGGGCGGCGGTTTGGCCTTGTTGGCACTCGCAACGTGCCTGCCTTGGTTCAGCGTGACGAGTTTGATGCGATTTACGGCCTGGGGCATCGGCGGGCCCGACGGCGAATTGGTCTTCGTCCTTTCGATCGCAGCAGCGGCCGGCGTCGTGATCGCCCACCATCGGAAAAAGTACTGGTTCGAGAGCCTGCTGGCCGCCGCGGCCTGGGGCACGATTTGCTTCTTCTGGATGGGACTGCTCGTCTTCCGCGCGTTGAGCGCGGGCTCGACTTTTGGCCTGTTCAAGATCAGCGTGGGCATCGGACTCTATCTGGCTCTGCTCGCCGGCCCGCTCACCGCGGCCGCCTTTAGTTACGTCGCCGCGCGGCAGACGCCCACGTTCCAACCCGCAAAGCGAAAACTGCTCCTGATCGGTGCGCACGGCGGCGGATTCGTGGTGGCCTGGCTTCTCGGCATTATTGTTTCGCAGCGCATTGCCGTCAGCATGACGCCGACGATCGAAATGACAAACATGCCGGCACCCTCCGGAACCGGGACCTTGCCGCCCGGCGCCATCGAATTCACACAGCCGCCGACAGAAACCTCCGGTACGGTGACCTATCCGCCTGGCACCATGCCGAAATTTTCAAACGGGATGCCCTTCCAGCCCGGCAGCATGCCGAAATTTCCAAACGTGCCCCCGGCGGCTTCGGGCGCACCGAAAGCGGCCACACCGAACGCTGCCGCCGAGGAATCCGGCCAGGCAGCCTCGAACGACGCGCCAACCACCGACACGCCAGCCAATTCGGCATCGCCGAGCGCCGTCCCCGCAGCGCCCAACGACCAGCCGGTCTCGCCCGCCCGTCGGCCGAGGGGTCGTCGTCGGTCGGGCAGGTCGGGTGGCGGCAACAACGTCGCGGGCGGATCCAACTCTTCGCCCGGCGCGGAGAGTGCCGACGCCGGCCCTTCCACCCCGCCGGCCGGCGATTCGCAACCGGCTCCGACGGAAGCCCGCCCGGCTGTTCCGCTTGCCGAAACGCTGGCCGCCCGGGCTCGCGCCAGCAGAGAGGCCGAAGTCGCCAGGCTCGAAAAGAAAAAGTCCGACTCGGATCAAGCCAGGCAGCTCTTGCAGCAGTTCCAAATCCTGCGGGCCGGCGCCCGAGTTGAAAAGCGTTCGCGCAAAGGCGCGCCGCAGTGGGTGCGTGTCGTGGTCGTCAAGAACGGCACCAACTTCGTGATCGGCCACGCCTACTTCAAAGGCACCGTGCTGGCCGCCGGCAACGACACGCCCCTGCTCACCGACACGTTCAACCAGCGCGTCAAAGGCGGCATTGCACCGGGCGAGCAGGCGGAATGGAAAATCACTCCCAAAGGCAACGCCTGGAAAGCGCTCAACGAAAATGCCGAGATGACTTACAACGTCGAAGTCGTCCGACTCGACGGCACCGACGGCAAGCCGCTCGTGAAAGACGATTTCAAGGAAGAAGACCAACTCCGCCTCGACCGGCTCAAAAAAGACCTCGCCGAGACAAAGTGAAAACGGGGCGGGGATGGGGGGCGCGGGGCGGGGGGAAGAGACTCCGCCGACTTCGGCTTTTGGCATCCCGCGATCACACCATGATCAGCGAGACGAGCACATACCCCACCAGCACGGCACCCGCGAACAAGTCGCCAGCCGGGCTCTTGGTGGACCGTTGATAGCAACAGGCTCAATCCGCCGAGCGCTGCCAGCCCGAGGCCGATCAGGCTGAGTGTGGAGCCTCGATCGATCGCGACCTGCGACGATTGCCGCATCGAATCCAACACACTCTCAGCCGCGCCGTCGTGTCTGGATTGAGTGACCCGTGCGAAGCCGCCCACTCCTTGGGCCGTCCAGTGCAGTGCGGCCATTTGAAACGCGATCGCCGCGAGACCGAGCGCGTAGGTCGCCAAGAGCCAGCGTTTTGTGCGGATGCCCATCATGGATTTGCGGCTCCCTGAGAATCGGGATGCCATGATTTTATCACCAAGCCGCCACGGTCCCAAGAAAGCCTCTTCCGTCACAGGCTGTTCAAGTACTTCTCCAAATTCGTATATCCGTCCGCCGCGACCGCGTTGCCGTCCTTCGGGTCGTTGGGATTGAGGCCGTGCCGCAGTTCCCAGTCGTCGGGCATGCCATCGCCGTCGGTGTCCTTGTCGATCGCTTCGGCAGGAGTGGGAAATCGCCGGAGCGTCGGCCAGCCGCCGACTTCGTCTTGGGAGTCGATCATGCGGTTGGTGCGGTTGCGGATTCCCGCCACGATGCGTTGGTCGGCGGCGTCGCGGCGAGGGTGGGTGCAGCCGGACTTTTGCAGGACTTTTTCCAGGGCCACGCCGGCGGCGTCCGTTTCGGGGCGGGCTTCGCCGACGTCGAATTCCTGGGGAGCGCGGACTCGTTCGAGCGTCGTCTTCACATAGCCGCCGGTCTTCCAGCGGTCGAAGGTGATCGCACGATAGTTGTCGCGCGAGAACTCGGGGTTGCCGTCGAAGGTGTTGCCGGCCATGAAGACCTGCAGCTTGTCGGGCGACCCGATTTTGGCAGCCAGCGGGAAATTGTCGCGCGGCGTGTTCGGACCGGGGCGGTAATAGTTGTTGATGAAATTGATGTGGGCGTCGCCGAGGTTGGTCGCGCCGCTCAGGTTGTAGACCACGTTGTTGCGAAAATCGACGATCACGCCGGGCCGCGTTTTCTCGCCGCTGGCGAGCGTGGGGTGCCGCTCGCGGCTGCTGGCAAACAGGTTGTGGTGGATCGAGATGTTGCCGGTCAGATCGCGGAACGAGGCCAGCATCGCGTGCGCCCCTTCGAATGCAGGCTGTGGTTCAGGGCCTCGGCATACAGCGACCACTGCAGCGTGAAGTTCTTGCCGCGGCGGAGATCGTGATTGCTGTCGATGCCCCAAGTGACGGTCAGGTGGTCGAAGATCACGTTGTCGATGTCGTCGGTCGTCATGGCGTCGTCGCCCTTATTGGGCGGTTTGTTCTTGTCGCCCAGGCGAATCCGCAGGTAGCGGACGATGATGTGCGAGGTGCCGTAAATCAGGAACGTCTGGTCTTTGAGACAGATACCGTCGCCGGGCGCAGTTTGCCCGGCGATGGTGAGATAGGGCCGTTCGACCTGCAGAGGACGCTTGAGCTCGATCGTGCCACTCACGTCGAACACGATCGTCCGCGGTCCCCCCATTGTGCGAAGTCCCTGCCGCAACGAACCGGGCCCGGCGTCGTTCAAATTGGTGACATGGTACACATCGCCGCCGCGGCCGCCTTTCGCGAAGCGGCCGAAACCTTCGGCTCCAGGAAAGGCGAGCTGCTGGTGGTCATTTGGAGGATTCGGCGAAGTGGACGGAGCCGGCGCGGCAACGGCTGCGGTGGTTGCCACGACAAGGGCGATTGCCGCGAAGGAAGAGGACAAACGGCAGCAGTCGCAGAGGAAAACGCGGTGCATGTGGAGTCTTTGCAGTTAAGCCCTCGAAGGAAATCCCGAAGACCGATTTCACCACAAAGACTTCGCGGCACCAAGGAACGAGACAAAGATCGACCGCGCTCTCCAGTTCCGCGCCCGCGGGAGCGGCGGGAATAACAGCCGCACTCTTCCCCCGCCCCGCGGCCCGCATCCCCCGCTAGTCTACGGAAAGCGGCACATCGTGCAGCTCGATCGGCTCGGCCTTCTGCGGCGAGACGGTCCCCAAATGGGCGAGCTTGCTTCTCGCTGTGCCGGGCGGATGGATCTCTGCGTAGTAGTCGAATTTCCAGCCCGGTGACAGCCCGACGAGTTTGAACTCGCCTTTGCGGTTGGTTCCCGCGTGCTGCTGGAGCGCCACCACGAAACCGAGCTTCGGAACTTCGAAACGGATGCCGTAAACGAGGAACTGGCCCACGACAGGCTTGCCCGATCGGTCGACAAGCCGCCCGTGCGCCGTCACCGCCGGCCCGACGGGGATGTCGACCTTTGTGTCGTCGGCACCCACGCGGACGATGCCCGCCAGCGTGTGATCCTGCATTTGGGCCTCGAGCAGCATTTCGCAAGGCCCGCGTTCGGCGTGGTACGCGCCGTCGGCGCCCGATTGAATGATTCCCATCCGCGTGTTGGTTCGCGGATCGGCCACCGCGGCTCGAATCAAGGCCGCCGGCACGCCCTTCTGCCGATCGGCGGCCTGCACCACGCGCCCGTCAAGCGGGGTCACCATCGGGCGGTCCCGGTGCAGGTTGATCTCGACCTCGGTCTGATCTTTGACTTCAAACGGTTCGACCCCCTCGTCCAGGGACACGTTCGTCATGAAGGAGGAGTTCGACACGATGCTTGCGATGAGGGGAGACAGGTCGTAGTCCAAGTAATAGCGGCCCGGAGCGGCAAAGAATTCGAAGCGGCCTTGCCTGTCGGTCTTTCCCGGATGCTTGATCGAGAGTGGCTCGGGAGCCGGGCGGCGAGTCAGCCGTTGGTCTTCGGGAATTTGAGAATACGCGTCGTCGCGCTGCGTCAGGTAGACGAACTCATTGGCCAGCGGACGGCGATCTTTCCCCAGCGTCAGAGTGCCATGCACGCGAGTCGCGGGGCGCAACACCAGATGCAGGGGTGCCCGCGGCGCTTCGACACGAGCAATCCCGGCCACCAGCGGCGCCGCAAAGTGCCCGCTCTGGGCGCTCACCGTGAAATAAGCATCGAGCTCTGTCGGCATCACCCAAACCATCCCGTCGCCATCCGTAAGGGCGTTCCAGGTGGTGATGAAGTCCCGGGCAAAGGCCCGGCTGTGTCCGGAGACTTCCGCCCCCGCCGCAGGCCGACCGTCGGGGTACGTCACATGAACTTGAAGCACGGCTCTCCGCCGCGCTATGCACCGGACGTAGCTCTCCTTCTCGGCCGGATCCAATTCGACCTGCTCGGAGAAGACATATTCGGCCTTTGCCGAAAAGACCGCCGAGCAGCGCAGACCCGGCTCGATGTCCGCCGGGACGATCCGAAACACCGCGACACCCTTCTCGTCGGTCGTCGCTTCCAGCGAGTCGGTCCCATCCAGCTCGGCGGGTCCACCTTTGTCGGGCCGCTCGAGGCGACTCAGCCGGACCGGAATCCCAGCCAGCGGCCGGCGGCGTTCATCGACAACTTTCACCCGCAGCCGATGGATGCCGCCCAAAACAAAATTGACGGGCCGCGCGTCGTCGGCCGGCAACTTGAACGGCGCGGTGGCCCGTTCGCTCCGCTCCCCGAGATTGATCACCGGCTGCAGGTCCCGCGCTAATCTCAGCGGCTCGGCGGCCTGACCGGGCCGTTTGCGGTACAGGAAATAATCGAACCCGGCATCCTCCTTCACGGCAAAAACGCAAGTCGACGCGAGCCAGGCCGGGGCATGGAGAATTGCCTTGCCCCCGGCATCCGTCTGTTGCTGATCCACGAGACGGATCGGAGCGAACCGGGTCGCGACTTTTCCCCATGGCAACCGCGCGGCAACGGCCACCGTCGCGCCCGCCACAGGTCGATGCGAGGCGTCGGTCACGGCCACCGCGATCTCGCGCGCTTTGTGCATCATAATCCGCGGCGGCCCGGCCTGTTCTCGCGAGTTCCAGTAGACCAGTCCCACCCGCTTGCCGCCATCAAACTTGGCGATTAAGTGGCCCAGTTGTGCGTCCACCGGCACTTCGATGTTGAAGTGCCCGGCCGCATCGGATTTCGCAACGACGTCGCGATTCTTGCCCGAAGCGGCAATCTCGCTGACAAGCGCATTGCCAACGGGAGCGCCCGCCTCATCCACGACGATCCCGCCGATCGTCTTGGTCGCCTCGGCTCGGCCTGCCGGCCCGCTCGCGCGATTGCCACTGCCCGGACTGGAGCTGCCCGGATTGACGCTGCCCGGCTCGACCTTCGCCTTTGCCGTCGCCGCGCCGTCCGCGGCCTCCGCGAGCGCACCTCGAATCGCCGCCACGCTCATCACGAACGCCAGGATGATCCGACGATATGCTGATTTCATGGCACGGATTGTAGCCCTCCGACCGGCGTCTCAATCAGAATTCAGTCTGTTTTAATCTTGGTGCCGTGCTTCAAGCCCCGCCAGGGCGGCCGACAATCGCCCGGCGATTCATCGCTTGGGTGCGTTCGCGGAAATTGTTCCCCAAGCCCCGGACGGGGCGACAGTCCTCGCTCGAATCCGCAGCGCTTCTTAGCTTCGCGGCCCGGCTGCGAGCGCCTTCACTTCGCTCGTGGTGAGGGGTTTGCCGCCGATGCCCCAATCACCGCTTTTGACCTCTTCGATGACCACCCATGTCACGGGACGCATCCCTTCGCCTTCGATCGAGACCATCGTGTCCGTCAGTTTGCGAATCATCTCCTGCTTCTGAGCCGACGAGAAAACCCCTTCAATCACTCGCACATTCAGGAACGGCATGGGAATTACTCCTGTGGAAGAAAAGCCGGTTTGATCGGGCTCAACCATGCGGTTCGCGGAAACGAATCGACAGCAGCCGGAACGGATCGACCGGGCTGACGATTCCGGCCGAGGATTGAACCGATCGACTGTGATTCTAGCCTCTCAGACGTCGCTCGGCGGCAAATTCCTTTCTGCCTTCGCGCCTGCGCTCCCAGGGTTGACCGTTACAATAACAGCGTGAGCGATCGAAAAAAAACGCTAATTGGACCCGTCGAATCGCCGGCGTTGCTGCCGCTCTCACGCTCTACGTGCTCTCGATCAGACTCGCACAGCGCCCGGCTCGTTACGGTTCCCTTTCCGCAAATGCGTTCCGCACAATTTTCCGCCCGCTCATTGCAATTGCGGAAACCGGTTTGCCGGTTCGCGAAGCGACTTTTCGCAATTGGAACGGAAGTTCTGCGGTTGTGCTATGGACTGATCTCGCGCCAAGGCTTGGCGTCGGCGATCTCCACTTTGTTCACGAGCGGCAAGAAGTGGCGGACATTATCTGTCGCAATCGTAACCGCGACTCCCATTTCCCTCGCGAAGATTTCTGCCTGCGCAGATGATAACATCCCCATCAAGGCGCTTGTCGTCAGTGCCGCCCTTGCCTAATTGAATCCGGAGGTTAGCCCACATCTCCGCTGCGCGACGCATTGCGTCCGTGCATATCGGCACAAGCGTGTACACCGCAATCACGCGATCCAGTTCGGCAAGCGACTCAGCGCTCGCGATGCGGATCAACGATCTCCGGGTCTCGTAATCGGCGATCTCTGGCACTCGCACGAGCGTGTCCTTGCGGTGCAAGTTCAACGCCCACGCTTTACAGGCCTCGGTTTCGGTCGTCTTATTTGGATTGGCCAAAATGCCGAGGGTACAAGAGTCTACAAAGACGCACTTTTGCATGTCTGGCCCCGCGCAAGTCAGACTCGATTCTCGCGCAGTGACACGTCGAGCACGTTCCAGAGTGCACTGTCTGCATCATCCCGATTCGGTGCATCTACTGGTGGTTCGATCAGCGACATGATGTCGTACTGCACGGCAGCTGGGCGTCTCTGTTCTCCAAAATATTCAAGTAACGCCTCAAGCAATTCGTGCGGCAAATCGTACGACTTAAGGACGATCCAATCGATTTGGCGGAAAACCGCGCGGAGCCTCGCAATAGGAGCATGGTCTTCTGCGATGTCACCATCACGTTTCAGCGCCGCAAGTCTCTGATATTCGGCGACCAACCCATCGAGCGCGCCAATCCCCTCCGGTGTGAGGTTGGGCAACGGCAGTTCTCTCAGGTTCTCCTTTGTTAAGTGCTTCCAGGTTTCGTGGCAATCCATGAACGCATTTGCCACTGGACCATTGAGCACGGCAGCGAGGCTCTTAGCGGTCCAGTGCGTCTTCGGCCATAGAACCGTAAAGTTCTGAGTGCAGAGCAAATTCAGCTCGACTGGAAATGCAGCAATCTTCCAAGGCCCGGTGGACGACTTGCGGACGGCGTTGCAAACCACCTTAGGAAGATGCCACGATTTATCCCAAGCATTTCGACGTCTATCTGCTGGATCCAGAAAATACAGCGGTGGGGCCTCGAAACATCGCATTTGTTTTGAGCTATAAAACCCGGGCAGTGTTCCGGGCCGAGGGTCCTTTGATATATGCTTCGCGCGGTCGAATCGCTCCCACTCTACGCCCCGAGCGATATCATTCACGGCCGATTGAAGTTTGGGGTGTTTCGACAGAAATCCCCAAATATTCCCAAGATCGACAACGGAAATGCCGCGCCCTAAATCAACAGCGCTGCGTTCCGCCTTGTCTGTTCGATCAACGGCACCTGTTCGAACGAATTCGTTCGGGTTGGATACGACCGAAAACCTGACTCTCGTCCGGTTGTGAGGTCTTGGGTTGCGCACGACCACCAGCGCTGACGGAAACCTTGCGCACTGAAAGATTCCCTCGGGAAGTTGCACAACATCAAGGCTCTCGAATCTCTCGCCGAGTTTAACACGCAGGGATGAATATGATCGACCATCAATGATTTGGTGCGGCAGCACGAATCCGATCTCGGCGTCTATCGGCGTCTGCTCAAGAATGCGTCCCAACAGTTCCGCTGGGCGCTGCACAAATGACGGCCCATATCCCGCACGCAATCCTTCCGAGAAATTCTCGAACGGAGGATTACACAGGACGAAGCGAGCCGTCCCTAGTGACGCATTGAATCGCGGCGATTTGGCAGGTGGCCCGAAGACGTCTTCATCTTTCAGATACCAGCCATTCGGATTGGGGAAATCGGCTAGAGTTAGGCAGGATTGTGACACTTCAATCCCGAATGTTTCTGTATCAAATCCGCGCAAGATGTTTGCGAAGTATCGGTGTCGCGATCGCAAATCTGTGTCGGGCGGCAGCAGCTCCCTAATCCTTTGCAGCGCGGCAATCAGAAATGCGCCGCTGCCGCAGCATGGCTCAACGACCAGCCGGCCATTGGCGGGCGGTTCCTCAATCAGGCTGCGTGCGATGAAACGCGCAACGTTTGGCGGCGTTGCGTGAATACCCTGCGCTGCTCGCACTTCGTCTGAAACAAGCGTATTTTCCCAGACAAATGCCAGTACGTCGATCGAGAGGTGTGCAAGCCCCACGCCGCGCCAAAGCGTTTTGAGAACAAGCCGTTGCGTGTCCAAATCTTCAATGATGGGCTTGGGGTCGTCGTAATGAAGTGCGACTGCGTTTAGGAACTCATTCGGGGATACGGGGCCGTTGATTTGGTCGAATGGGTGCATTCCCCGATCGTGCATTACCTTGCCCGTCAAGGCCCGAAACACGAGCCGAAAGAGCTGGTTGGCGTCGGGGTTTCCACCATGGCGCTCATGAAAATTTCGACTTGCAGCGGAGAGCGCTTCCCTGAGCAATGGATCGAGTTTCTCACGCACATGCGACTCGAGGGCAGGCATTAGACCCGCATCGATGAAATCTTGCTGGCGGGGCCCTGTGGGGGCGATATTCTTGGCCCGAAGGATGCTCGCCGGACTCCACGCCTCTCTCTTGACGCGAAAGACGTGTTCGAGGTTTTCGGACCTGATTACGGTTTTTCGATCGGAATCAGAGACATTCGGAGTGACTCGCCAGTGGATTACGCTATTGTCCCGAACCTCAAACGCGCGAGGGGCGCCGAGCGCGCGATATCGATTTATCAATGCTGCGCCGGAGTCGCCGTTCGAAAGAGCTATCGCAAAGCAGGCGGTGTTTGGGTCTGGTGGAAATTGCCCAAAGGCGACGGCCGGAGCGGTTTCGTCAGTAGGCGCGGCGGCAAAGTGGTCGGTGAATCTATATTGTTGCTGGAGCAGCGCGCCCGAATAGCCAATTTGCTCCAAGTTGCGGAGCAACGCCTTAAACAGCCGATTTTGTGCTTCGGTGGAAAATCGGTGCTCCATACAGCGATGTTCTGCTTGTGCGGGCTAGGCCATGGATTACTCACCCTAATTATTGTTGGCATAAAGCTTTATGTCAATAATGGTGCGCAAATGGTCACGCGGTAACGGCTTACGGCGAAATTTTCGCGAACCCAACTCCGTAGTGCGAGAGTCATTCATACTTCTCAATTGGAAGCGAGAGTCGCAGACGGCAATCAAACACCGATTCGCATTCGCCGAGGATTGCGCCGATCGATTGTGATTCTAACCTCTCAGGTATCGCTCGGCGGCAAGTAAAGTGCCCTCTGCAGAATTGTCTCTCGATCAACCATCGCGTCGTCCTCGCGTTGCGTTCAGTCCATCATTGCACGTCATGGCTGTTTGTCGACTCGCTTCAAAGGTGGCAGAACAAAATCATGACAAAGTCTGATGGCTAACGCGCTAAGATGCCTTCGTCAGGCGGCACTTTGTCTTCTTTGCCGGAAAAGCCAATCGGTGAGTCTGAGTCTGCTGATCGGAAAGCTCCTCGACAATGCGCTCCAATCCCCACTCCGGCGAGATCCAGGAAATGCCCTTCTGTGCCAACGCGAACTTCAGCGGGCCGCTTCCTTCCTCGGGCAGGATTACGTAAACCAAATCGCTATAGTTGAACTCGACCGCGCCAAGGACCCGCCATTCGCGCTCCCAAAAGAAATCGCATTTGTCGTTCATGGCGCTCACGAACGGGAGTTGCTTCCAGAGCTTTCCAGTAAAATCGTTCTTTGCCGCGATTTCAAAAGCCCGATCGTAGCTTGCCCGAACAGCGTTGTTGCCTTCGTAATTGTTCACGTAGGTGACCTGCTGGCCGCCTTTTTCAATAATGAAATCCCGCTTGAAGACTAGGCCGTATGGCTCGAGTTGGATCCGGCGACCCGGGATCGGTTTCGCGACATGCTTGATTGCAGACAGCGGCATTTCGCTGAAACATGCAACTCCGCATTTCTTCCTTTGCGACGGCGTCATCTTACGCGCGTGCAGGCAATGAGTATCAGCGGCCAAAATCGTACGCTCATGATAAATGGCGAGAAAGTTATTCCTCGCCGTGTCTCCGCCGCCGCCGGGCCATTCGCCCGAATCGTCGCGCGTGAGGTGAACCATAAATCGCGAAAGATCCTCACGATGTTCTGTTACCTCTGGGCGCCCGATCATGTTTTGCCCCCCGTGAATGCATTTTGAAAGAAAGAATGTGGCATTTTATCGGAGCCTCCGTGCAGCATGAAGTGCGGTTACTAACTTCGCCGCCCTGAAACGCGGAGCGGCACTTTGGAAGTGGGGGGGTGCAGCCGGATCTTTGGAGGACCTCTTCCAGGGCGACGCCGGCGACGAATGTCGGTGAGGGCTGGAGTCAGCAATCTGGCACGGTTGAAGGACGAGTGACACGGGGCGATGCTAAATCATCGGTAAGTTTATGGGTTCGCGTCGTCCAGTGAAAAAGCCGCTTATGCCCCGGGTCGCGGTGACGATGCGGCCGACGCGAGAACAACTGCTCGCGGCTTATGGCAAGACGATTCGCGATCTCATCGCCCCCGATTTGCGGGTCCTGTTTATCGGCATCAACCCGAGCCTGTATTCGGCGGCGGTCGGCCACCATTTTGCGCGGCCCGGCAATCGCTTTTGGCCGACGCTCTACGGGGCAGGCTTCACCGATCGGCTGCTCGCTCCCGCGGAAGAGAGACTCTTGCTTGATCGGGGCTACGGCATCACCAATCTGGTTGACGGGGCGACCGCGCAAGCGGCGGAACTCACGGAACAAGATCTCTCAACCGGCGTCCGGCGTCTCGAGAAAAAGGTCGCCCGCTTTCGGCCACGCTGGGTCGCGTTCCTCGGCATCTCGACCTATCAGGCGGCCTGGGACCGAAGTGCGAATTCCGTCGGTCCCCAGAAAGTCCGCTTTGGGGGAGCACGGGTCTGGCTGCTGCCGAATCCCAGCGGCTTGAATGCCCACTACCAACTTCCGGCACTCGTCCGCTTGTTCGGCGAGCTGCGACTGCAAACAACGCGAGCCCGACGCACCGGACCAGCGGAAGCAAAGTGAGAGAGACGAGGCTATCCACAGTTTTCGCAGATTCCACCGATTTCAAAATGCGGGACGCGGGGCGGGGGCCGGCGGGTGCGGGTTGGAATTCCTGATACTCGGCCACCGCCAACCCTGGCGATCGCGTCTTTTCGGACTTGTTGCTTCATAGCCACCAGAAACGAAGGCAGATCTCAACAGGAGGCAGCTGACGTCATCCTTCTCTTCCAATCCGCGTCATCGGCGAAATCTGCGGCGACACGTCTTCGCCTTTTCCTTGGTGTCCTGGTGTCTTTGTGGTGAAAGTCTTGCGGGAAGGAGGGAGCGCAGGGGGAAGGGGGCAGAGGGTTCTGCCTTTCCTGTGTTGCTAAATTCTTAAACAAATGCGACTGGCCCGCTCGTCGTCACTGGTGAATCAAGTCGTGACGAGTCACTTCGCGCCTTTGCGAACATCACTTCGTAATCGAGTCGTTCCTGAGAAAGGGCCACGGGAATGTGTGGGTGTCGCTGCTCTTGCGCTCTCTCGCTCGCTGCCTGGCTGAGTGCGTTGCTGATCCTGGGGTGCGAGCAGCCGGTTGCGCACCGGCGGCCGAAGGGAGAGCCGAGTCCGCCGGATAACTCTCCGCCGGCGCTCGTGGCTTCCACAAGCGAACTCAAGCGCACCGTCGTCGTGCCCACGCTCGACACGCCGATTCCCGAGACCAAGTCGGCGATCTGGTGCTCGTCGTTTCAATTGGCATGGAATCGCTTTGAAAAGGATTTCACGGGCGGGCCCGTCAAGCTGCGGAATGCCGAGGCGGTAGCGGGACGCTTGAACCAGGCGCAGGAGTCTGAGGCCGACTTGGATGCGGCTGATTTTCTCGTGGCGGCCGGTTCGCTCAAAGACGTGCTGGCGACGCTCGACAGCGAGCTGCCGCAGCGGTTTCCAGGGAGCAAAGTTCCCAAGATCGACGGCCCGCCGAACGCGCTCGTGGCCTTCGCCTTGCTCAAGGCGGGCGTGCGCTACACGTACGATTTCAAGGACAATCCGCAGGCCTTGTTCTTCACCGATTCGGCGGGGGTGAAGACGCCGGTGCATTCGTTCGGGTTGTTGCCGATCACGGCGAGTTCGTCCGCGGACTCGGACTCGCAGTTTGCTCGGGACCGCGTGACGCTGCTCTACTTCGCCGGCAATTCCGCGGAATTTGCCATCGATCTGTGTCGCGAAACGCAGCCGTACCAGATTGTGCTGGCTTGTTTCAAACGCAAAGACACGTTGGCGGCGACGTTGGCGGACCTCGAGGAAAAGATCAAGCAGTCGCCCGGGTTGGCCAGGTATCGCTTGCTCGAGGATGAAGTGTTGGTGCCGAACATGTCCTGGAAGGTGTCGCATCATTTTCACGAGTTGGAAGGTGCGGACAAGATCATCCAGAACGGATCGGCGGCGGGACTTTTCATGGCGGCCGCCTTTCAGGAGATTGAGTTCAAGCTGGATCGGCATGGTGCGGAAGTGCTTTCGACCGCGTACGCGATGGCGTGTGACGGCGGTCCGAAAGAACTCCATTTCAACCGACCGTTCCTGCTCTACCTCAAAAAACGCGACGCGGCCCGGCCGTTCTTCGTGATGTGGGTCGATAATGCGGAACTGTTGCGACCGTGGAGGGGCAATTCCGCGGCCGCAGGTGCTCCGAAATCGGAGCGCGGTGGTAGCGGGCACTGAGGTCTCAGCGAGAATCGGGACTGGTGGGGGCGGTCCGTCGTGAAGTTATCGAGGGGGAAATTGCAGGAGGACGCGATTCGAACCCGCTTGGGATCTGCTTCCGGGCAATTGCTCTCGATCAATTGCCGCGAGGTCGATTCTGAGATTTTGCCCTTCGGCCAGAGTGCTAGTGCTGCGTCACATCCAAAAATTAGGATGACCTGCGTCGTAAGTCGTTCGCACTAGCGGACAAGCCGCCAGTGCGACCCGAAAATCAAGGTGTGACAGAGCACTAGCATTCGCCCTTAGGCAAAGGTGCCACGGCGGAGTTGCGAATGCCTTTTTTGCCCCTCGATTCGCCTCCTTGCGGTGGTCTAGCCACATTGTACCTTGGTCGGCTCGAATCCCGATCATAAATCCGCCACAAATCTGGCAAGAAAGACTTTTTTGGGTGCGCTCAAAAAAGTCCCCTTGCTGATGGGGACTGCGGGTCGGCGAAGCTTCGCCAGGTCTGCGTTCGCTCGGCATAAGTCCAACTCCAAGCGAAACTTCGAGAGACGGCGGTTCACAAGGCGCGAACTCGGGACCGAGCGCGTTGGGACTTTTTTTGGGTGGACCCCAAAAAAGTCTTCTTTTTTCAGCGCCCTAAAAAAGCCAAAAAAGTCGGAACAGGGCGGAGGGCGGAGCGGGGAGGGCAGAGGGAAATGGCACCGATCACTATCAAACTGCTAAGCACGGGGGAGCCCCCGGCTTCGTGAGCCGGCCCCAATGGCCGGCCCTCGCCCGTGGCACACCGAGGTGACGGAAAACTCGGCCTGAGCAGAAAAAAGTCGGGTGCGCGCCCGACTTTCCTGTCCCCCAACCCCCAACCCCCACCCCCCGTCCCGCCTCTCGCTTGACGCTCTTTTCGAGGCTGGCTAGAGTTCAAGATTCTTCGCGGCTGCCCCGTTTGGAGTCGTTGATAGCCGTTTGGAATCGTCGAAAGTAGCGACAAGCGAATGCCTACGATCAATCAGCTTATCCGGAAACCGCGCCGCGTTCAGCACGGCAAAACCAAGACGCCCGTGTTGGAAGGCTGCCCGCAGAAGCGGGGGGTTTGCCTGTTGGTGAAGACCGTCACCCCCAAAAAGCCGAACTCGGCTCTGCGGAAGGTGGCCCGTGTGCGGCTTTCCAACGGCAAGGAAGTGACCGCGTACATCCCCGGCGAAGGCCACAACTTGCAGGAACACTCGATCGTGCTCGTCCGCGGCGGCCGTGTCCGCGACTTGCCCGGTATTCGCTATAAGATCGTCCGCGGCGTCCTCGATACCCTGGGCGTTTCCGACCGCAAACAGGCCCGCAGCCGGTACGGGGCGAAAAAGCCCAAGTAGGGGTCAGAGGCTAGGGGCTAGGGGTCAGGGACGAAAGAACGGTCTGGAAATCTCGGTTTCGGGCGAAAAAAATCCAGTTCGGACGGCAATCGGGTCGTCCTCAGAATTCATTGAAGAGATATGGCCGACAAATTCACTGCTAGCGCCGCGCAGCTCAAGCCGGATCACCGGACGAACTCGAAATTGGCGTCGAAGTTCATCAATTGCCTGATGCACGACGGCAAAAAAAGCGTCGCCATGAACGTGTTTTACGACGCGATGGACATCATCGTCAAAAAGATGCCCGACGAGGAGGCCACGCGCGTGTTCACCGAGGCGGTGGAGAACGTGCGGCCCTCGATCGAGGTGCGGTCGAAGCGCGTCGGCGGTGCCACGTACCAGGTGCCGACGCCCGTCAATCCGCGCCGGCAGCAGACTTTGGCCATTCGCTGGCTGATCGAGGCCGTGCGCGAGAAAAAAGGCCGGCCGGCGCATGTCAGCCTGGCCGAAGAGCTGATGGCCGCGTTTCGCCGCGAAGGGACCGCGATGACGAAGCGCGAGAACGTCCATCGCATGGCGGATGCTAACAAGGCGTTCGCCCACTTCGCATGGTGACCGAGCGAATCCGCAACATCGGGATCGTGGCCCATATCGACGCCGGTAAGACCACGACGACCGAGCGGATCCTCTATTACACGGGCTTCTCCCACAGAATGGGAGACGTCGACGAAGGGACGACGGTCACCGACTTCGATCCCGAAGAGGCCAAGCGCGGGATCACGATCTATTCGGCCGCCATCTCGTCGAAGTGGAAGAACGAGGCGGCCGGCATCCCCGAGCACAAAATCAATATCATCGACACGCCGGGGCACGTCGACTTCACGGCCGAGGTCGAGCGGAGTTTGCGGGTCCTCGACGGGGGACTGGTGATTTTCAGTGCCATGGAGGGGGTCGAGGCCCAAAGCGAGACGGTTTGGCGGCAGGCGGACAAATACGGCGTGCCCCGGATCTGCTTCATCAACAAGATGGACCGCATCGGGGCCGATTTTGACCGGACGTTTGACCAAATAATTAAGCGGTTGGCTGCCCATCCAATCGCGCTGCAGATTCCGATCGGGGCCGGACCGGCCACGGACCCGAATGGGCTCCGCGGGATCATCGACCTGATCCAGATGAAGGCGCTCTATTTCGACGCCGAGTCGAAAGGGCAGACCATCAAGGTCGAGGAAATTCCAGAGCCTGAACGGGAACGGGCGGCCGAGTGGAGGCACAAGCTGCTGGAGGCGGTCTCGCTGCTCGACGATGCCATTATGGAGACGTACCTGTCGACGGACGACGTTCCGGCCGACCAGATCCACCGCTTGCTGCGAGTGGCGACGTTGCACGGGCAACTGCAGCCGACGTTTTGCGGGGCTTCGCTCGATTACATCGGCGTGCAGCCCCTGTTGGATGCGGTGGTGCGGTACTTGCCCAGTCCGCTCGATCGGCCTCCCGTCGAGGGTGAAAATCCGAACCCGAAAAAACGCGATAAAGGCCGCGAGACGCGCAAGTGCTCGCCCAAGGAGCCGTTTTGCGGCCTGGTGTTCAAAATCGTGGCCGACCAGCACGCGGACTTGTACTTTGTTCGCGTGTATTCGGGGGTGCTCAAGAGCGGCAGTCGGGCGCTGAACCCGCGGAGCGATAAAAAAGAGCTGATCAGCCAGCTGTGGCGCGTGCAGGCGGATTCACGCGAAAAAATCGAAACGGATCAGGTTGAAGCGGGCGACATTGTGGGCATTGTCGGCCCGAAGGATTCGGTGACGGGGGACACCCTTTGTGACACCCATCATCCGATTTTGCTCGAGCGGATCACGTTTCCCGAGACGGTCATTTCGATGTCGATCGAGCCGGACACGAATGCCGAGCGAAAAAAGCTCGCGGATGTGTTGGCCCGATTGTCGCGGCAAGATCCGACGTTCACGGCGAAAATCAGTGAAGAGACCGGTCAGACCATCATCAGCGGCATGGGCGAATTGCATCTCGAGATTCTGCGGGAGCGGATTCAGCGGGATTTCGGGCTCAAAGTTCGGGTTCACAAGCCGCGCGTGAGCTATCGCGAATCGGTCCGCAAGACCGTCGAGGCGGAGGGGGAGTGCCATCGGCAAACGGCCGGGGAGACTCATTACGCGAAAGTGCGGATCCGGCTGGAACCGTTTGCCGGCGGGGAAGCGATCAGTGTCGTCAATTCGCTGAAGCCCGATCAGATTCCCGAGGCCTTGGTGGCTCCCCTCGTACAGACGCTTCGGGAGGAGGCGCAGGCAGGCGGTTTGCTCGGCCATCCCTTGATGAACGTGCGGCTGACCGTCCTCGACGTCGGTTATCGGGCCGGCGAAACAACGGAGGAATCGATCCGGGAAGCAGCAGCACTCGCCATGCGGCAGGCGCTTCAAGACGCCGGAATCGTCCTGCTGGAGCCGATTATGAGGCTCGAGGTCACGACTCCCGATCAATTCCTGGGCAACATCCAGGCCGACCTGAACGCCCGTCGCGCGATGATCGTGAATTCGGAGAGGCGCGGCCATCTGTCGGTCCTCGAAGCACACGTTCCGCTGGCGCAGATGTTCGGCTATTCGACACAGGTACGCAGCCTGTCGCAGGGGCGGGCCTCGTATTCGATGGAACCGCTGAAGTACGCGGATGCGCCCCCGGGCGTGCTGGATGCGATGCAGGGGTAAGTTATTCACCTGTCCGGCAAAACATGCTAAACTGAGGTTGCGCTTTGGACGTCGCCCAAAGGGGATAAGTTCGCATTCGTGACTTAGGCGACGAAGTCCCGGCTGCCAGAAAAATTCGTCGAATTTGAGTCGCGGCCCGCACGACCACGCGAGCGCGGCGTTAACGCCTTCCGCAAACTTTGCATGAGCGCCGAACAACAGACCGGAAGCCAGACCCAGCCTGAAGCTCCGCCCGCGGCACCGGCCGTGCGACGCGGGCGATCGTATGCGCGGCTCGCGTATCCGCATCCGCAGCGCGGCATGGCTTACAAGGACATTTTGCGGCATACGACGCTGATCGGATCGGCGCTCGACTGCCCGGTCCGCCTGCTTTCGGAGGAAATCACTCCCGCGCACTGCGTGATCACCCTGGACAACGAAGTGATCCGTGTGCGGGCCTTGCGGCCGGAGGCGGGCATTCGGGTGAATGGCCATCCGGTCGAAATCAGCGTGATTTGTCACGGTGATTGCCTGGAGATCGGCCCATTTAAGTTTCGCGTCGAAACAAACCTGACCTTCGAGCTTTCAAAGACAGCGCCCGTTGCCGAAACGCGCATGGACCTCGTGCAGAGCATGGGTCCCGACACGGCAACGGGGGCCGGTGCGACGGGCGACACGGCCCCGAAGGCGGCGTCGGCACCCGCTGCCGAATCCGCCGCCGAAAAAGAAAAGCCGATTACGCTCGAGTTCCTCAAATCGCTTATGTTGCAGGGCGTGCTGACGCGGTTTCAGACGCAGTGGCTGCTCGAGGGCAAGTTTGAAGACCTGATGATCGACGACTACCGCATCATCGACGTGCTGGGAACCGGCGGCATGGGTTGGCTGCACGTCGGCGTCAACGAAAAGACGGGGGAAAAGTCAGCGGTCAAAGTCATTTCCCGCCACATGGAAAACGATTACCTGACGCGCTTCAAGCTGGAAGCACGAGCCGGCCTGCTCTTGAATCATCCGAATATTGTCCGCACGCTGAAACTCGGCGAGACCGACGAGATTTTGTACGTCATCATGGAACTCGTCGAGGGAATCAGCCTGCAGGAACTGATCGTGCGGCAAGGCCCGCTTCCCTGGCCGCAGGCCTGCAGCCTGATGGCCCAGGCGGCGGCCGGACTGCAGCATGCGCACGAAAAAGGGATGGTGCACCGCGACATCAAGCCCGGCAATCTCCTCGTCAAGAAGAATGGCACGGTGAAGGTGCTCGACTTCGGCCTGGCTTTGATGGAGAAGGACGAGGACGAGTTCACGCTGGCGATGATCTCGGGTCAGGGCTGCGTGGGGACGGCCGACTACATCTCGCCGGAGCAAACCATCGACAGTTTTGCCGTCGGCCCGCGGGCGGATATCTACAGCCTCGGGTGCACAATGTATTGTGCGTTGACCGGCAATGTGCCGTTTCCCGGCGAATCGGTCCCCAAGAAACTGCGTGCCCACCGGACGAAGGACGCACGCCCGGTGCGGGATTTCAAGCCGGAAATTCCCGTCGACGTCGAGAAAATCGTGACGAAGATGATGGCCCGCAAGCCGGATGACCGCTTTGCGACGGCCGCGGACGTGGCAGCCGCGCTGCAGAGCCACGCCCGCCAGGCGCCGGCCGCCTTCGATTTTTCGGAAGTCCTCGTTCAGCGATCCGAAGAAGCTCGCCAGCGGATCATTCTGCGTCAACGGCGCTAACAGCCTGTTGAAGTATGGGAGGGCTCTCCGGGAGAGCCGCCTTCATCGGTTTTCGCGCAGAAAACGGCTCGGCGGGAGCCTCGCCCTCCCTCATGCCGCATCAGGCTGCGTGCGCCCTGCTGAAACGGCATTGCGGCCGGCCTTTCGGCGAGCGAATTACCACTGCCAGGAGACGCCGATGCTGCCGTTTTGCGTCCACCAGCCCGAGTGCGTGGGCTGAATCGTGGGGAACATGCCCGCCATCGGGTCGCCCTGGTAGTCGACGCTCTGGTTCGTGTTGATCATGTTGCCGATCCAGATGAACTGGTACCCGAGGCGAAACTGGGCATTGCTTAAGATCGAGATCTTGTTGACATACGGAATCCACTGCAACACGGGCGCCTCGGCCACGAACGACTGTTCAAAATAAGGCGAGACATGGGCGTGCGTTTCCGAGCTGGAGAACGTATTCGGATTCGGGTTAGCGGGGGTCGGGATAATCAAATCTTGTTGGTACTCGGCGTCTCCATGGAGCGTATTCACAGTTCCGCTCGGAAATGTCACTGGAGTACCGTTGATGCGCGTCGTGCTGCCGATGTTGTTGCCCGACAAGCCGATCTGCTCGAAGTCGGCCATGATGCCGAATTTCGTTTCGCCGGTTATGTGGAACGACTTGCCGCCGATGAGGTAACGCAGACCGCCGGTGGGACCAACGATGTTTGACGACGTCGAGATATCGATCGTCGCGGGCACAAGCGCGAATGGCGTCGGCATACTGACCGAGGCTGTACCAGACGTGGTGCTGGTCGTGCTGCTCGTCGAGCTGCTTGACACGCTCGAGGGGCCGGGCTCGATGAAGATCGCGTTATCGATGATGCCGTCGGTGTTGTCGTCAATGCCGTTGGGGAATGACTGAGCTTTGAAGTTGCGCAGATTACCGGCGCTGCTATACAGCAACCCGCTGTCGATGCCGAGAAAGCTCAGCGATTCCTTGACGTTCATATAAGTCACGCCCACAGACGGATTGATCATGATCCATTTGCGCTCGAAGATCGGCGTGAAATAATAATCGAGGTTCGTTCCGATCTGCTGACTGGTCGTCTTGACGTCAAAATAGATGTCGTAGGGAATCGTCTGACCGGCCTTCGTGTTGTCGGCAACCGGCAAACCGCGCAGATTTTGCAGGTCACTCTCAAAGAGCTGAGTTGGCGTGAACTTGGTGCCGTTGAAGGACGGTAAGTCTCCCGCGATCGCGTCGATGGACCCGCCGGCCAACCCGAGATTGACCAGGTTATTGTTCTGCATGAATCGAAGGATCTCGTTCGAACCCGGCCAGGTCTTTGGGCCTTTGCGTTTCATCGTCGGCCGCGTTGAAATTGTCGCTGGCCTGCCCTCCGAACCAGAAGCGGGCGTCAAATCCCGAATTATCCGGGTTCCAGAAGCCGACCTGGAAGCGGCCGCCCTCGGTGATGAGGTTGCCCAGCGTCCCCAGATCAAGTGCGTTGTAGTAATTGGCCAATGAGGCGAAATAAGCCGGCGTATTGGTGATGAAGCCCTCGTCCTGCAAGAGCTGACTTTCACTGCCGCCCAGGCTGCTCGAGCTCGAACCGCTTCCCGAGCCCGAACTCGAGCCCGAGCCCGAGGTCGAGCTCGAACCGCTCGTCGAGTTGATGAAATCGCGCTCTTGGCGAACGTACGTCTGGGCATTAGGGTTTCCGAAGATTCCCTGTGGCGGTTTGGTCGACATCCACAGGAAGTCGACGTTGGTATACCACTGCCTTCCGCGTGTCCGTTGGATGTGCTCCCACAAGCCACCGACGTTTCGGTCACTTTGAAAACTGTAATCGTAGGGCGAGACCGTGGGCCAGGGATTGACGGTCGGACCGTAAGCCTCCGGCGGGACATTCGGCGGAACAACCGGGATCACTGCTGGATAGGACGAATACTCCGGGGCCGCCAACGAACCGCCGAAACTCGAGGGAGCTGCGGCCGGTCCATTGAGACCGGGGGCAGCTGGCATGCCGCCGCTGCCCGGTGGAGCATTGCCACCATTCAACTGGAATACCCCAGGCTGATTTTGGGCCAGGACGCTTTGACGTCCCCCCAAAACCAGGAGGCCCAGTCCGAAATATATCGCCAGGCGGCGTATTACCCGCATCGGGAAATCCCTTCCCTAAAGGCGTCGTTGCACCTCACCGAACCTTCAGCGACTCCGTGAACGGGAGCGCAGAGGTGCGGTCATGCGGGTAGTATCGGTTGGATAAGTTGGCAATCTGTAGCGGTTGTCGCAGAAACTCCGGTTTTTTCGTGCGTTCCGGATTTGCCGGTTGCAACGCCCGGCAAGCCTTCCGTGCCGCAGGCAGTGTGCTAAAGCCCGGTTTAATGGCGGGTTACGTCACATCGGGCCGCTGAACGAAGCAGTGCGGATCGAGGTTTCACGCATCGGCTACAAGGTCGGGCCAATACTCCACGGACAGAACTCGTCATCCCCGATCCCCTGTTCTTCGCTCTTGGTTTTTTCGCCGCTGGCGACCGAAACGACCTTCTCGAAGATTTCTTGTCCTACCTCTTCTACCGAAGCTCCCTCGAGAATGCGCCCCGCGTTGATGTCCATGTCGTCGATCATCCGTTTGTAGAGCGGTGTGTTCGTGGCGACTTTGATCGACGGGACCGGTTTGCACCCGAAGCAGCTGCCCCGACCCGTGGTGAAGACAACCATATTCGCCCCGCCCGCCACCAGGCCGGTGACCGACGCCGGATCGAAACCGGGAGTATCCATAAAGACGAAACCGCGTTCGGTCACCGGTTCGGCATAGCGATAGACGCCGCGGAGCGCGGTCGTTCCTCCCTTGGCGATCGCTCCCAGCGATTTTTCGTAAATGGTCGTCAAGCCGCCCTTCTTGTTTCCGACGGACGGGTTGTTATTGATTTGCGCGCCAAAGAACTCGGTGTATTTTTCCCACCATTTGATCAGGCCGATGAGCGCTTCGCCCACGTCGGGGGAGACCGCCCGGCGAGTCAGCAGGTGTTCGCCTCCGTAGATCTCGGGCGTCTCAGCCAGAATGGAGGTGCCCCCGTGGGCCACAAGTCGATCGCTGGCGAATCCCAAGGCGGGATTGGCTGTCACTCCACTGTTGCCGTCGCTGCCGCCGCAGTTGGTCCCCAAAATGATTTCGCTGACAGGAATCGGTACCCGCTCAACGCGATTGACTTCGGGCAGCATCTCCTTGAGCACGCCGACGGCACGCTCGACCGTTTTTTTGACGCCGCCCAGATCCTGAATGTTCATCACGAACCGGGACGAACCGCCGTTGGACGTGTCGGCCCGCTTTGGGCCTGGTAGCTGCAGCTGTGTCAGCCCGTAGTTGTCGACGAGAAACGAGGCTTGCCCCGTTTCGCAGCCCAGACCGATGACCAGATATGCGGCAATATTTGCGTGTTTCGCAAAGCCCGCCAGGACCCGCGAGAGCTGCTGATGGTCGTCTCCGCCGTATTGCATCGCGCAGCCCGTTTTGTGGACGAGCGGCACCACGCCGTCGATATTGGGGTACTCGGCGAGGAGTTCTCGATCGAATCTCTGCGCGACGAACCGGGACGTCGCCGCCGAGCAGTTCACGGTGCTGACAATACCGATGTAATTCCGCGTGGCCGCGCGACCGTCCGGCCGGCGATAGCCGAGAAAAGTCCGGCCGCGAAGCGGCGCCGGGTCGGCGGGAATCTCGCTGGAGATCGCGTAATCGAGGCTGAGTGCGCCCGGTTCCACGTTGTGCGTATGAACCCAGTCGCCCGGCGCGATATCGGCGGTCGCGTAGCCGATCGTCTGGCCGTACTTTCGGATCGGAGATCCGCTCGAAATTGGTGCGAGCGCGAGCTTGTGCCCCATCTCGATCCGCTCGCGAGCCACGATCGACGGTTCGCCTCCAGCAAGATCGACGGTGGTGCCCGCCGCAAGTCCGCGCGTCGCCACACCCACGTTATCGTCGGGGTGCAATCGCAAAACGGCGGACGCAACAGTGGCAATCGACATGGGATGAACCTGAAATCCGGAATACGGCGGGTCTTTCGCAGTCTCTTCATGTTACTGCGAGCGGTCATCGGCGGCGAATGAAGAGCCCAGCCAAGCGTGGGCCAGCGACCGGTCAAGGGTTGGACGGCGAAGACTCCGCCGACCAGGTTGGCCGAAGTTCGCCCACAGGCGATTCGATCTGGGGGTTAGGCGCAAGGTTTGCGGAAACTTTGATCAGTGCGATTTGCGGCGGTGCCCAGACGCACTGAATACAGAATTTTCGGCGGTGCGGCATCGTCTTCGCAAAATGTGATTGAACACCTAGATGGCAAGCCGAACGTTCCTAGCATAGGGGGTCGAATTGTGACCAATCGAAAACACAGCATGTTCGCGATTGCGGCATGCACGATCGTGAGTCTGTTTGTCTTCTCCGAGCTCGGTTCAAACTTCGCGTTTGCGCGGTGGCCGCGGCGGTGGCGGTGGCGGAGGAGGAGGCTATCGCGGAGGCGCCGTCGCGCGCGGGGGCGGCGGCTATCGAGGTGGATACTACGGGGGTCGCGGCTACTATGGCGGCGGTCGCGGCTATTACGGCGGCTGGGGCGGACGTGGTTACGGCTGGGGCTACCCGTACTACGGTTTGGGTCTCGGTTTAGGCTGGGGTTATCCCTACGGCGGGTACGGGTACGGTGGCTACGGATACGGCTACCCTAGCTCCGGCTACGGCTATTCCACCCCGTACTACTACGGCTATCCCGGCTACGGCGGCTCTTATGGATACAACAACAGCTACCCGGCTGATAACGGATACGTCGGCGACCAGAGCGCACCCACTTACGGTTACGCCTACGACAATCCGTACGGATACGGATATCAAGGCTACGGAGCCTATGGACAACAGCCTTACACGACCGGCTATCCGCCGAGTGATCGGGTGACCAATCGCCCGGATGAGCGCGCAACTCAGGGGCGAGTGAATCAACCGGAGCTGCCGAACGGCATGAATCGGTCAAACGGAATGGCCGGTCCGACTGCGACGGCGCCGCGAACGGCGACGCAATCGCCTGCCGCCGCAAACAGCGGAGCGTCAACGCAACGTGAGCCGACGACTCGATAAGTTGAATTCGACTTGTCCGCGAACAGCGACCTGCATCGAACGCAGGTCGCTGTTTTCGTTGGCCTCGAGAGGGCTGACTTCGAGATAATCGACCAACTTTGCGGGAAGCCCCACGCCGAGCGCAAGTGACACCCCTCTCTCGACCTTGTTGGATTGCCCGCGGCCGAAGCTTAGAATCGCCGAGGGTCGGAACCCTCGAGGCAGGAATCAGCGACGGTGGATAGCCGCGTTCAGGAGGAGAGAGCATGCGCTTTCTGGGTGTTCATCCGAGTGCGCTCTACTACTCCAAGATCTTCCTACGTCTCGAGCCACTTGGTCTGCAGTTGGTGGCCCAAGCCGTGCGGAAGGCCGGCCATGACGTGCGCATCATCGACTTGCAGGCTGAGAATCACGCGGCCTATGTTCGCTTGATCAAATCCTGGCAGCCTGACGTCATCGGGTTTTCCTGCAATTATCTGGCGAACGTTCCGGAAATCCTCGATCTCGCCAAGCTCTCGAAGCAGCTCCTGCCCCGTGCGCGGATCGTGATCGGCGGTCACAGTGCGTCGTTCACGGCCCAGGAACTTCTCGAACACTCCGAAGGGGCGGTCGATTGCGTGCTCAAGGGCGAAGGGGAGACCACGGCCGTTCATCTGATGGACGCGCTTTCCGCTTCTGGCTCCGCTTCCGGCAAGAATGGTTCGGCCAATCACGCCCCATTGAGCGAGGTGCCCGGCTGTGTTTCGCGCGACGGCGAAGGTCCCCCGGCCGGCTTTGTTCGCCGCCTCGACGATCTCGTCCCTGCCCGCGACCTGTTGGCCAAGCGCAGGAAATACTTCATCGGCATGCTCGATCCGTGTGCGTCGATCGAATTCAGCCGGGGCTGCCCCTGGGATTGCACGTTTTGTAGTGCCTGGACGTTCTACGGTCGCAGCTATCGCGTCAAAAGCACGGAAGCCATCGTCGACGAGCTGCGATCGATCCGCGAACCGGGCGTCTTCATCGTCGACGACGTGGCCTTCGTCCAGGCCCGGCATGGCATGGAAATTGGCGAGGCCGTGGCCCGAGAGGGAATTCGCAAGGAGTATTACCTCGAGACGCGCGGCGACGTGCTTTTGCGGAACAAAGAGGTCTTCGAGTTCTGGAGCAAGATCGGCCTCAAGTACATGTTTCTCGGCGTCGAGGCCATCGACGAAGAGGGCCTCAAGAAGCATCGCAAGCGGGTCACGCGGTTAAAGAATCTGGAGGCCGTCGAATATGCCGCTCACTCGGCGTGGCCGTGTCGATCAACCTGATCGTCGACCCTGATTGGGACCGCGAGCGGTTCCGTCACATTCGCGAATGGTGCCTCGAAGTGCCGGAGCTGGTCACGATCAGCGTCAACACGCCCTATCCGGGGACGGAAAGCTGGCGGACCGAATCGCGCGGGCTGATCACCCGCGATTATCGTCTCTTCGATATTCAGCACTCGGTCTTGCCGACGCGGCTTCCGCTCCAAGAGTTTTATGAAGAGATGGTGACGACACAAAAGGTGCTCTACACGAAACACCTCAGTTGGCGTGCTGCTCCGACGCTGGCGGCCCATACTGTGAAGAGCATGCTCCGCGGACAGACAAATTTCGCCACCATGCTCTGGAACGCGCCCCGCTTTTTTGACCCGAAGCAGCAATTTCGCGACCATCAACAAGAAGTCCGCTACGAAATCGCGCTCCCCGCGAAAGCGGCGGCCGGTGCAGCGACCGAGGTCTACTACATCCATGCACCGCGCGGCCGTTACGACCGGGCCATCGACAATTCGACCGAAGAATTCGTCGACCAGACGCGGATGGGAGTCGCGCGGACGGACGCCCAAGCCTAAGCCCGTCCGCCCCGATCGAGGCTGCGATTCGTGTTGCGCTGAAGGACGGATCCCGTCGGCAGTACGCCTCCTGCGGCTCCCGCGCCGCAGTTCGCCGAACTTGTGAAAGCTCCCCGCCGACACAGCGTCTTTCGATTCTCACGGTCAAGCACCGACCGGCGCTGATGTTACGCCCGTGCGGTTGTCGGATTCACGGACGACGCCGGACATCTGTTGAAAATCAAAAAATCCAAAAACAGATGAGGCAAATCGCGCCGCAAACTCGCCACTGATGATGAGGGGAGCGAGAGCGGTCCAAAAGCACGCCGAGTTGGCTCTCATCCCAACCGCGTGACGGGCGATTGAGACGCATCAGGAACGATTTGAGAGCAATTGTTTGGGGGGGACATCATGCCGATTCGATTCAAACGGGTGCCGGGCTCCGCTCGCAGGCGACGAAACAGCCCTGCGTGGGCGATTGCTGCCGAGAGACTCGAAGATCGTCTGCTCCTAACCAGTTTTACGCCGAGTGTCATTCGGAACTTCTACGGCATCAATGACATCCAGTTCACTTACATCAAGACAATCGAGACCAACAGGGGACCCGTCGTCGAGAAATTCACGGTGGCGGGAGACGGCACAGGGCAGACGATTGCGCTCATCGATGAATTCGGCGACCCCAACATTCAAAACGACGTCAACGTCTTCGATCAGCAATACAATCTCCCCGCTTTGAAGCTCACCGTGGATACACTCCCGGCGCGCAGCCGACCAGCAACAGTTGGTCGCAGGAAGAATCGATCGATGTCGAATGGGCGCACGCGATTGCTCCCGGGGCGAATATCGTCGTGATCAATTGCCCCGGAGGGGAGTCGAACATTCCGGCCGCGGTTAATGCGGCCAGCAACTACCCCGGCGTTTCGGTCGTCTCGCTGAGTTTGGGTTACAGCGAGTTTCCGACGGAAACGAACGACGACAGCGACTTTACCACGCCGAGTAATCATAACGGCGTCTATGTCAGCTTTGTCGCCTCGTCGGGAGACGACAAATCGAATACCGCCGTCGGCCCGCAGTGGCCGGCCGTATCGCCCAACGTCCTCTCAGTCGGCGGTACGGTCCTCTCCGTCTCGCAGCTCGGAGGCATCGAGCAGTCGTGGGCCGATAGCCAGGGGGGGCCGAGCCAGTACGAATCCGAACCGGCTTATCAATACAGCGTCCAGCATTCGGGCGTGCGCGAAGATCCCGACGTGGCCTTCAACGCGTACGACTACTCGTACTACGATTCGTATTCGGCCACGAGTGCGGCGGCCCCCGGCTGGGCGCATTCCAGTGGAACGAGCTACGGCGCCCCCGAGTGGGCCGGCTTGATCGCCATCGCCAACCAGGGGCGGACCCTCGCCGGTAAGTCGACCCTCGGCGTCTATATCCCGCAAGCGATTTACTCCCTGCCGGCGGGCGATTTCAACGACATCATCTCGGGTCCGGCCAACCGGGAAGGTGATTCGCCCGAACCTGGATACGACGAAATCACGGGGCGCGGCACTCCGCGGGCCAACTTGCTCGTGCCGGGCCTCGTCAGCTACATCCCGCCGATCAACATCCCCCCGTTTCCAGTGAAACCGGTTGCCGTTTCGACGTCTTCGGGCTCGACGCCCCAGGTCGTCCAAGCCACGACAGTCGTGGGAGGCAACGTTCAATCCCCGCTCAATGACGCCGCCTCAAATGACCTTGCCGGATTCAGCACGCTGACTGTCTCCCCCGACGCGACCACAGCAAACGCGCCCACGATTCTTGGCGGCACGGCAGTTGGGTCGATGTCGCATCCGACGGTGACGACGCCGGTCTCGCCGGTCGGCGGGGGTTCATCAGTCCGCACTTCGTTGGAAAGCCCTCGACAGTTGGTGGTCGGCAAATTGTCGAGCGAATTGAAGACGGCAACGACCAATGGCGAGCGCACTCAATGGGCCGGCTTGAGTGCGGCGGCCGCGATGCTCAATGAGTAATTGAACAATCTCGAGCTGAGACGATCGGTCGCCGGCAAGTCCGGCGTCATTTGACTGCGGGTGATTCTCAACACGGGAGACGCGAAATGCTACGAACCATGAAACTGGCCGTGTTTGCCGCCGTGACGCTGGCTGCAATGGCCGGACAGGTGCGGGCCGACTTGATTTTCGACTTTTCCATTTCGAACACGATCGGAAATGTTCCGGGAACCGTCTCGGGACAAATTCTGGGACTCGTCGACAACACGGCGAATCAAGCGGCCTCAGCCGTGCTGATTCAGTCCTTTCCCGCCGGTCCGTCCGGTCTGCTTCCCGTCCCCGACCCGACGGTTGCCGCCCCGACTTGGACGTTTGACTTGAATTCTTTCTCGGTTTCCGGCGGGCAGGTCACGGCGGCCAACTTCGACGCATTTACGAATGTTGCCGGGCCCTCCCCTTACGAGATCTCTTTCTTTATCGACAAATCGCCCAATGGCCGGAACATGTTGGCCGACGTCGACAATACCGGACCGTTCCTCGCCGTTGACAACTTTGACGGACTGCCGGGGGCGAACATCGTGCCCGTCAATTCCCCCACTCCCGAGCCCGCCTCCTGGGTGCTGCTCGGCACGGCCATCGTGGCGATCGGCGGATGCCGCGTGCGTCGGAAGACAAGCAAAAGAG
This sequence comes from uncultured Planctomycetaceae bacterium, assembly GCA_963752185.1. Classification (GTDB taxonomy): domain Bacteria; phylum Planctomycetota; class Planctomycetia; order Planctomycetales; family Planctomycetaceae; genus DASPSM01. Next base: position 6,380,872 of record CAVVXK010000002.1, on the reverse strand, counting down.
CAGAAAGCATCTTTCATCTTTCTCCATCTCCTGCGACGCCAAAAGGCAAAGGAGATCCGGTCGAGTAGGGGAGGAGCGATGATCCATTCAATTGGAACGAACCAGCGCCGCCTCCCCCCTCTTCAAACCGGACGTGCAGATTTCCCGCATCCGGCTTACCCAAGAACACTTCGCTCGAAGGCATGCGCCGACCGACGTCGACTTGGCCGACGGGCTGAGACGCTACCGCAGAGTGAGGTAGGCCGAAGCCTCTTCTGGGAGCAATGCTCCATGTGTATCCTCACCCTTTTTGCACGTCGAATCCTTGGCAGGGCCCCTTCGCTCCGCGGGCATTACCCCGCTTCATCGCTACTATGAGCCCCTCCGACTCCCGATCGAGCCAAAGCGCAGTTATGGGTTCCCGCACCTTGTTGACACAGGGCCTACGCGCCAAGTGTCACTCGAACGGGTCTCTCAGGTTCCTGACGATTCTGTCGGCATCCGCTGTCCCCTCCCACCCCGGAGAGCCCGGCCGCTGCAGGCGTTCGTTGCTTCACGGTCGGTGTCAGGCTTCACCCTATCTGGAAGGGCTGGCCACTCTCAGATGCGTAACGAGGCCGAATCGGGTTCACGCTTTCGCATTACGGCTGACGCCTTTGCCTTCCGAGGCTTCGACCGCCGGATCACTCCGACAGCCGCTCGGTCGGCTACATGGCGAACGAACAACTACCATGGTCAGTACCTTTCAACTGACAAGAACCGTCAAGCTTTGCCTGACGCACCAGATTTCGCCGATTTGATTTCAAAAATCTGTGTCGTCTGCGAAATCTGCGGATAACCTGCTTTTTCCCGCCATCGGCTGGCGATCAGGAGACGCCGTCAACACCGCGCAGCATGAGGCGGCTCGCGCTCGCAACTTGTGCGGCCGAAGTTCAGCGCGGGACACGTTCAGTGGCACCCTGACTGAGGCGGCAGGCCGTTTCGCGCAGGATCCGATCTTCGTCCCAATCCGGATGCTGCTGACGCACGCCGCCTTGAACGATGGCTCGAGCGGACTCCCAGATTCGAAGGGCTTGATCCAGCCGCTCTGACGCGGTCTTCTCGCGCAAAACGCGAACGACTTCCGGATCAATGACCTCGACCACGGGCGGTTTTTCTTTCAGGTTGTCCATCGTCGAATCTCGAGAACCGGAAGAATGCTCGCCCTGCTGCAGCAATACGCCCGGCAGGATTCGAACCTGCGACCGACGGATTAGAAAGCGCTTGCTGGAAAACGCGCTAACGCGCGTTGCCAAAACGACTTACGTGAGTCTAATCGCTTTCCAGGGTTTCTGACAGATCGCACAAATTCCCGAGGATTTTCACGTTTTCTAATCGTATCTCTGACAATGTCAGAGATCTCGGACAGGTGGTTTTCAATCCGGTTTGCATCGCGATCGCTGCCGCCGAAATGCTGCCGAGAAATTGAAGCGACGGGATTTCAGCTCAAAGCAGAAAACGGTCGTTTGATGGCATTTGCGGAAAACGGTTGAGATTACGGAACCTCACGGTCGGTGCGGTTCGCCGACCACTCTTCCCCGAATGCTCTGACGAGGGACCGGGCCCCAGGCACGCGAATCCTGGCTTTGGTCGCGATTGTCGCCCAGCAGGAAGAAATGATCCGGGGGGACGAGGACTTCCGCAAAGGAATTCTTCGCCGAGTCGGGCGTGAAGGTAATCAGATGTGGACAACTTCCCAGCATCTCGGTCTCGATAACCGACCCCAAGTGGTTCTCCGGTGAAACCGAACGAAAAGCCGCCGCGTCCGTCGCCGCGTACTCGACGAGCTTGCCGTTGATACGCAGGCGGTGCTGGTGCATGGCCACCCGATCACCCGGCAGTGCCGCGACCCGCTTAAACATCAGGCGGCCATCCTCGGGCGACGCGACTTGGACGAGGTCTCCGAGGCTCGGTTGACGCCGGGTCAACAGTATGCGGTCGGAGTAGGGGATGCGGATATCGTAAGCACTGCGCATAACCCAGACTTGGTCCCCCAAAAGCAGCGTTGGCGCGTCAGAAGGACCGGAGAGGGTGTATACATGGGCGTAAGCCGGCAAGAGGCCGAGCACAACGACTAAGACAACGACACCCACTATCAGTTTCGTGCGCAGGCTGCGCTTCGAACTCTTCATACCGCCGTTCCTCATCGTCGCAAGACGACCGAATTCGCGAGGATGAGCTAACCGTAGACTGAGCAGATGATGGTCGTATCGCACGACGGCGAGGTCAAGCTAATCGCGGACTCCTTCCTGATCAAATTCTGGAATCGTCGTGTCGCTTGATGCACGTTGCGGTCACGGTCTGGTTCCGCGCCAAATGGAGCGATGCCGTTTTCGAATCGATCCAACTCTTTCTCAATGACCAGCCGGACTTACGCGCGAGCAGTTGGAACGAGCACGCTGCCTGTTGAACGCGCACGTCCGTGACTGCCTCGTCACCGGCTACACGACTATCATTGCCTCACTTACGTTGCCTGACGCCGATGACCGTCGCGCTATTGCGATCCCTGTCGGGGACCGATTTTCGCACCAACGCCGCAAATGCCCGTTGATTCACGCCGTCGTATCCGTGACATCCCAAACGCCGCTGCCACTGACCACGACTCCGCCGCCATAGTTCTCGGTATACGACCAGGTGCCGGTGATCACATCACCCGTTGTCGTTTGAATGGCTTTGCCAACAAATTGAACGGTGACCGCCAATCCGTCGGATTGGAAAGTCACCGTGCCGGTGATGTTGCCGTCGGCGTCGATTGTTCCCGTTCCCGTGCCCGCCACGCCCGGAACCGAGACGGTGACGACGCCGTTCGAGACCGAGAGTTCAACGGACGTGTTGGTGACGCCGCTGCCCGGAAGGGAACTCGTGGTGGTCGTGCCGTTGTTGTCGCTGACGACCGTTCCGCTAAAACCCCCGCCGTAAGATCCGTTGAAAGTCAGAACTCTGGCCAGGCTCCAGGTCCCCTGACCGGTTTCCGTCACGCCGTTGCCCAGGTTGGCGGTGAAACTCCAGGTGCCCGTGCCTTGGACTCCGGACAAGCTTCGAGTCGCGGTCCCGATGAAAGTCACGGTGACCGTGGCCCCGTCCGTGACGAAGCTTGTCGTGCCTGTCAGGTTGCCGTTTGTTGCGATCGTTCCCGTGCCCGGGGCAAGCCCGGTGCTGCTGGGGTAAACGAATTGCGCAAAGCCGTTCGAGATCGCGGCTGTAAACGAAGTTGGAGCGACCGGACTGGTGCTCGTCTGGCCGTTGTTATTGACGAAGACGGAACCTTGGTAGCTGCCCGCGTAATTGCCGTCGAAGTCGGTCACAACCTGTGCACCGCTCGCGGTCCACGAGCCGTTGCCGCTCACGACGATTCCGTTACCGACGTTAGCCGAGTATTGCCAGGTGCCGTTCGCCGCCGTACCCGACGGGCCGACGGCGGCGATCGTGCCGGTGAAGGGCACGGCGACGGTGACGCCGTCAATTTGGATACTCACGCTACCGCTGATGTCTCCCTGCGAATCGACCGTGCCCGTTCCAGAACCGCCGGGAATGGTCACCGAGATCAGTCCGTCTTTGATCACCGCGGCGTAGGCGGTGGCGGTGACGGGCGTGGTGGTGATCGTGCCGTTGTTGTTAACGGCGCTCGTTCCGCTGTACGTCCCGGTGTAATTTCCGTTGTAGAGGGCAAGCGACGGGGGAGCGATCGTAAACGTCAGTGGAGCACTTTGCGCGTGGCCGTAATTGGGATTGGTGCTCGTGAATGATGCCACCATGGTATATGTGCCGGCATTGGTGGGGGCGGTCGACGAACCGGTCCCGCTCACGGTGCTGCCCAGATAATACGTAAACGTCGAATTGCCGCTGACCGTCGCGCCTCCCGCCCCAGTTGCCGTCGCGGTGGCAGCGAACGGATTGCCGTTGTACGTGCCGCCGTTGTCGACCGCGACGACCGTGGGCGTTGCGGTTGCAATGGTAAACGTCACAGGCGCGCTCGATGTGTTCGAGTAATCGGGATCGTCACTGGTGAACGACGCGACCACCGTATCGGTGCCGGCATTCGTGGGAGCCGTCGACGAACCGTTCCCACTCACGGTGCTGCCCGTGTAGTACGTATACGTGAAGCTTCCGCTGACCGTGGAATTGTTCAAGCCGGTGGCCGTGGCGCTAGCCGCGAACGGGTCTCCATCGTAAATTCCGCCCACGTCGGCAACGGTCACTGCAGGCGTCAGCGGGCTGATCGTGAACGTCAGCGGTGCGCTCTGCCCATTGACGTACATGGGATTCGTCGAAGTGAACAGCGCCACAACGGTGTAGGTGCCGGCGGCTGTCGGCGGCGTAGTGGAACTCGGGCCGGTCGCCGCGCTGCCCGCAAAGTATTCGTAGGCATAGTTGCCTGTGACCGGTTCCCCGACCTCGCCGGCGGCCGTGGCGCTCGCCGGGAACGGATTGCCAGTGTAGACCCCACCCGCGTCGCTCACGGCGACCGCGGGAGTAAACAACGGGACCGTGCTGATTTGCGTGGTGAAGGTCAACGGCATCCCATCGACCAGGTACTGCATCTGAATGAAGAAGGCCGTGGCCCCTGAGGACGGGAGACTGACGTGCGCGACGTAGTTGCCCCCAGCCTGCTCGGCAAGCACCGAGCTGGTCCAGTTGGCCCCGAACGTCTCGAGCCGGAAGTCGCGACTATTCGGGTTCGTCGCCTGCCACATGAGGACCGAGGTCGGCGTGCTGACCGTATTCAGATTGATCTCTGTGCCGCCGTTGGTCACGGTCCAGGTAAATTGCGGCAAGGCCGCCCCGTCGATCACGGCTTTCTCGAAGTCGATCCCGCTCGTGAAGGCCGCGGCATCCAGTGAGTGGTCCGTATTGGGGACGTAGTCCAGGTAATTCTGACCCGGCAGGCTGCTGAAATAGAATTGCGCCGGGAGTGAAGAACTGATCCCCCGTCGAATCGACCATGTACTTGGGGATGTCGTAAGACGACCGGTTGATATAGCTGAACGGGTCAATGATCTGGTCGAGCGCCTGACCCTGCGGCGTACCGAGACTGCCAAAAGCGGTGGCATACGGCTCGACGGCGGTCGAATCGCCGTCGTAAATGTCCTGAGTGACGCCGACGTATGTGTCGAGCTGATTGGCGATGTTCTCCTGGAGATTGAGCCCGTCGAAGACGAAAGGCACGATCGCCACGACGCGATTATCCACGGCCGGCGTGAGCCATGTTGTCCATCCCCGCTTGGACTGGCCGGTGACGATAAAGTCGTTGACTGCCTGCGCGCCGTTCGATTCGCTCGTCACGAACGACTGCGTCGCATTCATGGCGGCGACCGCGCTTTTCACCATGGGGAGCAGAATCGGCCAATCCTGTCCGTTGCCGTCGAGGAATTGGTCCAACGTGTAGGCCACGAGCGGGTCCTCAGTCAGCGGTCCGGTTCCCGCAAAGCTCTCCGGCTCGTTCGGCACAGTCGGCAGAAAGACGGCAATGGCATTGGTCGTCGTCGCAATTTGGACGGTGTAGCCATCGGCGGTGGTCGGCGGCGTCGCCGAGTTATTCAGTGCCTCCTCATTTTCAATGTTGAGCACGGCCGTTTTGGCGGTGACATTCGTCGGCACGACGATTTGCAGCCAATGCTGCCAGACTTCCGAAACGCCGGGCGCCGGGTTCCAGGTCTGCGACGTCAGATTGACGACGTAATCTTTATACCCCGGGCCGGTGATCACGCTGTTCAGCGAGTACCCGTAGGAGGAATCGGGCGCGGCCACGTAGGTGTCGAGCGCGGTGGTTTGCGATGGAGAGAGCGTCGGAAGTGTCGAGCTCGTAGCCGTCAACAGCAGCCGATCCTCAAGCGCCTCGATGGCGGCGATCGGAGATGAATAAACCAAGCGACGAGAGAAAACTGTGAGTCTGCGACGCGGTGTGCGACTCAGCAAGCCGCCGTGTACATGTGTTGCATGAAGAGAATTCGAGAGACGGGCGCGCCAGAGCCCTTGCCACATAGTCGTTTCCCGGTTCAAGAGAATTTACGAGAAGGGCGCCCGCTGGTTGGAGATCGTAAAGGTCAACTGAGGCAAAATCAACGCACAAAATCGTCGTTAAAATTGTTCTTAATCAAAAACGTCCGACGCGGTTTGTCCTTAACTTGTTCAGGTGCGAGATTCGCCTTTCGCCTCCATTCGGGCGAATTGCTCAGGAAGGATCGCTTTGCCGTATTCTGGCTGATCATGGATCGTCGGGACTTATCGGTCCTTTGATGGCGTTCCTGGAAAACGTTTGAGATTATGGGAGACCGGCAGGTGCGACGACCAAATCGCGCTCCTATTTTCTCCTCGAGACTGTTCGATCGTCAGCCCAGGATGGGAAAAAGGCATGAGTGCGATCGACGCCAGGCCGCGGCTTAGCAGCGAGTACGCCTTTGGGGGATTGACCCTTGCCTGGGTTCTGTATGTCCCATACTTCTTCGTGCCGGTTACGGGTCCTCAGCCGTGGGGCGCGCCCGACTCGACCGTGACCGGTACGGGGCTCCTTGTGGTCTGCTTCCTGGCACCGCCCCTCTGGCACGTCGCATTCGGGCATCTCCTGTACTGGAGTGGCTCGGTGCTGCTGGTGAAGCGTCGGTGGCATAGAGCAGCCGTTGCTGCAGTGTTGTCGCTGGCAGTAAGCCTCGTGTTGCCGCTGTCCTTTTTTCCGACCTACGTTGGAATGTACTGCCAGTTGCTGGCTGTGACGGTTCTCGGCCTGTCCGCAACCATAGCGGGCGTTGCAGAAGCGAAGGGTAGCGGAAGTGGAGGGAGTTTAGAAACCAAACGTTTGCGGCGTGATTCTGCCATCCTTCTGGCCTTGGCCCTCGCCTACCTGCTGTGGGGGCCGTCCAACAAAGTAACCAAGGGAACGATTGCGACCGCGTTCACCGGCGGATTGCACGTCACGCGCTGGGGAGTGTTGGGGTTCACCGTGGTGACCACGAACGCATCCTATGTGCCACCCTCGCACGATGTGCAGTTCTCTGGACCGATGTTCGCATGCACGCTCCTGCTCTCGGCTCCATGCGCGTGGCTGGTGGTCTGGCTGTGGCGGCGCGGATGGGGTCAGCTTGCCGCCGGCTGACTTGGAACGGCCAGGTCGCGGGGGCACTCCGCTTTGCGGAAGCCCCCGAGCGGTGAAGCGGATCAGCCAATGACTGCTGCGCAATCATCGCCCCGGAACATGGGCAGTCGATGTCAACAAACGTTGGTTTTCCGCCTCGAATTCCGGCGCGTTCTGTCAGCTTCCGCTGCCGGGGGATGCGAGTCCGCGGAAACGCATGGGAATCCGGCATCCAGAACGCGTGCCGAAAAACGTGTGAGTTTCCGGGGAGTGCTGAAGCGTCATTTATCGGTGGTATTTCGGCTTGTCCGGGAAAACGTTTGCGATTCCGGGAAAGCCGCAGATGTACAGGGGAAATTTGCCGGCTGAAATTGAACCGCCGCTGACAGGAGTCAGAAACTTGGCGCCGAACGCATTGCGGCGGCAGCGATCGAGGGTTTTTTGCTAGCTGATAATTCGAATAGGGCTGAGTATGCTTTGAGGTGATGAACGACGTAACGCGAATTCTTAATGCGATTGAACAGGGCGACCCGCAAGCGGCTCGCGACATCCTCCCGCTCGTTTACGAAGAGCTGCGGCAGTTGGCGGCCCAGAAGCTCGCGCCGAGCGGCCTGGACAAACGCTCAACGCCACAGCGTTAGTGCATGAAGCGTACGTCCGGCTCGTCGACAAAAAAGGCGCGCAGGCGTGGGACCACCGCGGCCACTTCTTTGCCGCCGCAGCCGAGGCCATGCGTCGTATTCTGGTCGACAATGCCAGAAGCAAGCAAAGCCTCAAGCGGGGCGGCGGCCGCAAGCGCGGGGATTTGGACGCCAACGCCGCCGACCAGACTCCTCGCGAAGACCTCGTGGCACTTGACGAGGCACTAAGCAAATTCGCCGCGCGGGAACCGATGAAGGCCCAGTTGGTCAACTTGCACTTCTTTGCCGGCCTGACGCTCCGCGAGACGGCTGAAGCACTGGGCATTTCGCTGGCAACGGCCGAGCGTTATTGGGCCTACGCGCGCACCTGGCTGTTCGCCGAGATCGAAGAGGCCGAGAAAACGCCCGCCCGAGAAAATTCTTGACTGGCCGTGAGGGGTTCCGGCGCTATTTCTCGCATTGTTGGTAAACAGAAACGCCGCAGGGACCTGAATATGAGCCAGCCCTCCTCGGTCGAGTCGATCTTTTCCGCCGCGATGCAGAAAGATTCCGCCCAGGAACGTGCCGCCTTTTTGAACGAAGCGTGCGCCGGAAATGACGACCTTCGCCGCCAGATTGAGCGTTTGCTCGACGCCGTGCCCAAGGTTGGCAGTTTCATGGCCAAGCCGTTTGCGCCTACGGAAGATGAAGCCGGTGTCGAGCCGGCGCGAGGTCCGGACTGCGGGCACTCTGCCTCCTCGGCCGATCAGCGAAGGCCCGGGCACGCGGATCGGCCCCTATAAGCTCTTGCAGAAAATCGGCGAGGGCGGGATGGGGGTCGTCTACATGGCGGAGCAGGAGCAGCCCATCCGGCGCCGCGTGGCCCTCAAGATCATCAAGCCGGGCATGGACTCGGCACTCGTCATCGCCCGCTTCGAGGCCGAGCGACAGGCCCTGGCGATGATGGACTATCTCAACATCGCTCGCGTGCTCGACGCCGGGACAACCGAGTCGGGCCGCCCCTACTTCGTGATGGAACTGGTGCACGGCGTGCCCATCACGCACTATTGCGATGAGAACAAGCTCTCCCTTAAAGAGCGGCTGGAACTCTTTGTGCCGGTTTGCCGGGCCATGCAGCATGCTCATCAGAAGGGAATCATCCACCGCGACGTCAAACCGTCCAACGTACTGGTGACGCTCTACGACGGCAAACCGGCGCCGAAAGTCATTGATTTCGGGGTCGCCAAGGCGATTGAGCAGAAACTCACCGAGCGGACAATGTTCACGCAGTACGGCGCCATCGTCGGCACGTTGGAATACATGGCGCCCGAGCAGGCGGAAATGAGCGCCCTGGGGGTCGACACGCGCAGCGACATCTATTCGCTGGGAGTGCTGCTTTATGAATTGCTGACCGGAACGACGCCGGTCGAGCAGACAAGAGTGCGTGAGCTGACGTACGTGCAACTGTTGCGGATGATCCAGGAGGACGAGCCGCCCAAGCCGAGCACGCGTTTGAGCACCACGCAGCAACTCGCGACGATCGCCGCCCAGCGACGCACGGGTGTGCGAGAGCTCGCTAAACAAGTGCGAGGAGAGCTGGACTGGATCGTGATGAAGGCATTGGAGAAGGATCGGACGCGGCGATACGAGACCGCCAGTGGACTGGCACGCGACGTCGAGCGTTTTTTGCACGACGAACCGGTCGAAGCGGGCCCTCCGTCGGCCCGGTACCGACTGCGGAAGTTGGCGCACCGGTACCGCCGCGGACTGCAAATAGCGGCTGCGTTCGTGCTCCTATTGGTGGCGGGGGCGGTATTCAGCGCGTGGGAAGCGGTCCAGGCGCAGGGCCGCAGAGGCAGCACTTCAACAGCGTGATCGAGCCTTGGCCGCGGAAGAAGCGGCACGCCTAGAGGAGCAGCGGGCATTGGCAGCCGAGGACGGGGCTGTCGCAGCACGCGGAGCGGAGGCGCAACAGCGGCAAAAGGCGGAGGCAGCCCAGCGTGGCGAAGCCGAATTGCGACATCAGGCTCAGCTCTCGCTCGTTAGCAGCGAACACAGTCTCTATCTCAACCGGATTGCGCTCGCGGAACGGTATTGGCAGGCGAACAATCAGGGGCGCGTCGACCAGATCCTGGAAGCCTGTCCCGCAAACCTCCGCGACTGGGAATGGCGTTACTTGAAGCGCCTGGGCCATTCCGAAGAGTCGACTCTGCCGGGCGACCAGGTGACCTACAGCCCCGACGGAAAGCTGTTGGCGACCGACGGGAAGGACAACAGCGTCCAGGTCCGGGATGCTCAGACTGGCCAAGTGGTCATCCGTCTTCGGGGCGATAATGCCGGTCCCTTCTCGCGGCTCGCATTCAGTCCCGACAGCCGTCGTGTGGCGGCGATCGGCGACGACCGCACGATCTCGATTTGGGACCTGCGGGCGGGCCGCCAGACGCTGAAATTGCAACTGCCTTCCATCTCTTCGGCCGGTAAACGAGATCTCGCGGATCAAACCAACGTTTTTTGGAATGGTTCCGAACAGATCGGTCCGGTGCATCTGCTGTCTGACCTGGCTTTCACCCCGGACGGGAAGCGGATTGCCGCGGCAGGTGCAAAATCCGATATGGTCCATGGGGGCTTAATGCCCGACCGTGTGACGGTCTGGGATGCGGTCAGCGGCAAAAAATTGCTGGACGTGGCTCCCATGGGACTGAGCATCGCCTTCAGTGCTGACGGCAAACACATGGCGACCGCCTGTCGCGCGTCGGGGTTGCTCGGGAACTTGACCGGCGCCATGTGCATTTTGGACGCGAATACCGGTCGCGTCGAACGCCGAATCGCGGCCATGGGCTGGGACGATCGTAGCATCGCTTATAGCCCCGATGGCAAATGGCTGGCTTCCGCCCGGCACGAGGAGATCAAAATCTGGGACCCGACCAGCGGCAAGGAAGTGCGCACGCTCCATGGCCATACGCGCCCCGTAACGGGATTGTCATTCAATGCAGAGAGCACCAGGCTGGCAAGCTCGGGCGCGGACGAGACGGTGCGGATTTGGAATCCGACGAGAAGCGAAGCCCTGTTTGTCTTTCGCGGTCACATCGGAGACGTCGTCACGGTTTCTTTCCGACCTGATGGCAAGTTTGTCGCCTCTGGGGGCGTCGACGAAACCGTGCGGATTTGGAACGCCATGGCGCCGCAGGGAGCACGCCAAATTCCTGGCACGGGGAGTGCCAACGCATCGGTCGCGATGAGCCCCGATGGCCGGTCTATAGCCTGTTGGCGCGAGCGAGGATCGCGGCTGCCGCTCGTGCTGGTTGATGCGGCAACTGGCCGGGAACTGCGCGAATTACGTTCCGCAGTTGAATTCGGCCGCTTGGGCGGCAGCGTGGCGTTCAGTCCCGATAGCAAGCTGCTCGCTTCCGCTTTCCAGAAACAAGTTCAAATATGGGACGCCGCGACAGGACAGGAGCGTGCGCACTTTGCGGGCGTTGCAGACAATTACGGCCGCGGTCTGGCCTTTAGCCCAGACGGCGCACGGCTGGCGTTCACCGCAGCGAAGAATTCAGTCGAGGTCTGGGACATCAGGGATCACAAACGGTTGGCGACCTACGAAGGGCACACGAGCACGGTGACGGCAATCGACTTCAGCCCGGATGGTCGGCGCGTCGCCTCCGGCGGTGCCGCGCCAGGCTATCCGCAGCGAGGGGAAGCCAGAATTTGGGATGCCGCAACCGGTCGGGAGATTTGCAAGTTGCCGGCGCACGGTACGTTCGTGACCAGCGTGGCTTTTAGCCGGGACGGCAAGCGCCTCGTAACGGGCAATTGGGATGCGACGGTGCGCATCTGGGACGCCGAGAATGGGCAACAGCTACAGTTGCTGCGCGGGCATACTTCGTACGTGTGGAGCGTCGCATTCAACCCCGCCGGGACGCGCCTGGTGACGACGGGTTTTGATGGCACTACAAAACTGTGGGCGTGGCCCTCAGGAGAGGAAGTGCTCACTCTTTCGGTGCAAGACGGTGGCCAGTGGGCTGCCTTCGTCGGCGACGGGAACATGGTTGCGACGGCGAATACGTTCGGCGTGACGGTTTGGGATGCGTCTCCCAGGCCGGCATCGGCAACCGTAAGCGAGTGACCCCGGCTCCGATCACGCACGGAAAGCCGTCCGTGACGCCGACGTTTCGAGAGCGAAAAATGCCCGTCGTCAGGCACGTCAGTGCGATGACAGCACATCGTCAGCATTTAGCATTATCCGAGTGGCCAGTGGCCGGCACATTGCAAACGCTCCCGGCTCTTAGAACCGTCGCTCGCGCAGTCCACCGCGCGAGCCTCACGCGCTCTGGCCGCACGGTTCGTGCCCCGAAAAACGTTCGAATTTCGCCGTCCGCCGCCGGGAATTTTTGGCCCGTCTCTCCGCTCCTGGCCCGATTCCGCCAAAACGTATGGGAATCAGGTGCGCAGAATCGCGTATCGAAATACGTGTGAGTTTCTCGGTCCCATAGGGGGCTTCACTTATCGGTCCTTAAATGGCGTGTTTCATGCGCAACGACTTCCCGGGACTCTGACCGGGACTGCTTCGGTGTGTCGGACCGAGGCGCAGAAGATTTCACGAGCGACCTGTACTCGTTGAAGAGCAGCAAGTTTTTCCGGCCACACATCGCGATTGAACCGACCTGTACATTTCCGAGCGACATCCCTTCCTCGGACTTGATGGCTCCGTTGCTGGATACCGGATGGAAAGCGGATTCGGACCCTCCTGGGCAGCGCCCACATCGCGCTGCGACGGTTAACGACCAAAATGACGGAATCGGGTGCTGGGCACGCGAGATGCCTTGCCGGGAACTCCGCGATAGACTTGCTCCTCGCCAGTGCTCTTGGTGATGAGTGCTCCGGCCCCGATAATATTCCGGCCGCCGATCGACACCGAGGGGGCGATTGTCGCGTTTAGCCCAATGAAGGAGAAATCGCCGACTGTCGTTGACTCGCCGAAAAGGGCCCCGACGATCCAACAGTGATTGCCGATCCGCGACTTGAATCCGATCCGCGTCGCGCTCCAGACGATCGTATTGCGGCCGATTTCCACGAAGGGCTGAATCCCGGCACGTTCCATAATCATGGTGTTGGGGAGGATGCGCAAATCGCCGGCCACGTCGGCCTTGGAACTCACAAAACTGGCGATCCGATAATCCTTCGCCTCCGCCTCGGCGACCTTGTCGGCTCGAAGTTGATTGAGGCGGCCGAACCCGATCGCGACAAACAGTTCGTGCTCATTCGGCGGAAAATCGCGGTGCAGATCGTCGAACGGGACGACGGGCAGCCTGTGGTAGGTCGATTCCTTCAGATAGGCTGCGTCCACCGTGAAGGCACAAACGGAATAGGAACTGTCATGCGAGAAGTAATAATGTGCCAGCTCGGCAAACGCCTGAGCCCCAAAGATGACGAGCTTGGACATCGCTTTTCGTGGACTTCCGAATGGCAAGAATGAATTCAGGGACCGGCCGCCGATCGCGCAACATTCGCGGCGCGTGCCTCGACGAGACTTTCGACTAATTCCAAGGGGGACCAAGAACTGCTGAAACGCGCCCGGGCATTTTCAAACCGACGGTCCTCGCTTGCGGCGATCGTCGCCAGTTTGGAGGGCACCAGAGGCTCTTCCAAATCGAGATAGGCGGGTTCCGCACCCGCATAGTAATTTTCGATTCCAAGACGCAGCACGGCGGGCATGGCACGCGCCAAATGACCCCGATCAAAAAAGAACGGCGGCAGGCGATTCATCACGCGGTCGATGATCGACTGCGAGAAAATATTCCAATAAAAGACATACTCGGCATCCAGTAGCAACGACAGAAATGCCTGGTAACTGCAGAAGGGCAGAAGTCGCGCATCCGCTGCCAAGCCCGGGCATCGACCGAGGGCGTCCAAGCAAGCCTGGGCAGCGAGGACAATCGGCTGTCTCTTCGCCGCGACTGTGTCCGCGAGTCGCTTGACAAGCACGTCTGCGAAGTGCGCCGTTCCCATCCGCCCCGTCGCGCCACCGAAATCCTCTTCCGAGAGGACAAACAGCCAATGCGGCTTGTGCGGATCGATTCCTGCGATTTCGACGCACTGCGAAAGCGGCCGGCGGGTTTCGTCACTTTCCAAAACGACGCGCGGATTGAAGCAGGACGCCGATGGCAGGTGAGCAAATGCTTTGAGCTCGACCGGATACAAGTGGGTGATCGGTTCCAGAAGAGGCGCGACGTGCCCGAAGTGGTCGAGGAGCCGGTCTTTCAACGCCAGGTCGCGAGCGAATGTTTCCGCGTCCGGCCGGGCCAGCGTTCCCAGGAACGGGTCACTGGTGGCAACGGCGCAACTTGCGGACGAGAGGAGCGAAAGCAGCGTTCGCAGGTCATCGACGCCGAGGAGGCCATGAACGGCGTAAAGATACCCGGACAGAAGAAAGACGACGTCCGGTCGGTGCGCTCGACGGAATTCAGGATGTCGCGCAGCCCGCGATAGCTTCGGGACGGCACGGGCAGAGCCTGATTTCGCTGGGAGAGGCGATCCGGAAGAAGGACCAGCGAGTCAAAGGGCTGGCCCTTTACCAGCGCAAGGGCAGTGCCCAGTTCGCCGAAATCGTTCGAGACGACGAACAGGAGCCTGCGCGGTACGTTTGCGTCACCCATGGCACGCCTTTTGGACTTCGTCGCGGACAATCGAGCAGGCGCTCGCCAGCCGGTCCAGGTCGATTGTTGCCGGCGGCAAGATACGAATTTGACGTTCCGTGAATCCGATGGCAACTCCGCGGCGATAGATGGCAACGACGAGTTGCTCGAGATCGACTCCAGCCGGAAGCTCCACAACCCACAATGCGCCTTGGCCCCGCAAAATGGCGTTTCCCTCGCGCAGCGCCGCAAGACGGGCCAGAATCGTTCTCTCGATGGCGGCAACCTTTGACGGCAGATCGAGCGACCGCATTTGCCGAAGCGTCGCCGCAACAGCCGCGGCGGCCAAGGCGTTTCCCGAAAACGTGCTGCCCGGCAGCATCGACGGTGTGACGGTATAGCGCCTGTTGATCACGGCGCCAGAGACCGGGAACCCGTTTCCAAGCGCTTTGCCGATGAGAATCACGTCTGGAAGGACGCCGGCCGCGGAGAAGAGAAATGGACTGCCCGTGCGGTAAAACCCTGTGAGAATTTCGTCGAAGATCAGAAGAGCGCCTGAGGCGGAACATAACCGGCCTAATTCCCGGTAGAAGCCGGGGGATGCCCTGTGACCGCCGCCCGACGCTTGCACGGGTTCGACGAACACCGCCGATATCTCACCAGTCGACAGCGTGCGAGCCAGGCGGCTCACGATTTCCGTTTCCGAGCACTGTGAGACGAAGGGAAGCCGAACAAATCCCGGCAAATTGACTCCGTCGCGGTTATCCCAGCCGAGGAAGGCAGTTGCGAGGGACTTGCCATGCAGGCTCCGCTCGAAGCCGACCACGCCGTTTCTTCGTGTCACTTGGCGCACGACCCGAATTGCGAACTCGGCGGCTTCCATCCCGGTTGAATAGAGTGCCGCGAGATAATGCGATTCGGGAAAAAAGCTCTCGACGAGCTGCGCGGCTTCCTCCTGCGCGGCTGAGGCCAGGCCGCCCGTGATCCAGAGCCGCTCAACCTGTCCGACCAGCTCGCCGACGATCGCGGGATTGGCATGGCCCAACCAGGTGGTCCCGTGGCCCGAGAACAGATCGATCCAGACGCGACCGTCGGAATGAAATAACCGATCGTTTTCTCCCCTGCTGATTTGGAGTCGTTCCATGTCCGGTCGTTCCCCGACAATCAGGCCCGCGGCGAGAGTCCAACGGCCGCGGCGTGCGCTTCGATCAGGTCGACGGCAGCGGGGACGCCACCCTCGGCGCGAATTGTCTCCCGCCACTGCCGAGCGACGACGTTCGGTGCGTCCTCTTCGGTCCTTCGGAGGGCGGCAGCCAACCCGGCCGCGTCGAGCTTCCGCACATCGAAAATGCCGCAGGCGAGCCCTTCTCGGTCGAGAACCCGGGCGAAATGTTCCTGGCAAACGATCTGAGGCAGCACAATCGACGGCTTTCCGGCCCGCAACACGGCCGCCACCGTGCCGCACCCGCCGTGATGTACGACGCTGCACGCACGCGGAAAGAGCCAATCGTAGGGCGCTTCCTCGACGATCCGGACGGGCCTAGGACCGAGGGAACCTACTTTCGACCAACCGCTCACGACGACGCCGCGCTGGCCGTTGGATGTGACGGCCGTCGCGAAGTCGCGGACGAGCTTGTCGCAATCAAAAGTGGCCATGGATCCCATTGTCAAGACGACGGGCGGCGGGCCGGCTTCGACGAACTCTTGAAGTCCGGGCGCCGGCTGTCGAGTCCCCTCTTGCTCGTCACGCCAAAACCCCGTGAATTGATAGCGCGAACCCCACTTGTCCTCAGGGTCGATCAATTTCTTGCTCATCGCAACGAGATCCAGAATCATCCCCCCATGATCGTGCGTACCGTACTTCGGCAAGTCTTCGACGGCAGAGGGCGGATCGTAGGTGACTGCGGCGCCCGGGATGACTCCGCCTGGTCGCCGAAGCACCATCTTCAGATTGCTGATGAAATAATCCGTGTCGGCTCCTGTCCCCGTAATTTGCTTGACGGACAGCGACAGTTGCGGCTGCAGCCAGGTTTTGTAGTACAACAGCGTGCGCTGCGTTCCATCCGGGACAAGGGCCAGCGAGCGGAGGATCGCGACAACATGCTCCAGCGTGCTGTCGCCGATTGGCATCCATTTCAGACGCGCGCCTTCGACGCGGGCGCCGTGGAACGGGGATGTTGCAAAGAGGACGTCGTGCCCTCGGCCGCGCAGTTCTCGACCCAGGGTCAGAAACAATTCGATGTCGCCCCGCGTGCCCAGGGCAACAATAAAGGCGCGCATACTTCGATGAATCTCCGGAGCCGCTACGGCACCAGCTTACCATTTTTCACCGCAAGAGCGTCCAGATTCGCGACAATCCCACCGACGTTGTCCAAATCCAAGAGGCTCAAGTGATCGAAGAGATCCGTGGAGCTCAGGGGCGACAACAAGCCGAGGCTGAAAACCTCATCAATCGCTGAGGCGTCCCCCGTGTCGTTGGCTTTGTAATAGATCGCCTGATTCGAGCCGATCTTGCCCACGTTGATTGACCCGACTGCGGCCACAATTCCTTGAATGTCGCCGACGGAGAGCTTTCCATTCGGACCGCCGATCGAGCCGCCCGAAACCAGTGCGCTTTCACTGTCGAGGGTGCCGACGATCGTGAGGTTGCCAAGGATCGAACCCAGTGCTGCGATCTGCGAACTCTGCAGACCCCCGCTAATGGTCACGTTGCCGTTGACATTGCCCACCGACACGATTTCACCGTCGATCAGCGATCCAGTGATCGAGAGATTGCCGTTCATTGAACCATCGGTCGCGATCAGCCCGCCTTGGACATTGCTCTTAATCGTGACGGACCCGCTCATGGTGCCGATCGTGACGATTTCCCCGCTGAGCGCTCCGGCAATCGTCACGTTGCCGAGGTTGCCACCCGTCAGGATCGAACCGCCCTCGAGTGGAACGGAGATGTTTACGGAACCGCCGTTCGTGCCGGCCGAGATGCTCTGGTTTCCGGTCCCCGTGACAGTGATTTGCTTCTGGACAGTAATTGAACCGGTTTTGACGCTTTGCAGCGCGACCGCTGAAACCAGCGGTTCATTCACTGCCCCTTGGATACTGATCGATCCGATCGCCGAGCCGTAGGTCGTGATGGAGCCGCCCTCTAACTCGGCGCTCACATTGATGACCGTGCCGTTGTAGCCGGCGCTGGCCGTCGGTCCGCTGATCCCGCCGACAGAGATGCTCCCGAACACCGAACCGTAGGTGGTGATGAATCCACCGACCACGCTGCCGTCGAGATTAATCACCGAGCCACCGTTACCGGCGGAAAGGGCCGGGCCGTCCATCGCGCCCGTGATCGTGACGTTGCCGATCAATGAACCGTAAGTCGTGATATCGCCGCCCTGCACCGTGCTCATAACGTTAATCGTGGTGCCGTTACTCCCTGCGGTGATCGTGGGCCCATTCATCGAGCCGTTAATCGTGATGTTTCCAATCACGGAGCCGTAAACGGTGATCGTGCCGCCTTGCACGGGGCCGGTGACATTGGTGGTCCCGCTGCTGGCAGAGATCGCGGGAGCCGTGAGTGAACCATTGGAGATAAAGCCGCCCAAATTCAGCGGTTGGCCGAAGGGGTACTGGAATGCGGCACCCAGATTGCCTGCTCCTGGCTCCCACGAAACCGGTTGCACGTCGATGCTGCCCGTCGTCGCACCGCTCGAGACAACCTGGCTGATGAGGTTTCCGCCGCAGATAATCTGACCGGCCAACCCGGAACCATTCGCGAGCACCTGGGTCGTCGTGACTTCTGTTGACGGTGTGGTGACGACGTACACCCGACCCAGGTCCGCGGGCACCTCCGACACGGCCGATGTGATCGGATCAATCCGGATCCCGGTTGTCTGGATCGTGGTCGTGGCGGGTATTGAGCCGGAGGGAAGGAGAGAACCGAAGATGCTTGGGGCGGTGACGTTGGGCAATTGGCCTTGGATGATCACATCGCCCAACGGCCCCGTGCTGGTGATCGACGGCGTGAAAGGCACCTTCGTGTGGTTGTTGGCGATTGCGATCCCGATCGTCTGCCGTGTCGAGATCGAACCTCCGTCGCCCCGCAGGCTGATGGTTTGAATGGCCGAATTCTGAAGAACGTTGCTCTGGTTGAACGTCTCAGCGACCGTGATCAACGCGATCACGGCGCCGCGGGCAACGTTACTGGGAGTGACGATGTTTGCCGAGCCAAAAAAGTTGGCGACGCTCACGCTTTCGACAACCAGCGCGACGTTTGCGTTATCGAAAGCACCGCTTCCCGGGACATCGTCCATGAAGAAACCGACTTGCTGCAGGTCGGCAAACGGAACTCGGAAAGTTTCGTCCGTCTGACCATTCGTAGAGCCGGCTTGCACAATGGCCGTGCCCGGGACCAACAGCGCCGCGGCTTCGACGTTGTTGGCCGCGCCGCCCGTCACAATCTGTCCATTCGAGGCCGTCATGGAGCCGAATGCGACCGCCTGGATGCTCTTGGCATCGATGCTGCGGTTCGGCACATAATCGCGGACACCGACCCCCGCCAAATTATCCTTGGGCAGGTAGATGCCTGCCGGGTCGGAGTCAGGGGCGAAGAATTTCGAGGCCGCTGCGGTGACACTCGACAGGATGTTGCCTTCGACCGAGACGTTGCCGATTCCGGAAACGCCTGAGTTACCGGTGGCGTCGAGCCTGGCGAGATTGAACTTGGCCGAGTCGTTGTAGACAACGAGGCTCAAATCGAACTGGTCGCAAGCGGTGTTTCCGGTCTGGTTGGCGACCCGGATTGTTAATTGCGGGTTGACCAGATCGCTTGGAGGTGTGAGATTCTCCACCGCCGGGCTGTCCAAGCCTTCGTAGAAATACTGGAAGGTGATGCCCAGAGGGGAAACCGCCGGTGTGGCCGCCGGAGCCGCCGCCGGCGTGGGAAACGGCGCCGAGGGCAGGGTCGCCTCGATCAGCCGTTGTGTGCCATTCTCTTTGATTTGAGCCACCACCGGCCCGTAGCCGCCGTAATCGGCGATTGTCCCGATCAGGCCAGCAACCACCGTCCCCGGCGTCCCGCCGTGAACCGTCAGGGACTCGAGAGTCCCGGACACGGTCAGTTGTCCAGCAAGATCCCCCTGAACTGTCATGGTGTTGACATCGCCAAATGCGGGGATGAAGTTGACGGCCGAAATGGTGCCGCTTGGAGTGAGCGCCCCGCCGATGTAGAGCATGTTGATTGTCAGACTCTCTTGAATCGAGCCCGAGACGTTCCCGGAAATGCTGGCGCTGCTCAAGGCGCCGCCGACCAAGACGCGGCCCGATACATCGTTCACGTCGCCCGTAGTTGGCGTATTGAGGGGTCCCACGTCGAGAGTCCCAACATTGCCCGAGACCTGTACCAGCCCGGCAATCGAGCCGCCGACGGTCATCGTGCCAATGTCAGCAAGCAATCCGCTCGGAATCCACGGGAAGATGGGGTCGGATGTGTTGACCGCGTCCACCACGCCGGAAGAGGTGAGTGAGCCGCCGATGTAGAGCGTGTTGATTAACAGACTCTCTTGAATCAAGCCCGAAACGTTTCCGGAAATGCTGGCGCTGCTCAAGGCGCCGCCGACCAAGACCCGACCCGATACGTCGTTCACGTCGCCCGTGGTCGGCGTATTGGCGGGTCCTACAGTGAGCGTCCCAATGTTGCCCGAGACTTGCATCAGCCCTGCAATCGAGCCGCCCACCGTCATTGTGCCAATATCACCGAGCAATCCGTTCCAAATTAATGTGTGCGTCGGGTCGAAGGCATTAATCGCGTCCACCACGCCGGGAGCGGTCAATGAGCCGCCGATGTAGAGCGTGTTGATCGTCAGACTTTCTTGAATCAAGCCCGAGACGTTCCCGGAAATGCTGGCGTTGCTCAATGCGCCGCCGACGAGGATGCGACCCGACACGTCGTTCACGTCACCCGCGGTCGGCGTATTGGCAGGTCCTACGTCGAGAGTCCCAACATTGCCCGAGACTTGTACCAGCCCAGAAATCGAGCCGCCCACGTTCATCGTCCCGATATCGCCAAGCAATCCGAGCGGAGTCCACGTGTATGTGGGGTCGGACGCGTTGATCGCGTCCAGCACTCCGGTGGCAGTCAGCGATTCGCCGATGTAGAGCGTGTTGATCGTCAGGCTTTCTTGAATCAAGCCCGAGACGATCCCGGAAATGCTGGCGTTGCTCAATGCGCCGCCGACGACAACGTGACCCGAGACGTCATTCACGTCACCCGCAGTGGGCGTGTTGGCAGGTCCTACGTCGAGAGTCCCGATATTGCCCGAGACCTGGACCAGCCCGGCAATCGAGCCGCCGACGGTCATCGTACCGATATCGCCAAGCAATCCGCTCGGAGTCGTCGGGTGTGCGGGGTCGAACGAGTTGATCGCATCCACCACGCCGGAAGAAGTCAGGGAGCCGCCGATGTAGAGGGCATTGATCGTCAGACTCTCTTGAATCGAGCCCGAAACGTTTCCGGAAATGCTGGCGTTGCTCAACGCGCCACCGACGACGATGCGACCCGATACGTCGTTCACGTCGCCCGTGGTCGGCGTGTCGGGAGGTCCCACGTCGAGAGTCCCAATATTGCCCGAGACCTGGACCAGCCCGGCAATCGAGCCGCCGACGGTCATGGTCCCGATATCGCCAAGCAATCCGCTCGGGGTCTTCGGGTACGCGGGGTCGGAGGCGTTCAAAACGTCCAGCACTCCGGTGGAGGTCAGTGACCCGCCGATGGAAATTGACCGGATCGCACCGGGGTTCGTGTCGGTCATCGTTCCATTAAAGTTGTTGCCCACCTTGACAACAGTGTCAGCGAAGGTGAAGAGGTTCAGCACGCCGTTGAAGTCGCCGCCCCACGTCGCGTTCACCGAATCCTGGTCCGCCGAACCGCCGTAGATCGTGGTGACGGCCGGCAGGTTGAATCCGGAAGCAACTGCGATGTCGAACACATTCCCGGTCAGTCCGCCCGTGCCCAGGAAAACGTTCAACACGGACAATCCGGAATACGTGATGCCGGCAGGCCCCATCATCAGGCCAGTGAGCGTGTCCTGCGTCAGCGTGCCCGTCTGCGGCGTCGTGCTCCCGCTGTCGTCCGCGTTCATCGTGTCGGAGCCGCTCCCCTCGACGGTGAGCGGCCCTTGAATTTCATTGACGACGCCGCCCGTCTGCGGCTCGAGGCTGCCGATGTTGACGACGTTCGTGCCTCCGCCCGTATTGATCAGCATCTTTGTTCCCGAGGGAACGTTCGTGAGGTTGATTGTGTCGTTCTCATCGCCGCCCTCGACGGTGGCCGTCGGCGCATAGATCGCGCCGGCAATCGTAATCGTGCTGCCGATGCCCGGACCTGAATTGCCGTAATCTCCTTCGATGAGGACGGTCGCCCCGGCCGTGATCGTGCTTCCCGGCTGCATCGTCACGTTGTCCGCCACAAGCAAAGTGACGGCACCGCCGGCGCTAATGCTTGAACTTGGACCCATCAGCAAGTCGTTGCCGGAAGGCCCGGAGATCGGCACGGTCAGTCCGACGTCGCCCGAGGTCGAAGTCACTGTGCCCACGGGCAGCGCCCCGGACTCCTCCGTGACATAGATATCGTATTGGGCGTTGGCGTTGAGATCGCCCGATCCCACGATCACCTGGATTGGCGCCCCGGCCGTCCCGATGGCGCCGCCCGGAGCACTGAGCGAGATCGTTTGCGCGGAGATCAGCTCGCCTGGCCCGTCATTGATGATGTTGCCCGCAAGCGTAGAGATCGTGGTCGTCCCAAACGGGCTGGAGATCAAGCCCGTCAAATCCAGGTTGTCCTGAGCCTGAGTCGTTGTGCCGGCTGAGATCGTCACATTGCCCACAGCCGCCGTGACGTTTTGCAGCACGACCGTGGTACCTTCCGGCGTCAGCGATGCCATGACTTCGTCGGTGCTGCTAGCCACGTCGGAGTTCTGTACGCGCACGAGACTCCCGTTGACGAACATGTAAAAGCTGTTCGTCACAAGCTGCTGGTTGGTGCCGGTGGCCACGGAGGGATCGAGCACGATCTGCAGGAACTGCGTCGGGCTTCCGGCCGCATCCGGCTGCAGGGGGATGCCGAAATCCCCAATGCCCTGTTCGCCGGTCGCGTTCATCGCGTTGATGGCAATCGGAACGGGAGTGGACGCAGTCGCATTCGCCTGGGTCGCGGCCAGCTCGATCGTAGTCGGGTTGACGACGATGACATAGTAAATATCGCCGTCGGTCAGCCCTTGAATCGGCACTCCGCCCAACGCCTGGTAGGTGACCGCCTCGCCGTTTGTGAACCCGTCGGGAGAGCCGAAAGTGATTTGGCCTTGTGCGCTATTAACGGCCGTGGTCGAGTCGAACAGCACCGGCTGAGCCGTCGCCTGAGCTTCCGTTTGGGCCAGTTCGACCGTCGTTGTATTAACGACGTGCACATAGTAAGTCTGGCCATTCACGAGCCCGTCGATATCGGGCCCGCCGCCATCATCGTAGACGACCGCCTGGCCGTTCTGGAGGAAGGGATCGTAGCCAAAATCGATCGTGCTCGTCGCACCGTCGACATCGGCCGCCGGATCAAAGGTCGCGCCGAGCTCGACCGACGTGGGATCGACAACCTTCACTTGATAGACCGCGCCGTCGATCAAACCTCCGATGGGCTCTCCGCCGTTGGTCTGGTAAGTCACCGATTCACCGGTCGTCAAGCTGTGCACGTAACCGAGGTTAATCACACCGTCGGCGGCGTTGACGGCCGTCGCCGGATTGAAACCGGTGTGCATCAGCACGAAGCCTTGGAGGACGGTTCCATCGTCCAGAGTCACCACATTTTCAACGGTGTAGGCGACTTCCTGTCCGTCCTCAATCGTCAAATCGACGTTGCCTTGTGCCGAATAGACATTGCTGACGGTGATGGACAGCGGAACATCCATGCCGCCCGTCACGACGTCGAGATACACGCCGCTGTAACCGTCGGCTTGTTCGACGCCGGTCGACGACTCGAGACCCATGTTGACGATGAGTTGCAGCGGAATGCTCTGGCTTGCCGTGCCGATCGAGCCGCCGTCGGATTCGAGGCTGATGACTCGAGTTCGCACGTAGGAGCCGGGTCCACCGGCGAGGATGCTGCCTCCCGCATTGTCGATCGTCGTCGGGCCGGACGGGTTAAGGATATACCCTTCCAGGACGATGACGTTATTGGTGGGCGAGGTGTTGGCGATGTTGACCACGCCGTCCGCGCTGCCCGTGGTCAGCGTGTAGGTCCAGTTCTCTGAGCCGAAATTGGCGATCTGCGTGATGGCCGGGGGCGCGGAGGAGGAATCGACCAGGTCGATGTTGTTGACGTAGAGGTTGTTCGCGGAATTATTTGTGATGTTGACGTTGCCGACCGCGTCGTACACGATGTTCGAGGAGCCGGACGTCGTGCCCTCGGGAGCCTCGATCTCGACCTGGCCGCCGGCGGAATTGGTGATGTTGTTGACGACGATCTCGCCGCTGCTGACGGTGTCGCCAACCTGCAAGGGATTTGTGCCGTCGGTGGCCGCGACGCCGTCATCCTCCACCACGGTGCCGGATGGATTCACGATGAAGGTATGGTTGTTGTCGCCGGTGATAGTGACGTCGCTGTTGAAGTTGACGCTGTTGGTCACACTCTCCGAGCCGGGCGTCGTCTCCTGAGTCTTCCCGCCAAGAATCGTCGTGATAAACGTTGTGATGGTGTTGCACACCGTATCCGGATTGCAGATGAGACCCCAGAGACAGACGACTTGGCCGACGATCTCGCAGACCGTGTGGACAACTTCGCCGATCACCTCGACAACCGTATTGGCATTCGTCTGCGGGTTTCGCACGTACGTCGAAGGGCCATCGGATGAATGGTTCGCCATGACGATCAGGGTCGACGTCTGAATGCTCGAGCCCGGATCGGTATCGACCTCGGTGTTAACGTTCTTGTTGCTGCCGGCATTGGAGAACAGCTCGCCGGTCAATCCCGTCGTCGAAGTGGTGGCGTTCGAAACGGTGGTGACGTTGTCCGCGCTGGCCACGAAGTTGGCATTGGCAGACGCGATGATGGTCGATCCGCTGCCGAGATGCACTTTCGCGTCTGTGTGAGCATCGGCCTCGGAATTCGCGGTGTTTGTGCCCGCCAGGTCGAACGGCACAGAGGCATTGCTGTTGGCGCTAATCTGCACCGAAGTGTCGTCGGCGATCTGAGTGTAGCTCCGCACGTTGACCGAGACGCCGCTGCCGACATTTGCGGTCGTCTGGCCGCCGACGAGCAGCGCCGTGGCGTCGGTTTCGTTACTCGCGATTCCGCCGATGACACTCT
The DNA here is from genome assembly GCA_963752185.1 of uncultured Planctomycetaceae bacterium. Taxonomy (GTDB): domain Bacteria; phylum Planctomycetota; class Planctomycetia; order Planctomycetales; family Planctomycetaceae; genus DASPSM01. The sequence continues at coordinate 6,356,194 of CAVVXK010000002.1, read as the reverse complement.
GGTTCGCGTTGGCCTGCAGGCCGGTGTTTGACATGGCCATGATTTGCATCGTCGCCGCAGGAGCATCGACGATCGTGTTGTCGCCCAGACCGGCGAAGGACACCGGCGATGAGAGGATCACCGTCGCCTGGGCTGATCCGACTCCAACGAGTCCACCGGCGCCTCCGCTGGCAGTGACGGAAGCATCATTGCTTGAATCGCTTAAGAAATTGAGCGCGTTCCCCGCGCTCAACTGTGTGGGGTCGGATGCGGAGGAATCGTCAGTGACGGCGGTGGCGTTGCTGGTCATCGACGCGTTCACCACGACGGAACCGTCGCCGAACACGCCGCCGGAACTGCCCCCGGCTGACCCCTGAAGCATGTTGAGCGAGAGAGCATCGACATTCAGCGAGTCGCCGGCCGACAAGTCGGCCCCCGCGCCAATGTGAGCCAGGACGTAGGAATTGACGTTGAGATCGGCCTCCGCGCCTTCGATACTGGCCACTCCCCCGCCACTTGCGTGGGCCGTGCTTTGTACGGTTTCACTCGCATCGGGATTACCGGACGTGTCGTAGTTGTTGAATGCTTGCACGTCGAGATCGCCACCGGTGGTGAGCGAGGTCCCGCCACCAATGTCGGCCTGCACGTTCGGATCCCACGACGACTCGGAATGCGAGGTGCCGATCTGAAGGATGGCACCGCCCGCGCCGTCGCTTTCCGATGAAGAACTTCCCAGAGCGGCGGCCACGATCTGGGCCGTGCCGCCAACGACCATCGCCCCCGTGCCGGAGGCCAAAGCTGTCACATCGGGAGCCGAGTCGGCGTTCGTATCGGCTCCATCGATGTTCGCAACGCCGCCGCTGTCCGCATTCGCATAGGAGTTTGTCGAGTTTGTACCCAGCGCGATCACCTGAAGTCCGCCGCCGGCGGTCAGCGCGGCCATGCCGTCGAGGCTCGCCGCGGTTGTGCCCGTCGCCGATGAACTCGCTTCCACTCCGCCGTAATCGACGACTCCGCCGGAAGCACTATGGGACGTAGCGTCGGCACTATTTTCGGAGTTCGACAAGAATTCAACGTCGCCGCCCGCGTCGATGGTCGAGCCCGCGTCTGCGTCTGCGGAAACATTCGCGTTCGCAACGGCGTTGCTGTGGCTATTTTCCACGGAGACCACGCCACCGCCTGAGGCTCCGCTGGTTGCGTGAGCCCCATCGCCCCCGATGGCGGATCCGTTGGTGTTGTAGTTCTGGTCCGCCTGAAAAGTGACATTGCCACTCGTGCTGACCACATTCGAGTTGGAACCGAGAAAGGCCTGAACCGTGGGCGTCAGCGTGGAAGTCGTCTGCACGATGCCCACGGCGGCGATTCCACCGACGACGCCTTGCGATTGGGCGCTGGCGTTGTCAGCCGATTGTGCCACGACATTCACGTCGCCACTCACAGACACATGGGCCACATCGATGCCGTCGCCGATTGACGCCACTGTCGTCGGCGAGACGTTACTGTTGGAGGCGACGCCGAGCCCGCTGAGCAATCCCCCGCTGACCGACTCGCCGGTCGCTGTGCTGGAATTCGAGGCCTGGGAATCGACGCTCAGACTCGCGCCGCCGGTCACCGAACCGTTCATTTGGGCCTGGGTCGAGCCGAAGACGGTGGCCCCCGGAGTGCTCGTCCCGGCCCCAAGGGCGCCGGCGAAGAGCGAGAATGCCTGCGCGACGGCAGCGTTGTTCGAATTGGAGCTGATCGAAATATTCTCGCCGGCGCTGAGGCTCCCGCTTGGAGTGACGTCGCTGGCGACACTCGCGTTGGCTGCCGCATTCGGGTCCGCGCCCGCGTATCCGACAATGCTGATCCCCGGCGACTCGGCGCCAGCCTGCGCCCCGGCCCCGCCATTCGCATTATGGAAGGCCTGCACATTGATGTTGCCACCGGCATCGATGGCGGCACCGGCCTCCGCAGTGACCGCCGGTTCGTCCGTTGAATTGGACCGGCTCAAGCCGGCTGTGGCCACACCAATGCTCAGCGCAAACACGTAAGTGTTCGCGCCGGTCTCCGCATCGGAAGTGATGTCCACATCACCCGTAGTCTTGATACTCGCGCCGTCATCGATAGCGGCGTTTACGGTCGGTTGCGCGGTCGCCGTCGCGCTGTTAATCGTTGCGCCGACAGCAGCGAGTCCTCCGGCCCACGATTGAGCGTCCACCGGTGCCGTTGCCGTCGCCGAGACGGAGAGGCTGCCAACCTGCTGGCCGCTGCTTCCGCCGCCGATGATGCCGCCGTCGATCGAAGCGTTCGTTGTGCCCGATTCGATCGCCGTCGACGACGTTCCGCCCGCCGCCACAATGCCCGCCACCACGCCGTAGGCGTTCGCGACCGGCTTCGAGAAAGTTTGCGCATCGACGGTGACGCTTGTCGCGTTTCGAATCGCGGCTCCGGACGCAATCGTCGCGCTCGCACTGTTCGACGAATTGAGGCTGGCAATTGCCGCATTGGCGGCCACGATGGCGCCCCCGCCGACGGCCGAATTGACGCTGAGCGAATTGGCATTGCTATCCGCGCCAATAGTGACTCCGCCTCCCGCGGCCACAACAGCGGAGGTTGTCGCCGAGGCATTCGTATTGCTTGAAAGAGTGACCTCGACCTCCGAACCGCCGAACGCCGCAATAAAGGCGCCTGACATCGTCCCCGCCCAAAAGTCCGTGCTGGGCGTGAACTGGGACTGAACGCTGACATTACCGCTGGCATTGATGTTAGCGCCATTCGAGAGATGAGCGTCGGTCGTGGTCGCAATATCGCCGTTCGCCACGTTTATGCGCCAGGCCCGCACCCAAAGCGCCGCCAGCGGCGATTCCGATCGAAGTGATGCTCGGCGTCGAAGTGGCATTGACGGAAATATCTCCCGACGAGGCGGTCACGGTCGCGTTGTCGATGAAAGCCGTCACCGTGTTGTTGATCGTGTCGGACGTCGTAACCACTCCGATGCCGACTGCGTAAGCTCCCCCGGCACCGCCGCCAAGTGCCTTGATGCTGGACGAATCTGAGGCGTTGACGGTGACCCCATTGGCTCCGTTGACCATGGCGCCCCCAGAAATCTGCGCATCGAGCGTCCCGCCGATATCGTTGTTGGCCGTGGACTCGCCTCCGCCAACGCCAACCGCACCACCCCCGCCGATCGCAATGGACTGGATCTGCGCATTGGCCGTGGCGAGCACAGTGATTGACAGAGCAGCCGCGTTGGAACCGTCGATTCGAGCCTCGACGGTCGGGTTGATCGTGTTGTTCGTGATTGCGGCACCGACCGCGACACCGACTGCACCGCTTCCATTCCCTCCTAATGCGAAAATCTGAGCATTGTCCTCTGCCGTGACTGTTACGGAAGTTGTGGCTGTCACTGCGGCGCCGCTGTCGATCGAGGCGATGATTGAGTCGTTGATGTCATTGGTCGAGTCGGATCCTGTCAGTGCCACTCCAACGGCGCCTGCTCCACCAACAGCGATCACCTTGATGCTGGCGTCACTGTGGGCCAGCAATGTCACGCTCGGCGCATTAACCTCACCGCCCGCAATTTCAGCTTCGATGTTCGTGGAGATCGTGTTATTGGAAATCGCTCCGGCGATTGCCACTCCGACCGCGCCCGTGCCGTTGCCAGCAACGGACAGAATCGTGGCATTGTCATGCGCTTCGAGGCTCAGCGAATCACTGATATTGGCAACACCACCGTTGATGGTGGCCGTGATCGAGCCGCCAATCGTGTTGGAGGAATCGGAGCCGTTGGCAGCCACTCCGACCGCACCGCCGCCGCCCACGGCGATTGAAGTAATCGATCCATCGCGATACGCAAGGAGACTGACGGAGGGAGCCGTGATTTGGCTGCCCGTAACCGAAGCAGCAACTGCCGAGGAGATGGTGTTATTCGAGATCGAACCGCCCAGGCTGACGCCGACGGCGCCCTCGCCGTTGCCGGCGACTGAGAGGATTGTGCTGCCGTCATGTGCCTGCAGGCTCAAAGAGGCTCCGGCCAGAATCGTGGCGTCCCCGCTGATTGTCGCCGCGATTGTGCCGCCAATGCTATTGGCGGAATCCGCTCCGTCGGCCGCTACGCCGACCGCCCCGCCGCCACCGGCCGCGACGGAAAGGATGTTGGCAGTCGATTGCGCCGCAAGGCTCACTGTCGAGGCGTTAATCTGACCGCCGGTAATTTGAGCCTCAATCGTTGGCGTGATGGCGTTCCGCGACAGACCTCCGCCGGCCGCCACCCCCACGGCGCCCCGCCGGCCGCGGCGACCGACGTGATGTGCGAACTGATGGATGCCGTCAGAGTCACACTGGGAGCGTTCACCTGCGCCCGGAAGTCTGCGCCTCCACGGTGGGATCGACCGTATTGGTTGAATACGATGCGCCGACGGCGACACCCGTTGCTCCCTCTCCATTGCCGGCAACCGAAACGATTGTCGCGGCATCGGTCGCATTGACGTCGAGCGGATCGCTGAGCGTCAGCACGGCGCCGCCGCCGATGATCGCCTGGATCGTGCCGCCAATCGTGTTGGAGGACTCGGAACCGCCAGCGGCAACTCCGGTCGCGCCGCCTCCGCTGACGGCGATGGAGGTGATGTGCGCGCCCGTGGTCGCTTGGAAAGTGATTACAGGAGTAGTGACTTGTCCGCCGACAATTTGGGCCTGCACATTGGTTGTGATGTTGTTGCTCGACAGTGCGCCGCCGATCGCCACACCGGTCGCGCCTTCGCCATTGCCGGCAACGGAGACGATTGTGGAACCGTCGTAGGCTTCCACATCGACCGAGGTCGCGGCGTTCACCGTGCTGTCCGAGATCGAGGCCACGAGCGTCTCAATGATGGTGTTCGACGCGTCCGATCCGCCCGCGACAACTCCGGTCGCGCCCTGGCCGCCCACGGCGATCGCCGTGATGCTCGGATTGCCGTTCGAAAGGACCTGCACGACCGGGCTCGTGATCGTTGAGTTCTCGAGCTCCGCGCTGGCGCTGTCGTTGATGGTATTGAGCGACACCGACGCTCCAAATGACACCCCGCCGCTGTCGGCGCCGCTGCCGGCGATCGCAACGATGGTCGCGCCGTCAGTCGCGGTGACGGACAGCGACGTTGTCGCCTGGACGTTCGAGCTGTCGGCGACATCGGTCGTAATGGTCTCCTGAATCACGTTCTGCGAGACCGAACCGTTGAGCGAGACGTCGGAGAACGTTCCCCCGACTGTCACGGCGGTAATTTGAGGACTCGCGCTTGCGGAAATCGTCACGGTCGGCGCCGTGGCCTGTGAGTCATCGATATCAGCCGTCGTCGTGCCAGTAATCTGGTTCGTCGACGCAGCAGCCCCAATTCCGGCCGTGCCGTTGAGGCTCACGGCGACGCCGGTGGCGAGGATGCTGCCGCCACTTGTCGCCTCGATCTGCAGTCCCGTGCCCGCGGTGACGGTGGAACTGTCCGCGACGTGCGCGTCAATCGTGTCGTCGACCGTGTTCTGGGCTAACCGCACACGAAGTCCGGTAAAGCCCGGCAGGTAACCGTTTTCGCTTTCCGCGTCCTCCGTCGAGTTGGCATTGATCGAAACCGCGCCGCCACCGGTTACCGTCGAACCATCGACATAGGCACGGACCGTGTTGGCGAGGTTGTTCTCGGCGAGAGTGGCCTGGACCGTATCTTCGTTGTCGGAGCCGGCGAGGATGTTGACATCCTGGTCGGCATCCACGTTGGCTCCGTTTTCGACGTAGGCCTGGGCGCCGCCCTGAGTGGCAATCACGGCGGTATCGACGTTGAGAGTCAACGCAACCGAGGTGAGTCCAATCTCAAACGTATAGGACGTGTCGGCCGTCGTGTTGAGATTGTCGGTGGCTTGAACGTTGACATCGTGCCCCGCTTTCAAAGTTGCGCCGCTGACAAAAGCGGCCGTGCCCTGGGTCGGGGTCGTGCTGGTGACCGCGTCGGTGACGGCTTGCACCGGGGTCTCGCCGCTGATGTTCGTCGCCGCCGCTGAAGTCTGGTCGCCCAGCAGGCCCGCGTAGGCGTTCAAAACGGTCGCCATGCCGCTGCTGGGACCGTAAGCCAGTTGCTCGATCGCGTCGTCAATGAATTCCTCGATGCTGCCCGTCGGCGCGGTCGCCAGGAGGTTTTGAGTGTTCTGATCCAGGATGGCGCCGACCGAGTACAGCGCCAGCGAACCGTCGAGGCCGATAACGCCTGCGCCGCGCCGCCTGTCTGGCTCTGGATCATTTTGCTCGCCAAGCCGAACACGTCGATGTCGTCGAGGGCGCTGACAAGGGCGCCCGGGTTGACGTAAGCCAGGGTGTTGTTGCGGATGATGCCCAGATCGACGGAGCCGGCGAGGTTCAGAAGTCCGCCGGAGAGATTGGCGACGGTCGCGAACGTGTTGACACTGTTGACCGCGGCGACGTTCACCGTCTGAGAGGGGTCGGCGCCGGGCGTGTTCTGGTCGATTTTGGCGCCCGCGTCGATGTAGGCCGTCGTCGTGGACGTATCCAGCACGGCGCTTGCGGCCCCCGTGACGCTGACAATTCCCGCGCTGCCGCTGCCCACGGTTGTGATCGTGTTTTCGCTGGAGGACGCCTCCACCCCCACGCCTTTGATCGTCTCCGTTGGGAAGCTTGTGCCGTTGACTGTGCCTGAAAACACCGTGATGCCCGAACCTTGCGCGTTGGCGTTCACGATGGCGCCCGCCGCGATGTACGCCTGGGTATCCTTCGTGACGATCGTGCTGCCGATGGCCGCTCCGGCAGTTCCCAGAAGGGCGGCGCTCAGGGTCCCGGTGAGGATATCGGTTTGCGTGTTGTCCTGGGCTTGGACCAGCACGCTTCCCTGCGCGTTCACGTCGGCGTCTTGACCAATATAGGCCAGCGTCGTGGGCGTCAGCGACAGGACGACCAACGACGGAACTGTGCTCAGGCCGACCGCCGCACCAAATCCGCCGGTGTACGAGACGAGGTACTCGGTGGCCGACGCCAGCACCTGCACGTTGGCTTGCGAGCTGACTTTCGCCCCTTGCCCAATGTAAGCCGTTGTCTGGTTGCCGACGAGCCACGCGTCGGCGGCTGGCCCTACCGACGCAATTCCGGCAGCCGAGCCAATCCCGGTGATCCCCAGGCCGAACGCATCACTGCCGGCGGCGACCAGCACACCCTGATCGGCGTTCGCGCCCGCCGATTGATTGACATGGGCACTGGCGCCAATGTAGGCCGACGTCAGATTGGAGACCACAGCGGTGGCAAGCGACCCCTGCACGGTGCCCAGGGCGGAAGCCCCAAAACCTTCCGTCCGGTGCGCGACATGGTCGGTCGAGATCGCGGAAACAGCGAGGCCGGTGATCGTTTCGGTCTGGGGTGTGACCGTGCGTTGTTCGTAAAGCGCCGGATCATCCGGGATGGCATTGATCAGCGTTTTCCCGAGGAGCGTGTTCAGGACATTGCTGCCCAGATGAATTCCGGGCGAAGCAACCTGGTCCGGAGAGCCCGAATCCGGCACGAATTGCGTGGTGAAGCTGCCGTCGTCCGCGGCGATCCCGGCGGCTTCTCCCAGGGCATTCACCGTCGCATTGCCGATGAAGGCTTCCGTGTCCTTGCTGATGTCGGCCGTTGAGAGAGCGCCGCCGACGCCGACAAGAGTCGCCGAATGGGACAAATCGTCGATGAGATTCACCTGGTCGGCATCATCGGATGAAACCAACGCATTGCCGATCGCCAGGACGACGGCTCCGTCGCCGATATAGGCTTTCGTTGTCGCGTTCAGCGTGTAGATGCTTCCGGCAGCGGCGATGCCGATAACGCCGTCGACCTGGTTGGTCGCCGCGACGGAGGCAAGATCCTCAGTGGAGAGGGCCTGGATCAGCACGTTGTCGGCGGCATTGACGGTCCCGCTTACGTAAGCCTGCGTGTTCTTCGTGATCGAACCTGCGTCCGCGCTTGCCCCGATGCCGCCGATGTTGTTAGACGTGTCGATTCCCGCTCCGCCGATTACGCTGGTCGTGTCCGCAGCCAGCACGTTGACAGTCTGTCCTGACGCGGCGTCAGCCAGCGAACTGTTGACGGTGGCGCCGGAAGCCACATAAGCCTGCGTTGTTTCGTTGAGCGTCGTCAAAGTGGTCGATGCGGCCACGCCCGCCTGCGGCGAGTTCTGTCCGGCCGATGCGGCACTGACCGGGGTCACGTCTTCGTAAGATGTCGCGGTCAGAGAGACGCCGTTCAACATCGTGGTCAGTTCGTCGCCGTTTGAGTCCTTCTGGCCGGTCAAGACTGCGATTTCCGCCCCGTTGCCGTTGGCTAACACATAGGCGCTGGCAGCGATGAAAGCCTTGGTGATCTCGGTGAGGAAGGAAGTGGAATTGGCGAAACCGATTCCAACGGTCCCGTCGAAGCTGGGAGCGCCGACAGTGCTGTTCAGGGTCGTGGTGTGGTCGGCCGCAAGTGAAATGTTGTTTTGGGCAGTGACCGTGGCGGCTTGGTCGATGTAGGCTTCGGTCTCGTTGTTGTACGACAGGTTTGCCACCGACGGCGTGATGGTCAAGTTCCCGGCTGCCGCCGTCCCGCTGAGAGTCGCCTCGGGATTCAGGTTTGAGGTCGCGGCAATGACGACGTTGTCTTGCGCATTGACGTCGGCGGAGGGCGCCACATAGGCCAGCACCGTGCGGCCGATACTCTCGTTGTCGTAGGCGGCGCCGGCCCCGTACTTTTTCGCGTTGGCAAAGTCGTTGGCCGCGCTGAGGATCGTGGTAAACTGATTGGACCCCATCTGGACCGACTGCGCCGCGCCGGCCCCTGTCAACGACCCGTTGACCGTCGCATTGGAGCCCACATAGGCTTCAACGCTGCTCGTCATCGAATCGACAATGACCGAAACCGCCGCAGACAGGTCCGACGGCGACTCGGCCACGCCGCTGGCGTACACGACCACTTGATCGGTGTCGACCGCATGCAGCGTGATTCCGTTCCCGCCGAAGCCGGTGCCTGCTGGATCAAATAGACCGGTGCCATTCCCGCTCACGGTCACGTCGGCGCTCGAACCGATGTAAGCGTCGACTATCGGATCGAGGTTCAAATTCACGCCGGATGCGCCGACTCCAACATTGACGCCTCCCGCTGCGCCGCCGGCCAGCATGGCGACCGTCGGACTGTCCGCGGCGTTGACGTAGAGACTTTGCGGCGTGGTGAGAGTTCCTTCGACAAACGCTTGGACGGTCGGCGCGACGGTGTCGGTCGAGAATGAACCGCCGACACCCACTCCGCCTGGCGGGCCTTGCGCCAGCGCAGCGGTGATCGAATCGATGCGTTCCGTTGAGTTGGCGAGCACCAGGACATTGCCGCCGGCGTTCAAATTGCCGTTCCCGACGAACGCACGAACCGTGTCGTCATACGTTCCGATATCAACGGCCGCACCCACTGCGGCTGAGCCGTTGGTCAGCGAGGAGGTGGCACCGGCATCGGACATGACCTGCGTCGTGTTGGTTGCCCCGATCTGGACGGCACCCGTTGTGGTCGTGGTTGTGCCATCGCTCAGCCCGGCCTCGACGTCATTGGATAGATTGTCCAAATCGGCGGAACCGGCAACGTTGAAGTTGGCCGTTGCGCCGCTGCCACCGTTGGACAATGTGGCGAACTGATTGGTTGAGGTCGCGCTGACGTTGACTTGCGGCGCTTGCAACGTCGTGTTTTCAGTTTCCGCATGCGTCGTCTCGGCAAGGCGATTATTGGCGAAAGAACCGCCGATGCCGCCGTCATTGCCAAACGCCTGGCTGCCGGCGCTCGCTGGCAGGACCGAGTCGTCCTCAGACTGCAAATTGAGTTGGCCACCGGCGGTGACCTGAACTCCGTCGCTGATGAGGGCCTGAGTCGTGTCGGAGACTGTGTTGTACGCGACGTTGCCCGAAACGCCGAGGCCGTACTGTTGGCCACCAGAGGCCGTCGTCACGCCGCCGCTGCCGTAATTGACATTCGCTCCCACCGCTCCAGCCACGGCAAGGTTCCAGACCGTTTGCGTGGTTTGAGCATTCAGGCTCACGTTGCCGCCGGCATCGACCGAGCCGCCCGTCGTCGTCGAGCCGCTCATGTCGCCAATCACAGCCTGAGTCGTGTTGCTGACGACATTGAAGCCTGCAGAGACGCCGACGCCCACATTGGCCGCCTCAGCCAGGCCTCCGGTGATATTGACGTACGCGCCTTCGTTGCCAGCCGTCACCTGAACGTTCTGGCCGGCGTTGACGGTCGCCCCAGCCTCCACATAGGCCAGCGTTTGATTGGTGACGAAGTCAAAAGTCATCGCCCCAGCGATGCCCACGCTGTCCGCTTGGGAGCCGGCTACAACAGCGTCGAGCAGGTAATCGGAGGTGTTCGCCGTAACCGAGATGTTACGTCCCGCAGAAACTATTGCGCCATTTGCGACGTAGGCCGTGGCCGTGTTATCCGCGGTGATTTCGTCAATGAAACCGCCCACACCGACTGGGCCCGCGCCTCCGCCCCCGAAACTCTGGCCAGATGTCTCGCCAGCCAGGTTCACGCTTTGCACCGTGGCGTTCGACTGGACGGTGACATCCTGCGTTGGCGACGATACGGATTGGTTGATCCGGGCGCCCGTGCCGATGTCGGCGTTCGCCGTATTCGTAACCGAAAGCACCTTGACTCCCCCACCAACGCCGACGCTACCTCCCGGCGCAACGGTGCCCTCAGCATCCACGTAACTGGTGCCGGAGACGGGGCTGGCCAGGAGGGGGGCCAAGTATGCATCCAGAGGCGCGAGCGCGGCGGTGACGTTGCCTCCAACGACGCCACCGTCATCGTACTGCTGCTGGATTTGGTCCGTTCCCGTCGCGTTATCTGGCGTGTTCACATCGAGCGACGGAGTGAACGTCGTCGGCACCTGATTGGGCACCGTTGCGGTGGCCGAAACGTTGAGTGTTCCGGCCGTGTCGACCTGTGCGTCGCCGATAAACGCATTGGCGTTGTTCGTATAAAGCGAAACAATCACCGCACCGCCGACGCTCGTTTGTGTGGCATCCCCGGCGCTCGAAGCAGCGCTCACCTGAATGTTGTCTTCTGCTTGCGCATTGACCGTCGTGTTGCCTCCCGCCGAAACCTGTGCGCCGTCGCCGATCGACGCGTCGGCCGAATTATCGCTCACGTCGATCACAACAGCGCCGCCGACGGAGACGCTTTGCGCCGTCCCCGTGGGGCTCAGGGTGGATCCGTCCACAGTGCTGTTGAGCGGGAAGCCGCCCAGATAATTCTCGACGTTGGTCAGCAGAGTGGAGCTGCCCGTCGGGCTCGATACGGCGGCGAACGAGCGCGTGACGTTGGGCGCGTTGACCGACTGCGCGTCCACGGTCACATTCCCGGTCGCAGTGACGTTGCCGCCAATTGTGGCCGTGGCGCTCGAATGGTAATCGCCGATGGCCACGGTGGCACCGACGCCGGTGCCCGCGCTTTGATTGAAACCGGCCGCGATCGCCTGGGTCAGAAAATTGTTGGTATTTTGCGCGTCGACGGAGACGTCCCCGCCCGCGGTGACGCTCGCCCCCGTTTGTACGTTTGCGGAGGAGCTCGAATTCGCCTTACCATACGCGAACGAAACATTCGCTGAGTCGCCGCCCCCGGGCACCACCGCCGTGACGGCCAACGTGTTGGTCGTTGTGGCGTCCATTTCGAAGGCGTTGCCTGCCGTGATGGTGGCGCCGGTCGAACCGCCGGTCACCGTGACGTTGGCTGTCGGCGAGGAACTCCCATACGTCACCCCGAAATCGGCCGCGCTCGTCGTGACTGTGGCAGCCGAAACGGCCTGCGCCGTCAGATTAACGTCGTCGTCGGCGCGAATGAGGGCCGCCGCTCCAATGGTCACCGTGGCGTCCGCTGTGGAAACGGCCGCAGCCGCATTAGTCTCGAACGGCAAAATCCCATTTTCGACAACAGCGAAGACGGGACCCTGAAGGGGCGTGGGCGGCGCCGTCGAGAGGTCGACGGACTTCGATGCGCTGGAGGACGACGAGATCGTGACGTCATTGCCCTCGACGGTTGCGGACCCCAGTGCGACACTCGCCGGGGCGGTGTCCGTTTCGAAATTTGTGAACCCAAGCAACCACGTGTCGGTGACTGTGCCCGTCGCCACTAGGTTGACGTTGCCCGCAGTAAATCCGTTAGTTGCCTGAGCCAGCAGAGCCGCGTTATTCCCAACGGAGATGGAACTGGCGGCAATCGCGATGCTGCCCGAGTTTCCGGTCGAGGGATCGGTGAAGGGATCGGTTCCTGAAATTTGCCGCGTCGAAAGCAGACCACTCGCCGCAATGTCGACGGCTCCGCTGCTGGACAGGCTCGCCGTACTGCATTGATAGGTGCCGTTGATCGTCGTTGTTGTCACGCCGGTGACGGTCAAAGCGCCCGCGATCGCGACGGCGCTGTTCAACGTGACGCTCTGGTTCGTCGAGTTGTTTCCGGCCGCAGCGATGCTCTGAACCGATGCGAGAGGAAAATCGGAATTCGTCGTTCCGTCAAAAACCTGGATCGTTCCTGCACTGGGCACAGACACGGTGGCAGCATCGCCATGGGCGCCCAGGGTGATGCTTAAGACCCCGTTTTGAAGCTGTGCCGTGACGGAAAGCAGCGTCCGATTTTCAAGGACCTGCGCCGTCAAGGCGAGCCGACGTTTTCGACGGGAATTCGCTTTCGACCGATAGACTCGAAGTGGCGCGGTCTTCAAATTGGCCAGATAGCGCATCCAAGAGAACGTCATAGCCCGGTTCCCTTTGACAAGAGTGGCCTACCCTGCCAAGCCTTCGACCTCCTAGCCGATGACCCGAACTAAGCACGGAATTCAACGCGTTCCTATGTCCGACATTTCGCTGTTCAGCATTTCGCTGACTTGTCGTCGAGAGCGTTCGCTTTTGCGAGTGCCGATCTGAACAGCTCAAATCGTCGAAGGCAAATAAAATTTGTGCGTTATTGAAAGTTTCTTAGAGATTGTCGGCGGACGTTCTAGGTGTTTCCCCCTAACGGCGTCGTCAGAAGACGTCAATTTGATGAGAGCGTCCAGCGCCCGTCTTTATTCGTCAGCCGTTTGCTAAATTTGTGGACGGGTGGCATGTTACGGAACAGCCCCAGTTCGTTACGCACAACTGGCTCAACACTGAATTGTTGACGGCATGCAAGGCGCTACGATTTGACGAAATCTGTCGCGCGACGTGCGGCTTTAAACTTTTTTGGTATCGATGCAGCGAATGTGTCACGCACGGTTCACTGCCATTAGCGCCTGCGCTTCGTGTCAAATTAACGCGGTCTGAAATCGCGATTGTTGCGCGCGTCGGTCACATCGACCGACGCACCAAAGCGGCACCGGCTACGGAACCGAAAAAAGTTGGCTTTCTCGATCGCGGCGGCGACGGATCGCACTTTGGACGGCGAATCGAGTCCGAAAAACTCATCTCGGAAATCAAAACGCCATTTTGCCGTGCGATCGGCGCTTTACGATGCCCGCGTCTTCGCGTCGATCCCGCCACCTCGGGTCGGTCAACATCGAGCGACGGATTACTCGCAGTTTGTGCTCGGCTCTCGAAGTCGCCTCATCAGGCCGTGGACATGTTCAAATACAGGGAAAAAATACGCCCGCCAGGATTCGAACCTGGGACGCACGGATTAGAAAGCGATTGCTGAAAAACGCCCTAATGCCTGACTGCGAAAAGTCTTACGCCGGTTTAATCGCTTTCCACAGTTTCTGACAGATCGCAGGAATTCTCGAGGATTTTGACGTTTTCTGATCGTATCTCTGACAATGTCAGAGATGTTTGTGCCTGTGATCGGACACTTGGCGCCGCCGGCAGCGCTCGTCGAATCGCGATAGGTTAATCCAACGGCGTGGCGCGCGCCTCGGTGTGTCGGACTGACGAGCGAAATGTCAACCAAACCACGTGCGACTCTGTCGCTGGAGGTGCCACAAATGCAGATTGCACTGGATTCGTGCCGACAAGCGGTCGTTGAGTGGAGCAAACGCGGCGGCCGTCGCCCACAATCTCCTCGAACAACGGCGCTTGGTCGACCTCCGGATTGCGGCCAGTGTTCTCTTTATGGAGCCGACCCTTGAGACCCTCGATCTCTCGAACAGCCTTCTTGGCGCCAATGACATTTGCCACCGATCCGATGAACCCATCCTCGTGGGCCTCGTTGATAAACGGGTCGCCCACGACAGCCACGGTCTGCCCCGGCCGCGGCACCGCCAAGGCGTCTGCTCCGCCGACTCCTTTGGCTTGAATCCTACGAGGTTCAAGTCGCCATCAAGACGGCCGCCGTGGAAGTGGGTGCCCGCGCAGGTTGCCCAGACGCGGGCCAATCGATTCGAGCTTGCGCACGCCATCGAGGACGTAGACAACCAACCGCAGACAAAGTACTTGCGGCTACTTCGGTTGCGGTCGCTTGATTGAGGACAGCGCACGCGTGGCATTGCGGTCAAATTGCGGGGTAACTCCGCACAGCCATGCCCTCATTATTCCACTATTTCGCGGCCGTCGCCTCCTGCTTCCCTGGGAATGTGAGGCGTCTTATCGACTCGTCTTCAGCGGCTCAAGCGGCGTCCGTTCCACTGATTTTTGCGACTTTGCCGATGATTGGCTGTTCGTTGGATCGACGTTTCTGATCCATTCGGCTCTCCAGCGGGCCGAGGTCGAATAAGAGTGCCGACGTTGCGGGAGGTGCGAGCCGTTCCAAGTTGCAAAGTGCTGCAATGTATTCATCGCGAGGGTTAACTCCACTCATGAGCGCCTCGTTAATGTCGCTTTCAGCTTCGGCCCGGAATTGTTTGCTGCGAGAATTCGCCGATGTGCGATTCATTTGCAGAGATCCTTGTCTAGCAAGTGGGTGCTGTGAATTCCTCTGCCTATGAGACGGCGCAGAACTCGCGAATATTACAAGCACTCGTGCATCTTTTGGCGCAGGCACTAGTTAGAATTTCATTGCATCGCCGCGCGATCCGGACCATAATGCCCTGAATGAAACTGCGCACAAAATTTGCGGTTGCCGCGTCGGTGTGCTGTTTCGCGTGCTGGTCAGTTTTGAGTGCCGGCTGCAAACGATGACGCGAGAATCCGGTGGCATTTCGGCCGATTATGAGAGGGAGACGCCCTCTTTTGAGTCCTTGTCGGATGCGGAACTCGTGCGCCGCATCTGCGGCGGCTGCCAGGAATCGCTCCTTCATCTGGTCGTCGATCGTTGCGGTGGCTTGATTCGTACGATTTCGCAACGCTTCCGTCATCATGGAGACCTGGCGCAGGAGGTCTGCGTCCACCTTTTCGGCAGCGCCGGAGACTGGTCCCGACTTCGAAGCTGGGACGAGGACGGGAGTCTCGAGAATTGGGTTCGCGTTGTCGCCGCCAATCTTTGTTTGGACGAATATCGGCGACAGGTGAAGTATCGACGGCGATTCCAGCGTCTCACTGAGGGAAGCGAGGCGATCATGGGTCGCCAGACCTCCTCGGAGGAGGAGCGGATTCTCGATTGGGAAATCAGGAGGTCGGATCTTCTGCAGATGATTGAAAAACTGGCCCAAAGGGATCAGTTGATCATAAAATTGCATTGCTTGGGTGACCGACCGCTGTCACTCCAAGAGCTGGCAAAAACGCTCGAAATCTCTGTTGCGGCAGCAACAACTGCGAAATCGAGGGCAATTGAGCGGCTGCGGGCGATTTGCCGAATACGGGGGCTAGACAATGCCTGACATTCGAAGCGAGCATCCGTCCTCCGAAAGTCTCTCTGCATTTGCCGAAGGACAGTTGTCCGACGCGGTGGACATCCTCAAGCATCTTGACGACTGCGAGGCGTGCGCACAGGCTGTTTTGATTTCACGGCAGATTGCCTGCCTTGTCGATCATCAACTCATCGCGCCGCTAACCCGCGAGGAACAGGATACGGAGAAAGCGCGATTGCGCCAGGCGTTTAAAGCTCATCCGCTCAAGCGAGAGGTGCTCGAAACGCCCGGATCGCAGGGGCCGAAGAGCGCGCCCGCGAAGGATGCGTCAAAATGGGGATTTCTTGGAGCCCTGGCCGCCGGCAGCCTCGGAACGGCACATCGATTTCCGGCAGCAAAGCCGATGGTGGCTGGTTTCGATCAGTCCGGGAATTCGATCGGCGGCCACCCTCCCGGAAATAAGGAACACGGAGCGCGGCCCGGCGATTTTGAGAATTCTGAGAATTCGAGTGTAATGCCCGAGGCGAAATCAGCGTCACAGAGGAAGACAGAGGAAACGCAGACCGACGGAATCGAGCGGTTCCTGGACCATCTGCACGAGTTGCTTGGGACTGACGCATCCCAGGCACACGATTCATCGGCTTCCCAGAGCGACCCCGACCCCGGTCATCATGCACTGGATGAATTTCACAGCAACTCGGATGACAATGCGTTCCACGACGCGGCTCACGATCTACTCACCGACGATGGTCACCTCGAATCCACTGACCATCACGATCCATTCGCACACGATCCGCACATCAATGAGCCCGACCACGACGACGGATCGGCCGACGGCCACGCAAGCCATCACGATTGACCGAATTCAGCTTATGGGACGTAAATGTCGAGCACCTTTCGTGGATGAAATGGACTTATGATCCCGGGCCTTCAAGACTTTTATGACGGCATGAACCTGCATCTGCTTCACGAGATGGAACGCGCCGTCGATGCAACACATCAAAACCAATCGGGTGGACACGACGGGCATCAGGCCGCGCAGGACCAGGCACAGGAGCATCCTGCGGGCGTTGTGAGTCATGGCGATCATGACGAGGCCCACCCGCCCGCCGGCGCCGATCACGCGGAGCACGGCCGCGGTCTTCCTCTCTTCAAATGGGCCGGCGAGCTGGCTTTGGAAGTCGCCACCGAAATGGCCGTGCATTTGCTCTTTGAGCCGTTGAAGACGGCCCTTGTCGGCGCACACAGCCATTCGCCCCAACCGCTCCACGTCGGCACTCCGCAGGGCGACGGCTTTACCCATCAGACGACGGCTTTCACTTGTGCCGTCGTCTCGCAGAAGATGATTCTCGACCAGTTCCATCTGATCAATTCACAAACGGGCGAACCGATTTCCGAGGCGCAGCTCGTTTATGATGCGACGGTCAATGGTTGGTTGACTGATCACGGAACGAGCCTGGCCGATTTGAGCAAGCTGCTGGAATACTACGGCGTTTCCGCTCACGAGGGGCACGATTGGAAACACCTCGTCCACGATCTGGCATCGGGGCACCAGGTGGTGATCGCGGTCAATGCCGACGCGCTATGGAACGATCATCACCCGCTCTCGGAGCTGCGGCACCTGTTCGACGGCGCCCCGAATCACGCCATCGTCTTGAAGGGATTAAGAGTTGACGATCACGGTCATGTTGTGGTCGTGGTCAACGACCCGGGCAAGGCCTCCGGCGCCGGCGACGAATACACGCTCGAGCATTTCCAATCGGCCCTCGACTCCTCCAGCTTTCATTACGTCGCGACCGACGATGCGCCAGAGGGATGGTCTCCCCAGCAGGAGATTGCCCGACTCGCAGAGTATGATCACACCGCCCCCGGCTTCGGCGAGAGCGCCCTGGCTCCCTTCGATTCCAAATCTTTTTCCGAAGTGATTTCGGACATGGACAACGTCGAAAAAGCTGATTTTTTGCGGAATCTCTAGCAACCGCGATCGGCCGATACTTGGCTCGATCAATTCGAAGTCGAATTCGCTCGCTCCGAGCGGTCGCCGCGAACGAAACCCGGATGAAGCGCGGCAAAGGCGCCAGAAACCAACCAGCAATCGACCCGAAAGCTTCGGAGAATCGGCCTCATGCCCACGGGCGAAACAAATGAAAATGGCGGCACGTCGCTGAAATCGCGGCTGATTGAGCTGGCCGCCGCCTGCCGGGAATTGTCGTCGAGTGACGGGGAAGAGGCCGAACTCGCGCGCCGTTTGGATCCTCTGCTGGATCCGCGGGCGCTCAACGTTTTTCGGATCGTCGTGATGGGAGAGATCAAGAAGGGAAAGTCGAGCTTTATCAACGCGCTGTTGGGGAGGTCCGAGCTCTTGCCGATCTCCACAAACGTGGCGACGTCGACTGTCTTCAAGCTGGTCTACGGCCCCATCGATAAATTCACTGTCTTCTTCCAAGCGGACGTTGAAAACGGCTCGGCGCCGCCGCCCCTTGAAATCGAGCAGGCTCGCCTCGCCGAGTTCGGCACCGAAGACGGAAACCCCGATAATGCGAAGCGGGTCGATTTCATTGCGGTCGAGCTGCCGCACGCACTTCTGGCGGAGGGAATTGCGATCATCGACACGCCGGGCGTCGGAGGTTTGTTCAAGCGGCATCGGGAAATGACGTTCCGATATGCCCCGCAGGCGGATGTCGTTTTTTTCGTCGTCGATTCGGTCGAGGCGGTCATTAGCGAGGACGAAATCAACTTTCTTCGCGAACTGCGAAAGAATACGCAGCAGATTGTTTTCCTGCAAACAAAGATCGACATCGCCGGCGCGGAACAAGTTCGCGCGTGGAAGCAGCGAAATCTCGAAGTCCTCGCGAAAGTGCTCGAAACCGACGCGACGCAGATTCCATATTTCCTGGTCGGAGCGAAGCAAAAGAGCCGCGCCGACCGACTGCACTGTGCGGACAGCCTTCGTGAAAGCGGCTACCTCGAAGTGATTCAGTATCTGCGGCGGGTTTTGATTCCAAGTCGCGACCGGATCATTGCACAGCGCCGGCTTCCGCTCGTCGAGTCGGAATTGCTATCGGGCGCCAAACTTGTAAGCGACCGTCTGGTCATCGCCCGCGACGCTACGAGTCCGCAGTTGACGCAGTATCAATCGCAACTGGCGGAAGTGGAACAGGAATTCGACAACTGGCAGAACGACGTCTGGCCGCTGCGTCTGCGGGCGTTTCAAGACCAAACTGGGAAGTTAAGACGAGACGTTCGGAGTCGTTTGCAGGACGCTCTCTCGTCCGATCACCCCGATTGTGCCGACAGCATCAAGGAATTGCGCTCGCAAAACCCGAATGTCGAGTCGGTGAACGAATCGAGCGATCAATTCCTCGTCACCTGGGCGGCCCGCTGGAATGGCGAGGCCGATGCAATTTTGACCGATTACCGAGAGGGGTATTTCAGGCATTGCACGACACTCCTTGGCGAAATCGCCGAGGATTTGCGCAATGTCAAGCTGCCCGAGCTCGGGGTCGAGCCAATTTCCGTACAAATCGAGGCCGGCGACATGCGGATGGCCATTCGCGAGGCCACTATGGATGCGAATATCTTCGGAGCGCTGGCACAACGAGGCGCACGCGTACTTGGTGCAGGGGCCGGAATCGCCAAATTGGGCGGCCTCATCGCAACGCCCACGGGCTGGTTGATCGGCTCGGCGGCAAGCGTGGGGTATCTCGCTGTCCAAATCTGGTCGGCGGTCCAGGGATATCAGGCGGCTCGCCGCCGCCAGCGGGACTTCGCCGTGGCCAGTGTGGAACGTGCCATGGTGAAAATTGCCAACCTCGCCCTCCGCGGCGCACTGCGGATTTTGGATGAATTGTCGGCTGATCTTGATTCGGCCTCGAGCGCCCAAATTCGTGCCTTCCTCGGCAAGGCAAAACACCAGTTTTCGTCCCGACGCCAGGAGATCGTGGAGGTAAGGAATCGGTCAGCGGCCGAGCTGAAGACAGTCCAAGAGGCACTGCGCGGTCGCCTGGAACGCTACCAGGAACTGTTGAAGCAATTTCTCGAAGTGAAACGTCAATTGGCTTGAGGAAGAATCGATTCGCGATGACCAGCGGTTCGCTCGACGACCTGCACGCCCAATTGCGGGAGTTTGCCAGCCATGTGCCGCAGATCCTTCGCCGCACAGCGATCACTCAACAGTTCGCACGAGACGTCGAGAGTTCGTTGGCTGTCGCCGTGGCGCCTTTCACCCTGGCCGTCGTCGGGCAAATGCGAGTCGGCAAGTCGACCTTGATAAATGCCCTCGTGCAGTCTGAACTCGCGCTTGCCGGGGTAAACGAAACGACTGCGACAGTCAACTGGTTTCGCCATGGATCGGAGGCACAATCCGGTAAGTTCCGCGTCGTTTGGAACGACGCGGCTGAATCGAGCGAAGAGCACGACTTGTCCGAAAGGGAGAGATGGGCGGGAAGTTCCGAACTGGCCGCCCGGACGCGATTTCTGGAGTTCTTTAGCACGGCCGAGTTCCTGAAGCGCGTGCACATCGTCGACACGCCGGGAACCAGATCGACCATCGGCGCTCATGAACGCATAACGCGGGAGTTTCTTCACGTGGCGGGACGTGCCGAGTCCGACTCTCAGTACTACGGCGGCATTGCCGATTGCATTCTCTATGTTTTGCCGCCGGTGGCACGAGAAAATGACGACCAACTTCTGAGCCAGTTCACGTCGCAGAACCGATTTTCGCGATCAACTCCCTTTAACAGCGTGGCGGTCCTGCATAAATGGGAGGCCATCGACCATCCTCGCCCTTGGGATGAAGCGATCAAACATGCCCGGCGCGCCTTCGATTCGCTCAAGAGCTGCGTCTGCGACGTGATCCCGGTGAGCGGACCGCTCGCGCGGGTGTGCCAGATGGCCCATTCCGAGTTTTGGGAAAATGTCGCGGCGCTTGTTCGCGGTTCGACCGAGGAGGCATTGGAGACGCTGACCATGCAAGAGTCCTGGTTCACGAGGCCGGAATCGAACTGCAACGTGAGCGTCGACAGGCGAACGCAGATCCGGGAGCAGTCCCAGCTCCCGTGGCCTTGCTTCAAGACGCTGCTCTACTTCGCGGCTTCGCGCCGGGATTCGAGCGGCTCTGCACTTCGACTGGCCGTTCGCGAACTTTCTGGAGTTGATCGACTGCTTGACTTCCTGGAACGGCGGTTCTTCTCACGCTCACGTCTGATTCGCGCGTTGAACGTATTGAATCGGGCCTTACACCTGACCGACCTTTCCCGCGCGCACCTTCGGGCTTTGATCTCCGATCTTGATGCCGAGGAAGAAGGCGGCCGGCGGGCGCTGGAAGAGCTGTCGTCTGGGCCGGCATTTTTCGCCTCGCGTCAGTTTATCGAACAGCGGTTGGTGGAAGTCCAACGTGAGCTCGTTCAGGCGAACCACGTCCTCCAAGATCTCGAACGACAGGCGGGTCCCGTTCAAGACAATTTTCAGCTGTTCTCAAAAGATTGCAATTCCGTCCAATGTCTCGACGAACATTCGGATCAGTTCAAAGGCGAAGAGATCGTGGAAATTCTCTCGGTTCTCGGCGCCTACGGCAGCGACCGGACCAACCAATCGGGAGGGGACGCTAACGGGGAACCAATCGATTTGCTTCATGATCGATTGGATCGATGGCTCATCGAGCGGCATCGGGCAACCGGAATGCGTCGCCGGATCCTGGACCATGTCGTCACGCGGGTCGAGGGGACGTTACGAGAGCTGATACGCGCCGAGATGACGGGCTCGAATAGGCAAGTAGGCAATGGCAACGGTCGCGATTGATTTTGGGGCCCGTCGAACGCAGTTGGCCCAATACAGCCGTTCCCGGCGTCAGGTGGTCGTTTACGCCGAGGTGCCGACGGTGGCGTATATTCCGCCGTCGGCTCCCATCCTGGTCTGTGACCGCGCTATTGAGGCCATCGCGGCGGACCCTGTTGGCGGGATCGACGACCTCAAGGCTCGATTCGACGGCGACGATTACGTGCGCAATCGCCGCTTGGTTGCCCCGTCGGAGCTGCTGTCGCTGGTGCTTTCGGAGGCGAGGCGGTTGACCCTGGAACGAGACGGTTGCGATGACCCCCTCACGCATTGTGTGTTGACGGTCCCGGCGTATTTCAACACGAGACAACGTGATTTGCTGCAAAACGCCGCCCGCAAATCCGGTTTCGCGACAACGTCATTGATGGAAGATGCGGACGCCGCAGCGCGCACTTTGGAACGGGAACGGCCGGCGGATGCGCAAGTCCTCGTCGTTTGCGATCTGGGCTGCGAGACCCGCATAACCACGTTGCGGCGGGATAACGGAGCCTGGCACTCCGATCCCTCGCTTCCATACCTTCGGGCCGTCGAATCGGTTCAAAATCAAGTGCCGCAATCGCTATTGAGCGATTTGCAGAGCGTCTCCTCCGACCTCTCGCAGCGAGGGATTGCCGACGCCTCGCTGCTGCTCGTGGGCGGCGGGACGCGCTCGCGAACCTCGTCGAGCGAATCAAGCGGGATTGCTGGACCGGCGAGATCGTCGTGCCGTCGCATCCCGAATCGGCAACTGTTACGGGCGCCGTGGATATTCCCGCCGCTCCGGACCCGGCGGCCTCGTCCCTCCGTTGCCCGAGTTGCACGTCTTGGGTGGCACGGATTGCATTGACTTGCCCGAAATGCCATTGTCGACTTCGCCCGGCTTCACCGACGACAGGTCCGTCCAGAACGCCCGACAAGGGCTGCAACGGCGTGACTTCCGATGGCACTCTGTTTCTTTCCGACTTCGACATTCCCGAATTAAGTGCCGTTCTCGCCGGTCGCCTCGACGCCATTCGCGACGGGCGAGTGGCCGCGCTGCATTTGTTCGGTGACGGGTGGCTCGACGAGAACATCAAAGCGCTTCGGAATATTCTGCTGCCCGAGGCGGGAGGAGACGGGTGGCTCGACAACCAGCCAGACCTGCACGCGGCATACGCTTGCTGGGCGGCTCCCCGCTTATCCACGCTGCAGCTGTCGTACTGCAGCAAATTGTCTGCGGCAGCGATTCAAACGATTTCCAGCCTCTCGTCGTTGACCCGCGTCGACTTGTCTCTTTGGAATGTGCGCGATTCGTCGGTCGATGGAATACGGCAATTACGACGCCTCCCGCGGCTTCAAAGCGTCAACCTGCCCGCGTCTCTCGAGAAGTTATTGGGCTCTCATGAGATCACGCGACGGGAAATGCTGATTCGTTCGTTGAAGCAAGACCATCCAAACATCACCATTCAGTGACCCACCTCCATGGCCACGACACAAATTTCGCGCAAAGCTCCCACCACGTTGAATCCGGAGGAACGCTTGATCCGACCGGCCGGTAGCACGACCGGAGGCGAGTCGAATCAGGCGGTCTTTGCCGACTTGAGCCAAGCGAAGATGCTTAAGGTCGATGATGAGATGGCCTTTGTTCAGCAGCTCATTGCGAATTATTCGGAGCCGGGAGACGACATCACAAAGCAGTTTCAGGCGATCAAGCTTCGCGTCGAGGAGCGGCAGCGCGAATCGAGGTTGTTTCTCGGCGTGATCGGGGAATTTTCCAGCGGCAAAAGCACCCTCGTCAACTGCGCTCATCCGCGAAAACCTGTTGCGCACGGACATCTTGCAAGGGACGACAGCCGCGGCGACGCTCCTCTTTTACGGCAATGCACTCACTGTCAACATACGCCGGTTCAAAAAGCCGCTGCTTGCTCGCGGCATTCACTTCGTCGCGAGCACCTTCAAAGGAGTCAAGAAGTATTTTTCGGCCCCGGAGCCCGCGCCGACGCGAGAGGATCTGCTTCAGCTGATCCAGCGGGCGACATCGGACGAGGAATTTGCAAAGGACGTGATCCAGGTCGACGTGGCCACGCCGTCGAACACGCTCCGCCGTCGGCCTGGTCGTCGTCGACACGCCGGGAGCCAACGCCTCGAATCCGCGGCACGCCCAGGTGACTTCAGCGGCATTGCGCGACGTCTGCGACGCGGCGCTCGTCGTTGTTCCCGCTGAGGCCGCCGGATCGGAAAGCTTGTTCCAGTTCCTTCGCGATCACGCCGACGACGTGCTTTATCGTTGCGTGTTCATGGTGACAAAGATCGATCTCATCCGCCGAGAAAAGGAGCGGCTGCGCGTGCTGGAGACGCTCACCTCCAGGATCCGCCAACAGCTGGCGATCGCAAATCCCCGGGTCTTGGCCTGTGCGCCGCAATTCGTCGTCGAGCAGCTTCGCCCCGCGCGGGCCAATGATCCCGAATCTTTCACGCAGGAAGAAATTCGCGGCTGGAACGAGCAATTCGTGAAAATGGAAGGCGAACTCGACTTGATCCTGCGGCAGCGAAGGCTACAAGCGCAGGTCGACGACATTGCTAAACTCGCGATGCAGTTGCTGGTGCACCTTCAAACGCTTCTGCAAAGCCGATTGGAAGGTTATCGCCAGCGCCACGAGGCGCTCGCCAAGGTCGTGATTCCGGACATCGATGCGTTCATCGAGGAGAGAGCCGAGAGACATACGAAGTCGTGCGTCGCGCAGCTCAAAAAAATTGCCGAGCGGTCGCCGGCGGAGTTCCATGCGATCGCGTCCTCGACCCTTTCGAGCATGGCGCACGCAATCAGCAGCGCCGACAACCGCAAAGAGTTGAGGTCGACGGTCGAATCGAAAATACCCGACATTTACTCCTCCACGCAGCGTCAGCTCCAGAAGTTGCTCAAGAAGGTCGTCAGCTCGATGCATAAGGCCGGGACTGGCGAGTTGAAGGAATTCCACGCCGACTTCCAAAAACATTTTCGCGAGCTGGCGACGTTGGGCGGAAAGCTCGCGGTGGAGAAGGTCAACGCGGACGCGGTGACGCGTCAGTCCCTCTCTCGCGCAACGGTGATGAACGACGTGATCGCGGGCAAGCTCAAGGAGGTCGATCAGGGCCGTTTGTTCGCTCAGATCGGCGGCGCGGGGGGAGGGGCCATCATCGGCACGATTCTGCTGCCGGGGATCGGCACGATCCTCGGCGGCCTCGCCGGGGGGCTCTTCTCACTGATGTTCGGTCCGTCGTTGGACGAGCTAAAAAGCCAATGCTGGAGCCAATTGGAACCCGAGGTCAACGCCGCACTTGAGAGTTTCGCCAAGGCCGCGGACGAGGCGGTCAACACGACGGCGGAATCGGTTCTGACTGAGCTGGACAGTGCCATCAAGGATTACTCGCCGCGCTACACGGATCTGGTGCAAAAAATGAAGGAGCGCGACGCCGAGGAAAAAGAGCAGCTCAAGGCGTTTCAAAAAAACATCCAAATTGATCTCGAACGTATCTCCCAACGCAACAAGAAACTGGAACAGCTCCGCATGGAATTGCGAGAGTTGTAGCGTCGAGTCCGAAAAAAGAAAGCGAAGCACCATGTCAAAGGCCGACGATAGCTACGCCCGACACCGTGGCGCCGTGGATGAACTGTCCGACCTCGTCCGACGAGGCAAGCATGTGTTTACGGGACTGGAGATGAACGGTTGGGCCGAAACGGCCGACCGCGTGACGCAGCGGTTGTCCAGTGACCGCTTCCGCGTGATCATTCTCGGCGAGTTCAAACGCGGGAAGAGCACGTTCATCAACGCGCTCCTGGGCCGGGAGATCCTTCCGGCCTTCGCGACCCCGTGCACCGCCATCATCAACGAAGTCAAATGGGGACAGGAGCCCCGCGCGATTCTGCACTTTCGCAATCCGCCGCCCGCGCCGCTGCCGCGGAGTCTCCCGCGCGAGGCCCTGGCCCACATCGAGCGGCATCGGGCACGAACGATTCCCCCCCTCCAGGTGCCCGTCGGCGACCTCGAGCGATTCGTCGTGATTCCGGATCCCGCCAAGAACCAAGCGGACTCGATTGCGGAAACGCCTTACGATTTCGTCGAAATCTTCTGGCCGCTTTCGTTGTTGCAAAACGGCGTCGAAATCATCGATTCGCCCGGCCTGAATGAACACGGAAGCCGCACGAAAATTACGATGGACTATCTTGGCAAGATCGACGCGGTCATCTTCGTTTTTTCCGTTCATGCACTTGGCAGCCAGACCGAACTGGCGGTCATCGACAACGACGTTCGCTCCGCCGGGCACGAGTACATTTTCTTCGTCTGCAATCGGTTCGACGAGTTGCGTCGGCAGGAGCGGGACCGCATCGTGGGCTACAGCTACGAGCAGCTTGCCCCGCGAACGGCCATGGCGCGGGAGGGGGTGTTCTTCATTTCCGCGCTTGACGCGGTCATCGGCCGCGAGGAGAACAAACCCGACCTTGTCGAGCGATCCAACGTCCCGGCCCTCGAGACAGCCCTAGCCAGGTTCCTGGTGAACGAGCGCGGGCGCATCAAGCTGCTGCAACCGGCGCGGCTCCTCGCGCAGGGAACGAAGGCCGCGTTGTTCGAGACAATTCCCAACCAGCGAAAGATGCTGGCCGCGAACATTGCCGACCTGGAAGAGAGATACGCCAAAGCCCAACCGCAACTTGCGGAAGCCGACACCCGACGTCAGACGATCGTCGCCCGGATCGAGCGATCTCGAATTCGGCTTCGAGACGCCATTCGTGATTCGGCCAGCCTTCATTTTCGCGAAATCGCCATGCGGATCCCGGGCTGGGTGAGTTCGCTCAATCTCGAGAGCCGCATTCAGCTGTTCAAGTTCAAAAGAATGGAGGAGCAGATTACGGAGCTGGCCACCGAGATCGTACGGGAAGTTTCTCCCCTGATCGAACAGGAAACCGCGGAGTGGCGCGAGCGGCAATTGCAGCCGATGGTGAACGACATGCTCGAGGAGTTGAACGAGGCCGCAAACAATTCCGTGCGAGACTTTCTCATCGACCTGGAGAACATCCGAACTGATTTATCCCAATTGGGCTCGAGGCCGGCGCCGGCGCAGAACGAGATCTCGCCTCTCGAAAGAGTGCTGTCGGGCGCCGGCGGCTTCATTATCGGCGGCGCCGGCTCGGCGATCGAAGGGGCGACGATGGGCTACCAGGGCATGCTCCGATCGCTGATGCCGCAGATCATGCTCGCTGCTGCGGGTATCATGATCCTGAATTTGAATCCTGTGACCCTCGTGGCGGCGATGGTCGCGATGGGACTGTTCCGCACCTTCAAGCAGGGAAACGCACTCACGGATCGCGAAATCCGAAATCGCCAAACACCTTTCCGATACGTTGATTCTTGGAATACCGGAACAGGCCAATCGAATCGCACAATCTGCCTACGAGCAAACCGAAGCGATGGTGCAGGAAGTCGACGCCGGCATGCTGCGAGAAATCCAATCGATCCGCGATCAGGTGCAAGCCGTCCTTGCAACCAAGCAAAAAGGGGTGGAGGCGGTACAACGGCAACTGGAGCAGCTGAGCGCAGCCGAAGCAAAGGCCCAAAAGATCGATTCCGAAATCGGCGATTTCATTCTCCGCCTGGCACACAGAGGCTAGCCTAGAGCGAGTCCAAACCAAGTGCGGCTGCGGGGAAAATCGCCGGGAAATACGCGATTATCAACGCGTCACCCGAGCGCTCCCGGCACTAGGCAGAATACGCTCCCTTGGCGAGCGGGTCGGCGACCGTCTCAAGAATCCATTCCAAGGCGGAGTCGACGTTCCAACAAGTGAGCTTCGCGCTCACCCCAGCCCCATTCTTGTGCAGTGTGATCGGCGCGGCGGCAAAGTACATGACCTTGGCGAATCGCCCCTCCAACTGGTTCACAAGTCCTCCCGCTCCCCATTCTTGCAGCTTTGAACGGATATGATCGCTCAAGAGATCCCGTTTTTGGGCGTCGTCGAGACCAGCGGCGATTGGTGGTGCAAGTTGCTTGCGCAATTGACAGAGGTCCGCCTTCGTGACCACGACGGCGTACGGACGCGTAACAAGACGGTCCGGCGACAATCCGAAATGACGCTGCATTCCGATGAGGAATCGATCGACGATATCGATGGCCTCATCCTGCGCAACCGACGAATCGAGCCCCGCTTTGCGAAGCACATCACCGTATTTTGCCCTGAGGGCCGGCAGTCCAAACGGATCGACCACAAAAACGCCCCCAGTCACATTCTTGAATTGGTAGTGTCCATGCAAACGGTCGCTCTCGAGGTAGATTTCACCTGCAGCGTCGAAGAGGAGCACCTGGTGGCGCCGCTTGCCGTCGGCCGACTCG
Source organism: uncultured Planctomycetaceae bacterium (assembly GCA_963752185.1). Lineage (GTDB taxonomy): Bacteria > Planctomycetota > Planctomycetia > Planctomycetales > Planctomycetaceae > DASPSM01. Next base: position 6,328,367 of record CAVVXK010000002.1, on the reverse strand, counting down.
AACACCGCATCGAAAGCCGGCGGTTGGCGGTCGGCAGTCTTGCGCGTCATCCCGGATGCTTCGATATGTCGCTTCTCATCGTCAAAAAACGCCTCGACCTTCGCATCGGTGAAAGACCCGTCAAGACCGTAGGCTGGGCCAAGGTCGTGGAAAAGCGTCTCCATTGCGGCGACCATGAGAGCGGTCTTTCCCGAGCTGGGAGAACCGATGAAGGGAATCACGGTGGTCGTCGATCGCGTTTCGAGTTCGGCGTTCAGCGGCTTACGGCAAAATGGACATCGCGCCGCGAGCTTGTAACGCTTTCCAACGAAGGTGGAGGGCAACTTCTCCCCGCAGCGACAGCGATGCGACAGGATGCCGAACGAAGAGGGGCAAAGCCGAGGATGCCACGTGCGGCAGTGCGGACATTGGAATTCAGGAAGCGAGACGGATTCGCCGCAATGACGACAGACAGTCGACCAACCTTTGTACCATAGAAAACATGACTCGGCGACGTACATCGCTGCAAAGCCCGACGCGATCGCAAGCGCGACGGCTCCCACGATGCCCGTGTGAAGCGGCACCAGCATTAGCCACGTCGCCGTGCCGGCGATGACCACGGCGATCGCGGCCGCAGCACAAAACAACTTGGCGAACCAGTTGCCACGCGCGACGGCCTGCCAGTAGGCGCTCGCGCTCGCCATATTGCGAGCGTGTGAGTCCTGCATGGCGGCCCACATGTCACGATACGCTTTGCCGAACCAATAGTGCCTCAAGGCGGGATAGGTTCCCGTCGAGGCCCCAGGCCGTTCGGGGCGGACATGCGCGTAGAGCGCGGCACCGTAATTGCGCAGCGAATGGGCCGCGCCCCAAATGGCGCCGGTCGTTCCCAAAATGACCGCAAGCGGAAAGAGCAGATACACGATGACGTAGTAAGCGATGACGATTACGACAACAAGGACGATGAGACCACCGATGAGCTCTTCCATGGGTATCTTCTCAACTAATCCGGGAAAGGCCAAAGAAACGGGAGAGCCTGCCCTGGTTGGACGGCATGCTAGTGTAGGGTCAACTTTAATTTTTTGGGTATAGATGCTTCAGTTTTGTTCGAGCATCTTTGCTGGTGAACTGCCAATCGATCGCTGCTTGACTGCGGTTTCGTTCGTTCTTCCAGGCAGTGGTTTCAGTGATAAGCGTTTGTTTGTCGGGAATTCTCCGGGCAAGACATTGCCGTGTCAGGACGTTCAATTCGATTTCGGCCATGTTGAGCCAGCTGCCATGCTTGGGCGTGTGGACGACCTCCAGGCGCTGAATCAGCCGACGCGCCTCCTCGGGCGAAAAGGCCTCGTACAGCGAACCCAGGCTGTGGGTGTTGAGGTTGTCCATCACCAGCGTGATTCGCTTCGCCTTCGGTCGATGGATATCGACCAACTGGCGAACCGCTTCGGCCCAGTCGATCCTGGTGCGCTGATCGGTCACCACGAGATGCCGCCAGCCGATCAGCGGCTCTGTGAACGCGAACACGTTGGCCGTTCCATTGCGTTGGTACTCATAGTCGAAACACTGACGTCGGCCGGGCGCGGCGCGAAGCGGAGTCTGCGTTTCGATGGTCAGTTGCTTGCTCAGCTCATCCATGCAGATCAGCGGGTAGCGCGGATCGTACGGGCGTTGGTAGGCCTCCAGCACGTTTTCCATGTGGTAAACAAACTCCGCGTTGTGCTTCGGGGGAATGCACCACATCCTCTTCTGCCAGGGCTTCAGCTCATTTTTTTTAGGCAACGTCGCACGGTCTCGTGCGAAACCGCCTCGACGATGTGCAGTTCGACGGCGCGTTGGGCTAATAGTCGCAGAGTCCAACGCGCGTGGCCCGACGGTGCGGCACCGCAGCACAGCGCGATGACCTTGGCTTCTTTTTCGCCATCGAGGATCTTGGCACGCGATGGTCGCACTTGCCTCTTGCGGTTCAAGGCCGCTTCCAAGCCTTCCAACACCAGGCGCTTGCGGATGTTTTCGACGGTTTGCACCGTCACTTGGCAGGCATTGGCAATGGCCTCGTCCTTCCAACGCGGCCCGTGCTTGCCAGCATCCGCCAACAAGAGCACCTGGGCGTGCGTGCGTTTCTTCGCTGCGATTCTCTCTTTCTTCACCAATTGCGCGAGCTCTTTGCGTTCATCCTTGTCGAGCTTGACGACATACCGCTTGTTCATGACTCCCCTCCTTGGGTCGGAATGACTTCCGCCATTGGAGAGAAATCTCGCGAATCCGTGAACCCCAAAAACCAAAATTGACCCTACACTAGTGCCTGACTCTTAAAGGTCGGAACCAGCGGTCCGTGAAAGTCCGAGCAAACGGAAGATCTTCCTTAGGACCGAACTGCGTTGTTGATCAATCCGTGCGAAGCGTCGGTCCCAGAGGATCAGCTGGTCGGGAGGAACAATCTTCGCGTTCCGAGCGATACAGCGCCCGACGCTTTGGAATGCATTCGCTCTAAGTCGATGCAGCCATGCGTCGAGTTCGCGTTCGGCCACGAGAGCCAGACGGGCTGGCGCCGAGTTGTCAGGTTTCGACGCGAGCGTGGCGAGTGCAAGGGCTGCAGAAGCTTCCGGCGGCATGTTGACAGCGTCGTCGCTCCTGATCACCTCCGCGTAGTGCTCGGCGACGAAGTCGATGGTCGATACGTGAGAAGACCAGATCAACACCGACCAGTGATCGGCGTGGTTCCGGCACATCGCGAGGAGCGGCGCCATCGTGGCTCCCACGATGCGTTTTCTGATTGTCGGGTCGAGGCCGTTGTCAAGTTCCGCCCAAGCGGCTTGCAGTTTTTTGAAGTTCGACAGGCTTCCTCGCCGCACGTTCGACACGAACTTATAAAGAGCGACACGGTTAGGAACAGGCGTGAACCTGAGCCACTTGCAGACTTGGTCAACTGCTTTCGCCTTTTGGACGATGGCGGGATCGCTCGAGTCGAACGACAGAGAATCGTTGAGTGCCTGAGCGATGCCGGATGCGGTCTCTCGCGTCATTGCTCGTAGAAGCGATGGTCGCTCCGCCAACCAGTCCGCGACTTGTCGCCGATGCTCGCACTCGAGCGCGGCCCAAGCGGCCTCCAACGACCTTGCGAGCTGAGCTTCGCCTTGACAGCGGTTGTCCTGCAAATCTTGCACGCAGGACAATAGGGCCGGGAGATTCGTGTCGGTGGCCTTGAGCCGACTCTCAAGTTCTCCAAGCAAGAGCTGAGTGCCACCCGCCCTCGCAATCTCGCGACGAATCAAGCTGCTGTCGCGGGCCGCCAGGCCGTCGAGCGTTTGCATTACTCCTTCCGCGAGAGCGGATTGTGTCACGGCATGCGAAGTCGACCGTGCAAGTTGAAGAGAGAATCTTGCAAAGTCTCCCGGCGACGACGCCTCTGCCGCGATCGAAAGAACCCGCGGCAATACCGCACGCGGACCGCTCGCCTCGACGGCTTTCCCGATGAAGCGCTGAAGGAGCGGATCGCCGCCAAGTGAGGCGTTCCCCTCTTCCGCAAGCCGATCAAAGACAAACCGCAAGATGGGGTCCGCCGATTCCGGATTCTTGCCGCACTGCAAAGCCAACACATTCAGCAAGGCGTCGTCCAATAACGGCGTGCTGAGTTGTTGTTGCGTCGCCCCGAGGCGGCCGCCAATTACCTTCAATGCCGACTCAATTCCCTTCCAATTGCGGCCCCCGGCGCACAGCTCGTCGGTGAACAATGCCTTGCAGGTGGCCCATGCTCTCTCAGCAACTGGACTGGCGCCGAGAGACTCGGTCATGGCCACAAGCGCTTCCGCAAGTTCGACGCGCTGAACCTTGGTCACCCCCGACTTGACCGAGGCGGCGCTTCGTTCAATCAACGCGATCAGCACATCGCCACTTTTGCCGGAGGCAAGAGATCCGCCTGCCAAACGAAACAGGTCAACGAGCGAAGTCCCTTTCAATTCCGGGGGCAGCCTCGATTCCCGATCGATAACGTAGCCGTCGAGAAGACGGCACAAGGACTTGTCATCCGCAGTAATCGCAAAGTGATCGGCAAAATCCTCAAATCCGCGAAACCATCCGGCATCGTTGCGGAGTCGTTTCGCGATGGCTTGAGCGTACCCATTCTGTGGGACTTCAACCTCGCTGAAGCGCCGGTCGACGAAATCGAAGACGAACGCGCGGTATTGAGCATCCTCGCTCGAGAGGCGAAGGTCGCTTTCCGGAGCCGTGCATTGAATGCTAATCGCCGGGTTCAGGGAATTGACAAATGTCGCAAACTCGAACGGCTCCTTGATCCGCTCGGGGAACAGTTTCGTTGCGCATGCCACCCAAAACGGGAGGGTGTCGCGCGAATCACGAATCACAAGAGCGCGATTCTCGCTGCGGGAAAGTAGGAGGGCTTGTAGAATCGACGCGAGTTGATCGACGTGCCCAGACGCCGCTGCGAGGAACGACGCCAGGGCCGCGAAGTCGAAAGTCCGCTTGTCGATTTGGAACTCGGATAAGTTCAATGAAGGTAAAGCCGGAGGCTCGTCCGTGACCCGTTGCTGCCAGCCTCGCCAGGAGCTGAGGTCTATCGGCCGGATCGGCGCCTCGGCCGGCACGACGAGGGAATGGGCGAGATAGTTTCCGGGCCGGCCGGAGTAATCGGCGCCCACGTAGATCAATCGCGTCAAGCCGCGCGCACCGCTCGGCAGGTACTTGAGCCGCAGGCACGGGGGACAGAATCTTTGAATGTCGTCCGCCGACGGCTTGATGGGTAATGCCCGCGGATACTGATACGCTTCAACGCGTTCAAGTTCAAGCCGATCTTCGGGACTGAGACCAGGACTGACCGCTTGTGTCTGGAAGCCCGCGCCTGCTCCCAAGCCCCGACGGCACGAGGTGTAAATCATCTGCTCCACTTGCATCGCGCTGGCCTCTTACTTACTGGCATTCAGGTAGCCGATCTTGTGGACCAACCATAAAAATGGATTTTCAACCCGACGCGGAGAAAGGCGTGGAAGCGTCTTGTCAGCCTTGGCTTGGCACCCCAAGGACGTGATCCCAAAGAAGGAGACATCGCGGAACGAGCTCCGTACATCGTGCACGAGCCCTCCCTCCTGCCACGATCCCAGGAGCGATTCGATCTCGTCGTTGATCGCGTCGGCCTCCGAAGCGTCGTATCGCCGCCCCCCGGCACGTGCAGTCAGCACGGCCAAGCCAGGATCGACGATCGGTTCAAGCTCGTCAAATTTCGAGATTGCGATCGCCAAAGGGGTCTTGATCATCGTGTTCGGACCGAGCTGTCGTCCCTTCCGAATCAGCTTCGCGGTGCGCGAGACAATGTCGCGAGTGTCGAACATCTCTTCGCGGGGGTCGGGCGGATTTTGAAGTTGCCGGCGAACTCGCGGAATCTGCCGAGGGTCGACCAGCAGAACGATGCCTTTCGAGCGGTAGATATAGCGATTGACCGTTTCCATCGTGGCTTCCGAATTCAAATCCTCGCCAGCCGTATCGAAGAAGACCAGTGTGATCGTACGTTTGATTTTTCTTCGCCCAAACACATCGGTGCCTCCCAACTGAAGGTTGAAAACCATTGGAAGCCGCACCTTCTCGTTGGTTAATCCTGTCGCCGTCACGTCCAGCACTTGCCGCTTGTTGTAGAGAGGATCGCGAAAATCCTCCTTGAATCGCTTGATCGTATAGTCGTCCTGCGGGGATAAGGTCATGTCGAGTGATGGGCCGACGTTATTGCGCAACTCCTCGACAAGAGTACCGATGTAATGTCCCTTGCCGGCGTTTTTCGCACCAATGACGGCAATAATCGCGTTCGGGCACTGTCCGAACGTGCTCGGCAGAGTCACGTGACAAGTTGGGCAGAGGCGGTCACTCGTCGGTCGGTGACATTCATCGCACGTTGTGCGGCGCGCGACCTTGCTCCCAGCGTTCAAGATCTTGCCTTGCTTGCCCGCGGCCATCATTGGCCAGTGCTTTTGAAGCTGTGGATCAGGCTTTCGGCCGGGACAGGAGATGTTGCCGCAACGGAAGGGGGCTTCGCCCAATCGAAACTGCTCGAAGCAGTAGGGGCAGGTCTGCTTCACAAAATGCGAGGCGAGTTGATACAGCATCTTGATACCCGTCATCTCTGCAGGAAGAGCTTGTCCTTTGATGCGGGCAACAATCTCAACTGCGGATAGCGATCAGGATGTTTAAGGAAGAGCTTGAGATACAATGATGTCGCCAAACCTTGTGTCGGTATCGGAAGTTCGGCCCGCCCCTCGGAAAAGGTAATCGAGTCGGCTTCGTGGATGACCGCGCCTTCGTCGATTCTTGTCGGCAAGCGTTCGGGATGGCCGACCACCACAAGACCATGGACGGCGCCAAGCCATTCTGAATCGGTCGTCAGCGTGATGGCAGGCCGGGCCGAGCGAAGCCGACGAAAAGGGCCGGAATTGAGAGAGTATTGGACGCGAGTCTCGTGTCCCAGGCATTCGACTCGAGTCACTCCCGCCGAATAGAGATCTCCCTGCGGGGCCTTGGTGCTCACGGAAATGCGGTAAGGCTCTGCTCTGGTACAACTCACATGCCAGACGTTGCCATTTTGATGGAAGGCATGACCCGTCACGTGAGCGGTGATGGAGCCCTTCGCTGCCCAGTGTTGGCTTGTGGGTGCGACTGTAATGCGAACTGCGTCAATGCCCGCCGGCCACTCCCAGGAGAGCTCAACGCGTCCGTTTGCCAGGGGTCGGGTCCGAAAGTCTCGAACCTCGGGAAGATTTATGACTGATTTCCATTGGCCGATCGCCGCCGTCGTGCCTTCAACAGTAACGGGAACATAGAATGCCTGGCCGGAGGCCGGCAAAGGCGCTTCGGCGGCACCCAATCCGAGTCGGGGAAGAGCCTCTCCGAATCGCTCTGCCTCGTTCAAATCCACAAGCGACTTGACCAGACCGTCAGCCGGAGGACGATCGCTACTCCTGATCTCGAGACGTCCCACCTTCGGCGGCGTCCAAGAGAGCTTGACCCGATTGCCCTGTACCTCCGCTCGGAGGTCGACGACCGGGGTCGGCCTGGCCGTGACATGGACGTTAACTTTTCTCGGCGCGGAACGAATAATCTGTCCGCCTCGATTCGGGTCAGGGTAGAGGGCTGATAGCTCATACTCGTGGAACCGCCCGATTTGAAGGCCGCTTTCGACAAACTCATTGCCGCGGACATTGCGAGCTTGCCCGGACGGCCGACCTTTTATCTCGACGGTGTCGCAGCCCAGAGGCAGAGTCCACGTCAGCCGAACCTCGCCGTCGATTGCCGTCGCGGCGATCTTTGAGACTTGTCCGGGTAAAAGAATCGCTGGGCACGTCGCGGCGCTGCGCGATGCCGTCTTGCGCAACACGGCATACACCGCGTAATGCCAGGCCTTGCCAATTGCGACCGAAGTGTCGTCGAACGACGTTCCCTTGACCTCCGCTATCCGTCCGTCTTCGGACGTTGCGGGAAGGCCGCCTTCCTTGCGGCAAACAATAAAACCGATCGCGCTCTGCTGGGAGGTCGGTCTCCACTTCAATCGGACCGCATTTGGTCCTGTTTGTTCCCGAGTCAAGTCGCCGGGCGCTGACGGCGGATGTCTCGCGATGGCGTCAATCGCCACTTGGTAATCCGTGCAGTGCCCAAGCGCCGCAAGCCACTTGTCCAGTGCCTCGTCGATCCGGCAGGCGACCGCCAAGCGGTTTGCTTCTTCGAATAAACCGCGAGCGGCGTTAATTTCAGTTTCGACTTGGCGCAGAGTCGCCTGATCGATCGGGAAGCCGTGAGATGCCAGCTCACCCGCCAGGCGCTGCGCTTCGAGCAGTTTATGCTCGGGGACAAGCCGGTTGATACTTTCCCGTTTTTTTGCGACAAGCTGCAGCGCTTCCTCGACCTTTGCCAGCAATTGCCGAGCAGGTGGATAGTCACGCCACAGGTCGAGCACCCCGTCCGCGCGTCGCTTGGCCTCGGCGTATCGCGATTTTTCGAAGAGCGCCTCTCCCTCCTTCAGCAGCGACTCGACGCGCCGCGCATCCCCCGTCGTGCAGCCGCATTTCGGGCAGCACGCGTTTTGTGTCGCGACCATCTGCCCGCAGCCCGGCCTTGGGCACAATCTTCGCAGCGACTTGCCACAGTTCTGGCAGCTTTGCTGGTGTTCTTCGCCCGCGAGGGCGCCGCAAGCACCACATGTCAATAATCGCTCGGCGGCAACCTGAGACCCGACGCTCAGGGTCCATCCTTTGGTGCCTTCCACCCATTCCTCGACATACTGTCGAACGGCATCGGGCGTTACACCGTGGGTGCTACGGATAATGTCGTTCAGGCCATCGTCGTCAATCCGTTTGCCAGCTCCTCCGCGAAGCCTGATCCTCGTATCAAGCTCTCGAAGCTTGGCATCCTCGAGATAGTTGTCGTATCTCCGTCGCTTCTCCTTATCGAGCAGATGAGCTTTGATATGGTCGAGAAGGCGCGTCCGGACCTTGCGTGCGGGCGTTCCCTGAATTAACAACTTGAGCTGGTCCTCTTGGCTCTTCGCGGCCGTTTTCACAGCCTCGAGACTCGAATTCGGACCGTAGTCTTCCCCCAGAAAGGCGTAGAGATGCGGCAGCTGCAGGCCTTTCAGGTCAGGCTCGATGATTTGCGCCTCCTCCTTGGACAATTGGGCCTTTTTCGGCCGCGTCGACTTATTCGTCTTCTTGGGACCGCCTTCCCTCAAGCCGACTTTCAGAATGCGAGCCTCGATTTGCTCTTTGTGGAAACCAGGCAATGCTCGTGCGATTTCGTCAACGTCCGCCTGGGTGTAGCTGCCGCGGCGCGACAGCAGGATCAGCATCGCATCAAGCTGTTTGGTTTCTTCGACGAGTTGCCTCCGACGGTCGTCGGCCTCGGCGCGGCGGAGCTTCTCGTCCTGCATGATCATGGAAATGGCGTAGGCAGGATGCTTGAGATGAATCTGAAAACAGTCCGCGTCCGCCTGCGCCTGTTTCGAGGCGTCCGAGGCCACCCGGTTATACTTGTGTTCGAACTCCTTGATCCGCTTTTCGATGACGGACCAATTCTGTTCGTCCGGATCGAGCTTCAGCAATCGGTAATAATTCGGTCGATCTGCCATCAGGCTCCTCACCCCCGGCCGCCGGCAAGCAGGCCCCAGAAGCCGGACTTGGATTTTTCTGCCGGCGTCCCCGCGGCGACTCCCGAGCGGCCTCCCTGCGTGCGTGTAATCACCTGAGCGATCGACGAGAAAGTTGTCGTCAAGCCGTTGACCGAGGTGAAGAAGCTCCCCTCCTCGCACGAAGCAATCGCTTGCAGGAATGCTTGATCCGCGCCGCCAAAGCCGATTGCGATCACGTCAATTCCGGCAGCGTGCAGCGCCTTGGCGCGTTTGATCGCCGTGTCCTGGTCGTACCAAACGCCGTCGGCAAGCGTGATCACGAAGCGCGGGCCTTCGACACGCTTGAGCCGGGCCATCGCTTCGTCAAATGGATGCGCTCCGTTCCCGATGCCAACCATCCCAATTGACAAGCTGCCGATCGCCTTTTTTATCTTCGACGCGTTTTGGGAAGCATCGAGGACGGTCCTCGTCGAGTCCGCGACGGCGATGACACCGATCGAGCTGTGGCTCAGGTCGACGTGCTCGAGAAATGCCAGGGCAGCCTGCTGCGCCTTCGCAAGCGGCGTCCCGGACATCGATCCCGACAGATCGAAGGCGAGGTAAACGGTCACGTGGGCGATCACGGGCTGGGGCGGAGGTTGCAGGAACCGTTGCGGAACGTCCGAGGGACGGACTTCAACTTTGACCGGCAAATCCGTCCCGTTCGAGGCAAGCCTCGCGCGGACTTCGACCGAACCGCTGAGGTCGTATGCGTAGTCGATCTCGACGACGGCTGTTCCGCTGGAATCGTGAGGGACGCGTTCGATCAGATAACGGCCCAGATAAATCACTTGGCCTGGACTGCCTGAGCCGTCCCGCTCGCCCTGAGTCATGAAAATCTCAAGCTGATTGTCCTCATTCGACCGAGTGTGATGCTGGTAGGGACGCGACTCGCGACGCGGGATCGCCTGGTCCTTCGGAAGGATGATCGAATTGATGTATTCCGTGTTGTCCTCGTTGATGGCAATCATTCCGAGGCTGTGCGGCGTGACGTCCGTGACTCGCGTGCCCGAAAGAAACAGGCCCTTGCCCACACCCTTCCCCGGAGGCAAAGCAGCCAAGCCGACGGGCTGAGTTGCCGCGGCATGGGCCGCGGCGCAAATCGCCGCCCCGAGCGCCACCGCCTCGTCGACATTCACGCCATGGGCGGGGGGCCGACCGAAAAAGCGCTCCAGCACTTCCTGAATGATCGGCATGCGCGTCGAACCGCCTACCAGCAAGACTTCGTCAATGTCCGAGGCATTCAGTTGCCGGCTCTCCAGGACGCTCCGCACAGTTTCCATCGTGCGGTTGACGAGATCCTCGCAAAGTGCGTTGAACTGCTCGCGGCTCAACTCGTACCGGCCCCTTTCGCCGCCGTGCGTAATAAAGACCGTCGTCGATTTCCGATTCGTTAACGATCGTTTGGCCTCTTCCGCGGCCACCCATAAATCGCCGATTGTCACCGCATCATCGAGGGGGTTCGTTCCGTATTCGCCGGCGAACTGCGCGGCAAGAAAGTCGACAATTCGGGCGTCCCAATCCTTGCCACCGAGCTCTGCGTCGCCGTCGCTCGTAACGACGCGGGTTTCCTCCGCGTCGACTTCCAAGAGCGTGACGTCGAAGGTGCCGCCGCCGAGATCATAGACGAGAATGCGTCGGTGGCCCCGCCCGGGTTTTGTTGCACCGTAAGCGATTGCCGTGGCCGTTGGCTCATTGATCAATTGCAGCACGTTCAGCCCTGCCAGCCGGCCCGCTTCGATTGTCGCCTTTCGCTCGGGGTCGTGAAAGTACGCGGGAACCGTAATGACGGCATCGTGAACGGGTTCGCCTAGACTGCGTTCCGCGTCGGCCTTGAGGCTTCGCAACACGCACGCGGAAAGCTCAATCGGGCTGTATTCACCGTCGCCGAGGACAATCCGTCGCTCCGAGTTTCCCATTAGACGTTTGAAGAATGACGCGACGGACTTTTCGCCAAGTCCCTGCGCTTCCTTGGCCTGCTCGCCGACAACCGTTCGGCCGGAATCGAGCCAGACGACCGAAGGGGTAAGGGGGCTGCCATGTTCATTCGGCAGGACCCTCGGTCGGCCGGAATCCTCGACCACGGCCACGACGGAATTCGTGGTACCGAGATCGATGCCAATCGCCTTCGTCATGGGTGCCGGCCCTCAGCAAGAACGCGTTCCTTCCCACATCCCACTTATCGAAGAAGCCTCTACATTGCCTGCCGCTTCCGGCGCTCAGGTCACAGCAAGACTTGCGATCTCCCTTGCCGCCTCTCTTGCGGCGTCATCAGAAATGACCCCTTTGACCACAAGGTGAACGTCCACCTCCTTGCCGGTATCTTTATGCCGCGCGTTGACGTCCAAGAGTCCGTCACCCGACAATCGAAAGGTCACCTCAATGGGCGATCCCTTCGGAAATGGCCCGCCGAAGTCCAACTGCGCCTTGGCCAATTCGGTGCAACTTCCTTCTTCAACCAATGGGTGATCCTTGTCCGTGCGCATCTCATTCTCGAAAATTACGATGTCAACGGAGGACTGCCCGTTCTCCAGCGTGGGGAACGTCTCCGCGCGATCGCAAGGGACACGTTCGTCAACGTGAACCATGTTGTGGACGCGGGTTTGCCTGAGCTCCTCGATATGCACCTGGATGCCAAAGCTCCGGGACGTCACGTTATTCACACGCTGGCCGCCCAAGCTCACGGCCGCTTGCGGCGCCAAGCCGAATTGCTCGCCCGCTTGGGCAAGTGCCTGCTCCACCTGACTTCTGTTACCGCTTTGAATGTCGTCGATCTGCCTGTCGGCTCCGGAACTCTCGTTGATAATCCTGATCGCCTCATCTTCGAGCATCGTCTTGAGGCCATACAGGGCGGCCCCCTTGGCCACAATCTGGTTGGGATCGATCTGCCGCAAATCAAGATGTGGGAACTCTCGCTTCATCCGCTCCTCGACTTGCGGCATGTAGGTAGAACCTCCGACAAGGAGAATCTTGCGCGGACCCGGCAAGGATTTCTGTGCCGCCCGATCGAGAACGCCGCGAGTCATTTCGATCGTTCGATCGAGCAGAGGCCGCGTCAGATGATCGAACTCGTCCCGCGTCACTTCGGCCCGGATGCGTTCGCCGCCGTACATTAGCACGTTTTTCGAGGATTGCTTGCTGCTCAGGCCCCTTTTCATGTCCTCGGCCAAAAGCAACAACTCCGGATAGAATTCTTCGTGGCTGACGATCGTCTCGACCGCGTCGCCGGTTTCATCCGAAATTTTCTGCGCCAGAAACTGGGCCAATGCGCTGTCCCAATTGTGGCCTCCCAGTTCGGCGTCGCCGTCGACCGTCAAAACAGTCAGGGCCCGTTTCTGGATGTCGATCAGCGTGATGTCGAACGTTCCCCCGCCGAGGTCGTAAACCAAGACGGTGTCGTCGTCGCCCTGAGCGACGCCATAGGCGATCGCCGCAGCGGTCGGCTCCGGAATCACGTACCGCACGTTCAACCCCGCGATTTCACCAGCCTTCTTGGTTGCTTCCTTCTGGGCGGCTCCGAAGTAGGCCGGGCAAGTGATGACGACTTCATTGATCGAGATTCCGGAGTTGCGCGCTGCGTCGTCGACGACCTTCCTCAAAATCAAGGCCGAGATTTGCTCAGGCGCGTACTCCTTGCCGTCAATGGGAAAACGCCAATCAGTACCCATCTGGCGCTTTACCTTGGAAACGATCCGCTTCGGCTCAAGCTTCAAGGCATCCTTTGCATTCTTTCCGACAACTATGTTGTCGCCCTCTTCAAAGAAAACGACCGACGGAGTCGTCAGGTCGCCTTCATTGTTCGGGACGACAACAGGCTGCCCATGCTCATCGATATACGCGATGCAGGAATAGGTCGTGCCAAGGTCGATTCCAAAGATCGAACTGCTCATTTTGGGGATTCCTTCGCTTCGCCAGTCGCCACTGCCGGTGCGTCGCGGTAGACGAAAACTTTGACCCGCTCTTTTTCGATCTGCTTGCCGTTCAGGGAATATCCCGGCAGAAGTCGTGCAGCGACGACTCCATGATTGCGGGAATCGTCCGTCGCTTCCGTGCTGCGCGCTTGCTGGCTTCGCGGGTCGAATCTGGGTTCAGTGGATTGAACGATGGCCACTCCGGCGTTTTCGAGGATGATCTCCAAATCGTCGCGTACGCCCTGCAGCTCCTGCACCAGCCTTTCGGGCCCAAGCTCTTCCGAGGGTTTCTTGCGGAGCGCTTCGATATGACGCGGGATTTGATCGATGTAGCGGACAAGCTGCTGAATCAACGGAAGCAAAAGCGATTCGGCGAAGCCGCGTCTGTATTCCTGCAACTCGTTGTGCAGACGCTCGATTTGCCGCTCTTTGAAAGAGTCGTATGCCAGCTTCCGCTCGAAAGATTCGAGGAGCTGCCGTTGCATTGCCTTCACGCAATCGGTCAGCGCTTCGATCGTTAGAGCGAGCGGCTCATCTGCGTCGCCGCGTGAGCCGCCGTTGCCCGTTTCGCGCGCGTCTTGTGAGAGCTGACTATCCTCACTTTGCGCGTTTTTGTCATCGCTCGACTTTTGACTTGCGGATTGCTCGGGATGCGCTTCTCGACCATCATTATGGTCCGCCGCGACGTCCGGGCCTCGATGCTTTGTGTCGAATCGATCGGATGGATCGATCGGTGGCGCCGTGGACATATCCGGCCCTTGTCCTTAGCGGTGTTGGATGGCTGCGGCAGGATTCGGCAACTTACCAAGCCAGTCTGAACAATCCTGCAGTGCGGATCAAGCGTCAACTTCGTGTCTTTGAGGGAACCCAGATCGGCTCCGCAGGTTGGCTTATATTTTATATTTAGATTGTGCGTGCTTACGAGAGCCAGTGCTGCCTGAAGCCGGCTTGCGGGGGCGGCGTCGGTCAGCAGGGGGGCGTAGAATCTTGCAAGATGAATTGCCGCCGGCATCGCACAGCGCGCACCGAGCGAAGCATCCAAATGGGGCCGGTACGTAAGGAATCCGGTCCGCTTGCTGCGCTCTGGAAGCTCCCACTGCGTGTGTTCAAGGATTCGGATGAATTACGTCCTTTAAAGCGGTGATCTGCCGTTCGATCGGTTCGGCTGCACAGACGCCTCGTTTGCCCGGGTCTGCCGGTTGCGGGCAGACTTCGGGGCGCTCGAGTCAATCGCCAAGAATTCAATCGTTTTCTGCTCAGGTCGAAAAACGGCCGTTTTCTCGGACTCAGCAGCCGACTGACGCCGCTGCTCTTGCGCGCGTCGGTCACATCGACCGACGGATTCTCGCAGCCAGTGCGAGCCTCTTGATTGCGTCTTAGCGGGCTGCGAGGGGCTTCAATTGGCGGAAATGCAGGGGAAAAATACGCCCGCCAGGATTCGAACCTGGGACACACGGATTAGAAATCCGTTGCTCTATCCAACTGAGCTACGGGCGCGTCCGGTCGGCCAGGCCAACCGCCATATCGCACAGTCTCAGCATTTTCGCTGAACCAGCCGGCCAACGCTACTCCGCGATTCCCTTCGCAATGAAGGTTTGCAACGCCCGGTCGGCTCGACGAACATGAACTCGATCTGCGAGGGCGCACAATACGGCCGCGGATCGACGGAAGGCGACGTATCATCCATTCAGGTGCCGCATGATCCTCGTGTTGATGGGCGTCTCCGGATCGGGCAAATCGACCATCGGCAAGATTCTCGCCTGCGATTTGAATTGGACCTTCGTCGACGCGGATGACTTTCATCCGGCGGCAAACGTCGAAAAGTTGCACAAGGGCATTCCCCTCGACGACAACGATCGCCGGCCTTGGCTCGAAGCTCTGCGCGACCGGCTTGTGCAAGCCATCGATCGCAAAGAAAACGTCGTGCTCGCCTGCTCCGCGTTGAAGCATGCCTATCAACACTATCTTGCGCAATATGCCCCCGAGTTGATCCACTACGTCTGGCTGGTCGGCTCGGAGGAGCTGATCCGGGGAAGACTGGCTGAACGTAAAGATCACTTTATGAATCCGACGCTGCTGCACAGCCAATTCGAGACGTTGGAACCGCCCGAAGGGACGCTCCAAGTCGACGTCACCCCGCCGCCCGCAGACATTGCCGCCGAAATCCGCCGAAAGCTCGGGATTTGACGCCGGGTTGAAGCGGGGCCGGGCGAATTTTCGGCATAGTAGCGATTTGAGAAGTCGCTATACTTCGCGTGAATTCCCCGTCATTTTTCTTGTGCAGCAGGGCCTTTCCCTTCGACGCATAGGGCGTCGTTTGCGGATTACGCATTGCCAGAAGCTCCCGCCATGCTCGATCTCAAATCGCTGATCGAAGAAGAGCGCGACGATCTGGCGAACCTTTCGGCCGAATACATCAATCCCTCGCTGTGCCGGGTGCTCGGACTGTTGGGCTTCACGAAGCGCTACGCGCGAGGTCAAGGGGCCTACTTGTTCGACGAGGCCGGCAATCGATACGTCGATTGCCTCTCGGGATTCGGAACGTTTGCCTGCGGACGAAATCATCCTGTGATTCGCGACGCCATTCGGCAGGCGATGGAACTCGATCTGCCGAACATGGTGGCGATGGGCGTCGCCACGCTCTCCGGACTCTTGGCCCGTGAATTGATCCGCATTGCGCCGGGCGATCTCGACATGGTGTTTTTCGCCAACAGCGGCACCGAAGGTGTCGAGGCGGCGATCAAGTACGCTCGCTACGGCACGGGCAAGCCGCGGATCATTCATTGCGCCCGCTCGTTTCACGGGCTCAGCCTGGGGTCGCTGTCGGTCAATGGCAACGACGAATTCAAGGAGGGCTTCGGCCCGCTGCTCAAGCCGACGAGCACCGTGCCGTTCAACGATCTCGAAGCGCTCGAACGTGAACTGTCGCGAGGCGACGTCGCGGGCTTTATCGTCGAACCGATCCAGGGAAAAGGGGTCTTCGTCCCCTCCGATGATTACTTGCCCGAGGCCGTCAAGCTCTGCCACAAGTACAAGGCCGTCTTTATCGCCGACGAAGTGCAAACGGGCTTCGGCCGCACGGGCAAGATGTTCGCCTGCGAGCATTGGGGTGTCGCACCCGACATCATGGTGACGGCGAAGGCGCTTTCGGGCGGCTACGTTCCCGTGGGAGCCATGCTCTGCAAGCGCTGGCTGCACGACAAGGTGTTTAGCAAACTCGACCGCTGTTTCGTGCACTCGTCGACGTTTACCGAAAACGATCTGGCGATGGCGGCCGGTCTTGCCACGCTCAATGTGCTGAAGGAAGAAAAACTCGTCGAGAACGCCGCCGCGCTGGGCGACCGGCTGATGCAAGGCCTGCGCGACTTGGGACAACAATACGAGATGGTCGGCGAAGTGCGCGGCAAGGGCTTGATGGTCGGCATCGAATTCCGCGCCGGCCAGCCGTTCCTTGAAGATGGGCTGGAACCTCTTACACAAGCTCGACCCCAGCCTCTTCTGCCAGGCGATGCTCATTCCGCTGATGACGGATCACCGCGTGCTGGCCCAGGTGGCCGGACACCATCTCGACGTCATCAAGCTGCTTCCCTCGCTGGTGATCAACGAGGACGACGTGGCCTATCTGCTCCGCGCGTTCGACCGGGTGGTCGGCGCCTGCCATCGCTTCCCGGGCCCCGTGTGGGAAGTCGGCAAACGCATCGCCGGCGCGCAATTGAAGATCGGCGCGTAAGTTCACGAGAAGCCGAAGCACGGTCTAAATCAACGACCGCCGGGTGCCACGCCCACGGCTGTTATGTGGAGCGGTGTCAACGTCAGCTGGCCAGTTTCGCCGATGCAACCTGTTATTCAGTCGTTCCTGTTGTCAGGAAGACTATCTCGTCGTTCGCAATTGCGATGGTATGGGTTGAAGGCGGATCACACTCTGCGACGGATGGTTCCAGCCGTGCGACGATCTCGCCTTCGTGGTTCGGGGGCGATGGCGGTTCCGGTGGACTTCGTTGAGCCGTCTTCCCAGGCAGCTCACGCGGGCAGGTTCCTTTCTCTGTTCGACGGTTTACGGAGTTCAAGGTTGGTTTGCGTTCAAGAGATTCATCCAGGGCGTCTCGCGAGCCCCTTCCGCGTCGCCGTCGCCTCGGCCTCACCCCGTCTGGGCCGAGGCGATGGTGACGTGGAAGGGGCGGCCCCCTTCTGTGGAGCCCGAGCGGAGGTCTCCTTCTTGGTCTTCTCGGACGCCAGTGCATCATGCTCATCCAGCAGCGTCCCGAGTTCCGGCGAACGAGCGGTGTGCCACATCTCCACTCCCAGTTGTCTCATGACGGCCACGATGGCGATTCGGCCACGACTCTTGGATCCGCGACGGATGCGATCGTACTTCGCTCGCCATTCGGGCGAGACCCGCAGTGCCGCCCAGGCCGCCTGGCACAACACGTGCCGCACGTGCGCCGGACCTTGCTTGGTGATGTGCCCCTTGCGATCCTCCCGCTCCCCCGACTCGAAGGCCGACGGGGCCAGCCCCAAATAGGCGGCCAACTGCCGACGATTCGCGAACCGGGCCAAGTCTCCCAATTCCGTCAGGAAGACCATCGCCGTCAGCGTCCCCACTCCGGAGAGGAGCTTCAGTTTGCGATATGGCCGAGCATAGCGTTCGGTCCGGCTCAGGCGTGTGATCGCCCGATCGAGGGCCTGGATTTGCACGGACAGCGCCTGGTAAAGCTCCACCAGGCTCGCCAACGCGGTCCGCACCCCCTCGCGCAACGCGCCGGTGCTCCCCGCCGCGACCTCGCGCAGCCACTCGACGCTCCGTTTCGACCAGTCCCCCGAGGAAGTGAAGTCGTCCGGGAAGCCCAGCCGCGATCGCTTCACAAGATTGCGAATCTGGTTTTTGAGCCGCGTCCGTTGAGTGGCCACCTCCAGCCGCAACCGAACGATTTCCCGATCATCGCGCGTCTGGTGATCGGGGACCCACACGTTCGGCAGCGTCCGTCCCGCCAAGACGTGCGCCGGACTTCGTCCAGGATCATCAGGGCGTCCTTGTCGTCGGTCTTGTTCTTGCGCGAGTGCGTGGTGTGCGGCAGATGCGTCGGCGCCAGCACATGGCATTCGATGCCGGCCTCCGTCAAATCGTCGTACAGGCCAAACCCCTGACCGCTGGCCTCGTAAGCGAACACGATCCGGGTGGCCCCGTGTTGGGAGGCGAAATCCTTAACCCACTCGATCATCCCCGGCCGATTCGACGTGGCAAACCCCTTGCGCACCGTCGCCCCCGGGCCGTCCGCGACCTTCAATACCATCGTCGCATCATGCAGATCGCAACCAATCATGATAACCTTGCACATGGCCAGTCCTCGCTGAGTTCGGAAACAAGCAATTGATCCGGCGAGTGTACTGGCCATTTTCATTCAAGTGCGCCCACTCCACATGATGACTCTGCGTGGGCGTGCCCATAAACTGAAACGGGAACGTCAAACGGATTCGCACGCCCACGCAGAGCCGTGGGCGTGGCACCCGATCCATCCGCCATTTTGAAGTAGACAGTCTACCAGGCGTCGCTAGCCGCGCTCGGGAAGCGGCACGAAATTGCGCGTCCGCGGTCCGATGTAGTTCGAACGCGGGCGGATCAGGCGGTTGTTTTCGCTCTGCTCGATCACGTGCGCGCACCACCCGACAATGCGGCTGGCCACGAACAGCGGCGTGTACAGTTCCATCGGCAGGCCCATGTAGTAGTAGAGGCGGGCGCTAGGCCAGTCGAGGTTCGGCGGCAAACCTTTTTCGCTGCGGACGTGCGATTCGATCGTGTCGGCGATCTGTTCCAATTCGGTCGAACCGCTCTCGTCGGCAAGCTGCCGGCAGTATTCACGCAAAATGACGGCCCGCGGATCGCCGTCTTTGTAGACCCGGTGGCCGAACCCCATGATCCGCCGTTTCTTCGCGAGCGCGTCGCGAACCCAGGATTCCGCGGCGGCTGCCGATCCCACCTCTTCGAGAACTTCGATCACCCGTTCGTTGGCGCCCCCGTGCAGCGGACCTTTGAGTGCGCCGATCGCCGCAGTGACGGCCGAATAAATGTCCGACATCGTGGATGTCACGACGCGGGCCGTGAAGGTCGAGGCGTTGAACTCGTGTTCGGCGTAAAGGATCAGCGAAACGTCGAGCGCCTTTTCGTGCGTCGGCGTCGGTTCCTCTCCGCGCATCATGTAGAGCAAGTTCCCGGAGAAACCAAGCTCCGGGTTGGGCTCGACCAGCGGCAGTCCCTGGGCCGAGCGGTATCGAGCGGCGATCAACACGGGGATGCGTGCCAGCATGCGGATCGACTTGGCGATATTCGCCTCGGTTCCTTCGTCCGACGCTTGCGGATCGAAATGGGCGATGGCACTCACGCCGGTTCGCAGCACGTCCATCGCCGGCACATTGAAAGGGATGCGGGTGATGAAATCGAGGATCGCCTCATCGACTTCGTCGGATTCCGCCAGGACGGACTGAAAGTCGGCCAACTGTTCCTGAGCGGGCAATTCGCCGTAGAGCAGCAAATAGGCCACTTCGAGGAAGGACGCCTCGCGGGCCAGATCCTCGATGGCATAGCCGCGGTAGGTCAGCCCCTCCTCGACGGTCGAGACGGCCGTCTCGCCGGCGATGACCCCTTCCAATCCGGGAAAATAACGCTCGCTGTTCATCCACAGTTCCTTCAGTAGTGAGGGGGCTTCTCCGCTGCCGGATCGCGGATCTCCGGAGTCAGTCCGACCTCCCGTTCCCACATCGATTGCAGTTTCTCCAACGTCCGTCGCAGTCCGTCGATTTCGCGCTGCTGGCTGACAATCGCCTCGTGCATGGCCTCAACGTCGCGCGACAAATGCATGAGTGCCGACTCGATGCGCACCAGCCGATCCGCCGGAAAGTCGCCCGATCCCTGAGTTTTTTCGCCCTCGTTCATACGCCAGATCGCAAAACGCCCGATTGAGCCCTTTTCGGCGAAGTCCCATCGTATACCATAAGACAATGCACACGCGACTCCGTTTCAGTGTCCCAGTTTGTCTCGCTTTCACCGTTTGCACGGCCGCGCAGGCGGCGTCAACGCCGGCGTCATCCGGCGATTGGCGGCTTGCCGTACGCTTTTCGCCCAAGACTCGCGGCGATGCCTACACGGGCCGTGTTTATGTCTTTTTCAGCAAGCGCGGCGGCGAGCCGCGCCACGGCCCGAACTGGTTCCGGCCGGAACCGTTCCTCTCGAAAGACGTGACGAATTGGAAGCCGGGCGAAACGCTCGAATTCGTCAGCGGCGACAAATCGATCCTCGCCTTTCCCAAGACGCTTCACGCGGCGGATCTGGTTGGCCGACATGCACAAGCCGTCATCCGCTTCAATCCGTTCGAGCGAGAGGTGGGTGATGGGGTCGGTAACGGTTATAGCGCCGTCGTCACCCTGCCAGAAGCCGACGATAAGAAACCGTGGCCCGAGCTGATTGTCGACAAACTTGTTCCGCCACGCACGTTCACGGAATCGGCTTCGCGAAAAGAATTCACCGTGCATTCGCGATTGCTGTCGAACTTTTATGGACACGACGTTGCGATCTCGGCCGCCGTGCTCTTGCCGGCAAGCTACGAGACGGCGAAAACACGCCGCTATCCGACGATCTTCACGATTCCCGGTTTTGGCGGCACGCACTATCAGTCTCGAGCCGCCCGCCAGCCGCCGGTCGGTCCGAAGGACGTCGAGTTCCTGCGCGTTGTGCTCAATCCGAGCTGCCCCCTCGGCCACGACGTCTTTGCCGACTCGGCGAATAACGGACCTGTGGGCGAAGCGCTTGTCACGGAGTTTTTGCCCGCGTTTGACCAGGCGTTTCGCACGGTGGCCGACCCGCGGGCCCGGTTTCTCACGGGTCACTCGTCGGGGGGTTGGAGCTCGCTTTGGCTCGAGGTCACGTATCCCGAAACCTTCGGAGGAACGTGGAGCACCTCGCCCGATCCGGTCGATTTCCGCGACTTCCAATTGATCGACATCTACCGCCCCGGCGAAAACATGTTTCTCGATCGCGCCGGAAAAGAACGTCCGCTGGCGCGATCGCTGGGGATGGTCTTGGTGCACTACCGCAATTTTTCGGTGATGGAAGACGTGCTGGGACCGGGCGGCCAGTTGTGCAGCTTCGAGGCCGTCTTTAGCCCCCGCGGCAGCGACGGCAAGCCGGCACAACTTTGGGACCGCAAGACCGGAGCCATCGATCCCGCCGTGGCGCATGCGTGGGAGAAATACGATATCCGCCTCGTGCTCGAACGCAACTGGCCGACGCTCGGACCGAAGCTCGCCGGCAAGCTGCATGTCTTCATGGGAGACAAAGACACGTTTTATCTGGAAGGCGCGACGAAATTGCTCAAGAAGTCGCTCGCCCAACTCGGCAGCGATGCGGTCGTCGAGATGCATCCCGGCAAAGATCATATGACGCTCTTGGGCTCGGAGTTGCGGGAACGGATTCGCCAGGAAATGTCGAACGCCTATCGCAAAGCTTTCCCGCACGACGCGTCGGTCAATTGAGCCCATCGAAATGACCGAGAACACCGCCGAGCGACCGATGTGTCAGCCGGCCGATTTGGGCCGGCCGATTCCCGCCAGCCCGCACGCCGTGTCAGTTTGTCTGCCCACGTGGGCCGACAACATCGGTTACGAACAGGGCGATCCGCGCGTGACCGGCCGGATGCAGTGCGGTTACCCGAGGTTTTTTCTCCATCCGTCGGTCGTGCGCCTGTTTCAACGGTATGAGGCAAAGTTCGCTCGGGAGGGCGAATGCTGCTTCGCGTTTCCGTCCCGCCGCGTGGCCGAACGCTGCGCCGCTTTTGTTCGCCAAGAGACGGGACTGGACGGCCACGTCGAGGCAGTCGATTCGCACGCGATTTTCGCCGTGCGGTTTCCCGTTGCGGCCCGCGAAACGCTCAAAGCCTATTGGCAGCACGCGGGGCAGGTCATCTCGTCGCGGTGCGCGGAACGGATTTTGACGGGGAATGCAGCGCCTCCGGATGGAACGCTCGAAAAGAGGCAGATTCGCGAACGGCTGGCCGGGCTGATGGGCGTCGATCCAGCCGACGTCTGGCTCTTTCCCTCGGGAATGGCTGCCATTGAAACGGCGTTTCGCGCGTTTCAAAAATTGCGTCCGACTGCGAAAAGCGTGCAGTTCGGCTTTCCATACGTCGACTCTTTGAAGGTCCAGCAACGATTGGGCGCGGCGCCCATTTTTTTCCCCGCGGCGACGGCGACGATCTGCGGCAACTGTCGGAGACTGCTGCCAGCGAGCCGCTGCTCGGTCTTTTCTGTGAATTCCCTGGGAACCCTCTCTTGGCGAGTCCGGATTTAGGGCGGATTCAAGAACTCTCGCGCAAGCACGATTTTCCCGTGTTGGTCGACGACACACTCGGTGCACTCATCAACGTGGACGTCTTGCCGGCTGCCGATCTGGTGTCCTGCAGCCTGACGAAATTCTTTTCCGGCGCGGGTGATGTGATTGCGGGCGCGCTGACGATCAATTCCAGAAGCCCGAATGCCGACCGCCTGCGCGGCGCTTCTGGCCGAGTACGAAGACCTGCTCGACGCGGAAGACGCCGCCGTTTTGGAAGCGAACTCCCGAGATTGCGTCGAGCGCGTCCGGCGGATCAACCAGACGGCCGAGCGGCTCTGCGACACGTTACGCGCGCATCCCGCAGTCAAAAGAATCGAATACCCCAAGTACCGCACACCCGAGAATTACCAAGCGTACCGGCGATCAGGCGGCGGCTACGGCGGACTTTTTTCGCTTCTGCTCCGAAATTCGGAAACCAACGCTCCGGCTTTTTTTGACGCGCTGGCCATCGCCAAAGGGCCGAACTTGGGCACGAACTTCTCGCTGTGCTGCCCCTATACGATTCTCGCCCACTTCAACGAACTCGAATTCGTCGAACAGTGCGGCATCTCCCGCTACTTGTTGAGGGTATCGGTCGGCCTGGAGGATGCGGACTGGCTGATCGGACGATTTGCCGACGCCCTCAACTCTTTGCCGGCCTGAATCGCTACGCCGTCTCAAGTGGTCGACGGCGGAGCCCCCTCGGAGCCGGGATGCTCGAGATGGCGGTGCTTGAACTCGATTACCTGCCGTTCGAGATCGTGGCGTTGCTGCCGCACGCGGGCCAGCTCGACCCGGCCGTAAGCAATCGTCGAGAACAGGTCAGCCAGTCCCAGCAGAATCAACCAACCGGTCAGCAGCAGAACGCCGATCCAATACAAGGCCACCGGCCCGGGATGAGCCCTTTCAAACGGGAGCAACAGGTCGCCCGCGCCGATCAGGACGCCAAGAATGACCAGAATCGCGGACATCTGCATCCTTCGCCGGTAGCGACGTCCGTAATATTCGCGGTCGCGATCCTGGAATGTCGGATCGTCCTCCTGGCGACGCCAACTGCGCCTGTGCGACCGAATCGCAAAGCTTCCACTGGCCACCAGCACAAGGCCGACGATCAGGGCGGGCCAGGGGTTGTTCACGGAGGTTCCTTGGCAGGCGAATGCCGGCGGCGTTATGTGCCCTGTTTCGCGGGCGGTTCACACACCCAACGCAACAGCACGCGACCCACTTTCGACAGACTCTCACCCGAGCAGTGGTTCGGCAAATCGAGCGTCGTGTGCCAATACGGATAATCAAAATCGATGATGTCGCACGTCGGAATGCGGGCAATCTCGTTCAGAGGAATGTGGTCATCGTTGATCTCGTGCCGAGTCGACGCGTGGAATTCCCGCACGCCAAGGCTGTTGGCCGTCCGCCAGATGCTCCGCGTCACCCCCGGAGCCAGCCGCAGGCTGTTTTTTTCGATGAACAGGCTCAAATCGCGGTCACCGACCATGTCCACGAGCACGCCGGCAACGTAGCGGTACGCCGGCGGATGGTCGCGATATTCCTTGGCGAAATACGTCGAACCCAAGAAGTACGGCCCCTGATTCCGCACGACCAGTTCTTCGCCGTCGAAGAATATGAAGTCGACGCCGCGGGTCACCGGCAAACCGGGCATCAAGTTGCCCATCTCCATCAGCAGAGCAGCACCGCTGGCTCCGTCGTTGGCGCCCACAAAAATCCCGCGCGGGTTTCGCCGGTCGTTGTCCGGAAAAGGCCGCGTATCGTAGTGGCAGGCGATAAAGACCCGTTCCGTCGACTTCGGGTGCCAACTCACGATCAGGTTGGACATCCGCACGGGTTCGCCGGTGATGGGGTCGGCCGCGTCGAATGGCTGAAACGAGACCTGAGCACCCAGCCGGCCGAAATGTTCGGTCAGCAGCGTCTGCTGTTCCGTCATGCCCCGGCTGCCGCTGGGTCGTCGTCCAATGCGGCAGATTTTTTCGAGATAGCCGAAGGCCTGACGCGCGTTGAAGGCCGGTGCGACTCTCGAATTATTTGGCTCATCAGCGGCCTTTAGCGGACAGACCAGGGCCGTTTCGACGGCAAAGAGCCCCATTGCGAGAATCAACGCAAGCCGACGCGATCGGAGCACAGGCAACTCCCTTTCGATGGACCGCCAGCCTCATTCTATCGGAGTATTCGTTTCCGCGAAGGGCCGATCAGTCAGTCCACGAACTCAGTTCACCAACTGGGCAATCTCAGCCGGCGTGAATTTTTTCGCCAAACGGGCGCCCATTTGAGCCACAATGCGGGCGGCCGCGTGGGATGCCAGCCGGCCCGCGTTTTTCCACGGCAAGCCGGAGGTGACGCCGTAAAGCAGCCCGGCCGCATACATATCGCCGGCTCCGGTCGTGTCGATCGCCGTCACCGAAACTCCCTCGATGGGAATCGCCGCCCCCTCGTGCATCACGATCGAGCCATCAGCACCGAGGGTCATCGCGACATTCTGGGCGTGGCGATGAATCTCGTGGGCACATTCGATCGGATCGTGCATTCCGGTCAGGCTGCGTGCTTCGTCGAGATTGCAAAACAGCAAATCGACCGGCCCGCGAATTAGCTCCCAGAATTCGTCGCGAAAGGCCGCGATCAAAAACGGGTCGGAAACGGTGAAGGCAACCTTTACTCCGTGTGACTTGGCCAATGCGATCGCCCGCAAAGCCGCCTCGCGCGGTGCTCTGGCCCGTGAACAAGTACCCCTCGATATAGACGTACTGGGCCTTGCGAATCTGCTCGGAGTCGATGTCCGCCGGCCCCAACGTCGAGGAAACGCCCAAGTGCGTCAGCATCGTCCGTTGGGCATCCGGCGTAATCAGGATCACGCACGTGCCCGTTTGGCCGGTAGCGGGCGGAACTTCGATCGACACGCCTTGCTGCCGCATGTCCGCCAGGCAGAAGCGGCCCAGTTCGTCCGTTGCAGTTTTTCCCGCGTACGCGGCCTTTCCGCCGAGATCGGCGACCCCCATGATCGTGTTGGCCGCCGAGCCTCCCGCACAGCGATGAATGGCCGCACCCTGCAGGCTGCCAAGCACCTTTTGCTGAGTCGCCTCGTCGACCAGGGTCATCGACCCCTTGGCGAATTCCAGACTTTTGAGCGTGGCCTCGCTGACCTGGGCCTGAATGTCAACCAGCGAATTGCCTACCCCGTAGACGTCGTAATTCATACGGGGATTCTAAGGGCCGACCGTGCCTGCTGCCATTGAGCGCGGCAGCGTTCAATGCGCTGCGATTGAACGCAGCAATGTTCAATGCGATTACGGCGCTCGCAATGTGTTCAGAAACGCGACAAGCTCCTGTTGCTGGTCCGCAGGCAGCTCCGAGAAACGTTCGGCCGACTTTTTCGCCTGGCCGCCGTGCAGTTTGATCGCATCTTCCAAGCTCGCAGCCCGGCCGTCGTGCATGTACGGAGCCGAATCGGCCACACCCCATAGCGGGGGAGTCCGCCATTCGCTGGGCTGCGGTCCGCCCCCTTCCTCAAAGGCCGGCAACTCCGGCGGCGGATCGCCGTACGTGCCGCCGCCCACCAGTTCCTTCCCCATCCGGTGCAGCAAGAGGTCGCTATAAATCCCCTTGGCCTCTCCCAAATCGGGCGAGTGGCAGTCGGCACAGCCCACCGAAGCGAAGACTTTTTTGCCCGAGAGGGCCTTTTTGGCCTCGTCCGGCGAACTCGGAACGATCTCCCTCGGATGCGGCAGCGAGGCGACAAACGCCGTGATCTGGTCGCACTGATTGTCGGTCAAATCGAGGTGGTTCGAACGATAATCGCTCTTGGCCATCGAAACGGGCTGAGCCTTGAACGGATTTCCCAGTCCCAACTCGTTGGCACAGGCCACGCGAACGAATTCCGAAAGCGAGCCCACGTGTGCCTTCCAACCAAACTTGCCAACCTGCTTCTCGGAAAGCCGAATCGCCCGCCCCACGGGGAAATCGTCCGTATTAGAATCCGAAAGTCCCCATTTCAGCCGCTGTTTCCGCTCGTTGGCGATGATAATCCGATCGGGAATCGCGTCGATCAGATCCGCCCCGAACAGGGCCGGTGTATTGCGTTGCGTGATGTCGATGCCCTTCACCGAGCCGATTCGCGGCGGGGAAAAGCATCCCTTCATGGCAGAAGGCAGCAAGTCGGCCAGCGCCGGTTGGCTGGTGGGCGGTAAGGAGGGCGATACATCGCGCAGCGATTCGCGGAATTCGTCCGACGTCGCTTCGGCATGCACGACACCCTGGTTGGCCTCTTTGTTTTTCGTGTCGACGCTCGTGAAAACCGTGACGTTGTGCTCGACCGGACCGCCGCCGCCGGGACTGGACTGCTTGTGGCACGCCACGCAAGAGGCCGCGTTAAACACGGGCCCCAGCCCGTCGCCGCCGCCCGCCAGCGGGTCGTTGGGGCTCCACTCGTGCATGAACAACTCGCGGCCCGCGTCGGCGGTCTCCGCGTCGAATTTCAACCGCGTGTCGGGCCGAAGAATCCAACCCGTCGCCCGGTAACCCACGGGCAGCACCAAAAGCAGCGGCACCGCAAACTTGAGCGCACCCCACGACTTCATGACCGGCCTCCCCTTTTTTCCGCCGAAACCGACCCCAGCAAAGACCTGTCCGCACCCATTAAGCCTGCCTGGCGTGTCCCTGTCCATCCTAAAACCGTCCAAATGGAACGCAGGCGGACAGGGACCGGATCATCCGACCGTTTCCCCATAGATGAAACTCCAGCCGCCCGGATTTGTCTAATTCCTCACAGGTCCTCACCAAAATTTTGCCACACCCACCTTCCCACGACCGTGCCTGACCAGTTTCTGTACACTTTTTTGGCTTTTTTGGGCGCTGAAAAAGGGGCGACTTTTTTGGGGACCACCCAAAAAAAGTCCGGCATCCGGGTCCGGGTCCCCAGCGGCATTCAGAGGGTGAGAGAGAATCTGGATTCTCATAAGTCCTTCTCCGCTCGCCCCTTGTGAGAGACGGCCTGGGAATGAAGTTCGGGAGTCCGAAAGAGGGCTTGGGAAGTCGAGCACAAAAACGAGTGACTTTTTTGGGCTCCACCCAAAAAAACGCCATCTCTTCCCTCGCCCCTTGAGGGAGAGAGCCGGGCGTGTGGGGACTGCCACCAGAAGGCTCCCGAGTTTTTCTGCCAGATTCGTCGCAAGTTACTTATTACAAATCACTTACGATCGAACATGCGGTAATTTCCTCTTGAACCAAACGCAATTTTCTGCTACAATCGGAACTAGGTCGCCCGCGATTCTGCGCCAACCTCGAAAGCCCGTTTCAAGATTCCGCTCGCTCCTTTTCCGAACCTCGCACTCCGCACGTTGTTCATGCCCCGTCCTCCGCCTGCCGATCCTCCCCGGTCGTCTCGACACCGCCGCGAAAAATCACCGAATTCTCGGCATTCCAGTCAAAGGAAAAGATGACGGCGATCTTCGCCCGCGGATATTTTTCGCAGAGCTCTCGGTGCGACGCGGCGAGCTCTGGGATCGGATCGGTCAGTCGCGCGATTCCGGTTGCAGGATCGGTGTACTTCGACAGGCACCAAGTCAAATACGCGCGAAACAGCGCCAATTCCCTTCCTTCGGGCAGCGAGACGGGCGACGTCGGCAATGGAAGCGGCGAATTGCCAAAAAGATCCTCCTCAGTCCACCAGTCGCGGTTGAAACGCGTCCACACGCGATGCTCGATGACCAGCGTTCCTTCCCCAGCTTTCAGCTTCGCGTCGAGTATGGACGCCGGCAGGTATCGGACCGTGGACGCAAGTCGCCGCCTGAGCCTCATTTCTCGCCAGTTTTCCCGCCAGCGATTGCGAAGGTGAATGGCGAAGGCGATGGGAATGACACCAAAGCACACGATGATTGCCAAGGGCAAACCAATGCAGAGTGTTGCCAACAGGCTCCAGAACGACATGAGGAGAAACCAGGGCCAATCCCGTGGCGTCCGCTTGCGAACGTGCGTCGCATCGTGTTCGACAATCGTTCCCCCAAGTCTTTCCAGCGCGAGGCATGAAGACTTGAACAGGCCGTTTCCGCCGCCCGAGAGGTAGACGTCGTGGCGATCCTCACTGACGTGAATGTCCAGACTGCCATGTTCGGCGCCGTAAAGCTCCAGCGAGTCATCCGCAAAGCAGACGCTCCCGGCATTTGGCGCAGGATTGGGACTCGGAGGAGCGGGGCGGGGCCCAGAACGCTTCATAATCGCTGGAACGTCGGTCCCCTCGATTTCGCAAATGGCGCGGTAAATGGCCTCGAACGATGGGGCGACGGTCGAGAAATGAAATTCTTCAAAGGAAAGGTACAAGGCGCGCTCCGGCCGCCACAGTGGCTACGACAATCAGAGGGAATTTTAACCGCGCCATGACCAAGGCTCTTGTTATTCGCCTCTGTGCCGAACGCGTGTGGTGGGAAAAATGCTGTTTGGCGGCGGCGTCGCAGGTATGTGGACCGAGGGAACGCATCGAGTCATGTAGGTAGAAACGCTACTTCCTCGAACGGTTGTATTCCGCTTCCTCAATCGGTTGTAATCCGCCGAATGAGCGACCGACAACGAGGGTAGAAGCCGGTGGATTTCAAAATCGATTGCCAGTGTGGCAAGCAAAACACGGTCAGCGGGGGATCCGCTGGAGCAACGATCGTTTGCGCGTGTGGCCAGGCCATCGCAGTCCCGTCGCTGTCGAAGTTGCGAGAGCAAGCAGGTCTTCCTCCGTACGATCCAGGCCCTTTGATGCTGATCCAGCACCTCTTGGCGACGAATCAACTTCCTGGGACCAACCGTTGCGGAGCTTGCGAACAGGAAACAGATCGTGTCGTCGAGGTGCGCGCTCAATGCGAGACGGGTTACCGGACCGAATCGAATGATCGTTCATTCGGGGAGGTCCTCTTTTGGATTCTGGTCTTTTGGCCCGTTTTACTTTTCAAATCTCGACGGCGAACAGTGAATGATTTTGGCAGGGATACAGTGTTATCGCTCCCTCTACCTGTCTGTGACGGTTGTCGACAGTCGCTTGGACGGCGCAAGGCAATCAAACAGGCGGTGCAGAAGATTCCGCTTTATGGAGAGCTGCTTCAAAAGTTCCCGGATGCCAAACTGACGCTCGTCGCCGCCAGCAAGAAATAAACGAAAGAGCGAATTGAGCCTTCACTTCGCCTCGTTCCCAAGCTCCGATTGAGGCCGTCCGGGAATTCAGATGCCTGAGTCTGCGCTGCCCTCGCTGACGCGTCGGGTTAGTTGAGTCAACGTTGCCAACCCGACGCGTTAGCGAGGGCCCGGCAAAGAATCGAATTCCCAGACACTCCCAAGCTCCGCTTGGGACCGAAGGAACGGACGAGTGGGGCGTGGAATGCGGCTCGAAGGGTGTGGGCAAATGCAACAGTCGCTTCTCGATCTCCGTGCATTGGAAAACTCGCCGACGGTCGCGAATTGCCGGATGAACCGCGAGCGGGAAATCCGGGGGACGAATAGCTACGCCGCCGATCTTGGTTTCGATGTGATTCCATTCCTCAGCGAAATGCTGGAGCAGCGCGAGTCGGCGGCGTGGCTGGATCTGTGCTGCGGATCAGGGCGGGCCTTGATTCAGGCGGCGGAATGTTTTCGAGAGCTTGGCCTCGCGAACCGCGTTACGCTGCTGGGGCTCGATCTGGTCGACCTGTTCGCGGCCGTGCCGGCGGGGATTGAGAATTTGACGTTCGAAGCGGCGTCGGCCCATGATTGGCAGCCGGCACAAGCCTTCGATCTCATCACCTGCGTGCACGGGCTGCATTACGTGGGAGACAAGTTGGATCTCATCGCGCGGGCCGCTTCGTGGTTGCGGCCGGACGGCCTCTTCGCGCAGCGCACCTCGACTTGAGCAACATCAAGCTTATCGAACGCGGCGACCTCGCAGGGTCTTCCCACGAGCCCCCGGGTTTATCCCGGGGGTCCGGCCCGTTCGACGAGGAGCGGAGAGCGAGCGCCAAGTCGGCCAATGCGTGGCTGGGAAAAGAATTCAAACGCCTCGGCCTCGTCTACGATCGCCGGCGGCACATCGTTGCTTGCCGCGGACAACGGCGGATCGAATTTCCATTTCGCTACCTGGGCGCCGACGATCAAGCGGGCCCCAATTTCACCCGCCAGCCGGCCGTTGATTCTTATTACGAAAGGTGACGCGCTGGGAAGACCGCCGAGGGAAGAGGCCCCCCACCCCCGGTCCCTCTCCCGCGAGGGGAGAGTGGAGGAAGAAAATGCGGGCGTGCCCGCGCCCCGCATCCCGACTTCATCCTCGTTCTATTTTTCGGACAAGCTGTCTTCGGTTAAGCCGTGCATGGCGTTCGCGAGAGCGCGGGAGACGGCCCTGTGGATTCGCGGGTCGCCGAGCTTGAGCCCTTCCATGACGGCGATCGCCACCTCGTCGGTTTGCGGAACGATGTGCGCGATCGCGGAGATCGCGGCCGACTCGAGCAGGTCCGAGTCGCTCTGCGTCGGCGCGACCAGATCGTCTCGTTCTGTGCCTGGTTCTTCGTCGGCGTGTTCTTTGTACTCGGCGTTTCGTGCGACCTGGCGACCGATCCTCGCTTTTTCGTACATGATCATGGTGACCGGGGCGCCCGGAGCCATTTCGCGGGCCCGCTCGGCAACGTGCAGCGCCTCGGACCACCGATCTCGCTTGATCAGGCAGTTGTAGGCGTTGACGAGGGCGACGAGTTCCGCTTCGGCGCGGGCTTCGTCGGCCGACTGCATGGCAACCAGAAATGCCGAAACGACTTTTTGAGCGCGATCGGCCTCGGAACCGGTTTTGTATCCGGCAGCTCGGGCGATCAGCGATTTCATGGCGTGCCGATCGACGGCCCACTCGGCCGCGTTCGACAAACCGCGAATTCGATTCTTCGGCGGCGCCTCACGCAGACCCAACTTGGGATCTTTGGCCGTCGCCATCAGCATTCGCACGACGTCGGCAGAAGTGTCGCCCGCCTCGGCAAACACGAGGACGTTGATCGCCCGAAAACGGACGGCTGGATGCTCCGACGTCGCCGCGGCTTCCAGGACGGACGCCACGACCTTGTCACGAGCGATCCCGTGCGCGAGCAGGCAGCCGGCGAAATGCAGTTTCTGGAGCATCTCTTCCTTCGTACTCACCGGCCTGTCTAAAAGCGCGACGAGCGCTTGGGTCGCCATATCGGCATCGGCAACCGGCGCCAAACCGGCAAAGCAGTGATTCGCGACGTCCGCGTCGGGATCATGGGTGCCTTGCAGCAGCTTTTCGAGAATCTGCTTGCGGACTTTTTCGGAGAGTTGCGGACCCGTCGCTTTGGGTTGCCCGACCGCCGCCTCTTGAGCGGCGGTGAACGATCCTGGCAGAGCGATCGCGAACGCGGCGAAGCCGGCGACGGCCAGAGCCGATCTCGACATTTTCGACAAACGTTGTTCGCTGAAAATCATCACCGACCTCCGTGTCAATTGATTGCCGCGCCGGAAGCCGCCGGATTGGGACGGGTTCCACCACCGGGCCTGCCGGATTGTGGATCATCGCTCGTTTTCTTGGTTCCTCCAATGCCAATTTGCTTGCAGCGCGGACGCCGTCAGTCAGTAGAATGCTCGGACGGGTTCCGTTCAAATTTGAGCGGCACGGAGAAAACGCGTGGACGATCGACGCCGCGGAGCGCTCTTGGGATTGGCCATCGGCGATGCGCTCGGTGCCGCTGTCGAATTCAGCCGGCCCGGAACGTTTGAGCCGGTTACCGGATACCGCGCCGGCGGGCCGCATCGCCTCAATGCCGGCGAATGGACCGACGACACCAGCATGGCTTTGGCGCTGGCCGCCAGCATGGCCGAAGCCGGTTGGGATCTCGACGACCAGGCGCGACGCTACGTCCGCTGGTGGCGGCAGGGGGACTATTCGGTCAACGGTCGCTGCTTCGATATGGGCTTCACGACTCGTGCGGCCCTTCAGCGGTTTGAGCAATCCGGAGACGCGCGAACATCCGCGTCGAGCGACGAAGGCGCCAGCGGGAACGGATCGATCATGCGATTGGCTCCGGTGCCGATCCGATTCGTGCATTTGTTCCCGGATCGAGTCGCCGCGTTGGCTGTCTTCGCGGCCGAGTCGAGTCGTCCGACGCATGCCAGCCCGCAGTGCGTTTCCGCATGCCAATACCTCGCGCTGATGCTGGTGGGATTGATGCACGGCATCGAACGCGAAGCCGTTTTGAGTCCGAATTGGGAACCGTTGCAGCGGCTGCGTGCGCATTACCCGCTGCAACCGGCCGTCGACGAAGTTGCCGCCGGGAGCTTTCGACGTCGAGCGCCGCCCAAGATCGTGGGAAGCGGATACGTCGTCCGCTGCCTGGAAGCGGCGCTGTGGGCGTTTCACGATGCAACAAACTTCCGCGAGGCCGTTCTGAGTGCCGTCAATTTAGGTGACGACGCGGACACGACGGGGGCCGTGTGCGGGCAGTTGGCCGGCGCCCATTGGGGAGTCGCAGGGATTCCTCAAGAATGGCTCGACGGGCTGGCGAAGCGCGAAGAAATTGAAGCGGCCGTTCGGTCGTTAATAAACGTCACACTGGCGTAATCCATCACCGCGAGGGACCAGCCAGCGTTAGTCACTGCCGCCGGACACGCGACGCGACGAGCTCTCCCACCAGCAACACCACCACCGAGACGCCCACCGCCGGTAGCAAAATGCTGGTTGCCGTAATTGTGGCGACGAGCCAGCGCGGTCGGCGGGTATTGATGCGGCGAGGCAGGCCCAGTCTGCCGGTCGGGCGACGCTGCCACCACATCCACACGCCGGTCACCGGCAGCGTCATCATCACCATGCAGGTGACCAGCCACAGGATCTTCGACGTCATTCCCAGGATCGAGCCGACGTGCAGTGGATAGTTCCATGCCCCGAACCAGTACAGCGGCTTGGCCTGACTGATGTCGCGATCGGCCAGGATCTCGCCGGTGGCGCGGTCGATGAACAACATCTCGTGGACCCCCGGGCCGTAATCGCTGCTGCCGAAGACCATGTAGACTGCGTTGGGGGCCCGCGGGAACCACACATTCAACGACTTGCCGGGCATTTTCTCGTGCCCGATCTCGATGAACCGGTCGAGCGGCAGGTCCTTCGCGGTCGCCGGCGACTTGCCCAACATGGGCTTGCTGAACATGTCGTAAGCCCCGGACTTTTGCGCGGCGTACTGATATCCGCCGCCCCAGGCGTACGTGTAGATCAGGCCGGAGAGCGAAATCACGATCGCGATGAGCGCCACGTAGATGCCGCCGACTGAGTGCAGGTCCCGCAGCACCACATAAGGCTTCCGCCGTAAGCGCGGCAGCCACACGCCCCACAACTGGTTCCATCGGCGCGGCCACCACAGATACATGCCGGTGGCCGCGAGCACGATCGTCCAGCAGGTGGTCAGCTCGACGACGATGCGGCCCGTCGTGCCAACGAACAACGTCCGGTGCAGCTTGAGCACGATATCGAAGAAACCGCCCTGCTCGATGGCGCCCAAGTACCGGCCTCGATAGGGATCAACGTAACCCATTTGAAACTTCTCACCGGCCATCGCGATGCCGGTCGCCCGCTTGGGGTTGGCGAAAACCTGGACCAGACCGATGGTGACCGGCTTGGGCACGGCGGCGCGGGCCGCTGCCAGTTGCTCTTCGTACGAGACGCGCTCGGCCGCCGGCTCGACGTACGTGACGCCGGGGTAGAGCACCGCTTCGAGTTCATCTTTGAAGATGTAGAGTGCACCGGTCGCGGCCACCACGATCAACGCGGGCGCGACGATCATGCCGGCGTAGAAGTGCCATCGCCAGACGATCCGATACAGTCGGTCGCCTGTGGCGGGGTGCCTGGTGGTAGCCGGAGGCGTCGCGCCGGATCCGAGTCCGTCACTTGCGGTCGTTGTGGTTCGCTCGAGTGACGTGGTGCTCATTGTCGGGAGGATGAAAGCGGAGGGATGAATCAATCAGACGAGCGGGACTTTCCCGCGAGGGACTTGCAATGGCGAACGAAATGGCGCGCGCCAACTACGTCCAGAATAGCAGGCATCGATGAAGGTCTCGACGCAATGAATCTTTGGCAGGATGAAAAGCCCCCCGGCCGCCCCGCTTGGGCGACCGGGGGAAGCCGGTCGATCAATTCGACAGGCGCTGAGCACAGTTCGGGCAAAGCACGGCGCTCTCGAACGATCTCCCGACCGATGCCGCCGGGATCATGGACGAAATCCACTTTCGGCTTGCCGTTTTCCGAGAGTCGCACCACGCGGTTTGCCTTTGCGCGACAGGGATACGTTTTCAAACGAGTCTCGACAACAACTCGGTGCGCGCGAATGCCGGGACCGACGACCGAGAGACAGGCTTCACAACGAAACATCCTTTGGAGCCAATGCGAGTGCTGCCGGGTGGCTCATTGCCGACAGTTTTCAGAATTTTCTGATCACAAGATCCGCAAGCGGCGCGCGAGGAACCCAAATGCGGGGTTCACGGAAAACCGACTGACGAGAATCCGTCGAAGTCGATGGACGCCGGGGCGGCGGCCGTGCAGTCGGCAGGTCGCGAAGGGAATACCGATCTGTCATTCACGGAGCCGCAGGTTGTACGCCGGGTGGCTCAGGTCCGGCTGGCTGCAGCATATCATCGCCGCGAAAGAGTCGCCAACTCGCAGTCTCGGACGAAAAAAGACCACTGCTGAAGAGGGGGGCCTCAGCAGTGGTCCGTGAGAAATGGCGCGGGATTTGCGCGATCCCGCACCCTGAACGAAGGGCGAGGGCCGCCAATTTGTCTAAATCAGGGACAGAAAGTGCAAAAATTTAGCAAGATGGCCGTTTCCCACAGGAACGAATGCCGCGCAAGCCTTGGCCGGGATGTGGGATGAGCCAGACTGCCGCTGGTCGTACTTCGCCGTCGATTTCGGCCGTGCGGATTTTGCACAACGTGCCGGCCGTGCGGATTTTTTTGACTGCCGGACGGGCAATTTTCTCTTCGTACCGTGAGCTACAGTTCATGTGTGCATCACAGATTCGTGATGGGTAGCCAGGCCACGCGCGGCAGGCGTTGATCGACGCGAATTTCGCGGACTGGGAGTAACTGGACGATGGACTGGAGGAAAATTCGGGAAGAGGCCTTGGAGGGCCTCGATCTGTCGCTGGTGCCGCCCAAGGTCAAGCTGCCCGCTTTGCCGTACGCGGTGACTCTGTTCGTGCAGCGATCACGGGACGAGTCCGTTCCTCTCGCCGAGCTGGCGAAGATCCTGGAGACGGACGCCGGGTTGACGATCCAGTTGCTCAAGCACGTCAATTCCGCGTTTATCGGTGTTCGCAACAGGGTGGTCAGCGTCCTGCAGGCCCTGACATTGATGGGGTGTCAAAACAGCCAGCACTTCGTGATCGCGACCGGCATGGAGGCGGCGATCCGCGCAGGACTCGCGGCTCATCAATCAGAACGCGTTCTGGAGCACGAATCTCCAGCGGGCCATTTTCGCCCGCGAGGTCGCGCTCTTGCTGCGGACCGATCCCGAGATCGCCTTTCTCGGATCGCTCCTGCAGGACTATCTGCTTCCCGTGCTCACGAACGACTTGTTCGAAGACTATCGCCAGTTCGTGGATGCGCGGGAAGCGAACACGACTGCGCTCAGCGAGTTTGAGCTGTCGCGATTCGGTTGGGACCATGCGTTCGTGGGCGCGTGCCTGGCGTATCAATGGGAGCTGCCGGACGAACTGGTGTGTTGCATCCGCTATCATCACAGCGGAATTGGCATCTTGAGCGACGCCCGGCTCGGCCGGTCTCCAGTCGCGGCCACGGCGCTCTCGGCGCTTTTGCCGGACCAGTTCAACCAGCATCCCTTGGGATTGAACGAGCTGATGGCGATCGAGCGCGATTGGCCCGCCTTCCGTCTCGAACGCGTGGCACAGGCGGTCGACGAACAGTACGAGGAGTTGAGCCTGGGAATCGCGAACAACTCTCCGCTCGCGCCGCGCTGTGCCGACTTGGACGGCGCGGAGGGCGAAGCTCACGAGGCGATCGGCGAACCCGCCGCACGCTGTTGAGCGTTCGCTCGCTCGAACGGCCGAATTCCGCCATCGTGACTCACGGGCGCCTGTCAGGTTGCCAGCCGCGTTTTGGGCGGCGGAGTATCTGAACGAGCCTGACGAATCGAAGGCGTTTCTCGACGGCGCTCAGGCATCAATCGCAATTCCCGGCCCCTCGCTCGATTGCTGGCGGGCGGAGTGCGACAATTGTCCTCGCGGCAAGCGGGCTGCTATTTTGAAGGGTGGCTTGCGAACGGAATCCGTGGAATGGCGGGGGCTGAACACGCTCAGCGGATTCAAGGGGGTCGCACGGCGAATCTGCTCGCACCGCGAGAAACTTGGCTGAGAGTCTGCAATGACCGGTCTCGAGCATTCGCCGCCGCATGCAAGCGAGGTCTCCCGCATACTCTGTGCGATTCAGGACGGCGATCCCCGGGCCGCCGAGCGGTTGTTGCCGCTGGTTTATGAGGAATTGCGGCGGCTGGCCGCGCAGCGGGTGGCCCTGGAAAAGCCGGGGCAGACGCTGCAGGCGACGGCCCTCGTGCACGAAGCCTACTTGCGGCTGGTCGGTGGCCAGGCGCCGACGCGGTGGGACGGTCGCGGCCATTTTTTTGCCGCCGCGGCCGAGGCGATGCGGAGAATTCTGATCGACCAGGCGCGGCGGAAGAAAAGCGAAAAGGCCGGCGGAAAGATGCGACGGGTGGATCTCAACGACGACGCCCTGACGGCTCCTAGCGACGCGCAGGATCCCGAACAGCTCTTGGCACTCGACGAGGCTTTGCGGCAATTTGAGCTCGAGGATCCGCTCAAGGCACAACTGGTCAAATTGCGGTATTTCGCCGGCTTGCCCTTGGTCGATGCGGCCGCCGCGATGGGAATTTCGCTGGCGACGGCCAAGCGGCACTGGGTGTACGCCCGCTCGTGGCTGTACGGCAAGGTGAATCAGGGGTCAGAGGCTAGAGGCCAGAGGTCAGTGAAATCAGAAGACGCTTCTTCTGATCCCTAGCCTCGAGCCGGTTTTTTGTGAGCCGTTTCGTCGATGTTTACGCATTGATAGAGGACGGGCAGCAAAGGGACAGGTCACATCGAGACGAAAGTACCTACGATTGAAAGCCTTCTGGCCTCGGCCGTGGAAATCGCCGAGTTCGAGGAGCGCAGGCGATTCGTCGAGCAAGCCTGCGGCGACGACGAGGAGCTGAAAGAGCGGCTGCTCGAGCTGGTCGACAATCACTTCCGCGCTGGGAGCTTTCTCGAATCTCCGGCTGCCGGCTTCGCCAATACCATCGATCTGACCGTCTCGCCCGAAGTGCCGGGGACGATGGTCGGGCCCTACAAGCTGCTGCAGCAAATCGGCGAAGGGGGCATGGGCACCGTCTACATGGCGGAGCAGATCCAGCCCGTGCAGCGGAAAGTCGCGCTCAAATTGATGAAGTCGGGCATGGATAGCCGGCAGGTGCTGGCCCGCTTCGAGGCCGAGCGGCAGGCGCTGGCTTTGATGGATCATCCGAACATCGCCAAGGTGCTCGACGCGGGGAGCACGAGTGCCGAGCCCGGCCGCGGTTCGGGTCGGCCATATTTCGTGATGGAGCTGGTCAAGGGCGTGCCGATCACGCGGTACTGCGACGAGCACCGCCTGAGCCCGCGAGAGCGTCTCGAGTTGTTTATCCCGGTCTGCCAGGCCGTGCAGCACGCGCATCAGAAGGGGATCATTCATCGCGATCTCAAACCGACCAACGTGCTGGTCTGTCTGTACGACGACAAGCCGGTGCCGAAGGTGATCGACTTCGGGCTCGCCAAGGCGGCCGGGGGCAAGCTCACCGATCGCACGCTGTTCACGGAGTTCGGCTCGATCGTGGGGACGCTCGAGTACATGAGTCCCGAGCAGGCCCAGTTGAATCAGCTCGACATCGACACGCGAAGCGACATCTACTCGCTCGGCGTGCTGCTCTACGAGCTGCTCACGGGGACGACGCCCCTTCGCAGGGAGCGGTTCCAGGATACGGCGGTGCTCGAGGTCTTGCGGCAAATTCGCGAGGAGGAGCCGCAGCGGCCGAGCGTGCGGTTGAGCACCATCAAAGCACTGCCGTCGGTTGCCGCCGATCGAGGTCTGCAACCCGCCGAGCTGAGCGGACTCATCCGCGGCGAGATCGATTGGATCGTGATGAAGGCGCTCGAGAAGGACCGCAATCGACGGTATGAAACGGCCAACGAGCTGGCCCTCGACGTCGAGCGGTTTCTCGGGAACGAGTTGGTGCAGGCCTGCCCGCCGTCGGCCTGGTATCGGCTTTGCAAATTCGGCCGGCGAAATCGCGGGGCCGTGCTGGCGGGGTGTTTGCTTTTCGTGGCGCTCGTCGCGGGCATTGCCGGAACGACGGCCGGTTTGCTGCAAGCCCGCGCGTCGGCCAAGGCGGAGCGGGTGGCGCTGTTGGATGCGCGGGCCAAGCAAAAGCTGGCGGACGACGCGCTCGCCGCCGAAGAGGCGCGGTTCGTGTTGGCCCGGCGGCTCGCCGACGAAATGATCCAGATTGCGGAGGACGAAACGGCGGAGGGCCGAGGGCAGGAGCAGCGTCTCCGCCGGCGTCTTCTCGAGTCGGCCGTCGCCTATTATCAAGAATTCATCGAACTCAGGCGCGACAATCCCGGCGCGCAAATGGATCTGGAGTCGACCCGCAACCGCGTGCAGGCGATCCTGGCGGACCTGACTTTGATGCGGAACGCCTATCGCCACTTGTTGCTGGCCCATCGGGAGGTGCAGGACGACTTGAAGCTTTCGGCCGAAACTCGCAAACGACTTGTGCCGGTCTTCGAGGATATTCCCCGACTCCAGCACGATTCGCCGCATGGGCATGACGCGCCGCCGCCAAACAGAGAGAATCGCTCGCCTCAAGAGCTTCGCGGCATGAAGGCTCATGAAGCGGCCATCGCATCGATCCTTTCGCCCGCACAGCTTACACGCCTGCAACAAATCGCCTTGCAGGTGCGGGGGGCGGAAGCCTTGCAGGAGCCGGAGGTCGTCGCCGCCCTCAACCTCTCGCGGGAGCAGCGGGCCGAGCTGCGCTCGATCTGCGGTCCCCATCCGGGAGGCCGGCGTCACGGGCCGGGACCGGGTCGCCGTCACGAGGCCGAATTGCAGAAGGCGCTGGCCCTTTTGACTCCCGAACAACTGGCCCACTGGAACGAAATGACCGGTCCGCGGTTCGCCGGACTCAGCGAACCGCAGCACGGCCGGGGTCACGACGGGCCCCCCGATGATTTTCACGAACCGAATGATCCGCACTAAGGAGGAGAGATCGATAAACCTCGGGGTGCCACTGGCGACAGCTTTGGGTCGCCAGTGCGAATGCCGCTTGAGGTTCGAAGCAGTGACAACTGAACTTCACAGGAACGCCACCGTGCCGAGAATTTGGCTTTCATAATCAGCCCGAAAATCGAAGACACTGGCGAGCCAAAGCCCTCGCCAGTGGCACCCGCCGTCAAACGGATTCGCACGCCCACGCAAAGCCGTGGGCGGGGCACCCCTAAGACGGCGGTCGCATTAACACAAAAACAGGCTCAAAAAAGAGTCGCTAGGAAGAACTCGATGAATCCAATCGACGGCGTTTTCAATCGGCGCAATTTGCTGCGCGGCGGACTGGCACTCGGGGCTTCGGCGTTTTTCGTGCGCGGCGCGTATGCCGAGGAGCTTTCCCGCACGCCGAGCCTGACGGAGGGCCCGTTTTATCCTCCCAAGCTGCCGCTCGACACCGATAACGATCTGCTCGTCATCAACGACGGGATTACGCCGGCGGTGGGCGAGGTGACGCATCTTTCGGGTCGCGTGCTCTCGACGAGCGGCGAGCCGCTGCGGAATGTCCTCGTCGAAATCTGGCAGTGCGACGGCAAGGGGGTCTATCTCGCCCAGGCCGAAGACGAGGCGGACCGGCGCGACGCGAACTTTCAGGGCTTCGGTCGCTTCATGACGAGTTCGACGGGCGAATATTACTTCCGCACGATCAAGCCGGTGCCGTATCCCGGCCGCACGCCGCACATTCACGTGAAGATCAAAAAGGGGGGCCGCGAGCTGCTGACGACGCAGTTCTTCATCAATGGGCACCCGCAAAATCGCACCGACGGAATTTTTCAGGACGTCGGCGGGCCGCTCGAGAGGGAACTCGTGCTCGTCGATTTCAAACCGATGAAAGACTCGAAGGTCGGCGAGTTGGTGGCTCGCATGGATGTCGTGCTGGGCCGCACGCCCGAAGAGCCGCCGCACGACGAACCGCGTCGACGGAACCGACCGTAAGACGCCTGCACCACTCGTAAACATCAATCCGGCGATCACTCGAAGGAAGACTCCATGCGCCATGTTGGGATAGTTCTGTTCGTCAAGCTCATCGTCGGATCGACGACCATCGCGATGGCCCAGCCTCCGGAAGAACCGCGCGAAGGGGGACCCAAACCGGCGGCCAACCGCGCCGCCGCGGTGAATGAAATGGTCTCCCGCATGCTGGCGTTCGACAAGAACAACGACGGGAAATTGACGCGCGACGAAATCGGCGATTCCCGCATGCAGCGGCTGTTCGACCAGGCCGACGCGAACCACGACGGCGTAGTGACCAAAGACGAATTGACCGCCTGGGCGACGAAGGTGGCGTCCGAAGACGCGGGGAACGGACCTCCGCGCGGCGACATGGGTCCGCCGGACGGCGGTCCTGGTGGCGGACCTCCGGGCGGTGGGCCTCCCGGGGGCGGACCGCCAGGAGACGGGCCTCCCGGGGGTCAAGGTCGCCGACGCGGCCAGGGGGGACGCGGCTTTGGCGGTCGCGGCTTCGGCCAGCGCTCACAGCCCGGCCAGATCCTGTCAGCCTCACTGATCGAAACGCTGAAGCTGACGCCCGAACAGAAAAAGACCGAGGCCAGTCTGCAAAAGCACGTGGATCAACAACTCGGGACAATTCTGACTTTGAAGCAAAAGCAGCG
Source organism: uncultured Planctomycetaceae bacterium (assembly GCA_963752185.1). GTDB lineage: Bacteria > Planctomycetota > Planctomycetia > Planctomycetales > Planctomycetaceae > DASPSM01. Next base: position 6,286,988 of record CAVVXK010000002.1, on the reverse strand, counting down.
ATTGAAAGACCTGGCATCGGGTGGCGGCGGGCCCGGTGGATTCGGTCCGGGCGGATTTGGTCCAGGCAGGCGCGGCCGCGGAGGACCGGGCGGGCCCGGCGGACCCCCGAACGGCGGCCCGCCCAATGGTGGCCCTCCCGACGGCGGCCCGGGTGACCAGCGCGGACCAGCGGGACCAGACGGTCCGCGCGACCGTGGTCCCGGCGGCCCGGGAGGACCGCCGGACCGTGGGAATGGTCCACCGAACGGTGACGGTCCGCCGCGAGGCTTCGCCGATCGTGGTCCGGGCGGACCCGGTGGATTCGGACCCGGTGGTCCTGGAGGTCCCGATGGGGGCGGTCGGCCTGGATTTGGGTTTGGCGGTCCCGGTCGATTCGGCGGCGGAGGCGGTGGGCCGCTTGGGCAAATTCTCTCGCCGACGGTCGTCGATGAATTAAACCTCAGGAGCAAACAGAAAAAGCAGCTCACCACGCTGCAAAAGGAAGTCGACGAAAAACTGGCCCTGTTGCTCACCGATGCGCAGAAGAAGCAGTTCAAGGACATGGGCCAGCAGTTCGGACGCGGAGGTCCGAACGGTGGTCCCGGCGGCGGTCCGAATGGCGGCCGGCGCGGTGGTCCTGGTTTTGGTGGACCGCCGGATGGTCCTCCGGGAGGAGACGGTCCTCCGGAGGGTGCGCCAAATAAAATGAGCGACGTCAAGCCGCCTGTGAACGAAGGGTTGGCGGCGATCACTCGCACGGACGCTGCGCCTTCCGGCCCGTCGCACGCGGAGAACTGGCCGAATTGGCGCGGCCCTAATTATGACGGCATCAGCCACGAATCGAACTTGCCGACGACGTGGAGCGAGAATTCGAACGTCCTGTGGAAGCTCGAGATGCCGGGCATGGGCGGCTCGACACCCGCCGTTTGGGAGAACCACATCTTTCTCACCAGTCAGGACGGCGACAACCTGGTGCTCGTGTGCGCGAGTACGGACGGCAAGCTGCTTTGGAAGCGGCAGCTCGGCACCAACCGGCCGATTCGCGGCGACGAGGGGAACGGCGCATCCCCCTCGCCGAGCACCGACGGCAAGCATGTGTTCGTCTTTGTCGGATCCGGGCAGCTCGCTTGTTTCGATTTCGACGGAAACGAAGTCTGGAAATTCAACGCGCAGGATCGCTACGGCCGTTTCCAAACGCAGCACGGCATGCATACCACGCCGCTCTTGTATCAGGATCGGCTGTACATGCAGCTGATTCATTCGGGGGGCGCGTGGGTGTTTGCCCTCGACCCGGCCACCGGCAAGGAAATCTGGAAAGTTCCGCGGAAGAGCGACGGCTACGGCGAGAACGAACATTCTTATGCGTCGCCCTGCCTGTGGCATCACGGGCCCGACGCCTATTTGATCACCCACGGCAACGACTACGCCATCGCCTATCGGCTCTCCGACGGTTCGGAAATCTGGCGCGTGGGCGACTTGAACCCGAAGGAGAACTACCGGCCCGACCTCCGCTTCGTCGCCTCACCTGTGGCGACGGCCGATTTGATCGTCGTTCCCACCGCCAAGAGCGGTGCGGTCGTCGGCGTTCGCCCCGATGCGTCCGGAGTCGTCACACCGGGAACCACGGGCGAAGTATGGCGCATGGAGCGGAACAGTCCGGACGTTCCGTCACCGCTGGTCGTCAACGGCCTTGTGTACTTGTGCCGCGAGACAGGCGTGCTGATGTGCCTCGACGCGAAGACCGGCAAACAGCTCTACTCGCAGCGAACCCACACCGAGCGTCACCGCGCCTCGCCCGTCTACGGCGACGGCAAGGTGTATCTCACGGCTCGGGACGGCGTGGTCACCGTGATCAAAGTCGGCCCGACGTACAACGTGCTGGCGACCAACCATCTGGAAGACCACTTCACGGCGTCGCCCGCGATCTCCAACGGGCGGATTTACCTGCGCGGCTTCGATGCGCTTTATGCGATCGGAACAGCCAAGTAATCGGTTTCGCGGCCGTCTCCCCGCGAAACTTAAAAAGATTCCAGCGGCCGTCGCCGAATTCCGATGATGGATCTGGCGACGTCGGAAAAATCCGCAATCTCGACCCGGTTTATGCCGTTGCCGGACGATTCGCGCCCGAAGCAACCCAGGTCGGCGGTCCGAGTCGTTGGGGGGACGGACGATGCCGCAGATTGTGTCGATCAAGGACAATCGGTCGCTGTCGCGATACGAGTTCCTGCGGGCCCGCGCCATCTGTGAAGAGGCGCGGGCGAGCGTGCTCGAGCGACCGGACTACATTCGCCGGCATGCGGTCGATCCGCGATTTGCCCTGCCGGACGCGAACTGGTCCTACGACGCGCCGAACGAATTCGTGCAATTGTTCCGGCGAGTTTGCGATGCGGACGTGCGGACGCTCGAGCATTTGCGCGGCCTGTCGCAGGTCTTCACCGGTTACAACATCTACGAAGTGTGCAACGCGCGGGGGCTCTCCGTCGCGAACCTGCCCATGACCGACGCGCTGGATGCGACGACGCGCGATCGCCTGGACAAGCAGAACGGCCCGCAACTGGCCCTGTGGCGGCACATCACGCAGGGAATTCCCCGGCGGTTTATCTTTTCGCCCGCTCGCTTACTGGGAAAGGTCGGCCACGACGCCGACGGAGTCCTCGTAAACAGCGACACGTGCACCTATCAGGAGCGCGTCAACCTGATTTATGCCTCGGGAATCGCGGACTGGATCGATCGCGTGATCGAGGCGACCGGGACCGTGCGGATTTGCGAGATCGGCGGGGGCTACGGCGCTTTGTGCTCGTGGTTCAAGCAGGCATTCCCCGAAGCAACCTACACGATTGTCGACTTGCCCGAATCGCTGCTGTTTTCCCGTCTTTATGTCTCGCTGACGCGGCCCGACCTCTCAACGGCGGCCGGGCTCGCGGAGGCGCCGCACGGTGTCTGCTTCGTGCCCAACTACATGGCGGAGCAGTTGGCCCAGCCGTTTGACCTGGTGATTAATACGCTGTCGATGAGCGAAATAAGCGAATACCAGGTCCGCCGCTACCTCGCCTTGATGAAGTCGGTCTGGCTCAAGGACGGCGGCCTGTTCTTCGAGCAGAATATGGACAACCGCCCCATGGGACTTCAATGTGCCGAGGCGCTCATCCGCGAGGAGTTTCCTCAGCACCGCTCGCTACGAAGCCATGCCAGCATCCTCCGCGAGGGATCGCCGAACGTCTGGTCTCTCGCGCCGATTCGACTCACCGGCAAACTCGTCGATACGGAGGGCGTCACAGTGGCCCTGCCGGTGGCCGCGGCGGGTGGCTGGAAGGGCCTGGCAGGCTCGCTTTGGTCAGCGGTGCCGCGTCGATTGCAGCGCGCACGCAGCGGACGGCGGCCTAACCCACGGGACCGCTCCATCTGGCCGGGGCGCGCTTTCAAAGCGCCGCGTCTTACCGGTTCGGCAGGCTGAAGTCGTGGTCGTAGAACTCGAGGCGGCCGCATTGGGGGCAGCGGTAGGCGTCGAGCGGGCGGACGCCTTCGCTCATGTCGGCCCACTCACCCAAGAGAATGTGCCAGGGGCCGGAGCTGCCCCCGACGCGGACGGGAAGCTGGCCCAAGCTTTGCAGTTGAGTCTGGCACGCGACGCATTTCGGCGAGTACGACGGCGTCATGGCGAATTTCCTTGATCAATGTGCTGAGTGCGCACAAGCGGCTCAGCCTTGGAAAATCCATCGGGCGATGTCGCGCGGCGTAGCCGCTTTGCCTTGCATCAACAATCCGACGCGGAAGACGCGGCCGGCCGCGTACACGCAAGCCAGCGTGGCGGCGAGAACGTCGATCACGCCGACGGCCGGCTGCCACCACGGGATACCCGGCGGCACGGCCACGCGGGCGAGCATCAGCATCGGCGTGGCGTTGGGCAGGAACGAAGCGACCGTCGCAAACGTGCTGGTCGGCTCTTGGACAACGTTGAGCCACACGAACATCGGCACCATCGCCATCAGCATCACAGGCCAAAGCATGGCCTGTGTCTCGCGCAGGTCGGTGCAGGCGGCCCCCACGGTGATGAAGAGCGAACCGTACATCAACACGCCGAGCACCAGAAAGACCAGGAACCAGGCCATCGCCTCCACGGGAATGAGATCGGCGTAGCCATAGTGGTTCGCCGCCCAGTAAGCGCCGCTCAAGTAGACCGCCGCCAGCGTAACCGAGACTCCGACGAGCCCCAGGAGTTTGCCGGCCATTAGCTCGAAGGGGCGTACCGAGCCCAAGAGGACCTCGGCGATGCGTTGCATCTTCTCCTCGACCACGCCCTGCATGAGGGGCGTTGCGCCCAGCAAGATCAACAGGAACATGAGCATCAACAGGCCGCCGGGGACGAGGAGCGAGATGATCGGATTCTCATCGCGTCCCTCTTCGAGCTGGCCCGTTTGGGCGTTGCGGCGGGTCAATCCTTTGTTCATGAGCGGCACGGACTGTGAAGCGGCGCGGACCTTGTCGGCCGGCAGTCCCTGGGCGGCGTAACGCGCTTCTCGAATGGCCAGGTTGATCACCGGACCGGCGAAGTTGCGAAAGGTCTCGTACGCCGGGCTGTTCGACTGATAGCGAATGGCCAGCGGGTCTTCGGCTGTCGACGAGGACGCCGCGAACAGGTCGTCGGAGTTTCGCATTCTGTGCGTCGGCACGACCGCGGGCGCCGGGAACGTGGTGGGGACATCGAGCACGCGTGAGCCAATTTCCACGAAGCCGAACAGCGTGCCCTTGCGGACGCGTTCGGACAATTCGAAGCGTTGCTGCAAGAGGGCCTCGCGGGTTTCGCCGCCGGGCGTGACCTTTTCGACGACGAACGCGGGTTGGGTCGCCTTGCCCGACTGGTCAATCCGCGACTTGTTCCAAACGTCGGCGGCCCCGGTGAGGATCACGGCGAGTTGCTCGTGCGGCGTCCGGTCGACCACGGCGAACTTCTTCTCGGACGTGTCGACCTGGCCCTTCAAAAACCATTGGACGAGGACCGAGCCGCCAATCAGGATGGGAAGCACGACCAGGCTGATCAAGAAAGCCCGGGTCTGCACGGCCGCCTTGTATTCGCGGCGAGCAATCACAACGATTTTACGCATGGTCGACTCCCGCCGCCTCGGGCGCGGCAATCCTCACGAAAATGTCGTGCAGCGACGGCCGGGCCAGCTCGAAATGCAGCACCCGGCCGTGAGACATGAGCGCGGCAAGCACGGCCTGGGAATCGACGCCTTCGGCCAGGCGGAGTTCCTGGTAGCGGCCGAAATCGGTGAGCTTTTGCACACCGGGCAGATTCGCCGGAACTCGCCCGTCGCCGTTCAGCCGAACACGAAGTGTGTCGGTTCCATAGGTGGCCTGGATCGAATCGAGCGTTCCGTCGAGCACCTTGTTGCCGCGATAGATCATAAAGATCGAGTCGCACATTCGCTCGGCGACGTTCATATCGTGCGTGGAGAAGATGACGGTCGTGCCGTCGCGGCGGAGGTCGAGGACCGCCTCCCGAAGCACTTCAAGATTGACGGGATCGAGACCGCTAAAGGGCTCGTCGAGCAGCACGAGTTCGGGATTCGCGATCACGGCGGCAATGAATTGGACTTTTTGAGCCATGCCTTTCGAGAGTGCCTGCACTTTCTTGCCGGCCCACTCGCTGAGGCCCATACGTTCGAGCCACCCGTCGACGGCCGCGCGCGAGCGGGACATCCCCTTCAGCCCGGCGTAGAACTGCAACACGTCGCGGACCGTCATCGATTTGTACAAGCCCCGCTCTTCGGGCAGGTAGCCGACGCGGTCGTGGGCGGCGCGGGTCGTTCGCTCTCCCAGCACCTCGATCTCGCCGGAATCGGGATGCAGGATGTGCATGATCATCCGCAGCGTGGTTGTCTTGCCCGAACCGTTGGGTCCGATGAAGCCGTAAACGGCCCCGCGCGGAACGGTGATCGTGAGATTGTTGACCGCGGTGTGGGCGCCGAAGGTTTTCGTGACGCCGCGGATCGCCACGGCGGGTCCGTCGGATTGCTGCATTCGAACACCCGCTCTACCTGGTGCCAAATCTGGTTGGTGCGCAGTGCATTGCGGAACCCGCGCGTGATTTCAGCCTAGATGTTGGGAGCCGCACGTGGCAAAAGCAATACGTAAACGACACGAGTTGGGATCACGCGATCGAAGAAAAATATGAGAAGCTGCCCACAAGAGATCGTGTTTGCCGGGACGGCCATCACGGGCCGGCGTGCCCGATCGCCCCATCGTCATTGGATTTCCGACCTGCGGGCGGCCCAGAAAGAGACAGTCGGCCCACCGACCGGCAATTGTGACGCATAATTGTAATGAACGCCAAAATCGCGGCACGCCTCGAGCGGATTCCCGCCGGGCTGGTGGCCGCGTGCCCCACGCTCATTTCTGATTTTCCGATTCATTCACTTCCCTCGATTCTCAGGATCCCGAATATGCAGGTCTATCTGTGGATTCAAGCCGACGACGTCGAAGATTCTGCCGCCAGCGAGACATTCATGCGACACGTCTGCGTGCGGCTCGGCGTGGAGGTGCTCGGCGTCGTCTCCTGCTTTCCGCCCGAGGACGCAATTACTTCGTTCACGGCGACGTGCGCGGTGGCCGAAAGGCAACACGCATTCATCCTAAGTTCCAATCGGCAACTGGCCCTGACCCATGCCCAATTCGCGGCCGCATAACTCGACGTGTCGGTCCTCCCAAGGGCGCTTGATGATCTCGGGCGACGATTGCCGCAAATTCAGGCGATCAGCACGCAAGTCCGTGGCCGGCACGTCTCCTTCCTGGACGGCCGTTTGAATGTGCGAATCTGGCTGATAAACCGGAATTCTCTATCGCCACGAATCGGTTCGTGGTTAGATTATCGGCAGGATGTTCGCGATCGATCGTCGAGCATTCCCGCTCAATTTGTCACTCGACCTTGGCCTTTAAACGCTGAATGCCGTCGCGAACGAGTGTCGGCAGCCAATTTCATTCGGAGGGCTAACTATGGTTCTGCCTCTTCAAATGCGTCCTGTCGCTGGGGGGCGATACACGACGTCCGGATTGCGCTCTTTCAGTCGACTGGGAGGAGTGGTGCCGTCAGGAGCATGCGATAGTAACCCTTGCGAAGAGGGAACGAATTGCTGCCCCTGCGGAAACGCGTACAATTGCTGCACAACCAATCAGACATGCAGCTGCATCAACGGCAATCCCATTTGCAAGTCATTTAATTGACCTGCAAAGCCGTTGTGCCCGCGGATCCGCGTCTGCTTGCGGATCTTGTTGTCGTCTGACCGGGGCATTTGTTCCGCGAACCACGGCGAGTTTCGAGCCGACGGGCGGTGCCAGTTCGCACAGCGAACGCGAGGGCATTCCGCGCTCCTGTCCCGCCTGGGTACATACTCAATTGCATCGCCCGTACAGTGGGAGGCTCGCTTCGAGGGTGTCCATGAGCCGTCTCTCCGACGCAGACGAACAACCGCAGGGATCGCCGCGCACGACGATCGCCGTCAATTGCGATTCCGACCTGCCGGCTGGCGGCATCGGACCCTACAAGTTGATCGAGAAGATCGGCGAGGGGGGGTTCGGCCTGGTGTTTGTCGCCGAGCAACAAGCTCCCGTCAAACGGAAGGTCGCGCTCAAGCTCATCAAGCCGGGGATGGACTCGCGCGAGGTGATCGCCCGGTTCGAGGCCGAGCGACAAGCTGTGGCGATGATGGACCATCCGAATATCGCCCGCGTGCTCGACGCAGGCACGACCGACTCGGGGCATCCGTATTTCGTGATGGAGCTGGTCCACGGCATCCCCATCACGGACTTCTGCGATAAAAATCGCCTTACGATGCGCGAGCGTCTCGAGTTGTTCGTGTCCGTGTGTCAGGCCGTGCAGCACGCGCATCAGAAGGGAATCATCCATCGCGATATCAAGCCGTCGAATGTGCTCGTCACGCTGCAGGACGGTTGCCCGGTGGTGAAGGTCATCGATTTCGGTATCGCCAAGGCGCTCCATCAGCAACTGACCGACAAGTCGGTTTACACGCGGTTCGCCCAGGTGATCGGCACGCCGCTCTATATGAGCCCCGAACAGGCGGAGATGAGCAGCCTCGACATCGACACTCGCAGCGACATTTATTCGCTGGGCGTGCTGTTGTACGAACTGCTGACGGGAACAACGCCGTTTGACGGCAAACGTCTCTCCGAGGCATCGTTGGACGAACGAATCCGCATTATCCGACAAGAGGAGCCCCCCAGACCGAGCACTCGATTGCGACAATCGAGTGTCGACGCCGCCCTAGTCGCGTCCTCGAGGAGGATCGAACCGGCCCGGCTCTCCAAAACGTGCCGCGGCGACCTCGACTGGATCACCATGAAGGCGCTCGACAAGGACCGCAGGCGGCGCTATGAGACGGCCGGCGACCTGGCGGCCGACGTCCTGAGATACCTGCGTGACGAACCCGTCTCGGCCTGTCCGCCGTCAACCGGTTATTTGTTGAGAAAATTGAGCCGTCGGTATCGCACGATCCTGGCGACGGCAGCCGCGATCGCTGCCACCTTGTTGCTTGCGGCCATCGTGAGCACGGCGTTTGCATTTAGCGAGAAAGCGGCCCGCGCCGAGGCCGATCGGCTGCGACGAGAGGCCGAAGACGCCAAGCAAGCTTCCGAAAGCGAAAAAGAGCGCGCGCTCGCTGCCGAAAAGAGGGCGGTTGCGGCTCAAGCGGAGGAGGCCGCGGCGCGGAGACGCGCCGAGTTAGCCTTCGAACAGAGCGAAAATAGCCTGTATTTCGGCAGCATCGCGCTGGCGGAGCGCAATTGGCAGGCCAACAACCCCAAACGGGCCGGCGAAATCTTGGATGGGTGTCCGGTCAAATTGCGGGACTGGGAATGGCACTATCTCTACAGCCTCGTGCATAACGAGGCGATCGTTCTTCCCGGTGACAATGCGGCCTATAGTCCCGATGGCGAATTGCTGGCGACGGCCGGGAACGGGGAGCAGGACTCGATCGTGATTCGAGATGCCGGCTCCGGAAAAAGCGTGTTGAGCCTCAAAGGCGGCTCTCCGATCCCCGGGTTGCACAGTCTGATCTTCAGCCCGGACAGCCATCGCGTGGCCGCCGTCTGCCGCGACGGGTCACTGTGCATCTGGAACTTGCCGTCCGGCCGACTCTTGCTGCAGATTCCCGTCCGATTGAGCGAGGAGACGGTGCGTTCCCCCCTGGATCACCCCGTCGGGCTGGCCTTCTCTCCGGACGGCCGGCGGATTGCCCTGGCCGGCGTCATCGCGGAAAAGTCCAACAATGCGGGATTCAAGTCTGACAATTTGATCGTGTGGGACGCCGCGAGCGGCAACGAGTTACTCGTAGTTCCTGACACAGGACGTAGCGTCACCTTCAGTCCCGACGGTAAATGTCTGGCGACGACGAGTTGCATCCTTGCCAGGAACACGTCCAATAACGGGTGGCTGGGGCCGATCTCGGATGGCGTTCGCATTCTGGACGCTGTCACCGGCCGCGTGCTCGTCACATGCTCCCCCTGGCGGCCGCGGCCGCCTGGAGTTGGCGCGCAAACCCAGCGAGTGGGCGCCGATGATTGCCGGCTCACTTACAGTCCCGATGGGAAATGGCTCGCGTCGCTACGGGCCAGGGACATTATGCTCCGGGACGCGAGCACCGGAAAAGAAGTGCGCAGTACTCCGCGGGCATTCCGGCTTCGTTCACTCGCTGTCCTTCAGTGCCGACAGCAAGAGACTGACTTCTGGCAGCAGGGACGAGACGGTGCGAATCTGGGATGTCGAGCGCAAAGATGCGGTCGTCGTTTACCGGGGGCATGTCGGAAATGTCGAATGCGTTTCGTTTCGACCGGACGGTAAATTTGTCGTCTCGGCGGGTGAAGATCATAAGGTGCGTATCTGGAATACGTCGGGCGAGCAAGGTCCGCGCAACATCGCGGCAGCGGTGAACATCAATTCGAGCATCGCTCTCAACCCCGACGGCCGCTGCCTCGCCTGCTTGAACGATCACGGTGGCCTTGGCTTGCCGGCGGGCCGATTTGGTCTTGTGCTGATTCATGTGTCGACTGGTCGGCGGATCGGTCTGCTCGATTCCTACACTTTGAAGGGGGAGGCGCCTCACGCCAGTTTGGCGTTTAGTCGCGACGGCCGATTGCTGGCGTCGGCCATCGAAAACAGCGTCCAGGTTTGGGACGTGGCAACTGGAGGGACGTTGGCGCATTTTGCAGGCCAATCCGACTTCACCCAACACGGCCTGGCTTTGAGTCCCGACGGCGCGAAGATCGCCTTCACGGTGCCGCACAACTTCGTGGAAGTTTGGGATCTTCGGACTGGCAAACGGCTCGCCGTTTACAAAGGGCATTGCGGGCCAGTGACGACAATCGCGTTCAGTCCGCGCAGCGACCGCATTGCCAGCGGCAGCACGGACAAAACCGTCAAGGTTTGGGACGCAAACACAGGCGAGGAAATTCGCAGCCTGAAAGGGACCCAGTCCGTCCAGGCAGGTCTTGCGTTCAGCCCGGACGGCAAGAACCTCCTCTGCAGTTGCCCGGAAAATTCCGTGAGAATCTGGAATCTCGAGAATGGAAACGAGTCCCGCTTGCCCGGTGGGCATAAATCGCCCGTTTGGAGCATCGCTTTCAACCCGTCGGGAACTCGGGTCGTAACAGCCGGAAATGAAGTGATTCGGCTTTGGACCTGGCCGGAATGCGAAGAGGTTCTGACTTTGCGCGTGGGAAATGACCCCAAATTCGCTGCATTTCTCGCGAATGGAACAAAGCTCGCCGCCGCCGGGGACTACGGGGCGACAGTTTGGGATGCCGGTTCTAGCCCGGCGCCCGCTGTCGCCGAGAAGTGAACGCGCTGCTTAGGGCCGTGCCGAACGCGGGAAGCGGTCGCTCGGCCGTCGCACGATTCGCGACCTCCACCGCGACGGGGATGGACTGGAGCGTCGTGGGCAGGAGATAATGGCGGACTCACGCTGATTGGCTCCCCTGGCCTTGTTGGTGGATCGACCCGTGCTGAAGAGTCTTCTTGCGCGGCAAGAAATCAAGTTTTTCGCCGCCGTGTGGAAGGCGGATCGAACGCTGGCGGCCGAGTGGTGGGCCGTGCTCGTGCTGCGAGGCGTTTTGCCCGCGCTCTTTGCCGTCGCCATGGGCATTCTGGTCGCGGGGGTCGAGAACAGGACCAGCCTCATCGCTCCGTTGGCGCTCGTCGGCTTCCTGTTCGTGCTGATGCAGGTGCTCACGCCGATCCAACAGGCGGCGGGAGCCAACCTTGGCGATCGCACGGCGGCCTGGCTTTATGACCGATTGACCAACGCATGCGTCCGCCCGCCGGGGATGGGCCATTTGGAAGATCCCAAGCTCACCAACGACCTGACCGTGGCTCGCGACTTCGATATGGGGATGACGGGGCCGCCGCTGTTCATCTCGATGGATTTTATCGCGGGGGGACTCGTCGAATTAATCGGCGGACTCGCGTCGTGCGTGGTGCTCGGCTTTTACGCCTGGTGGGCGCCGATCGTGCTCGGCGGGGCGTGGCTGGCGACGCATTGGCTACTGCGCGAAAGCGCGATCTGGAGGGACCGCAACACCGAAGAGGTCCGCAGCGCACGGCGCGATGCCGATTATGCCTATCGCATGGCTGTCGATCCGCCGGCCAGCAAAGAGCTGCGCTTGTTCGGACTGGTTGATTGGACAATCGACCGCTTCGTCAATCGCCGTACGCGGCTTTACAAGTTGCAATACGACGCGACGCGGCTTCGCGAGCGGCCCGTAATGTGGAGCTTGCTTTTCGTTGTCGGGGCCAACGTCATCGTCTGCGCGGCGCTGGCTTATTCGGCAATCCACGGCCGGCTCGATCTGGGCCATCTGGTGATGTTCGCGCAAAGCGCGGTGGGCACGTCGATGATCGCCTTCGGCGGCATCAACTGGGCCCTCGACGGGGCGGCCGCTCCGGTCGAGGCCGTGTTGCGTCTGGAGCCGGCGATGCAGCCGATCGGCGCGTTGCCGTTGGGAACGCTGTCGGCCGCGAATCTGCCCGTGCGTGAGATTCGATTTCGCAACGTGACGTTCGCCTATCCGGGCGGGGCGCCGGTGCTCGAGGGCTTTGATCTCACGATCCCGGCCGGTTCCTCGCTGGCGATCGTCGGCCAGAACGGCGCGGGCAAGACCACGCTCGCCAAGCTCTTGTGCCGGCTCTACGACCCGCAGATCGGGGCGATCGAAGTTGACGGCATCGACATTCGCGGCTTTGATATCGCGTCGTGGCGATCGCGATTGACGGCCGTGTTTCAGGACTTCACGCGGTTCGAGCTGCCGCTCCGCGATAATGTGGCTCCTGCCGGAGCACCGCAGGTGGCCGTTGAAGCGGCGCTCGAGAAAGCCGGCGCGGCCAACCTGGCGAGTCTCGATACGATCCTGGCGCGCGGTTACGAAGGGGGAACGGACCTTTCGGGCGGGCAGTGGCAGCGGGTCGCGCTCGCGCGGGCCCTGTGTGCGATCGACGTCGGGGCCGGCGTCGTGCTGCTCGATGAGCCGACGGCGCAGCTCGACGTGCGGGGCGAGGCGGAGATCTTCGACCGCATACTCGAGGCCAGTCGGCGCTGCATCACGATTCTCATCTCGCACCGATTTTCCACCGTGCGGCACGCCGACCGCATCTGCGTGCTCGAGCATGGCAAGGTCGTCGAGTTGGGAACGCATGACGAGTTGATGGCCAAGGGGGGCCGATATCACACGATGTTCGATCTGCAGGCCCAGCGCTTCACGGCGACCGAGGACGAGGAGGGACTGGCCTATGAAGTCCTCGCCTGAAAGCAAAAACGGCGCACCGCCGGATGATTTGCCGCTGCCGCCGGCCCTTTCGTCGATGTGGCGGTTGTGCAAGCTGGGCTATCAGCACGAGCCGCGGTTGTTGGTGACCGCTTTTTTGCTCGCCCTGTTGGCGGCCCTGCCCGATGCCTTACTGGCGCTGTGGCTCAAGCTTTTGGGTGACGGCGTGCTCGACAAGCAGTGGGCCCTCGTGTATTTCGCGGCAACGGCGATCGGCGTTTCGGCCGCGGCGACCTGGTTTCTGCGGATCGCGAGCACGCGGGTGCAGCGCGGCTTTCGCGACAAGGTGACGATCGCTCTGGAATCCCACGTCGCCCGGCTGCAGGCTTCCGTGGCGACGATCGCCCACCAGGAACGGCCCGAATACCTCGATCGGCTCTCCGTGCTGCGAAACCAGGTCTTCGTGCTCGACCATATGTATATGTCGCTCTTCACGACGTGCGGCTGGATCCTCCGGCTCGGCGTGACTGTGGCCCTCTTGATGTCCATTCATCCGGCCCTCGTGCTGTTGGCCGTGTGCGCGATTCCCACCGTCGTCACGTCGAGCTGGCGGCCGGCTGTCGAGCGCGCCGCGCAGGAACGCGGGGCGAAATTCGGCCGTCTCGCGCGACACTACTTCGATCTGGCCACGACGGCGACGCCCGGCAAAGAGGTGCGCATCACGGGGATCGGGCAACGCCTGGCCGTCGAGCGGCGCGCCGCGTGGGAAAAGTGGTACGGCCCAATTGCGGAAGCCCGCTGGGGATCGGCCGGTTGGCACTCGCTGGCGTGGGCCTTCTTCGGTCTCTCCTACGTCATCGCCGTGGTGCTCGTCTCGGCGCTCATCAGCGCGACGGCCGGAAATGTCCTGCTCCTGTTGGCCGCCGGAGCCCGCTTGTCGGCCTACGTTGGCGCGACGGTCGGCGAGATCGGCTTCTTGCGCGGCATCTGGATGGACGGCTCACGCCGGTTGGCGTGGCTCGAGGACTATGCCAAATCGCTCATCGCGTCCGCCGACCGGCCCGTGCCGGCGCGGCTCACGGAGGGAATCCGCTTCGAGCACATTTCGTTCGCCTATCCGGGGACAGAGCGGCTCGTGCTCGAGGACGTCAATTTGGACCTTCCCACCGGCAGCGTCGTCGCCATCGTCGGCGAGAACGGGGCCGGCAAGACGACTCTGGTCAAACTGCTGGCCAAGCTCTACGAACCGACGAGCGGGCGGATCCTGATCGACGGCGTCGAACTATCGCGGATGCCGGCTGCGGAATGGCGAGCGCGGCTGGCCGGCGCGTTTCAGGACTTTTTCCGCTTCGAGTTCAAAGCCCGCCACACGGTTGGCCTGGGTGACGTGCCGCGGCTCGACGATCAACCGGCAGTGCAAGCGGCCGTCGGTCGCGCGGGGGCGGGCGACGTCGTCTCGCGGTTAAAGACGGGCCTGGAAACGCAACTCGGCAAGACGTGGCCCGACGGCGTCGAAGTCTCCTTCGGCCAATGGCAGAAACTGGCCCTCGCCCGCGGGTTTATGCGCGATCAACCACTCGTGCTCGTGCTGGACGAGCCGACTTCGGCCCTCGACGCCGAGAGCGAGCATTCGCTCTTCGAACGCTATGCGGCGGCCGCCAAAGGGACCGACGGCACCGGCCAGACGGGCCGGCTCACGATTCTCGTTTCGCACCGCTTCTCGACCGTGCGGATGGCCGACCGGATCGTCGTCCTCGACGGCTCGCACGTCGTCGAAGTCGGCAGCCACGACGAACTCATGGCCAAAGGCGGCACCTACGCGAAGCTTTACGGAATTCAGGCGGCGGCGTACCGGTGACTGCTCATGCCTTCGAGTCGCGAAGCTCGCCGAGGAGCTCCAAATCGGTCACGACGCGGATGCCGAAGGTATCGCAGTAATCGTGAACTTCAGTCCGGCGAAAGTGCCGGTCGCACGAGCATAAGAAGTCAGCGTCGCCCGCAACCGCCGTCGCGATGACAGGGTCATCGTCCGGATCATTGGACATGACCGGCGTAACGTCGCCAAACTCTACGACAAGCGACAACTCCCTAATGCTTGAGACGTAGTTCAAGATCGCCACGTCGTCGAATCGATGTAGTGAGACAAGTCGCGGATATCGCAGTACGCGGTTTAGCTCTGAGAGGATGAATTCTGAGGCGATAAGCGAATGATCGTGCGATCGAATTAGTTCGAGCACTAAAGCGGCCGGCCCGGTTGGACTGAACGCGGCCCGCACGAGGATGTTTGTGTCGAGGACGACGCGCATCACCGCGGTTCGCGACGACGAACATGGTTCATCGCCTCGTCGATCGCCTCGTCGATTTCTTGCTCGGTCACCCCGAGGCTTTGGCAGTGCTTGGCCGCCTGCTCGGAAAGTCTGCGTAAATCCGCAAATGCTTGCGCGCTTCTCCGCGTCCGGAACGGCCTCCGGCGTCACAATTCGAATGACGACCTGTTGATCGTCCCTAAGCTCGTGGCCAATCACTTCTTCGAGCGATCGCCGCTGGCCGGGTTCGATGTCTTTGACGCTGCGCGTAATCAATTCCATACATCAAGTATAGGCCGTCACGGGCGGACGGAACAATAACGTTTCGTTCACTCGTCCGTCACGCAGCCTTCAGAGGCCGATTTGACGTTCTTGATGTACTTGTAGAGCGTACCGCGGGTGAATTTGTAGGGCGGGGCTTTCCATTCGGCGCGGCGGCGAGTGAGTTCGACGTCGGAGAGATCGACGTCGATGCGGTTCTTTTCGGCGTCGATCGTGACTTGTTCGCCATCGCGAACGAGCGCGATCGGGCCGCCTTCCTGCGCCTCAGGCGTGATGTGGCCCACGATAAAGCCGTGTGAGCCGCCGGAGAAGCGGCCGTCGGTCATGAGGGCCACGTCGGAACCCAAGCCGGCGCCGACGATGGCCGATGTGGGCGTGAGCATCTCCGGCATGCCGGGGCCGCCCTTGGGTCCCTCGAAGCGGATGATGACCACGTCGCCTTTTTTGATCTTCTTCTGCTCGAGGGCGTGAAGCATCTCCTCTTCGGAATCGAAGACGCGGGCCGGGCCGCTGAAGCGGAGCCCCTCTTTGCCCGTGATCTTGGCGACCGCTCCGTCGGGGGCCAGATTGCCGCGAAGGATTCGCAAGTGGCCGGTGGCCTTGATCGGCTTTTCGACCGGGTGAATCACGTCCTGGCCGGCTTTGAGGCCCGGCAGATTGGCCAGATTTTCGGCGAGGGATTTTCCGGTCACCGTCAGGCAGTCGCCGGCGACGAAGCCTTTTTCGAGCAGGTACTTGAGCACGCCCGGGATGCCGCCAACCTGGTGCAGATCGGCCATGACGTATTTGCCGCTCGGCTTGAGATCGGCGAGATAGGGGACGCGTTCGCTTACGCGCTCGAAGTCGTCGATGGTGAGTTCGACGTCCACCGAGCGGGCCATGGCGATCAGGTGCAAAACGGCGTTGGTCGAACCGCCCAAGGCCATCACGATCACCATCGCATTCTCGAAGGCTTTCCGCGTCATGATGTCGCGAGGCTTGATGTCGCGCTCGAGCAGCGTGCGGATGGCGGCGCCGGCGCGAACGCATTCTTCGAGCTTCGCGGGGTCTTCGGCCGGCGTCGACGAACTGTAGGGGAGCGTCATGCCCAGGGCCTCGATGGCGGAGGCCATGGTGTTGGCCGTGTACATTCCGCCGCAGGCGCCGGCTCCCGGGCAGCTCCGCCGCACGATCGCGGCCCGCTCCTCTTCGGAGATTTTCCCCGCGAGGTATTCGCCGTACGACTGGAAGGCCGAGATGATATCGAGCTTTTTATCGTTGAGGCAGCCGGGCTGGATCGTGCCGCCGTAAATCATCAGCGACGGCCGGTTGAGACGGCCCATGGCCATCACGCAACCGGGCATGTTCTTGTCGCAGCCGGGAATGGCGATGCAGGCGTCGTACCATTGGCCGCCCATCACGGTCTCGATCGAATCGGCAATCAGGTCGCGCGACTGCAGGGAGTACGACATGCCGTCGGTCCCCATCGAGATGCCGTCGCTCACGCCAACCGTGTTAAACCTCAGGCCGACGAGTCCCACTGCTTGCACGCCCTCTTTCACTTTTTCGGAAAGCAGGTTGAGGTGCATGTTGCAGGGGTTTCCCTCGTACCACACGCTGCCGATGCCGACTTCGGCCTTCTGCATGTCGGCTTCGGTGAAGCCGGTGGCATAGAGCATGGCCTGCGAGGCGCCCTGCGATTTGGGCTGCGTGATGTGAGCGCTGTACTTGTTGAGCTCTGGCTTATTTGCGGTGGGCATAGTGGGCGGAATTCTTATTCAATCAGGTCGGAGGGATGAGGAACGCGCGTTACGCGGGGAATGACTTTCGGTTGGTAAATCTGCGTGTAGGCTTTGGCGGTGCGGTGCACGTCGAGCGCGGCCGACGATTCCCAGCGTTCGCACAGCAGAAAAACCTTGGGGTCGTTCTTCGATTGGTAAACTTCAAACCGCAGGCAGCCGGGCTCGGCCCGCGAGAGACGGCCCTGCTCGCGGAGCAGATCGCGAATTTCCGCGACGTCGGCCTCGTTCGTAACCGAGAGCAGGATGTTGGCGTAGATCATCAGGCGGCTCCGCGTGGGTGCTTTGAGGACAAAGGCGAGGGACCACGGGGTTCGGTTTCCCTCGCCTTGCAGACTCAAAGATACACGGGCCTGATCCCGTCGAACAACTTTACCGAGGCGATTTGTCGTTCTCGACCGGGTTGCCTTCGGACTGTCGTTTGGCCGGCGCGGCAGGCCGCCGCCGGTCCGACCGCATGGCTTTGGCTCGCAGCAGAATATCGGCGCAGAGTGCCCCGCTGGTGACCAGGGCGCACCAGCCGATCGCCAGATAACCGCCGTCGCCCCAAATCGATGAGGTCAACAACACGACCGCCGCAACCAGCGAGAGGGTCAGAAGCAGCCCGCGGAAAAACAGCTTTTCGCGGGTCGATTTTGTCGTGTATTGGGCAATGGCCGAACGGGCCGCCGAGTTGGCGATATTCCGCAGGCTGTCGAGGTCGGCCCGGACGGTGGCTTTGTCTTGCGTATGGGAAGGACCGGGCAACGGAGTTGGAACAATCGTGGGGGACGGCGTTTCGACAAACTGCGGAGCTGGCGCAGCCTCAAGCGGCTCCTCTGGGGCGGCCACGGGCGCTGTGATCGCCGGCTTGGGCTTTTCGGACGCCGTCCAGCGGGCCTCGCCTTCGTTGCCTTGCCGATTGCGAGCCATGAGCCGCTGCATGTAAGCGGCGACCGAATCGGAGTCTGTCGCGTCATCGACGTGCCCATGCGAAGCGGCTGCGGGCACCGCCGGGCGATTGGCAGGGGCGACGGGCGGCGCTGCGGCAGTCGGCGTCTGTTGGCCGGGCATCGCACGAGTAGGAGCCGCCGGCTCGTCGATCTTGTCGAAGTCCGGTGACGTCGTACTGACGATTACCGTTTCGTCCTTTTGACGACGGAGGTTTTCGCGGTCGCGTTCGAGGAATTTCTGCCGCTGCGACAGCTCGCGGTATTCGGCTTCGAGACTCTTCGCCCGGCGCTCGGCCTGTTTGAGGGCCGTCTCGGCAGCGGTCTTGTCCGACGTGAGTTGACGCCGCTCGCGATCCCAGGCGGTCCGTTCCGCCTCAACCGCGGCCTGCAGCGATTCCAGGTCCGGCGAACTCTCGGAACCGGCCGGTTGCCGCTTGTTGAGCTCGCTTTCACGGGCATCGAGTTGAGCCGAGCGGTTCATCACTGCCAACTCGCGCTCCATGGCTTGTGCCGACTCTTGCTCGAATTCGCGGAGGCGAGTCTCTAGTTTCATCGCGCGGGCCGCAAGGGCCTGCTCGCGGGCTGCCAATTCGTCAACCTGTCCCTCCGACGAACGCTCGCGGCTCGAGTGGGACTGCTCCTGCTCGCCGATGGCCAGCTCGCGCAGGGCGAGAGCCTGCGTCTTTTCGGTCAGGCTGCTTTCTTTTTCTGCCAGCGACGCTTCGCGGGTCGCCAGGAGTTGACCTCGTTCCTCGATCGCGTGACCGCGATCGTCGATTCCCGCCTCGCGGGCTTCGAGCGACTTGAGGCGAGTTCGCAGCGACTCCTCGCGCGAGGACAGGTCGCGAACGGCCTCGGATTGCGACTGCTCTTTGGCGATCAACGACTTTTCGCGGTCGACCAGCGATCGCTCGCGAGTGGCCTGTTTTTGGACTCGCTCGCCAAGCTGCACATCGCGCTCGGCCAGGTCCTGCTCGACCGATTTGGCCGTTTCTTCGCGTGTGCTCAGCTCGCGTTCGCGCTGTTGAAGTGCGGTTTGCCGACCGCCGAACGTCGCATCGCGCTCATCGAGGGCGGCTTTGCGGGCCTCGATGTCGGTCGTGCGTTCCGCCAGCGCGGCTTCCCACTGATCGATGGTTGTCGATCGCTGATCGAGGCCCGCTTCGCGTTGCTGAATCGCCGCGTCGCGGTTTCGCAGCGCGCTTTCCCTCGCGACGTTTGCCGATTCGCGCTGGTTGAGCGCGGTACCACGACCATCGACGGCCGTCTCACGTTCCGCCAGGGCCGCCTCGTATTGAACGACGCTCGACTCGCGCTCCTTGAGGGCCGACTCGCGGCGATCTTGCGCGGACTGCCGCTGATTGAGCGACGACTCGCGCAGGCTGAGCGCGGCTTCTCGTTCGGCGATTTGCGAATCGACCAGAACTGAAGGCGTCGACGAGAGCGAGGTGTTGATCGTTTCGGCACTTGTCCGCGCGGCTGCTTCGAGACGCGCGGCGGTCGCCCTGGCAATTTCCGCGGCGGCTTGCGCGTCGGCGGCTTGACGCAGCCGCTCGTCAATCTCTCGCTCCTTCGTCGCGAGCGACGTCTGCAATTGGCGCAAGGCCGACTCTTGACTTTCCAGAAGGGCCGAGCGCCGTGTCGACACCGAGTCGAGTTCGCGGGCCCGCTCGCTACGTCGGGCGAGCTCGGTTTCTTGAGCAGCAAGCACGCCGTCTCGCGAGTCGAGCTCACGGGTGCGCTCGTTGAGCCGGGTTTCAAGCTGCGTCAGAAGCTCTTCCATCTCCGCAGTACGCCGCAAGGCCTGTACGACAGAATCCGGATTGGCGGACGGCGCCGCCGGCGGCGCGAAGTTTGCCGGCGCGATCACCTGCGCCGCTGCCGACAAGGGTGCGGCTGCGGACAGGGCGACTGGCGCGGAAACCACGGGCGCAGCAAAGACGTCGCGGCGATCTTCCTCGCTCGCGCGGGCCGATGATCCGGCTTCGAGGTGCACGCGGAACTCGAGCGGGCCGACGATCAGCCGGTCCCCCGATCGAAGCTCGGCCTGACGCACGGGTCCGTTATTGAGCCAGGTACGGAAGTCGAGGGCCCGCAGCATCGCGTGCCCCGACTCGAGACGAATTTCGCAGTGTCGCGGTTGCACGCCGGAGGTCCGCAGATTGTGCGAGCAATCGGTCGAAGAGCCGATCACATGCCGGCCCGGACCGAACCACAGCGACTCGACCCCGCCGCCGGCGCGAACCGGCTGCAAAGACAGCCCGTTGATTGTGGCCGCGGTCGTTTTGGACGAAGAGGCCGGCTCAATCACTGCAACCATGGAACAAAATCCCCGTAACGTGCGGCCGCCTGCCATTGGACGACCCAGCCGGCGTCCGCGCAGCACGTCCCGCCGCATGTTGCCATACCGCAACGCTCCCAATGGATCTACCTCATAGACAAGATCGGTCAAAAAGGAACGCTGCGCAAGCCAGACTGTAATTGGCAACTTATCCCCGATCTGCCGATTTTGACGGAAAGAAGGCCCTCGCCGATCGAACGGTTGCTAGGCCCCGGCATCGCCGAGGCAGATTGGACAAAAGGGCCGGCCGGCGGTCTAATAGAGGAGACGAAGAATCCCTGCATCGGGCGTCGCATCCATCCCCCCATAGCGGCCGAGCCAGGCTGCGGCGACGCCGGCAACATTCCATCCGGAACTGAAGTCGCGCTCGCAATGCCAACTCCACCGTTCCGCACACGATCGTTCCGCACGATTTCGATCTGCTTGTCTGTGGTCGCCGAAGTGGCCGTTTACGGCTCGTCGGCGGCCCACGCCGGTGCACCGCGACACGTCAACTACAGCCGCGATATCCGGCCGATCCTGTCCAATTCGTGCTACAAGTGCCACGGCCCAGATGCGCAAGAACGCAAGGCCGGGCTGCGGCTCGACAAAAAGGACGGGGCGTACACGAAACTCGAATCGGGCGACCGGGCCATCGTTCCCGGCGCGGCCGCAAAAAGCGCGCTGATTCAGCGGCTGACGTCGCACGATCCCGACATGAAGATGCCGCCTCCGGACTCCGGTAAAACGGTGACCGCTGAGCAGATCGAGCTGATCAAAGCCTGGATCGACGAGGGGGCCGAATTCCATCCGCATTGGGCATTTGTGCCTCCTCAGCACGTGTCGGCTCCGAAGATCAAGACGCCGTACGCGGCACGCAATCCGATCGACCTTTTCATCATCACCCGACTTGAAGAGGAAGGACTCGCGCCTTCGCCCGAAGCGGACAAGACGACGCTCATTCGACGCGCGACTCTCGATCTGACGGGACTGCCTCCCACCCTCGGCGAGGTCGATGCCTTTTTGGCCGACCGTTCGCCGAACGCGTACGAAAAACTGGTCGACCGGCTGCTCGCGTCGCCGCAATACGGCGAGCAGATGACGCGCGACTGGCTCGACGCGGCCCGTTACGGCGACACGCACGGCCTGCACTTGGACAACGAACGCTCGATCTGGCCCTATCGCGATTGGGTAATCCGCGCATTTAATTCCAATAAGCCGTTCGACCAGTTTGCCGTCGAGCAACTGGCGGGCGACTTGCTCCCGCATGCGACCGTCGATCAGCGCGTGGCCACGGGCTTTAATCGCTGCAACGTGACGACGGGCGAAGGGGGAGCGATCGACGAGGAATTCTACGTGCGGTATGCCGTCGACCGCGTGCAAACGACCGGGACCGTGTTTCTGGGCCTGACGCTCGGTTGTTGCGTGTGCCACGATCACAAATTCGATCCGGTCACGCAAAAAGAGTTCTATCGGATGTTCGGCTACTTCGGCAGCCTCACCGAACGGCCGATGGACGGCAACGCCCTCTTGCCGCCGCCGGCAGTTCGCGTCGCTTCCGTCGCGGACGCGGAGAATCTCGACCGACTGAAGAAGGGCGTGTCGGAGTCCGAGTCGGTCATCCGCGCCGCGCTCAAAAGATTCCATTACCAGGAGCCGGCCATCGACGCCCGAGTGGTGGCGACCGGTTCCGGAGCGGTTCCTCCACGACCCGATGAACTGCGCATGCGCTCGCTGAAAGCTTGGGAAGCGTCGGTCGCAAAGGACAAATCGGCCCTGCCGCGGAATGTGCAACGGGCGCTCGACGTCGATGCGAACAAGCGAACGAGCCGTCAGGTCAAAACCGTGCGTGACTATTTCATCGAGAACGTCTTCACGGGCAGCCGGTCCGTTTTCGACCCGCTGCACGCGAAGCGCGAAGACGCGCGCCGAAAGGTCGACGAGGCGGAACAACTTTCGCCGAGCACGCTCGTGATGCAGGACATGCCGAAGGCGCGCGACATCTTCGTCCTGGTCCGCGGCGCTTACGATCGCAAGGGAGAAAAGGTGGTTCCCGGCGTTCCGGCGGCGATCGGTCCCCCGCTGCCCGCCGATGCTTCCGAGAATCGGTTGGCGCTGGCCCGCTGGGTCGTCGATACCAAAAACCCGCTCACCGCTCGCGTCATCGTCAATCGATTCTGGCAGCACTATTTCGGCACCGGCATCGTGAAGACGGCCGAGGACTTCGGCGCTCAGGGAGAATGGCCCACACACCCCGAGCTGCTCGATTGGATGGCGACGGAGCTGGAGCAAAGCGGCTGGAACGTGAAGCGCATGCAGCGACTGATCGTTACGTCGGCCACCTATCGGCAATCGTCCCACGTCTCGCCGGCTCTCGCGCAGCGCGATCCCGAAAACCGCCTGTTGGCCCGCGGGCCGCGGTTTCGCATGGAGGCCGAGATGGTTCGCGATACGGCTTTGGCCGTGAGCGGCCTGCTCGTCGACGAGATCGGGGGCAAGAGCGTCAAACCGTATCAACCGCCGGGGCTGTGGGAGGCGATCGGCTACAGCGGCAGCAACACGGTCCATTTCGTGCAAGACCATCGCGAGGCCCTCTATCGCCGCAGTATGTACATTTTCTGGAAGCGGACCTCGCCGCCCCCTGCGCTGACGACATTTGACGCCCCCTCGCGCGAGGAATGCGTCGTTCGCCGCAGCCGCACGAATACGCCCTTGCAAGCACTCGCGCTCATGAACGACGAGCAATACGTCGAAGCGGCCCGGCATCTGGCCGAACGGATGATCCGCAAGGGGGGAAAGACCCCGGCCGAGCGAATCGTGTTTGGTTTCCGCCTGGCGACGTCGCGGCAGCCGACGGCCGATGAAGTCCGCATCTTTCAAAAGCTGTATGACGCACAGGCGGCGGCCTACGCGAAAAATGAGCAAGCGGCCGTCAAACTGATCGGCGTCGGGGAATCGGCTCGCGACGCCTCGCTCGACGCGCGCGAGTTGGCGGCCTGGACGATGGTTGCCAACGTGATTTTGAACCTCGATGAGACAGTGACCAAGGGTTGAGACGCACATGGATCCGCTTCGCAATTGTGCCGAATCGATGACGCGTCGCTACTTCCTGGGGCGTAACGCCGCCGGGATCGGCACAGTGGCGTTGGCGTCGCTGCTCGACGAGCGACTGCTGAGCGCGGCGGGACAGCCGGTCGCCGGAATTCTCGGACGGCCGCATCTGCCGGCCACGGCCAAGCGCGTGATTTATCTGTCGATGAACGGCGCTCCGTCGCAGCTCGAGACGTTCGACTACAAACCAAAATTGGCGGAGATGTTCGACGCCGATCTGCCCGATTCGGTGCGGATGGGGCAGCGCATCACGACGATGACCTCGGGCCAAAAGCGGCTGCCGATTGCTCCGTCGGTGTTTAAATTCGGCCGCCACGGCGAGGTCGGCGCGTGGGTCAGCGAACTCTTGCCCTACACGGCCAAGGTCGTGGACGAATTGGCCATCGTTCGCACAGTGAACACCGACGCGATCAACCACGATCCGGCCTGCACGTTCGTGTTTACGGGCGCCCAACAACCGGGCCGCCCCAGCATGGGGGCGTGGGTTTCGTACGGTCTGGGAAGCCTCAACAGCAATCTGCCCACCTTTGTGGTGTTGCACTCGACATGGAGTTCCAAACGCGACGCCCAGGCCGTCTTCTCGCGGCTATGGGGCTCGGGATTTTTGCCCTCGAAATACCAGGGCGTGGCCCTCCGCTCGTCGGGCGATCCGGTGCTCTATCTGTCGAATCCTCCGGGTGTGGACTCCGAATCGCGACGCCGCATGCTCGACGCACTCGCCGAACTCAACCAGAAGGAACTGGCCACCGTCGGCGATCCCGAGATCAACACGCGCATCGCCCAGTACGAAATGGCCTACCGCATGCAAACGTCGGTCCCCGAGCTGACCGACATGTCGAGCGAGCCCAAACACGTGCTCGACATGTACGGACCCGATGTGCACACGCCGGGGACGGTCGCGTCGAATTGCCTCTTGGCTCGCCGATTGGCCGAGCGGAATGTGAGATTTATCCAGATCTTCCAGCGAGGCTGGGACCATCACGGCAACTTGCCCACCGACATGCGGTTGCAGTGCCGCGACATCGACCAGCCTTGCGCCGCGCTCGTCAAAGATCTCAAGCAGCGGGGCATGCTCGACGACACGCTCGTCATTTGGGGGGGCGAGTTCGGCCGCACCGTCTATTGCCAGGGCAAACTCACCCGCGAGGATTACGGTCGCGATCACCATCCGCGGTGCTTCAGCATGTGGATGGCCGGCGGGGGCATCAAACCGGGGATCGTTTACGGCGAGACGGATGATTTCAGTTACAACATCGCTCGCGACCCGGTGCACGTCCACGATCTCAACGCCACGATCCTCCATTGCCTGGGCATCAACCACGAGCGGCTCACCTACCGCTTCCAGGGTCGGGACTTCCGTCTGACGGACGTTCACGGGAAGTTGGTGGGCGGTTTGTTGGCCTGAATTTTGATTTTGACACGTCCCAGAGATCTGGATATTCTCCCGCCCCACGTTCGAGGCCGGGGCCAACCGGCTCGACCACCCCACGACCGACCCGACGCTCCCCCAAAAGTCTGCCGCACGACGCGGCGGTAAGGACGCGGTCGGCCCGGAAGGATTGTCGCGTGACCGTAGCGCACGCGCGTTCTCGTCGTCGATGGTCTTTCCGAAACGGAAGCGGTTTTGCGGGCCGTACTGGAGCCCAAGGGCCTCGAAGTCGACCGGATTCGCGGGGTCGATTCGGGAGTTTTCTCCCGCGAGCGCCTCGCCGCCAAAGAGCGGCCCAGCCTGGTGGTTTTGCATGTCGAGGGCGGCCCGACGTCGATCCCGACATCGGACGGCTGGCAGGATGTCCCGCGGATCGTAATCGGTGCGACAAAAGGCGATCCCCCGTCCCGCCTGGCGGGCGTCGAGCATCATCTCGAAAAGCCGTTCCAGTATGGCGAGCTGATCCGCACGATCGAGCGCCTGCTGGCCGAGGCGGAATTGTAAAAGGGCCCACGCCGGGCTCTTGTTACAAACGGTGCATTTAGCCGGGCTTACGGCGCGCCGAGCAGTCGAACTGGAACGGCTGAGCCGCGGCCATCAGTGAAGCGGTTGGTGCCCATTGCTATCATAAAGTGCGTGGGAACCGACGAGAGAACGGATTTATCGAAAGCCACCCTCCTGGTCATCCGCGGAGCCGATCAGGGCGTCCGCTTTGAGATCGGGCCAAAACCCGTCTCGCTGGGACGCGGCAGCCGGAATGACATCCGTATCGGCGATACGGAAGCCTCGCGGCAACATGCCTCGATTCAATTCAGCGACGGGCAGTTCGCGGTGCGCGACCGCGATAGCGCCAACGGAACGCTGGTCAACGGCGTCGCCGTGCGGATCAAGGAGCTGCACGACGGAGATCAGCTGCAGATCGGTCGCACGGTCCTTTTGTTCCACCAGTCGGGCCAGCCCGAAAACGGCGTAGCGGTGGCTGACCGGATCGATCTCGTGGGCCAGCCCAACTTGGAAGATCGGTCGAACATCGTCGCCGAAATGGGGCAGGACTCCCATCCGGCGACCACGGATCGCGTGATCCTTCCGCGCGTGGCCGCATCAACTCAGGCCTGGTCGAATCTGCAGGCGGTTTATCGAATCGCGGAAGAGGCCGTGAGTCCGTCGCATTCCGTCGATCAGATGCTCAAGCGGATTCTCGATCTCACGATCGGCGTCGTGGGGGCCGACCGCGGTTGCATGCTGCTCATCGATCCGCAGACGGGCCAAAGCGTTCCCAAAGTCATCAGTTTCGGGCGGCGGGCCGACCAGTCGACGCGAATGCCCGTCTCGCGGAGCATCGTCGACTATGTGCTCAAGAAGGGGCAAGGCGTGCGGACCTCGGATGCCCGGTCCGACCGGCGTTTCGAGCCGGGCCAAAGCATTCTACAGGCCGGCATCTGCGAAGCGATGTGCGTCCCCATGCAGGGCCGCTACGACGTACCGGGCGTGATTTATGTCGACACGACCACGCCGGCCGAACGTGTCGTGCTCGAGGGGGGGGCGGCCCAGAAGTTTTCGGACGAGCAACTGCGGCTCTTGGTTGCGATCGGCAGCCAGGCGGCCCTGGCCATCGAAAACAGCCGCTATCAGGAGGCTTTGCTCAAAGCCGAACGTCTGGCCGCCATGGGGCAGACGATCGCCATGCTCAGCCACCACATCAAGAACATCCTGCAGGGGGTTCGCGGCGGAAGTTATTTGATCGACATGGGCCTCAAAGACCACAACGAAGATCATGTCCGCAAGGGCTGGGCGATCGTCGAGAAGAACCAGAACAAGATCTACCAGCTGGTCATGGACATGCTGACGTTCAGCAAAGAGCGACAGCCTGTGATGCAGGCTGCAGCGCTCAATCAGACGGTCGGTGAAGTTTGCGAACTGATGCAGCCCCGCGCGGCGGAATGCAAGGTGCGACTCGAGGTGCGCTTGAACGAAAGCCTGCCCGCGGCCACGTTCGACGTGGAGGGCATTCACCGGGCCGTGCTCAATGTGGTGACGAATGCCATCGATGCGGTCGAAGGGACGGAGACCGGGCAGGTGATCGTCGAAACGGGCCACGAGTCGAATGCCGATATCGTCTACGTGAGCGTGACCGACAACGGGCCGGGAATTCCCCAGGACCAGCTGGCCAAGATCTTCAACATCTTCGAATCGACCAAAGGGGCTCGCGGGACCGGTTTGGGGCTGGCTGTGAGCCAGAAAATTCTGCGAGAGCACGGCGGCGACATCACGGTTGAGACCAAGCCGGGGTTTGGTTGCCGTTTCCTGCTCAACTGGCCGCGGATCGACGACGAACATCGCTCGAGCGAACACCCGACGCAAATGTGACCGGTCGTCGCGTGCTCGTGTCAGAGGCCGGTCGGCTGCGGTTTCGACGGGGCCTTTGCTCCGGATCCCGCTTTGCGGGCGGCGGACGATTTCGACTTGGGCGGCAGACCCGCAGCGGCCGGCACCGGACTCTTCGCGGCGAGAATCGCGCCGATGGCCGTCCCCATGTCGGACCAGGTTGCCGCCTCGGCCACGCTCTTGAGAGTAAAATCGCCCTGCGCCAATTCTTTGGCGGCCGGCAGATCTCGGTGAAGCAAGACGGCGTTGGGGCCGGCCAACGACCGCACGACGTGCTCGGCGCCGGCGATTTGCTTCCAGTCCGCCAAGGGCTCGCGACGGCTACGCGAGCCGCCCGCATTGGGCAGACCGATCAGGTTGCTGTAAGCGCAGGCGTATTCCCACCACTCGACGATACTGGCAATCGATTCGGGAGGCACTCCGCTGATTAAAAGCGGCCTCTTCTCGTCCGGTTTCGTGCCGGCCTGCACGGGCGGCCCGAAAACTGTCTCGTCGGCAATGATCCGCACACTAGGGGCTGGTTTGCTCGCGGCGCCCGAGCCAGCCAGCATGTCGAAATGAAAATATTCTTCGCCGGCCGCCAGCGTGGAGGTCGCCAGATCGATCATCGATACGTTCGCGACCGCAATCGGCACCCGCAGATCGAAAACGCGACCATTGGCGGCCAGTACCGAGTTTTCCACGATGAGATTTCGCGCGACGAGATCGCCCGACAGGGCGACTTTGCTCGTGCGCAGGAAACTGTTGCGTATTTCACCGCATGACGTTTCTGGCTCTTTGCCCGCATCGGCGGGACGCGTCGAGTTAAAGTGGATCAAGCCTTCGTAGCCGGGCCTGTCGACGGATGGGCCGTCGATCGAACTGTCGCGGATCGAGAAGTTGCCGTCCTTGATATCAAGCAACCAGTGCGGTGAGCGTTTGGCCGTCGAACCGACGCGGAAATTTGCGTTGACAATCTGGATCGATCCGCCTGCCGTCACGCTGATGAACCCGGAATGGTCCCGCACCTCGTTTTTCGTGTCCTCGAAGGTCAACAAGGGGGCCGGATCGACGAATTCGATCGTCAGCGATCGCTTGCTGACGTGGATTGGGCCGCAGACTTTCTTGCCCGTTCCGCGGACGACGAACCGCGTGCCGCTTTTCCAATCGGCCGCCTTGTTGATGTACTTCGCCAGGTTTTCGCGGTTGGGATTGTCGAGATTGATCTCGTGCACATTCGACGTCTCGGCGGCAAGCTTCGCCAGCGCCGGGGGAAGGGCCGGAAGCGTTGAAAACGCCCTGGCCCGGGCGATGGAATCGGACGAGGCTGCAGCGACGAGACCGACATCGCAGCCGGCCGGTGACGCGCCGCCTGCCGTGCTCGACCGGCCGGCGGCCTCTTCCCATTTGAACTGCGTCGGTTCGACCGCCGCGAAATCGGTCACGTTCGCGAATGAGGCCGGCTCGTCGTCAATGGTCGCCCTGGGCTCGCCCCAATAGGCGGCCCATTTGCTCGCGTCCTTCGTTCCGAGCGAGTTCTTGTCGCTCTGCACGAGATTTTTCCAGCCGCGGGCCACAAAAGAGTCGGTTACCCAAGTCAAATTCTCGAAGGCCAGTCGGTTATTGGCGCCCAGCGGCCGCACGGGCCAATCGCCCAGCCCGATCATCGCCAGGCCCTGCGGGTCGAAGATCGCGCCGAAGACCGAGTTCAGGACATGGAACCGCGTGCCGGGCGGTGTGACACCAGGCCCCAACCGCAAGGACACGGCCGCGTCATTCGTACAGGTCGTGCAGGAAAAGACGCGCAGGTTGCGGGTGGCGCCGGCCGCTTTAGCGGCTTGTGGCACTTGGCTGCTGCCCGTCGTCAAACTGATGGCCGGCGCCTTGCCCGTCACGAAGAGCGAATTGATTGCCAGCAGATCGACGCTCGGCAAATCGACTTCGAGGGCCGCGCAGTCTTTGCCGCGAATCAAAGTGCGATCCACCAGCATGCGGACGGGTCGCAGAAGCGCCGTTTCGCTTGCGATGTTTGAGACGGAGCAGGCGATTGTCGAACCATTCCGCCTGCCGACGAGTGTAAAGGAGCACTTTTGCAGGATCAGGTCGGCGGATCGAGCCTCAACGAGCCGCAACGGGCTGTCCCCGGGAAACTGGTCGGCAAAGGCGACGATATTGACGCCGTAGAGCGTGAGCGAAGTCTCGATCGCGGCGAGGCCGCTTTCCGTCGCTGTTCCCGGAACGGGGACAAGAACGATCACGGGCCCTGGCTCGTTTGCGGCGATTTTCTCAGCGGACGCCGCGTCCGAAGGCCCGCCGGCGACCCCGCTTCGAGCACTCGCCGCGGCGATGACGACCCGCCCGCGATTGGCGATCTTGATGGCCGGCAAAAGGAACGGACCCCGGCCCCGCAGCTCGATGAGGCCGCCTTGGGCCGGTAGCGACTCGATCGCGGCGGCAAGCGACGGCGCCGTGGCACGGTCGCTTCCCACGCGGCCGACCGTGATCGTGGCGAGCGAGGAAGCCCCCTTCGCGGGCAGGGCCGTCGGGTTCCAAAGCTCCGAAATCCACGACGGAAAATTCTGACGCTCATCCGGCCGGCCCAGGACGAGGGCATCCGTCGCTTTGGAATCGGCGGCCTTCTTCAGGTCGACCAGGAGGCCGGGATTCTTTTTAAGACCCTTCGGGTCAGCCTTTGCCGGCGTCTTTCCGTCGACTTTTGGCGCTTCGTCGACGTCTTTTTCCACTTCGGCGGGAAGCTGGTTCGCCGCCGCTCGAAATGGGGTGGCGGCCGAGTTACCGTCGTGGCGGCCGGACCCCGATCCTTTCCACGAGACGCCCAGCCACACGCAAATCCCCAAGAGAAGGATTCCGCCGGCGACCGCGCCCCCCTTCACACCAAGGGACTTCCAGTCGACGCTGACACCGATTCCTTCGGCGGCGGCCCCTTGGACGGGCTCTTCGTTGACCGCGAGTGGACGCCGGGCCGGCATCCGCCTCTGTCCGGGCGCCGACTGACTGGGCGCCGATTGAGCGGCCGGAGATTCATTGGCGCGGCGCAGGCGCGGGCCTGTGTGTCCGGCTCCTCGTCGACGAAATTCGACGCACGCGTGCGAATGCCCGAACGCGGGGTGACGTCCCGCGTGGGTTCGGGGATCGACCGGGACGTCGATCGCGAAGACAGGGGCGTCGGATCCGGCGTGCTTTTCCCCTGTCGGGCCGGCATGCGCTGCGGCGGCGGAGTGAGCGGAGGAGCCGTCTGTCGCCCTTCGCGATCCAGACGTCGAATCGTCTTGCGCGGGTTGACCTCGCCTCGCCGGGAGCCGACGTTCGGGATGTGGCGTGGGATCGCTGGCGGGCTCGCTTTCGGCGTGCCGGGCTTGGGGAGCCGCACGATGCGGGGCTTGTCTTGCCGGCAGCGGCGTCGGCGCGCCGTAGTTGGGAGTCGCCGTTTCGCCCGGTGATTCGTCGTCGCCGTTCAGGAGTTCGTCGATCCGCTTATTGCCCGAGCCCATATTGGCGATGTCTTCGAGCAACTCGTTGGGCGTCTGGTAACGATCGTCGGCTTTGCGGGCCATCATGCGATGCAAGATGGCGACCACCTCTTCCGGAATCGATCGATTGAGGGCTCGCGGGTCGGGGCGCGGCTTGGAAATGTGCGAATACAACTTGTTGGTGACGCTGCCGGTTGGGAACGGCGGCTCGCCGGTGAGCATCTGGTACCAGGTGCAGCCAAGCGAATAGATGTCGCTGCGGATATCGGCCGATTGGCTGTCCCGGGCCTGCTCGGGAGCCATGTAATCGACGGTGCCGACCGTCGTCCCCTCGCGCGTGATGTTCGATTCGAGCGATTCATCCACGGCCCGGGCCAAACCCATGTCGGTCAGTTTGGCCAGTCCTTCGCGGGTCACCAGGATGTTCGAGGGCTTGATATCGCGGTGCACGAAGCCCCGCTTGTGCAGATGCTCGAGGGCGTGCGCGATTTGCTTCACGTAATTGACGGACCGCTTGAGCGGCAGCGGACCGCGCTTGGCGACCAATTCGTGAACATCGGTCCCCTCGACGAATTCCAGGGCGATATACAGGTGCCCGTCGATTCTGCCGGCGTCATAGACGGTGACGATGTTCTCGTGCTTGAGCTGAGCCGCGGCCTGCGATTCCGCCTCGAAGCGACGGACGAGCGTGTCGTTTTCCGTGCGCTCTTTCGGCAGGACTTTAAGAGCAATGGTCCGTTTCAGTTGCGAGTCGACGGCAAGGTAAACGGTTCCCATGCCGCCGGCACCCAGCTGCCGGACGATTTGATATTTGCCCAGAGTCTCGCGACCACCGAGCGACGGCCGCGGCGATCCGTCGGACGTGCGCTGGCCGCCTGGGCTATCGGATCCCGAAGCCATTTGCACCTCGGACGTTTTGTCACAGACCCGCGCTGAATTCAGTCTACAACGGCGCCGCGGCCCCGTCAAAACGCTGACCGAAGTGGGCTTTGCACAAAAACCGGGTTGGGTGCCGGCTCAGCGGGTGGCAGCCCGACTTTTTTGGCTTTTTTGGGGCGCAAAAAAAGGGACTTTTTTTGCATGCGACCCAAAAAAGTCCGCCCCGCCCCAACCGAGCCGGGGGCTTAATGCCCTCGGGCTTTTCTCCCTCGGCAGTCCCCGAAATGCCAAAATAACAGCACTAGAAAATTTCTCTTTACGCAACCTCCGCTCGCGGCTCCAGTTGCAAAAAACTGGAAAACTGATCTTCTTCAACTGACCATTTTCTGCTATACTCAGGCTATCAAGGGTTGCGTCACGCGTGGAACGCGTGCAGGGAGAGGGGAATCTTTTCCGCAGCCTGAGGTTCGAAGCCCCGAGCCTATTTCCAGAAGGATCAGCTTTGCGTAAGGCATCGCCTTGCGCAAGCCTGTGTGGTCCGGAATGCGCATCGAATCCACCGGAGAGAGCCGGGCAAGCAGCGGAGATCAGAAGCGAGGGAAATGACTACGGCGCGTGCGTGACGGTCGGCAGCCTGGCAGCCGCTCGAAGTCACGGCTCCCACGGACGCAAACCGGCACAACGCGTTTTCCCTGGCCTTTGAGCGCTCGCGGCTCGACCTAGGCGGCTCTCCCGTGTGTTCGATGATGAGTTCGTCTTTGACGAGCGATGTGAGTCACTGCGCGCGAAGTCTCACTCGGCTCGGCAGCGACGGGCTCAAAGCACGACCGGACCGCCGACATCAAGTTCGTGGACCGCTGGCACGGGCGAAGGGCTTTTCGCCAATGCCTTCGGTCCGCGAGCTGGTGCTCGTCCAAGGTCAAAGACGGCTCGCCGGCTGCGCTTTACGCCGGGTAGGAAACCCTGCCGAAAGCGCCTGAAGGTCTTGGGGCGAGATGACGAACAATTCGTCTCGCACGACTCCGGGGTCGACATCCGACAACATTAGCCCGACCAAATGAGTCGCAACGTCAAACCGATCCGACGTCTCGTAAAAGGTGTACGACCAGCCGTCGCGCTTCTCGCTGAAGGTCGAAATCCGATCTGAAAATCGTTACGGCTTCCCGTCCTTGACAGCGGTAAATCGCTTTCCGATCGGAACGACATCCACTTGGCTGGCCGTCCGTTCGTTTTCGGAAAAAAGCGGGGCAAGCAAGCCCCCGGATGATTGCCTCGTGCGAGCCACAGGCGAAGCAGGACCTCTCCTCGATTGCGTCCACATCAATACTGAATCATCCCTTGTTTGACTGGCACGCGCGCGAGTCAATGAAGCCAGTGAGATCTTACCGTCTTTGCCAAGCGTTTTTGAGAGGGCAATGGAGATGAATCCGCTTACTCGACGAGAGATTATTGGCATGGGCACCGCGGCAACAAGGATCCATGGCGATCGACGCGCAGTGCTCAAGTTAACAGCGCTCACGGCCGTGGCTTCGGTCGCGGCGGCGCGTTCGGCCTTCGCTTTCGGCGACGACCGCGATGCGCCATCCGAGAGCCCAGCGGCGGGCGGCCACTCGATGTTTGCCCCAATTGTCATCGACCAGGAGGCAAGCAAATCGGGAACGATCCACGTACAGCACCGGATCTACCCGCCGAAATCCATCACGATTACCCGGATCGCGATCGTCACCACCACGGGATGCCGCAGTCGCGAGCATGAAAGCAGCGTCACGATTGGGACGCACCCGGAGATCAAGTTCAAATTGAAGGATTGCACGGTCTACGAGCAGATGGTGCGCATCGCGGTGGCGACGCGAAGCGTTGAGGTGCACATTCGTAGCGGCGGCTTCGACCCAGGTGAGCGCGTCCAGGGTCTTCTAACCCTCGAGTTCGATTAACGGCCCGCGCACTTCCAAGCCGGATGGAGCGGTTCGGTGGCGAAAAAGCCGTCGCGATCTTGCCAATGCCGGGGGCAAAGCCTTGCGGAGGCCCCGCGATCAGGAGACGGCGAACGACACAGGGCCGAAACATTTTTTCGAGCGATCAACATTCGTATGCACGATTGAATGCAACAACCCGCCGCGAGTCAGTCCAAAGTCCAAGGTCCCGCGTCGGAGCGTTGGGAGCCATCAAAGGTGTCAGGGTGATGCCGCCAGGCGCTGTGTTTCACTTTGAGTTTTCGGGCTTGAAAGGAGCCTCACACATGAGCCGTTCGCAACTTGCAAGGCTGTGTATCGTGTCATTAGCGATTGGGGTGTATGGGCCGCTCGCGTTCGGCCAGGCCCACACGGGGCGCGTTTGGGCGATTGGTGCAAGCGTCGGAGGGCCAAGCACCGTTGTGTTATTGGAAGCGGGGGAAAAGCAAACGCATGTGCGAACGTCGCGTGCCCTCATCCAACAAGCGCTCTTGCCGGCGCTGATGACGGGGGCAAAGACCGTGACGGTCGACCTCGAGCCCGGATCGTCGGTCATCCAACGCGTGGAAGCCTACGCGATCGCCCATCCTCCGATGCCGGGGCCATTTTACGGTGAATACTATGTCTCCCGGATCGCGACTCAGCGAAAAGAGGACGGCACTGCCGAGCACCTTGAGGTCTTCCTAAAGAAAAACGATGTCGAAACGACGTACAATATATACGAGCCGCTCTTGCAGCAACTCTTCATCGCCGCATTCCAAGGAGGGCGAATCCCGGTCAAAGTGGACGTAACGTTCGACGTCGCGAACAACATCTCAACAGTGCATTTGGGAGAGAAATTCTCAGACTGAGACGCACCCGACGTTACGCTGACCAATGGCTTTTGGCTCGCCGAGCGTCAAGTCGCTCGGGGACATGAAAGGTGACAAGCGGATCCATCCGAATCCATTAGATGCGGCTGTCCTCTTCTCCCGTTTTCTTTTTCCACTTCTCAATATCCGGAGGAACCAATGGCGCACAAAGACCTGCATTCTCTCCTTGCAACTCTACCCAAAGCACCGAAGGATCTGGAATCTGGTTTCAGGGCAGAAAAGCACTCGTACTATGTCGTTCTTCCCATGTTTAAGATTGATGGATCAGATCGGAATGCGCCGACTCTATGGCTCCACTGCCACGTCGAATATTCGTGGTGGGTGGTCCATTATGAAAGCGACGCGCGGGCGTGGGTCACGGACGCCAAGGACGGTGGGAACATGGTGAAGGTGGATCATCTTCGCGTGGTCCTTACGCATAAGGGAAGCTATCCCCAGGCCACCGGCGAATGCCGGAACTGCAGCGATGTCCATGCCCATTTCACCTACTTCGGCTTTCCTGCCGTGCCCAAGGTGGACTGCTGCGGTCAGGCATTTGCGGAGAAGGCCGGCTACCTCCCGTGGCAGACTCAACCGACATGTACGGGGTGACGTCGTGGTTCCGGACTCTCCCAAAGCCAACCCTGCTATTCAGACGCTGTAGCAGACCGGCCGCCGCGCGCCCTCAGTTCGTGGGGGCTGCCTAACTCGGTGGGGCGCGGCCGCCGAGGTTGGTGCGTTCGACATCACTATTGCCTTCCGCCTGACAGGAGAAGATCGGCCGCCGAAGCGACAGAATTTCGGAGTTCGATATACGCGCCGGATGTGCCTTCGTGAACGCTCCGCCGAACCAGTTGCCCTTTCCGACGCATCACTCAAGGCCGACGCGACTAGCTAGGTCTTACCTCGTGCGGCTTTCCCCGGGCGGCGGGATTCGCGCCTCTCCTCCGGCTTGTGCCCGCGCACTCTGTCCCTTTCGTTCTTGTCCGCGAGCTTTCCCAAGAATCTGTTGACTGAGCCAAAGTCGTGCGCCGAGGCTGCCCCACGTATCATGACTCCTATTTTAAAACGTTGTTTCAGGATGATCACATGACGCGCAGTACATCGATCATTGTCCCTGCGGTGATGCTCTGCTTGCCCTTGATGAGGGAGTGCCCCGCATTTGCTCTCGACGCCGGGGACTCGCAAGACGCGGCGGTGCCTGCGTTCTCGCAGCAGACGTGCTATCAGGTGGAGCCGATCAAGCTTCGGATCGTGGGGCACGAGCACTTTAAGATCCATCGTCTGGAGCTTTCAGCAAAGCTCGACGTTGGCCATGTCAATAATGGGACGCTTACCTGCTACGGCAAATGCATTAACGGTAGCGGCCTCTGGCACTGGGGAGATTGTGCCCAGTACGACGGCCACTTCTCGATTGATGTGTATGTCCATGGCCGCTACGAGCACGATCCCTCGGGCCTACAGCGGAATGGCTATACGATCGGCAGGATAGAGAAAGGGGCTCTTCGGGGGGTCGACGCGGACGAAAAGGTACTATTTTTTAACGGGCCCCCACAGAGAGGTGCCGGCCCGCATTGCAACAATTGTCCGTATCGGCTTGTGATCAATACAAAAGGTCAAAATGAAATTGTTCAAGCGATATCGATGGAGCCAATCTATAAGGTGTCGGGCAAGTAAATGCGGAATTACGGAACGAATCAATTTCATCCGTCGCTTCGTTTCTCGAAACGACTCTGACCCTGTTCGTTCGCACCTCTCCCGTCCGCGCGTCGGAACTGTCGCAGACGATCGGGTGCTTTGAGGGCGCTAGTGTCTTGCGTTCGGGATTTGACGAGGAATGTCCACAGCGTCGCTGTGAATTTGACTGGTTCCTCCTGTCGAACCCAAGCGGCAATCGCACTGGCGAGCCCAAAGCTGCCGCCAGTGGCACCCAAAATCGAACTGAAAACCGTAATAGTCCGTCCACATCAAACTTGTGGATGCCACGGGGTGCCACTCTACGCCGATAACCCTTTTTTCAGCGAGTAAAACTCAAAGGGTTCATTTTGGGGTGCCACGCCCACGGCTTTGCGCTTTGTCTTACCCGCATTTTTTGTGGCCAAGTTGTCGTCCGTCGATGAGGAGCAGGAGCTTGGAGACGCCGCGCCAGAGGGTGATCCAACCGGGGAGACCGTCCCCTTTGCGTCCGAGGAATCCGCCGAGGCCGGCCAGGCGTCGCATGAACTCGAGCACGGTCCAGTTGGCGGGTGTCCAGCGCTGTATGTACTTCGGAGATTTGGAGGCCGTGTATTGATACAACGTGCTGACCCATTCTTGGGGGGCAACCTCCAGCGCCGCCCGCTCCGGCTCGACGCGGGCGATGGCTCGGATCTGCAGCAGACGCACCGCCACGACCGACAGCACAGCCGCAATGCGTTCCAAGCGGGCCGCGGTGCTGTATTGCCGCTCCTCCAGGTGGCAGCCCGTCTTGATCCCCTTATGGTAGTCTTCGATCGTCGGGCGTCGCGCGTAGTCCTGGGCGACCCGACGCGCTGCCTGTGCGTCGGCGACGCCGTCGCGCGTGTAAAGCACCCACCTCAGCGGCTTCACTCCGCGGGGAGGTTTGACCTCGCAGACCTCCACAGCCGTCATGCGGATGAAGTCCGGAGCGTTTTTCTTGGCCCACACGCTGCACGGACGAGGACGGGGCATCCAGAACGAGGTCCAGCGAAGCTGGACGTGTGCCGTGCGCACCTTGGTCTTCTTCATCGCGGGGACTGCGACCTCGTAGCCTTCCTGAAACCCGTGCTGCGTCAAGAGGTCCCCGATCTTCGTGATCGCCTCGGATCGTGGCTGATCAGGCTCTGTCTGTCCGACGGGACGCACCTTGCGATGCAGTTGAGTCGCGCGGATGATCCAGCCGGCGCCGCAGATCACGCTCTGCGCATAGACTTCGTAGTTGTCGGCTTCTCGATCGCAGACGTGGATAAAGGTCTGGCCGGCGGGGGCGGGTCCCACTTGTTCAATCAAACGTCGCCACACCTCCGATTCCCGCGGCCGTCGTTTGGCGTGCAAGACCGTCTCGCGCAGGCCGTCGCGGCGTTTCGGCGCCACTTTGCGGTAAAAGAGCAGTTGGCCGGCCAGGCCAAAAATCTCTTGACCGTCCTCGTCGATTTTCAGGGCCGTGTGCAGGTAAAACCCTTGCCGCTTGTTGTTGCCCGTTGGGCCGAGTCCCTCAATGGGGTTTCGCCGCGTGGAGAACGAGATCTCCGTCTTGTCATGAATCAGCAGAGCCCGACCCGTCTTCGACGCACGGTCTCTCGTCTGCTGACAATGCGGAGCGAGGATCGCCCCAAATTCGATGTCATCGCAATCCATGAGTCGATACGCCGCTTTACAGTCCGCCCATTGGCACGTCTGGTCGGGGGTGCTCGCCGACGGATTGGCCGCCACCTGTCGGGCGAACTTCACCAACCGCACGTTGCGTCGGCGATCACCCAACTCACACGAGCCAAACTGCTCTTGAGCCCAACGCTCCACATCCAACGTAATGCTCTCCATCGGGGATCCATTTGCTTCTCGGCGCCGCCAAACACGGCCGTCCGACCGCATCGATCCAAGACCCCCGACATCTCCTTGGAGCCGGCTGCCCGTCGTGCACCTCTCATTCCAACACAGGCGAACGCCGGAAGTCCGTGCCTTTCAACGACCTTCCAATCCCGCGCACAAAACATTCTGCAAAAAATGCG
Organism: uncultured Planctomycetaceae bacterium; assembly: GCA_963752185.1. Classification (GTDB taxonomy): domain Bacteria; phylum Planctomycetota; class Planctomycetia; order Planctomycetales; family Planctomycetaceae; genus DASPSM01. Next base: position 6,248,817 of record CAVVXK010000002.1, on the reverse strand, counting down.
GGCAAGACAAAGCGGCTTTGCGTGGGCGTGCGAACTCGTTTGACGTTCGAAGACACGCCCACGCAGAGTCATCATGTGGAGTGGGCGCACTTGAATGAAAATGGCCAGTACACTCGCCGGATCAATTGCTTGTTTCCGAACTCAGCGAGGACTGGCCATGTGCAAGGTTATCATGATTGGTTGCGATCTGCATGATGCGACGATGGTATTGAAGGTCGCGGACGGCCCGGGGGCGACGGTGCGCAAGGGGTTTGCCACGTCGAATCGGCCGGGGATGATCGAGTGGGTTAAGGATTTCGCCTCCCAACACGGGGCCACCCGGATCGTGTTCGCTTACGAGGCCAGCGGTCAGGGGTTTGGCCTGTACGACGATTTGACGGAGGCCGGCATCGAATGCCATGTGCTGGCGCCGACGCATCTGCCGCACACCACGCACTCGCGCAAGAACAAGACCGACGACAAGGACGCCCTGATGATCCTGGACGAAGTCCGGCGCACGTCTTGGCGGGACGGACGCTGCCGAACGTGTGGGTCCCCGATCACCAGACGCGCGATGATCGGGAAATCGTTCGGTTGCGGCTGGAGGTGGCCACTCAACGGACGCGGCTCAAAAACCAGATTCGCAATCTTGTGAAGCGATCGCGGCTGGGCTTCCCGGACGACTTCACTTCCTCGGGGGACTGGTCGAAACGGAGCGTCGAGTGGCTGCGCGAGGTCGCGGCGGGGAGCACCGGCGCGTTGCGCGAGGGGGTGCGGACCGCGTTGGCGAGCCTGGTGGAGCTTTACCAGGCGCTGTCCGTGCAGATCCAGGCCCTCGATCGGGCGATCACACGCCTGAGCCGGACCGAACGCTATGCTCGGCCATATCGCAAACTGAAGCTCCTCTCCGGAGTGGGGACGCTGACGGCGATGGTCTTCCTGACGGAATTGGGAGACTTGGCCCGGTTCGCGAATCGTCGGCAGTTGGCCGCCTATTTGGGGCTGGCCCCGTCGGCCTTCGAGTCGGGGGAGCGGGAGGATCGCAAGGGGCACATCACCAAGCAAGGTCCGGCGCGCGTGCGGCACGTGTTGTGCCAGGCGGCCTGGGCGGCGCTGCGGGTCTCGCCCGAATGGCGAGCGAAGTACGATCGCATCCGTCGCGGATCCAAGAGTCGTGGCCGAATCGCCATCGTGGCCGTCATGAGACAACTGGGAGTGGAGATGTGGCACACCGCTCGTTCGCCGGAACTCGGGACGCTGCTGGATGAGCATGATGCACTGGCGTCCGAGAAGACCAAGAAGGAGACCTCCGCTCGGGCTCCACAGAAGGGGGCCGCCCCTTCCACGTCACCATCGCCTCGGCCCAGACGGGGTGAGGCCGAGGCGACGGCGACGCGGAAGGGGCTCGCGAGACGCCCTGGATGAATCTCTTGAACGCAAACCAACCTTGAACTCCGTAAACCGTCGAACAGAGAAAGGAACCTGCCCGCGTGAGCTGCCTGGGAAGACGGCTCAACGAAGTCCACCGGAACCGCCATCGCCCCCGAACCACGAAGGCGAGATCGTCGCACGGCTGGAACCATCCGTCGCAGAGTGTGATCCGCCTTCAACCCATACCATCGCAATTGCGAACGACGAGATAGTCTTCCTGACAACAGGAACGACTGAATAACAGGTTGCATCGGCGAAACTGGCCAGCTGACGTTGACACCGCTCCACATAACAGCCGTGGGCGTGGCACCCAGAAAAGGGTTAACGGCGTAGGGTGCCACTGGCGAGGGCCTTGGCTCGCCAGTGCCAATGCCGCTTGATCTCCAAAGAAAGACACTGGCGAGCCCCCGGCTTCATGAGCCGGCCTCGATGGCCGGGCCCCGTCAAGACGCTGACCCAAGTCACGAAATGGGGAATCCCCAATCGAGACGAGCCACCCGGCCGCTCTCGAAACCGCACACAATCCCCGAGCCCAGCGGGTCGCATCGCAAGCAACAGATGTCCTCGGGCGTTTCGGTCGCCCACAGCACTTCACCCTCGGAATCGAGCCAAATCAGACCTCTTTCGACGGTCGATGTCACCAACCGCTTCAGGGCATAACTCGATGCGATGTGCTTGGGCGTCCCTTCCACGACGTAGGTTCCCTGCGAGTTGCCCTTGCCGTCGAACCGCTGGATGCCCAGGTTGAGTCCGGCCAGAAAGATCGTCCGGCCGTCGCCGGTAATGCATAAATCGCCGATGTTGGACCACCAGGGCTCCCCCCAGACGGGCGAGCCGTCGAGCTCATGGCGGCAAATCAGGCCGTTGTCGGCGGCGCCGATCAAGTCGGTTTCGGTCGTGACGAACCGCGCATACGAGAGGGGACGCGTCGTGGTGAAGCGGGCGATCGTTTTGCGGCTCGAATTCAGAATCCGCGTCTCGGAATTCGCGCAGCAAACCGCGAAATGCCGGCCATAGGGGTCGACCGCGACGGTCAAAATCGGCTCGCGAAATTCGGCCGTCCCCACGATCCGCAGTTGACGGTTGAGCACCGTCAGCGTCGTGTCGCCGACGACGATTGCGCCGGTTGATCCCGCGTCGCTCCAGGCGATTCCGGTAAGGCTGTGCAAACCGCGCGACAGGGTGAGAATTCGACCGCGGCGATCGAGCAGATAGACGCTGCCTGCCGCGTCCGCAACGATCGTTTCACCGGTTTCGCGGGCCAGCTCCAGACCAACGAGCGGGGCATCTGCCGTAAAGGACCAGGTCCATTCGGGCGGCAGACCGTGGCCGCCCTCGAGCCAGCTTTGGTCGGAGCCGCTCATCGCCCCGGGAGTTGCGACATTTGGCCCCCCAGCACGCCGAGGGCAGCCTGCATGTCCGGATCGTCGGCCGTGGGCAGGCTGCGGCCGCCCAAGCGGCTTCGCACGACCACGTGCCGGTCGGTCGCCTGAGCGTGCGGGCCTTCGCCTGGCCCGTTCTTCATGACGGGCGGATTCTTGAAGGACGTGCGGCTCTGCGGTGCGTCGAGCGCCGCGTCAGCCACAGGAACCGTCAGGTCCGGTTTGACGCCGACCTTCGTGTAATTGTTTCCGTTGGGCGAGTAGAACTTCGCCGTCGTCAGCCGCAGGCCGGCGCCGTCCGGCATGTGGTAGATGCTTTGCACGCACCATTTCCCGTAGGTCTGCCGGCCGACGATTTTTCCGCGATTGTGATCGCGAACGGCGCCCGCCACGATTTCGCTGGCACTCGCGCTGTCTTCGTCGACCATCAGCACGAGCGGAACGTTGTATTTCGGGTGCGGCGTGGCCGAATAGGCCGAGTTCTGATCGCTCGCACGACCGCGCGTCGAGACCAGCACGCCCGAGTCGATGAACCGATCGAGAACACTGGTGGCCGCCGGTAACAGCCCGCCCGGGTTGCCGCGCAGGTCCCAGATCAAGGCTCGCATGCCTTGTTGCGAGAGCTTTTCGAGAGCGGCGTCCAGTTCGCGAGGCGAAGTCGACTGAAAGCCCGTCATGCGGATGTAGCCGATCCCGTGCCGCGGATCGACGATCTGCGCCACGGGAATGCTCTTCACTTCGACGGCCCGGCGGACGAACTGGCCGGAACGCGGCTTCTCGCCGGAATTCTCCACGACCAGCGACACGCGGCTTCCCTGCGGTCCGCGAAGCAGCTTGGCCGCCTCGTCCGTCGTCATGTCGCGGCAATTGCTGCCGTCGATCTGCGTGATGTAGTCGCCGGAATGCAGGCCGCCTTGCTCGGCCGGGCTCTCCGGCAGGACGTTGACGAGATACATGCCCTTGCCGGACTCGGCCTTCATTTCGATGCCCAGCCCCACGAACTCGCCGTTGATGTTGCCGTGCAGGTCGGTCAGCCGATCGGGCGTGAGAAAGTTGCTGTATTCGTCGAGACAGTTGCAGCCGCCGAAGACATATTCGAGCACGACGGCCGTGTCGGAGATTCCCAGCTTGGCAACGGCCAGATCGCAGATTTCCGAAACCATGTCGCGGGCGACCGAATAGTCGGCGACCGGCTTGTTCCAAAACTGTTCCCGCAGGATCCGCCGCATGTCGGCGATCCGCTCGCGATCGACGCCGCGGAGATTTCGTTCGACGAACTTCTCGTCTCCCAGACTGACGTAGAAGCTCTCGGTGCCGTGGGCCACGAACGAGGTTGCCCCCATCTCGTCGACGTAGTACATGTGGACGTGCTCGAGCACGTCGTTGAAGAGTTCGAGAGCGGCGTTGCGCGGCAATCGCAGCAGCCGATTCTCGAAGCTCAGGTCGTTATAGCGCCGCTCGATGCCGAAATGGATCCGGGCCCGCCGCAAACCATATTTGAGGTCGCCGTTCTCCGGCCACTGCTTGAGCCCCTTTTCGTAGGTCTCGATCGCCTCGAGCCAGTGATGGGCACGCTCCTGCTCGACTCCGAGATCGACCGACGACGAGGCGTCGGCCGTCACTTCCTCATGGGTTACCGGCCGCTCGGCACGGGCGACGGACACGGCAACGGAGAGAACAATCAAGAGAGCAAGTGACACAGAGCCATGGGTGCGGGTTCTTGAGCAGAAGTGCATCTTTTTTCCTCGGCGGGACGAAGGTTCCGTCGAATATAAGCTGCAGGATGAAGGTGTCAAACGATTTGCAGAAATCGACCCCCCGTCTCTCGGCATATCCGGCACATTGTGCAAAGGGTCTGCGCTTGGCACCGTTCCTCCACGTTCCGGAGACTGCGCAAAGCCTGCCGGTCTGGAAAAAAGCGCTGCGTGAGGGGAGGGCGAGGCTCCTGCCGAGCCGCACTGATGACGGGGCTCGCTTATGCGGCTCGGCGGGAGCCTCGCCCTCCCTCAACACCAGAATTCGCGCATCTTTCTCGCGAACAGCGGCAGCGCCACCTCGGGCCCGGCGAGTTCCGCGTGCCACATTTTTTCCCACTCGAGGCTCAGCCAGCCGTCGTAACCGGCGACCTTGAGTAGCCGCACGAACTCAGCGATTGGAAACTCGCCCCCGCCAAACAGGACATAGTCCGCGTGACGATGGCCGCTCATCAGCGCGAAGGCCCCCTGCTCGGCCGAGGTCACGCTTGTGGTCGCGTTCTCATCGTGCGGCAGCGTAATCGAGTCCTTCCAATGGGTGTGGCGCACCCAGGGCCTCAAGATTGCGAATGTGCTCTCCGGGGCTTCGTGATGGAAACGCCACGGATGATGCGTGTCCCACAGCACGCCGACTGCGGATGATTCGATCCGACCGAAGAGCTCCTTGACGGCCGCCGACTCGGCGAAGTCGCCATGCGTCTCGAGCAGGATGTCGACCTTGTGGCCGGCGGCAAACTCACCGAGACGGTTGCAACCTTCGGCAATCTGATCGAAGGCTGCCGCACGTTCGCCGGGCTGGGAATCGGGTGGGAGCGTGTCTCCGAAAACGCGGACAAAACCGGCCTCGAACTCGGCCGCCAATTCGACGTAGGCCTTGCCGATGGAAAGCTGCGCCTCGCGTTCGGCTTGTTGTGGATAATCGAATCGAACGGAGGAGGCCAGGCCGCATATCGAGAACGGGCGCAAGCCGGCTGCATCTTGGCTGCGTCGCAGGAATTGCCGGCTGGTCGCGCGGCGCGAAGACGCGAAGGACGGCACCTTGAGCAGCTCCGTTTCGCCCCCCACCTGGCGAATCTCGACGCCGTCATAACCGTCACGGATTCCCGCCGTCACGATTTGCTCAAAGTCCCAGGTCGGGCACGCCAGCGTCGAGAAGGCGATTTTCGGCATCGCGAGCAGCTCCATGAATTCGATGATGCAATGAGAAAAGCCCACGGACAGCCGTCCGTGGGCTTGTGCATTCGTCGAATCAATTCGTCAGATCGAGTAGCCGTGGCGGTACTCGCGTTTGACGAACTTGTTGGCCGCGGGAAGATTCGTCACAACCTGCTTCGCCGCGTCCCATTCGATGCGGCCGCCCGCCCTGAGGGCCAGGTTGCCCAGGATCATGGTTTCGGTGAGCCGGGCGGCGTAGTTGAAGTTCGACATCGCCGGGCGCCGCCGCGGCAAGCGGCCGCCCATTCGTGCAGGTGACGCGCGTCGGTGTCCCCCATACCTTTTGTACGGGGGAGCCACGGCTCGGGCTTCTGGTAGTTCTTGAACTTCTCTTTCGACAACAACACGTGACGGGCGCCGTAGTCGTTGGACGAATACAGCGATCCCTCTTCGCCGACCAGCAACAGACCGCTGTCGGAACGCTTCTCGCCCTGCAGCAATTCCTTGGGCGGATACTGCTGTCCGTCGTACCAGGTCATCTTGCACGCCGGCAGCTTGACCCCCTTCTTGAACATCACCGTTTCGCGTTCGGGGAAGTCGTATTCGAGCACCGAGTACTTCGGATAGCTCTCGTTCTCGACGATCCCCGAGGTCTTTTTCACGTCGACAGCAATCGGATCGAACAGTTCCAACGACATGACGGCCATATTCGCCGTGTGGCAGGCCATATCGCCCAAAGCGCCGGTGCCGAAATCGAGCCAGCCGCGCCATTTGAACGGGGTATAGACGCCCTCGACATAGGGCCGCTCCGGTGCGGGCCCCAGGAACAGGTCCCAGTGAATATGGTCGGGAATGCGGTCGGAGTGGCTGGGCCGGCCCTCGCCTTGCGGCCAGATGGGGCGGTTCGTCCAAACGTGCACTTCCTTGACCGGACCGATCGCGCCCGAGCGAATGATTTCGATCGCCGCGCGGAAGCCGGAGTCGGCCGTTCCCTGGTTGCCCATCTGGGTGGCGACCTTCATTTCGTTGGCCACCTCGCGCATGCGGCGGGCTTCGTAGACGGACCAGGCCAGCGGCTTCTGAGTGTAGACGTGCTTGCCCTTCTTCATGGCCATCACGCTGGCCGGGGCGTGGCTGTGATCGGGCGTGCTGACCGTGCAGGCGTCGATCTTGTCCCCCATCACGTCGAGCATTTCGCGGTAGTCGTTGAACTTGCGGGCCGTCTTGAAGACGTGGGATTTCTTTTCGAGCTGAATGTCGTCGATATCGCACAGGGCGACGACGTTGCCCACCATGCCGGCATGGCTCGAGTCGCCGGAGCCTTTGCCGCCCACTCCGATCGAGGCGAAGTTCAGGCGTTCGAGCGGATTTTTGCTGTCGGCGCCGGACGCAAGCGTCCCCCCGACCCACCACGCCGCCCCGACCAGGGACGAGCTTTTCAAGAAATCACGACGCGTCGACTTGTGATGCATGGAGAACTCCGGAGATTTGGGACCTTCGCAATCAGGCAGGATTCTTTGCCGAGGCGGGGACCGTCTCGACAGGCGGGACGACCGATCGGCAGCGCTTCGCCATAATAACACGGAAGATGGCGGTGTCACACGCTCCAAGACGACGGGTCGCCGATTCCAGGATAACCGACCGGACTAGGTCCGTGGGCAACAATCCGCCGGACACACGTCGTGGCTCGGACCATCCTTTCCTACGGCTTCCCGCGGGAGATCGCTGAGTCTTTCCTCAATCAAATCCGCCAGCATGCCCACAAAAGCGGGATGGACGCCCACCGTCGCCGCCCGAACCATGGCCAGCCCCAGTTCGCGACTTTTGGCTTGTGCCTCAACATCCAAGTCATACAGCACTTCGACGTGATCGGACAAAAAGCCGATCGGCAGCACGACAACCTCGCGGACGTCCTGCGACTTGAGAGCGGTTAAGTGGTCGAGAATATCCGGCTCCAGCCACGGGTCGCCCGGCCGACCGCTGCGGCTTTGATAGGCCAATTGGTAGCGCGACTCGGGAATCGCCAATCGTTCGCAGACGAGTCGGCACGTTTCGCGGAGTTGGTGCTCATAACGACAATTACGGGCCATCGAGAAAGGAATACTGTGCGCGGTGAACGCAACGTGCGCCGATGCACGGCGGTCGGCCGGAATCTCAGCGAGCGCCCTTCGCAGATGGTCGGCGTTCGCCTCAATGAAGCCCGGATGGTTATAGAAGACACGAAGCTTGTCGACGCTCGGCGCGTTCGGTTCAACCGTTGCCTGGGCTCGAGCGACGTCTTCCAGATACTGGCGACAGCTCGAATACGAGCTATATGCGGCGAGCACGAGTCCGATTGCATGTCGCACGCCGGCGTCTGTCATTTGCCGCATCGTGTCGGCAAGAAAGGGGTGCCAATTGCGATTGCCCCAATAAATCGGCAGTTGGATTCGGCGACGCTCGAGTTCTGGCTTGAGAGCGGCAATCAAGGTGCGGACCTGATCGTTGATCGGGCTCTTGCCGCCGAAGTGATCGTAATGCTCAGCCACGCCGAGCAGCCGCTCGCGCGGAACGTTTCGTCCGCGCGTGACGTTCTCGAGAAACGGCATCACGTCCTCGCGGCGCTCCGGTCCGCCGAAGCCCACGATTAAGATCGCGTCGTAGTCATCCGCCAAAACTTCAAGCTCCTGGAATCAAACCGAATCATTGAGTTTGTTTGACTGATGCCGCAGGTGCCAGCAACTTCGCGAATCCTGCGGTTTGATACGTTTTGATGCCCGAGGGACCAAGCTCTTCAATCCGCCCCTCGACCTTCGACGCCGTCAGCAACTGGAGCCCTTTCTCGGAACCCAGAATTGCGGCGGCCGAGTCGAGTCCGTCCGACATCAGACCTGTCGCTGCGACGACCGTCACGCTGATCCGCCGCGTGATCCCGAGCCCCGTCGTGGGATCGAGCAAGTGGGAATACCGCTTGCCGCCGAGTTCGACAAACTGATACGTGTCGCCGGCCGTCGACACGGATTGATTTCTGAGCAACAGAAATTGTTCCGGCGGCCTCTCCCCGGCGCCGAGACCTTGCAGGCCGATTCTCCAGCCCGATTGCCCCGGCGGCGGCTCACCGGCGGAGATATCGCCGGCCAATCCGACGAGCGCGTGCGGGAGCCCCTTCGTTTTCAACACGGACCGTGCCTCGTCGGCCGCGTAGCCTTTGACGATGCCGCCGAAGTCGAGCCGCATGCCCGGCTTGAGCAATTCGACCGTCCGCGCACGTTCGTCGAGTCGAACGAACTGATAACCGACGCGCTGTTTCGCAGCCGCCAGCGTCTCCGGATTCGGCAACTGTTTCGCGCGCCGCGCCTTGCGCCACAGGTTGACCAGCGGACCAACTGTGACATCGAACGCCCCTTCGGAGCGCCGCGAGACTTCAAGCGAATAGGCCAGCACGGCGGCGAGTTCGGGGCTCACGGAGACGGGCCGACCCGCTCCCGACGTGCGACACAGTCGCGAGATTTCACTCTCGTCGTCGTAATCGCTGAAAATCAAATTGAGTTGGCGAATGCGATCGAAGGCGGCATGGACGGCGGAGTTTGCGAGGGGTTCACCGGCCGAATATACTACGATTCTGACCGGCACTCCCATCAGGATCTGCTGGTACTCGAAGCGCTTCAGTTCCGCCCCGCCCAGCGAAGCTGGCACCAAAGACCCCGCCAAGAGCAGGATTGTCCCCATTCGTCTGTTTGCTCGTCGTCTCGTCGGAAGAAGGTTGATCGCAATGTCGAGCCTAGTTGAGTGCCAGGTAAAAGTCCAAAGTCCGAGGTCGAAACAGAATTTTCGATTTTGGATTTTGGATTTTGGAATTTTGACACTTGTTATGCTCTCCGCTTCGACCGTGTACGCCCAGGGCCTCCAAGAAGCACGCACCGAAAAGGAGATGAAGGCCTACAAGCAGCCGATCGCGGGGACCGATGTCGAGTTCGAGATGGTCCCGATTCCCGGCGGCGTTTACACGCTGGGGAGTCCTGCCTCGGAAAAGGGGCACAAGCCCGACGAAGCGCCGCAGGTCAAAGTGAAGATCGAGCCCTTCTGGATGGGCAACCACGAAGTCACGTGGGACGAATACGACATCTGGAGCTTCAATCTCGATATCCAGCGCCGCAAAGTGCTGCGGCAAAAGGCCGGCAAGACTGATGCGGCTGCGGATGCCGTCACGCGTCCGACAAAGCCCTACACCGATATGACATTCGACATGGGGCACGACGGTTTTCCGGCCATCTGCATGACCCAGCTCGCGGCCAAGATGTACTGTAAATGGTTGAGCGCGAAGACGGGCCATTATTATCGATTGCCGACCGAGGCCGAGTGGGAATACGCCTGCCGCGCGGGGACGACGACCGCGTATTCATTTGGCGACGACCCGCTCAAGCTCGGCGATTACGCTTGGACCGAGAAGAATTCCAACGAGAAATATCACAAGGTCGGACTCAAAAAGCCCAACCCGTGGGGCCTGTATGACATGCACGGCAACGTGAACGAATGGGTGCTCGATCAGTATGAAGCGAATTTCTATTCGGTGCTGGCCAAGGAGAAGCAGCCGGTTCTCGAGCCGCTCGCCAAGCCGACGAAGGTCTACGGCCGCGTCGTCCGCGGCGGATCGTGGGACGAAGACCCCGAGCACTCCCGCAGCGCGTCGCGTCAGTTTTCCATCCCCGACTGGAAGATTCAGGACCCGCAAATTCCGCAAAGTATCTGGTACTTCACGGACGCGAAGCACGTCGGCTTTCGCGTCGTGCGTCCGCTCCGCGTGGCCGACCAGGCCGAGCGCGACCGGCTGAACCTGGAACCTTTGCCGAAAGATTTGCTAAAAGAGTAAGGTTGAGACGACGATTGCCGTCCTCGTCGTTTGCCCTCGCCCCACGTATTTGGCTTCCGCCCGCACTCCTCCTCTGGAAGGTGAGACATGACTGCGAATCTGAATGAACGCACCTCGCGCCGTGACTTCATGAAGACGTCGACCGTTGCCGCCGTCGGCACCGGGTTGCTGGGCGGCGTGGCCTTGTCGCCGCGAGCTTACGCGGCCGGCAGCGATCGGATTCGCATCGGACTCGTCGGCTGCGGCGGTCGTGGAAGCGGCGCGGCGCATCAAGCGCTTTCGACCAAGGGGAACGTGCAACTCGTTGCCATGGCCGACGCTTTCGAGGATCAACTGCAAAGCAGCTTGAGGAACCTGCAGCGACAATTCGAGTCGCAACCGGAGCGAGTGGCGGTCGAACCCGATCACCAATTCACCGGCTTTGACGCGTATGAAAAACTGCTGGCAAGCCCAATCGACTTAGTCATCCTCGCGACCCCGCCGGGCTTCCGCCCGATCCATTTCGAAGCGGCCGTGAAGGCGGGCAAGAACATCTTCACCGAGAAGCCGCTGGGTGTCGACGGGCCCGGCGTTCGCCGCGTGCTGGCCGCGAATGAGCATGCGAAGGAAAAGAACCTGAAAATCGGCGTCGGCCTGCAGCGGCACCATCAGGTCGAGTACGTGGAAACGATCGACCGCCTCAAATCGGGCGCGATCGGCGACATCCTCGCGATGCGCGTGTACTGGAACGACGGCGGCGTATGGGAGCCCCGCAAGTCGCGGCAGCAGGTGAAAAGCGAAATGGAGTACCAGATGCGCAACTGGTACTACTACACGTGGCTCTGCGGCGATCACATCGTCGAGCAGCACATCCACAATCTCGACGTGGCCAACTGGATCAAGGGCGATCATCCCGTACGCTGCTGGGGCATCGGCGGCCGCCAGGTTCTCACCGACAAGCGCTACGGCGAAATCTTCGACCACCACGTCGTCGAATACGAATATCCGGACGGCAGCCGTTGCTTCAGCCAATGCCGGCACCAACCCGCCTGCTGGAACAGCGTCACCGAGCACGCCATCGGTTCCAAGGGGACCGCGGATGTCAGCGCCTACAAAATCAAATCGGGCGGCGACGAATGGCGCTATCGAGGCCGTCATTCTCAGCCGTACCAGGTCGAACACGACGACCTGTTCGCCGCGATTCGCGCCAATCGTTCCTACAACGAAGTCGACAACGGCGCCGCCAGCACGATGACGGCCATCATGGGCCGCATGGCGACCTACTCCGGCAAGAAGGTCGAATGGGATGCTGCCCTCAATTCCCAAATCGATCTGATGCCCGAACGCTTCGCCTTCGACGCGGAACCGCGCAACTTGCCGCTGCCCGATGGCAGCTACGCCATCCCGGTGCCCGGCGTGACGAAGGCCGTTTGATTGGCGATTTGACACTGTGCTGGGTGCCACGCCCACGGCTTTGCGTGGGCGTGTCTTCGAACGTCGAACGGGTTCGCACGCCCACGCAAAGCCGTGGGTGTGGCACCCAAACAATTCAATTCGGACGTTGGACTCCGCGCGGCATGTGGGAATACCTGGCCCACGATGAAGGTGATACCGAATCGCTCGGTACCGCTCTCGGCAACGCGCTCGTCGGTGGCGGTGTCGTTGCGCTCGTCGGCACTCTCGGTGCCGGCAAGACGCGGCTCGTGCAGTCGATCGCCGTCGCTTTGGGGGCCGACCGGCGGCTCGTGAATAGTCCCACGTTCATATTGATCCAGGAATACGAAGCCGCGCTGCCGATTTATCACTGCGACACGTATCGGCTGCGAAACGTCGAGGAGTTTCTCGACCTGGGAATCGATGAGATTCTGCAATCCAAGGGCGTCTGTCTCATCGAATGGGCCGACCGAGTCGCCGAAGTGCTGCCGCTGGATCATCTGCGGGTTGAAATCGAGGTGACGGGCGCAGCTTCGCGCCGTTTCCGCATTGAGGCCTGCGGCCCGAAGTCCTCGGCAATTCTGGAAGCCGCCAAGAACCATGCAGGCTGACACGCCCCTTCCGTATTTGACGGCCGATCTGCCCGGAATCGGCGGGCGTCTCAAAGAGCGGCCGGAGGATTTTGTCGTCGAGGAGATTCCCGCCTACGAGCCCTGCGGAGAAGGGGAGCACCTCTTTCTCTGGGTCGAGAAAACCAACGTCGCGGCCGACGAACTCACGCGGCACATTGCCCGGGCGCTTCGCATCTCTCCCCGCGATATCGGCATCGCCGGATTGAAAGACCGCCGCGCCGTGACGCGGCAGTTTGTCTCCGTCCCCTCGCGATGCGAGCCGCACGTGGAACGAATCGAGACCGATCGCATTCGCGTGCTCTCGTGCGTGCGGCACGGCAATAAGCTGCGGACGGGCCACCTTCGCGGCAATCGATTTTCGATCCTTGTTCGCGATGTCGCCGTCGATGCGGCTTCAAAGTGCGCGCCGATCGCGGAGGCCGTCGCCCGGCAGGGATTTCCGAATTATTACGGCGACCAGCGCTTCGGCCGCGAGAACGAAACGCTGCGGATCGGTCTCGAGCTGCTCGGCGGTCGATCGACGCCCAGTTCGATCCCGCCGGCGCGGCGCCGGTTTTTGATGCGGATGTCTTTGTCGGCCGTCCAGTCGGCACTCTTCAATGCGATTCTCGCGGAACGAATATCCGATGGGCTGTTCACCACGGTTTTGGCGGGCGATGTGATGCAAGTCGCGGCAAGCGGCGGGCCGTTCGTCGCAACCGACGCCCAACTCGAGCAAGAGCGTTTCGATCGCCGCGAAACGGTCCTCACGGGCCCGATTGTCGGGCCGCAAATGACGATGCCTCGAGACGTTCCCGCGTCGCGCGAGGCTCGCGTTTTGACGGCTTGGCAACTGTCGCTCGACGACTTTTCGCGGTTTCCCAAGCTCACGAGCGGCACGAGAAGGCCTTTGGTTGTCTGGCCCGACGATCTCCGTACGCAGCCGGAAGAGAGTGGGATGCGTTTCGAGTTTCGCCTGCCGAGCGGGGTCTACGCCACAACTCTGCTGCGAGAGTTCCTCAAGGCGGAGACCGAGGCCGCACAACCCTGAAGGTTCGGCTGTCAAACGACGGACGTTTGGCTAAATCGGCTGGCCGCGGATTTCGGCAGGTTCCGTCGGCGCACGTTCCAGGCGGCGCAGTGGGACGAATTGTTGCTGACGCGGGTCGTAGGCGAAGACGTCGCCCGTTTCGAATTGGTAGACCCAGGCGTGCAAATGGATCGCTCCCCGGGCCCGGCGGGCGGCGACGGCCGGCAGCGTTTGCAGGTGCTCGATCTGCACCAGCACGTTTTCCTCGATCGCTGCCATCAAGAGTTCGTCGCCCGAGAGGTCGCGGTAGTTCTCGCGAATGATGCGGCGCGTCGCCTCGGAGTGTGCCAGCCAGCCCTGCATGGCGGGCATCTCGGCGATGATCTCCGGCTTGATCAAGGCTTTCATCGCCCCGCAATGCGAATGGCCGCAGACGATAATGTCCTTCACGCCAAGGCCGGTGACGGCAAACTCGATCGTGGCCGCCTCGCCCGTGGCCGTCGCCCCGTGCGGAGGCACGATGTTGCCCGCATTTCGCAAAATGAACAAATCGCCCGGGAGCGAATGCGTGAGCCGGTTCGGATCGATACGCGAGTCGGAACAGGTGATGAACAGCGTTTCCGGATTTTGACCGTGGACCAGTTCCTGAAACAGGTCGTGGAGTTGGCGAAAGTCCTCTTTCTGGAACTGGTGGATGCCTTGGATCAAGTTCCGCATGGCTTTCGCTCGCTGGCCGCAAATGTGGATGGACACAAGCGGCAACTGGCCGGCGGCGGCAACCTGAAGCGCAAAACGCGTGCAGGGCCGAGCTTCCGCCATGAGCCGCTCGAACCGGGGGCTTTTTCGCGCCCGGCGGTTCCATTATGTACGAGGCGGTCGATTATTTCACGAGCCACCGGCGGAAGGACGACCAGAGGTCGTCCACTTCACGCCGACCCCAGGAGTGCCCATAATGGCGGATTTTTGGCCTGTTCACCCTTTTTTCACCGGCATTCCAATTAAAAATCGGCATCGCTCCCGAGAATTTAAGGCATGCGACTTGGTCAAACCGTAGAATTACGCGAATCCAGCCCGCCTCGCGGTGCCTGCCGCCACCGTCCAAGAAAGGTTGTCTTTCGGTCGATCATCGGGCAAACTCAAAGGGCCGGGCCTGTTTCGCGACTCCAGTTCAGCCGTCACGACTTGTCAGCCATGAGCACTGCCCAAACGGAATTGGCGCCCGCCGCCCGGGCTTCCACTCTCGTCACGCCGCCTGGCCCGGCGATTTCGCCCGTGGCGATTCCCCCGTCGCATCCGCCGATCCCCGTGCCAACGCGGACCGAATGGAATGCGGCAGGCCTGTCCGTTGTGCTGCATTTGATCTGCCTGCTCATTCTGGCCGCGCTCCTCATTCCGGTGAAGACCGACCACGTGGGCACGACGCTCGACGGCGGCATCGGCACCGAGGATGGTAGCGGCGATCTGGTCGACACGGTGACCATCGGCACGCCCGACCCCGGCAAGGGAACCGACGTCGAAAAAACGGCCACAACCACGGTCGACGCGATCCCCGCTGTCGAAGGTGCGATGAAGGGCAGCTCGGGTTCCGGAACGGGCGCCGGCCGGTTCGATGCGGTCGCCGCTCTGGGAGCCGGTGGGGGCGGAGGCGGAGGCAAGGGAGTCGGCTTCTTCGGCACGCGTTCCCGCGCCGACACCGTCGTGTTTGTCGTCGACATGTCGGGCAGCATGAACGACGGCCGACGTTTCGACCGGGCCGTCGATGAACTCATTCGTTCGCTCAATTCGCTCGAGCCGCATCAGAAGTTTTTCGTGTATTTCTACAATGCCGTCACATTTCCGATGCTCGGCCAACGGAATGCGAAGCTGACTCCCGCCACGCCCGGCAACCGTACAAAAGTCATCAAGTGGATCAAGACGCTGCAGCCCGACAACGATACGGCTCCCGAGGATGCGCTCGAACGGGCGATCAGGCTCAAGCCCCAGGTGATTTATTTTCTCACCGACGGCGAAATCCCGCCGACGACCCGCGACACGGTCGCGAAATTCAACCGCGAGCATAAGATCGTGATTCACACCATCGCGTTCGTCACCGAAGAGGGAGCGGAGCAGCTCAAGGGCATCGCTAAGGACAACAAAGGCAAATACCGTTTCGTTCCCTGATGATGTCCGCATTGCCCGCTCTGACTGCGAAGGCCGCTCGACAATGCACGGGTCATCCGCATTCGAAACGCTCCTGGGGCAGGTGGTCGTGATTGACTTGACCAGCCCCTTCGTGATTCTGGGCAAACTTGGCGGCGTCGAAGGGTCTTATTACATCGTCGAAGACGCCGACCTGCACGATCTGCGCGACACGACCACGACGCGTGATGTCTACGTCCTCGACGCCAAACGCCACGGCGTCAATTCCAATCGCAAACGAGCCTTTGTGCGCTGCGACGGCGTTGTCGGAATTTCGCTGCTTGCCGATGTGATCGACTGAAACGATCCCGTCTCACGGGACGGTTTTCGGACTGTACAGCTCGTAGGTCTTATAGCCGCCGCCGACGTTGGCTGCGTCGAAACCGGCTTGCCGTAGAATTCGCGTGGCAATGTAACCCCGCTGGCCAACCTGGCAATACGCGGCAATCTGCCGATCGCGAGGCAATTCTTTCAGGCGAGACCGCAGGTCGTCGACCGGAATGTTGACGGCGGACGGAAGGTGACCGGCCGCGAACTCATCCGCGGTCCGTACGTCGAGTAGAAACGGACGATCGGATTCCGGCGTCGCCAGCAGGGCCGACATGTCGAGCTGGGGATGATCGCCGCGCACGAGACCCGCACCGACGAAACCGACCATGTTGATCGGATCCTTCGCCGAGCCGAACTGTGGCGCATAGGCCAGTTCTACTTCCTCGAGGTCGAACATTGTCATGCCCGCCTGAATGGCGACTGCCAGCACGTCGATCCGTTTATCGACGCCGGCTCCCCCCACTCCCTGCGCCCGAGCACGCGGCCCGACTGCGGATCGAACAGCACCTTGAGGGTCATCTGTTCCGCGCCGGGATAGTAACCCGCGTGATTGGCCGGGTGCACATACAGCTTCCGAAAAGGCTTGCCCGTTCGCTGCAGTGTCTTCTCCGACGCACCGGTCATCGCGGCCGTCAACCCGAAAAGTCCGACAATTGCCGTTCCCTGCGTTCCGCGGAACCGCACGGCACGCCCGAAAACATTGTCGGCCGCGATGCGCCCTGGCGGTTGGCCGGTCCGGCCAGCGGCACTTGTGCCGGTTCGCCGGTGACGAAGTCTTTCACCTCGATCGCATCGCCCACGGCATAGATGTCCGGATCGCTGGTCTGCAGGTAATCATTCACGCGAATGCCACCGCGCGGGCCAACTTCCAAACCGGCGTCGACGGCCAGCTTGTTTTCGGGCCGCACGCCCACGCCCAACACCACCAGTTGCGCGGGGATCGCTTCGCCCGAATTCAATCGCACGAGCAAACCGTCAGCCGACTGTTCAAACGCCTCGGCCGTGGTTCCGAACAGAAGCGAGACGCCTTTGGCCCGGAGCTTTTGCGCGATCGGCGTGGTCATTTCCTTGTCGAACGGCGGCAGCACCTGATCGATCTTCTCGATCACAGTCGTCGCCACACCCCGATGAACGAAGTTCTCGACCAACTCGAGCCCGATGAAACCGGCCCCGATCATGACTGCCTGACGCACGCCCTTGTCGAGCGACGCCTTGATGCGATCCATGTCCTGCAAGTTTCGCAGCGTGAAAATGCCCGGCAAATCGACCCCGGGAATCGGCGGCCGCAAGGGAGCAGCCCCCGGCGCGAGGATCAGCTTGTCGTACGATTCTTCGTACTCGCGGCCCGCGGACAGGTCGCGAATGCGGACCTTTTTGGCGGCCCGGTCGATCGCCTCGACCGACGAAGACACGCGAACGTCGAGGCGGAAACGGGCTTGCAGCCGTTCCGGCGTGGTGACGAGCAGTTTCTTCCGATCGGCGATCTCGCCGCCGATGTGGTAGGGGAGCCCGCAATTGGCAAAGGAGACGTCGGGCCCGCGTTCGATCAGGACAATTTCCGCCTCTTCCGAAAGTCGCCGGGCCCGCGTCGCCGCGGACGCGCCTCCCGCGACTCCGCCGACGATCACCAGTTTCATGCCGCACTCCTCTGTCGGTTGCGCGTGCCGCTTACGCTTTGCCGATTAGGCGTGCCGCCTACGCGGCCGATCGGGCGGAGCAGTTCTCGTTCGCAGGCGGGCTCACCCGGTTCCACGGCATGCGGGCCAGAAGCAGGCCCATGCCGCAGGTGTCGGTCACGCCCGCGAAAACGAGTCCCGCGCCAACAAAGCCCGAAAGTCCGAAAAAGATTGGATGCACGAACCAGCCTAAAATCACGCCGGTCAGGACCAGCGAACCGGCCGCAATGCGGACCTGCCGTTCGAGCGAGATCACTTTCTTTCCCCGCACGAGGGGCAAGCCGGCTTGCTCGCAAGCTTTCGTGCCACCTTCGACGTTCACAACGTTCGTGTAACCCGCCTTGAGGAAGGCTTCGCACGCCTGCCGGCTGCGGCCGCCCGATTGGCAGACGACGTAGAGCAGTTCCTGCGCGGTTCCATTTCGCGCCTGCATCAGCGCGGCCGGATTGAGCTGATCCAGCGGCACGTTTCTCGCAAAGGCCACGTGCGCCGCCTGGAATTCCATCGGCGTACGGACGTCGATCAGCTCGATGTTCTTTTTCCGGCTCGAAAGTTCCGCGAGTTCTTGCGGTGAAATGCTCGATACGCTCATCGGTTCCGTTCCCTTCAGGCAGCCGGGCTGCCAAAGCGAGCTTCGACACAGGCCATAATCTTGGCCAGGTGCGGCTCGACGACTTTGTAATAGGCTTTGCGCCCCTCTTTGTCATTGGTCAAAAAGCCGCACCGCTGCATGAGCCGCAGGTGCTCGGACGCCATGTGGCTCGGTATGCCACAGGCGTCGGCCAATTGGCCCACCGTGTAGCGGTCGCGCAGCAGCATCTGGATCATCCGCAGTCGATGCGGATGAGCCAGCGTTCTCAGGCACTCGGCCGCCTCTTCAAATGCGGGCAGCGGAGTCAGCCTCTTGCTCTTGGCGATCATGCCCCCTCCTCAATCAAATGTATCGGAACATTGCGACATATCAATTAATCCTTCCGGATCAGACTTTCCGAAAGTGCCGAATCGTTTGGCAGCACGGGACTTCGGGCTTCACAATTTCGCCCGTTTTTTTCAGATTGGGCACCGGGTGTTGGCTCGACATGCGTCAACTGATAGAATCCGCTCCGGCAGTGAGCCCACCCAATCGTCCACGGGCGCGGCAAAACAATTTTTTGGGGATCGAAGAAATGCCGCAGGGCACGATCAAGAAAAAGACTGACAAGGGCTTCGGCTTCATCAAGACCGAAGCGGGAACCGATCTGTTTTTCCACTCCTCGAACGTCGAGGGCTCGGGGTACGAGTCGCTCCGCGAGGGGCAGAAAGTCTCCTACACCGAAGGCCGCGGACCCAAGGGACCCCGGGCTGAAAACGTCCGCGGTCTCTGACGGAATCAGTTCACCACTGACGAAAAGCCGACGCCCGCCGTCGGCTTTTTTTATCGGCCCCATGCACGCCGGGCGAGGAGGAAACGCACCGATGAAGTCGCCGCAACAGCACCTGATGCAGATGATCTCGGGCTACTGGATCTCGCAGTGCATTTACGTGGCCGCCAAGCTCGGCATCGCCGACCACTTGTCCGAGCGGCCCCTTTCGATCGACGAACTGGCCACAAGAACGGGCATGCACCGCCTCTCGCTCTACCGCGTGCTCCGCGCCCTCGCGAGCATCGGCATCTTTGTCGAAGAGCCGCAGGCGACCTTCGGACTGACGCCCCCCGCCTCGCTTTTGAAGACCGACGTTCCCGGCTCGCAGCGGGCGATGGCCCTGATGATGGGCGAGGAGCATTACCGCGCCTGGGGCGAGCTGCTCTACAGCCTGAAAACCGGCAAGCCGGCGTTCGACAAGATTTTCGGCAAACCGGTCTTTGAATTCCTCTCCGAGAATCCTGAGCAAGCGGCCATTTTCGACAAGGCGATGGTCGGCGTGCACGGCCGCGAGACGGCGGCCATTCTCGATGCCTACGACTTTACCCCCTTCTCGTCTGTGGCCGACATCGGGGGCGGCAATGGCAGCAACCTCATCGAGCTGCTGCAGCGTCATCCGCGTCTGCAGGGAACCCTGTTCGATCTGCCAGGCGTGATCGGGCGGGCGGGCAAAAACATCGAAAAGGCTGGCCTGTCGGAGCGCATTCACTGCGTCGACGGCGACTTCTTCGCGTCGATTCCCGCCGGGGCCGACGCCTACTTCATGCGGCACATTATCCATGACTGGGAAGACGAAAAGGCGCTCCGCATCCTCGAAAACATCCGCCGTGTGATCACCGAGCATGGCCGGCTGCTGGTCGTCGAAAGCGTGATTCCGCCCGGCAACGACCCCTTCTTCGGCAAACTGCTCGACGTAACGATGCTCGTCATTCCCGGCGGCCAGGAACGCACTGAGGAAGAATACCGCACGCTCTTCGGCAAAGCGGGCTTCCGCCTCGCGCGAATCGTCCCCACGCAGGCAGAGGTGAGTGTGATCGAAGGCGTGCCGGAATAGCCGCCCGTTGAAATTTAAGGGAGGGCGAGGCTCCCGCCGAGCCGCTTAAGCGAGCGCCGTGTCGAGTGCGGCTCGGCGGGAGCCTCGCCCTCCCTTCCTTTAACCGTCCAAGTCGTAGGCGATTTTGGCCCACTCGCGAACCTGGTCGTCGATCTCCTCGGGCGACTCGAGCGGAATGCGGTGCGTGATCCGGTCCCCCTTCTTCAGACCGCCCGTGTCGATCAGCCGCTTGGGAATTTTTTTCGTGACCCCCTTGAGAGCCAAGCCAAAGTCGACCCGCGTGCGCGTCGCCGGCTTGATCTGTGCAAAGACATGCTTGCGATAAAAGGGAACGATCGTTGTGCACGGGGAGATCTTCACGTCCTTGCCCAACGACACGACTATTTCGACAAGCGCATCGTGAATCAGTCGCAGCCCGGCCTTCGCTCCTTCGTACATTTCCTCGACATACCTTGCGGCCGCCTCGAGGTACGCGTCCCCATGGGTGTTCTCCCGCCCCAGGCCCGATGCGGATTCGGCGATCAGCCCGGCCGTCGTGGCGCCGAGCCGATATTCGGCTTTGAGCCACGCGCTGCGTTCCTTCTCGCCCGCCGGCCCGCTCTTTTCGACGAGAGCGATCCACTCATCGAGCGATCGCCCCGTCTTCTCCGGCATGTTGTCGATCACGGCCTGCACGTAGGCGACGCCCGGATGCACGCTGTAAACGACGCCATGCGCCTTTTTTGCGGCCTTTTTCGCCATTGCCGAACTCCGAATCGATTTGAGAAGGCGCCCGATCGCCCCACGCGTACGTGTTCAAGATTTTTTGCGCCTCAATAAGTACGGCCAGCGCGTTTACTTTGCAAGGTTTCGCCAAACGAGTAACTTGTAGCTAAAACCACTCGAAAAATCGCAAACCACGATTGGAGAAAATATGACGACGGAAACCAAACCCCCGGCACGGGACAACGCTCAAAAACGCGCTGCGGCAAAGGCCCGGGCGAATCATGACTGGTGGCCTGACCAGTTGAACTTGCAGGTGCTCCACCAGCACTCGCCGCTCTCCAACCCGACCGGCAAGGAGTTCAACTACGCGGCGGAATTCAAGAAACTCGACCTGACTGCCTTGAAGAAAGATATCGAGGCGGTCATGACCACCTCGCAAAAGTGGTGGCCCGCCGATTACGGCCATTACGGACCGCTCTTTATCCGCATGGCCTGGCACAGTGCCGGCACGTACCGCACGTTTGACGGCCGGGGCGGCGCCGCCTCGGGAACGCTCCGCTTCGCGCCTCTCAATAGCTGGCCGGACAACGCGAGCCTCGATAAGTCCCGCCGGTTGCTGTGGCCGATCAAGCAGAAATACGGCAAGAAAATCTCGTGGGCCGACCTGATGGTCTTGGCCGGTAACTGCGCGCTGGAGTCGATGGGACTCAAGACCTTCGGTTACGCCGGCGGCCGCGAGGACGTCTGGGAGTCCGAATCCGACATCAACTGGGGATCGGAAGCCACGTGGCTGGGCGACGAACGCTACAGCGGCGACCGCCAGCTCGCCCGACCGTTCGGGGCCGTGCAGATGGGCCTGATCTACGTGAATCCCGAAGGTCCCAACGCCAAGCCCGATCCGGTCGCGGCCGCCCGCGACATTCGGGAGACGTTCGCCCGCATGGCCATGAACGACGAGGAAACTGTCGCCCTGATCGCCGGCGGCCACACCTTCGGCAAGGCCCACGGCGCTGCCGATGCGGCGAAATACGTCGGTCGCGAACCCGAGGGGGCCAGCATCGAGGAACTCGGCCTCGGCTGGAAGAACACGTTCGGAACCGGCAAGGGGGCCGACGCGATCACCAGCGGCCTGGAAGGCGCGTGGACCAGCAATCCTGTGAAGTGGGATAACGGTTTCTTCGACAACCTGTTCGGTTACGACTGGGAAGTCCACAAGGGACCGGGCGGCGCCTGGCAGTGGAAGCCCAAAGACGGCAAGGGCAAGGACACCGTGCCGGATGCCCACGATCCGAAGAAAAAGCACGCCCCGATGATGTTCACGACGGACCTCTCGCTGAAGGTGGACCCGATCTACGCGCCAATCTCGAAGCGGTTCCACGAGAATCCGAAGGAGTTTGCCGACGCTTTTGCCAAGGCGTGGTACAAGCTGACGCACCGCGATATGGGGCCCGTCTCGCGGCTCCTCGGCCCGCTCGTTCCTCCGCCGCAGTTGTGGCAGGATCCGGTTCCCAAAGTCGATCATGAACTGATCGGCGAGCCGGACATCACTCAACTTAAGGCGAAGATCCTTGCGTCAGGGCTCACGGTCTCACAACTTGTGACGACGGCCTGGGCGTCGGCGTCATCGTTCCGCGGCACGGACAAGCGCGGCGGAGCCAACGGCGCGCGACTGCGTCTCGCCCCGCAGAAGGATTGGGACGTCAACCAACCGGCCGAGCTGGCGAAGGTCCTGCCGGCGTTCGAGAAAATCCAAAAGGAGTTCAACAGCGCGCAGACCGGCAAGAAAAAGGTTTCGCTCGCCGACCTGATCGTGTTGGGCGGATGCGCCGCGATCGAGTCGGCCGCCAAGAAGTCCGGACAGGACGTCAAGGTTCCCTTCTCGCCGGGACGCACCGACGCGACGAAAGAGATGACCGACGCAGAATCGTTCGAGGTGCTCGAACCGAACGCGGACGGATTCCGCAACTACGTCGCGAAGGGCGAGGATCACCCGGCGGTCGAACTCCTCTTGGATCGAGCTCACTATCTGACGCTGACTGCTCCGGAGATGACCGTGCTCGTCGGAGGCTTGCGCAGTGCTCGGCGCGAACTTCGGCCATTCGCAGCACGGCACGTTCACCAAGCGGCCCGAGTCGCTCACCAACGACTTCTTCGTGAACTTGCTCGACATGGATACCGAGTGGAAAAAGTCCGCCAAGTCGGAGGACGTCTACGAAGGACTTGAAGTCGGCACCGGCCGGCCCAAGTGGACGGCAACGGCCGTCGACCTCGTCTTCGGCTCGAACTCACACCTCCGAGCCATCTCGGAGTTCTACGGCTGCAACGACGCGCAGCCGGCGTTCGTGCGTGACTTTGTGGCGGCGTGGAACAAAGTGATGAATCTCGATCGATTCGACCTGACCGTCCACGCCTAAGCGGGGGAACTCAGCCCTCCGCAGTGAGGAATTTGCCCGGCAAGGATTCGAACCTTGACTAAGTGATCCAGAGTCACTCGTGCTACCGTTACACCACCGGGCAGTTTGCCTTACTGGGTAAGGACTTAGAGCCGTTCGCGGCATTCCAGCCGAGCTTGCGTCGGCGGGAATGCGGAGCGGAAAAACCGGTCATACACAACCCCCGCGATCCTGTCCAGACTCCCCGGCTTCCAGAACCGTCTGCGACGGCGAACGGCCTGAGTTCGCCGTCTTGCGGTCCGGAGCCGAACTCGATCGCCGCAACCGACAAAGAACCCTCGATCTGCCCAATCGCGCTGACCGATAACACTTCTAGAGGGCGATACGCGCTGGGCCAGGCGAGGGGGGATCGTGCGGGCCGGCAGCTTCATAGATTGTCGATTGGCCATTCCTGGTGTCGCGCGAACCGCGAGCGGCGCTTGGCTTGCGCTTCTTCTTTTCGTCGTCGCGACGGCCGGCTGCCGCACGCATTTGAGTCTGCGCGACAACACGCTCAAAACGACAAGCACGCTGGCCGATCTCAATTATCAGCAAGTCCTCGACAACCTGGCGCGCTTTCACGACAACGCAGCCGCCATGCCGTCATTCGCGGTCGTGAATGCCGGCACGGTGAACGTCGCCGATCAGCAATCGTTCAACGCCAACGCCACCTACGCGCCGACGTTGACCTTCGCCCAGCAGATCGGCGCGGGCCTGCCGATTCTGAGCCTGCTCTTGAATCCCAGCGGCCAACGGAACGTCACCGAGAACTGGTCGTTGGCGCCCGTCACCGATATCGACAACCTGCGGCGAATCCGCTGCGCCTATCAGCTCTTGGTGAACGACGGCACACTCGACACCAACTGCATCCCCTGCCGCGAGTTGATCAAGCGATTCTACTTGGGCGAGCAGGACGACTTGAACTGCGTGATTCCCAAGGGCTGGTACACCGTCGGCCGCAAGTGCGACGTGCCCGAGTGCGCCTGCTACGTGGGCCACTATTGCAACACGTACGTCTGGGTCACCGCCGACGGCCTCGACGGACTCACCCGCTTCACCATGACCATCGTCGACTTGGCGACCGGCAAACCCCACGCTCCGACGAAGTCCGTCGTTCGGACCTTCGGACCCGACGGCAAGCTGCAAAACACGCAGGTCACCACGACCGAGATCGATACCGAAGCGCTGAAGGAAATGCGCAAAGAGGCCGGCCAAACGGAACGCACCCGCCAATACCTGAGCCCGCCCCTCGTCAACCCGGGCCTCTTCTTCGTGCCGCACTAAGAGTGCGATCGTCTCCGAATCTCCCGTGATCTCCCTCCGCTCGGAATGAGGGAATTCCGCGCGTGCAGGCACCATTTTTGGCGAGCCGGACTCCTAGTAGACTGACGAGTTGAAAGTGGCACGCAAACCGGGGAGCAAGCTCGATGGCATCTGGTAACAAACTGGCAATCGAGCCACAGACGAGCCTCTCGCGCCGCGAACTCTTGCGACGGGGCGCGCTGGCCGGCGCATCGCTCCACCCGGGCATCTCGCTTCTCTCCGCCGCGGCCGGAGGCGACTCGGCCGGCTCTTCGATCGCCGAATATGAGCTGAACGTCGCCGCCCGGGAAGCCCATCCCGATGGCCGCAGCCGGCAGATCTGGTGCTACAACGGCCAACTCCCCGGACCGCTGATCCGCGCCAAGCTCGGTCAGAAACTGCGGATCAAGGTCGTCAACCATTTGCCGGTCGCCACGTCGGTCCACTGGCACGGCCTGCATCAGCCGGGCACCTGGCACATGGACGGCGTCGACAAGGTCTCCCACGAGCCCATCCCGCCGGGACAATCGTTCGTCTACGAATTCGAGGCCACGCCGGCCGGCACGCATTGGTATCACTCGCACGTCGGCGTGCAGTACGCCAACGGCCTGTTCGGCCTGCTCGTGATCGACGAATCCACGCCGCCGGCCCGCTACGACCGCGAAGAAATCCTGCTGATCAACGACTGGTTCCTCCGCCCCGCCGAGCAAATCCTCGCGGGTCTCGTCGGCCCAATGCGGTCGGGCGGCAAAATGCGCGGAATGAAAATGCGAATCGCCGGCGAGCCTCGCATGAAAGGCATGGCCGAGAAGGGCATGGCGATGCAAGGCGGCATGAAGATGGGCGACAAGCCCGACATCGCCGACGTGCCATTCGAATCGGCCCTGTTCAACGGACTGGGTCGATTTCCCCGAACCGGCGCTCCACTCGCGCATCTCCGCGTCAAACAGGGAGAGACGCTGCGGCTGCGCTTGATCAACGCCTCGAGCACGTATCAGTTTCGCGTAGAGATCGACGGCCATCCGCTAACCGTGATCGCCACCGACGGTGCGCCGATCGTGCCCCTCACGGTCGACAATCTGCTGTTTAGCCCCGGCGAGCGATACGACGTGCTGATCACGGCCAATCGCGGACAAGACTCGTGGATCCGGGCCGCGACGCTGGCCGGAGACGAAGCCCACGCGATCCTCAGCTACGCCGACTCACCCAAAGAGGAGCCGACAACTCGTCCCGTCGTCTGGGGCAAACGATCCCTCGCGCTCGACGCGCTCCGCTCGCCCACACCGCCGGCTCTCGACCCACACCCCCGAGAAGTCTTGCTGCGGATGGGCGGCACGATGCAGCCCTACGCCTGGAACATCAACGACGAATCTTATCCGCACGCCCAGCCGATCGCCGCGGCGAAGGACGAATGGCTGCGGTTCGTCCTCGACAATCCCACCGGCATGGACCATCCCTTCCACCTGCACGGCCACTATTTTTATGTGCTCGGCAAGCCGGACCATTTGAACCTCGTCGACCCGCCGCGGAAGGACACGGTCAACGTCCCGGCCCGCAGCCGCCTGGTCCTCCTCTGGCAAGCCAACAACCCGGGCCACTGGTTTTTCCACTGCCACATCGAATGGCACGCCGCGACCGGCATGGCGCGAGTGATCGAAATCGCGTCGCACTGACGATCTGCCGAGCCGGGGGGTTAATCCCAATACCGTTCAATTCAGCATGACGATTGATTTGCGAAAAGTCTTCCGGGGCTGCGGGTAAAGTCGATCTTTTGGCCGCTTTTTTCGCCAGTAGCTCATTTTACGTTTGATCACTCGGGGGTTGATGCGGTTGCGTCGCGGTTCGAGTCGTTCTTGCGAGACTTCTTCGAGAAGGCACTCGTGC
Organism: uncultured Planctomycetaceae bacterium; assembly: GCA_963752185.1. Classification (GTDB taxonomy): domain Bacteria; phylum Planctomycetota; class Planctomycetia; order Planctomycetales; family Planctomycetaceae; genus DASPSM01. The sequence goes on along the minus strand of CAVVXK010000002.1, from coordinate 6,222,249 downwards.
CAGCGCTTCGCACTGGTGGCATTGCGAGGAACCTCCGGCAAACGGCAGCGCACGATCTTCAGCGTGTTGACGAATGAGAGTTCGCGCGGTGCACAGCCGGCCAAGTCGGCAGCATCGCACATCAGCTTGCGGATCACATAATGCCCCAGCAGCAGCCCGTAAATCTCCTGGACAACGCCGGCGGGCGTTTGACTGCGCAACACAGGCCGCTCGCGCTGATGGGTCTTCACCTCGTCGATGGTGATTTCTTCTTCCCATCGTTCGTGGTACAGAACGATCAGCCGCTTCGCCGGATGGTCAGAAGCCGAAAGCAAGGTCGTCAGAAGTCGGTGCTTCTCCCCCGAGCCTGGTCGGCCGGGATCATCGAAGGTGTATTCGATGATTCGCACCAAGATTCCCTGCTTGTCCTGCCGGCGACACGAGTCGGAGGGATAGAGCTTAGCCAGATACGAACCGTCTTTCAGTTGGCGGATGGGATGAAAGATCAGCCCTGTTTTGACTCGTGCCAGCAGATGAGCTGCTTGGAGTTGGATCGCCCCCACGAGTCGGTAACTCAGGAATCCGCGATCCCACAAAAGCAGCATGTTTTCCTGCAGAAAACGGCTCAAAGCATGAGCCATGGGGATTTCACCGCGAGAGCAGGGCTTGATCAGGGAACGCCACAAAATGTGCGTGCCCGCTTCACACAGGCTGACCACCCGCGCCTGCGGAAAAGCCCCTGGGGCGCGACCGCTTCCCGGCCGCCCGAAGGCTCGCTCATTCTCGGGCGTGTCCGGGAGATCCACGATGAAGCCATCGACAGCCATCACTCGCATTCCCGCATAAAAGGCATGGGGCGTCTCGACGGTCCCTTGCAGCTCAATGATCTCGTTGGCCAATCGCCTCAAGGGTGCCGATCCCACGCTTTTGCGGGCTTCGCAGAGCGTCGATCGACCTGGCGTTCCTTTGCGCCGATAGCGATGCAAAGCCCGAAAAACTTGTCGATAGCTGTCTCGGCCAAAGAGCGTCAGGCCAATCACAAACCACACGACAAACCAACGTGGCAACCGGCGGCAATGCAACGAGCGTTCCCCCGGCCGAAGTCCATTTGCAATAGACGCCTCGCTCACAATTCGCTTCAATGCACGCACGCGCTCGGCGGTCGACCACCGGACTGCAACATCCATCTCCCGATCCAACACGCTCATCGCAGCCTCCTTGCTACGTGGGATTTAGCTCATCCACATCGTGGCAAGAGGCTGCGATTTCTCAAATATCGATTGAACGGTATTGGGGCTAACCCCGGTCATTTGGGAGGAACTCCGGGAGTTCCGTCCGCTTTGTCGAGTTCGTCGCAATTGGGCATTGCGGAATTGTACGGGTGTTGTCACGACATTAGGGCCACAATCGCGTCGGCGCCCGCTTTGGAATGATGGCGCGCAGTTCACCAAGGGCGAGCAACGCTCGCTCATTTGCCTTGTTGAGTGCTTGGTGTATTTCGATCTTTGGCGGCAATGGATTCGGCAGAAAACCGATACACCCCTACTCTATCGGGATCAGTTTCCCTGGAGAATCGGCTATAAAATCATCGGATTTCATTATTTGCGCCTATCTCATTCGGCTGCGATAGAACTTTCGTTATCTCAGCGAAATGCCAATTCACTGAGATAACAGCTAACAAATCAAGGCACAAGCGGCTCTTCGATTGTAGTTCCAGTAGTAGTGCGTCCAGTTCAAATTGGTGGATCGGGTGCCACGCCCACGGCTTTGCGTGGGCGTGCGAATCCGTTTGACGTTCGAAGACACGCCCACGCAGAGCCGTGGGCGTGGCACCCACCAATTTGAAGTAGACGGACTAATAGGGTGGGACCAGCGAGGCTTTGCGAGCGCCGGCCCACCTTCTTCGTGATCACTGCACAGAGCGGCGAGCGAAGAAGGTGGGCTTAGTCCGTCCACATCAAAATTGTGGGTGCCACTGGCGAGGGCCTTGGCTCGCCAGTGCCAATGCCGCTTGATCCCCAAAGGAAGACACTGGCGAGCCCCCGGCTTCATGAGGCGGCCCCGATGGCCGGGCCTCGCCAGTGGCACCGAATACCACCATTTTGCGATAGACGGTCTACTACGGTTCTGCTGGCGGCCGATTGGCTCGGCAAATTAGCGCTCGAGCAACAACCAAAGCGCCGCCCACCCAAACGCACCGAGCGTCATGCCAATCAGTCCGATGATTGATTCAAGGGTTCGCGGCGTTCGCCATCCATCGTTTTTCAGGCGGAGGCCGACCCAAGAGCACATCCCGATTCCAACCGCGCCCAGAACGACTAAGACGGCGAGTACGGCAAGTTCGACCGGGTTGAAGATGGCATGGGCGAGCAGATTCATGCCGTCATTCTAGCGACCGAGCGAAGTGCTAAAAACATTTTGATCTTGAACGACTCCGCCTCCGCGCGTTATGATCAGGCTAGTAACGATCGAAATACGGTACAGCCACAAGCTGTAAATCTCGCTTATGCGGAGCCGTGCCAAGTTAAAGGCACGGCTCTTTTTTTCGCCAGGGCATGGCCCTGGACCCGGTGCCGATGACGTATGAAGTGTGCGCAGCGGCTGGATTCGGCTTTGATGACTTTTTGGCAAGAGAGAAGAATGGTTGAACAATCGAGGCGATTGCGCGTCGGGCCAAGTGGGCCTTCGAAGGTGCTCACCAGGTTCGAAGATGCTCACCCCTTTCGAAAAGTGAGCATCTTGGAAAACCCCGAGGATTTCTTCGAAGATGCTCACCCTTTTCCAAGGTGCGCACCGAAAACTGCGCACCTTCGAAAAACCGCGTGCTGAGATGTGCGGTCCGGCGTCAGGCGATTGGGATCAAATTTTCATTTTTTCTAAAAATTGTGCACGGAACGGTTCCCAGGGCGCCACTGATACATTTGGCAGCATTCTTGGACGGAAGTCAGGGGATTGAATCATGCGATTGACGCTCCGAACCTTGTTGGCCTATTTGGACGACATTCTCGAGCCGGCGCAGACCAAGGAAATCGGCAACAAGTTGGCCGAGAGCAAGTTCGCCTCGGATCTGGTCGAGCGCATCCGCGAGGTCATGCGCAAGCGCAGGCTGGCGGCTCCCGGGCTCGACGGCGCCGACGATAGTCTCGATGCCAACACCGTCTCCGAGTATCTCGACAACACGTTGTCCCCCGAGCAGGTCACGGAAGTCGAGAAGGTGTGCCTGGAATCGGACATGCATTTGGCCGAAGCCGCGGCCTGTCATCAGATTTTGACTCTGGTCCTGGGTGAACCGGTCGAGATCACACCGGACAGCCGGCGGCGAATGTACGGTCTGGTCTCGCAGGGAAGCGGCGATAACCAGGCGGCCGTTGCCGCCCAAACGCCGACCGAGGCGCCGAAGACTGTCGACGAAGACGATGACGCGGTCAGCGCTCTGCAGGAGAAAGAGCAGACCGAGACAATCGGCAGCGCGCTGCCCGATTACCTGAAGCCGCGACCTGTCTGGAAACGCGGGGCAGCGCTCTTCGGTGCCGCGTTGGTGATCAGTCTTTTGGTCGTGCTGATTGTGACCGATCCGACGTACAAAAAATGGTTCTTTGCAGAACCAGCCCCATCCGTCAGCGAAACGACTCCGGAACAGCCCGGCACAAAGATCAATCCGCCGAAACCGGATATCGCCGGTAAGGCGGCGACACCCAGCGCCCCCACTGAGCCTGCCAAACTGGCCGAAGCTGGCAAAGCGGTCGGCGGACCCGGTGTGTCACGGCCGGACGGGTTGGTCACGGACCCGGCGGCGTCCTCCGCGCAGATGGCCGCGGCCGATCGAAAGTCGACATCCCCGACCGCGACCGGCTCGGCCACTCCCCCTGTCGCCGCGACAACGACCAGCGGATCGTCGTCGAGCGGCACGACAAGCGGAACCTCCTCGAGCGGACTCGTGGCAAGTCGCACCAGTCCGGCCGCAGCAGCCGCCGGCGACGTGGCGTTGATCGCGCCGCGCCCCGCTGTCCCGGGTGCCGAGTCGTCGGCCACGCCGAAAGTAACTCCGATCCCTGCTTCGGTAAAACCGGTCGCCGATGCGGCCACGCCCGCAGTGCCCGCCGAGCCAGCGCCGGACGTGAAGCTCGTCTCGAAATCGATTCTGTTGGGGTACGATTCGGCCCGCGACGATTGGTTCGTCCTGCAGCGTCCGGGTTTGACGCTGCCGAATCCCAATGACTCTGCCGCGGATGCCGTGCGTCTCGAGCCGGGCGAGAAAGCGCCCGCCGCCGTTCCCAGTCCTCCGGTCCCCATGAGTGCCGACCGGCGTGCCGACCAATGGGTGGCTCCCGATCCGTTCGACAGCGTGCTCGAGGTCGGCGACGGGCTGTGCCGCGTTTGGGTCTTGGGCGGCACTTCGGTGCAGTTATTGGCGCCGATCAATAACTCGCGTTTCGGCTTCGAATTGCACGAAGGGCGAATCGTGATGCGCAGCGGCGGGTCAAAGATGCCCGGAACGGACTACAAGCCGCTCGTCGTCGCGCTCAAGGTCGGGGAGGAAATCTGGCAGCTCACGTTTCTGCGGCCCGAGACGCAGGTCGGCCTGGAAATCGTGCCGGGCTTCCCCACGAAACCGGGCGAGGACGCGAAGGAGACAAGCTATCGCGGCGGGTTATACGTCGTGTCGGGCGAACTGCGCTTCACGGAATCGGTCGGCCGTCAGCGAACGCTGACCGCCGGTCGCGGCATCTTTCTTGGCCCGATGGATCGGGCCGTGGCGACCGATGCTTCCGGCTTCGCCATTCGCGCGAAAAGCGGGACTGTTCTCTCGTGGCTCAATCCCGACAGCCGTCGAATCCCGGGCCCTCAGCTGAAAGTGGCGCGAGAGTTTGAGGGCGATTTCCTGCCCGACCAACCGGTCTCGGCCTCGATCGGCACGGTCGCCAAGAACGATCGCAATGCCAAGGTTGCCGAACTTGCCGTGAAGACACTCGCGCTGACAAACCAATATCCGATGCTCGTGGAGGTGCTTGCTCAAGTGCCTCACGAGGAAGCGGTGCATGCGGCCGCCAATGGCCTGCGCGCCTGGTTGCCGCTGGCGCCGCATCACGGCGGGCTGCTGGAGAAAGAATTGAACACGTCTTTCCCACCGGGCACGAAGGTCCTCGGCACGGAGATGGACGACCGTGCGATTGTTCTGCGGCTCTTGTGGGGCTACAACCCGGAGACCGATGCGCGTGACCGCAGGACGGCCGACCAGCTTGTTCAATGGCTCGATCACGACCGCCTGGCGATCCGGCTACTGGCCATCGACCAGATTCGCGACCTGACTGGGGGACAGACGCTGGGTTATACCGCGGCCAGGCCGGCTCTCGACCGCAAACGGATCAAAAGGCAATGGGACGCCTACGTGAAACGGAACAAGGGTCTGGTGCCGCAATGACGCGTGCGGGAATCGTGCAGGTCCGGCGATTTCTGGAATTGATCCGATTCAGCCATACGATCTTCGCCCTGCCCTTTGCGCTGCTTTCGGCCGTCCTGGCTTGGAGAACGGTCGAATTTCGCTGGCGCGACCTCGTGGGAATTCTCCTGTGCATGGTCTCGGCCCGCTCGGCTTCGATGGCGTTCAACCGCGTCGCCGATCGGCATATCGACGCGCACAATCCGCGGACGGCGGCCCGCCATCTGCCCGCCGGACTGCTGAATCTGCGCGTCGTCGTGATGTTCATCGCGGCTTGCGGCGTTGGGTTTGTGGCGTCGACACTGCTGTTCCTGCCGAATCGGCTGCCGTTGCTTTTGTCGCTGCCGGTTCTCGCATTTTTGTTCGGCTATTCCTACGCCAAGCGCTTCACCGCGTTGGCCCACTATTGGCTCGGGGCGGCACTCATGTTGTCGCCGATCGCCGCCTGGATTGCCGTCACAGGCGGTGTTGCCTGGCCGCCCGTACTGCTGGGCTTGGCGGTCTTTTTCTGGGTGGGCGGGTTCGACATCATTTACGCCTGTCAGGACGTCGATTTCGACCGTTCACGCCGCTTGTCGAGCGTTCCCGCCCGCTTCGGCGTGGCCCGCGCCCTGCGGATTGCCGCCGTCAGCCATCTGCTCACCGTGGCCTGTCTCCTGGGATTGTGGTGGAGTGCCCAGCTCGGTCCTCTGTTTCTGGCCAGCGTGATCGCCGTCGGACTGTTATTGGCCTACGAGCATTGGCTGGTGCGTCCGGACGATCTCACGCGAATCAATGTGGCCTTCTTCAACGTCAACGCCCTCATCAGCCTGGGCCTGTTCGTGGTCGGCGTGGCCGACGTCTGGATGGCCCGGCGGTGAAACGCGACGGGTTGGCCATTGAAGGCCGAGCAAGAAGAACTGAACCGCAGATGACGTAGCTTTCGCCGATTTGAATTCCTGAATCCGCGTCATCGGCGAAATCTGCGGATGAGTGTCGTCAGGGAATATTTGCCGTGCGACATCCCGGTGGCCGATAGAAGCGGGACGGCATGGCCGCTACGATGTGGCAATTGCGACTTGAGTCCTTTGTCAGACTCCGACGGCTCAGACTTCGGATGGGAGAGTGAAGAATGCAGGGCAAGCAGACCGTGATCGATGTGCTCAACGCCGGTTTGACGATCGAGCTGACGGCCATCAATCAATACTTCTGCCAATCGAAGATGTGTAAGAATTGGGGTCTGAACCGCCTGGCCGCCAAGCATTACCACGAGTCGCTCGGGGAAATGAAGCACGCCGAGCTGTTGATCGATCGGATCATCTTTCTCGAAGGCGTGCCCGAGATTGCCCGCTACGACGTGATTCGAGTCGGCACCGACATCCCCGAGCAGTTCAGGAACGATCTCGAGCTGGAAACGAAAGGGGTGCGGGCTTACAACGACGCGATTGCGGTGTGTCTGAAGGAAAATGACAGCGGCAGCCGCGAGCTGTTGGCGAAGATTCTGGTCGAGTCAGAAGAGCACGTCGACTGGCTCGAAAGCCAGTTGGACCTGATCGCCAAGATGGGGCTTGCGAACTATCTGGTCACGCAGGTGGGCGAAGACCCGGAGGCGTCGCACTGATCGACGAGCTGTGCCTGCAATTGGGCTTGCTCGCGGGTCAGGAAGTCGCGGATCGCCCGATGGCAGGAGTTGCAGCCGCCACCGGCACCCGTCACCCGAATGACGGACCGTAGACAGTTGGCCGTCCCTTCCATCACGGCGCAGCGAATCTCCGATTCCGAGACTCCCAGACAACGACAGACGACACGATCGGTGGCGTGAAGGTCGATGGCGGCCATGCGGGAAAAACCTGAAACTGGAAGCTATTGGTGGGTTTTGCGGAGCCAACCTCGGTGCTGAATGAGACTGAGTCTCAATCGCACGATTGTAGCCGCGCCAGGAATGGGCGTCCAGCCCGATTTTGCCGAAAAGCGGGGCCGCTGGCCGGGGTCGCAGTGTTCCGTTGCGATCGGAGAGCTCCCCCGCGGGATGCCAATATGGGAAGAGGTTCGTTTGTCCTAAGTGCTGTTGCGGTTTAGGAATCGACCGCCACTCGACGAGAGAAAGCTCGCCTTTTGACAAGCACTCGGCGACTTGCTACAGGCACGCTTCGAGTGGAGTTCGTCACGTCGACGCATTACGATGCTCGGACGTTTCCTCCTCCAAGTTTGGGGCAAAGGTGTTGAGATGAGATTGGCAACTCGGTGGTTCAGTCTGGCGGCAGTGCTCGTGATCGGCGCATGCGGGACGGTTGGCGCGGGGCCGACACGTACTCGGTTGATCCGGTGCATTCGTCGATTTCGTTCATGATCTCGCACGTTGGCATCAGCAACATTCACGGACGGTTCAACGACTTCTCCGGAACTTTCACGATCGATTCGGCCGATCCGGCCAAGTCGACGTTTACGTTGTCGATTCCCATCGCGAGCATCGACACCAACAACGTGAAGCGCGATCAGCACCTGCGCGCTCCCGACTATTTCAATGCCAAGCAGTTTCCGACCATGTCGTTTCAAAGCACCAACGTCAAACCGGTCGACGGCGGTTACGAGGTGACGGGCGACCTGACCCTGCACGGCGTCACCAAGCCGGTGACGTTCACCCTCAAGGGGGGCGACAAAGTGGTCGAGTTTCCCAAGAAGACGAAGCGGATCGGTTTCGTGTCGTCGTTCTCGATCCGCCGCAGCGAGTTCGGCGTGAGTGCCGACCTCAAATTGCTGGGCGACGAAATTCCGATCGTGATCGGCGTCGAGGCGGCGAAGTAGGCTCGCTCTGCGGGAATCTGCCGGAGGGGACACTCTCGTTGGATAGCGGAATCGAAATCCGACCACTGCGCCTCGACAGGCAAAGACAAGAGATCCGGTCGAGTAGGGGAGGAGCGATGATCCATTCAATAAGAACGAACCAGCGCCGCCTCCCCCCTCTTCAAACCGGACGTGCAGATTTCCCGCATCCGGCTTACCCAAGAACACTTCGCTCGAAGGCATGCGCCGACCGACGTCGACTTGGCCGACGGGCTGAGACGCTACCGCAGAGTGAGGTAGGCCGAAGCCTCTTCTGGGAGCAATGCTCCATGTGTATCCTCACCCTTTTTGCACGTCGAGTCCTTGGCAGGGCCCCTTCGCTCCGCGGGCATTACCCCGCTTCAACGCTACTATGAGCCCCTCCGACTCCCGATCGAGCCAAAGCGCAGTTATGGGTTCCCGCACCTTGTTGACACAGGGCCTACACGCCAAGCGTCACTCGAACGGGTCTCTCAGGTTCCTGACGATTCTGTCGGCATCCGCTGTCCCCTCCCACCCCGGAGAGCCCGGCCGCTGCAGGCGTTCGTTGCTTCACGGTCGGTGTCAGGCTTCACCCTATCTGGAAGGGCTGGCCACTCTCACATGCGTAACGAGGCCGAATCGGGTTCACGCTTTCGCATTACGGCTGACGCCTTTGCCTTCCGAGGCTTCGACCGCCGGATCACTCCGACAGCCGCTCGGTCGGCTACATGGCGAACGAACAACTACCATGGTCAGTACCTTTCAACTGACAAGAACCGTCAAGCTTTGCCTGACGCACCAGATGACGGTCGAGTAGGGGAGGAGCGATGATCCATTCAATTGGAACGAACCAGCGCCGCCTCCCCCCTCTTCAAACCGGACGTGCAGATTTCCCGCATCCGGCTTACCCAAGAACACTTCGCTCGAAGGCATGCGCCGACCGACGTCGACTTGGCCGACGGGCTGAGACGCTACCGCAGAGTGAGGTAGGCCGAAGCCTCTTCTGGGAGCAATGCTCCATGTGTATCCTCACCCTTTTTGCACGTCGAATCCTTGGCAGGGCCCCTTCGCTCCGCGGGCATTACCCCGCTTCATCGCTACTATGAGCCCCTCCGACTCCCGATCGAGCCAAAGCGCAGTTATGGGTTCCCGCACCTTGTTGACACAGGGCCTACGCGCCAAGTGTCACTCGAACGGGTCTCTCAGGTTCCTGACGATTCTGTCGGCATCCGCTGTCCCCTCCCACCCCGGAGAGCCCGGCCGCTGCAGGCGTTCGTTGCTTCACGGTCGGTGTCAGGCTTCACCCTATCTGGAAGGGCTGGCCACTCTCAGATGCGTAACGAGGCCGAATCGGGTTCACGCTTTCGCATTACGGCTGACGCCTTTGCCTTCCGAGGCTTCGACCGCCGGATCACTCCGACAGCCGCTCGGTCGGCTACATGGCGAACGAACAACTACCATGGTCAGTACCTTTCAACTGACAAGAACCGTCAAGCTTTGCCTGACGCACCAGATTTCGCAGATTTGGTTCTAAGAATCTGCGTCATCGGCGAAATCTGCGGATCAGTGTCTTCGCGTTTTGGTCGGCTTTCGATCAGCTTCGGCGGCACCGCTCGCGCAGGCGGCTGTTCTCGGTCTCCATAGCTTGACTGGCATTGCGGCGAACGAGCGGCCAGAGCAGCCAAGCCGCGAAGCCCGATATTTCCAGTCGCAGGCGGCTCGTGCAGCCGGCCGGCGAGTCGACGAGTTCATGCGAGCCGACCATTCGCATGCCGCGGATGTTTGTCTCCCACGTGAACTGGCGGCCGGGCGTAAACGCCGTCACGCGCCAGACCGCCTCGGGCATCTGCGGCTGCTTGATGGCGGCCGAGCTGCCGAGCTGAAAAGGTCCGTCGTCGAGCCGACGCACGGTCTCCATCGTCGGCGTCCACTCGGGCCAACGTTCGACGTCGGTGAGCACCGCCCACACCGCGTCGGGGGAAGCGTCGATTTCAACCGAGTGGTCGATCTGCATGCTAAAGGCGGTACCTGAAGTCGGGTCGTGTTCACGACATCTTACCGCCGTTGGTGCGATGCGTGTATGGGGTTACTTCTGCCCACTCGCTCTCGCCCGCACGGGACCGGGCGCGGTGCCGCCTTTGACGTCGAGCAGTTTCACTTCGGCATCCAAGCGGGCCTCGTGCACGGCTTCATAAGTGGCCGGGCTGATGACGTTGTCTTTATGCAACAACGCCACCCCGGCATCCACGCAATTCATCAGTTCGCAGTAACGCTCGTACACAGGGACCAAGTTCTCCGATTTGTGCAGCGCGATGTCGGCCGCGAGAAGTTGACGAGCGATGGCAACCACGTCCGTGAAGGCAGCTTCGGTCGGATGAAGTTTTTGGTGAAACTGGAGACTCTTGATGGCTTGCAGCGCGGTGTTGTACTTCTCCTTCAACAGCTTTTTGCGATCATCATCACCCGGCCCGACCTTCAACGGCTCGGCCGTCAGCCAGGCGGGTAATGCTTTCGACTGAGGGTGACTCGTCGGCGATTGCGGCGACGGAGGACTAAGTGACACCGGGGCTGCTGTTGAACGCGGTGCCTCGATCGCTGCTGGCGCGGGTTGCCATTGCCGACCGACCGCGGCTTGCCGGGCGTCAAGCAGCTTGATCTCCGGCCAACAGTTTTGCGTCCGCGGTTTTCTCGAGATATTGCGTGAATTCCAGGTAGGTTTCGAGAATGTGACGTTGAGTCTGCGGTTTTTCGGAGAGCGCCAGCAGAGCGTCTCGCAAGTTGCGGCCGGCCGCCAAGAAATCGCCATAAGCGGGGAAATAACTCGCAGCCAGGATTCGGCTCGTGTAAACCTCCATCGCTCGTTGGGCGGCGTTGTATTTTTCCTTGAGAAGCTTTCGCAACTCATCGTCGCCGGGCGCGAATTCGAGCCGTTTGGGATAGAGGAGAGCCGGCAACGATTTGCCCGCCCTAGCCGGCTTTTCCAAGAACACGATCTCCGGGGGCTCTGCCACTGTCTCCGTCGCGGTTTGCGTTTGCTTGGCCGGTTGTTCCGAGGCACCTGCGGAAGCCACCGCAGCCGCGATCCTTTCCGGCGGCCGTTCTTTCGATTCGTCGCGAAGCCGGAGGAGTTTGATCTCGGCCTCGTATCGCGCGGCTCGCGATTCGGCTTCGTCGACGGGGCTGAATCCCGTGTCGCCTCCGATCTCGAGCTTTGATTGTGCTTGCTTCCACAGACGGGTGCATTGATTGACGTATTCCTCAAGGATGCGAATCTGCTCGGCGCGGCTGCCGACCAGGGCCAGCTCGGCCTCGATCAGCTCCCGCGTTGCCGCGCAGAGCAGGCCGGCCCGGGCTGTACCAATCTCGTACTGATATTGATTCAGCTTCACGGCGCGGACCGCCGCGTTGTACCGCTCTTTCAACAGTTTCTGCAGGTCGTCGTCGCCCGGCTCGGGTTGGAGGGGTTCGAGCTTGAGCAGGGTCGCGAGGCGTTGGCCGTCCGCGGGAGCAGAAGCCGCTTCTGCGTTCGCGGCCTCCTGTGTCGCAGCATCCGTCGCGGCGTGGAATTCGTTCAAACGGATCTCGGCTTCCAATCGGGCGGCCCGGGCTCGCGCTTCGTCGGCCGAACCGCCTCCGAGCAGACCGTTATTCATCCGCGCGTTGACGACCCTCCAAATGTTGTTGCAGTAGTCGACGTAGCGTTCCAGAATCTGCACCCTGTCGGGGTTGCGTGTCACGAGGGTCAGTTCTGCTTCGAACAAGTCGCGCCGAGCGGCAGAGCCGGTCCACGCTGGGTCCCGCGCCCAATTGCAACTGTTGTTGATTTGCGAGCACTTCGCTCAATGCCGCGTTGTAACGCTCCTTGAGCAGCTTTTGCCGTTCATCATCGCCGGCGTCAGGCTGGAGAGGTTCGAGTTTCAATAGGGCCGCGAGGCGTGTGTCGGCCCTGCTCGGCGTGGCTACTGAAGGGCCTTTAAAGGCCGTCTTCGTGCCGGTCTTGAACCAGCGATCCACGACAGGGTCCGAAGAGGGTACGTTTTGCGCGGTCACCCCTCGCCAGGTCAGGGCGACCAGGGCGGCACCCACGCTGGCGAGAACAGCGAATCGCGTCTTCGACAGGCCCGGCCAGCGCGGGCCGCTCAGGATCATGGTCAGTCTCCGCTTCAAGTGATTCGTCCGCACGATGCCGATCGAAAGCGCCGGCGCCCGCAGCTTGCCGGTCGAGAGGAATTCGGTGACGGCCACGAGCGTCTGGCCGTAGCCTTCGGCCTGATCGGGCTGCAGTCGCAGCACGGCCGCGTCGCAGCACTCTTCCTCGGCACGTTCCAAACGCCGCGCCGCCCCCCAGGCGATCGGGTTCCACCAGAAGAGGGCCACGACGCCGATCTGGAACCAGCGGACGCGGTGATCGAGCCGGCGAAGGTGCACGAACTCGTGGAGCAGCAGCAAGCGCCGCTGCGACATGCCCAGCGACTCGACGAGCGTCTGCGGCAACAACACGGTCGGTCGCCAGCCCGGCCACACGAACGGCGGCAACGGCGCAGCCAACATCGCCATTTGCGGCAGACGGCGCAGGCCGACGGTGGCGGCAGCGGCGACCGCTTCGGCACGTAGCGATTCGGGGAGTTCGAGCCGCCCAGCTCGCAGCGCCCGCGAGAACCGCCCGGCTCGCACGCCTACGAGCAGCAGATAGCCGCACGTGCCGCAGAGCCAAATCGCGGCCAGCAATTGGGTGATGGAAAACCGATTGAGGGGGGAAAGCAGCATCAACACTGCATCAGCGCTGCCGCGATCGGATTCTTGGTGTCGGGCAGTCGACTCCACCGTGCGTTCGTGTGGTTTGGGGACGCCCCTGCTCAGTCGCTTCAATTCGGCAGGACTCATTGCGGTTTCAGCACCGATCGACGAGGGGCGGACGCTCGGCAGTGGGACATCCGAAGAGGGATCCGCCGAACTGCGGAGCGTCGACTCATTCGGCTGGGCAATTGACCCGGCCTCGCGGACTGGTCGCGCGGTTGAGGCGGTCGGCAACTCAGTGGGCCTATCCGCGCGGTTGTCCGTGGGTGCCGCGTTCATGCGCGGCCCCAATGGCCGCAACTCCACGGCTCGGGAAGACAACTTTGAGGCATAACTCGCGAGGGTCAACCAGGTCGGCGCCGGCACGTTCACTGCAACCAGCGGCGGCGCGACGAGGCGGACGAGCACGATCAACCACGCGGCGTACGCGAAGTGCGGATTGCGCCACACGCGGGTCGCGACCGCTGCCGCGATGGCCAGAAGAGCGGCCGCGGCCGCGTTGGACAGGCCGTGTTGGAAGAGCTGTTCCATACCTGCCTCACTTTTCGTAGGGCAAGCTGCCAGCTTGCCATTCTTTGCGTCCGACATGTCGGAGCAGGCTACCCCTGCCGGGAATCTCAGTTTGGAAATGGCAAGCTAGAGCTTGCCCTACGAGCTATCTCCGCTTGTGGTTGTCGAGCATCGCCCGCAATTCATCCAACTCGCGTTTGCCGAGCCGCTTGCTTTCGACGAGGTGCACCAGGAGCGGCGTCAGCGAACCGCCGGAGAGTTTGTCCGCCAACCCCGAAAGCTGAACGCCCGCAAACTCCTCGCGCGTCATGACGGCCGAAAACCGATGCACCCGCTCGCTGCGATCGCGGGCGACGAATTTCTTTTCTTCGAGCCGCTGCAGGAGTTTTTGCACGGTGGCCACGTCGGCCGGCTCGCCGCGCGGATAAAGCGGCTCGGTAATCTCCCGGGCATTGATCGGCCCCCGTTCCCAGAGGACGTCGAGGACCGCCAGCTCGGCTTCCGTCACATGTGCCGTGCGTTTCGCCATTCCCTGCTCCCGATAATAGACACGGTGTCTATTGATCATAGACATTGCGTCTGCGACGTCAAGCGATCCTTGTTGACGATCGAGAGCGGTCGCTTGGACTTCGGAGGCGCATCATTGATCGCCTGTGCAATTTCTGGTCAACGTGGACAACAAAACCTCCTCGAATGCGGAGATGTCCCACGGCCGATTGGCTTGGGGTGCTGACTTTGCTCTGTGAACGGGCAGCACGCCGAATTCATCGCGCGGAAATCAAAATGATTTGCGTGACCCGGACTTGCGACACTTTTTGTTGCCGATTGCCGGCTGTCCGCTCGGGCGAAGGACGGCACAAACTCCTTCGTAACCGAACTTTCTGCAATGTCAGCCGCATTTGCGCGTTGATGGCACTCGCTTTGCGTTCATGTCGGGCGCCCCGAGTTTTTCAAGACGGGACACAGCACGGAATTGGCGCGTCGGGAGGCGGGCAATGACACGATTTTTGATGGCGGGCGTGATCGGCGTGGCTTTGGTTGCAGCCGGGAACAGTCCTCTGGCGATGGCTCGCGGGGGCGCACATGGGGGTGGCGGGCACAGTGGTGGTGGGCACGGTGGCGGCGGGCATGCGCATGTCGCACACGCCCATGCACAGGTGGCACACGTCGCCTCGCATCACACGGCGGCCGCGCATCATGTCGCCAGTCACGCTCACGTTGCCGGCGCAAGCGGTCACGTGGCGGTGGCGCGGCGTCCGGTTGTGGGTCGGACGGTTTTTCGCGGCGGCTACGCGAATTCCGGTTACTACAACAACGGGTATTACCACCGTCGTCGACCCTCGTACGGGTACGGTGGATACGGTGGCTGGGGATACGGTGGACCCGCTTACGGATACGGCGTCACGAATTACTACAATGTACCCTACGGTGGGACGTATTACTCCGGGGCTGACTACGGCACTCTCGGTTACGCAGCTTCGAACGTGGTCGGACCAGACGATCTCGGCCCCGACGGTGTGATGCCGGATAACACCGCGCCCGATGACGGAGTTCCGCCGTATGGCGTTTCGCCTTACGGAGCGCCGGGAATGGGCACGCCAAACGGCGTTCCGCCCTACGGGCCGCCGCGCCGTGGCATTTCGCCCTATGGTGGGCCAAATAACTCGGGTGCACCCTACGGCGCGCCGAATAACTCCGCTGCCCCCTACGGAGCGCCCAACAATTCGATGCCGCCGGATGGCGCACCTTACAATCGTACGCCATACAATCGCACGCCAAACAACGGCGTCGCGCCTTCTCTTCCGCCGCAGCCCGGCGACTTGGGACCGGCGGCCTCTGCCGGAGCGTTGCCCGGTTATGCGGCGAACACCGTGGGACTGACGGTTTCGCCGACTCAGGATTAATTCGTCGTCTGAGTCTGACGGCGAGATCGCTCGAGTGTGCTTGAAGCCGTTCCGGCGTTCTCCGCCGTGCTCGTTTCGAATCCGACTCACGAAAATTGGTGATTGTCGACGGTACCAGGAGCCGCGACGTTGATCCTGACGCGCGTGCCTTCGCCCGAGTTCACGTGAGAGTTGCGTCGGATATCGGTGCTGCCCTGAGATCTTCGCCGTTTGTTCCAGCTTCTTCGAGATGCTTGGCGAGGCGGGAAAAAAAGAAAAGCGGCCGGCGTCGAGGGGGGTGACACGCCGGCCGCTGCTTCGAGATCAAATCCGGTCAATTACCGCTGGTGTTGCCGCTCGATCCGGTCGAACCGTTGTCTTCACCCGTCTTCGACGAACCGATCGAATTGTCATCCGACCGTTTCTGAATCGTGGTGAAGCTGGAGGAATCGCCCGAAACGCTGCCGTTGCTGTCGTTCGAGTTGATCGACGGCGACGGCGTGATGCCGGAATTGTTGCCCGAGAATCCGTTCTGGCCTTCGCCACGAGCGGTCTGGTTCGAACGCCAGACCTGTGTCGGGCCCATGGGCGAATACTCCGCAGCCTTCCCCGGGGCCGGAGCCGGCGGCATGGGCGCCGGCGGGGCACCCGGTGTCGGGGCCAATGTGGGAACGGCGGCCGGAGCACCGCAGCCCGGGGCAACCGCGCCGCACCCGCAGCTTGGAGCCGGAGCCGCTGCGCAACCGCAGGTGGGAGCCGGTGCACAGCCGCACGTTGGCGCGGCGCAACACCCGTGGTGGTGATGATGCCGCACATGACAACCGCAGTGGCCGGCGTTCGCCAAGGGCGCAATCGCCATGCAGATCGCGCCGACCATCAGACTGATCGATACCCGCTTCGACATACTGTTTTCTCCAATTCTCAAGAACCGTTCGCAAGGGATGCTCGACCGATTTGTACGTTCTTCTGCCCCGCAATGCCCATGACGACCTGTTTGCCGGACTCGGTCGCAAGCCGGCCACGTCTGGTCGCGCTCAACTTTGCAAAGCAGATGACAATCGGGCCCGCCAGCCTGGCAAACCGGAACGACTGCCTCGTGAGCAATCGTCAGTCGCACGTCTGCGCCGCGCGAATGGTTCGTTGGCTGACCTTTTAGTTTTCGACCGAACCGGCTGCGTGCGAGAGCGTCGTTTGAACTTCTTTCACCCTCGCCGCCATGAGCCGCCGTTTGCAGTCTTCACCGGGGTTCTGGCGGTCCGGCGGACTTTTGCCGCCGCTCGGCGCGACGCGGTGAAGCGCGGAATCTCGACGCTGCCCGAGACGCCGACTGCCGAATGGCTGACGGTGATGACGAAGGGGCGTGGTCGTCGATCCGCGAGCCGGCGGTTTATTCCGATTGATTGAGCAACTCGGCGAGAGAGTCCTTCCAGACGGCGGCCAGGGTATGTGTGCCATGGCCGCGGGTCCGGTCGCTGAGTGGGATCACGATGGCTTTGCCGCGCTTCACGCGGACGATCTCTCGCTCGAGGATGCCGAGTTCGGGGGGATTGATCAGGTCGTCGGCCGTATTGATGGCCAACAGCGGCGCCTTGATCTTTTCGAGATCGGGACCGGGATCGTAATCGCTCGAGGCATCGAGCGCGTAGAGCGTGTTGTTGGCGTCCATACTTGGAAGGGTGCGTTCGATGAACTGATCGATGGCCGCGTCGGCTTGCTCGCGGGTGGGCATTTCCTTCTGCCGCTGGACGGGGTTGCTGCTCATGAACATCAGCATGAACGCGGCCGTGCGGAGGCCGGCGGGTTGAGTCGAGTACTCGCCATTTTTCCACTCGGGATTTTTGCGGATCGAATCGACAATTGCGCACCGCCAGATGCGGTTGCGGCCGGAGATCTGCGTCGGCAGGCTCGCCAGCGGCATCAGGGCATCCATAAAGTCGGGATGCCGTTCGCCCCAGAGCCAGGTATGCATGCCCCCCATCGATGTGCCCATCACGAGCCGCAGGTGGTTGACTTTGAGGCCTTCGGTGAGCAGGCGATAGTCGGCTTCGACCATGTCGCGATAGCCGTAATGCGGAAAGCGGGCGTGCAGACCGTCGCTCGGCCGGCCCGAATGCCCGTGGCCGATGCCGTCGGGCAGGATGAGAAAGTAGCGCGACGCATCAAGCAACTGGCCCTTGCCGAAGAGCTGTCCGGCGAACTCAGGCCGAAAAAAGTTGCTCCCTTCGCCGGTCGTTCCGTGCATGATGAGCACGGCATTGCGGACGACGCCTTTGTCGTCGTTTCGCGGCGTGCCCAGCGTGCGATAGTGCATCCGCAAGTCGGGCAGAGACTCTCCCGACGCGAATTGAAAGTCGTGCAACACGTAGTCGCCCTGCCGCGGCGGCGGGTAATCGGCCGCCGGCAGCCCTCGTCCGATTGCCATCAACCACACGCAAAGGAACGCGATTCGCTTCATAAAAAGGCCGCCGTCGAAGGAGCATCGAATCGGGTCAATCGCTCCAAGGATAAGCGTTCGACTTCGAAAACACACCGGAACCAGCGCGGCCCCCGTCGTGCCGACCGGGAGCGTTGGCCTCTCGCTCGCGAAATGTGCCGAGAGACGTTATCAAGAAATCATGAAACCAAAACGCTTTTTCCCGCTTGTCGTCTCGCTCATTCTTCTCCGGTTGGCCGGCGACGTCCGTGCAGACGGCGACCCGCTTCTGGACGTGGCGCGGAAGATCGCTGCCGAAACCTCCGCGAACGGCCAGGCGTACGCCAATCTCCGCGAGCTGACTACGATCGGCCCGCGGCTCAGCGGATCCGAGGGGGCCGCCAAAGCCATCGATTGGGCCAAGCGGAAGATGGAGTCTTACGGCTTCGATCGCGTGATCCTGCAGCCCACGATGGTGCCGCATTGGACGCGCGGCGACGTCGAACAGGCCACGGTGACGTCGACGCCCAAACCGGTCGCCCTCAAAATCACCGCGCTGGGTCCCAGCGTCGGCACGCCCAAGGAAGGGATCGAGGCGAACGTCGTCGAAGTGCAGGGTCTCGACGAGGTCGACCAACTCGGCGACGCGGTCCGCAGTAAGATCGTGTTTTACAACCACCGCATGCAGGACAAGGGATCAACGCCGTTCCGCGAATACGGGCGAAACGTCGACCAGCGCTATCGCGGCGCGGCGGCGGCCGGGCGGCACGGGGCAGTGGCCGTGCTCGTGCGTTCGATGACAACGCTGCCGGACGACGATCATCCGCACACCGGCATGCTCCGCTATGAGGAGGGCGTCCCCAAGATTCCGGCCGCCGCGGTGAGCACGCATGGCGCGAACGAACTCTCGGCCCTGCTCAAAGCCAATCCCAAGCTCACGGTCAATCTCCAGCTCAGCGCGGCCGAACATCCGCCGATTTCATCATTCAACGTGATCGGCGAATTCACAGGCCGCGACTTGCCGCAAGAGTACGTGGTCGTCGGCGGTCATCTCGATTCCTGGGACCTCGCCACCGGCGCACACGACGACGGCACAGGCGTGGTGCAGGCGATCGAAGTGGTGCGGATCCTCAAAGCGCTCGGCCTGCGTCCGCGGCGGACCGTCCGCGCGGTGCTATTCATGGCCGAGGAATTCGGCGGCATGGGCGCGAAGGAATACGCCGCCCAGGCCAAGGCGAAACACGAGAAGCACTTCGCCGCCATGGAATCGGACAGCGGCGGCTTCGCGGCCTTGGGCTTCGGCGTGAGCGGGACGGAGGAGCAAGTCGCGACGGTCAAACGCTGGGCGCCGTATCTCGCGCTGTTTCACGCCGACAACATCAAGAAAGGGGGCGGCGGAACGGACGTGGCCCCGCTCGGCCCACAAGGCGCGGTCACCATCGGCTACATGCCCGCCGGCACGCACTACTTCGACTTCCACCACTCGTCGCTTGATCGCATCGACGCCGTCAATATCGACGAACTGAACGGCGGAGCCGGAGCGATGGCGACGCTCACTTATTTGATCGCCGAGAAAGGGCTCGGGAGCGCGCCTCCGGCGAAAACGCTTAAGCCTTCAGTTCACTAGCCGGTCCTACTTTCGCGGGCTCGGCACGTGCTGGTCGACCAAGATTTGATTGCCGTCCGGGTCGAAAACCGCGAGGCTGGCGGGTCCGGACGTCGATTCGTCGGCCCGCACTGTCGGCTGAATCCCGTCGGCGACGAGCTTGCGCTGAATCTCTCGCACGTCGTCAAAGTCCGGCAAGGTTTTGCAGTTGCGATCCCAACCGGGATTGAAGGTGAGGATGTTTTTCTCGAACATGCCGTGGAACAAGCCGATCGTGCTCGTTTCGTTCTGCAGAATTGAATAATGGCGGCCGTCGCCGCCGACGGCATGGAAGCCGAGCTTTTCGTAAAACGCGCGCGACGCCGCCAGGTCCTTGACGGCAAGACTGACGGAGAAGTTGCCGAGACGCATGGTCTTGTTTCCTTTTGCGGTGGCTGCGCCCGGTTGCGGCGCGCCCGTGGTCGCGTATGCCGCGAAAAGGCAGAGCGACAGGCTTAAAATGATTCTCTTCATGGGCTGACTCCTGGTTGACGACGCCGGCATCCTACCCGACAAAATAGAGAGGTCTTGCCAAATCTTGCGAATCTCGGAAAAACACCACAGCGAAAGACGCCAAAGACGCCGCAATGCCACGATGGCAAGTTATGTCGAGCGGGTGAACTCGGCGATCGACTACATTGTGAGCCATCTCGACCAACCGTTGCGGCTGAAGGAAATTTCGCGGGCCGCGCGGCTGTCGCCGTTCCACTTCCACCGCGTGTTCCAAACCCTTGTCGGTGTGACTCCCGCCGAGTTCGTAAAGCGGAGGCGGCTCGAAAAGGCGCTCGGCCTGATGTCCGGGTCGCGAGCGACCTCGCTGACGTTGATCGCGGGGGCCTGCGGCTTTTCTTCGCCGTCGGATTTCTCACGCTCGTTCAAGCAGCATTACGGGGCGGCTCCGAGAGCCTTCGACATCGCAGCCTGGCAGGCCGCGCATCGGGACAAGCTCGAATCGATCGTCCACGATCAGTCCGGCGGCCAGCGACGGGCAAGCTTGCCGCCGCGGCAGAATCCGGACAAATTCCGCGTGAGGATCCGCGACATCCCGGCGCGCACTGTCGCCTACATCCGCGTGGTGCGACCGTATCAAGGCGACGCCGTCGTCAGGGCGGTCGAGCGGCTTGTCGCATGGGCCGAACGCCACGGTTTTGCCGACGGGCAGTGGCTCGGCTACCAGTGGGAGAACCCCGAGATTACCTCGCTGGACGATTGCCAATACTACGTCGCGGTCGAGGCAGCCGGCTTCACGCCCAGGGGAGAAATCGGCCGCGCTCGGTTCGCAGCGATGATCGTGGCGGAGATCGAAATTCGCGGCGACCTCGAATTGGAGCTGCGGGCCCTGCAGTGGCTTTACGGCGTGTGGCTCCCCCGTAGCGGCTACGTGCCCGACGATCGTCCCGGCTTCGAGGCCTGGATCGGGCGGCCCTTCGCGCTCGGATTCGAGCAATTCGAGATTCGCGTGCAATTGCCCATCCGGCGACCGTGAGGTTTACCGGCTGATTGGCCACAGGGTTGGGTGGCACATGCGTGCACCGAGAGAGATCGACAACGCTTGAGCAATTCTTCCTCGTTTTTTTCCATTTTGGCTTGAAACGCCGCGTCCCTGAGATCCTCGTAGGAGGAAAACTGCAAACTCGTCATGGCAAGATTGGAGAGCCAAACTACGACAAACAATGCGCCGGTCGTACGAAATGCGAGCTTGGATAAGTTCACGGACCGGACCTTTCCCAAGAATGGTGGGCGCGGGCGGGCTATCGAACAAGTCAGGGGTTGTGGCCTGCGACTCGACTCAGCCTGCCGAAGTCCAATTTCTTCGATTCGCCGTTCTTGGACGAAAGGCAGCCCGCTTTCACGTCAGCGTCATCGCTCGCGTGCAACTGCCGGGATTCTCGTTTCGTCCCGAAAGCGACAATCTCACCGGCGGGCCGCCGGCTTCATCGGCCAGCCCCGATGGCCGGGTGCCTTTTGCGGCACCTAGCCAAATGCGACGCTGCGCATTCCCGGCGACGATTTCTCACTCGAACGGAATTTGGATGGGATGGGCGTCGTTGCGCCGGATCATCCAGTTCAGAATGTCCTCGACTTTCGATCGCTCGAAGATGCAGGCCCTGCCGTCGGCCATGACGGCCGCGAATTTGTTATCAACGAAGCCGCCGAGCTCCGGGACCGGCTTGTCTGCATCGAAGGGGATGTCTTCCGGCTTCATCCAGGGGCAATTGCGTCGTGCTTCAACGACCAAAACCGTATTGCTTGTCCCGTCCGTGATCTCGGAAATCTTGACTCCCTTGTAGGGCTTATAGGGCTCGCGAGAAAACCTTGGTTCAGGCTCAAAGACGGTCCCATTACCGACAAGAACGGCGTAGGCAGTGTTCATGGATTTGGGATCGTCATAGGGGCTGCGAAAGACAGCCGGCATGCGGTCCAAGAGTCTTTTATTGTTCGGGCCATCCCACGCTTCATCCATTTTATATTGTTGATAGAGATCGGCCGCGCCGAGAAACGGAAGGAGATCGATCCGCCAACTGTGCGGCGTGTCCGACTGACGACCCACGTCGCGAGCGGTGGAAACGGCTTTGGGAAAGTGGCCGTAGACGTCGTGGAAGTTGTGCATCGCGAGCGCGAGCTGTTTGAGGTTGTTCAGCGTCTGGGCTCGCTTTTCCCGCGACGAAACATCGCTTTGGGGCTCCGTTTGGTTTTCAGGAGCCCGTTCGGTCGTCGCACCAAGACCGGGATTCCATTGCAAACCGGGATTGAGCAACTCCTCGATGCGACGGTCGATGATCTGGTCTTTGAGCCGGCCACGGTTTTCGACCTGTCGCTCGATGCGACTGAGACGTTCACGTAGCCAATTGACTTCGGCCTGCTGTAATTGCGTGCGGGCATCATATGCGGCCGCCACCTGTTCCCGCAGCTTGCGCTGCAATTCGGTTACGTGCTCCTCAGTGCCGCCCAAAGGGAGTTGGAAGTCTTGCTTCGGCAACTGTCGAAGTTCGGCGGCTGTTTGGGCCGCGTGCGCGTCAAGATCCTTGAATGTTTGGCGCAAGTTGCGAACATTCTCCGGTGCTGCTTCGCTCGGCGAAATCTGATCCCGGCGAATCCGCGCGTCAGCCGGCTCGCCGACACGAGCAAACGGGCTCGCCATCGTGTTCAGCGGCCTGATTCGCTCCGCCGGCGCCGCGGGCCGATCGCTGTTCGTCGCACCGGGAATCGCACCCTCTTTGCCGGGCCGATCGATGACCTTGAGCAGCGTCTCGAGTTTGGCGAGTCTTTCGGGGATGTCGTGGGCGATCAGCGAATTCGTGCGAGCGTCCGCTGCGAAGTTGCCATCGGTATAGAGCTGTTTCAGCATCGCGGTTGCGATGTCGGCTTCGATGTGATTCAAACGATACACCCGAACTTGCCGCGGGTCATCCGCGGGCGTTCGCGCGAATGCAGGCTTTTCCCGCGGAGCCGCAGACGCGGCCGACGCACGATCACGATCTGGCTGCTCTGAAGTGGATGACGACGGTTTGGTAGTGTTGTCGGCCGCGAGCGGCCGGTTCAGCGACACGCCGAGTGCAAGCACGGCAATCGAAATCAGGGCGAGTCTCATTTCTTGGTTCCTTTGCCTTTCGGATCGTTTGGTGTGGGCAGTTTTCCGGCGGATCCCGCGGGTTGATCGCGGGGCCAAAGTTGGTTGGTTTCGGCTTCGAGCTGCTCGATCGCGCGTGCGGAATCGAGCAACTTTTGCGTCAATTCGTCATTCCAAGGCGGAGCGGGCGCCGCTGCGGCCGGCGGAGCGGCATTTTCAGACGCGGGCGGCGGCAAGGACGGGCTCGGTTGGTGGCTTCCGGCCTTTTGTTCCACTGCGCCTCGTTCCAGCACGAGCGCCAATGCACCGATCACGACGAGTCCGACGGCAATCGCGATCGCCTTGGCCCACGCGCGGGGCGAAGTTCGCACGGGGAACTCAGCGAGCGGGAACCGTTTCCAGGCGCGCACGATCGACCTTGAGTCGCGGCCCTTGGCAAACGCCGCGGCGGCAACCGGCAGAGGTGTGGCCGTTGGTTGTTGCACGTGAGCCAGACAGCCTTCCAAGAGCTGCGCGACTTCGTCGGCCGACGCGAAGCGGGCCTCGCGGGACTTCGCATGCAGTTTTTCCACGATGGCGGCAAACCAGGACGGAATCTCGCGGTTGACGTCGCACATGGGCCGCGGCTCGGTTTCGGCGATGCGCCGCAGGATGCCGAGGGTCGTCTCGGCGCGGAACGGCCGGCGGCCGGTCGCCATCATGTACAGCACGCTGCCCAGGCTGAACAGATCCGAGCGGGCATCGATCGCCTCGCCCTGCGCCTGCTCGGGCGACATGAATTGCGGCGTGCCGGCGATCAGCCCCGTGCGCGTCAGGCTTGCATCGTCGACGGCTCGAGCCAGTCCAAAGTCGGTGAGCATGACCCGCTCGACGCCTTTTTCGAGCAAGATGTTGGCCGGCTTCACGTCGCGATGCACGAGCCCCTGTGCGTGGGCGGCGGCCAACCCTCGTGCCGTCTGCGTGCCGATTCTGAGGATGTCGGCGAGAGCGAGCGGACCCGTGCGGGCGATCCGCTCTTCGAGCGACTCGCAGTCGACGTAGGGCATGACCAGGAAGGGGAGCTTGCCGGTCGATTGCACGGTGAAGATGGGCATCACGTTCGGATGCATAATGGCGGCGGCGGCTTGCGCCTCGCGGGCGAACCGCTGACGGGCCGCGCCGCTGGCGGCCAGGTAAGGAGCCAGGACCTTCACTGCGACGAGCCGTTTCAACTCGGGCTGAAACCCCTTGAGGACGATCCCCATGCCGCCGCGGCCGATGACCTCGAGGATGTCGATCTCCGCGAGGCGGCCCATCGCCTCGGGCGCGGGGGACGGTTCGAGAAAATCGACGGCGAAGTCTGCCGCGATCTCGTCGGGCTCGTCGGAAAAATGGGCCGTCGGCGGGCTCGATGCAGCCTCTCGCTTTAGGACCGAACCGACCTTCGACCATTCCCCCTGCTCGGCAGCCAGCCGCTCCAGTTCGTGCTGGCAATCGGCGCATTCCGACAAATGCCGGCTGAGTTCCTCTTCCTGCACATCGGAGAGCGCGTCATCGAGCGACTTCCGCAGGAGGTCTCGATCGCAGATCGCACGTTTGTCGGACATTGCAGACGTCCTTGAAATCTCGGTGATCGATCGCTGAAAACGCTCAAGCCGGGCCGCTGCTACACGGGGTCATCGTCGACCTCGCGAATTTTGGTTTTGATGCGGGCCATGATTCGGCTGCGGGACATGTAAATGCTTCCCGGCGTGACACCCAATTCCTTGGCCACGTCGCCCACCGCGCGGCCGGCGACCAGTGTCTCCCAAAAGGCTTTCCACGAAGTCTCCTGGAACTCGTCGTGCACCTGCCGCGCGGCCCATGCGACCAGTTCGTGCTCGTACGCGCGGAGCTGGTCTTCTTTTGGTGGTTCGGGAATCTGTTGGAGCAGGTCACAAACATCGCTCCCTCCCCGCGCACGAACGTGCCGCCGTTCGCGGGCCATGAATTTGATGACGGCGTTTCGGGCAACGCGATGCAGCCAGCGTCGAAATGAGGCCGGGTTTCCATCGTCCTGCCAGCCCGCGACCGAGTGGGCGATGGCGGCCAGGATTTGCTGCGTCACATCCGCGACATCGCGCTCGGCAACCCCCTGGCGACCGACCAACTGCCGCAAGAACGACTCATAGGTCGACACAAACTCCGTCCAGGCAAGCTCGTTGCGCTCGCCCTTCAGCCTGAGAATCAGGCTCGCACGGGTTTCGGGTTGATGCATGAATTCGCTCGATGCGGACGATTCAAACGTGCATTTTCGGCCAATTCGTCGTGGCTTGTCAGGGGACGTCGGTCAGCCCCTTAAATTCATTAGTCCCACTTCGGCCCCAATTCTCACGCCTGTTCGGAAAAAAATCGACATTTTCCGGGCAACCTGCTCGGGGCATCCGGGCGGGTGAATGATGGGGATTGCCGTGTCATACTCGCAGTCCGTTCGATCGATAGGCCCTCAAATTCGTCGAAGGAGTCGTCCCATGCCCGTGATGTCTGGACTGTCCGGCAATGAAATGTACTGTCTCGGCCTCAAGGGCTTTGCGCCGGGCGAATTGGTGATCGGCAACAGCGTGTATTCGCTCGGGTTTCTCGGCAGCCTGGCGCGGGGCTGCAGAACATTGCCGGCGGCGAGGTCACGCAAGTCACGCGGGTGATCCACGAGGGGCGGCTGGAAGCCTATGGCCGCATGATTGCCGAGGCCCAGGCAGCATGGCGGTCACGGTATCACGAGCGTGACGAGCGACCTCAAGAACTTCTATGGCAATATCGAGTTTCTCTCGATCGGAACGTGCGTGCACCGTGCAGACTCGAGGAGCCGCGAGTTGGACTTCTCCACGAGCCATGACGGGCAGGAACTGTATTGCCAACTCGACGCCGGCTTCACGCCGATCCAATTTGTGTTCGGCAACGTGGCCTATTCGATCGGATTGGGGGGCGGGATCATCGGCGGACTCAAGAGTCTGGCCCGCGGAGAGATCAAACAATATAGCGACGTGTTCAACCACACGCGGCACCTGGCGCTCGAGCGTCTGGTCGGCGAGGCCAAGGCCGTCGGCGCGAATTCCGTCGTCGGCATTCAAACGACCGTGATGCCCTTTCGCGGAATTCACGAAATGATGATGACGGGCACGGCCTCGCGGCACCCCGACTTGCCGAGAGAATACGACGCCAACCCCATCACCAGCGATCTCACCTGCGAAGAGATGTGGAACATGGTCAGCCTGGGCTATCTGCCGATCAAACTTGTGCTGGGCACGGCCGTTTACTCGCTGGGCTTTGTCGGCGGCATGGCGGCGTTTTTCAAATCATTTTGCGCGGCGAAATCAGCGAGCTGACTTCCTTGATTTACGATGCCCGCGAGCACGCCATCGGCCTGATCCGCGACGAGGCAGACGCCATCGGGGCCGAAGACGTGATCGGCATCAAGACCTACGTGCACGAAATGGGCGGCCTGCTCGAATTCATGGCGATCGGCACGGCGGTCAAACGCTTCGCCAGTCTGAAAACGGTCTCACCCGCCCTGCCGCCTCAGGCGATTATCCGCGACAAAAACACCTGGATCAGCCACGAGCAAAGTCTGATCAGGACGGTGAAGAGCGGCAAACAGACCGATTGATCGAGTCAATCAAGTCGTTTTGGCACATTGTGCTGGTTGCCGAACGATGGCCAAGAGTTGGAAGAGCAAGTCGGCCATCGCGCGCTGGCCGGCTGCGGTGGGGTTGAGGCCGTCGGCCGCCAGCCAGTTTTTGCCGACGGGTTCGATCGTCGCGACCTCTTTCCAAAAAGCCCAGTGGTCGACGCAGGGTACATCCAGCTCGCGCGAGACTTCGCGGACGAGCCGCACGTAGGCTCGCAAGTCGGCGTGCCTCGCCGCGCGGTCGAGGTCGATGCGCGGCGGCGTGTGCAGCAGGGGAATCGCCTCCCCGGCGCGGACGCAGGCGACAACATGTTCGAGATTCGTGCGAAATTCGGCTCGACCTTCTGGACCGGCCGGCGCGTTGTTGAGGCCGAGCATCACCGAGACGACTGCCGGTTGGAACCGCAGAACTGCGCCATTCGAGGTCCTCGAGGAGGCTTTGCGCCGACTCCGCGTGCGAGGATGTATTGATGACCACGTCGTGGTGGCGGCCCATCCCGAAGCGGATTTCCTCGGCGAAGTGCTCGCAATAGTTGCGCCCTCCGCCCGTATGGCGGCGCCTAACGTAATACCGTCGCCGGCGAAGACCCAAACGGCCGGCTTTTTGCCGGCGAGCAAGTCTTTGACAGGCTGAAAATCGATGCCCGGCTCGCGTTCGCTGGAGTTGCCGGCCGCATGTTCACGTTCAGGGAGGGCAGCCGCTCGCGTTGTCGACACGTCGTCGTGTTGAAAGACGTCGATCCGCACAACTTCGTCGGCCGGAATGACGAGAGGAGACAGTTTCGACCAGCGGAGAGGCGGGCGCGGGAACGGCGATCCAACGCCGGCCGAGTTGAGCGGCGACTGCTGTTGATTGGCGATCAAGAGCGCCAAGAGCCGGCGCTTCCGCGAATTGGACGCGAGTCGGAACGAAGAATCGCTCGAAGAGGCCATGGCCAGTTTCCGATTACCGGATTGAAACCCATTTTCATGATACCAAGGTCCCAGCCGCACGTGCTTGTGGCGGGCGTTGTGCGTGCCCGCCGACGCCTTGATAATGGGCGGGAACCGACGCACCCGTCCCCGAACTTGCCGAGCCGAGTGTGCATTGAACGAGCGACGACGAACGTCCAAGATCACGCTGATTCCGCTCGTCGCCACAACTTACTTGATGGTTTCCGGCGGTCCGTACGGCATCGAAGAGCTGATTCAGAAGTGCGGCTACCTGACGACCGTGCTGGTTCTGATCATCACGCCGACCGTCTGGAGCCTGCCCACGGCTCTCATGGTGGGCGAACTCTCCGCCGCAATCCCGGAGGAGGGGGGATACTACGCGTGGGCTCGCCGCGCGCTCGGGCCGTTCTGGGGATTTCAGCAGGCGTGGCTGGCGCTCGCGAACAGCATCGTCGACATGCCCCTCTATCCGACTCTGTTTGTCCAATATTTGGGGCGCGTCTGGCCCGGGGCGACGGGACACGTTGGCCTTGCCGTCGGGTGGGGGATCATTCTCGCCTGTGCGGCCGTCAATACTTTGGGGATTCGCGTCGTGGGCTTCGTCTCACTCGCACTGACGGCGGCGCTCCTGTTGCCGATAGCCATTCTTTCGGGATGGGCGTTGGCGACCCCGCCACACGCCGTTGCCGGTGCAACGCTGGCCAGCGGCACCGATATTCTGGGCGGGATTCTGATCGCGATGTGGTGCTACAGCGGCTGGGAAGAGGCCTCGACAATTGCCCGCGAAGTCGATCGGCCCCAACGGAACTATCCGATCGTGATGCTGGGCGTGCTCGTGCTGGCGGTACTGGTTTACACGCTTCCCGTGCTGGCCATCGCGCATGCCGGAATTCCCGCGACAATTTGGGTCAACGGTGCCTGGATCGATGTGGGAAAGACGATCGGGGGCCCGCTACTTGGTGCTGCCGTCTTGATTGCCGCGTTGATCGGCTCGTTTGCGATCTGTAACGCGCTCGTCTTGTCGTATTCGCGACTTCCCGTGGCTCTGGCGGACAACGGCTATTTGCCGCGTCTGTTTCGGCTTCGCGGAGAGAAATCTGGAGCGCCGTGGGTTTCAATCCTGGCGTGCAGCCTGGCGTGGGGGGTCATGCTGCCCCTGGGGTTTGATCGGCTGATCGCGATCGACGTCATGCTTTATGGGTTGTGCCTGTCGGTGCAGTTCATTTCGCTGGTCGTGTTGCGCGTGAAGGAGCCGGATTTGCCGCGACCGTTTCGCGTGCCCGGCGGCAAATGGGGCGTCAGCCTGGCCGCTGTCGCACCGGTGCTCTTGCTCGTCACCGCGCTTTACCATGAGTGCATTCAACCGGACCGATCGTTGCTTGCCCTGGCGTTCGGCGGCGGCCTCGTGGCGATGGGGCCCGTGTTGTATCTCCTCGCCTCGTGGTATCGACGCGCCGGGCAGTCGCCTCAGCAGTCCGAGTGATCCACGATGGATCGCAATTGCTCGACCGCTTCAAAGCAATCGTCGAACGAGTTGTAAAGCGGGCTCGGTGCCAGGCGGATGATATTCGGGCTGCGGTAGTCGGCGACGACGTTTCTTTCTCGCAGTGCGCGGCAAAACTGCTGGGCGCGTGGATGGGCGATCGCAACGTGGCCGCCTCGACGCCCGTCGTCGCGCGGAGTGACGATCGCGAATCGCTCACTCAATTGGTCGTCGATCAATTCGATCAAAAGCCCCGTCATACGCAGTGATTTCGCGCGAAGGGCGTCGATTCCGGCTTGCGAGACGAGTGAAAGCGAGCCCGACAACGCTGCCAGGCTCAAAACAAAGGGCGTCGAGATTTGCAGCGCCTCGGCATCCGCCGCCGGCTCCATCTGCCGGGGCATGTTCAGCAAGCGGTCCTTGCGGCAACCGAACCAACCGGCCAGTCCGGGAGCGGATCCAAAATGCCGGCGGTTGAGGAACATTCCCGAAGGAGCGCCGGGGCCGCCGTTCAAGTACTTGTAGCCGCACCAAAAGGCGAAGTCGGCGTCCCACCGCGAGAGTTCGTGCGGAATGCAGCCGACCGAATGGCTGCAATCGAAGCCGATCACGATGCCGCGCTCGCGCGCGGCGCGGGTGATCCGCTCGAGATCGAGCAATTGGCCCGTGTTGTAAACCACCGACGAGAACACGGCACAGGCGATGTCGCCGGTCATTCTTTCAACAATTGCCTCCTCCTCCAGCAGTGCGCCGTCGGCGGTCGGAGCGACAACGAGATCGGCATCGGGGTCGAGACTCCGCAGTTTCAGATGACTGCGAACCGCGTACAAATCGGAGCAAAAGATCGTGTCGTCGACCAGAATCTTGCGACGCGCGGGGGTTGGATGAAACAGAGTCGAGAGCAATTGATGGAGATTGACCGTCGTCGAGTTGGCGACAGTCACTGCTTCGGGCTCGGCTCCGACCAGCGGCGCCATCATCGCGGCGGCCTTCGCGACCAATTCCAGCCAAGGCTGCGAACCGCGGAACCAGCCTTCGCCGCCCAGCGACCGCCACGTTTCGAGCGCGGCAAACAGGGCTGCCTCGGCGGGCCGCGACAACAGCCCCAGCGAATTTCCGTTGAAGTAGCGGATGCCCGACGGAATCTGGAACTGCCGTCTCAACGGCGCCAATTCGTCGGCCTCGTCGAGCGAATTCACCTCGTCCCGTGTCCACCGCCGCATCACGCACCACCCTTTTCGAAGTACTCACATTCAGCACGCAGCGGACACTTGTCGCACAGAGGCTTGGAACGCTTGCACAACTCCTGGCCGTGGAGGCGCAAGAGCAGATGGGTCTGAATCAGCCAGCCGCAATCCGTATTGAGTTCGTCCGCGACCGCCTTTTGCACCAGCCGATAGGTCGTCGAGTAGCTCTTCTGCTCTTCCGCAAATCCGAGCCGCACGAGCACGCGCAAAGCGTTCGACTCGAGAGCCAGTACCGGGCAGGTCCGCGTGAAAAGCAGGATCTTCTCCGCTCCCGGTTCGCCGATGCCTGGAAACTTCTGCAGCGCCTTTTTCGCCTCGGGCAGCGGCCATTTGAGGACTTGCTTCAGATTTCCGTCGAACTCTTCCAACGCGATCTTCGCACACGTGCGCAGCTTTTCGGCAAACTGCTCCGGCAGAATCCCGTGCCGCGCGACTTCGAGCAGGTCTTTGTCGGATGCGTCGAGAATCTCGGCCGCTTCGATCCCGACATTCTGCTTGAGAGTCTGAAATGCGTTTCGCCGCCGGTCATCGTCGGCCAGGTAGGCAACGTTCTCCCAAAGGATCATCTCCCAAGGTCCGGCCAGTTTCGGCGGCTTTTGTGCGCCGTAATGCGCCTCGAGCCGCTCGATGACCTTTGCCAACTCGCTGCCGGCCACAGTCCGACTCCTTCCGGCACGCTACGTCAGTCTCGGCAGCGTGAAGCCGGCCCGGTATTCGCGACCGAGCAAGGCCGAAGCGGCCGGGTTACCGGAGATCGTCTCCGTAGCACCGTCAAAGCGGAGCGTCGATCGCGTTCTCCAGGCGATGTTCGCGAGGTGGCACAGCGTGGTGCTGCGATGGCCGATTTCAATGTCGGCCACCGGCTGTTTCCGCGTTGTTCGGCAGGCGAGAAAGTTTCCGACGTGCCTGTGGATCCAATCGGCGTGTCCCGTGGCTTTCGACTCTTCGACCACTTTGCGGTCGTGGTAGATCTTCCAGCCGCCGTCGAGCGCCACGAGCGTCGCGTCGGTGCCGTAAAAAATGACACCGTAGGCCGAGCCTTCCTCGCCGCGCTTCGACCACGTGCGGTGCTCCCACTCGATGGCCGCGTCGGCGAAATCGAAGGTCGCCAACTGTGTATCGGGCGTCTCCTGATCGTCGTCGAAGTAATACTTGTTGCCGCCGCAAGTCACGAACCGCGGCGCGTCGACGCCGAGACCCCAGCGGGCCAGATCGAGGAAATGAATGCCGTTATTACCGCACTCACCCGTGCCGTAGAGCCAGCGCCAATGCCAATGATAGGGGATGAGGTTTTTCTTGTAGTGCGGATTGACGGCTGGTCCGGCCCAGAGATTGAAATCGAGAGTGGAAGGCGGAACGGTCACTGGCACGCGTCCGATGTTGGGCGCACGCTCGTGATCCAGGCACGAGCCAAGTGCACTTTACCGAGGCTGCCACTGTGGACGCGGTCGACCGCGTGGGCCAGTTCCTCGCCGCTGCGTCGCTGAGTGCCGACCTGCACCACGCGGTTGTATTTGCGGGCCGCTTCCACCATCCTCCGGCCTTCGACCACATTGTGCGAAGCGGGCTTTTCGACGTAGACGTCTTTTCCGGCCTGGCAGGCGAGGATCGTGGCCAATGCGTGCCAGTGGTCGGGAGCCGCGCAAATGAGAACGTCGAGCTTGCGATCGTCGAGAGCCGTGCGGAAATCTCGCACGGCGGCGGGCGCTTTACGCCCGCGATCGGTGACAAGCTTGATCGCCGGGGGGATCACAGACGAATCGGGGTCGCAAATGTGCGTGATCTCGACTTCCGGGAAATCGAGGAAGGCGGGAAGCAACTGCCGCCCGCGGCCATTGACTCCCATCACAGCGACGCGCACGGGCTCGCGGTCTGATCCGATCGGCGCCGGGAAACAGTCGCGGCGGCGAGGGCGGCGCCCGTCCCGAGGAATCTCCGCCGCGTCACCCGCATCTGTATGCCCCTCTCGTCGCTATTTGTCGATCAGGACTTCGGTCGACTTGATGACGGCGGTCACTTCGTCGCCGACTTTCAGACTCATGTATTCGGCCGACGTACGGCTAATAACGGACACGATCTCAAACGATCCGACCGAAACGATGACCTCGGCCACGACATTTCCCAGCGTGACCGACTTCACTTTTCCCTTGAATTGATTGCGTGCGCTAAGCATCACAGCCTCCAATTCTTCCGCAGAGAATTCGCAGATCAGGCGGTGCGTGCGGGGCGCAACATGGCCCACACGGGGACGGAATGTCCGGGCACCTCGAAGAGCCGCACGGTCTCGAAACCGTGCCGTTCGTAGAGCCGTGCGCTCTTCTCGCCGTGCGTTTCGAGATAGCAGGGAAGCTTTTGCTGGTCGGCGCGGACGGTCATCGCCTCTAAAAGCGCACTGCCAACGCCCTTGCCCTGGGAAGCCGGATCGACGCCGATTGTCGCCAAAAACCAGTGCGGACCGTGCATGAATTCCTGGTGCAGCTTGGTGTGCCATTGACCGTATTCGAGCAGGCACCGAAACGCCTTCCAGCCAAAGGTAAACGGCAATCCCAGAAGCCCCGCGCGAAATTCTCGCCAGAACGTGGGCAGAGGCACGCCCGGCGGTAGCCAGCAGGTGATGCCGTCGACACCGGGAGTCGTATAGATCTCACCGTACCGCTGCGCGTCATGGAGGATCGCGGTGTAGAGCGAGAAGACGCCGCGTCTTCTCAGGCGCTCGTCCGGGCAGGCGTAGACCATCAACGGATAATCGAAAAACGCGCGTTCCAGCGTCTGCTGCGCCGCCGCGAATTGTCCGGCATTGAGTCGCAGGATGTCCCGGCCGGTCACCGTCGTCATTGTGGTCAACTCCCGCTACGAGTTTGAACGCCGGAGCGCATTCATCGTACTGCCCGCGAAGCGGTCAGGTAAACCAGAACCGCTTGCCCTGGAGAAATGCCTCGACGCCTTGCCGCGTGCTTTCGCTGTGCATGACGGGGGTCAAATTGCGAGACTCGAGTTCAAGCGCCGCGTCGAGTGGCAAATGAGAACCCTCAAGCGCCGAACGAAGATCGGCCAGAAGCGCGTCCCGAGGCTGCTGACAGATTTGCCGGGCCATCGACATGGCGCGTGCGAATCCCTCGTCCGTCGGCGTCAGTTCCCACACCAGGCCGATCTGAGACGCACGCTCAGCCGAGATGCGTTGCCCGGTGATGATCAGCGGGAGGGCCGATCCCCAACCAAGCAGTCGCGGTAAGTAAACGGTGCCGCCGTCGACCAGGGGCACGCCCCAGCGGCGGCAAGCGACAGAAAAGGTCGCCTGCGGCTCAGCGAGGCGGATATGTCCGTGACAAAACAGCTCGAGTCCGCCGGCATACGTGTAACCCTGCGAGACGGTGATCACCGGTTTCATCTGCACGAGTCGCGAACCGCCCATCGGCCCGTTACCCATCGTCGCGCCGCGGTCGACGACCGCTCCGACTTTGGCGAGTTCCTCGAGGCCTGCTAAATCGGCACCCGAACAAAAAGCCTGCTCGCCGGCGCCGTGCAAGACGGCAACGGTCAACGAATCGTCGTCACGAAACTGCCGCCAGGCGTCGAGAAGCAGCCCGGCGGCCTCGCCGTTGACTGCATTATGTACCTTGGGCCGGTTGATCGTGATTTGCAGAATGCGCCCGCCGTCAACCGCGTGCGTCGCAACGAGCACGGGCGCGGAGGCGGTCGGGCCCGCTTCGATCGGCGCCGTCGGTGGCGATTCAACGCGTGTCGGAGGTCTGCTTTTCGGGAACTCCGCTGGCCGGATTGTTTTGGCCGGTGTTCGATTCGGCTGAACTCTGGCCGCCGGCTTGCGCTCCTTGCGGCGCGGCCCCTTGGCCCTCGCCGCCCGGTTGCTTTTCGTCTTGCTGCGGAGCGGCGGTTTGCGAGCCATTGGTCTGCGATCCCTGGGACGACGAGCCTCTTCGCGACAGGCCCTGATTGCCGGCCCCCGCGGATCCCTTCTGATTGTTCTCGCGAGAGTTCGGTTGGACTTTAGTCCCCTGAGCAAGATCGTCGCCGTTCGGCTCCAGCAATGACAGTGCCGGGTGCGGTAAGCGAGTTGCCGTCGAGTCGGGCAAGGTCCCTCGCCAGCCGCTTCTGGCTTGCAAGATCGAAGGTTCTTGACGAGAATGCTGGGCCACCGTTTGGGTGCCGTTTTTCCACGAATTCAGTCGCGGTTTCGTCGTCGGAGGTTGTTTCAGACATGGCTCATAAGAAGGGACAGGGCTCCAGCAGCAACGGCCGCGATTCAAAGGCTCAGCGGCTCGGCGTCAAGAAGTTTGGCGGCGAAATGGTCCTGGCGGGCAACATTTTGATCCGGCAGCGGGGCACAAGATGGCATCCCGGCCGCAACGTCGGCCAGGGGAGCGACGATACGCTCTTCGCGCTGACCGACGGTCAGGTTGTTTTCGACCGGGGCGGCCGACGTGTCAACGTCCGCAAAGTCGAAGCGAACTGACTGCGACTTCGCTCCCCAAGAATTTGCCGCTCAAAGTTCCGCGTTCGACCGAGTGATTCACTTGCCAGCGGCGGCTTCGGCCGAGCCCGGCAGATTCAATGCCGCCGGAAGTCCCAGGCATCGGCGATAGCTGTCGCGCACGTGGTCCACGCCGAGTTCTTTTGTGATCGCCCGCCAACGATCGGCCACGCCTTTGAGTGCGGCGGCCGGCGTCGACTTTCCCTCGATCGCAGCCGTCAACCCGTCCGTGAGCGCCTGGCGAAATTTCGCGTGGCCGACCACGGGCAACTCGGCCGAAAGATTCGCCTGACGCAAGCTCTCCGCCGTTACGCCTTGATAGTTGAAAAGCTCGTTCGTGCGCAGGTCGGGACTGACCCACGTCGCCGCTGCCGAAAGCTGCGATTCACGACACACGCTTTTGGGCGCATTCAAAAAGGCCTGCTCGTAGCGATCGAGCCCCAAGAAACTGGCCATATTCCAAGCCGCGTCGGACCGCTTGGGCGGAATGCCTTTCGTCACTCCCGCGGCCAGGCCCGTGAAAGGCGCGAGAGTGGCATCGTTGATCTCTTGCTCGGACGACGTCCACGCCTTGGCGGAGTGGTTGTACGTCTGCCGCGTTCCGGGCAGCCGCACAAACGCGAGTGAAATTCCCGCAGGGCGTTCGATTTTTTTGATGTCAGAGCGGCCCGGCTCGAACGTAACGGCCATGGCCGCTTTGCCCGAGAGGATGAGTTGTCGGCAATCGGCCGGGGTGAGCTGCTTTGTATCGGGCGCCATTTTCGCGATGGCGGCAATCGACTGTTCGAGCGCGCGGACAAAGCCCGGTGAGTCGATCAATGGATCGCCCGTCTCGATGTCGAAATACACCGAAAAGCTGCCGGGGCTCTTCACAAAAGGCAGTGCGCGTGCGGCAAACATCGTCGCCCGAAAATCGGGACCCCATGGCTCGACGACGGAAAGTCCGGGCGCCCATTTCGAGACGGAATCGACCAAGGCCTGGTATTCGTCCCAGGTCCGCGGCGGCTTCAACTCGGCCTTGTCCAACAGGTCGCGCCGCAAATAACACGTGAGGACCGGACACGAATAGGGGATCAACGTCGGACTGCCGCCGACGGACAAAACACGCTCTCGCAACCCCGTGAAGAGGTCGAGCCAATCCTTGCCGGCGTCCCCCGTGAGCATTCCGGGGGGCATCATTCCCAGACGGTCGGCCACGACGAAATCACCCAACTCGTCGAATGGCAGCACGATCAAGTCGGCCTGTGGCAGGTCTTTTTTCTCGGCGGATCCGCCCGTGTATTCGACCAGCCGGTACGTGGCCCCCGTCTGCTCGCTCCACTCGTCCAACAGCCCTTTCCAGGACTCGCTCAGTCCCAAGCCCTTTGGAACGGCGACAGTTACGGTTTCATTGGCGAAGGCGTGTTTGGAAACCCCCGATGTTCCCGCCTCTTCGTCGTCACAGCCGGAGACCGCAAAGAGCCCAACCAGCAAAAGGGCCGCCAACCATCGCCGCAAGCAGCCGCAACTGGCCCACATTTTTGCCGGAATTTTCGACGCAGGCCCCCCAAAACTGCTCATTCATCTAACCCGTAAAACCGATAGATCTGATGGCGCCATTCTCGGAGAAGGCTCGGGACACGTATGACCGAAAGACCGAGTCTCGCAGACTTTTGAGCGAATCGAAAGGGACTTCCGTGCGATTGAAATGGCATACGTTGGCCGTTGCCGGCTCGTTGGGAATCTTCGCGTCGTTCCAGCCTCTTCTCGCCGACGACAATCCGCCGGAAATCCAGAAGTCGACGGGCGACCCGGCGTCGATCATCTCGCAAATCAGTCCCCGAGCGGCCGCCCGAAGGTCCGCGGCCAATCCGGCAGCCCAAGACAAAAACGACAACCAGGATTTGTCGCAGGAACTCCTGCGTCAGGCGATGGTCGAATTGGACGCCAAACGCTTCGACACGGCCCGCCGCCTGGCGCGCCGCGCCGCTGCCCTGGGCGTTGCGTCCGGTTCGATCCAACCGGAACAACTTCTGCAAGAAATCGACCGGCATGAGCGCGGCGCCAAGGTTGTCGTGCAGCAAGCCTCGCCCGTCGCTCCCGATACGCGGACTCAGCTCAAATCGCGGGCAATCGAACTCCTCGACCGCGGGATTCTGGCCTTGGATCAAAAACGCTACGACGACGCCGAAAACTGCGCACAGATGGCGGCCCAGATTCACGTGGCGTGGGACCGCTACGACTACAAACCCGAGAATCTGCTGGAAGACGTGCGCCGCGAGCATTCCGCTGGCTCGGCTTCGCCCTCGCGCCCGATTGCCGACTTGGCCTACGACCCGCGCCCGACCACCGCGGCTGCGAGTGCTCAGCCGTCCGAATGGTCGCAGCGGACGAATCCGCCGGCTTACTCCCCGACTCCGGCAGCTTTTGCCGCGCCGGCGCAGCCGGTGTCAACGGCGGCAACCGCGTCGGGCGGACGCACAACCGCTCAGGCCGTTCTCGAACAGGCCATGGACGATTTGCGTGCCGGACGGGACGAACTGGCCCGGCTGCGGATTGAGCAGGCCCTCAATTCGCTGGCGGGGTCCCCTCAAAGTTCTCCGGTTGCCAGCTTCGCCGGCTACTCCGCCGCTGCGAACCGTCCCGCCGGGCTCACCCCCGGCGGTCTTGTGCCGGCCACCCCGGGTTACACTCCCAGCACGGCCACAGCCACTTTCTTCCCCGTTCGCCGCGATCAGCCGAACGTCGCGCCGGTCGCCGCCTCGGCGTCGGACGTCGCGCTCAAGCCGATGCATGACCCGTTCCTGGGCGACGACGCCACGACCACCGACAAACAGAGCGCCGGCGCAGGCCATGCGGGAGTCCATGCCGATGGGCGCGACGATCAACCCGGTGTATGTGAGTCGCAGCTCTCTCCCCGTGTTGACCGACACACCCGTGCAGCGAATCGGGTACGACACGCCCGCAGCGGCCGCGTCGCCCCGCATGCAGGCGGCAGCCGATACTCAGGCGCTCAATCCGCAACTCAGCTGGCTGGAGAAAATGTCGGTGCCCATTCCGCCGCAAGGCGCGATGCCGTCGGCCCAAGCTTACGCGGGACAGCAAACCGCTCCCCAACCGTACGCCGGCCAGCCTTACCCGCCTGTGCCGCAACCGCGCGGTTTCAACACGGCTCCGATTGCCCAGCCGGTCTCGGGCGACGTGCAATGGCAGCCGGGCCGCATGGCGACGCCTTCGGGCACCGACCCGACGGCCGGCAACTCGCCGGACCAACCCAAACCGGGCTTCTTCCAAAAGATGTGGGGCGCCATCAGCGGCGAATAATGGTGACGGCGGCCCGAGAACGCGGGATCAAAGCGTGGGGCCCTTGTCGCCAGGCAGCAGGATGCGGCGGATCAGCTTGATCGGAATGCCGCCTTGACGCACGAAGTCGTTGTGGAACGTCTCGAGCTTGAAGTCCGAGCCCTTCGCCTTGCGGTAGTCTTCGCGCAGCCTATAAATCTGCAACTTGCCTAGCGTGTAGTAGAGATAGGTGGGGTTGTACGCGCCGCGGCGCGCTTCCTCGAACGCATTGGCGGGCTCCTGGAAGCCTTCCTTCTCGAAGACGTCGGCCCCCTCTTTTACCGTCATGCCCTGGGTGTGCAGCTTGATGCCCACCACGTAGCGGCAATCGCGTAACAGCGCTTCGGAAAGCTGAGCGAGCTGGAGCCTGGGATCGCCCTCCCCGTAGCCTTCCTCGAGTGCCATTTGCTCGCAGTAGTGCGCCCAGCCTTCGACGTTGGTTCCGCAGAAGGTCAGTTTCCGCGTCTTGGTCGGATACTGCTTGCTGAACAGGAACTGGATGTAGTGGCCGGGAAACGCCTCGTGGATCGTAATCACCTGCATCACCGGCGCGTTGAACAGCCGCAAGTGTTCGTCTTTATGTTTGGCCGTCCAGTCCTTCTCGGTGGGAGTGACGTAGTAGAACGCTTCGGTGGCCTTGTTTTCGTACGCGCCCGGCGTGTCCATTGAGGCGAAGCTGCCGCCCCGCGCGTAAGGCGGCGTCTCGAGCACTTTGGGACGCACTTCCGAGGGGACCGCGACGATGTTCCGATCGATCAGGAACTGGCGGCACTTTTCGATCGTCCGCCGGGCCGAAGGAATCAGGTCGTCCTCGGTGGGATGATCGTCCTCGAGCGCCTTCATCACCTCGGCAGGCGTCTTCTTTGGATCGATCTTGGCCGCGACGGCGCGAAACGCGTCGTGATCGCGCTTCAGGTTGGCCTCGCCGATGGCGAGCAACCGGTCGAGAGGGATGTCCACCAGCTCCTCGTAAAGCAGCTTTTTCGAGAACGCGTCGGGCCCCAGTGCATATTTCCCGTGCGACCGCGGCAGCAGATCATTCTTCAGCCAGTCCACGCTTTCGGTGATTTCCTTCACGACCTTGTCGTCGACCGCATTGAATTCCCGCAGCAGCTCGGTGTCGTTTCCGGCTGCCTCCTTGGCCCAATCGCGTACCGTGTCCTTAAAGAAGCCGATTGAACCTTGGCCCATGCGGATCGCCAGGTCGGTAAATTCTCTGGGCGGATTGACGACGTTCGCCCGCATCGCCTCGAACATCGCGGGAGCGGCTTTGAGCCGAGCGATGACTGAACGCAGCCGCATCGCGGCCGGCGCGAAGTCGCGCTTCATCAGGTCGTCGATCGATCCAGCCGGCCCACCGATGTACCCCATTGGGTTGTGCCGCCACGACTGCAGCGTGTCCAGTTCAAGCAATTCGGACTTGAGCTGGCCGTCGAGCACCTGGGCGTCGATCGCCTCGCCCTCGGTGAGCGTCCCCGCACGCAGCTTGTCGAGTCGCGCTTGCAGTGCCTTGACGGTTTCCACCCGTTTTTTCACCGCCTCGGCCGAGCCGTCTTCCAGCCGGTTGTCGTACTGGTGCAACCCGGCGCTGGTTCCCCTCGAGGGACTCGCTTCAAAGGCTGCGTGGAAGTAATCATCCACGAAGACGGCAAAAGGCGATGGGTCCGCGCCCCCGGGCAAGTGGAGCGCACGCCGTGCCGAGCGACAGCGCCATGCCAAACACAGCCAACACGACACGGTTCACACGCGACATTGCAGGCGTCTCCAGAAGTGGGT
Source organism: uncultured Planctomycetaceae bacterium (assembly GCA_963752185.1). Lineage (GTDB taxonomy): Bacteria > Planctomycetota > Planctomycetia > Planctomycetales > Planctomycetaceae > DASPSM01. The sequence goes on along the minus strand of CAVVXK010000002.1, from coordinate 6,182,332 downwards.
CGTTCTCGAAGTCACCTTATCCAAGCGATTTTCAATTCGCCACTGCGATCGGAACAGTCTCCTCCCCCGTCCTCTCATCCGGCGGATCACCCGCCGTAGTCCTGACACGCCCACGCCGCTAAACTCTGCCCATGCTGACTGGCCTGTTCGTGGTTGCGCGAGTCGTCAGCAACCCGGTGTCGAACGTTTTCCAAAAACAACTCGCACAGCGCGGCGCGAATCCCATCCTCATCATTGCGGTTACCCACGCGCTGCTCACGCTCGTGGCACTTCCGATCGTCGCCGGTACTCGCTGGCTCGATCTGGGAACGGCCTTCTGGACGAACATGGCGATCTGCACGGTGCTCGCCGTCGCCGGCAATGCATTGCTTGTGGCCGCACTCCGCCGCAGCGACCTCTCCGTCCTCGGACCGGTCAACGCCTATAAGGCGGTGCTCAGCCTCGGCTTGGGCCTTTTCTTGCTCGGTGAGGTTCCCACCGTCTTCGGGGCGTCGGCATATTCCTCATCTTGGCGGGAAGCTACTTCGTGGTCGACCGCGTCCCCGGCCAGCCTCACCGCAACGCCTTCGTGCTGTTCTTCCGCGACCGCGGCATCCAGCTCCGGCTGGCGGCCCTTGTCCTCTCCGCGACCGAGGCCGTCTTCCTCAAGCGGGCCATCCTGCACGCGACGCCCATGACCACCTTTCTATTCTGGTCGATTCTCGGCCTGCCCGTCGCCGCGGCTGCCGTCGCGCTGCTTCCTCGCGGAACCGCCGGCCAGGAATTGCAGCGGCTGGGACAGCACTGGCGGACCTATGTCTGGCTCGCACTCACAACCGGTTTGATGCAGGCGACAACTCTGTTGACTTTCGGCAAATTGCAGGTCGGCTATTCCCTGGCGCTGTTCCAGCTTTCGACCCTGATCAGCGTGTTCCTTGGCTACCGCTACTTTGCGGAGCGCAACATTGGCCGCCGGCTCGTCGGGTCAATCATCATGGTGGTCGGCGCCGTGCTGATCGTCACCTTCGGCCATTCGGCCTGACGCGGAATGGACTCATCCTGGAAAGGGGCCGCATTGTTTGATAGGTTACGCAGCTTGAAATTGCCTCGTTGAGGGGCTGTTTCTCTTCGTAGGGCAAGCTGCCAGCTTGCCGGCGGAAATTGATCGAAAGCAAGCTGGCAGCTTGCTCTACGGAAATTCGAGCCGTGTCTGTTGCTGTTATGTCGAACGTCAAGCCGCAAGCGATTTCCGGGGTGAATGCGGGGACTGAGGCGGAGATTATGACCGCCTATCCGTCAATTGCCGCCGGTGGTGCGGGGCAGGCGATTGGCCGGCTGTGTGACGCGGTCCCCCTGCGCACAAACGGCGTGGCTTGGCCGCGGTTGTTGGTGGCCGTGGTGTTGTGGCCCGTCGTCGTGCCCATTGCGGTGACCGTGGGGCTTTTGCTTTACGCGGTCTCGAAAATGTTCGGTAAGCGGTATGTGCTCACCAATCACAGCCTGTCCGTGAGACAGATGATCGGCGTGCGGACGCTGGGTCAGGTCAATCTCAACGACATCAAGCAGGTTACGATTCGAGAATTGCCCGGTCAGGCCTTTTACAAGGCGGCCGACCTGGTCTGTGCGGGGGGGGATGGCAAAGCTCTTTTGCGCCTGGAAGGCGTGCAGCGGCCGGCCGTGTTTCGCCAGACAATCCTCGAAGCCCGCGACGCGCGGACGAGCGTGGCGGAATCGCTTAAGGCGATTCAATCACGGACGAAGTAGGGCGGCGGGCCGTGGTTGCCATCTGCGTGCGGACACGCATCGCGTGTTCCCCGCCCGCTCCCCATCCTGCGACGCAGTCCTTGACGAATCAAGACCGAGGTGTAATCGTTTAAGCGCCTATCGAGGAGACCCATCATGTCCGCCGAGTGTCTGCCGCTCAAGGCCATTCATCACGTCGAGCTCCTGGTCGGAAACGCCAAACAGGCGGCCTATTATTACCGCCATGCGTTCGGGTTTTCGCAATTGGCATATGCCGGCCCCGAGACGGGGATCAAGGATCAGGCGTCCTACGTCCTGTATCAGGGAAAGATCGTGCTCGTGTTGAGCACGCCCCTCAAGCCGGACGATCCGATGGCCGACCAATTGCGGCGGCACGGCGACGGTGTGCTCGATATCGCCTTCCTGGTCGACGACGTCGACGCCGTCTTTGCCGAGGCCGTGGAACGCGGTGCGCACTCGGCCCTGGAGCCTTACGACCGGACCGACAAATTCGGCCGCATTCGCCGGGCGAAGATTCGCACCTACGGCGATACGCTGCACTCGCTGATTTCCACGAGCGATTACACCGGCCCGTTTTTGCCCGGTTACCAGGTCCGCCGCCATCCGGCTCCCGGCGCCGGGCTCGAGCGGATCGATCATATCGTGGGAAATGTCGAAGACGGCCGCATGAATGATTGGGGCACGTTCTACAACAAGGTGCTCGGCTTCCATCAATTCATGTCGTTCGACGACAAGGACATCTCGACCGAGTTTTCGGCCCTCCGGAGCCAAGTCATGGCCCATCCGGGCGACGTGATCAAGTTCCCGATCAACGAGCCGGCCAAAGGCAAACGCAAGAGCCAGATTCAGGAGTATCTCGACTACAACGGCGGGGCCGGCGTGCAGCATGTGGCGATCACCACGCGGGACATCATTCACACGGTCTCGGTGCTTCACGACAACGGCGTCGAATTCCTCACCGTGCCGAGCTCGTATTACGACACGCTGTGGGACCGCGTGCCCGACATCCGCGAAGACCGGCAGGCGATCCGCGACCTGGGAATTCTCGTCGATCACGACGAGAAGGGCTATTTGCTGCAGATCTTCACCAAGCCGGTCGAGGATCGGCCGACGCTGTTTTTCGAGATCATTCAGCGCGAAGGCTCGGACGCGTTCGGCAAAGGCAATTTCAAGGCGCTTTTCGAGGCCATCGAGCGCGAGCAGGCGGCCCGCGGGAATCTGTAAAACGTAGGGCAAGCTGCCAGCTTGCCGAAAACTTGCCGAGTTGAAATGCAAGAAAATGGCAAGCTAGCAGCTTGCCCTACGTCGAAGGTGCTTTATGCCCTCCTATCATCGATTGGGCGAATTGCCTCGCAAGCGGCATACGGTCTTTCGGCAGCCGGATGGCACGCTGTACCACGAACACGTGATGGGCAGCCGCGGCTTCTCGGGGCCGGCGTCGCTGCTCTACCACAGGCGGGCGCCTACGAGCGTGCTTGCGTCGCGGTTGTTGCAGCGCCTCGAGTGGCCGCTCGAGGCGGACGGCATGCTGCGAATGCGGCACTTCGAGACCCACCGCTTGCCGCAGGAAAAGAGCACGACGATCAACCGCGTGCCGCTCTTGTTCAATAGCGACGTGGCGATGTGCTTCGTGCAGCCGACGGCCAGCGACGACTTCTTCTATCGCAACGCCCAGGGGGACGAGCTTGTTTACGTGTCGGAAGGGACCGGCGTCTTGGAAACGCTGTTGGGTGACCTTTCGTACCAGGCGGGCGACTACGTGATCATTCCACGCGGGATCACGCACCGTTGGCGGCTCGGCGCGGGACGCAACGGCTGCTCATCATGGAGAGCGCCGGACCGATCCGACCACCGGCGCGCTACGTGAACGAAGTAGGACAGTTTCTCGAACACAGCCCGTACTGCGAGCGCGATATTCGCTGGCCGACGACGCTCAACTTCCACGACGAGACGGGCAAGTTCCCCATTGTCATCAAGCAGAACAACGCGCTCACCGAGGTCACTCTCGATCACCATCCGTTCGACGTGGTCGGTTGGGATGGGTACTATTATCCGTGGATTCTGTCGATTCACGATTTCGAGCCGATCGTGGGGAGCCTGCATCAGCCGCCGCCCGTGCATCAGACATTTCAGGGGGACGGGTTCGTGGTCTGCTCGTTCGTGCCGCGGTTGTTCGACTTCCATAAGGACGCGGTGCCCGTGCCCTACAATCACTCGAACGTCAACAGCGACGAGGTGATTTACTACGCCAACAACGAGTTCATGAGCCGCAAGGGAATTTCGTTCGGCTCGTTGACGCTGCATCCCGAAGGCTTGCCGCACGGACCGCATCCGGGCCGCGTGGAAGAGTCGCTGGGCAAGAAGCGGACCGACGAACTGGCCGTGATGCTCGACACGTATCGGCCGCTGCAGGTCGGCCTTGCCGCGCGGCCTGTCGAAGATCCCGACTATGCCAAGAGCTGGCTCGTGCCGCACGGCAACAATCCGCGCGGTGACAAGCCGCACGCCAAATGACCGGCCGACTCTCCAAGTGGAGCCGGTGAGATGACCGACACGACTGATCCCCACCTACGCAGTTTCATCGCGGTTGCACCCGAGTCGCATTTTCCGATTCAGAATCTGCCGTTTGGCGTCTTTCGTCCGAAATCGGGCGGCGCTCCGCGGGTGGGTGTGGCGATCGGGGGCGAGATCCTCGATCTGTCAGTGCTCGAGCGGGGCGGACTATTGCACTCGCCGGGCTTTCCCGACCGCGATCACTCGCTGTTCGATCGGCCGTCGCTCAATTCGTTCATGGCCTGTGGACGCAAGGTCTGGAAAGCCGTCCGCGAGCGCGTGAGCCTGCTGTTGCGGGAAGACGAGCCGCTGTTGCGCGACGATAACGACTTGCGTCGGGAAGCGCTCGTTCGGATGGAGGCTGCCGAGCTCTTGTTGCCCGTCGAGATCGGGGACTACACCGATTTCTACTCGTCGCGGGAGCATGCCACGAATGTGGGAGCCCTCATCCGCGGCCCGCAGAACGCGCTCATGCCGAACTGGCTGCATTTGCCGGTTGCCTATCATGGGCGGGCGAGCTCCGTCGTCGTCAGCGGGACCGACTTGCACCGGCCGAACGGGCAGACGATGGCCGAAGGGGCCGACGCTCCCACGTTCGGGCCGAGCCGCACGGTCGATTTCGAGCTGGAGATGGGCGTCTTGGTCGGCACGGGAAACGCGATGGGAAGTCCGATTCCCGTCGACAAGGCGGCTCAGCACATCTTTGGATTGACGCTCGTCAATGACTGGAGTGCGCGGGACGTGCAGCGATGGGAATACGTCCCGCTGGGTCCGTTTCTGGCGAAAAGCTTCGGCACGTCGCTTTCGCCGTGGATTGTGACGCTTGATGCGCTCGAGCCATTTCGAGTCGCCGGTCCGACGCAGGATCCCGAGCCGTTGCCGTATTTGCACGGCCCACGCGAGGCAGCGTACGACATTCACCTCGAAGTATCGCTGCAGGGGGCCGGTCTGCTGGCGCCGGCGCGAGTCTGCCGCTCGAATCTGCGTTATTTGTACTGGAACATCCTGCAGCAAATGGCCCACCACACGTCGAACGGCTGCAACTTGCGCACGGGCGATCTCTTGGCGACCGGGACGATCAGCGGACCCGATCCCGATTCCCTGGGCTGTCTGCTCGAATTGACGCGCGGCGGCCGCGAACCACTCAAGTTGCCCGGCGGATTGACGCGCACATTCCTGGAAGACGGCGATCGCGTGGTGATCAGCGGTTGGTGCGACGGGGATGGTTATCGTGTCGGCTTCGGCGAGGTGTCAGGCACACTCTTGCCCGCGCTCAGTCACTTCGAGCCGGCCCGCGGACGATAAAGCTGCTGCAGAGCGAGGTTCACTTCCAGCACGTTGACCATGTCGACACCGACAATTCCGCCCAGCGGGGCTTCGGCATGTTTTTTCAAGATCCCCTCGATCTCGCGCCGCACTTCGCCGCCGTCAACTTTCGTCTCGGCGGTCCATTTGCCGACCACGCGATCGAGTTGGTAGAGGGCATTCTTGAGCGTGATGTGCGGATCGAGGCCCGAACCCGAGGCCATCACCATGTCGCCCGGAACCGACTCCAGGTCGGCATCGGCGTGGTCTTGCCGCCACATGTCGAAAAAGGTCGACTGGATATCGGTCCCCTCCCTTGCCGGCTCGATGTGTCGATCGGGCTTGCCGTCGGCCAGTTTGCGTTCGACCACGACCGGGAACGTGCCGGTATGGTCGTGCGAAAAGCTCATGAAGAACGGAACGGCCAGATCCTCGGGCTTGGGTTCGGGCGTGTCCGGGTTCTCGGTTTTCCACTGGGCGACTTCCGCCGCGTGCTTCTCTTGCCATTGGGCGACGTAGGCGGCGTTCGCGGGGTCGGCTTTGATCCAGTTTTGAGCGACGGTCGGATGGGCGCTGGCCCACTGGGCGACGATTCCCGGCTTGCCGCCGGCGCGATCCTGCTGGAACCACTTCTCGATATCGGGGGCAACAAGCTTGCCTGCGTTTGGTCCGCCGCGATATTTGACGATCGGCCCCAACTGCCGGGCGACCCGATCTCGGAGCAGATAATTATTGGCCGCCCAGTTGGAGGCTCCCGAGGCGGTCGCGTTATACGATACGGCTGACGGCCGCGGCTGGAAATACTCGTCCCCCGTGAAGGGCTGTGCGATCAATCGCGAGCCGATGGGCTTGCCGGCCTCGTCGACGATCAGACTGCCGTTGGCCTGCGCGGGAAACACAGTCTGCCCCACCAAGAGCAGAATCGCGGGATAGATCAGGCAGCACAGCACAACGGTCAGCAGCAAGAGCCAGAGATTCGCGCGAATGTGGGACAACATGCAGTTACCTTAATGTCGATCGATCAAAGCTCGATTCGCCGCGGTCAGGCGAGGTTGAGTGCCGTCAATGCCATGTCGATCAGTTTGATCCCGAAGAACGGCACAATCACGCCGCCCAGTCCCCAGATCGCCAGATTTCGCCGCAAGAGCGCGTCGGCACCGACCGGTTTGTAGGCGACACCCTTGAGGGCGATGGGAATCAACAGCGGAATGATGAGCGCGTTAAAAATCACGGCCGACAAAATGGCCGACGTGGCTGAATGCAGGTTCATGATGTCGAACGCTTTGAGCCAAGGCAGCGTGGCGGCAAAGAGCGCCGGCACGATGGCGAAGTACTTGGCCAGGTCATTGGCGATTGAGAACGTGGTGAGGGCGCCGCGCGTCATCAACAGCTGCTTGCCGATTTCGACGACTTCAATGAGTTTCGTCGGATCGCTGTCGAGGTCGACCATGTTGCCGGCCTCTTTGGCGGCTTGCGTGCCGGAGTTCATCGCCACGCCGACGTCCGCCTGCGCGAGGGCCGGGGCGTCGTTGGTGCCATCGCCCATCATGGCGACGAGTTTGCCGCCGGCCTGTTCCTTACGGATGTAATCGAGCTTGGCCTCGGGCGTGGCCTGGGCGATGAAGGCGTCGACGCCGGCCTGATCGGCGATGGCTTTGGCCGTGAGGGGATTATCGCCAGTCACCATCACCGTGCGGAGGCCCATGCGGCGAAGCCGTTCGAAGCGGTCGCGCATGCCGGGCTTCAACACGTCCTCCAAGACAACCAGGCCGGCGAGTTTCGAGCCTTCGCAGACTAAGAGCGGCGTCGCGCCGCGAGGCGACCGCGTCGACCTGCTCGGAAACCCGCTCGGGAAGATGGCCGTTCTGCTTTTGCACGTGCTTCAACACTGTGTCGGGCGCGCCCTTGCGAATCTGTCGCCCATCGGGCAGGTCGATGCCGCTCATTCGCGTCTGAGCGGTGAATTCGATGAACCGCGAACCCATCGGGACCAGCGTTTCGACGGCCGTCGTTCGCAGTTTCACGTTGGCGTCGATGGCCAGGTTCCGGTACAGGTCGACGATGCTTTTTCCTTCCGGCGTCTGATCCGCGACGGAGGCCACCGCAGCCAGCTCGCCCAACTGGGCGGCCGTGTAATCGCCCAGCGGCAGAAATTGCGATGCCCGCCGATTGCCCATCGTGATCGTGCCCGTTTTGTCCAAGAGCAGCGTGTCGATGTCGCCGGCGACTTCAACTGCCTTGCCACTCTTGGCCAGCACATTGGCCCGCAGGGCGCGATCCATGCCGGCAATGCCGATCGCGGCCAAAAGGGCGCCGATCGTGGTCGGAATCAGGCAGACGAGCAGGCCGACCAGCGTCGGAATATCCGTCCCTAAACTGTGCAGCGGCTGGGAAGCACCGAGGTACGACTGCATGTAAAGTTCGGCATTGCGGGCCATGGGCCACAGCGCGGCCGTGACGATGAGAAAGATCAGCGTGAAGGCGGAGAGCACGAGCGAAAGGGCGATCTCGTTGGGCGTGCGCTGGCGAATGGCGCCTTCAACGAGCGCGATCATGCGGTCCAAAAACGAGTTGCCGGCGCCGGCCGTGATCTTCACGACGATGCGATCGGAGAGGACGCGCGTACCGCCCGTCACCCCCGAGCGATCGCCGCCCGCCTCGCGCACAACCGGGGCCGACTCGCCGGTGATGGCCGACTCGTCGACCGAGGCGATGCCTTCGACGATTTCGCCGTCGCCGGGAATGATCTGGCCCGCTTCAACGACGACCCGATCGCCGGCCTTGAGCGACGTCGAGGCGGTCTCTTCGATCGAGCCGTTGTCGCAGAGGCGATAGGCGGGCGTCTCGCGCCGGGTTCTGCGGAGCGAATCCGCCTGAGCTTTGCCGCGAGCCTCGGCCAACGCCGTCGCGAAGTTCGCGAAGAGGACCGTCAGGAAGAGCCAAACGTCGAGAGCGAACAGATAACTCAGCCGCACCTGGGATGAGTATCCGAACAGTTGAGCGAAGGTGAAGACGACGCTCAAAACGGTGCCGACCTCGACCACGAACATCACCGGGTTTTTCCACTGGATGTCGGGGCGGAACATCACAAACGACTGCTTGAGTGCAGCCCGCATCAAATGGGGCGAAAACAGCCCGTCGCGCCGCGTGGCGCGGCGGGCGAGTTTGAGATCCTCAGGGCTGGGCCCTTCGGTCATTGGTGGTTGTTCGATTGTGATTTGACTCATGGTGTATCACCCGCCAAACGGCAACGGCCCGAGGTGTTCGGCAACCGGACCGAGGACAGCCGCCGGCAAAAACAGGAGCGCGCCGACCAGGAGAATCGTTCCCAGCACGACGAACCCAAAAGTGATCGTATCGGTCCGCAGCGTGCCGGCCGTAAAGGGCGTCGTTTTCTTCGTCGCCAGACTGGCCGCGAGCGCAATCGTGGCGATGATCGGCACGAAACGGCCGATCATCATGACCAGGCCGGTGGCGATGTCCCACTGACGGCTGTACGGGGCCGGCGACGAATTGTTTTGCGATGGATCGTTGAAGCCCCAGGTATCTCCGAGTCCCTCGAAGCCGGACCCGTTGTTCGCCGAAGCCGTGCTGAACTGATAGAGGATTTCCGAGAAGCCATGGGCGCCCGGATTGTTGGTGGACTTGGTTCCCCAATCGAGCGCGGCGAACAGGCCAGTGGGGCCCAGAATCATGATCGGATGAATCAGCAAGGCGAGCATGGCGAGCTTCATCTCTCGCGCTTCGACCTTCTTGCCGAGGTATTCGGGAGTCCGCCCCACCATCAGCCCGGCCAGAAACACGCCGACGATCAAATAGACGAGCAGATTGATGATCCCCACGCCTTTGCCGCCAAAGATGCAGTTGAGCCACATGCCGGCCATCGGCGTGATGCCCGCCAGCGGATTCAGGCTGTCGTGCATGCAATTCACGGAGCCGCAGGCAACCGACGTGGTCACCGCGGAAAACGTCGCGCCGGCCGACGTGCCGAAACGCAGCTCTTTGCCTTCGAGGTTTCCCAACTCCTGGTCGACGGGTAGTCCGGCCAGAGCCGGCACGTCGACTTGTTGTGACGAAATCTTGCCATCGGGACCGATCACGTCGATCTTGTACGGTTTGCCCGCGCGATCGACGATCGCGGCGTGCGCGGTGACCGCGGGGTTGGGCTGCAGCGTGTCCCAATAAACGCCCCACGCAAGCACGACGAGAAACATGACCATCATCGTGCCGTAGAGGATGACCGCGTGTCGCATGTTCTTCAGCATGCGGCCGAACATGATCACAAGTGCGAACGGAAAGATGAGAATGTTCATGCACGAGAGGTAGTTCGCCCACGCGCTCGGATTCTCGTACGGATGGGCCGAGTTGGCGCCGAAGAAGCCGCCGCCGTTGGTTCCCAGATGTTTGATCGGAATGACCGCGGCGACAGGACCGCGGGCGATTTCCTGCGGTTTGGCGGCGCCGCTTTCGTCGCGGCCCATCGCGGCCGATTCGAGCGTCGCGACTTTGGCTGTCGGCTCGAATGTCATCGGCACGCCGTCGGCCATCAAGACCACGCCCATCAACAGGCTGGCCGGAAAGAAGACATAAGCGACGATCCGCCACAGATCGATGTAGAAGTTGCCCATGTGCGCGTCGCCGCGCAAACCGCGGACGACGGCAGCCAGCGCGCAAAAGCCCACGCCGGCCGAGAGGAACATATTGGCCACGACGAAGAAAATCTGGCTCGAATACGACAGGTGCTGCTCGCCCGAATAATCCTGCAAGTCTGTGTTCGTGAAAAACGAACTGGCCGAATTGAAGATCGTCGTTGGGGCGAGCATGCCTTTGCCCGCCGGTGCAAAGGGCAAATAGGGCTGCAGCGACAAAACGAGATAGCCGAACGCGAACAGCAGAGTGTTAAACACCAGCAGCGAAACGGTGTATTGCTTCCAGTTCTGCGGGCCCGTGTCGAACCGCGATTCGATCCACTTCAACCAGCCCGGAGCGCGGTACCGTCCGTCGACGATCCAGCCGAGGTAATAGCCGCACGGCACCGACAGGATGACGGTGGTGACGATGATCAAGAGAGGCAAGGTCCACATCGGTCAAAAACCTCAATCCGCGGACGGCTGGTCGATCGGTGCCACTGGCGGGGCCCGGCCCACGAATCCGGCGGCCCGCCAGTGTCTTCCGTTCGGGACTTGACAAGGAGTGCCCGTCCGGCATCGGGGTGAATCACTGGTTCTTCTGTCGAACCTCAAGCGGCAATCGCACTGGCGGCCCAAAGCTGCCGCCAGTGGCACCCAAATTCGGGCGCCGTGTCTCACAATCGCGCCCGGTCATTTTAGAACCATTCAGGACGCAAGATGCGCCGCCAAGAGGTACACAAAAAGCAGGAGGGTCACCAGGGCAGTCAGCACAATCATCGAGTGAGCCTCGCCTCTATACGCGGTCGCAGCCGGCAACGAAAGCGAACATCAATCCCATTCCCAGGAATCCAAGCAGGAAGAGTCCGGGAAGCCATAGGGTCAAATTCATCGCTCTCTCCATTGATTTCGAAAGAATCAATCAAAGGACGCGTCCAAACGCAAAGATCATACCGGTGGAGGACCCAGCACCCAACCCTTTGGTGCGGTGCGTCTTTCGCCCCCGGCAATCTGAGCATGCTCCGCTCCGCATCGTGCACACCGCACGGTCTCCGTGCAAGTTGCACGGCCGAGGCGATCCTTTGAATCGTATCCCTTTGGGCGATTGAATGTGCCCGAACCCGGCTCAAAATCGGCGATCTAATTTGACTACAATGCCCCGCATGACGCTCACGCTCCGCCGCCGCATTTTTCTGACCTTAATTCCGCTGCTGTTTCTGCTGGCCGTGATCGGGGCCGGTGGGATCGTGCTCTTGTTGCGGTTGGGAAACAGCGTCGACGCGATCCTTCGCGAGAACTATGTCAGCGTGATCGCGATGGAACGGCTCAACGAGGCGGTCGAGCGGATCGATTCGTCGTATCAGTTCGCCTTGAGCGGGCAGCGAGAACGGGCGAGCCAACAATATCAGGAGAACTGGGCCCCCTATCGCGACAACCTGCGCGTCGAATCACAAAACATCACGCTGCCCGGCGAACGGGAGCTGTACGACCAACTGGAGGGGCTCAGCGCAGTACCGAAAGCAGGGGGATGCGTTTTATGCGATCCCATCGAGCGATCCGATCGCCCAGAAGGCCTACTACGGGCCCGGCGGACTTCTGGATCTCTTCAAGCGGATCAAGGAAGTGTCCGGAGCCATTCTGCATCTCAACCAGGAGAATATGGAGAACGCGAGCCACGAGGCCCGCCGACTCGCGCGGATCTCATCGATCGGCTTTGCCATCGCGCTGGCGGCCGCGTTTGTGCTGGCGGGCTTTGCCGCCTGGCAAACCGTGCGCACGATTTTGCGGCCGATCCAGGCGATGACGCATGCGGCCCTCGAGATCAGCGCGGGCAACCTGCATCAGATCGTGCCGTATCACTCGCGCGACGAGTTGGGTCAACTGGCCGAAGCGTTCAACACGATGACGCGTTACTTGCGCGATTTCCGCCAGTCGCAGTCGGCCCGCTTGCTCCGGGTGCAGCAAACAACCCAGGCGACCGTGGACTCGTTTCCGGATCCCGTAATGGTGATCGATTCGGAAGGATATGTGGAAACGGCCAATCCCGCCGCGCGGCGGTTGCTCGGCGTGCTTCCCAAGCAGCACGGCCAACCGACGACGGGCATTTGGCATCCGCCCGAACCCTTGCGACAGCCCCTCGCCGACGCGCTGCAGGCGCAGCGGGACTATTCGCCCGACGGATTCGACCGTGTGATTACGCTCGGTTCGAATGGACGCGAGAAGTCGATCTTGCCGCGGATCCTCTCGATCCGCGACCCGTACGGCAACACGCTGGGGGCGGCCGTCGTCTTGCAGGACGTGACGCGGCTGCGGCTGTTGGATCAGGTCAAAAGCAATCTCGTGGCGACCGCCAGCCACGAACTCAAGACGCCGCTCACCAGTATTCGCCTCGCCGTGCATCTCCTGCTCGAGGAGGGCGTCGGTCCGTTGACGGCCAAACAGACCGAGTTGCTGCTGGATGCCCGCGAGAACAGCGAACGCCTGTTGGCGATGATCAACAATCTTCTCGACCTGGCGCGGCTGGAGCAGGGCTCCCGACAGCTCGAGTTGCAGCCCCAACAGCCCGAATCGTTGCTGCGTGCGGCGGCCGACGCGGTCCGCGCCCGCGCGGAGGACCAGGCCGTTGAGCTCGTCCTCGATATGCCGCAAGGCCTGCCGAAAGTCGCCGTCGACGAGTCGCGGTTGGGGAGCGCATTGGGCAACTTGCTCGACAATGCATTGACCTATACGGATCGTGGCGGGCGAATCACGCTGGGCGCTCACGCCAACGGCGACACGGTGACGCTGTCGGTCGCCGATACGGGGGTGGGAATCCCGCTGGAAGCGCTCCCGCACGTCTTCGAGAAATTTTTCCGCGTGACCGGTCAAAGCAAGGGGGCCGGCACGGGGCTGGGCCTGGCGATCGTGCAGGAGATCGTGGCCGCACACGGAGGGACGATCGCCTGTGAGAGCACACCCGGCAAAGGAACCGTGTTTCGCATGAACTTGCCCGTCGCCAATCAATAGAGGTTCGTCGTGCCTCTCGATCAAACGCAACCCGCACCCGAGCGATTCCTGACGATGATCCGCCAGCAGCAGCGGGGGCGGCTCAAGATCTATCTCGGTTTCGCGGCCGGCGTGGGTAAGACCTACGAAATGCTGCAGGAAGCGCATCGCTTGAAGCGGCAAGGCGTCGACGTCGTCATCGGCAACGTCGAAACGCACGGCCGGGCGGAAACCGAGGAACAGATCGGCGATCTGGAGCGGGTGCCGCGGCGAAAGATCGAATATCGCGGCGTCGTGCTCGAAGAGATGGATCTCGACCCCCTGCTGGCGCGCCGGCCGAGCGTCGCGCTCGTCGACGAATTGGCGCACACCAATGCGCCCGGCAGCCGCAACTCAAAACGGTACCAGGACGTCGAAGAACTGCTCCGCGCGGGAATCAACGTGATCAGCACGCTCAACGTGCAGCACCTGGAAAGTTTGTACGACGCCGTCGAACGAGCGACCGGCGTCAAAGTGAAGGAGCGGTTGCCAGATTACGTCTTGAACATCGCCGATCAGCTCGTCAATGTCGACGTGTCGGCGGAGGATTTGCGGGAACGGCTGGAAGCCGGCAAGATCTATCCGCGGGAACGGATCAGCGCCGCGCTGTCGAGCTTCTTCACACAGGCGAATCTGACGCGGCTGCGCGAATTGGCCTTTGAAGAGATCGCCTATCGTCTCGATCGCCGTCGGGCCGGCCAGGAAATGGGTGAGACACAGGGCAGTTCAGAACGCGTGATGGTCTGTTTGAGCTCGCGCAGTCCCAACGCCGAGCGTCTGCTGCGGCGGGGCGCGCGCCTGGCCGATCGCCTCAACGCTCCTTGGTACGTCGTCTACGTCAAGACGCCCACCGAAGAGGCCCATCTCGTCGAGGCGGCAACCCAGCGGCAGATCACCAACATGCTCACGCTCACTCAGCAGATGGGGGGCACGCCGCTCGAGTCGCGCGGAAGCGACATCGTCGACGCGATTGCGACCTTCGCCAAGGAATACGGCATCACCCACCTCGTCCTGGGCCGTACGCAGCGCCCCTGGTACCGTCGATTTTGGGAAGGATCAATTCTCGAGAAGCTGCTGCGCGAGATCCCCGAGGTGGACGTGATCGTCGTCAGCAGTCGCTATTAGGCCGCCAGAGATGGTAGGACCGAGGCAGTGTGGCCGCCCGGTTGCCCAGCGCACGGCCAAACGGCACATTTCTGACCATTTTGGCCCTCAACAATCGTGAAAGTGGGCAAGGCGCGTATTCCGTTGCAAAAAAACAACTTAGGCCGCTATTTTAGTGGTCAGCTCTTGGACGCGCGGTTTTTTTTGAAAGCTCGGCTCGCCGGTTGCTTTCCATCGCCGGAGCATCCTGAGACGAAGCGATCTTGATTGGTGGAGAAGGACGTGACTGGCGGTAGCGAGTTGAGCCGACGCGATTTCGCCAAACTCTCGTTGGCGGCATTGACCGGATTTTCGGCGGGGGCGTCGGTCGAGGCGGCGTACGATCCGGCGAAACGCAACGAGAACCCATTGTTGTCCGATCCGCATGTCTGCCGGGGGATCAACACGTGCCGCGGAAAAGGCGCGGATCGTCGAAACAAGTGCGCGGGAATGGGTGTCTGTGCCACGGCGCGCTATCATACCTGCAAGATGCACAACGACTGCCGCGGACAGGGGGGCTGTGGCGAAAAACCCGGTGAGAACGAGTGTCGCGCCCTCGGATCGTGCGACGTTCCGCTCAAGCCCAAGCTCTGGAACCACGCACGACGCCGTTTCGAGGAGCTGATGAAGCAGCGCCGACGCTACTTCGGCGTCCCGCCGCTCGTCGCGCAGAACGCCCAAGGCTGACAATCGCAAGGCGGAAGGCTGAGCCAGACGCGGCGCTGCGCGGCCATTCTGTTTCTTTGTCTGACTCATCCCTCATCCTTCCTCCTTCATCCTTCCTTCTTCCACGTCCGGTTGCAGCGATTCTCCGCGGCTTGTCATCTGTGCGCGGGAATTCGCTTGTGCGCGGCGTTTGGCTTGTGCCTGGCATTTCGCTTCTGCACGGCATGCCGGTCTCGAAGTCTCTTCGGCTTCTTAGGCGCGCCTGCAAGTTCGTTCGATTGATCAGCCGAAGATCAATCGCACCAGATATGACGGCCGGACCGCGCGTGCACGATTTGTCCGACGTGACGTAACGAGCGCGAAGTCCGGTCGCAACATCGTGCAGACGACTTTTTTCGGTCCGGGCCGCGTCGGGTGTTCCGATTCTGCGGGATCGTCAGGAAATACCAGATTTCACGGTGACGTAATGAGGAAGGGATTCTGGAGACTTTTCGGCAGGATGCCGGCTCTGGCGCTGGCCATAGCGGTCGCGCCGGCCGCGATGGCGGACGGGCCGTATATCCAAAGCGGCTACCCGACCGACCCGGCCGCTGCAGGGCCCTCGGCGATTCCGGTCGTCGACATGCACGCTTTCCGGCCGATCCAACCCGTTGCGGCCGACACGATGTCGCTGACAAATTATCCGTCGAACTACCCGACGTCGATCGCACCGCCGCCGGCTCCGCCAGCCCCCGGCAATGCACCGCCCCCCGATCCCGCGGGGATGCCGGCCCCGATCGTGGCGCCTGCCCCGGCGGCGCCGGTTCCCATGACGGCCTACGCGCCGTCGGCCTGCAATTCGACGTGCTCCCCCTCCTGCTATTGCGGCCCCGAGGGGGGCTGCACGTTTCAGTTCGCGCCCAATAGCTGGTGCAACGTCGGTGCGGGAATCCGCACGAGTTTCAGTGACCTGAGCAATCCGGAAATCAAGGACCGGAACTATTTCGCCATCGACGAGGCGCGTCTCTTTTTCAACGGCCAGGTCACACAGGTCATCGGCTTCGAGCTCAATACGGACATTTCAGGAGCCGGCAATCTTGGGTTCAGGGAGGTGACCAATTCAGGAAACCTCGAAGGACTCCCCGCGACCATTCATCTTCTGGACGCGATCGTGAAGTTCAACTTTAACGATTACGCGAACTTTTGGATCGGCCGCATGCTGCCTCCCAGCGACCGGGCCAATCTCGAGGGACCGTTCTTCATCAACGGTTGGGATTATCCGTTCGTTTCGAACTACCCAAGCATTTTCGAGGGGCGCGATGACGGGGCGGTCTATTGGGGCCAGTACGGGGGTGGCAAATTCAAGTGGATGTTCGGTCTGTATAACGGGCAGGGGCGCTTCGACGCCGGCAACGACTGGCCGATCGGCGTGACAGGCCCGAACACCAACGGCGATATGGAATTCGCCATGCGTCTGCAGGTCGACTTGCTTGATCCCGAGCCCGGCTATTACGCCGCCGGCTCGTACTACGGGCAAAAGAACATCGCCTCCATTGGTTTTGCCCTGCTGGATCAGCCGGACGCGATGACCGACGGAGTTCACACGGGCACGTTCCTCGGCTGGAACCTCGATTTCCTGCTCGAGAACAAGATGACCCGCTGGGGCTCGGGCACGTTCGAGGCGGCCTACTACAACTACGACGTGGGCGGCGACGTCGCCAACGATGTCGCGGGCAAAGCCTGGTTCGTCTTCGCGGGCTGGCTCTTGCCGCAACCGGTGGGCTGCTGCAACTTCTCCGGTCGCTTCCGTCCCTGGGTCCGCTACCAGCACTACTCGTACGACGACCAAACCGTCGCCGGGGACAACAGCGCGCCGACAAGCGAATGGGACGTCGGATGCGATTTTATCGTCTGCTGCGCCAATGCGACGAGGCTCACCGCCTTCTGGGGTGATCGCCGAGATGCGTGCGGCTGCGAAGAGACCATCTTCCGGACGGGAGTCCAACTCGTCTTCTAGTCCGCCGATCCCCAACTTGTGACCAGGCGCGCCCCCTGAATTCTCCGCTCCGGGTGGGCGTGCCCTCGGGGCAAACGCGTCCGTTCGACCCGTGGACGCGTTTGCCCTTGTTTATTTTCCGAACCTCGCGGCCGTGCGACCGACGCGTGAAACAGCGTGTTCCACGGCACAGGTGCGAGGATCGACACACCGCCTGGGGCTGCTAACGAGCGGGCGATTCCGGACTTGGGGAGCCCCGCTGGGTTCGATGCTGAGGCCTGTGCCGTGCATGACGCCGTTGCAATGTCGGCAAGCTGTTCCGAGTGGCGCAATCCTGCGGTCTTAACATTTTCCGGATGAAACAGCTGTGCGGACAAAGACCGGCTCAAACCGAGATCTGCCAGCGCTTTAAGAGACGGTCGTGCAACTTTTTTCGATTTTTAAGCCGAAGATGAACGCGACAGATTCGATGATGAGACCGCGCATGCACACGATGTGCGTTGTGACGGTCAAGAGCCGTTTCCGCGCGAGTTCTGTCCGAGTGCGTATTTTTGGTGTCGTCAAACGACAATCGCGATCGCGGGTGTTGCCCGTTCTCGCGAGACATCTGGTCAACACTTTTCATGGTGAAAAAATGAAGAAGGGATTCTGGAATTCGATCGGCAAGGTGCCGGTCCTGGTGCTGGCCGTCGCGGTCGGCCCGGTCGCCATGGCCGATGGGCCCTCGTCACAAGGCGGGAGTGCCGCTCCGAGCACGCAATCCGGACCGATCCAATTGATCGCGATGGAGTCCAATAGCTACGACGCGGCGATGACACCGCCGCCCCCGGCCCCAGTTCCGGCGGCTCCGGCGGCTCCGGCAGTCCCCGCGGCGGCCGACGCCTGCCAGCCGATTTGCCAACAACCGTCATTCACGTCCCCCTCGTGCTACTGCGGCTGCGACGGTGGTTGCACGTTCCAATTCTCGCCCAACAGCTGGTGCAATGTGGGCGCGGGTATCCGCACGAGCTTCGACTCGCAGAGCGGCACGAACGTCGTCGACCGCAACTACTTCGCGGTGGATGAAGCCCGTTTGTTCTTCACGGGCAAGGTGACGAAGGTCATCGGCTTCGAGTTCAACACCGACATCTCGGGAGCTGGCGGTCTCGGGTTCCGGGAGATCAGCAACGCGGGCAACCTCGAAGGACTCCCCGCGACCATCCATCTCTTGGACGCGATCGTCAAGTTCGAGTTCAACGACTATGCCAATATCTGGATCGGTCGGATGCTGCCCCCGAACGACCGCTCGGACCTGTCCGGACCATTCTTCATTAACGGTTGGGACTATCCCTTCGTCTCGAACTACCCCGGCATCTTCGAGGGTCGTGACGACGGCGTGGCCTACTGGGGTCAGTGGCTCGGCCAGAACGGCGGCCAGTTGAAGTGGCAGTTCGGCTTGTACAACGGCCAAGGCCGGTTCAGCGCGGGCAACGACTGGCCCATCGGCTCGCCGACTGCGCCGAACACCAACGGCGATCCTGAATTCGTGATGCGCGTGGTCTTGAACCTGCTCGATCCGGAACCGGGCTACTATAACGCCAGCACCTATTACGGTGAAAAGAACATCGCGGCCATCGGTTTCTCGCTGACCGATCAGAAAGACGCCGAGGCCAGCGCCGGCGGCAAAGTCGGCACGTTCTTCGGTTGGAACCTCGACTTCCTGCTCGAGAACAAGATGACCGCTTATGGTTCGGGCACGTTTGAAGCCGCCTACTACCGCTATGACATCGGTGGCGACGTCGCCAACGACGTGGCCGGTAGCGCCTACTTGCTGTTTGCCGGCTGGCTCTTGCCGCAGCAATTCGGCTGCGAAGGCTTCTGCGGCCGGTTCCGTCCGTACGCCCGCTATCAGTGGTACAACCGCTATGACTACGCGGTGGCTGCCGCCAACGAGGATGCCAAAGAGGAATGGGACCTCGGTGCGCAGTTCGTCATCAAGGGCCACAACGCCCGTATCGACACGTTCTACGGCCACCAGGAATTGGATGGCGGTGGACACGACAACCTGTTCCGCACGGGTGTGCAGTTGATCTTCTAGTCCTCGAGCGAGGACGAAGGCTTGGCCTTCCGCCGGCGACTTCAAGCCGGCGGAGACCGGGCCGGTTAGACGCCCGAATACGCAAAGAGCCTGGTTCGCGATTCAACAATCGTGAACCGGGCTTTTGCGTTTGTCGGACTTCGCCGAACCGCGGGCGGATCACTTGTCTTTCCGCGGCGTCTCACTGGTAAAAAAATCTTCCGCGGAGGGCGCCAATGTCAGGTGGGACGAACGAGGCCTTGCGACCGCCGACTCTGCCCTAATCCGTGTACAGCTTGCTTTCGTCCGGGAATTTTTCGCCCTTGAGAAACTGGTCCTTCTCGACCAGGAACTTGTCGAGAGGCGGGCGTTCCTTGAGGTTGATCGTCCGTTGATAGGCGTCCGCCAGAGCGAGCAGCGTGCTCTCGTCGTAGGCGCGGCCGACCAGCATCTCGGGTCGAGGCTCGAGAGAGCCGTGGTTTTCCTCGAGTCTTGCCGGGAACGCGACGAGCGGATGGCCCGCGAGATTTGTGTAGAGACCCAGCTCGAAGCCAAGGTAGATGTCGATCGTCTGCATCAGCTTCTCGAGTCGTTCCATCAGGACGGCCCGCAGCCGGTTGATTTTCAGGTAATCGACGGCTGACAAAAGATGGCCGTAGGCCCAATACCGGGGCCAACCGTGGATGCCTTTCGGTTCGCCACGGCGCGTCAGCTCGTCGAACGATGCGGCCCCCTCGATCGCCACGGTCGCCTCAATCAGGTCGAACGTCAGCCCGTAATCCTCCAAGAGTTTCGTCTTTTGAATGGGGACCAGTTTGACGCCGAGTTCCCGCACGACTCGCAGTGCTTCGTGGTGTTCGTCCTTTTTGTTGTCCGGAGCGTAGCCCACGCGGATCGTGGAGATCTCGCGCGAGGAGGGCCACACGTAAGGGCGATCGACGGACCCAGCGTCGCGCGGATCGGCGCCGTGGATCGCGGCAAAGACCAGGCCGCAGTCGTCGGCACTACGGCAGATCGGTCCGACCGTATCGAGCGACCAGCAGAGTTGCATCACGCCGTGCCGGCTCACGCGCCCGTACGTGGGCCGCAACCCGACGGCGCCGCAGCGCATCGACGGATTGACGATACTGCCGGCCGTGTCCGTCCCGATCGAGAAGCCGACGAGTCCGGCCGCCGTTGCCGAGCCGGAACCCGACGACGAACCGGCCGCATCCTGGTGGGGGTTCCACGGATTGCGGGTCAGACCGCGATACCACTCGACTCCGCCGCCGGCGAAGGGGTTGCTCGCCAGCTTGGCGATGAGCACGGCCCCCGCCTGTTCCAGCCGCTCGGCGACCGCCGCCTTCACGTTGATCACGCGGTGGCGATATTGCGGAGCGCACCAGGTCGTCGGATAGCCGGGATAGGCGATGATGTCCTTCACGCCCCACGGAATGCCGTGCAGCGGCCCGCGATCGTGCCCCGCGGCCAGCTCACGATCGGCGCGCTTGGCCTGCTCGAACGCGAGGTCATCCATTAAGGTGACGACGCATTTGAGCAACGGGTCGTAGCGGCGCAAACGGGCCAGGTAGAGTTTCGTCAATTCGACCGAGGAAATCTTGCGGCCGCGTAACCAGCCGCCGAGCTGCCGGATCGAAGCAAACGCCAGATCCTCGTCAGAGCCGAAGTGCGCCACGGCCCGCGAAGAAGATCTCGGCGCGGCGACGGAGTGATAACCGCGCGGGTCGGGCCGCGAGTTTGTGCCGGCCAAGGGCCGGAAAATCAGAGCGGGGAGCTGCGAATTGTCGAGATCGATCGCGCGGATCCGCTGGACCGACTTTCGATACCGATTCAGACTGCGGGCGGCCGCCTCGCGCTGAGCGGGAGTGAGCGTAATACCTGCGATCCACTCGGCGTCGGCAACCATTTCGGGCGAAATCGGTTTGTCGCCCACGTTGGCGGCCAAGGCCCGCCGAAAGACAGCCGTGCCGATCCCGGCCCCGCCGAGAATCGCCAGCGCACGTCGCCGCGTGAGCATCGTCGGCACCTCGCGAAGGTGATGTGGAGAGAGACCGACGCAATCAACGCCGGGACGCCATCGGTCGAGCGCCCCGATCATCGATTGAAATTCACGGATGTCAAACCGATTCGCAGCGCCTCGATCGGTTCTCCCGGAAATAGGATTCGGCCCATCGTCGGGAGTCTCGGAGTTGAGAGATCCCGGTTGAATGTGGGGCGACGCAGGCACGATCGACTTTTGAATCAAGGCCCCGTCAAAACGCGTTCTCCCGAGCCGAGGGGTGGGGCACCCCCTGGGTCCCCCTCGGACGTGCGCGGGCCGGACCCACTTCGCACAACGCAAGCTCCAACTGCTGCGCCTATCAGTAGAGCCCGTTGGCAGGGCCGATTACCATCGGCCTGCGTGCCCACCAAAGACCGCGATTACGTAAGAAGGATCTCGAAAAGAAGGTGTTTGCAATTATGAGGACCGCGCGTAAGAATGGCGGCCGCTCTCGGGCGTGCGGCGGGCAGCGACGCTCGTCCCTACTATCTCCGCTCGGGGACTTGGCGTTGAAGGTCGGCATTTGATTGCGGGATCGCAGTCAGCCGCTTTTCTTGGCGACCGAAACGGATCGGCGGAGCCCCGCACGCTGCGCTTCGCCGCAGATGGCCCCTATTGAGTGACCGCACCGATGGCGCTCCAAGCCAACCGGCACTTGTTTCCTCGCGCTCTATTTTTGGATATCGCCTTCGATGTCATTTTGATTCCCGCCTTGGTGCTGGTCAGTTGGGCTTTTGAACGAACGCCGGCCGGCAATGCACTGATGCGGGCCGCTTACGAACGAGAGCAGGGCCGCTTGGGGTCGAAGCCTCAGCAAATCGCCGTCGTCGATATCAGCTCTCTGACCCCCGTCCCAGACGCCTCGGGCAAACTGGTCACTCCGCGGCAGAAGCTCACCGAGCTGCTCAACGCCCTCGCGGTCGATGAGCCGGCCGCGATCGGCGTCGACGTCAATTTTTGCCCGGAGGAGGACGGTCAATTCGTCAGTTCTCAAGACCCGCAGTTCTTCGAGACGTGCGCAAAACTCGAGTCCCCGAAACACCAAAAGATTCCCGTCTTCGTCGGTTTCAGCGCGGACGAAGATCGGAACCCGTCGCCGTTGATCGACAACAAACAATTTGGTCGTCTCGCGGCGACAATCTTCCTTTGCGAAGACACAAGACGATTGCCGCTTTGGATCGAATACGGCCCGACAGCGGCACCCTCCCTCTGCAGTGCGTTGGCGGCACAGGTTGCATCTCCGCAGGGCCCCACCTGGTGGCCGGAGTGGCTTGCAGAAGCAGAGTTTGGGCCGACGTGCGAGAAGGGGCCGGCGGCGGAATTCCTCGCCGACTACAGTGCGCTCGATGCCCTGGAAACGCACGATTACACGGTGCACTCCTCCGATCCGGCAACAATTCGCAACCTGGGCAAGGAGGAACACTTTTTTCGTGGTAAAGTCGTCTTGCTTGGCGACACGAAATTAAACAAAGCCCTCGATACCTTCATCGTCTTGACCCGTGTCGGACAGGGGCCGGTCCCCGGCGTCTACATCCACGCCTGCGGTGTCAACACTCTGCTCACCGGTCGAATTCACGAACTAACGCACGTGGGCCGCGCGGTGATCGATATCGGCCTTTCATTGTTGGCGCTCGCGCTGGTGACGGCGATTCGCATGCGCCATCGAGAAGAGGCGGCAACGGAGCGCATTAAAGTCATGGTTGCCTATTTGTTCGTGCTGATCCTGATCGCGAGCGTCGGAGTGATCGCTTCCTATTTGCGGCTCCTGTGGATTGATTTCTATATTGTGCTCATTGTTCTCGTTGCTCATCCGTTTGTCGTGCCGCAGCTTCGGGATGCGTATTCGGTCCTGGTTGAAGTCTTGAAGGTCATCTTCTCGCACCGCGACAAGACGCACGGAGGGTGACGTCAAAGCCTGACTCGGATCGACGCCCGCAAGGGGCGCGACCGGATTGATGAATGGCCCATAGCGCGAGGTGGTTCATGCGGCACAACGCAATCAATGGCGCAATCATTGGCATCGGGATGTTCGTTGCAGCGAGTCTTTACACAAACGTCGGTTGCCAACGGGCATGCGCCCAGGGACGCCGCGGCGGCGGCATAGCAATCATCAGAGCACCCGGAGTCAACCCGCTGGGCCTGATCGCAAACGCCGCCGTTCAAAAAGATCTCGGTGTCGGTGAGGACAAAGCCGAAAAACTGCAGGACATCGCCGAAGATATCCGTCAAGAAATTGAGCAGGAGCGCCAGGGGGCCGGTATCGACCCCGGCTCGCTGCGTGACCTCTCGGGTGAGGAGCGCGAAAAGAAAACCGTAGAAATTCGTAAGAAATTGGCCGAAATTCAAAAGACGGTCGGCGACAAGTTTTCGCCGAAGGTCGCCGAGATTCTCGATAAGACGCAAATGGTCCGCTTGCAGCAGATCGCCATCCAGGCGGCCGGGGCGAGCGCGCTCGAGGATGCCTGCGTGGCCAAGGACCTGAAGCTCTCGAAAGAGCAGCAAGACACAATCGCAGCGATCGACTAGTGTAGGGTCAACTTTAATTTTTTGGGTATAGATGCTTCAGTTTTGTTCGAGCATCTTTGCTGGTGAACTGCCAATCGATCGCTGCTTGACTGCGGTTTCGTTCGTTCTTCCAGGCAGTGGTTTCAGTGATAAGCGTTTGTTTGTCGGGAATTCTCCGGGCAAGACATTGCCGTGTCAGGACGTTCAATTCGATTTCGGCCATGTTGAGCCAGCTGCCATGCTTGGGCGTGTGGACGACCTCCAGGCGCTGAATCAGCCGACGCGCCTCCTCGGGCGAAAAGGCCTCGTACAGCGAACCCAGGCTGTGGGTGTTGAGGTTGTCCATCACCAGCGTGATTCGCTTCGCCTTCGGTCGATGGATATCGACCAACTGGCGAACCGCTTCGGCCCAGTCGATCCTGGTGCGCTGATCGGTCACCACGAGATGCCGCCAGCCGATCAGCGGCTCTGTGAACGCGAACACGTTGGCCGTTCCATTGCGTTGGTACTCATAGTCGAAACACTGACGTCGGCCGGGCGCGGCGCGAAGCGGAGTCTGCGTTTCGATGGTCAGTTGCTTGCTCAGCTCATCCATGCAGATCAGCGGGTAGCGCGGATCGTACGGGCGTTGGTAGGCCTCCAGCACGTTTTCCATGTGGTAAACAAACTCCGCGTTGTGCTTCGGGGGAATGCACCACATCCTCTTCTGCCAGGGCTTCAGCTCATTTTTTTTAGGCAACGTCGCACGGTCTCGTGCGAAACCGCCTCGACGATGTGCAGTTCGACGGCGCGTTGGGCTAATAGTCGCAGAGTCCAACGCGCGTGGCCCGACGGTGCGGCACCGCAGCACAGCGCGATGACCTTGGCTTCTTTTTCGCCATCGAGGATCTTGGCACGCGATGGTCGCACTTGCCTCTTGCGGTTCAAGGCCGCTTCCAAGCCTTCCAACACCAGGCGCTTGCGGATGTTTTCGACGGTTTGCACCGTCACTTGGCAGGCATTGGCAATGGCCTCGTCCTTCCAACGCGGCCCGTGCTTGCCAGCATCCGCCAACAAGAGCACCTGGGCGTGCGTGCGTTTCTTCGCTGCGATTCTCTCTTTCTTCACCAATTGCGCGAGCTCTTTGCGTTCATCCTTGTCGAGCTTGACGACATACCGCTTGTTCATGACTCCCCTCCTTGGGTCGGAATGACTTCCGCCATTGGAGAGAAATCTCGCGAATCCGTGAACCCCAAAAACCAAAATTGACCCTACACTAGGACTTTTCCTCGAAGTCGCGGACATTTCCTCGTGGGGGGATCGGCTCGCGAAAATGCAGGCGATTCACGAAGAACAACTGGCCAAGTCGACCGAGGTTCTCTCGAAAGATCAGCAAGCCAAATTTAGTGAGATGAAAGGCAAACCGTTCGACCTCAAGTCGCTCGGCGGACGCGGCGGCGGACGGCCGCGCCGCACAGGACAGCCGGACCCGTGATCGACCGTCGTCGCACATGACCAACGGTACGCGGGTGCCACTGTGGCACAAAGGCACCAAGAAAGACTTAGAAGCAGTTCTCCGCAGATTTCGCAGAAGGACGCAGATTTTGAGATTCTAATCAGCGAAATCGACGGATCTCTCTTGCCTTTCTGAGTGTCTTTCCGCCATGGGGGCGGATTCAAAGCAACGTGCCTTTGTAGTGAAAAGTCTGCCTGGGATTTGCCCACCCACCATTTTGAAGTAGACGATCTACTACGACTCCGTGAGTCGTGCCGCTTTCCCGACCTGACGCGTCGGTCTTACAATGACCCGAGATGGTCGTCGCGTTCGATCCGAACTGGCCGAAGACGCCCGCCGCAGGACGTTTGAGGCAGCCTGGAAGGGAATGAATTCGTGACCGAGGTCGTGGTGGTCGGCTAGGTTGGACTCGATGTCGCACGGTTGTGGCGGGGCGGGAAGAATTGGTCGCGGGTTTTCCAGATCTCTTCCATCTGATCCGGGGGCCGCTACGAAAAGCCTTTACCACCAGATTGCCGCGCCTTTATAATTCGCCGCCAAGGGCGGGCCGGCATGCCGTTGAAGGTACTGGCTGCCCCGGCGCGAACCCCGGAACGCACGAAGGAACGGACCGCCACTCGTAAGGAGACGAGAATGGGAGCGATCGCAGAAGCAATTACCGTCTACGCACAGCCGCTGCTCGAGGCCACCGATGGAACCCTCGAGGATTTGAATCGGGCGATGGCGCTGAGCCAGTTTTGCTGGAACATCGCCTTACTTCGGCCGACGAGTCGGGAGGAAGCGCTCGCGGATCTGCGGTCGAGCACCGAGATGGAGCCCGAGGAATTCGCCGACTTTCGCCGCTCGGTCCTGCTCCCCATGCTGCGACGGCACGAGGAAATGTTCCCGGCATTGCATCGGTGCTCCCATGAAGGCTCGGCGGAAATGGCGCCCAAAGAACGGTACGCCGGGACCGAACCCTATGCGCCGTGTCCCTGCAACAGCGGCCGCAAATACAAGTTCTGCTGCCGGGGCAAAGGGCGCTGATTCCGCTGCGCCACGGGTGGAAAGGGACGGTCGTCGTCCGGTCCAGGAGGACGCATACGCCACGAATGAACGAGTTCGAAAGCGAAATGACGCGCTGACGTTCCGACTCGGGCAGCACATTTGTTGATTCACTGATCCGATCGATGTAGGCTCGGCGTCGACCGTGCGAACCGACGTTAACCGGGATTTCTAGAAAACGTCGACTCATTCCTGGTCGGAGGCCTCCATGCATGTCCAATCGTATCTGAATTTCAACGGTCGTTGCGAAGAGGCGCTGGAGTTCTACAAGCAGGCGCTCGGTGGGCAGACAGTGATGCTGGTTCGCTTTAAGGACATGCCGGATCCCAAGCCGCCCGGAATGATCCCGCCCGGAACCGAGAACAAGGTGATGCACGCCCGCTTCCGCATCGGCGACACGGTTCTGCTGGCGTCCGACGGTCAAGGCGCGGGTACGCCAGCGTACGAAGGCATGTCGCTATCGATTACCGCGGATGACGAAGCGGCGGCCGAACGCATTTTCACCGCGCTGGCCGACGGCGGCCAGGTGCGGATGCCTCTGGCCAAGACCTTTTTCTCGCCAAGATTCGGCATGCTGGCCGACCGCTTCGGCGTGCCGTGGATGGTTTACGTGCAACCGTGATCGATCGCAAATTGGTGGAACAAGCCCCGTGTTGGGCGTACGAGTGGCGGCATCTCGTGATCGAAAGATGCGGTTCACCAGTCTGCTGCACCACATCACGCCGGAGCTGCTCCAGGCGAGCTTCTTCGAGCTGAAGAAGCAAGCCGCACCGGGCATCGATGGGATGACGTGGGATGCGTACGCCGTAGACTTTGAGAGGCGGATCGCTGATCTGCACACGCGAATCCACCGTGACACGTACCGCGCGCAACCGGCCAAGCGGGGCTGGATCCCCACGCTCGATGGCCAAATGCGGCCATTGGGGATCGCGGCGCGGGAAGACAAAATCGTCCAGCAAGCCGTGCGGACGGTGCTCGAATGCATCTACGAAGTGGACTTCCGGGGATTCAGTTACGGCTTCCGTCCCGGACGGAGCGGTCACCGCGCCCTGGACGCCCTCTACATGGGCATTTGCAAGCAGAACGTGAACTGGATTCTGGATGCGGACATCCGAGGCTTCTTCGACAACATCGACCATGCGTGGTTGCTGAAGTTCCTGGAGCATCGGATCGCGGACCGTCGGATCCTCCGGCTTGTGAAGAAATGGCTTCGGGCCGGAGTCTCCGAACATGGCGAATGGTCCCCGACGAAAGTGGGAACACCGCAAGGCTCGGTGATTTCACCGCTCCTGGCGAACGTGTTTCTGCACTACGTCCTGGACCTGTGGATGGAGGCGTGGCGCAAGCGTCACGCCAAAGGGGAGGTCATCATCGTGCGCTACGCGGACGACTTCGTCATGGGATTCCGCGAGGAATCCGCTGCGAGGCGCTGCCTGCAGGCGCTCCGGGAACGCTTTGCCAAGTTCTTCGGCTTGGAACTGCATCCGGAGAAGACGCGGCTGATCCAGTTCGGAAGCTATGCGGCCGAGCGACGATCGGAGCGCGGGTTGGGGCCTCCCGAGACGTTCGACTTTCTGGGGTTTACCCACATCTGTGGAAAGACCCGAAAAGGCGACTTCACCATCCGCCGTATCTCGGCGAGCAAGAAGCTGCGCAACAAGCTGCGGGAACTGAAAGAGTCGCTGAGGCGGAAGATGCACAATGGACCGCATGGACGTCGGTCCCTGGTTGTCGAGCGTGTACCGGGGCTGGTGCAACTACCACGCGATCCCGGGCAACTACGACCGCCTCCGCCAATTCCAAACAGCGATCCAGAACTCTGACTCGGCACGCTGCGGCGACGCTCGCAACGGGGTCGGAGTCTCACCTGGAAAAAGTTCTCACGCCTAACCCGCCACTGGCTCCCCACACCTAGAATCCTGCATCCCTATCCCGCGGTGCGGTTCAGTCGTCTCTATCCAAGGTAAGAGCCGTATGCGATAGCATCGCACGTACGGATCTGTGCGAGGGGCAGCCGGCAACGGCTGGCTCTATCGCGATAGTCAAGTCGGTGGCGGAAGTGACTCCCGTCCCCTTTGTTTCATTCCCTTTGTTTCATTCGTTGTTCAAAATTCGACTGCGCGGCGCCATGAATCGGGGAATCTTACTGCGCGTGAACTTCAGCTGCCTCAGGCAACGCCCGTTTGAACTCCCCCATTGTTTGGTATCGATCCATGGGATTCTTGGCCAACGCTTTGAGGCACACGGCTTCCAATGGGCCCTCGAGCCAGGGGTAGAAGGCGGCAGGGCGCGGCGGCGATTCGTACTCAATTCTGTGGACGAGGTCCACGACCGCTTCGGCGGTAAAAGGCAGGCGATCCGTAAGCAATTCGTACAGGATCACACCGAGCGAATAGACATCGCTCCACGGGCCGAGGGACGCAAGGTCTCCGCGGGCTTGTTCCGGCGGCATGTAGGGGAGCGTGCCCAGGAGCGAACCGAATTGTGTGACACCCGGGTCGCGAGCCAGGTCCGAAGTGGCTGGCTCGTCGCTCCATTTCGCTCTGCGGGCCAGGCCGAAGTCCATGATGACAGGCTGGCTGTTCGAGTCGATCAAGATGTTGGCTGGTTTGAGGTCGCGGTGCAATGTGCCCGTCGCATGCGCGACAAGCATGGCTCGCGCGAGCGTGCGCACGAGTTCCACGGCTTCTTCTTGCTTCCGCGGTCCGCGGACCATCAACGCGCTGAGCGGACTGCCCTCGATGTAGGCCATCGTCAAATACAGGATTCCCTGCTCTTCTCCCGCGTCGAACACAGGACAGATGTTTGGGTGGCGCAGGTTGGCCGCGGCGCGGGCTTCTCTCAAGAACCGCACTTTCCACGGACCGGCGGCGTCGCCGCTAAACAACGGGATTTTGAGAGCGACTTGTCGCTGGAGGTGTTCGTCGTGCGCGAGAAAAACAGCCCCCATGCTCCCCTGGCCGAGTAGCCGATCGATGGCGTACCGACCAAATGGATTGGAAATCACGACCGAGCGCGAGTCGAGGTCATCGCTTGCTTCGAAGCTCTCCACGGTGCGACTGCCCGCGGTCCACTCACCGGCGTCGCAATCGCCGTGCGGCCAACTGAGGCGGAAATTGGAAGGACGAGCGTCGTTCATCGACTCTGCCTCCGAGCGTGGACAGGTTGAATCGCGATTATATCGCGCGATCGACCTCGCGAGATCTCTCCAGCGAGGCACGCCGGAAGGCCGGGAGAGCCGCCTTCATCGGTTTTCACGCAAGAAATGGCTCGACGGGAGCCTCGCCCTCCCTTTGCACGGACTACTTCAGCGCCCATCAGGCCGTGGGCGTCAATTTGGCAATGCGTGTGATCAGGCCTGGTGCACCGAGCTGCTCAGCCGCGCGAGCGAACGCGTCCGTCGCTCCGCGCCAGCGCAGCGCCTCGACGTCGGTGAAGAGCTGCGCGTCGGTTCGCAGCGTTGCCAGTTTCTTGAAGAGCAGCGCGTGCTCCAGGTGGTTGCCGAGGACGTGCGGGGGGAACTGCTCGATTGCGCCGTAGAGCGTGATCAATCTGGCGGCCGTCTTGGCTCCGATTTTCGGAATGCCCGGATAACCGTCCGCGGCGTCGCCGACGAGTGCGAGGTAGTCGGCGATGTGCGACGGCGCGACGCCGAACTTCGCGCGCACTCCCGCGTCGTCGCGAATCTGCCCGCTCCTGCGATCCATCTGCACAACGCGCTCGCCTGAGACGCACTGGGCGAGGTCCTTGTCTGGAGTCCAGATGCACACCTTTTCGACCGCGGGGTCCCGGGCCGCAAGATGTGCGGCAGAGGCCAAGGCGTCGTCGGCCTCGAGTTCGACCATCGGCCACGTCGCGACGCCCATTGCGACAAGCGCCTCTTCGAGCCGCACGAACTGCGCGTAGAGCGCGGGGTCAATGCCGTGCCCCGTCTTGTAGCCGGGCCAGAGATTGTTGCGGAATGATTCGATGACGTGATCCGTGGCCACGCCGATGTGCGTCGCGCCCTCTTCGAGCATCTGGATGACCGTTCCCAGGACGCCCGCGACGGCCCCGAAGGGCAGGCCCTTCGATGGGGCACGCCGCAGGCCGTAATAGTGGCGAAACAACTCGTACGTGCCGTCGATGAGGTGGATGATCATGTCGTGCTGGTCCTCTCGACGAAGGTTTTTAAATTGCTCGGCACGATCCGTATTCGGTGCCACTGGCGAGGGCCGGCCATCGGGGCCGGCTCATGAAGCCGGGGCTCGCCAGTGTCTTCCCTCGAAGATCAAGTTGCGTTGGCACTGGCGAGCCAAAGCCCTCGCCAGTGGCACCCGGCGTGGGAATGTCCGGAAATTATGTCGCACCGACTTCGCGTTGCACTCCCGTCGGACTTAGCCCCCTCACCCCCGGCCCCTCTCCCGCGAGGGGAGAGGGGAGAATGAAGAGCGCGCGATAGCCGTGCAGTATATATTCAATGCGTTACTTGAAACTCCTGCTCCCCCCTGTCCCGAGGCAACCTTGGACCCGAAGCTGGTTCCCGGCGAAATCCCCAAACCGGACAATGCCGCGACGGAGGCCCCGACGCTGGCTCGGGCGCTGAGCCTGTTCGACATCACGATGCTGGTCATGGGAAGCGTGATCGGGGCCGGCATCTTCGTGGTTCCGCACGACGTTGCCAAGATCGTGCATAAGCCCGAGCTCGTCCTGATCGCGTGGGTTCTGGGCGGGGTGGTGAGCCTGGCAGGCAGCCTTGTGTACGCGGACCTTGTCCGGCGGCGCCCGCACGTCGGCGGACAGTACGCGTTTCTGCGCGAAGCGTACCATCCCGTCGTCGCCTTTCTGTACGGCTGGTGCCTGCTCTGGGTCATTCAGTCCGGCGGGATGGCGTCGGTGGCCGTGGTCTTCGCGCGCTACTTCATGGAATTGGGACATCTCTTCCCGGCCATCCTCTCCGGTTCGCCGGCCGAGGCCCCCGGCACGGCGGCGGGCGGCATGGCCGCGGGCGACACGCTGGTTGGCAAGGTCATCGCGGCCGTCACGATCGCCTGCCTGACGGCCGTCAACTGCCTGGGTGTCCGCACCGCAAGCACGGCGCAGAACTTCTTCATGGTGCTCAAAGTCCTTGCCATCGGTGCCCTGATCGCCTGCGGCCTGCTCGTTGCGCTGCCGTCGGGCGGGCAATCCGGTGGGCAATCGGGGGGCCAGGTCGCTGAGACTGCCGGAGCGTGGTGGATGGTGCCCGCGTTGGCCGCGGCCCTGGTGCCGGTCCTGTTTGCTTACGGCGGCTGGCACACGACGACGTTTATGGCGGCCGAGGTTCGCGACGCCCGACGGACCTTGCCGCGCGGCCTGCTCCTGGGCGTGGCGGGCGTGACGCTGCTCTACCTGGGTGTGAATTACGTCTGCCTGCGCGTGCTGGGCGTGGAGGAACTGGCCGCCAACGGCAGCCCCGCGTACGAAGTCATGCGCCGGGCGCTGGGCGGGCGCGGCGCGGCCCTGCTTTCGGCCGGGATCGCCGTCTCGGCCTTGGGTTTCCTGAGCCAGGCGGTGCTCACGTCGCCCCGCGTGTATTTCGCGATGGCCCGCGACGGCCTGTTCTTCCAAGCCGTCGCCCGCATCCACCCGCGCACCCGCGTCCCCGTCGTCGCCATCCTGCTTCAAGGCGCGTTCGCGAGCGTGATTGCCGTGTCGGGCACGTTTCACCAGATTCTGAACTACGTCATGTCGGTCGAATTGGTGTTCCTCGCCCTGACTGCCCTGAGCCTGTTCATTTTGCGGCGCAGAGACAACGCGGATGAGATCCCCGCGCACGATACAGTGCCTGGTCATACGGTGCCGGGTCATACAGTGCCGGGTCATCCGGTGACCACGTTACTATTCGCGGCGGCAACCCTGGCCGTGGTCGCCGCCATCGTTTACGAGTACCCGGCGAACAGCGCGATCGGACTCGGGATCGCCGCGGCAGGGGTTCCGGTCTACGCCTTCTGGCGGTGGTGGAACCGCGGCGGGCAGAACACGGCGGAGCCATTCAAGCCCCAACCCTCATGCCCCAGCCCCACCCCCAGCACCGAAACGAATTCGACGACGTGACGTTGGACCTGGTGTTGATCCGCCCCAAAGCCCTCAGCATCCGCCTGAAACTCAAAGTCCGCGGCTACGAAAATCTCGCCACAGCCGAGTCGGCAGCCGACTGACCAGGCCCTTGCCTGCGTCAGGCCGTTTCACGTAGCGGAAATAGCGCGTTCCCGGTGATGCGGTCTCGCTGGAGCACGCGGACTTCCAGCCAATCGAGCAGGTCCGCCAGTGTGTTCGACCAATCAATTTCGTTGAGCAATTCGTGATAGTGGTCCGGCAGCACGCGGAGCGTTTTGTCCTCGCTCCCCACTCGCTCGATCCACCGGTGCGGAGCCAGCGGATCGACGATGTGATCAGCACCGGCCTGCATGACAAGCAGGGGGCAGGCAATCTGCTCGGCCAGATCCCAGGCCGACCGCAGAGCCGACCGCATCGCGAAGAACCAGGCCGCCGTCAGTGACTCGCGGATCAGCGGATCCTCCGTCCGTCGCAACACGGCCAGCGGATCGCGCGACGAGTGCGCCGGATTCGTCCGTTTGCGAAAGCGGCTCTTGGGCCGCACGTACGACAGAAACTTGCCCAG
Organism: uncultured Planctomycetaceae bacterium; assembly: GCA_963752185.1. Classification (GTDB taxonomy): domain Bacteria; phylum Planctomycetota; class Planctomycetia; order Planctomycetales; family Planctomycetaceae; genus DASPSM01. The sequence continues at coordinate 6,149,511 of CAVVXK010000002.1, read as the reverse complement.
GGCAAACGTCAGGGGCGACACGGGAACGTTCACTCCCAACAAGGGAGACAACAAGGCCAGCGCCGAAACGCAGTCGGGAAACTGCTGCACGAAGCGGGCCGAGATGAGGCCCCCCATGCTATGCCCGACCATCACCGTGTTATGTGCCGAAAGCCCGCCCCAGTCGAAGATCTCCCGCAGATCGGCGACGTATTCGGAGAAGTTGTTGACGTGAATGTGCTCTCCGCCCGACCGCCCGTGCCCCCGCAAATCGGGCAGCACCACATTCCAGCCGCGGGCGACCGCCGAGCGGGCCACATGTTCATAGCACTGGCCGTGCTCCGACATGCCATGGACGAGGAACAACCACCGGTCTGCGTCCCGCGAGCGTGGCTCGAAGCGGCGAACGAACAGGCCGACACCGTCTCTCGTCTGCAAATAGGCTTCTACAGCCCGCATGGTCCCAGCCGTTTTTGTAAGGAAGGCGTGACTGCCTTCCCTGGCGGCTTAATCCCAATGCAATTTCGGTGCCCTCTTTCCAATATCGGTCATCGGCGAGCAAAGTCCATCGGTATTCGGGCGATTTTCTGGTCCAAAAACGTGTGCCAAGGAACGGGAATGGCCCATCGGCCGCCCCTCATCCCCCGGCCCTGTCCCACAAGCGGCGAGGGGAGCAGGAACTTCCGGCCGAACTCCGATCGCCCCCTCTCCGCTCTCCGCATGGCACTTTCTCCCCTCTCCCCGCGGGGATGAGGGGCCGGGGGTGAGGGGGCCGAACGTCCAAAACGCGTGCGACACTTTCGAAAAACTGACGGACTTCAAAAAATTTCCTGCTTTGGCCCGCTGTCAATGAGGGTTGGGCGCGTTATGTATAGAGCAGTGGCGCGCTGAACGATTTCAGCGTCGTGGCGTTTGCTTCGCAGAAGGCGGCCTGGCAGCTCACCGGCAGCAAAAATCGATCAATCCTGAGCGTCAACGAGGCACTTGAATGGCCAAGAAAAAGACGTCGAAGTCATCCAAATCCCCCAAGAAAATTCCTTCGGCAAAGAAAAAGCCCGCCGCGAAGAAGAAGCCGCCAGTCAAGAAAAAGGCCAAATCGGGCGTCGCCAAGAAGAAAAAGCCCGCCGGCAAATCCAAGAAGCCGCCCAAGAAATCGGCCCCCGTTGCCAAGGCAAAGGCCGCCAAGTCGAAAAAGCCCAAAACGGCCCCCAAGAAACCGGTCCAAAAGAAGCCGACGGCACCGACGCCGGCCCAGAAGAAGCCCATGATGCCGGCCCCCGCTCCCAAGCCGACTCACGTGGCGACGCATACGCCAACCCACACACCGGCTCCCGCGCCGATCCAGACACACACTCCCACTCCCGCTCCCCCGCCCGCTCCCGCACCGGCACGTGAGCCCTACTTCCCACCGTACCAATCGTCACCGTACCAATCGCCGCCGCCCGCTCCGCCGGCACACCACGCGCCGCCATCGGAAGAAGCGGAGGAGGAATCGGACTTCGACGGTCCGGGATGGTGAAGCGCGGGACGGGGGGTGGGGGGCGCGGGGCGGGGGAAAGTAGGGCCACGCTTCGCGTCTCATAGAGACCGGAAGCCCCTGGCAAACTGAGAAATCGCTCGATCTCTCATCTCGCCTGCGCGTGGGAGCACTTGCTTATGACCGTGCGCAATTATCGAGATCTGGAAGTTTGGCAACTGGCGATGACACTCGCGGAGAAGTGCTACGAGGTGACCAAGCGCTTTCCGAAAGAAGAGATGTTCGGCATGACGGCTCAAATCCGGCGAGCCTCGTCATCCATTCCGGCCAACATCGCCGAAGGACGAGGTCGCAGCGGAACAAAGGAGTTTCTCAATTTCTTGAGCGTCGCTCGCGGCTCACTGATGGAACTGGAGACCCATCTCCAGTTAAGTCACCGTGTGCGACTCCTGGAGAAATCTCAACTCGATGAGCTCCTGCAACTGTCCGACAGAGTCAGCCGCATGCTGAGCGGGCTCCGTAACAGCCTACGGGCACGCCAGTCGGAAGGCTGAATGATCGGGGTGGGGGGCGCGGGGCGGGGGAAAAAAGGACACGCCTTGCGTGTCACGTAGTGCCACCAGCCCCCTATATCTCGAACACTTCGAACTCGAGGTGCGGGCGACGCATCGAGAAGCCACGCGAAGCGTGCCCCGTCTTTTCCCCCGCCCCGCACCCCCCACCCCCCGCCCCGACGACGGCCCGCGTTCGACTCCGTCAGCGCTTATAGGTCTCAAGCTTCTGATAAGGCGGCGACAGCGCAAGAATCGCCAAGGCCGTCGTATACACCTCGCCGTACGTGTTCTCTTCGCGGAACTGCTCGGGGGCCCACGAGCCGTCGGAGTTTTGGTGTTCGGAGAGCACGTGGAGCAAGCCGGGGTAGAAGTCTTTGAAGGCGGGGCCGCCGATCAGGCCCATGGCCTGACTGCAGTAGAAGGCGCTGTAGTGATAGCGGTCGCCCGGCTCCCACGACGTGTTATAGGGGTCGAACGGATGCTTGAAGATATAGCTGACCGCCTCTTTGATCTGCGGACTCATCGGCTCGCCGCCTAAGAGCAGGCACAGGATGCCGCCGCCGACGGTGGCCCGCGTGCAGTGGCGCATTCGCTCCGAGCCGATCTGGTAGACGAAACCGTGTTGTTTCTTGCTGAACGTGCGGTGCACGTATTTCAGGGCGCCCTTGATCCACGCATCGGGGACCTGAAAGCCGGATTTCTTGGCCGAGTGCAAAAACATCACCTCCCAGGCGGTGACCGAGAGGTCCGAAGTGTCTTGCATCATGCCGATGTACCGCCAGCCCCCCTGGTCGCTGCCGTTCTGCTTCGGCTCCATCTGATGGTTGCGGGTGAATTGCAACGACTTGCGAACCGCCTTTTCGATTGCCGCATGCCGCTCCTGATCGTGCTGGCCCGCGTCCGGCTCACCCCCTTGGCGATATTGCAGGCGGCCGGTGAAAGGAAAGCAGTCGGCCAGCATGGTGCTGCAGATGCCGTGCGTGTAGATGGCTGCCCGGTCCCAAAATCCGCGGCGCCCTCCGATTTGCTGCGGCGTTATGGCGCCGCTTTCGGGATCCTGAAACGTGAGCACGTAATCGATGGCCGCCTCGATATTCGAGGCATACAGCCCTTCGCCCGGATGGTAACCCCGCGACAGAAAGGCCATCACGCAGAGGCCGGTGACCGCGGGCCGCGCAACGGGGATCGTCTGAAACGAGCCGTCGGAATTCTGATGGGCGGCCAGGTACGCGAGGCCGCGATCGACAACGCCATCGAGTTGCTTGCGGTTCTCTTTGCTCACGGGCAAAGGCAGCGCGGTCTTGGGTTGCGGCCGCTCGGCTTCAACCGGCTCGCGCGGAGCCGCCGAGAGAGACATGTGACCGGGACAAGAAAGGGCGCCTGCCAGTAAAACCAGAGCCGCACGCCACGCCAACCGGCGACCGACCCGCCGTCGCCCGGCATCCGAATTCCGCATATCCGCTTCCACTCCTGCCCGGGTGCGGTTCAATTTCCAGCATAGCTGGCGCAGGCGGTGAAAAACAGCCGGCTCTGCCCAGGTAGGGCAAGCTGCCAGCTTGCCATTTTTTGAAGACTGGGCTGCGCGGTGAGTTCGTGCGCGAGGCGATCGTCCGTCAGAGTTCGAATGGCAAGCTAGCAGCTTGCCCTACGATTAGCGGGCCGCTCGGTTAAGTGCACACGAGCCATGATCATCGGCACGACGTGCGCAGTTTCCAAGCGCCGGCACGCCGAATTTTGCCGGAAAATCAGCGCTCTGTGCGGCCGCGGCAAAGAAATTCCGAGACAAGAAGTCTTTCGCTCATTTAATGTTGCGGCGTAGCGCGGTCGCCATTCTCGATGATTTTGGCCGGTTGGCGCTCTTTTTGCGTTCTGTTCATTCCAAAAGCGCCACGGACGTTTTGTTGATTTCCGTAGGCGCCTTTTTCTTTTTCCACGAGCCAAGAAAGAGGGTAATGACCGAGTCGATTTCTAGTTGGATGGTGCGGGCCGCGGGCACAGTGTTCGTGATCGCGTTTCTAGGCAGTATTTGGCAGGAGAGCCTGAAAGTGACTCCCACGCTCGACGACCTCAACGACGTGCGCTTTGAGATCGCGACGACTGCGAGCACTCTGCGTGGGAGCCAGGTCGGCCCCAAGCTCGTCGCCGCCAACACGCGCCACCCCAGATTCTCATTCCGCAAAGGCGTGGCCCGCGCCCTGCAATCCGCCCGTCAACCCCGCCTCGCAATGAACGCCTCCCTGCCTCATTAAACACACCCAGTAAAGTCAGACTCTCCCTACGTAGGGCAAGCTGCTAGCTTGCCATTTTCGGACACTGAGTCGGCCACACTGCGCAGTGCGCGAGACGATTCACCGTCGGCGTGTGCGGCACTCGCGGCTGTCGTTGCGCATCGATGCCTTTGAGCGGCAAGCTGGCAGCTTGCCCTACGAGGCGTCGCGCCCGCGTCCCGAGGGGCTCTCGTCGGATTACCGGTTGTGGCCGGCGAAGATGATCTCGCCGGCACCTGGCGTCCCGGCGCGGTCCGGCATCGCGATTCCAACCTGGCAACGTCGCATCCAACTCTCGATCAAGGCAAGCGGGAGATACGACATCGCCAGGCCGCGCGATTGAAACTCACGGATGGGCGACTCGACACCGACGTTTCGGCTGAGGGTGAAATATCCCCCGACATAAAGAGCCGGAAGTGCCGCCAACGTGAAGCCGGCAATTATCCAACGAGCTTTCCCGCGCCTCTCGCTCATGACGATATCCTATCCATTTCGCCGTTCTCGTGGACGTCGCCCTGCCGCTTCGTCGACATACCGTACGGCAAGCTGCTAGCTTGCCACTCTTGGCTACGGACGATCCTACGTCGCCGAGCGCGAGACGATCATCCGTCGCCTTTGTGGCACTCGAAGCGATGGCGGTGCACGCGATGGATTGAATGGCAAGCTGGCAGCTTGCCCTACGATTCGGCTGCGGCACAATGATTGCATAGAAGCGCGGCCGATCGCGCACTCATAGGGTCCACAGGCATGCTCGCAGAGGGTCAACGACCGCGGGAATTGCACTGGTATCACGCGGCCGCCATGTTGTTTGGCGACTGGGGGACGAGCCGGCTGTATGTGCTCGGGTTGGCCTTCTTCTACACCGGGCGGGCCTCGCTGTGGTTCATGGCCGCCATGTCGCTGCTGCTCATCGGCGTGGGCTGGGGCTACAAGGTTGTGTGCCGGATCTATCCCGATGGCGGCGGCGTGTATTCGTCGGCCCGCCATCGGTCGCCAACGTTGGCTGTCATTGGCGGGCTGTTGTTGTGTGCCGATTACATCGTGACGGCGGCCATCTCGGCTCTCGACGGCTTCAAATATCTCAATATTCCGCATGCCGAGTGGTTCGCACTCGGCAGTCTGCTCGCCATCGGCTGCGTGAATTACTTCGGTCCGCGGAAGTCGGGGATTGCGGCGCTCGTGGTGGCCGTGCTGACCATCGGTTTGACTCTCGTGATCGCGACGTTTGCCTTCCCCTCGCTCGAGCACGCGCAGGTGGCCCGGCCGGCGGGAAATCCGCTCAATTGGTGGGCCCAGTTCACTTCGCTGATCCTCGCGATCTCGGGAGTGGAAGCGATCGCCAATATGACGGGGCTGATGGTCGAGCCGGTGGAGAAGACGGCCTCGCGGGCGATCTGGCCCGTGCTGGCCGAGATCGTGATTCTCAACGTGATCCTCACGCTGGCCATGCAGGCGATGCCGCTCGAAGTGCTGGGCGACGGCAACGCGGCCAACGCGTACACGGCCCATCGCGACGACATGCTGCGCGTCATCGCGTCGCATTACGTCGGGCCGGCGTTCGCGGCCGGGTCGGCGATCGTGTTTGCCATGCTCTTATTGTCGGCAGCCAATACGGCCATCACCGATCTCGTGAGTATTCAATTCATGATGTCGCGCGATCGCGAGCTGCCGGCTCCGCTCGGGCTGCTGAATTCGTTTGGCATGCCCGTGTTGCCGCTGGTGGCGGCGACCGCCGTGCCTGTCGGCGTACTGCTGGCTGTTGCGGACGTGGATAAGTTGGCCGACCTGTATGCGATCGGCGTCGTCGGTGCGGTGGCGATCAACCTGGGTTCCTGCGCGACCAATTTCAAAATCGAATTGGCCCGCTACGAACGCGTCGGCATGGGTCTGCTCTCGGCCTTGATGATTGTCGTGTGGATCACCATCGCCTACGAGAAGCCGCACGCACTGTATTTTGCCTTAAGCATTCTGGGCGTCGGCCTGATCGTGCGTTACATCGCCCATCATCGGGCCGACGTTCGGGAATGGGCCATCAAAGAACTGGGCTTTCGCAAGCCGGCGGCCGAGGCGGAAGTGGCGGCGCTGGACTGGACGCCGGCCGTTACGGTCAAGCGGATCCTGGTCGCCACGCCGGGCCGGTTGGCCGCCTTTCGCTTCGCCCTGAATGAGGCCAAATCGCAGCAAGCCGAACTCGAAGTGCTCTTCGTGCGGCACCTGGCGGTCCCCCTGTTGGGCCCAATTTCACTCGACGTAAATACCGACCCGGCGGCGGGCAAGTTCTTCGAGACCGTGAGAAAAGAGGCCGCGGCCGGCGGCGTGACCGTGCACGAGACCTACACAGTCGCTCGCAATGTGGCCCGCTCGATCGTCGAAACGGCCGTCGCACGCAAGGTCAACGTCGTGGTGCTCCCCTCAATCAGCGGGAGACGAATCTGCGCGCGCCGTCAAAGGCAACGTGATTCACAACGTCGCCCGGCGGTTGCCGAAAGAGATCCAGCTTGTCGTGCCGGGCACGGCGAAACGGGCCGCGGGACGATCGTGAACCGGCGCTTAGAAACGAAACGCATTCGCCCGTCGACTTGAAGCCATGCCACACGCCGCTTCGAAACGACGCTGCCCCAGGTACGACCTGGGGCAGCTCGAGGAAACAACCATTCGCTTACAGGATTCAGTCAGCTCTCTTTGTGCTTCGTTGCAGGCGATTCCGTTGGCAACCGAGCAGTCCGAGTGGTCAACCACGGTTCCATCGTCCACCACCGTGTTGTCGTCCGTGTTGTCCACGTCGACCGCGTACACCGGGGCCGGATCAACCGCGACGACCGGGATCACGTCGCCACCGTCGTACACCGGGGCATCGTATCCCCAACGGACGCGCGAACTTAAGCGTTTGATCATGGAGATCCAGAGTGAGAAAAGGTGGCGACGTCCGACCATGACAGACCATACCGGGCCAGATATTTCCGCAACCGATCCGCATCGTTCGGCTGACTTTTGGCCTTTCGCGAAACGGAAAACAGCGCGCGCGCCCAGCGTCGGAGAGAGACTTCGACCTTCGACATGCGGCGACCACGGCCCGGAGCTGCTCCCGATCAAACGCGTCGATCTGTGCGAGTTTTGCCGGTGTGAGGAGCTCTCGCAGGAGCCGATCATCGTCGACGTTTGGCCGCCTGGCCCACGTCGCTTGCAACCGGCTCATCTCCGCGACGACCTCCTCGACGGTGACCCTTCCGCCGGTCGCCAATGTCGCCATCCGCGTGACGGCCGCGTTCAGGTCGCGAAAGTTTCCCGGCCACGTCGCCTCGCTCGATTCGGCAAACTGCAGAAACCGCCGCCGTGCCTCCTTGTTCATCCGGACGCGATTCCCCGATGCAGCGGCGAAACGATCGAGCTCGTAATCGAGATTGGGCTCGATGTCCTCCCGCCGCTCGGCGAGCGCGGGCAAACGAAACGTCCACAGATTGATTCGCGCGAGTAAATCCTCGCGAAACAATCCTTCAGCGATCCGCTCCCCCAGGTCTCGGTTCGTGCCCGCGATCAACTGAAAATCGCTCGCCAACTCCCGGTCGGCCCCCACGGGCAAAAACCGTTTCTCCTCAATCGCCCGCAACAACATCGCCTGCTCGTCGAGGCCCAGCTCGCCGATTTCGTCCAGAAACAACAAACCGCCGTCGGCCGACTTGAGTAACCCGGGGCGCGCCGCCATCGCCCCCGTGAAGGCCCCCTTCGTGTGACCGAACAAGGCCGACATCGCCTGGTCCCCGCGAAGAGTCGCGCAATTCACTTCGATGAAGGCTCCCTGCAACTGCTGCCGCCGCAGCTTGAGCTCGTAGATTCGCCGCGCCAATTGCGACTTGCCTGCCCCCGTCGGCCCGGTGAGCAACACGGGGGACGCACTGGCGATCGCGACCCGTTCAATCCGTTCGATGAGCGCGTTGAACGCAAGGTTTCGGGTCTCGATCCCCGACTTCAAAAACGTCAAATCCTCCTGCTGCTCCTGGGCAAAACGCGTCGCAAGCGCATCGTACTTCGACAAGTCGAGATCGATAATTCGATACCGCCCCGCGCCCATCTCGCTTCGAGGAGGAGGAGATGTCTGCAACAACCGCCCCGGCAAATGCCGCGACTCGGCGAGCAAGAACAGGCAGATCTGCGCGACGTGCGTTCCCGTCGTAATGTGAATCAGGTAGTCCTCATCCTCGGTGCGGAAGGGATACCCGCGGGCAAATTCGTGCAGCCGTGCGAAGACTTCCTCGAAGTCCCATGGATCGGCCAGGGCGAACGCATGCAGTCGCACCTCGGTCTCCGGCGAGACCGAACGGATGTCACGCGCCACCAATTCTCCCAACGCCTGCTGCCGCGGCTCGATCAGCAACTCGAACCTGTCGACGACCAAATCCTCGTGCTGGCAAATACCCACGCTCGGCCGCCACTGTTTCCATCGCAGCTCGTCGAGGCCTGAGTCGAGCTGCGAGCCAAGGATGCCAAGCACGATCTGCCGCCGGATTGCGCTCATAGAAATAATTATAAAATACGATTCACTGATATCGCAAATCATCAATCCGGCAAATTGGTCTTTGATACCGATCAATTCGTAAATCACTTCGCAACAATATCTTGCGTAAATATCAAACTCCGAAAGAATCCGAGGCACGCCAACTGCATAAGTCCGCTGTCAACGCAACACAACGAATAAAGGACGAGAGTCATGGCCAACAAGAGCTTGTTTCAGACGATCGCCGGCGCCCTCCTGCCGAAGGCCGACACGCTCAACGAGGCTTGGGGACTGGCTTACAAAATGTCCCCCAAGCAGGCCCTGGCTCAATACGCCGTCAGCGGCTGCTTGAACGGTACGTTCTATGCCTCCGCTGCCGAACAGCTCGACGTCCTTCTCGAGCTCGCGCGGCAGGTCGAGCCGGAGTTCGTCGCCCGCACGGCAATTTACGCCCGCACGGAGGCTCACATGAAAGACATGCCGGCTCTGCTCTGTGCTTTGCTGTCGGTGAAGGGGCCGGGTCTCCTGGCGGAAGTCTTCGATCGAGTGATCGACTCGCCGAAGATGCTCCGCAATTTCGTGCAGATCATGCGCTCGGGTGTCGTTGGTCGAAAAAGCCTCGGCACGCTGCCCAAGCGGCTCATCCTGCAATGGCTGGAGTCCCGGTCGCACGAGCAGTTGTTCGTCGGATCGGTCGGCAGCGACCCGTCGCTGGCCGACGTGATCCGCATGGTTCACCCCAAGCCTGCGGACGGAATCCGTGGAGCGCTCTTCGCCTATTTGATCGGCCGACCGCATCCGCACGAGGCACTGCCGGAGCTCGTTCGGCAGTACGAGAAGTTCAAGCGGAACACCAATCCGGGCCGCGTCGCGATTCCGGACGTTCCGTTCGAGATGCTCACCTCGTTGGCCCTGACGAAGGACGACTGGCGGCAGATCGCGCGAAATGCCTCGTGGCAGATGACGCGCATGAATTTGAACACGTTCTTGCGCCATGGCGTGTTCGAGGAGGACGAAATGACGCACTTGATCGCCAATCGTTTGCGCAATCCGCGGAAAATTGCCGAGGCGCGCGTGTTTCCCTACCAGTTGATGACGGCTTACGCCAACGTTGCGGCCGGCGTGCCGGCGTCGATTCGCGAGGCACTGCAGGATGCGATGGAAATCGCCATTAAGAACGTGCCCCGCGTGCGTGGAAAGGTGTTCGTGTTCCCCGATGTTTCCGGATCGATGCACAGTCCGTTGACGGGTTACCGCCCGGGCACGACGAGCGTCGTGCGGTGCCTGGACGTGGCGGCCCTGATCGCCGCGTCCGTGCTGCGACAAAATCCGGAAGCCGAGGTGATCCCGTTCGAGTCGAAGATCGTGAACGTGCAGCTAAACCCGCGCGATACCGTGATGACCAATGCGCAACGGCTCGCCTCCCTGCCCAGCGGCGGGACGAACTGCAGCGCGCCGTTGCGACATCTCAATCAGCGTTATGCCAAGGGTGACCTGATCGTTTACGTTTCCGACAACGAATCGTGGGTCGATACGCCGATCCACGGCCGCTTCGGCGGAGGGCCGACCCAAACGATGAAGGAATGGGCCACGTTCAAACAGCGCAACCCCGAGGCCAAGATGATCTGCATCGACCTGCAGCCGTATGCGAACACGCAGGCCAAGGAGCGAGCGGACATCGTCAACGTCGGCGGATTCAGTGACCAGGTCTTTCGGCTCATGGGCGACGTCGCCAACGGTCGATTCGGCAAAGATCACTGGGTCCAAACGATCGAAGCGGTCCGTTTGTGAGTTTCGGATGCCCCTGCTGAGCCACCCTACTAAGCCTTGGGGGCTCAGCAGGGGCGGCAGAGGGAACGATCGATCAATCACGAAATTCTTGGAGCTGCCAGCGAATGCCGTCGGGAGTACATGGTCTTAACCGGTTCGAACCCGGTCCGGGTGCAAGCAATGGCGGAAGTCTCTTCCGTTCAATGCCAAACACTCGCGAACTCTCGGCAACTTTCGTCGCTGGCATTTTCCAGGGATTTCCCACAGCAAACATCGGAGAAACCTGTCGTCACGAATGCAGATGGAACTACATGGTTTTTAACACCCGCGGGTCGTGGGTTCGAATCCCACCGGCTCCACTCCATAAAAACTGGGGCCGTAGCTCAGCCTGGTTAGAGCAGCGAAACGTTTCATCAATCCTTGTCGTGGCGATAGGCTCTTAACACCTTTAGAAATGAACCCTGGAACGGGTGTTCGCGACGAACGTCCCTGTCCGCATCGAAATGGAAACGGCCATGCACGAGATCATTCCCACCGGCGAGGCGACGGCGATCCTTCCCACGGGAGGCAGCACAAAGCCGATCACGGTCATCGGCACTGCCGCGATCCGCGAGACGTTCGACGAAAAGTGCCTGCAGCAGGCGGTCAACTCCCGCTGCGCTCCCGGTGTCACCGAACTTGTCCTCAATCCCGACGGGCATTGCGGGTACGGTGCGCCGGTCGGCTGCGTCCTCGTCTCGCCCACGCACGTGTATCCGGGGCCGGTCGGTGTCGACATCAAGTGCTCGATGAGCCTCTTGCAGCTCGACCTGCCGGCGGACGCAATCGCTGATCGCCCCGTGCGGCGCGCCCTGATCAACGCGCTCTGCGAGCGGCTCCCGACCGGCGCCGGGAAAGGCCAACGCCACGCCAAGAAGTCGCGGTTCGTCGACGAAGCGGTCGGTAAGCGGGCGTTGTCGAAGGTGCTTCGCACGACGTCTGCACGCAGCTCGGCATTCCCCCCGAATGGGCAGAGCGCTGCGAGGATTCGTGCCATGTCGCCCACGACGGCACGCACGATACGCTTGGCGAGCGACTGCAGCACCATTTGGACGCCGGACTGTTCCCGAAGTTCGCCGATAAGATCGGCCAACTCGGCTCGTACGGCGGCGGCAATCACTTCGGCGAGTGCGAGGTCGTCCACATCGGCGACAACCCCCGCGCGCAGAGCGGCCGAAGTCTTCGGCCTCCGCGACGGCAAGGTTGCCTTCCTGTCGCACTGCGGATCGCGGGGCATCGGGCACAACCTCGCCAGCGGCCAGTTCCGTGCCCTGCAGAGCAAGTTCGCGCAGTGGAGCATCCCCCTTCCGGGGCAGGATCGCGAGCTGGTCTACGCGCCGCTCGGCACGGCCGAGGCCGACGCGTATCTGGATGACATGGCGCTCGGCGCGAATTTCGCGACTGTCAACCATATGCTGATCAACGCCCTCGTCATCGACGCGTTTCAGGAAATCCTTCCGGGAACGACGGGAACCCTCGTCTATTTCATCAGCCACAACATCGCTCGCCGCGAGATCGTCGACAATGCGCCCGCATGGGTGCATCGCAAGGGGGCCACGCGGGCTTTCCCCGCCGGCCACCACGCGCTCAAGGGGACGATCTACGAACAGACCGGCCATCCGATCCTGCTTCCCGGGAACCCGCAGGCGGGATCGTGTGTCATGGTCGCGGACGAGGGGGCGCGGCAAAGCTGCTACAGCGTCAATCATGGCGCCGGGCGGTCCCTGGGCCGTAAGCGGGCCATTCGCGAGCTCGACCAGGCGTCGATCGATCGTTCGTTCGACGAGCAGGACATCCTGACCAATTGCCGCACCTATCCGAAGGACGAGGCGCCGGCCGCCTACAAGGATTTCAACCAGGTCCTCGAATCGGTCGCGCTTGCGGGCCTGGCGACCGAAGTCGCCCGGCTCAAGGCGCGGTTCGTGATCAAGGACGGCGACAAGGCGGACGATTAAATCGCCGCGAGCGACGCGGTCGCGTTGACGGCGGCATGGAAAGGGAATGGACACGTGTCGGCGGATTCGCATGTCATCGACGGTTCGCAGGGAGAAGGGGGCGGACAGATTCTGCGCTCGTCCCTCGCCCTGTCCGTGGCGACCGGACGCGGCGTGACGATCGAGAACATCCGCGCCGGGCGCGAGAAGCCCGGATTGATGCGGCAACATCTCACCGCGGTCCAGGCGGCCGTCGAGATCTGCGGCGGCTCGATCGAAGGGGCCTCGATCGGATCGGGTTGGATCCGCTTCGAGCCGGCTCCGGTCCGGCCGGGCAACTATTGCTTTCGCATCGGCACGGCCGGCAGCGCGACGCTTGTGCTGCAAACGGTCTTGCCCGCGCTTCTCGTCGCAAACGGGCCTTCGACTCTGACGCTCGAAGGGGGAACGCACAATCCCTGGGCGCCGCCGTTCGACTTTCTCGAAAAGGCTTTCCTTCCCCTGATCAATCGGATGGGACCACGGGTCGAGGCCCGGCTTGAACGACACGGTTTTTTCCCCGCTGGCGGGGGACGCATCACCGTTCGGATCGAACCGTCGCAGTCGCTGGCCCCCTTCGACCTTCTCGAACGGGGGGAAATCAAGTCCCGCCGCGCCCGCGTTCTCTTGGCCAACCTTCCCGCGCACATCGCCAACCGCGAAATCGAAACGCTCTGTCGCAAGCTGAATTGGAACGCGGCGAGCATCGCTCTCGAAAAAGTCGATGCCAGCGGCCCTGGCAACATCGTCATCGCCGAGCTGGGCAGCGAACACCTCACTGAAGTCTTCACGGGTTTCGGCCGCCAGGCCATCAAAGCCGAACGCGTGGCCGACGAAGTCGTCCGACAAGTTCGCGAATACCTGGTGGCAGACGTCCCCGTCGGCCCCTACCTCGCTGACCAACTCCTTCTGCCCCTCGGCATGAGCGCCGGGCTCTCTGCGCCTGGCAAACCGTCCCGCGCCAGCTCATTCCGCACCGTCCCTCTCACTCGACACTCCGTCACGCACATTGATCTGCTCCGCGATCTGCTCGGGATTTCGATCTCCATTGAACCTTCGCCCGACGGCTCAACGTGCGTCGTGCATGTCGGCGCGTGAGCAGCACGGTGAGTCTCCCGCTGCGGCGTCCCGTCACCCTCCGATGGAAATCGGATCAGGTCAGAGTTTCAAAGTCCGGAGTCGCCGCGCCATGACATCGACGCACAGGACTTTCTGAGCCGCTAATCGTTTCTTGTCGGTAAGTATGATTCTGTATTGCGGAGGCCTTAGCGCGCGCCGTAGTCTGAGTGGCCGAGTCCGGGTTCTCCATACAGTTCCAAACGATTCCGCCGAACGAGCCGGTGTCGCCCGCCTCGTCTGACCGGCGGCGAACCCTCCGAGGCTCGTCGGAATCGTCGGACCGCACTACGGAGGGCGGATGTCGCATCCAGCGAGAGATGGTCCCCCGATGTCGCACCGGGCGACAAAAGGCTCGGGAGGCTTTCGTGCCGGTTAATCCAAATCGCGTTCGAGCGATCTTCTTAGCAGCCGTCGCATCGACAGACCCGGCGGAGCGCGCCGAGATCTTGAAAGAGCTGTGCGCGGGCGATGTGGACCTTCGGGAACGAGTGGAATCGCTGCTTCGCGCGGATGACGAGAAAATCGAGTTGCCCGGCGGTGTCCGAGATGTCGCCGCCGGATTGCACGCGACGCTGATCGCTTCCAAAACAACCTCGACCGGAAAGATGATCGGGGACCGTTACCGGTTGCTGGAAGAGATTGGTGAAGGCGGAATGGGAAACGTGTGGGTTGCGGAGCAGACCCAGCCTGTTCGGCGGCGCGTGGCGATCAAGCTCATCAAGCCGGGCATGGATAGCCGGCAGGTGCTGTCTCGCTTCGAGCTCGAGCGCCAAGCCCTGGCTCTCATGGACCATCCCAACATCGCCAAAGTGCTCGACGGCGGGGTCACCGACGAGGGTCACCCGTTCTTCGTGATGGAATTCGTCAAGGGCGTGCCGATTACGGAGTATTGCGATTCGGCCCGGGTGAGCGTCGAGGAACGTCTGCATCTGTTCGTGCAGGTCTGTCAGGCGGTTCAGCATGCGCACCAAAAGGGGATCATCCATCGCGATTTGAAGCCCTCGAACATCCTGGTCTGCCTTTACGACGGTCTTCCGCTCCCGAAGGTGATCGACTTCGGCCTGGCCAAGGCGATGAATCAACCGCTCACGGAGCACACGTTGTATACGGCGCATGGGATGATGGTCGGTACGCCGATGTACATGAGCCCCGAACAGGCCGAGGTCAATAATCTCGACGTCGATACGCGCAGCGACATCTATTCGCTCGGCGTGATTCTTTACGAACTGTTGACCGGAACGACGCCGCTCGATCGCCAGCGGATCAAAGAAGCCGCCTGGCTCGAAATCGTGCGACTGATCAAAGAAGACGAGCCAAAGAAGCCGAGCACGCGGCTCAGCGGCTCCAACTCTTTGCCCTCGGTTGCGGCGCAGCGCAGCCTGGAGCCGGCGCAGTTGACGCGCCTCGTGCGCGGCGATCTGGACTGGATCGTGATGAAATCTCTCGAGAAGGAACGCTCCCGAAGATATGAGACGGCGAACGGCCTGGCTCGTGATCTCCAGCGATACCTGGCCGACGAAGTGGTGGAGGCTCGGCCGCCGTCTGCGGGCTATCGGCTGCGAAAGCTGGTGCGCCGCAACCGCGGGCTCGTCGCCGCGGTCGGACTGATCGTACTGGCGCTTGTCTTCGGCATTGCCGGCACGACATGGGGGATGATTCGAGAGCGATTGGCCAAGCTCGACGCCGAGGAGCAAAAGGTCAAGGCGATCGCTGCTGCGGACGCCGAGCGGGCCGCCAATGAGCGAGCAAGGGCGAGCGAGCAGAAACGACTCGCGGAAAACGCTGCCGGTTTGGTGGAGGAGCTCACCAAGGCCCAGATGAGCGAAGTGCCGGAAATTGTCCGCCAAATTGAGAAAAACCGCCCCCTGGCCGATCCGCTGCTCCGGCAGGAAGATGCGCTGGCCCCGGAGAAATCCGACAAGAAATTACGCCTCGCCCTGGCGCTTTTGCCTGTGGATCAAAGCAAGATTGACGAATTACGGGACGGCCTGTTGCGGGTGTCGCCGAGTGAATTTGTCGTCGTGCGAGACGCGCTGTTGCCTTACAAGGCCAGTGTGCTGGAACCGTTGTGGAACGCGGCCTTGGATCCGCAACTGGACGCGCAAAAACAGTTTCAGGCAGCCTGCGCGCTGGCGACCTACGCGCCCAAAGATCAGCGATGGAGTCGGCTGAACAAGCTCGTGGCAGGCCGGCTGGTGGCTCTGGAGGCCTCGGCGCTTGTTCCCTGGCGCGAGGCCCTCCGCCCCGCCAAAGCGCAACTGATTGAGCCACTCACCGCCCTCTTTCACGACACGACTCAGGACGCTCTCTCTCGTCGCTTTGCCACCGAGACGTTGGCCGACTATCTGTCGGACCGTCCCGACGAGCTCTTCAATTTGCTGGCCGATAGTCAGCGGCTTCAGTTTGTGGTCCTGTTCAACAAGTTGGTCCCTTATAAGGAGCGAGCGATCGCTCTGGCTCTGGGTGAACTCGACACGCATCCGTCCGAAAAGGCGACAGACCGGGAGAGGGATGTCCTTGCCAAGCGACAAGCGAACGCTGCGGTGGCTTTGCTTCGGCTGGGAGCGCCTCAGGCGGTCTGGCCCTTGTTGCGCCTTACGCCCGATCCCACGACCCGAAGTTACATCATTGATCGGATTGCCGATGTTGGAGTCGACCCTGAAATTCTCTGGAACCGGTTGACCGTCGAATCGGACGCCTCTGCGAAAGCCGCGCTGATCCTGTCGCTGGGCCATTATCCTCCCGAGCTGCTCGCGCTTAAGGATCCCGCCACGAAACGGTCGATGATGCTCGACGTTTACCGGAATGACGTCGATCCCGGCTTGCACGGCGCAGCAGCGTGGTTCCTGCGACACGCGAACGCTCAGGATGACATGAAGCGCTGTGACGAGAGTCTTCCAACCGGCAACGCGGAAGACGGCCGTCGTTGGTACGTCACGCATCAGGGTCACACGATGACACTGATCAAGGGCCCGGTGGAATTTTTGATGGGCACCCCGCCGACTGAAAAGAGCGAATGGTCCGGCGAAGTTCAGCATCGTGTGACGATCAATCGTTCATTTGCGATCGCCACCACGGAGATCACGGCCGAGCAATACCGCCAATATCAGCCTGAGCTTTCGCTCGTCAGCCCCGAACGTCCCACGAAGGACTGTCCCGTCACTTTCGGGGACTGGTACGACGGTGCAAAGTATTGCCGCTGGCTCAGTGAGCGTGAGAAAATCCCTGAAAGCGAGATGTGCTATCCCCCGATCGCGCAAATCCGCCCCGGCATGATACTCCCGGCGAACTATCTCGACCGGACGGGTTACCGGATGCCGACCGAGGCCGAATGGGAATATGCCTGTCGGTCCGGATCGACCACGGTCCGTTTTTTCGGCTTGTCCTCGGAATTGTTGCCCAGATATGCCTGGTACGTCAGAAACTCAAACGAGCAGGCCTGGCCGGTGGGTAGTCTGATGCCGAACGATTTGGGCCTCTTCGATGTTTACGGCAACGTTGTGGAGTGGTGCCAGGACACATTTGCGGACTATTACGACAAGTCGCCCGGAAAGAATGACCGGGACCGAACTGTGGATGTGAGCCACGAAAGAGTGCAAAGGGGAGGCGCTTATACACAGATTAGTTCGGGAATCCGCTCGGCGGCCAGGTCGTGGACCGCGCCCGATATCAAGAGTTCGCGAACCGGTTTCAGGATCGCGAGAACGATCCGCTAGGATCAGTGGTTGTCCTGCCCGTTCCCGTCGGCGGCGTGGGATGGAGTCGAGGCTGGCGTGGCTATTTTTGCGCGGGCTCAGAGCGCCCGCGGTTGGAAGCTTCAGGCACAAATTTCGGATTGGCCAATCGTTGATTGGGAGTCTCGGGAATGCCCCCCTGGCCGAGTCCGGCCGTGGACACCGGTTGACGTCTGACAATCGGCGGCGTGCGGTTGACTCGGTTGTCGGCGACGTTTCCGCCGCGCGGGTTGTGCATGTAGAGGTCTGCCGGTTTCACGCCTGCGTGATTCGGCCGGGTCACCGGATGAGTCGCTGGCTGTTTAGCCACCTGAGGCACGAATTTCGGGTTTGCCAATCGCTGATCCGGACTCACGTGAATGGTGCCCTGCGCGAGTCCGCTGCCTCCGCTCCAGTTCATCACGGCAGTGCCAGTGCGTGTCGGAACAACCGGGGCGGTGCGATTGATGGGGCCGTGTCCGAGCTCGTCGCGTTGGTCGTGCACAGTTCCGACCCCCGTCGACTGTTTGGAAGTCTCGACACGGGGCTTTTCGACTTTTTTGGCGTCCGGGACGACACGGATGTTGCCGGCTCCGTTGGACGACTGCTTCGGCGAAACCAAAAATGGTTTGCCCCCATTGTTCTGCTTCGCGCAAAAAGCCTCGGGTTCTGTGGCCGAAATGGCGGCCAATACAAGGGTCACGCTCGTGATCGTCACAAAAGGAATTGCGGTGAGAAACCGTCGCATGATTGAATCTCCGTTGCATAGGGTGTGCGCTTGTTTCTAGCTCGGGTTCCATCGACCCGTCCCCTATCCATGCGAAATCCACGAATGAATCTGTGGGGGGAAAAAGAAATAATTCAATCGGCCGCTCGCTTGCCTCAAAACCCCCTTCGGCTGCCTCAAAAGTCCCTGCCAAAATGACATTTTGAGGCAAAGCCGCAAAAATCGAAAAACTGCGAGGTCTCTCCGACGAAGCGGCAAGCGCAGCGTGTCCTGCGATACTGTCCAATGCGAGTTGACATCCCAACAGCGGGTTTGGCTGCCGAAAAGCGAAAAGCGTGCCTGTCAATTACAAGTGATTGCACCACACCGAGACTTGTACTCGGACGAATTTCCTCGAAGTGCGAGACCTCGACGCTGCTATACTCTTCTGAATGTGCGATGTGACGGCACTTCTATCGGCGATTCACGGCGGCGATCGAACGGCCGCCGAGAAGCTGTTGCCGGCCGTCTACGACGAGCTCTCCGCAAGCTGGCGGCGCAGCGCATGGCTCAAGAGCGGCCGGGACAGACGCTCGACGCGACGGCCCTGGTCCACGAGGCCTACTTGCGGCTGGTGAAAATCCCCAATTCTGAGCAGTGGGAGGGGCGCGGGCATTTCTTCGCGGCCGCGGCGGAGGCCATGCGCCGAATCCTGGTGGACAAGGCCCGCCAGAAGAAGTCCCTCAAGTACGGCGGCCAACGGCAACGAGTCTCCGTCGAGGATGTCGCCGAGCGCGACGAAGACAGTCGCTTGCTGGCCCTGGACGATGCATTGACGCGGCTCGCCGCCGAAGATCGCGTGGCGGCGGAAGTCGTTAAGATGCATCATTTCTGCGGCTTGAGCCACGAAATAGTGGCCGAATCCCTGGGATTGACCGTCAATCAGGCTCGCCAGAGATGGACCTACGCCAAGGCGTGGCTCGCGCGTGATCTGAAGCGCTAATTTTTGGATCGTTGGAAATTTTTCGACAGGCCGCCCTGCCGCTAGCGCATTGAATACGGTTGGCTCGGAGGGTTTCTATGCCGCTTGATCCCGCTCGCGTGCAGGCCGTCTTTCTGGCAGCCGTCGAATCCAAAGATCCCGCGGAGCGAGCCAAGATCCTGGACGCCCGGTGCGCCGACAATGCCGAGCTGCGGGGGCGCGTCGAGGCGCTGTTGACAGCCAATGACCAAAGCGACGAGCTGCCCAACGCGGGGACGATCGATTTCGGCGGAGAACGTCGGGCGACCGTCATTGGTTCAATCCACGCGGCAGCCGGCAAGACCATCGCCGGCCGCTACCGGCTGCTCGAGGAGATCGGCGAAGGGGGCATGGGCACAGTCTGGGTTGCCGAACAGACGCAACCTGTGCGGCGGCGCGTGGCGCTCAAGCTCATCAAACCGGGAATGGATAGCCGAACGGTACTGGCGCGGTTTGAAGTCGAGCGGCAGGCGCTGGCGCTCATGGACCATCCCAACATCGCCAAAGTGCTCGACGGCGGGGTGACGGACCTGGGCAGCCCGTTCTTTGTAATGGAGTACGTCAAAGGAGTTCCCATCACTGAATATTGCGACAAGATCCGCGTCACGGTCGAGGGCCGCCTCGCGCTCTTCGTGCAAGTCTGCCACGCTGTGCAGCACGCGCACCAGAAGGGAATCATTCATCGCGATCTGAAGCCGTCGAACATCCTGGTCGCGCTCTATGACGGCGTTCCCATCCCAAAGGTGATCGACTTCGGTCTGGCCAAGGCGATGAACCAACCGCTCACGGAGCGCACTTTGTACACGGGGCATGGAGTGATGGTCGGAACTCCCTTGTACATGAGCCCCGAGCAGGCCGAGCTGAACAACCTCGACGTCGATACACGCACCGACATCTATTCACTCGGCGTGATCCTGTACGAGCTGTTGACCGGAACGACGCCCCTCGATCGGCAGCGCTGCAAAGAGGCGGCCTGGCAAGAGATCGTGCGGCTGATCAAAGAAGAGGAGCCGAGCAAGCCGAGCACCAAGCTCACCGGCTCCGGCTCATTGCCGTCGGTCGCGGCGCAGCGGCAACTCGAGCCGGCACAGTTCACGCGGCTCATTCGCGGCGATCTGGACTGGATCGCGCTCAAAGCGCTCGAGAAAGAGCGTTCCCGCCGTTATGAAACCCCCAACGCGCTGGCCCTCGATGTCGAGCGCGATCTGACCGACCAACCGGTGGAGGCCTGCCCGCCGTCGACCGCCTACCGCGTTCGCAAGTTCGCCCGCCGCAACCGAGTCGCGGTGCTGACGATGCTGGCGATCCTGGCAGCACTCGGCATTGGGACCGTAATTGCGACCTGGCAGGCCGTCGTCGCCACGCGGGCAAAACAAGACGCACTGGCGTCGGCCAACGCGGAGAACGCGGCGAAACAAGAAGCTCAGGCCGCCGCCTCTGCTGAAAGGGCGGCCAAGGAGACGGCCCAGGCGAAAGAGGCCGAAGCCCGCGCCGTCCTCACTTTCGTGCAAACCAAGGTCTTCGCCGCGGCCCGGCCCAAGAACGTCTCCGGCGGTCTGGGACGGGAAGTCTCTCTTCGTCGTGCTCTGGAAGCCGCATTGCCGGCGGTCGCGAGCTCATTTGAAAAACAGCCACTGATTGAAGCGCAGGTGCGGACGACACTGGGAGACTCATTTTCGTTGCTGGGGGATCCGAAAATCGCAGTGGAGCAGTACGAGCGCGCCGCTCGATTTACCTGAAAGACCGCGGTCCGAACGACCATGAAACGCTCGTCAGCACCAGTCGCCTTGCCAGAAGCCTCTCTGCCTCGAGCCGATATGGCGAGGCAATCTCGCTTGAGGAGCAAACGCTAGCACGGCTAAAGGCCAAATACGGCCCCTCGCATGCCGACACGCTCGTCGCCATGAACAATCTGGCGAACAGCTACTCCCGCGCGGGCCGATACACCGACGGTCTCAAGCTGCACGAGGAGTCGCTCGCGCTCCGTCGAGCCACCCTTCCGGCCGATGATCCGCACATCGTTTCGAGCATCAACAACGTGGCGAGCACGTATTTCATGCTCGGCCGTCCGAATGAGGCGCTCAAATTATTTCAAGAGGCGCTCAGGCTGCGCCAGGAACATCTTGGCAAGGATCACCCGGACACTCTCGAGAGCATGCACAACTTGTCCGAATGCTACCTGAGTCTGGGCCGGTACGCGGAAGCGCTGGAACTCGGCAAAGAAACGTTGGCAATCGGCAGAGAAACGCTGGGTCCCGATCATCCGGATACGCTCTCGACCATGATGTGCGTGGCGAACTGCTATACGGCGCTCGGCCAGATTGCGGAGGCCGCCAAACTCCACGAGGAGACCCTGGCGCGACGGCAAAAGAAGCTGGGCCGCGACCACCACGAGACGCTCAATAGCATGCACAATCTGGCGTGTGCGCGCTATCTCATGGGTCAACGGGCCGAGGGGCTCAAGCTCTATGAGGAAGCAATCGCTCTCCGCAAAGCGAAGTTCGGCGCCAACCATCCGGAAACGGTGACTTGTATCATGGAAATGTCGGCCCTGCGGTTTCGCGATTCGCAAAAAGCCGGCAACGCGGAGGACTGCCGGAAGATCGTCGAATCGTGCGAGGACCTCCGGCCGACGGATCCAGGTTGGCTCTACAGCCTCGCCTGTTATCGGGCTGTGACCGCCGCCCTGCAACGTGCCGACCACAAGACTCCTCGCAACCAGGAACTCGCCCAAGCGGATGCCGACCGGGCCATGGATTGGCTGAAAAAGGCGGTTGCCGCGGGCTACAAGGACGTCGCCAAGATCAAAGCCGACAAGGATCTCGATGCTCTGCGCGAGCGTCCCGACTTCCGCCAACTGCTGGAAGGAATGGCGAGTACGAAAAAGTGAGCCGGGCCGCCCTGTGCTCGAAAGTCGCGTGACGCGCGGTGGTCTGCGACGGACGCGTCCTGTTTCTATTACCGGGCGAGCAGTTTGATTCCGGTAATCGCCAGGACGGCGGCGAGCAGCCGTCTCAATGCGACTTCTCCCAGATGCTTGATTCCTAATTCGGAGCCGATCAGTCCGCCCGCAATGGCCGCGACTGCCCACACGCCGATCTCGCTGGGAACGTTCGCCTTCACGGACAGGCAGCCGGCAATCGCCGCGAGCGAGTTGACGAGAATGAAAGCGGAGGACACGCCGGCGAATTCGCGCGGGTCGTGCCGCCCCATCCACATCAAAATCGGAGCGAGAAAGATTCCGCCGCCAACGCCAGTCAGACCGGCAAGCAGCCCCACAGCGGCCCCGCAAGCGATCGCACCCAGGAACGCCAGCGCTCCCAGCGACTGCCGCACCTCAGGACTCTCCTTTGGCGGGACGAACACACGGTACGCAACGAACAACAGAAACGCCCCGACAACCCGCTGATAAATCGCATCGGGCAACATCACCGCGCCGCCCAAGAAAGCCAACGGCACCGACCCAATCGCGAACGGCACGAATGCGCGCCATGAAAAGTACCCCGCACGACAGAAGCGGATCGTACCTACGGTGGCCACGAGCACATTCAGCACCAGGGCCGACGGCTTCATCACGGCGGGCGCGACGCCAAACAGGGCCATCGCTGCGATGTAGCCAGATGCTCCGGCTTGCCCGACCGATGAATACAGAACGGCAATCGCGAAGATGAGAAGCACCAGCGCGAGCGTACTATCGAGCGCAATGACTTCAGCGATCGCCACCGTGGACCCCATCAAGTAACTCGCATGGTAGACCGCCCGGCGCGAGATTGAAACGTTTCAAATGAGAAAACCCCGGTTTGTGCGACCGGGGTTTTCCACGGCGTTTCGCGCCGCTTACTTCTTCGTTCCTGCATCAACCAGGCAGCACTTCATGCCGGTGTGGCACTTCTGCCCCGGTTGGCAGGCGGACTTGTTCGCCGCTGCGCAAGCTTCCGCACAGACAGCAGGACAGGTTCCACAGCACGCTCCGCTCGAGCAGATCGGGCATGTGGCGCACGGGCAGTCGTCCTCGTCGCAATCGCAGCACCGATCGGCGCAACAGGCCGTCTTGGCGACGGCCGTTCCCGCCGAGGGGGCGGCGTGTTTTTGCGACAGCGACACGGGCAGTACGAGCCCGATGCCCACGATCGAAGCGACAACGAGTTTCAACAACATGGAATCTCTCCATTGAAAGTCAATTTGAAAAATCCGCGGGCGCTGCGCATAAACAAGCGCAGCTGCTAACCGCAATGCAGGAAAACATTGCGCCAGGCTGTGAGCCTGGCGGCCTCGCGGATCAACAAAGCCAAACGCAATGGAGCAGATGCGTTGGCGGTTTCTCGGGGTACGGCGATTCAACTCTGCGGCGAACGGGCGCGACGATGGCTGGCGAAACCTCGCACGTCGCGACGCACGGTGTCGACACGGGCGAGTCCGGACTCTGGACTCGCTTGACCGGAGTCAGCAAGGGGCGCTGTGCGCAAAATTGGCAAACTGGGCACCCGGGCATTCCGGTCGGACCGGGCACACGATTGGTCCGCTCCTGAGAGCGATGGTGCCGACAGTGGCTGCAACAAGCCTTCTTGCGAGGTGCGTTCGCCGCCTCGGCAGAGCCAGACATCGGGCAGAAAACCGTCGGAGGAAGCGTCACTCCGACCGCCGCGAGAATCGCTAGCAACGTGGCCGCACGCTGAATCATTGCACGAATTTTACCACCGGTCTCAGCTTTGGAACAAGACGGGCTGTGGCGCGGGCGGTAGTTCGTCGTCACGCACATTGATCTGCTCGGGATTTCGATCTCTATTGAACCTTCGCCCGACGGCTCAACGTGCGTCGTGCATGTCGGCGCGTGAGCAGCACGGTGAGTCTCCCGTTGCGGTCGCTTTGGCCCCCGCGGGCGTAGCATTCGAGAGGGGCATTGTCCGTCCAAGTCACCCGCTCGAAGGACTCGTCGATTCCTCACCCACCTATGCGGGCGCTTCCCCATCGGGAACGCGTCTTTTCGACGTGACTGACTCGACTTGCGGCGAATTGTTAAGATGTGTCGCCGTGCGCGCGAAGGTCTTCGAGCGCGGATCCAATCCGGAGGAGATTGCCCCGGCGGAACAGCCGATACCACCGTCATCCGCGGAACTTTTGCTTCCCGCCGCGGGAATGCATTTGATTCGCGCGCGATGAACGGAAGATCGATGCGTTACAAACTGCGTCGGTTTGGACAAACGGCTGCCCTGGTTGGCGCGAGCCTTTGGGTGTCGCCAACGCTTGGCCAGCAGCCGTCTGGTTCGGTGCCTCCGCCGACGCGACCGGCAAACGAATTTCGAGCGGACGGAGTCCGGCTCGAAACGCCGCAAGGAGAGCCGGAACTTCGCATCGTTCCCATCGATCTGCCCGGGGCACTGCAGCTGTCGGGCAGCCGACCCATCGACGTGCAACTTGCCCACGAGCGCGTTCGCGGTGCGGGAGCGGCCTTGCTGCAGGCGAACGCGCTATGGCTCCCCTCGATTACGATCGGCGGGGATTACTACCGCCACGACGGGGCCATCCAGGACTCGAGCGGCGTGATCGATGACAACAGTCACGGCACGCTGATGTTCGGCGCCGGCAGCGGCATCGGCACTTCGGCCGTTGTTTCGCCTGACGACGCCATCTTCTCGTCGCAGGCGGCCCGACACGCGCTCTCCGCCCGCCGCTCCGAGGTGCAAGCCGCCACGAACGACTCGATGCTGGCCGTCACGAATGCCTATTTTCTGGTGCAACAGGCTCGCGGCAACCTGGCCGCCGCGCAGGATGCGACGCGACGGACTGAAGAAGTCGTGCGGCGCGTCAAATCGCTGGCATCGGGGCTCGTGCCGCCGCTGGAAGTTGTCCGGGCCGAGGCCGAGCTGGCTCGCCGCCAGCAAACGGAGCTCTTCGCACGCGAAAACTGGCAGGTGAACGGAGCCGAGCTGGCTCGAATCTTGCGCCTCGACGCGGCCGCACAGCTCGAGCCGATCGAGCCGCCGCAACTACAAATCACGCTCGTCGAAGCCGAGCGTTCGATCGACGAGCTGATTACGATCGGACTCTCCAGCCGGCCGGAACTGGCCGCCGATCAGGCCCTGGTGCAGGCCGCGCTCGCCCGGCTGCGTCAGGAGAAGCTGCGTCCCTTTATTCCCAGCATTCTGCTCCGCGGCGATTCGACCTCGGTGGGCGGGACGCTGGGAGTGGGAGTCGTCGCCGGCGGCAACAATGGCGATCTGGGCAGCACGACGGCCCGCAGCGACTGGGACCTGCAGATCCTCTGGCAGCTCGACAATTTGGGGCTGGGCAACATCGCCCGAACCCGGCAGCGGGATTCGGAACACGCTCAGGCCATTCTCGAGTTGTTCCGCGAGCAAGACCGAGTCGCCGCCGAGGTCTCGCGAGCCTACGCCCAGGCGCGGCAGGCGAAGCGTCGCGTCGTCGTCGCGGAACGGCAGGTGGAGCTGGCCGTCGACTCGTACAACAAAAACCTCGTCGGGCTCGGACAAGTCCGCACAGCCGGCGAAATGGTGCAAACGATCGTCCGCCCGCAAGAGGTGATCGCCGCGGTTCAGAGCCTGGCGCAGGCCTACTCCGATTATTTCGCCGCCATCGCCGACAGCAACCGGGCCCAATTTCGTTTGTACCGGGCCATGGGACAGCCGGCGCAAACGCTCCAGCAGCGGATGGACGGCAGCAACCGAGTCGTGCCGCCGTCGCCCGATTGGCCTGCGGCGGCTCCCGCTTCGCCTGCGCGGCCAACGCCGCCTGTCGCACCCCCGCCGGCTCCGCCCGCGCATGGCGTGAATTACGAGGCGTCGTTCAATCTCCACGATCGCCAGCCGGCCGAGTGAAGTCGACGGACTGCAAACCCGTCATTTCTGCAGCAACTGACTGGCGTTTCGCGCCCAATCGCCAAGCGGCTCGAAAGTTGCCGGCGCCAGCACGCCTACGATCGCCGCCACGGTCCCGACGGCCGTGATGATTCCCAAAGAAATGGCCGTTTTTCGCGTCAACGGACGCTCGCGGGCCACCCGCGCAATTACCGGTAGATCGACGAGCGTGCTGGCCAGCGAGGCGATCACTGCTCCGATCCCCGCAACCGGCGCCGTGAGCGTCCCCGCATGCGCAAGAGCGCCCGCCGAAGCGACGCTGCTCGCACTGGAAACAAGGCCTCCTAATAGGCTGACCACGTAAAACCCCATTTGGCCGAACAGCCGCTGTCCGATCGTTCCGGCGACGTTGAGCCCCAGGAACAGCAGCCCGAATTTCAACGTCGAGATCAACGAGAAGGGCGATTCGAGCGGCAATTTCGACGGTCCCGGCGACTGCGCGGCCGTTCCCCGTCGCGACAGTACGACAAGGACGCCCCCCGTCAGGAGCATGAGGAAGAGAGGCGGGGCCGCCGCGACCAGCGTCGCGGGAGCCAGAATCCCCAAGAGAATCGCGTTGCGAAGGATCATCGCGATCGTCGCGAGCAGCGTTCCCCGATACGCGGCCTCGGCCAGATCATGGTGCTCCACCACGCGGGACGAAAGGGCGGCCACCGTGACGGTGCTGTTGACCAGTCCGCCGAAAAATCCGGTCAATTCCACGGCACTCGCGCCGACCAGCTTCAGCAGGATGTAATTGGCAAAGCCGATGCCCGCGATCAAGAGGACGGTCACCCAGGCTGCCCGCGGATCAATGATCTTCCAGCGATCGATCGTGCCTGCGGGCAACGCGGGATAAATCACAAAGGCCAGGATTCCGAGCAGGATGGCCGAACGCAGCTCCGCCTCGGTCAGGCCGACGCTCAAACTCGTAAACGACTCCTTCCAGGCGAGTAGCGCGGCGGTAACGACGCCCAGAGCCGTCGGGGTCAACGTGTGGCCCTGACCGCATAAGTGTCCAATGAAGCCGACGATCATCAGGGCCGCGCCGGTCGTCAGCTCGCTGCCGTGCCCGGTGCGCATGGCGTTCACCGAGAGGAGCACGACGAGCAAAGCGACAAAGCCGAGTGCCAGCGGTGCGAAGATTCCTCCCTCGAGCGCGCCCAGACAACCTAAGAGCCCGGCGAGCGTGAAAGTGCGTGCACCGGCGTCCTTTCCGCGGCGTTCGCGTTCCAGGCCGATAAAGAACCCAATGGCGAGCGCCAGGGCCAATCGCTGCAAAATCTGCAGATAGGGCCACTGGAATTCGGGAATCGACGGATTGGCCGCGAACAGCATCGGCATTTTCGCCGCTCATTCCGAGGGAAAAGCCGGATCTCCAATGGACTGACCTTCGCAGCACGAGTTGCGCCAAACTCGAAGAGACGAGGGTGTTCAGCGCAGGGTGCCATGCCCGTCAGCTCCGCCTGGGCCTGTCTTCGAGCGTCAAACGGATTCGCACGCCGAGTGGAGCCTATGGCCTATTCTTGGCGAAAAACCCGTTAGGGACGGACGGTGGCGGATTGCTCTCGCGGATTTGAAATCACCTCGAGTCGACCCGAGGGGCCTCGACGCTTCGATTGCGATTGCGCGGGCCGCGGACGAGAAGCCAGCACGTGGCGACGAGCGAGGACAGGAAGAACAATCCGACCGTCAGCCCGAACCAAGGCTCAGTCGGTCCCACATCGGCAAAGATTCGGAAAGGCTCCAAGCCCGAACGCTCTCCACCAAGCCGCCGCTACCACGCGAATGTAAAGAAAATGTGAAGGTTTTATTAATCTTACCAGTTGTCAAGCATTTTACTAGAGCGTAAAGTCGAAAGCGTGCACGGATTTTCGCCCGCCGTTGGTCTGACCCCCCGCTCGTACGCCCAAGTCGATTTGCTCCCTCCCGCCCGGAACGCGCCCCCATGAGTCCGCTCACCTTTGCGCTGCGCCGACCAATTACGGTGATGGTTGCACTCGCCGGGCTGATCGTCGGCAGCGGGCTGGCGCTGTTTCGGATGAAGATCGACATCTTCCCGAATCTGAACCTGCCCGTGGTCTATGTCGTCCAGCCGTACGGCGGCATGGATCCGGCGCAGATGGAAGCCCTGCTCACCTTCCACTACGAAAACCACTTCCTCTACATCTCGGGCATTCATCACATCGAGAGCCGCAATATCCAGGGCTTCTCGCAGATGAAAATCTTTTTCCATCCGGGCACCGACATGGTGCAGGCGATGGCCGAGGTGGTGGCCCAGGTGAACCGGGCCCGATCGTTCATGCCGCCCGGCACGGTGGCCCCGTTCGTGGTTCGCTTCGACGCCGGGAGCGCCCCGGTCGGCTACCTGGTGCTCGAGAGCAAGAGCAAGACGATCGACGAAATCCAGGAGGCGGCCTACATCCGCGTCCGGCCCACGCTCGTCAGTTTGCAGGGCGTCTCCGCGCCGCCGCCCTTTGGCGGCAACCAGCGGACGATCGTGCTGCACGTGGACCCGGATCGGCTGCGGGCCTATTCGCTGTCGCCCGACGACGTCGTCACGGCCCTGACGGCCGGCAACAGCATCAGCCCGTCGGGCAACTCGAGGATTCAGGGATACATGCAGATCGTGCCCACGAACGCGATGGTCGCGAACCCGCAGGATTTGGGGAGTATTCCGCTGAAACCGGGCCGCAACGTGTATATCCGCGACGTCGTCGCGCCGGCCGGCGGGATCGAAGACGGCACCGATATCCCGACGAGCTTTGCCCTGGTCAACGGCCGCCGGGCCGTCTACATGCTGGTGAGCAAACGGGCCGACGCTTCGACGCTGGCGGTGGTCAACCGCGTGAAAGCCGCGATGCCCGGCATGCAGGCGTCGCTCCCCGAGGAGATCAAGCTCCGCTTTGAATTCGACCAGTCTCCGTACGTGACGCGAGCCATGGAGGGGGTCGCCAGCGAAGGGGCTCTCGGCGCCATTTTGACCGGCCTGATGGTGCTGTTGTTCCTCCGCGACTGGCGGAGCGTGATCGTGGTCGTCTTGAATATTCCGTTTGCGTTGCTCGCCGCGATCGTCGCGTTGTGGGTGACCGGCCAAACGCTCAACCTGATGACGCTCGGCGGTCTGGCGCTGGCCGTCGGTATTCTGGTCGACGAGGCGACCGTCGCCGTGGAGAACATCCACACGCATTCGGCCAAGTCCGACAATCTGGCCTTGGCGGTTTGGCACGGCACGCAGGAGACGACCGTGCCGCGTCTCCTGGCCATGCTCTGCGTGCTGGCCGTCTTCCTGCCGGCAGCCTTTATGGAGGGGGCGGCCCGCGAGTTGTTTGTTCCCCTGTCGCTGGCTGTCGGGTTCTCGATGATGGCCAGTTACCTGTTGTCGAGCACGTTTGTCCCGGTCCTCTCGGTCTGGCTCCTCAAGCAACACAAGCATCACGAACACGAGCCGATCAAGAAACCCGGCCGATTCTCCTTCGAACGGCTCAAAGAGCGCTATGGCCACATCTTGCGTGAAGGCGTGATCCGCCGCCGCAAGATCCTCTTGCCGGCGTACCTGATCCTGGCCGCGCTCGTCGTGGTGATTCTCGGGCCGCGATGCGGAACGGAGATCTTTCCCAATGTCGACTCGGGACAGTTCCAGATTCGGGTCAAAGCGCCCGTCGGCACGCGGATCGAACGCACCGAGGAGATCGCCCAGGAGACACTGCGTGTCATCGGCGAGGTCGCGGGCCGCGACAATGTCGACCTGTCGGTGGTTTACGGAGGCGTGTCTCCCTCGAGTTACACCATCAACACCGTCTATCTGTGGACGGGCGGCCCAGAAGAGGCCGTGCTGCGGATCGCCCTTCGCAAGGAGTCGGGGCTGCGCGTCGAGAACCTCAAAAAGATTCTTCGCCAGGAGCTTCCCAAGCGGGTCGGCGAGCGGCTTCGCGGAATTCTTGCCGAAGAGGGAAAACGTCCCGACCAGGTCGAAGCCGGCGTCGCCCAGTTGCGATTCGGCTTCGAGCCGGCCGACATCGTCAACGAAGTCATGAGCTTCGGCTCGCCCACGCCGATCGAGGTGGCCATCAGCGGTCCCGATTTCGCGGCCAGCCGGGCCTTCGCCGCCAAAGTCTATGATCAGCTCGCTCTGGTCCCCGCACTCTGCGATCTGCAGAACGTGCAGTCGCTGAACTACCCGACGGTCGAAGTCCGCGTCGACCGCGAACGGGCCGGCTTGAGCGGCGTGACGACGGCCGACGTGGCCCGGGCTCTGGTTTCGGCCACGTCGTCGAGCCGGTTCGTCGTTCCCAATTATTGGAGGGATCCGAAAAACGGCGTCGGCTACCAGGTGCAGGTCGAAGTCCCCACGCACGACGTTGAGTCATCGTCGGCCATCGCCATGGTCCCCGTGCAAGAGCGGAGGGGCGCGCCCCTGCTCGTGCGGGACGTGGCCAGCGTGGTCGAGAGCACCATGCCGGGCGAATATGACCGGTACAACATGCGCCGCGTGGTGAGCATGACGGCCAACTTGAATGGCGTCGACTTGGGGCACGCGGCCCAGCAAGTTCAGGCCGCCATCCGCCGGGCGGGCGAACCGCCGCGAGGCGTGACGGTCGACGTGCGTGGCCAGACGGTCCCCCTGACGCAGATGTTTCAGGGTTTGGGATTCGGGCTCGTCATGGCCGTGCTCGTGATCTTCCTGTTGCTGACGGCCTATTTTCAGTCGCCGCGGATGGCGGGAATCGCCGTTTCGGCGGTGCCGGCGGTGCTGGCCGGCGTGGTGTTCGTACTTTGGGTGACGAACACCACGCTCAACATTCAGTCGTTCATGGGCGCGATCATGGCGGTCGGCGTTGCCGTCGCCAACGCGATTTTGTTGCTCACGTTTGCCGAACAGGCGCGAATGCAGGGATCGGATCCGCAAGCGGCCGCCATCTCCGCCGGCACGAGCCGGTTGCGGCCCATTCTGATGACCAGTTGCGCCATGCTCGCCGGCATGGTGCCGATGGCTTTGGGCACGGGCGAAGGGGGCGAGCAAACGGCCCCGCTCGGCCGCGCGGTGATCGGTGGACTGGCCGCGGCGACGGTGGCGACGCTTTTCATCCTGCCGGCGGTCTTTGCCGTCGTGCAGCGGCGGGCCACGCGCCAGTCGGTGTCGCTCGATCCCTACGATCCGTCGGGAAAATATTCGATCGAGAATTTCCAGAGTCCGCGGACCGCGTAAAACAAAACGGGCCCCGCGGCTCGGAGGAACGTCGCATGCAAAGAACTTTGTCGGTCGTGGCCGCCTGTCTGATTTCGACTCCGTGCCCGATCGCGCTCTCCGGTTGCGGTCATCAGCCGACGGTGGCTTCCGAAAGTAAGGCTCCCGAAGAGGCGGCCGTCGCCGTCGGGCATCCGGCGCGGCGGACGATTCATTACGTCGTCGAACAGCCGGGGCGGATCGAGGCGTTCGAGGAGACGCCGATTTACGCCAAGATTCCCGGCTACGTGAAGACGGTTGCCGTCGACATCGGCGATCGCGTGAAGCGGGGCGACTTGCTGGTCGAAATGAACGTCCCCGAAGTGGTCGAAGCCCATCACGCCAGGCAGGCACTCGTCACACAGGCTGACCTCGGCGTGACTCAGTCCGAACGGTCGATCGACGTCACGCAGGCCAGCATCGCGACGGCCCAGGCCGATCTCGACGTGGCCCGCGCCGCGCGGCAAAAGACCGAGGCCAACGTCAAACGCTGGGCCTCGGAATGCCAGCGGATGGAACAGCTCAACCGCGACAAGGTCGTCGACACGCAAAGCCGCGACGAAGTGGAAAACCAATGCCGCGCCGCCCAAGCCGCCGATAAAGAGGCGGCCGCCCGCATCCGAGGCAGCGAAGCCTCGCTGATCGAGGCCCGCGCCCGCCTGGCCAAGACCAAAACCGACCTGGCCGCCGCCAAGAACCAACTCGTGGTGGCCCAGGCCGAGGAACGCGAATCGGCCGCGATGCTGGGCTATTCCAAGATCCTTGCCCCGTACGACGGCGTGATTTCCGACCGCCAGGTGCACACGGGGCACTTCTTGAATGCCGCCAACGGCAGCACGACGGGCCATCCGCTGTTGGTTATCGTCCGCACCGACAAGGTCCGCGTGTTCGCCGAGGTGCCCGAGGCCGATGCCGTTCGCGTCGCCGGCGGAGCGCAAGGCCACATTCGCGTGCAGACGCTCAACGATCAAGAATTTCCCGGCAAGGTGGCCGGCACCTCCTGGTCGCTCGATCCCAGGCAGCGCACGCTGCGAACCGAAATCGACTTCGCCAACCCCACCGGCACGCTGCGGCCCGGTATGTATTGCCACTCGCTGATCGACGTCGAGCACGGGCAGGCTTGGGAGATCCCTGCCAGCGCGGTGCTCGTGCGCGACGAAACGACATTCTGCTACGTCGTCCGCGACGGCAAGACCCACCGCCAGCCGCTTCGATTGGGTCTCCGCGACGGCGACCGCGTCGAAGTCCTCAAAATGCAAGCCAGCTCAACGGCTCCCGGCAGTCCCTCGACGTGGATCGACCCGACCGGCAACGAGACCATCGTCCTTACTCGGCCGAGCGAGTTGACCGATAACCAACCGGTCCGCGCCGAGGCGGGGTAGTCTGCGCAGTCGAATTACTGATCGGCACCCGGCTCTGGGTGGATTGCTTCTGGCGATCCTCGCAGCCGAAAGAGGCGCATCTCGACGGGCCCCGGCTGTTGGGTGTGTTCTTAGGTGTGGAAAAAATCTGCCTTTGGGGAGCGTATTGGCGGGGAATCCGTCCGAGGTACGCGGGCGGTCCCTGCGCACGGAGACGCTCTGGTATAATTGATGCCCGATTTGTTTGCGGGACGAATGGTCCGCCGTGGCGGACCCTACGTGGGATGGAATGCCGTTTGGCGAATGTCTCGACGGACTCCCCGCCGAAGACCTCGCCCGTGGCTGCCTTCGACTCGAAAGCGGCCCGGCGTTTTTGAGACTGGGGCATTTCTAGCGAAGCGTGCCGGTCTACCTTACCTGCTTCGCGAAACGTCCCGTCACCCTCCGATGGAAATCGGATCAGGTCAGAGTCTCAAAGTGCGGAGATTTCACCGCGCAAAATGACACGCTACAGAAAGTCCGCATAGCCGGAGTATACCAAAAAATGGCCGGTGACTTCAAGTTGAAAACGGCCTTTTTTGCGTTGTAAGCTGCTCTGTGGTAGCGACTTGCGAGAATTCCGTCAGGAAAAAACGAGGAAAAAATGGCAGAATGCGGATTGGCTGCCATTTTGGCGTTTTTTGGGGTGGACCCAAAAAAAGTCCGCGCGTTGCTTGGGATCGCAGGCACCCGAAGCTCGCCGGAGATCTCGTGAGTCGTCACAAGTTCAATTCAAAACGGAACTTGGAGACTTAGCGTGTTCGGGCAGCGAACGCCGGGATGGCGCGCGTCGGGACTTTTTTTGGGTGGAGCCCAAAAAACTCCCCCCTTTTTTCAGCGCCCAAAAAAGCCAAAAAAGTCGAGGAAAGGCAATTTTGGATTTTCGATTTTGGATTTTGGATTGAAATTCCCAACCCAATCCAAAATAGCCTACTCGTCGATTCCCAGGCGGTAGCGGAGCTGCTGGAATTGCTCGAAGTATTCCTCGCTCGAGGAGTGCACGTGCTCGGCCTCGGTGATGAAGCGAATTTCTTCGTTGCGATCGACCGAGTGGTGCTTGAGGATTTCCTCGAACTCCGAGAGGTTCTTGCCGTAGACGATGAGCAGTTTGTGCTCGTCGAATTGGACCTCGAAGGGAATTCGCGGATTGAGCACGGCGATGCCCAGGCAGCCGTCGTTGAGGAGCAGATCCTCGAAGTCGTACAGCGTGCTTTTGAGCACGGGCGAATCGATGTTTTCCCGGTACAGGTCGAGGTGGCCGTTGTTCCGCTCGTGGCTGGTTTCCAAAACCATGTCCACTTCGTTGCCCAGCGGATCGAGCAGTTCGAGGAACAGGTCGAGGACCGTTTCGCTCGAGGCGGCCGCCATCAGGACGGGGATTTTGATTCCCGTTTCGGCGTCCTGATAGATGTCATGCCGATAGCCCGAACTGGGAACCACCTGCAGGTCGTAGGAGGGCCGCACGGCATTCGTGAGCATGAAGTTGCCGTAGCGGGAGATATTCAGGTGCGCTTCGAGCTGCTCCTCCGAGACGTTCTGGAAGCTGCTCCGCGTGGGGGCAGGAGTTTCCTCTCGGGTGGTGTTGGGCAGGAAGCGTTGCAAAAAACTCATCGATTGGGTTCCCAAATTTTGGCGTCATTCGCGTCAAATTTGTGCCGCGCCCAAGCGGGAAAACAGGGGCCGGTCAACTTCAAAGGAACTGTAGCACGCAATTTTGGCCGCAAGCGGCACCGGGCCATTGCGTTGGCAGAATTTCGGTCCGGCCTGCGGAATCAAGCCGCTCATGCCATGTGCGGCAAGATGGGCGCGGGGGCAATCCGTCCGGTTTTAACGGTCGTGCCGACGGCGGTTTGACCGGTTGCCCGGCGGAACCCTGGGGCTGGTTCGGCGACGGCCGAAAAATTCCCGGCGTCGACGCGAAAAAGTCGCCGTCCGAGCGGTTTTCTTTCGTCTACCGCCGTTTTCGGCGGGCCGGTATACTTCGCCCCCCTGCCTGAGATTCCCGCGGAGGATGGATTCGATGCGGACGATCGCCGTCATGAATCAGAAGGGTGGCGTCGGCAAGACGACCACCAGCGTCAATCTGGCTGCCGGCCTGGCGACAGCGGGCCGCCGCGTGTGCCTGATTGACCTCGATCCGCAGGGGCATGCCTCGTTGCACCTGGGAGTTGAGGCGTACGCCGACGTGCCGACGATCTACCAGGTCTTCATGGGAGCGCAGACGCTCGCTCAAGCGCGGCGAATGGTGGCCAGCAACCTCTGGGTGGTCCCCTCGGACATCGATCTGGCGGCGACCGAGGTCGAACTGGCCCACATGGAAAATCGCGAATTAGTCCTGCGCAAGGCGTTGGACGATTTTCTGCGCCGAGCCGTACGACTATGTCATCATCGATTGCCCCCCGTCGTTGGGCATTTTGACGGTGAACGCGCTGTCGGCCGTGCGAGAGATGTTTATTCCGCTGCAGCCCCACTTCTTTGCGCTGCAAGGACTCTCGAGGTTGTTGGAAACAACGGCCGTCATCACGCGGCGGCTGAATCGCAATCTGCGCGTCAGCGGAATCGTGCTGTGCCTGTACGAAACGGGCACGCGGTTGGCCGCGGACATTACGGAGGATTTGACGGCCTTCCTCGAAAAAACCGGGGCGGAGACCCCCTGGTCCAAGGCGACGATTTTCAAAAGCCGCATTCGCCGCAACATCAAATTGGCCGAGGCGCCCAGTTTCGGGCAATCGATTTTCGAGTACGCACCGCAGTGTCCGGGAGCGACCGATTACACCGCGCTTGTCGGCGAAGTGATGAGCGCCGAGGCGGGACAATCCTCGGGAACTCGCCAGGTCGCCTGATCGGCTTTCGATCACGCCTGTTTGCGGCCAATTGCCGTCGTTTGCCGCTACGACGCACCGGCCGGCAACTGCTTGATTCCCGTTGCCCCCACTGCTATCGTGCAAAGACTTCAAAACCGTCTCCGTTGCCCTCGATTTCGAGACGTGCCCCATGTCGACCAGCCCCCCCGATGTGAATCCGAGTGATCCGAATCCGCAGATTCCGTCGACTGCCCCGGCGTCCCCCAAGATGAGCGCCAAGAAAAGGCGGGGGATCGTTTTGGTGGCCGTGCTGGTCGTTCTGGTGGGAACGGGCGCCTATTTTAAATGGAGTGCCGTGCGTGCCGAATCGACGACGCGCTCGGCCCGTGCGATCCTGGCCGCCGACGGGATTGTGGTGATCGACACGGTTGCCGAGCCCGACGAAACGGCTTCTCCGTTTCAAAGCTGGAGCTCGCCGAAGATGGTGCGGATTCAATCCAACACCGGCCGAATCACGGACGCGGATCTGCCGAAAATTGCCGTGATCAGCGAGGACATCAACCTGGTCTTGTCCTCTTGCCCGGTCACCAACGACGGACTTTCCCGCCTCGCCGGAAAAAGCAACGTTCGCTACCTGAGCCTGGCGAAAACCGCCGTCAATGACGACGGCATGAAGCACCTGCAAGGCATGAATCTGCAACAGCTCGATCTCACGTCGACAACAATTACGGATGCCGGTCTCGCCACACTGGGAGAGTATGATTTCCCTCGCTTGAAGGAGATCGCGCTGGAACACACAAGCATCACCGATGCCGGATTGATGCACCTGGCGAATTTCAAAACCTTGGAGTGGGTGTCAACCGCGGGAACGAAAGTCACAAAAGACGGCATTCGGCATTTGAAGGCCAAGCTCCCCCAAGCGAGCATCCTACCTTAGATAGGCCGCCGACACCGCTCCATGAGGCGCATCTCCCGTCTTCTCGTTGCCAATCGCAGCGAAATTGCGATTCGAGTCTTCCGCACCGGCCATGAACTGGGCATCCGGACGATCGGCATTTACGCGCACGAAGACCGCTTCGCGCTGCACCGCTTGAAGGCCGACGAAGCTTATCTGATCGGCCACGCCGGCGAGCCGATCAAATCCTACCTCAATATCCCGGTGCTGATCGCGCTCGCCAAGGAACGGCACGTCGACGCGATTCACCCGGGATATGGTTTTCTTTCCGAGAATCCCGATCTCGCCCGGGCCTGCGAAGAGGCCGGCATCATCTTCGTCGGTCCGCGGCCTGAACTCTTGGAACAGCTGGGCGACAAGATAGCCGCCCGCGCCATCGCGCAGCGGGCGGGAATTCCGATCCTCTCCGGCAGCAAGCAGCCGGTGCGTAACGCATCGGAGGGCCTGCGCCGCCCAGAAGATGGAAATCCCCGTCATCATCAAGGCCTCGAAAGGGGGCGGCGGTCGCGGCATGCGCGTCGTGCGGGCGCCCGAAGAGTTCGCTCCCGCGTTCGAGCAGGCGCAGCGCGAGTCGCAGGTGGCCTTCGGCTCCTCGGACGTGTTTCTGGAAAAGTACATCCCCCGCGCGCGACACATCGAAGTCCAGCTGCTGGGCGACCTGCACGGAAATCTCGTGCATCTCTTCGAGCGGGATTGTTCGATTCAACGGCGGCATCAAAAAGTCGTCGAGATCGCCCCGGCTCCCAATCTCGATCCCGAAGTCCGCAAGAAACTTTGCGAGGCGGCGCTCGCCATCGGCAGGGAGCTGCGGTACGAGAACGCGGGGACCGTCGAGTTTCTCGTCGACGCCGACACGGGAAATTACTATTTCATCGAAGTCAATCCGCGGATTCAGGTCGAGCACACGGTCACGGAAGAGGTGACCGGCATCGATATCGTGAAATGCCAGATCCTGGTCGCGCAGGGGCTGCCGCTCTCCGACCCGGAAATCGGATTGCCCACGCAGGAGAGCGTGGCCACCACGGGGTTCGCGGTTCAATGCCGCGTGACGACCGAGGATCCGACCAACAACTTCATGCCCGATCACGGACGGATTACGCACTACCGTTCGGCAAGCGGCATGGGCATCCGCCTCGACGCGGGCACAGCCTTTTCGGGCGCGGTCGTCACGCCGTACTACGATTCGCTGTTGGTGAAAGTCACCGCCTGGGCCCGCCGATTTGTCGACGCGGCACGCCGCATGGAGCGCAGCCTGCAGGAGTTTCGCGTCCGCGGCGTGAAGGTGAACGTCCCCTTTCTGATCCAGTTGATGACGCACCCGCAATTCCTCGCGGGGACGTGCACCACCACCTTCATCGATAATTCGCCGGAGCTGTTCCGCCTCGAGAAACGTCGCGATCGGGCAACGCGCCTGTTGACGTTTCTCGCGGACACGATCGTCAACGGCAATCCGCTGATGAAAGACCGCCCGTTGCCCAAGCGCAGGGCGCCGGCCCCGATTCCGCCGTTCGACGCCAAAGAGCCCATTCCGGACGGCAGCCGCCAGAAACTCAAGGAGCTGGGCCCCGAAAAGCTCGCGCAGTGGGTGCTCAAGCAAAAAAGCCTGCTGTTGACCGACACGACGTTCCGCGACGCCCATCAGTCGCTGCTCGCGACGCGCGTCCGCACGCACGACCTGCTCAACATCGCCGACACCTACGCCAGGCTATGCTCCCAGTTGTTCTCGCTCGAAATGTGGGGGGGCGCGACGTTCGACACGGCGATGCGGTTTTTGAAGGAGTCGCCCTGGCAGCGGCTGGCCGACCTGCGGGAGAAGATTCCCAATATTCTCTTCCAGATGCTGCTGCGCGGGTCGAACGCCGTCGGCTACGCGAATTATCCCGACAACGTCGTGAAGGAGTTCGTGAAAGAGGCGGCCGGCGCCGGGATCGACGTGTTTCGCATTTTCGACTCGCTGAATTGGGTCCCGAACATGCGCGTCGCCATGGACGCGGTCCTCAAAACCGGCGCGATTTGCGAAGCGGCCATCTGCTACACCGGCGACATCCTGAATCCGGGGCGGCCCAAATACGATCTGGCCTATTACGTCGGGCTCGCCAAAGAATTTGAAAAGATGGGCGCTCATTTTCTGGCCATCAAGGATATGGCCGGTCTCTGCAAGCCGTACGCGGCACAGAAACTCGTCAAGACGCTCAAACAAGAAATCGGCATTCCGATTCATTTCCACACGCACGACACGGCGGGAATCCAAGCCTCTGCGATCCTCAAGGCCGCCGAAGCCGAGCTTGATATCGCTGACGCGGCCATGGCGCCCCTTTCCGGGGGAACGTCGCAGGTCAACCTCAACACCCTGGTTGAAGCGCTGCGATTTACGCCGCGCGAGACGGGGCTCGACGCGGTCGCCCTCGACGGTCTGGCAGAATATTGGGCGGCCGTTCGCGATTTTTATACGCCGTTCGAGACGGAAACGCTGCCCGCGACGTCCGACCTTTACCGCCACGAAATGCCCGGCGGTCAGTACACGAATCTGTTCCAGCAGGCGCGGGCCCTGGGACTGGCCGACCGCTGGGCCGACGTTCGCCGGGTGTATGCCGAAGTCAACGACTTGCTGGGCGACATCGTGAAGGTCACTCCCACGTCAAAGTCGGTGGGAGACCTGGCCTTGTTCCTGGTGGCCAATAATCTCTCCGCGCAAGATATTCTCGACGAGAGCCGCGAGATCGCCTTTCCGGAATCGGTGCTCGACCTTGTCAGCGGACGCATGGGGCAACCGCCGGGCGGCTTCCCCAAACGAGTGCGGCAACGGATTCTGAAAGACAAGGAGCCCGTCAAAGGCAGGCCGGGCGCAAGTCTGCCCGCGGTCGACTTCAAAGAGACGGCCACCGAGATGGTGCGGTTTCTGCATCGCACGCCCGAGCATGCGGAAGTTCTGTCCTACGTGCTTTATCCGAAGGTCTTCGAAGAGTTCGCCGCGCATCGCAGGGACTATTCCGACACGAGCGGGCTGTCGACGCCGGTGTTTCTCTGCGGTCCCGTTCCCGGCGAGGAACTCTCGATCGACATCGAAGAGGGCAAGACGTTGATCGTCAAGTTCCTCACCGTCGGCGATCCGCACGCAGACGGCAGCCGCAGCGTGTTTTTCGAGCTAAACGGCCAGCCGCGCGACGTGAGCGTGATCGACCGGTCCCTCGAGCCGGAAGCGAAGCCCGGATTGAAAGCCGATAAGAACAATCCCAACCAGGTCGGCGCGAACATGCCCGGCATGGTGGTGACCGTCGCCGTTCAGCCGGGCGACCGGGTCGCCAAGGGGCAGAAGCTCTTGACGCTCGAAGCGATGAAGATGCAAACCAACATCACGGCCGAGCGAAACGCCAAGGTCGATCAGGTCCTGGTCAAACCCGGGACGCAGGTCGAAACGGGCGACCTGTTGATCACATTTCAATAGAGCGTCGCCGCGGACGCTTCTCGGTCAATCCGCCTAGTCGATCCCTGCCCCGAACGCGTCGTCCGAGTTGATATTCGCCGTCTGTCGCGAGGCCTGGTGGGCGACCGCGTTCCTGCGATTCGGGGCCGGAGCGCTGTGATGCGGGGGAACCGCCTCGGACGCTGCCGGTTCGATGCGCCGTGAACCGTCTTCGGTCCGCAGGATCCGCGGCGGGCAGTACTCGTCCTCAAAAGGCTCCCGCAACGTGGCGTAGCGTTCCTCGCCGTAGTCGTCGTAGGTGCAGAGGTAGCCCGGTTCCTTCGATCGGACCAATTCCCCCTCATAGGCTTCGATGACTTTGCGCCTGGATCAGCTCGCGGCATTCCGAATTGATCGGGTGCGCGATGTCGGCATAGAGCTTGGCGCGGCCGTCCGTGTCCTTGGTGGCACGTTCCTCGTCGAGCTTGGCCCCGCACTGATTGCAGTGCAGCGCACGGAGGTGGTTCTTCGTGTGGCACCGCGGACAGCGATCGGTCAGCTTGCGGCTGGGCATCGCCACGAACGAACCTTTCGCTCCTTGGATGATCTTGAGATCGCGGATCACGAAGCAGGAATCGAACGTGATCGAGCAGAAGGCCTGCAGCCGTTCGTGCGGATCGTCCATCAACTTGATGCGTACCTCAGAAATTTCCACGGCCGTCCTCCTTGTCGGGGGCTTTTCTCGAGTGCTGGAAAAGCACTGTCCTCCCGCGACGAATTCGCAATCTTTACGAATTCCGCCGCAAGCCTGCGATCCGGTTGTCAAATCGTGCTCTAGGGGCGAGTCTCGGCGACCCAGACGTGGCCCACGCGGGCCGCACGGAGCCGGCCGGCAAGAGAAAGCGCTTGACGACGGCTGCGACACAATCCGAAGCACGCCGTTCCGCTTCCACTCATCAGGGACCCCAAGACGGGCAGACCAGAGAAACGCGACTTGAGCTCTTTCACCTCCGGGTTCAGTTCCACGGCCGGTTCTTCCAAAGCATTGTGCAAGAACCGGCCCAAACGTTCCTTGCGTCCCGTTTGCAAAGCGTGGACGACGTTGTCCACACCGTGTTTCCGCTGTGGGACCTGGCAGTGCTTGAAGACCAGCGCCGTCGATAGACCCGTCCACGGACGGGCGATCACGAAGTGCAGTCCCATCGGCACCCAAAGAGGCTCGATGATCTCGCCGCGCCCGTGACAAACGGCAGCCGACGTCCCGTCGACAAAGAAGGCCACATCGCTTCCAAGTTGCGATGCCAGCCGTTGAAGCTCTGTCTTATCCAGCTTCAACTTCCAAAATCGATTCAAGGCCATCAGCGTCGCGGCGGCATCGCTCGACCCTCCGGCCAAGCCCGCGGCAGCGGGAATTCGCTTCACCAGCGTGATGTGAACTCCCGCCTCGACGCCTGCGTATTCGCGGAGTAGTTGGGCCGCCTTGACGACGAGATTATCGGCACCTGCCGGAACAACCGATTCCGGCTGTTCCGAATTCGGCAGTCCCAAATTCGACGGTTCTGAATTCGACGGTGCCGAACTCGACAAATCGACCCGCGTTGGGGCCAGGCCCTCCGTGCGGACCCCTCTCCCCGAACAGCGCAAACGAATGTCGGTCGAGTGTTCCTCCGTGAAGATCAGGGTGTCTAGTAAGTTTACGGTGACCATGAGCGTCTCCAGCTCGTGGTAACCGTCGTCTCGTTTACCGAGAATCTCCAGAAACAGATTCAGTTTCGCGGGCGCGTGGGCAACCAGCGACGGGCCGACCTGCCGAAATCGCAACGGCTAAGCCCTCCCGGATTGGCCCGAATCACTCTCCCTGGTAATGGATTCACCAGGGACAAATCTCTGGACGATCGAACTCACGTCATGATGGAAGAAGCGACGACTCGACTCGCAAGTCGGCCTTGCGGAGAGAAACCGCGTAGCGTCGGCTCTCGCAAGAGGGCGAATCTTTTGCTCCCCCTGAAGAGGCCTTTCGAACCCGGCTGCTCCCCCGTTTTTTGCCTCCTGATTGCACTTGCGAGCAACCTCTATTGTCCGTCTTTCGACCATTTTTAAAAGGCCGATTAATGCACAATAGACTCGGGGGATATTAGCAACGCTCCCGACCAACGTCAAGATGCAAGTTTTCCCGCAGCATCGCCGCCCGCATTCGGGCATCCGACTCGAGCGCAAGCCGACCGATGTTGCACCTCAATTCTTGTCGGCGAGCACTGTTTTGCTGACCCGCACGAGTTCGCCGAGCGACCAGGCCTGAAACGGACAACCGCGCGGCAAGTGAGGCGGAGCGCCATCAGCGACTTCCGAGAGATGGTTGAGGCCCGCATCGTCGAGATGGCTCCGCAGGGGTTCGACGAATCGGAAGCGGGCTTGCTCGTGCACCTCGGTCGAATTCTCACGAACGCGGATCCAGGCCTCAATAAAGGGGCCAGCCAACCACGGCCAGACCGTCCCTTGATGATAGGCCGAATCCCGCTCTCGAACGGAGCCGACGTAGTGCCCGCGATAGGCCGGCGCTCCGGGCTCGAGCGTGCGCAACCCCAACGGGGTCCAAAGCAGGGATTCAACAAGATCGACGACTTGTCGTGCCGGCTTCCCCTCGAGCATCGACCACGGCAGGCCGCCAACGGCGAGGATTCGATTCGGTCGTACTGCGTCGTCGACCGCTCCCCGGCGGTGATCGACATCGATTACATCGAACAGGCAACCTCGCGCTTCGTTCCAGAAGCGAGTTTGAAACGCGGCGAAACCCCGCTCGTAAACGCTGTTCCAGCGCGGATCGAACGCGGCGCCGATCCGCAGGGCGGAGAGCCAGAGAGCTTCGACTTCCACCGGTTTGCCAATTCGCGCGGTGACGGCCTGGCCATCAACGCGAGCATCCATCCAGGTCAAGGAGACGCCGTCGGCTCCCGCGGAAAGCAGTCCATCTTCGTCGCAGCGGATTCCATAGCGCGTCCCGCAATAGAATCCCG
The DNA here is from genome assembly GCA_963752185.1 of uncultured Planctomycetaceae bacterium. GTDB lineage: Bacteria > Planctomycetota > Planctomycetia > Planctomycetales > Planctomycetaceae > DASPSM01. The sequence goes on along the minus strand of CAVVXK010000002.1, from coordinate 6,106,744 downwards.
CGAGAATGTCTTGCACGGCTTGCCGCAGGGTGGCCTGCACTCCGGGAGGGACTGGACGCCGAACTTGCTCGCTGGCCGTGAAGAAATCGTGCACGGCCACGATGTACCAGAGCGATGCATCGACCGAATTGAATTCGGGACTTTCGCCCAGGTCGGTAAATCGGTTGGGCAGCATGCCCTCGGAGATCGTGGAGGCCCATGCCGTGAGAATATCGCGGGCTTCGTCGAAGCGGCCGGTCGCCAGACACAAGCCACGGAGGGAAATGAAAGTGTCGCGCCCCCAATCGGTGAACCAGGGATAACCCGCAATCAACGTCTGGCCTGCTCCGCGGCGCACGAGGTAAGCGTCGGCGGATCGCTCGAGCCGCCCGGCAAACGAGGCGCGCCGACGGCGTTCCGCATCCCGCAGATTTTGCACGACCTTCTCCGCCGTTTCGCCCGCCGGGCGGATTCGTTCCATGCACGCTTCGGCAGCGAACAACAGGACGGCTTCGCCGCCCAAGAGCCAGGTAAAAGTCCCCGGCGACGCCAGGTCTTCCGTATCGTCGAGACCGCGCTCTCGTTCCTCGATGTATAAGAAGTTGCGGAACCATTCGGGCTCATGCTGATAGCGGCCATTGGACAAAGCGACGGTTGCCGGAAGATCGTGGTACGGCTTCCAGGTCACCGCATCGGCCCGCACATCGGCATCGAAGCGATAAGCACTGTTTTCGTGGTGCAGGCTATGGTAATCGCGACCGGAGAGCAGTGGACGCACCGTGAGCCGCGCCGTCACATTGGGCCGCGCGAATCGCCAGCAAAGCACGCAAGCGGCCATCCCGTGCGGCATGAAGAGTTCAAGGACAACTTCCTGGCCGTCATCGAGTCGCCATTTCCAAGTCGGCCAGGGCTCGTTTGCGAACGATTGCAGCCGCGTCTGACCGTCCGGGAAAATAACGTCTGGATTGTAGCGCTGCGTCGAAAGCGCGAAACGGCCTCGATCCGTTTCCACCCAGGCCTCGAATCCATTCACCAGCACGACGCGGCCGGTCGGCGGCGAGGTCGCGGTCAACAAGAGGGCGTGGTAGCGCCGCGTCCTCAAGCCACAGGCCGTTCCAGAGGCGAAACCGCCCAGGCCGTCAGGCTCGAGCCATTCGGCGGATTCGGTCAGGGGAAGGGCCTGAGTTGCGCCACTCGGTCACGCCTTTCATTTCGTCATGCGAGCACCGAATTGTCGCAAGACGACTCGCTCCTTTTCCCACGGCTCCCTCCAAGATGACCATGTCCGCTGCTTGGAATAGAGGTTAGGGAGTGTGGGTCGAAAAGGCGAGCGCGCAGGAAATCGCTTCGCGACCTGCAAAGTCGAGCCTTCCCAGCGTTGTTTGCTGGTCCAAGATTGACAGCAGCCGCCGTTCTATTGGACGATTGTGCGCAACACTCGACATTCCTCCGTGAGAAGGCGAAACGATGCCGCTCCCGTCCGCGCAGCAAGAAGCAGTGGCCCGACAATGGGTGCGCTACCATGTGGTGGGCTTTTTCGCGGCGCTCGGCGTCGCGGGCGGGCTGTTAATTGTCGACCGCAAGGTCGGACAAATCATTGGCGGCGGACAAATGCCGGCCTTTCGGGCAATTTTGCTGGTCTCGGTCCTTTTGGCCGGTCTAGGAGCCCGGGCGTTGCTCGCGTGGCGCAGCGCGACCGTCGACCTGCAGGGACGGATTTTCCTCGTCGTCACCGGTCTTGTTTTGTTGACCGGAGCCGCCTTCGGTTTGTCCGATTGCATGCAGGAGATTCGAGAGCACTACCGGGCGTTGGAGGCAGGCCGAACGGCGTCGCGACGGTCGACTGAGCGCACGACCGTGCGATCGCGACGATTGCCTCAGAGCAGCCGTTCCGTGAACTCCTGATCCGCGACCCTGCGTCGCCCAAAATGGGGCGGCGAACGTGGTCAGCGAAGGCTCATGCGGATTTCCTCAACCGTCTGCAGTGCGTGCTTGGCAGCCTCCAGGCCGCCGGCTTCGCGAATGAAATCCAACGCTGCGCCGACGGGGCCCATTCCATTGCGCGCGGCGCCGCGGCCTTTTCGCACGAGTTTGGTGCGACGCGATTTCGCCTTCGCATTGCTTTTGATCGTGGAGACGTACTGGGCATTGACATCCAACCCTTTGGCCTTGAGATCCTCTGCAATCTCCGACGGCGATTTGTCTGGATGGGCGTCAAGCGCGTCACGGATCGCCTGACTTTTGTTGACAGCTTCTCGCTTGGACTTTGCCATTGCTAACTCCGACATTTGAGATGGTTTTGTCCGACAATTGAGATGGATTCGGACGGAATATTGTTTCGGCGGCTAGCATGACTGTCAAGTAACTTAAATTCGCGCCTACTCATTGAGAGATATGTGATGTCGAGAGTCACAACGCATGCGCGTAGAGGAATTGGTGTTTCTTCTCTCGCGAATGATGCTTTGTCGACCGCGTGCCGCCTCGACCAGGTGGAGTGAGCCGGCAAGCGTCACGTCTCGATTGCCAAACCAAGGGACTTCCAGCGAGATGGCACCAAAGTTGCGTACGGATGCGTCCGCGCGCAGAATGTGGACCAAACTCCCCGAGACTGCTTTGTAAACGGCCGCGCCGGTTGATTCCGGCTGAGAGCCCACATCTAAGGTATTGAACGCGACGAATGACTACGACAACCGTCTCCCCGATTCCCGCGACAATAAACAACGATCACGCGAACCATTCTCATCGTCGGGCCTGGCCGGGTCGGCCTTATCCCCTGGGAGCAACCTGGGATGGCCGGGGGGTCAATTTCGCCATTTATTCGGAAAATGCCACGCGCGTCGAGCTGTGTCTGTTCGATACGGCCGATTCGCAGACCGAGTCGCGACGAGTCGATTTGCCGGAACAGACGGACCAGGTCTGGCATGTCTACCTTCCCGACTGCCGCCCCGGACAGATTTACGGATACCGATTCCACGGACCCTATGAGCCTGCCAATGGACATCGGTTCAATCCGAACAAGATTGTCCTCGATCCCTACGCCAAGGAGATCGCCCGGGGCGTTCGTTGGGCCGACGAGTTATTCGGGTATAAGGTTGGCGATCCGCAGGCCGACCTGTCTTTCGACGAGCGCGATAATGCCGCGTCGGCCCCATTGGCCTCAGTCATCGACATGGCCTTCACTTGGGGGGACGATAAGTTCCCGCTGACCCCCTTGCACGAAACAGTCATTTACGAACTGCACGTGAAGGGATTTACCAAGCGGCATCCGGACATTCCGGAGGAGTTGCGCGGGACTTATGGTGGAATCGGCAGCGAGGCCGCCATTCGCCACCTTCAATCGCTGGGAATCACAGCGGTGGAACTCCTACCTGCCCATCATCACGTCGATGAGCGACATCTCGTCGAGCGCGGGCTCTGCAATTATTGGGGTTATAGCACGCTGGCCTTCTTCGCGCCCGACGTGCGCTACAAATCGGCCGACTTCGGCGACACCGTCCATCAGTTCAAGACCATGGTCCGCAACCTGCACGCCGCGGGCATCGAGGTCATTCTCGACGTCGTTTACAACCATACGGCCGAGGGAAATCAGCTCGGTCCCACGCTCTCGTTTCGCGGCATCGACAACGCCGCCTACTATCGGCTTTCGCCCGAGTCGCCGCGGCACTACATGGACTTCACCGGTTGCGGCAACACGTTCCACATGCAGAACCCGCGCGTACTGCAGCTGATCATGGACAGCCTGCGGTACTGGGTGACCGAGATGCACGTCGACGGGTTCCGTTTCGACCTCGCAAGTACGCTCGCGCGGGTGCTGCATTCGGTCGATAAGCTGGGTGCGTTCTTCGATATCATCCATCAGGATCCCATCCTTTCGCAGGTGAAGCTGATCGCCGAACCGTGGGACCTCGGAGACGGCGGTTATCAGGTCGGCAACTTTCCCATGGGTTGGTCCGAATGGAACGGGAAATACCGCGATTGCGTCAGGCGGTTCTGGAAGGGGGACGGCGGGGTCATCGACGAGTTCGCCACGCGCCTCTGCGGGAGCAGCGACCTCTATGGCTGGAACAACCGGCGTCCGCACGCCAGCGTGAATTTCGTCACTTGCCATGACGGATTCTCTCTGCGCGATCTTGTTTCATACGACCACAAGCACAACGAGGCCAATGGCGAGGACAACCACGACGGCTCCGACAACAACATGAGCTGGAACTGCGGGGCCGAAGGACCGACGGACGACACCAATATCAAGGCGCTGCGGGCCCGCAAACAACGCAACTTCCTGGCGACGGTGCTGCTCTCGCAGGGCTGTCCCATGATTCTCGCCGGGGACGAAATCGGCCACACGCAAAACGGCAATAACAACGCCTATTGCCAGGACAACGAAATCAGCTGGCTCAACTGGGAACTGAACGAGGACCAGAAATCACTGTTGAAGTTCGTGCAGGACTTCATCGCCTTCTGGCACGAACAGCCGACCTTGCAGCGCCGCCGCTTCTTCCACGATCGGGCGACCCGCGGAACGTCCGTCAAGGACATTCAATGGTTCAATGCGGCGGGCGCAGAGATGGCCGATTCGGAATGGAAGGTCGGCTTTGCCCGCAGTCTGGGATGGCTGTTGCGCGGCGAACATATCGACGTGAGCGACCAGGGAGAGGCCCTTTCCGGCGATACGCTGCTCATTCTGTTCAATGCCGATCACGCGGTTGAGGTCGGATTCGTGCTGCCGCCTTGCGAGGGGAGCGATGCGTGGCGCTTGAAATTCGACACGTTTGATCCCAAGGAATCGACGCCGTCCAGCCATGCGTTCGGTTCAGCGTACAAGCTGCGGCCCTGCTCGGTGGCGATCTTCCTGGCCGTCAAAAACAAGGACCCCAAGCTGCCGGCTTGAGGCGATTCGTCTCACCGTCCGCAACGATCCTCGAGAATTGCGCCGCAGCGGCGGAAGTGTCCCGCCTGTCGTTCGTCATAGAGTGCGCCGCGCAGGTCGACGAGATAAAAGTCGGCTCCTTCCACGAGAGCGCCGCGGAGATTGCAGAACCGCAAATTCGCCTTGCGAATTTCCTCGGGAGCTTTGAAGTCCTGCTCGCTGTAGTCATCGGTATAAAATCCCGTGCGCGTTCCCTCGGAGGCGATCACCGAGTCGACGAGCCCGCTTCGCGACGAGCCCATATGAAACGTCGCTTCCCGAAAATCGACGTCGCGCAGGCAGGCGCCCGGCCATTCGACGTCGGCCAGTCCCGTGTTCCGCAGCGAGGCGCCGGAGAGATCCGCACGCACCATCGACGAGCCCGTCAGCAAGGAGCCGTCGAAACGCGCGTTTGTAAAATTCAACCCGTCGAGGTGCATGCCTTCCAGGATGCACTGCATCAAACGGGCGCCCTGCAGGCAGGCGCCCTGGAACTGACAGGTCGTCAGATTCGAGCCCGTGAAACTCGCATCGGTAAGGTTCGCATTTTGAAAATTGGTTTCACCAAGCTCGGCCTCGTGAAATCCGGCGCGAGTCAATTGGGCCTCCTCAAAGTTAGCCAGCCGCAGGTCGGCCCGATCAAAACTGACATTCTCCAGAATGGCCTTCTTCAGCGTGGATTGAGACAGGTTGGCGCCGGCAAAATGAGCGGCCGATGCACGGACCGAGGTGAGGTCGGCCCCACTGAAGTCGGCGGTGGGCGCCCTGAAGCGGTTGAGGCTCGCCTGAGCGAGATTTGCGAGCACGAAAGTCGCATTCGTTGCATTGCCGTCGTCGAGTTTGGTCCATCCCAGATCGGCCTGCGTAAGATCGGCACCACGGAAACCGACGGAACGCAGCCGAAGTCCCGGCCACTTCACTCCGCTCAGATGAGCGCCGTCGAGATACAACGGAATAAACTTATCGGACGGAACCCAGCCGGGATCGGCGGCGTGCAGCAGGCTCGCCGCCATGGCCTGCTCTCGCGGCCGCCGTACCGCCGCGGCGAGATGGCCGATCGCATCCGCGTTCGCGGCAATCAGGGCACCCACGGCGGCGACGAGAGAATGCGGCAGGCGCGTGCTCAGATCGCAAGACGGGTCGCGGTTTTCGAGTTGGACAACCAATCGCTCGGTCGCCAGGATTTGGCGGACCAGACGATGACGCAACAGCAGGATCACATCGCGCTGCGTGTCCTTCGCCAGAGGGTCGCCAATGTTCGGAAACGCGATGTCTCCGGCAGCTTGCGACTTGAGGCAGACGTCTTCCAATTGCGCAAATTGTTCGGCGCTGGGCACTCGACGTCGCATGGAACGAACAATCGCGACAGCCGGTCCGGCGAGCGACGGATCAGCGGCGAGCTCATCGAGCGCAATGCGCCATTGCTCCGGAACTCCCGCGAATGCTGCGATGTCAGCCTTCGTAATCCGAGCCATCACCGACGCGCACTCCCGCGGATGCGCGGCCAGCAAGTATTCGATCAGCTCGTCGCAGCTCCAGGGAGCCAAAGACAGCGACCGGGCCCTCGGCGAAGTCGGCTTCTGCGTCCCGACGAAGATCGTGAATGGGGCCGGGCCCGTACGCGTTTTCGCATCAATGGAGTCGTCCAGAATGCGGAGCCGCGCGTGCTCCGGAAAGATCGCCGCGAGATGGGCCAGAGCCGTTGACTTTCCGCTGCCCGGGCCGCCGACAATCTGCAACGAACCCGGTTGCCCCTGACCGAGCCAGCGCTCGACTTCATCCTCCAGCGGCAGGCTGGCCTTGGTCGCCGACGCGATGATTCGAGGTCGAACGGGCGCTCGTGCAGGGCGGAGCATGGAAATCGCCTCTGCAAATTTCTCGCACTCAAGAACGAAGCGGAAAGGATTCTTTCAATTCTAACGAACTTGAAACGAGTCCACGGATCACTTTTTCGTCGGATCAGTTCTCGCTCGCCGGGGGAGGAACCTCCACTTTCAGCTCGTGCAACTGGGTCGCCATGGTCAATACGAGGACACCGGTAAGGAGATAGAAGCGAACGGACCGAGACATCAATCACCTACTTCTCTTCCCGTTTCTTGTCTGCCGTCGCGATCGGCGGCACGGGAATCTTCAGATCTCGCAACTTCTTGCACGCAAGCACATGGTTGAACTTATTGGTGAACGTCGATTGTGCCGCGCGGATCAAGTAATCGCGAGATTTTTCCTTTTTGCCGCGGTTGGCGAGGAACATACCGACGAAGTATTCGTAATTGGCCGGCACCTCGACGTTGGGCGATTCGAGCATGAAGGCGTCAAGCCTCTTGAAGTCGATCCGATTCAGCGGACCCAACTGCAGCGCCGGCGCCAAGTAATCCACCAACCGCCTGTAGAGTGGATGCCTGCCATCCTTTGAATTGTTGGCATTGAGGTCACTGATAAGAGACAGAAAGCGATCGCGCTCCTCGGTCTTGCCGAGGGTGTCGGCGATGACGGCCGCATGCATCGCGTCATACGGACTGTGAGTTTGCTCGAAAACCTGGTTGAACACGACGAGCGCCTTCTCCGGCTCATTTCGGAGCAGGTAATAGATCCCGATCTGTTGTCGCGTCGGCCACGCAAACGATGTCCCCAGCGACTCGAAATAGGTCCGCGCAGTTGTCGGCCGCGTCGATGTCTCCGTGCCCCGTGCGGTTGCACCAGAGCAGCCATTCGAATTGCGAATTGTCGTACCGCTCGGAGGTTGCGCGGATGTAGGCTTCGGCCTTTTCCCATTGGCCGAGCATTTCGTGGCAGCGGCAGGCGGTCACCATCGACCAGCCCGAATAGCTGACCGCAGCTGCGTCGGCAAAGGGGAGCGCCTCGCGCCATTCCTTGCGGCCCATGTGGTACTGCGCGATCTGGTTCTGGATCTGCGCTTGTTCCAGACCGTTGGACGGGAGATCGAGCGACTTCACGAGCGTCTCTTTCCAGTGCTCCATGTCCCCCTTCTCCTGGTAGATCGCGGCGAGCCTTGAATAGGAGGCGTAGTCGGGAGCGTTTGCGATCCACTTTTTCGTGCAGCGTTCGGAGTTGTCCCATTGTTTGAGCCTGTAATATCGCGTCGACAGCGACGCCATCAGAATCGGATCGTCCCCGTAGTCGTCTTCCACCGTACCCATGAACGTCCGGGCCCGGTTCCAATTGCGGAAGACCTGGATCGCTACGGCGGCTGGGATCCGCGACGTCGTCGCCCACATCATGTCCATGTATGGTTTGTTCCTATGCCGCTCATCGATCTCCCCGGGTATTCCCTGGTCGATGCCGTACATTTCGTCGTCCCAGACGGGGTCTGCATGGGCCATTTCAATCCGCAACCAGGTCGTTCCCGGCTCCATGTTGCGCAGGCGGAGCCAATTTAAGATCCGAAAGTCGAGCGCCACGAGCTCGGTCGGAACGAGCGCAGCGAGGATCGCTTTGTAGGTTTGGTCTACCTTCGTCCGGTCGTCGGAGTAGGTCTCAAGGAACGCGGCGTAACGATGATGTGCGCAGAGCGGCCGATACATGGAAAGGGTCGGTTCGGTCGGGATGGCCCAGATCGTGTTCTCGAGCTCGAGTCGCCGCTCCACCTGTCGGAATTGAATCTCCTCGATCAGGTTGCCCAGCACAGCCAGCGACGGCTCGAGGGTGTCGCGGCCGGAGGACGTCTCCGCCTTCATGTCCTCCACAAGTCGCAGGCGGAATTCAATTTCGTCGTCGATCGCTCTGTCGCCTGCGGCCTCGTCGGGCTGCTTGGCGTCGGTGAGGCGTTTCGAGAGCGACACGGGGAACCCGTGGACGTCGGGAAGCCGGCGACGAAGCGTGTTGGAAAGAAGGGGAAACGCCGAATAGGTGACCATTCGCATCGGGCCGATCATCCGAGTGGAGCACAATGCGTCAGCCGCGCGGAGACAGTCGGGGCAATCTTGCAAAAGCTCCTGGCAGATTTTGATCGTGACGGCGTGCAAGTCGGAGTACATGACGGCCTGCATGTTCAAATAGCGGGCGAGTCTCTTTTCCTGTTGGTTCTTCGCCTTTTCCATCATTTGCGGAAGATGGCCGTCGCAGAACGCCTCCAGAATGTCGGTCCAAAAAGGGGCCGGCTGCGCGGTCTTTTTATCGCGCGCCTTGCGAGCCGCTTGGACGTCGAGCCGAGCCGCGTTGTGCAGGCCCGCGAGCGCCCGCGCATAGGCGCGGTGCCAGAGGGCCCAATCGGACTGATCGCGCTCATGCACCATGCGTTCGGCATAGAGGAGGGCCCGCGCGGAAAAGACTTTCTGAGCGGGACTGAAATACGAAGCGGTCAGGCTCCCCAAGTTGGCATAGCCGACCACAAGGCCTCCCAGGAGTTCGGGTGATTCGCCCTTCGCCCGGATCTCGGCGTGGATCCGCCGCAGCGCACCGAGGACGGCAATTTCGTTCCACTCCCAAAGCCGATCCTTCGCCTCGCTGGGCACGCCGAGCGACTTGTTCGTCACCGGTACCGACTTGGCAAGCCCCTGTCCTTTCAACAGGCCCTTGAATTTTTCCCGCGACATCCGCTCGGCCGATTCCGCCAGATCGATCACCATTTTGGGCGAATAGACATCGGTCAGAAACGTCCATTCCTCGAGCTTCTCGCTCGCTTTGCCGTTCAAACGGCTCAGCGTGTAATGCACGTCGAATCCCTTTTTGACGTGCGCCACGCTGCAGTACAGATCGAACGGATCGACATGCAACGACGCGGAGTCAGGAATCTCCTCTTGGAGTGTCGCGTCAAAGGTCCGCAACCCGCACTCATCCCGGGCGGCGATCAAGAAGGCTTGCCGCATCAGCTCGCGCCAGAAACGGCGGCGGAGACTCCGCATCCGAAACGTTTTTCGGCTCGCGATACGCGAGGGAGACGGCTTCGCCGGCTGTCGAGGGTTTGTCGGCCGCCACCACGGCCGCCGGAAGGGCCGTCGCCAAAGTCAAAACCACCAACCAATCGCAGAGTCGCGCCCTCATATCAGCACCTCGATGCCAGCAATCAAAAGCAGAGAGTCGGAAGAAAGCTAATTTTACAGCATCGCACAGGAAGGATGAAAAATGAAGGACGAATCGGAGGCGCATGCTGGCCTCTTTTCGTCCTTCGTCCTTTCCCTGCGTGGCAGCACTTCCCACGACGCACTACGATGGGGACTCTTCCGCGACTCCCGCCCCCGCCTGGATTTCAAGAAATGCCCGACGCTCCATCTGCCGACAATCCATTACTCGTGACCGACGGCCTTCCGCGGTTCGACCGGATCGAGCCGGCGCACGTCGTTCCCGCGATTCGCAAGGTTCTCGCGGACGCTGCCGCTCGATTCGAACAGAGCGAGCGCGATATCAAACCGACCTGGGAGGCCGCCGTCGAATCGCTCGACGACCTCAACACCCCGTTTCAATATTCTTGGGGTCCCGTTTCCCACTTACTGGGCGTGCTCAACTCACCCGAATTGCGGCAAGCTCACGAAGAAGTGCTGCCCGAGGTCGTCTCGTTCAGCCTCCGCATCAGCCAAAGCGAGCCCGTTTATCGGGCTCTCAAGCAACTCAAGGAGGGATCTGCCTGGTCGACGCTGTCCGAGGCGCAGCGTCGGATCGTCGATCAGAAAATCCTGGACGCCGAGCTTTCCGGCATCGGACTGACGGGTGAAGCTCGAGAGCGGTTTAACGCGATCGTGCAGGAACTTTCCCAATTAAACACCGATTTTTCGAATCACGTGCTCGACGCGACCAAGGCATTTGCGATCGTCGTCTCCGACCCGGCGGAGGTCGAAGGCTTGCCGCCGAGCCTCTTGCGATTGGCTTCGCAATCGTACAACGGGACGCTGTCGGAAGGGGCGAAACCGGGAACCGAGGAAGTCGGACCGTGGCGATTCACGCTCGAGTTTCCCAGCTACGGCCCGTTTATGCAGCACAGCCGGCGCCGTGAGCTGCGGGAAAAGATGTATCGTGCCTACGTTACGCGCGCCTCTTCCTGTCCGCTCGACAACACGCCCTTGATCCAGAAGATTCTCTCCCTGCGTGCCGAGAAGGCGCGGCTCTTGGGCTTCACCACGTTTGCCGAGTTGAGCCTCGCAAAAAAGATGGCCCCCAGTGTGGCGTCCGTCGAGGAGATGTTCGAGACCCTGCGCCGCGCGTCGTGGTCGGCCGCTCATAAGGAACTTGACGAAATTCTCGCCCTGGCGGCCGAGTCGGGAGTGCGCGAGCCGCTCATCAATTGGGATATCGCGTTCTGGTCCGAGCGGTTGCGCGAGAAGAAATTCCAATACACCGAAGAGGAGCTGCGTCCCTATTTCCCGCTCGAATCAGTTCTCCGGGGTTTATTCGGTCTCGCCCAGCGTCTCTTCGGAGTTCGCGTTACTCCGGCAGACGGCCAGGCGCCCGTGTGGCACAAGGACGTTCGCTTTTTCCATATCTCGGACGAGAGTGGCCGACACATCGCGTCTTTCTACCTCGATCCCTATAGCCGGCCCGAGAATAAGCGGGGCGGCGCTTGGATGGATGACTGTCTCGGCCGCCGCCGTCTTCACGGTGTTCTGCAACTGCCGGTCGCCCACCTCGTGTGCAATTCGACACCGCCGGCCGGCGGTAAGCCGTCGTTGATGACCTTCGGCGAAGTTGAAACGCTGTTCCACGAGTTCGGCCACGGTTTGCAGCACATGCTGACGACGGTCGACTACGCGGACGCGGCCGGGATCAACGGCGTCGAATGGGACGCCGTCGAGTTGCCGAGCCAGTTCATGGAGAACTGGTGCTATCACAGGCCGACGTTAATGGGCTTGAGTTCTCATTACGAAACCGGTGAGCCGCTTCCGGAGGAATTCTTCGAGAAGATTTGCGCGTCGCGAACATTTCAGGCCGGTCTGCAAATGCTGCGGCAGCTGTTGTTCGGGATGACCGATATGGCCCTGCATGCCGGCTTTGCCCCCGCGTCGGCCGATTCCATCTTCGAGCTCCAGCGAACCATTGGCCTGCAGACGTCCGTACTCCCACTGCTGCCTGAGGACCGTTCGCTTTGCTCATTCACTCACATTTTTTCCGGTGGTTACGCGGCCGGTTATTACAGCTATAAGTGGGCCGAAGTATTGAGTGCCGATGCCTACAGCGCCTTTGAAGAGGCGGGCCTCGAGAACGATCAGGCCGTCGCTTGCATTGGCCGGCGGTTCCGCGACACGGTTCTCGCCAAAGGTGGCGGACGGCATCCCATGGACGTCTTCAAGGATTTCCGCGGTCGAGAGCCAAGCCCCGAGGCACTTTTGCGTCATAATGGACTCGCTTAATTCTTCTCCGCGAGTGAAAGCAGATGACCCAAGACACACCCCAAGTGCCGCGGCGGCGATTCCTCGCCATTTGCATCCAGTCGTCGTTGGCGCTCATCGCCCTCGTGGCGGTTGCCGTGGGAGTCGACTACTACTTTCCCGCGCTACGACGGCGATTCACTCGCTCGAACGCTCCGTTCCTGGCGCTTTGCTCGGTCAAAGACTTGCCATCCGGAAAATGGAAGTTGGTGGCCTTCCCCACACCCAAAGGTGAGGGAAAGATGGCGGCAAAGCCTGGTCACTCCGTCTGGGTGCGACGGGACGGCGAGGGACCGGAAGCCATCCGAGTTCTCTCGCCGATTTGCCCCCACAACGGCTGCGACCTGGCTTGGAAGGTCGATCGATCGGCCTTTGTGTGCCCCTGTCACGGCGGGACGTTCGACGTCGACGGACAGCACAAGTCCGGCCCTCCGCCGCGAGCAATGGACCCATTGGAATTTCGCGTCGAACAGGGCCAACTCCTCGTTCAGTGGCTGGAATTCGAAACCGGGTCAGCCAGCCGCGTGCGGACAGAGTCGTCATAACATTCGCCTGACTCACTCCAATCGATGGCATTGAACGCAAATGATTGGAAAATAGTCTCTGGCCCCGCGAACATTCCTCCTTCCCGAATGTCCTAGAACCGGCACTCTCCATGACATCGTCGATCCAGTTCCCGAACGAAGAACGCTCCAACGCGGCTCGCCGCACGGTTGCCGAGAAGGAACCGCTCGCACAGCGAACCTACACGCCCAGCCAGGCTGTCTTTGCCAAGAGTGCCGGACCATTTCATTGGACGCCGGAGGGGCGGCGACTTTACGACTATACGTCGGGCGTGCTGGTGACGAATTTGGGGCACAATCCGCGCTCTTGGATGAAACGGTTTTTCGATTATTTGGGTTGGAACGCGACTGACGTTTCATCAACCGACGAATATGCGACGGCCGTTCCCATGAACGCCTATAACGCGGTCACGCCGATCGAGGTGACGGCCGTCGAGCGGTTGATCAAGAACGTTCAAGCCCGCCCCGGTGGACGGCGGTTGGATACGGTGATGTGGGCCGCATCAGGTTCCGAGGCGATCCAGAAAGCGCTCTGGGCCTGTCTTCATCGCGATGAAAAACGCGACATCATTCTTGCCACGCGGTACGGCTTTCATGGCAAGAAAGGATTGGCCGGTGCGGTGACGGGCTGCGAGTCCGACCACGATCGCGACCCGCGCGTCCGCTTTATTTCCTTTCCGATGGCCGAAGTCGACGATGTATCGAAGTACGAATACACCTTCGAGGGTTCTCGGTATCAAAGAGAACTGGAAACGCTCTGGAAGGAGTTCGGCCCGCGGATCAACTGCCTGATCACGGAACCCTATCTCGGCGGCGGGGGCAGCTACCATCCGCCCTCGGCCTACTTGAAAATTCTCGAACTCTTCTGCCGGCGGCACGACATCCTGTTCATTCTGGACGAGGTCCAAGCCAATTTCGGCCGCACGGGGGCTATGTACGCCTTTGAGAGCCGCGGCATCGAGCCGGACTTCGTTTGCCTGGGTAAAGGGCTCGGCAACGGCATTCCCGTCAGCGCGGTCGTCGGCCGAGGCGATATTTTCGCCGATCTCAAATACGGAGACGGCTCCGACACCTGGAGTGCGAACGCGGTGGCCTGTGCCGCCGTCGTGGCCACGCTCGACGAATTCGAAACGAGCGGGGTGCTCGAACACGCGCAGACCATCTCCCGCATCTTTTTCCGCGGACTCGAACGGCTGAAAGAGACGGCGATCGTCACGAAAGTCCGCGGCGAAGGCATGGTCTTCGGCATTGAATGTGGGCCGTTCGCCGAACTCAGCGCGAATCAAGTCGCCAACAAGGTGATCGAGGCCTGCTACCTCGGCAAGAAGGGGGGCGACGGGATCCACTTCCTTGGGGCGTTGGCCGGTTGCGTGCTCCGCGTTGCGCCCCCGTTGACGATCACCGTGGAGCAGGCCGAAGCGTCATTGGATTTGCTTTACGAACTGGTGTTGGCTCTTTCGGAAAAACTGCAGGAAAAGGCGGCCATTGCTTGAGTTTTGTTTGCCATTGACCAAGTTTCCCCTTTTCCACATGATTCGCCTTTTGAGCCGACCCAGATTAACATGGCCCACGCAGACACCCTATTGCCATCGGCCGACCGCGCGTCGGCTGGACCCCGCATGACCCAACCGTCCGACGGCAGCCACGATCCGCTCAAGCCGGATCGTTTCGAATTGGAGCGGCTCAAGAAGCTCGAAGCGATTGAGGCCCTCGGCCTCGATCCGTGGGGTCAGCGGTTTGACGGCCATCAACCGATCGCCGACGCACGAGCCATCGCTCCGGCAGAGCCCGGGGTCACCGGTCAGAAAATCCGCCTCGCCGGGCGGATCATGCTCCGCAACAACAAAGGCAAGCTCAAGTTCTATCACATCCAGGACTGGTCCGGCCGTATCCAATTGATGGTGTCGAAGGCCGACGTTTCCGAGGAACAATGGAAGCTCGTCGAAACGCTCGACCTGGGCGATCTGGTTGGCGTCGACGGCACTCTCAAACGAACAAACACAGGCGAAGTCACCCTCTTCGTGCAGCATTTGACCATGCTCACCAAGTCGCTGGCCCAGCCGCCGGAGAAATTCCACGGCGCCAAAGACATGGAGATGTTACTGCGGCAGCGGTACATCGACCTGATTTACAACGAAGGCGTCCTGGCTCGGATGCTGAAGCGGACCAAGATCATCGAATCCGTCCGCAAGACGCTGCAGCAGGAACGGTTTGTCGAGGTCGAAGGCCCCGTGCTGCAGGCGATTGCCGGCGGTGCGGCTGCGCGTCCCTTCATTACGCACCACAACGCGCTCGATATGACGCTGTATTTGCGGATCGCCCTGGAGTTGCATCTCAAGCGGCTCATGGTTGGCGGCGTCGAGCGGGTCTTCGAGATCGGCCGCGTCTTTCGCAATGAGGGGATCGACAGCACCCACAATCCCGAATTCACGATGCTCGAGCTGTACCAGGCGTACGGCAATTACGAGTCGATGATGGATTTGGCCGAGGCGATCGTGATCAACGCGGTTCGCGCTGTCGGGGAATCACTCACCCTTCAATGGGGCGACTCATCCGTCGACTTTACGTCCCCTTGGCCGCGGCGGAAATATGTCGACTTATTCGCCGAATACGCCGGCTGTCCGATGCGAGATGCCGAGGCCGTGGCCAAAGTGGCGGCAAAACACGGCATCGAAACAGCCGGGGTGCATCCGGAAGTGGTGATCCAGGAGGTCTTCGAGGCGACGGTCGAACCGCACTTGCAGGGCCCGGTTTTCGTCATCGATTACCCCGCCTCAATTTGCCCGCTGACTAAGCGCAAACGGGGCGAGACCGACATTGCCGAGCGGTTTGAGCTCTATATCTGCGGCATGGAACTGGCCAACGCGTACACGGAGCTCAACGATCCGCGTCTGCAGGAGGAGTTGTTCCGCACACAATTGGCCGGCTTGGCGGCGGACGAATCGATGGCCCGCATGGACCACGATTTCATCCGTGCGCTCAAAGTCGGCATGCCGCCCGCGGGGGGAATGGGCATCGGCATCGACCGGCTGGTGATGTTCCTGACCAATAGTCACAGCATTCGCGATGTGATTTTTTTCCCCTTGTTGCGGCCCGAAACCACGGCCGGCGCTGCGAAGGAAAAGCAGACCGACCGTCCAAACACAACGCCCGGTTAATAGCCGAACGAACGGAATCCGACCCTACGAAGCCAAAGGATTGGCGACATGTACAAGGCGTTTCTCTCCCTGCGGTATTTGCGGACGCGCTATATCGCGATGGCCTCGATCGTGAGCGTCATGCTCGGCGTGGCGACCATGATCGTCGTCAACAGCGTGATGAAGGGTTTCACCTCCGAAATGCGCGAGCCGCATCCAGGGGCTCCTTTCGGACATCGTGATCGAGACGAATTCGCTCAACGGGGCCGAAAACGCGCGAAAAATGTTCGCCGACGTGCGTAGCGTCGCCGGCGACAAAATCAGCGGCATGACGGCCACCGTCGAAGTCTGGGGCCTGATCACGTTTCCCTTTGCCGGCCAATACACAACCCGGCCGATCACGCTGATCGGCATCGAGCCGGAGGGGAAAACGACGGTTGGCCCGTTCAAGCAGTATCTCGAAAGTTACCATTCGCTTTTGGACGGCAAGAAAATCACGCGGGGCCCGCTGCGTGCTCCCAACGATCCGCCGGGCTGGGAACTAACCGCCGATGCCATGACTTTGCGGAAAGACATCAAACAGCGGGAACGGTATTTCAAGGAACATCTCGACGAGCCGGGTTCCGGAAGCGAGCTTAATTCGTCCAAACCCGGCGTTCTTCCCGCGGGCCACACCAATCCAGCACCCGCTTCGCGCACGCCGGTTGTTGCTGCGAATCCCAAACAACCTCCGGCTCCGCTGCCGGCCAATGCGGCTGAGAAGAAAATCGAAACCGCGTCGGGCCCGCCGAGTGAAGACCCGTTCGGCAACGAAAATAAATCGGATCTTTTGCGGCCAACTGGCGACGCCCAGCCCAAACCGATCGACGATTCAGCCCTCATGGACGCCCGCGTAATCGTCGGGGCCGGCCTGCTGCGCTACAACTACGAGGACGCAAAAACCGGCAAAACCAAGACGATGGAAATGGTGCGGCCCGGCGAAGACGTCCGCATCAGCACCGTCACCGCCGTCACGGAGGGGCATCCGCCGCAACCGGTCTCGCTGACGGCGACCGTCGTCGACGTCTTCAAATGCGGGATGAGCGAATACGACTCGAACCTCGTTTTCTGCAATCTCGAGGAACTGCAGCGCGTCCGCGGCATGGTCGATCCGAAAAGCCCCAACGATCCCGATCACAAATCGATCACCTCGATTCAGATCAAATTGAAGAACTTCGCGGATGCTCCCGAAGTGATCGAGCGGCTGCAGTCGGTCTTCCCGCCGGGTATTTTCACGATCAAGACCTGGGAGCAAAAGCAGGGGCCACTGCTGGCTGCCGTCGAAATCGAAACGGGCATCCTCAACGTCCTCTTATTTTTGATCATCGCCGTGGCCGGCTTCGGCATCCTGGCGATTTTCTTCATGATCGTCGTCGAAAAGACGCGCGACATCGGCATCCTCAAAGCCCTCGGCGCAAGCTCCAGCGGCGTGATGAGTATTTTCCTGTCGTATGGGCTCGCTTTGGGAGTGGTCGGCAGCGGCGTCGGCGTGGGGTTGGGCCTGCTCTTTGTGCGGTACATCAACGAAATCGAGTCGGCCATCGCGGCGATCACGGGCCGCAAGGTCTTCGACGACAAGATCTACTACTTCCCTGAAATCCCCACGCTGGTTGAGCCCTGGATGGTGGTGTGGGTCACGATCGGGGCCATCGCCATCGCGGTGCTGGCCAGTGTCTTCCCCGCGCGGCGGGCCTCCCGGTTGCGGCCCGTCGAAGCGCTCCGCTACGAGTAGCAATTCCTTTTTTCGGCCATTTGCGGGAATTTCCCGGAGAGCACGATGACTGCGGACTCACTCGTCTACAAAGAACCGCTCCCCCGGAACGCCCAGGGGAAAACAACCCAGGGAAAAACAACACAGGGAAAGCCGACACAGGGAAAAGCCGCGCAAAACGCGAACATCGGCACCCTGCACGTCGAAAACCAGCACATCTCCGCGACCGCGATCGAGAAATCGTACCGCAAGGGCCAGCACCAAATCCCCGTGCTCCGCGGCGTGAATATCGGCGCGAAAAAGGGAGAATTTCTCTCGATCATCGGCCAGTCCGGCTCGGGGAAAAGCACCCTCTTACACCTGCTGGGCCTGCTCGACACGCCCGACGTCGGCGAAATTCTGCTCGACGGCGAACGCCTCGACGACCTGCCCGGCCGCACGCGCGACCAGCTTCGCAACCGGGTTTTCGGCTTTATCTTCCAGTTCTATCACCTGCTTCCTGAACTGACCCTTTTGGAAAACGTCCTGGCACCGCTGATGATTCGCTACTCCGCCTGGGAATTCTGGAAGAGGCGCAGCGAATTCCGCGAACGGTCCCGCGAAATCATTGCCCTCGTCGGCCTCGAGCATCGCATCAAACACCGCCCCTCGGAGATGTCCGGCGGCGAAATGCAGCGGGCCGCCATCGCCCGTGCCCTGGTCGCCCGGCCCGAAATCCTCCTGGCCGACGAACCGACCGGCAATCTCGACGCCCGCACCGGGCAGGAAATCACCGAACTTCTGGCCCGCCTCAACGAGCGCGAGCAACTGACGATTCTGATGGTCACCCACGACGATTCCATCGCCCGGCAAGCGCACCGCATCGTCCGCCTGCTCGAGGGGCAAATCGAAGCCGTCGCCGCGGCCGCCTGACGACTTTTTTCTGCCGGAACCGGGATTTGGCGACTCACCACCGAGTCTCGCCCCCCATTCGCGGTTCGACTGCAGTCTGCCGTTCGACTAAAATCGAAGCGGCCGACCCCCAATCCGGGTCAGTACCTCCAACGGGCGCAATCATGGCGAAAAAAGTCTACATCAACGGCTCGCTGGTCCCTCAGAACGAAGCCAAAATCAGCGTGTTCGACCACGGCCTGCTCTACGGTGACGGGGTCTTCGAGGGCATCCGCGTCTATGGCGGCAAGGTTTTTTTGCTCCCGGAGCACATCCACCGGCTGTATGAGAGCGCCCTGGCCATCCGCCTGACCATTCCCCTGTCGCCCACGGAAATGTCCGACGCCGTCGAAAAAACGGTCGCCGCCAACGAGATCAAGGACGGCTACGTCCGCCTCGTGGTCACCCGCGGATCGGGCACGCTCGGCCTCGATATCCGCCGCACCAGCCATCCGCAGGTCATCGTGATCGCCGACACGATCACCATGTATCCGGCCGAAACGTACGAAAAAGGCCTGCCCCTGGTGACGGCCAGCACGATCCGCAACCACCCCGCCGCCCTGGGCGCCCGCATCAAGTCGCTCAACTACCTCAACAATATTTTGGCCAAGCTCGAGGGGACCGACGCCGGCTTTGAAGAGGCCCTGATGCTCAACCACAAGGGCGAAGTGGCCGAGTGCACCGGCGACAACATCTTCATCGTGAAAAACCGCGTCCTCCGCACCCCCGCCCCCGACGCCGGCATCCTCGAAGGCATCACCCGCATGGCCGTGCTGCGGCTGGCCCGCCAGGCCAGCATCCAGGTGGTCGAAGGCTCCCTGCTCCGGCACGATATCTATGTCGCCGACGAGTGCTTCCTGACCGGCACGGCGGCCGAGGTCATCGCCGTCGTCAGCCTCGACGGTCGCCAAATCGGCAACGGCAAACCGGGTCCGATCACCAAGGACCTGCTCGAAAAGTTCCGCGACCTCACCAAACGCGGCGGTTGGTAACGCGAAGCTGCCATTTTTGCCTCGAAGCAGCCCCAGCCCGCCTGCCAAATTGGCTTTTTTTGGCTTTTTTGGGGCGCTGAAAAGGGGGCAGACTTTTTTGGGGTCCACCCCAAAAAAAGCCAAAATGGCAGGCAAGCGGCACCTGCCAACCTGGCAGCCAGAAATTCCGCATCGAGTTCCGGGTTCTCGCCTTCCGTAGGGCAAGCTGCCAGCTTGCCATTTGTGGAGTGCTTCCGAAGCGAAAACCGGCAAGCGGGCAGCTCGCCCTACGAAGTTGTTCCATCGCGTGCAAGATTTCAATCTGGATCTACTCGCACATTCCACGATACAATCAAGCTAGAGACGCACGAGCGGAATAAAAACCACCCATACCCGCCGCTCGCCGGCCCTTGCGCGTGCCGAACGTTCTGGTCCGAAAGCCCACCAAACGCCTCGGTCCTTCCTCTGCCGGCCAAACCAGTGCGTTCCCCGACACGCCGCGTGATCCCACGTGCGTCACCGCCGCGACTCGGGGCGACCGCAAGAAATTCACCAAGGCCTCTCACGGAGTCTTGCGGCACGATCTCACCCCGGACGGATTCCCGCCAACAAAACCTGTTTCGAAGGCAGCTTTTTTCAGCACTCAGCTCCCGACTGGAAGGCCGCTCGCGGTGCGCCTTGCGCGGGAGAGCACTTATGACATCCACCCTGATCGCCGGTGGCGGCGACGCTCGGGCACGCAAGCCTGCGCACATGCGTGGCGTCGCCCTTAAGGCAAGTATTTTGTGAACCAAGCGATATCCCAGGTCATTTTCGCTTTCCTGCTGCGATATCCATTTAGACCGTGCTCCTCGTTCGGGTAAACAAGCAACTCACCGGGGACTCCCATTGTGTTCAACGCGCGCACCAGCATCTGGCTATTGGCTGGAATGCATCTTCTGTCCTTCTCGCCTACGTGAACGATGGTCGGCGTGGCCGCATGTCCGATGAGATAGATTGAGGACGCTCGCCGATAATGATCTGGTTTACTCCATGGAAATCCCCGCATGAACGTCACATCAAAGGCTGGTTCATCCGATGCGCCCCATTCCATGGCATAGTCCGTCACGCCGGCAAGGGAGCTCGCCGCTTTGAGTTGTAAATGGTCGCCGGCAATCAGAAATCCCACAAGCGTACCCCCGTAACTCGCTCCGACAGCGCCTAGCCGCGCTTTCGTCGCGATGCCCTCTTTGCACAGCGAGTCAACGCCGGCCAAGATATCGCCAACCTCGATGTCATTCTGATGCCCGAGCAAGTCAGTAATGAATTTGTCCCCATAACCCGTCGAGCCGCGGAAGTTCGGCGTAAAGAGCGCATATCCGTGGCTGGAGAAGAGGACTCCACCGAGGTAGCTGTACATGAGATTGCAATGCGCGGAGCCAGTTGGGCCGCCGTGCAAGCTGATAATCATCGGAAGCGGGTGGGGATGCCCGATGTCGTAACCATAGGGAAGTTCGAGCAGGCCTTCCACGGAGGTTCCCTTGTTGGTCCATTTTCTGATGAGCACTTGTGGAAGCTTCCAGGAAGCGGTGTAACCGTTGACCGCGGTTACTGCACGGGCCGCACCCCGATCGACCACACCGACCTCCCACATCTGCTGCGGGTCACTGAAAATGCAGGAGATCGCTGTTCCAGCGGTGGATCCGCTGAACCAGTCGACGACCTCGTCATGCCGCGTGAGGGCATCGAACGTGACCGCCTGCGCGGAGCCGACATTGTGCGCCTGAAAGATTCGCGATCGAGCGTGATCATCACAAAGAATCGCCAAGTCGTGGGGACCGAGCCATTGCATGCGGAAGGCCGCGTCAGCGTCATCGCGAAAGTTCGTTCCTGGCGGAGATGGAACCGGAAGGGCGTCGAATGAGCCTGAGGCATTCTGGACTGCGACAAAAAGTTCGTTGTTGTAGCCGTCGCGACTGACAAACAGCGCGAGCATGGTTGAATCGGGTGACCACGTTGGCATTTCGACTGTACCGTACGGTCGATCTGGGCGTCGCCAGAGCGAGTCCGCAAGAGTAACGAGCACCCCATTAGTGAGATCGAGGATACGTATATTGGAACTGCTTTCCGTGCTTGCCACTGAGTCTTCAGGTGCCCATGCCAGCGCAACTTTGTGTCCGTCAGGGCTCACCGCCACGTCGGAACAGGCTCCATCAACCTCCCGAATCAGAGAGACTCGCCAGTCCTGCAGATCAAATTGAAACAATCGTGTGTAAAACGACTTGCCACCGGAGTAACTCACGGAAGGGAATTGCGTCCGTAATTGCGTCCATTCGCCCGCAAGACGCTTGCCGGGCGGATCGATGAAGAAGAGCCGCGTGCCGTCGGCGGAAAGGTCATATGCGGCGATCCCGCCGGGATGTCGAGTGATCGCCAGGGGAGTGGGATTCGCGACGTCGACGCGCCAGACCTGAGTCGTCCCATCGTAAGGAGGACTCGTTTCACCCGCGCGTTTGCGTTCTCCCATAAAATAGAGCTGAGATCCATCGACACTCCAACGTATCTTTCGATCGTTCGCGCGATCAAAGGTCAACCTCTTCGTGACATGGGTCGACGCATTTAACAGCCACACGTCGGACTTACGGTTGTCGGCCGATTGAAGCCAACGCACTGAACGAAAGCAACTTGAGTGCCATCAGGGGACGTTGCGCATTCTGTCAAGAACCCCAACGTGAACAAATCATCGACCGTAATCTGGTGCGTCGGTGCGGGAGGCGCGGCCTGCAGCACACCGGAAAGTTGCCAAAGCAGCAGAACGGCCGGCATGAGAGACTTGCTGCTCATCGAAGATGTCCTTTGTGTCGCGCAACTTCCCCGCGGCGCGGTTTACCACACATCCAGGCCGGAGGGCATTTCGGCCAACAATATGGGCGACTGAGTGGAACAAACAAGGTGCGGTGCCGGTGTGATGAAGGCGCAATCCAGGTGCGACATAGCAAAACGCGACGGGTCCGGTGCCCTGTCCTGGTCAATTCGATCCAAACCTCGCCCCCATGGCCTTGGGTCGAAGGGGGCTTCGGCGACCGCAAAACGCAGCACCTCGACCTCCCGCTCGGTGAGGGAGGGGCCGGACATGGCACGGTCGGCTAGCCGTTGAGCGATCATAGAGGGAATGTGGCGTCCCCCCTCGGCGACAGTTCGGATCGCGCCGAGCAGCTCCCGAGTTTCGGCATCCTTGAGAATGGAAGCGCAGGCCCCAGCTGTTTCCATGCGATTGGGAAGACAGTCTCTTGCCGACACCTCCCATCGACCATCACGAATCACGCAGGTGGTTGGAAAATCAAAATTATGATTGTAAGGATGCCTGGCATTCCTCATAAATTGAGGATCGATTACGGAATCACACAACTGGCTGGATGGCATCGCCCTCCTCACGTCGCGGTTCGAGCTAGGCAAGAACTCTGAGCGAAATACACGAGATTTCCGGCTGCCGAAACGACGAGCGCAAGGCCGATGTTCTTTTCATCCATGGCCTCGGAGGAGATGCGCTTGCGACCTGGCGCCACGACGGCCGTCGTCGGGGCGGCAGGGCTCGGCAAGACTGCTTTGGCCGCGAGGGCGCTCCGTATGGTCGTTGGCGAGTCGAGGACGACCTTGGCCGATAGCCCGTTTCCGGATGGCGTCGTTTTTCTCGATCTATACGCTTTGGACGGCGTTGCCGAGCAGGCTTGGAATGCGTTGGCGAATAGGATCGGGGGGGTCGGTCTTCAAGGCGCTCGTCCGCGCATGTGCGCGCCGCCGAAGCGTGCCGCGGACGGCATCTGCTCGTCGTCGTGGAAGGGGGCGAGGAAGCCGACGGAAAAGACAACCGGACGACCATCAACGAACTATTGAGCGTCCTGTCGCCGGAAAATCGTTGGTTGCTGCTGACGCGAGTCAGTACGCAAGCCAATCCCGCGGAAAGCGTAGAAGTTAAGTCGGCACTGAACCACGGCGAAGCGGGCGCCCTGCTCGACTATCTCACGAAGGGGCGGTTGGCAGGTCCCGTGCGTGAACGCACGCTGAAGCTTCTGGAGGGGCACCCGCTCGCTCTGACTTGGGCCGGCAATCTCCTCGCTCGGGACGACGAAGATCCTCAACGCCTGATCGACGACTGGGCCGCCGAACAATTGCCGGATCTCAGGGATCCCAAGTTGGCAGACCACACGCTGGCGTGGCTGTTTGACCGCAGCGTCGTCCGAACGTTAGATGAAACCCGCCGGCAGGTCCTGTCGGCGGCCGCTCAAATCGCCCACGCGCCTTTTCCGCTTGAAGCGATGAAAGCAGCCGTCCCACTTCCGAGCGGAACGCAAGACAAGGAGCTGAGAGAGGCGCTGCGATCGCTCACTCAGGCGAGCCTGTTTCGGCGCGTGCGAGAAGTGGATCATTGGCAGTTCTCGCACGTGCTGGCGTATCGCTTCGCACGAGCGAAACTCGGCGTCGACGATGCGGTTCGGCAACGGCTGTCGCTTTGGCTTCGGGCTTCGATTGAGCGGTCGTTGACCGACCTTGCAGCCGCGGCAGCGCTCGGCCGACTTCTGGAACATCTCAGTGCCTTATTCCGTGCCGACCACAGTCAGGATTTGTGGGATTTGTTCGTAAATCCTGCGCTTTACGAAATCGCAGACCGCTTAGCGGACCTCGGCCGTCTGGTTCCACTGAAAATCGTGTTGGGCTACGTTGACGAGTGGATGAATCAACTTCCTTCCGAGGCAAGCCAGTCTGCCGAATGGCGCCGAGAGTATGGCGTGCTTCGAGCACGGCAGGGCGACGTACTGTGCGCGCAGGGCGATCTGGCAGGCGCCTGTCGTCGTACCGGGAGTCGCTGGCCGTCAGCCGCAAGCTGGCGGAGTCGGATCGATCGAATGCCACCTGGCAACGGGACCTGAGTATCAGCCAAGAGAAGATCGGGGACGTGCTGAGCGCGCAGGGCGATCTGGCGGACGCGCTGTCGTCGTACCGTGAGTCGTTGGCGGTGCGCCGCAAGCTGGCGGAGTCGGATCTATGAATGCCAGCCGGCAGCGGGACCTGAGTGTCAGCCTAAACAAGATCGGGGACGTGCTGAGGCGCAGGGCGATCTGGCAGGCGCGCTGTCGTCGTACCGGGAGTCGCTGGCCGTCAGCCGCAAGCTGGCGGAGTCGGATCCCACGAATGCCACCTGGCAGCGGGACCTGAGTATCAGCCAAGAGAAGATCGGGGACGTGCTGAGCGCGCAGGGCGATCTGGCGGACGCACTGTCGTCGTACCGTGAGTCGTTGGCGGTGCGCCACAAGCTGGCGGAGTCGGATCGGTCGAATGCCACCAAGCAGCGGGACCTGAGTGTCGGCCTAAACAACATCGGGGACGTGCTGAGCGAGCAGGGCGATCTGGCAGGCGCGCTGTCGTCGTACCGGGAGTCGCTGGCCGTCAGCCGCAAGCTGGCGGAGTCGGATCCCACGAATGCCACCTGGCAGCGGGACCTCAGTGTCAGCCAAAACAAGATCGGGGACGTACTGTGTGCGCAGGGCGATCTGGCAGGCGCGCTGTCGTCGTACCGGGAGTCGCTGGCCGTCAGCCGCAAGCTGGCGGAGTCGGATCGATCGAATGCCACTTGGCAGCGGGACCTGAGTGTCAGCCTAAACAAGATCGGGGACGTGCTGAGCGCGCAGGGCGATCTGGCAGGCGCGCGGTCGTCGTACCGGGAGTCGCTGGCGGTGCGCCGCAAGCTGGCGGAGTCGGATCGATCGAATGCCACCTGGCAGCGGGACCTGAGTATCAGCCAAGACAATATTGGGAACGTGCTGAGTGCGCAGGGCGATCTGGCAGGCGCGCTGTCGTCGTACCGGGAGTCGCTGGCGTTGCGCCGCAAGCTGGCGGAGTCGGATCGATCGAATGCCACCTGGCAGCGGGACCTGAGTGTCAGCCAAGAGAAGATCGGGAACGTGCTGAGGCACAGGGCGATCCGGCAGGCGCGCTGTCGTTCTACCGGGAATCGCTGGGGGTGCGCCGCAAGCTGGCGGAGTCGGATCGATCGAATGCCACCTGGCAGCGGGACCTGAGTGTCAGCCAAGACAAGATCGGGGACATGCTGAGCGCGCAGGGCGATCTGGCAGGCGCGCTGTCGTCGTATCGGGAGTCGCTGGCGGTGCGCCGCAAGCTGACAGAGTCGGATCCCACGAATGCCACCTGGCAGCGGGACCTAAGTGTCAGCGAAAACAAGATCGGGGACGTGCTAAGTGCGCAGGGCAATCTGGCAGGCGCGCTGTCGTCGTGCCGGGATTCGCTGGCCGTCAGCCGCAAGCTGGCGGAGTCAGATCGATCGAATGCCACCTGGCAGCGGGACCTCTCATATTCACTGACCAAAGCTGCCGAGTTGACGGACCGGGCTGGGCAAATCACCGAAGCGATCGCTCTCGCAGAAGAGAGCCTGGCCATCGACGAACGACTGGCTGCACTTGACTCGAGCAACGCGACTTGGAAGAACGACGTCGCGGTCAGCCGCGATCTCGTCGCGCGACTTCAAGAAAAGGCGAATGCGAACGCTTGATCAACCCGCGACGGCGCGCGGCTGCCCGTCGAGGGCGGTCCCGAATGCGTCGTCACCGGCGGCAAAGGCACGATCGCGGAAGGCTGAAGGATGAGCCAGAGATGCCGCCGCAGAACCACCGACAAAGACCAGACGTATTACGTCTGCTGCTCCGGCTGCAAACAGGCCTTGGACGACAACCGAGAGAATATCTGCGCGGCGCACCCAACCTCAAGCGCAATGGCGAGGCCGCGCGAAGATCGAGCTTGTTGCTAAAATTCTCGTGCTGCGTTGGGATCATGGTCTGATCGCTCCAAGTACGAGAAAGCCAATCATGAAACCCGTCTGCCAGGTCACCCATCCGCAAATCATCGCCGGCAAATGCCCCTGGTGCGACGAGGTGGCGGCTGGTGACATCGGATGTTCTTCCGTCAGACCCCATCTTGGTCGCACCACGCCTGACCAGTATTTGTACACTTTTTTGGCTTTTTTGGGGCGCTACCGGGGTTTTGCTTCGAGCCCAAAAAATCGCCGAAGGGGCCGGCACATTTTTCCGCAGGTCGTTGCCGCAGGCCGACATCCGCCAAAATCTCAGCCTGGCTTCGAAAGACATCCGGACGTCCGGACGTCCCCAAAAGTCAACGATCCTGTCGCGTTGCCAAGAATCCCCAATCCGGCAACAAGACAACCGTTGTATTTTTCCAGATGACCGAACGGCCTAACGGCCGCATAATCACATTGCCGTCGAAGTCAGCGAACACTCAATCGCCTCCGGCTAATCCGCGAGGCCGAGCGCAATATCGAACTGCGTCGGCAAACACTTGCGTGAATGAACTCGTCGAATTGCCCCCCGATCAATTTGATCCGGCCTTTACAAATGGAGGGCCGTCAAAAGTGTGGGAAGACCCGCGACGCTTGTGCACTCGGCCTTCGCGAGCACATGTGTCTACATGCGCATTCTTGGGAGGGGGCCCCCCGGGATTCGATCAATCCCAGGAACGAGAACCGGACTTGGATCGCATCCGGGGGGAGGTTCGACCAGATTTTAAACGCTGCCGTCATGGCAGGGCCCAGCCCGTAGAACTCACTGTAATCGCTCTCACCGGACTCGATCGATTGCTGACGCAAGTATGGCTCCATCGGCCAATTGGCCAGCCGAGGCCTGAGATGGTGAAAATCGTGGGCGGGGAGCACCGAGACACACACGAAGAATCGCTCGAAGAGCGGCTGAATCATCGCGATACTCCAGACGAGCCATGCCACACACCGTTTGAATGCCGGCAGTCCCGGCGGCGGAGCAGCCACGAGGAAGAAGCGACCGTGGGATATGCGGCGTCGATAGTCGCCCCTCGACATGCTCGGTTCACGCGGCATTAGCCAAAGGTGTTCAGAGGGAAACTGAAGAGCGGCGCTAACGGCAACGAGGGGGATCGCCGGAATAAACCAGGCCACGAACCACTCCGTTTCGATCCCGAAATACAACACGAGAGCGAGAATTGTCCCGTGAAGGAGCCAGCTCAAGAGAACCCTGGGAAGGGGAGCGTTGATGAAATTCGAGCGCCAGCGGGCGCGCGCGTACAACACATGATATCGGGGAGAAACCAACGCGAGCCAAAGGCGCATCCAGTACCATCGAATTCTTCGTCCCGCCTTGAATCCCATCAAATACAGCAGTTCAAGGTCCGGGTCATTGAAAGTTTCGATGCCGCCGGAGCCGTGATGCCGTTGGTTATGCCCAGGCGCGTAATCGGTCATATTCGTCGAGAGCACCAAGAGGCTCAACAGTTCGCCAAGCAGGTGATCGACGGTCCGGCGTCCGGTCACGCACGCGTGGCCGGCATAATGAGCGTCGCTGGTCAGCGAGCGAAGGCCGTTGACCGTGATGACCCAACACAGCGGGGCGGCGAGAATCCATAGCCCACCCGCGTGAAGCGTGAGAACGCAGAGACCGATTCCCATGGCCAGCTTGCCCAAGTCGACGGTGATGGCAAGCCCAGGCGTGATTTGGCAGACCGGGTGCTCGCCATCCGAGGGCTTTCCCGAAATAAACGTTATGAGCGGTTGCACCCAAGCCGGGAACCGATCGAACGAAGTACGTGGTGACCAGTTGATTCCACACGGCTGACGCATCCGACCTCCTCCTGTCTCTGATCTTGTTCGCCGAACTCAAGTCGTTTGAGAATCGAACGTGTAGGACAGTTCACCGACAACGAAGCCGTCGAGTTTGACCTCTCGGGCATATGCGACGAGATCGCTCAGTCGGTTAATGAAGCCTCGGCCCTTGTAGTTCAACGAGGTATTGCAAAGGACGCCGCAACCGGAATGTCTTTTGAAGGCCGCCAAGAGGTCATGCATGCGGGGGTTCTGCTTGGCGTTGACCGACTGCACGCTGCCGACCCGTCGACGTGGGTGACCGCCTTGAGCCGGCCGTTCTTGACCCGCTGGAAGAAAAGCATGTACGGACTCGGTTCGTGGCTTTCAAAATGGGCGGACAGATCCTCCTCGAGGCAGATGGGCGCGATTGGACGAAAAGCCTCGCGCTGTTTGATCGAGTTGAGCCGGGATGTCATCTCGCGTGTGAATGGCATCGCGAGGAGCGAACGGTTGCCGAGTGCTCGCGGTCCGATTTCGCACCTTCCCTGGACCCAGGCCACAATTGCCCCGACGTTGAGCCGTTGGGCGATCACTTCGAGGTCCAGGGGCTCGACTCGGATTCCGCTCAGGTCGGCCTGGTCAACGACAAATTCCTCACCCGCGTAAACAGTCCACTCGATCTTGGCCTTCCCCGTGTAATGGCGAAGTGCGTCGGCCGCAGTGCCGATGGCCGACCCGGAATCGTTCGCACAGGGAGGAACGAAGACGTCGTCAAACAGGCCGAGCTCCTTAAATCCAGTGTTCCATTCGCAATTCAGACCGCATCCGCCAGCGATCAAGAGTGGATAGCCGGCGGTCAGGTGCTCCCGTGCAAAAGCCGCGAATCTGCCGAAAATTGCGTCGGAAAATTTGCGCGCCAGGTTTTTGAAGCACGGCGACTCGACTCCCACGTTGAAGAACCGGGAGGAGCTGAGCTCCCTTTTGTCGACAGAAAGCAAGATCGACCGCCGAGAGAGCAGAAAGTCGATGATCTCCTGCTCCTCTCGATTGGGAGGGCCCGCGGTCCCAAAACTGGCCAACGACATCAACTTCCCGGCATCTTCGAAGCGAAAGCAGCCCTTGCCCGATGGAAATGACGGGTCGGCCAGCCCGAAGAGGAATGAGTACTTGTTTCCGGGATCCTCGAGCACGTCGGCAATCTTCGTGATCCGCACTCTCTCGTCAATTTCGTAGAAGGCCCCGATGTTCCCTTCCCAGATGAGTGCGTAGCACGGCGTGCCCTGCGGAAAGTCGGACATCGCATAAGCGCAGAGCAAATGCGACCGCTCGTGCGACGATGAGAAAAAGGACACGTCGCGTCCCAGGAGCGTCTGGCGACGGTCGACGATGGTCTCAACGCCGTGACCAAAGTACCCGCCCCCGACCGGAGGGCTGATCGAGTGAAAGCCTTTAACCCAGCCTGAGACGGCGACGACGTCGGGCACGCCGCAGATGCTCAAGCCGTGCAAGAATTGTTCGGGAGAGATTTCCGCGTAACGCGGCCAACTGTCTTTCTCGGCCTCGATCGAGAACAGCAGCTTCCCGCCGTCGAGGCAGGCCGTGCCGCCATCGTGGCCCGGTTTCATTGACAGGATCTTCATTGCGATTCTCCTTGAGTCCAATTTCCGCGCATTGTTCAGGCCCAGTACAAGACGGTGGCGGGATCCAACCGCGCCATCAGGAAGGCGATTGTGGCGCGGCGATTTTGCGCACCCCTCATGGCCTCGACGGCGTGCACGGTTTTGGCATTGAAGCAGTACATATCCCCGGGCCGGACATCGATGAGTTGGCTGTCATGCCCGTCCAAAGATTCAAGGGGGTACGGCGATCCCGTCTCGTCGAGGCCGAGCCTGCGACGGCTGGCATCGTCCGGCTGGATGTTCCAGATCCGCAGCCCGCCGCCTCCGGAGTTCTCGACACAGATATTGACGCTCATGATCGCGTTCCTGGCGGCGCGTTGAATCTCGAATCCGGCCTGCTTGTGGCTCCGGCACTGCGCTGCGTCCTCATGCGGCAGGAGCGAGAATTGTTTGCGAGTCGTCCAGGACCGCATCACGAATCGGGAGGCCTTGCGGCCGCGGTGCTCGGCGACGCGGACCTGTCCCTCGCCCAGACCGGCAACGGGCCGGCGGAGCTCGTCCAGAAACGCTTGCTGCGGATTCACGCCAGCGCCAAACAAGCGATCGAGCTCCCGTTCGGCCTGAGCGGCTTCCTTCAAGTAGGAATCGAGGTCCTTGTTGTAATGGAAGACGCCGACGTACTCCGCGGGCGCGTCCGCGCCCCGGGTGTAACGCAAGGGGTGGTTCCAGAAGTTTGCCTTGAGTTGCCCACAGTCGCCGGGCCCCACGGCCCCGCGAAAAATCGCGGCCGCGCGGCGTCCCTCGAGGACGTCGACCGCGGCTTCGCCTTGCAGGCGATCGCATTCGATCGCCGCAAAGGCGCGTCGAGAAAATCGGCTGCCCGTCAGGGATGCCGTCCGGCTGTCCCAAGATCGAATCGCGTCCGTCATCTGAATCCCTTTCCTGCGGGGGGTGGAATTGAGGTAAAAAGAAGCGGCTGCAAGTGCGGCGAGGAGAAAAATCGAGGCGACGACTATCCCGGGTAGCCGTCGCCCCGATCGAAGCCACGGTCATGACCGCAGCGTCATCCGCGGATCTCGGCTCATTTGGTCGAATGAGAATGGTTGTTGTCCGACAACCATTTCTTCGCGGCCTCCAGAGTCATGATCCCTCCGGTAAACACGGTCACTCCCGTGGGCAGCACCGTTTTCGTCAGTGTGGGATACTTCCTGACGATCTCGGCGGCTGCTTTTTCGGCGGCTACGAATAATTGAGTCCAATTTGGCATGGTCGGCACCTTTCTTTGAGAAGAAGCAATGTGATGGCTCGAAACGGCGGACCTTTTCGCAACTGCGCAGGCCGTGCCGCGGGGGCGGCGGACGCGCTGCATAGGCGGCCATTGCGGCGTTTCCTCAGTGCGGGTCCAAGTAATGAAACGGTCGCGACTCGCAGCAGTCGGTTGCGGGCGGTGAGAAGAGCGAGAACTTCTTCGTCAATGGCTGCAGTTGGTCGGCGCTTCCGAACAGCAGCACGGCGAAGTACTCGGCGTTTGCGTCATCCGTCGATTTCGTGCGCAGCATCTGGTCTTCGGCGGATGAGCCGAGCATCGTGTCCAAAAAAGCCTGGCAGGGGATTTCGGCGGCGAGCGCGGCGGTCCGTAGCTTGCGAAGCTGGTTGCCGTTGTCCGCTTTCAGGACAATCACGGGCCAGTGACTGATCGTGCTTACCATCCGGCCGTCATTCCCTTCATAGCCGTGAAAGAAATTTGCGGAATCGTGCGTGCGATGCGCCTGCTGCCCGAGGGCCAGATGGACGATCGCGTTAATGAGCCGCGCGAAGGGAACTTTTGGGTTGACGATTGCCACCCATTTGTGCTGGTTGTCTGAGTAATTCATGTTGCGAACCTTTCAGATGCGTCCATAGGGAATCGACGCGGGGAGATTCGGACGCGGGAATCTCCCCGCGCGAAGATTGACGTCACATGCCGTTGGTGACGTTGAGTTTCTCTGCCAAAGTCAGCGGTCGCTCGTCAGGAGTTGCGGGCGGCGCTGCGCGAAATGCCTCCAAGGCGAAGTCGAGGATCGCGAAGTAGCCGCCCACGATCTCGGTCGGGCATTTGCCCGACTGATCGGCGAGGAGGCGGTATGCATAAATCGCATTCGCCCACCCCTTGTCTTTTGGCCAGAGATGATGGCTGCCGTGCACCGGAAGGTCGGCCATCAGCACGCCAAGCCGCGCGGGTAAGTGATAGAGCAGCAGCCGCACCCACCAGAGCGACCAGCCGGCGAACCAAGCCCAGCCAATTGCCTCGCGCGGCGGAAGCGGGTCACCGAGGTGACGATTAATCAAGAGCGACAGATGATGCTCTTTCGCCGACACACCGGCGGGACGTTGTTTGGCCCAATGGTGCTCAGTCACGAATTGCGCGATTGAAGAGACCTGGAACAGGACGCTCAGCGGCAGAACGAAGCCCAGCATGAGCGCCGTCCATTGATGGGTGACGGCCACGACGGCAATCACGGTGGCGAACCAGATCATCGCCATCATGCGGCGATATCGAGGTGCGTCGACAAAATTCGCCCGCAAACGGCCCAGCGAGAACAGCCCGTGGATGCGCGGAGAGATCAGGGCCAGCAGAAAGCGAATCTTGTTGGCCCGGACGCTGGCGCCAGGCCGGATCCCGATAATTCCGATCGTGAACTGCCGATCGGGATCCTCGGCCGACGCAAGTCTTGGATGGTGAACGCCATCGTGGTCGGCCTTGTAGCCATCATAATCCTGGACGACAGCGAGAGCCGTGAGCGTCTCGACCACCGCGCGGTCAATGCGGGAGTTGCCGCTGAACTCTTCATGGATCCCTTGGTGGCCGATATGAATTTGGAACGTTCGGGCCGCATTGATGTGCAGCAGCCAAAGGAGCGGGAGCGCGATCCAGAAATAGCCTCCCAGGTTGACGACAACCACAGACAACGACGTTGCCAAGGCCAGAAGCAATACGGGAGCGACGACGGCAATCCACCACGGCTTCTCTTGCCACAGCGGCTGCTGCCCCGCGTGCGGATAAGCGATTAGCCACGTCAGAGGTCGCTGCATCCAGCGGGGAAGGCGATCCTTCCACTCAGCTCGAACGGCCGCCACGCCCGTTGCCAACGCGGGCCGGTTGGCATGGGAATCGGTTCTGCTTACGACGGTTACTTCTTGGTTGTTTTGACGATTTAGGAGCGCGCCCATCACGACTGGCGCAAAAGTACACGGAACATAGGGGTCCCCCTTCCTGCGGAAACGAAACGCGGAGTTTGGCCTCCTCGACGCGACGAGCCCGACTAGGGCGCGAGACACCTGTTGTGGCGGTGCCGACCAACGGCCTGGGAGAGCACGGTCCTGGCCGATTTGGTGGTGTGCGCGGGAGAGGGCGCGGCAATGAGCGAGCAGCGCAGGCGCGGGGCAGAACTCGGTGTA
Source organism: uncultured Planctomycetaceae bacterium (assembly GCA_963752185.1). Classification (GTDB taxonomy): domain Bacteria; phylum Planctomycetota; class Planctomycetia; order Planctomycetales; family Planctomycetaceae; genus DASPSM01. The sequence goes on along the minus strand of CAVVXK010000002.1, from coordinate 6,073,518 downwards.
AACTTGCTTCTGCAGAGACTGACGTGCTTGCTTGCCGGCGAACCGTCAGTTTCTAGCGCGTTTGGGCGTTGGCCTATGCTGACGCTCTGATGAGGCAGGACCTCCCGCAATTTCGATCTGTCGTGGACACCTCCTTGGCAGACCGACCGAAGCGGCTGGTCCTGCCTTTTTCGTTTGTGCGGATCAAATCGACTTGTCCTCGTCCAAATTGTAACAGAAATAGAAGTAATATCAACGGAAATTTCTGTCTGCGCTCGCACAAATCTATGGAAATTTAAGTCGACTCATTTCTCAAATTGCTGTAGTATAACGACTTGTGGATTATTTATGAATATTGAACTTGATAAGAAATTTCCGTTTAATTGAACTGCCTCTGTGAGGTCGCCACGCGAGAACGGGGCTTCATTACGAACGCGTCACAGCCTGCCTCGAACCTAGATTTCTGCTTCCTGTTTCCTTGATGTTCGCTTGCCCTTGCGACGAGTGGCGGTAAACTTCTCAATGCCAGCCGCAATTAGACAGAAATGGCGAGTTTAAATACGGAAAGCGATAAAATCGTGAGGTTTTCAGCAGAAAAAGGTCTTCTCTTTGGCGAAATGCTCGATGGCCTGGGGCAGCTAACCGGTAAGAAAAGGCAATCCGACATCAAAGAGGCGCTTGGTTTCTCGAACATCAACCCATCGGACCTGTCGAAGGCGAAGAGCGGGTTCGCATTTGGCGAAGAGAAATGGCTTGAAATCAAGGACAAGACTTCGCGTTACTTGCGAGAAATTCCCGCAGACGGCGATGAATGGAAAGCAAGAGTGGCCGGGCGGATCCGGGCGATTGTGGAAATCTTGGATCAACCCGAGGGACCATCGCCGTTTCAGCTTTACCCAAGCGACGTGGGGAACGATCCCGATTTGGAGAAAGCCCTTCTTGCGTTGGACTGCAGTCGTCGAGTGAACGCGGAACTCTGGGAGCACCTCGACACCAGCGAGTTGCATTTGGTGTCCGGCTCTTACTCCGACGATATTCGCAATGTCATGGAGGAGCTGCAGGAGGCGCTGCAGGCGAAGATTTCCGAAATCAACTGGGGTTCGCAGCCGAAGGCTCGACGGACAGTCGTCGGACTGAGCCAACAGGAAGCCGATTTCGGACGGATTATTCGATGGGCCAGCGCCCAGTCGAGACCATTGCTGTGCCTTTTTCCGTTCTATCTCACTTCTTATCGCCGCCTGGCTTGGGGAGTCATTCGCTACGCCCGGCACACGGAATTGGGCCTCGTCGTGCCGAAGGTCCTGATGGATCGTCCCTCAAATCAGGAGTCGGACCGTCCGACGATCGGGCCCGCCGAATGGGAGACTCTTCTGCGGGGCAATGCGCTCGTTTACTCGCTGCTTGGATTCGCCTCGGAAGAGATCTTGTGCGAATTGACGCTTTCGACGTCGGTGGACAAGACCAAACTTGTGCGGACCTTCAATCAAAACAACCGACCGCTGTTCCACGAACTGGAGCACGCAATCGACAGAGCGACTAAGGGAATGAACATTTTTGCCTTCGATCTTGTGGATGAGCACCTGGTGCGCGAACAAATCGCAAACAAGAAGGCATTCCAGATCGTGGGGTTGAAGCATGGTCTGTCGATCCCGGTTGGGATCGGGTTTTCCCTCCCGCTCTTTCCCTGGATCAAAGATCATTTCTTGGCGCTCCGAAAGGCAGCGCTGGCGGCCATCGACCCTCAGATGGAGCAATGCTTGTCGAAGGTTGGCATCGAGATCGATCGCTCGCTGTTGCGATCGAGTGACGCGGGCGGATGACGAAAGCGGCTGAGATCGGCGATCGCGAGGAGAATCAAAATGACGCAAGCAAACGTTCGAGAAAAGGGAATCCTGGGAGGCCTGGCCCTGCTCGTGGCGACGCTGAGCATCGTCATTGCGGGCATCGGCTTGCTCAACCGTCCTTCATTGCCATCAATCCAGACGGAAGGCGCTCTGGCGAGGGTTCGCAGGCAAGGCGTGCTGCGGGTGGCGTACGGCGGGTTCCCGCCGTACACCATCATCGACCTGAACGAAACGGATGAGAACAAGCGCATGCGCGGGTTCGCGGTCGATATGATCGAGGAGATCGCGAAGCGGCATGAGCCGCCCCTGAAGCTGGAGTGGCACCAACTGCATTGGGAAACGATGCGGGCCGATATGCTCTCGGGCAAGTTCGACCTGCTCGTGGACGCGGTGTATCAGACCGTGCAACGCGCGAGCGACTTCGGCCTGTCCGAGCCATTCTCTTATTTCGGAGTCGCCTGCGGCCTGGTTCGCAAGGACGACAATCGATTCAAGACGTTTCAGGATCTCGACCGGGATGACGTCACGATCGCGGTCGCGGTCGGGTGGACATCAACCGAATTCGCGAAACGACACCTAAAAAAGCCGAAATGGATAGATGTGGTGGTCGGCGAATCTCCCTTTGTGCAGTTCGACGAAGTTCTCAACGGTCGAGCCGACGTCGCATTGCAGGACGTCCCGACGCTGGTGCAATACGCGCATGCGCATAAGAACAAGGTGAAGGTCCTCTGGCTCGACAAGCCTCCGACGATGGTCGCCGGCGGCTTTGCCACCAGGCTGGAGGATCGCGATCTGCTCGATTTCATCAATGCGGGCATCCGCATCCTCAAGGTCGATGGTACGATCCGGCGGATTGACGAGAAGTGGAAGGGTCTCGGGTATTACGAGAAGGTCGATCTCGTGCCCGGTACGGGTCTCACCGAAGACTGAACATCGACCCAGAGGCGGCAACCTTGAGGTACGACTGGGATTTCGGCGTCTTCTGGCCTTATGGCTGGGCGTTCGCCCGGGGCCTGTGCGTGACGATCGAACTCTCCTTCCTCACGTCGGTTGCAGGCACGGTACTCGGGATCCTGCTCGGCCCGGTTCTTCGCGTTCGCGGCCTCTCTTGGTGGCTGCTTCCGTTTAACGACATCGCGCGGGCCGTGCCTTTGCTCGTCTTGATTTTCTTGTTCTACTATTTTCCCTATCGCGATCTACTTGGGATCAGTGCGCCGTCGCCATTCGTCGCCGCGTTCCTGGCGCTCACTGTTTCCCAGGCCGTATTTACGGCCGATCTGGTCCGAGCGGCCGTGGACGGCGTTTCCCGTCAAACCGTGCTTGGCGCCCGGGCATTAGGGCTCAAAGAATCCACGATCTGGCGGTATCTCATCCTGCCGGACATCGTCCGACAAATCGCTCCCGCGATGGTTGCCTTCTACATTGGCAATATCAAGCTTTCGAGCCTGGCGTCCGTGATTGGATGCCAGGAAATCGTCTTTACGGCACGAGTCGCCATGGGGCAGACCTACCGCAGCCTTGAAGCCTGGCTAATTGTAGCCGGGATTTACATTCTTTTGGTGCTGCCCTTTGCCTGGGCCGCCCGGCGACTCGAGCGTTCGGAATGGCTGAAGAGAAGAACATAGATCTCGGCCTTGACATCCGGAATCTCCGGATGGCCTACAACGGGAAGCGAGTGCTCGACGGAGTCGAGCTTCGCGTGGCCTCAGGAGAGACGCTCGCGATCGCCGGCCGGAGCGGAGCGGGCAAGAGCACGCTGCTGCGCTGCATCGCATGCCTGGAGAATCCGCAATCCGGGGCTGCGTCGCTCGATGGCGACGCGTACATGGCGGATGGAAATGCGCTGCTTCCGCCCTACCTGATTCGCCGGCGCATCGGGCTTGTTCTGCAGGGCTACAATCTCTTCCCCAACATGACGGCATTGAGGAATGTCGTGTTTCCGCTCGTCAAAATTCGGGGCCTGTCCGAGAGGCAGGCGGTTGCATTGTCGGCGGAAGTGGCTCGATTGCTCGAAATCGAGAACGTCCAAGACCAATACCCCAATACTTTGTCAGGCGGCCAAGCTCAACGCGTGGCCTTGGCTCGAGCCCTGGTCCTGCAACCTCGCATCTTATTGCTTGATGAAATCACCAGCGCCCTCGACCCCGAAACCACGTACGGCCTGATCGCCGCCATCCGGAAACTCCGGGACGCGGAGTCGTTGGTGAACGAGACGGCTGCGCGAAGAATGGGCATTATCCTGGTCACGCACGCCTTTCGGTTTGCGGAGTCCTTTGCGGATCGGATCGCGCTACTTTCGAACGGTCGGATTGTCGAAATCCATCCGGCTAGATCGTTTCGAGCGGATTGCCGACACGAGGACGCCAAGCGCTATTTGCAGTATGTGACGTAAAAATCGGACTTACGCCCAGTTGCGCCGAATCGTGCGCTTTTCGTGAATAGGGTTTAATAACGCTGCCTCTGCCGCGCCTGCTCTTGTTTCGCCTTTTGTTCCTTTACATGCGTGTGGACGTTGCCGGCCCAGTTCATAAAGGCGATTCCGTGCGCTTGGACATAGTCGTTCGCCAAAATGTGACCGTCGGCTAACTCGTTGATGTGCGACTCGAAGTGCTCCGTGAGTTGCTTCCACGAGCTTGGCTTCTTCTTGAAGTAGATACTCAAGAGAATTAGGCCAGTGGTGACGGCAAACGTCTTGGCCTGGCTCTCGATAAAGCCCTTCATCTCTGCAGGCCAATTAATGTGTTCCGCCCCTTCCATCGAGCTTAGATGATCGTGTGCGTTCTGGTGTGCATCCCGAACGGTCTTGGACGGCATAATGCTCTCCATTTGATGGAAGTTTTCGCAAGCCCAATCGCTCCATCTCTGCGACCGTGGGCCCATCCAGCAGTGCTCCATCGCTCTAACTCGACGTTCGCGGCGGCGCCAGGACATTGACGGCTCGCGCCCGTGGCTGCGTCGGCAAACGCGACAGCGACGTGAAGTGAGCTCACCGCGCAAGGCGCGCTCGGCGGAAATCGCCGTGAAGCAGAAAACCGCCCCGGGGTTGTGCGGCCGGAGATCCTGCTTTCGTCGCCTCTTGAAGTCTGGCTAGAATGAATCCGGCCCGCTTCTTCGCGTGTGCACGCTGCGTGTTGCAAGGGGCAACCATGTCTTGTTTTGGACGGTGGCGCGCTTCCCTTGTGTCGTTGATGCTTGCCGCGGGCCTGTGCGGTGCGGCGGGCCGCGCGACTTGTGCATTGGCCGCAGACGACCTTCGATCGGAAGAAGTGCGAGCCAGTATTGCCCGCGGGGTCGACTTCCTGCGGACGCAGCAAGCGGCAGACGGCTCGTTTCTCTCGAGGCTTAGGCCCGCCCGGACTTTGGGCGGCATTCAAGTGACCAAGCGCGTCAACGGCCAGGTTGTCGTTTCGCGTGTGGAGCCGCCCAAGTCCTTGCCCGTTTCCTGCGGGCCAACGGCCTTGGCCACGCTGGCCATCTTGAACGCGGGCGTGGGCGTCGAGGATCCGTGCGTGGCACGGGCGCTCGACTTCCTGCGGGGGAATGGCGAGTCGGACAAACTGACCCCGACCTACGACACGTCGCTGTTGCTGATGGCTTTCGCCGCCGCCAGGGAATGGGACAAAGACCGGTCGCGGATTGCCACCCTCGCCAAAAAACTGGAGGGCGTGCAGACGATACGCGGCGCCGAACGCGGAATGTGGAGCTACGGCCACTTCCCCAGGGGGGGCGACAACAGCAACACGCAATTTGCGATCCTCGGCCTGCACGACGCGGCTTTGTCCGGCGTGCGCATCAAGCGCAAGACTTGGGAGATGGCGCTCGAACACTTCATGAACGACCAGAATCCCGACGGGGGGTGGAGTTATACGAGGATCAGAACTCAGAGCACGGGCAGCATGACCTGCTCCGGGCTCGGTTCGCTCGTCATCTGCCAACAGATGCTGAGCGCCGACGAAGCCCAGAATGCGGACGGCACCCCTCTGTGCTGCGGTCGCAAGGCCCCTTCCGATCGGCCGGTGCGACAGGGCATTGCCTGGTTCGCGAAACACTTCGCAACGGACCAGAATCCGGGCATGGGGCGAGCGTGGCTGCTGTATTACCTGTACGGCGTCGAGCGGGCCGGACGCCTTTCGGCCCAACGCTTTTTCGGGAAACACGATTGGTACCGCGAAGGCGTGCGTCACCTGCTCGATGTTCAGTCGCCGGATGGATGCTGGAGGCACCAGGGGGGCGAAGACGACGTGCTCGGGTCGAGTTTCGCGCTCTTATTCCTCTCCAAGGGCCTGGCGCCGGTCCTGATCAACAAGCTGAACTACGCGTCGACGGCCGAGCGAACCAAACCCGATGACGACACGCCGCCGAACTGGAATCGGCATCCGAACGACATCCGCAACCTCACCGAGCACATCACGACCCTGCCCAACTGGCCGCGGCTGCTGACGTTCCAAGAGGTCGAGATGGCAAAAGCTCTGGACGCGGGGGGCGTCGGCGACTTGATGCAAGCCCCGATCCTTTATCTCAGCGGCACGGACGACCCCAAATTCTCCGAGGCCCAGGTGCGGCTGTTACGCGCCTACATCGACCAAGGGGGATTCATCCTGGCCGTCAACAACTGCAACAGCTCGGGATTCGATAAAGGCCTCCGCAACCTGGCTTCGCAGCTTTTTCCCTCCGGGAACGCGGCGCTCAAGCGTCTGCCGCCCGATCACGCGATCTACCGCGCGGAGTACAAGTTGGATCCTGCAAAGACCGAGTTGTGGGGGGCCGATTTTGGCTGCCGCACGTCGTTTGTTTATGCGCCGGACGACCTTTCGTGCCTGTGGGACAAATGGCCCGTGACGGGTTCGATCCGCCTCAGCACGCCGTACGGGCTCGCGCTGCGGCATTCGATGCGTGTGGGGGTCAACGTGGTGGCTTTTGCCACCGGGCGCGAGCTGCACGACAAACTCGACGTGCGGCAGCTCGAGGCCGAGGATCAAAGCGAGACGGCCGGCAAGCGGGACAAAATCCAGCGAGGCCTGCTGCAGGTGGCCAAGCTGCGGCACACCGGAGACTGGGACGCGGCTCCGCAAGCCTTGCACAAGGTGCTGGTGGCCCTCAATCGCACGTCCGGCATGCTCGCCTCAACCGCGCAGCAGAACCTCGTCCCCGGCGACGGAAACCTGCCGACGTATCCTCTGGCGTACATGCACGGCCGTTCGGCCTTCAAGTTCAGTCCAAAGGAAGTTGAGAATCTCCGCAAGCACTTGGACGGCGGGGCCGTGCTGTTTGCGGACGCCTGCTGCGGCTCGCCGCAGTTCGACCAGAGCATGCGCGACCTCGTGCGTCAATTGTTTCCCGAGCGGAGACTCGAGCCGATTCCCATCACGCACGAGTTATTTTCGCCGGCAATCGGTTTCGACCTCCACAAGGTGAAGCGGCGGTTTCCGGAAAGCGGCAAGCTCACCGACCCGCTCGATCCGACACTGCGAGAGGGAGAGCCGTTCCTGGAGGGCATCCAGCTCAAGGGGCGGTATTGCGTAATCTACAGCAAGTTCGACATCAGTTGCGCCGTCGAGCGGCAGTCGTGGGTGGGCTGCGCGGGCTATGACTCTCACGACGCCGTCCGCATCTTCGTGAATGTGATCCGCTACGCGCTCTTGCAGGACATCGCGTACGCCGAGCAGATCCATTGAGGCGAGGACGGCGCAGCGAGCGTGTTTGTTGCACCGCTTGGCGAAACTTGGCGAATTGTCACATTCCGCCGATTCCGAGCGCGAGCCAGTTCCACGAGTACAAAAAGCAGGTGAAGGCGACGCCGGCGAGCGCCACCAGCGTGTAGTGCAGTCGGCCGGCGAAGCGCCAGTAGCAACCGCGCCAGGCCACGAGACAACCGAGGACGGTGAATGCGGTCAAAACAGCACTGGCCCACGTCGCGGCCTCGAGGCCCTTCACGAGCGGTGGCAGGCCGAAGAGGAGCTGATTGCGATCGTTGAGCACGACGGCCAGGCCGGCCGCAAAGCCGATGCCCACCAGGCTCAACAGCCAGGCCAGAATGCTCAACGCGGCGGAAAACCGCGTCCGCTTGATCGAGGGGCCCTGAAGTCCGCGAACCGAGAAGGCGATCGCCGGCCAAAACAAAAGTGCCGTCGCAAAGACCAGCACGCTTCCCGCCAACAGGCCCGTCTGCAAGGGGCCTGATTCGTACCACTTCAAGCGGGTCGCGGCGGCGACGGGTGCGTCGGCGCGGAACAGGGCGCGGCCACGCCCCTCTGCGTCCACCTGAAAGACAATCCTGCGGGATCCGTCAAGTTCCTGGTACACGAGCGGCTCAACCTCGGCGTAGCGCTTCGAGTTGCCGCCGATGTCCGCGGTGATCGTGTCGTCGTCGTTGACCGAAACGTCGAACCCGTCCAAGAGGAGCTTGGTGACAGATGTCTGCGAGTAGCGGGTCATGACGTATTCGCCGGCCAGCCGCTTGGCCCGCTCGCGAAAGCCGCTTGCCGACCTGACGGGGGGCACGTCGGCTTCAGGAAAGTACCGTCTCAGAAAGGCGTTCTGGAGCCGGCCTCTCGCTTTCGCGCTCGTGTCCGTGTTGTAGGAGACGAAGAGGCCGAGCTTGCGTTCGGGAATCAATTGCAAGAGCGAGTGAAACCAGAGCGTGTCGCCGCCGTGACCGACCATCCGCTCGCCGTTCTGGTGTTCCTCCATGAACCCGTAGCACATCGCGTCGGTCTTCGGGTCGTGGCGGAAGAGGGGCTCGCGCATGCGGCGGGCCGTTTCCGCTTTGAGGATGCGTCCGCCGCTGCCCCTGCCGTCGCAGAGATGGGCGAGCATGAACTTTGCGGCATCCGCGGCCGACATGCTGATGCAGCCGGCGGGTGGCGTGGTGAAGTATTCAAAGGGCTGTTCCGCGAAGTGTCCGCTTTGCCACTTGTAACCCTTGGACATGTCGCCCGGAAGTTTGTCGGCGGCAGGCTGGCGGATCAGCGTGTGCTCCATGCCCAGGGGCTTGAGAATGCGTTGCTCGATGTAATCTTCCCAGCGCATGCCCGATCTGCACTCGACCGCGTAGCCGCCGAGTGCCGCGCCGTAATTCGAGTAGGAGGCGATGACGCCCGGCGGACGCACCCGCGCCGGCATCTGTGCCCGGAGCGCCGCCGCGAGCGGCCCGACCTCTTCCGCCGTGTGGGCTAACAGCCCGATCACGTTGTCCTCGAAGCCAGGCGTGTGAGTCAGCAAGTGGCGCAGGGTGATCGGCTGCTCGAAGGTGTTTGGGATTTGCACGTCTTTGAGGTAGCCGTTGAGGTCGGCGTCGATGTCGACCTTCCCTTCCTCGATCTCTTGCATGACTGCCGTCCAGGTGAAGAGCTTCGAGACGGAACCGACCCGAAACAGCGTCTTTTCGGGGTCGACCCTCTTCCGCCGTTCGACGTCCGCGTAGCCGTAACCTTTCGCGAAGACCGGCTTATCCCCAATCACGACAACGACGACCGCGCCGGCGATGTGGTCGGATTCCATCTGTACGGGAAGGACGCCGTCGAAGAAGGCTTCTAGGTCGGCCGAGTCCGTGACATTTCCGGCGTGCGCAGCCGGAGATGCCGTCGGAGCCGAGTTTGCCGCCGGGCGGGCCTTCGCCCCATCTTCCGCGAGTACGGTGAGTGAGCACGCGAAGAGGGCGATGCCAGGTAAAACCCCGCGCCACAGCGGCTTGCGAAGACGAAACATAGTCGGATCCTGACGGTTCGTGCCGAGATCGTATTCGGAGTTCTTCGCTCGTTCGCGACAAATCTTTGCCACTACGAGCACCGCCAAGGCGCCATTCCGAAAAATCGTTTGAACAGAAGGAAATGAAAGCTTCACGACCGCCTAGACAAGTTCTCCCCTCCCTGCCGCCTTCGGAGGCGCTTCAGAGAGAACCTGTTCGCGCCTTCAGGTAAGCCCGCTTCGGTTCGACAAACCGAGGTAAGAGATATAATCGCCGTGAGGATTCGCCGGGACGGATCCGATTAAGCACGGCGATGTCGTCTTACGTCAGGATTGGTCAAAGCATGTGTGTGATCGCAGGTAAACGTCGAATGAATCACATTTGGCCCGGCAAACTCGGAGTGCCTGCTCTCATGGTGCTCGTTGCACTGGTGCTTGTTGTGCTGGGCGTGCCGGGTTGGTGTGCAGCCGCTGAACGGCCCGGTGAACGACCCGTCGCGGTGGACGATGACTCTTACCTGTGGCTCGAGGACATTGACGGCGCTCGCGCCCGTGACTGGGTCGGCGAGCACAACAGCGCGACGGAGCGGCGGCTGACCGCTTTACCGGATTACGAGGCTCTCTTTCGCGACGCGCTGGCCGTGCTCGATTCGAAGTCGCGGATCCCCGAGGTCACGCCTCGCGGCGACTGGCTTTACAACTTCTGGCGTGATCGCGCCCATCCGCGGGGGCTCTTCCGCCGCGCAACGCTGGCGGAGTTCCGCCGCGAGCGGCCGGCCTGGGAGACCGTCCTCGACATCGACGCGCTCGCCAAGGCAGAGGGCAAGCCCTGGGCGTTCGGCGGTGCGGTGTGGCTGGCGCCCGACTACCGGCGCTGTCTCATTCGTCTGGCCCGGGCAGGTGGTGACGCGGCTGAGGAACGCGAGTTTGACGTCGAGACGCGGGCCTTTGTCAAAGACGGCTTCAAGTTGCCGTCCGCAAAATCGAGCGTCGCGTGGCGCGATCTCGACGCGGTCTATGTCGCGACCGATTTTGGTCCGGGCACACTGACTAAGTCCGGTTATCCCCGCATCGTGAAGCTCTGGAGCCGCGGCACGCCGCTCGAGTCGGCCAAAACGCTGTACGAGGCCCCCGCGACCTCCGTGGGAGTCTCGGCACGGCGACTGCGTACGGGCGCGGGCAGAACTGGCGCGAGCAATACCGGCGCGGGCGATATCGACCTGGTCACGGAGAGACTGACGACCTGGGCGGCCAGGCACTTTCAGCTTCTCGAAGGCCAACTCAAGGCGCTGGACTTGCCCGCCTCGGTCATGGTCCTCGATGGCTTTCGCGGGCGGTTGGTCTTGAAGTTGAGAGATGACTGGACCAAGCACGGCATTAAGTATTCCGCCGGCTCGATCGTCTTGGCTGACCCGGCAGCGCTACGTGGCGACGTGCGGGGCGACGGGGGCGGCGAGGCCGGCGGCATCGAGCTGGTCGTCGCACCGACGGCACAGGAAATCGTCGAAACCGCTCACGTCATGCGTGACGGTTTGTTCGTGACGATGCTCGACAACGTGCGCGGCCGCCTCTATCGCTACTCGCCGGGCAAAGCCGGCTGGACGAGGCAGGCGATTCCGTTTGGCGACAACGGCAGCCTGCATTTCGCGGGGGGCGACGCCGACTCGCCGAACGTGCTCGTGGAGTACGAGTCCTTTCTCGAACCACCTTCGCTCTACCTGGTGAGGCCGGGCACGCTCGAACCCGAGCGCCTGAAGGCGCAAGCACCGACCTTCGACGGCACGCGGTTTCAGGTTAAGCAATGGTGGGCGACGTCTGAGGATGGCACGAAGGTGCCGTATTTTGTCGTCGGACCGAAGAACTTGAAGTTCGACGGCAAGAACCCGGTCTGGATGTTCTCCTACGGGGGATTTGAAAACGCCCTCAAACCCGCGTACTCGGGTTCGTACGAGCAGTTGCATGGTGCTTACGGCAAGCTGTGGCTCGAACGCGGCGGCGTCTTCGTGCTGGCGAATATCCGGGGCGGCGGCGAGTTCGGCCCCGCCTGGCATCAGGCGTCGCTCTTGGAAAATCACGTGCGTTGCTTCGAGGATTTCGAGGCGGTGGCCCGCGATCTCGTCTCGCGCAAAATTACGTCGCCTGCTTGGCTCGGCATCGAGGGGCGCAGCAACGGAGGCTTGCTGGTGGGTGCCACCATGCTGCGGCATCCCGAACTTTACGGCGCGGTTGTCTGCGGCAACCCCCTGCTCGACATGAAGCGTTATCACAAGCTGCTGGCCGGGGCCGAGCTGGGTGGCGGAATACGGCAGCGCCGACGTGCCGTCTGAATGGGCCTTTCTGAGCAAATACTCGCCCTACCAAAACCTGCGTGCGGGACAGAAATTGCCGCCGGTTCTGTTCTACACGACGACGCGCGACGACCGCGTGCATCCCGGCCACGCGCGCAAGATGGCAGCAAAAATGGAGGCACTGGGCTACCCGGTCGACTACTACGAGAACACCGAAGGCGGCCATCACGGCAGCGTGACTAACGAGCAGCTCGCGACACGCCTGGCGCGTACCTACTCTTTTCTGTGGTCGCATCTGCGCTGACGGTCTTTGCGTCCCACAGCTTCACGGTTGTAAATCGCCTGAACGAAGAGGCGGCCGCTATCTGGATGCGTCGCTTCTGCTCAATATCGCCCGCATCGGTCGACGACTTGATATGCTCGCGTCAGTGAGAGAAGGAGTTCGCCAGGCGATCGGAGCGCCGGATTCCAGTCGGTTTGAGCCTCTTCGGAAATGCCCTCTGCCTGACTGCGGCCTTGTCGGGCATCGCGGCCGCTGCGACGGACGCAATGCCGGTCTCCGATGCCGATTTGGATCAAGCGGACGCGATCCACAAACTCGTCAGGCTCGGATGCATCGTCTACCCGGATGAACGTGCGCCCCGCGACGCGGTCACGCGAGTCAATTTCCGCTGGGGAAGCGATTTTGGGGATGAGAACACTCCCCTGCTTGAGGTTTTTCCCAACCTGACAACGATCGACTTCCACCACACCAGCGTCTGCGGCACGCGCATTGTGAATGCCGGACTGAAGAGGCTGAGGACATTCACAAAATTGACGATGCTCAATTTCAACGAGACGGGACTCGGGGACGATGGCGTGAGGGAAATCGCAAGATTCAAGAGTCTGACGGCGCTCTTCCTCCGCAACACGCAGATTACCGACGCCGGTTTGAATCAGTTAACCGGTCTCACCAACCTGTCGGAACTCGACGTCAGCGGCACACGAATCACGGACTGCGGCCTGAAGGCGCTCGCTCGACTGAAGAACCTGAGGACCCTCTCGCTGAGTCGCAATCAGGTTACAAATGAGGCGCTGAATCGGCTGCACCATTCGTTACCCGATCTGCGGATCTCTCTGCGCGACGATCTGTTCTAGAATCGCTGAAATTGCGCACGAGCGCGCAGGCCTCGAATACGTCGTCGCCGGCGGCAGCGATTTCGGCCTTGATCGAATCCGTCCGGTGGTCGAGAATCTGCCGTTTTCTCGGGGATCGATGGGGCTTGCTGCGGACTTCGCACGATGACGACCGCTTTGTGCCGGCGACTGGATCGCGACGCGCCGCTGCCGATGTTCGTGGCCTCGGTCTCGATGTTGCTCCTGCTGGCGGGCGAAATCCATTTTTCGCATGGCAAGATGTTCGCGCCCTTATTGCCGGCTTGCCACTGCGGCCTGGCCCTGCTCTGGCCGGTGTTTCTGCTCGAAGCCCTGCTGCACGTCGTCGCCCGTAACCCGCGCTGGAAACAGCACCTGGCCTACTGTCTCTTCCCGCCGCTGCGAATGGGCGCTCGCGACGCCTGCACGAACGAGCGCATCTGGCTTCCGCGGTTGGGATGGGTGGTCGCCGATCGCGCTTTGAGCGACCGCTTGGAGCAAAGGCTCAACGGGCCGATGATCGTGATTGCGCTGTGCGTGATTCCGCTGTTGGTTTTGGACTATTACCAACCGGAACACCATCCGCTCGTGCACCACCTGGCTGCGGCCGCGAATTCCCCAATCCCGCCGGCAGCGGATGTTTCAGACCCGCCGGCGACGAGCCAGGTTCCAGCGGCCCTCGCCTGGGCGCAACTGCCGGCGGTTCGCTTCGCAACGCGGATCGGCGAAGCGCTGATCTGGACGGCCTTCGCTCTCGAATTCACCGTGATGATCGCCGTCGTCGATCGCAAGCTGAAATACTGCTTGAAGCACTGGATCGACATCCTGGTGATCGTGCTGCCGCTGGTGGCCTTCATGCGTTCGCTGCGATTGGCCCGCCTCGCGCGGCTCCATCAAATCGGCAAATTCACGCGTCTGTACCGCCTGCGCGGCTCGGTTGTTCGGGCCCAGCGGGGCGCGGTCGTGGTGTCGGTTGTCGAACGCCGGCTGTTTCGCAATCCGCAAAAGCAGCTCGCCCGGCTTCGGGACGCGCTCGCCGAGAAAGAGCGCGACCTCGAAACCCTGCGCGGGCAGATCCGCGATCTCGAACGGGAGGTCGAGCGACAAGCTGAGACGAATCGCCGCGTCGCCTGATGCCCGCAGGAAACGCCGCGAAGGGGGCGCGCTGTCGAGGCGCCACTCAAACCGCAGTCACTCGTGCGGGTTTCTGGGTGCCACGTCCGCATGTGCCCGTGACCATTCGGGCGATCGGCTGCATAATGGAATTGCGGGCTGGCGACAGGCCCGTTTGAACGGTATCGGGGTTTAATTCCTAGGCGGTCGCGCACTCGCTGGGTGTCGTGGCACCCCGAAAAGCGTGAGCCGTCGGCGAAAGGAGCGCATCGCATGTCAGGTCGTCAAATCTCTTTCATCGTCACTGCGATCGGCCTGGCTCTCCTGCTGACGAACGTCGGCCCGCTTTCATCCGCACCGAAGCACGACAACGCGGCCACCAAGCCAAACAAGGCCAAGGAGGCCCTCGCCCAGTTCAACTCGTACATCGGCGGCTGGCGCGGCATCGGTCAGCCCCGGCGCGGCTCGGCCGCCGGCAGTTGGCAGGAGACGGCCAACTGGGTCTGGGACTTCAGCCAAACCAAAACTCCCGCGATCAAGTACGAAGTGACCGACGGCAAGTTCATCAAGCAGGCCCGCGTCACGTTCGACGAGCCGACCGGCCAATTCCACGCCACGGTCACACTCGCCGACGGCACCACCCGCGACTACACCGGCAAATTCGAGGAAGACCGCCTGATCCTCGAATCCCAACCCGACGCGAAGCATGAAACCCACCGCCTGACGATCACGCGGCTCAACGAAAAACGGACGACGGTGCTCTACGAGAAGAAGCGAGCCACCGCCCGCCTCCCGCTCCGCGTCGCCGAAGTCGGCTACACCCGCGAAGGCACGCGGCTCGCCGTCGAAGGCGGCGACGGCCCCGAATGCGTCGTCACCGGCGGCAAAGGCACGATCCAAATCAGCTACAAGGGCCAGACGTATTACGTCTGCTGCTCCGGCTGCAAACAGGCCTTCGACGAAAACCCCGAAAAAATCCTCGCCGAATACCGCGAACGAATGGCCAAGCGCGCCAACGACGCGAAGTGAGTTCTTTCACGGAGTACGACGCTCGATCTGCGAAAAGGATCGATCGATTCCGCTCGCTGCCCGCGCGGCGCGGTCTCCGTCGGTGAAGACGACCGGCCTCTTTTCTCGCCTCAAACACCGAGAAGCCGCAGACATGAAGTGAGTTTGCAGGCTGGTTTGCCGCGAAGAAAGTAAAGGGGTGAGCGTTCAGTTCTCTTCCGCGATGCTCTTGGCACTCACGATCTTCAAAAGGCCGAATGGATTGTGCATCACGCTGTCGGCCTCGAATTCGTCGTCCAGTTTGGCGAGGACCTGGAAGCGCGGGTGGCCCTGGTCGTCGGCGAGGATGTGGCCGACGCCGATCGGTCGGCCGCCGCTGCAAATATAGCGAATCAGCTCGATGACCGTCTCGCCGCGGGCATCCACGTCGCGGGTACGCAGCAGGAGGTTGGGGAATCCCAGGACCTGCATGCCCATCGTGTAGACCTCTTCTCGGCCGCGGACGATGGAAGCGAATGCGAAGCTGATCGCTTCCGGCCCCCCATCGTCGGTCAATTCGAGCCAGGTTTTGCCTCCGTGGGCCAGGGCGCTGTTGTCGATAAAGACGCCGGCGCCGCCGCCTCGCACGATCGCCGCGCCGGCTTGCATCATCGTCAGTGCCGACTCCAGCGATCCGCCTGCGCCGGTCAGGCCGATGTTCACACTGTAGCGATTGAGGACGGCCAGTTCGTCCCGCGTGGGAGGCCGGCGACACGACGATTGAAAAATCCCGGCAAACTGCTCGTCGGGCTCCATGGGGACGAAATCAATCTTCGTGCCGTCGGGCAAAGTTAGATGTTCGGGATTCAAACGAAAACCGGGCGGCAGTCGCTCGACCAGTTCGCCGGGGTGTGACCAGTCGCCCGGGATGCGAAGCGTGATTGAAGGTGAATGGGTCGCTTGATTCATTGACGTGTTATTTCGCCGTATTATTTCGCCGCATGATTTCACTGCCCCAGCGTTGGCCCGGCCGTCAAAGGACCTACGATACTCGAATGTGTTTCGCCTAAGGTAGCGATCGTGTTGCCACTTCGTATTGGAAATCAATGAAAATCGTCGGTGCAGCTGCTTTTTCGGATCGAAATTGGCAAGCTGGCAGCTTGCCCAACGAGTCACTGGTTACCGGCAATGCCCTGAGACGAACGCGAGCACGCCGATGAAGAAGGCGCCGATCAAGAGAACGAATGCCAAGAAGCCGAAGACCGGCTCGATGGATGCAAAAGGCAAAAACTCTGCCTCTCAGTTGATCGATGCGCGGATCGAGGAGCTGAATGATTGGCGGGGCGAGATGCTCGCTCGGATCCGAAGCCTCATCAAAGAGGCCGTTCCCGAAGTGGTCGAGGAATGGAAGTGGCGTGGCGTTCCGGTGTGGTATCACGCCGGCATGCTCTGCACCGGCGAGACGTACAAGAATGTCGTGAAGGTGACCTTCGCCAAGGGGGCCTCGCTCAAGGACCCATCCGGCCTCTTCAACTCCAGCCTCGAGGGTAATACGCGGCGCGCCATCGATTTTCACGAGGGGGAGAAGATCGATGAGAAGCCGCTCAAGGCGCTCGTTCGCGCGGCCGTGGCGCTGAACACGGCCTCAGCCGCCAAGCGGCCAGGGAAGAAAGCCTAGACAACCGTCTGGGCCACCTCGGGCGGCGTCGAGCCGAAACTTCGCGATCGATGGCGCGTGCCCGATGCGGCGTGGCCGGCGAGATTTCTCTGAAATGGATTGCGACGGGCGGCGTCTTATTCTCCGGGGAGACAACCCCGCTGTAACTCCGCCACTCAGGCTGCCGGCTGGGCCAGGTGATCGACCACGCATGAGCCGGGCAGACCGGGCGAACAGCGTCCGTTCGGGACCGCACCGAGTCGCGTCAAATGATGGTCGTCAACTTATCCAAGTTTGCCTTTCGCGCGGCGGGTGTAGCATTCGTCGCAGTTTGGCTCTTCAATCTGGCAACGATGAGTCTGCAGTTTTCATCCTGCGAGGATCTCAACGACGCCGCGTTTCAAGCCGAAATGGAAAAACGCGATGTGGAATGGCGCAAGCGTCCCCGAGATCCATCGGTGCTTGAATCGCAGAGAAGCAGAGCGAGATACAACATCCGCGAATCAAAACGCGGCAATAGCGATCGTCGGACATGACCCGCTGATCCGCGCGTCGTCATGTGGGGCCGGGGGAGTGTCGGCCAGCGATTTGCGATTTAGCCCTTCGGCTTGCCGGGCGTCTCGCGCATAACGATTGGGGCTCGCAGCGTTTTCAGGAACGCGATCAGATCTTCTTGCTGAGCGTCGGAGAGACCCGCGAAGCGAGTCGCGGACGGGGCCGCCTGACCGGCGTGCAGTTTGATGGCCTCGGCGAGGGTCGCTGCTCGGCCGTCGTGGAGATAGGGGGCGGAATCGGCAACGCCCCACAGCGGCGGCGTGCGCCATTCGCTGGGGGACGACGAGCCGCCGTCAGAGGCTGGCTCGTCAGACGAATCGGGGAGCAAATCTCCATAGGATCCACCACCGCCGAGCCCCTCTCCCATCTGGTGCAGCAAGAGATCGCTGTAGAGCCCTTGTGCCTCGGCCAAATCGGGAGTGTGGCAGTTGGCGCAGCCGATCAGCTTGAAGTGCTTTTTGCCCGCGGCAGCGCGGCCGGCCTCGGCCGGAGAGGAGGGAATCACTTCCTGGGGCCGCGGCAGCGAGGCGATAAAGGCCGTCATCTGGTCGCACTGCCGGTCGGTGAGATCGAGTCCGCGGGGACGATAACTCGGGTTCGACAGCGATGCCGGCTGCGTCTGTGCAGGATTGCCGAGACCCAACTCGTTGGCGCACGCAACCCGCACGAACTCGGACAAGTTTCCGATGTTCGCCTTCCAACCGAATTTCCCGACTCGCTTGTGGGAGAGCCGTGCGGCCCGCCCTGCGGGATTTTGGTCGATGCCACCGACGGGACTTTGGTTGATGCCACCGACAATAAACCCGCTGAGCGTCAGCCGCTGATTCCGCTCGTTTGCCAGGATCGCCTCGTCCGGGATGGCGTCGATGATACTTGCGCCGAAGAGGGCAGGCGTGTTGCGCTGGCCGATGTCGATCGGGAGGAGAGCGTCATTTTTGGTCTGGGCGGAGGGGTTGACGGGCTTGGGCGCAAGCGCGACTCAGATCAGCAAGTGTCGGCCGGCTCTTCTTTGGGAATTGCGCGGAGACGTTTTGCATCGTCTCCAGCGATGCCGCGTCGATCGCAAACTGATGGATAACGCCGTGGGCCGCTCGTGCTTCGCCCAGAGGTGCGCTGAGGGTAAAGACTGTGACATTATGTTCTACCGATCCGCTCCCTCCGACGCCCCCCTTCTGGTGGCAGGCGACGCAAGACTTCGCATTGAAGACGGGGCCCAATCCGTCGCCGCTGGACGCGAGCGGATCGCCGGGCGTCCACTCGTGGAGAAAGAGATCGCGTCCGGCTTGCGATGTCTGGACGTCGGTTTTCGCTCGTCCGTCATACCGCAGCAACCAGCCGGTTGCCCGGTATCCCAAGGGGACCACAACACTCAGCAACCCGATCCAGCACAGCGCGCCCCAAAATCGTCTCATGATTTGGCGTCCCCCGACAAACGCTTCCTGAAACCTTCGGTCTCGTGAAACCTTGGTTCCCCTGAAACCTGCCGGCCGTCGGGATCTCGACGGCATCAACATAACTGGCGACGACCGGGTGGATCATCAGATGTGGGCCGAACAGCTCGCGGTAACCCCGGGCGCGTCCCTCCGATCCAATTGAGCACTGGACGTTGCAGATTTGTCTAACTCATGATCGATGTCTGCTAAAATATTCCCAAATCGAGCAAAATGCAAGGGGGAGGGGGCCGGCTAGTCCGATCGCATTCCGATTTCGGACCGCGAACTGGCACAGACAAGAATCGGTGCGCGCCGTGTCTATTGATGACGAGCGTCTGCGCGCGGCCATCCGCGGAATTGGTGCTGGCGTCTGCGATCATTTCGGGATTTAATCAATTGTCACGCATCGTTTCGCTGCGGCCTGGAGATCGGCCGATGGGCAAATTTGGCGCACGGATTTCAGGGCATCGGCAGCGCGGGAGTTGTACTTCCGTCTGTTGTACTTCCCTCTTCCGTCGTCGGCCCGGCGTCCTGTCCTGGCGGGTGCTCATCGTTGCCGCCTTGCTGGCCGCGCCCCGCCTGGCTTTCGCGTCCGGCGAGGAGCGGACGACGGTCGGAGATGACCTGCTCATCCGGACGGACACGCGCTGGGCGGGCGGCACGCTCGGTGGCTATCTTCCCGTGCGGGTGGAAATCGCGAACCACGCCGCGGCGCGGACGCTGGTGTTCGAAGTCACGCCCGCCGACCGGTCGCACGGGGCGACGGTCAAGCGGGTCGTTACGCGTGGATCAGCAGGCGACGGTCCGTTTCACGCTTCCCATTCCGCTCACGGCGTTCCAACAGGGGTTGCTTCGCGTCTACGACTCGCGAGGCGAGTTGCCATCGCACTCGCGCCTCGTTGCGGGTGCGGCGTTCCAGAACGGCGAGTCGACCCCTGCGATGCTCGTGGTCTCGTCCCGGCCGATCGATTGCTCGAATTACCTCCGAGCGGCCACCGGCGCGCGCGAGGGGCGCTGCGGCACTCTGCCCGCTCGGATCACGTCCGCAATAGCGGAAACGGTTCCGCCCGACAGCTTGCCCGATTCGTGGATTGATTACAGCGGACTCGATTTCGTCGCCATTTCGCGCGACGACTTTGGCGGACCTCAAGCCGTCGTCGCGATCGGCCGTCTTGAAATGGGTCCACTGCGGCGGAAACCTGATTGTTTACCAGGCGGGCAAAACCTCCAAGGACGTCGAGACGCTCGAGCGTCTGCTCGAGATTGCCACGAAAACGCGGCGGTCGGCGCGAGGTGGACGGAATCGGATCGGCGCACAACGCCGTCGCCCTTTGCGACTCGCCAACTCATGCTCGGATTGGTCTGCGCGTTTCCCGATGAATTGCCCGATTCGCCGGTCCGCCTGGTCCGCACTGTTGAGCAGCGTCGGCGAGCCTCGCTTCTCGTGGATGCAGCGGCACGGCATCGCGCCCGATTTCGGGACCGAGGAATTCTACAATTTCATGAATCCCGGCATCCGCGGCGTCCCCGTCTACGGTCTTCATGGTCTTGATCACCGCTCTTCGCGGTCTTGATCGGGCCCGTGAACTATTTCTACCTGCGGAACAAAAGGTTGTTATGGCTGCTCCTTGTTACGGTGCCGGCCACGGCTCTGGTGACGAGCGTGCTGCTCGTCGGATATTCGGTGGCCGCGCACGGGTTTAGCATCAGATCACGGATACGCAGCCTGACGGTGCTCGACCAGAAGAGCCATCAGGCGGTGACGGTCGCGCGTTTGGCTCTCTTTGCCGGGGTGGCGCCTTCGCGCGGCATGCAGTTTTCCCCGGAAACGGCCGTCTATCCGGTGTTCCCGCCAACGGCCGAGCCGGGCACGTTCACGGTCGACTGGACCGAGAACCAAGCGCTGACGTCGGGCTGGCTGTTGTCGCGGACACGAACGCAATTCTTGACCATTCGCCATGCCGAGCAGCCCGGTCGCGTCGACGATCAAGCCGGGACAAGACGGCGGCCTCGCAATCGTCAACGGCTTGCCCTGGGAGCTGGAGGCCGTGCTTGTGGCCGACGAGTCGGGCCGGCTCTTGTCGGCGCGGAATGTCTTGCCCAACGCGTCCGAGCCGCTCGCCGACGCTTCCGAGACGGATCGGTCGGACTTTGTCGGGCTCTTGGGCCGGAACCGTCCTGAGCTTCCCGACAATTTCAGCTCGCCCGTTCTCAATCCGTTGGTCGGTCGCCGCTCATTTAGATCGGTTCAATTTCTGGGGGCGATTTCCCGAGGCGCATTTCGATTCGAACCTGATGGAGCGGCTGATTCAAACGTGGTCCAGAGACCTTACGGCCGAAAAGACGTGCCTCTCGCCGCGCTCCTTCCTGGCGGTCCTCCGCCAGAATCCCGGGGTCGAGACGGGAGTTGGACCGACAACCGAACAAGCAGGCTACCACCTGCTGCTCGGCTACTACTGACCTGACTTGCGGACGATCATGACGGCATCAAACGGAAACGGCGGCACGCCCGCGATTGAACTCTGCAACCTGCACCGGCACTTTGGCCGGCTGCGCGCCGTCGATGGCGTCTCGTTCAAGGCGTATCCGGGCCAGGTGATGGGGTTTATCGGCCCCAACGGCGCGGGCAAGACGACCGCGATGCGGATCCTGGCCACGCTCGATGTTCCGACGGCCGGCGAGGCATTCATCAATGGCTATTCGGTCGTCGATGATCCGGACAAGGTGCGCCGCATTGTGGGCTTCATGCCGGACAGTTTCGGCAAGTACGCGAACATGGATGTCGTGGAATACGTCGACTTCTTCGCGAGGGCCTACGGACTTTCGGGAGACCATCCGGCAAGACGCCGTCGAGCGCGTCCTGGTTTTCACCGAGCTGCGGAAGCTGGCGAACAAACCGATCAAGACCCTCTCAAAAGGGATGTCGCAACGGCTGGCGCTGGGGCGAACGTTGATCCACGATCCCTCGGTGCTGGTGCTCGACGAACCGGCCGCCGGGCTGGACCCGCGGGCGCGGATCGAGCTGCGGGGGCTGATCCACCGTACTGGCGACCGACCTGAGCAAGACGGTGCTCATCAGCTCGCACATCCTCACCGAGCTGGGCGAGATCTGCGACTCGGCCGCGATCATCGAGGCGGGACGCCTCCTGGCCAGCGGAACCATGACAGAAATCAATCAGGCGCAACGCGCCTCGGAAGGGCGGTGCTGACGGATCGGCCATTTCGGTCCGCGTGCTGCGCGACGCCGAGAAGCTCGAGCACCTCCTGTGCCAGGAGCCCTTGGTGCGGAACGTCGAGCTCGCGGACCGGGTCGCCACGTTCGAGTTTACGGGCGATGAATCCGAGCTGTCCGCGATCCTTGAAGCGGCTCGTTCGGGCCGAGCTCGAGGTGGTCGAGTTCCGCGGCCGGGTCGATAGCCTGGAGGATGCGTTCATGGCCATCACCAAGGGGATCACGCAATGAGCGTTTCGTCAGCGATGGTCGCCGCGGCTTGAACGCCTGGGCGACCGGTTCAATCCCATCGTCGTGAAGGAAGTGCGCCAGGCGCTCAAAAGCCGCCAGTTCGTGGGCACTTTTCTGCTGCTGCTTCTGGCGGCGTGGGCCGGGTCGATTTTCGGCGTGTCCTATCTGGGCGAGTCGATCGACTACGGGTCGTCGGCCGTGATGTTCTATGCGGGATTTCTGTTCGCCCTGTGCGTGGCGACGCTGGTCATTGTTCCGTTCTCGACGTTTCGCAGCATTGTCGAAGAGCGGACCGAGACGACGCTCGAGCTGTTGCAAATCACGGCCCTTTCGCCGCTGCAGATCGTCCGCGGCAAGACCCTAAGCGCGATGGTGCAAGTGCTGGTTTACTACTGCGCGATCGCTCCCTTCATCGCGTTTACGGCGCTCTTGCCGGGCTTCGACATCGTCCACGTGACCTTTTCGCTGGTCATGCTTTTCATCACCGCGCTGTGCTTCTCGTTGGTCGCCCTCGCGATCGGCGCCCACGCCCGCAAAACGACGTCGCAGTCGCTCTCGTCGCTTTTCGTGATCGCGATGGCCTTCGGGGGAATGATGGCCTTTTTCAGCTTCATGACGGCGGCCGGCAAGCGCATCCGATTCGACGAGCCGGATACGTGGTGGGCGCTTGCCCTGATCGTGTTCCTCGGCCTTTCGACCGGCATATGTCTGCGAGCAGGCGGCCGTCGCACAGCTCACGTTCGATTCCGACAACCGCAGCACGGGCATCCGGCTGGCCGTGGGCGCACAGTGGCTTCTTTGCTGGATCGGATTGCTGACATTTCTGATCGTGCGCCAGCGGCCGCCGATGCCTTCCGACGCGTTGACCGCCATTTTGACGCTGACCGCGACGTACATCACGGTTGCGGGGCTGTTGTTCGTCGGCGCGCCCGATTCTCTGTCGCGGCGCGTCAGCCGCGGCCTGCCCCGCTCGCGGGTACTGAGGGTGCTTTGGGCCCCCTTTCTGCCGGGTGGGGCGCGCGGCCTGCTCTATGCCCTCGTGTCGCTGGTGCGTGCTGGGCTTTCTTTGTGACGGTGCTTGTCCCACAGCTAACGCCGACCAGCATCCTGAACGATCGGCAAGCCACTCGATACGCGATCGCCCTGGCTGCCTATTCGCTGATCTATCTCGGAGCAGGCACGCTGTTGGCGCGACTGCTGCGGCGCGTGATGCACGAGCATCCATTCGTTTCAGGTGCTCGCGATTCTGGTGCTGGCGAACCTGCTCTTGATCGTTGCGGCTCGAAGTGATCCACTTCCTGTCCCGCGAGATCGTGCCCACGACGCAGCTCTTCGATGTGGTCAATCCGATTGTGACGCTGCGACTGATCGCCGATGCCGGTCTCGGCTCCGTCGATGCCATCTCCTGCCTGGTGGTCGCCGCGGGCGTCGCGATTGCGGCGAACGCGAGCGCGCTGTGGCGCGGGGTCCGCGATATCGTCCGCGACCCGGTCCGCGAGCAGATTGAAAGCCAGCGGCAATCCGCCGGGATGGCCTATGAACGGGCGTGAAACAGGCACAGGGCCCGTCGGCCGTTGATCGCTGCGATCAGCGGAGTGGTTCGAGACTTACCACCAGCTGTACTGGAAATTGCCATTGCCCTCCGCCGCCTCGACGATCAAAGGAGCGGGGTTATAAATTGTGACGGAAGGGGTGAAGGTGTTGCTGATGGGGGGGACGAGTTCAGTCGTTTCGCCGGTGGTTGGAAAGAAGGTCGCCCCAGTAATCCCAACCAAGATTGGCCGCGGCGTAGGCCCGGTTCGCATGCCGGGGCCGTTGAATTCCTCGCTGCTGAATTCACCGTTTTGAAATCCCCTCGAGCCCGAAGTGAGAGAGCCGCGGACAAGCAGCGCCCCTCCCGTTGACTCCGCCGATGGTCGGGCTGTAAGACCCGGGGCTGCCGTATCTGCCGCCGTCGAGCGATCCGCCGACCAGTGCGCCGTTGCCGTTCACTCCACCGATGCCCGGGCTGATGATGGAACCGGGGCTGCCGTAAACGCCTCCGTTCAGATATCCCCCGATGAGCGCCCCGTTGCCGTTCACTCCACCGACGCCCGGGCTGATGATCGACCCGGGACTGCCGTAAACGCCTCCGTTGAGATATCCCCCAACGAGCGCGCCGTTCCCATTCACTCCACCAATGCCCGGGCTGATGGATCCCGGGCTCCCATAAAATCCCCCGTTGAGCGTTCCCCCGACGAGAGCGCCGTTGCCGTTCACTCCCCCGATGACTGGGCTAATGGATCCGGGGCTGCCCGGCGCGCCATAGAGTGGCACACCGGGAGTTATCAGTTGTTGGGCTCCCAGCGGCGTGCCGGGGACTGCGCCGCCAAAATGCCCTCCCCCGCCCCCTCTTTGAGCGTAGGTGACGGAGGAGAAGAGCGCCCCCACCGCTAGCGCCGTCATGAAACGGATCGATAAGGACCATACGAGGTGTTTCATTGCCCGAGTCCTTGTTGAGGCCACTTTTTTGCGTCGGTCGTACGGCTCTCTATTCGTATCGACGTTATTCGTAGTACCGTGCAGTTTCTCGATGAGCACGGACGTGCAATTGGCAACCGGACAATCGGCAATTCTCATTCCAACGGAAATGGCTGGCGTCCTGATCAAGCCGCCACGATCATCCTGCACTTTCGGGTCGTCCTAATGCAAGCCCCCAGCGTTCGCTTCGGCCGGACGGTAGTACGGGTGGTTGGGCAGCAGGCCGATGCCGGCCAGATCGATCGGCTGGAAGCCGAGCTTCCAGGCGGGCGAATCGGGTTGCAGCCGCAAATCGCCCTTTCCAATGTCCACGAATCTCGGATCAGCGCACAGGCTCTCGTTTTCCACGCCAAGCGGTTGTTGGGCGTTCAGGTATCCTTGGCCCCATTCAGGATCGTTCGGACACCAGTAAAGGTTGTGGTCTGTGTGCGTGCCTTTCAGGCGATCGCCGGGGCCGGTGGAGAAGGAACGGTGCTCGAGCACAGGCAGATAATCTTTCCGCGGGGCATAGACGATGTTTCGCTCAATCCGCGCCGGTGAGGTCCAACCTGGCGTTCTTCGGACCGTAGGGATAAAGGCCCGGCAGGCAAATATATCCATGCACGATATTGGCAGGCCGCATCACCCGCGGGCTCGGGCGAATATCGGCAATGATGTTGTTGAGGATATGGTTCCGACCCGTCATCGAGACGCCAACTTGTACGCTGTTGATGCGAAAGATCACGTTGCCTTCGATGATGGCCTCGTTTTGGACGTCATCGCAGCGGATTCCCGCCCCCATGTGCGTTCCCGTGCAATCGTGGACGAAGTTCTGAAAGATGTGATTCGCGCGGCCGCAACCGGAAATGTAAATCCCATTGCCATCGCCCATGGTTTCCATCACGTGATGGATGTCGTTTTGCTCGACGAGATTCTCGCGGGCATGGAGGTACTTCTCGTACTGGTACCACTCGCTCCAGTCGAACGTCGTTTTCACATCGCCAATCTCGCCCCAACGCACGGCTCGCGACGCATCGCCGGATGGGTCTCCGCGTCCCATCGAGATTCGTCCGTTCACCGCGATTCCCGTGTAAGGCGTGTTGTGAATGAGATTATGGGCCACATGATTGTTTCCGCTCTGCCAAACCATGATCGCCGGCGTGGCCCAGTAAACTTCGCCGGTGTGATGCACCCAGTTATTGACCACTTCGTTGTGGTCATTCGAGTTCTTGGTGCCCGGGCCGTAGCCAGCCAGCAGGATGGCCATCCCACCCACGTGGCTGAATTCGCTGCCGACGACGCGATTCTTCTGACACGTCAGGTCTAAGCGAATACCCGTTCCGCCGGTGGCAGTGAAGCGACAGTTCTCGACCTCACATTCGGAAGCTCCCCGAAAACGCACGGCCGCCGTGGGACGATCGAACATTTCCCAACTGTGCTGCAAACTCCAACCGGTGTAGCCGTGCCAAGGGAATCGGTCCGTTTGAGCGAACGAGAGTCCTCGGAAGACGAGGCCCCGCACAGGTTGGTCCTGGGGGCCGTCGTAGTCAATCTTCCCCTCGACTTTCACCAATTCGGTCAGCCTGGGTGCGACGATGCGATCGCTCGGACGGTCCCCCTTGGGCCAGAGATAGATCTTTCGCTGAGCTGTGGTGACGGCCCACTCACCGGGCTCGTTGAGCGCTTCCAGGATGTTCTCGACCCAGAGCGTTTTGTCGAAATACTTGACCCTGCCGATGGGCCGGGAAGGAGCGAGAGCCGTTTTTGCCAGGCTGGCCCGCTCATCCACGGCAGCGATGGGCAAGATGTTCATCTCGTAGTCGCAGCTGGGGATGACCAGCAGCTCCGCCTCCTTGAGGTCGGGCCATTTTTTCAGTGTTCCCGCGGAGAAACGAAACTGGTCCAGCGGCTGGTTCGGTTTCACGAATTCCGGCGGGGTGAAGCCTTTGCTGCGAGCTCGGGGCAGCCGCTGCAGACCGTCGTATAAGGTAAGAAGCCGGTCAAAGCCGGGCGGTAAATCGGCAACCCACACCTTGCCGCGCGCCGCGGCCGAAAGGTGAGGTGGACTCTCACGTAGCTTTCGCCAACAGCTAATCGGCACGCCGGAGCTGAAGAGGGGCTTCTCGTGAGGGGACGCGGCATACGTGATTGTCCCCCCGCTCGGGGCGGAATCTTCGAGCGAAAAGACGAGCGTTTCTCGCAAGAGATAGGTGCCGCCGCGGATTCTCACCACGAGGTTTTTCTTATCCGACACCTTTTTCAATGCGCGCACGGCGTCGCGCGCGCGTTTCAGAGTGGCGAACGGTCCGTCCATGAGGTTCGCGTTCGGTTCCGCGACTCGGCCGGACCAGTCATCTCGGCCATTGGTCGCCACATAGAAATCGGCGGAATTCGTGTCGGCGACCGCCTGTGCGCGCGAACAATCGCACAGCCACGCGACGAGCAGCAACGCCAGCGAGGCGATCGTCTGGTGAGAGTGGCTTGACCGTTCTTTCATCTTCACCCGATGGCGCCGCCTCAGCCCCGGCGCCGTCGCGTACGGGTTTCCAATTGTATCGCCATCGCGTTCGTCCTCGCCAGAAAAACGCACATTACCGTGCCTGCGGCAGGCCGAAATCGAAACGCGGTAGTCGCCCGGCGCCCAGTGACAATCCACGTCGGATGCGCTAAGCCTGAATCGGACGGCCGCGACACCAGGAACGGGATATCTGGGACGCACTGCTCGGACCGGCCAGCCGGCCTCGCGAAGACCTGCACGGCTGCGAGCGTCTCTATCCAAACGCGGCCGGCTACAAAATCCGCACGCGGATTATCACGGCCTACCAGCACTCACTCAAACTACCGGCCAGCGCACGGACAGCCGAACCCGTCGACGCGCGCGGCAGGTAGGAATTCGCTTGTCTTGCTACCGATGGATGTGGAGAGAGCCGGGCCGGCTCACCACCATGTCATCCCGGACGGGCTCTTCTGGCTCGCGTTGAGATTGTGCCGAGGGCCGCAAGGTCCGTAGCCCCAATCGTCCGGCTGCAACGGGCGATAAAACGAATATCCCGGCGTCGAGTGAAACGGGCCGTAGTTAACCGTGAACCGCGGATACCCGTAGTTCGAGTAGGCTCCCGGCGCGTAAAAAACGGCCGAGTGTTGCCATTCCGGAGTGGGAGGAGCATAGTCCTGAGTTTGGGCCAGACTCGGGGCGATGAGAGAAATGCCTCCCACCGCGCTCATCACAAATAAGGCCCGCACAATTCGTCGCACGTTCACAACCAATCTCCTTTACCGCTGCTTCGAGCGAACGCGCATCTCGACGTCCTCCCTGCGTTCCGCAACGTTCGAATCTTCGCGCGATCCCGTCGCGCGCGATCAACTTTTCCTGACTGTCGCAATCGTCCTGTTCGAATAGTCGGACGGGCGCGCGGCCTGTCTTCGTCGACCGAGGGCCTTGTCGCCGGATTCGATCGATACTCAGCGCGGCGGACCAGTGAAGCCGGCGATACCAGTTGCGTTGTCGTGCCCGGATTCGCCGCGAAGATCAAACGGCGCGGTTCCGCTCGCGCTGAGGATTCTTGCCATCGGGCGATCTGAGAGGTCGCCGCGGATCCTCGGCCGGGCCGGCGGTCCTGTGTGTCCCGAGTATGACGGCGCTCAATCGCGGACCGCGGGCATGGCCGCGAGCAACGGATCCTGCTTCGCCGCCGGTATCTCGGTCTCGGTGCGCGTCACGACGGTTCCGATGAACGATCCGGGGCGCGCCGGCACGTTTTACTGTGAGTGCGTCCGCTCATTCCGTCGGGGGCTGGTCGTCCAAACTCGACGCGCGGCTCGGCGCAGGTCGGCAATCGTCTGTGCAACTCGCGTGGCGATCGGGCCGCGGAGTCTGCTGCCGTGATCGGGCGGGAGAGCCGATAGGATGGCCTGCATCTCGAGCCACAGGCAGTCGCGTTCTTCGTTGGACACGCTGGCTGTCTGGCGGGCAAGGATCGTGGTGCCGTGCGGGCACTGGCCCAGGCCGGTCGAGTCGGTCTCGATGATTTCGGACAGGAACCCGGCGTCCGAGAGCATTTGAGTCAGCGATTTCAATGTGGGCCAGAAGGACCAGTTGGAAAGACCTGAGAGCGGATCCTCAAAACCCATTTCGTACCAGTTGGCCCCTTCGTAGGCGTCGACTTTGCGCAAGGCGCAATTCGCGCGGCAAAAGTGCGTGTTCAGATAAATCACATCGCTGACGTCTTTGAGCCGCGTCAGGATCTCCCACGGTTTGGGCAGGTGATACAACAGGCCGACGCAGTAGACGGCGTCAAAGGGGCCGAGCGACTTGAAGTCGAACGATTCGAGATTGGCTTCGATGAAGGTGACGTTCCTAAGACCCAAGAGCCGCTGGGCGAAGCGGGCCTTTTCGATATTGAAATCGCGGCCCTCGATGGCGACAACCTCGTCGACGCCTGCCCGCTGGGCGAGTTGAAACGTGCCGCCGCCCTGGCAGGAGCCCAGTTCCAGAATCCGGCGGGCCTTGGGCACCAGGCTGAAGAACTGGCCGGGCCGCACGTCCTGGTCGTGATTGAATCCGGCCCCGACGAATTGGCCGTCGATCTTGAAACTGGCCAGCCATTCGGAGCGGGCGGTCAGCCGATCGAACTCGTGTTGCAGTTGTGGGTTCATGGGCCTTCCTTGGCGAAGTTTCCGGCCGTCGGACACGTGAACACGAGCGGGTGGGGCGTTATAAGTCGTTATCTGGTATGCGTCAAGAAGGGCTCGTCGCAGATCACGAGCGCGACGCCGGGCGCGTGGCGAAATGCGTTTCGCCGCTCATTTTTGAGCTAATGGCGCGCGGCGCGAGCGAAGGACTGAACGAGCTAGAATCGACTCAAGCGAAGAGGGTACGAATGGGCTGCCTGCTTCCAATCATCGCCATCTTTGTCCCACGGGTGGTGATGTTTTTCATCTTTCTGCTGACCAATTGGTTTGCCCAGGCCTATCAAACGGTGCTCTGGCCGCTTTTGGGCTTTCTCTTCATGCCCTACACCACGCTGGCCTACATGGCCGCCATGCTCAACAACCACCACGAGCTCTCAGGAGCTTGGATCGTGCTGGTCGTGGTCGCGGTGTTTTTCGACTTGGGCGGGCAAGGGCACTCGTCGCGGCGCGTTCGCTACCGGTGACCCTAAAGATGGTGCCCGTAGTTCACCCTCCGAGAGGGTTGGTAGCGATCAACTCGCAAAAGTTCGGCCGGCGGTAGCCGGGCAGTGTCAGCTCCAGAACGTCGGTGTTCATAGTGCCGAACGTGGTTGCTGGTTTATAGGCGAAGCCATCGGCGAACGCCCGGACGATGCCCCGCTTGAAGTCGATTCGCGGGTACGCGGCGACTACGGCGTCCCGCTCGGCCGCCGGAATCTCGCCGAGTCCATCGCCGAGGACGTCGGCTTCGACTCCTGCCGTGACGAGCGCAATCTCGGCCCGCTTGTGGTACGGGATCTCCGGCGTCGTGTGGAGCGCAATCGCATCCCACACCACGTCCGCGGTCGCCTCTTCGATGCCGTGGGCGCGTAGGAATGCGCGGGCCGTATTCGCGCTGTCAATCTCGAATCGATGGTCCTGGCTGCGATATTTCGGAGTGAGCCCGAGGTCGTGAAATACGGCTCCGAGGTACAACAACTCGTGATCAACCGAAAGGCCCCGGTGACGGCCTCGAATCGCTCCGAACAGATAGACCCTTAACGAATGCGCGAACAGCAACGGCGTGCCGTGTTCCCGGAGAAGATCGGTCGCCTCGCGGGCCAACCGGCTATCGGGAACGCGGATTCCGGCGATGACGTCAGCCATGATTCAACTCCCGAAAGGATTAGGGTTGAGCCGCGCGGTTCCGCCCGACGCCTTCACAGTTGCCGCATGAAGGCGACCAAGTCGGTCTTCTCGGCAGCCGTCAACTTCGTGCCGAGCACGACGTTGAAGAATTCGACCGTGTCTTCGAGCGTCAGGCAGCGGCCGTCGTGAAGGTACGGCGGGCTGTCTTTGATGCCACGCAGCGTGAAGCTCTTAATCGGACCGTCGCCCGCTTCATCCTTGAGAAAACGCTCCAGTTGCAGGTCGTGCATCTGCTGGTCGAGATAGAACGGGGCCGGATGGCAGATCGCGCACTGGGCCTTGCCGAAGAACAACTGCTCGCCGCGCAGCTCGTTCTCGGACGCTTTGGCCGGGTCGAGTCGGCCCGTGACAGTGAGCTTCGGCGCGGGTGGGAAATCGAGCATGTTCTGCATCTGGGCCATATGCGACACGTGGATCCGGTCGAGGACATTCATGCCCTTCTTGAGCGCATGCAGCTCATCGCCGTTGAAATAGGCCGTCCGCTGCTCGAACTCGGTAAAGTCCTCGATGGAGCGCAGGCTCCGCTTGGAGCCGTGAATGTGCTGCCGGTTCACCCCTCGGAGGCTGACCGTGTCGAGCCGCAGGCGGCGCTGTTCGGGCCGCATATCGGGGCTGATATGGAACTGGCCGCTGGTATGCCCGTTGGTGTGGCAATCGAAGCAGGTCACGCCCAGGCTGGGCTCCTTGGTTTTGCGGTCGTCGGTCGGGTTGAACTCCTCCTGCGAGAAGGGCGTCAACAGCAGCCGCAGGCCGTCCAATTGCACGGGCGTCACAACGTCCTTGAACAGGCGGTAGTAGTTGTTGATCGAGACCACCTCGCCGCGGGAAACGTCGCCCAGGTCGGGGCGGGTCTGCAGGTACATCGCCGGCGGAAATTCGGGCAGGAACACTTCAGGCAGGTCGAACTCGACGTCGTAGCGCTCGAGCCGCGGAAACATCTTGATCTGCATCTGTGGAAAAACCTGCCCGCCTAGACCACCTCCCTGAACGGGATGCGGCAGAGCCTTGTAAGGGAAGGCATCCTCCTTACGGATTTCGTCGGCGCTCATGCGGCCGATCGCGTCCCAATCCAGGCCTTCCCGAAGCCGAGCCGTCGGCCCGACAACGAGCGGTTTCCCGCGAGTCATCTTGACGATGGGGTCGAGTTTGGCTTCGAGGTTGTAGCGGCTCTCCAGTAGCTTGCGCTGGGTCGACATGACTGTCGGCTTCGCGGCGACGAGTGCCTTGTAAACGTCGTCAAACGTCATCCCAGGTTTCATCGCACCGACGGGGTCCTTATAGAGGTCAAACCCCAGAAATTGGCCATGATCCGCCTGGTTGGCAACCGCGCCTGTGATGGGCAACGCCTTACTCGGCGAGAAAACATCGGAGAGATCGTGTTCGGTTTTCTTCTGTTCCGGCCGCTCGATCGGTACTTCTCGCGACGTTTGAGCGTCGACAACGGCATCATGAGGGGCCTTGGCCTGTGACGATTCCTGGCCGGGTGAGGAGATGGGGACTAATGCGGCGAAAAGCACGGCGGCGGAGCAGACAAAGCGCTTCTGCATGACGTCAACCTCCAGGGAACAGGGTCATTTCTTCGTGCGGATCGAAAACCCACCAGGCTCTCGCGGTTAGCCGGCGAGCGTTGTGGGGGATGGTGGAGGCCAAACGAGCATTGCAACTGGCATACCGTTCGGCGAAGTGGGCGAAATGACGGCGCCCAGACACGCGTGGCTGATCGGAATGGAGCCCGTGCGCTCGAAAAGTTGACCGGTTGGCTCTTAAATGACCCGGGCAGAGGCGCGCAACAACACGCCATTTTGCGCGGCGAGCGGGCTGATCCGCTATTTCACTCCCAACTCTTGCACAAGCGTGCGGAGGAACGGTTCCACGTCGGTGACCAGGCCGATCGTCTGAAACGTGCCGCGATCGCTGAGCTTGATCACCGTGGCCGGGTTGATGTCGACGCAGACGACTTTCACGCGTGCCGGCAGCAGGTTGCCGACGGCGATCGAATGCAGCGTGGTGGCGATCATCAGGGCCAGCGTCACGCCTTCGCACAGTTCGCGCATCTTCCGCTGAGCCACGACCGTATCGGTGACCACTTCGGGGAGCGGACCGTCGTCGCGGATGCTGCCGGCCAGCAGGAACGGGATGTTGTTGCGGACGCACTCGAACATCACGCCGCTCGTCACGACATTTTGTTCCACGGCCTGGCGAATGCCCCCCAGGCGGCGGATGCGGTTGATCGAACGCAGGTGATGTTCGTGCCCTTCTTCGGTCGAACCGCCGTGCGTCATCGAAATGCCCAGGCTCGTGCCGAAGAGCGATTGTTCGATGTCATGCGTGGCCAGCGCATTGCCCGCGAAGAGCACATTGACGAAACCGTGGCGGATGAGATGGCTCAAATAATCGCGGCTGCCCGTATGCACGACGGCGGGACCGGCGACGATGAGGATCTTCCCGCTGCCGCGGCGCGCGTTCTGCATGGCGGAAGCCACGTCGCGGACAGTGATTCCCTTGGGCTTTTCGCTGGAGACATTGCTGTTCATGAAACCGAACGAATCGCGGCCGGCCGTGTCGCGTTCGGTGGGCAGTACGCGCGTTCCGGCGCGGCCCACAACGATCTGGTCCCCCGCGCGGACTTCGATCATCGGAACGCACGCAGCGTGGATGTGTGCCGCGTCGACCACGATGCCGCAGTCCATCTCCTGGCGATCAACGCCAATCCAGCTCCCCTTGAGGCGGATCTGCGTGTCTTGGTTGGTCGTGGAGTAGAAGCCTTCGGGAAACGCACCGTCCATATCGGCGGGCACGATCCGGCAATCCTGCTGGTGCAGGGGAACCGCGCCGTGTCGGCCGATCGCCGTCAGCACGCTTTCCAGATGCTCGGGCGTGTTGGCAATCACCCGTAGCTGGGCGTAGCTGGGATCGTTGCGCTTTGTGCCGACGCGGATTTCGCGGATCTCGAAGCGCCCGCCAAGCGCCATGATCTCATCGAGCACCTTCGGAAGGATCAGGCTGTCGATGATGTGTCCGACGATTTCGACGTCCTCGACGTAGGAGGGTGCGCCGGACGGCGTGGCCGGCACGTCCGTGGCAGCGGTCGTCGCTGAATTCATCGGCTCGCTCCCTTTGTGGCGTAGTGCAAGCTGCCAGCTTGCCTTCGGCAAACGTGGCGCTCAATTGGCAAGCTGACAGCTTGCCCTACGATTAATTCGATTCAAGCGGGTAACCGGCGGACCGCCAGCCGCTGAAACCGCCGTCCATGGAAATCACGTTGGTGTAACCCATGTCCTGCAAGTTTTTGGCCGCCAGAGCCGAACGGTAGCCTCCGCCGCAATAAAGGACAATGGGAGCCGCCGTATCGGGGATCGCCCGTTCGATGTCGCGCTCGATGACTCCCCTGCCAAGGTGAATCGCCTGCGGCAGGTGCCCGGCGTCCCACTCGCCATCTTCGCGAACGTCGATCAGATGAAAGGGCTCATGGCGATCGAAGCGGGCCTTCACATCGGTGACGTTGCATTCCTTGATTTCCTGTTTGGCCTGTTGCACGAGCTTTAGAAATGCGGCCGCGTGTTGTTTACCCATGGGAGACTTTCTTGAAGGATGAAGGCGGAGGGATAAAGGATGAATCAGACTTCCGATCTAGATGGATTTCAGGAATCGGTCGATCGAGGCGTTAACGACTCTTGGATTCTCCATTGGGGACATATGGCCGGCGTCGGCGACTTCGACGAATTGAGCGCCGGGAATGGCTCGGGCCATCGTCTTCATTTCTGGCATCGGAGTGATCTGGTCGTCCTGACCGCAGAGGACGAGCGTGGGGACGTCGATGCTCGGGAGCATTTGCGTGCAATCAGGCCGCTCGGCGAGGCCGCGGAGCGTGGCGGCGATGCTGACGGAGCTGTTGCGGAGAATCATCTTCCGCAAATCGGAGACGACGCCGGGTTGGTGCTCGGCCGTTTTCGGCGAGACGAGTCTCGGCAGCATCACGTCGACGGCCGCATTCGAGCCCAGCGTCAGCACCTGCTCCGCGAGTTTGTGACGTCCGGCGGCTTGCTCGGGAGAGTCGCCCGTCGCCCGCGTGTCGCAAAGAATGAGCGCCTTCAACTGGTCGCGATACTTGCGTACGAATTGCCAGGCGATGTAGCCCCCCATCGAGAGCCCGCACAGCACGACCGGCCGGTCAACGAAGACGGCGTGCAGCAAGACGTGCAGATCGTCAGCGAAGGCTTCCATGGTCAGCGCGGTGGTTGCCGTCGCGCCGGTCAGCTTGCTCTCGCCGAAGCCACGCAAGTCAGGCGCGATGACGCGGTGGCCTTTGCCGAACGCGTCGGTCTGACTCCGCCACATGTCGTGTGTCAGCGGAAAGCCGTGCACGAAGAGGATCGGCTCACCGCGGCCCTGCGCGAAGACGCCGATCGTTCCGTTGGGAACCGCAATCTGCTGCATGTCACATCCCTGGATTGGCTTCGTCGTGCAACCGTATTCCGCCGGGGTAAATGAAATTGTAGGCGCCGCCCGTCTGAATTGAAGTCCATGCGCAATGCGCCGGTCTCATCGGGACTTTTGCGGCCAATCCGGCCGAATCTTGCTGCGAATCGCGGGATCCTTTCAGGCCGATTCGCCGTTATGATAACCACCGTTGGATGATTGAACTGCAGATGCTCGTCTCTTCTGTGACCGGTCGTTAATTTCTGGTAAAGGACTCCATGGATACGCTGCTGGATCGGTTCGTCCGTTACGCCAAGCTCGATACCCAAGCCAGCGAGTTCGGCACGTCTTATCCCAGCACCGAAAAACAGCTCACGCTGTGTCGCCTGCTGGCCCGTGAGTGCGAGGAGCTGGGACTCAACGACGTCTCGATGAGCCAATTCGGCGTGGTGACGGCGACCGTTCCCGCGACCGTGAAACACTCCGCTCCGGCGATCGCCTGGTTCGCCCATGTCGACACGTCCCCTGAGTTCAGTGCGGAGAAAGTCAATCCGATCATTCACCGTAGTTACAACGGCAAAGACATCACGCTTCCCGCCGATCCGAGCCGCGTGATCCGCGTCGCCGAAAACCCGGCGCTGGAGAAACTCGTCGGTGCAACGGTGATCACCACCGACGGCACGACGCTGCTCGGCGCCGACGACAAGGCGGGAATCGCCGTGATCCTGACCGCGGCCACCCACCTCCTTGCTCACCCCGAAATTGCCCACGGGCCGATCCGCGTCTGCTTCACCTGCGACGAAGAGATCGGCCACGGCGTCGATCATGTCGAAATCGACAAGCTCGGCGTGGTCTGCGGTTACACGCTCGACAGCGATGGAGCCGGCAAAGTCGACGGCGAGACGTTCTCCGCCGACCTGGCGATCGTCACGGTGAGCGGCATCAACACGCATCCGTCAGTCGGCAAAGGGGACATGGTGAACGCCCTGCGAATCCTGAGCGAATTCATCAGCCGGATGCCGACCGACACGCTCTGTCCCGAAGTGACCGATGGTCGCGACGGGTTTTTGCATCCGTACCAGTTGAGCGGCGGCGTGGCGTCGGCCTCGGTGCGGATCATCGTCCGCGATTTCGAGACGGTTCAACTGGCCGAGCACGAAGCGCGGTTGGAAAAGATCGCGGCCGATTTGCGGGCGAAAAATCCGCGGGCCCGCGTCGAGATTGAAATCGTCAAACAGTACCGCAACATGCGCGACGGCTTGGGCAAGGAGCCGCGGGCCCTCTCCAAGGCCATCGAAGCCACGCGGGCGGCCGGACTGGAGCCGGAGCTTTCGATCATCCGCGGCGGCACGGACGGTTCGGTGCTGACCGAACGGGGCTTGCCGACGCCCAATCTTTCGACCGGCCAGCACAATCCGCATTCCCCTCTGGAGTGGACGAGCCTCGAAGAGATGCAACAGGCGGTCGACGTCCTCTTGCAGTTGGCCGTCTCTTGGGGACGCGAAACGAAGTGAACGCCGACCGTTATTTGGGACGGATCACGCAACCGGTCACTCCGCCGGTTATGCTAAAAGCGTGACAGCGGAAACCGGCCCATGAGATCAAATGCACGACCCTTTCCCATTCCGCGGGCGGCCGAACGCCGCGAGCGTGGTCGTAGCTTGCGCTCGGTCTTGCGGCGGATCGATCAGGGGGACTGGCGGCCCGCCGACAACCGTCCCGATCCGATTTTGATGCTCGAGCAAGTCAATCGGCAACGGCTGCGCGAGCTGGTGCCGATCAAAATGGGACGCATGGCGGCCTCGCCGTTTGGATTTCTGCGCGGGGCCGCGCCGTTGATGGCACACGACCTATCGCAATGGCCGACGACGGGCCTCTTGGTGCAAATGTGCGGCGACGCGCATGTGGGCAATCTCGGCGCCTTTGCGGCCCCCGACGGACACCTGGTCTTCGATTTGAACGACTTCGACGAATCGATGCCGGGCCCCTGGGAATGGGACGTGAAGCGCTTGGCAACGAGCCTGGTTCTCGCCGGCCGAGTCGGGGGAGAGAGCGAGTCGGAGTGCCGCGACGCCGTCTGCAGATTTGTATGCGAGTATCGCACGGCCATGGCCATCTTTGCCGAACTGACGGTGTTCGAACTGACCAAGTATGAGATCCGCCGCCGCAGTCAAATCCCGCTCGTGCGACAGGTCCTCGGCCAGGCCGAACGGGCCACGCGCGAGCATCTGCTGGAAAAACTGACGGAGAAAAAGGACGGCCATCGCGAGTTCCGCTTCAACCCGCCGATTTTGAACCCAGTTACCAAACACGTCGCTCGAAATGTCATCGGCTCGCTCCGCGAATATCGCGAAACGCTCGGTTCCGATCGCCAACTCGTCTTCGATGCGTATCGGCCGACAAGGGTGGCTTTCAAAGTCGCGGGGACCGGCAGCGTGGCCATGCGGAACTACGTCATCTTGTGTCTCGGCCGCACGATCAACGATGCCGTGTTTCTGCAGGTGAAGGAGGCGCAGCAAGCCTGCTGGGCGGCCTACGTCGCCAACGTGTTTATCCCGGCCAACCAGGGTCGCCGCGTGGCCGAAGGCCAGCATCGGATGCAAACGGCGTCCGACCCGCTCTTGGGTTGGACGGCGATCGGCGCCCGACATTTTCTCGTTCGCCAATTGGCCGACCACAAGGCGCGGATCGACGCGTGCCAGCTCCACGGCCCGACACTGGCCGAGTATGCCTCCGTTTGCGGCCGCGTTCTGGCAAAAGGGCACGCCCGCACGGGCGACCCGCTGGCCCTCGCCGCGTACTGCGGCCGCGGCGACAAGCTCGACCGGGCGATCGCCAAATTCGCGTTCGCCTACGCCGATCAAACGGCGGCCGACCACGAACGCCTGCTCCGCGCGATCCGTAAGGGGCGTGTGAAGGCACTGATGAACGTCTGAAGAGTGGCGAGCGAAGCCAAGAGGCTGAAAATCCGCTCACTCTGGGCGAAACGGCCCATTCGTGGCACGGCGAAGAGTCTGATCGGCGGATTCCCTGGCCGAAGCAGCAGGCATCCAAAATGTCCGTCTAAATAAATGGCTGCAGGCAGGCCCGGAATGCCCTCTTCGGCGAAACGCGATCCTGGCGTGCTACCATTAATAGGATCCGCTTTCGGACGCACTCACTGAAAAGTACGAGGCACACTTTGGCCGCACCGCGCATTCTTGGCTTGGGACCGCAGCAGAATCTGGCGGAAGTCGTGCGCCTGGCCGAGACGGAATTGCAGCAGACGCATGGACCATCGCGGCGGCTGGTGGCGGTCGCGCCGGGATTCGAGGTGCGGGCGAACCGTGACGGGTTTACCGGGCCCTATCAATCGTTTGTCATCCGGTTGCATGTGCCGCCGGAGTCGGTGGCGGCCGTCAAATCGATTCCCGCCCACGCGGCCAGCCCCTGCACGTTGAGCGAGGTCGACGGCGCCTATGAACTTCGCTGCCGGGCCCCGGCCACCGACAGTGGCAACGAGCCGCTCGCACTGCTCGGTGAGTTGTTGCGCCTGCCCGAAGTCTGGCACGTGCACGGTGAAGAGTATCGCGGCGATCGGCTGAGCATCGCCGGACTCTTTCAAGAAATGGCCGAGCGCCGGGCCAGCGACGTGCACCTCTACCCGGGATCATCCCCCGTCTTTCGCGTCGACGGGGAGACGCTGTCCGCCAGTGAGCTCGATCCGGTCTCCGGTGAGCAGATTCTCGCCCTCTTGCGCGAGATCGCCTCGGACCGCGATCGGCAGCAGTTCGAGAAGGAAAATCAGTGCAGCTTCAACTACCACCAGTTTGGCGCGGCATTTTCGCGCGTGTCGGCCTTCATCACGGCCGGCGTACCGCATCTCACCATTCGCTTCTTACCGGAACTGATCCCGACGTTTGAAGATCTGCACATCCCCCGCTCGGTCATGGAAAAGCTCGGAGCGATGCACCACGGTTTGGTGCTGGTGGCCGGGATGACGGGGAGCGGCAAGTCGACGACCGTCGCCTCACTGATCGATTGGATCAATGCGAACAAATCGCTGCACATTCTCACGATCGAGGACCCGGTCGAGTTCGTGCACGTCAATAAGAAATCGATCATCTCTCAGCGCAACGTAGGGACCGACGTCGCCACGTTCCGGGAGGGGGTGCGTACGGCGCTTCGCCACGATCCCGACGTCGTCTTCATTGGAGAGATGCGCGATCCGGACACGATCCGCGCGGCGATCGATGCTGCGTCCACGGGCCACCTCGTGCTGACGACCTTTCACTCCAATACGGCGGCCGAAGTCGTCAATCGAATCGTGAGTTTTTTCCCCCCGGTTGAACGGGATCTCGTGCGGCTGCAATTGCGGGACAGCCTCAAATGCGTGATCTGCCAGCGGCTTTTGCCCAAGCGGGGTGGCGGCCGCATTCCTGCCCTCGAGTTCCTGTTCAACGACACCCGCATGATTTCCGAGTCGATTATCCGCGGGGATAGCTCGGGCATTCGCGTAGGCATGCAGCACACGATTTCGGAATCGAAGATTTTTGAGCGCAGCCTGCACGAATTGGTCAAACTAGGGAAAATCACGATGGAGACGGCTCTCGCGAACGCGACCACGCCGGATATTTTGGAGCAAATGCGGCTCGGCACTTACGTTCCGCCCCAGCTCGAACGCAAATTCGAACATCGTGGAGACTGATCTTGCCGTGGCAAGAGATCGCCGCGGCGACTACGATCATGGGCCAATTTTGACGACTCGCTTCGTTCAGGTGTTGCCAGGATGGTGAGCCCAATTCCGACCATGAATTCCCGCGGATCGATGGGCCGTTTTCTCGCGGCCGCGGTCCTCGTTTTCGTACTCCAAGCGGACTGCCGCGCCGGAGTCGAACTCCATCCGGGCTTGGAAGGCGTGCCGCGCCTGACGCTGACTAAGCGCGGCACTCCCGGCGATCCGTTGAATGTGGCGTTCGTCGGTTCACTGGAGGATCTGCACCTGGCGATGCTGGAGGCCGGCTGGTTTCCCGCCGACCCCATCACGCTCAAAAGCTCGCTGAAGATCGTGGCCGGAACGGTCTTCCACCGTTCGTACGTCGATGCGCCAGTGAGCAATTTGATGGTCTGGGGCCGGCGACAGGATCT
This sequence comes from uncultured Planctomycetaceae bacterium, assembly GCA_963752185.1. Taxonomy (GTDB): domain Bacteria; phylum Planctomycetota; class Planctomycetia; order Planctomycetales; family Planctomycetaceae; genus DASPSM01. The sequence goes on along the minus strand of CAVVXK010000002.1, from coordinate 6,033,475 downwards.
GGCCTTCGAGCAGCCGGTGGGCAAAGACCCCAGACGGCGACATCACGTGCGATTTTGGCGGTCGGACAAACTCGACATCCAAGGCCGGCCGCTGTGGATCGGCGCGGCGACCTACGACACGAAAGTCGGACTGGCCCACACCACGCATCAGATCACGCATCACATCGACCCGGAAATCGACAAGGAGCGGGACAAACTGCTGATCGACGTGAAACGCACGGGCAATCTGTCGGCCATCGACTGGATCGACGGCTTTCAGGAGAAGCTGAAGGGCAAAAACGGCGGCGGCGACCCGTATTTCACCGACGGCCGGCTGGTCGTGGGTGTGCTCATTACGCGGAACCGCTTCGGAACGCCACGACTGCCGCCGCCCTCCGCCCGCCCACCGATTTCCGCGCCGAAACCGTAACTCGGCATTTACGCCGGTCGATCGGCCATCCGCGCCCGCACGATTTTTTCCAGCGACGCGACCACTTCGTCGGTCGCCATATTCGTCGTGTCGACACGCAAGGCATCGTCCGCTTTCACAAGCGGCGCCGTCTCCCGCGTCTTGTCGCGCGTGTCCCGCTCCAGAATCTGTGCGCGGAGCTCTTCGAACGAGACCCGCTCACCTTGCTCTTCCAATTCGCGTTGTCGGCGGCGGGCTCGTTCTTCCGGCTTGGCGGTGAGATAAAATTTGCACAGTGCGTCGGGAAAGACGATCGTCCCCTGATCGCGGCCCTCGGTGACGACGTTCCTTCCCGCGGCGGCCCGTCGCTGCTGTTGTACCATCGCTTCCCGCACGGCCGGATTTGCCGCGACGCGAGACGCGGCTCCCGAGATTTCCGGAGCGCGGATCGCGCTCGTCACGTCGCGCCCATTCGAGCGGACGATCGGTCCCAAGGCATCGATCGTGAGACCGCGGGCAACCTCCGCCACGCGTGCTTCATCATCCGGCGGAATTTTCGAACTGAGCGATTCCAACGCTACGGCCCGGTACATGGCCCCCGTGTCGAGAAACTGAAACCCGAGCCGCTCGGCCAACAGCCGGGCCGCCGTACTTTTTCCCGACCCAGCAGGACCATCGATGGTGACGATCATTCATTTGTCCAACTGGACCAATTGGCCGTCTAATACAGACGTGGACGGACTCGCTCTTCAAGCGCGTCGATGTGGCCGTCCTTGAGTGCAACTTCAATCACACCAACGTAGCCCCGTTCCATGTAGCAATCCACGTCTAACCGCCTTTTGTTCCCGTTTGCCTCGCTAATATCGATCTGCAGACTGCTTTCGCCCGACGGAGATACGGTCGCCCGTGCGAATTCTCCAGGAGCAATGTCGCCGAGCTGATGCGATTCTCCCGTGACATGCAAGACGACCGAATGGATCGGCTTGGCACCGTTGTTCTTGACTTTGACCCGAACCCCGGAGCTGAGCTGATAAAGAATGAAGCCGACCGAAAGCAGCAGGACACCGACGATCGTTGCGATCGATAGCGATCGCCGCATTCGCCCTTTTTGTGGTGTCCCCATCGCACACATTTTGGTCCGCAATTGCTCGCTGTCCCTGAATTCCCCGTTGGCAAGTCTTCTTGGCTTGCATGGTGACGATCATGATTCACCGCGAATCAGGTTTCACCAAAGACGAACTCGAGTTCGATGATTTCATACGCGGCCGGTTCCAGATAGACGGCGTCGTCGATGATCCGCAGCGTCGCGATGCGGCGGCCGCGAAAATCGCGCTGGCAGGCGTAAGTCGGCGTGCGGAAACACCGCAACTGGGCCGGTCGCTGGCGGCCTTCCGTTTCACACAGACGCAGTCGAAAACCATATCCGCGACCTTCATCAGCCGACACATCCGTCTCATCATCTGCCGGCTGCGGTTCCTGCAGCGGAAGAATCTGGACGATCTGCACGTTTTTCGCATCGATGTGAAACAACCAGCCCGAGTGGCCGGCGGCCGGCGGCCCGTTCGGCGTCTCCAGGACGACGGGCGCAACGAGTCCATCGAGAGCCGACTGCATTGGATAGTCGCGGTCGATCGCGATGCCGAAGCGGAATCGGCGGGCCGTGTCGCCGGCGACGATGAGAATGCTGTCGAGCATCCGCGGCCCCGTCTTGCGGTGAAACGAGTGCCCATTGAATAACAGCGTCGTGCGCTGGGTCTCTGTCGCGATCTCGAAAAAATGCGGGCTCTCGAAACGTTCCCATTGCACGCCGTGCGCGCCGCCGAGCACGCTGCGCGTGAGCGTCGCCGTGCTGTCGTTCCAGGCGAACCGCGAGGCGAAGTAATTGCTCCAGGGATCGCCGTCCGGCAAACGCGTCGGGCGGATCTCGATTTCGAGCTCGATGACCGGCCGGCCGCGCCATAAACGGACCGTTTGGCTGAAGTCGGCAATCGTCTCGCCATCCTCGGGATCGATCAGCGTTCCCGTCGACACGATTTCGCCTAGTCCCGGTCCGTTCGACGTGACCTTGATCGATTTGCAGCGCATGTCCGAGTAATAAGTCGGCTCCCGGACGGCCGATTCGCCGCTCGCAGCGGCTCGCGGCGTGCGCTCGCGCGGAAAGCGAAAGGCGAGCTGCTGGCTCAACCGGTTCGGCTTGCGGCCGTATTCTTTGATCCGCGCGATGCCCCCCGTCGCCTCGTTGACGTGCACCTCGATGAACTCGTTGCGGATCATGTCGCCTTCCGACATCGCCGAGCTTCTGGAGCGCTCGGCCTTCGGTCCGCGCGATGGAACCCAGGCGTACCCGCACCCGGGGACATCGACGATCACTTGACGGCGTTTCGAGTCGATCTGCGCACCGCGAATGGGCGGCTGCACCGCGGGCGGCGTCTCCAGCTTGGGCAGCTCGACCGACACGGTGCGGCCGAACGACAGCGGATTGAACACGAGGTAGCCCGGCTGATTCGCGGCGCCGTGCATCACGATCTCACCGAGCCGCCCTGCCGCACCGGAGACGAAGCGATCGATCTCGGCGTCGCTCGGCATGCTCTGCGGGCTGTCCGTCGCCGGCAAATCGGGGCCCGAGGCCTCGATGCGATCTTCCAATTCACAGGTGGACGGTCTGCCGACGGGTTGCTGGCGCAAGGTCGACGCCAGTCCGTCGAGAAAGGCCCCGACATCGAAACGGGCGCGGCGGTGGAAGTACCGCACAAAGCGGCCGATCGGATCGGCCTCCTGAGCAGCAACCGCTTGAATCAAAAACGGAGAGAGATATTCCGTCTCTTCGTATCGCGACTGGCGTCCGGGATCGTCGGTGTGCTCGAAGAAGTGGCGGAAGGTGACGAAGCGGCCCAAAACCGGCGCGTAATTGTGGATCCGCTCGAAATCGTGCCAGAACGGCGAAACTACCTCGGGCCAGCGGGCCCAGATGACCGACGCGGTCTGATCCTGCTGCATCGACTCGGCCAGTCTCGACGCAAACCGCAGGTAGCTTCCCGCGCTCTCGACCGCGAGCGGAATCCTCGTCGTCGCGTCAACGACCGTGCCGTCGCAGCCTTCCCAGCGGATCTTGCTCTGCTCCGTGTCGGGATAAAGCCCGTCATCCAAGGCCACGTGCAGCGCACCCCGGTAACCGTAGCGCGAGAGAATCTGCGGCAGTAACGTGGCGAATCCAAACCGACGGCGGGCCCAGATGTCGGGCCAGCGGCCAAAGAGGCGGCGAAAGGCCGCATGCCCCTTCTCGAATTCGCAGAGCACCGACGGCAACGCCAACAAGGGCACAGGCCGCTCGTGCCACTCGCCCCCCACGACGTCGAGACTGTCGGCCTCCAGGGCGCGGCGAAACGGCTCATTGAGTTCGGGCTTCTCGCGGAAAATCTGCTCGAGGTCGCTTGCCGTCGCCAGGACATTGATCGGCATGGGGCCCGACAAAGCCTGCGTGAGGTGCGCGTTGGCCAGGCGCGGAATGAGCAGGCACAGATCGAGCAGATAGCATTCGACGGGGTAAAACCGGTCTCGCGATTCGGTCATCACCTCGAAGGCGCTCCGCAGACCGGCCTTGGCCCCTTCGATGTCTCCGGCGACGGCCGCTTCCGCCGAGGCGATTGCCGCGCGACGCAGGTGCGAATCGTCCGATGTGCCGAAATGGTGCATCTTCCGTGTGAGCAGCTCGAGCTGCAGCCGGCAGGTTCCCAAGGCGAAAAAATCGGCGACAAGATCGGCATCGAGCTCGGGGCTCCCAGGCGGCAATATTCCGGGCAGCTCGAGCAATGCCTTCACGAGTGGATCGCGCTCCGTGATCCCGGTGATCACCGTCGCCCCTTCGGCACGCGCTTGTTCGACCCAATCGGCGGGAATGGTTTCGTCGCACGCCGGCGGAACGATGATCAATCTTCCCGCGGGAAGCGCGGGGGAACGTCGGCCCGATGCTCGAGGGGCAACGACTTGACGGCCGCCAGCACGGCCGGATGCCAGGTGACGGCAAACGCGTTGAGCAATCCGGTCGCCTTCTCGTCGGGCAGATCGGTGGGAAAGTCCTCCAAGCCGTGGCCGGGAAAGAGAACGACAACATCGTGAAAACTCATGCACTTGCCGGTTCGGGTCGCCGGCCCCTGTCTATCTGTGCGTTCAAGGTGCTGATCGGAATGCAGGCGAGCAAGACGCCTCACTCTGGAGAACTATGATAGCGACCGGAACGCGGCACGTCTTAGAAGGGCGTTCGATTGGCCACGCGGCGTCAATCGCCGATTGACCGACCTTTCCCCCCAAAATAGACTTAATTTGGCAGCCCGGTGCGCCCCTTTTGCGAGTGGCTCACTCTCCACCGAACGAGCCGGCCTGTTGGCGACTCGGTCCGGAACGCACAGGACCGCTGACGGCTCAATTCAGGAGACAACATGCTTCCGCGCGCGGCTCGTCATGCGTTTCGTGATTCGTTTCAGCGGTCCTCTTGGTCGATTCTCTGCGGCGTCCTCTTCGGAGTGATCGCGGCCGCCAATCCGCCCGCGTTGCCGGCACAGCCGCAGGAGGGCAACCGTGTCGAGCGCAGTCCTGCCAACCTCGGACGACTGGCAAATCTTCATCACGTATTACCCGACGTTGGTGCCGGAGCAAAAGGACAGTATCGCGAAAAACACGCCCGTCATCGTCTTGCTGCATGGCGACAAGGAAAACCGCCTCGTTTGGGAGGGTGAAAAAGGGTTGGCCCCGCGTCTGCAACGAGAGGGCTTTGCCGTGATCACCGTCGACTTGCGCAAACACGGGCAAAGCACGAACGTCGGCCGGGCGTCAGGTGACAGCCCGGCCGGCGGCAAAAGCACCGAGGGGACCAACGTCCAATCGATCGACTATGGAAACATGGTCGACGAGGATCTCGAAGCCGTCAAGAAATTCATCTTCGAGCAGAACCAGGCCAAGCGGCTCAACATGAACAAGATCGGCATTATCGCCGCCGAGTCGTCCGCGGCCGTGGCTGTTTGCTTTGCGGCCAACGACTGGCTGAAAGATCCCTTTGACGACGCGGCTTCGGACGACATGAAGACGCCCCGCGGCCAGGACGTGCGTGCGCTCGTGCTGTTGTCGCCTCCGCAGAAGGCGAAGGGATTACAATTCGCCGAGGCGCTCGCGAAAGTTCGCACTCCCGACTACAACGTCGCCTTTCTCACGCTCTACGGCAAACTGAACAAGGCGGATACCGCCGCCATCAATACGCACAAAAAGCTGTTTGCGAACACCAAGGCCAACAAGGACCGCATCTACCTGGTCGGCTACAAAACGAATCTCCGCGGCACCGACCTGTTGGGCAAGGGGATCGATGCGGAGGCGACGATCATCGAGTTCTTCAAATTGCATCTGAAGGACCTCAAGGACAGCGAATGGCGCGACCGGCAAAGCCGCCTGCTCAAGAAGTAACGCGGACGAACAACTCGAACCGGGCGCCCTCATGACCAAGCGATTTGCAGTCTTGCTGTCGATTCCCGGCCTGCGGGCTGCGGATCTCGCCTCGATGCCCCGCCTTTCGGCCCTCGGCAAGGGAGGGATCACCGCTCCGCTCGCGCACACCTTCCCGTGCGTGACCTGTGTGAGCCAGGTGACGCTCACAACCGGAGTGGCGCCCCAGCGGCACGGCGTTTTCGCCAACGGTTTTTTTTGGCGAGATCGCAGCGAAGTCGAAATGTGGACGGCCTGGAACTCGGCCGTCGAAGCGCCGCAAATCTGGACGATCTTGCACAAGCACGATCCGCAGCTGACGTCGGCGGCCTGGTTTCCGCTGTTGATCAAGGGGGCCGACGCCGACTTCATCTGCACGCCGGCGCCGATCCACAATCCGGACGGGTCCGAATCGCTCTGGTGTTACACGAAGCCGACCGAGCTCTACGGCGAGCTGCGGGACAAGCTCGGCCATTTCCCGCTGATGAATTTCTGGGGACCGCTGGCGAACATCAAATCGACGCAGTGGATTGTCGACTCGGCCGTGCACGCGGCCCGCAAATTTCAGCCGCGCTTCACTTACGTCTATTTGCCGCACCTCGATTACGCGGCGCAGAAATTCGGCCCCGACAGTCCGCAAGCCACGGCCGCCCTCGGCGAGCTGGATGCGACCATCGGCCGTTTGATAGACGGTGTGAACGAGGCCGGGATGAGCGACGCGCTCTGGGTTGTGGTCAGCGAGTACGTGATTACGCCCGTAAGCGGCGCCGGTTTTCCCAATCGCCGCCTGCGCGATGCGGGCCTGCTCATGTTCCGCGAAGACGAGGGGACCGAATTGCTCGACGTCAAATCGAGCCGAGCCTGGGCGTTGGTCGACCACCAGATCGCGCACGTGTATGTGCGCGAGACGGCCGACATCGAACGCGTCGCCGCCGTCTTCCGCGAGGATCCGAGCGCGGCCGAGATTTTGAGCGGCCCCTCTCGGGCCGCCTATGGGCTCAATCATCCGCGAGCGGGAGACGTCGTGCTCATCGCGAAACCCGATCAGTGGTTCGCCTATTACTGGTGGCTGGACGACGCCAAGGCTCCGAAATTCGCCCGCACCGTCGACATCCACCGCAAGCCGGGCTATGACCCGGTCGAATTGTTCATCGATATGCCGACGCGTTCGATTCCGCTCAATGCGAGCCTCGTCAAAGGCTCGCACGGCTTTCCGGCCGACGCGCCGAGCGACGGGGCGTGCTCCTGTGCTCGGAAGCGGCGGCCGTTGCTCCAAGCCAGGACGGCGCGGTTCCCGATACGCAAGTCGCCGGAATTCTCTTGCGCAATTTTGGCGTCGCGACGCCGAAATGACAGAGTCCCCGGCCGAACGCGGCCAGGGACTCGGAAAGAAATGAAACTGTTGGTACCGATCGCCGCGGCTGCGCACGATCCGCTGACTCAGTCTTTCAGCACGTCCCGCAGCAGCAGGGCGTGTTGTTGAAGCACACGTAGCAGCAGCAACCGTGCTTGCAGCAGCTATCGAGCGTCTCACAGCAAGACTGGACGATGGCACAGCACGCCTTGTCGCCGCTCGAGCAGGTGATGCAGCAACCGTGGGCCGTGTAGTCGCATTTGCAAATGCAGCACGTGAAGTTGCATTGGCAGACGGTCAGGCCGTTCAACGTCGCGCTGCACGAGCACAATCCGCCGGCCAGCGACTTGCACAGATTTTGCAGCGTCGCGGTGGCGACTTCGTCGTCGCAGTCGCAATGGATCTTGTAGCCCTCCTTGCATTTCTCGAAGCGCAGCTTGCAGCGGGGAACGACGCACCAGCTCGGCGCCGGCGCTCCGGTCGCCAGACCTGCGGGAGAGGGAGCGACGGCCGTTCCGGCCGCACCGAAAAACAACCCCCGCTCCAAGAGCATCGAACTAGACATCGAAACGACTCCTTTCAAAAAGCCGGTCGATGCGCAACCGTTCACAGATTGGTTGCGAGATCAAGTGACAGCGACCGGCTGGGATCTCCCTTGCGCGAATCGGTCCGTCGTCGGTTGTGCCGGAACGTCGTTTCGCGTTCCAAACCTCAGATGGTGTCAGGCTTTAGCAGGGCTGCAACCGGGATCCAGTTGTGACGGTTGTACCTTTTGGCGCGGGCCCCTGCAATTGAAACGGCCGGAAACGTCACACGGAATCGGACTAAGCTGCTCGACCGGCTCAGGCCAGGACGAATGAAAAGGATGGCTGCCACGGCGTGCTTTGAACACCGGCGCCCTTACTCACCGCCGGCGTCCGAAACCTTCCGGGCTCCCAACTTTGCGTCGACGGACTCTCGCAGGACGTGAGATTCCGACGTCGGCCGAAGTCCAAGGTGCAAGGCAATGCTTTTCAACCGGATGACCGCTTACCTGCAAGACGCGGCCGAGACGCCGTCGACCCCCGGACCGGGGCCGACGCCCGCCAACACCGTCTCGACGCCCCCGGCGAACTTCGCCCCAGTTCCGGCCGGTCTGACGGGCCCGCTCCCCGGACAGAGCGCCTTGTGGCAAGAGCAGCTCTACCGCATGGCGTACGAGGCCGCGAGGAAGGCCGTCGAAGCGGCCGCCCGCGCAGCCAATCGCGCCCGCTGGAATTAGTGCTGCCAACGCTCCGACGACGCGGCGTTGAAAGCCTTCTCTCACCCGGTGGTTCTCGCCGCGGGATCGCGACATCCGACTTGCATGCGCTCTCGTGACGCAGCCAGGCTATTTCTGCACCGTCACGTGAAAACCGGCCGCATTCGAGCGCCTTGACGAGATCGACCGCATCGAAATTGCCGGTCACCGTCAACGAGTCCGCTTTGGGTGTTGCGGTGTCGCCCGTGACGCCGTCGACCTTCTTGATCGCCTTCTTGATGGCCTTGTTGCAAGAGCCGCAGCAGTTGTGCACCCCCGCGAGCGTGACGCTCGTCACCTTGCCGGCGGTGACTCCGCTGTCGTCCTTGATCTTCAGCGTGCTGTTGCCCGTGTCCCCATGGAACCCATGTGCCGCCAGTGCATCGAGCGCCTTCTGCGCGGCGCTGTCGTCCGGAGCGCTAATCGAAACGGTCTTTTTCTTTTGATCGCAAGTCGCCGTTACCCCGTCGAGATCATGCAGCGCCGACTTCACCGCCGCGGTACACGCCGGACAGCAAAGGTGAACTCCCTTGAGCTCAATTGTCGTTTCGGCTCTCGCGGACAGAACCGGAACGAGCAGGGCGCTCAAACTGGCGAACAACATCGCTGGTAAGCCTCGCATACCGATTCTCCCTGTTGCGGAAATATTGGAAGGTCGATCAAACGCCACTCCCGTCATTGTCCGCGTCGACGAGCAAAATTGCCAGGGGCGTCCGCCATCCGACTCCGATCTTTGGGACCACTCCCAGACGGGCACAGCGCTAACGAGCTAGCGCGACGTTGTGGTAGATATCCTGCACGTCGTCGCAGTCATGCAGCATCTCGAGGAACTTTTCGAACTGCGTCAGGTCCTCGGCGCTGAGCGTCTTCGTGGCCTGCGGGAGAAAGGTGATCTCCTGGGTTTCCAGCTCGACGTTGGGAAAGGCCTCGAGCACGGCCGTCTTGGCTTTGTAGAACTCGGCAGGCGGGGCGAAGATCGTGATGGAGCCGTCTTTGCTTTCGACATCTTCGACGGCGACGTCCGCGCCGAACATGACCTCGAGCACTTGCTCTTCGTTGTCTCCCTTGAACGACAGAACGGCCACGTGGTCGAACGACATCGCGACGGAGCCGTTGGCGGCCAACTTGGAACCGGTCTTGGTGAAACAATTGCGGATCTCGGAGATCGTGCGTTGATTGTTGTCGGTCAAACAATCGACGATGACCAAGCCGCCGCCGGGGCCAAATCCTTCGTAACGCACCAGGTGAAAGTCCTCACCCCCCGCGCCGCCCGCTTTCTGGATCGCCTTTTCGATCACATGGCTGGGGACGTTTTCACGCTTGGCTTTTTCGACCACGGTCCGCAGGGCCGGATTGGCGTCCGGGTCTGCCACGCCATTCTTGGCTGCCATGTACAATTTCTTGCCGTACTTGGCATAGAGCTTCGATTTCTGAGCGGCCGTCTTGAAGATCGACTCCTTGCGCTTCTCGAAAATTCGTCCCATAAGGATATTGCCCCCTCACCCATGATTTGATGACGCAACCAGTCGGCGGTTGCGGGTGTGTCAATTTCGGAAAATGTTCCTGTAACCCAATTCGCGAATCTCCTCTTACCGTATTTCGCATGTGCGGCCGACGACTGCAAGGTTTGCCACCGCGGCCGTGGGCCATTGCCTTCCGATCCCCTTAGATCGCGCGGGCGGACTCGACGGCCTCGTCCAGTTTTTTCAACAGTCGATCGAGTTCGTTCTGCGTCTCTTGATCGAGTGTCCACGCCTGGGGCTGTCGCCGACGATCGGTGGCAAACAGCCCCCGTTTGTGGAGCACGTATTTTTCGACGGCCAGAAAACCGTCCAGCCCCGCCTGCAGCTGTAAGGCGACTAACGCACAAATGGGAAAGTAAAGCCCATACGTCGCCTGCTCGTCTCTTCGCTCGAGCGCTCGCCACAACGCGACAATGCCGTGCAGGAACTCCATGCCCGGCATCGTCCCGACGATCCCTCGACGGAAGCAATCGACAAGACAAATCCCACCCGAGCCGTCGAAAATTCTCGCTTCGCCACCCGTGGCGTCGCGCAGCGCCGACAAGTTCGTGCCGATCGGTGACGCCTCGGGCTTGAACAGGATTTTCTTGTTTCCATACCGTTTCAGCAAATCGACGCAGACACTCAAGGGAATGGATTGACCGACGTAGCCCGACGCATCCTGCACAACGACAGGCAGAGAGACGCTGTCCGCGAGCGCCGCAAAATAGTCGAGAACGGCGGCCGCCGGCGGACGTGACGACAGGGGCGGAATCGCCATCACCGCCCGGGCGCCGGCGCGTTCGGCAATCCGTGCATACTCGATCGCTTGTTTCGTCGACTCGGCTCCAACGCCGGCGATGAAAGGGCCCCGCTCGTCGGCGAACTCGGCCAGTTTCTCGGTTAACTCCCGGCGTTCGTCAAAAGTCAGCCGCAGCAACTCGGACACCATTCCCGTCGCATACCCGTCGGCTCCCGTCGCAAACGCCCAATCGATCTGTCGACGCAAACTCTCGAAGTCGATGGAATCGTCATCTCGGAACGGCGTATGGGCGATCGGCAACACGCCACGGATTGGTTTGGTCATCAGGATTCTCACGGACTCGAGGGTCTTTTGGATCGTTGGGAGGGCGAGGCTCCTGCCGAGCCGCACCTGAACACGGGGCTCGCTTAAGCGGCTCTCCCGCGCGCCGGGATCGCCCTCCCATACTTTAAAGTCGAACCCGGTTCAGCAGACTTTCCAGGCGACACGACACCGCCTCGATCAGCGTTTCGAGGCTGCCCGCCGCCGTGGCTGCAATGACTTCCTGATAGATCCCATGTCCGTACGTGGCCGCTGGAGGAATGTATCCGGGCTGCCAATCGTTGGTCAGCGTGGTCACGAACACCGGATGCGGCGCAAAGCGCTCGCGAAGTGTCGTTTGAAAAACCTGGTACAGCTCGCCGGGCACGAAGATCCACACGGCATCCCCGAAGATCCCCAGTCGCACCGTCAAAGGGTAGGCACGGCCCGGAACCAGGCAATTCAAGCGATGGAGTTGCCGCGTGCGCTGCTCCACTTGCGCACGGCAGTCACGCACGAGGGCTTCGTCACCGGCCGCACGGGCGCGGGCTTCCTCGGCAAGCCAATGTTCCCGGTCGGACGTGGTCTCTTCGACCGTCGGCAGGTCGTGCCGATACGGGAGCTCCACGACGAGGTCTTCCCAGTGCCAGGAAGTTTGACCACGGCGGGCGTCGTCCGAAAGGCGCTCATGACGCCAGGTGCCGATCGCCGTGCCCGAGATCACCGGACCCGCATACCGATACTCAGTGCCCGCCGGCGGCAAGGCCGCGAGCGCCGACAGCACGGCGTGTCCCACCTGGCGTCCGTTGCGATCCGCGACACCTGTGTCACCGACGAAACCTTCGCGCGGACCCAGGTCGCCTGACGCTCCCTGGCAGAACAGGCAAAGTCCCCCCTCCGCCTTTTCGACGACCTCGCGCATCGCACCCACCCAGTCGGGACTGATCAAAGTATTGTCCCAGGCCAACGTCGTCGGATGGCACGCATAATTGACGAGGGTTGCCAGCCCATTTCCCGAATCATTCGCGAGACGGCCGACCAGGAGTGTGTCGTCGGCTGTTCCCGTCGGATTGAACCCGCAGACGTAACCTTTTCGTTCCGGGTCGAAGTAGTCGCGATGAGCGGCCAGATTGCAGCGCCCGGTGCCATAAACGATAGTCGCCGCCGCCACTCGCGATTGGGCTTCGCGGGCGAGCTGGGCGATCCGCTGCGGAAGCTCATCGAGATAAGGCCCAATCAGCTCGCCGCCGGGGAGATGACTCCGCGTGCGCGACATCCAGCCCGCGCCATGCGTGTGCGTCAACGTGACCAGAACGTTTTCCTGTCCGATCGTTGTCGCGGCATGAATCGCGTCGCGAATTGCGCCACTTCTTCCGCATCGAGAATGCAGTGGTCGAGCGAGACGACCACCTGCGGCTCACCGGTCGCCGGCGGGTGCGGTTCAATCCACAGCAGCGTGGCCTCCAACGGACGATGGACTCCGGTCGCCCGGTCATGCAGGGCCGCGCCCCACATGCGATGGTACATGCCGATCGGAGGGGTGATGTCGCACCGCGCGACGGCCGCCCGGCAGCGGGACTGCGGTGTGTTAACGACCGTGACCTGCTCCATCTTCGTCTCCGAAGAGTGTGCCTCGAGGATTCAAAATCGCCCAACACACGGCAGCGATTGCCATGCTGCCCGCGAACAGAAACAACATCAGGTTCCAATTGCCGGTTCGGGCGACAAGCCAACCGGCTGTGACCGGGAAGAGGGCCGCCCCCAGGTTGCCGCACATATTCATCGCGCTGAAAACCGTGGCCACGCGCCCGCCGCCAAGACGGATGGCCATTGTATAACCACCGATCCCCCCGAAGGCCGCGCAGACGCGCCCAGCGAAATCAACGCGATGCTGCCGTTCACGTCGCGGACGAAATACGAACTGACGATCAACAGCGAACAACTCGCCATGCCGGCCACGGCAATCCCCTGACAGCTCAATCGCGTGTTGCCCGTTCGCTTGAGCAGCCAATCCGAGAAGAAGCCGCCCGTCAAACTGCCCAGGGCGCCGCCAACGCCGGCGACCGTGGTCAAGAGACCCGAGTTCAGCACCGACACACCGCGCGTCTTCTGCAAGAACGTCGGGAACCAGGTCAAAAAGAAAACTATGCCCGCCGCGCGAAAGAACTGTTGCGCAGAGCAATGCCAAAGAGACGCTGCTCAGCATCCGCGACCACTGCACGCGCGTTTCGAACATCGCTCGTTCGTTCCGTCGCGGGAAGTTTCCGCACAGAAATCAGCGTCAGAAAGGCAACCATCCAGAGAATGCCGGGGAGCGCGTAGGCCGCTAACAGCAGCCTCCAGCGATCGATGGCAAGCGAGTTGGCCCACGGCGAAAGCGACTCCAGAAACACGGCCGCCAACACGGGAGCCAAGGCTCCGCCGATCGTCATTCCGCTGCCCAAGAGACCGGTGGCCCGCGCTCGTTCGGTCTCGGGAAAGATTTGCCCCAAAGCTTTGACGGCACAGGGAAAGACACCGGCCTGCGCCGCGCCGATGACGCTCCATAACAGCAGTAACGAGAGAAAGTCGGTCGCAAAGCTGCACAGCAAAGTGGCCAACGACCACACGACAGACAGAATGGCCAGGCCCCGTCGACTTCCAATCCGATCGGCCAGCCAACCGCTGGGAAGCTGCATCACGGCATAGCCCAAGTACCAGCCGGACTGAATCCACCCCATCTCCCGCGCAAGATCGGAAAACCGGAGGTCGTTCGCAATCTCTGCTGCCGGGACACTGAGGGCGGCTCGCTGCACATAGGCAATCAGTGCGCACACGCACAAGAGGGCCAGCACTTGATAGCGGCCCTTATGGACATCCAGTGACTCATTCGAGATGTCGGACATCCATCCTCGACAACGAGAAACGAAAAGGGCTCATTCGCGACGTGTAAATCACCGTCTGGAGGCCTGAAAGGCCGCAACGTGATAGCCCAGGGCAACGCCAGGCGAGTGCCCTGGGCTATCACGTTTTGCCCTTTCAGGGCGTAAATTCAAAACGCCCGGCGTTCGTTCACGGTCGCGGCGGCCTGCCCAAATCCCGGTACGTCGAAATGCCGCCGTAAGCCGACTCAACGCGGATGACATCGAGATAGCGCGTGACAGAGAGCAGGTCGTCATTGGCGACGACCGGGTACGTCGGCCTCGGCCGCATCCCGCTGCCATCGACGGCCAACTGCCTCTCGATCTGTTCTTGCTCGACGTTCAATCGTTCCGCCCAGTCCGCAAAGAACACGCGCGCATCGGGCCGCATCTCGCGCAGACGGCACAAATCCCGATGGTTCTGCAGCCATCGCAGCTCCAGGGTTCTTCGTTCCGGATCGCTCATCCGGACATTTTAGCAGGCGGCATCGTGGAAGATCTCCAAGTGTCGCGGGTCGGGTTCCTGCCTCACATTGCGGTTCATCGCACCCTCCAAAACCCGAACCCCACCGAGAACTCCCCCAAGTCCCGACTGCGGGCCCCCCAGGGACTTTTCCCGCACTTCGAACGACGTACTCTGCACGCCGCCTCTCCCTGATGGGGAGCACCGCTCTCAAAGACGTGTTTTTACGATGATTGGGGTACGGACAGGGGTCGGCAGGATTGAGAGCCGAGTCATGCTCGCAGCAATTGGAAGAGCTTGTACAGCTGTCTGGGGCGATACGTTTTTGGTCGATTCATCGATCAATTCGGCCGCAAATGCAACACGTTGACGAGGATCGAAATCAGTCGCCGCGACGTAAGGCGCAATCTCCTCGTAAGAGAGTTCGATCATCCAAAGATCACCCTCGACGGCGTTTTTGGCACCAGGCTTGAACTTCTGCAACGGGTACCGACGGTCAATGACTGGAAACGAACTATGTTCCCCCGGCGCTCGACGAATTGCAGTTGCGTCCGGACCCGGACAAACACGCGCTTGGATGCGGCGGCACGCCCAGGTCTGGGGTGCCGCGTCATTTACCGGCGGATCGCTGCAGATAACCAATCGCAATATCGGATTTTCGGCCTGGGCCATCCAATCCAAAGGAATTGGCAATTGCACGCGGGTCGTGTCGCGGGACGATTCGACGTAACCTTGCCACAAGAAAACCGCGGAAGTGGAACGCGGTGCGACAAGGCGGTGCGAGCTTGCTTGTCCCGCTCCCAATGTTCGGTCCACGAGTGCCTGAATTCGTTCATGCCTGACCGGCGCGTTCGCTGTAAGCGTCAAAAATGCACGCGCGGTCACGGCAAATGGTCGTGTGCCCGATTCACATCGATCCTGCAGCTCTCGTAGGAGCATCGCTGCCTCACGCGCCAAGAGTGGTGCTGCGTAGGATGTTCCAGAGTGATCCTCAGCCAAACCAGCCGCAGAAATTGCCCATACCCCGTGAAGTGATCGCACTTGGTATGTATGATCGGTATTTCCTCCAGGAGCGCTAAATGACGGGACCGGAGCCTCACACCATCCCGGACCAACGCGCGTGAACGGGCTCGGCCAACCAACACTTTGAACCAAGCCGCCAATCGACAGATCCGAAACAAATGCGCCGCAAACCAAAGTGTTTTACCCACAGGCGATCGGCCCTAGCCCCCATCTCGGATCCGTGAAATGGTCTGGGTACGCTGGATCCGGAGTTACTCCTGCGGGCGAATTCCCAGCCGCAATTACAATCACACAGTCATTCGCGAACGCGAAGTTATCGAGATCGCGTACTAGCCGCCGCTTCTCTTCAGCGCTCACTCCTGCAAATTGGCTCGCAGCCTTCTCGTCGCCGAAACTCAGATTGAAAACCCTAACGTCTTCGGCACCCGCTCGGGTTCCGACCATCGCCTGGAGGATGATTTTGTCGTCAATCCGGCGCATGGTCGGATCCAAAAACGGATGTTGAGCGACCATGACGTCATAGAACGCACAGTCGCCGATTGCGTTCAGCAATTCGTCGTCCGACCTTCGATCACCGAATACAATGCGCGAGGCAACTAGCGAACCGTGGTCACCTACCGGTCCACGAGGCACGTCCGGCAAATAAAACCTTCCGCGCCGATACGGTCTCAAGAAGAGGTGGTCGTCGGGCACGCCGAGGTCGACGACTGCGACGCACGGAAGTTCGGCAGCGCTCACCGGCCGGTCAACGGTCCTTGAAATTTCGCTTGTTACGCTCGTCCTTAGCGGGCTCCTTGCGGCAGCGACAGAATAAAGTGGCGGGTGGATCGACTGAACCGAGTAGAAGTCGCGGGACAAATCCCGGATCGATTGCTTCGTTGCCTTGCCCCGGAACCAATGACGTCCCGAAAAATCGGTCCCTGTTCCTGAAAGCAATTGCCCTTGCTTCTGGGAGAGAAGATCGGAAATGACCCTAAGCACTCTGTCGGCTTCCCGCCGTGTCAGAACTGGCTGCAACTCTATGACGAGATCTGACAATTCGTCAGGCGCGAGGTCGCGCAGCCATGTCTCGTCGACGCGAAGGCTTAAGGGCACCGTATCAAACGAGTTAATCGTCGCCCAGCGAGCTTGTTCTCGTACGCCAAGGCTTGCGAGGGTTTCGCTACGATGTGTCAGCTGTTCGAATCTCTCTTTGTCACCGTGAACGACGGCCTTGCCGTCGTCCGTAATTTGGAGAAGATCGAGCCCCAATCTGTCAAAAACTTTGCCATGTTGTCCGCCAAATACCGTTGGCTCGTCTAAAGTTCCGGAGGGTGCCTTCCGCTTGTCAGTTGATTCCTTCTTGACAGTCGCTTCCGGAACTGCCATGACGAAGTAACGATGGTCTTTTAGCGGATCACTCGAAGCCGCAACTTTGGACTGCACACTCTTAAGGCTACGGCTCAAGCGACTCGCTTTTTGCGCCCAAGGAATTGGAGCGTACTGCGGAGGGCGGCCTCCGCCCGCCTTTTCTGCCGGTGACAGCTCGTGCGATTCGTTTAGGAAAAAGGTTTGAGGCTCAATTCGGTGTTTCGCCATTCTCTGCGCTCACTTTTCCGCAAGAGTTTGGCGCCGCGCCTCTGAAACCACAATCGCCTCACCTTCTGCGAAACTGCGTGATTTCTTGATTTGAGCAACTACCTCGCTGCGCAGCTGAATCCCAAGTCTCGCGGCGACTCTTCGGCAGAAGTCGGTCAACGCAGACTTGGTTGGCGATTTAAAGTTAAGTGCTAAGTCAAATCGTCTCCATAACGCGTCATCGAGGTTCTTTGCGAGGTTTGATGTGGCGATAATGATGCCCAGCGGTTTTGAATGTTCAAGTTCTTGCATCAACGCAATCACAATGCGGTCGAGCTCGCCCACGTCGAGCGGATTGCCGCGTCGTTTCCCAAGTGCGTCAAGCTCGTCCAGGAGAAGGACACAGGCTGTTGTCTCGGCAAAGTTGAATAGTTGACGCAGATGAATCGCGGTTTGCCCTAAGTACGCCCCGATCACGGAGTCGAATCGAACGAGGTAGATTGGTATTCGCAATTCATGGGCAATTGCTCTGGCCGTGAGGCTTTTCCCACAGCCCGGCGGTCCATGGAACAAAATCTTCGCACGTGGCGACAAACCGCGCCTTTCGAGCTGGTCTCGCTTTTTCCACTCTGCCACCACATTTTCCAACTCGCGCCGGGCAGCCTGCGCCAACACGACATCTGACAATGGCACGTCAACGGCGAGCTTTACGACGGCTGACGTTAGGAAGCTATTGCCATTCTTTTCTGCACTGGGACGCGGCAGTTGGTCGGGTTTGGGTGAAATCGCACCTCCCTGGAGCGCACCACGCAGCGCCCGAGCGGCTGTCCGATGGCCGCTTCGTTCCTCACCTTCGCAGATTTGAGAGGCAATGGAATTCGCGGCGTCGATGTCTTGCGTCGCAATTGCCCGAAAGAGCTGTACGAGCTTTGTTGTCTTCGTCATTGTTTGGTGCGTCATCGTTGCTGGTCTGCATAATTAAAGACCATAGCCGATAACTGAAAATGCGAGGTTTCGATCGAGATACGCGTTATTTTCAAGCTAACGCAAATGTGTCCCAGATCGCCACTCTATCGGGGTTTGGTCAGTTCGCTACCTTGTCGATCGTCGAATTGACGCGTTCCATTTCTTAGCCGCGGGCGCGATTCTTCAAGATTTGGCCCCCTTTCACAATCATCTCCAGTCGTTCTCCTTGATTCTGGAGCAATCCCAAATCGCGGAGCGGATTCCCCTCCAGCACCAGCAAGTCAGCGCAGGCGCCTGCCACGAGTTCGCCCAAGGCGTCGGCCACCACTTGGCCGGGTCTGCCAGCCCGGTTGAGGATGGCCGCATTCACCAGCGTGGCCGAGCGCAGCTTGTCGATCGGGCGTTCGACATCCGAGCGGATCACGAACTCGCGGCTTTGGTCTTCGTGCAGGGGGCCGAGGAGGTCGGTGCCGAAGCCGATCGGGACGCCGGCGCGTTTGGCGAGGTCCAGCGAACGCAGGCCCGCTTTGCGGACTTCTTCGTTCTTGGATTGGCTCTCCGCGGGCAGGCCCATCTCTTTGCCGCGGCGGGCCATCGCGTCGTACGTCACCAGCGTCGGCACGAGGTACGCGCCTTTCTCGGTCATCAGCTTCGCGGTCGCTTCGTCGATCAGGTTGCCGTGCTCGATCGTGCGGACGCCCAACGTCGCCCGCACCACTTCCCCTCGCCGGACCCTCACCCCTCGCCCCCCTCCCGCAAGGGGCGAGGGGAGCACGAGCAGTGACGCGTGAGGATCGCGCGGGAACTTGCGGGCGGACTGAATGCAAAGCGCGCGATTGCAGCCGCGCGAAGCGGGAGCTTCGCTTGAAAACTCTGATCTCTAGCCTCTGACCTCGAGCCACTGACCTCTAAACTCTGCCAATCCGTCCGAGGTGGACCGTGCCGCAAGGCTCCGTGAAATCTCACTGGGGAATATCCCGGCGAAATTCTTGCGGACGCTCCGAGTCGTCGGCGTGACGTGCAAGTGATCACGCGGCGTGTCGGGGATCGCACTGCTGTGGCCGGTCGGCGTTTGGGCTGCTGCGGCGGGTGTGAGGAACTGGGGCCTGGGGCTTCAGACCAAGTCAACAGACCGCTGCAGCAATCGGCCGTCGCGTGGGCGAGCTGTCACGTTTGCGACGGGCGATTTGCACTGGCCGGAGCCGGCGAGCGGCGGGAATGGTTGGTTTTGGGTTCCGCTCGTGCGACGTCTCTAGCTCCAGTATAACTGGAAATGCCTGGGCACTTCCAGGGGAGTTTTTTCACGCGACGAAACTGGTTCTGGAGGCACGGCTTAGAACCTGTAGAAAGATACGATGAGTGTCGTATGTCGAGCTGTCCGCTTGCCATTTTCGAGATCGAAGAGCGGTCGTGACATGGCAAGCTGGCAGCTTGCCCTACGCTCGGCTTGGGAACGACTCGCGAATAAGCACCCCCACCCCCGGCCGGGAAAAAGACGAAGACGGTGGTCGTGGGTTCCGCCATGGGGAGGGGGGTGTCCGCCACGGGGGGCGGTGGGACTTTTTTCCGGTCGACCCAAAAAAAGTCGGCTCTTTCTTTCGGCCGCTGGCTCTTCGCCGGCGAGGGCAAGCGTCTGGAAAGTCCGGTTCGGCTTCCTCAGCGCGGCGTAAGCCGGTCTCCTCGTTGAGCTTCGGAAACTTGCCCTCTCGAGGACCAAACTCGCGACCGTGCGCAGGACTTGTTGAGCAATACTTTTTTTGGGTGGAGCCCAAAAAAGTCCCCCTTTTTCAGCGCCCCAAAAAAGCCAAAAAAGTCCTTTGGGGAGCTCGAAAAAAGAGGGGTTGGCGGACTACTCGTGGAGCCCCCGAGCTGAAATGACGGGCGCAATGTGGGGTTCGCCCGCGATTAATCCAAAGCGAACATCGCATTCCAGAGTGGTCGTACCACTACACCATCTGATGCTCGAACTCGATGCCGTACTTCTTCATCTTCTTGTACAGCGTCGTGCGGTTGATGCCGAGGGCTTTGGCCGTCTCCTGACGACCCCAGCCGTGGGCGGCCAACGCATCCAGGATGATTTGCCGTTCCGGCAAGGCGAGAGCCGACTTGAGATTTGCCCCCGGCCCGCAGGGGGACAAATCGGTCCGAGCGAGGTCCTCGCGGCGAATCACATCCGGTAATTCGGCCAGCGTGATCTCGGGCCCCTTGCTCAAGACCACAGACCGCTCGATGACGTTCACTAACTCGCGGACGTTGCCAGGCCACGAGTAACGCCGGAGCGCACCGAGCGCCTCCTCATTGAAGCCCTCGATCTTCTTGCCGGTCTGTTCGTTGAAGTGAGCCAAATAATGTTCGGTGAGCAGCACAATATCGCCGATCCGCTCCCGCAACGGCGGCTGCGTGACCGTGATGACATTGATGCGGTAATACAGGTCCTCGCGGAATTCGCCCGTGCGGACCATCTGCTCGAGGTCGCGATTGGTGGCCAAGATGAGCCGCACGTCGACCTTGTGGGTTTTCGTTCCGCCCACCGGCTCGAATTCGCGGTCCTGCAGCACGCGGAGCAGTTTCACCTGCAGGCTGGGCGAGGCGGTGGCGATTTCGTCCAGGAAGATCGTGCCGCCGTCGGCCTGCAGGAACTTGCCGATCTTGTCGTGCGTCGCCCCCGTAAAGGATCCCGCTACGTGGCCAAATAATTCGCTTTCCAACAGGGAATCGGGCAGGGCTCCGCAGGAGACTTCGACAAACGGTTGTTCGCGGCGGCTGCTGAGCTGATGGATGGCCCGTGCGGTCAGTGTTTTGCCGGTGCCGCTTTCACCCAGGATCAGGATGTTCGTCTTCGTGTCGGCCACGCTCTCAACCAGGTCGTAGAGCCGCAGCATTTTATAGTCGCGGCCGACCACGTTCTTGAGGCCGAAGCGGTCGTCGAGCTGCGCCCGCAGGCTGCGGTTTTCCTCGACGATTTTCCGCTGGCTCAAGGCCCGCTGGATCGAAAGGTTGAGTTCGGCATCGATGACCGGTTTTGTGATGTAATCGAAGGCCCCCAT
Source organism: uncultured Planctomycetaceae bacterium (assembly GCA_963752185.1). Lineage (GTDB taxonomy): Bacteria > Planctomycetota > Planctomycetia > Planctomycetales > Planctomycetaceae > DASPSM01. The sequence continues at coordinate 6,012,464 of CAVVXK010000002.1, read as the reverse complement.
ACGGATGGCTTCGACCGCGCTTTCGATCGTGCCGTAACCGGTGATCAGGATCACGTCGGTATTCGGCGCGTGCTCGACGGCCCATTGCAGCAGATGGAATCCGTCCGCATCGGGCAGGCACACGTCGCAAAGTACGACCTGGAAGGGGAATTCGCCCATCCGCTCGATGGCATCGAGGCAGGTAAACGAGGTCTCGGTTCGGTGTCCGAGGCTGCGCAGGTATTCGGCCATGGCCTGGCAGACCTGCTTGTCGTCGTCGACAACCAGCAACGAACCCTGATTGGACTTTTGCACCGTGATCACGCTCCCGAATATGTCCTGTCGCCCCAAATGCTTCCGAGCATTTGCGGGGAACCGGCCGGATCAATCCCGCCGGGGACGATTTTTTCGATTATGCGGGCCTGGGCATGGGTTTGAGGGAATCATGCCGTCCGCCTGCGTATAATTTCCTTACAACCGTCCCGCCCGGAAAAAAGGGCGAGTCGGCGCTGGGAGCGTTACAACGTTGAAGGGTGCACAAACATAGGCCACGAGTTGCCGAACGTCAACAAGCCCTCAAGTCGAACAGTCTCCCGGTCGAAACATGACGAGTTGCGGCCACATCAACCCGCAAACCTTGACCCGTCGGCGCGATCCAAACTAAACTGCCGAGTTACTTTGCGCCGCCTACATTGCGCGCCCGGACAGTTCCGCCAGTGGAAGCAATAATCCGTCGGAGCCTGACTCAACTGTTCGGAGGGAATCGCCACCGTTTTCCCCGGCCACGTCGCAGACAACCGAAACGGTCGACGTGGCTCCCATTGACGATGGAACAAATGGACGGGGCCAAAATATTCGGCCGACGCACAGTGTCAGACGGGCCGAAAGCAGGGCGTCTTTGAAAGCCATCATTAGCGACATTCATGGAAACCTCGAGGCACTTGAGGCCGTTCTGGCGGACATCAAGAGCCAAGGGATCAGTTCGATCTATTGCCTGGGCGACGTGGTGGGGTACGGCCCCAATCCGCGCGAGTGCATCGATCGGGTCAGGTCGTGCGAACTCTGCCTCTTGGGCAATCACGACCAGGGAGCGCTCTTCGACCCCGAAGGCTTCAATGCCGGGGCCGAACGGGCCATCTTCTGGACGCGAAAAATGCTGGAATCGGGTGATCCGCGGGAGAACGAACGCCGTTGGGAATTCCTGGGCGAATTGCCGCGCCTGCACCGCGAACCGGGATTTCTGTTCGTGCACGGCTCGGCCCGCAACCCGCTCAATGAATACGTTTTTCCGGAAGACATCTATAACCAGCGAAAAATGGAGCGGATCTTCGGCCTCGTCGATCAATACTGCTTCCAGGGACACACGCACATTCCGGGCGTGTTCACCGAGGATTTGAATTTCCTGGCCCCCGAAGAGATCGATTTCGCGTACACGCTGGGCAATCAAAAAGTGCTGGTCAACGTGGGCTCCGTGGGACAGCCGCGAAACGGCGACAACCGCGCGTCGTACGTGATCCTGGACGATCACGCGGTGGCCGGGGGCAATGGCGCCACCAACAGCGGCGCCGGCACGATCGTGAAATTTCGGCGAGTCGACTACGAGTTCGAGCGGACGATCGCCAAGATCTATGAGATCCCCGAGCTCGATAATTTTTTGGGAGACCGTCTCCGCGACGGCCGTTGATTCATGCAGACTCGCAATTACATTGTCTTCCTCGTCCTGTCGATGGGGATCCTGATCGGTTGGCAATCGTTCGTCGCGCCGCGGCTCTTCCCTCAAAAGCCGGTCGCCAAGAACGACCTCAAAAAGGGCGAGAATCCAAATCCGGCCAAGGCCGACGACAAGGAAAAAAAGGTTGACGCCCAGGCGAACGTCGCGGTCAAAGACGCCAAGGACGTCGCTAAGGTAACGACGAAGGACGCTGCAAAGGACGGCGGCAAGAAAGCCGATGAGAAGCCGGCCGTCGTCGCCGCCAAAGAACCGGCCGCCGGAGCAAAACCGAAAGCCCCGCCCGCCTTCGAACACAAGTCGGTCAAGATCGGCAGTCTCGATCCGGCAACCGGATATTTTCTCGAGGCGGAAATCGATTCCAAGGGCGCCTCCATTGCCTCGCTCAGGCTGAACGACCCTCGCTATCGCGAGCTCAAAGACCCGAAAGTACCGCTGAACCTCGTCGGCAATGATCTCAACCTGCGGCTTCCCGCTCTCATCCAGGATCTCAATGCGGCCCAATCCGAACGAGACGCGGCAGCCCAACTCGTCAAAGAGGTCGAAGCCAGCGCCCAGACAAAAGATCCCGCCGCGGTGGCGGAACTCGAGCACGACCGCACGGCCCTGCAGACGGCAGAAGAGAGTCTTCGCCGCGCCGAGCGCAATTATTCGCTGGCTCAGCGGACCTTTAACACTGACGTACCCGAGATCGATGCCGCGTTTGCTGCCAACGAGAAAAATGTCGCCGGTCGCGACTGGTCCGTGGCCGAGGTGACGGCCGACCCGGCTCACGCGGGCGTCAATTCAGCAGTCACCTTCAATTACCCTTCGCCGGACGGGCAGTTTGTCGTTGAGAAGCGCTACTCGCTCGTTCCCATCGCGGGGGCCGGCGACGGCGACGGAGCGAGTTCCCAGGCCCGCCTGCTCCGCGACACCGACACGTCGGGTTACCTGCTGCACCTCGACATCACGTTCAAGAACCAGAGTGCGGCGCAGCGGACGGCTTCGTACCTGCTTCAAGGCCCGGTCGGCGTGCCGCTGGAAAATGCGGACAATACCCGCAAGTTCCGCGATCTCAAACTGGGCTTTGTGCTGCCGGACGGAGGCATCAACGCCACTTCCAAGACGCCCGCCACGCTCATCGCCGATCAGCAAAAGAACAAAGACCAGGAATGGAAAGCGCCGGTGCGCTACATCGGTGTCGACGTGCAGTATTTCGCGGCTCTGGTCGTGCCGGTTGACGAGCAATTGAAGGACCCGACGGTCGAGCGGTCGATCCCGATGGTCCTCGACCATCCCACGAACCAATCGCTGACCGATATCAGCGCACAACTCGAATCAAAACCGGTCGTCATGCCGCCCAAGCAGGCGGTCACGCAGCATTTTGAGCTGTACGCCGGCCCGAAGCGAAAAGAACTACTGGCCGCCATTCAGGCTGAAGGCATTCTCGACACGAGCTGGTTCAGCCCGCCCATCGTCAGCCATGTGATGCTCGGGCTGTTGAACTTTTTCCACGGCCTGGGACTGCCCTACGGCATCGCCATCATTTGCCTGACGATCTGCGTGCGGGCTTGCATTTTCCCCTTGTCGCTGCGGCAAACGGCGCAAGCCGCGCGCATGAAAGAGATGCAACCCCGCATCGAGGAACTCAAAAAGAAATACGGGACCGACAAAGAGGGATTCGCCCGGGCCCAAATGCAGCTGTGGCGCGAGCACAAAATCAACCCGCTCAGCGGGTGCCTGCCGCTCTTCATTCAACTGCCGATCTTCACTGGCTTGTGGATGGCGATCAACAGCTCGGTCGACCTGCGGCTGGCTCCGTTTTTGTACTTCAAGAACCTGGCCGGTCCGGACAATCTGTTCCACTTGCCCTTTACCGTGCCGTTCCTCGGCTGGACCGATTTCAACCTGCTCCCCTTCATCACGGTCGCACTGTTCGTCGTGCAGCAGAAGATGTTCATGCCGCCGCCGACGGACGAACAGCAGGCCATGCAGTACAAGATGATGAACGTGATGACGCTGGTGATGGGCGTGATGTTCTATCGCGTGCCGGCTGGTCTGTGCGTCTACTTTATCTCCTCCAGCCTGTGGGGGGTCGGCGAGCGGAAGCTGCTCGAGTTCTGGAAAAAAAAACACCCCCCAAAGGCGGCCACACCGGAGTCGCCGCCGGCCGAAGGTGAAAAGCAAGGCGCCTTGGCCTCTCTCCCCGGCAACAAAGTCGCCGCTCGCGCGGGTGAAGCGGCCGGCTCGTTCTGGAAGAAACTCCTCGACGCGGCCGACCATGCGGGGGCCGAGGGCATGTCCGGCTCGAAGATCACGGCCTCGCGTCGCAAGGATCTCTCGGGCGGCAAGAAGAACGGCAAACGCCGCGGCTGAGATCTGACTAAGGTCTCGGCATTGACCCGCCGCCCCGTCCGCCCGCGTGCGCAAACAAAAGGGCACTGGCTGGTCGCAGCCAATGCCCACGGTCGTTCGGGAGAGCCTAAGAGTTCGATCTTCCGTCCGCCGGGCGGTCAGGCCCGGCGCTTCACCTTCGAGCAATCGTCAGCCGATTACCAGCAGCGGCCGAAGCGATCCACATATCCCCTGTTGTAGAAATGGTTCCGTCCGAACTCGGGGCGATAGACGGTCCTGTAGGCCGCATGTCCCACCACGTGTCCGCGGTAACCACCGCGCCACGCGGCAGCGGACGCTGCCTGAGTTCCCATGCCCATCACCATCACCATCACGATCGCACCCAAAACTCCGGTAACAAGTAACTTTCTCATGGCTAACTCCTTCAAATTTGGTTCTGCTTCGAGATCATCTTGACGTCGATCCCTGTTCAGAACTCATACTTGTTTTCCAAATCCAGAATGCACCTATCGCGAATGCGATGCCAATTTGGGCCACGATCGCACCGATTTTTCACAACATCAATTGCTGCCAATACTTAATTGAGAACACAAGAAGAGGAACCTGCCAGCAATTCGCTCGAAACGTGTCGTCACATTTCGCTGAAAAAGTCTATGTGACTACATAAATGTGTCGCGTCCACGATACGAGCAGAGCGGGCTCTCTGGCGCAATCCAAGCTTGCGCAAAGCGACTCCGACGAACTATCGGGCGCGATTGAAGGCTCGTTGCTTGGCGCACGATTGAACCGCAAAAGAGTGCCCGAATTGATACAATCCGACGACCAAAACCTGTCGGACGCGGATCGCTGCATGCAGAGTGCTGATGTCGTTATTGTCGGGGCCGGAATCGTCGGTCTTGCCCACGCCTGGTCCGCGGCCAAGCGCGGTTTGTCGGTTGTCGTCTGCGACCGTTCGCCCAAGGCCGAAGGGGCGTCGATCCGCAATTTCGGCATGGTCTGGCCGATCGGCCAATCGGCCGGCTTCTGTCACGCGACGGCGCTCGCCAGCCGCGGCTTGTGGCTCGAATTCTCCCGCCAGTCCGGCACGTGGATCGACGAGTGCGGCTCGATTCACCTCGCCTATCGCCCCGACGAATGGGCCGTCCTCGAAGAATTCGCCCAGCGCGCCCCCGCCCTGGGTTACAAAGTGCGCCTGTTCGATCGCGAAGCGGCCCTCGACCATTCACCGGCCGCCAACCCGCGCGGCCTGTTGGGCGGCCTCTACAGTTCCACCGAACTCTGCGTCGACCCGCGCAGTCCTGCCGGCCCTCGCCGCCTGGCTGAAGGAACAGCACCGCGTCGAGATCCATTTCGGCTCGGCCGTGCGCAGCGTCGACGGCAAGACCGTCGAGACAGCCGACGGCAAGCAGATCGCGGCCGGCCGCACGCTCGTCTGCGGCGGCGCCGATTTCGAGACGCTGTTTCCCGACGTCTTCGCGAAGTCAGGCCTCCGCCGCTGCAAACTGCAGATGCTCCGCACCCGCGTACAGCCGGACAACTGGCGCATCGGTCCGCACGTGGCCAGCGGACTCACGCTCCGCCACTACCGCAACTTCGAGGTCTGCGAATCGCTCGCCGCTCTCAAACGGCGCGTGCACGCCGAGGCGCCGGAGCTCGACCGCTACGGCATCCATGTGATGGCCTCGCAGAACGGCGCGGGCGAAGTGATCCTCGGCGACTCGCACGAATACGACGCCGAGATTACCCCTTTCGACAAAGTGCGGATCGACGAACTCATGCTTCAGGAGCTCCGCCCGCTGATCCGCCTCAAGGATTGGACGATCGCCGAGCGCTGGTCGGGCATCTACGCCAAACACGCCACCGACCCGCAATTCACCGCCGATCCGCTCCCCAACGTCCACATCATCAGCGCCACCGGCGGTTCCGGTATGACGATGTCGTTCGGCCTGGCGGAACACAACTGGCGACGCTGGATGATCGACTGACTACTTTGCACTGTCTCGCGTGTGCTGCGTGATCCAGTCGGCAACGATCTCCAAAGCCGCCGGCGACATCGTCTCTTCGATCGTGGCGTACTCGTCGAGCGTCCCCTTCTTGCACGTTTGGAAGAGGTGATTGAGGTTGGGGAGCGCCTTCATCGTGTAATCCGCGTTGCCCCCCTCTTTGAGGGCCTTTTCGATTTCGGGCAGATTCACCTTGGAGGGGACTTGAATGTCCTTGTCGCCGTTGATGGCCAGCACCGGGCAGTGGACGTGGCGCAGCGTATCGCGCGGGTCGTGGAAGAAGTAGAAGCGGGCCCACGGGCGATCGACGGCCGTCGCGCTCTGTTCGGCGTTCGCTTCGGCGCCGCCTTTGACTTTTTCAGCCGCGGTCAGGTCGGCCAGGTTCTCCTCGAAGGCCTGTTTGAGTTTGGCGTGACGCGTCTTGGCGTCCGCTTCATGCTCGAGAATTCCGTAGAGCTTTTGCTGCAGGTTGCGGGATTTGGCGATGTTCGCCTCGGACGCGCCCGACTGCTTCATCAGCGTCTCCATCTGAAAAAGCGAGATCTGCGATCCGGGAACGCCCGTCCCCGCCAGCAGGACGATGAAGGCCACGTCAGGCGACTTGATCGCGACCATCGGTGCGATCATGCCCCCTTCGCTGTGGCCGATCAGGCCAATCCTGTGGGGATTGATTTCTTTGCGGTTTTTCAAAAAGTTCACGCCGGCCAGCACGTCGGAGGCGAAATTCTCGCTGGTCGCATTGGCCACGTCGCCCTTGGAACCGCCCATGCCCCGGTCGTCCAGGCGAAGGACGGCGATGCCGCGGCGGGTGAGGTAATCCGAGAGAACCAGAAAGGGCTTGTGGCCCAAGATCGTTTCGTCGCGGTCCTGCTGGCCTGAGCCGGTGATCAGCAAGACGACGGGAAACGGTCCGCCCGTCTTGGGAAGAGTCAGCGTGCCGGCCAGCGTCGAGTGCTCGGACGGATTCTCGTAGGTGACCTCGACCTCTTGATAGGGGAAGGGCCGTTTGGGTTCTTGCGGCCGCTTGGCCGATTCGGGAGCCTTGTCGACTTTCTTGAATACGATCGGGAAGGTGGCGAAACCTTGTCGGAATTTGCTGTCGATCTCGGTCCCTTCGGCATTCAGCGTGCCGTCGATAACGATGCCGGCCAGCTTGAACGCGAGGTGGACCTTGCTTCCCTCCAGCGTGACCTTGTCGAAGGCGTGGGGCACATTGTCCTGATCGACGCTCGTGAATGTTCCCTTGAGTGATCCGCCCGGCTCGCCGGTGACGGCAATCGCGAGCCGCAGCTTGAACGTGCGGATTTTCAGCGTTCCCAGCCAGTTCCCGCGAATCGCATCGGCGGGCGACTTCGTAGCCGCTTTGGCAGCCGGCGGGGTGTCGGCTGCGACGCAGGGGGTGATTGCGAGTACGCCAAAGAGGGAGAGCGACAGTAGGTGACGCATCGCGGTATTTCCTCGGGTCTTTGTCGACGATGAACACTGCTAACGGGCTTGTTCGCCCCGCATCGAGTTTGACTTAACGACTCGATGAATCGCTTGCATTAAACAACAACGCAGGATTGTTAGACAAGTATCAAACTATTTTTCCCGGGTGATTAGGACCGCCCGCTGGGCAAGTGGGCGTGGATCAAAGGCGGGCCTTTTTGCCCGATCGTCAACCCGGCACAAGCGCCACGGCCCGGCACCAGCCGGCGCTAGCGGCTTTGATGCTGACGGGCAGACACGAGACATAAAAGCCGTGCGGGCGGCCGATCTGGTCGAGATGGGCCAGCTTTTCGATCTGGCAGTATTCGCGAGTGAGGCCGGCGAAGTGGGCCGGCCAGATGTGGCGGCCGTCCCCCGTGCGGCGAAAGTCGGCCACCATGTCGGCGAACGGTCGGTCGAGCGTGTACGCGTCGATGCCGATCACGCGGACTCCCTGCTCGACGAGCCACAGCACGCCTTCACGTCCCAAGCCGGGCTGGCGAAAATACTCCGCCGAGCCGAGTCGCGCGTCGGCCCCGGTCTGCAACAGCACGATGTCGAGCGGCTTGAGTGTGTAATGGATTTGGCCGAGGGCGGCCGCCAGGTCGTCGACGCTGATCGTTTCCCCGGCCGCCTTGTGTCGCATGTCGAGGATCACGCCGGGAGCGAAACACCATTCGAGCGGGACATGCTCGATGGTGCGGGCCGGCTTGCCGTCCGACGTCGCCCCGTAGTGATAGGGCGCGTCGACGTGCGTGCCCGTGTGCGTAATCGCCTGAATCTCCTCGACGGCCCAACCCTGGCCGTTCGAGTAAACAAGATCGGCCGTCGTGACCCCGAAAAACCGCTGCATCTGCGCCAGGCCTTCGTCCGCATGTCGGACGTAATGAATCTTGGCCGGCAGCGGCTCGCTGGCAGCCAAATGCTCGAGCGGCACGCTCAGGTCGACGATGCGGAGTTGCGAAAGGTCCATCGATGGGCTCGCGATTGAGTTAGGGCGTGTCGTTCCATGCTAGTGTAGTGTCGCCGAATTGGTTTCACTTATTGCGCAAGATACGATGACTAGGGTGCCGTGGCTACCGCTCTGGACTGTTTTGCGGACTTCAGAATCCGTTGCCGACATCCGCACGCAAAGCCGGCGGCCTAACAGCCGGTTGAAGAATGGGAGGGCGAGGCTCCTGCCGAGCCGCACGGAACACCAGACTTGCTTAAGCGGCTCGGCAGGAGCCTCGCCCTCCCATCCCATCGAATACTTCAACAAGCTGCTAAACCCAAAAGCTCCCATTTGCGTGAGACACTACACTAGAGCCGCATACCAGAATCCGCGAGCGCATGCTGCGATCACTTCGTTTTCGGTCTTCTCCACGGCCCCGCCCCGTTTCCGTTGATGGAATCCGTCCTCGTTTCGGATAATGTCCATGCCAACGATCCTGGACACCTTCGCGTCTTGCGTTCCAGCCGGCCATTCAATCCGGAGCGTGAATCACGCCAAGTCGAAAGGGAGACGTCAATGGGCCAATTGCTGGGCTTCTACGCGGGCGATGCGGATGCGATCGGGGCGGGATACGATGACCGGTCCATTGATCTGGCCGAAGAGAAATATGTCCGGGCCCACGCCGACTTCTCGTTGCATGTGACGCCACTCGATATCGATTTCCTCGTCGAAGCGATCGCCGAGCGCACGGGCGGAACCGCACGTTCGCTGATGGACAGTTTCATCCGCCTGGTGGCAGGCGATCCCGACGAGAATAGCGCGCACCTCGTCGATCCCGCCTGGGTGCAAACGGTGTCGGCCGCGGACGACGGCCAGGCCGCCGACCTGGCCGCGGAATGGATGAAACGAGTTAGCGCGGAATACCGTGAAACTGCGGAAGTCTCGCCCGAGGCGGTTCAAGCCGTCGGCGAACTCATCCGCCTTTGCCGGGTGGCGACGAAAGAAAAGCTGGATGTCGTCTTCACCTGGAGCCTGTGAAACACGGAATTCCGCCCACCCCGATTTCTCAGCTATTTTTGCGAAATAGCCCCCATTAAAATTGACGGCATGAGAAACACGCTGCCGGCTCTCGTGTGTGCGATCCTTGTTCTGTCGAGCTCGCCGCGGCTGCACGCTCAGAACGCGAACCTCGCCGTCGAAAGCAGCCGCTGGCCCCCCTTCAAGGCGGCAATCGACGGGCCCTTCCCCGCGCCAAAGTACAACGACCCGCCGGCCATCAAGAGCGTGAGCTTGAAGCAAGTCGCGAAGTACCAGAAGGGCAACAAGTTCATCCGGCCGGAAAAGCTCAGCGTGCTGAGCGAGGAGACCGGCTACTTGCAGGTGATGACGCGATTCCAGTTCGCCGGTCCGGAACTCGAATCCCGCCGCATCGAGTTAGAGGTTCAAGCCTTCGACCGGTCGGGCCAGGTCCTCTCGAAGGCCCTCGTCCGCTGCTTTGACGCACGCATTGAGGCAAAGAAAACCACGCACGTTGGTCCCGTGATCCTCCGTAGCGAACCTTTCAATGAGCCTGTCGTCGAACTTCAATTTCCGGTCGGCATCGAGAAATCGGTGACCCGCGTTGAAGTGGAATTCCGCGAGCCAGGCATCCCCTGACGCACCGTCCGTTTCTTGCTCCTACGCTCGCCGATGCGCCCTACCGCCCGGCACGGTGGCACCCTCCGCCGTTAATCCTCGTTTTCGGCTACGAAAGGGCAGAACGATCAATTTGGGCGTGCCGCCCATCGGCCGAAAGGCGAGGGCACCTGCCCTTGCCGCATTGAGACGTCCGAGGGCGGGTGCCCTCGCCTTTCGAGCGGTCCGGTGCCTCCGCTCGTGTCTCAAAGGGTGAACGGCGTAGTGGACCGTCTATCTCAAAAAGGTGGACCTGGTGCGACGTCCTGGTTCTGCAATTGTCTTCATCGCCACCACTTTCTTCTTCAACGCGCGATCCCCGTGGCTCTCGCTCGACCCGTTTCTTCGATTCCGCTGACTTCGATGCGTGGCCGAAGTGAGCTGCGTGGCATTCAAGGCAAATCTGGACCACAAAGGCACAAAGACACCAAGAAAGACTAAGAAGCAGTTCTCCGCAGATTTCGCAAAAGGACGCAGATTTTGAAATTCAAATCGGCGAAATCGGCGTCATCTGCGGATCTCTCTTGCCTTTCTTGGTGTCTCTCCGCCATGGGGGCGGATTCAAAGCAACGTGCCTTTGTGGGGAAAATCTGCCTGGGAATCGCCCACCCACAATTCTGAAGTAGACGGACTAGTAGGGCACCGCAGATGCCGCTTCACTTCGTCTTTCGATGTTTGTCGAACCAGGTCACGATGTACAAAATCTTCGCGACGTGGTGGCTGGGTCGGACCTGAATGCCGTGAGGCTCGTCCGGCACGCGCACGAGAACCGTTTCGACCCCCAAGAGTTTGAGCGCCTGGTAGTACTGCTCCGAGTCGGACATCGGCGTGCGATAGTCGGCTTCGCCGGTCAAAACCATCGTCGGCGTTTTGACATTCTTGACGACGGAAAGCAGCGATCGCTTTTCGTAATGCGCGACGTTGTCCCAAGGCAGGCCCGGGAACCAGTACTTGTAGACGAAGCCGCCGATGTCGGAAGTGAGCACGAAGCTGTACCAGTTGATCACGGGATAAACCGCGACGGCCGCGCGGAAACGGGTCGTGTGCCCGACGACCCAACAGGTGAGCACGCCGCCGCCGCTGCCGCCGGTGACGAAGAGTTGCTGCGGATCGACGTAGCCGCGGGCGATCACCGCGTCGACCCCCGAATTCAAATCGGCGAAATCGTCGCCCGGATAGGCATGGTGGATCAGGTTGCCGAACTCGCCGCCGTAACTCGTGCTCCCCCGCGGATTGGTGTAGAGCACGACGTAGCCCCGTGCCGCCATCAACTGCTTTTCCAGATCGAAGCGGTCGCCGTAATTGGCGAACGGCCCACCGTGGATCTCGAGAATCAAGGGATATCTTTTCTTGGGGTCAAAGCCCGGCGGCTTGATGATCCAACCCTCGATCTTGCGGTGATCCTTCGACGACTCGTACCAGATCTCCTCGACCTGCCCGAGTTTCTTTCCCGAGAACAGGCCTTCGTTCACGTTTGTCAGCACTTTGGGCGTCGGGGCGGCCTTCGTGCCCACGGCAATTTCCCCGGGCACATCGGGCCGCGTGTGCGTGACGGCAAACGTGCCGTCCTTCGCGACGGAAAACGCCGGCAAGCCTCCGTACGCGCTCGTCGTCGACCCGATGTCGCCGGCCAGCTTCTGCACGTGGCCCTCGAGGTCGATGAAATACAGCCCCGTATTGCCATGCACGGCCGAGGCGAAATAAATCCCCTTGCCGTCCGCCGCCCAGCGCGGCGCGGCGACGTCGTTGTCGAACGAGCCGGAAAGCAGCCGGCTCCCGCTGCCGTCGCGGTTCATCACGTACAGTTGGCGGACCTGATAGCCCTGGTAACGGTCATCGAAGCCGACGTACGCGATCAGTTTCCCGTCGGGCGAAACTTCCGGGCTGCCATCGGGGCCCTTGCGCTTGGTCAGCGCCTGCACCAAGCCGTCCGCGACATTGAATTCGTACACCTCGGTGTTGAGCGGCTCGCTCTCGAAATTCGCATGGCGATTGGCCGACATCAGCAGGTATTTGCCGTCCGGCGTCCAGACGGCTTCGCTCGATTGAAAGGCCAGCCCGCCATGGTGGAATTTGCCGTCCGAAATCTGCCGCGGCGTCCCTCCGTCGGCCGGCACCACGAACAGGTGCGTATAACCGCGCTTGAGATATCCGGCCCCGTTGAAGCGGTAGATCAGCCGATCGATGACCTTGGCCGGCTCGGCCCACTTCGCCCCCTCCGGCGCCGGCGGCATCTGAATCAGCTCCGGTCCCTTCTCCGGCACGAACATCGTAAACGAGATCCAGCGATCATCGGGCGACCAGGCGATGCCGGCGGGATCGGCGGTCACATTCGTCAGCTTGGCCGTCTGCGCGGTGTCCATCCAGCGTCGATAAATCTGCGTCCCGCCGTCGCGGTTGGACGTGTAGATGAGCTGCGTGCCATCGTGCGACCAGCGCGGTGCGCTGTCGTTGAAGTTCCCCGTCGTCAGCGGCCGATGGTTCGATCCGTCGACGTCGATGATCCACAGGTTGGCATGCCGCTTGTCGGCCATGATGTCGCAAAACTGCCGAACGTAAACGATGCGTCGCCCATCCGGAGAGATCTGCGGATCGCCAGCCAACTGCAGATTGAAGACGTCCTGAACCGTCAGAGTCTTAACGGCCGGTTTTTTGTCGGGCGCACTCTTGTCGGCCGCCTGGGCACGAGCGTGTGCCGACCCGAGGGACACGGAAAGTCCAACCAATAAACCGCCCACGATCGCCGCGCGCATGATGCCAACTCCCCGGTGCAAGAGATCTCGCGTGCTACTCGAGCGACATCCGTTCGGATTCTGTGCGTCCGCGCATCCTGATCGCGTGTGAAAACAGATTATCGCACGCCGATCGCCCGTTTGCAGGTGCTTGGCCAACGCGCACGTGACCGATTCGCGAGCCATCGGTCGAAGATGTTTCGCCCCGTTGGGGCTTTGGGTTCATTTTTGCGAACCGTAACCCAGGCCTGCGCTGCGCTCCGACCTGGGCTTTAGGATCGCGCCCCCTTGGGGCTGAGATGCGCGTCGATTCCGACGCTCTCAAAAGCCGTCAGTCCCACACGTAGCGCTCGTCGAACTCGACGCAGTGGAGCGCCAGTCCGTACGTGGCGATCGTTGAGGTCGAATCGTGTTTCTCTTGGCCCTGTAGGGGCCTGATTCTAAAGCCCAGGGCGAAGGCTTCCGTAGCCCTGGGTTATCGAATGTGGGATGACGCGAGCCCTGTAGGGGCGGGACAACGCGTGCGTGATCGATACGCGAGCGACCGGTCGAAGGGGTTGCGCCCCGTTGGGGCTTTGGGTTCACTTTGCGAATCGTAACCCAGGCCTGCGCTGCGCTTCGACCTGGGCTTTAGGATCGCGCCCCCTTGGGGCTGAAAAGGCCGGCGCATCCCCGGGGCTCTTGGACCTCTTGTCAGTCCCATACGTAGCGCTCGTCGAACTCGACGCGGTGTTTGCGAAAGAACTCTCGTAGTTCGTCTTGATAGGATTGCGTACGGTGATGGATATCTTGATTGTCGATGTACCGCTCGACTCCAGCCGCGTTGGAGGGGCTTACGGAAAAGGCGGCGTAACCGTTTTGCCAGTAGAACGAACCGATGTGCGGCGCTTCGCGCTTCACCCATTTTGAGGAGCTGGTTTTGATCGCCTCGATCAGATCGGCAATCGTCATGGTACGCGAGAGTCGGCAAAGGACGTGGATGTGGTCGGCCACGCCGCCGACTCTCAACGACGGGCAATCGATCTCGCGCAATGTGCCGATGAGGTACGCGTGCAGCTCCTTGCGAAGCTTGGCGTCCTGCAGGAACGGCGCGCGGTCTTTTGTGCTGTAGATGACGTGCAAGAGAATGTTCGACAGCGACTGCGGCATGATGTGGTCTCCTCGTCTTGGCCCTGTAGGGGCCGGATTCTATAGCCCAGGGCGGAGGCTTCCGTAGCCCTGGGTTATCAGATACGAAATGACGGCAGCCCTGTAGGGGCGGGACACACGCGGTGCATTCGATTCGCGAATGATGGGAATTTCGCCCCGTTGGGGCTTGGGATCTGGTTTGCGATTGTAACCCAGGCCTGCGCTGCGCTCCGACCTGGGCTTTAGAATTGCGCCCCCTTGGGGCTCAGGAAGGCACGAAATCAATGCATCACCCTAATCGCCCGGTCGTCGTCGGCGTAATACAGGCCGGGTCGGTTCTTTTCGACACGCCGCGGACTCTCGAGAAACTCGCCGAGCTGGCCAAGGCCGCGCGGGAGCGCGGTGCGCAGGTTGTGTTGTTCCCCGAGGCGTTCGTCGGCGGATATCCCAAGGGGCGCGATTTTGGCGTGGTTGTCGGCCGGCGATCGCCGGAGGGGCGGGAGGAGTTTCGGCGGTATTTTGAAGGGGCGATCGCCATTCCTGGGCCGGAGATGGAGTTCATCGCCAACGTGGCGCGCGACAATCAGCTGTATCTCGTCACCGGAGTCATCGAGCGCTGCGGCGGGACTTTGTATTGCACGGTGGTCTTCTTCGGGCCGGAGGGGCAATACCTCGGCAAGCATCGCAAGCTGATGCCGACGGCCATGGAACGGGTTATGTGGGGCGCGGGCGACGGTTCCACGCTGACGGTGGTCGACACTCCGTACGGCAAGCTGGGGGCCGTCATCTGCTGGGAGAACTACATGCCCCTGTTGCGGACGGCCATGTATGCCAAAGGGGTCGAGCTGTATTGTGCGCCGACGGTCGACGATCGCGACACATGGATTCCAACGATGCGGCACATCGCCTGCGAAGGCCGTTGCTTTGTTCTCTCCGCGTGCCAGTACGTCGCCGCCGATTCCGCACCGGCGACGGCACATGCAACCGCACCGCTGATTCGCGGCGGCAGTTGCATCGTTTCACCGTTGGGCGATCTGTTGGCCGGTCCGGTTTACGGAGCGGAACAACTGCTGACGGCCGAAATCGATCTGGGCGAAATCGTCCGCGGCAAGTTCGATCTCGACGTCGTGGGCCATTCCTCTCGGCCGGATGTGTTTGAGTTGAGGGTGGACGATCGCGACAAAGGCCAGGTGACCGTCGCGAGAGAGAGTTGAGAGCCGTAGGGTGGGCCAAGCGAGGCTTTGCGAGCGCCGGCCCACCTTCTTATCAACACCAAGCGAAGGAAGGTGGGCCGGAAATCGGTGAGCTCAAGACCGACAGCGTTTCCGCGTGGCCGATTCCCCGACTGAAAACCGACTCGAAGCCGGTCGCCCTCGGGGAGCGACCGATTTCAGCGAGACGTTTGATTCGTCCCACGCTCTGCCTCCTTTTTTTGCTTCGCGACGCGAAGAGGCGTAGTAGACCGTCTAATTCAAAATGGTGGGTGGGAAAATCCCAGGCAGATTTTTCACCACAAAGGCACAAAGGCACAAAGGCACAAAGAAAGGCAAGAGAGAATCCGGTCGAGTAGGGGAGGAGCGATGATCCATTCAATTGGAACGAACCAGCGCCGCCTCCCCCCTCTTCAAACCGGACGTGCAGATTTCCCGCATCCGGCTTACCCAAGAACACTTCGCTCGAAGGCATGCGCCGACCGACGTCGACTTGGCCGACGGGCTGAGACGCTACCGCAGAGTGAGGTAGGCCGAAGCCTCTTCTGGGAGCAATGCTCCATGTGTATCCTCACCCTTTTTGCACGTCGAATCCTTGGCAGGGCCCCTTCGCTCCGCGGGCATTACCCCGCTTCATCGCTACTATGAGCCCCTCCGACTCCCGATCGAGCCAAAGCGCAGTTATGGGTTCCCGCACCTTGTTGACACAGGGCCTACGCGCCAAGTGTCACTCGAACGGGTCTCTCAGGTTCCTGACGATTCTGTCGGCATCCGCTGTCCCCTCCCACCCCGGAGAGCCCGGCCGCTGCAGGCGTTCGTTGCTTCACGGTCGGTGTCAGGCTTCACCCTATCTGGAAGGGCTGGCCACTCTCAGATGCGTAACGAGGCCGAATCGGGTTCACGCTTTCGCATTACGGCTGACGCCTTTGCCTTCCGAGGCTTCGACCGCCGGATCACTCCGACAGCCGCTCGGTCGGCTACATGGCGAACGAACAACTACCATGGTCAGTACCTTTCAACTGACAAGAACCGTCAAGCTTTGCCTGACGCACCAGATTACGCCGATTTCGCCGAGTTAAATTTCAAAATCTGCGTCCTTCTGCGAAATCTGCGGATCATTGGTAACTTTCCGACGCCGCTCGCTTCGAGCGGAGCGGTCGGCGCAAACAAACTTGCCGACGCCGGTCGTTTCGACCGAAGCGGTCGGCGCAAACAAACTTGCCGACGCCGGTCGTTTCGACCGAAGCGGTCGGCGCAAACAAAACTGCCAAGCGGAAAATTGCCTGACCGAGCCTGGCGTTTCGGGCCAACGGCGACTCTCAGTGGGCGGGGCGAGGGCTAGAGGCTGGGGGTCAGAGGCTAGGGGCTAGGGTGAACAGCGAAAAGCCAGAAACGCAGAGCGTTTCGTGTTTTCACCCTGATCCCTAGCCTCCAGCCGCTCGCCTCTATTTCGCGGATACGCCGCCACCGTTGGCTTCAGGCGAACGAATTGCCGGACGCCGCCCGTCGACTTGGCAAACGTCAGGTTTCGTCCAGGAAAAAACTTCCGCGATCAGCGATCCAAAACACGGTGCTGACCGGGTGAGTTGAAAGTCACCAGATGCCCCGGAATTCTTTCCTAGCCCGAGTATAGCTACGCAGGCTCGAATTTCGATCAAAAATTTTTTCAGTTTGTTGCAACATCAGAGGCGCCCGGAGGTTGCGGAACAAAGTTTTTGGGCCATACTTTGCGTCGCAAAGTGGTTGGCCCTGCGGGCTGAAAAACAGGAGTGGAAAAAAAGTTGCTGCCAGGTCGACCGAGTCCGGTCACCTCTCCACGGGGATGAGGAGGACTTTTTTGGCGCGCCCCAAAAAAGTCCCCCTTTCTTGCTCGGCCAGTTCGCGCTCCTGCCGACGCCTTGGACCTCTCACCCGCGGCCCTCTCCCGCAAGGGGCGAGGGGTGAACGACTTAGGACAGTCCGCGGGAATGCTTGATTCCAGCCTCCGACTTCCCAACTCCGCGGGCCGTCGACTTTTTTTGGGTGGACCCAAAAAAAGTCCCCCTTTTTCAGCGCCCAAAAAAGCCAAAAAAGTCGGTCTCGTTCACTTTAACCGGGGAACTCTGGAATTGGCGGCTTGCGGTCGTTAGCGTTTGGTCGGTCTCTCGGATTGTTGCGAATTCGGAACTTCGGGCGGGCGGCGGATTTCATGGCGACGACGGATTCTGTTCCAGGGGTGCGTTCGGCTCGGGCCGGGGATGCCGAGGCGATTGCGGCGCTGATTGCTCCCTTTGTCGAGGCGGGGAAGTTGTTGCCGCGGACGGCGACCGAAATTCGCGATCTGATTCCGACCGGATTTGTGGCCGAGCACGACGGAAAAATTGTCGGCTTTACGGCCCTTGAGATTTACTCCGCCAAGCTGGCGGAGATTCGCAGCCTGGCCGTCACCCGCGATCAGCAGGGGCTGGGGCTGGGTAAGCTGCTGGTGGCAGCTTGTGTGGAACTGGCGGGGCGGCGGAACATCCTGGAAGTGATGGTGGTGACTTCGTCCGAGGAGTTCTTCCGCTCCTGCGGATTTGATTTCACGCTCCCGGGCGAAAAAAAGGCGCTGTTTGTTCAGCCGACCCCCTCACCCCCGGCCCCTCTCCCTCAAGGGGAGAGGGGAGAATGAGGAGTGCGCGGAGCTGTACCCGACGGAGTTAAGGCTTCTTCGACGGCTCGGGTGGCTTCGACACGTCGGGCTTGTTCGACAGGACGGTCGCCTTCTTGATCGAGTCGAGCTTGGGGTACTCTTCGTCCAGATAGATGTTCCCGTGCGCCTCGATGCGATCTTGCCGGGGGCCGCCGGGACCCTCTTTGTAGCCGGAGTAAAACTCGTCGATCGCTTCCATGCCGCTCAAGACCTGGCCGAAGGGAGTAAAGCCCATCGCGTCCAATTGAGCGTTTTTGTGGGTGTTGATAAAGAATTGGGTTGTCCGCGAGTTGGGGACACGCGTCTTGGCGAAGCTGACGTAGCCTCGAGCGTTCGTTTGCGGGCTCGCAGGATGGTCGTCGGGGATGTGCTTTTGCTTCCACTTGGCCGTGTCGTTGGGATCGGCGGCGATGCCCATTTGGGCCATGAAACCGGAAATCACTCGGAAGGCCCGGCAGCCGTTGTAATAGCCGCTTTGCACCAGTTCGTAAAAACGGTCGGCGCCGTAGGGGGACCAGTCGCGGTGAACCTCGATGACCACGTTTCCTTTGCTGGTTTCGAGCAACACCCAATACTCGTCGGGCGACTTTTTCTCAGGCGGCGTGCCCGTGGGACCCTCCGCGGTTTGGACGGGGGGATCCTGGGGATTCGACACGCCGGTCGCACATCCGGCGGCGGCGAGTGCCACAAGAGTCGCCCAGCACAGAAAAAAGTCCCGCTTCGTGGCCATGCTCTCGATCCTTGGTGAAACCTGTCGACTTTGCATCCTTTTTATAGAATGCACGACGCGGGGCTGCCAGTCTCGTAATTGAGGTCGGAAACGATGGCCACGTGGTTCGTTTACATCACGGCAAAGGACAAAAACCAGGCCCTGGCGATCGGCCGCACGCTGGTCGAGGAACGGTTGGCGGCATGTATCAACGTTCTGGACGGCATGACTTCGGTGTATCGCTGGGAGGGGGCAGTCGAGCAGGCGTCGGAAGCGGTCTTAATTGTCAAAACGACCGAGCCGCAGGTGCCAGTGGTGATCGAGCGGGTGAAGGCCCTGCACAGTTACGGCTGTCCCTGCGTGGTGGCGTGGCCGATTGGCATCGGGAATCCGCAGTACCTGGAATGGATTGAACGGGAGACGGGCTAGTGGTGCGACCACTACGGAATGCGATGTTCGACCCGTGTGGATTGCGAGCGATTACCCACATTGAGCCTGCTGGTTTAGATCGGGGAGGTGGCTAAAGATGCCGGCGATCTACTGCCATTCGCACATTGTGCGGGACGACGAAATCGACGGATTAGGGCACGTCAACAACCTGCACTATCTCAAATGGATGCAGGATGCGGCGGTGGCTCATTCGACGGCCCAGGGCTGGCCGCACGAGCGATATCAGTCGATCGGGGCCGCGTTTGTGGTGCGGGCCCACCGGATCGACTATCGCAAACCGGCGTTTGCGCACGAAAAACTCGAAATCCGCACGTGGGTATCGGACTTCACCAAGGTCACGTCGCTCCGAAAGTATCAGGTCTTCCGGCCGCTGGATCAGCAGGTCTTGGCAGTCGGAGAGACGGATTGGGCCTTTTTAGGATTGGACCCGTACATCCCGCGGCGATTGCCCCCGGATCTGGTCGAGGCGTTTCAACTCGTGCCACCCGATCAGGAACCGTGAACGGAGGCGATTAGGGCCGCCAAGGTTCCACATCCGGGAAATCGCTCGGCATCAAAGGGACGTAGCGCGGCGAAGCGTGGTGCGGCGTTGCCATTTCGGCCAATTCGCTGTCGCGGGCCAGCATTTCGTTGAGGACGACCGGATGCCAGGTCGCGGGCCGCATTTCCGAGGGGACGTAGTTCAAGCGGGCCCACCGTCGAAGTCCGATTTCTCGAGCCAAGTCTAACCGAGACATTCCCGCATCCAGCCCAAAAAAGGAAAGGACCCGCCGGGTTGTGTTTCGTCACCTGGCCCGCGTCCGCACCAAAAAAAGACGGGCTGGCCGGTCAAAAATTGACGGGAAGCGGCGGGACAATCCGCCCACCGTTTTGGCCGGTATTTTCGGCCGGCAGGGGGACAATGGGAGGTTGCGTCGGGTATCATGAGGGAGCCGTCCACATTGCCCGGCACGCCTCACTGAATCCCTCCCGCGTTTGCGACACGCCACCGAATTCTTCAGTCGGCTGAGATTCCATGAACGTTCGGCCCCGATCGCTGGTGCTAATACTGACGTTTTCGATGTTGCTGCCCGCAACAGGTGCAGCCCGGGCAGCGGACAGGGCGGGCAAGCTGCCGGACAAGATCGAATTCAACCGAGATATCCGTCCGATTCTTTCGGACAACTGTTACGCCTGCCACGGTCCGGACAAAAATAAGCGGAAAGCCGACCTGCGGCTCGACACGCGACCGGGACTGCTCGGCAAGGACGGACACACCGGTGTCGTCATTCCGAACAAACCGGACGAGAGCGAGCTTTGGCGGCGGGTGTGTTCCAAAGACGACGATCGGATGCCGCCGGCTCAGTTCGGCAAGGTGCTTTCCGAGACCGATCGCAAACTCCTGCGCCGCTGGATCGACCAGGGTGCCAAGTGGGAGGGGCACTGGGCCTTTTTGCCGATCGGGCGTCCAAAGCCGCCGGCCGTAAAACCCGGTTGGACCCCAAAAAATGATATCGATGCCTTCATTCTCGAGGCGCTCGACGAACACGGACTTGCGCCGTCGCCCGAGGCGGATCGGATCACACTTCTACGGCGGTTGCATTTCGATTTGACCGGGTTGCCGCCGTCGCCCGAGGAGGTGGATGCGTTCGTCGCCGACAAGAGCGAGAAGGCGTACGAGAAGGTCGTCGATCGGCTGTTGGGCTCGCCGCAGTTTGGCGAGCGGATGGCCATGTGGTGGCTCGACCTGGTGCGGTATGCCGACAGCGTCGGTTATCACGGCGATCAGCCGATGAGCGTCTCGCCGTTCCGCGATTATGTGATCAAGTCTTTCAATGAAAATAAGCCGTTCGACCGGTTTACGCTGGAGCAGTTGGCCGGCGACCTGCTGCCCAATCCAACGATCGAGGACAAAATCGCCTCGGGCTACAACCGGTTAGGCATGATGAGCGCCGAGGGGGGCGTTCAGCCCAAAGAATATCTGTCCAAGTACATCGCCGAGCGCGTCCGCAATGTGAGCGGAACCTGGCTGGGGGCGACCTTCGGCTGCTGCGAGTGTCACAACCACAAATTCGATCCGTTCCTGGCGAAGGATTTTTATTCGCTCGAGGCGTTTTTCGCCGACATCCAGGAACAGGGGCTGTACTCGGGGGCCGATCGGGACGGGAGTTGGGGGTCAGGAATCAAACTGCCGACCCCCGCACAGGAGGTAGAGCGGGCGCGACTGGCGAAGGAAATCTCCGCCGTCCAAAAACCGCTGGACACGCCCACGGCCGAACTGACAGCAGCCCAAAAAGCTTGGGAGAAAGAAAAACACGAACAGCTGCCTCCGCAAATCACGAATGTTCTGGCCGTCCCGGAGACAAAACGGTTGGACAGGCAGCGTGCGGAGTTGGCCGCCTATCACCGCTCGATTGCGCCGACCCTCGATACGACACGAAAAAAGTTGGCCGAGCTGCAGCAAGCGGCGGCCAACTTGGAACGGCAAATCCCGTCAACTTTGATCACGGTCTCGGTTACGCCGCGGACCATTCGCCTCTTGAATCGCGGCAATTGGATGGACGTCGGCGGACAGGTGCTCGCGCCGGCCTATCCGGAAGCCCTCTCGCATGTCACGCCTCACGAGGGCCGACTGTCGCGGGCCGATTTGGCGCGATGGCTGACGTCGGCTGAGAATCCGCTGACGGCGCGGACGTTCGTCAATCGGATGTGGAAACTGGCCTTTGGAGCGGGCCTCTCCCGCAAGCTCGACGATTTGGGCGCGCAGGGAGAATGGCCCAGCCATCCGCGGCTGTTGGATTGGCTGGCGGGCCAGTTCATCGACTCGGGTTGGAACATCAAGCACGTCGTCAAGCTGATCGTGATGTCGGCCACCTATCGACAATCGTCGCACGTGACGCCGGCCTTGCGAGAGGCGGATCCCGATAACCGTTGGCTGGCCCGGCAGGGACGATTCCGGCTCGACGCCGAGCTTGTGCGGGACAACGCACTCAAAATCGGCGGTTTGCTTGTCGATCGCATCGGCGGCCCGAGCGTGAATCCGTATCAGCCGCCCGGTTACTGGGCGCACCTCAATTTTCCGCCCCGCGAATGGCAGAACGGGACGGGGACGGACCTCTATCGGCGATCGCTTTATACACATTGGCAGCGGCAGTACCTGCACCCCGCCATGTTGGCCTTCGACGCACCCGGACGGGAGGAATGCACGGCCGATCGGCCGCGGTCGAACACGCCGTTGCAGTCGCTCGTCTTGATGAACGATCCCGAATTCGTCGAGTCTGCCCGGGCGTTCGGCGAAAATATCCTGCTGCAAGCCGGCCCGGCGACCGACGCACGGCTGACTTGGGCCTTCCGCCAGGCTTTGTCGCGGACTCCCAGAACATCGGAGCTGGTCGTGCTGACTCGGCTGCTCGAGGACCACCGGACGGAATATCAACGCGACCCAAAGGCGGCAGACGAACTGGTTGCCATCGGTGCGCACCTGGTACCGGGCAAAATAAGTCACGTCGAGCTGGCCGCATGGACGAGCGTTTGCCGCACGATCCTCAACCTGCACGAAACGATTACTCGCAACTGAGATTCGTCATGTCATTGCCCGCTCGAATCGGCCGCCGTACGTTTGTGATGAATACCGGCGTCAGCCTCGGCACGATGGCCCTGGCCAGCATGTTGCCGCGGACGAACTCGGCTCCTGCCGCGGCGCCGGCGCAAAGTGGCCGCTGGACCGGCGTGATCGGTGCGACGCCGTTCGTGCCGCGCGAAGCGGATCATTTGGCTTTACATGGCCGGCGGCATGAGCCACCTCGACACGTTCGACCACAAACCGCTGTTGGAAAAGCTCGGCGGCCAGCCGATGCCCGAGTCGGTCACGAAAGGGCAGCAGATCGCCCAACTGCAAGGGGCCAAGCTCCGCGTTTTTGCGCCGCAGCACAAATTCAAAAAATGGGGCGAATCGGGCCAGTCGATCAGCGAGATCTGGCCGGAACTGGGCTCGAAATGCGCGGACGAAATGTGCGTCGTGCGTTCGCTCCACACAGACGCGATTAACCACGATCCGGCCCATACTTTCATGAACACGGGCTCGATGATTGCCGGCCGACCGGCGATGGGCTCGTGGTTGTGGTACGGGCTGGGGAACGATGCCCAGTCACTTCCGGGCTTCGTGGTCATGGTGTCGACGGGTCATTTTGGTCAGAAACAGCCGATCGCCGCCCGGCAATGGCATTCGGGCTTTTTGCCCAGCCGATTCCAAGGGGTGGAATTCCGCAGCGTGGGAGATCCCGTCCTGTACCTGAAAAATCCGGCCGGCGTCACGGGGAAGCGCCAGCGAGATTTCGTCGACGCCGTGGAGGCCTTGAATCAAATCGAAAACAATGCCTCGCCCGATTCCGAGATCGCAACCCGCATCAGCCAATACGAAATGGCCTTCCAGATGCAGACGAGCGTGCCGGAATTGATGGACGTGCGCAATGAACCCAAGCACATCCTGGACCTTTACGGCACTCGCGGAGGCGACGGGACGTTTGCCTCCAACTGCTTATTGGCGAGACGGCTGGCCGAGCGGGGCGTGCGGTTCATTCAGCTCTACCACCGCGATTGGGACCATCACGGGATGCTGAAACGGGACATCAAAGGAACGGCGGCAGAAGTCGACCGCGGAGCGGCCGCCCTGCTCATTGATTTGAAACAGCGCGGTATGCTCGACGACACGATCGTGGTGTTTGGCTCCGAATTCGGCCGCACGCCAATGGCCCAGGGGAACGGACGCGACCATCACCTGGCGGGTTTCACGATGTGGTTTGCCGGCGGCGGTTTCAAACGGGGCTTTAGTTACGGCGCGACGGACGAATTCGGCTATCACGCCGCCGAAAACCGCGTCTCGGTGCATGACGTGCACGCCACCTTGCTGGCCCAGATGGGCATCGACTACATGCGGTTCTCATTCAAGAACCAGGGCCTCGACACCCGTCTGACGGGCGTCGAACCGTGCCGCGTGGTCAACGAGATTTTGGCCTGAGCGACGGAACGGCCAGCTTTCTTCTAGCGCCGCCGTAGCGCGGCGTTCCGCATCTCGCGGGCGTCTTCCTTATTGCGAAGTTGTTCGCGCTTGTCGTGCAGCTTGCGGCCGCGGGCGACTGCCAATTTGACTTTGACGAAGCCCCGAGTGAAATAAACCGCCAGGGGGACCAGAGTCAGCCCCTTGTGGGTCGCGGCTTCGGCCACTTTTTCCAGCTCGCGTTTTTTTAAAAGCAACTTCCGCGTGCGCTTGGCGACGTGGTTCATCACGTTCGCCTGAGGATATTCGGCGATGTCGCAGTCGATCAGCCACAATTCGTCGTTAAAGATGCGGGCGTAGGCCTCTTCGATCGAAATCTTTCCATTGCGGATGCTCTTGACCTCGCTGCCGACGAGGACCACGCCGCATTCAATTTCGTCGAGGATTTCGTATTCGTGCCGCGCGCGCCGGTTCCGAGCGACCGTCGTTTGCTGCGAATCCGCGTTCTCCGTCTTCTTGTTGGCCATGAGCCGATTATACGGGACGCCGCCCTGATACGGATCGGCCGGAAAAAACTCGCGAGAAAATTGCCGTCCGCTGCGCCCAATGGGAGGGGCGGCGATTACAATTCGCAAGCCTGAAATTTGCATGGACTCGGGCCGCGGCAGGAGGCCTCGGCGGCGAGGTGAAAGGCCTTGGATATGACGAATGTGTTGCTGCTGCCCGAACTGCGGTCGATGCTGGCCGAGGAGGATCACGAAGGGCTGACGGCCCTCATGACCGAGCTGCATCCGGCCACCGTGGCCGACTGGACCGAAGGGCTTACGGTCGAAGAGACCTGGAAAGTCTTCAATCACGCGGGAATCGACCGCCAGGCGCAGGTTTTCGAGTTCTTTCCCATCCAGAAACAGGTCGACATGGTGACAGGAGCCGGCCGGGAACGAATGTCCCGACTGATTGAAGCCATGGCTCACGACGAACGGGTCGTCTTGCTCAAGCGGCTCGATCCGGAAGTGGTGGAAAGCTTGCTGCCGCTCGTCGCCAAGGCCGATCGGCAAGATATCCGTACGCTGCTTTCGTATCCCGAACACAGTGCGGGCTCGGTCATGACGACCGAGTATGCCACCTTGACGACCGACCTGACGGTGAGCGAGGCCATTTCACGCCTGCGGCTGCAAGCCACGTCCGCTGAAACGATTTATTACGTATACGTCGTCGACCCGGATCGGCACCTGGTCGGCATGGTTTCGCTGCACGATTTAATCCTCGCCCGGCCGACCGCCCGGATCGAGTCGATCATGCAGCGCGAGGTGATCTCGGTCCCGGTGGACGCCGACCAGGAAGACGTCGCCCAGACCATGGCCCGCTACGACTTTCTGGCCTTGCCGGTGGTCGACGCGGAAAATCGCATCGTGGGCATTGTGACGCACGACGACGTGATCGACGTCGTGGTGCAGGAAGCAACGGAGGACGCGCTGCGAATGGGCGGCGTCGGCACGATGGTCGAACATTATCTCGAAGCTCCGTTTCTCACCCTCTGGCGCAAGCGGTCCGGTTGGCTGGCCTGCCTGTTCGTCGCGGAAATGTTCACGTTTTCGGCGCTGGCCCATTTTCAGACGGCCATCGAGAAGATCATCGCGCTCAGTCTTTTTGTCCCGCTGTGCATTTCGACGGGCGGGAATTCCGGATCTCAGGCGGCCACGCTGATTACGCGAGCGATGGCCTTGAGACAAATTCGGCCTTCCGACTGGCTACGAGTCATTCGGCACGAACTCATCATGGGATTGGCGCTCGGGCTGACTCTTGGGGCGATCGGCTTTATAAGAGTGCGCGTGACGCCGGCCGCGTGGTTGGGTCTTGGCGGGAGCGAGCGTTTGATGTTGGCGTTCGTGATTGCTCAAGCCGTCGCGGCCATTTGCCTGTGGGGAACGCTCGTCGGTTCGACCTTGCCTCTTGTGTTTTCGCGACTGGGATTCGATCCGGGCTACGCCTCCAGCCCGTTCGTGGCCACGTTTGTCGACGTGACCGGAATTGTCATTTATTTCTCCATTGCGACGATCTGGCTCCTACGATGAATCGACTGATTTCAAGTTCGCTTTGTGCCGTCCTCGGAACTCTGGTGCTGGCCTTCGTGGCGACTGGTTGCGGCGAAGAAGATTCGTCCGCGCGGCCGGATCCCCCCGTCCAGGTCGCCGGGCCCGACTTGGCAACGAAGGACGGTTCGCAGGCCCGTTCGATGCCCAACATCGGCGGCACATCAGCCGCACCAAAAGTGGTCAAAACGGGCCCGTTCGAAAAAAGTTTCGACGGGATTCATTTTGCAATCCCGGCCGGATGGGAGGAAGTCGAGAATCCGACGCCCGATTTTGTCGACGCACGGTATCAGATTTCGACGCCGCACGGCCCGGTCAAGCTGACCTTTTCATCCAATGCCGGCGGCATCGACGTCAACATCAAGCGCTGGATCGGCCAGTTCCAGTTGCCGCCGGACAAACAGCCGACGGTCGGCGCTCTGAAAGTCGACGGCGTATCCGCGCGTTGGGTCGACGTGCGCGGCGAATTTACAGGCGGAGGCATGGGTGCCGTTCCCGTTTCGTCTGGGCTGGTCGAGCGCATGCTGGGAGTCGCAATTCCGCTCGGTGCGCGCAGACTTCTACCTCAAGCTCACGGGAACGGATGCCGCAGTTTCGGACATTCGCGATGCGTTTCGCGAATTTGTTCGATCGGCCCGGCTCAGTTCCGGCGGCTCGAGCGGCAAATGACGAACAACGCGACGCCGGTGAACACGACCACGATCGCCCACTCGATGATGGCGTAGCTGCCGCCTTCACCCGACGATTCTTGGGCGAGGATCGGCGAAACGCCCGCGACAGCCGCCCGGCTGGCGAGTAGGACGCCGGCGACCGCACCCAGCGCGGACGCGCAAGTTCGGCGCCGGCGAGCGCGCCCACGCGGAGGCCTGAACCACGCGGCTCTCAACATTCCAATAGCTCCGCAATGGGGATCCGCAGATCTCGATAATTGCGACTTTGCAGCGAGACCGTCTCCCAACTTGCCGAACGCGGGCGCATCGATACGTGATACTGGTCGGCCCACACGCCGAAGAACGAATACGCCCGGCCGTGGTGGACGAACGGCCGGCCCAACTCGATCACAAATCGCGGATCGACAATTTCATACGCGAAGAGCAGCATCGATCGAAAGCCGTTGCCGAAGACCTGCTGCCAGCGGAGCAGGCTGTGGATATCGTCTTCGGTCGCCCAATTCTCCCATTTATGGCCGCTGCCGGCCCCTTCGCCGCCCGACGGAAATTTCCGTCCCTTGACGTCAACGAGCAAATTCTGGGATCGCGGTGACGTCACAATGAAGTCCATCGACTTGAGCGACGCGTCCGCGAGTTTGGCGCGCCGCTGTTCGTCGACCGCGACATAAGGAGTATGCGTCCCGCGCAGGTATTCTTCGAAGGCCACGTCGTAATGGTTGGTCCGCTTCACCAGAACGTCCGCAATCGCGTCGTAAAAAAGGGTCGCCGGCCGAACCCAGCTTCGGTCATTGCCCCACATTCTACGACATTTTGCGGCAAATGGAACACGGGTAACTTTTGCGCAAACGCCGCAATTCCCATTGGCTGACCTCTTGCGACTATCGATCGCCTCAAGGCGGAAATCGCGTCCGGCCGATAGATGTCTAGACAA
Source organism: uncultured Planctomycetaceae bacterium (assembly GCA_963752185.1). GTDB lineage: Bacteria > Planctomycetota > Planctomycetia > Planctomycetales > Planctomycetaceae > DASPSM01. Next base: position 5,984,770 of record CAVVXK010000002.1, on the reverse strand, counting down.
CACTTGTCGGAACAAGTATCTTCCCAAGATGGCCTCGAGCATCGTGACAGGCGTCCCGCCGTCTGCTAAAGCCCGGCGTTTCGATTCGCTGGAGCAAGAGGCGTATCTCAACCTTTGGCGCACCTACGATCGGTTGCGAGCCGAGGAGGATCGACTCTTCGATTCCGTCGACTTGACGGCCCAGCAGTACAACGCACTGCGACTGCTCAGAGGCAAACACCCGGCGAGTTTGCCCACCTTGGCCCTGGCCGAGCGGCTCGTCTCACGGGCGCCGGATATCACTCGCATGCTCGATAAATTGGAGCATCGCAAGTTGGTTCGTCGAGAGCGCCCTGCTGAAAACCGCCGCGTCGTCGAGGTCCGCGTGACCGACGCCGGATTGAAGCTCCTGCAAAATCTCGACGAGCCGGTGCGCCGCTGTCACGCCCGCCAGCTGGGTCATCTCTCTCAGGCGCGGCTGCGTCAGCTCGTCGCACTGCTCGAAGACGCCCGCCGCCCGCATGAACCCCCCGGCAGTTCGTGGGCAGAAAGTCATTGAGATTCCGTATCTCTGAAAGGGTCTGCAAATGATCAAGTCGTCAACCTATCCGACGGAAGTTCCCGTCGTCGTCATCGGAGGCGGCCCGGCTGGTGCGACCGTTTCCACGCTGCTCGCGCAGCAGGGCGTCCGCGTGATCCTGTTCGAGCGAGATCACTTTCCGCGATTTCACATCGGCGAATCGCTGATTCCAGAAACGTATTGGGTGCTCAAACGGCTCAACATGCTCGACAAGATGCGGCAAAGCCCGTTCGTGAAAAAGCACAGCGTCCAGTTCGTGGGACAGAGCGGCCGGCTTTCCGAGCCGTTCTATTTCCTGGACCATAAGCCGCACGAATGCTCGCAAACCTGGCAGGTGCTCCGCAGCGAATTCGACAAGATGATGCTCGACAACGCCCGCGAGCACGGCGTCGATGTGCACGAGGGCGTACGCGTCCTCGAGATTCTTTTTGAAGGATCGCGGGCCGTAGGGGTCAAATTTGTCGCCGAGGATGGCTCGACCCGGGAAATTCGAGCGCAAGTGGTCGTCGACGCCAGCGGGCAGGGCACGATGATCGGCGGTCGCTTGGGCCTGCGCGAATGGGACAAAAACTTGCGCAAGGCGGCTCTCTGGACGTATTGGAAAGGCGCCTGGCGCGACTCGGGACGAGACGAAGGCGCCACCATCGTCCTGCAGACGCAAGGTAAGACGGGCTGGTTCTGGTATATCCCTCTACATAACGACGTGATCAGCGTGGGGATTGTCGCGGGTTTCGATTACCTCTTCAAAAATCGCGAGGGCAAGAGTCACGAAGCGATTTATTTTGAGGAAGTCGAAAAGTGCGCCGAAGTGAAACGCCGGATTGCGACAGGCACGCGATGCGACGTCTTTCGCGTGCAAAAGGAATACTCCTATCACTCGACACAGCCTGCCGGCGACGGTTGGGTGCTGGTCGGCGACGCGTTCGGCTTCCTCGATCCGCTCTACTCGTCGGGAGTACTGCTGGCTCTCAAGTCGGGACAACTCGCCGCCGACGCCATTACAGAGGGCCTTGGCAAGAACGACACGTCAGCCGGCCAACTCGGCAAATGGGGTCCGGAATTCCAAGAAGGCATGGATCGCATGCGTCGGTTGGTGGTCGAATACTACGAAGGATTCAGTTTTGGCCGATTCGTCAAACGCAATCCGGACCATAAAGGTCCCCTGACCGATCTGTTGATCGGCGACCTGTTCAAGCCGGGCTTTTTCGACGAAACGTTTCGCTTGATTGACGAATTGAAGGCGGAACAAGCACAGCAACCGGCATGACCTGTTCCGAGGGATCGGGACCCAACTCGCTGTGGCAGACAGATTTCTGCATTGGCCGCGAAGACATCGATCGACTAAGCCCGTGAAAACGTCCGTTGACCCTTTGCGGGTTGCCGATAGGATTAGGGATGCGTCAACCGTTCGTAGGTCTGCGTATCGCTTCGAACGTCATCCATTAAAAAGGGGGCGATTGGATTCGACTGGGTCACCGCAGGTGCCGGTGGCGTGCCGTGGTTGATCAGTAGGCCACGTAAAAAGCTGATCAAAAGACATCTGCCGAAACGCATGTGTCAATGGCTGCCTAATTTAGGTTAGCCCCGACTGAGGAATCCCCGTCCGAGGAGTCCGGAGGTCGGTTGCAAATTCGGGCTGGCGTCGGCCCACGCCACTTCTGCCGACGCGAGACTTTGTCGTGGCTGGCTTGAACCAGGCTTTGTTCGCTGAGCCTGTCTCGGGCGACATTAATCGACGAACTACGCACGTAGAGGCCGACATCAAGGGATCACAGGACGCGGGTTCGATTCCCGCCGCCTCCACTAAAGCCGACTTGCGAAAAATCGCAAGTCGGCTTTTTTCATTGAATTGCGTGTTTTTCAGCCATTTTGTAAGTGTTTTTGCCTGCCGAAAGGGTAGCACAGGGGGTGCCACAGGGGGTGCCACAAGGGGTGCCACAGTGTTGCGGTTGGGGTGCCACAAGCTTATGATTCGCCCCTTGTACCGATTCGCCGAAACCACCATTTGGAACGCTTTTAGTGGTCGCTCCGACCCGCAATTCACGAGTCCCAAAACGGGACAACCGAAACCGCACCACGGTCAAGGTGGGGGGCCGAGACGATTACAGGGTTTTCCGGTTTTCGGACTCGGTCTCGCCGAAAGAGGTCGAAGCACGAGTTGCTCGACTGAAGGAGGTCTACTCCGTCTGCGGAGGTTGGAATGAACTATCGAACGCCATCGCCGATCCCGTCCGAAAGGGAGTCGTTCCGGTGCCGCTACCAGCTAGGAACCTCTGCGGAATCCTTGGCGTCGAGTATGGCGGATTGGTCCGTTGGCGTGCCTTGCTCGTCTCAAAGCTGCCGTCGATTCCCTGGGCTGCACTGGGCCAGTCGTCAATAAATGAAGGAATCTTGGGGGCGATCAGACACCTCAAGACGGTTGAACTCAACGAGGCAGCCGCCGTCATCGCCGGAATCGACGGCAGGCCGACTACGTTGGCGAAGCCCATCCCTGGCTCCCTACATGAAGCGCTCGATGCATACGCCACTTACGTCCTTACGAGCGATGCGAAGAATTTTGACCGTCACGGAAAGATCGGACAACTCAGGCAGCGACATGCTGACCAGCCGCTTGCGACGTTAGGGCTTGATGCATGTCGGACCCTGATCGATTACTGGCGGCAGCGCCCTCCTCGGCACGACGGTCGTGGGCAGTATTCTGAGAAAAGAAGTCGGGAGCAGCTTGCTGAACTTGTTCGCTTTTTTGAATGGCTGCACCTCAGTGAGCAGTTCCATTGGCGTGAACCGGAAGATTTCGCACGGCTTGATCGCACGATCATCAATGACGGGTCCGCACGGAAGAGCATCCTGGAAAGCAAGTTGCCGGTCTTCGGCCTGACCGACTTGGCCTCTCTCGTTCGCAACGCCGACATGCCCGAGAAGCTTTGGATCGTTTGGTGCCTCAACAACTCACACGGGGCGGCGGAAGTCGGTCGAGTTCAGTGGGAGGACATCTACCTCAATCAGGATCATCCTTGGCGAAAAGAAGGGTTGAAGATTTGGCAGGGAGGAGATTGGGTCGGCTTCCTCCGTCCAAAGACAGATGTGCTTGGATGGTGGATGCTTTGGCCCGAAACAGTGGAGTTGCTGTTGCGGTGGAGGAAAACGTCAGGAGACCTTCTGGGACGTGAAGTCCGAGACAAAGACCCGGTCATTCTTCGGGAAAGTGGAGAGCCTCTCTACAACGACGATGCGAAAAACGGTCAAAGTGGCTTCTACAATCATTTCTCTCGCCTCAAGGAGAAATGCAAGCGGCTGGGGTTCCCAGTTGCGGACCTGCCGCCGGGGACATTGCGAAACCAGTTCTCTGATTGGTGTGGTGGTGAGGAAGCGGATGCCACAGTGGCGAGCGTGGCGTTGGCGCACGGACTCCCGCATCGGGGCGACAAGCTGCTTTACAAGCACTATGCGAACAGGCCGTGGCGGCGGCTCTTCGAGAAGCAAAAGGAATTCCGGGACTATTGCCGTCCAGTGCTCGACGCCATCAAGGAGAAACCCCCGTTACCGCCGAAGGTAGAAGAGTTGAAGAGGCTCTGGCCGTCATTGACTGGAAGCAAGCTGCAGAAAGTGCGAGCAGCCGCAACGTCGTTGAAGACTTCTGGGACAACCATCTACCGCTATCTTGAGAAGATCGACCAAGAGGCTCACCCGCCCACCATCACGCTCCCATGAACGAGCGAATTATGGAACGTGAGGGCCGACGCCTGCTCGCCCTGGCCGAGTTCGGCTCGGTACTCCTCGCCTTCGCCGATCGGTGCTGTTGGTTCCCACGCCGCACCGCCCGTGGTTTTGAGAAGCTGATCAATGTCCGAGGACTCGGCCGTCTCGTTTGTCTCCTTGGCTTCAAGGGCGTCAAACACCAAACCGGACAGCAGACGCTCCCAGACCTTGCGGCAGGTCGAAGGCTTGTCGAAGAGATCGCACCCAACGACCGTTTTGCCGATGACAACCGCCATGCCCGACGCTCCGTCGACGTACTTCAGTTTCTCCTGAAATTCGGTCACCTGTTCTTTGTAGGCGTCGAACGTATCGGACATCGCACCAGTTGGTGATTCAACGGGGTGTGCAGCATGAAGCTCGCCGACTTTGTCCCACACCTCGCCCTGGTCTGAGTGCCGGGTTCCACGGCTCTTCAACGATCGTGCCACTGATGCCTTGAGGGCGTACCTCAACTTTGAGGGTGACGAAGAACCACTCGATCCGAAGAATTTCGACTTGTAGCCCCAGCGACCTTGTTCAACGCAACTCACCGGGATCTTCGTCTTGCTCTTGGCAGCGACCAGGATCGACGTGTTGAGGATTCGATTCTGTTTGGCCCCGACGAGTTCCTCACCCTCGATGAACAGGACACGGATGTCACCCAGGTTGTCCACAAGGAGTTCGGGGACTGAGCCGCCCTCGGAGACCTCCTGGACTGTCAGCAGTTGGTCCCGGATGGCTTCGTCGGCAAGCAAGTATTCGATCGAGCCATTGGGCTCCGTGAACAACGGGAATACGGAGAGGGCTTTGTAGCGGACGGGTTCGCCGACTCGGATTTGCGGGAATGCGACGGACATGGCTGAGCCTCCTTGAAGACGGGACTTCCCCAGTGAATGGACACCGTGAGGCAAGATGGGGTTCGTGAAGGCATTCTTCGGCTGTCCCGGTGGAAAGTCGAGCACGGGCCAAACCGAAGGAGTTAGAAGAATTAATTCAAGTCCGACTTTGGACGTACCTCGTCGTCGAACTCGTTTCCGTGACACTCGCTGCTGGCAATACGATCGAAGGCCGTCTCCTCGTCGCATTTGTTCAGTTGATGCCCGAACGTCAGGAAAGGGCGTTATTTTCAGGCGTGTTTGCCAAGTTTGGCGAATTTGAACTAAGAGAGAGCGAAAGCCGGTCGAGTCGCAAAACCAGACCGGCACGTTGAGAACATCTTCTACGCACTTGCGTACCTAAACGCCGAAGGGAACGAATTGCCGATGAAGTTGGCTGAGAGAGGGCAATTCTGAAAGACCCGCATTGATTCATCTTGATTCGTCCGCCCCTTCAGCGAGTCCGACAGCGAAATCAAGGAAGAGCACAGCAATGGCGAAGCAACGACGGAGCGTGAATCCGACGAAAATGAGGTCGACCACGGGTGCGACACCCGTTCGGAAGACGACTGGTGCGCAAAAAGTGGACGCCGCCAAAAAGCTTCGGGCAAGCCAGTTGCTCACGGCTGCCAAAAGTCGGGACTTGACCGATGAAGAATTGAAAGTCCTCTCGGTCGTTCAATTGGCCGAATATGCGAGGACTCGTCACAAACGGCAGAAGGGTGATCGCTGACCCGCTGCGCTTTGAAGACGGGCTTTTTTCCCTCGCCGATCAGCGACACCGTATTGCGCTCCAGTGCTGAATGACCCCGTTCACTCGCACTTTTGGAGCCCGCAATGCGCAATTCCACCGTCACGATTCTTATCTCGGCGCTCCTTCTAATGGCTGGATGCGAGGCCCGAACCCAGGTCGCCAAAGAAAAGGCCCTCGCCAGGATCGACTCGCTCCTGGGCAGCATGGACGTGAAACGCCAGGACATCGAGTTGTCGGTCGGTGCCCTGAATGACGGGTTGGTCGGTCTGCGCAAGGCCAAGATCACGGCCCAGGTCCAGCTTGATCAGATCGACCGGAAGGTCCGATCGGTCGAGGACCAGGTCAGCACCATCGACGATACGTTGAAGACGTTGCGGGACCACTTGAGGTCCAACAGGGCCGTCGAGATCGCTGGCCGGAGCTACAGCCCGGACGAACTGAAGGTGATGGCGCAGCAGGTGATCGCCGAACGGAAGGGAGCGATCAAACGATTGAACGTCCTTCAGGGTTCCCAGGCCCGGCTGAAGCAGGTCGTCTCGACGCTCGAACGACGACAACAGGAGTACGAGCAAAAGCTCTCGGCCATCGAGAACCGGGTCGCCATGATCGACGCCAGCCGCACTGCCCTTACCGCCATGAAGGAAGCGAACACGGCATTGGAAGGCGGCGACCAGGGATTTGCCCAAAGCGTCGAGCGCCTCGAAGAGAAGGTCAGCGACCTTTTCGCCGAAGTCGAGACGGAATTGATCGTCGAGGATGCCAAGTGGGACGAATCGCCGATGGACGGGCTTATAGCAGGCATCCGAACCCAGACCGACACAATCGAGGCGATCGACAAAGCGCTGAGCCGCACGCCAGGACAAAACCGATGACCAACTCCTCCGTTCAATCCGAGGACGACCTTTCGCTCCTCGGAGTCGCCGGATGGTTCCTGTTCCTGTGGGCTGTGTCGCATGTTTGCCCATCGACATGGCGAGCCCACTGGAGGTTCGATGGGTGGGTCAGTCCCGTTATCTCGGCAGCATCGTGCGGAGTGGGCGGCTTAGCGACCATCGCCATCGCAATGATGTTCGTGAATCAGGAACGGAGGCCGCTGTTCAAGATGCCGCTGGAGTTGTTGGGGGTGATGGCCGGTTGGGGCTTGGTGTTTCTGGCTCTGGTTGCCTTGCTCCACTTGGTCAGCGCCCAGGGCATTGGGGTTCCTGCTTCGGCAGTGGTTGATGACCCGCTGACGAGCCAGATCGAGCAGCTTCGAGAGCGGCAGGGGAAGGTCGGCACGCTCATTGGCGAACTGGAGGGACAGCGTTCGACCATTATCGGGCGACTGCGGCAGACCAAGAGCGACACCGATCTCCACGTATTAGGCCACGAACTTTTGGAGATTGATCGGACTCTGAAGCAGTTGAAGCGTGAAGCCGAGAAAGCGACGCTGACCGTCGCCAAAGGCGAGTCTCTATTACGGAAGAACGATCGCCAAAAGCGGCTCAGTGACGCTGGGATTGACTCGAACGAGTTGGCAACCTTGCGTGTCAGAATCGAGGACAGCCTGCGATCCGACAGCGCACCTCAGTCAGCCGGTGAGGCAATTCAGATCGACAAGGTCGTCGGAGCGGCCCGTAGGTCAGGTTCCGATTGAAAAAGCCCCACGCCTGGAGATGGACAGGTCGTGGGGCAAAAGGAACCCATCGGACCCTAATGTCGCCGCCTCGATGGCCGTTCGTCAATCGGTCTTTGTTTCGCCCTCGATTTTCTACTGTGAGAGCACATCAACCGTGATTGCCACGCACATCGACATCCGTGCCGAGATCGCCAGGGTTCAGGGCGAATTGCTTTTCTTCCGGGAGGGGTGTTTACCCGCCTTTTTCGGGAGGCCAATTCACGAGGTCTTCCACGATCAATATGGCGAGTGGGCGGCTGAGAAATTCGGGCGCAACCCTCCACTGTCGAATTGGCAAAGGGCAACTCGCCGTCTGGCTGAACTGCTGCCGCTCGGGCCGCTGGCCTCCTCGACGATCAGCCGTGAAAATTTCAGCGAGTTCCTCTTCCATGAGGCAATGCCATCGTTTTGCGTCCAGGAAGGACGCATCGTTTGGGCCATCCGGCTCTTCGTGGACCGGTCGTTGTGCTCGTTGTACTGCCCAAACCTTGACCTGGCTGCGTTCGAGAACCTCCCCGAAGTCCGGCGATGGTTGATGAGCCTGCCCGTCGACTCTCCCGAACTTGCGAACGCATTGTGCATGGCGTTGCCGCTACTCGCCGACACCGATCCCAGCTTTGCAAAATTAGCTCTGGACCCCAACACGTGGCGCAGCCTCGTCCTCGCCGATCGAGACATTTCCGAGGAGCAGCGGACAAAGCGGCTCAAAATGGTTGACGGGTTGTGGTTCGGCCACATCCTGAACAACGCTCTGCTCCACGTCCTGGGGGCGCTTGCGAACAACCACTTCATGACGATCGAGGAGTTCTTGGACCACCCGTTCCTTGTCGGCGGGTACTCGCACTTGATGCCGTCGTACCTGCTCGCCGTGTTAATCGAAAAGGTGGCGATCCTGCGTCAGCTTTCAGAAGAGCGCCCAGAATTGTGGTGAACCATGAGCACTCATCTTTCTCGGTTCTTCCGACAACGGCGTGAGGCCCGCAAATTCTCATTCGGCGATCTCGCCCGAAAACTCGGCTACAAAAATGTGGTGAAGGGGGCAAACAAAGTCATCAAGTTCGAGCGTGATGGAAACATCCGGCCGGACCTCTTCCACAAGCTGGCTGCGATCCTCGAAATCTCAGCCGATGAAATTCGACGCTGCATCGAGGCGGACAGGGCCGAGTGGGAGCGTTGGGCCGACGAGCCGATTGAGCCTCATCTCATCGCAAGGATCATGTGCGCCGTTTACAGCACGAAGCGGATTCCGCCCGAGCTTCAGGCGTCTCGTGAGGGTATGGAGGAATTCGCTGCGGCGTTCGCAAAGGAGCGGAGATGGCGGGTTTGGCTTGTTTTGTCGAAGCGCATCCGTGTCTGGTTCAACGAACGAGGAGAGCGAACGGGCGTGACTGAAGACACGTTTGAGGAGTCGTTCGGGCCGTTTATGCAGCTCGGCGGGAAGAAGTTCGTGCTCAATTTGTTGAACGGTGGTAGCGGTTGATCGCAAAGTCTGCTTCTTCGGTCTCCGAACCTATTCGACTTTGATCAGCTTGTAACGGAACCTGAGACCGTTCGCCTTGTTCGTCAGCGTGCCGGTCAACGTGCCATCTTTGCGCTTGGTTGCTGCGCCCGTCTCGATGTCAGAGATTTTCACGATCAGCCGTTTGCCCTTCGTGTCCCAAGTGCCGGATCGTCCGTCCGATGTCGTGACGGTCTTGTCGGCGTGCAATTCCACGGTCATCGCTGCATCGGTCGCACCGTTCTCGGAGTTGGTGAGTTCGAGCCGGTAATTCCCGGCGAGTGTTTGCTCGAATTCCAACTCGGAAGCCGTCTTTGGAGGACTTCGATGATTGGAGTGTTTCTCCGAAGCTTTGCGTGTGCTGTGTTTGTCGGTGTTGTGCTCGCCCGAGACGGAAACACGATTCGAGGAACTGTTCGTTCGGCCTCGGGCGAGTTTCAGATGAATCGGACACGCTGCGAGGTGATGCGGGACTTGGCCCCAGTTTTCGCTGAGTCCATAAAGGAACACGCCAGACGCCGCATTCCCGGTCACTTCGGAGAGAATCAGCGTCGGATGAACGCCGCAAGTGCGACCGGTGAAGAATACGGTCAGCATCGTCAGGGCTTTTTGCGGTTGCGTCCAGTTCAAGCCATCGATCGAGGTGGAGATGTAGAACCCGCTTTCGGCGGCTCCTGGCGACTCGGCCCTCATCTCGGAATGAACGGCCACGCCGAAAATCATGACGTACCGCTGCCACGATTTCACGTAGGTGACATGCGGTGTGAATGTGTCAGCGACCGGCCATGCTGAAAGCACAGGGGTCTCGTGCCCTCCGATCCCCTTCTCGCCGAATTTGCCAGAGTGAAACTTTTCCCACGTCTCCGGCATTCCGGCGTCTACGACTCGGCTTCGTGCAGCGCAGATTTCCACGCCCCGCTTCAGACGATTGCTCCATTCGGTGTAGTAACAGAAGAGGTGCTTTCGGTCTCTTCCAACGCAAACGTGCGGTTCGCCAACGCCTTGGCACGACCACGCTGCCGGAGGCCCGCCTTCTTTCTCCCATCCACGGACGAGTTTTGGTTTGTCGGCGGTGATGACTGGACCAAGTTTTCGCCCGTTACCGCCATCGAGATCGACGACCGCAGCGCAAACGGTCCCGTAGAACCCATTGACTCCGTTGATCGAGATTTTGCCTAGCCCTTCATGGTCCTCGGCGTGATAGAAGCCGACGATTCGGTTGTTCGGTTCGTCGAAGAAGGTCGCCCCGATCCCCGCATAGCCGTTGTCCGGCGATCCGGCGGGTCCAGGGGAGAGGACTTTCACGACTGGCTTCGCCGATGACCAGGATTCTCCTGCGAGCAAATACGTGTCTCGATCGCAGACCATCAAAAAACGAAGAGGATTCTCGCCCAAGACGGTAATCGGCTCGTCTGGGAAGCAATACAAGCCGTGGTGCCCAGATGGAAGAAGACTCTGCGAGTTTCCAGTTTCGACTTCGATTTCAGATTCTTTGGGCCAGTTCTTGAATGGAGATTGAGCATTGGCCGCACACATGACAGAGCCCGATAGCAGTGCCGATGCCACGATCGAAGCGAGGTTTCCGCACGCACGTCGCATGGCCCGCCTCATGAATTCTCTGGCGCTCAGAAATTGAGAGATGAAGACGCACAAATCACTTCGACTTGTACCACGTGTATTGCCGCTTCCCCATCATCAGAATCCTCAAATGGTCTTTCTCGATCTCGATGACCTCGAACCATTTTTCGTCTGTGGGCGGCTCAGTCGAGTCGTCAGATGGCTGGCGGAAATAAACTCGCTTGCCTTCGATTCGCCACGTCCCTTTGGAAGTCTGATGCGACTTTGGCAGTGACACGATCAGGGTGCCGTCCTTCCGAAAAGTCCTCACTCGGTTCCCGGCCGGTGTGCCCGGCCGCTTCTCCACCCAAGTGCCGACAGGTGAGAGCGGGTTCTTCGGCGTCACCTCGATCTTCAGCACGACCTCCAGCTTATCGTGATACGAGAGGCTGACCTGCTGGCTTGGCTTGAGCGAGTCCAGCGACACGTCCTTTTCATCGACGCTGATCTTGGCCTTGCTGCTCACGTCAAGCGTAAGCACTTTCGACCCGGTCTCCACGGTGATCGTGCGCTTTTTGGCATCGACCGCTTTGATCGTGCCGTCGATGGTAACGACTTCGGCGTTGGCCGTGGCCGGGCTTATCGCAATGACTGAGGCAAGAAGTAACGACGGCACAACGAAAGGGCGCATTGTTCGTCTCCGATCATTTATCGCATTCAGTCCAGCTTCTCGTCCGGCTTCAGTTCTCGAATGCGAAGATTCTTGAAGCAGACTTGGTACGGTCCCATTCCCTTCCTGAAGCCGTGGACCTGAAGTCCGATCAAGCCGCTGGCGTCTGTCGAATCATGAAAGTCGGCGCAGGTAACACCGTTGACCCATGACCGAATGTGATCGCCCTGGGCGACGATGCGGAAGTGATTCCATTGGTCAGCCTTGTAAGCCCTCGCTGCTTCAGGCTTGGTCGAGAAATCGTCCCACCAATCACCATGTCGGCCCTCGTCGTAAAAGTTTCCGCTGTTGTTCAAGGCGATCTCGCACTGGTAGCCATAAACAACCCCATTGGGATGTCCCTGTTCGTGTCGCACGTGGCTTCGGATTTGAACGCCTGAGTTCATTTCCCTGTCGCACAGAACGTCGAAATCCAGCACGAAATCGCTGAACGGCCCCTTGCACAAGAACGTGTTCGGGCTCCCTCCGACAGACGTGCCGACAATCATGCCGTCCTTGGCCTTGAACTTGGCGATTCCGCCACGCACGGTCCAGCCTTTCAGCGTTTTTCCGTCGAAAAGTGAAATCATCTTGTTTCCAGCGCCCCGGCATCACTCGTTGAGCCTGCCTCGATCTTCAAGACGATTTCCAAGTCTTTGTGATAGGACAGCTTCACCTTCTGGCCCGGCTTGAGCGTATCGAGAGGGGCATCCTTGTCATCGACGCTGATCTTCGCCTTGCTGCTTATGTCGAGCGTGAGCGTTTTCGATCCGGTCTCCACGGTGATCGTCCGTTTCTTGGCATCGACCGATTTGACCGTGCCTTCGATCGTGACGACTTCGGCATGAGCAACGCCGTTGAACAACAAAGCAAAGATCACAGCGATGGTTGACTTGGCGAACCTGTTCACGAAGCGTCTCCTGCGACTCGAACCGTTTGATCAAGCCACGCCGACCACATTGACGTAGTGCTCACAACGAACTTCATGGCAGGGCTTTTATGCGAATGTCCTTGAGCAGCACGTGCGTTTGGCCCGACAACTGGAAGCCGATCGAGCCGGACTCATACCGATTATCGTTTGTCTCCATCGTCGTGATCCCATTGATCCGAAGCTGAATGTGGTTCCCGTCAGCGACGATTTCGCAGTCATTCCATTCCCGACTCTTGTACGAGCGCTTCAACCGAGCTTGCGTTGTCGGCGAAGGGGGAAGCCATGCGAGTAGCGGTTCGACTTCAAGTCCGCCATTTCGGTCAGGTTTTTTGTCGGTTCTCAAGTCCATTTGATAGCCGATTGGTCCGCCTTCAGGCTTGGGTTCGGCACGGAAGAAGATTCCTGAATTCCCGTCGATCACCTTGACCTTCGCCTTCAAGACGAAGTTCCGATACTTTGTCCGGCTGAAGAGATTGTTCCCCCCAGCACCTTTCGGCTGCCGTCCCGTGAGCACGCCATTCTTGGCAACCCAATAGTGCGTGTTCCCCACCCAACCGTCCAGGGAGTCGCCACTCGAAAGAGTCTGCCATTCGCCATCTGCGGGCGATGATTCTGAGCCCGCTTCAATCTTCAACACGATTTCCAAATCCTTGTGGTACGACAGCTTCGCCCTCTGTCCCGGCTTCAGCGAGTCGAGATTGGCATTCTTCTCATCAACGCTGATCTTCGCCTTGCTGCTCACGTCGAGAGTTTGGGCTTTGGAATCCACCTCGACTGTGATCGTGCGTTTCTTGGCATCGACCGATTTGATCGTGCCCTCGATCGTGACGACTGCGGCGTTGGCCGTGGATGCGGTTATCGCAAGAAGTGCGGACAAGATGCCTGCCAGAACAACAAGGGGTCGCACGGGCGAGTCTCCGATCGATTATGGGAAATTGGCGATCGCAGGTTGCCTATCGAGTCAGGCGGCGAATCGTAAGATTCCTGAAACGGGCCGGTGTACGTCCCTGGCCTTGGAGTGCAATCGGCCCTGGCTGGTCCTCCAGGTCATCAACGGCGATGCGGGAGACATTTCCGACGTAGCGCCGATCGATAACAGTGGTTCCGTTGAGAACCACACTCGCCGTCTTCCTCTGCAGCCGAACCAACAGTGAATTCCACTGCCTCGGGCCGTGATAAACGAATTTTGTCGGTGCCACCCTGTCGTAGATTGCTCCGCATCGATGGATCGGTTCCGCATTCGGATTACTCGGATCATCCATCAACTGAACCTCGTAGCGACCTCGGAGCAGAACGCCGCTGTTCGTCTTTCTGTCGAGCCAAAAGTCGCACCGAAATTCGAAGTCGTCGAACGTATCGTTGGTCAAGAGTAATGGAGTCGTGCCCGAACCTGGTGTTGCCGTTAGGACGCCGTTCTTGGCAGTCCAGCCCTTGACCTCGCCCCCGTCCAATGGCTTCCACCCAGCCAAGGTCTTTCCGTCGAAAAGTGAACTCGTTTCGCCGTTCGTAGCCTCATTTGACGACGACTCGATTTTTAGGACGACTTCCAAGTCCTTGTGGTACGACAGCCTGACCTTCTGACCCACCGTGAGCGATTCCGGCCCGGCGTCCTTGGCATCGACGCTGATCTTCGCCTTGCTGCTCACGTCGAGAGTGAGAGTCTTGGAGCCGGTCTCGACTGTGATCGTTCTTTTCTTGGCGTCGACCGACTTGACCGTGCCGTCGATGGTGACGACCTCGGCACGAATGACGGCAGAGTTCACGGCTACGAGCCATAGGCCAATCCCCAGAACAATAATCGTTCGCATGTCCGCCTCGCCGATTTGTTGACGCACGAAGTTACTGGTTGCTTCACTACTCGGTCGAGCTTTTTGTCTGCTGCCATCATTTTCTGCGTGAAAGTTTTGGGTCGATCCACACTGCGTTGGCAAAATCTGACGGACCAGGACAAATCACTCGCAATTCGAGGTTGTTTTTACCCACAATTTGCACCACGAACTTCTGGGGCACAGCCGTTTTCTGCGCCGGTGCGGATTTCCATATTGTTTCCTGGTCTGCGGAGATCTCGAACACTAAGGGAGTTTTCGTCCGGTTGGCTGCATGGTCCCATATCGCAATTGAACCCGAAAATCGCTCGTAACGTCCCCCGAGATCAAACGAAACATGAGACACGCCGTTGTCACTCGGATGAAGAATTAGTCCCTTTGTGACTTTCTTGCCAGAAACAGTGAACGGCCGACGAAATGTTTGCGGGAATCGACCGATCAGATCGTGCTCATCCATATCGAACAAATAGTCATCGACCACATGGTTGTCCGCCGAAGCGCCACGCAGTTCCCCTCGAATTCGCAAAACGACCTCCAGTTTGTCGTGGTACGAGAGGTTCACCTTCTGTCCGGCCTTTAGCGAATTGAGGTTGCTCTCTTTTCCATCGACCGAGACCTTCGCCTTGCTACTCACGTCAAGAGTGAGGGTCTTTGAGCCGGTTTCCACGGTGATTGTGCGTTTCTTAGCGTCGACCGATTTGACCCTGCCGTCGATGGTGACGACCTCGGCGTGGGCGGGCGTCGTTGAAATTGCCAGGCTGATCATAGCCAGGCAGGATAGCATCCACCGACACATAAACGGTCTCCAAGGTTTGCTGGGTCATCATGTTTGTTCCGTCGTGCACCGAAAGCCCGTCAACAACTTATGGCAACTTCTCAAGCGTGATTCTCCGTACAAGAATTTTGGTCGCCTGCTTCCCGTGCAAATGCACGGCGATATGCCCCTCTCGGGCTAATCGCCGGTCGTTCCACGACATGATCGTTACACCGTTCACAGCAACCGCAACGTCGTTGCCGTTACATCTGATGCTGTACTCATTCCATCCATCACCTATCCACCGGCTCTTGACCTTCGACAATTGCACTGGGTCGGGCTGGGCAACTGCCGGTGAGCTTGTCGGTCCATTGAAACAGGAAAGTATGCCGGTGATTCCAGGTCCGAGGTCTGCTTGCAAGCCGTCGTACTTCTGAAACGAGCCAGTTCCAGTCCGGCATCGAACAAAGAACCCGCTGTTGCCATACACAACCCGGTACTGGAACGTGACCGCAAAATTCGTGTACTTTGTCGCCGTTGCGAGGAAAGAGCCACCAAGTCCGATATCGTTCGGACACGTTCCAACCAAAATCCCATTCTCGACCTTCCAATACCTTGTGTCGCCCTTCCAGCCCTTGAGAGTTTTACCGTCGAAGAGATCGATCTCGTCCGGGTTCGAAATTCGCTCAATTCTCAGCACGACCTCCAGTTTGTCGTGGTACGAGAGGTTCACCTTCTGTCCGGGCTTTAGCGAATTGAGGCTGTCGGTTTTGCCGTCGACTGAAATCTTTGCCTTACTGCTCACATCGAGCGTAAGGGTCTTTGACCCCGTCTCGACTGTGATCGTGCGTTTCTTGGCGTCGACGGATTTGACCGTGCCATCGATTGTGATAACGTCTGCACGGGCGGAGACGCTGACCAAAAACAAGGCGAGCGTGAAGCACGCCGAAGCGAGGATACGAAACGTTGATCGCTTCCCAGAGAGGGTCATTTCTGCGGCTCCTTCGACACACCTGCTGTGGTGACTTCGATCTTCACCACGACATCGGCTTGCGTGTTGACGGTGATCGTGGCTTTTTGACCCGGCTTCAGAGCATCGAGGGTCGCCGTCTTGCCGTCCACGATGATCTCGGCCTTTCGGCTCACGTCGAACACCGTTGTCTTTGACTTGCGAGTAACCGAAATCGACCGATTCGAGGCATCGACCGAAGCAACCGTGGCCTCGACGGTTGTCAGTTCGTCGGAGGGAGTGGATTCAGATTTGTTGGAGGTTGGCAGTGGACCAGGAGAGCCACTAGCCGGTTCCACAACTTCGACCCGGACGACAACCTCGTTCTCGGGGTCGAACGTGATCGTTGCCTTTTGACTGGGCCGCAAGGAATCCAACGTCGCCGACTTCCCACCAACCACGATCGCCGCTTTGCGGCTCACGTCAAACGCCGTGGTCTTTGAGTGACGAGTGACCATTAGTCTTCGCCCGTCCACATCAATTTGTTGAAGGGTCGCTTCGACAGTCGCCAGAGAGGCGTCGTTTTCCCTGGGAGTCTCAGGGACCGTTGGACTCACTTTGGGCTCAGCCGCATCGATCTTGCCGCCCGCAGAGGCCGCCTCAATCTTCGTCGCAACATCGAGTTTCGGGTCGAATTCGATCGTGGCGGTTTGTCCAGGGCGAAGGGCATCGAGTGCGCTCTCGGCTCCATCGACCGTGATTTTGGCAATTCGGCTGACATCAAGGGCGACGGTCTTTGACTTGTGCGTGATGGTGATCGATCGCCCCGGCGCATCGACGGCTGCAATGGCGGCTTCTATCGTCGCCGATTCGGGCTCGTCCGCAACTTGGTGTGCGTTGGGTGCGGCTGCCTGCCCAGCCGCAGCTTTAGCGGGGACCGGTGCAGCTATTGCAATTGGCTGAGCTTGTGCAACGTTAGCCGGTTGAGCGTTGGCGGCTCGAACGACCTGTTGGTTCTGTGGCTCTGGCCGCTTCGACAAAAACTGCCGCCACGGCAGCATGAACGAGACGACGGCCATGACAACAAAGCCGCCCAGAATGATGCTCATCACGCCGAAATAGGTGCGGACGATTTCGTTTCCTTCGCCGACCGGTAGTGACGGCGTGTATGGCGGGAACGGCTCTGGAATCGAACGCTGTTTTTCGGGCGGTTTGGACTGTTCGAGAAAGGCGTCGTACTGCTTGCGCCGATACGGGTCGAGAAGCACCAACCCTGCTTCCTGAATTTCATACAGCAGTTGTGTGGCGATTCTTTCCTGTTCGGGCTGCTTTTGGTTCTTGACTAGAAGGGTCTGACGCTCGACGGCTGCCTTGATGAGATCGGTGTCCTCCTCTTTGGGCGAAATGCCCAGCAGGCGGTAGTGACTGGGCGGGCGCTGGCCCCGTGGGATGCCGAGCCAGCGATAGTACGGGTCAAAGTCCGACGGCTTGGGAGTATCGAGCTTCATTGACAAGTCGCCCCAAAAAGTCGACCTGAACGGGAGCACGTGTTCGAAGTCGCCACCATCGTGCTGTCATGTCCAACGTAAATCAACGGTCTTGCCTGAATGCGGATGGCGATGATCGAGCGTGTGCGCCTTGATCCTCATCCCTTGTTCCATAAGGTCGCATTCGAGCCATCCCACGGCGTCCTGCGGATTGAACGGATAGCCGACTGCGGGAAGGTACACGAAGTAAATGCCATTCCATTTGCGAATCTGAAACTGGTGCTGATGTCCGCAAAATACGGCCTTCACGTGCTTGCGAGCGAAAAGGATTTGGAGAAAGGCATCGGTGTCCTCTACACCTGTCATGTGCATCCGCTCTCCGATGGGACTTACGATGTCTTCCGCTTTCTGGCCGATCGAGCGTATGAACTCCTTGCTTGGCTCAACGTTGTGATGCGCCACGACCACCACAGGCTTTTTGTGATCCCGATCGAGCGAGGCCGACAGCCATTCCAACTGCTCCTGCCCGAGTTGACCAAGCGTTTGAATGTGGCTCCAAGGCTTCGGCTGATCGGAAGGTTCGGGCTCTCGGATTTTAAGAGAGTCAAGCAGCACCCAGTTGGCTCTCTCGGTTTCTAACAGCGAAACGTATCGCTCGTGAACGAGTGAGGACTGTCGGAACTTGGCTGCAGAATTGATGAAATTCGAGCGGTGATCGTGATTCCCAAGCGTGAAATGGACCGGCACTCTTGCTCGAAGCAACTTGCCGAACTGATCCACGAGAAGCTTGTAATCGGCCGGGGTGCCGATTTCGACACCGTCGCCGTTGAGAATTGCGCCATCGGGCCGCTGTTTGAGTGAATCAATCTCATCAGTAACCCGAGTCAATCGTTGCCGGGTTAGCCGCACCTTCTCCCTTAGCTCGTCTAGTTTTTTCTTTGGGACTGTTGACTTGATACTCGGGGGAATCGTTGACACGGTGCTCGGATGGACTAGATGGACATCGGCGAGGAGAGCCCATTTGCCCGATGCGTTGCCAGCGGCCCTGCAGGACCGTCCGAGTTGAGCACCAGCCAACAGAGCAGCGGACCCGGCGAGAAAACGACGGCGTGAGATTGGAAGCGCATGGATCGGCATCTTTCACTCCATCAGCCAAAGGGGTTCGGGCTGCGGCACGAGATGAAAACCTTGGGCAACGCAGGTTCAGATCGTCCTACGAATGCCAGAAAATAAGCTGCCCGGCACGGCCCCGGTCGGCGATTCCGCACATTTTAGCCGGGGCCGATTGCAGAATCGAATCCGGTCTCCATCAGGTCGCCTCCGGCGCTGTCATCCAAAAGGCCAGGCGGAATGGCAACGCAGGGCCTCCGAGCCCATCGAGCCACATCTCGTCGCTCGAATCATGTGCGCCGATTATTCAACGAAGCGGATTCCGCCAGCGCTACAGGGCTCACGTGAGGAGATGGAGGAGTTCGCCTCGGCGTTTGCGAAGGAGCGAAAGTGGCGAGTGTAGCTGGTGCTCTCGAAGCGGACTCGAATCTGGTTCAACGAGCGAGGCGATCGAACCGGCGTGACCGAAGACACGTTCGAGGAGTCGTTCGGGCCGTTCATGCAACTCGGCGGGCGTAAGTTTCTGCTCGGATTGCAGAACGGAGAGCCGTCAAGACTTGGTACGTTCAAGTGACTCTTACGGACGTTCGCCCTTCATGTGGAAAAGGAAGCACAAAGGCCCAGACAAGCACATGCTTCCAAATCCGACCGGGGTAACTCAGGGAGGTAGCTCCCATAGTTTGAGCCGGTTGTCTTCGTCATCGACTGCGACGACGAGTTTCGTGCCGTCAGGGCTCAAAGCCACCGCATCGACTCTAAAACCCTCACTTGGCGTTTTGATCTCTCGCCCGCTTGCCACGTCCCTTACAGTGAGATTATTCCAGTGTCCGATCCCCCCGCTCGCAAGGCGTCTTCCATCGGCACTAAATGCCACGCCACTTACTCTGAAACCCTCTGCGAACTTAGTGATCTCGGTGCCATTCGCCATATCCCACAGCCGGACTGACTGGTCCGAGCTTCCAGTCGCAATTCGTTTGCCGTCCGGGCTAACTGCTACGCCGCTTACCCAGGCCGTATGCCCGTTGAGTGTGAAAGCCTCCTTGCCAGTCGCTAGGTCCCAAATTCTGGCGGTATTGTCATGGCTTCCGCTAACCAGCCGTTTCCCATCGGGGCTGAACGCCACGCTTCTCACTTTCTCGACGTGTCCTTTGAGTGTTACGTCCTCCTGGCCGCTCGCCACGTCCCATATTTTGATCGTATTGTCGTCGCTCCCGCTGGCGACATGCGTTCCGTCAGGACTGAAGGCTACGCCGTTTACCGAATCGGTGTGTCCCGAGAGCATCTGGGTTTTCTCGCCATTCAGTGCGTCCCAGACTTGGACCGACTTCGCTACGGCTACAGCGATTCGCCTGCCGTCGGGACTGAACGCCACAGCATTTACCCAATGGTTATTCGCCTTGAGCGTGAGCACGGCATGGCCCGTCGTCACGTCCCACACTTTGACGGTGCCGTCGTAGCTTCCGCTGACCAACCGCTTGCCGTCGAGGCTGAATGCTACAGCGTTTACGGCGGCTGTGTGCCCTTTGAGCCTCGTTGCGCCGTCCAGGGTGAATTCATACACCTTCTTTTCGCCGATCTTGCCACTCCACGAATGCGGATCGACCTTCCATTCAGGGCTCCCGGTGGTGCCGGTGGTGCGGTTGGCGTCTTGCTTGAACGAAAACGAACCCTTGGCGTAGTAACCGCCTGTGTGACAAACAACGTATGACGGGTGATCTTGGTCGTCCATCACAATGTCCGTCTCGTCATTTGTCAATTTGAACTTGACCTCATGGATGCCGTCGATCCAGAACGGATCACTGCCGATATCCGAATGACTGGCAAATTGGGTGTGTACCGTGTACCAGACCGATTTGTAGGGTTCTTGGCCCGGCAGGCGAAATTCACCCCATTTGTCGCCCTGATAATAGGTAATTTGTCGCCCACTCGGCTTGTCTCGGTTTTTCCAATCGACAGGCTGCGCCATCGCTTCGACTTCTTCCTGAGTGAATAGCGAGCATCCATCAATGCCCTTGAGCAACTTTTCCAGTTGATCCGCATCATGCTTGTCGATCGCCGCCTGTATCTGTGCGTATCGTGGCGCAGGCATCGCTGTGATTTTGTGGTCCATCTTGATGAGTGCGGAGTTGCCGGTGACTTGCGGCGGAATAGGTGCCACCGCATTCGCCGCAGCGGCAGGGGCGACCCTCGTTACGGCAGCGGGCCTCTGAAGCTGGTCTGCGACAACTCCAATGATGGAAGCCACCACGGCCAGTCCGAAAAGCCCACCAATTACGACTATCGCCCATAGAGCGACCTTGCGGGATTTCGCAATGAGCGATTTGGCAAAAATTGGCGGATGGCCGGGAACGAGTGGAGGCGATGGGGCTTTCGTCTCATTGCTTTGGGTCGGCAAAGGCAGCATGGGCGGTTGGGTGGGCGAGGGCGATGCTGGTTGATCGAAAAGACCTTTGACTCGTGAGGCAGGCACCGCTTTGCCGTCTGCCCCTTTGCGAATGAGGTCGTTCGGGGCAAGCTTGCCATTGGCGACAAGAGCCTTCAGCTTCCCGCTTGTGTAAGGACCGGAAATCCCAGTTTTGCGTTCAACGAACCACTCGGTTGACATGGCCCGCCCTTTCGAAGTTTGGCCCGTTCTCAGGAAACGGCCGGTTTCATTTTCAGACACCACTCTGAATGAGACAAAAGTCAGTGTCAATACTGCGTATTGTAAGTTCTACCGTCTCTCCCCTTCGGCCGAACGAAGAAGTGGGAGAGTCTCGAAATGGCGAAGCGCAAGCCCAGAGTCCGACAGGCCGAGATCGTCAGTTTATTCGCTTCTCGGCTGCGAGAACTGCGGCAATCTCGTGGCATGACCCAGGCCGAACTCGCCCGGCAGGCGCATGTCACGGTGTCCTACATCTGGCGGTTGGAGAGCGGTGGTGCCGCTCCCGGAATCGATCTCGTAGATCGCTTGGCACGGGCCTTGGGAACAACCGTGACCGACTTGCTACCATCGACCGCCCCAGCAGACCCGATGCCTGTTCTCCGTGAGCAGGCAAGCAAGCTCTTCGAGACCGTCCTTCAGAATGCCAACCGAGAAACGCTCTTGATGCTCAATCCGCTGCTCGCCTGTGTGGCCGAGTCGCTGGCTCGTCGGCGCTAAGAGTTGGACGTGGCCGAGCGACCAGCCCTTGGTAGGAAGGGATGTGAAAACCCTGTCGAGCAGAATTTTTCGGCGGCGGGGATTTCCAGAATTGCTTTTGCGAATTCGCTTCAGCTATTCACGGACAAATCGAAGAGTTGAAAGAAGAAGAAACTGTCACGTAGTCCCGCTGGAGCGAGGTCTCGCTGTCCAAGATGCTGAGGCTTTTGCCTCAAATTGTTCTATTTCTCAATCTTCAACGCCGGTCGTCCTTTCGAGAGGATCATCTGGCGATCGGGACTCCAAGTAGATTGCAGTCTCGGGGCTCGGTTCCGGTTCACGCCGGAATTGCGGCATCGATCCCCATGCCCATGACGATCAACGCTTGTTCGACCGACTTGTGCCTATGATAGGTCGCAGCATCGTCGGCCTGCTGTGCCTCTTCGGCGATTTCTCGGTGCAGCTCGGCGAGCAGATGAAGAACACTGCCTGAAGTGAAGGACCGGCGTATCCTGGCAAGCTGACGCTTCGCCTGGTTCTCGTTCATTCGCTCTCGATCTCCTCGCTGCTGTGGATCGACGGGATCACGTCATGCCCGACCGAGACGCACAGTATGGGCTGCCACAAAAGCGCCGTGGCAACCCGGCCGCATTGACTCGCCTACTCGGCCTGGAAGCCGAAGTAAAAGCGGGGATGGTGCTGGAACATGAGACTGCCTCGCACGCTATCGGATCGGCGGCGGACGATGATGAGTGGGGCCATGAAGCCAAGTGCCTCGAAGTCCCTCTGGAGTTCGCTCGTGTCCCACACCTGCCCGTGCTTCGCTTCGAGTGCCGCTCGACTCCCCGGTTCGGCGTTGATCTCAGCGAGCATCTCACGGCGGATGGGTTCAGTGGGGTCTGACATGCGTGATCCTTTCTGGCTTTGAGTTGATTGGCTCACGCTGCCTTCTTCGGTGTCCTTCTAAGCGAACTGATCGAGTTGCGGGGCCGCTGGCGGCTCGATTGACGGCTGCTGGCCGCTTACAATGGTGCCTCATTACGGGACGCTGGATTTTCCCTTCTCAATTGCCAGCCGAGAAAGGCGCATCCGTGGCTCAACAGTATTCGAAGCCGACACTCGTCATGAACATCGAGCGTCGATGGTTTTCAGCGATCGTTGCGGGAGAAAAGCCCGTCGAGTACCGACGCCTGAGCGATTATTGGCTCCGGCGTCTGGAAAAGGTTGGTAAAACGCCATTTCGACTGCGACTCCTCAATGGAATGCAGCCGCCAGTTCCCGAGGCGACGGTTGAAGTCACCAAGGTCGTCAAGAATCGACGCAACAGAGAACTGGAGTTTCATCTCGGGCGAGTCCTCGAAGTGAAGCACTGGGACCGCAAGAAGAACAAGCCAACGCATTGATCCTAGAACTAGGCTGCCTTCTCCGGCGTCGTCACTCGCACTCTTCGACGACTATGCGGCGTCGTGGTGATCCGCCTCTTGGCTTGGCGGACAAGCCACGAGCGTCACAATGGCCTGTCGCTCTTTATCCTGTCGTTCTCGCTCTTCGTACTCTCGGATGGCGTCGGCCCGGCGCTGCGCCTCATCGTTCATTCGGACGATCGTGTTGAGATTCCACATGACTCGTCTCTCCGTTTGGGTTTGTTCCGTCTCGTCGCCACGTCAAATCAGTTCGGTGTCTCTTGGCTTGTGGACCGGCTCCGGCGTTTTTCAGCTTGGCGCTGGTGATACCGCCGCACCGTCGCACGCCATTCAGCGTTCCCGCCGAACTTCTCGATTGGCACGAGGTCGAGATACTTGAGCGGGCACGAATAGAAGTACGGCCCCATCGACTCGTCCATGTCCTTGTAGCCCCATCCGAAATGCGTCTGGCTTCGGAGCAGGTCACAGCCGATCCAGCGCTCGATCGGCTGGATTTCTGCGCCGTCCTTCGTGAATGATCGTCCCCAGACGGTCCACAAGACGCCGGAGAACACACCGCCCCGGTAGCAGTGAGCGAGGCAAGTCGTCTTAACGAGGACTCCCTCTGGCGTGGTTCGCTGCCAATCCTCAGTTCGTTCTGCGATGAGGTCTCGGCGTGAGCAGCCGCTCTTGAACAGCCATCCCATTTCTCTCTCCTCGACGAATTGGTGGGTGCCGACGATTGGCACGTTGTCGAGGGAGAATTCGGTGTCCTTCAGTATTCGCTTGGCAGAAGGATCGTCGTGGCCGCTCGATTGCCCGAATCGTCAACCGCTTCGGTAATGATCCACAGTTTCTCGCCGAGCGATGTGCAGTACGCCGACAAAATGCGTGAGCCGTCCAGCAAGGATCGATCATTCGCCTCATGGTCCTCGTCGCACACCTCGCCCCAATCGCCTCGGGCGTGGCGCTCAAGGAACTGAGCAGCCGACTGTGCGGCCTTTTCGAGCGTTTCGAGGGCACCTGGAGTGGCGAGAACTTTGCCGAGCGCAAATTTCGGTTGAGGTTTGGCGATCATGGGCGTCCTCCTTTCAATTTGGCGGACCCCGGTGGATGCGGTGTCCTTCAGATCGGGATCACCTCGTACTCAACGGCTTGACCTCGTTCGAGCCGATCGACGGCGCTGAAGGCGGCCAACTCCCGATCGAGCGTCATGCGACAGAGGCTGTTGAGCTTGCTCGTGAAGGCGAGCGAGACCGGGTGGTTGATGAGGTCGTCGCCGCAGACGCCGCTGGCGATGAAGGGCGAGCAGATGGCGGTGAAGGCAGCCAACCACCGCTACCAGATTCACGGCGTCCTGCACGGCGTTGGCGTTGGCTGCCGCTTCTTTTTGGACGGAAACGGCACCGTTGGCGAGGGCGATTCGATTGGACATCTTTGGCTCCTTGGGTTGTGTTTCAAGGAGCAATAGGGTGTCGAATAAGGATCGAACTCCTGATCGTCGAAGTGGCCGACCTCGTTCTGTTGACGACACAAGTTTCGGCGTGGTCCGTATCAGTTTGGGTCAGGCCGGTGATCGGTGCCGGTGGTCGAGTCAGCAATGAACAGACTGCCGAGTTCTGACTCTCAGATCGGCTTCCCGACCCGTGTTTCACAAAATACAATGATTTCACTGTGCGGTGTAAATGCCTATTTCTGTGAAAGCGACTTGACATTTTCACTTTTTATGATATTTTCACTGCATGGTGAAACGATCCGAAAAAATGAAAACGGCTGACGCTTCGTTCTTCCCGGCTGCCGAATGGGTTCGACGGCTCGCCAAGGAGACGGGAGCCTTCGAGGTCGTCAATGTCGTCGAAGAGCAGGGGAAGCATGGCGATAGAAGACGGATTTGGGATTACGTCATTACGGTTTCAGCGAAACCCGAAAATCGCCGAATTGATCTCTTTCTGGAGACACGACAACAGCTTTCGCCGCAAACTGTTCTGGGAGTTTTCTCGAAGCTCAGGTGGACGGTGCCTCCAGACGGCATCCTCCTGATCTGTGCCCCCTACATCTCCCCAAGGGTGGCCGAACTGTGCCGGGAGGAGAACGTTAGTTATCTCGACGGGGCTGGCAATTGCCAGATCGTCGCACCGGGGCTATTCGTCCTTATTGCTGGTCGTCCCAATCGACCACTGATCAAGCCTGCGGTTGATCCATTCTCAAGAAAATCGAGCCGAATCGTTCGGACCCTTCTGAAAGAACCCGCCAAGGGCTGGCAGGTTCAGCAGTTGGCGCAAAAAGCGGACGTGAGCCTGGGGTTGGTGTCGAAAGTCAAGAATGCGCTCATGGAGGAGGCCTATCTGGAGGAGCGAAATCGTCTGCTTTACTTGCGTGATCCTGCCAAGCTGCTTCAGGTTTGGGCGACTCAGTATCGGCCGCAGGTCAAACGGTTGGCGCTCTTCGCTCTCACAAAACCCTCCGAGACTGAACCTCGCCTCGCAGATTGGTGCCGAGCGAGAGGGATAACCCATGCGCTCACTCAGCTTTCAGCGGCATGGCGGTACTCGCCGATGGTCCGTTACGACAAAACCGTGGTCTACATCGACAAGAAGGTGGAGTCAGGAGCCAATTTGAAAGGCCTCCTTAGTCACATTGACGCCAGGGAAGTTGATACCGGAGCGAACTGTACCCTCTGGATCACTGATGATCCTGCGGTTTTCTCTGACGCCAGAGAAGTCGACGGCGTGACCGTCGTTTCACCACTCCAGCTTTATTTGGATTTGAAGGCACTTTCAGGCCGAGGCGAGGATGCAGCACATGAGATCCTGGAGAAGGAACTTCGCACGTTGCTGCCTGAATCTCGACACGAAACCGAGCAGCCGTCTGGAGCGCAGAAATGAACGACGTTACGGCATGCAAGTCGGTCCTGATTGAAGTGCTTACCATCCTTGCCAAAGACCTCGACAATCTGGCGGTGGTTGGCGGATGGGTGCCCGAACTGGCGTTTCCTCACAGGGGACATATCGGTTCTTTAGATGTTGATCTGGCGCTCGATG
This sequence comes from uncultured Planctomycetaceae bacterium, assembly GCA_963752185.1. Lineage (GTDB taxonomy): Bacteria > Planctomycetota > Planctomycetia > Planctomycetales > Planctomycetaceae > DASPSM01. The sequence continues at coordinate 5,958,801 of CAVVXK010000002.1, read as the reverse complement.
CTCGGAAGCTCCAACCAAAGGCATACGAGTCCATCAGGAAGAAGCTTGTGGACGCAGGATACCAGCAGTCCCCTGACATGCCGAATCGGTTCTTTCGCAGCCTCAAGGGCACAACCCTCCAGGTGAAAGTTGACCTCATCACCGGAGAGTTCCCCGAAATTGCAGGCGAAGGTACGCATCACGTGATTCAAGAACTGGCGGTGTGGAAGGCTCGTGGCGTTGACTTGGCGTTTGTTTTTCAGCAAGAGGTTTCAGTCGAGGGTGTACTGCCCGATGGAGGCCACAATAAAGTCGCTGCAAAAATGCCGATCATCTCCGCTTATCTTTGCATCAAGGCAATCACGCTGAGCGAGCGGAAAAAGGAAAAGGATGCCTACGACATTTGTTTCTGCATCGACAACTACCCTGGAGGCTACAAGGCTCTGGCCGAAGAGTTTCTGGGAATAACGGAGAATTCGCTGATTGCCGAGGGCATCGCCATCCTTCGAGAGAAATTTGCTCGACTGGACAGCATAGGGCCGGTTTGGGCGGCACAAGTTGCGGAGGCGGCTACGACTGGGACGAGCTTTAATCTGGAAATGGAACAACGGAGGGCATACGAACTAGTAAATGCCCTCTTGAGGCAAATCGATGGGGCTCGGTGAATCGCTGGCTTCATGAGAACGTCAACCGCTCAGCCGCTTCGGCCAGATGGTCCTGGCTCCGCTTCGTGTACCTAGCAGTGGTGTTCAAATTTTCGTGCCCGAGGATCTGGGCCAACGACACGAGATCATTTCCGTTGTCCGCCAGAAACCTGTGCGCCATCGTGTGTCTCAATAAATGCGGATGAATCTTGAACCCGCAAAGCGCCGAGTATTTGTCGCACAGCGCACGGACGCCACGATCGGTCAGCGGCCCACGCTCGCCGACAAAGACAGCCGGTGAGGCGATCGCAGGCCGAATGTCGAGCCACGCTTGAAGCGATCGTCGGGCCGGTAGCGGCAATGGCACAGTCCGCTGCTTGTTGCCCTTTCCTTGTCTGAACACGACCGAGCCACTTCGATCGCCGAGCAACACGTCAGTCAATTCGAGACCTACGAGATCGCCGACTCGGCAACCAGTGTAGAGCATGAGCGAGAACACGGCCCTGGCCCGGATGTCCTCACGGAGTTCGACCTCTCGAAGCAGTCGGCGGACCTGCGATTGGTCCAATCCCTTCGGTGCCAATTGCTGCCGCTTCAACTCCTTTACCGACTTGGCCGGATTCGCTGGGACGTGTCCCTGGTCGGTCAGCCAACCGAAAAACCGGCGCAGGAGCACGAGGGATCGGTTCACTGTTGAGACCGCCTGCTCTTGTGCCCGCCGCAAGTGATCTCGGAAATCGACAACGTCCCGAACGGTAACTCGTCGGACTACAAATGGTTCTTGGTTCGACGAGGAGAACCATTTGGCGAACTGGCGAACATCGTGGACGATGAGCCGACGAGTACCGAGAGCGAAATCGTGACCGGCGAGGTACTCGTTCAGCAGAGCAGGCTCGGCCTTTCCGACCGGCAGCCCCTCAAAAACATTTACGCCCCAATTCTTCACGGCTTGTCTCCACAAATTCGACAGAAATTGGACAGTTCCGGCCTCTAACTGGGCTGTAAATCACACGTTACGCCCCACATTTTCGCCCGAATCCTGGCGCTTCAAGAACAGGAAGACGGTTCGCAAAACGGTCTCGTCGTCGATCCCAGACTTGCCGTTTGGCATACATCGTTCGAGGGCAGCTTCGACCTGCGCAGCGGTCACAGTGGTCAATCCAAGCGCCCGCAGGCCCTCGATCAGGTCTGCGTGCTTGTGCGAATTCTTTGGCGGTGTTGCCTTCGCTTTGGCGATTGGCGTTCCCAATCGCCGAGCGTAGAACAGGACCGGCCTTCCATTGAGCCCGCAATTCCGCCTTCGCACTTCGAGGCAACTTTCTTGCATCTCTTGCGTGAAAAAGGGTCGCCGAGTCTCGATGCGATAAAGCGGCGAAGGGAACACGCCGTCGTTCACCAACTGATAGAAGCGTGCTCGTGAGAGACCGACCATTCTCGCCATCTCTGCCACGCTGACGACGGATTTCGTTTGGACTTGGGCAGACATTCGACGCATCCTTTACTCAATTCAGACACGACTTGAACGGAGTCCGACCAAGTGCGCCCTGCCCTTCTCGGTCAGCAAACGCCTTCCGGCGTCGTCCTTCGCAATGAGCCCAACTCGAATCAAGAACTGCTCGGTCACTTGGCTCACCGTCCGAGCCGGAAGGCCGAGTGTCGATGCGATGACGTTCAAGCGTGAACCGCCGTCGCTGACGACTTCGAGATACTTCTGCTCGGTCGGGCCGAGCCCCAGTTCGTCGATGCCCTCCAGTTCACATGCTCGGCGCAGTTGTTCTTCGGCAATCGTGGTCTCGCCTTCGGCCCGGCAGACTCGGCGGGCCGCTTGAAGCAATCGCAACGCAATCCGAGGTGTCCCTCGGGCTCGTTGAGCAATGAGCGGGAAGACCGCTTCATCAACAGTCCAGCCCAATCCTCGACTGCGCTGGCGCACGACTGTCTGAAGCTCGTCATCGTTGTAAAAATCGAACCGCAGCACGAGGCGCATCCGGTCACGAAGCGGTTGAAGGAGCCTGTGTTCGTCGGTCGTTGCCAGCAACAAAGTGAAATCGGCAACCTCCATGCTCAGCGGCCTCTTCCCGCCATTGACGATCACCTTGCGTTTGTCGAGAGCCAAGTACAGAGCCGTCTGGTACTCCGGCTTCATTTCGTGCGCTTCATCCACGAAGACCACGGCCTTCTCTTTGGCTTCAAGCAGCACGGCATTCAAATCGCTCGGTGTTTTGACTGATTGTCCGAGGATTTCGTGGAAGTCGCTCGCCATCTCACAGGCGACGACCTTGGCGATCGCCGTCTTGCCGAGTCCCGGTGGACCGACGAAAAGAGCGTGGTCAAACTTTTTGCCGTCCATTTGGGCGGCGTCGATGGCAACTTTGACCTGCTCGATGACTCCCCTTTGCCCGATCAGGTGCGACAGGCTTGTTGGGCTCACGCCATTGATGTCGGTGGCCGGTTCGCTGACCGATTCGTCTTCGAATTCGTCCATTTCCTTCTCCAAACTTTGCAATGCAACCGGGTGTCACGATGAGGGTCAAGCGACTTTCCGAATCCGAGTGCCTCGAACGCTTCCCGCAGTTCTTCCTCACTCGGGCATCCGCCCTGGTCGTCTCGGTTCTCGACGGCGTGGAAGTTGTTTTCGGAAAGCCAGTCGTAGGCTTCGCCCTCCCATCCCTCGTGGAGGTCGAACTCACCCTTTAACAGCCATGCGGTGTCTCGGATGTTTTCGAGCGTGGCTTCGACTTCACGACGGCTGTAATCCTCTTCGTCGAGGACCGGGTAATCGGCGAGGCGCTCTTTGAGTTCGTGGTACGTCTTGAAGGCTTCGGTGATCTCGCCTTTTCGGAAGACCCGGATGCTGAACCCGTCGATGTGGCCGACCGCCCAATGGCTGTGGCTCTCGAACACCACATCGGCGTCGTCAGCCTCAGTGAAGGGTTCGAGCGCCTCTTCAATTACGGAAGCGTTGGACTGGTCGAGAAGATCGCTGTCACGATGGTGCGTGTAAAAAATGGCCCAGTTGTCGGCGTCGGCGATTTCGCTCTTTCGGTGCCAGATGAAGCAGTCGAAGTCTTGCCAGTTTCCAGCGGCTTGCTTGGCCGCTTCTTCCGGTGTCAATTCGCCCAGCACTGTCGTCATGCGATTTCTCCGTGTTGAGCCGTTGTCGCTACATGCATACGGTGTCCAGCGAAACCGGCTCGGTCGTTCACAGGTCAAAGGACTTCTCGATCGGCACTTGTGACTGATCGAGGCAGCCGATTTCCGGTGTCCTCAAAACGGGACCTCGTCGCCCGCTGGCTCCATGACCTCGACACGATCTCGACTAAAACTCATCACGAATTCGACAGCTTTTGACGCTTGGGCAGCGGCCCGAAAAATGAACCTCGGGTCGCCGTTCATTCCGGTCAGCCAGCTTTTGAGGTAGGCGGCGTGATTCGTGAGGTTGCTGGACGTCGGCAATCCGACTTCGCCCATGAGAAAGCACGAGCCGATTTCGGCGACCAACTCGCCGAGGGAGTAGGTGTTCTCGGCCCGGCTGCGGTCGAAGCCGACCCGCTTCTCCGTCCAATGACACAGTTCGTGAAAACTCGTTTCGTAAAACGCCTCGGCCGACTCGAACTGATGGCGGAACGGCACTTGGATGAAGTCCTCACTCGCTCGGTAGAACGCATCATTGCCGCCGTACCGGATGTCAGCACCGGTCACCTCGATCACCGCATCAGCGTGTTCGTACCGTTCGCTGGTGTCCTCTTTTGGCGCTGCGAAACCGACCTGATATTGCGGGAGGCCGTTGACTTGTTCGGCGTTGAAAACGTAAAACTCCCGCATGACGAGAAAGTCGTCATCGACCTCTTCGCCTTGGCCGTTCATCCGCTTACGGCTGATCGGCTTCCAAAGGATGATCTTCGTCGCCTTTTCGCCCTTGCGAACGTAACCCCCGGACGCCTGGACCTGATTGAAGGTGCCCCACCAGCGGCTTTGAAATCCGCTTCGACCGGCCGAAAGCTGGAGCAAAAGCTGGTTGATTCCCCGGTAGGGCTTGCCCGTTGAGAGGCTCGTGTTGAGACCCGGAGCGTTGGGATCGTTGCTCCACGGCCTGCGCCACGGGGGCAAGTTGCCATTCGACAGCGCCTCGACGATTTGATCGGTGATCTGCTGGCGGATTTCGTTCGGGCTTTGCATCTCGTCGTCTCCCTTGAATTGGTGACGACGATTGATGCGGTGTCCTCCTGCGTTCTTTTTCGAAGCAGAACGTGGATAATGCCGGACAGCCCGCCAAAAAGGGATGATCTATGCCAGCCAAGCCGTATTGGGCACATTTCCCCAATCTCTTTCCAGATGTGATTTCTGACGAAGTTGCCAGGAAGATACCGTGGCACAAGCACGCAGACTCATCTCGGTCATCGCAAGTCTTCTGTGTTTCGGCGTTCGGCTTCTTGCTTCGTCACAGGATGAGGGACAGGATCGTTGGCGACTTCCTCCAACAGGCTTTCGGGTGGACCACTTCTCTGAACAATAAGTGGATAGTTGAACTGGAATTTGTGAACGCAAAGCTTTTGAACGAACTCGGTCATGGAACTCCTACGCAGGTGGACACGCTCTTCGTCGGGTCGAACGCCGTGGTCACGCTTGAGTCGAAGTTCGCTACAGATGCAAAAGACGGACTCGGATGTTGCACCCAATACATCGACAAGAAATGCGGCGGCTATCACGGACCGGGTTCGGATCTCAAATGTGGGACAACCGCTTGGTGCCGCCTTGACAATTGGGATGGCAGACGGACACCACGAGCCTATTGGTTGCTGGGAAAGACATTTTTTCAGCCGAGTGTTCTCTTGCCACAAAAACCGGACCAACCATGCCCATTTAGAGACGGGCATTACCAATTGATGCGGAATTTTCTGCTGGCTGCTGCGTATGCTCAATCAAAGAAGAAAACGAACTTCGGAACAGTCGTGATCTGCCCGAGATCGGCGTCAGCGAAGCTGCGGGAACAAGTTCGTTCGTTCCAAACGTCCGTTCTCCTGAACGACTATCGGGACCGAGTGCAGTTGGCGTTTTATGACGACTACATCAGCCTCTTGAAAGGCTTGAACGATCACGACGCCACTGCCATAGCGACGTTCCTGCAATGCCGCATGGACGCCGAACGAAATCCCGGCGCTCCTGCCCCGGTACAAGAATTCCCGGCCAATCGCCCAAATTGAGACTCGCTGAAAATGAATTCAATGGCGCATGAAAATGCGAGAACTCCGGCGACCTTCAATTGCGTAGGCTTGGACTGGATAAACAAGTCGGAGGGTTGGGCCTACTGTCGGCTGGTCGGAACGAAAACCCAATGCGATCTGACATTGGGGACTCTGCCGGTTGGTGAAACGGCCCTAAGCCCACTCCTTCGAGAAGCAGAAAAGATCGTGCTCGATGCTCCAATCGGATTGGTTGACGACCACGAGAAAGTTTGTAAGGCACGCCCATGCGACCTGGGAGCCAAGAAATGGATAGGGGCAGCACTTCAGTCTTCGGTGTTCGTTCCCCCGACAATTGGCGAGCTTCAACGTTGGCGTGACACCGATCCGAAAGATCGAGCAAAGACGATTGAATCCAAAGGCCATTTCCGTGGTTTGCTTCCCGCAATCGACTCAGCGGAGACGATATTCGACTTGCGGCCCGAGGATACACTTGAATCGCATCCCGAACTCGTTTTCTCAGCAATTGCAGCCAAACCTCTGCCGGAAACGGCGAGCAAGTCGACATTATTTGGTCTTCTCGTCCGACTTGGTCTTTTGGCGAAACGAGACAGGCTGGTGACGACTTTGCACATTGCGTCCCTCAATCGCATCGCCGCCGATAATTTCCTTGATGCGATCGCTATGGCCCTCGTCGCCGAGGAGTGGGCAGGGAGCGCAGACATAAGCGTGATTGGAGATCAGACAGGAGATTTGCAGTCTTTGACGAGCCGAAACGCTGATAGAAGATTTCTGATGAGCGTATTGACCCCATCGGGCGATGCGAGAGGGCAAGCTCCACCTTCGATCCATGAATTGGCATTTATCGCACAGTCCTGGCTCGCTGCTGCCCAGTCTTCTGCAGTGCCAATCTCAATGGCGACGAGTGAGTGAGTGTTGCGTCAGCGCCTCGACAATCTCTGTAGTGACCTGGTGGCGGATTTCATTCGGGCTGAGCACGTCGTCGACTCCTTGCATTGGTGACGACGATCAGTGCGGTGTCCATTGTGCCCGTTCGTGCCGCCCTTTCCCCGAAACCTGCTCGCCCGGATAGAATCAGCCAAAAGGAAATCTTCGACGCTGTGGAACTGGCTCTCGATGTTCGATTCACGGTGGTCGTATTCCGAGGTGGACACATGGATTGGATTCGTTCCCACCGGAAGACCGTCTTTTTTATCTTGGTCGGATTCATCGCCCTTGTTTGCCTTGTTTGGTACGGCTTGCATGTTGCCAACTCTGTTCCGGGACGTGAGGACACAATCGACCAAGGTGACAGCCCCAGACCATTACCACTTCCGCCGAACAGCCCGCTGGAGCGCCTTCGGCTGACATGGAACTCCGAGGCAAACGCAGACTGGCCCGTCGCTGAAACATTGGCATCAATCGCCGATACGGCGTATCAGTCGCCGGTTGACGCCGACGAGAGCTATCGGAAACTTGGCTTCGACAAGATGATGCCGGTTGTGGAAAACTCGATGATCGGCTACGTGATGTCGGCCGGGGACGTGACCGTTGTCGCATTTCGGGGAACAAATGCTGGCGAGATTTCGGATTGGCTCGCTAACTTGGACAGCCTCTCGACGAATACACGCCAGGGATCATTGCACCGGGGTTTTTACTACGCATACGAGTCGTTGAAGCCTCAGATTGCGAAATTGCTTCATAAGAGCAAAACCAAGCATCTTTGGATCACGGGGCACAGCCTGGGAGGGGCACTGGCCTTGGTGTGCGCCTACGACCTAATCGACAATGAGAAATTCGCCATTGACGGCATCATCACCTTCGGCCAGCCGATGGTGGCACACAAGCAGCTTGCCGACCATCTCGATACCCTCCTGTCGGGGCGTTACGCCCACTTCGTCAACGAGGCGGACATCGTTCCACGAGTTCCTCCGACCTTTACTCACTGCGGTTCGCTGGTTTGGTTTACCGGAGGGATTATCAAGCGCTCCAAGCCGAAACACTTGTTCGGTGCTACTGCGGCCGATGAGGCGTCCTCGAAGGACAACAGGGAAATCGAGCCGCTTTCAGAGCAGGAATTCAAGGGGCTGCAAGCTGATTTGCGGGCAAAAAATGCGGCTCCAGATAGGCTCCCCGATGGAAGGCTCCTTATGAAGGGTAACTCTCCCTGGATACGGGATCACTCAATGGAGCTTTACCTCGCCAAAATTCGCCAAGTCCTCGGTGAAACTGGATCACGTTAAGCGGGTCAGGTCAGAACCGCCGACTTTTCAATTTGAGGACGCTGAAATGCGCCAACTCGCCTCGGCATCGCTCGCACTTCGGCTGATCGCATTCTCTGCATTTCTGGCCGACGACGGTTCCTACGACGATCGAATCAAGCCTGAGCAATTGGACGATCTGAGCCAGTTGCCTTCAGGAATCGAAGTGCCGAGCATCTGCCGGACACCGGAATCTCTCGATAGAATGAGCCGATCAAATCGCAACTGACGAGTTCGCAGAATGGCCGAGAAGCCAATCCGGGAAGCCGAAGAGATCCGCCGAGACTGCGCCCGCAAGTTGCGGTCGGTCGAGACGAGCGGCATGTTTTCCGCAATCCTCGCTGCGCTTCTGGGGGAGGACTGGACCACGCCGAAAATTGAGGAACTTCGGATTTCGCCGGATCGCTGCCTGTTGGCACGAGCCGAAGGAGAGATCAGCTTCAAGACGTTCTTGGGTGCGGAAGCCGATTTGATCCGCAACATACACGGCGTAGCGGTCATCGCCGAACTCGACGGCGATGAGGTTGGCTTTCTGCTGGGGAAGGTGGCTGAGATCAAGGGGATGGCGTGACATGACGTTTTCACCCGAGCGATCATCGAAAGTGGATTTCGGCAGGTCGAGGAGCGGCAGGAATTGCTCAAAGAGTCGTACTTCCTCCGATTCGGGAAGCTCGCCGGACGACAAAATGCCAGCGGCTCAAAGCCGTAACCAGCAAAGATCAAGCTTTGGCGAGGACTCTTGACGGTCCTCGTAGACGCCCGAGTTCGAGGTCCAGGCGTGAAGAAAAAGCAATCCCGTAGCTAAATTGCTGGTTGCTGCGGAAGCGCAGAAGTCGTAGGATGTCCGATCGGCCCAGACATCCGCTTGCGCCTCCTGTGGGCATCATCTCGCAAGCCAACGTCCGGCATTGACCCGAAAAAACGAACGCTCTCCTGTCGATCGCCAGCGGCGGTGCGCCCTGGCAGAACGACACTGCCCATGGATCGATACGGCCCTTTGATTCGCATCGGAGATTCACATGAGCCTGGCCGTTGAATCGGAAACGCTGCCCAAGACGTTACAACTTGAATTGACCATCCGTGAACCCGAAGTCGTCGCTGAACTGAGCAAGTATCCAGAAGGAACGGAGCGTGACGATTTCGCTCTATCGGCCATGCGGATCGGCGTGCTGGCTCTCCGACAGGCGAGCGGATTGGTCGATGCCAACGCCGTTCGGCTTGAGGGAGAGCGCCTCATTTCATCCATCCGGGAATTGCTGACGGGAACCACGACGTCCTTTCTCGGGAACGTCGCCTCCACACTCAAAACCTATTTCGATCCTGCCGAAGGCCACCTGCCTCAACGGCTTGATCGCCTCATCAAAAAGGACGGCGAGCTTCAGTCGTTGCTGACTCAACACCTTGATGGCGATGAGTCCGTCATTGCTCGAACTCTCGCCAGACACGTGGGTGCCGAAAGCCCGCTCCTTCGAATGCTGTCTCCCGAGGAACAAGAGGGGGTTATTGCGGCGCTAACGCAGGCCGTCCAGGCTGCCCTGCAAACTCAGCGAGAACAGGTTCTCCGTCAATTCAGTCTCGACGACAAGGACTCGGCCCTCTCTCGACTCGTGGCCGAGATGACTGGAGCAAACGGGAAATTGCGTGATGATTTCGCCCAGGATGTCCAAAGGCTTCAGAGAGAGTTTTCGTTGGATAACGAGCAGGGTGCGCTGTCCCGTCTGGTGACGAGGGTCGAGAAGGCTCAAAAAACGATCTCGGACGAGTTCTCGATCGACAACGAGCAATCTGCCCTGTGCCGTCTCGTCAACCTGATGGAAACGGCGAACTCCACGATCAACAACAACCTGACCCTCGATAACCAGGACTCGCCGCTGTGCCGACTTCGCCGGGAATTGACCGGAATCATCGAGCGGCTGGAAAAATCGAATTCCGAGTTCCAACAGGAAGTGAAAGTCACACTTGAGACGTTCAAGGCCCGCAGGGAGGAAGCCGCTCGCTCCACACGTCACGGAGGTGAATTCGAGGAAGCGGTTGGCTCGGTGCTTCAGGCCGATGCGCAGAAAGCAGGTGACGTGTGTGAGGCGACAGGGAACAAGACGGGAGCAATCGGGTACTGCAAGACCGGGGATAACGTCATCACACTTGGAGCCGAGAGCGCTGCACCTGGGGCCAGGATCGTTATCGAAGCGAAAGAGGACAAAAGCTACGACCTTGCGAAAGCTCTCACGGAAATTGAAGAGGCCAGGCGAAATCGAGAGGCTCAGGTGGGCATTTTCGTTTTCTCGAAGAGCACGGCCCCGGAAGGGCTTGACCCATTTGCCCGTCAAGGCAAGGACATCGTCGTGGTTTGGGATAGAGATGACCCAGATTCGGACATTTATCTTCGGGTCGGGGTGTCACTTGCCAAGGCGCTCGTTGTTCGGGAACGGCTCGCCGACGAGAAGAGTAAAGACTTGGCTGCCGTGAAGGCCGCAATTTTGACGATCACGACGGACGCAGAGACACTGTCCCAGATCAGCACGTGGGCAATGACGGTGAAGCGAAATGGGGAGAAGATCGGGAAGAAAGCCGAAATCTTGAAGAGGAAACTTTTGAGGCACATCGCCGTTGTGGAGAAGCACGTTCTGTCCGGCGATGGAAGTGGATTGGTTGGATCGTCTGAGGCGGCGGCTTCTTAAGTTCGTCCCCGACCTAGACGATTGGAGTTTGCATCTTTGGCACCTCAGAAAGCCGCAATCCCCGAAGTTGGGCAGGCCGTGCGGGTCCGCAATCGGCTGGCGACAGTCCGTGCTGTCGAGCCCTACGACAGCCGCTCGGCCCAGGGTCGGCTCCACATTATCGACGTAGAGTACCTCGACGACTTCCGCTACCCGGAATCCGAGCAGCTTCTCTGGGAAGTCGAGGCCACTGCCGAGCCGCTGGGAAAGACGACGCTCCCCAGAGTCGATGAGAAAAAGCCAGACAGCCCCGACGCTCTGCGGGCGTTCGTGAATGCCCATCGCTGGACCCGCCTCAACCGGCTCCGAGAGGGTGATGGAATTGAGGATGAGCCCCTGCTCGGCGTCTGGAACTCGGCGATTCAGGTCCACCCCTACCAACTTGAGCCCGTCATCCGTGCCCTCTCCATGCCCCGTGTCAGCTTGCTGCTGGCCGATGGCGTCGGCCTGGGCAAGACCATTCAGTCTGGGCTCGTCCTCGAAGAACTGCTCCTGCGGCGGCGAATCAGGCGCATCCTCGTCCTGTGCCCGGCCATGCTCCAGCGGCAGTGGAAAATCGAACTTCGACGAAAGTTCAACCTGGACTTCGAGGTCATCGATTCCGACAGAACCTTCCAACTTCGTCGCCGCATGGGGATTGACACGAATCCGTGGAAGGCGTTTCCCCGCATCATCACGTCGATGGATTATCTGCGAATGCCCGATGTGCTGCAGCAGTTCCTTCAGGCTTCGGGGGCCGGACCCGAAAGCGAGTCGAACGGCCGAACATTGGCTCATGCCCCTTGGGATCTCCTCATCGTGGACGAGTGCCATCACTTCGCTCCACAGGGCGGCAATCGTGCGAGCCAGCGAACCCGAATGCTCCGAGAAATCCGCTTCCTCTTCGAGCATCGGCTCTTTGCCTCAGCCACACCACACAATGGCAAGACCGTCAGCTTTACCGGTCTGCTGGAACTTCTGGATCCCATCCGATTCCAGATGGCGGTCGAAATGGACTCGACCGACAAGACTCATCTTGTCGAAGTCCGCATTCGCCGTCTGAAGGAAGACATCAACAAGCAGTCGCTCCGGCCTCCGTTTGCCGACCAGCTTCCCCCTGTCGAATTGCCGATCCGCCTGTCGCACAACGAGTCGGCGATCTACGCCGCCCTGCGGGAGTACCGCAAACATGGGCAGGCTGCTCTGGTCCGTGCGACGGCCACCGAGCGCTGGCTGAGTCGGTTTATCTTCTCGCTGATGACCAAACGTCTGCTGTCCTGTCCGTATGCCTTCGCTCGGACGTGGTGGAGGCATCTCGAAGGAGCGCCGGAAAGCGACACAGGAACCGAGGCCAAAACCCTGTTCGACATGGCCCGAGTGTCGGCAGAACGTGCGGAAGAGCAGGCGAAGAGCGACGACGAGCGGTCGGTCCTTGAAGAAGATGCCGCCCGCTACAGCGGCACCTACTTTCGCAGTCGGGCCAAGACGATCGACGATTACCAACTGCGGGTGAGCAAGGCCCTCGAAGCACTGGGCTACGACCGCAAAACCGCCGAGGACGAGCATAAACTTGCCACACTGGCCCAGAAGTCTGACTCAAAGACAAACGCTCTCATCGCTTGGATCAAGAAAAACCTGTTTTCTAAAGGGAAGCTGCGAGACGACGAGCGTCTCATCGTCTTCACCGAGTACAAGGAGACGCTCTTTTATCTTGAGCAACGGCTCCTTCAGGAAGGGTTCGACAAGAACACGCTGCGCCTGCTGTTCGGGGGAATGACCGCCGACGAGTTCGAAACGGTCAAGGGAGAGTTCGAAGACCCCAACGCTGCCGTCCGTCTCATGCTTGCGACTGATGCTGCCTCGGAAGGCATCAACATGCAGGAGTGCTGCCGTTGGGTGATCCATTTCGACGTTCCTTGGTCTCCCTCCAAAATCATTCAGCGAAACGGTCGTGTCTCCCGTCACGGCCAAGCCCGAGATGTCTCGGTGCACTACTTCAAGTCGGACGAGGACGAAGACCTGGATTTTCTGGGGTACGTCGCCGCCAAGGTGAGCACCATTCAGGACGACCTGGGAAGTGTCGAACGAGTTTTCGATGCAGCAATCCATCGCCACTTCGAGGGGAAGAAAGATTCGCAAAAGCAGATCGACCTCGCTGTCGAGGACGAGTCCAAGAGGAGCCCCGAGAAAAAAGACCTCGGCCATTCCACGCCCACTGACATCGCCGATTTGACACGTCGGGCGAAGGAACTCCTGGAGAACACCGATTCCCGGCTGGGTATCTCGCCGGAAGCCCTTGTCGAGATCCTGCGAGCGGCAATTCAGGTCGAGGGGCAAGGCTCACTGGATGCGATCCCTGGCAACCCCGGCTTCTATCGCCTCAAGCCGCCCCCTCGCTGGGAGGGACTGGCCCGTCAGACACTCACAGTCGGCTCCCGTACCGACCGTATGGAACTCGTGTTCGATGTGTCTTTTGTCGAGAAGGACGAGAACGGTCGCCGGATCATGCGACTGAAGAAGCATCAGGTGCTTCTGCGGCTAGGGCACCCGATCATGCGACAGGCAATGGCGACCCTCTGTCGGCAGCTTCACGATCCCACCGGACACGATGCAGTGTTTCGCTGGTCGTTGGCGGCGCTCCATCGCTCGGGTTTTGAGGCCCTGCTCGTCTTTCATTACACCGTCACGGCCATCAACGAATTGCGAGAGCCGCTTCACGACGAGGTGTTTTCAACAGTTCTTCGAGTCGAAGGGGACCGCCTGGCTCCGGTTGATGCCGACTTCCAGCAAGTCGTGCTGGCAAGCGAGTTCCATCCCGTCCGTTCAGCGCAACGTCGTGAAGAATGGGTCCGCACCATCCGAGGCCATTGGTTCCAGCACCAGGGTGACCTCGAAGCTTTCCTGAAAAGCCAAGAGTCGAAGCTACGGGAGACCCTCGCCGGTCGAGCGAAGAAGCGCTGGAGCGAGAACTCGACGCCGCCAAGGAGAGCTACCGTTATCGCCTCAAGGAACTCCAAGACCGCAGTCGTGAGCAGGAACTCGGCAAGCTCGCCAAGGCTCTCGTTCGGGAAAAAATAGAGGCCGAGCAGCCGAGGCTGTTCGAGGAGTTTCAAGAAGAGGCCAAACTCAAGGTGCAGGAGATCGAGGAGCAAATGTCCGTCCTCAAGCAGGATGTGGAGCGGACTCGGGAACTGCTGACCAAAGAGCAGGACCACCGACTTAAGGTCGTGCTTCCCAAGCGGTTCAAGCTGCTCGAAGGCTCGCAGGGTGTTCGTGTGCTGCCCCTTGCTTTGACGTACCTCGTACCGGCCACGGCTGAGGATCTTCGTCGATGAGCCAGACTGACACCTCACATGCTTGGTGGTCTCGGCTGCGGCATCAGGGGCTTCTGTTGTCCCCGGTGGTGATGATCGAACGTTTTCCCGACGCACCACCGACAGTCCCCTTCTACACGAAGGAGCGGCTCAGGGACGCCAAAAATCGTTTTTCCACAAAGCTGGGTGAGAGTGAGGAACGGGATCAAGCCGCTGTTTTGGCGTTCGTGGACACTCTCCTGGAAAACTTCGTCGGCCATCCTTCCGCCCGGCTCGTCAAGCAGCACTCCATCCCAGAGAAGTACACAGTCGCAGTTCGCATTGGGAGTCGTTCCGATACGTTGCGTCCCCACCGGATTCTGTTTGCTGACGAAAAGGCCGAAACGTCCGCTTTATTATTCATGGCCGATTCGTCGCCGCACGTCGGTCGAGGTCGTGGCCGGACGGTCTATTCACGCTTTCTTGAATTGCTGCGTGGGACCGGCCATCGGCTCGGTTTGCTCACCAACGGCCAGCAGTTCCGGCTCGTCTATGCCGGGCTCGACTTTGAGTCGTGGTGCGAATGGGAAACCGATCGCTGGTTTGATGACGGCGAAGGAACCGAAGAACTCCTTGGACTGCGGCAGCTTCTTTCCCCTGAATCATTGAAGCCGGTCAAGGAGGGCGTTTCCGGGCTGCTCGATGCTGTTGAGGAATCCCGCAAACGACAAGCTGACCTCTCCAGCGTCCTACGTGAAAACGTCCGTCAGGCCGTCGAACTGCTCTTGGAAGAAGTTTCCACGGCCAACCGGCTGAACGCCGAACTCTTCACATTGCTCATCAAGCACGACGGCGACCGCACACTTACCGATGCCGAGGCCCACGAGGCATTGCTTCAAGCGACGGTGCGAGTCGTCATGCGCCTGGTTGTGTGCCTCTTCGCAGAATCCCGGCACATGCTGCCGGTGAACGACCCGATCTACACGCAGTCTTACGGTGTGCGGACACTCTACGAACTGCTTGACAAGGCCGCTCGACTCGAAGGAGGAACTCACGCCCTGTTCAATCGGGAGTCGGCGTGGCCCCGGCTGATGGCCCTATTCCGTCTCGTCCACGCTGGTTCATCCCACGGAGCATTCCCACTGCGATCCTACGGGGGAGCGCTGTTCCGGCCGGGCGACCAGGCGAGCCCCGATCCCGTCGCTCGTGCTCTACACATTCTTGAACACAGCGTCTCGGTCGGGGACGACAAGATCTACAGCGTCCTCCGCAAGCTGTTGCGAGGACCTCTGCCGGTCCTACGAGGCCGGTCGAAGACGTTTGTGGAGGGACCGGTTGATTACACCGACCTCCGCACGGAGTTCATTGGCCTCATCTACGAGGGTCTGCTCGACTACCGCCTGAAACGGACGGACGAAGAGATCGGGCCGCAGGTCTTCCTCAACCTCGGTCGTGAGCCAGTCCTGCCTCTCTCACGGCTGACCGACATGCTCGCCAATGACAGGAAAGGGCTCAAAGACCTGCTCACTACGCTTCGCAAAGAGAAAGTCACAGCGTCGGCTTCTTCCGAAGAAGAGGAAGAGACGGAAGAAGCGACAGACGACAGCGACCAGGCTGAAGAAGAGTCGACCGAAGAACTCACGGTCGAGACGGAGGAGACCACTGAGGTCAAACGAACCGGCGACTATATGGATGCCGTGGAAGCCGCCACGAGTTGGGCCAAGGAAGCAGTGGTTCTTGCAGGCCTGGTCAGCAAGCAAGCTAGGCGAGAGACTGACAGCGAGTACCAGACTCGCATCGAAGTCGAAGCCAAGAAGCTCATCAATCGGGTCGTCGCCACCGGTGAATTCTATTTGGTCCGGGCAGGGAATACCCGAAAGGGAACCGGCACGTTCTACACCCGGCCTCAACTGGCCGTTCCGACCACCCATCGCACGCTCCAACCGCTCTGCTACGAAAAGGATACGGATGCCACGCTCATACCCAAGACTCCAGAAGAAATCCTTGGCCTAAAAGTCTGCGACCCGGCGTGCGGCTCGGCGTCGTTCCTTGTGGCGGCGCTCCACTACTTGACAGAGGCCCTCTACAAGTCGCTCTGTCATCACAAGAAGCTCGACGATCCAGTCGAATCGAAAAAGATCGTACTTCCGTTCGGTCGGCCTCGCATGAACACAGAGGCCGATCAACTCGTGCCATTTCCGCCCGATGATCCGCAACGGGGACAAATCTTCGAGGAACGGGTGCAAGCTCTACTGCGGCGGCACGTGGTTGAGCGCTGCATCTATGGCGTGGACATCAACCCGCTGGCCGTGGAATTTGCCCGAGTATCTCTTTGGGTGGAAACTCTAGATCCCGAACTGCCATTCTCTTTCCTCGATCACAAAATCAAGGTCGGAAATTCACTTGTCGGCTGCTGGCTAGATCGGGTTCAGGACTATCCGATCAAGGCGTGGGAACGTGAAGGCGGCGATGGGCCGCAGGGAGAACGCTCCCAGCGGATCGAAGAGTTCCTCAAGGGTCCGAAGGTCGGCAACCGCCGTACTGGGGATGGCAAGATCAAACAGGAAATGCGGCAGGTCATCGAGAGCAAGTTCAGCAATCAGCCTCCGCTCTTTCCTGAAATGAAGGTGACGACCGAGAGCGTCGTTTCCGAAGCCCGTGCCGAGTACGAAAAGCTGCACGATCTGCCGGTTGGCGATCCCGACGAACGGGAAGGTTTCTACCGGGACCACATTCAGAACAGCCCGATGCTGCGCACGCTCAAAGCGGCAATGGATGAGTGGTGCGCCATCTGGTTCTGGCCGACCGATCGAGAGTCACTTCGACACGTCCCCACGCCGTTGTCGTTTCACGAGCCCCTCGTTGCAAAGGACTCCATCGTCAAGCAACTTGCCGCCGAAGTAAAGTTCTTCCATTGGGAATTGGAATTCCCAGACGTATTCTCGCCCGAGCGCAATGGCTTTGACTCAGTTCTCGGCAATCCGCCTTGGGAAACGCTTCAACAAGAGAGCTTAGCGTTCTTTAGCGACGTTGACCCACTTTACCGCACTTATTCCAACAAGACAGCCAAGAAAAAACAACTCGCTTTCTTGACGGCTGATCCCACTCTTCAAGCAAGATGGACTGACTATTGTGTCGACTTCATTTCACTGATTCACTGGACCAAGGCTGTTGCCGTTCCCTTTGACGTGCCGTTGGCACGTGGCGCAAAGGAGCGATCACTCTTAGCGGCTTGGAGTACCGTTCGACAACATCGCCCATCAACTTCATCAACACTCCACCCATTTTCCATGCAGGGGACCGGCAAGTCCTACACTTACAAGCTTTTTCTTGAAATCTCCCATTGCATCAGTAATACGCATGGCGGCATCGGCCAAATTGTTCCAGCCGGGATCTATGCCGAAAAGGGTGCCAAGGCCATGCGTCGCTTTTTCTCTGAATCGTGCAACTGGGAATGGCTCTTTGCGTTTCGTAACAAGAGACGCCTGTTCAATGTTCATGCCGATACTCGGTTTGCATGTATCGTAGTACACAAAGGCGGACAGTCGGACAGCATTCGAACTCGGTTTCGGATTGAGGACCCAAGCGAATGGGAGAGGTCATCACCTCCCAGCATTGCGTACACGGTCGAGATGCTTCGCTTGTTCTCACCAAAGGCACTTTCTTTCATCGAGGCCAGAACGGACAAGGAACTCGCACTAAACATCAAGGTTTATTCGCATTCCCACCCGTTGGCCGGTCATGGAGACGCAGCCTGGGCCTACGGTCGTGAGTACAACACCACCGACGACGTGTCGCTACTACGGGCCCAAAGTGAGCTTTGCGCCGAAGGATATGAGTTTGACCGTTTCGGGAGACTGATCTCAGCTAATGGAGACTTCGCCTACCCGGTTCTTCAAGGAGTGATGGTTGATGCGTTCGATTGTTCGGGCAAGGCGTTTGCCTCCGGCGACGGTGTTGCCGATGGCAAATGGCTTGAGCAGCGTTCGGACATGAAGCATCTGCGTGCTCGCTTCTATATGACCGCAAATGACTTAAGCAAGACAGACAAGTCACGAAAAGGGCTCAAAATAGTTGCTCCCAAAGTGACTAATCCAGAGAACGGACGCACAATGTATGCTTGTCTCGCTGAAGGTGTGCCGTCAATAGACTCAGTCAACACGGCACAGTTCCTTCGACGTGATGACACCTCGTTGTATTGTGTCTTGGCAGTAATGAATAGTCTGGTATTCGACTTCGCTTTGAGAACACGCATGGCTGGACTGAACTTAAACCCCTTCGTGATCTTGGAATGTCCATATCCTGCCCATGTGTCACATAAGGTATTGCAACGACTGTTCATCGCTAGTATCCGGCTGTGCGGAAACATCCTCACTTTTGCGCCCCAATGGTTGAAGGGCAGACGCCATTTCCCAGAGTTGCAAGCACGAGAATGGAAACACTGGTGGGCTGTCACTGAGAGTGACCGACTGCGTCTGCGAGTCGAAAGTGAAGCACTATGCGCTGATCTGTACGGACTGTGTCCCGATGACTTCGATTGGATCGTGCGAGATGATCCAAGCGATCCGAAGGGGTTTTGGAGGGTGGATAAGCAACTTCCTTATCGAGAGCGACTGACTGGACTCGGCGCTGCTGCGTTCCGGGCACTCAAAGAGGGCAAATGGTCTGCCGAATCCGCCGCCAGTCTCTCGAATGACGAGTTCTTCGAGATCCTCGGCATCCCCGAACTGACGAACGCCGATGCAGCGAAGGCCGAAGGACTAACAGGCCCGCTGATCCTCAAGCGTGACGGCTGCCACGTCTGGAAGCCCGAAAACTACCCAGAAGACGATCGCCGCCACGGTTGGACGTGGGACGACTGCTGGCAAGACGCCGTAGCCCTCCTCGGTAGCGAAGACGCAGTGCGAAAGTACATCGAGGGCGACACGCCGGTCGATGCCGCCGAGCCGGAGTCCGGTGACGGAAAGTCCACCGGCTCCAAAGACCTCTTCGGTAACCCGATTCCGAAGAACCCCAAGCAGACGAAGATGTTCTAATCCAGGGTCGCTCAATGCCCATCCTGTTCCACGGCACTCGACGAGCCCATGCCGTAGCGATGGTGGGACCGCCAGGCGGGCCTGGCACCATCGATGTTACACGAGCGGGAGGCGAGTTTGGCCGTGGATTCTACACACAGAATTCCCAAGCGAATGCGATAGCCTGGGCCATAGGTCGGTTTAAGCCAGCCGACTTGCCATGCGCTCTTCGTCTCGATGTGAACACGCAGCTATATCTGGGCCTGAAGATTAAGCTGCTCGATCTTAAGGATGCAAAGAAACTGACTGCGAAATTGCGGAATAACGGCACGACACGGACGTACTTACACGGTGGCGATGTCGTCGTGGGGCCGCTCAATTTCAATCCAAAGAAGGAACAGCAGAAGTTCGAGTCGATGAACAGCCAAAACCTCCTGAACGGCGCTGATACGAACAGGACGGTGGTCTGATGGATGAAAACAAGGATTACGTTCATTTCATGGTGCGCCACGCCAATGGCAAAGCGCTTGGGTGGATTGCACCCGTTGAGCAGCCTGACGCAGGTCCAACTGGTGGTAGTTATGTCGTCCCTTTAACGAGGAACGGCCGTTTCTCGAAGCAGTACCAAGTTGACTTCGCTCGTTACTCTGGTGATGGTCAGCGAGGGACTACCGAGACCACGATCGTGGCCGTGGAGCGATTCGAGGGTAAATACCTGTTTGTGCTACAGGTGGCGGGTCAGAGTATCACCCTTCAAGAAAATCCGGGAGATACTGCTCTCAATCGACTGAAGTACGTGGGTCAGCTTTCCCATCCCGACTTTGCGTCCACGCTCGTCGAAATTGAGGCAGTCCCAGAAGACGCACTGGATGATTTGTTCACGAGGACGGGTTATGTGCTTATCGGGTGCGATCCGTGGACGAAATACGTCGGCATCGACAATCTGCCACAAGGCGAGCCGCCCAACAAACCAAGTGATCCGAACGGCGAACCGTCAATTGTCAAGGCGCTGCAGAACCATGCTGCCGCCGTTCATGAAATCGCCACCAGGAAGGGACCAATCAATCCAATCCAATTCGCCCATAGCGTCTGCGACGAGTTCCTGCGGTACTTGTTCTCGGCATTTCCACTCTCCGACCCGGAACTCGCCGACCAAGCCCGCCAACTTTTGGAACGTCCCTCGTCGCTCGACATTCCGCTGGTCAAGGGACCTTTTGTTTCGCTTTCCGAGTCATTCGCCAAAGGGGAGCCGATCCAGAAACTCGCCAGCGCCGGACTGCTCCATCCGGTCATGCCGGGGTTGATCGGCTATCCGACAATGTACCTGCACCAGCAGCAGGTCTTTGAGGCGGTGAAGGCCGGGCAGCAGGTTCTTGTGGCGACAGGGACTGGCTCGGGCAAAACCGAGTCGTTCCTCTACCCCATCGTGGACGACCTGCTGCGACAGCGGGATAAGGGAATCAACTCCGGGCTGGCGGCGATCCTCGTCTATCCCATGAATGCCCTCGCCAACGATCAGTTGGACCGTCTGCGGGACATGCTCGGTGGTACAGGAATCACGTTCGGCCAGTGGGTCGGTACGACCGCTGACAAGGAATCTGACGTTGTCATCGAACGCTTCGACGGATCATCACGGACAGCGTTTATCGCTGAGCGAAAGAGGCGGCGGGAAGAGGCGGCTGCTGAAGATCGGGCCGTTCGTCTGTTGGCTCCACCGGAGGAGTGTTGCTCGGAAGAGGACATTCGAGAGCGACAGCCTCGTATCTTGCTGACGAACTACCGGCAACTGGAAGTCCTGGCGACCCGCCTACCCGATGTGACGCTTTTCGCCGACGCTCCGCTCAAGTACCTCGTTTTCGACGAGGCCCACACCTACAGCGGGGCAAACGGAGCCGAAGTGGCCTGCCTGATTCGCCGACTGCGAGCGTTGGCCGGAAAGACCGCTGAAGAGATCACCTGCATCGGCACTTCAGCCACGCTTTCCGACCCCACGAAAAAGGATGCCGACAATGAGGAAACCGCACGTCGGTTTGCCTCTCGCTTTTTTGGTGTCGATTCCACGAAAGTGAAACTCGTCGGAGAGTCGTATGTCACTCGGGATTGGCCGAAACAGCGGTACAAACCGATTGCTCCTCCCGGCGATGGCATGAGTCGGCTCGGACGAGTTCTCAACGCCATTACCGAGCCGGTAAAGGTCCAAGAGGTCAAGAGTGTCATCGAGGAAATCACCGGCCAGATATTCGAGCCGGGTAAGGATTGGCAGGAATCGCTTTTCGATCATCTCGTCTCGAACGAGTACGTCTACCAAACGACGCAAATCCTCAGACGACCGAAGCGATTGAACGAAGCGGCATGGCAGACTTCGCAGCGATTGGCGATGGGTCGTCTTCCCGAAGGCGACCAGGCCAACGCCGAACTGCTCTGCTACCTCGTTCTGGTGCTGCGGCTCGGAAGAACGGCGACTCATTGTTGCGACCCAAGGTTCACTTCTTTCTGCGAGGGCTTGACGAGGCGATGGTTGCCCTGGATGGCACCGATGTCGAGCCAAAGATGCGGCTCTTCCTGTCGCTGGCGGAAGCCAAGGAGCAGTTCGGTGGTCGACACGACGACGCCTTCTTCTCAGTCTTGACATGCCGAAGCTGCGGTCAGCATTTCTTCGAGAAATGGTACAAGGACTTGGAGTTGTCCCGAGGCTCGAAGAACCAACTCAAGGACTTCGACCACGGCAACGCCTCCCCGAACGATGACGGCAGTGACAATGCTTGGTGGGCCACGTCGCCAGCCGAAACCGGAACTAGGCTAGTAACAACCAACCGGCTGCTTGAAGAAGCCGATGGTGGGCCATCCGCCAAGAGCGGCAAAATGGCCCCGAGGCTACTTCTGCCGTCAGTGTGGGTCGCTGCACCGCAGCCCATCACCACGCTGTCTGGCTGATGGCTGCGGGCACAAAGAGCCGCTGATCCCGCTCATTGCCTTCGGGTCGGGGTTGTCGTCCTGTCCGTCGTGTAGCTCGACCTCATTCCGCATCGGCGGACGGGAGATCGAACCGGCTCGAAAAATCCAGGCTTCGACAGTTGCGGACGTTCACATCCTGGCCCAGGCGATGATCAATGCTGGCCCCGAAGGGCATAAGAAGCTCATCATTTTTGCCGACAGTCGCCAGGACGCAGCGTTCCAAGCAGGATGGATGCAGGATCACGCCCGCCGAATCCGTCTGCGGCACATGATGCACGCCATCATTGCCGGGAGTGCCATTCCGCTTCCGCTTGATGCCATCACCGACAAATTGACGGAGGTCTTCCGTAAAGACCAGTCGCTAATTGATGCGCTGTTGCCTGAACTGACGGGCGAAGATGCATCGGCGATTTTTGGTCACAAGACAATAGTGTCGGTCCACAAGGCCCTGCGGTACATGGTCCTGCGAGAGTTCACCACTGGCGTTCGGCGCACCGATTGCCTGGAGTCAATGGGGCTGGCCCGAGTGGACTACGACAGCCTCAAGCCCGAAAGCAAGGGCGTGCGGGCGTTGGCCGAGACACTGGGAATATCCTCCGACGACACCGTCGAGGGGATTGCCCTGATCCTCGACAACTGGCGTCGGAACCGAATTCTGTACGTGACCAATGATCCGATCTTTTCTCAATATCACAAAAAGGACAACGAATTCATTCAAGCCGGGCTTCTGCCGTTACGAGAGTTTCGGCCCCAAGGGCTCTTGCTGAGTCCCGACTCGGCTAACAAATACGCCCGCAGTGTAATCGCCCAGAAGGGTGCTTCAGCGGTCCAGGCACTCTTCAAGAAGTGGGCGGCGAACCCCAACGCCGTGGATACCGACGCTGCGGCGTCAATCCTTTGGAAACTCTTGACGGAGGAGACCAAGACCCTTACACGAGTGACCCTGCGATCACAGAACGAGAAACCGCTGGCCGGTGACGTGTGGCAGGTGAACATGGAAAAGCTCACGGTCGAGCACTGCCACGTGCGAGAGCGTTGCACGACCTGCCAACGTGTTGTCACTCGCCGAGCGCCTCAAGCCACCTGCACACGGCACAACTGTCACGGCAAAACTCGTACAGAGGAGCCCGACAAGGAGAATTACGACGTGTGGCTGATGGGACGGCCATTCACAATGGTCAGTGCCGAGGAGCACACGGCTCAAGTTCCCGGCGAGATCCGCAATCGGATCGAAAACGACTTCAAGTCGAAGGAGGGTCGAACCAATTGTCTCGTCGCCACACCCACTCTCGAACTGGGCGTGAACATCGGGGCGCTCGACATGGCGTTGATGCGAAACGTGCCGCCAAAGTCAGCAAACTATTGGCAGCGAGCAGGACGTGCAGGCCGTGAAGAACGAATGGCTGTGGTCGTCACCTATTGTCGGCGCTCCCCGCATGACCGGTATTTCTTTGACGACCCTTTGCGGCTGCTGGGCGGCGTAATCGAGGCCCCGGCTTTCAACCTGCAGAACCCATTGATGGTCGCCAAACATATCCGCTCGGCGATCCTGTCGCATCTGCTGCTTCGTTCCCAGCAGGCGGACGGCGAAGTAGAACAAATTCGAGGGGTTCTCAAGCTCCTTTTCCCGACGTTCATTCGCAGTTATCTGCTCGACGAGGAGAATCACTTCCGGGATCAGCCGACCAGCACAGCGCCACTCGGTCTGCTTCTGGAGCAATTGAAGGTTCCGCTGACGGATCGACTTACGAGGCTATTCGCCCAGCACTGGCCCGAGGAGGCGGCGGAATTGGCGAGTCGGGAGACGATCGACGAGACAATCACCGAAACTGCCCCCGAATTGGACAACGTGCTGAGGAGGCTCCACCGACGATTGACTTGGGCCAGGTCGACTCGTGCGGAATTGCACAAGAAGAAGGACGCTGGGCTGATCGAGAAGGAAGAAGAGCAACTTCTGCGTCGGTGCGACGAGTTCATCAATTCAATCGTTCGATGCGATCGAGCGACTTACACCCTCATCGTGCTGGCGAGCGAAGGCTTCCTGCCAGGGTACGGCGTGTACGAGGGCGGAATCACCGCATCCGCCCGACGAGGTTTCGGCAAGAGTTCGGGGCCACGGGCGTTCGATCTCTCTCGTAGCGAAGTGGTGGGCCTGCGGGAGTTCGTTCCCGGCAACCGCCTCTACGCCAACCGGGGTTCGTTCTACGTGAGCCGATACCACCTTGGGGCTGACGAACAAGCCCGCATCCGCACGTTGCACGTGAATGTCGAGAAAGGCTACGTGACCCAGCAGGAAGGTGACACATCCTACGGCCAGGGTGGAGGGGTGGCGATCGATGCCATGCCGCTAACCGACCTTGATCTCGCCCACGAAAGCCGGATTACCGAGGACGAGAACCTGCGATTCTCAATGCCAGTCTCGATACTCGGGCGACTGCGAAATCGCAATCGGGGAGGCAAGGCGTTCAAGATTGGCGATCAGGAAGTCAGTTATGTGCGTGGACAGAGCATCGAATTGGTAAATCTCGGCGAAGCCGGACGGGTGAAACAGGGAGAGATCGGCCACTGGATCTGTTCGGTCTGCGGTGCTGCCAAGACACCCTACGCTGTACCCGCCGAACTCGCCCAATTCATGAAGATCCACAAGGAGCGATGTGGTCGGGATGTGTCTCGATTGGCGCTCTCGGTGCAATCTGACGTGGATATGCTTCAGTTCCATTCGGTTGCTGACGAGGTGACGGGGATCAATATCGGCGAGGCGCTGCGGACAGGAGCGACCCGGCTCCTCGATATGGGCCAGGACGATCTACAACTCCTGATCGTCCAGAAGCCCGACGAAAGCCACGATCTCCTGATTTACGACCCAATGCCCGGAGGCTCCGGCCTGCTCGAACAGATGCTCGCTCGTTGGCAGGAGCTTATCGGCGCATCAAGGGAATTGCTGGCCGGATGTCCTCAAGCCTGCGAAACGGCGTGCTACTCGTGCTTGAAGACATTCCGCAATCAGTTTTTTCACGACATGCTGAACCGGCACACGGCTCTTGAATTGATCGAGGCTCTCAACCATTCCCCGAACGGCTACCGAGACATCACGCCGGTCGCAGAGGAGGAACATGCGGGCGAGGGAACTCCGTCAAACCCGCCCGAAGCTCGGCTTGTCCGGCTACTCCACGAGCATCACTTCCCGGAGGGCAAATGTCGGAAGCGGATCACGACCTCTCTGGGAATCGCTACAGAACCCGACTGGCTCGACGAACCGACCAAGGTGGCGGTCTATCTCGACGGCATGAGCCGGGGACTCCACGGCGATCCCAACGTCGCCCGAAAAGACCAGATCATCCGACAGGCACTCGAACTCGACGATTTCAAGGTCATCGTGATCCAGAAGCGTGACCTCGATGATCCCCAGGCCGTTCGGCAACATCTTCGGAGCATTGCTCAGGCAATAGGGCGAGAAGATTTGGCGGTTTCGGAGTGATTTGGGGTTATGCGATTCAAGTCAGCCGCTATCGATCAGTTCGCACGCATGATCTGCGGTGACAGTCCCCTTCCATTTCCATACCGCAGTTCCTCGGCACTGACGACGTTCTTCACCGGCCTTGGTCTCGACCACGTACATCACGGTGAAAGCCGTAACCCATGGTGCCGAGATGCCCTGATTACGATCAACAATAAGTCACCGGTCGATGGCGACTTTCCGTCCGTTGAGTTGATCGCCGTCGTCGAAGATCTGATGAATCCGGTGTATTTTGACAGCGCTCCGTCCGAAAAGGTCGATTACGAGGAGGCTCTTCGCCGGATAAACCTAATCTTGAAGCAATACGATCTTGAAGTGACTCGTGACGCCACTAGAGGAGCGGCACGCCTGTGCTCCGTCGATGGTTCGTTTGTTTCCACGGCAAAGTCGGCGCAAGCCTCCGTTCGTAAGATCACGTTCAGTCCACTCGTGTTCAACGTCCCGGAAGAAGAGGCTCAAGACGACTTGGTATCCGTGATGATGCCGTTCGCATCAGAGTTCAAGGTCGTTTATGCGGCAATGCAGTCTGCCTGTAAGTTGAACAACCTTCGATGCAAACGGGTGGACGACATTTGGGCCAACAGCACGGTCATTCAAGACATTTTCGACCTGATTTTCGTGTCGAGAATCGTTGTCGTCGATTTCACCGGTAGAAATGCGAACGTCATGTACGAGACCGGCATCGCTCATACGCTCGGGAAGCACGTTGTTCCAATCACGCAGTCTCTCACTGATGTGCCGTTCGATCTCCAATCCCATCGGGTGCTGAAGTACCTGCCCAACACCGAGGGACTTGCCCACCTAGCCCAAGAATTGTCTCAAAGGCTTGAGACTCTGGTGAAGGGGCATTCGTGGTCACAGTGAAACGAAGCCCGTGCGGTGCGAAAGGCGTATTTGTCTGCGCACATTTGATACCCGGTAACGGCCAGTACCGAGTTGAAGATGAGCGGGCGATTTGATGAACGGCTATCGTTCGGAAGAGTAAGGGTCGTAGATGACTGAAAATGAAGAGCAATTTGAGCTAAAGGGTCCGAACGCACACGCAGTCGGGATCATGACCGACAACGGCTTTCTTGTGCGTGCTGGCGCAACCGTTCGCAAGGAGATCGTGCCGTCAGGTGCCGAATCCGTAGCCGGACTTCGCAACCCGCTGATATTCGAAGGTGTATTGGTCGGGGATGGCGATCAACTCCGATTTGCTAAGGACCACTTGTTCGACTCGCCAAGCGGGGCGGCGGCGGCGGTCTTGGGCAGGACGGCCAACGGTTGGATCGAGTGGAAACGGGCGGACGGGGAGACGCTGAGTAAGGTTAAGCGTGTTACTCGTGTGGACGAGACTCCGCTGCTCGATAGCGCCACACGCAAGCAGATACTCGACAAACATCAGCAACTCGTGAATGACGGACAACTGCCGACGCAGTCGCAACTTGACAAACAATATGCTTTGTTCCGTGAGCGTTTCGGTCCATCAGTCTTGGCCGGATTGGACGGTGAAGCGCTGCTGAATCTGCTGCACAATCACAGCAATCGAGACAGCCTCGTGTACTGGCTCGAATTCAAGAATGATGAAGAATTTGAGACTCGGGAATTTGGGAGCATCGCCGGTGGCAGCGCCCTGAAATTCCGTGTCTTTCGTCGCAAGGAGACCGGCAACTGGCAGGCTGCAGATAAAGCGAATTACCCCCACGACATTCCAGTTGAGCAAGCAATCGAGATTGCTCGAAGTCATCGGGACCAATTACTCAAGGGAGTCGCATTACTGGAGTCGCTCCCCGAAAACGCTTCAGATGAAGACTACGCCCAACTTCAAGACCAAATGAATGATGTGGCTCCTGACGTGAGCAAATTGGCCTTCGGCCACAAATACTTCAGCCTTCTTTACCCGGACAAGCTTGACGATTTCCATAACCCTGACTGGCAGAGATTTCACCTACTCAAGCTGCTGCTACTGCCGCCCCAAGGCGATGGACGTTACATCTGTGCCGGTCGTTTTACCACAGCGGCGAGGGAAGTGGGCCTTTCGATCAACCATTTCACTGCAACTCTGAATGCGGTAAATGGGAAACGGCACCGATATTGGAGAATCGGCACCACGAACGGCAAGGTGAGCTTTTGGCAGATGATGCGTGAACGGCATTGCATTGCCGTCGGGTGGCCGAAGCTGGGCAATCTGTCTTGGGTCGAAGCGAAGCAAGAGTCTCGGAACAAATTGAGGAAACTTCTTGAGGAAGTCCATCCCAATCACCCGTCTGCGATTGGTCGAGACTGCTCCCAGCTTATTCAATTTGTCGCTGAAATCAGTGAAGGTGACATCGTTCTAGCTGCTGATGGAATGACGATCCTTGGTATTGGACGTGTCGTCGGTGGATACGAGTATCACGCTGACTTTGACTTTCCTCACCAACGTCAAGTTGAGTGGTTCAGCGTTGATGAATGGAAAATGCCTGAGCCAAGCGAGGGCTTGCAGTCGACCGTTCGAGAAATCAGGAAGTACGACCAGAACATTCTAGCAATTGAACACCGACTCCAGTTGACGGCTAGGCCGGTCGCCGAAGTCACTGTTCAGCAAAAACCTCTGCTCCGTTTGTCTGGTGTTCCTGGCCGCATCCAATCGATTTTGGAACGGAAGGGACAGGTCGTTCTGTACGGGCCACCGGGAACAGGGAAGACCTATTGGGCTCTGCGAACTGCGAAAGACCTTGCTGCCATTTCGGCCTTCGGAAAGCTGTTCCAGGCCCTCAGTGAGAGCGAGGCTAAGACGGTTACCGGAGACGGGAAGATTTCAGGGCTCGTTCGATTATGCTGCTTTCACCCAGCCTACGGTTATGAGGACTTTCTCGAAGGCTACCGGCCCCAAACAGTGAACGGGCAGGTATCCTTCGAGCTTCGAGATGGCGTGTTCAAGAAGCTCTGTCAGGATGCCCAGGCGGCTGGCGAACGCAACTTCTACTTGATTGTCGATGAGATCAACCGAGGCGACATTCCTCGCATCTTCGGCGAGTTGCTGATGACACTCGAAAAAGACAAGCGTGGGAACCGCATCATCCTGCCGGTAAGCCAGCACACCTTCGTTGTACCTAGCAATGTCTACCTCGTCGGCACAATGAACACGGCGGATCGCTCGATTTCGTTGTTGGACGCAGCGCTGAGGCGGCGGTTTGGCTTCGTTGAAGTGATGCCAGATGGAACCGTCTTGCAGAACTCAGTCGTCGCCGGGATTCCACTGCGGGCCTGGTTCGATGCGCTCAACGCCAGGATCAGAGACAACGTCGGTCGAGACGCACGCAATCTCCAGATCGGGCATTCCTATCTCATGCAGGCCGATAGCCCCATCAAGGATTTAGCCTCCCTCAAGCGGGCTATGCGGGATGACATCATCCCCCTGCTCGAAGAATACTGCTACGAGGATTACGGAGCGCTTGCCAAGATTCTTGGTGATCAGATTGTCGACGTTGCCGTTCAGCGGGTCCGCCAGGAGCTATTCGACGACGGTCAGGAGGGGAGTCTTGTTCAGGCCCTTCTCGCTCCCTTCTCGGAAATCTCGACATCGTCAGAAGCGATTTTGTCTGAAGAATCGCAAGCCGAGAGCGAAGCTGACGACGATGGTGCCGAGCAATGAATGCGGACGTGCTCTCGATCGACCTGTGCGAATGGGAGACGAAGAGCCCTTCGGGTTGTCCCGATCTCGTGAATCGCTTTTTAGATCCCTCACCCAGCGTTCGAGCGGTGGTCAAGACGCTCGACGAGGGTTCGCTCGTTGGCCTCACAGAATTGCGCAATGGTCTGGAAGTCCGAGCTACTTCTCACGTCGGGCGAGTGCGTGTAGGGGACCTGAGCATCACAATTCGGCCGAAGCTAAAGGGGCTGTCGCTTCTCAACCTGCTGCGCTACGCCTATGGGTTTCGACGCTTGAACATCATCTCCGAGTCGACGCATCTGGTCGACGACTTCGGATTCGAGGACTTGCTGATTTGCCAGTTGAACAGCGAGGTCCAGGAACTCGTCTCACGTGGTCTGCTGCGAGCGTACATTCCAACGTTCGAGCGCCTGTCCTCACCAAGAGGCAGGATCGATCTGACGAGATTGGCGAGCGATGGTGCCAATGTAACTGCCACACTGCCGTGTCAACATCATCCACGGGTCGAAGACACCCTCATGAATCAAGTCCTGATGGCGGGACTCCGGCTGGCTGGCTCAATGGCGAGCGCCGTCGAATTGCGACGTGAATCTCGAAGGCTCGCCTCGCTCATGGAAGAGCAAGTCTCGGCTGGTCGTCTAGATGGAACGGTCCTGGACCGTGCTGCTCGCCGGATGACCCGGCTCACGACGGCGTATGCTCCAGCCTTGTCGATAATTCGCCTGCTGGTGGATGCGCAGGGAGTTGTGCTTGAAGGACAAAACGTCACCACAACGTTGCCCGGCTTCCTGTTCGACATGAATGCATTTTTTCAGGCCCTTCTGTCTCGGTTTCTGCGGGATAACCTGACAGAGGTCAGCGTCCGTGACGAGCACGGGCTTCGAGGCATGATGCGGTATAACCCACACTTCAATCCACAGCGGCGTCAATCTCCGACGCCACGTCCTGATTACGTCGTCATTCGACACGGGGCGATTTGCTCAATCCTCGACGCCAAGTATCGAGACCTCTGGGAGACGCAACTGCCTCGGGAGATGCTGTACCAACTCGTTGTCTATGCGATCAGTCATCGCACGAAGCCGCAAAGCACCATCCTCTATCCGACGTATGACTCCCAGGCTAAGGAGGCACGTATCGACGTTGCCGATCCGCTTTTTGGCAAGCACCTGGGACAAGTTTGCCTTCGCCCTGTCGTACTGCCGCAAATCGAGCGGCTCGTGCGACAGCACACGTCACAGGCTCACCGTGAGCGGACAGCATACGCACATCGGCTGGCCTTTGGAGAATGACTGTGGCGACGACCCTGCTTCTTCTGGCGACTTTTCTTGTCGGCACCGATCCACTGACGGGCAAGGTCGTCAAGGTGACGGACGGCGACACTATCACTGTCCTCGTGGATCGCCAGGAGGTCAAAATCCGTCTCAATGCGATCGACGCACCGGAACGAAGCCAGGACTTCGGCCAAAGGAGCAAAGAGGCCCTTGCGGACCTCATCTTCGGCAAGGACGTGCGAATCGAGGCCCACGGAAAGGATCGGTATGGCAGAACGATCGGTGATGTGTACGTGGGCCAGACTTTCGTGAATGAGCAGATGGTCGAAGACGGTTGGGCGTGGAACTACGTGCGATACTCGAAGTCCCAGCGCCTTGTCGATCTCGAACGGCAGGCCCGTGCGGCCAAGAGGGGACTTTGGGCGGGCAAGTCGCCCGTCGCCCCGTGGATTTATCGAGCCGAGAAGGCACGGAAGGCGAAGGAGAGGAAGGCGAATCACTGACCATGTGGATTTTCACCAAAGACGGTTTCTTCAGTGCGGTTTGCGCCGAAAAGGTGACGGCAAACACGGCCAGCCAATCGATCTCGACCGCATCATGGTGCGGGCCAGAGTTCGAGACCATCTCGAAGCCCTGCAAAAGCGATTTCCCGACCTTCTCGGCCAGTGCGAGATTCAGGAGTTTGCGGGAACGGACTACGCCTTCCGAATCTTCGTGGACAAGCCAGTCTGGTCCCACGTAGTTGCGGGACTGGCCGAGGAAACTGACTACGACAACTTCAAATCCGAAGTTGCCCGCCATCGGGGACGTGCCGGAGCCGCCTACGAACATTCGCTCCATGAGGTCTGGTCGGTGATGAATCGGTTGCAGAAGTGATCCCGCAACGGCTACAGAGATGACCCTCAAAACCGACCGGCTCTACGTCGCACTCGGAGCCTCACAAGTCCGACGACGCCTGAAGGGCTACGGCTTCGGCGTCAAAAAGGTCGAGACGGCTGGGAACAACCGGGTGGTCATCGTTCACACGGCGACCGGCGAGCATCAGCGACAATTGGAGGCGCTGTTCGGGGACGTGATCGAGGCGAAAGACAAGCGGGACAAAAGTGAGCGTGGTAGGATTGAACTGGAAGGACCACCGTTGGCGGTTTCAGATCCGCAGGAAAGGGACGAACGACATGGCTCATGCGGTCGATAATGTTCCGTGGCTCGCTCCCCAGTCGCCGTACCTCACTCCAGAGGATATGCGAGACCTCGTTAAGAAAGCGCTGGCTGACTTTGCCGAACGTGACATGGCACTTTTGCATCTTGGCGTGTCCGAGATGTCCGTCGCCCATAGGCTCGCCATTTACATCGAAAACCGTCTCTCCCCTGGATGGCATGTCGACTGCGAGTACAATCGCAAGCATGGCCTACCTAAACCTCGTGGAATCGGAGAAAAAAAGTTTCTGCCTGACATCATCGTCCATCAAAGGGACACACCGACCAACCTTTTGGCAATTGAGATTAAGAAGACAAAGCATTCGAAATACGAGAAAAACAAGGCAATTGAGACGTGCAGGGATTTGGCAAGCCTCTGGAAAGACGATCTCCCCCAGTATTGTCACACCGCAACTCTGATTTTCCCCGTAGGCATTAGTGAGCAAGACGATATAAAAAAGTGCGTTGTGCGGTGCCATTGGTTTCACCGACGTGGTTGCGGCAGAGGAACAGGTCCGCCGATCGCCCTCGAACACGAGGAGGACATTCCTCTTTGGTTTTTTGCCGTCAAATCGAAAATGGATCGGGCATCACCCATTATTTAGCCGCCGTTCCACGCACTCTTCCACGTCGTTTCGAGGATAATTCACGACAGTGCTGACCGGATACGCCTCCATCTCACTTGGCCGAAATGGTCTCAGCAACCCTTGCAGCTTCTCCTTGTCCTCGACCTTCGGGTCGAGCCACAGGTCGTAATTCTTCGGCGCAAGGATGACCGGCATCCGGTCGTGTATCGGCTTGAGCACGTCGTTGGCCTCGGTGACAATGATCGAGCAGGAATGGATCTCCCGGTCCTCCCGCTTCCAGCGCTCCCAAAGACCGGCGAAGCCGAAGGGCTGGTCGTCCTTCATGTGGATGAAGAACGGCTGTTTTCTTCCGTCCGTCTTCTGCCACTCGTAAAAGCCGTCAGCCACGACCAGACAGCGCCGTTTGGCGAACGCTTGTCGAAATGTGGGCTTGGTGGCGACGGTCTCTGCTCGGGCGTTGATCGTGCTGTAGCCTACCTTTGGATCGTCGGCCCAGAAGGGAATCAGGCCCCAATGAAGCATCACCAGTTCTCGATGAGCGTCGTTGGGGTTGAGGCGCACGGTCGCCACGGGCTGGGTCGGAGCGACGTTGTAGCGGGGCCGAAGATCAGGGATGTCAGCGAGACGGAAAATCTCAGCGAGGTCTTTGGACGGAGTTCGGAGGGTAAAGCGTCCGCACATCGTTGGCGCTCATCTTGGAATCGGCTTTACCATTTGGCTTGGATTCTACCACGACTTCACGGAAGTCCCTAAAATGTTTGAGGGGAGTTTCGATACCCAAAGGACGCTTTAGAAAAAGGGAGTGATGATGGCTAAGACGAATGGAAATTCAAAAAAGCCGATGACGAAGTCAGAGATCGTGGAGAGCTTGGCAACAGAAACGAGCCTCACGAAAAAGGAGATCGCCCGCATCCTCGAAGGGCTTTCCAAACTGATCGAAAAGAACATCGGCAAGCGTGGGCCGGGCGCATTCAATGTACCGGGTCTGATGAAGGTCATGGTGGTTCGCAAGCCAGCGACTGCAGCCCGCAAAGGGATCAATCCGTTCACGGGTCAGGAGACGATGTTCAAGGCCAAACCGGCCCGCAACGTGGTGAAGATTCGGCCATTAAAGTTGCTGAAAGATATGGTCTGAAGCTTTTGGTCGCCAGATTTGCTCACGCAGTTTTCGGCTTTCGGAAGGAAAACTTGGTGTCGGCGACGGCCCCCTCTCGGAGGAGGGTTGCCTTCATGATTCGGTGTTGCTCATCTTGGAATCGACTTCACCGTTTGGCCTCCGCTTTGACGTAAATCGCTTTCGGAGCCTTGTGAAAGTACCGGAACAGCGCCGGGCATAACCACCCTTCCGCCTCCGGCTCGTCCGAGGCGTACCAGCAGCCGCCCAATTCCTGCCGTAGCCGGGTCAGTTTTCTTCGGTATCCCGGAAACGGAGCGGCCGAGAAGAGCAGCCGGAATCCCCGACGGGCATTCGGAATGTCGGCGACGAGGTCGTCGATCATTTCGGGAATGCCGTTCACGAATGGCTCCTGTTCGAGGCCAGTTTTCGGATCGTCGAAGACCCAGGTTCCGACATCTTCGAGCCAGTACGGAGCGATGACCACGATCTGGTTTGGCATCCGTCGGACTCCGGTTCTGCCCACACCCGCACTTTTCTGGTGTCGACCGGGATTCTACCGCACACTCACGGCCCGCCGTAGAATGTGCGACATCATGTCGAACGCCAACACCGAGGGCTCCCATGTCGAAGAAGCGCAATTCGGCGGGCGGAAAGACCGGCCAGAAATCCACGGCCGACGAGAAAGCCAAAACGCTCGCTAATCAGGCAGTGAGACTGGCCGAGTGGGCGGCACAGGCTCTCGTGACGGCTGAACTTCTGCGGATCAAGGACGAGCCTGTCGGGCGATTTTCGTTGAACGACAGTGAACTGGCACTCCTGACAACCCTTTCCACGGTTACACCAGAACTCAGGAAGAAGTTGGCGAAGAAAGAAACAGAATTCACGATCGCCGAACTCGCTGACCTCACGATGGCGCTCGCAGAATCGTTTGCAGACGCCGAGCCGAAGCAGCAGGTTGAACTGCTGATGATTGCCAAAAGACTTATGGATTGTCTCCAGGACGAGATTGCCGGATGGAGTAAGCCAGCCCGGATAACGAAGCCGAGATCGGGTCAAGTGTTCCAGTTCAAGATCACGCTGTTGGGCATCAAGCCCTCGATCTGGCGGCGGATTCAGGTGAAGGACTGCACCCTCGACAAGCTCCACGAGCACATTCAGACGGCAATGGGTTGGACCAACTCGCATCTCCATCGGTTCGAGATCAACGGTGAACGATTTGGCGACCCGGAACTTCTGGACGACGGGTTCGATGACTTCGAGTGCCTCGATTCAACCGCCACGAAGATCAGCGAGATCGTGCCCGAGGAGGGAAGTAGATTTCGTTTTCGATACGAGTACGACTTCGGCGATGGCTGGGAACACGAAATCTTGTTTGAGGGCTGTGTCCAGGCCGAGACCAAGGGGCGTTATCCTCTCTGCGTCGAAGGGGCACGGGCCTGCCCGCCCGAGGATGTAGGTGGCGTCGGCGGCTATGAGGAGTTTTTGGAGGCGCTGGCCGATCCTCAGCACGAACAGCACGACGATTTCGTCAAGTGGAGCGGCGGGAACTTTCAACCAGAGACGTTCGATCCAAAACAGGCGACGAAGGACATGAAGCGAGGCCTCCCAAGTTGGAGGGCGATGTGACGTGCCCCATTTCATCTGTGTCACGTGCGGAACTCAGTTCGCTGAAACCGAGAAACCGCCCCAGAAGTGTGAAATCTGCGAGGACGAGCGGCAGTACGTCGGCTGGAGTGGTCCGCAGTGGACAACACTCGATGAACTGCGGGAATCCCACCGAAGCGTTGTCAGGCTGGAGGAACTCGGGCTCTATGGGATCGGGATTGAACCGTCCTTCGCCATCGGTCAGCGAGCGCTGCTGATCACGAGCCCGAAGGGCAACGTGCTCTGGGATTGCATCCCGCTGCTGGACCAGTCGCTCGTCGAGATGATCCATGGAATCGGCGGGATCTCAGCGATTGCGATTTCACACCCGCACTACTACGCCAGTATGGTCGAGTGGGGTCGAGCCTTCGAGTGTCCCGTTTATCTTCACGCCGCTGACCGGCAATGGGTCATGCGGCCGGACCAGACCATCAAGTTTTGGGACGGCGAGACGAAGGAAATCGGCACTGGCCTGACCCTGATCCGTTGCGGCGGGCATTTTGAGGGCGGCACGGTGCTCCATTGGCCGGAGGGGGCGGACGGCAAAGGCGCAATTCTGAGCGGCGACATCCTTCAAGTTGTCCAGGATCGCCGCTGGGTGAGCTTCATGTACTCATATCCGAATTTGATCCCGCTTCCCGCTTCGGCCGTCCGCCGAATTGTCGATTCGGTCGAGCCCTTTAACTTTGACCGCATTTACGGCGCTTGGTGGGGAAAGGTCGTCGTCAGGGATGCAAAGACGGCTGTGCGGCGATCGGCAGAACGGTACATTCGAGCGATCAGTTCCAACAACTTGGGCAGAAAGCGATCGAGCCACGAAATGGACGAAAAACATCATTGGACCGAAGACGACGACATCGTTGCCTTGTATCTGTATCGCTTTGGGCCGGACGA
The DNA here is from genome assembly GCA_963752185.1 of uncultured Planctomycetaceae bacterium. Lineage (GTDB taxonomy): Bacteria > Planctomycetota > Planctomycetia > Planctomycetales > Planctomycetaceae > DASPSM01. Next base: position 5,922,911 of record CAVVXK010000002.1, on the reverse strand, counting down.
CCTGCCACTCGGTATTGCCGAGATAAGCGAGAAGCTTGGAATGAAGCCTGGCAGTCTGAAAATGCGAATCGGCAACTTTCAGGCGATCGATGGGCACGGCGGTCTGAGCAATGCGGCGATCCAGTCACGCAAAATCTACGAGGCTCGTGCGAAAGCCTCCAAGGACGAATTAAAGACGAAGGTGTTGTCGATCCTGGGCGTCGACCGTCTATGAATGTTCGCCTCGTCGAATGCGTTCGTCGGGGCCGTCAAACTTGCGCTATTAGCCGGGGACCCGACGCTCTGCGGTGAACGCCCGAACGAGCCGCAGGCAGACGAGGGAAAGCAGCGCAGACCTGGGGAAGCGACACTGCCGACGCTTCCGTCGTGTGTCACGTCTGGTGAAGGCACGAAGCCTTTAAAGGTCACCAAAAGCGGCCACGATTTCTCTCGAAGAAAGTGCTTGAATCCCTCCTCGGAGACGGTAAGATAATCGGACGAACGAATTCTCGAAGGCGTTTTCGTTCAAGTGCGTTTTTTGCTCTGCTTTTCCTTTTTTGGAGGGCATGAATGCAAGAACCGACGGGCACGTTTGCCTGAGTGAGCCCCGCCTCCCGGTTTCTCTGGGGGGTGAGTCTGCGCTTCCCAGCACTTGACCTCCTGCTTCGCCCTGCGATTGACTTGCCATCCCGCTCCCCGGAGCGGTTGCGATGCGAGAAACGCCCGTGAAGGGTGCTGCTCGGCCGAGGCCGACGTGATTTGCGGCGGCAGCCAGTTCGGCTCTCTCGATGAGTCATGAGGCCCTCGTCTTCTCATTACGGCGAGGGCCTCTTTGCGGCACACGAAGTGCCCTGCGGGATTGTCTGCCCTGGTTTCAACCGTAATTCTACGGCTCAGCTTCTTGGAACCCCTGATGATTACCTCGATTTCGACGACTGTCCCCAGAGTGCGTCAGCCGTCCCGTTTCGACAAAGTTACCGTCGCCGGGTTGACGCATGACGCCATCTCGGTGATGACAACGGACGAAATGGTTGCGGCCATTGAGACCATAACCTTGCCGTCTGGTCGTAGTCTGGACTTGCGGATGAAAGACCGACCGACCCTCGAACGTCTCGTGTATCTTGCCCGGCGCACATGTCGCAATCAGGGATACTGAGTGGCGAGGCACGGGAAATGCAGCCGGCCTGCGGGTCACGTAGTTTAGGGTGCCGAAATCTGTGGAAAACGGGACGGCCTCCCTATCGCTTTGCGTCGTATCTCATTCAATTCCGGCTTCGTGCGCAGCACGACGAGGACAGTTCGCACTTCTCAATTAAGTACTCAGCGTCTTTGATCTATGTCACGGCCGCAAGTAGTTAGTATTCTAACCGTCAAGCGCTTGGTCCGCACGGACGCAACCTGATCTTTCCGAGGCCAGAGTTCTGCCATTTTGGGGTATTGAGGTGGCGAAATGTCCGAGCGGTGCTCTTATCTGAACCATCTCGTCTTTTCTGAGACCCCAGGGTGCCAGGATCGAGGGACGCCGAAGCGAAGTGATCACGCTCATCCTTGATGCACTCCGGCGAGCAGGAGTCTGCTCACCGGGCGAACCCTCGCCCGAAGACATGAAATGGCTGATGGTCGAGACATTCGGCGTGCAACGGCGACTCTTGTCAGCTTTGCTCGGTCAGCACATTCGACCTGGCTCAGTTCCGTTATTTTTCGAGGACGATGATACCAGGCGGTTCACGAACCGCCGTGCGAGGTGACGGAGGGAGATTTCATGTCGGAACAAACAGTTGGCAGGCCAATGGAAATCCTCATGATCGAGGACAGTTTGGCGTTTGCCCGAATCACCATGGGCGCTTTGCGGAGCGGAAACATCGCACACCGTTTCACGTGGCTCACGGACGGCGAGGAGGCGCTGGAGTTCTTACATCGGCGGCGAAAATATGTGCAGGCACCTCGACCGGATTTGATTTTGCTCGATTTGGGATTGCCCAAGATCGACGGCCGGAGCGTGCTGGCGAGCATCAAATCCGATGATGGGCTTCGCAACATTCCAGTCGTGATCATGAGGACTTCCACGACCGAAGAGGACCGAATCGAGAGCGAGCGGTTTGAGGTGGAGGCTTTTTTGACCAAGCCGGTTGACCTCCAGACGTTTCTGGCCTTGGTCAACGAACTCAAGAGCCACTGGCATCAAGACATGATTCTGCCAGCGATGACCTGAGTTCTCAGGCCGCTTCTATCCCAACCACGGCAAAAACGGCAATTTTGGCCGCATCTGACGCTCGCAATCTTTGCATGGTGTGTGCGAACCGGTGTTCAAATCCCCGTCGTCAACCCGCAAGTGTTATCCCGTGCGGATCAAACGGCGGCATACCGCCGACAGCGCAGGCTGGGAACAAGTCCCCGAATCGGCTCTTTGCTCGCACTGGGGCAATGGAATCAGCCGCACTTGCTCCAACAAAAAACCCTGCCAGTCAAGGAAGGCTGGCAGGGAGATCCGATGCGTCGGCGACTTGATTCGGGTAACAAGTGACAACTAAATCCCGAACCTAACACCGTCCGACGCTTTTCTGAGGAGTCTCGTTCTCGATCAGCGAGGCTTCTCCTCCTTCACCCGAATTATCGAGTCCAAAACCGCTAGGTCAACGGGAAAAGTCGGACGAGTTTTTACCGAAAATCCGCCGAACTTGCTCGGATCGGTTTTTAACCGACGAAGGCGAAGTCGGTGATCTTCGGGCAGCACCCGACGGTCGACATTCCTCCTGGCGAGCCATGCCTTGGCGATGGGTGAAGTGACATTCGGTAAAATGCTCCTGGCCGACATCGTTCGACCGACTGGTCCCAGCTAAAAGGAGCTTTCCCATGGCGACCTTCATCACGACGATCAAGTTCACGGACAAGGGCATCAAGGCAATCGGCGAGACGACCGAGCGGGCGGACGCCTTCAAGGCGGCGGCCAAGAAGATGGGAGCAAAAGTTACCGAGATTTACTGGACGCTCGGAGCATTCGACGGAGCAATTGTCCTCGAAGCCCCCGATGACGAGACAGCGGCAGCCGTCCTGATGCAACTCGATATCTCGGGCAATGTCCACACCACGACGGCTCGGGCTTTCAACGCCGCTGAAATGGGGAAGATCCTGGCGAAATTGTCGCAATGAGCGACTTTCTCGGGCTACGTTCCGCTCTCGATCAACGTCTCGCACTTTTCATATTGTGCTGCGGGTGAGTGACGAGCGAGTTCAATGAAGGATGGCGAGGCGGGGCCGGGAATCGCCATTGGCCCCTCCTAGGCAGCGATCCGAGATGACACGGGGGTGGCGACGTTCGACGTGACGGGCGTCGCCCATGCTAGCGGATTCGACAAAAAGGAGACGAAAGCGGTTATGCTGGGCGAAATCCTAAAGTCGGATTCGCCATTTACGGCCAGGATTGTGATCTTCAAAAGGCGTTCCTGGACCTCGCTTAGCTGTGAATGTAACCATCGTCGAAGGCAATTTGCTCGATCAAGACGTTGACGTGATCGTCAATGCCTGGAACCGCAACATCATCCCCCGGTGGTTGCTGCTGCCTCAAGGCGTCTCCCGTGCCATCAAGAAGCGAGCCGGGACTGGTCCGTTCAAAGAGTTGCGAAGGCACGGCCCAATCCCGCTCGGCGGAGCCGTGTTCACCTCGGCGGGTAGGTTGCCGTTTAAGGGCATCATCCACGTCGCCGGGATTGACATGCTCTGGCTGGCCTCGGAACGGTCGATCCGGGACTCCGTGCGAAATGCCTTGAGCTTGGCTGAAGATCACGGCTTCCGGTCGATTGCCTTTCCTTTAATCGGGGCAGGATCGGGCGGCTTCGACCAGGACCGGGCGAAAACGGTGATGTTGGACGAAATCCAAAAGGCGGATTTGCCGTTGGCGGTGACGATTGTAGTGCTCAGGAAGGCGTGTAAGTGAAGCCGCTCTTCGCCCAGATACCGACTCAACGAGGCTTCGCCGATGCGTTTTGATGATTGGGAAGTGACCATCCAGAAGATCATTGATGAATGCAAGCAAGAGCAAAAGAGACCCGATACGGTCTTGGCGAAATGGCGTGCGATATTGGCAAAGGAACCGAGCCTTTTGCAGCCGTTCCAAATCGACCAAATCGTGCGAGAAGTCAGACGACGACTCGGCGGCGGCAGCCGATCTGACAAATAAAAAGGCTCGCTGACGCCAGGCATATCTCTGCAGCTTGGTGCTTCGACCACCATCGAGGCGCTTTCCCGCCCCGCAATGACGGCATTGCGAAAGTCGTTGGCTGTAATGTCGTCGGCGATCTGCTTGCCGATTATCGAAGGCCCGCTGCTTCTGGGCCTGATTGATATGACCCCACCGTCCGACATTTCTTCGTCGCACGGGGACTTCATCAACCCTGCCCACCGATTTCCATCTCAAATGATTTTGTCGAATCAAGGTGGTCGAGCAGGTCTTGATCCTGGGCAATCGAACCGTATTCCTCTTTGACTTTGTTGAACATCGCCTTCGCTCCGTCAAGGTCAAGCATGTAATTCGCAATCATGCCAGCCTGAACGAATCCGATCCAGCGATGTAATTTCGTAGCAGGCCAATCCTCTGCGTGCTCAACGATCAGTTTGCACATCCATCGGAGATGATTGGGACGCAGCGACTCTGGCAACCCAAACCGAACGTCCTCCCGTTTGTCCTGGATAATCCGCAGGCATCTTTCCGCCATTGCGACCATCAGCAAACTAGCCTGATCCATGGGGCTGCTCCTTCTTTCGAGTCCGTTCACCTCCACGAAAAAAGCCGACGAGAGTCGTCGGCTTTCCCGTCTTCTGAAATGTGCCGTTTTAGATCGCCTTAACGTTCTCGGCCCTCGGCCCCTTCGGTCCACGTCCCTCGGTGTAGGACACCTTTTGTCCTTCCCGCAGTCCTTCGTAGCCTGAGCCTTCGACGTTCGAGGAATGGAAGAACAAGTCCGTGCCTGACTCGGTCGTGATAAACCCGAAACCCTTGTCCGTCTTTTTCTTGATCGTCCCCTGCGGCATTGTCCCATTCCTCACAAAAAGATTTTGCGGTATCGCCCAACATTCGGGTTTATGCACCGCACCGCCAGATTGTAGCGGGGCGTACGGATTCGGGCGAATAAGAGTGATCGGCGACGGAGAAAACAGAGTTACTCGACAGCCTTCGCTGCCTCGATCAGTTCCTCCAGGCCGACCAGTCGCTCACGGGCTGCCTCGACGCCACCCGCCAACACGATGAAATTTAGGCCAGCCTTCATTATGTGCTCGGCGCTGCCGTTCCCAGAAACAACATGCCCCGGCTTTCGTCGTTTGACGACCGTTCTCTTGCCGCCCCTGGCTGATTTGGAAAAGGTCGCCAGGAATGTACCTTCGTTGATTTTCTGACCCGGATGAGCCTTTTTGATCGCTTCCAGAGCTTTCTTTGCTGGGACGCCTCGATGGCTCTTTTGGAAATCACGAATAGCTTGCGACAGATTGAACGGTGCTGCCTTGGCCATGATTCTTTGCCCTCGGCTCGGTGAGATGGAACCAACTAGCTCAAACGTAGCACGGAAAAGCCTATTGCAGCAATCACCAGATACTCACTCTGATTCGTTTATTGCACAAATCGCCCACGATTATCAGATCAATCACATCGGCTTCCATCGAGCGTTGGACTGAAGGAAGATCATCAGAATCCTTCATCTTTCCAGTTTCTCTTAGCGTCTCCTTGTTGATCGATGTGCGCCAGTTGGGCGACGACCCAGTTGTAAAGCGCACTCTCGTCCTCGCAGGCGGCGTTATCCAACTCGTCATCCGACTGCCATTCCTCGCCGAACCGTCGCTCATAGGCGTCCCGCACGAAGGCCTGCGCCAGATTCCAAACCTCGTTGCCGAAAGTCGGATAGTCCCACCCAGCGCCCGCCATAAAGCTCGGAAGAACTTCACCCGTGTATTCGCCCAACCACTCGTCAAAGTCAGGCACGTCAGCCATTGGAACCATCTCCAATGCCCCTGACCTGTCGAAGGGCTCGTGGTTGTCGTACCACTCGTATCGGTATGCGTTTCGGGTCCAGGCTCGATACATCTCACGGACTTCTTCAAGGAGAGCCTGTCGGTCCTCGTCTGTGACAGGAGAGGCAATCACTCGGTCGTCCTGCGTAAGCCGGTCGCTCGCACCTGCCGAAGCACTGGATTGATCTGAGCCGGAGCCGCAGACGACATCGCCAACGGGATCTTCAGATAACGCCGAGCCCGGTCGCCCCTGGCTCTCCTGTGCCACCGCTTGCTCACGACCAATCGCAGCCAAGAACACCAGTTGGTTCAGCAGGACTTTGCCTTTGCCGTTGAGCTTTTCCTGACGACGGAGCAGTCGGTTGTGTGCCCTCCCGTCTTGGTGATTGGGGTTCGTCCGGCGCTTGTGCTCCAGGCGCTCGGCCACAATCCGCTCATTCGCCCACACCCGGCGAAGAGCTTTGACCGCCTTGGGAAATTGCTCTTCGAGTTCAGGCAAGAATGGAAAGTCCTTCTCGACCTCATGAGTCTTCACGGCCCAGATTTCGGCAGCAATTCGGTCGTTCATAATTGGTCGCTTCCTTGTCGGCACAGCCGATTGTCGTGGTAACTTCGACGATTGTTTTTCACAGAATCTCGATTTCATCACCGTTCGTGCTCACGAGATAAATGGGGGACTCGTCCTCGGGATCGAGCGACCCTTTCCCTTCTTCAACGCTGAGCCGGTCCAGTTCGTCAACCGTCACATGGTCCACGTTGCCCGGCTCGACCTCGTCAGCAATCCGCCAGTCGACGGCGGCTTGGTCTAGGAGCTTGTGAGCCATTTCCCTGACCTTCTCCTCGGTCCAATCGGCGGGCAATTCGAAGCGGCCCCAGCGATAGAATCCGACATCTCGTTGTCCATTTTGTTCGACGTACATGAGCTTCGTTTCTCGTTCCTGTTTCATGGTCCTTCCTTTATGCGCCAAAGCGCACGTGCGGACGTTGTTCGTAGAAAATCAGCCAGGGAATGACGCTGGCTGGAATCCGAACCGCTCGCTCCAATGCGGGGCTCGGGGGACGCCAGGAGAGGCCCGTGGTCAAACAGGCTCAGGGCGTGCCGGTAATTTCAGTGGTAATTCGCAGTAATCCGAAGTGGGGTGATGGTACTCGTTCGTCGAAGAAGGCGCAAGATATGTTTTTTCTGCTTCTGCCAGATCCCTCTTCGCTCGCTCTGCTGCCTTGTCCACGATCTCGGTCGGATCAGGCGCTTTTGGCCTTGGCACCCGAGCGGCGATCCAATCGGCGGCTTCACCCTTTGACCGGGGAGTGGCGGCACAACCGAGAGATTGCAGATATCGCAGTTGCTTTTCAGTCGGTGGGTCGTTCTTCCACGTCAAATCTCCTCCTTTGGGCGCACCGTCGCCGGTCGTCCGTTGTCGTTTGTCTTATTTGATGACCTGTCACAAGTCGATTCTAAATTTCAGTCCAAAACTTGTTCCGGTCACGGCAACAGCCAAAGGTGCCTGACGACGCTGCCTCTGTGGAGTTGCCACGCTGATTTCCTCCAAGGTACAGACCTCCTCCGTTCCCGCCCTTCACAATGGCCGGTTCTTGATCGTTCTGTTGTCTTCAGTCTGACGGAATCCATGGGGGAGGACGTTCAGGCGGGTCGAAATCGGCGCTTTCTGCCAACAGGACACCACGAGTGGTGTCTAAATGGTTAAGTACGTTGTATGTGTGTTCAGAATGAAGGACAGGGAACACGGGAGGAGACGGAGCCTTCCTCTTTGTCCGAGGAAATTTAGATCCCAGTTCGTAGCGGTTCGCTCGTGTTTTCCAGGACAAGCCGTCGCAGTGGACAACCCCCATCGTCCGTAAGTGCTTCTTGATGATGGCCCACTTCTGCCACGACCAGCGAGGTGCCCGGCCAAGTTCATGAAGCTGACGCCAAATCGCCTCGATCCAGTCCTGCGGGATGCTTCGGTCCTCGTTCTTTCCACAGCAAAACTCGACAATGCCCAAAGCAACGGCAACCGAGCCTCGTTTGACCAATCCAGGGATACGCTTCTTCGTATGAACCACACCGAACTCATCAACCCGCAGAGACGGCAGGTCATGCCAGCCCTTCGGGCAATTCACCTTGGCCCATCGTCGGTGTTTTTCGATCAAGCGCAACACATCCGACACGTAATCAGGTGCCGCCTTTGTCCCGAGCTTTGTCGGATCAAACGTCTGTGCCCGAAAGGACAGGATGTTCTCGATGTCCCGTCGCCGTTTCGGGTTCTCCCAGGGAGCGGAGTACAGTCCGTTCGCCTGGATAAACTCCAGAACTTCCTCAGCCGTGGGGAGTCGACGGAGCCTTCTCGTCATGTGGTCAATGACCGCCATCCGGCGTTTGCGGGCATCCGGCTCCGACATAACGCCTGAGAGTTTCTGTCCCCGAATCGGAGTTATGCCAGACGGTCGGCTTCCGACCGTCTGCATGTTGAGGGCGTCAGCCCTCAACACCTCATTCTTTGAGTTCCTTTCGGGAACGGTTACTGGACGTTTCCTGAACCGTGCCAGAAGCTCCCGCTCACGGCACTCCTCGACCTCGTCCTGCTGCCGCTCATCGTCTTTTAGCGTCTGCACATGCTCCTTCCATTGAGCGGCCTTCTCCTCGTCGATCGGCAAGCCTTCAGCGATCCGACGAACGAAGCGGGCGTTGAGAATTGGAGCGGCTTCAAACTTCGCCAGTTGCGGGTAGTTCCAGGAGTCGCTCTCGTCCTTCATCTCGCAGGGGCATTTGCTTCCGAAGGGGAGTTTCCCAAGCAACCCCGACTTCTCGGGCGTGGTGATCGTCCCTTTGACCTCGAAGTCGCAGAGGATATTTTCGGACAGAAACCACAGTCGCACCCGCTCCTGCACAAATGCGGCAAGGGAATTGAATTCCTCGATCGTGGTGTACCGGACCTTGAGGTAGCCGTTCTGCCCGCCATGCGAGGCCCGGAAATATCCCTGGAAGCGGCTGGTCAGCAGGGCCTTACCCCGGTACTCGTCAGTCTGAAAGTGGTAATGTGCATCCACGTCGAGGTACAGAATGCCGAGCCCTCGTTTTCCACTCGTGAAGTACGTCGCCCCCTTGCCCTCGTGGTGCTCATGAACGTGGTGGGGTGAATAGATGTGGCGGACAACGTCGAGATAGGGGTTGAACTTCCGCCCGTCTGCGTACTGGGCGGATCGATGTTGTCTGTAAAGCTTGTGCTGCCGCCAGTCCTCCTTCGTGATCGTATGGATTGGTGAGCCGTCAACCTTGACGCCGGGGTCATAGACGTTGATGAAGGGACGGAAAGCGTTGAAGGATGCAAACGCAACGTCACTGACGGTCTCAGAAGTCCCCTTGCGCTTTTGTTTCCGACTTACTATAGATACTGATGTTGTTTTCACAACGATATGATAGTCAGAGGCAGAGAAATCCCAGAGAGCAATCTTTGGGATTTCTGCCTTTTGCTAATGTCAGCACCGCAGGAGGCGATAATAGTATGATGACGTTGGGGCAGGTCTGCGACACGGCTGGCATCCCTGGGCCAGAAAAGCCTGGCTTTTATCGGCATCTCCTGCGGAAGGGCCTGATCGAAGACAAGGGCGGCTGGAAACTGGCGACTGAGAAGGGCGTCGAGTCGGGGATCGCTGAAGTGAATACCATCCGTGCCCATGTCGTCTATCGGCTGGATGTCCTGAAATCCGTTTTGGACCCGAAAACGACAACCTGGATCGACGAACCCGAGTACGTGTCGGCTGCCAGACTGTGGTGGGAGAACCGGGTCGTGGAGCGGCCGATTCATTTCCGAACACTGCGGCGTCTCCTCAAGGCGTACCTGACTGATGGTGCCCAGCCGACCGAGGAGGCCCTTGCCAGTGGAGCGGCAAAAATCATCGAGGCAAAAGAGGTCGTCGCTTGGAACTTGGACGGGCTGAAGGCCGAGTTTGAGCGTTGGGAGGCCGACCGAGAACGGAAGGAACGGCCAGTGGCGAAATTGACCAGCCTGAAGGACAGGATGCGGGCTCGAAAATTTCAGGCCGAAATTTGCACATGCGGCCAGGGCTGATAACCTTGGCTAATAAGAAGGCAGTCGTCGTGCTGCACATGTCGTCCTGCTCGCCGCTCGGCCGTCTCGTGACCTTTTCGCTGGCTCAAGTGCCCCTCCCTGTGATTTCGAGTTCCGCCGCCGCTCGTGGAACTTCGCAGAACTGACACGCCTGCTTATCAACTGTCTCGTTGCAGCGACACATGAAGGGGTCAGGCCAGACCTCTCGATTTTCCGCCCCGCCTCCGTCCCAGCGTGCTCCAAATTTTGGCCCGAAAACGGATTGGCGAAGGAGGAGTCTGCAATCCAAAAGTTGGACGGGTCAGAAGCACCGATCGTCTCGTTGTTAACATTTAGCCGACGAGTTCGTGCCAACGAGCTTCAGCCTTTCCCGATTCGGTGGCTGCACTGAGCGAGGATTTGTGCAGCCACCTGCCGTGGGTTGTATCCACCCGGCAATCTCACGAGCGGCTTGTCATGTGCATCACAGAACAATTTCACGTCGCCATGGGAATGACTCGTCCACCGGATCGCCAGAAGGACGGCAGCCACCTCGGGGCGAGTGACGCAAGCCTCAAAGTCCGTGACCGATTGATGTGAACGTGCCTGAACCCAAGTGAGTTCCTTCAGTCTGAATGCTTTTTTGAGCGCTCTCTCTGCCTCGGGTCGGCTGTCGCCGCCGATCACTACGAGCGACTTTCCTTCGAGGAGCTTCGCCACCTTCTCGATCTCGGGATCGAGTCCCGGCACTGGGCGCACTTCTTGTGGTGGCTGGAGCGAAAGAAACCGGTCGATCTCTCGAAGGACAAGCTCGAACGCCCGAGGGAGTTCGGCCAGGTCTGGGAGATCGTCGATCACCGGCAGCAGCAGGTCTCGTAGTTCGCTGTTGCTTGGGGGAAGACCGTCCCGGACCAATTCATCTGCGGTTTGAACGATGTTTCGCCAGTGCTCCCCGACTCCAGGAGGATCGGAGTTCAACAGTGAGACTTTGTGTCGGATTTTGCCCAGACATTTCTTTCGCTGTCTGGCACGTGAAATCGTGCCTTCGACGCTTGCCTCAAGGTCGTCCGTTCGTGCGATCAGACCAGCCCAGGTTGCCGGGTCAGCGGGATCGTCGGCACGCATGTATCGCTGGATGAAGACCTGTCGCTCGCTCGTCGTGCGTCGAATCCAGTTGTAGATTTGGATCTGGTCGCAGTCGATTGGGCCATCGATGTGCCGGATGGCGGCTCGCAGAGCCGACTGCGATTCGGCCATGAGATCGAGGCAGTGCTCGAAATCCTCCTCGGATGACTCAGGCTCAGCCAGAATTCGCCTGCCAAGCGACACAACGTCTGCTGCGGCCTCGAAGCATCCCGCAACTTCCTCGAACAACTTCAGATCGAGGGGCGAGGGGCCGCTTGGATGACACATCCACAGAAAACAGTCCGGGATTTCCTTCGCACGAGCGATGATGTCCCGGTCCATCGGCTCGATTTCGGTGCCGAACGACGCTCCATCTGTGAACAGATGCCGTCGTTTTGCGGCCCATCGAGCCCCCTCGGCCTTTAGGCGGCATCGAGCCTCAATGACTGGGAGATGGCTGTCGTTGACCGGAAACCAAGATTTTGGATAAGCCGGAGCCACTGACGTGGGCTCGATCTGCGATGGTGAAATGCTCCCAAGCGTGAGCGCCGGTAAGGGCTCGAATGGTCTGACCGCTTCCGAGGACGCTGGCGCTTGGGATGTCATCATAGATTGAGCAGCGACGATGGCCGATTCGCCTTTTACGTGACCGGGATCGGGCCACTCAGCCTGTTCATCGGGTCCGGTCCAGGAGAGCACCTCCTCGGCCAAACGGCGAAGATCAGATCGAAGATTTGGATCTTGCCTCGCCAGCGCCGAGAATCGCTCGATCAACGTTTCGATCGCCATCATCAACGTTTCGGAAGTCATTGCGGTTCTTCCTGATCAGAATTGATCCCAGTTGCGCAACAACAGCGCCAGGCACTTGCCAAAGTTCAGTCTTCTTCAACGTTAAAATCGAAATCCCAGCTCACAAGAATCGTCCCGTCCGGCATCAGCACCTCCTCGGAGACCATCCGAAACTCGACATGCTCGGCGAGACACTCATAGAATCGCTCGCCCTCGGTCTCTTCGATCAGCACTGCTTCATGTCTGCCACAGAACGGGCAATCGATCTGATATTTGTCTTCTTCCTCCTGAAGCTTCATTTCTGTCCTCCTAGCTCTGATTCGCCTTTGGCCGCTTCGCAACCATCCACCGTTGGCCTCGAATGTTTTTGAGCCAGTCTTGCGCCGACGGGACGAAGCCCAGGTCTTCTTTGACGTGCTGCTCCCCGAGCCAACGGACGGGGATGACACGCCCATCGCTGTTGGTGAGCGTATGGCCGTGGATCGATTCACAGAGGAAGATTCCCTCCGCATGATGGCGCAGGGCACGGTGACGGAAGTCGGCCATGAGCGCCTTCGAGGCGTCGAACCAATCGTGGATCGGCAGATAATCCTCGGGCCGTCCGCCAAATTTTGCGGCACTGGAGAGGGCGTGATGGTAAGGATTCATAGAATCCTCCTCCGTCGTGTTCACGCTCTCGAACCGCTCATTGTGGATTCGGTGGATGCTGCCTTTGACAAGGTCGACCGTAAGCTGGCCGTGAGATCCCTCGTCGATGTCCCAGCCCGTTGGCAGCAACTCCTCTGCATGATCAGAGATGGACTCGATCACGTCATTGTCGTCGATCTTCACTGCCTTGTGTTCGGCCGATAGAAAGACGACTGAGTCGATAAAACCCTCGTCACCGGAACCGCTGTATTCAATCTGGATGGTGGCAACTCCCGGTAACTCGGCTCCCATGCCGAGCAAGGTGGCTTTCGCAGTCTCGGCTTCTTCTTGATGCTCCGATTCCATTTCGTCCCGCAGATTCTCGGAACCCATCGTTTGTGTCTCCATTCCTTGGTAAAAAGGCTTCGACGATTGAACGACGTGGAGCGGAACGAACGCCCACGTCCAAGCTCGTGTCTTCTGTCAGTCTCGCAGCCCTCGCCTTCCGTGGCACGATGACTTTGTCAGGGCTTTCGTCTAGCCAGCCTCCGCACGTATCCTCCTCGGACTCTTTTGAGCAGCCCGTCGTTTGCAAGATCGGCGAGGAGGCGACGGGTGTAACTGCTATAGCCGAGCTTCGCCTTGGCGCAGATTTTCTTGCCGACCATCGGTTTGGTTTCGTCGGCGGCATCGTAAAGTGCTCGCTTGGTGCCGGTCAGTGCGCTCGGGTCGGCATGGGCTGGCAGCACGGCGTCGACTGTCTCCATCAACCGCTTGACTGACGATTCAATGCGGCCCAGGCGCTCGTCGAAACTGGAAAACGTCTCTCCAGGTTGGGCTGACATCAGCTTTGACTTTCAACTCGGTTTGTGGTCGCCGACGCATGTCGGATCGATCTGGGGACAAGGACGTGAGGGGCTACGGGCGATCTAGCCTGGTCACTTCGGCACGAGTCCACCGGCTCGTGCCTCCTTCAATCGGCGATAAAAGGCCGGTTGGCTCTTGCTCGTTCGCTTCTTCCAGGCTTCGATCCGCTTGTGGCGACCATCGAGGTTGAGAAAAATGTCGGCTGCGATACGCCGCTCGGCCTCGATTTGCTCGGCTCTACTGAGATCACTCGTCGGATGCTGCAACTCGACCAATTGCTCTTCGAGATTGCTGACGATCAAATCCTTCCAGTGCGTTTCCGTCGCTTTCATTTTCCAAAGCTCGTAGTCCTTGAGTGCTTTGTCGACGAATAGTCGAGTCGAAGGGCGAATATCCCGAGCATGCACCTCATTCAGGAGAAAAGTGCAAACCGTCATGCACTCTTGTGGCGGGATTCCTCGCAGGCCTCGTCGAGCCAGGGCCAGCATCAAAGCGATGATCTGATCATCGCTCGGGTCGTAGTGAATCGAATAGACCCGATCATTCAGAGCACGGAGCACTTCGTTTTTGTGGCCGCTGATGCGGAGATTCGAGATAGCGATGATCCCGCCGCTAAAGGCAACGACTTCATCGCCTCTTGCCGTCTTGTATCGGACGTACCGCACGCCAGTGTCGTCATGTCGATTGCCCAAAGCGGCCAAGAGGATCTGAAGAGCGATTGGCTGATTGAAGATCGCAGACACGTCGTCGATGACGATCACTCGATTACGGTTCTCCATAATGAGATCGAATAGGCCGATTGGCGTCAGGTGACCGTTACTGTAGGCGTACTTGACGGCCAGGTTGTCGAGCGTCGTACAGACGGTGTACGTCTTCGACGTACCGGGGCGACCGTACAGATAGAGGCCGTTACACTTCCGATGAACGACGCCACGGACCCGGTCCTTCACGATCTTGACCTGACTCAACAGGGCGACGTAATGGTCAGAGTCCGTCGTGGCTTTGCCGTTTCTCACTTTCTCGTTTTTCTGAATGCGAGAAAGTGAGAAGGGATGATGTGTTGTCCGTTTTGGCCCGACACTGCCGTTGCCATTCTGCGATCCGTTGTTCCCTTCCATCGTCCGGCGCAACGCCCGCTCAACGTTCGTCGGCCGTCTAAAGGGCTCGCCGTGCGTGCCGGGCGGGATGTCTGGGCCGAGGAAGGCCACCATCAACGGCGTGTTGCCCCATCCCTTGTTCAGCGTGACTGAAGACCCATCGGGCTTTCTGAACGCCACCGACCCGATTACGTCATGGATTCGTGCGGCTGCCTTGATTTCCTGATACCACGGATACCGGGTCCACATTGGGAGGATCAGTGCGATGGTCGAACCGGCCTTGGCTGCCTCGATCGACTTCGCCACGAACTGCTCGACGAGGGGCACTTCGAAGGGCGGGTTGCAATAAATTGTCTTCCATTGCGTCCAGTCCTGTTTCAGTGCGTCCATCTCCTTTGTGACGAAGACGGAGCACTGCGCATTCCAATCGCTGGCGGCGATATCCACGTCGAAGGGCCTGCCAAGCGTCTTCTGGATCGCCTGGAAAAGCCATTCAGCTGTGTAAACACCGTCGCTTTTAGACGGATCGTCGGTCATGAGTTCACCGCACGCTTCGATGAGACAAAGCACTGTTCATCTGCATTACGCTGATCGCCTCTCCAACGAACGGTCGCCTCTGGGTAAACACAACTCCTCTTCTTGGAGTTCACCCGTCCAAGGCCCGTAGTGCTCTGTCTTCACGGCCAGGGCCGTCGCTTCGGGGAACGAGTAGCGCTGTCTCTGAATCGGCTTGAGCTTCTCCCACAACTGCTTGGAGAACGGCGATTCCAGCGATTTCGTGACATCCCAGATTTCGCCATCCAGCTCGACCCAGGCATGATCGACGGGGCCATTTAGGATTGTGTGACAGGTTCCGTGAACTAGCATTGGGGAGCGCCCCCTCAAGTCCTGGAGCCAAGCGAACAGAAAAGCGCATGCGTAGCAACGTCCCCTCCAGTCCTGAGACCGAAGCATCGCTTCCAGTTTCTCGGGCGTGATGGGCTTGTGCTTCTTCTTGCGAGTCATCGCAAAATCTCCGTAAGAAAAAGGGCGGGGAGGCCAAGGGGAAACGTTCCCGAAACCTCCCAGTGTTGGCTGGCATTCCAACCCCAATCGTCCCCGCCCTCAAAGCTGGAGAGCCCGCCCGGACGGGGAAAGCGACGAACGGTGCACTGGCTTCATCCTTGTTGGACCGCTGCCGGAGTTGATGTTTCGGTTTCAGTCATTCGGTGGAGAACTATGAGAGACTCCACGGCTCTTCGCCTCTCGGGATCAGCTGCGCATCCGCCAGTGCAGAACGGTGAACGATCTTGTTGGCGAGCAAAATGGAGCCGTCTGGATTGGTCTTGCAAACCACTTTGCCGCAAAGATTGCCGTGTCCGTCCCACTTGGCGAAGTAATAGAAATGCTCGCCGTCCGGGAACCGATACATCCGATTCACGTAAAGTCGCTTCGGAGTCTTCTTGTTGAGACGTTGCTTCGCTTTGGGAATCCTCCCGCCTTTACCGTGCCGCTTTTGCCACTCCTTACGGAAGAACCTGTCCCCGGCTTCGTCTTTGAACTGAAGCTCCAATGACAGCCCTTGACCGGCGATTGCTCCCTTGAGAGCGTAAGCTTCAACATGGGGAGCAACTGCTTCGATCAGTGCAAGCTCGGCTTCCATTACGATCGGGTCTTGCGGCATCAGCACGAGATGACGGGTCGGCTCCCACTTTCCCGCAAACAGACGAAATACTGGGGCGGTGGTTGCTTCGGTCAGAAGCTCTCGAATGCGGCGAACATAATCGGCAGCAGTGTTTGCGACTTGGGTCATGGCTTTCATCCTTTCTCTTTGAGTCGTTCGATAATCGAGTGGGCCATTCAGCTCTTACTCTCCGGCGAGCGAGTCCCGGAGGGCGTTCTTTTATCGAATAATTCGATTGACAGTTCGCAGTTTCATGACTTCACTTTCTGAGCCAGACGAGCCGTAAAGGCCATCTGCGCTCGGGCCAGTGCGACGGCCTCGTGTGGCAACAACTCTCCCGTAAGTGAAACGGTGCCGCCGTTGTTGATCCGTTTGTGGATGTTCATTTGAATTCGATCAACGGCCAGCATCGCCTCGACCACATGCTTGAACCGTGCTTTCTTCGGAATGGCACGGGAAGAAACGTAGACAGATGGACGCTCGGTCGAGTCGCCGATGAAAAGCGTTTGCGTTTCATCGGGCTCGGGGGTTACGTCAATCAATCGCCCTTCCGGCGTCTGCCAGACGGCGTGGTACACGGCCTTGAGCCAGTAGCGCCCCTCCCAAATCTTCCAGCCCATGATCCGTTTGCCGCCTTTTGCCTCAACCACATCGTCAACGGCAGTCACGCACATCTGTTGTTGTGCTGTGGACGATGGCTGTATCGGAACGAACTTGAGTTCGCCCCGTCCGAGTGTCCTGGCGAAGGAGCGGATGGCATCGGTGATTTCGACCGGCGTCGACTCCTGAATTGCTTCGAGTAATGCATTCACGATTTTCAATCCTTTCCGCCCATCTGCGGGGCGAATAATTTTTTACAAAACGCCAACGGGTGGGTTCAAAATGGGTTAATTCAAAAAATCTTGTCAGTACGGCTTGTCGGCTTTGTCGCCGTAATTTCGGCGGTACGCCTCCCGGATCGTTTCTGGGCTCTTCACCACAGCGTCGTCGGGGCGATCGTGTCTCCAGTCCTCGTAAATCTCTCGCCAACTTCTTCCCGATTCCCTTCGGACTGCGGCGAAGTCGGCGATGTGCTTTGTCGTGGTCTTGCGTCCCGGCCTGCCGATGATGCGACGAGGTTGCGGTGGCACAAAACGGGCGAACTCCTCGACGGGTAGCCCGAAGAGACTGGCGATTCCTAGGGGGTGGAAACAATGCGGTGGGATCGCTCTGGGCCGTGAAGGGTCGACGGCGCACGCCAGATCATTCCACCACCTCAAGTAGTCAATGAATCCTTCCAGCTGCCATTGACCGTTGACCTTGACGATGTACTGATGGCCCTTCCATCGTGCGATGGTCTGATTGACGGAGCTATTGGGTTTGCCAGAGCGGATTTCTTCTGCGATCCGCTTGATGATCTCTTCGGGTTTCATTTGAGATTCCTCCTTCGACAGAGACAAAAAGAACCGGGCGCAACGTCTCGACGAAACCCGATCGCTCGGGTGTTGATCGTCGTCTCCGTTGCGCCCGGTTCCGTTGGTTGGAAGCTCGGACGTTCAAACCGCTCCGTGGAGCGGTGTCGTACCTTTTCCTGTTCTTGTTAGTTTTGCTGTTGGCGGGCTGCCGACCGCCGTCCTTTTCTCACCCCATTTTACGCCGGAAAGTGGCAATGTAATGTAAAAAATCGTTGATGCGTTGATGCGTTCCGGCGATGCTTTGCGATCAGTACACGCTCCTTGCGGGTTTAAAACGGGAAAGCGAGCGGGAAAGGACGACTCGGCCCGTTCTGGCCAAGACGACAGTCACGCAACTTGCTTGCGGTGTTCGTCGATTGCCCGGGAAACCTCTCGCTGGGTCTTCTTCGAGAAGCCGAAATCATCCAGCGCTTCGACATCGACCTGAATCGGTCCCGGCTTGTTCTTGCTGCTTGTGCGGAAGTGACGAATCGCTTCGTCCATGTCTTTCGCATACGGGAGCCGTCGATACAGTGGCCTTAAGCGATCGTCGTATTCATCTTTGGGGTAAACCCGTGGCGAGCCGTCGTGAAAGCCGAGAACGTTGAATTCTCCGGCGAGCGGATTCCAACTTGTGAGAATCCACACGAATGGTTTGTTCTCCCGCTTGGCTCTTTCGACGTTGGCTTTGTTGGCCGCTTCGATTTCGGCCTGGGTCATCCGGGCCACCTGATTGACGTTGAGCACCCTGCGGCTCGGTCTGCGACGTTGCTTGCGTTGCTTCATCGTTGTAGTCATGTGTTCCCTTTCTGTTCTTCTGGGGTTGGGAAACTCGACGGATGCTCATCCGGGTTTCTGCTTTGTCGGGGTTTCGTAAACTACTTACGGTGT
The DNA here is from genome assembly GCA_963752185.1 of uncultured Planctomycetaceae bacterium. Taxonomy (GTDB): domain Bacteria; phylum Planctomycetota; class Planctomycetia; order Planctomycetales; family Planctomycetaceae; genus DASPSM01. The sequence goes on along the minus strand of CAVVXK010000002.1, from coordinate 5,904,391 downwards.
CCTGTAAAATCCGCTTCGGGATACTGACCGTCTTGGCGTTCTCGCTTCGACGGCTCCTTTATTGAGTGTCTGACTTCGCTGCTTTGGGGGACTTTGGGAAGTCGACCTTCTCTTTCTGAATGATTTCGCTGTCCTTTGCGGGATTTCGTTACGGTGTCGGGCAAAGCCACTTTCCGGCGTTTTCAATCCCGGCGGTCATCGCAGCTATTGACTACGGTGTCGTGCATCGGGCAAGTTGGGGACGCTTTGGGATATGTTGCAGACATATCCCGAAGATGGTGTTGGCGGATCGCAGGTGACATGCTCCGACCTGCGAAGTCGGGTCTTTGACGATTGGCACGCAATGGGAAACGGAAAGCGGATTGCCGACCGGCTCAATGAGGTCAGACGGCACAAAGGGCTGACGCTGCGGCAGATCGCCCAAAAGTCTGGCGTCAATTACAAGAAAATCCAGCGATGGTTTTCGCAGGGAGCGGATTACGTTCAGAGCGAGAAGGAGGACGACCTACGGAGTGTCTGTCGAGTTCTCGGCATCGACTACGCATGGCTTTGGGAAAAAGATGAGCAGATCACGATCCCGTCAGAGACGATCGAGGCGCTGCTCCGCACGCTCGAAGACTTCAAATCGATCTTGCTGACACTGGCTCCGCAGCGCCCCGTCATCAAAGAGAAGCGACAACCCGATCGAGTCGTGAAATGGTGGGGAAGCAAGCACAAGCAGGCCACGGAAATCCTGCGTCACTTTCCGAGCGAGATCGAGACCTACTTCGAGCCGTTCCTGGGTGGAGCGTCCTTGCTCCTGGGCCTCTTGCTGTCGGATGTCCGGGTGAAGCGATTTCGTTGCTCCGACACTTGCGTTCCCCTGATTGGGGTTTGGAATTTCGTCAAAAGCGATCCCGCCTGCCTGATTCGTTTTTACGATCGTTTTTGGAATGCGCTCGGACGCAAAGGGGCCGACTTCTATCTCAAGATCAGGGAGCAGTTCAATGAGGATCGAGACCCCCTGAAGTTCTTTGCGCTGCTCAGCACGTGCCGGAACGGTTACGTTCGCTTCAACAACGATGGGGAGTTGAACAGCAGCTTTCACTACGGGAGGAGGGGAATTCGTCCTGCCCGTCTTCGTCCCATGCTGGACGAGTGGTCGTCCAGGCTGAACGCCGTCGACGTGCAGTTCGAGGTCAAAGACTTTGCGTCGGTTGAGTCAGGGCCAGGCGATTTTATGTACCTTGATCCGCCTTACAGTGATTTCGACTTCCCGAGGCTTTGGAAGTGGCTCCCAAAGCAGCGAGGGTCGTATGCACTATCACTCGGCGGTGTTAAAGGCGGCGAAGATCGTCGAATTGCTGTGCCCCCGCACCTGTACGACGAGGCGTTTTTCATCGAGAGCCCGCACGCATTTCATCGCATGGCGAAGGAGAAGATGATCGCCAGGGACAGCCTGTACGTTCGCCGGAACTTGCCAGCAATTTTCCGAGTCAAATCGCTCGGTACGGTCGACCCGCCTCGACCGAATCAAAAGTCGGGAGTCTGAAGGGGGAAAAGAGGTGCCACAAGGGGTGCCACAATGTATGCCACAGGGGTGCCACAAGGAAAACCCCGATTTCCAAAGTCTCGTCGAGAAAAGGCGTTACGTGTTGAATGTCGAATTCCCGCCGCCTCCATTTTGCCACCGTTTGCCAGGTGGCGACGTTTAATGCTAAAACCCCTGTCACCACAGGGGTTTTCGCTTTTCTCCGGTTGGTCGACTTTGCCACCGGATGACGGCGAATGACACCGAACGCCGCCTGAAATGCCGCGCCCGTGCAGCGCACCGTTGCCAGGTGCGGGCAGCTTGGCAACCGCTTTTGCCTGATCGACGATGCCGACGTGAGCGTACTTCATCGTCATATTGATGTCTGAATGCCGAGCCAGCTCTTTGGCCTCGGGCAGCGACGTTCCGCTCCGAGCAACGCCGTAACGTGCGAATGCCGGCCGGCGGCATGGAAGTCCGCAATGCCTTCCTCGGTTTCATATGGAATGCCAGACGCGCTCCAGGTGCTTCTGGACCATGAACCACGTCTATTTGCGTTCGAGCTTGGGAATAGCTTCTGCCCCGGCTCAAGTCCCTTAAGCCACTGCCTCAGCATTACGACAAGGTCAGAGTGCAGCGGCAACGCGTCCTTGCGGCGATGCTTCGATGCCGCAGCCTCGACCGTCACTGTCGGAGGGATCAGCCTCTCTTCGCTTCCTGCTCGCAGACTTTGACAGTTCCGCTCTTAGAATCGCGCGAGGTCATTCCGCACTGCCGATCATTTCGAGCGGCGGCATTGAATCAGCGCGTACGTCCGCAGCCCGACGGCTCCACAGGCCGCAAGCACCACCAGGGCGGTCCGGACAACGAATTGGTCTTGGGAAACCGCGGGGCCGTTGACCCAATAGAGAAAGGGTATTAGGGCCAGCGTTGTCCAGCAGCCGAACTCGAGCCAGTACCGAAGCTCAGCGACTGAGATTTCATCGTCGGCTGGCAAGACTTCTCCTCCCTCGCCCGAGGATGGGAAATCAGGACGACGACCGGGAGAATGCGGCGGTTCTTCAGTGTCCGTCACGGCAAAGTTTCTTCCGGCGCGGGGATTCTACTGCTGCGCCAATTCTTCTTCAACGAACCCTCCGCTGCTTTTTTCTTTTCGAAGCGTCCCAATCCCAGGCTCGCTGGGGGACTTTTTTGGCTTTTTTGGGCGCTGAAAAAGGGGGACTTTTTTTGGGTCCACACCAAAAAAGTCCGACCACCTCCGCTGACGGTTGACGCCGGGAGGGAATCAAGCAGTGCCAAGGATTCTTCTAAGTCCTTCGCGCCTCGCCGCTTGTGGAAGAAGGACCTTGAGTGACGGGGCCAAGGCGCCGGGAGGAGGGCGGACGGCGGAGCAAACACAGAAGGACTTTTTTTGGGTCCACCGGAAAAAAGTCCCTCCGCCCATGAGCCGTGGGGTTAATCCGGGTTAATCCCCACGGACGTCCGGCGGGATCAACCCGCCGGCTCGGCAGACGAGTGCCCTATCAAACTTCGTTTGGGCCCGAGAGGGTAGGGCAAGCTGCCAGCTTGCCATGTCACGACCGCTCTTCGACCTCGGAAATCGCAACCGAGCAGCTCGCTCTACGAAGATCGTCGTATCTCTGAACAGAATCTAATCCCCGCCCCTGGTGAGAGTTTCGTCGCGCAAAAAAGCGCTCTGGATGTGCTCGGGCATTTTCAGGTACAATCAAGCTAGACGCACGAGCGGAACAAAAATCAAGCATTCCCGCCGCTCGCCGGCTCCGGCAAGTGCAGATGATGTTTAAGGCGAGAGGTTAAGGGCCTGACGCCAGTCCCCAAAGACCCTTCTGGCTCATCCTTCATTCCCGACATGGGGTCGGGATTCAAAGCAACGCCTCCGCCTTGATCCTTCATTCCGTAACCGCCGTCCGGCCACAGCAGTGCGTTCCCTGACACGCCGCGTGATTTTCCTGCACGTCACGCCGACGACTTGGGGCGACCGCAAGAAAAACATTCGGCAACGCCGAATCTCGGAGCTTTGCGGCCCGGTCCACCTTCGGACGGACGATTGAAATTTTGGATTTTGGATTTCAGATTTTGGATGAGCAGGCAGGGTTTCAGCCCTTCAAATTCTCCTGAGCGGCCCGGGAGCGATCGCGGTGCACCCGCGGGTTCGCGCCCGGCCATTTTTGGGCCCGGAATGGGCCAAACGTGATCGCCTAGGGCATCGCCCCAGTTTTCGGTTCCCGCGCAATCGGAAGCCCTGAATGGGCGTAACCGACGCTCGGTGCGCGCCCAAACACGCATCGGGGCCGGATCGTTGCGCCCCGTTGGGGCTTGGGTGAATGAATTTGCACCGGGTTCCGCAGTGTGTGTTACAACGATGGCGCTGCCCTGGGCTGTCACGTTGTGCCCCGGTTGGGGCTTAATTCGACGTCGTGCCCGTGTAGGTTGGTCGCCGGACGGAAAGTCGATTGCCGTGACGGTTCTCCGCAAAGAACGACAAGCCCGGTGAGCGGCAGTCGCTCGACTTCGAGCTGGGTGTCATCGATCGGTCGACGCCGCCGGACTCCGAACGCCAGACGGGTTTACCGGCCGATCGCGGTGCGGACGCGATTCGGCGGCGCGGCTCGTTGGCGAATGTGTTGTTGTGGTGCAGGCGTCCCGCCTGCGAATTTTGTGGTGTGGGCGTCCCACCTGCACGTGCTGCCTTGAGGGCCGCACCGCAAGCACCTGCAGCCGGGACGGCCGCACCACAAACAGGCGGCGTACAGGCAAGTGTTGTTCCGGCGCGCGATCCCGGCCCTGAATGGGCCAAACGTGATAGCCTAGGGCATCGCCCTAGGTTTTCGGTTCCGGCGCAATCGAAAGCCCTGAATGGGCGTAACCCGCGCTCGACGCCCCTGCGGGCGCAAAGACGCGGCCACGCGCGGATTGTTGCGCCCCGTTGCGGCTCGGACGGATTAATGGATCGAGTTTCCCAGGGCGCTGCCCTCGTTGTAACACACAAGTCGAGGTCCGTCTTGGAGGATTGAGTGAGATAAGCGATGCTGTTGGTCCAGTGAAAGGAAGTGAATCAAGTGGGCGAGCCAAAGGAGTGGCTCATGATGGCACCTTGGGCGGTTGAGGAAATGAAGACAGCGGACCTCGGAGATGAGCGGCTGAACAAACGCCTCACCGCCGTGCTCTCCGCGTTTGGGGAGCGGCCGACGGCGAGTATTCCCGCCGCGTGCGGAGGGCGGGACGAGATGGTCGCCGCCTATCGTTTCTTCGATAACGAAAAGGTCGGGTACGAAGAGGTGCTCGCCCCGCATTATGAATCCACGCTCAAGCGGATTGCAGCCCAGCCGCTGGTGTTGCTCATCGAGGACACGAGCGAACTGGACTTCACGCGGCCGCATGAGCAGGTGCAGGGGGCCGGCTGGCTCGACGGCTCGTCGCGACGCGGCGCGTACCTGCATCCGCTGATCGGTTTTACTCTGGACGGCACTCCCTTGGGCAGCTGCTGGGCCAGGATGTGGACGCGAGACGAACCCCCGGCGGAAGAGACGCGCAGCCAGAAGGAAAAACGCCGCAAATCCACAGCGATTGAAGACAAAGAAAGCCAGCGGTGGATCGACGGCTTGCGACAGGCGCACGAGGTTGCTCGGCAGGCGCCTGCGACTCGATGCGTCCTTGTCGCCGACAGCGAAGCGGATATCTATGAGTTGTTCCTGGAACCGCGTCCGGAGGGAGGTGCCGACTGGCTCATCCGTGCTTGCCAAGATCGAGCAATCCTGAAGGGAGGAGAAAACGACGCGGCCCGCCATCTCCGTGAATCCGTCGAGTCTCAGCCGGTTGTGTTCACGCACACGATCTCGGTTCGTGGTCGCCCCGAGGCACTCGTCGCTTGCGAGACGCGAGGACGGCGCCAACCCCGCGAGAGCCGCACGGCGGAGGTCGCAGTGCGCGCGGCCACGGTGACCCTTCGCGGGCCCCAACGGCCCGGCGGCAATCTCTCTCCCGTGACAGTTAATGTGGTGCAAGTTCGCGAGGTCGACCCACCGCCCGATGATGAGCCTGTGGAATGGCTGCTGGTCACCACGCTGCCCATCGCGACCGCCGAACAAGTCCGGGAGATGGTTCAGTATTATGCCGTGCGGTTTATGGTGGAGGTGCTCTTCCGCATCCTCAAGTCGGGCTGTCGCGTGGAAGAGCGGCGCTTCGAGCACATCGACCGAATGCTCCCCTGCGTCGCGGTGTATCTCATTGTCGCCTGGCGAACGCTGATGGTCTGCCGTCTGGCGCAGTGCGCCCGATCTGGACTGCGAAGCGATTTTTGACCCGGCAGAATGGAAGTCCGTCTGGATGGCTGTTCGACGAAAGAAACCGCCCCGCCGGCCTCCCAAACTGGGAGAATTCCTGCCGCTGGTCGCTCAATTGGGGGGTTATGTGAATTACCCAAATCGTAAGGATCCGCCCGGCCCGCAAACAGTCTGGCTCGGTCTTCAGCGGATGTACGACCTCTCGCTTGCCTGGAACCTCTTCGGACCCGGTGCCAATGATGACGCTCCTGATTAAGGAGAGCGACTTGTGTGTTACAACGAGGGCGCTGCCCTGGGCTATCACGTTGTGCCCCGGTTGGGGCTTAATTCGACGTCGTGCCCGTGTAGGTTGGTCGCCGGACGGCTCAGAGATTCTGTTCTCCCGGCCGCTGCAGGCGGGCGATGAACGGGAAGGTCAAAAAGGACCGACAGAGCCTTACGCCAAGAGTGGGGGCTCGGCCTCTGGTCGATTCAGCGGATGGCACGGGCAAGCGGTTGGTAACGACGGGCTGGAGCCCCGACTGGTCGTGACTCATTTTCTCCCTCTTGGACCTCTTTGGGGTCCTGAATAGTCCACGGCAATTCCTCGCGACGATCGCCAGCTCTTGCAAAACAATTTTATTCGTCGGACGGATGTCATTTTAGTGCTCGTCCCGCCATGCATAAGTAGAGCGTGGATTTGCATGGTTGGACATGCTCGATTCCGGAGAATGCGATTTAGACCACACCTGTTTTCTCCTCATCACCAATTTTCCGGCCACAGGCATCGTCGCGTCCCTCCGGGATGCCGGCGCGAGCGCGAATGGAATGGCGAGATTTGTGCAATCGTTTCGTAGAACGGCAATCGCGTTTGAGGGAGCGTGTAAACCGCTGGTCGATGCCGTGCTGCTTCGAACCAATGATACGCTTGCGAAATTCTTTCGCCGAATCAAGGTCGCCGACGAACACAGTGTCTCGCCCTCCGAGCAGCTCCCTTCTCTTCAGGGGAGGTTAAATCTCACAGACGACATTGCGGAGGACGTAATCCGGGGACTGCGCGGTTGGGTAGTGGAAAAGGTTCAGGAGAAGCTGGCTGAGCGAAAGCCCGCATGGCTAGACCGCCAGCACTTTTGCGACGAGCTTTATCGGCTCATCGATCGCTACCGCAATCGGACGCTATATTTGCGGACGGTTCGAGAATTCGTCATCAACGAGGCTGATCGGGAACTGCACCGGGACGCGACGTTTGTCAGGCAGCTGCAATTAATCGGAATCGATGACGGCGACGACGAGGTCCTCGACGCAATCAACGATTTTCTGATGAGCGCTTCCGAGCGCACACGGCTGTCGAAAGAGACTAATATCACTCGTTCCGGGTTTGAGGCTTTCGAAGATCGGCTGATTGAGCACTGGAAGCCTTTGCATCGACAGTGTCGGCGTAATTCGGAAGACCCGCAAAAGCCGGCTACGAGACGTATTGCAAGGTCCAAGAACATCGTGAGCCGCTTGATGGGCATGACACAATTGAGTTTTATTTTACGCGAGGCACCTACCACCAGCTCGCAAACGGCGAGAAAGAATCTACGCCGAAGGTAGGATGGCATCCAGACTTTGCAAAGCTGGTGTAGTCATGCACACAACCGAATATGCCGTCATGCAAAATCCGTGCTTGGGAGCAGCGTGCCTATGGTCGTTCGTGCGTGAGTATTGGACACAGAAAAAAGAACGTGAAGGCCCCTTTCTCGGTGTCGTAAGCTGCGTTCTTCCGGTCGCACTACACCACGAGTCTGCTGCGTCACTCCACGCCCGCCGATTCCAAGGGGGACTGCTGAATGCTTTAGCGGATGACCGCAGCCTCACTGTCGGCCTTCAGGATCGCATGGAATCGATGAGCGATCAGACATTCGAGTCCCTCCAGATGGCATTTGCAGGCAATCTTCTGGAGCTAAGGGCTGACAACTTCACCCTGATTCCACTGCGAAAGACGCTACCGTCATTTGGCGACGCTAAGGCCGTCAATGAGATGCTCGCCACAGCGACGAGGCTCGGCTTTTGGTTCGCGACGTTGCCGTTCGACCAGGTCTGCAATTACCTCAGAATCCGGCTGTAAGCGGTATGGATCTCAAGCTCGCCAAAGTGATTCTGTGGCCCAAGAACCCTAAGAATGCCATCCGGGAAGTGCCATTCGCTTCGGTCGGAGTGTCGGTAGTCTCCGGGTGGAGCCAGAAGGGAAAGTCTGCACTCATCCACATTATCGATTACTGCCTGGGAAGCGAGAAATGCGCTATCCCCGTCGGCGAAGTTCGCGAAAAAGTCGCTTGGTTCGGCCTGCTTTGTCATCTGCCACGCAAGCGACAACTGTTACTTGCTCGGAAGAATCCAGGCGACCATGTCCAGAGCTCGGAGATGGTGCTCATTGAGGGCGCAAACGTTGCCGTCCCGGTGGACATCGAAACTGCTGAAAAGGTTGGCCATGCAGCTGTAATCAAGCGCATGGACGGACTCGCAGGATTGCCATCTCACGATATCGCGACTGGCGAATCTGGATTCTCCGGGCCACCTTCCTTTCGGGACATGGCCGCATTTGAGTTTCAGCCGCAACATATCATCGCGAACCCGCACACGTTGTTTTTCAAGGCTGATACTTTTGAACATCGTGAAAAGCTGATTCGAAGTGTTCTCCCGTACGTGCTGGGGGCTGTAGACGCCGAGACGCTGGAAGCCCAGGCACAACTCCGACTGGCAGAAACCGAGTTCAACGGCAAGAACCTGGAACTCCAGCAAGCCAAAAAGGCAGCCGACGTTTGGTTGCCGCGCCTGCAAAGCTTTTATGCGATCGCTCGGGATCAAGGATTGTTGCCGAGCGCACCGGAGCCAAGAGCAGAATGGACGCCGCAGACGTATCGGGATCTTTTGCGCTCAGCGACGGAGGAAGCGCGGACTGATACAGCAATGCATTTACCAGTCGATGCCACGCGACAAGTGGTTACTGAGATTTCGTCGCTCCGTCAGGAGTCTGCCAGATTGTCGCGGACGATAAGCGATCGACGCAGACGCTTTGAGAAAATCCAAGCGGTCCGCGCAGCGGCAGGAGGTTACGTAGCATCGCTGCAGGAACAATCCACTCGCCTCGCGCCAGTGGGATGGTTCGCGCAGCACGTTCGAGACACATCGAACTGCCCGCTTTGCGGGCTTAGTTCAAATGCAACCCGCAAGGTTGTGAACAGGCTGGCCGAGGCCGGTGACGAAATTGCGTCGAGGCTTGCCACAATTCCGTCGACCAGCGAATCGCTCGAAGGTGAAGCAGTGAGGTTGGAGGGCGATATCGCGGAGGCAAAGGCGACGCGCGATCGCATCGATGCGCGATTGCGGCAATGGAGCGACTATTCCGAGCAGCTGAAGCATCTGACGAACCGGCGAGATTTCATCCAGCGTTTCGTCGGACAATTGATGGCTGCCTTGGAAAGCGTGGACAGCGCGAGCGACGTGGGTACATTGACGACCGAGGTCGCGGCGCTTAAGCGCAAGGTCGAAAGACTCGAGAAGAAAGCAAACGAGCCGGCAATCCGTGGCCGAATGCGTACTGCCATCGAGTCGGTCTCGAAAAGGATTGGTTTCTACGCAAAGATACTGGACGTCGAACATTCGAGCCGAACGTGGGAATTAGACGCCAAGAGTCTGATGCTCCGAACGGCTGACAAAGCAGAACGTGCCGATCATCTCTGGGAGATCGGCAGCGCTGCAAATTGGATGGGTTACCACATTGCCACACTCCTGGCGTTACATGAGCACTTCCGCAGCGTCGAGCAGAATCCAGTTCCAAAGTTCCTCGTGTTGGATCAACCAAGCCAAGCATTTTTTCCGGAAGGCATTGACGCGGCACGCCGGAAGAGCAACGCCAACTCAAGGAAGCTGTCGGACGACCTTGCGCGGCTCAGGCGGCTGTTCTCGGCCTTGTCAAAAGCCATTGACCGAACCCAGAGAGGGCTTCAGATCATTGTGCTCGAACACGCCGATCAGTCGGTGTGGAAGTCTATTGCCCACATTGAACAGGTGGCGGAATGGCGAGGAAACGACGCCCTTATTCCTCTGAATTGGAAATGAATCGCGGTTAGCCTAGACGCCGCAAAATTGGCGGGTTGGCCAGGCAACTGCACTGCTCCAACTACGCTCGGGGGGGGGGTGTGAGAGCCCTAAGAGCAGCTTGCCCTCTCCAGTCGCGGGTCGCCAGAATCATGTTGGTAATAGGCACGCACTGGCCTCAGACAAACTAGCCGGATAAGCGCATGGGCGAAACAGACGTAACGAAAAACAGGATTGAAACGCTCTTCGCCGTCGAGCACTTATGCGGAACGATTGATTACGCCCTACGCCGCTGTATGACAATATCCGAGTTGATCGAGAGGCTCATCGGATTCGACGAAGACATCGACACTACTGACGTTGATCAGCTCAGCAGGATGGACTTGTCCCCATCGGACTACGAGTCACTTGCTCAGGGGATTTGGCAACTCGCACGTCGAGGCGAAACAGCAACCGCGAAACTGAGGGCTCGTATCGATCGCACGATTCTTCGACTCCTTCGCCTTATCCCACCCGAGATGGCGCATCCGGTTGCCGAACAATACCTAGGACATCGCCTTAAAGAGCGCCGCAAATGGGCGTATTCCACGTTCCGCGACGTACCCCTGTCCGAAGAATTGGCCAACACTCTCGCGAATGTCTACCGGACAAAAAGGAGATCAAGAGGCACTCCAGCTCATCGCGAGGAATCCGAGTCAAGTGGCTCGGGTTGGCTCGGACTTCTTGCTTGAGAATCTCGACGACGAATATTGGCGTGCCCGCGTTGTGGAAGCCATGCTAGTTCACGACCGCAGCTCCGGATTGCAATTGGCAGCATACTACCCATTTGAGTTCGCACACGCTGTCGGGCGTCTTGAGGATTCCAGTCTTTTGGATCCGCTCTGTGCCTTGTTCCAAGACAACCGCGACGACCTTGAGTTTCTATCGATTTACGCATACGCATTGGGGAAGCTCAAAGCTAAAGCTGAAATACTCGCACTACGAGCCTTTGTTGACACGCACCACAGTCGCTTGCGTGATGGCTCCAGGCGACCGGTCGGCTGACATCCGGTGTTCCGAAAAGTCCCGTTAGGGACGAGAGACTCTTCGTGCCGATTGTCGAATGTTCTGTCGCCCTTGCCAGGGCTTGACGATCAAAATCGACACCGCGACCCCATGATGAAGAGACTGTCTGGCTCATTGGTAGTTTGGGGAGAAGGCATTTCCGAGATTCATGCCTTGCGGGTTTCAGCCCCCAAAAGGGGCGGAAGTCTGCTTGCCACCGGTGTAAACCGGTGGGGAAATGGCGCCTTGAATTTCCCAAAGCCCCCGGAGGGGGCGACACTCTTCGTTGCCAACGGACGCTGAGCGTCTTGGCGGCGCCTGATCCGCGCATTGTGTCGCCCCCTTCGGGGGCTTAAAGACAAAAATATACTGGGAGCCGCTTGCCACCCGCTCACGCGGATGGCAAGAAGACTGCCACCCCTTGGGGGTTAAGACCAATGCATTGATCCCAGTTGCCCAATGTCCCACAAAGCCAGACAGTCTCTGAATCATGGGGCTATTATCTGTCGCCCAGGGGGCTTGAGGCCTCGTGCTCTCGATCCGCTTTTTGCCACGGTCCCTGACAGCGATCACTTCCTCGAGTGCCGATCCGAATGTTGAACTCCGGCCAGGCACGCTCGCAGCGTGGAGGGTGCCACGGGTTTTGAGAGGTGTTCGTTGCAGCCGGCTTCCAGGGCGCGTTTGCGATCGGATTCCTGACCGTAACCCGTCATGGCGATGATCCGGGTTGCTTCTAGACCGGCTTCCTCTCGTAAGCGTCTGGCGACTTCGTAGCCGTTGAGATGGGGGAGGCCGATGTCCAGAAGTACGACGTCGGGGCGCTGTTCTTGGGCTGCCGTCAATGCGGAGAGTCCATCGTGGACTTTCACGACGTAATGGCCCTCGAGCGCGAGCAGACTGGACAGCATCTCGGCCGCATCCACATTGTCATCGACAACGAGAATGCTCAGCGCGGAACTCGGTCGTTCGGCATCGCCCGGATGAGAAACGGCTGCAAAGGACGGATCGTCTGCGAGCAACGGCAGGCGGACGATAAACTCCGCACCTGTCCCATGACCCTCGCTGTGGGCTTGGATTGTCCCACCGTGCATTTCGACCAGCTTGCGGACAAGGGAGAGCCCGATTCCGAGCCCGCCTTGGCTGCGTTCCAGCGTCGATTCGGCTTGTCGGAATGGTTCAAAGATACTGGGCAGGACCCTCGCATCAATGCCGATGCCGTTGTCTCGCACGCTGACCAGGAGCTCGTCTTTTTGGACACGCGCGGTCAAGCGGATGCAGCCTCCTCGATCCGTGAACTTCGCGGCGTTGTTCAAAAGATTGGAGATGATTTGATCCAAACGCACCGGATCGGCGCGCAGCCAGACAGTTTTCTTGGGAAGCCTGACGAGAAGCTGATGCTGACGGGATTGGATAATCGGTCCGTACGACTCGACCGCTTTTTCGATCGCTTCGCGAACCTGGATGCGTTCAAACCGCAATTGAATCTTGCCCCGCATCAGCCGCGAGATATCCAGCAGATCATCGACGAGGCGGGCCATGTGGCTCGCTTGCCGGTCAATCGCATTGACCGCCTTGACTGGGCCGGATCCCAGTTCGACCCGCCTCAAGATCTCGACGGCATTCCGAATCGGCGCGAGTGGATTTCGCAACTCGTGAGCCAGCAGGGCCAAGAATTCGTCCTTGAGTCGATCCGCCTCCCGGGCTTGGTCGTAAAGACGCGCATTTTCAATCGCGATGGCTGCGCGGTGTCCAAAATCCTCGGCCAGCGCGACGTCAAGTGCGTCGTATCGGCGAGACCCCTCGGAAAGGATGAACGTGACGGCCCCAACCGTCCGATTATGGACCGTGAGAGGAGCGGAAATCATCGACTGCCCGTTTAACTGCGACACAAGCTGCCGTTCCTGCAGGTCGGCCGGCTCGATCACTTCAAAGGGATCCACGGCTCGGACCCTCCACTGGGACCGCTGCTCCCGCACAACTTCTGCAATGAGCGCACCCAATCGTCGAGGGCAAGAGCGAGGCCTCTGCAGCCGTCGCAGGATTTTCGCTTGCTGTTCGTCCCGGTGTGCGGCTGCAATCGGCTGAAGTTCACCGCTTTCGCCCAGGAGATCGACGACGCACCAGTCGGCAAAGTGCGGCACGGGAATCTGCGCAATGCGCCCCACGAGACTGGCTGAGTCGACAACGCTCGACAGCAGAGCCGCCGAGCGGGCGAGGAAACGAGTTCGCTCTTCGCCGCGCTTGCGTTCGGTGATGTCCCGCACGATGGCGGTGAAGTAGCGGCCCCCTTCATGCCGAAATTCGCTGACGGCGAGGTCGATCGGAAAGGTCGTTTCGTCCTTCCGGCGGCCCTCGATCTCACGTCGTCCGCCGTCCGCAAACAGGTGGGCCGCGACAGACTCGTGCGGCAGTTTGTTGAGAACCGGCATCAGGATCTTGACGCTTTGACCGACCAATTCGTCGGCGGCGTAGCCGAACATGGCCTGCGCGGCCGGATTGGCCGACTCGATGCTCCCGCCGGCGTCGAGGGTGACGATGCCGTCGATCATGTGATCGACGACCGAATAGAGCCGGTCGCGTGCTTCCTGCAGCCGCATCGAGGACGTTACCCCGAATGATTCGGCGCCGCGGTGCCTAGCCGACATCCATCGCCCGTCCTTGGCCCGGCCGGTCCAACGATCCTTCGCTGCAATCGACGACACGACTTTGATGAAACGCACCGGAAAAGTGCGACTCGATGATAGAGCGCGATTATCGTTACGAGGCGAGTGGTCTGCAAGCAGCGGCGGGCAGGAAGCGGCAGGCCGCTGGTTAGCGGCGTGGCGCGACAAATGCGGAGCGGCGCGACAAATCGCGCTCCGGACTAGCGGGGAGCTGTCGCCAGCAATTAAACTTTGGCGTCGGGCAAATGGGGTGCTCAGACGGGCACCATCGGGCCGCCTTTGCTTGCTTCGCGACCGAATTGCGCAAGGCAGGCGTTCAAGGATGTTGATACGTACAAGGATGTTTTTTCGTAGGTGGCTGTCGCTCTCCAGTAAATCGAACAGGCCCGCAGCCAGGCGGCGGCGAAATCGTCCCGAAGCCTGGTTCGCCCAACAGGCGATCTGCAGCGGTCTGGGTGTCGAAACTTTAGAGTCTCGACAACTCCTGTCCGCGACGGTCTTGGGCACCCCCGCGCAGGCCACCCCGCCTTTCGTGATCAAGGGACAGGTCACCAGCCCGATCACGCCTGCGGTCACCCCGCTCACGCCGGCGGTCACCACCGTCACACCTGCGGTCAGCCCCATCACGCCTGCGGTCACCACCGTCACACCTGCGGTCGCCCCCGCCGTGCCGCCGATCGACCCGGCCCAAATGCAAGCCGCTTTCGGCGTGAATCCGATCGGCTTCAATGCGGTCGTGGGCACCGGAGGCGGTCAGACCAGCGCGATCCAGCCTGCGGTTACTCCCACCACACCTTCGGTCACCCCCGGCGTGACGCCGAGCGTTTCCAGCGTGGCCGGTTTCGGGGTGAGTTCGCCGCCAAGCGCGAGCGCGCCTACGACCGGAAGCGTGAACGCGAACAGCTCGCTCAGCTTCTCGACCGCTAACGGTAACGCGATTTCGATTACGGATGCCGCGGCCGGCACAAACGCCGACTCGCTGACACTCTCTGTTTCAGAGGGTACGTTGACTCTCGCGTCGACCACAGGATTGAGTTTCACGGTCGGCGCGAATGGTTCCGCTTCGTTCACGGTGAGCGGGACCTTAGCCAACCTCGATGCCGCGCTGGACGGCCTCGTCTATCAGCCGACGAGTCTTTACTCCGGTGCCGACACCTTGACCGCGTCGGTTTCCAATCCCACCGACAGCCTGTCGGCTTCGACCAGCGTGTCGATCACGGTCGCCGCTTTGAGCGCGCCGGCGGTCTCTGCTCCTGCGGTCTCTGCCCCGGCGATCTCTGTTCCGGGAGGGGGCTCTCTCAGCGAGAATGGCTCTTTGACGCTCTCCAGCGGGAACAGTAGCGCGATTTCGATCACGGATGCCGCCGCCGGATCAAATGCCGACTCGCTGACGCTCTCTGTTTTAGAGGGCACGTTGACTCTCGCGTCGACCACAGGATTGAATTTCACGGCCGGCGCCAATGGTTCCGCTTCGTTCACGGTGAGCGGGACCGTCAGCAACCTCGATTCCGCTCTGGACGGCCTCGTCTATCAGCCGACGACTCTTTACTCCGGCGCCGACACCTTGACCGCGTCGGTTTCCGATCCAACGGACAGCCTGGCGGCGTCGACCAGCGTGTCGATCACGGTCGCCGCTTTGAGCGCGCCGGCGATCTCTGCTGCGGGAAGCGGCTCTCTCAGCGAGAATGGCTCTTTGACGTTCTCCAGCGGGAACAGTAACGCGATTTCGATCACGGATGCCGCCGCCGGATCAAACGCCGACTCGCTGGCACTTTCAGCGTCGCAGGGGACCCTGGCGCTCGCCTCCTCCAACGGCCTGAGCTTTACCAGCGGCACCAACGGCTCGTCTTCGTTCACCGTGAGCGGCACGGTGACCAGTCTCAATGCGGCCTTGAACGGATTGGTCTATCAGCCGACTTCGCTTTATTCCGGTTCCGATTCGTTATCCGTTTCGGTCGCGGATCCCGGTGATACGCTCTCGGCTTCGACGAGCGTGGCGCTGACGGTCGCCCTTTTGAGCCCTCCGGCGAGCAGCGTACCCGGGAGCGCGCCGGCGAGCAGCGTATCCGGCTCGCCCACGTTGACCGGAGGCGGGTCGCTCGCCCTCTCGGGTGGCAGCGGGAGTGGCAGCGCGGTTTCTTTTACCGATTCCGCGGCCGGCACTGACTCCGACTCGCTCTCGCAGTCGGTTTCGCAGGGAACCGTGGCTTTTGGTTCGGCGGCTTTTGGTTCAGCGGCTTTCGGTTCTGCGGCTTTTGGTTCCGCGGCTCTTGGCTCTGGGACCGGGATGACCACCGGTACCAACGCCTCGGCCACCGGCACGGCGTCGAGCCCAGTCGCCAGTGTGAACTCGGCCCTCGCGTACCCGGGAGATGCGCTGTCGAGTTCGACCAACGCGTCGCTGACCGTCAACGCTCTGGCAGCTTCGCCAATGACTGCAACTGGCACTGCATCGGGCACGGTGCCAGGGACAGGGAACATCTCGCTCGTTTTCTCGAGCGGCAACACGAGCGCGATGTCCGGTATCGACGCCGCGGCGGGGAGCAGCTCCGACCCGCTTTCGCTGTCGGTTTCACACGGAAGGCTGGGTCCCACAACCGGTTTGAGCTTCACGACCGGCACCAACGGTTCCCCCTCGTCCGCCGGGACGGGCACCATCGCCAGTCTGAACGCGGCTCTGAATGGCCTGACCCACAAACCCGGTGCCACGCACGTCGGGTCCGATTCCTTGTCCCTTTCGGACTCGAACGGGGGTGACAGTCTGTCGGGCGCCACGACTGTGGTTTTCACGGGGACCGCGCTCAACGCGCCGGCGATTGTTGCGTCCCCCTCGGGCACGCTGCGGCCGAACGGATCGCTCGTCCGCTCGACAAGCAACGGCAGCGCCATCAGCTTTCGGGCGCCGCCGGTGGCGGCGGCTCGAATTCTCTTACGCTGTCGGTCGTGCGCGGGACGAACATGCTGGCGTCCGCCACCGGCTTGAGCTTCAACACGGGCGTGAACGGCTCGGATTCGTTCACCCTGACGGGCTCTGCCGCCGATCTGAACGCGGCTCTCAATGGCCTGACCTACAAACACAGTGCCACGCACGTCGAGTCCGATTCCATGTCCCTTTCGGACTCGGACCCGAGTGACAGTCTGTCGGCCGCGGCGACTGCGGTTTTCACGGTGACCACGCTCAGCGCGCCGGCGATTGTTGCGCCCCCCTCGGGCACGCTGGACCAGAACCGATCGCTCGTCTTCTCGACGAGCAACGGCAACGCCATCAGCATTCAGGGCGGCGCCGCTGGCAGCGGCTCGAATTATCTCACGCTGTCGGTCGTGCACGGGACGATCACGCTGGCATCCACCACCGGATTGAGCTTCACCACGGGCACGAACGGCTCGGATTCGTTCACCGTGACGGGGACCGTGGCGAATCTGAATGCGGCCCTGAGCGGAATGGTCTACACGCCGACGACGAGTTTCTCCGGGTCGGATTGGCTGGCCATGCGGGTCTCGGATCCCAACGGCCACGCTTTGAGGAACGTGGCACTCAGGGTCAACGTGATCGCTCCGAGCCTGACGGCTCCGACGACCGGCACGGTGCCCCTGAACGGGGCGCTGACCTTCTATAAAAAGGCGATCAAGATTGCCGACCTCAACGCCAGCACCGACATCGAACAGGTCTCGCTGACAGCGACTCGCGGCAACCTCAGACTCGGGTCGACGACCGGAATCACCTTTGTTTCGGGTGGGAACACTTTCGCGTCGATGACGATCAGCGGAACGTTGACCAATCTCAACGCGGGGCTGAACGGCCTGATCTTCACGCCGACAAGCGACTTCTACGGCTCTGGAACGATCAGCATCAAATACACCGACGCCAAGAACGGCCTTTCGGTCTCGACGAAAATCACCGTCAAAATTGGGACAACCCACGCCAGCTTCGGACCGCCCATCCAAACGGCGTCGCATCAATCGACCGGCGTCTCCCCTGCTTCGCAGCCGACCCCGAGCACAGTCGGAGGAACAATCAGCTCATCGGATTTGTCAGGCACCCTGCCGGCCGACGACTTGGCGCGTTGGGACAAGTTTATGGAAGCAATGGGACTGCTGAACCGCTCGTGAGGTCGCGGGCGAACAGCGCGTTACCAACCCGACGCGTTAGCGAGTGCCCCGGCAAAGCATCGAATTCCCGGACACCTCGTACGCATCTCCAGCCTATCCAAAGCCCGGTGAACTTGCCTCACGGCTGAAGACGAGAATCCGCAATCCGTCCCCGGCTCGCGTCGCAAAGCCGGTTGGAGGTTGGTCCTTGTCTTTGTACATCCCGATTTTCAGCCGACCGTTTTCCACCGAGTAAATCCCATATTTGGGCCGCCCGCCCGCCGGCGTGACGGCGATCTGGCCGGGCGTTGTGGCCGAGTCGAGCTCGAATTTCGATTCGCGAGCGCGGCCAATCTCGGGCCGATGCACGAGTCGGTTCCCGTTGAACTCCCAAAAGATCGCTTGCTGCCGGATCGAGAGGGCCGGTATTTCCCGTCCGAATGCTTCGACAGCAATTAACCTCCAGCAACCCTCGAGCGGGCAACCCTGCGCGGCGCCTTCGCCGACATCCACCAGCTCCCCTTCGAGAACGAACGGCTCACCCTCGGCGCCGGGAGACTCCCTTGTTTCCCCCTGATCGGCCATCTCGTCTCGCAGGGCCGGCACTTCGTTTCGTTCAGTCTCCAACGCTTGCCGATCGGCGGCGAGCTCCGATCGGTCGCGTTGACATTCCTGCCGCGCTTGGTCGAGAGCGCTTCGCTCTCTTTCGACCGCCGTTCGTGATTCGTGGAGTGAGGCACGTTCGGCTTCGAGCGCAGCTTTTGACGCTTCCAGTTCCTGCAACCGTGATCGGGAGGCGGATTCGGCCTCGCGGATTCGCCGGCGATCGCTTTCGAGGTTGGCGAGTTCCGCTGCCAGTGCCTCGCGGTCGGCAGCCAGGGAATCCCGATGTGACGACAAATGCGTGCGCTGCCGCTGCAGCTCGGCGGTGGACTCGTCAAGAGCGCCTCGCTCGGCGGCAAAGGCCACGAACGCGGAATCGAGGTCGGACCGCTCTTTGGCAATTGTTTGGCGGCGAGTTTCCAATTGTTCCCGCGCGGCTTCGATTTGCCGACGGTCGACGTCGAGCGCGGCGCGGTCGCTGGCGATTTGAGCGAAGAGGCCGTCAACGCGGCGTTGTCCCTCTGCCAGCACGGCTCGCTCGCTGGCGAGTTGGCCAAGTGCGGCGGTCAGTTCGACGTCGCGGGCCTCCAGCCGACCCCGATCCGCTACGAGGGACTGTCGCCGACCTTCGATCTCGTCGCGATCTCGCAGGGTGGACGTTCGTAATTCGTCCAGGCGCGCTGCGCTCCGCCTCGTTCGCGCGGCGGTCCCGCTCGACGCCGACCTGCCCGGCTTCGATTTCCGCCTGGAGCTGGGACAGGGAGTGCAGGTCGGTTTCGATCGACGCCCGCTTTTCGGCCAGCCGCAGCTCGTCGGCGGCCAGTTGCTCCCGCTGCCGGGCCGATTCGGCTCCCTCGGCATCGAGGGCCTCTTTCCGGCGAGCGTAATCGGCCAGGGCCGTTTCGAGCTGGGCCCGCGCGGCCTGCATTGCCTCGAGTCTCGCGCCAGCGCCGTCGAATCAGAGTCGACGCGGCCGCGTTTCTCTGCGATCTCCTTTCGCGACCGCTCGATTTCCGCAAGACCGTCGCGAGCCGCGGCTTGGGCGAGCGACAGGCTTTGCCGCTCGCGATCGCAGGCCGCCCGTTCGGATTGGAGCGAGGCCAGGTCGCGCTTCAACTCCGCGGCCTGCGCGGCAAGCTCGGCTCGTCGAGTCTCGAGTTCCAGAACGCCGGCCTCCATTCGCTGCTGATCGCTTTCGAGCCGGGCGCGGCGTTGGTCGACTTCCGCCCGCGCGTCTTTTAGTTGCTGTCGCGCTGCGGCCAGATCCGTTCCCTCGGCCGCCACTGCGATTTGGGCCGACTCAATCTCCCGCAGCTTTGCCGCGGCCAGTGATTGCGCTTGGGCAAGCTGCTCGCAATCCCGTTCGACAGCCATTCGCCCGGCATCGAGGGAATGACATTGCGATTCGAGCGCCTGGCGCAAGCGGTCCAACTCGCCCTGCTCGGCCGCGACCGACGCCTGCAACACGTCGAACTGTCCGCGCTCGGTCACGAGCTCCGCCGTCGCCGCATCGTGGAGGGAGCGTGCCGCAGCGAGTTCGGACCGCTCCTTGGCCAGGCCTTCGACGTTGGCCTGATGGGCCGCTCGCTCCGCGTCGAGTTCGCGCCTCTCGGCTTCGAGAGCCGCTTGACGGACCTCCAAATCTCCGCGGACGCTCGCGTGTTCGGCGTGCGTTCGCTCCAACGCCGAGCGTTCGTCTTCGACGCGGCGCGCGGCTTGGGCGAGTTCCGCACGCGCGGCGGCGGCCTGCTGCTGGTCACGACCGTGTTCGGTGCGCGCCCGCTCAATTTTAGCGCGCTGCCGTTCGAGTCCCTCGCATTCTACGACGGCGGCAGCGTGAAGTTGCTCGTGCGTTTTTGCAAACTTTCCGCGGTCGTCGTCCAGTGCGACTCGTTCGGCTTGGAGGAGATCACGCTCCGTGGCAAGCGACTCGGCTTGCGCGGCAAGTCTCGCCTTTTGAGATCGAAGTGATTCGCGATCGGTTTCCAGCCGGGCCCGCTCGGTTTCAATCTCGGTTTGGGCAAGCGCAGATTCTCTTGGAGAAGAGCCAGGCTCTCTTGGAGAAGAGTCTGTGCCGTGCGATTTTGATTCAGCTCGGTGCGCCTCTGATCGAAATCGAGCCGCTCGTTGGCGAGGCCTGACTTCGCGGCGTCGATTTCTGCCGACTGAGCGGCGACGGCCGCCCGGGCTCGGGCCAGTTGCTCCCGTTCTTCGCTGAAAGCGACCCGTTCGGCGGCGAGGGTTTCCCGCTCGATCGAGATCGACTTTTGAAGCCCCTCGAGCTCGGCCCGCTTTCGCTCCAAAGACGCCTGAACGGTTTGCAATTCGCTGGATCGCGCACCGAGCGCCTGGCGTTCGGCCTCGAGATTCGCCCGCTCGCCCAAAATCTGTTGCGAAGCCTCGTCAGCGTGTCGCCTCAGCTCAGCCAGTTCGGCATGTTCCCGCGCGAGATTCGCCTGGCCGGCTTCGAATTCCTTTCGTTGCGCACCCAGCCGGCGACGATCCGCCTCGAGCGAGGCCACTTGCTCCGACGCGCGTTCGAGCGCTTCGTCAGCCTGTCGCTTGTGGCGGGCCAACTCGGCGGTGCTGGTCTCGTGCCGGCTTTCGAACTCCGTCTGCTTTGTGCTGTGCTTGTCCTCTCGCTGACGAAGGCCCGACTCTTTTTCCGCGAGTTGCGATTGGGCCGCTACGAGCGCCGCTTGCCGGGCGGCCAGCTCCGCCGCGTCGGCGGCAAATTGTGTTCGATTTCGCTCGAGTTGCTGACGCTCCTTGGCGACCGCCTGCGACTCCTCCGCCAGCGCAGGCCCGGGCTTGCGCGACGTCGGCGAGTTGGCTTTGGGACTCGGCCAATCTTTGTGTTTCGGTCCCGAGCGCGGCCTGCTCTCGGTCGAGATCGCCGCGAAGAGCCGAAAGCGATGCTCGCTCCGCCCGCAGCTCGGCTTCCTGCCGTTCGAGCGCGGCTTGCTTTTCCGATTCGGCCGCCGCGCGCGAGGCTTCGATTTCGCGCTGCGATTCGGCGAATTCTTGCCGCACTTGTTCCAGACGTTCCGCCCCGGCGAGCAGCTCTTGCTCGAGCGATTCGATTTGGTGTCGCTGCCGGTCGACCTCGGCCTTGGTTTCCGCGAGGCTCGCTTCGGCCGCCGCGCGGGCCTGGTCCGCCGCGCGGGCGGCGGCCAGAGCGACGGCCGGGAGGTCGATCTCTGCAGTGGAAATCGACGGGATCGCGGTATTCTCTCCAGACGTGTTCTCTCCGGTCGTGTTCTCTCCGGAATAGTGCGCTCGCAGTAAAAAAATTCCGACCCGCAGCTCGTCGCGGTCATTGAGTCTTTCGTAGGTAACTCTGCGGTCGTTAACCGCGATGCCTTTGCGTCCGGCCAGATCGGCCACCCACAGTCCGTCGTGCGCGAGGACCAGGCTGAAATGAATCGACGAGACGCTCGGATCCTGCAGCCGCAGCTTGCAGGCGCTCGAACCGCCGCCCAGCACGATGAGCCGATTGATCATCGAACTGGTCTGGTGTGTGCCCCCCTTGAAGAATTCGAGTTTCACCTTGGGCAGGAGGCCGAGTTGGCCCGCGTACCGGTCGAGCGGACTGAAACCCGCCAGCAGCGGGTCGCGTCCGTTCTTCGCAGGAGCCGCGTCGAGGAGCCGAATTTCATAGGGCCCGGCCTGCATCACCGCGTCGGGCTCGATCCAGCGTGCGGTGCGCGGTCCCTCCTGCCACAAGTCCTCATCCGGTCCGCTCAAGTCGATGCAATACAGCCGGCCCAGGAGCGTCTGCAGATAAAGATGCCGCCGCTGGACGCCCGGATGATCGAGCCGCAGGCCGGAGTTCCGCGCACTGCCGATGAGCAGGAAGGGGGCGGTGATCGTGTGGATGGTGGGCCGATCGTCGGCCGGTCCGGTCACCGCGAGGCGAAAGCCGCCGGGCAAGAGGGCCGTTTTTTCCAGCTCGGCGGCGACCATCTTCGGCACGTTTGGCGTCCGCAAATCCTCGAACTCGCAATGCAGCTCCGCGCCGGCCAGCGCACGCCGACCTCCACGCGTCGGGTTCACGGCACAGTATCACCGCGTTCGGAAGGACGCTCAAGGGAATGGCCGATCAGGCTCTCAGCCTGGGTGGCACTCTACGCCGGTTGCCCTCTTCCAGAGTGGGGCGGGCTGCTATAGCAGCCTGCTCCACGATCTTGCTGGAAAACCGCGTTATAACTACGTCCGCCCTGCGCCAATACAATCGGGTGAGAAGACCGAACTATGGACGAATGGCACTACGATCCGGCGCACGATCTCGACAAGACGCTGATCGACCGCTTGAAATGTTTTCCCCGCGAGCCGGATATGCTCGTGTACGGGTCCCGCTTGGCGGCGGCCCTCGTGATGCGCGGCTGGTTGAAGCTCTATCATCGGCTCACGATCGTCAATCGCGAGAATCTGCCCGAGAGCGGTTCGTTTGTGCTCGTGGCCAATCACGCCAGCCATCTCGATGCGTTGTGCCTGCTGTCGGCATTGCCGCTCAAGCGGCTGCACCGGGCCTTTCCGGCCGCCGCGCAGGACTATTTTTTCGTGAGCGTGCCGCGGGTGGTGCTGGCTTCGGTGGTCGTCAACGCCTTGCCGTTTCAACGCAAAGCGAGCCCATTGCAGAGCCTGAGCGTTTGCCGCAAATTGTTGGATGTCGACGGCAACGTGCTGCTGATTTTTCCCGAAGGGACGCGGAGCACGGACGGAGAAGTCGCCGACTTCAAACCGGGCATCGGGCTCTTGGCCGCGGGGGCCGATTTTCCGGTCGTTCCCTGTTATCTCGAAGGAGCCGGGCGGGCCTGGCCCAAGGGGGCGCGGTTTCCGCGACCGAAATCGGTCCGACTGGTCGTCGGCACGCCGCGGAAGTATTCACACTTGGAGTTCGGGAAGGCGGCGGCTCTGGAGATCGCCGCGGATTTACAGAAGGCGGTCAAGCAGCTTGCGGAGTCCATGGAGAATCCGACTGACTGGTGAATTGGGTGCCACGCCCACGGCTTTGCGTCGGCTTTGCGTGGGAGTGCGAATCCGTTTGACGTTCGAAGACACGCCCACGCAAAGCCGTGGGCGTGGCACCCAATACAGGAACACTCGGACTGAAATCGATCCTGAGAGAGAACGACAATGACGACTCTTCAAGATGTGCCGTCCACTGAGACGAATCGGCCCATGCAACCGAGCGAGCATACGCTGACGCTTCGCGACGGTGCGAAGCTGTTTTATCGGGCCTGGCTGCCGGCGCAGCCGACCGATAAGGCGATCGTCTTGTTCCATCGCGGGCACGAGCACTCGGGCCGGTGGCAGGAGACGGTCGAATCGCTTGGATTGAAGGACGTCGCCATCTTTGCCTGGGACGCGCGCGGGCACGGTAAGTCGGAGGGAGAACGCGGTACGGCGCCCAACGTGGCCACGCTCGTCAAAGACGCCGACGAATGGGTGCGTGGCGTGTGCACGGCGCACGGGATTCCGTTGTCGAATCTGGTTGTCGTCGCGCAGAGTGTGGGGGCCGTGATTGCCGCGGCTTGGGTGCACGATTACGCACCGCCGGTGCGCGGGCTCGTTTTGGCTGTCCCCGCCTTCGACGTGAAACTCTACGTGCCGCTGGCCATTCCGCTGTTGCGACTCAAGCGGCGGTTGTTCGGGCCGGGTTACGTCAAAAGCTACGTCAAAGCCAACCTGCTCACGCATGACCGCGAGCAGGCCCAGAAATATGCGGCGGACTCGATGATCTTCCCGCAGATTTCGGTCGACCTGCTGTTGGATTTGTACGACACGTCGCAGCGGCTGATCGCGGATGCGGGCGCGATCACAGTCCCCGCGTTGCTGCTGGTCGCCGGTTCGGATTGGGTGGTGAAGACGTCGGCCCAGGACCGGTTCTTCGATCGCCTCTCGTCGCCGATCAAGCAGCTCGAAATGTTGCCCGGCTTTCATCACGCCGTCTTTCATGAGAAGGACCGGCGAGCGGCGGTCGGGAAAGTGCGCGAATTCGTCGAGGAACGATTCGCCGCCCCGCCCGAAAAACCGGCTCTGCTGAACGCCGACAAGCGGGGCTACACGCGGCTCGAATACGTCCGCCTCTCGCGGCCGGGCAAATAC
Organism: uncultured Planctomycetaceae bacterium; assembly: GCA_963752185.1. GTDB lineage: Bacteria > Planctomycetota > Planctomycetia > Planctomycetales > Planctomycetaceae > DASPSM01. The sequence continues at coordinate 5,880,005 of CAVVXK010000002.1, read as the reverse complement.
CGCTACGCGGCTGTCCGCGCGGTGATGAAGACCTTCGGCCGGCTGAGCGATGGGGTCGCCCTCGGCTGGCGATCAGGTTTCGATTCGGGCGTGACGCTCGACTACATCTACGAAAACCAGCCGCGCGGGAAAACTCCGCTGGGCCGCTGGATCGATCGCTCGTACTTGAACAGCATCGGTTGGCGGGGAATTCGCCAGCGGCGGGTGCTGCTCGAGAAGCTGCTCCGCGAGACGATCGAAGCCGCGCACGCAGCCGGACAACCGGTGCGGATCCTCGATATCGCGGCGGGCGCCGGACGCTATGTGCTGGAGACGATTCACAACTTGAAACAGATCCCGATTTCGGCCGTGCTCCGCGACTACAAGCAGGAGAATCTCGACGCGTCTCGCAAATTGGCCGACGAATTGGGCCTCGCGAACGTCACCGTCGTTCACGGCGACGCCTTCGATCGCGCGTCGCTGGCCGCGGTGACGCCGCGGCCGACGATTGCCATTGTCTCCGGACTGTACGAGCTGATTCCGGACAACGATCCGCTCACGCGTTCGCTGGCGGGGCTTGCCGACGTGATCGAGCCCGGCGGGCATTTGATCTATACGAACCAGCCGTGGCATCCGCAGGTCGAATTCATCGCCCGCGTGCTGAGGAATCGCGAGGGGAAGCCGTGGATCATGCGGCGGCGCACGCAGGCGGAAATGGACGAGCTGGTGCGTGCGGCCGGTTTTGAAAAAGTGACCGAGGAGATCGATCCGTGGGGCATCTTCACGGTGTCGGTGGCGAAACGACTCGCCCCCGCCTGATCGACGCACTCAAAACGTCGACCTTTCTGTCGCTGTTTTTCTTCGTCGTCTACGGCGGCACGAACTGGATTACGGCCCACCGCTCGGACGTGGGAACGTGGTATTTCCCATGGGAAATGAGCATTCCGTTCGTCCCGCTGATGATCATCCCCTACATGTCGGTCGACCTCTTTTTCTTCGCGGCCCCGTTTCTGTGCGGCAGCCGGGTGGAAATGCGGACGCTGGCTCGCCGGATTGTTTTGGGTATCACGATCGCCGGCATCTTCTTTCTGGCGATGCCGCTCAAGCTGGGCTATCCGCGGCCCGTGGTCACGGGTTGGCTGGGAGCGATCTACAACCCGTTCCTGGCGAACGATGCGCCTTACAATTTGTTCCCGTCGCTGCACATCACACTGCGGACGATTCTCGCCCGGCACTACGTCCGGCATACGCGCGGACTCGCGCGGTGGGCGGTGCGGATTTGGTTCAGCCTGATCGGTTTTTCGACCGTGCTCACGCACCAGCACCAGTTGGTCGACGTCGCCGGCGGTTTCATCCTCGCGGGCTTCTGCTTCTATCTCGTCCGCGAGTCACCGGAGCGGCTGCCCGTGATCGCCAATCGCCGCGTGGGCGCTTATTACGCCCTGGCGGCGACTGTGGTGCTCGTGGCGGCCGTCACTCTGCGTCCATGGGGCACGTTTTTACTGTGGCCGGCGGCCGGCTTGGGAATGGTGACAGCCGGTTATTACAAACTCGGTCCGACGATTTACGGCAAACGGGACGCGAGTTTGCCCTGGAGCACCCGCTTCGTGCTGGCCCCCGTTCTGCTGGGCCAACATCTGAGCCTGGCACATTACCGCAGGCAGTGCCGCGCGTGGGACGAAGTTGTGCCCGGTCTGCGGATCGGCCGCGTGCTCAACGGCGACGAGGCGCGCGAAGTCATCGGCCAAGGTGTGACTGCGGTGTTAGACCTCACCGCCGAGTTCTCCGAAGCCCGGCCATTGACCGGCGTCGAGTATCTGAACGTGCCGATCCTCGACCTCACCGCCCCAACCCGCGGCCAGCTCGACGCGGCCGTGTCCTTCATCACCGAGCAAATCGATCGCGGCACGGTCTACGTGCACTGCAAGATCGGTTACTCGCGCACGGCGGCGGTCGTCGCCTGTTATTTGCTTGCCAGCGGCAAAGCGCACTCGGCCGATGAGGCGATGCAACTTTTGCGAAAGGTGCGGCCGAGCATCGTGATTCGTCCGGAAGCACGGAGGACGATTGTTGAATACGCGCAGCCGTACGGCTTCCATTGGCGGGACCCGGTGCTGTAGAGCACGTGGGTAAAAGGAAACGATTTCCGGGCCGGGCAAGCCGCCTAATTCGCGACTCCCCGTCGATAGACGTGGCTTACGGCCTCGCAAGTTGCGGAGCCGCCATGGTCGTGATCATCTCGCAGTGGGGAAGCGATGATTTGAGGGTGGCAACGCCAGAGGACGTGGTTCGCGTGGCGCGCAAGTCGAGTTGTCCGAGACGGCTGAGGTGTTCCAGATGCACGAGGCCGGCGTCGGATACGGGAAGCTCGGTCAAGTTCAAGTACCGCAGGTCTGTGAGACCGCGCAGGTGCACCAGGCCAGCGTCGGTCACGCGCGTGCCGCTGAGGCTGAGCCATTGCAATTGGGGCAGCCTTTCCAGCAGAACGAGCCCTGCGTCCGACACGGCGGTCCGATTCAGCATGAGGAGATGGAGATTCTTCAGAGTGATCAAGTGAGCCATTCCGGCGTCGGTCACTGGAGTGCCATAACCCAGCCAGAGCTGCTCGAGTTTCGTCAGGCCCTCAATGGGCTCGAGCCCCGCATCCGTTACCGATGTGCCCAAGAGGCTTAGATTGCTGAGTGCCTTCAAACCTCGAAGTTGTGACATCCCGACGTCCGAGACGCGCGTCTTCTCAAGCACGAGGCTCTCGAGCCCAGTCAGCGGGGCGAGGTGCATGAGCCCCTCATCTGTCACAGCGGTCTTCCTGAGTGTTAACTCTTTGAGCGACGTCAGGCCGGAAAGGTGTGCCAGACCGGCGTCACTCACATGCGTCCCGTCGAGGGAGAGGCTCGCCAGCTTGGACAGACCTTGAAGCTGGGACAGGCCGGCGTTCGATACCGTCGTGGATTCCAGGTTGAGATACGTCAGTTGTGCGAGACCCTTCACGTGGATCAGCCCGGCGTCGGTCACGGGCAAGAAGCTCAGATCCAGGCTTTGCAGCTTTGTGAGACCGCGCAAATGCACAAGGCCGGCATCAGTCACTCGGGTCCCTCGGAGGCTGAGCACCGCCAACTTCGGAAGCCTTTCCAGGTGCGAGAGGCCCGCATCCGTCACCGGGGTGAAGAACAAACTCAGGATACGCAGATTCTTCAACGCCTGGATGTGCGCAAGGCCGGCGTCGGTCGTGTGCAGGCCATCCAGCCACAGAGCTTCGAGGTTGTGCAGACTTTCGATCTGCCTGAGTCCCTCATCCGTCACCCGCGTGTTTGTCAGATTCAAAGTCTTCAAGACCGCCAGCAATCGAAGATGAGCCAGACCCGCATCCGAGACGCGCGTCGCATCGAGCAGCAGCTCCTCGAGCCCGGTCAGCCCTTCCAGGTGCTGAATGCCGGCGTCCGTTACCGCTGTGTCCCTCAGGCTTAATGTCTTCACTGCCGTTAGCCCGCGGAGATGGGCCAGTCCGGCGTCGGTCACCGGGCAGTGTTGCAGACGGACGCCGGTGAGTTCAAAACGCGAAGCGGGTAATTGGTTCATGCGATCCACCGAGACAGGTTTCGGATCGCGGCCAGCGCGAACTGTCACGTTTCCACCCAGCGATAACACCCACATTGCGGCAGCGCGGTCCAAGCTGGTGGCGGGCCCAGCCGGCGGACTCTGGTTTTTCACTATCGCGCCTGCCACCCTCGCGCCTGCCACCCTCGCGCCTGCCACCCTCGCGCCTGCCGCTGTAGTCGCCGGCAGCTTCGGAACGGCCGGCACGCGCAACGCGATGGCCTTTGCCAGCTCCTGTTGGACATCGACCACCTTTTCGCCACCGCGGCTGAGGACGAATTTATCGGTCTTGAAAGTCGTCTCGCCGGACGGCTGCTTCACCGTTACCTCAAGCTGATGCTCGCCGGCCGCCAACGTGATTTCTGAGTGGCCTTTCCGATCGAGCAGGACGGCGTGGTTCTCCTGCACCATCACTTCGATCGACGGGTCGTCGACCTTGATGACAATCTGCCCCTTGTTGGTCGCAATCCGGATGACTTGAGCGCCAAACAGGACCGAGACCAGCGGCAGCAGGACCAAGACGCCAACCGCAGCTCCGACCGCCCACTTCGAACTCATTCCGCGCTTCGCGAGAGAATTCGTCGGCAAATCACCCGCATCGGGTTTGGCGACGACCGTCTGAGGGGTCAGCGTCTGCTCGATGGCCTTCAACCGATCCGCGACGGCTTGCGCCGAGGGAGGTCGCTGGTCGGGCGATTTCGAGAGAAGTTCGCCGATGAGGTCCGAGAGCGCCTTGGGGATCTGCGGATTAATGGCTCGAACCGCTGCCGGTTCTTCGAGGGCCAACGCTCGCAGCACCGAAAGCAAGTCGGCCCCTCCAAAGGGAGGTTTTCCAGCGGCCATCCGATACATCACGCATCCCAGGCTGAACAAATCCATCCGCGGATCAACGGCGCCTCCCGCCAGTTGCTCGGGAGGCATGTAAGCCGGCGTGCCAATCAACAGTCCTTGGTAAGAGATTCCCGATTCGTTCGTCCAAGTCTTGGCGAGTCCAAAATCGAGAATTTTGACGTTGCCGGCAAAGGGCCCGCCTGTTATGCCGTGACCGGCCTCGATCTGTGCCGGCGCCGAATCAAAGCCTTGTCGGTCAGCGAGGGCGGCCGGCTCTCGACTCGGTGTCTCGGAATCCTCCAGCCAGATGTTCGCCGGTTTGATGTCGCGGTGCAGCAGGTCCCGCGCGTGGGCCGCAGCAAGTCCGATCGCGATCTCGCGACCGATGCGGACGACTTCGTGGACGCTCAATTGAGCGGTGCGGGTGACGTAGTTCTCCAGCGTCTCACCGTGCAGCAACTCGAGGGCCATGAACGGCGTCTCACCGCACATCCCGACTTGATGGATGGTCATCACGTTCGGATGTTTCAAGGCGGCCGCGCTCTGGGCTTCGCGCAGAAAACGCTCCTTGGCACCGGGCGTTGCGGCAATGGCCGGGCGCATCAATTTCAGAGCCACGCGCCGCTTGAGCCGAATGTCTTCCGCCTCGAACACCACGGCCATGCCACCGGCGCCGAGCACGCGGAGCACATCGAAATCGCCGATCCGGCCGATCACGCCTTTCGGCTGGGGGGCACCGAGCAGGCTTTTGACATCCGCAATCGACAGCGGCAGCGGCTTCTGATCCGTTTGCGTGCTGTCGTGGGATCGCACCCACGTCGAAACGGCATCCCGGATCCATCCGATCGGGAGGAACATTGTCTTGGTCGGCTCGCAGTCCGCCGGCCGGCAGGCCTGCACGGCATCGAGAAACTCGTCAGACGCCACACAATCCTGCAAGGCGTTCAAGCACATCCGACATCGATCGAGATGCAATTGAATCGCATCCGCGTCCGCGTCTGGCAACTGCCCCAACACCATCTGCTGCAAGTCATCGCGCGTGGGACACGTGTTCGGGTCAGCCATTGGGGGGCTCCTCGCGCGGGTGAAGCCCGATCTTGTCCGAAGGTCGCAATTCGTCCGGAACGATCGGCGCGGGGAGCGGTGATGCGGGAGCGGGCGGAATCACTGCGGGGATGTCGGCCTCGAGCGTATCGCCGTCGAGGATGCCGGTCCCTTGCAATGCTGTTTGAGAGGCGTCAGTCAGGGCGTCTGAGATCGCCTGCTCCAACTCGGGTTTCGCGGACGTCAAATCGATCAGAGCGGTCAATTCACCGACGGAAATTGTGTCGTCATGCCGCAGGATCGTCACAATCGTTCCGACTCGGCGTCCGTTGACGAACGTCCCATTCTTGCTGCCAAGATCGCGTATGCGAAGCGTGTAATCGTCGAGCAACAGGGCACAGTGATGACTGCTGACAAATTCGCTGGAAACTCGCAGGTCGCAGTCTTCCGCGCGTCCGATCACGAGTTTTCCGCGGGGAACGCGGACCGCTCTTCCGGTACAGGGGCCGCCCACAACCCGCAGTTGTGCGTCCATTTGGAACCACGCCCTTTCACCCGGCGGTCGATGCGACGTACGCAAGACAATCTTCGGCAGCGCCGCCTGGCAATATGCTAGCCCTAAGGAAGTCAAACTGCCACAAGTTACTGGATCCCGTGGGGCTCCGGCTTTGATGTGGCAGCCGAGTGGAAATGCGGACGCTGACCCGCCGGATTCTCCGGGGCATCACGATCGCCGGCCTCTTCTTTCTGGCGATGCCGCTCCGATCGAGCAGATCCTAACGCTCGGCCACCTGGATCTGCACGTTGACCGTCAAATACGGCAGCAGCTTGCCGTCGGCGTTGTCCACGTCGAGCACGACGGTATACGTCACAACGTTTTGCGTCAGGGCGGCGTTCAGACGAACCTGGCGCACCGTGGCGCTGAATGTTCGGTCCGGGTAGGCGTGCACTTTGAAGAGAGCCTGCTGTCCGGGATGGATTCTGGGAACTTCGGTCTCCTTGACGGGAGCCCAGACCTGCAGCCGCTTCAGGTCCTTGGCAATCAAGAACAGAGTCGTGGGGTTGGGCGCAGTCGTCACCGTTTGGCCGACGCTCACGCGGCGGTCGATGATGAGGCCCTTGATCGGCGATCGGATTGTGGCGAAATCGAGATTCGCTTGCGCTGCCGCCAGGGACGTGCGGGCTTCCTCGATGGTCGCTCGAGCGACCGTAACGCGGGCCGCGGCTTCGTCGTAGCGGGCGATGGCCTCATCCAGGTCGCCTTGGACGGCGTGCTTGTCGGCCAGCCGTTTGCGGACGAGCTGCCGTTCAACTTCCATCAGGCGGAGACGGGACGCCGCCAGTTTGAGGTTGGCTTCGGCCGTGGCGAGAATAGCGACGGCGACGTCGCGGCGGATCTTGTAAAGCGACGGGTCGATTTGAGCCAGTACGGCTCCCTTCTCGACGCGCGTGTTGTAATCGACGGTCTTATTTGGATCCTTGGGATCGGGTCCGAGGCTTTCGATCTGCCCGGCGACCCGCGTGCCGACTTCGACCACCTCTTCGGGTTCGAGCGTTCCCTGGGCTGAAATGGACGTGCTTCGAGTCGGATCCGAACCCGCGCAACGCCGGCTGAACGGTGTCACTCTGACCGTCGTCGGCGTGAGTCTGAGCGGACGCCGTGGCGGCAAGAAGAATCACGAACAAGAGTGCCGGGCGCAACATGGTCGGCCTCTCGCTGGAAGGGGGCGCGAAACGAATTCTACCCGACTTTTAGTCGAGTCATCGCGTCCAGTTGCTGACGCCCTCGAGCGGCTCCGGGCAGGCAAAGGCAGACTTGCTTGCCCAAAACCCTCGGGCATCGTGCCCGTCCGGCCGCTTTTGTGCAAGCGATCGAAGACTGACCGGCGCTGTGACCGGCGTTGTGACCGGCTTTTCTCTTACGCCCCCGTGGTGGCGGCCCCGCGGAAGCGGTAGCCGATGCCTAGGGCCTTGACGCGGTGAATGAGCTTGTTCCCCCTACTAGACCGTCTACTTCAAATTAGTGGAACAGGTGCCACTCAACGCTGATAGCCCTGTTTCTGGGTGCCACGCCCACGGCTGTTATGTGGAGCGGTGTCAACGTCAGCTGGCCAGTTTCGCCGATGCAACCTGTTATTCAGTCGTTCCTGTTGTCAGGAAGACTATCTCGTCGTTCGCAATTGCGATGGTATGGGTTGAAGGCGGATCACACTCTGCGACGGATGGTTCCAGCCGTGCGACGATCTCGCCTTCGTGGTTCGGGGGCGATGGCGGTTCCGGTGGACTTCGTTGAGCCGTCTTCCCAGGCAGCTCACGCGGGCAGGTTCCTTTCTCTGTTCGACGGTTTACGGAGTTCAAGGTTGGTTTGCGTTCAAGAGATTCATCCAGGGCGTCTCGCGAGCCCCTTCCGCGTCGCCGTCGCCTCGGCCTCACCCCGTCTGGGCCGAGGCGATGGTGACGTGGAAGGGGCGGCCCCCTTCTGTGGAGCCCGAGCGGAGGTCTCCTTCTTGGTCTTCTCGGACGCCAGTGCATCATGCTCATCCAGCAGCGTCCCGAGTTCCGGCGAACGAGCGGTGTGCCACATCTCCACTCCCAGTTGTCTCATGACGGCCACGATGGCGATTCGGCCACGACTCTTGGATCCGCGACGGATGCGATCGTACTTCGCTCGCCATTCGGGCGAGACCCGCAGCGCCGCCCAGGCCGCCTGGCACAACACGTGCCGCACGCGCGCCGGACCTTGCTTGGTGATGTGCCCCTTGCGATCCTCCCGCTCCCCCGACTCGAAGGCCGACGGGGCCAGCCCCAAATAGGCGGCCAACTGCCGACGATTCGCGAACCGGGCCAAGTCTCCCAATTCCGTCAGGAAGACCATCGCCGTCAGCGTCCCCACTCCGGAGAGGAGCTTCAGTTTGCGATATGGCCGAGCATAGCGTTCGGTCCGGCTCAGGCGTGTGATCGCCCGATCGAGGGCCTGGATCTGCACGGACAGCGCCTGGTAAAGCTCCACCAGGCTCGCCAACGCGGTCCGCACCCCCTCGCGCAATGCGCCGGTGCTCCCCGCCGCGACCTCGCGCAGCCACTCGACGCTCCGTTTCGACCAGTCCCCCGAGGAAGTGAAGTCGTCCGGGAAGCCCAGCCGCGATCGCTTCACAAGATTGCGAATCTGGTTTTTGAGCCGCGTCCGTTGAGTGGCCACCTCCAGCCGCAACCGAACGATTTCCCGATCATCGCGCGTCTGGTGATCGGGGACCCACACGTTCGGCAGCGTCCGTCCCGCCAAGACGTGCGCCGGACTTCGTCCAGGATCATCAGGGCGTCCTTGTCGTCGGTCTTGTTCTTGCGCGAGTGCGTGGTGTGCGGCAGATGCGTCGGCGCCAGCACATGGCATTCGATGCCGGCCTCCGTCAAATCGTCGTACAGGCCAAACCCCTGACCGCTGGCCTCGTAAGCGAACACGATCCGGGTGGCCCCGTGTTGGGAGGCGAAATCCTTAACCCACTCGATCATCCCCGGCCGATTCGACGTGGCAAACCCCTTGCGCACCGTCGCCCCCGGGCCGTCCGCGACCTTCAATACCATCCGTCGCATCATGCAGATCGCAACCAATCATGATAACCTTGCACATGGCCAGTCCTCGCTGAGTTCGGAAACAAGCAATTGATCCGGCGAGTGTACTGGCCATTTTCATTCAAGTGCGCCCACTCCACATGATGACTCTGCGTGGGCGTGTCTTCGAACGTCAAGCGGATTCGCACGCCCACGCAAAGCCGTGGGCGTGGCACCCGATCCATCCACCATTTTGAAGTAGACAGTCTACTACGACTGGAACCCTTCACACAAATTCGCTCGCTTGGCGCGTCATTTTGTAGTAGACCGAAGGTTCGAAACGGGCCTCGAGGGGTTCGCCATGAAACCACGAAATGTTGCCGCGATCCGAGCAATTCTGGTTTGTCTTGCCGTGGGCCGCTTCGCAGGCGCCGCCTTTGCCGAGGCAACGCCACCCAAGGCTCCGTCAAGCGCGAGGATCGCCGGGCGGATTTTGGATCCGTCGGGCAAGCCCGTCGCCGGGGCGATTGTCCGCCTGCGTCTGTTGGACACGGATCCGCGCGAGTGGAAAGAGCAGCGAGCGGCCGTGCGGACGGGTTCGGCCGGAGGGTTCGAGTTTGAAAAATTGCCGGACGGCTGGTTTGTGATTACGGCAGAGGCCGCCGGATTTGCCGAGGCGTTTCGGACGACCCAATTAGAAGCGGGTCAGCAGTTGGCAGTGGATCTTTCGCTGGGAAAACCCGCGGTAGCGACAATCGTTGTTCGAGATGAGGCGGGAAGACCCGTGGCCAAAGCGCGCGTGCGAACTCTTTCGCAGCGAGGCGCCAACGGGAAATTCGCGATCTCGGCAATCGAGCAAGAAGCATTTGGCATCGCGTTCGGCACCAGCGACGAGAGCGGTCGCCTCCGCCTTCCGCCGCTGCCCGTCGGGAGCACGATCAACGTGATTTTGGATCACGACCACTTTGCTCCGATCTCTCTCGAAGACGCCGTCGTGAAGCCGGATGCGTTCTTGAAGGTCGCACTGCACCGCGGCGTCGGGCTGACTTTGGAATTCAAGCCCGAAGCGCTCGGCCGCCAGATTTCCGAAATCGAATTCGATTTACGGCACCAGCCTTTCAAGCACCCGTCGACGATCGTCAACCACCGCATTCCAGTGCAAAACGGCCGGGCAAAGGTGATGGTGGACGCCGGCAACTACCGCTTATTGTGGCTGAAGCATCGGGACTACCTTGTCACGCCCTGGTACCAGCCGAATATCGTCGAGGAAAGCTTTCTCAAGATCGAGCCCGGTACCAACAACGTGCTGACCTTCCAGGTGCTGCCCAAGGTCACCGTCAAAGGGCGAGCGCTCGACCAGGCGACCGGCAAGCCGATTGCCGGGGCCAGCATTCACGGCGAGATCCAAATCCGCGCTCCCCGGGAAGCGGGCAAGACGTTCTCGGGCGATTGGATGCATGCCGATTGGGCGACGACCGACAAAGAGGGGCGATACACGCTGCGCCTGGCTGCCGGCGCGGGCGGGTCTCGCTTGAGGAGAGCAATTTTTACACGAAGGAGACTTACTTCAATTGCGACGTGGCCAAAGACGGCTCGACAGTGGTCCCGGAGATCGCCGCGCTCCGCATGCCAAAGGTGCGCGGGCAAGTGATCGGGCCCGACGGTCGGCCGGCCGGTCACACGGTCGTCCGCTTCCGTGGAAAGTTGGAGCCCATCCAGCCGACTGTCACGGACAGCCAGGGCCGTTTCGAGCTGGAGATCCCCTGGATCCCGGTCGAAAAGGGGAAGCGAGTGCTGGCGCATCCGCTGGTTGCCTTTCACGCCTATGAACCCCTCGGCGCCCGCGCCGAGATTCGTCTCGATCGGCCCGAAACTCTCTCGAACGTCACACTCTTGCTCGGGCCCGAGCCCTATGAGCGCCAGCTTGCCGAGGTGGACGGCGACATGAGTCCATGGGAACGAGGCGATCTCTCGAGTCCTGAACGTCGCAAACTGGCGCATCCCGAGCTTCGCGGACAACCCGCGCCGGAGCTGGCGTGCCCCGTATGGCTCAACACGCCGCGGGCGCAAAACCGGTTGGCCGACTTCCGGGGCCGCTACGTGCTCCTTGATTTCTGGACAGTTTGGTGCGGGCCCTGTCATGCCGACTTTCCCTCGGTGAAGTTGGCGCAGGAGCTGTATCACGACCACGGGTTCGCGGTGATTGGCGTGCACGACAACTCCGTCCCGCCGGATGCGATTCGCAAGCACATGGCCAGCCAAAAGATCGACTTTCCCGTCGCGATCGACGCCCCCGACGGCCGCACGCTGCGCGCGTACGGCCCACCGGGCGTCGTGGGGTATCCGACCTATCTGTTGCTCGGGCCGGCGGGGACGATCCTCCGATCCGACAATCGCCTTCCGGGCCCCGGGCTGAGATCGTTCAAGCTCGAAATCATCCGCGCCTGCCTGTTCGGCGATCAGTCGGCGGCCAAGCGGCCGCAACGGACCGTTTCACAACGGGAACATCGCTGATCGTTGCGGCAGGCGTTCGCCCACGGATGATCTGTTACGCCCCAGTGGTGGTGGCGCCGCGGAAGCGGTAGCCGATGCCGCGGACTGTTTCGACGTTGTTGGCCCGCTTGCGGAGTTTCTGCCGGAGCGAGCGGATGTGGACGTCGATCGTGCGGGCCAGTGCGTTGGCGTCTTCCCCGCGGCAACTGTCGAGAAGTTCGTTCCGCGTGAAGGGGCGGCCCGGTTGGCGGGCGAGCACCCAAAGGATGCGGAACTCGGTCGGCGTCAGGGCGACTTCGGAGCCGTCGACCTTCACCAGGTGGTTCACGCGGTCGATCTCGATGCCCGAGACGGCGACGCGGTCGGAGGGGGATTGGGCGGCTTGGGGACGTCTGAGCAGGGCTTTGACGCGGTGGATCAGCGGCTTGAGCTTGAAGGGCTTGGTGACGTAGTCGTCGGCCCCCATGTTGAAGCCGACGATTTCGTCGACCTCTTCGCTGCGGGCGGTGAGCATAAGCACGCGAATGCCCTGCGTTTTGGAGTCGCTGCGCAGCTCGCGGCAGACCTGCAGGCCGTCGATCACGGGGAGCATGAGGTCGAGGACGATGAGCTCGGGGAGGACCGCGCGGGCACGACTAAGCCCTTCGCGACCGTCGGCCGCCGAATAGACCTCGAAGCCCTCTTTGGTGAGGTTGTAGGTGAGGACTTCGACGATCGGACGCTCGTCCTCAATGAGCAGGATCTTCTGCTTCATACGGGGAGAACGTACCGGGACCGCGTCAATGTTCGGCGTGCGTTGGATAAAGTTTGTATTAAGTGTTGTGTACATATGAACACATATCGATGCGGTTCGGTCCAGCTTTCGGACTTTTTTTGGGTCCGCGACCCCCCTGAGCGCCCCAAAAAAGCCAAAAAAGTCCCCAAGGAGTGTAGCAAAATCGAACACCAGCCGGCAGCGAGAGGGGGCAGTCAGGCGTCATCGTCGTCGGTTTCGGGTCGGGGGAGCCGGACGGAAAAGGTCGTTCCCTGCCCGGCCTGGCTGCGGATTTCGATCCCTCCCCCGAAGACCTGGACGAGGTGTTTGACGATGGACAGACCCAGCCCGGTGCCGCCGACGTCCCGGGAGCGGGCTCGATCGACGCGGTAAAAACGCTCAAAAATTCGCGGCTGGTGTTCGACGGGGATGCCCGGTCCGTTGTCCTCAACTTCGATGATGGCGGCCCCGTTTTCGGCCCTCCAGCGGACGGCGATGGCGCCGGATTCCTGGGTGTATTTGACCGCGTTGTCGATCAGGTTGCTGAGGATGGTATGCAGGCCTTCCTCGTCGGCCATCACGCTGATTTCGTCGGCCGCGGGTTCGGCGGAGAGTCGCTGCGATTTCGATTCGGCGACCGCGGAATGCTCTTCGAGACAGGCTTCGACGATCGGTTTCAGCGGGACCGCACGGACGTCGAACACGTTTTCGCCGGATTCAATGCGGGCCAAACGCAGCAGGTCTTGAATGAGGGCGTGCAGCCGATTGGCCTGCTCGGCAATGCGTTCGACAAAGCGGACCCGGTGTTCGGGCTCATCCAGGGCTCCATCCAAGAGCGTTTCGGTGTAGGCCTGAATGGCAGTGAGTGGCGTTTTGAGTTCGTGGGAAACGTTGGACACGAATTCGCGGCGAATGTTTTCCAGGCGTCGCAGATCCGTCACGTTATGGAACACGAGCACAACGCCCGAACTGGGCTTACCGGGAAGCCGCGAGGCCATGACGGCGACGACCGCGTGTTTCCGCGGCAGGTCGATTTCGAGTGCCGGAGTTTCGCCCCCGGCCAGGACCGTGCTGACGACTTCATCAATGCGGGGATGGCGAAAAATCTCCCAAATCGGCCGGCCGACCGGGTTAACGGTCTGCATGTCCAAAAGGGACCGTGCGGCCCGGTTTGCGAACAGGACCCGCTGCTTTTCGTCGACGGCGACCACCCCTTCCACCATGCTGCCGAGAACCGTTTCGAGGCGTTCGGTGCTTTCTTGCAATTGGCGGCCTTTGCGCTGCAATTCGTCGATGCGGGTCTCCAGTTGACCTTTCATCGAAGCGATGGCCGATTCGAGGTTGCGGGGAGTGCTGCGCGGCATTTCGGGGGCGGTCCACACGTTTTCCCCGGCTTCGTGGGCGGCTGCCGTTTCGGCCAGGAGCGACAGCCGGAGTGCGGCCATCCGCAACACACCCCAGGTCAAAAGCAGGCCGATCCCCGCGACGCTAAACGTGGCCGCCCAAATCAGCCCGGTTCTGCCGGGGCTTTCCTTCGCGGCCAATTGGGAGAAGCCCCAGGCCGCGCAAGCGGCCATGACCAGGTACCCGACGGCGGCGGTCCAAAAAATCCGGGACGAAAACATGCGTCGCCTACCGGGGGCCGTTAAACGGAATTGCCCGGTTTTCCATGATCGGATACGATCCCCCGCCTTTTGTTCGCGGCAGAGCCCGGCGGGACCCGGGTCTCACGAAGGAGGGATCCGTGCGAATTCCCGAACGCTACAACTACGTCACGCAGACTCGATACGGCACGCTGATTTACAACAAAAACGACGTCCGCGTAGGACGGTCCATTGAGTTGTACGGCGAATATTGCGAGCGTGCAATCGTCGTCTTCGACCAGATGCTTTCAGCCGGGCAGCTCGTGCTGGACATCGGCGCGAATATCGGCGCACAGACCCTGTTTTTCGCCAAAAAAGTCGGACCGGAAGGGAGCGTGCTGGCCTTCGAGCCGCAGCGACTGGTCTTTCAGACGCTCTGCGGCAATATGGCCATCAACAGCATCACCAACGTGCACTGCTGGAATACGGCGGTCGGAGCCAGGCAGGGACAGATCGTCGTTCCGCGCGTCGACCACGAGCGAACGATCGACTTGTCGTCCGTGGAAATGGGTACGTCGCAAACCGGCGACAAGGTCGCCGTGATCGCGATCGACGATATGAATCTCCCGCGGTGCGACGTCGTGAGGATCGCCGCGCCCGGAATGGAGGCGGCTATTCTCCAGGGCGCGACCTCGCTTCTGAAACGCGTCAGGCCTATTCTGTATATCGATTGCCAACTCGATCCCGTGCGGGAAGCGGATCTGCTCAAACAGATATTGGATCTGGGCTATGCGTCGTATTGGCACACGGCCGAGCTTTTTAATCCGCAGAACTACGTGGGCAATCTCGAAAACGTCTTTGCCAATCAGTCCCTCCGCAGCTTGCTTTGCATCGACGCCGCCATCGAACGGCAGTTGACGGGCTTTACAAAAGCCGCCATTCCGGACGCCGCTTGACGCCTGTTTTGAATTCCGATGACTTCGCAGCCGTTTGACCTCAACCGCATTCGCTCCTCGGGTCTGGTGCGGGAGGTCGAATTTCACGCGGAAATCGGCTCGACGAACGATCGCGCGATGGAATTGGCTCGCGACCGGACGCTCGAGTGTCCGTTCTTGATTCTTGCTGCTCGTCAAATCTCTGGCCGGGGCCGGGGCTCGAATCGCTGGTGGTCGGGGCCGGGCGCGTTGATGTTCACGCTGATCCTGGACGCCCGCGGGACGAATTTGCCGACCGAGCGTTGGCCGCAGCTTGCACTCGCCGCCGGCGGGGCCGTTTGCCAGGCGATCGAGCGGGCAATTCCCGACGTTGACGCCCGTGTGAAATGGCCGAACGACGTCTACCTGACCGGAAAAAAGACCGCGGGGATTCTGGCCGAAGTGCCTTCGGATGCGGCGGGCCGGCTGCTGGTTGGAATTGGCATCAACGTGAACAACAGCCTGGCAGCAGCGCCTTTGGAACTGACTCAGACTGCCACTTCGATGACCGACGTGGCGCATCAGACGTTCGATTTGACCGAAGTCCTCCTGGCGGCGCTCGCCAGCTTCGCCGAATGGCGAAACAAGCTTCTCCACGATCCGCCGGCCTTTTTTGAACAGTGGCGGATGCGGTGCCTGCTCACGGACAAAAAAGTCTGCGTCCGCGATGGTTCGCGCCAAATCACCGGAGATTGCCAGGGAATTGATGACAGCGGCCGGCTGAAACTCGCCACGCCCGCGGGAATCGAGCGGCTATTGAGCGGAACGGTCGTCTCGTTCGAGTAGGACGCTATTTCGAGGACCCGCTCGACAGGAACCGGAACAGGCTTTTGCCCTTCTTCGGTTCTTCCGCGGCCTCCGGCGTCGAACTCTTGTCGATGGCTTGCGCCAATTGCTGCAGCGACTTGGTGAGCTTCGATTTGGGCGCCTGCGTGATCAGCGGCACGCCGTTGTTGCGAGATTCGACCATCGTCGCGTAATCATTGGGCAGCTGCCAGAAAATCTCGCGGCCGATGGTTTCGACGGCCTTCGTCAGGCTGATTTGCGTTTCTTCGAGACCCAGGCGGTTGATGACGACCTTGATTTTTTCCGGGATGCCTTCCTGGCGGTCAAAGAACTGCAATAAGCGGACGACGTTTCGCAAACAGGGAAGATCCAGTTGTCCCACGAGCAGGATCGCGTCGGACGATCGCATGGCCGCCAGTTCGAGAGGGCCGAAATTCTTGCTGACGTCGATAATCAGGTGCGTAAACGTCGCTTTGAGCAGCGTGATCACGCGGCGGAGTTCTTCCGGATTGATCGGCGTCGCTTCCTCCATGTGAATTGGCCGGGGGAGAAGAAACGCACCGCATTCGTGCTTGGTGAGTGACCGTTTCAGCAAGGCATAGTCGAGCCGCGTGATGTTTTCGGCGACGTCCTGAATCGTGTAGTCGGGAATGATGTCGAGCCATACGTCCGCATCGCCCAATGACAGGTCGAGATCGATGACCGCGACGCTGTTGGTCTGGTTTTGGGCCAATATGCACGCCAGATTGACGGCAAGCGACGTACCGCCGACACCGCCCGCGGCTCCAGCAATCGTATAAATCTGGCTGCTGCGGACCTCCGATTCCCCCTCACGCATTCCGTGAATCTGCTGAATGCGGTGCAGAGCCGCCAAAAAGTCTTCGAGGCGGAGCGGGTAGTTGAGGAACTCTTTGGCGCCGTTGCGCATCGCCTGCAGAATGACGCTGCCTTCCGTGGATCCGCTGACGACAAGCACACTGCAGGTGGGCAGCTCTTGGGTGACCCGAGCCACCATGGCAAGCCCCTGAGCCGAATCCGAATCGATTGCGACCAGGGCGATATCGGGCTGGGTTTGCATCACGACATCGGTGAAGAACTCGTAGCGCGAGCATTCGGCTTCGAGCCAGACGATGTCGATTCCCAACAGCAGATGCTTGAGAGATGCCCGTGTGGCATCGTTCGGATCAACGATGGCAAGTCGACAAACGCTTTTCATCAGACCAACGCTTTCGCAGGACTCTTCGCGGTAGGTTCCCTGATTTGAAATCCGGCCGCCGCCGAGCCCGCAATTGGGGTCTTATTAAGGACTCCCGGAACCAGCAGGTACGTAAAGGCCACTCTGAGGGGCGTACTGCCCGCTGTTGGTCGACGACGTCGCGGCTGAAGCAGGCACCGAGTAGCTGGCACCAGCGACCGAACCGGTGGCCCCGGCCGGCGATTGACCATTCACTTGTCGGATCGCGGGACTGCGCGAGTAACTCGTCGTCGAATCGCCTGGCGGAGGTGTCCAGGACGTTGTCGGCTGTGATCCGTTCGCGGCCGGTGCGCCCTGCGGTCCCGAGCTGGAAGTCGCTGGCATGGCCGCAGGACCGACCGCAGGCGGCATCGGCGCTGCCTGAGGCGCCCCCGGCGGCAGCTCTTGGACCGGCACAGGCGTCAACAGCGGACCAGGTGCGTGTTGCAAATCAAAGTCGATGATCGGCGCCGGATAGCCGCCGTTGCCGGAGGGATTGGCGACGTTGGCGGGGCCATTACCGCAGTTACCGCAATTGGCACAATGACTGCCGTAGCTGGGCACCTCGATCATCCCGTAAGCAAAGAGTTCGTGATCGGTGGGCTGATCGGAGAACATCCCGGGACCTCCCGGAGGCGTTTGGCAATCCGCCATCGCGCCAGCGAGCGTGGGCGTGACCATGATGACCAGTTCCGTTTCAATCGATTGATAGCTCACCGTACGGAAAATCGCACCGACGTACGGCAATTCACCGAGCCACGGCACTTTGTTTGTCTGGGCCACGTCTTGCACTTCGATCAGACCGCCGAGCATGAACGTTTCCCCGAACCGCATCTCGACCGAGGTGTTGACGCGGCGAGTGGTCAAAGCGGGAACAGTCAGACCCTGGGTCGTGACCGAGTTCGACAGGTCCTTTTGGCTGACTTCCGGCTGCAGGTTGAGACGCACTCGCCCATTGCCCAACAGGAGGGGGACGGCCGTCAGACGCACACCATATTCTTTCCATTGCACGGTGACCGTGCCCAAGCTTTGTGGCACGAGAATGGGAAACTCGCCGCCGGACAGCAGGTTGGCGGGTGTGCCATTTGTGGTTGTCAGCACGGGGCTGGCGAGGATTTTGAGGAGCGACTCGGATTCCAAAGCGTTCAGAAACATGCTGAGCGAGTAATTATTGTTGACGACGCCGCCCAGCAAACTGGGAGCGGCCGTCGTGAATTTCGTCGGATCGACTGCGAGAGCAGGTGCGGTCGCAATGGGCGTCGCCAGGCTGGAGAGCGGTGCGAGGCCGCCCGGAATCCCAGCGAGGAATGCGTTATTCGTCGAACCAAAGAAGTTAAATCCCAGTTGCCGGAGCTTCGTGCGGTCGATTTCGATCACACGCACTTTCAGCTGAATCTCCTGGTCGCCGCCGACTTCCATCTGATTGATGACGTTGGGATAGAACTCTTTGGCGATATCGATGATTCGCGGAATGTTTTCGGGCACGGAGACGTAGCCTCGCAGGACCACGCTTTCGCGCACGGCGACCGCGGTGACCGCGTCGTTGGGAAAGAGGTTTTTGAGATAGGCCTGCAAATGGCGTACGTCGCCGATCACGAAGACCTCGACCGTATAGGACTTGTTGGCTTCGTCGACGAGCACCAGCGAGGTGACGCCCGGCGCGAGTGCGTGGACGCGAATCTCGTTGGGATGCATGTCGACTTTGGTGACATTCACGACCTCCGGATCGAATCCGTAGACCGTCGTGATCCGGCTCTTCAATTCAACGATCTTGGCGAACTTCTCGACCAACCGCAGATCGCTTTGCGGATCTTTGATGTGAACGAGTGGGTCGTTGTCGACTGGAAGCGGAGCGGATTCGTCCTCCGCGGCCGCCGGTCGTGCAACAAAGGCAATGGCGAAAATGACAATTGCCAGCCGGGCGAATGCCGGCCGAGATTGGGCAAACATGAGCATCCCTGCACCTCGAATGGTCGCTGACCCCCGATTAAACGGGATTTGCGCGGCCGGCACTCCCGCCGACCGCCGCAAACCGTTTACACCCCTTCTGGCGGCCCGTTCGTCTCCGTCGCGCGATGAGACCGATCCGGAACCGATGCGGTTTCTCCGCATCAGGTCCGAAGCCACTCTCATCAGGCGCCGCGGAAAAAGTTCTTCAGGAACTGCTGCAACTGTTTACCGGCTTTCGACGGTTCCTTCCCTGTCGGTTCCGGCTCTGCGGGCAATTCCACTTGCTCTTCGCGGAGCTTATCTCCCTCGTAGACTCGTATTTTCCAGCTTGGCTTGGCTTCTTCCTTGGGTTCCTCTTTGACGGCCGTCTTTGCCTGTTCCTTTTCGAGCGCCTGGCGGACGTCTTTCTTCTTTCCGCTGTCGTTCGAGTCGTCGTCCTTTTTGTCCTCACCCTTGGTCAGTGCGTCCGTGTCGAACTGTTGCTCGTCGTAAATCTTCGGGTGAACTTCCTCTTTATCGCCCCGATGCCGCAGCGCGAGGGTGATTTTTCCCTTCTCCGCCGCGAGCGCTAACAAGTTGTATTGATCGGGAGTGACCAGGAGCGAAATGTTCTTGGCACTCACTTCCTTTGTGTTTTCGCCGTTCGGGACCGCGCTGATGCGAATGTTGTCGGTCGCAAAGACCTCGATGTATTGCAGGATCGTCCGCGCCTTGCGAACTTCACCCTGTTGCGTGTTCATCTGGCCGTTCGCGGCTTTGTGCATGGTGTAGGTCACCACCACATCGACCCGGTCCCCCGGCAGAATCAAGCCGCTGTGGGTCTGCGTTGCGGTGACGGGAACCGTCGCGACCCGCATGCCCGCGGGAATCTCGGACGAACCTCCGAAGACTCCTTTCTCGTTCAACTTGGCCGCCATGATGACTTCGTTCGGGACGGCGGCGACCCGCAACGAGCGTTCGACGTATTGCTCGGGCGTCGTGACAGCTCCTTGCGGGACCCTGTCCTTCGGCCAATCCTTAAAGGCAACGTTTGTGTCGTCAAGCGGCTGTCCCGGCATGATGCCCGTGACAGCCACGAGCACCTTCACCGTTTCGACCGCCGGGCCCTTGTCGCCGGAAAGTACTTGTCTCACACCCAGCATGGCCACCAGGCCGCAGCCAATGGCCATTGCCAGCAAAACCAACGATTTCATCTTCATCTGCGGAACTCCTGGTCCCAGTAGCAGGCGGGTCAAAAGAGTGCCTGAACGCTTCCGCCGGCAAGTTGCCAACTTCGGAAGGGCCTTTCGACCAGGCCGCGCCTCTGACACGCAAACGTGACTGGGATAATCCAGGGTTTGGGTAGCCGGTAAGGGCACCCAACCGCATCACTCTCTAAATCGGCACCAGTCAGGTAAGACCTTCAGCCTTTAACGAAGATATCGATGGAATCGTTTCTTCCGGAGTTAACGACTGTAAGGGGGTCTGGCTTGCGACCGTGCGAAAAACCGCTCCGAGTGGTCCGCGGCTCTGCCGGCATGGCTTTCAGGAAACGTTTTAACCGCGCCTGACGTCCTTTCGGGGTTTGTCGAACAACTTGCTGGGACGGGGAGGTCCCAGTGGAAATCCCTCTATTTTGGCGGAGCAGGCCCGGTACTTCGCCTGCGAATCATCTGCTCCGCTCGCAGCCAGAGTCCGTCACTCTATGTGGTCGATCTCAGATCATGCCCGCGTAGAAGAAATAGGCGATGCAGCCGATGCAGATCGGGATGCCGTAAGGCAAAAGCAACATCGTGGGCTTGCGCTCAGCGGCAATCCGCGAAAGTTCCTTGGGGTTCTTGATGGTCATCCATTCGGACAGGATCAGCAACAACTGCGAGTAGTGCTTCGAGACGCTGCGTCGGTAGAGGACCATCAGCACCGCCATCACGGCGCCCACGACGGCCGACACGCAGAATCCGTAAAACGTCGTCGCCACGCCCATCCAGGCGCCCACGCCCGCCATCAGCTTGACGTCGCCCGCGCCCATGCCGCCCACCGCGTACAGCGGCAGCAGACAGGCGAGCCCGACGAGCATGCCCAAAAGGCCGTCGCCCAATCCGGCCCAGCCGCCAGCACAAAAGCTGTAGATGAGCCCCGAAAACACCATCGGATAAGTGAGCCAGTTGGGGACTCGCAGCTGCTTACCGTCAATGTAAGCGGCCCAGATTAAGAGTCCGCAGACGAGGCGCACCTGCCAGTTAGTCAACAAAAATTCCGTCCAATCCATCTCCTGCACCTTTCTCGACCCTGGTTCGACAGGGGAATGTCGCAAACGTTTAGCAGCGGCGGCCCTGGTTTGTCAGGACGCCGGTCAGCCAGACCGCAGTCGCGGCCAAGAGACCAAACATCTGCAAACAGGCGGTCACTGGAACGTCAGCCCAAAAAGGGACCATTGTTTTCGTCCAAGGAAAGTCTTCGAGCCACGCAAACCTAGTTCACAGCCCCCCTCTGTCAAGACGCAAACAGCGGAGTCCGCACCTTTTCGGAGTCGACGGCGCGCAGCGTCTGCGGTGCAACGGCTGCGGGTTCCAAAACGAAAGCGGGGACCGGTCGGTCCCCGCGTGTCGTGTCGTTTTTTTGGCCGGTGTCGTTTTTTTTGTCGGTGCCGGACGGAGGAATTACACCTCGTTTTCCGACGGCACAACGAACGGCTTGCGGTAATCTCGCGTCAGCAGGGCGTTCGCGTCCGACACCGACGGACCCGTGAAGATCTCCCCCTGCGGGTCGATCGTCAGTTTCCGGCCATATCGGACGATCCGATTGTGCTCGATCATCACCATATTGGCGGCCAAGTGTTGGCTGACGCGCTGAAACGTCTCCATGCCCTCTTTATCTGCGGCGAGGCGTTCATTCACCTCCTCGCCAGTCAGCGATTCGCAAAGGCGATACGAAACGTTGCCGAGATGGCACAAGGCACTGGAGAAGTGCCCCTCGAGAATGTCGGCGTTGAGTTTTTTTGGGTCGCCGCTGAACACGGCGTCGACAAAGTTGCCGAAATGGAACTTGTCGTCCCCCCCTTTGAACTTCGCCAGCTCATGACCTTTGGGGTCGAAGGCGACGCCGCCGCTGTAGGACGGAATCACCATCGTCCCCTCAGTGCCGTAAAAGATCACGCCGACGCCCACGTTCTGCAGCTTGGGAGTCTCCAACCCGCGGACCTCGAAAACGAGCCGCTTGCCGGCTGGATATTCGTGGATCGAAACTTGGGTGTTCGCCGTTTCGCCGGCGTCCTCGTAACCGAAGCGGCCGCCGTAGCTGACGACGCTCGTGCCGATATCGCCGCCTCCGAGCCCCCAACGGGCGATGTCCATCTGATGGATTCCCTGGTTCCCCAGGTCGCCGTTCCCCGTATCCCAGACCCAGTGCCAATCGTAGTGGAGTTTTTTTCGTGTCAGCGGCTTTTTTGGCGCAGGTCCGCACCACAAGTCGTAA
This sequence comes from uncultured Planctomycetaceae bacterium, assembly GCA_963752185.1. Taxonomy (GTDB): domain Bacteria; phylum Planctomycetota; class Planctomycetia; order Planctomycetales; family Planctomycetaceae; genus DASPSM01. The sequence continues at coordinate 5,857,781 of CAVVXK010000002.1, read as the reverse complement.
TCGACCGTCTCCGGAATCGGGTAGTTCCCCCTCGGGCCGATCGAAGGACGCCGCTTGTAACACAGTCCGCGGGCGAGCTTCACTTCGCCGATCTTTCCCGACCGCACAAACTCGATCGCCTCCCGCATGCCGGGATTGGACCGGCACTGCGTGCCTGTCTGCACGACGGCGTGATGCTTGCGGGCCGCCTGCACGACGCGGCGGCCTTCGCTGACGTTATGGCTCACCGGCTTCTCACAATAGACTTGCTTGCCAGCCTGAATGGCCCAAATCGCCGCCAGTGAGTGCCAGTGGTTGGGCGTCGCGATCGAGACGGCGTCGATCGACGAATCCTCGAGCATCTTTCGCAGATCGACGTAGAATTTCGGCTCGCGGCCCAGCCAGCTCTTGATGCCGGCGATCCGCCTCTTTCCGTGTTCTTCATCGGCGTCGACGATGGCCACGATCTCGCAATGCGGGTTTCGGCCGAATTCCCGGATGTGTTCACTGCCCCGTCCGCCGACGCCGATGCAGGCGATCCGCATCCGCTCGTTGGGACTTTTTTTCTTCGTGACCGACTCGGCGGAGGATGCCGTGGAAGGAACCGCGGCCAGCGAGGCGGCAGCCGCGACAAAGAGGGACTGTTCAAAGAAATCGCGGCGGGTCTGCTGGGACATCGATGAAAACTCCTTCAGACGCTGGGGAGTGAGATGTTCGCGGCGGGTCACGGGCGTACCGTCCACGATAGCAACGAATGGCGGACTCGATCAATCATCTGCGCGGGCAAGAGCCGCTACGTACGGGCCGCCCGGACAGCCGCATAAGCAAATTGGGCCGCTTCCAGAAACAGGCAACTCGCCTCGCCCGCGAGCAATCGGCGAACTTCGTCTTCGCTGGAAAGCGGGCTCAGAAAGAGTTCGTCGACAATTTCGTCCGAAAGGCCGCTCAGCAAATAAATCCGAGCCCAATCCGCGGCGGCCGCCAATTGTGTCGCGCAGACCAAATCTGGCGGCGCCTGTTTCCGCAGGGGGCGAATGGCATCGCGGGCGCTTTGGCCGGAGCGGATCAGCTCCAAACCCTGCGATAACTCGGCATTCAGATCCGAAAGAATCACGATTTTTCCGCCGCGGGCGACAACATTTCGCGCCACCTCGACCGCCGCACCCAGTTGTTCCCAAGCGTGGGGTCCGGCTTCGTGATCGATGGCGGCCACCACGATGTCCGGCCGCTCGTCGACTTCCACAATCCACTGTTCGGCCAGGATTTTTTTGCCCTGGGCGAAGACCGGCTCGCAAACGCCCGCCAAAACGCGTGAAACGCCGCGAGACGCCGCCGGAATCACTTGGACCGTAAATGGATTCCCCAAGAGCCAGCCGATCTCGTCGACGATTTCGCGTAATGGCCGGACTTCGTCCGGGCCCAGTTCGACGTGCCCCTGGCCATGCGTCCGCAGCATGGCATCCGTCGAAGACAGCCCCGGATAAAACACGCTGTTCGTGCCGCGGTAGCCCATCAGCGGGTCAAAGGCAATCGGTCCGACGGCAATCAGAAAATCCGCGTCGACCACTTCCCGAGCCAAATAGACGCGCTCGCCGGAAGCCGTTGCGGCCAGGTAGACACATTTTTCGCGTCGAGACGGGTCGTGCAACACCCATTGAACTTGCGACCGCACGTCGTCCGGAAGCTCAGCCCGCGGGTCGGGGAGATCCGAGACCATCCGCGTGGCAGGCTGCACGATCGTGAATTGTTCGGGATCGGGCCCGCGCGGTGCCAGCACCTCCCAAATGCCGGCCACCAGCGTCGCCGCCCCGGGTGTGTGCCGGTCGAGGGCCAAAGTCACGCGGTCGCCGGGAATCACCGCCTGCTCGACGGAGGGAAAATCCATCGGCCGCCGCAAGGCCGCCAACAATTCCGCCCGAAATTGGGGATTGGGACGCGGTGCGACGGGGGCCGCCACGAGGCGATCGCTGTCGATTTCCGCCTCGAAAAGGCTGTCGATTCCGTAGGAAAGTCGCACCGGTCGGACTGGCACAAAATGGCTCCTCGCTCGTCAGTTATGTTAAGATCGCTTCTCGCAAAGCGTCAACGCGGCCGAGAAGCGTGCATGACGGAAGACGACATCCTGATGGTCCGCGTTCAAGAGGGCGACTCCACCGCCTTCGATGAGCTGGTCACGCGCTACCAGGGACCCCTGCTGGGCTTTTTTTTCCGCAATACCCGGGATCGGCAACTCTCGGAGGACTTCGCCCAGGAGACGCTGCTCCGCGTCTACAACCAGGCGTGGGATTACCTGCCTTCGGGCCGGTTCCGCGGATGGATTTACCGCATCGCCCACAACCTGCTCATCGACAACATCCGCCGCCAATCCCACGACGCCCTGATCCACGCCTACACCGGCACTCAGGACGGCGGTGTCGACGCCGTCAACCGCATCGCCGCCCAGTTGGTCCCGCCCGAAGATCTGGCCGACCAGCGGGAACTCGCGCGGATCGTGGACGAGCTGCTCAAAGAACTCCCCGACGAGCAGCGGCAGACCTTCACCATGCACTATTTTTCGGGCCTGCCCCTCTCGGAAGTCGCGGCCGCCATGGAGACCAGCCTCCCCACTTGCAAAAGCCGCCTGCGACTGTGCCGCGAAAAACTCCGCCTCAAACTCAAAGCGCTCGGCTACGGGGATCCGGCCACCGCCGAGTCGACGGCTCCCAGTTCGTAAGCGGCCCGTCCGAACGGCGCTCTGACCATTTTCTGTACACTTTTTTGGCTTTTTTGGGCGCTGAAAAAAGGGGGACTTTTTTTGGGTCCACCCCAAAAAATGTTAGAGTCAACAATATTTTTCGATTCCAGCCAAAACACCCGGATCTTGCACTTGACGGATCTACGACGAATGTGGTAAACTGCAGCTGGAAGGAATTCCGAGGCCTTCATTTCCAGGATGCCGCGGTCGTCAGATGTCGTGACGAGGTGGCGTGGCTCCGTTTGAAGGATTTCAAAAGACGACACCACCTGTTCTCCGGTCGTGGGGTCGCATCCGGGACGAAAGTTGCGGAATGACACGTGAGTTCGGGATCGGCACCCGCGCTCGATTCATTGATTTCCGGGCGCAATGTACAAGACGCCTCGCTCTCCCGGACCGCCTTCAGGGCACCGCTCAACATGTTCTCCGGCGGCTCCAAGCGTTGAGGTACCACGCCTCCACTTCACCAGGGACGGGCAAACGGGCAACCTGACTCATTGGCCAGTAAAGTGGACTGCGAACAACCGCGACGCCTCGCGCGGAACGCGGGACCGATACTCAGCGCGTACAGCACCAAGAGGACGGTCAGCGTCCACAGAACGGATGGCCGCCACCGCTTCCAGACGCCGGACGTCGTCGCTTCGCTCATGCCGTCATTCTAAATCACCGACCGCGATTCTGGGACAGGCGCCTTGTTTGTGGTGCGGCCGTCTCGGCTGCATCTGCAGGCGGGACGCCTGCACCACAAGTTCGACAATGAGCCGCGCCGCAGAATCGCGGTCGGCGATTTAGCGACTTACTGTCGGCATCAACGACAGAGAAAACGACCGGACGCAGCTCCAGCTCGCGAAACCTGGCAACGATCGAATCGAACTCTGACGGCATGGTTGAACGATACCTGTCGGGAATCAGCCAAAGGCGATTCACTCGCGGATTAACGATAACTAGGCGCTAGTGCCAGGCGGTAGATTTTTCGCCGACTTGGTTCAAGAGAGGTGATCACGTCTCACCTCCCGTGCATTTTGCGTGACTGGGTGGGGTCGCATCCGGGGTATTTTCCGGTACCCCACTACCCGTGATGAAGCATCAAGCGGACAAGAAACACCGGGCGGGGATCGACAAGCTGATCGCGAAGCTGCGAAGTCTCGGCTAGCAACTTGGAGGATCAGCTAAAGTCAAAGGGCCGGCACAGCAGCCGGCCCTTTGGCGTTAGTGCCCGCGCGAAATCATGATGTTTTCACCCTGAATTAAAGGAGCCAATGCGATGAAATGGCTGCGTTTCTCTTTGCCCGTCGCTGTTCTGATCGTAAGTGCCGTCTTCGTGTTTGCGGCCCAGCGAGAGTCGGCCAAGGTCGCCAGCCGTCGTCTCGCATGGGACTACAAGTTTATTATGGTTGGCGAAAATACAAAGAAATGGGAGTCGGCACTTCTCGACCTGGGAGCGGAAGGCTGGGAATGCGTCGGCTATAGCTTTCTGATTCACAGCGGAACCAGTGGCGAGGAGGTTCTGATTTTAAAACGCCAGAAATAGCTGTAATGGGGTGGCTCCGTTTGAAATATTTCAAAAGACGACAGGTCGTGGGCGCGTTTCCCGAACGAATTTGCCAGGTTGGCACGGGAGTTCAGTGACTGGTGCGCAGCCGGCCGATGAGCCAGGCGGTCAAGACGACCAAGGCGACCGACAAAATGAACGTAGCCGGCCCAGGATTCGCGATCCGAGAGAGCACGACGAACGTGGCCCAAACAACTGCCACGCGGAATAGACCCCGTCGCCACTTGTGAATCAGCGGTTCGTCGCCCATGCCGTCATTCTAGCGACGATTTTTGGCAATTGGCACGGGACGCTACTGCTTCGGCTTCAAACCCAAGATCAGGTAGTGGGGTCATGTCCTGGACGAAAGTTGGCGATTGGCACGGGAGTTAACGGTTTTTCACCGACAGCTTCATGCGCCGGCGTCGCATTGCTATTGCGGGCCACAGTCCGCGCCCCACCCAGACCAAGAATCGTCCGCTAAGGGAGACGCCTTCATGAACAGCACCCGTAAACGCCGCCTCCTGGGCGCCGCCCTCTTCAACGTCTGCCTGGGGCTCTTCTTCCTCGAAACCGGTCTCAACCGGCCCACGATCGCCAACATGCGGACGATCGACCTCGTGTATCTCCTCGCGACGGGGGCACTGCTGGGCATTAGCCTGATGCTGGTGGCGCTGGCCTTTAACCTCGTCGGGCGCCGCGGTGCAAAAGAAAAGGCCGCTGATTTCGGCGCTGAGGGTGTGCAACGGGAATTGAATCCGCGGCTTTGACGACGTAGGGCACGTCACGACTCGCAAGATAGGGGCGACATGGCGTTGAGTCGGTTTAGTTCGTCCTGGCTATTCTCACCTCCCGTACGTCGACGTGGTAACTTTTCGTACGTGGGTGGGGTCGTATCCTGATTATTTTCCGGTACCCCACCCCCCCATTAGGTAGTGTCCGCGTTTGAAACACGAATTCCGGCGATTGGCACGGGAGCTATCGCGCGGATCCGTCAGCGTCGCGGTACCCACAAATGCATGTACCAATCGACGGAGGCATCGAAAAACTGCACCTTGGTTCTGAGCCATGCACAGGGAGCGTAAAATCGCTCCGCAGAAAAAATGACCCAATCCGGCGCCCGCTGTAAATAGCGGTTCTCAAAGAGCCACGCTACGGGGCCACCGCTAAGCGGGTAGAGCAAGAGCAGCGCGGCCATGATCGATGCCGTTCGCGCCCATCTTCCTCGCTTCTCATCCGGCTTGTCAGCTCGTTCGCTCATGCCGTCATTCTCTAGCGACCCGGCGCGTTCCACGTCGCGACGGCGACGGGCCAGCGATGCAAAAACGGAGGCTAATGCTGTCCCATTAACAAGGAATGCTGCGGCACGAAGCAAATCGCTCTCGAAGCGGGCTGCGGCCTCGCGTTCTGGTCGCTCACTGGATTTACTAAATCCGCACCACGACCGTCGCGGCCTTTCGCGAACGGAATGGGCGTAAATCGCCACATTGCCGCCGATCGCAACAATGATTGCGAGCGCAGTTGCGCAAGGTATCGCATGCCGTCATTCTAGCGATTGGTGCTGGAAATTTAGGGGATTAAGCCCAATACCGTTCAATCGATATTTGAGAAATCGCAGCCTCTTGCCACGATGTGGATGAGCTAAATCCCACGTAGCAAGGAGGCTGCGATGAGCGTGTTGGATCGGGAGATGGATGTTGCAGTCCGGTGGTCGACCGCCGAGCGCGTGCGTGCATTGAAGCGAATTGTGAGCGAGGCGTCTATTGCAAATGGACTTCGGCCGGGGGAACGCTCGTTGCATTGCCGCCGGCTGCCACGTTGGTTTGTCGTGTGGTTTGTGATTGGCCTGACGCTCTTTGGCCGAGACAGCTATCGACAAGTTTTTCGGGCTTTGCATCGCTATCGGCGCAAAGGAACGCCAGGTCGATCGACGCTCTGCGAAGCCCGCAAAAGCGTGGGATCGGCACCCTTGAGGCGATTGGCCAACGAGATCATTGAGCTGCAAGGGACCGTCGAGACGCCCCATGCCTTTTATGCGGGAATGCGAGTGATGGCTGTCGATGGCTTCATCGTGGATCTCCCGGACACGCCCGAGAATGAGCGAGCCTTCGGGCGGCCGGGAAGCGGTCGCGCCCCAGGGGCTTTTCCGCAGGCGCGGGTGGTCAGCCTGTGTGAAGCGGGCACGCACATTTTGTGGCGTTCCCTGATCAAGCCCTGCTCTCGCGGTGAAATCCCCATGGCTCATGCTTTGAGCCGTTTTCTGCAGGAAAACATGCTGCTTTTGTGGGATCGCGGATTCCTGAGTTACCGACTCGTGGGGGCGATCCAACTCCAAGCAGCTCATCTGCTGGCACGAGTCAAAACAGGGCTGATCTTTCATCCCATCCGCCAACTGAAAGACGGTTCGTATCTGGCTAAGCTCTATCCCTCCGACTCGTGTCGCCGGCAGGACAAGCAGGGAATCTTGGTGCGAATCATCGAATACACCTTCGATGATCCCGGCCGACCAGGCTCGGGGGAGAAGCACCGACTTCTGACGACCTTGCTTTCGGCTTCTGACCATCCGGCGAAGCGGCTGATCGTTCTGTACCACGAACGATGGGAAGAAGAAATCACCATCGACGAGGTGAAGACCCATCATCGCGAGCGGCCTGTGTTGCGCAGTCAAACGCCCGCCGGCGTTGTCCAGGAGATTTACGGGCTGCTGCTGGGGCATTATGTGATCCGCAAGCTGATGTGCGATGCTGCCGACTTGGCCGGCTGTGCACCGCGCGAACTCTCATTCGTCAACACGCTGAAGATCGTGCGCTGCCGTTTGCCGGAGGTTCCTCGCAATGCCACCAGTGCGAAGCGCTGGCACGAGTGCCTTCTCGAAGAAGTCTCGCAAGAACGACTCGAACCGCGACGCAACCGCATCAACCCCCGAGTGATCAAACGTAAGATGAGCTACTGGCGAAAAAAGCGGCCAAAAGATCGACTTTACCCGCAGCCCCGGAAGACTTTTCGCAAATCAATCGTCATGCTGAATTGAACGGTATTGGGATTAAGCCAGCAAGCTTGACGAGCCAGTGCACAACGATGAACGCAATCGCAGCGATCAGACCAATGATGAGGCGAAAGACCTTATCGCCCATGCTGCGGCACTCCTGACCATTTCCTTGAGGCAGGCGACGATTCCATTCGTCTTGGATCGTACCCATTGCATCCTGCTCGTCGTTAAACTGCTCAACGCGGCCTGAGAAGGACTCGCGAGAGAGGGGCGACATGGCGTTGAGCCAGTTTAGTTCGGCTTCGTTTCGCTGCCATTGTTGGGCGGGGTCGTCTGGAGTGGGCATCTGGTGATTGTACCGACGCAATAGACTTTGGGTCGCGGTAACTCAAGAGAGGCACTCATTTCTCACCTCCCGTACGTCGACGTGGTAACTTTTCGTACGTGGGTGGGGTCGCGCATCCGGGGTATTTTTCGGTACCCCACCACCCCCCATTAGGTAGTGTCCGCGCTTGAAACACGAATTCCGGCGAGTGCCACGGGAGTTCGTTGGGGAGGGAGCGGATTTGGCCTCAGAACAGAGGCAGGTCCTCCGGTGGCCCCAACTGTGCGACGATGACCGGGCGGAGATACACCGACTCCAGCTTGCCCGCCGCATTTCGCTCGGGCATGGCGGTGAACTGCGCCATCACCACCTTGCACACGCGTCCGCCCTCCAGTTCGATCAAGTCGCCTGCCCGAGGCATAATGGAGATCATCGCAGCGAATGTGACCGGGACACCCCGCTCTACGTCCGGGTCCAAACATACGACCTGGATCATACGGAACCCGAGCGATTCGGCCTTTCGCTTCGACTCCTCGGAAGGTTCCTCGGGGATTTTGTCGGGATCGTATTCGAGCATGGTCACGTCGCCTTCACGGGTCGGCCGCTTTGAGGTGGCTTCGGCTTGTCGCTCATGTCGTCATTCTAGCGGCGGATTCCGGCGGCGACGCTGTGGAGCATCGACGACTTGTACGATGCCGTCATGAAGCATCAGGCCGACAATAAACACCGGGCGCGGATCGACAAGCTGATCGCCAAATTGCGGAGTCTGTAAAGAGGAGGCGCGGGCGGGGGGACTTGCACCCCCCCGGTGCCCCAAGGTGCCGTCTATTGAGTCGTTCGTCCCTGTCTCCGATGGCGTGCGGATCGCTTGGTTACGAAGCCCGCGCTAGCAGCCCGTTGAAGTAATCCCTTCCCCCGGCCGGCCCCCGCGCGCCGCCTTCCCCCGCTGCTGGCCATCCACTTTGATGGCTTGACGCGGATGGTAAGGTAGTCACGATCCGCAATACAACGCGGAGGTTTCTGGATGCAATTGCTCACGGAGGATGGCCCGGATGGCAATGGGCAAACGCAAGCTCCAGCGGCAGGAGGCCTTGTTTGTGGCAACGGACAGTCTGGCCGGGTCGCCAGCGCATCCGTTTTACCGAAAGCTCAATGAGCTGTTGGCCGAGGCCGATTTCGATCGCTGGATCGAGGCGCGTTGCGGGCGGTACTACGCCACCGAGGAGAAGCGCGGGCAGCCGTCGATTCCGCCCGGCGTCTACTTCCGCATGCTTTTGGTCGGTTACTTCGAGGGGATCGACAGCCAGCGGGGGATCGCCTGGCGCTGTGCCGACAGCTTGAGCCTGCGGCAGTTCCTGGGCATTCCGCTGGGCGAATCGACTCCCGACCATTCCACGCTGACGAACACGCGCAATCGGCTGCCCCAGGAGGTGTTCGACGAAGTCTTCCAGTTTGTGCTCAAAATCGCCGTGGACAAGAAGCTGTTGGCGGGCAAGACGGTGGGTGTCGACAGCACGACATTGGAAGCCAACGCGGCCATGAAAAGCATCGTGCGCCGCGACACAGGAGAGGATTGGAAGAAGTATGTGACCCGGCTGATGCGGGAAGACGGCACGATCAAAGCAGACCAGGAGCCGACGGACGAAGAGGTTCGCCGTTACGACAAGAAGCGGAAAGACAAGCGTGTCAGCAACGAGGACTGGGTCTCAAAGAGTGATCCCGAGAGCCGCATCACCCAGATGAAAGACGGCCGCACCCACCTGGCCTACAAGGCCGAACATGTGGTCGATCTGAAGAACGACATCGTGCTGGCCGCGGAGATTCGCAAGGCCGACGAGGCCGATACCCAGACGCTGGTCGACAGTGTGATGGAGGCGCAGAACAATCTGAAAGAGGCCGGCAGTCAAACCGAGATTGAGGAGGTGGCGGCCGACAAGGGATACCACGCGGCCCACACGCTCGAATTGTCCGAAGCCGTGGGATTGAGGACCTACATTCCGGAGCCGCGTCGCACGCACAGTCTCCGCTGGACCGACAAGCCGGCGGAATACCAACACGCCGTGTACGCCAACCGACGGCGCATCAAGCGGGCCAAGAGCAAACGCTGGCAGCGCCGCCGGAGCGAATTGTGCGAACGGACCTTTGCCCACGTGTGCGACAGCGGTGGGATGAGGCGGAGTTGGCTGAAAGGGATCGCGAAAGTCACAAAGCGTTACCTGATCGCCGTCGCCGCGCACAATTTGGGGCGCATCCTGTGGAAACTGTTCGGAGTCGGCAAGCCGAAGGCCTTGCAAGGCGAGGCCGGCCTTGCCGCGCTTGTGCATTTTATCGCAGGTCTCGTCGTAGCATGGCGGGTAAGTTCCTGCCGTCGTGACACGAGCCGTCCCGCGCGGCTCGGGCCGGTTGCGGTCTGAAAAATCGGCCCCGCGAAAAGACCCTTACTTAAACGGGCTGCTAGGGCACCCGCGCCACCAACAGAAACCAATCGAAGAATGATGCTCATGATGGTCACCCCTTTCTTCAAGAGATCGATCAGCTTGAGACATGCCGCACCGACCGCTGCGGCGACGGAGAGAACCGAACGCAAGACGCTATCGCTTGCACCAATGGTATCGGAGAATAACAACTCGGCAACCGACGTTTCAGGGCGACTAGTGGACCGTCTATCTCAAAAAGGTGGATCGGGTGCCGACGCCCTGGCTCGGCAATCGACTTCAAATCCGCTGGCTTCTGCATCATCTCCGCCAAGTTCTTGTTCGGCGCGCGATCCCCGTGGCTCTCGCTCGACCAGTTTCTTCGATTCCGCTGGCTTCGACTCGTGGCTGAAGTGACCTGCGTGGCATTCAATGCAAATCTTTACCACCAAGGCACAAAGACACCAAGAAAAACTAAGACGCAGTTCTCCGCAGATTTCGCAGAAGGACGCAGATTTTGAAATTCCAATCGGCGAAATCGGCGTCATCTGCGGATCTCTCTTGCCTTTCTTGGTGTCTTTGTGCCTTTGTGGTGAAAAACCTGCCTGGGATTTGCCCACCCACCATTTTGAAGTAGACGGTCTACTAGGGTGGCTCCGTTTGAAATATTTCAAAAGACGACACCACCCCCATTAGGTAGTGTCCGCGTTTGAAACACGATTTTCGGCGATTGGCGCGGAAGTTTAGCGGTTTTCATCGACAGCTTCATGCGCCGGCGTCGCATTGCTTTTGTGGACGGCGTCAGTCCGCGTACGGCCCAGGGAGATGCGCGAAATAACCAAGCCCAGTCCGCTTACAATCTCCCCATGCCGACCCGCGACGAACTCGACCGCCCGTGGCAACCCAACAACGCGGAGCCAACGCCGTGAGTTCAAGCCCCCCGGAGAATGCCGAAAACGCGAAACGGGAGCAGCGTGCAGAGCGCGTCCCGATAATCCGTGGTGTCTTCATAATACTGCTCGGACTTCTCCCGCTATCGAACGCATTGGGCGATCTCCCAATTCAGGCGATCCGCCCCATTAATGTCATTAGACTCGTTGCCGCGGGATGGTGCTTTGGGATGGGCGTCGGACTGATGTCGAGCAGGTTCATGATACGCGCGGCTGACCGTGCAAAGCCCCAGGGGAGGAAGAAGGATTAGCCTTCATCGGCCCTCCCGACGTAAGCGCGCAGCCATGAGGCGGATCTTCGTCCGGTACGTCGCTCATGCCGTCATTCTAGCGATGCAGGCGATTGGCACGGGAGTTCAGCGGCATTGCACTGGCAATCACTCGCGGGCAGCTTGCGTCACCGTGAGCCATACAAGAACCGCAAACATCAGGGTAACGAATGCGAGAATGATGAGCTGCGGTTTGACCCGCGCCACAGGAGGCCCCAATCCCACCGCTGCCCAATCGGTTCGTCGCTCATGCCGTCATGCTAGCGACCGGTCATGTTCATCACGAGTTTTTGTGCAGACCCGTTTTGGCAGTCGAGTTTTTGTGCAAGCGGGGGTTTTTGTGCAAAGCCGGCGCACCCCAAAAAAGGTCCCCCCTTTTTCAGCGCCCGAAAAAAGCCAAAAAAGTCCCCCGCTTGGCTGACAAAACGGCGCGAAGCGGGGGTTCTGTTGGTCAGGTTTACTCGGCGAAGGCCGAGTCGAAGGCGCGTTTGGAGGGTTCGAAGTCGACGTTCTTGCAGAACTGGGCCGCCTCGCGGGCGCCCGCTTCGCGGTCCATGCCGGAGTCTTCCCACTCGACCGAGAGGGGGCCGGTGTACTTGGCGGCGTTGAGGGCGCGGATCACCTCTTCAAACCGCACTCCGCCGCGGCCCACGCTGCGGAAATCCCAACCGCGACGGCCGTCGCCGAATTCCAAGTGGCTGGAGAGGATGCCCGTGCGGCCGTTGAGGGTGACCGAGGCGTCCTTCATGTGGACGTGATAAATCCGGTCGGGGAACGAGCGAATAAATTCGACCGGATCGACGCCCTGCCAGATGAGATGGCTGGGGTCGAAGTTGAAGCCGAATTCCTCGCGGCGGTCGAGTGCTTCCAGGGCACGTTCTGTCGAATAAATGTCGAAGGCGATTTCCGTGGGGTGCACTTCGAGGCCGAATTTGATTCCGCACTCCTGGAAGACATCCAGAATGGGGTTCCAGAGTTCGGCGAGAAGGGCGTAACCCTGGTCGATCATTTCGCGGGGAGTGGGCGGAAAATCGTAGATCAGGTGCCAGATGCTGGAGCCGGTGAAACCATTGACCACGCCGACGCCGAGCTTTTGGGCGGCGCGGGCGGTATTCTTCATTTCCTCGATGGCGCGGCGGCGGACGCCATCGGGTTTGCCGTCACCCCAGATGTGGGCGGGAACAATTCGCTGGTGGCGGGCGTCGATATTGTCGAGGACGCATTGTCCGACCAGGTGGTTGGAAATGGCGAAGAGTTTGAGATCGTGTTTTTCGAGCAGGTCGCGTTTGCGGCTGCAGTAAGTGTCGTCGGAGACGGCTTTGTCGACTTCAAAATGGTCGCCCCAACAAGCCAGCTCGAGGCCGTCGTATCCGAAATCTCTGGCCTTTTTGCACAGCGTTTCCAGCGGGAGATCGGCCCATTGACCGGTAAAAAGGGTGACGGGGCGAGTCATTGCGTTTCCTTCGTCGTGGGAATCCAAGCGGCCGACTCATGGTGGGAAACTGCCGAACCCGCGACGGCCGGCGGTGATCGAGCGCGATTTGTCAGACTAGAGCAGAGGCCAAATGAAGTCAATAATATGGTGAGACCCTGAAAGGACCCTCAGATGGCCAATGCGAAAGTCGACGTGGTGGGGCAGGACGACATCCCGGTGGTGGTCGACCTGTACAACCGGATCTATCGCCCCACGCACGATCTGCAGTTTTTCCGCCGGCGATTTTTGGGCCGGTATAACGTGCTGATGCTGGTCGCCACGCTGGACGACATGCCGGTGGGATTTTTCATCGGTTTCGAGCTGAAGCCGACGGTCTTTTTCGCGTGGCTCTACGGCGTGATGCCCGAGTTTCGCCGCAAGGGGATTGCCTCGCAGCTGATGGATGCGGCCCACGCGTGGGCGCTGGCCCATCAGTATCCGACGATCCGCTTCGAGTGCCACAACCAACACCGGCCGATGCTGCAATTGGCCATCGGCCGCGAGTACGACATCCTCGGCATTCGCTGGGACCCCGATCGGGGGGAAAACCTGGTGATCTTCGAAAAAATCCTGACCAACGAGGGCTGAGTCCCGGTTCGCGAGCGCCCGCGGAGACCCCATTGCGGCATTCCGCCGAGACTTCCAGCGACATATAATGCCCGCGCGCCGGGCACTCTGGCATATCGTGCCCGCACGCCCGGGCACTGTGGCATTTAATGCCCGCTGCCGGGCACTATCGACAAAGGGAGTTGATTTTGCCGCTGTCGAAAATTCTGATTGCCGACGACAACACGCAAAACTGCGAGCTCATCGACGCCTATCTTTCCGAAGAGGGCTACGAGATGTTCGTGGCGTACGACGGCGTCCAGGCGATGAAGCGCGTGGAGGAGCTGCAGCCCGACCTGCTGCTGTTGGACATCATGATGCCCAAATTGAGCGGCTACGAGGTCTGTCAGTGGATGAAATCGAACGCCAAGACCAAAGATATCCCCGTGCTGATGGTGACCGCGCTCAATGAACAGGGGGATATCGAAAAGGCGGTCAAAGCCGGCTGCGACGATTTCCTCACGAAACCGGTCAACAGCCTCGAGCTGAAAACGCGCGTCAAGTCGCTCTTGCGCGTGCGCCATCTCACCAACGAGCGCGACCGGTTGCTGGCCTACATGGCGGACGTGGAAACGGCCCGCAACGCGGCCTCGACGCCCTAAGCGGCGACGACCGGCAGAACGTACGGACCCTTGGGGACGACGGCGATCCGGTGCTGGGACCGTAGAGGGCCAACGCTTCGCTGACGGCCTGCTCGACGCTCGGGGCCGATTCGACATACAGCTTTGACAGGATGTCCGGCGACAGCCCTTGCGTGACAAAACGGGGCGTGGCTTTGCGGCACACGTGGCCCAGCTTTTCGAGCTGCCACTGGTCGAGGACGAAATAATCCTTGCCGAGAATCCGCTGCATAAAGGCGCCGATGTTGGCGTTCTCGGAAAAAAGCCGCTGGAACTCGGGACTGCCGATGCCTTCGCTGAGGCTGGCCGCCATGATGATCGTGCCCCCCTGCTTCACGATCGGCAACACGCCGGTGAGCCCTTTGACGGCCTGGTAGAAGGTGGTGTCGAGCGGATAGCCCGCGCTCGAGGTGACGACCACGTCGCACGGCTCGGGAATCGTCACTTTGCAGACCGACTCGACGAATTCGACCCCCTTGCGGAAGGCCAGTTCCATCTCGCCGGCCACGAGCGACGTCACCTGGCGGTCTTTGTCGAGGGACACATTCACGATGAAATCGCAGCCGGCCATGCGGGCGATGCGGGTGTTCTCTTCGTGCACCGGATTTCCGTCGAGAATGCCGCAGTCGGCCCTCGGATGCTCCAGGAAATCGGGCCCGTGCCAGACCTTGACCGTTTCCAAAGCCGCGATGCCCGGGCAGACGAGCTTTCTGCCGCCTGAATAGCCGGCCATCAAGTGCGGTTCGATCAGGCCGGTGGTGATTTTCAAGTCGGCGGTCACGTACCGCGTGTCGATCCAAGCGGGGACGCCACGCGGGGAATTGCCCAAAAAAGTGTGCTCGGCGAGATTGCGGCCGTCGTGATTTTCCACACGGTAGTTTGTCGCGATTTCACGCCCGACCAGTTCCACCAACTCGTCGCCCAAATTGGGACGATGCAGGCCGGTGGCGATGAGAACGGTGATTTTGTCGCGAGGAATCCCGCCCTGTTCCAGCTTGGGCAGAATCTGCCGCAGCAAAAACTCGTTGGGGACGGGTCGCGTAATGTCGCAGATCACCACGCAGGCCGAACGCTTGCCGCGGGCCATCTCGACCAGCGGCGGCGTGCCTGTGGGATTGGCCAGGGCGGCGGCGAGAGCCTGTTCCGGATCGGGCAGCGGCGCGACGGGCCGCAAGCCCAGCGGACCGACCAGATTTGCGTCAGGGATTTCGACGGGCAGTCCGGTTTTTCCGTAGTCGAGAACGATCCGCATCTTCGAGTTCACTCCTGCTTCGATTTTACTCGAAGTCTGTTTCACCCTGCAGCGTGAGCGTCAAACGCCGGCGACTGGCACTGTCTCGGTGCTCGCAAAGGTAAATTCCCTGCCAGGTGCCCAAAACCAGCCGGCCATTGCGCACGGGCACCATCACGGACGATCCCATCAGCGACGCTTTGACGTGCGCCGGCATGTCGTCCGGACCTTCGACCGTGTGCTGATAAGGAAAATCCTCGGGAGCGATCGCGTTGAGCGACGACTCCATGTCTCGCAGCACGTCGGAGTCGGCATTCTCGTTGATCGTCAGCGAGGCCGAGGTGTGCATGATAAAAATGTGCAGGAGCCCGACTCGAACCGTCTTCAGCTCCGGCATCGCCGCGAGAATTTCGTCGGTGATCAGATGAAAACCGCGTCGCCGACGCTCGAGGGTCAATTCCCGCTGATGCCAACTCACCGCGTCCTCTTTAATGGCATTGGGCCTTAAAGCGCAGCCAGTGATCGGCCAAGACGATGGCGACCATGGCCTCCGCCATCGGCACAAACCGCGGCAAGAGACACGGATCGTGCCGCCCTTTGGTGCGAATGGTCGTCGGCCGGCCCTGATCGTCGACCGTCTCTTGCTCGATCGGCAAACTGCTGGTCGGTTTGACGGCCGCCCGCAGGATCAGGGGACGTCCGCTGGTGATTCCGCCGAGCATTCCGCCGTGGCGGTTCGTCTCGGTCGTGACGGCGGGACGGCCTGCCGCATTTTTTGTGGCGGCGGGACGAAAAAGATCGTTGTTCTGGCTGCCGCGCATGGTGACGCAACCAAAACCGATCCCGTACTCGACCCCCAACACGGCCGGCAGACTGAACAGGGCCTTGGCCAGGTCGGCTTTGATTTTGTCGAACACGGGCTCGCCGAGTCCGGGTGGGATACCGGTGGCTACGATTTCAGCCGCTCCGCCAATCGAATCCCCCTGGCTCCGCAGGTTCTCGATCAGCGCGACCATCTGCGCTGCCGCGTTGGAATCGGGACAGCGGACGATATTCGGCTCGCCACTTGGCAGCTTTTCCACCTGCTCGAGCGTAATCGCTTCGGGATCCGGAAGATCGGCAACGATATCGCCAACTTGCTTGACGTATCCGACGACCCGCCCGCCAAAGGCCCCTGCGATCAGTTTTTTGGCCACAACGCCGGCAGCGACGCGAACGGTGGTTTCGCGGGCACTCGAGCGACCGCCTCCACGGTAATCTCGAAAACCGTACTTGGCATCGTATGTATAGTCGGCGTGGCCGGGGCGATAAACGTGTTTAATGTCTTCGTAGTCGCGGCTGCGCTGATCTTGGTTTCGGACCAGAATTGCCAAACTGGTTCCGGTGGTTCGCCCTTCGAACAGGCCGGAAAGAATCTCGGGAATATCGGCCTCGTCCCGCTGGGTGACGATTTTGCTTTGCCCCGGTCGTCGGCGATCCATGTCGACCGTGAGGTCTTCGACTGACAATTCAATCCCCGGCGGAACGCCATCAATGATGACGACGTAACCCGGCCCGTGGCTTTCCCCTGCCGTGGTGATCCGAAACGCCTGTCCAAACGAGTTGCCGGCCATGATTCTATTTTAGCGGACGGAGCGTGGTTCACCCCCGTCCGCGCCGTGAAAATGCGCGCCGAATCGGTCCGCGCAACAAAAAGCGCGCCGAAAAGAGCGGCACGCTTTCAAGATCATCGGAGCCGAAGCGAAATCGCTAGATTTCCGCGAACGGCATCGGTTCCGGATGGATCACGAACGGGAAGACCCGAATCGGCTTACCAACGGGATAATCGCGGTCGTAGCTGATTTGGGCCGCCCGATCGGCGGCGAATTGCAACGTGGTGAATTCAAGCCCACAGTAACGATCCGTGCCAACCTCGGCCGCCACGTCGGCAAACACTTCACCCGCGGAAGCCGCGTGCCGGCGGACACCGTGGATGCTGTACTCGCGAACTTTGACACCGGCCGCAGCCAATTTGATGAGACCGCGGAGGAAGCGGCCAACGGTGCTTTCGGGACCAGAAATCCGCCAAAGCCGCTCCCACTCTTCGTGGGCTTCCCAATAGAAGCCCGAGTTAAAGTAATCCAGCGCAAGCAGATACGTCCGGTTGTCGGCCCAGTTTTCGGCCGTCAAAGGGAGCGACGGACGCCCCTTTCGGGCATGGCTATGCCCGCGCGGGTCGCGCACGGGGTGCGGGGTGGCCGTCCCCGGCACAAATGTGTAGGCCGGCAGTTCGGCTGATGGCAGCAGCCGATCGGGCCGGCAGGTAGCGCTTTCAACCATCCTTTCTGATCTCCTTGCAGTCGCAGTGGCCGTCCGCTCCCGTGTTTTCTTGGCAGCCGGACGGCTGGACTTAGTTGTCTTCAGAGACTCCTTGCCAGACGCCATGTGAAACTGTCTTCGCATAATTAGAGTCAAACCGCTTCTAGTACGAATAATGGCCGGCGCCACGGCAGTACCGGCACAGGAATGATACGCTCGTCACTGTCGAAGTGAGAGGCGGGTCAATGGAAAGACCACGCAAGCAAGCCCGTAGTCTTCGTCGGTGGGCTCTCTGTCTCTTCCTACAATATCCAAACTCTCTTCGGAAAAAACAGACCAATCTGCGACTGTCGCGGGGATTTTCTCCGAAATCGCGCTTCGCAGGCGGCCCATTTAGCCGAACACGCGTGCAGATGCGCTAATTCATTGCCACCACGACACTTTCGCCGCCACTTTCGGGCCGCAAATTCCTCGGCTATAGTCGCCTTTCCCCAATCCAACAGGAGAATTGCATGAGCGCCACCCCAGGGCTCACCCCCGCGCAGCTTGCCGACCTCGCCAAGTACGACACGCCGACGATTTGCAATGTGGTCGAACTTTTCGATATGCGGCCTCGAAACGCGGGCTATATGAACGAGACAATTGAGGCCTGCTTCCCGCAAATGCCTCCCATGGTCGGGTACGCACTCACGTCCTTCTTTCGCAGCCAGTCGCCACCCCGTGGCGGTGACATCTACGCGAGCCTCACCCGGCAAATCGAGCAATTTGCCGAATTGCCCGGGCCGGCCGTGCTCGTCTTCCAGGATGTCGATCACCCCGTCGCCGCCGCCACCTTTGGCGAGGTCATGTGCACAACGTACAAAGCCTTCGGAGCCAAGGGGCTGATCACCTCGGGAACAGGCCGCGACCTGGACCAGGTCGAACGCATCAACTTCCCCGCATTCACATCCGGAGCCACGTGTGCCCACGGATACTCACACATCCTGGCAGTCGGCGTTCCTGTCGTGGTCGGCGGCATCACCATCTACCAGGGCGACCTGCTTCACGGTGACCGAAACGGCGTGACAACCATTCCGCACGAGGTCGCCGGCCAGGTTGCCGACGGCTGCAAAGAGTTCGCCACGGCGGAGCAGATTATCTTCGAGTACCTTAAGGGACCGAAAATCACACCGGCCGGCTTCGAGGAAGCGCGTTGCGCTTCGATGCACGCCATCGAAACGCTGGGCAAGAAACTCCGCGGCGGAAAGTAAGGCGGGCAGCTGAAACCATGAGCTGCGACCGCTTCCGGCGATGATCCATCAAGCGAAGAGCCCTCATCCTGCCCTCTCCCGGAGTACCGGGAGAGGGTTGAACTACCGCCGCCCTACCAAACCCGGGACGCCCGCCTTTCTCCCTCTCCCGGTACTCCGGGAGAGGGCCGGGGTGGGGGCACTTTCTACTACGGCTTTGCCGAAAGATCGACGCACAAAAGCGTATTCTCGTCCCGCAAGTACAGTTGCGTGCCGACGACCACGGGACTCGGCCAGACCGGGTACTTGATGTCCTTGAACGAAGCGCGACCAAGCTCGTGATAGCCCTTCGGGGACAGTTCCGCGAGGGCCAACGTGCCGCGTTCCCCCAGGATGAGAAAGCGATCTCCCGCCTTTGTGAGCGAGCCGCGACCGAAGAACGGAAAGGGGATCGGCTTCCTCGTGACCTGGTCGACGATTTGTCCCGTTGCCGGGTCCGCGGCAAGTTTCTCGACGTCGCCGTCGTAACCGCGCGTCTGCCACACCACATTCCCGGTCGCCAGATCCACGCAGCGTAATTCCCCCTCGGGCTCGTGGCGACCGCTAAACCCGTAGACAAATCCTGCGACTTCGATCGGCGTCGACCAGTGCGCCAGCAGATTTGTCCGGTTCCGCCACAGTTCTTTCACGCCCCGACCGGAGGGCTCGACCTGTAACAGGGCTGAGCCGACTTTGTAGGCGGCCGAAATGAAAATCCTGTCGCCGATCACCACGGGTCGCGCCGCCGTCACCGATTCGTAGTCGCGGGAACAAAACCAATACTTGAAATTCACCTGTCCATTGCGCGGGTCGACCGATACAAGCCCCTGCCGCATCAGACACAACACGTGCCGCCGGCCGTGAATGGTTGCCGCGATCGGCGACGAGTAACTCACAACCATTTCGTTGCCGGTCCAGCGGTAGACAGGTTCCGTCGGCCAATCGGTTTTGATCCCGTCCCACGTCTCCTTCCCGACGCTTTGCCAGGCGGTCGCACCATTGTCCGCCCGAAAGGCGACGACGCCGGAATTCGGCTGGCCGCCGATGAGCACAATCAACAAGTCGCCTTCGAGAATTGGCGTGCAGCCCACGCCGAAGAAATGGGGCGGAACGTAAAAGTCCTTGGGAATGTCTCGCTCCCAGATCTTCTTTCCGGAAGCGAGTTCGACGCAAAGCAGGCGGCCCTCCGCGCCGAAGGTGTAGCAACGATCATTTGTCAGTAAGGGCGTGCACCGCGGACCGTTGTTGTAGCCGTAAGGGTCGCGAAAATCGCTGGGATAATCGATCTTCCAGATCGGCTCTCCCGTCCCGGCGCGAACGCATTCGACAATTTCGGTGTTTCGCAGACGGTGATGAATGACAAGCTTGTCGCCGCGAATCGACGGAGATGAGTAACCCGCGCCGATGCGTTTGCTCCACGCGATGGGCGGACCAGACGGCGGCCAATGTGGGCTGAGGCCCGCGTCCGACGTGACGCCGGTCCCCAATGGCCCCAAAAAGCTGGGCCAGTCCGCGGCAGCGGATGTTTTCTGCTCCAGCGGCGGAGCGGCCGCGGCATCAGCCGCGGAAATCGTCATGAATCCAATCGCAAGCGCCACGGCCGGACGAAGCACCTTGTTGTCTCTCATTTGTCTGGCATCCGATAAATCCGCAAGGTTCCATTTCGGTAGACCGGTGGGAAATCGAACGGCCCGAGTCTCAAGGCGATGATGTACTTCACGCCCTGTTGGCGCAGCGTCGCCAAATCGGCCGACGTATAACCGGTCTCCAGGTGCCGCTCCGTCCAATCGGATAAGTACAGCAGCCTCTTGTTCCATTCGATGATTCCGGGACCGTCCTGCGGACAGTCTTTGTAGCACACATACTCCGGACGCTGGGCGTACCACTTGAAGGCCCAGCTTTCCTGCGTTGGTGTCAGAACCAGCGCGTCCCGCGGAGTGTTCTTTTCGATCCAGTGGCACGCGTCCACCCAATCAGCCAACTCGGCAGCGTTCATTTGCGGTCGCGCGTCCGTCGCCGCGCTCAGGCAAGCGAGCAATGCCGGCACTCCGCAGAGAAACCAAATCAACGGAACCGTCCGCTTGGGCCGCGCACTTGGGACCTGACAAGCGCGCTCGCACCAACGCCGCGCCATGCCTGCAATCGTGATGGAGACGGCGATCGGCAACATCGCGTCGAACAGCCGGAACGGATAGAGCTTGAGAATCTTCCACCGCAACGGATAGTCAAGCCACTTCCCAGGCACCAGATAATTCTGCACGTGCTCGGGAGGACCGGAGCGCCAGCCCACCAAGAAACCGCAGAGCGCGATGAGCGCCGTGCCGATCACGAACCAAAAGAACCATCGCTCGGGCTCGAAGCGCGACATCCAATGCCGGCCGAGGAGCCAGACGCAGGCCAGAACTCCGTACGCGAACCAGGCAGAGGCAAAAAAATCGACCGTCTTCTGGCCGACAATCGGCGAGAATTGATCGATTCGTTCCCGAATCCAACTCCATTCCGGGAAATGCACGGGATCGAGATGGTGCGCGAGTCGGTAATAGACCTGAATGTAATCAGCCACGACCGAACTGCCGCCCGCCGCGCGCAGCCCCGCCATCACTCCTGGAATCGCCAGGACCACCAGGATCGCGGCAGACACTCCGTACCAAGACCATCGCACAACCGGTCGAGCAGTCTCGCGACGTCGCAAGATTCCGCGAACGAGTGAGGCGAAGACGGCCGACGCCACACCCCAGATGCCGACGACCGGGTGGAAGCTGATCGCAAGTCCGGCAAGAACGCTTGCGAGCAGGAATCGTCGCTGCGACCCTTTGGCTTGTCCGTCAATCCAGGCCGCAAGGGCTCCGAAGAGGAGCCCGTAGGCGACGACTTTCGCTTCAATTCCACCGACGAGCCATTCGCCGCTCAGATTTCCGAGGGCCGAGAGAGCCAGAAAAATCCAAGCCGCCCACAACGCCTGCCAGCGCCCCGGCACGAGAACGCCGACGAGTGCCGTCCATCCGGCCGCCAAGATGAAGAGCCCGACGAGCCGCCCGACAATGGCCGTCGTCTCGAGCGAACACCACCGCGTGAGCCAGCCGAACGTCTGGAAGAAGACGAGGTGCGCGTTCGACGAGGAAAGGAACAGATCGCCGCGGCACCAATCCGGATTCCAGTAATGCTTGGCCTTGCACAGATAGTGTGATTCGTTCGGACCGGGAACCGGATACCTCGCGAACGAATCGATCGTGAAGGAAAGAAAAACGGCAACAACAACGAATAGCCGCACGGAAACACGGCCTATCTTTGGGCCGCGGGAGACCGTCGTGGTTTTGACCGCTCTCTCGCAGCCACTTGGCGAACCGTTTCAAATAAAAACGATTCGGCCGAGATCACTTCTTCTTGCCGGCCTTTTTGGCGACCGCTTTGCTCGACGCCTTTTTGGCCGATGCCTTTGGGGACTTGGGCGATTTTGCCGGGGTCGCCTTGGCTGCGCCCGACCCCGATTTCTTACCGCCGAATACACTTTCCCAGTTTTGCCAGAATTTTGGTGTCGTTCCGGTCCGCACGATCGGGCCACCCATCGTTGTGTCTCCTTAAAAATTGGCCATGCGTTTTGAGTCGCGATTCTTTGCACACATGCGCCACACTGTCAAGCGCATTGCTGCAAGGTCTGTCCGCGGATGCACGTTGCGTCGTCCCCGAACCGCGGGGTGCGTAAAAGTGTCCCCTCGAAAGGCGGAAAATGAATCTGTTTGGCACAACTCCTTGTGATGAAACCCGTGGATGGGAACTCAAGTAACGACTACAATCCTCGAACTTGATCGTATCGCTTCGGAAGAGGTCCGGAACACCGGCGCGAAGGATGCGCCAGGATTCGCATTGCCCGCTGAACGTGGGCAGACCCGAAGTGCCCGCTCAACCGGGCAGAACTTAGAACAAGGAAGTGATTCTCTGAACGCTTTGCCGCGACAGGCAGCCCTGCCTCCTCACGCTGCGCCTCCGGGCCACGCCAACCCGCTCATCTCCCGCTACGAGACCATTCTCAAGCGACAAGAGCTCGTTTGGGTCTCGCGGCGACCGTTCCTGCGCTGTTTGGGAACGGGCGGCCAAGGAATCGTCTTTTTGAGCCAGCGGCAAGGGGCCGACGGTTTCCAACGTCGCGTCGCACTCAAGATCTTTTCGCCGGCCTCGTATCCCAACGTCGTCAGCTACGAAATGGAGATGGGGCGGCTGGCCTCGGTCGCCGGCCGCGTGGCCAGGATCCAGCAGGACAATCTGGTCGACGTGCACAATTTCATCAAGCATCGCGGCATCCGACTGCTCGAAATGGAGTGGGTCGACGGGTACGACTTGCAGCGGCTCTGCCGGACCGTGCTGCTGGATCGCATCGATGCCACCGTCACTCGCGAACGCTGGGAGCACATCAATAAGTTCACCGTCACTTACGGCAAAGCGGGGCTGCGGCTGAAGCCCGGCATCGCCGTGGCCGTGTTGCGCGGCTGCCTGGCGGCCGTCGCCGCATTGCATCGCGAGGGAATCGTCCACAGCGACCTCAAGCCCTCGAACATCATGCTCAAACGGACCGGCAGCACGAAGATCATCGACGTCGGCTCGGCGTTCGACCTCTACGATTCGCCGCCGGTCGGACGTTGCACGCCTGACTATGCCGCGCCGGAAGTGCTCGAAGGACAACCCGGCTCGCCACAATCGGACCTGGCCAGCCTGGGATACGTGTTGATCGAAATGCTCACGGGTGCACAGCCATTCGCGGGAAAGAAACGCTTTGGGGAGCTGCTGCGGGCCAAAAAGAACATCCTGCAGCGATTGCCCCGGCTGCTTCCCCCCGAGGAAATTGCGTACAACGAGCTCTTAATCAAGCTCATTCGTCGGCTCGTCGATCCCGATCCGTCCCAGCGATTTCAAAGCGCCGAGGCAGCCGATCTCGAAGACGACGGCGCGGCCGACTTCATGCGACAACTCGTCAAAGGCGACCTCGCGAGCGAATATCAGACAGACATTCGCCAATGGATCGACGATATCGAACTCTCGGGGGGCGTCGATGTCTCCGAGGAACGGAGCAGGCACGATCCCGATTGCGCGACGATGTCTCTGGCGACGCTGCACCCACTCGAGGAAGAGCTGGGGTGAAACCGAGCACAACTCCGGGCATAATGGCGTGACTCAAAGCGGCCTGGAGCGACGTTGCCAGCAATGAATGTTTTGGTCACCGGCGGTGCGGGATACATCGGGTCACACGCCGTCCGTCATCTTCGTAAAGCCGGCGCCCGCGTCGCGGTGGTCGACAATCTCGGGCAAGGCCATCGCGCAGTCCCTTCCGCCCGATGTTCCCTTCTTTGAGGTCGATCTGCGGCAAACCGATCGGATCCGCGAAATCCTGGCTGCCGAGCGGATCGATTGCGTGATGCATTTTGCGGCGCTGGCTGCCGTCGCCGAATCGGTGGCCGAACCGCTGCTTTACTATTCGAATAATGTCAGCGGCACGGTGAGCCTCTTGGACGCCATGAAGTCGGTCGGCGTCCGCCGCATTGTTTTCAGTTCAACGTGCGCGGTGATCGGCATTCCGAGCGTGCTGCCCATCGTCGAGACATCGCCGCGCGAGCCGATCAATCCGTACGGCCGATCGAAGTTGATGGTCGAGCATGTTCTTCGTGATTGGTCCGAGGCCGATCCGGAGTTCTCGGCCGTCGCTCTACGGTATTTCAATGTGGCCGGCTGCTCGGCGGATGGTTCGATCGGCGAGGACCACGATCCCGAAACGCACTTGATTCCGATTCTCTTGCAAGTGGCACTCGGGCAGCGCCCGCAGGTCACCCTATTCGGCAAGGACTATCCCACGGCCGATGGGACCTGCATTCGTGACTATGTGCATGTCGACGATTTGTGCCAGGCGCATGTGCTGGCACTCAAGGCGATTAAGCCCGGCATGGCCATCTACAATGTGGGCATTGGCCGCGGATACTCTGTGCAAGAAGTGCTCGCCGCGGCCCGGGTTGTGACGGGGCATCCAATTCCGGCCCAATTCGGCCCCAGGCGTCCCGGCGATCCCCCCGCCCTGTTTGCCGACTCGAGCAAGATTCGGTCGGAACTCTCATGGGAGCCGGAATTTACAAAGCTCGAGCCGATTATTGAAACGGCTTGGCGCTGGTTCCGCGCGCACCCCTCGGGCTACGCGGATTAATCAGCATGCGGGCACGCGATAAGCTGGACGCCCGGACGCGATCCGCTTAGCCGGCTTGTAGTTAAGCCACCGAGCCCGTTGCTTGACACTCTAAAACACCGTCTGTACAAACGGATTCAAGTTCACTTTTCTGGGATTTAACGACCGGTTCTTTTGCCTCGCGCTTCGACTCAACGACGCCGCTCGACCATCGGTCCATACCATTTAAGTGCTTTTAAATTAATGAGTTAAAAGCCAACGTTAGGGCTCCAATGGCGAAGAAACCGGTCTCGTCCAAACGATTGCCCAAGCCCGTCAAAGCCAATCGAACTCCC
Organism: uncultured Planctomycetaceae bacterium; assembly: GCA_963752185.1. GTDB lineage: Bacteria > Planctomycetota > Planctomycetia > Planctomycetales > Planctomycetaceae > DASPSM01. The sequence goes on along the minus strand of CAVVXK010000002.1, from coordinate 5,832,595 downwards.
AGCCGTCCGGCTGCCAAATCGAGCAAGAGACCGGCAGCCGCCGGCAACGGTCAAGGCAATCCGAGCGTGGGCAGCCCCGAGACGCGAAAGCCGGCTGCGACATCGGAAGCGTCAATCCGGCAGCTCGATCGCCAGATTCTCCAACTGATCAACCGGAGAGCCGACGCGACGACGCGGACGATTGAAGCCGCGCCGAATCGTAATGCGGCCATCTACGACCTCCGTGGGGACGATCTGCTGTGGCAGGAACTTTCTGCGGCCAATCCGGGCCCTTTGCCGATGTCGGTCGTTCGCGGGGTTTTCCGTCAAATCCTGAGTGCGGCCCGCCATAAGGTCAAAACGCAACGCGTCGCCTATCTCGGTCCGCAATTCAGCTTCACGCACCTGGCCGCCATTGAGCGCTTTGGGGAATCGGCCGACCTGATGCCCGTGAGCACCATCGCCTCGGTGTTTGAAGAGGTCAACCGGGGTCACGCCGATTTCGGCCTGGTGCCGATCGAGAACAGCACCGACGGTCGCATTGTCGACACGCTCGACATGTTCACGCGGCTTCCCTTGCGGATCTGCGGCGAGGTGCAGATCGCCGTCCACCACAACCTGGCCTCAAAGTCTCCTCGGAGCGAGGTCACCGAAATCTACAGCAAGCCGCAGGCGCTTTCCCAGTGCCGCGAGTGGCTTTCAAAAAACATGCCGCACGCGCGATTGATCGAAGTGACCAGCACGTCGACGGCGGCTCAATTGGCCCGCGACAAACCAGGGGTTGGGGCCGTCGCCAGCCGGCAGGCAGCCGTCGAATACGATCTGCAGATCGTGGCTGAAAACATCGAAGATAACGCGAATAACGTGACGCGTTTTGCCGTCATTGGCGATCATCACTCGCGTCCCACGGGCCGGGATCGAACAGCCGTGTTGCTGCAAATCCCGCATAAGCCGGGCTCGCTCTCCGACGCGTTGCAGGCCTTCAAAAAGAACAAGCTCAACCTGACGTGGATCGAGTCGTTCCCGCTTCGCGGGCCGGAATCGGGATATTTGTTCTTCATCGATTTCGAGGGGCATTTCGACGAGGCCCGCACGAAGAAAACGCTCGAGGATCTGGCCCACGGCGCCGTGCGACTCGAAGTGCTCGGGTCGTATCCGCGGAGCGAAGCGCTGGAATGAGCCCTTCAACCCGACGCAAGCTCGTTGCCGGCAATTGGAAGATGAACACAACCCGGGCCGGCGCGATCGCTTTGGCCCAGGGTGTCGCCGCGCAGGTGCCCGCCGACCGGACCGATGTCGAGGTTCTGGTTTGCCCGCCCTTTCCGTATCTGTTGCCGGTGGGCGAGGTGATTAGCGCCAGTGCCGTCAAATTGGGCGCTCAAGACGTCTATTTCGAGCCGCCGGGAGCCTTTACGGGCGAAGTCGCCGTCCCGATGCTCGTCGATACGGGCTGCCGGTATGTGATCATCGGCCACAGCGAGCGCCGCCATGTTCTGGGCGAGACAGACGAAGTGATCGGCCGCAAGGTGGCCGCCGCGATCGCGGGCGGGCTCGACGTCATTCTCTGCGTCGGCGAATTGCTCGCGCAGCGAGAGGCGGATCGCACCAAGGCCGTGCTCGATTCGCACATGGAGGGGGGACTGGCCCAGATCAAGGAAGAGGCCTTGGATCACGTCGTGATTGCCTACGAGCCGGTCTGGGCGATCGGCACGGGCCGCACCGCCACCCCGGCTCAGGCTCAGGAGAGCCATCTCCATCTTCGCAAATGGGTCGAGAGTCGCTACAATTCCCGACGCAGTACGGGTCTGCGAATTCTTTATGGGGGAAGCGTCAAGGCGGACAACGCCCTGGAATTGATGTCGCAGCCCGATGTCGACGGAGCGCTAGTCGGCGGAGCCAGCCTGAAGGCGGATTCATTCCTGGCGATTGTCGACGCGGCCGCCAAAGCGCCGCTGCGATAGCCAGCGGGCTGGGCAATAGGGTGATCAACGCTGAGGGTGTCTTATGTCTCATCTCTGGAGCGATATTTTTTCGATCCTGTTCGCCGTGGCGAGCATTTTTCTGGTTTTCATCGTGCTCCTGCAGCGGGGCCGCGGCGGCGGGTTGGCCGGCGCCTTCGGGGCAACGGGTGGTCAAAGCGCCTTCGGAACCAAGGCGGGCGACGTTTTCACGCGGATCACCATCGGCGTGGCCGTCGTGTGGGTCGCGCTGGCGGGTATTACCGGCTACGCCATGACGAAGGAGAGCCGGGGCCGCTTCCAATCGCAGGCCACTGACGAGCCGGGCGTTGTCCCGGCAACTCCCGGACAAGCGGCAGCGCCAAGCGGTGCCAGTGCTTTTGACGCGGGTAATAATCCGAGCGGCAAAGCCGGCGACGCGACTAAAGCTGCCGCTCCCGCGACCGGCGGCACGGCCCAACCAGCCGCTGCCAAATCGCCGTCGACTGTGACCACCCCGGCAACAACTCCGCCGGCCAAGAGTTCCCCCGCTCCCAACGCGACGAAGTCCTCTGCTCCCGCAAAATAGGCGGGGCTGATCGACGCAGCAGAAGGACACAGTTGTGCTACTGAGCATGACGGGCTTTGGCGACGCCCGCGGTCAAAACGACCGCCTGAGCATGTCGGTCGAAGTGCGGGCCGTTAACAACCGGTATTTCAAGCTCGTCACCAAGACGCCCGAGCGCTACCAGCCGCTTGAAAGCGAAGTCGAGCGCGTCGTGCGCGAATCGATTTCGCGCGGCACCGTGAACGTCTCGGTCCGCATCGAGGGGGTCGCCGGCGCGACGGCGTACCGGCTCGACGACACCGTTTTGCAGACCTATTGGCAACAACTGACGATGCTCACCAAGTCGCTCGGCATGAAACCGCCCGACAACTTGGGCAGCCTCCTCAGTCTGCCGGGAGTGGTGGCCGACGGCGACTCGTCGACCAGCGATCCCCGCGAGGATTGGCCGCTGATCGAATCCTCGCTGCGCGAAGCGCTCAAAAAGCTCGGCGAATTCCGCGCGGTGGAAGGCGCCTCGATGGAGCAGGATCTGCAACTGAACCTGCGCACCATCGCGACCGAGCTCGAAAAGATCGCCGCGCGGGCCCCGCAGATTGTTCGCGACTTTCGCGACAAACTTCGCGATCGCGTCGCCGAACTCTTACGCAACGGCGAAGCGACGGTCGAACCGAACGACCTGATCCGCGAAGTGAGCATTTATGCGGAGCGCTGCGACATTAGCGAGGAAATTCTCCGCTTGCGCTCCCACCTCGATCAGTTCCAGTCGTTCCTCCGCCAATCGCAGTCGGCCGGCCGCAAGCTCGATTTCCTGACGCAGGAAATGGTCCGCGAGGTGAACACGATCGGGTCAAAGGCCAACAACGCGGAAGTCGCCCACTCGGTCGTGGAAATCAAAGCCGCCGTCGAGCGCATGCGGGAAGTCCTGCAGAATGTGGAATAAGACGAAGGATGAAGGCGGAAGGATGAAGGATGAGCCAGACAAATGCGCCCGGGCATCGGTCGTGGCGTCTTCGTCTTACTCATCCTTCATCCTTCATCCTTCATCCTTCCGGGGCCGGGGCCGAAACCTTGACTGACGCCGGCGAAGGCGCAAAACCTCATCGCATCGTCGTCTTGTCGGGTCCCAGCGGGTCCGGCAAGTCGACGATCGTCAATCGGCTGGTCGAGCGGGCGCCGGTCAAGCTGGTGAAGGCCATTTCGGCCACCACGCGAAAACCGCGGGCGGGCGAAAAAGATGGGGCGGACTACTATTTTCTCGCACCGGACGACTTCGAGCGGAGACGGCAAGCGGGGGAATTCCTGGAATATGCGGAGGTCTTCGGTTCCGGCTCCTGGTATGGTACGCTAAAGGGCGAATTGCAGAGGGCGGAAAGGGCCGGCGCCTGGGCACTCCTGGAAATCGACGTCGAGGGGGCTAAAAACGTCGCCCAGGCCTATCCGGAAGCCGTCACGATCTTTCTGACGGCGGCCAACGACCACGATTACGAACAACGATTGCGTCGCCGCGGCACGGAGACCGAAGAGGCCATCCAGCGCCGCCTGGCGATTGCCCGAAAGGAGCTGGCGGCGTCCGGTTTTTATGCCTACCGGGTCGTCAACGACCAGCTCGACCGGGCCGTCCACGAAATTGCAGATATTCTCATCGCACGGGAGAAAGCACTGAATGTTGGATGAATTCAAAGAAGAGCAGATCGTCAACAAGGTGGGCGGCCGGTTCAAGCTGTCGTCGCTGATCCAGAAGCGGCTCGTCGCGCTCAACCGCGGCGCCCGCCCGCTGGTCGAACTGCCGACCAAGAACCAAATGGAAATCGTCGTCGCCGAAATCATGCAGGACAAAATCTACCTCGACACGTCGGGCAACCTGGCCATCGCGTCGGACCACAGCCCCGACGTCGGCACGCTCGGCGATTCGGGCCCGTCGCTCGACGATCTGTGAGCCGTTGGAAACGTAGTCCCACGGAGGGCCGGGGCCATTGCTCCGGCCTTTCGCTTATGGGCACCGGTCACTGCTGTTTTGGGTTTGGATTTCTGGGCGCTTCATGAACGATCCGGGCCGAGCAAAAACAAACCCGACGCAAACCCGCTCGCTCAAGGGGCGCGAGATCCTGCTCGGCGTCAGCGGCGGGATCGCCGCGTACAAGTCGGCCGACCTGGCGAGCAAGCTCGTGCAAGGCGGCGCAGGCGTATCGGTCGTGATGACCCGAGCGGCCCGGCGCTTTATCGGCAAAACGACCTTCGAGGCGCTGACCGGCCGTCCGGTCTACACGTCGGGCTTCGCGCCGTCGGAGCATTATCAAGGCGAGCACATCGGCCTCGCCCGGCGCTGCGAAATCCTCGTCGTGGCTCCGGCCACGGCCGATTTCCTGGCGCGGATCGCCAACGGATTCGCCGACGACTTGTTGGCGACACTGATTCTCACCGTCACGCGGCCCGTGCTCCTCGCTCCGTCGATGAATACGGAGATGTGGAACAAGCCGTCGGTCCAACGAAACCTCGCCCGCGTCCGCGAAGACGGCCTGCACATCGTCGAGCCGGGAAGCGGCTGGTTGAGTTGCGGACAGATCGGTCCCGGCCGCATGGCCGAACCGCCGGAAATTCTCGCGGCCATCACCACGCTCCTGGGATGATCGGGCGATGCGCATTCTGATTACCGCCGGCCCCACGCGCGAATATCTGGACGATGTCCGCTATCTCTCCAACGACAGCAGCGGCCGCATGGGCTATTCGCTGGCCGAGGCCGCCCGCGACGCGGGGCACGAAGTGATCCTGGTCAGCGGTCCAGTCAATTTGAGTCCGCCAAAAGGTTGCGAATGCGTGCACGTCAACACGACGGCTGAGATGCGCGACGCCTGCGAAGCCCGTTTCCACCAATGCGACGGCGTGATCGCCGCCGCGGCCGTCTGCGACTACAAGCCGCTCAACCGCGTGGCCGGCAAGATCTCGAAGACGGGCGGCGCGATCACGCTCGAAATGATCGAAACGGACGACGTGCTGGCCGAGCTGGGCCGCCATAAAGACGGCCGTTGGGTGCTCGGCTTCGCGCTCGAGGCGACCAATGCCCGCGAAAACGCGCTGCAGAAACTCCGCGCGAAAAACTGCGACTGGATCGTGCTCAACGGGCCATCGGCGATCGGAGCCGAAAGCAACACCGTCGAAGTCCTCGACGGCACGGGCCGCGTGGCCACGAATTCTTCCGGCACGAAAGCCGAAGTGGCCCGGCATTTGATTGGTTGGCTGCAGGCCAACGTGCATTCGTCGTGAATAACCTCCGGTTAAGTCTGCAACGGTAGGGTGGGGCCAGCGAGGCTTTGCGAGCGCCGGCCCCCTTCATGTCCCGCTCCCCCCGCCCCGCTCCCCCCGCCCCTGCTGATTGTTAGACTGCCTGTATGACCTCCAACGGCAAGGTTTACTTGGTCGGCGCCGGACCGGGAGATCCGGGGCTCTTGACCATGAAAGGGCTGCGGTGCCTGCACGCTGCGGACCTTGTCCTTTACGACGGCCTCGCCAATCCGCTCTTGTTGCGCTTCACGTCGGCCGAAACGGAGCGTACGAGCCGGATCAAATCGCAAGCCGGCGCGATTGGCGGTCAGGAGGAGATCAATCGGCGACTGATCGAGGCGGCCCAGGCAGGCAAGACGGTCGTGCGGCTCAAAGGGGGCGATCCGTATATTTTCGGCCGCGGCAGCGAAGAGGCGGCGGCGCTCGCAGCGGCCGGTATCGATTTCGAGGTTGTCCCCGGCGTGACGGCAGCCGTCGCTGCGGGCGAATATGCGGGCCTTTCCTTCACGCACCGCGACTATGCCTCGGCCGTCGCATTCGTCACGGCTCACGAGGACCCGACGAAAGACGCGTCGCTCGATTACGAGGCGATTGCCCGATTTCCCGGAACGCTTGTGTTTTACATGGGTCTGCAGCGATTGGATGCGCTCGTCAAATCGCTTTTGCGCGCTGGCAAATCCGCGTCCACGCCAGCGTGCATCGTGAGCTGCGCCACGTATGCCGGCCAACAGACGATCGCGGCGCCGCTGGGACAACTTGCCGACGCGGTGCGTGCCGCCGCCCTGCATCCGCCTTCGATCATTGTCGTGGGGGAGTGCGTCACGCGGCGCGAGGCGATCGCCTGGTTCGAGAAACGGCCCCTCTTTGGACGCCGCATCGGGATCACGCGGCCCGTCGCCCAGGCGGCCTCGGCCATTGAACGCGTGCTGGAACTGGGGGGCGAGCCGATCTTGCTGCCCACCATCGAAATTCTGCCCCCCAAAGATTGGCGGGCGGTGGACGCAATGCTTGCCCGCTTGTGCGAATTTGACTGGCTCGTCTTCACCAGCGTCAACGGCGTCGAGTCGTTCTTGGGACGCCTGTGGGACATTGGCGGCGACGCCCGCAAGCTCGGCACGGTGCAGATTGCCGCGATTGGGCCGGCGACGGGCCGGTCGTTGCGACAATTCGGCCTGCGTCCCGACCTGGTGCCGCCCGCTTATCGGGCCGAATCGCTTGCCGACGAGCTGCGACCGCATGTCTCCGGAAGGCGCGTGCTCTGGGCCCGGGCCGACCGCGGACGCGACGTGCTGCCCGCCGAACTCATCAAGGCGGGCGCTTCACTGGAAACGTTGGTGGTTTATCGCAACGTCGATCTGGCCGCCTTTTCCAAGATCGAACTCGACCGTCTCGAACGGGGTGAACTCGATTGGATTGCGCTGGGCAGTCCGTCGATTGCGGAAAGTCTTGCGAAGTTGTGCTCCGACGCGGCACGTCGGCAACTCGGTCAGCGAGTACGTCTGGCCAGCATCAGCCCCGTGACCACGGCCCGGGCAAAAGAACTCGGCCTCGCCGTCGCTGCCCAAGCCACCGAATACACGTGGGACGGACTTTTGGACGCGATTGTCGAGGCGGAGGCGGTAAAATAAATGTTGAGTGCACTGTCAAAGGCAAGGGTTGGGTGCCACGCCCACGGCTTTGCGTGAGGGTGTCCGGAAATTGGTTACGGAGAATCTGCAGCCGTAGGGTGAAACTATGAGAAGGAGACCGCGCCGCTCCTGACAACCTTGGAGACGTGGTAAACCGGTGGTGTGTTTAAAACCGTTGGTTTCCACACAAGGAGTTTGTCATGAAGTATGTCGGCGTCGATCTCCACAAGCAGACTATCAGCGTGTGCGTGATGGTGAAAGCGGAGGAAAAGCGGGTGGTCGAACAGCGTCGCAGCTTGCGTTGCGGCGACACCGAATCGATCCGTCGCTTTTTCGAGCGGCTCGGGTCGTTCCGCATGGTCGTGGAAGCCACCAGCAGCTACGAATGGCTGTTCTTGTTGATCGAGGATCTGGCCGACCGCTGCGTGCTGGCGCACCCCAAGAAGCTGCGGGTGATCGCGGAGAGCACGCAAAAATCGGACAAAATCGACGCGAAGGTGCTGGCTGAGTTTCTGCTTCTGGACATGATCCCGGAAGCCCATCGGCCCAGCCCGCGGCTCCGGCAGTACCGGGTGCTGGTGCGGCATCGCCACGCCGTGCAGCGGGGCATCACGCGGATCAAGTGCAAGCTGCGTCACAAGCTGGCCTTTTACAACGCGGATATCGCCAGCTTGTTCACGGCGCGGGGCCAGGAGCACCTGGCCAAGCTGGCCATGAGTCACGCGGATCGCTTCGAGTGCGACGCGCTGTGGGAACAGTTGTCCCTGTTGCACAAGCAACTGGCCGCGGCTGACAAGGAACTCAAGGCGTTTGCCCAGACGGCCCCTGCCGCCGAACGCGAAGCCCGCGAGGTGCTGGACACCATGCCCGAAGTGGGACCGGTCACGATCGACGTCGTGCTCAGCGAAACGGGAGACGTGCGGCGGTTCCGCAGCGCCAAGCGGGTGGTCGCCTACGCGGGGATGGATCCCTGCTTCCGGGAGAGTGCGGGAAAAGGCAAACAGCTGCACATCAGCAAGGAAGGCTCGCGGCTCTTGCGGTGGGCCCTGATCGAGACCGCCTGGCGGCTGGTGGGGAAATCGGCCCGCTGGCGGCGACTGTTCGATCGGCTGCGAGTGACCACAGGACACAAAAAGAAAGCCATCGTGGGGGTGGCCCGCCGGGTGCTGTGCGTGATGTACGCCATGCTCCGCGACGGCGCCGCGTATCGGGCGGCCGCCGTTTGAACGAAGATCGATCGTTAAAAGAGAAGAGACCAATTCTTGACTTGAGCTGTGAAAGGACTTTGTGACGATCCTTCCGTGACGCGAACACCGGGCGACCTCCGGCTTGTCCCATGTCGACGACGGCTTGTCGAGCGACGTTAGGGTGAATGGAGGCGCTCTTCGAATGGTTTTTTCTTGGTGACGTCCGCGTGCGGGCGATCACCGAATAGATGGTTGAGTTCACGTACGGAACTCGAGAGGCACGCGCCGCGGAATGTTCGTCGCTCCAAATGCATCGGAAAACCAGCCGGAATCATCACTCCCGGACCTCAGCTCGGGCTCAACAGACGGGAGCCGCCCCGTCCGTCTCCCCGTCGCCTCAGCCTTCACTTGAGGGCGAAAGGCCGAGGCGACGGTGAGACGGACGGGGCTCACGGCAGCGGTTCTCCGAAAAAAGAAAAAAAACTTAACGCCATTGGTTTGACAATCCGCTTCCCATAGATGGGACCAGCGAGGCTTTGCGAGCGCCGGCCCACCTTCTTATTCGATCACCGGACGAAGACGGTGGGCCGGCGGCCGAAGCGGCCTTGTCCCACCCTACGGTTGTCGGCAGACCAATTCCCGGACGCCCTCACGCAATGCCGTGGGCGTGGCACCCAAAAATCAGGCTTGCCGGCCACTCGCAGCGAGTGCCCATTCCATGCCCATCATCACGCTCACGACCGATTTCGGACTGTCCGACAGTTACGTCGCGCAGATGAAGGGGGCCATGCTGTCGATCGCGCCGGAGGCCACATTGATCGACGTCACTCACCAGGTCTTCCGCCAGGATTGTGCGGCGGCCTCCGCCATTCTCGCCGACGCCATTCGCGCGTTTCCGCCGGACACGATTCATCTTGCCGTCATCGATCCGGGCGTGGGGAGCGAGCGGCGGGCGGTCGCTGTCGAGACGACGGCCGAGGGAAACGCCGCCGGTCCGCGGTTTGTTGCGCCGGATAACGGCGTGCTCACGGACGTCCTGCAATCGTTTCCCCTGCGACGCGCGGTCCAACTGACCGAGAAGCGCTTCTGGCGGCGATCCGTTTCGCACACGTTTCACGGTCGCGACGTGTTTGGTCCGGTCGCCGCCCACTGGAGTCGCGGAGTCGATATTTCCGAATTCGGTCCGCCCGTCGAAACTCCGCTCGTCACGCTGCCGGCCGAACCGCCGAACGTTGCCGGCGACACGATTCAGGGACGGATCGTCCGCACCGATTCGTTCGGCAATCTGATCACGAACATCGACGTCGCGTTGCTGCCGACATCGGGACGCGAGAAGCTGGTGGTCGAAATGGGCGAGCAGCGGATTGTGGGAATCTCGCGTTACTACGGCGAGAGCGCGCCCGGCGAGCTACTGGCACTCATCGGCAGTTCGGGACATTTGGAGATCGCCGTGTGCATGGGGCACGCGGGTGAGATCCTCGCCGCTTGGTCGGGAGACACGGTGACCGTTAAAGGTTTGCGGAAAGTCGCACATGACTGACAACCTAAGCACCAGGGGACTCTTCGTAACGGCGACCGACACCGGGGTCGGCAAGACGTATCTGACGTCGCTGATCGCACGCAGCTTGCCACGGGACCAGGTGCGAGTCGGCGCCTATAAGCCGGTCTGTAGCGGCGCCGAGATCTCGGCCGAAGGGGGCTACTATTGGACCGACATCAAGAAACTGACCGACGCGATCGGCGGAGACGTCGATCCTTTGCGAATTTGTCCGCAACGACTCAAAGCGGCGCTGGCTCCGCCGGTGGCCGCTCGAATCGAAAGCGTCGCCCTCGATTTTGAGGCGATGAAGACGGCCGCCGACTGGTGGCTGGGTGCGTCGACGTGCTGTTGATCGAGGGGGTCGGCGGCCTGTTATGTCCACTCACGGAGGACAAGACGATTGCCGATTTGGCCGTCGCGCTGGGTTACCCGCTGCTAGTCGTCGCACGGACCGGATTGGGAACGATTAATCACACTCTGTTGACAGTCGAAGTGGCCCGACAGCGCGGATTGCAGGTGGCGGGCGTCGTGCTCAACGAGGCCGAACCCCTCGAAGAGTCGCCCGGAATCGGCGAAAACGGCATTGAAATCGCCCGTCGGGCCAACGTCCCCGTGCTGGGCGTCGTAAGCTACGGCAGCCAATTCGCGGAAACCGGGAAAGGCCGGCTCGGACCCGCCGACTGGCTGAACCTCATGGCGACGCGGGAGTCTGCCCCGGCAATGACCGCCTTGCGCCGAATATGATCAAAGTCCTGCTCCTCATTCCCACACTCGACCATTCCGGCGCCGAGAAGCAGTTCGCGCTGCTGGCGACGCGGCTGCCCAAGGACGAGTTTGACGTGCACGCTGTCACGCTTACGCGGGAAGGTCCCTACGCCGCGATGATTCGCGAGGCGGGTGTGCGGCTCACCGACTTGGGCAAGCGGATGAAATTCGATCCCGTGGCCTTATGGCGACTGCGGTCTCTCATCGAGGTGGAAAAGCCCGATATTTTGCACTCGTGGATTTTCGCGGCCAACTCGTACGCGCGGCTGATTGCGGGGAAGGCACGCGGCCCAAAGGTGCTCGTCTCGGAGCGCTGCGTCGATTCCTGGAAGAGCCCGTGGCAACTCTGGCTCGATCGCCGCCAAATCGGCCGCACCACGCGACTGATCGGCAACTCGCAAAGCGTGGCCGATTTCTATCGTTCGTTGGGCGTTCCGCACGACAAGCTGGCCGTGATTCCCAACGCGGTTGAGATTCCCGATCCGATCGCCAATCGCGATCAATTGCTGGCCGAGTTCGACATTCCCGCGGGATCGCACGTCGTCGGTTTTGCCGGTCGATTAGCGCCGCAGAAACGGGTGAAAGATATCGTCTGGGCCATGCAGTTGCTCAAGCAACTGCGCGATCGCGTGTATCTCATGCTGATCGGCGACGGGCCCGAGCGCGGAACTCTCGTCGATCTGGCCCGCCACATGGCCTGCGATCACCTCGTGCGGTTTGTCGGTCATCGGGACGACGCGGCGCGGCTCATCGGCCTGTTCAATGTCTGCTGGCTCGCCAGCGACTTCGAGGGCATGTCGAACAGCATCATGGAAGCCATGGCCGCCGGTGTGCCGGTTGTCGCCACCGACATCCCGCCGAACCGAGAGCTCGTCGTGGACGGGCAGACGGGATTCCTCGTGAAAGTCGGGGACAGCGTGGGCATGGCCCAGTTCGCCGACCGCATTCTGGCCGATCCCGCCCTCGGCCGGCGGTTAGGCGAAGCGGGGCGCGAACGCATGCGGACCGAGTTCAGCGTCGAAAAGATGGTCGCGGCTCATGCCGAGCTTTATCGCCAGGTTCTGGCTGAACGGAACTGCGCCATGTGCGGCATAGCGGGCGTGGCATGGACGAGCGAGCATGGGCCGGTCGCCGATGAAATCGTCTGGCGAATGACCGACGTCATTGCACACCGCGGGCCTGACGACAGCTCGATCTATCACTCTTCCATCAACCGGCGTTTGACGCGTCAAGACCCGCCGGCAATTGCCGCGACCGACGCCAAACTCAATGGACCCGGCGCCGTGTTGGGGCATCGGCGGCTCTCGATCATCGACTTGGGAACCGGTCAACAGCCGCTGGCCAACGAAGATCAATCCGTCTGGATCACCTTCAACGGCGAAATCTACAACTACCGCGAGCTGCGTCCCGATCTCGAAGCTCGCGGACACCGCTTTTTGACGCACAGCGACACGGAGACGATCGTCCATCTCTACGAGGAATACGGTCCCGACTGCGTCAATCACCTGCGTGGAATGTTCGTCTTCGCGATTTGGGACGACCGGAAGAAGCGGCTGTTTCTGGCCCGCGACCGGATCGGAAAAAAACCGCTCTATTACCGCTTGGACGCCGACCATCTGACTTTCGGCAGTGAGCTCAAGGCGCTGTTGCAATTTCCCGGGGCGCCGCGCGAGCTGAGCGCGACGGCTGTGGACTTGTATCTGACCTATCAATACGTGCCGCATCCGTATTGCATTTTCGAGGGCTACCACAAGCTGGCCCCCGCGCACTGGGCGCTCTACGAAAACGGGCGGCTGGAGACGCGCCGTTATTGGGCGCCCCCGTTTGCCGAGGGGCCGTTTGCCGAGGGCCCGCCGGAGTTCGGCTCAAACGGTCACGCGACGGAGACGTCAAGTTGGACGCCCGAGCGGTGGAAGACGGAGCTGCGTGCGACGCTGACCGACGCCGTGCAGCTGCGCATGCGGAGCGATGTGCCGTTGGGCGCGTTCTTGTCGGGCGGCATCGACTCGACGATCGTCTCGGGCCTGATGCAGCAGCTTTCGTCACAGCCAATCCACACGTTTTCGATCGGTTTTCCCGTCAAGCAATTCGACGAAACGTCCTACGCGCGAGAAGCGGCCCAGTTTCTGGGAACGCGGCATCACGAACAAGTCGTCGAACCGCACGCGCTTTCGATCTTGCCGAAACTGATCTGGCACTACGACGAGCCCTTCTCGGACAGCTCGGCCATTCCGACGATGTACTTGTCGGAAATGACGCGGCGCGAAGTCACCGTCGCGCTCTCCGGCGACGGCGGCGACGAGATGTTTTGCGGGTACGACCGTTACCGCGCCGTCGGCATCGCCCATCGGCTCGACAATTTGCCGCGGTGGATCAAGGGCATTCTCTGCTCGCCAATCTGGCAGCGGATTCCCGGCTCGATCGAGCAAAAATCGTATCGCCGGCGCATCAAGCGATTGCTGGCCGAACTCGGCAAGACGCCCGAGCGGCGGTATCTGCGCTGGATCAACATCTTCGACGACGGACGGCGACGGGATCTCTACTCAGACGATTTCGCCGCCCGGGTGGGCATGGCCGACTCGTCGGAGTTTCTGCTCGACGCCTACGCCGAATGTCCCCAGCGCGATTTCGTGTCGCGGACGATGTGCGCGGACATTCTGACGTACCTGCCGTGCGACATCCTGAACAAGGTCGACATCGCCAGCATGGCGTACAGCCTCGAGTGCCGCTGCCCGTTTCTCGACCACAAAGTCGCCGAGCTGGCGGCCCGCATGCCGGTGGAGCTGAAACTGAATCACAGCGGCGGCAAGCGGATTCTGATCGAGACATTTCAGGATTTGTTACCGCCGTCGATTCAGACGCGGTCCAAGATGGGCTTCGGCGTTCCGCTGGACGATTGGTTCCGCGGCGAACTGCGGCCCCTCTTGTGCGAAACGCTGCTCGATCCGTCGAGCCTCGCCCGCGGCATCTTTAAACCGGAGAGCATTCAACAACTGATCGACGAACACGACCAGAAACGCTGGAACCACAGTTATCGGCTGTGGTCGTTGATGTTCCTCGAGCTGTGGCAGCGCACGTATGTCGATCCGTCGCAAGCCCCGGCCGCACCTGTGTCGAATCTCACGAGCATCAAACAGGTCGCCTGACCAGGGCACCGCCCTGGACCCGGTGCCGTTGAGGCGTAAAGTCGCGCAGCCGCTGGCTTCGGCCTCGCCACGGCTCGCACGACAGCAGGTGCGCACCCACCTAATCGCGCCGCGACTTGCCGACAATTCCAGCTGGAAAAGTCGTTGGCGAAAACATAGAGCTCGGGCCGCACCCTTGTCGAATCTCACGAGCAGCAAACACGTCGCCCGAGCCACGAACTCTTCTGTTCAAATCTGCGGAAATCTGCGCAATCTGCGGATCTCTCGTGTTCGGTTTTTATCCGCAGATTCCGCAGAAGGACGCAGATTTCTAAAGATCAGAGCGAGGCGCCCGCAGGCTCACCGCGACTTGCCGTCAACGCGACCTGGAAAGCGTCATGCCAAAAAAATAACATTGACAAACTCGATGAATCTTGTCATAATCGGGCTAGAGATTGATCGAAAACAGTAGAGAACGACGGTACAGCCAAGAGCTGTAAATCTCGCAGACGCGGAGCCGTGCCAGATTCTAAGCCCGGCTTTTTCTTTTCCTGCGGGCCGCGTTGCTCGGAATCCGCCCCTATGGCGGACTTGCATGGAGCGAAGCGGCTCAGTGTGCGCAGCACATGCGGCAAAATGATGAAGGCATCAATGAATCGAACGTTCGCCAAACAAGCGCAGAAACCGAAGCCGGCGGCTGTCCCGCGCGCCGGGATCAACGGCACCGCACCCGCGAGCGGGTACCCGAGGGCCGAGGCCCTGCCGAAGGTGCTCAACCTCTTCGAAGGTGCTCACGGTTTTCGAAAAGTGAGCATCTTGGAAAACCCCGAGGATTTCTTCGAAGATGCTCACCCTTTTCCAAGGTGCGCACAGAAAAGTGAGCACCTTCGCGGAAACTTACAGCCGGGTAGGGCCCCATCTCGTTTGCCGACTGTTGCGAGGGGGGTTTAAGATTAATCCCACGAACAAGATGCGGCCTGCTTGCCACTATTTCCCGCCAGGAGCGACCCCGTGACGAATCCTCTGCCGGTTTCTCGACGCACCTTTTTGCAAACAACCGGTGCCGTGGCCGCGACGGCCGCCCTGACGGCGAAGAGCTACGCCCGCGTGATCGGGGCCAACGACCGCATCCGCGTCGGCTTCGTGGGGTCCGGTGGTCAGGGACTGGCGAACATCAACACGGTGCACGACCTCGAAAAGAGCAACAACGTCGAAGGCATCATCGTCGCCGACTGCTGGAAGACACGGGCTGACGAGGGGGCCGGCGTTTTCAGCGGGGCCAAGGCGGCCACCGATTATCGGCACGTCCTCGACAACAAAGACGTCGATTACGTCACGATTGCCGTCCCCGAGCACTCGCATGCCGGCGTGACGATTGCCGCTTTCGAGGCGGGAAAGCCGGTCTACTGCGAAAAGCCGATGACGCATACCATCGAGCAGGGGCTGGCCGTCCAGAAGAAACAGAAAGAGACCGGCCTCGCACTGCAGGTGGGCGTGCAGGCGATGTCGGACGACAGTTACGGGGCGGCCGCCGTCGCGATTCGCCAGGGCGTGCTTGGCAAAGTGGTGCAGGCGCAGATCGAGTACGTCCGCCGCTACGATACGCAAGGCCCGTGGCGCGTGCCCGAGCTCGATCCGAAGATGCCGAAGCCCCGCGATCTCGATTGGGACACCTGGCTTGGCGTGGCGCCGAAAATCGAGTGGAACCCGCATCACTTCTTCGAATGGCGGAACTACTCGCAGTACTCAGGCGGGATTTGCACCGACCTCTTCATTCATCGCATCACGCGCATCATGAAGGCGTGCGACCTGCAGTATCCGCGGCGCGTCGTCGGCATGGGTGGCATCTGGCAGTGGCCGGACGGCCGCGATCTGCCCGACAACTTCGAGATGATTTGCGAATACCCGCGCGGCATGACGGTTTATGTCTTGGGCACGATGAGCAACCGCGTCGGTCTCGACCACGTCATTCGGGGCTACCGCGGGACGATGTACCTGACCGACAATGGTTGGGTCGTGCGCAACAAGGATGGCAAAATCCTCGAGCAATATAAGGAGAAAAAGCCGCACGAGGACATGCACAACCACCACACGAACTTCCACAATCACCTGCGCAACGGCGAGCCGCTCAACTGCCCGATCGAATTGGGCATGGCGGCCGTTGTGGCGGTGAACATGGCCAATGAGTCGTGGCGCACGAGCCAGATGATGGCGTGGGATGCCGAGCACGAACGGATGGTTCCGGCCAACACGCTCAAACTGAGCCACGAGCCCGATCCGGCGGCATTGCCGAAAGTCGCCGGCTGAGATGCGGCTTACCGTTTCTCGGCGACGAGTCGAAAGCTGTCGGCCTGTCCGGTGAGTTCCGTCCACCGAGCGACGAGGGCCGCGAGGGCCTTCGATCGTAGCAAGGCGAGGCGATTGGGTCCGCGTTCGTTCATGGCGAGAGTGCGGGCCGATTTGCGAATCCAGCCGTCGCGACCGACCTGTTCGATGACCAATACTCGAAAACCGGCCGCCTCGATCATGCGACGCAGCGTCGACGGCGTGAAGTGCGTGAAATGCCGCGGCAAAGCCAGGCCAAACCAGTCTCGCTGAAACTGGCGCAGCGACCATGAGTCAAAATTGGGCACCGTGATCCCCAAAACACCCCGGCGTCGGAGCGCATTCGCGGCCGCTTGCAAGACCTGCCGCGGGAAGGGGACGTGCTCGAGCGCGTGCCACATCGTGATCGCATCGAGTGAACCGACAGGGATATCGGGATGAGGCAAAGTCCCCAGATGCGGGCGGAAGTCGCCCTTTTGTCGCAGGATCTCAACCATCCCCGGAGAAAAGTCCAGGCCCTCGGCGTTCCAGCCGTAATTGCGCATCTGCTTGACGAATTCGCCGGCCCCGCAGCCGAAGTCGAGCAGACGTCCCGGAGCGCGAAAGGGAATCCAGCGCTCGCGCGATCGTGTGCGGCGAATGACAACGCGGGCCGCCGTCGAGGCGAGTGCGGTGAGCGGACCCGTCGGCTGCGGCGGGTAACCGTAGTAGCGACGCAAGAGGGCCCATTCGAGGCGCCGTTTCCAGCGGCCATGAACTCGCTGCGGTTCTTTTTCGAAATGAGGGGAATAATTGGCCGGATAGAACTGATCGAGGCTTTTCGCCGTAGGCCGCGGATTCGTGAAGGCGATTTGGCAGTCGTGGCAACGCACAATGCGGAATGTCCCGCCGAGGTGCGTCAGACGATCTTCGGCTACGAGGACCGTTTCGTGGCGTGAACCGCCGCAATTTGGGCAATCCACGCTCTCCATTTCAATCGGCTCGGCCTCAGCCGCACCAGAACTCGCGCGGAAAAGCCGCAAGGGGGCCGTGGTGCTCACGCGAGGATCTCGCGAAAAAGGATCGATGGGAATAAAGCGGACGAGAGCAGCGATGTGGTGCGGGGAAATTACGCCAATTGACATTCCGCGTCAATCGCGGGGAATTGCCATTGCCGGAAAGTGTGCGATTTTTTACATTTCGCCGCGACGACGTTCCGGGTGCCGCCGGAAAGTCTCCACGGAGTCGGCGAGTCCGCCGCACTCCCCGGCTCATGTCTCGATCACTCCCCGCCCGACAACCTGGATCCCCCGAAGGACGCACCTGGTGCTCCAGCGCCTCGCCCAACGATGGTCGGATTATCTGCGCAGCCGCAAGGCCGCGCCGCCGGCGATCGTCGGGATCTATGGCCAGCCGCGCGGCGGGACCAATTTCATCGCGGCGGCCCTGCACTACCATCCGCGGCTGTTCGCCGTGAACGAGCATGTGTTCGACTATCGCGTTTCCCTGTACTCGAACTGGCAGCGCGGTTCGGTTTTTCGCCGGGACGGTCGCCAAGACAAACAGATCGATCAGATCGCCGCGGTGGTCTTCAACAAAATGCAGGAGTTCTTTCCCGAGTTATGGAACCCCCGCAACCAGTTCCCGGGGGCGAGCCGTTTTGTGTTTTATTTACGCAATCCGATTCGCGTGCATCTCTCCCGCGAAGTGTATCGCGCCAAGCACAGGCCCGACCGAGTCGAGTGGAGCGACACGCGCGAAAACTTCCTCAGCCTGCTCACCGAAACGCGCGAAATCCTCGAGGCCCGAAGCATCCTCCAGGAGCGTCATCCGTGCCGTGTTCTGACTCACGAGTACTTTTGTTCCGCACATGAATACGCCTTGCCCGAATTGCACGCGTTCCTGTGCGTCGAACCGCGCCCCCCCGCGAATCCTCGTGAGTTTCTTCGTCGCTGCGGACGTTGCGACCGTGCCTTGACGGTCGAACGCCGCGAGGGCCAGGCATGGCTCGTCTGTCCGCGGCACGAAAAACCCGTCGCCGGCTGCGGCCGGTTCAACCCGTTGACCCCCATCGACCGTAAGGGTGTTCTCGACGATTCCTGGAAGACGACTCCGCACATCGATCAGATGATGTCGGACGTCCGCCGGGTTCTCGGCAACACGATCGCCGACTACTTCTGGAACGGTGATTACGCGAAGAATCTCTTCGCGGAACGCGGCTTGTCAAAGGCCGCGTAAGTCGCCGCTGAAGTCGTCTGGCCGCGAACCGGCGATTTCCCCCGGAGACGGGTCATGACGGATGTTTTACAGAAGGATTGCCGCTTCAATTCCGTGCGGCTCTGCGCACTGGGTGAACGGCTGCGATCCCAATACCCCCGGGCGACACCGTTTCCCCATATCGTGATCGACGACTTTTTGCCGGAATGGGTGCTCGACCAGGTTCTCGACGAATTCCCGAACCCCGACGCGCAGGTTTGGGAACGACGCGCGACCAAGAACTCGCTCAAGCTTTCCTGCAATCTGCTCGAGGACTTGGGGCCGACGACGGCGCGCGTGTTGGAACAATTCAATTCGCGGCCCATGTTGCGATTCCTCGAGCGCTTGACGGGCATCGAAAACCTGATCCCCGACCCGATCTACGAGGGGGGCGGCCTGCACCAGATCCTGCCGGGCGGGTTCTTGAAGATTCACGCCGACTTCAACATCCACCCCTTCTACCGTCTCGATCGCCGACTGAATGCCATCCTGTTCCTTAACCGCGATTGGCCCGAGGCATACGGCGGGCACTTCGAACTGTGGAACCAGGAGATGTCGGCCTGCTGCAGAAAGGTTCTGCCGGTGTTCAATCGGCTGGTGGTCTTTAGCACCACCGACACGTCGTATCACGGCCATCCCGACCCGCTGCGCTGCCCACAGGGAATGACGCGAAAGAGCATGGCGACTTACTACTACACCAACGGACGCACGGCTGAGACGGAAACATCGGCGCATTCCACGATCTACAAGCTGCGGCCGAAAAGCGACTGGGCGGCGGGCCGCCTGGGCGGAATCGTGCGTCCTTTGTTGCGCGTGTTCGAGCCGATTCGCGCAAGCGGAGTGTTTAAATGACGTCTGCACCCCCAAAGCCGTTCGCCAGCAAGACCGCTCCGAAACCGCGGACGGATCGGCCAGATTTCGCAGCCACGACCGCCTTTGCGGCAACGAAAGCAGTGCCGCAGTTCCTGATTCTGGGCGCCGCCAAATGCGGCACGACCTCGCTGCACGGATGGCTCAGCCAGCATCCGCAGATTTTGATGAGTTCCCCGAAGGAACCCGTCTACTTTGAGCTGGAATATGACCGCGGGCCCGAGTTTTACCTTTCAACCTACTTCGCCGACTGGGACGGTCAGCGGATCCTGGGCGATTCGCGCACGGCCAATCTGTTCTTCCCGTGGGCGCCGGCGCGAATCCAAGAGAGCAATCCGACCGCGAAGCTGATCATTCTGCTGCGGAACCCGATCGAACGTTGCCTCGCGAACTGGTGGATCGAGTTTCGCCGCGACAAGGAACCGCTGCATTTCGAGGAAGCCGTGTTGGCAAATCTGGAGCGGCTCCGCAGTGGTGTCCGCTACGAACGTGCCGAGGATTTCTGGCGCGACGGGCCTCTCTATCAAATGCCCCGCTACACGGGCGAACGGCACCGCGGCGAATACCACCGGCCCTACAACCGGACGGCCGCCGCGCGGGACATCTTTCGCACCTACGTGGACGCCGGCTACTACGCGGAACAAATCGAACGCTACCTGCGGCTGTTTCCACGGGAGCAGATGCGGATTTATTTCGCCGAGGACCTGCGGTCGCGGCCGGCCGAGGTGCTGCGCGAGGTGTGCGAACTCATCGGCGTTCGCACGGAACCGATTGCGCAAATCACACTCGATTCGCACAACACGAACAAGCCGATGAAGGCGAGCAAGGCCATCAAATACTGGCTCGCCAGCCGGCTCCGCGGCCAGGCGATCGCTTACGGCGACATCCGCAATCGGCCGGCGATTCGCCCGGAATTCCGGCAATTTCTGGCTCACCACTTCCGGCCGTTCAATGCCGAGCTGTCAAAGCTGCTCAACCGCGATCTGGGCCACTGGTCCTGAACACTCGGTCTACGAAGCGGCCGATTCCTCGGGACCTGCAAGAGTCTCCGGCTTGACATAATAGTCGCTGAGATTGAACTCGCCTTTGACTTCGGAATCGAGAATTTTGAGCCGCTGCTCCATTTTTTGCAGCCGTTGCTCGAGGACCGGATGAATGATCGGCCCCGGATCCTTGGCTCGCAGGCGCGGCGCGGCGGGGTGCCCGATTTGCCGCTGGAGCGCGGCAAACATGTAGAGCGGATCCTTGCCCCGATTGGCCCTGGCGATCCGCCCTTCCTGCACGCTGAACAGGATCGGATAGGACGGTTTGTAGCCCGGAACCCGCTTGCGCTTGTCCGCGAGGTATTCCTCCGAGCGATAGTAGATCAGTTGCCCGAAATCGGTCGTGCCCAATCGCAAACGGGCCTTGAGAATCCAATCACACCACGTGTTGTCGAAGAACGGGTCGTCGGAAATCGCCTTCATGCCGCGGTCGTAGCCCAGCCGATTGCGGGCGATGCACTCAAATTGATAGATGAAGAGGCCGGCCGGAGTGGGTGATCCGGCCAGGTATTCGGCCTGCCGCTCGAGGGCCAACAGGGCCGTCTGTTGATCGAACTGGCCCTTATCCTCCTCGGCCCGCGCCATGACGTACGTCTGGAACGGCGTGAAGTAGTGGGAGAGCCGGGCCATTCCGGGGCTGATCCGCCCTGCGTGCAGGATTTCGCCCCTCAGAAAATCGATCGCCTTGGGAAGATTCGTGGTCGCCAGCAGCTCCTCCGAGAGGCTCCGCAGGATTTCCTGGGCGGGCGTATTGTCGTCCAACCGCTCCCGAAACGTGCGGAAGCAGTAGGCCTGCTCGATGTATTCTTCACGGTCAAGAGGGGGGCCGCTCATGGGCAGTTTTGGCGAAAAAAGGCCACTTTGGAGCACGATTCCCCGATTATAAGAGGGGCCATCAAATCCGCGGCGGAAATTCTTTCCAAACGGTTGATCCGGCAAGGCTGGATTGCTAGTTAACACGTGTCAACTCGGCTATGATCCGAGCCTTAAAAATAGGTAACACACCAGAGACCCCGTAATTCGGAAATGTGGAGTGATGAAGCGCGTTCCGTCATTCGTATTCGCAATACTGGCATTTGGATTCTTATCCGCCATGGCCTGGGCTCAGGTCAGTGGCAAAATGGCCCTGCCAGGAGCGGCAGAGGCAGAACTGGGTTCGCAGGGCACGGCGAGTGCGCCCGAAAAGATCCTCCTTTGGGAACCTCTGCGCAGCGACAAGTTTGAGACCTACGAAAAAGTCGCGCTGATCGCAAACGTCTTCGTCGCGCTCGCCGGGTTGGCTTATGCACTGATGCTCGTTAAGCAGGTGCGGAGTGCGCCGCAGGGAACACCGCGGATGCAGGAAATCGCGCTGGCGGTGCGGGAAGGCGCCGATGCCTACTTATTTCGTCAGTTTCGCGTCGTCGGCGTGCTGATCATCGTGATTACGGCGGCGCTTTATTTCGCCGCCCAATCAACCGGAACTCCACCCGAGATCTCGATCGGACGAGCCCTGGCCTTCTTTGTCGGCTCGATCTTCTCGGCGACCGTGGGATTCGTGGGAATGCGACTGGCCACGATCGGAAATTTACGCGTCGCAGCGGCCGCTCAGGACAGCTTCGGAGCGGCGTTGCAGCTCGGTTACCGCACCGGAACGATCACCGGCATGCTGACCGACGGACTCGGCCTGCTGGGCGGTTCGATCATCTTCCTGATCTACGGCGAGCACGCCTATGAAACCCTTTTGGGCTTCGGGTTCGGTGGAACGCTGTTGGCCCTGTTCATGCGGGTCGGAGGCGGAATTTACACGAAAGCCGCGGACGTCGGGGCCGACCTCGTGGGCAAGATCGAAAAGGGTATTCCCGAGGACGACCCGCGGAACGCCGCGACGATTGCTGACAACGTCGGTGACAACGTCGGCGACTGTGCCGGCATGGCGGCCGACATTTTTGAAAGCTACGAAGTAACGATCGTCGCCGCCATGATCCTGGGAATTGCCAGCTTCGGTCATAAGGGCGTGATCTTCCCGTTGTTGGTCCGCGCCATCGGCGTGATCGCCAGCATCATCAGCACGTACAGTGTGCGGGCCGGTGACAAGGGATCGGTCGGCGAGGCCATGAAGAGCGTCAATCGCGGGTTCGTGATCGGATCGGTGCTCAGCGTGATTGGGTTCATCTTGCTGGGGGTCTTCTACCTGCATTTCGATGCGAACTATCTCGCTCAGTATCCGCAGGCCCAGGCCGGCTTTCCGCTCAAGAACGGTCTGCACAGTCCGGCCGCACTGCCGTACTGGGCCAACTTCGGGGTCGCAGACCTCGATATGCGGGCCGCTTGGACCTGCCTGATCGGGATTGTCCTGGCGGTGGCCCTCAATAAATGCACCGAATACTACACCGGCACGGAATTCGATCCGGTGAAGAGCCTGGCCCGCAACTGTTCCACCGGCCATGCCACCAACATCATCCAGGGGTTCGCGGTCGGGTACGAGAGCACCGTGGCGGCCGCGATGATCATCGTTGCAGCCATTCTCGCGAGTGCTTTTGTCTATGCGGGCACGAATGCGACATTCGTGGCATTCGGGGTGGCCATGTGCGGCATCGGCATGCTGACATTGACCGGGAATACCATCTCGATGGACGTCTTCGGCCCTGTTGCCGACAACGCAAACGGCATCGGCGAAATGGGCTACGACCGTGCGGCAATGGGAGAAGAGAAATACAAGACGGCCCGACAGACTCTTTCTGACCTGGACGCTGTCGGTAACACAACGAAGGCCATCACCAAGGGCATCGCCATCGGCTCGGCCGTTATCGCCGCCGTCGCGCTCTTCAATAGCTTCATCGTCTCGATCGGCTCGGGTGGAAAAGGCGAGAATGCCGTCATTAGCGCCTCTGTTTACGAGATGGTCGCCTCCGCGCTGACCATTTCTTCGCCGAAATTGTTTGTCGGCATCCTGATCGGCGGAGCAATTCCCTTCCTCTTCAGCTCGATGACCATTCGGGCCGTCGGCCGCGCCGCCTTCTTGATTGTGAACGAATGCCGGATCCAATTCCGAGATAAGGAAATCTGGGAAGGCAACAAGCGGCCGGATTACGGCCGGGTCGTCGATATCTGCACGACCTCGGCACAAAAAGAACTGATTGGTCCAGGCCTGTTGGCCATTCTGGTCCCCTTACTTGTCGGCTTTTCACTGGGAACGATCGGTTTGGCGGGCTTCCTGGGAGGCATGATTGTCTCCGGCCAGCTGCTGGCGGTCTTTATGGCCAATGCCGGCGGCGCCTGGGACAACGCCAAGAAAATGGTGGAAGATGAACCGGTCGACTTTGAGAAGAACACCGGCAAGGGGAGCGAAAAGCACAAGGCGGCCGTCACCGGGGACACGGTTGGCGATCCCCTCAAAGACACCGCCGGACCCGCCATCAACCCGCTGATCAAAGTGATGAACATGGTCAGCCTGCTGATCATCGGGCTGGTTCTGCCTTACGATACGGACATGATCGGCAAGCTGAAACTGGTCCACGTCGCTGTGACGCCGAAAGAATCCGACCTGCTCTTCTGGGGCGTCATCGTGATCTCCGTCGTGGGTCTGGCTTGGGCGATCTGGCAGTCGAAACGCGAGACGCCCGAAACCGAGTGACCTTTCGGTCGTCTCCCGGTGTTTAAAAAATTAAGCCCACCGAGAGTTCTCGGTGGGCTTAATCTGCGCGACAACAACCGCCGACGCAGCTCGCAATCGATTCGAATCGGAAATCGCCATGCCCCAAACATTTCGGATCGCCGTCATCGAAGGGGACGGAATCGGCCCGGAGGTCACCCGCGAGGCGATCCGCGCCGTCGAAGCGGCCGCGCCCGGCTCTGGCGCCGCCTTTCAGTGGTCCGCCTATCCCTGGGGCACCGACTACTACCTGGCGCACGGCCGCATGGCGCCGCACGATTTTCTCGACTCGCTGGCGCGGCACGATGCCATCTTGCTGGGCGCTGTGGGACACCCGCAGGTTCAAGACCACGTCACGTTGAACGGCCTGTTGCTGCCGATTCGCCGGCGTTTCGACCAGTGCATTTGCTTGCGGCCGAGCTATCTTTACCCGGGAGTGAACAGCCCGCTTCGCGAAAAAGCGCCGGGATCGATCGACCTGCTGGTTTTTCGCGAGAATACCGAAGGCGAGTACGCCAACATTGGCGGACGACTCTATCAGGGGACTGCCGAAGAGGTCGCGATTCAAACTTCGGTCTTCACGCGCCGCGGGTGTGAGCGAATTATCCGGGCCGCCTTCGAGAAAGCGCGGACACGTCCCCGCCGCCGCGTGGCGTCCATCACCAAGAGCAACGCGCAAGGTTACGGCATGGTGCTGTGGGACGAAGTCTTCGCGTCCGTGGCGGCCGAGTTTCCTGATATCCGGACCGAATCCCTGCTCATCGATCGGGCCGTGATGGAATTTGTCCGCCGGCCCGAGTCGTTCGATGTCGTCGTCGCGAGCAACCTCTTCGGCGACATCCTCACGGACCTGGCGGCGATCATCGTCGGCAGCATGGGTTTAGCCGCCAGCGCGAACATTGATCCCACTCGGCGTCACCCCAGCATGTTCGAGCCCGTTCACGGTTCGGCGCCGGATATCGCCGGCAAGGGGATCGCCAACCCTCTTGCCGCCATCCTCTCGGCCGGTATGATGCTGGAGCACCTCCGACTCGAGGCCGCCGCGACGGCGATCAGCAAGGCGGTCGCCGATGTGCTGGCCGCAGGGCGTCCGCGAAGCCCCGACCTGGGCGGATCGGCAACGACCAGCGAAATCGGCGACGCCATCGTCGAGCGCATCGAAAACGCCCCTTTGAGCCGGCCGCGACCAAGTGGGGGCTGAACGCGACGTCATGCAGCGCATCTTTCTCGACAACAACTCCACGACGCGGCCCTTGCCGGAAGTGATTGAGGCCATCTCGGTCCATTCCCGCGCGAGCTTCGCCAATCCCGGCAGCCGCCACGCCGAAGGACGCGTCGCCCGCCGCGCCCTCGAAGACGCGCGCGAGCGAATCGCCGCCGTCTTGGGCGCGAGGCCGGGCGAAGTGATCTTTACGAGCGGGGGCACCGAAGCGATCAACCTGGCGATCCTGGGCCTCGCCAAAGAGAGCCCCGGGAAAATTCTGTTGACTCCGGGCGAACACTCCGCCACGCGTGAAGCGTGTCGCCAGCTGGAGCGCCACGGCTCGCGGCTCTGTTTTGTCGAAATCGATTCCGACGGACGGATCCTCTTGGACCGTCTCGAAGGTCTCCCGTGGAATGAAATCAAACTCGCCACGGTCATCCTCGCCCATAATGAAACCGGCGTGGTGCAGGATATTTCTCCGCTGGCTGCCCGTTGCGAAGCGCACGGCGTGCCTCTGCACGTCGATGGCGTGCAAGCGGTTGGAAAAATGGCCGTCGATTTTCAACGGTTGCCTGTGGCTGCGCTCTCCCTGGGCGCCCATAAGTTCCATGGACCGCTGGGAATCGGTGCGTTGCTTTTACGAGAAGGGACGCGGCTGCGTCCGAGGCAATTCGGCGGGCATCAGGAGTCGGATCGTCGTGCCGGCACCGAATCCGTCGCGCTCGCCGTCGGCATGGCGGCCGTTTTGGAACGCTGGCAACTCAAGCGGGAGCAATGGACGGCGCAGCGGCAACGCTTGCGGGACCGACTCGAGGATGGACTAACAAGCGGTTGCGCACCGATCGTCGTCAACGGGTCCCGCGAATTTCGTCTTCCCAACACGCTCAGCGTGGCGTTCCCCGGCGTCGACGGCGAAGCCTTGCTGGTGGCCCTCGATTTAGCGGGAATTGCCTGCTCGCTCGGCAGCGCCTGCGCCAGCGGATCGACGGAGCCGGCGCCGATCCTGATCGCGATGGGCCTCTCGCCGGAACTTGCCTCCTCTTCGGTTCGGTTCAGTGTGAGCATTGAGAATACGCCCGAAGAAATCGATGAAGCAATCCGCCGAATCGTGCAATGCGTGAGCCGCTTACGAAGTTCGCATGTCCAGACCGCCGTCCACGGCTGATATTCGGCGAAACCGGTTCGCACGGAGGCCTTCGTGGTGCAAGATCGACACGGCAAACAACCCGCTCGTGCCCACGAATCGACGAGGCGTTCGGCCGAACCCGTCTTAGTTGTCAAAGAGAACCGCCTCGCTCATGGCGCGCTCGAGCAGCTCGCGCAAAGAGGTCGTGAGGGCGCGTTCGACATCGTCTATCTCTACGGATCGTCGGGAGTCGGCAAATCGCACCTCGTGCGGCAATTTGTTCGCGATGTGCAGCGGCAAAACCCGAAGCTTCGGCTCGCAAATAGCACGGCCTCGGAATTTGCCGCCAATTTGAGCGATGCACACGTCAACCAGGGGCACGCCGAATTCGAGGCGCAACATTGCGCTCTCGACTTGCTCGTTCTCGAGGATCTCGCCGGCATTCAGGGCCGTACGGCGGCCCAAAAAATGTTGGTCGTGATCCTCGACGAACTCAAACGCAGCGGCGGCCGGGTCATCGTCACCGGCACTTCGTTACCGGGCCGATTGAAAAACGTGATCCCGAGGCTCGTCAGTCGCCTCCGCGGCGGGCTGTGCATCCCGATCGATCTGCTCGACGAATCGAGTCGGCTCAGCTTTGCCAGGCACTTTGCGTCGAGCCGGCAAATCGCTCTCGCCCCTCAGATCGCCGAGTTGCTCGCGAAAAGAGGACTGGCCACGCCGCGCGAATTATTGGCCGCCGTCGTCAATCTGGATTTGGATGCCCGTCGAAAGGAGCGCCCGGCGAATGCCACCCTCGTCGAGGCTCACGCCAACTCCAACGCTGCACCCTCGGATCAATCCTTGGCATTCATTGCGAAAACGGTTGCGAAGTTTTACGGCGTCCCCGTCAGCCAACTGCGCTCAACCGCACGTCTCAAGCGTTCGGTCCTGGCCCGGCAGGTGGCCATGCTGCTCTCGCGCGAGTTGAGTGGAAAGTCTTCCGCGGCGATCGCCCATTTCTTTCGGCGCAAGAACCATACCACGGTCGTCCACGCGTGCCGTCGCACGAGAGAACTGGTCGCGGCCGATCCGACTTTAGCGCATGATCTCGAACGACTCCGCCGGGTTCTTCGCCGCAACGAGTTGTGAATTGATTGTGGAGAATTTGGTGCCAATCGGGAGACAAAACAATCGCCGAGTCTGGAGCCCGTTTTGGCTGTCAACAAGGTCCACTTTTAGCGTCCACAGTTCGACATTTTGCGAACCGGTTTTGAACGCCCAAATGACGCCCAGGCCGGCGATTTGGGCGAGCCATAAGCATTTTCGGCAAAAAGACTTAGAAATATCCAATCTTCTCGCTTTCCACACCATTCCTCGTTGCTACTACGACTACGAAATCTTATAATTTCTCTAATAGGAAATAGGAAGAACGAACTCGCTTTTTGTGCGGAATCTTTTCGAGCCGCACACCCTCTGATTCCCCGCCGCTCTGATCGAGACGGAAGGACGGTCTCACACCCATGAAATTGCATTGTCATCGTCCTGCATTGGCGGCCGCCTTGCAGGTGGTCGGCGGCGTTGTGCCCTCGCGGACGCCCAAGGAAGTGCTCAAAAACGTCAAGCTGCAAGTCGCCGATGGCAAGGCAACTCTCTTGGGCACCGATGCCGAAGTCGCCGTGCGTTACGAAATCCCCGGGGTCGAAATCGAGTCGGAAGGCGAAACGTTGCTGCCGGCCGCCCGTACGACGGCGATCATCCGCGAGCTCGTGGAAGACAAGGTCGATCTCATCGTTGATGCCGATGCGGTCTGGATCAAGAACGACAAGAGCGAGTTTCGTCTCTCGGCTCAGGACGCGAGCGAATTCCCGCCGATCGCCGAGTTCGACGACGAGTGCTATTACGCCATTCCCGGCAAAGCGCTCCGCGATGCAATTAAGCGGACCGCCTTCGCGACCGACGCTGAGAGTTCGCGTTACGCCCTGGGCGGTGTGTTGCTCGAGTTGGGCAAGGACAAGGTCACGCTCGCCGCGACGGATACGCGACGTCTCGCCGTTTACGAAATTCCCTGCCGATCACAGGGAGCCGACCAGCCGGACAATCCCGCTCCGGTGATTCCGACAAAAGCCCTTTCGCTTATCGAGCGCAGCATTCCCGACGGGGAGAGCGAAGCCTTCGTCGCCATTCACGCCAACGAGGCGCTGATCAAGGTCGGCAGCTCGACGATCTACAGCCGCCTGGTCGAAGGCCGCTTTCCCAAATACCGCGACGTGATCCCGAGCAAGGCGGCGACAACCGTCGATCTGGTCGTCGGGACTTTTTATTCGGCAATCCGCCAGGCCCAGATTGTGACCGAAGAGGATAGCCGCGGCGTCGACTTCCGCTTTGCATCGGGCTTATTGACTCTGACCAGCAAGTCGGCCGACGTCGGACAGTCGGTCATTCAGTTGCCCATTAGTTACGACGGGGCGGACCTGGCCATCTTGTTCGATCCGCGATTCATCGCCGACTTCCTGCGGGTTCTCGAGCCGGAGCGGCAAATCCGTCTCGACCTGATCGACGCGGAAAGTGCGGCCGTTTTTCGCACGGATGACGCATACACCTACGTGGTGATGCCATTATCGAGGGACCGATAATCCGAGGAATAAATGACTCACGGACGGGGTCGAGCGCCCGAACGCCTTTCGCAGGCCGTCTCGGATTTGATCGCGCTGCGAGGTTGGGCGCAAGTGCAAGGACATGCCCGACTGAACGAGGCCTGGAAGGCGGCCGCCGGTGCGTCGGTCGCCGCGGCAACCAGGGTGCTGGGAATTCGCCGCAATGTGCTGCAGGTGGCAGTGGGAAATTCCCCGCTGCTGAGTGAGTTGGCGGCCTATCAAAAACCGTCCTTGTTGGCCGCCCTCGCGCGGGAATGTCCGGAGCTGAAAGTTCGCGATCTGAAATTTGTTCTCAAAGGAAATCTGCCCGCGGCCTAGTGGACCGCCATCTCGAATTGACCGGTGCGACGTGGGATTTTTACCTCAAAACAAGATCAAACGAGCATCCCGGTCCAGGGTGGTCACACCACAAATCTTCGCGGGTTGGAGCCGTCGAAATTGAATCAAACACCTGAAAACCAAGAGACCCCGCGCGAACCCGGCGAGGAACTGGGAACCTCTCACAACGATCCCAGTTACGGCGCTCGAGATATTCGCGTCCTTGAGGGGATTGAGGGCATCCGCAAGCGTCCCGCGATGTACATCGGGGATACGACCGCGCGCGGCCTGCATCACCTGGTCTACGAAGTTGTCGACAACAGCATCGACGAGGCGGTCAACGGCTTCGCCACGGTCATCATCGTCCGCATCAACGCCGACGGCAGCGTCACCATCACCGATGACGGCCGCGGCATCCCCGTCGGCGCCATGCCTGAAATGGAAAACCGCTCGGCCCTCGAAGTCGTGCTCACCGAAATTCACGCCGGCGGCAAGTTCGACCGCACCAGCGGCTACAAAACAGGCACCGGCGGCTTGCACGGCATCGGCATCACCGCGGTGAACGCCCTCTCGGAATGGCTCGAGGCCGAGGTCCGCCGCGAAGGCCACGTGTGGACGATGGATTTTTCCCGCGGCGCCATGGCCAGCGGCCTCAAGCAGCTCGGCAAAAGCGAGCGCACGGGCACCAAGATCACCTTCAGGCCCGATCCGCAAATCTTCCCCGACACCAAATTCAGCTACGACATCCTGCACAAGCGTCTGCAGGAGCTGGCCTTTTTAACGCCCGGAGCGAGGATCCTCATCTCCGACGAACGCACCGGCCAGTCCGATGAGTTCCAGTACCACGACGGCATCGTCGAGTTCGTCAAACACTTGAACCGCACCGAAAACCCACTTTTTTCCGACGTCATCGGCATCGAGGGCCGCATCGACGACACGGAAGTCCGCGTCGCCATCCAGTACAACGACGGCTATTCGGAAAACGTCCGCGCCTTCGCCAACAACATCGGCAATCTCGAGGGCGGCACGCATCTCAGCGGCTTCAAAAGCGCCCTCACGCGTTCCATCAACAACTACGGCAAGCGGGCAAACATCTTCAAGGATTATGTCCCGCAAGGCGACGACTTCCGCGAAGGGCTGACGGCCGTCATCTCCGTTCGGCTGCCCGACCCGCAGTTCGAAGGCCAGACCAAAACCAAGCTCGGCAACAGCGAGGTGGAGGGGATCGTCACTTCGGTGGTGAACGACAGCCTCAACAAGTTCTTCGAGGAAAACCCGTCGGTGGCCAAGCTCGTCGCCACCAAGGGCCTTCGTGCCGCCGAAGCCCGCGAGGCGGCCAAAAAAGCCCGCGAAATGGTCCGCCGCAAAGGCCAGGTCACCTCGAGCGGACTGCCGGAAAAACTCCGCGACTGCCGCAGCCGCGAACTTTCGCTCACCGAGCTTTATTTGGTCGAAGGCGATTCGGCCGGCGGTTCGGCCGACACGGGCCGCGATTCCAACACGCAGGCCATCCTTCCCTTGCGTGGCAAAATCCTCAACGTCGAAAAGGCCCAGTTGGTGAAGGTGCTCGACAACGAGGAAATCCTCAACATTTTCAAGGCGGTCGGCGTGCCGCCCGGCGCCCAGTTGGACGACGTCAGCAAACGCCGCTACGGCAAACTCGTCCTGATGACCGACGCCGACATCGACGGCAGTCACATCCGCACCCTCCTTTTGACCTTTATTTTCCGCCATCTCCGGGAATTGGTGGAGCAGGGTTGCGTCTACATTGCCCAGCCGCCCCTCTACCGCGTCACGCAAAAGAAAAACGTCCGCTACGTCCAAACTCGCGAGGAAATGAACAGCGAGCTGTTGCAGGTCGGCTCGGCCGACAGCGCCCTTGAATTCCAGGACGGCAAGCAGGACAAATTCGACGGCAACCGCCTGCAGGAACTCATCGCCCTTATCGGCCAGCTCGAAGAGCCCTTCGAAACGCTCGAACGCCGCGGCATCGCGCTGGAATGGCTCTTCCATCACCACGTCACCAAGGACGGCCTCTTGCCCCGCTATCGCGTCTACGTCGGCCGGCAGGAGCACTGGTTTGCCGACAAGGAATCGCGGGACAAATTCCTCGCCGAAGAGGAGGCCAAACGGGGCGAGCAGCTCGAAGTGGCCGACGACGAAACGGTCGTCGCCAAACCCGCGTCGCCGGCCCCGCCCGAGCCCGGCAAGAACGGCCACGCCGAGCATGCCGACGAATCCCGGCTGCAAGTCGTTGACCTGCACGAAGTCCGCATCATTAATCGTGTGCTGGCCGAGCTGAAAAAGTTCGGCATCGGCCTCAAGGATTTCATCCCCGCCGGGCACAAAAACGGCGAGCCGGTCTACCCGCAGCGGATCCAAAAAAGCGATTCCACCCTGCCCCTCTCCAGCCTGCGGGACCTGCTTCCCAAGCTCCGCGAAATCGGCGAGCGCGGCCGCACGGTCACCCGCTTCAAGGGCTTGGGAGAAATGGACCCGGCCGACTTGTGGGAAACGACCATGGACCCGGCCAAACGCGTGCTGCTCCGGGTGACGATGGACGACGCCTCCGCCGCCGACGAGATTTTTCGCGTCCTGATGGGGGACCACGTCGAGCCCCGCCGCGACTTCATCGAAAAGCACGCCCTCGACGTCCGCGATCTCGACATTTAACGTGTCTGGCGTCTTGAGTCCGGGGTCCGGCGTCCGATAAAAGTGCTGCCGTCGACTTTTTTCGTCCGCCGCCGATGCCTTCTCGTTCCCAAGCTCCTGCTTGGGAACGCCCTTCTCGAAGCTCCCGCTTCTTCCCTCGTCACTAGCCGGGCCGCCCCCACTCGGGACTTTTTTGGTTTTTTTGGGCGCTGAAAAGGGGGAGACTTTTTTGGGGTGCGCCAAAAAAAGTCGGACGGCCGGGGAGGGCGAGGCTCGGAGGGTTGGAATCAAGCTTGCCGCCGGATCTTCTAACTCCTTCGCTCATCGCCCTTTGCGGGAGCCGGCCGGGTGAGCGAGGGCCAAGCGTCGGCAGGAGGGCTGAATGGCGGCGCTAAAAAGGGGGGACTTTTTTGGCGTCCACCCCAAAAAAAGCCAAAATGGCAGCCGTCGCCCTCCGCGTGGTCCACTGCCAAAATGTCCGCATCATCGGCTGGCAAGCGTTTTTCGGTCTTTGCTACAACCGTTGTTAGATTGCTCGTGATCGACTGGCCAAAGGCCGGTAGGATTCCAGTAGACACCGCTTGCGCGATGGTCTGACGAACTGAGACGGTTTAATACCGCCCGTATTGTTGAATACCGTAATCGCCTTGGAATATTCCCCGACGTGACCGGCCAATCCGGAGCGTCGCAGCCCGCGCAAACGGTGAACGAAAATTCGTGTCGACGCGTTCCAATCGCAACGCGGACCTGTTCCGCGCGGCCCGCTATTTTTAGTCGAAAGGATCGTTCCGTCGGGAGATCGCCTTGAGTTCGCTCGAGCTCGGCCGAGATGCGCTTGCCGGCGTCTTCGCGTTTTTCTTTGTCGGATTCGTCGGATGCAATTTGTCGGTCATTCTTCGGTATTACATCCGTGGAACAACCGGCTCGCAGATCCCGCTTTTCGGCGGACTGGCCGGCGGCCTGGCGCTTGTCGTGGCTCCGCTCGACTTGTCCCGTTGGTGGTGGGTGCCGCTTCTGATCGATCCCGGCAGCGCCTTGCTGATTCTCGGGACGATCGGCACGCTGCTCTGGAAGAGGCTCCGACCTCACCGTTGAGGTCTTTGCCTCGGCGAGCGTATGTTCAGATCATCGCACGACCATGCTTCCACGTCGGAGGTCGCAATTGAGAACTCTCCTTGCAGTCACATCCATTGTCGCCTGCCTGAAGCTGGCTGAGTCCCTCCATCGATCGCGGCGTGGCAAGTTTCTTCTGTCGGTCGCCGCCGTCGCGGCCTTGCTTGCGCTCTCCGACTCCGGCAGTCGGTTACAGGCCGGCGACGGGTCGCCATCGCCGCCCGTCAGAGCGGCCGCCGCGACCGCAGCCAATACAAACTCACTTTCGACCAGTGCCGATCGCGCGTTGCTCAAGAAAATCCGCCAGGCCTGGCGCGAACGAGAGGAGCGCGTGCAAACGCTGTTGCTCGTTTACGTCATGACCCACACGGATGGCCCCGCGCGAGCGCGGTGGAGACGGGAGACGGCCGAGCGTCTCAACAAAAACGCCACGGCCCCCTTGGAAGATCCGGCAAAAGAGGCGGAAAAAGACGCGGTCCGGGACCCGCGGCAGCGCCCGATCGTGAAACTCGCCGAGCCCTTCTCGCTGCACTTGTTCGCCCTGCGGGAAAGCCGGCTGCGATCCGAGAGGTGGGAACGGCCTTCGGAAAAGGAGGCCCGCGCGCTGCTTGCCAACCTGACTCCGGGCAAGGACTGCGAGATCGCCAGTATTGAAGGCAGAGATCGCGATTACGCGCTGCGACCAAATTCCCCCGACCCTTTCGGCCACAAATTTCGCCACATCGACATCATGCCGCACACGGACCACTTCGCGACCACGCCGTACGGCCTGTTTTTGTTGCTCAACTACCGCAGCAGCCTGGTTCCCGGCGATTGGTTGCCGTTCGAGCTCGCCCGTGTGAACACAGTGCTGGCGAAGGCCGGCGGGCTGGACACAGTGCCGGCGAACGCCGGCAAACTGAATAAAGTGCCGGCGAAGGGCAAAGAAAGGTCGCAGGTCGTCGTCTCCTTCCCGGACCGCGACGTCTGGCTCGATCCGTCGCGCGACTACCTCGTCACGCAAATCTCGACGAGGGCCGTCCGGACCGTGTGCGAATACGAACAGGCCCCCGCTCCGCTCGATTGGGTCCCCAAGAAGATCACGTCGACCTGGCTCCCCGGAGCCCGATTGGCCGGCACTGTCGAAGAGTGCGTGACGGTCGACTGGGCGACCGGCGACAACAAGGTTCCGAAAGAACTATTCGAGTTCGACTACCCCGACGGCACCACGATCACCGAGCGGGCCGAGGAGAGTCGGACCGAGGACCACGGTCAGACGACCAAACACTCGATCGTCTGGAAAGGCAAACTGATCCCCGTGAGCAAATTTCGCCCGTGGTCCGAATCTCTCGAACGCATCAAAAAAGGCGAGCTCACGGCACCCGACGGCAAGTAGGTCCCGCTTGCAGATGGTTCGGCATCCGCCTGAGGCGGAGCGGGAACCTCTCAACTGGATTGCAAGTGCCGCGACGTTTCCTCGCAGCAACAGATCTGCGTGAACCGGCCCTCAAACGAGAGTGTCCTCTCCGGCAGAGAGGACCCACTGCAGAGCGGATGTCCGAGGCGAGAGGCTTGTGAACGCGAGTCGACCGGGCATTCGACACATCATCGCCGACTTTCAGACAGTGTCCGGCATGTAGGGCCGGTGCCGGTCATGGCTCTTGGACGCGACCGAGTTGGCTGACCGCCTGGCAGACTTGTCTGGCAAGAAGACGAGGATGAACATTCCAAGCGGGCCGATCCAAGCCAAAAACGCTCCCAGCAAGGGGGAGTATCCCTTGGCACCCGCCCAGACTGCGAAGCCGATCAATAGCCAGACCATGAATCCGATCAGCGCGATGCCCAAGCACAGCTCTGCGATTTTCTCGTCGACGTAGCTGCGGACAAGTGCGCGTAAGGGCGATGAAACCGACCAACCACGCAAACGCGAAAAGGAGAATCAAGAACGCGCGTTTCAACGTCATCCACGACTTTTTAGGCTCGACGTGGGCAAAAGCGCTCAGGTCGATGTTTTTGAGCCGTTCCGCACCGGATTCGCTGCGTTCGTCAGCGGTCATGGTTGAACTCACGCGAGAACTGGTACGCCGGTCGGGTCAAGCGATTTCGTTTGAACACACCCGGTCGCTTTCTGCAATAAGTAGATTCACCAACTCAGGGGGCGACCTCGACCACGCGTTCGGCTGTCATCCAATTTGGACTCGCGACGAAGTCTCCTGACCGGAACTCGCGAGCGAACACAAAGTCAAACCGGAGTGTCCTCTCCGGCAGAGAGGACCTACCGCGGATTGTCGAGCCGAGCGGTTCCTGAAAAGGCCCCAATTCTCGCGGGAACAACGCGCCGTGTTAGACGACGACCCAAATCCGTTTGCGCCGGATGCGACCGATGTCGGAGCCAACCCGACGGCTGGGCATCGTCGCCCTGTTGCTGACGATCTATTCGTGGATGCTGACGGCCGTCCTCTTCGCCGGCCAGTGGTTGCTGGGAAACGGATGGCCCGGCGCGCTGAGGGAGAATGTTTCTTTGGGCGTGACGTGTGGCCTGAGTCTGTTTGTGGGGACGGTCTGCCGGCGACAGTTTCGCGCATTGCTACATCGCCGCAAAAAAGGCTCAATCATGCTCGGCGTGGGCCAGGCAGGATGGGTCGTGCTGATCGCCCTGGCCGCCGGCATCTACGGAACGTGGCTCGTTTGCGTACCATAGTGGCCACGTGCCAGGCAGAGCGAAGACAAGACAAAGCCATCGAACAGGGGGGGAACAGAGAGAATTCTTGGATTCCCCGCCTCCGTTGTCTCTGTTAACTCCTGTTAGTCGCTCTTGTGTTTTTGAAATTCGGTATCAGCGCGATTGAAGATGTTTCGCGATGTTGTGGGTCATCGAAAAAGAGGTCTTTCCCAGCTCGCACCTCGACTTGAGCGCGGCGGCGGCGCTCGCGGGACAGGCAGTTCGTCTGTGGAAGAGTGACTGGGATTTCGACGCTCTTCCGTCGATGCCCGCTCCCGTTGTGTTTCATGGCAGCCTGGAAACGCCGTCCGCATTGCCAGCGAATCGGACTGGACACCGGGCGCCTTTTGCGATGTGGCCGCGCTCGCCTATTCGAATTGGGCCGACGAGGGCCGGCCGTGGCTGCTGAACCAGACCTGGCGGGTGTTGCCGCTCGCCGAGCTGGTGGTCGAAGGCGCCTGCGCGGGCAAGGTGCATTGGAAGGAATTCTTCGTGCGGCCCGACAGCCCTTTGAAACAATTCAGCGGCCGCATCGTCGATCGCGACACGCTCACGCCGAAAGACTTCGATTTTGGGCTGTATTTCGACGAGCCGCAGTTGCCGGTCGTCATCGCCCCCAACGTTTGCTTCTTGAACATGCCACGCAGCATCGGTCTAATAAGAGTCGATAGTCGGGCGGCTCGGATGGCAGAATCCATCTCTAAATAACCTGGCTGCAGGCAAGGGTTCACATGGCGACTGCTTCTCCCGGTGACGCATCAAGGCAAATCCTCAAGAACACCGACGAGCCAACGCATCAGAGGCGCGTCGCCGCTCTTGTAGCCAGCGACCGCGAATTATATGAGCGAATCATCCGACTTCGCGAGTTTTCAACAGTGTTCACGCACTCGTCATTGGAGTTCGATCGCCGCATTTATGCATTTGCTCGACTCTTCGTCAATGTGCTCGAACTCCGGCCGCAGCCGATCCACGACTTGGCGAGAACTGACGCTGTCTCCTATATCGCCACGGTTCACAAATACGTCGCACAGCTTAGGTCACTCGCTCACAGCGAGTCTTCGGCGCGCATTGAGGCCGATGCCGTTGATAATCTCTTTGATTTGAACCTGGAGTTCGGCGATACCTACCTCTGGCAGGAAGATGAGCGGCCAAAATTTCTACCTGACTACCATGCGGATGGGCTGCATCTGGACAGCTTGCTGCGGCGAGTCCTTCTATACCTGCGCGAATCAATTTCAAAGCCGCAACGCGCCGAGTCGCTTGTTTCTAGCGTCCAGGTTGCAAAGGAAGCTCGCCGCACACTTCGCATCTTGGAAAGCGGCGACTCCGCCGCGAAGCGGGCAGCACGCGAACAGGTCCTCGACGTCGAGATTTATCTGGCAGACGCCAATCTTCCGGTAGAGACACTGCAACCAGTCGAGGACGCAGTCACCGATTTCTTGAGAGCAATGGGTGCGCCAACTTCGACGGGGATTGAAACGCAATACGGATCAATTCGTAGGCGCATCATTGCATTCTTCAGTCGACAAACAACGCAAGACGAAATACAGGACGCGTACCATAAGGGTAAACAAGCGCTTCACAATGCGCTGCTTGAGAAGCCACGCTCTGAGATTATTGACAAAATGGCCGGAGCAGCCTCGCAATTACTGGGATCACTCAATGGCGTGGAAAATGCGATGATTCGTGTGGGCGAACTTCTGGTGGTAAAGCGCACGGCCGATGGCGTCGCGTCGATCGCAATTGAAACCATCTCGGCGCATTTGGCTCACGCGCTGGAAGAGCGGCCTGCATTGCTACGACATCCGGACGAATTGTTTGCATTACTGAAGTCGACGTCGGCCCACATGGCTGCTGAGCTTCCGCGGATCGGTAATTCGGACTAGACAGCGTGCGCCGATGGCGTTTTGGACCGAAGAATACGCAAGGTCGACCATCAGAGGTTAGGGACCGCGCGATGTCGCGAACTCTGCGGGCGGATGGAGGTGAATCATTTGAACCGGTCGTCGCTGCGGATTCCAGAAACCGGCCGACTTCCAAGCGTTCGGGCACCTGCTCCACGAACCACCCGACGCAGTCGCACCGGGAGTCCCACTGAGTCGGTTCAAGCTCCAGGTATGGGGCTGGTCCAAAGTGCCTCGCCCGACGTTTCGACCGGCCGTGGCGGAAAGAACCCGTAGCGCCCGACTGTCGGGTTCCTGGTGAAATCATAAATTGTCACATGCCCAGGAAGTTCGCCCGGCGGATCTTCGTTCTCGATGATGATAATCTGGTCTCCGCTCCGATCGTCCGCGAGGTACTGGAAGAACGCGTTCTTTACGGCGTCAGTGATTTGGTCTTCGGCGTTCGAGGGCGTCGGCCCCTTGTATGGGTTCACTGGCGTATCGAGTACCACGAACCCCGGGTGCGGGAAGCCTTTCGCCCGACAGTATTTCATCATCCCGATCGTGAAGGCTGCGTGGGTAAGTGCCCTGTACCCTTTCCCAGTGTTCGCCCTGGCTTTTCCACCGATTACCAAATCGCATGTGTCGGTATTGAACGCAACGTCTCCAAGTTCCGGGTACTTCCAGGCCCGCAGAATCTCCTCGACGACCGTGCAAAATTCTCTTGCCGAACTGGTGGTGAGTCGCGGCTCGAATACTGGCTTCGGGACTCGTTCATTTTGTGCCCGCTTGACAAGCTCCAGTCGAT
Source organism: uncultured Planctomycetaceae bacterium (assembly GCA_963752185.1). Classification (GTDB taxonomy): domain Bacteria; phylum Planctomycetota; class Planctomycetia; order Planctomycetales; family Planctomycetaceae; genus DASPSM01. The sequence continues at coordinate 5,794,039 of CAVVXK010000002.1, read as the reverse complement.
CGTCCAAATTGCGAATGACCGCTTGAATCGATAATGCCTGCGCAACGCGCTCGCGGGTTTGGATTAGAGCCTGAAGATCGGCTCTCGCGATGCCGGTGGTCGGCAGAAGGACGCCCTGCAATTTCTCCTCGAGCTCGCGTAGCTGGGTCGACACTTCACCTATTCGCTGTTGATGCTCTGAATTTTCCTGCGAGAAGTCGACAGTTGCCCTGGCGAGATCCAATCGCAGTGTGTCGATTTTTTCGGCTTCCTTGACGCATGCGGCTTCAAAAGCCGCGTGCGGCGGAACCGCGCTGGTTTCCGCTGGATACGCTTGTTTACACAGGGGGCAGGTTCCTTCCGGGAGGTCATGAAACACGCGGCTAGCTTCGATTACCGCTTCCAGCCTGGCTCTGTCTGTGCGGTAATAATCATCTAGGAGACGTAAACGCTTAAGGTGCTCATGTAGGAAGAGCACACGAGATGCTGCGCTTTGCTCGCTCCGCCGCCAGTTCAGCCCGGCGTTCTTGCAACTCGGTAATTTCACTTTGAGACGACACCATAGAGGTTGTCGCAGTGCGAATAGCTTCCTCGAGCCGCGTCGCCTGGCCTCGTAAACCTGGTGGATCATCTGAGAGCGCTGCGAGTTCGGCCTTCCGCTCGTCTAGAATTGTTCCGAGAAGAGCTGCTTCTGTCTCCAGACGAGCCCTTCGGCTCTTGGCGTTCTCCTGGGGGATCACTGCGGTATCGTCTTGGCCGCTCAGAAAATAGGCAAACACATTGGCCTCGGTTGTGTTCTCAGAATCGTGATCCGACAGCACGGGTGAAGACTGCTGGATCATTCTTTCCTCGTCTACGAGGCAAAGACTGCGCCACATGCCGGAACGACATCGCCTTCTTCTCCCCTTGGAGATTCTTTCGGATCTGTTGGTCCGCAATCCCGACAAGGTGAAGCAGATATCCCGACAAGGACGCATTTGGCTCCGAAGAGTGAGTGCTGCTTAATCTTTTCCGGGTCGTTTCGACTTCGTTGCGACCGTTCCCGAATTCGGTGACCTCGAAATTCCCCCCTTCGAAAGCGCGCTCCAAAGTAAATGCTTGACCTTCGGAAGGATTTACAGAGAGAAATACGCGAGCGTACCCCTCGGCTTCCGGAATACGGCGTAGTCCGTCCTTCGCGCCGAGCATGAAGTCAATCGCCTCAAATACGAACGTCTTGCCTGTGCCGGAAGCACCTATAATAAGATTCAGACCTGGCGTGAACGACACGGTGGCTGGCGGCAACTTGCCGTCCGTGATCGTGAGCGTCTGAAGAGTGAGCCGAGTAGCGCTCATTCCTCACCTTCATCTTGCAGCGCCGCATCGACAAACTCCGCTCCCCAATGCGCCCAACGAGCTCTCATAAAGGTCGTGAGATCATTGTCAGACAGGACTTGGAATCGTTGGATGACCCAGGATGCTCGCGCTCGAAGCTGCTTCACGTAATCGCTCGTCAGCGTCCCGAGGAACATGACGGCGTACTCGCCGGCGGAATAGCCGATTCCCGGCCCTGCGAATGTGCGTTCAACGACCGCCTTTTGAACCATGAACTCCAGACCCGCTTCGACGAGGCTTCTCCGCACAAGAAGTTCGCCGGACCGGTGCGGGGTCGCCGGGTGAATGCTTGGCGGGCCATCTTCCACGTCGCCGGAATGAACGACAAGGTAATCGTACTGAACCAGTCGCTGTAGATCGCATGCACTTGGAAATGCGGCGACCAGGAGCGCAGTGGATCGCAAGCCGCTTTCCAGCGGCGTATTAAAGACGACGTCCCAGTGGCTGCGAGATCCCGAATCGTCCGTCATTTTTCTTTCACCCAGCTCAATGCACCGTCGTTGGCCAAATGATGACAAATCCCCTTCCGGTCCGCCGGCCACACATATGGATGGAGGTCCGAAGGAGGCAGAGCCATGCCCGCCGCTTGCTTCATAACCTCGAGGATACAAGCAAGTCCGTCCGCGTGCGGCATCATCGATACGTCTACGACGCCGTCGTAGACATGCACCTTAACTTCGTTGAACGCTCCCGGGGCGAAATGGTCCCGAGAAAAGCGATCGAGCGCCTCCGCGCAGAAAAAGTAGCCGCGTGACTGCTTGAGGTGCTTTAGAAGGCTCGGAACACCGTCCAAATCAGCAAAGGTGACTGGCCGTTTGAGATAGTCGGAGTATGCCCCAAGCAAAGACGTGAGATATCGCATCTCGTGCGATTGAATGTCCTGAGGTGCGACAGACCGTGGCGGTCGAACGGGTGGGTCAATTCTGAACCGCCGATGCCAGTATCTTGTACGTTCGTGCTGTTTAAGGATCTCGGAGGGTTGCAGGAATCCGACAATCGAGAAATCAAACGAGTCCAGATACGCCCGCAGGGAGCCGGTGAGCGGAAATTCCTCGGCCTTGCTTATCTCCTTACGACAATATTGCTCCCAATTCGCGATCAATTGGGCCCTGAGTTTATCCGGGTAATTCAGGAGGTTATATAGACCCGGACCAACGCCACGCGGTGGAACAAAGCGGTACAAGCGGGGGACAGGATAATCACAGCGATGTGTGTACACACATAACTTTCCCAACTCGACGTACGACTCCGCCGGTTGGAGCGGGTGGGCATAATGCTTGCATTGGTAGATATCGCACGACCAGGGACGAACCATGGGATCCGTGAGATGACCAATGACGTCGCGGCCCAGGTCCCCGGCACCCCCGATGCGTACTACCTGTTTGTAGGGTGGGTCAAAACCTTCGGCCCATTCCTCGATGAATGCCTCCCAATCATCAGGCGAATAGGTTTGAATGAGCTTCAGCGGCGTTAAGCCAGGCTGATCTGGAGGTAGCGTCTGATGTGCTGCTTCACCCATGTAGCCCGTCCGATGGGACGCTCAAGTCGAAGATCCCCCCCATTCTGGGCAAACGAATACACGTTGGCAACCGCGTCCTCGTGTTGCATTCAACCCCTTCAGCGGGGCCGCCCTCTATCAGTGCGACGGCATGGCGATCTGCAAAGCAATGGCCGGGTATCTGAAGTAGGTGCCGCTTGGCGATGGTTCGGCATCCGCCCCAATGGCGGATCGCTTTGAATCCGGCTGTGGCGGAGCGGGATACGCGCGCGGTTGAGCACGTGGTCCGACAGCCGTCAATTTGGGTCAAGGATCAAGACAGCCGTTCGCCTATCCAGCGTTGCGGTGTCAAGCAGAGACTCCGACCTCAAACGAGAGTGTCCTCTCCGGCAGAGGGGACCTACTGCGGATCAGACATTCCCGCCGTGGAACCTGGCGAAGCTGCGGGCGAGCAAGAGTGCCGTGAAGGCGATGCCGGCCCCGAAGGCGAGCACGTGGGGTGTGCGGCGGAGGTCGAAGCGGCCGACTCGAATGACGAGCAGGTAGCCCACGGCCAGGTTGAATAGACCCCAGAGGACGTTCGCCAATGCCGAGGATAAACCCTCTCCCGGCGGAGACGCGAATGGACTCTGAAACGGGCTGCCGGAGACGCCGGCTACGAAGTGCGGGATGGTGTTTGTGAGGAACGCGCCGCCCAAGAACCAGGCGACGAGGTGATACCAGCGCAGCGGGGTCTCGGATGGGCTCGCCAAGGCAGTGTCCCTTGAGGCCGTATTTGTTTATCACCGGCTCCGCGCGAGATTCTACCCCCGTCCCGGCTGAGAACAAGTCCTCATTTCTCTCGCCTTTCCCCGTCACCTTGTGCTAAAACTCGCGCACGGACTGACCGCCATTCTCGCTTGCGGAGCTCACGCCATGCCGACGCGAATTCTTCTGTTCGTGCTCGCCGTCCTGTGTTCGGCCAGTGCTCGGGCCGGCACGATTGCGATCGCGACCGGCGAAGTCGTCGATGCGCAGGGCAAGCCGGTGGCCGACGCGGTTTTGGGCGATCTCTGGCTCGCCAAAGAGAACGGGCCGCTCGAGCCCTTCCGCAGTGCGAAGTCGGCGGCTGACGGCCGATTTAGATTGGAACTCGAGCTTTACCGGCGCGACGCCGTCGTGATGGCCGTCGACAAGAGTCGCACGCTCTATGGCTCGGCCGTGGTCTCGCTCAAGGAACCGCAGACGCCGCTCCGCCTCCAGATGGCGCCTCCCGCGGAACTGCGCGTGCGTTTCAACTCCGAACAGCCCGGCCAGTCGCTGGGCACGGTCGCTCTCTCGATCTTTCGCGCACGGGCATGCTGCGGCTCGCCGGTAGCCGCTCCGAGAATGCGTCGTTCTCGGTCAAACTGCCGGCCGGCCGTTACACGTTTTGGGCGGACGTCGACGAGCGGCATGTCCGCCGATCGCTCGAGGTTTCGCTCGTGGCGGGGCAATCGCTCGACCTGGGTGAAATCAAACTCAAGCTCTCGGCGCTCGGCCATATCATCGGCCAACCGGCCCCGGCCTGGCACTTCACCGATGCTCGCGGCGTCGCCAAGGACGTGCAGCCCTCGCAGTTCAAGGGGAAGTGGATCGTGCTCGAGTTCTGGGGCTACTGGTGCGGCGCGTGCATCTGCCGCGGCCTGCCCGGCTGGTTCGACTTCGCCGAAGACCACGCCGCCGACCGCGACAAATTCGTGATCCTCACTGTCTGTGACCCGCGGACGACCGACTTCGCTATGCTCGATGAAAAACTGAAGCCGATCATCCACCGGACCTGGCGCGGCCGCGAGTTTCCGTTTCCCATCCTGCTCGACACGACAGGCCAGATGGTGAAGGATTACGGCGTCCCCCACTGGCCGACGGCCATCCTGATCGACCCCGAAGGCCGCGTCGTCGAAATTCCTCGCAGCAAAGAGGTCATCGAAGGACACCCCTGCGAAGATTTCCTCGCGTCAAAGCTCTTCCCGATCCCGATCGCCCGTCGGATCGCCCGCGCGCTCGACCGCGATCTGGCGATCGGTGTCGACGACCATCAGACGCTGGGAGAGACGCTCGATTTCTACAGCAAGGCGGCCGGCATCGCGATCCGCGTCGACGAGCGGGAACTCAAGTCAGCCGGAGTGGCCGGCGGCGATTTCCTGCCCCTCAAAATGTTCGGCCGCCACACGCTCCGCGCGTGGCTCAACCTCACGCTCGAACCGTTCGGCCTGACCTACATCGCCGCCGGCGAAGGCCTGCGCATCGTCCGCCGCACCGCCGACAACCTCGCGCTCTCGCAACCCACGCCTCGCCAACAAATCGAAAACGGCCTCGTCGCCGAAGCTCTCAACAAGCCGGTGACGCTCGACTTCCACGGCGAGACACTCAAACAGGTGATCGCGATCCTCGAAGCCAAGACCGACGAAAACTTTGTGCTGGATCCGACGGCCCGCCGCAGTGGCGCCCTCAACCCGGCGACGCCGGTGACAGCCTCGGTGAGCGACCAACGGCTTTCAATCGCCCTCACCCGCGTTCTCGCGCCACTCGGGATGAGTTACGCAGTGCGAGACGAGGTGATCGTCCTGATGATCTCGCGTTGAGCGACCCTCGCACCTTCCCGCACCTAAGCCCTGGAGGGGCGACTCCGTGAAGAATGTCGGCTCGCCCTGTTGCCGGCGGGAAAAAGGAAAACACAGCAACGCAGGGTGCCACGCCCACGGCTCTGCGTGGGCGTGTCTTCGAACGTCAAACGCATTCGCACGCCCACGCAGAGCCGTGGGCGTGGCACCCCGAAAAGTCGCAGGTACGGCGCCGCTGGCGGAGGCTTCGCTCGCCGTGCTCGGTCCCTCATCCCTCAGTACGCATCGCCATCGCCCACGAATTGCCCGTACAGCGATCCTGCTGAGCTCACCAGGCGGCCGTAGACGAAGGGGTCGATGTTCTGGGAGAGGGGCAGCGCGTGGCCGTCGCAGAAGCAGACGAGGGCTACGTTGGGGTGGTTCGATGCCGGGCGGCAGTTCGCCCCGTTGATCGCGCTCGTCAGGTTCGTGTTGATGGCCGAGTTATGAACCGAAATCGGATCATACAAACTCCACGCCGCATAATTCGGAGGAAGGGGCTGCGTCCGTTGGGTCACCCAATCTTTGGGCGCGGCCAAATCGCCGTACCCGGCGGATGGATTGGTATTGTCGATGTATTGTGTGTTTCCGGCGGCAACACTCGTGCTCAATCCAAACGCGATAAACCCCGTCTGCAGATCGTAACGGGTCGCATTGATGTCGGCCCAATGGCCCGAGTTGAGGTTCTCCGCCAGGAGAAGCGTACTTTGAGCACCGTCGCCGTTCTGCACGGCACTCTGCGTCATGGCGACGCCCGAAAAGTCGATGCGAAAGAAGACCCCCGTGGCGCGGGCGATCGCCAGATCGAGTTTCCCGAAAACATAAGACGGCCGGTTGGTATTGGGCGGGTAGTCGAAGGCCCACCACAGGCTGGCGGCGTCGTGCGCCCCGGTCCCCGAATCGGGCACTTCGGTTGCCGTTTGCTCTAAAACCCAATTGTTGACGTTCTGCCAGGCCCATTGGCTGAGGTAGCCGGCGTTGGCCGCGTAGCTCAGACCGCCCGCCACGCCGCTGTTATTGGCGTCATCGGGACAAGTCAGCGTGCCGATCACGGGCAGGGTCGGCACGAACGGGGTGCCGGTCTGCGGATTGAGGATGCCGTTGTTGGTCGTGATCGCCCGGGAAAGTGCCGGCTGGTCGAGGTAGCCGATGATTTGTGCCACCCACGATTTGCCCGTGGTGGTTCGCGTTCCCGGAGTTGCCGGCGGATTCACCCAGAGCGAATTTCCCGACCAGGGGCTGTCTTCCAAATACGGGTACTTGTCGCCGTTGCCCGAGGCGAATTCCATCGTCGCCAGGCCAAGATTGCGGATGTTGTTGAGGCACTGCGTCCGCCGAGCCGCCTCGCGGGCGCTTTGCACGGCCGGCGAGATCAGCGAGACGAGAACGGCAATGATTGAGATGACAACCAACAGTTCAATCAGGGAGAAACCCGCAGAGAAAGAACGCGACCGGACCGGTCGCCTTCGCAAATGGCCCATCTTCATAACTCCCTCGCTCCGCACAAAAAGACCGAGCGACGCCGGTGCCGGTATCAGACGCACCGCGACCCAGATCGGCACGCTGGCCAATCAACTCCGGCGGGAAGGGCAGGTAATTGAACCGCGCAATTCGCCAACGGTGTCGGAGAATCGAGAATTTTCCCGGGGGTGACGAGGGCCGCCAGGCACTCACTTCTGAAATTGCGCTCGCTCGCCGCCGACATCATCCGTGGCGCACACCCGCGTTGTTGGCTGCGCGATGTCAAACGGCAATCGCACTGGCGAGCCAAGGCCCTCGCCAGTGGCAGCCGACGTGTCCCGCTCTCGAGACCCAGACGGCAATCGCACTGGCGGCTCAAAGCCGCCGCCAGTGGCACCCGAGACATCGCCGACGGCAGCCCTTCCGACTTGCACTCGCCACTAACCACTCGCCACTCCCGAATCTCGGGGAATGAGAAAGCTGAGATGGTGCCCGGCGTGAATCAGCACCAGGTCCTCCCACTGCTTTTTCGTGAGCGGGCCGAAAAAGGGATGCGGGTGCAGGGCGGTGGAGTGTTGCTGGAAGGCGGCGGCCTCGGAGCGGAATTGGTTGAGGGCGGCCGACTCGTCATGGCTGGGGCCGGGGAGCCACCACTGGGGAACCTTGATTCCCGCCCTCATCCGCCGCTGACTTTGAATGCGCTTGAAAATCAGCGGTCCAATTAATTTTCGGATGATCCAGGGGCCCTGGTGCTCGGTGCCGTGCAAGGCCGTGCGGATGCCTGAGCCAATGTGCTCCAACGTCTGTGACAGGTCCCAATTCCCGAGCCGGTTGTAGCCCGCCCGATGCAGATGGTCGATATCGGCCAAGACATCCGGCCAGGTCTTGAAGTCGAGCTTTCGTCGGTGGACCGTCGGATTTTCTGCAACGGGAGGATGAGTCACGATCGCGCTCCTGGTTGAAGGTCGTCGGCCGCGATTTTAACGGCCCGGAGTGGAAAGTGGCGAGGGAGGAAATCGCGGTGGGGGTGCTCTCGTGTTTCACGCCGAAGGCACTGGCGAGCCAAGGCCCTCGCCAGTGGCACCTAGTGGCACCGAGCGCGGCGACCGTCGAGCGTCCCGGCTTTTCCCTCCGCCTCTTCCCTAATTCGTCGCCATGATAATCGAGCCGGCGAGGATCAGGGCGGCGCCGGAGAGGACTTTCCAAGTGAGAGGCTCGCCGAGGAACAGGAAGGCGAGCACGATGACGAAGACCACGCTCAGTTTGTCGACCGGGGCCACGCGCGACGCGGGGCCCATTTGCAAGGCGCGGTAGTAGCAGAGCCACGACAGTCCGGTGGCCACTCCGGAGAGGCACAGGAAGACCACCGAGCGGGTGGAGAGCTTGTTGACTGGCTCCCACTCGTGTCGCCAGGCGACGATGGCGATGGTGATCGCGAGGATAACCACGGTCCGAATGAGCGTGGCCAGGTTGGAGTTGATTTGGGCGACTCCCACCTTGCCGAACAGGGCCGTCAGGCCGGCGAAGAAGGCCGAGCCGATCGCAAACAGTTGCCAGGAATTCATGCCGATCATGGCGACCTCGGAAAGATTTGGCTGAGCGCTTTGGTGCTGGAGCGATTGTCGTCGATTCTCCTTGCGTACGCGACAATCTGCCAGAGAGCCTCGGAACGACAAAGATTGCCGCAATTTGACCCCTCGGTCGCCGTCCGCCTTCTTCCCTCGTCCCAAGCCGCTTGACCGGCGAACTGTCCGCTTGTTATTTATATCCATCAGCGATCGTTGATCCGTCAAGGTCGCCACTCCCGCCTGAAATCACCGAAAATTCCCGCCTGAATTGGCCCTGGAGACCAGGGAAATGACCCTTCGCATCGACGCTGGTGGAACCGAACGGTATTGCGACGGCCTTTCGCGGCGCAGCTTTGTGCAGCTTGGCGTCGCCGGCTTGACCACGCTCGGTTTGGGCGACGTGCTGCGGGCCAAGGCCCACTCGGCGCCGACTGCCGGCCCGAGGGGCGGCAAGAAGTCGGCCATTTTGATTTGGCTCGACGGCGGGCCGAGCCATCTCGATTTATACGACATGAAGCCGCTGGCGCCGGCCGAGGTCCGCGGGATTTGGAAACCGATCCGCACCAATGTGCCGGGCATCGAGATCAGCGAACTCTTTCCCAAGCAGGCCCGGATGGCGGACAAGTTCGCCATTGTGCGCTCGCTGGCCCATCGCACGGGCGACCACTTCGCCGGCGGTCACCGCATGCTCACGGGAAAAGAACTTGGCGTCGGCGGAGCCCAGCAGTCGGGCAAGTTCCCCTCGATCGGCTCGATCGTCGCCCGACAATTGGGCCCGAACCGCCACGGCATGCCGGCCTATATCGCCGTGCCGATTGCCGCCAGCATCGGGCTCGTGCCCGGCTACTTCGGCGGCAACTGGCTGGGCGGTGAGTACGATCCGTTCCAGACGGGGGGCGATCCGAACGGGGCGAATTTCCGCGTCGAGAACGTGAGTCTCGCACCGGGCCTCACGGTCGACCGCCTGAGCGATCGCCGCTCGTTGATGCGGCACCTCGACAAAGTCCCCCGCACGCTCGACTCGCTGAGCCGCTTTGCCACACTCGACAAGTTCGACGAAGACGCCTACGAGTTCGTGAGCGGCAAGCAGGCCCGCGCGGCCTTCGACATGACCCGCGAAAACCCGAAAACTCGCGACGCCTACGGCCGGCACACGTGGGGCCAGTCGGCACTGTTAGCTCGCCGCCTGGTCGAAGCCGGTGCGACATTTGTCACGGTGCATCTGGGCGGCTGGGACCATCACTGGAACCTGCAATCGGGGATGGAAACGAATCTGCCGATCGTGGACTCGATGGTTTCCGCGCTGCTGGCCGACCTGGCGGACCGCGGCCTGCTCGAATCGACCATGGTGATCCTTTGCGGCGAATTCAGCCGCACGCCGCGGATGAACGACGGCGGCAACGGAGGCCCGCCGCGCAGCATGGGCACGCCCGGCCGCGACCACTGGGGCGACGCGATGTTCTGCTTCCTGGCCGGCGGCGGCATCCGCGGCGGCCAGGTGGTGGGCTCGACCGACGCCAACGGCCACCGACCGCTCACGCGGCCGGTGGGTCCGGAAAACATCCACGCCACGATCTACAAACTCCTGGGCATCGACCCAGCCCTCAAACTTTTCGACAGGAGCGGCCGCCCCACGCCGATCCTCAACGACCCGACGGCGATTGACGAGCTGATTTGAGACGCCGAGCGACGCGTCGTGCGCGGCACTTCACGGCTCGCGATCGGGAATTTGTCCGGCAACGGCGCTCCGAAGGCCGGGCCGACCCTTGGTTCGACAGTTAATCCGGGCAGTCGCCATCGACGCACATTGGGGCGCCGCTCCCCGATGCACAACAACAGCTCTCACCCGTCACGCAGCATTTGTTGCCATCCGGGCAAAGGCAGAGGTAACCGCCGGGGCAAATACTCAATGATTGCATCTTTTCTCCCTGCGGCCCCGCGGAGGGGAAGATTCGCCCATGCGATGTGTCGCGAAATCCAACGCGTCCTCCACTTTTGCGGGGAACGGCATCCGTCTGAACAGGCAAATACATGACCGAAGGCCCTTTCTGTCATTTCGCCATTCGAGCGAGCGAGAAAGTACAACTAGTGCGCTGCCGTCGCTTTCTCCAATTGTGACGTCACGCGAGCGAATGTTAATGGATGAGGCAGTGCGCCTCAACAGTTGATGTGTGAAAGCTTTCCATGATGTATAAACGAGTGAAATGAGTTCGCCTTTGCAAACGGGATATTGAGCCCACTACATTTGGGCGACTGGGAATTGCGTGTGTGATTTGATGTCACGTTTTGGCGCGCTGATCTCCGCGAAGAGCCTACTCCGACCGTGAACCATGGCTTGGAATGAACTGCCCGCCGAACTTCGCGCCGAACTCGAATCGGCTGTCGACCGGTTCGAAGACGCGTGGCAAGAAGGGAAATGTCCGCCGATTCGCAGCTTCTGCGGCAGCGAGGAACCTCTCGCCACCGCCGCGCTTCGGGAACTGGTGCTCATCGACTATGAGCACCGCCTGAGGGCGAATGAGCCGCGAACGGTCGATGAGTATTTGCGCGAGTTTCCCGAACTTCATAACGACAAATCGCTGATTCTCAATTTATTCAAACTGGAATCACGCTGGCGTCCCTCCTCGGCCGAATCGCAGGCTGCGATTGGGACGTCCGCGTCTGCTGCCGATCCGGAAGAGGAGACCCAGCGGGCTTCAACGCCCGAGAAGACGCTCGCGCCGCCACCTCAATCGACCGAAGCGAACCCGGAGTCGACCGCCTCGCAACCGCCGCGCTTGGACCAGGCCAAATCAACTGAAATTGACTTCGGTCAATATCGCATCCTCCAAAGGGAGATCGGACGGGGATCGTTCGGCGTCGTCCACCGGGCATTTGATACAAAGCTCGGGCGAGTTGTCGCCATCAAGGTTCCACGCAAAGAGATCTTGGAGACCGAGCTGGACCGCGAGCGATTCGTGCGCGAGGCGCAGCTCGCGGCCTCGCTGGACCATGACAATATCGTGCGCGTGTACGAAATTGGCGGGACGACGGACCAGCCTTTTATTGTTTCCACCTTTGTTGACGGCCGCACGCTCGAACAGGAGCTGGCCGATCGCAAGTTCGATTTTCGCGCAACGTCCGAGGTTATCCGCACCCTTGCCGATGCGCTGCACTACGCGCACGGAGAGGGATTGACTCATCGAGACGTCAAGCCGTCGAACATCATGCGTGATGCCGCGGGGAAGTTGTTCCTGATGGACTTCGGCATGGCCCGGCGGGACGGCGACCCGGGGCTCACGGGGGCCGGACAACTCCAGGGAACGCCGGCTTATATGAGCCCGGAGCAGGCGGCCGGCGGCGCGAGGATCATCGACGCGCGCAGCGACGTCTACAGCCTGGGCGTGGTGCTCTACGAAATGCTCTGCGGCGAGAGGCCGTTTCGGGGGAGCGTTCAAAGCGTGCTCATGCAGGTCGCTCAAGACGAGCCGCGGTCACCGACAAGGATCGATCCTCTGATTCCGCGGGATCTGGCGGAGATTTGCCTCAAATGTCTGCATAAGGAGCCCGGTGACCGTTACCAGAGCGCCGCCGAACTCAGCGCGGATCTCTCGCGGTTCTTGCGAGGCGACGCCGTACAGGCTCGGCCCATTTCTCGGCTGCGCGCGGCTGGCGAATCGCAAAGAAGCAACCACGAACAACGATCGCGGTCGCCGTGGGTTCGCTCGTGGCGGCGAGCTTGCTCGTCGTCGTGTTGCTGATCCTGAACCGCGCACGGTTAAAGCGGATCGAGGAGCTGGCGAACTTTACCGCAGCCAAAGGATCGGATTTACTCGAAGCGGATGATTGGAACGCGGCAATCGCCCATTTTGCAGCCGCACTAAAACTCTCCTCCGACTTGGATCGACAGGTCGTCCACCGAGCGCGCCTGTTCAGCGCTCTCGAGCGGGGGCCCAAACCCACTGGAATTTGGGGCCGCGCTTTGTCGTTTGGAGGTGTTGCGGTAAGTTCGACACAGCCGCTCATGGCCGTGGCTTGCACCAAACCGCCGAGCGTGATCTTGCGCCGATTTGATGACGCCGGACAAAATGAAATTACTCTGCCACTTGAGATGGTCCCCAAATTGTGCCTGTTCAGTCCGGATGGAAAATATCTGGTCGTCAGTTGCGGCGAAGGCCAGCTTCTGATTTGGGACGTCGGTGACTGGAACAAGCCGCCAAAGCGCCTCCTACAAGGTAATGTGCCGACTTGTTTGGCGATTGATCCAACCAGCCGACTGCTGGCCAGCGCCTGTGAGAACGAGGGCGCGAAAATCGCCGACATCACGAGCGGACTCTGGCTCCCCAGCTCAGTCCTACCACACACGACAATCAACGACATGACGTTCAATCCGGACGGTTCACTACTTGCATTGGCAGGCGACAAAAACGTTCAGTTTTGGCACACAGCATCCCGAAAATTGAGCGAGACCGCTTTTGCGCATGAAAGCTCCGTTAACAAAATCCGTTTTACGCGCGATGGAGAGTCCCTGGTGTCTGGAAGCGTCAATGGATCGATCCGAGTCTGGAATGTCGCCGCCGGCAGGTCGCGCAAGCCGTTGCAGCTTGCGAGTGCAATCGCCGAAATTGCCGTCGCATCGAGTGAAAATCTTGTCGCCGCCGCGTCTAGCGACGGCACTGTCAAAGTTTTGAATCTCAAATCGGGAAAAGTCGTTGCGCGAGAAATTCGCCACAAACCCAAAATACGTTACCTGGATTTTGTGGCTGGCGGAAACTGGCTGTTGACAGCGAGCACTGATCACACGACCCGCCTTTGGGACACCGTGACGGGCGATGCAGTCTGCCCGCCGGCTTGCGACGGCAGCACCGTGTATTGGGCCCGGGCCAGTGAAGATGGGCAACAGGTTCTTACGTTAGACGGCGTCGCCCTTTTCCGTCGTTGGAGTTTCATCCCTCCGTATCGCGCCGAGATGCAATCGGGCCGAAAAGATCGCGTTGCGCGGGTTCAGTTAAGTCCGAGCAGGGAATGGCTGTTCTTGACTCGTGCTAACGGAGCAGCGGAGATTTGGAATCTCGACGAGAACAAAGTTACGACGGTAGAAATTGGAAAATCGTCCGACGTCAAACTGGGCGCCTTTTCGCCCGACAGACAGCATCTTGTCATGGCAAGCGATCAGGGAACTCTCGCACGGTGGGACGTCCGTTCACAACAAAGTATCACGGATTTGCCGCGAATTTCAGCGACACCTGTCGACCTCTGTTTTTCACCCAACGCGCGACTCATCGCCGTGTGCGGGACGAATGGTAACGCTTACGTCATCTCGATGACGGATAAGACCGTCTTATTTTCCGTAACGCACGGAAGCGATCTGCAGCGGGCCTATTTCAATCGGGAGAGTCGAAAACTGTACACGGTGGGGCGACGATCAATTCGCGTTTGGGATGCCGCGTCGAGCGCGGAGCTTCCCGGTCTCCCAAAATTGCCTGAGTTTGACGGTTGCCTGCTCGCGCCTGATGGACGTTCATTCTTGCTGCGTACGAATGAAAGGGCAGTCTTCTGCGACGCAATGACTGGCGAACAACGGCACGTCATGAAGCATCGCGACATCGTCACTCAGGCTGCGCTCTCATTCGACGGAAAGTGGGCGGTCACATGCGTCAAGGACAATTCCGCCTGGGTCTGGAACGCCGGAACCCCGGAGCCAGTGAGCGGCCCATTGATGCACGACCAAGCAGTGACCTGCGCCGCCATTCGCGACGACAATCTCTTGGTTGCCACCGCCAGCGAGGACATGACGGCCCGCGTGTGGGACGCGAGGACCGGCGACCCCGTTTCGCCTCGCTTGCGGCATCCCGCAGCCGTTTTCTTCGTCGACTTCCGCAACCACGGCCAGGAATTGGTCACCGTAACCGTTGATGGTCTGATTCGCGTTTGGAGGATTGACGACGACTCTTCCAAACAGGACCTCTTGCTGCGGGCGCGCGTCACGTGCGGCCAAGAAATTGATCAAAAGGGCTCCCCGCACACACTCACGACTTCCGCGATCAAAAACGACTGGGACGTGCTGAACCGCGAAACTCACTCGACTACGCCATGAACGAGATGTCGGGCGGGAAAGGTCGACCTACCCCGATGTTACTATTCGCGTCGTAAATTGTCAAGGGCAGAATTTTTGGCGGCGCGGGTTCCGATGGAGTCGGCCGGTGTCGCAGTTTTTCGGCCGCGAGGGACTTTTTTTGGGTGGTCGCCCTCCTTTTTTCAGCGCCCAAAAAAGCCAAAAAAGTCCGGGTCGCTTCCCGGACATGACCGCGGTCGCCCAATGGGGTATGGTGGGTTGTTCGTCCCTTTTTCTTCGCGTTCGCATTTTCAGGTTGTGTTATGGCACGTTGTCTGGTCACGGGGGGAGCCGGGTTTATTGGGAGTCACCTGGTCGAGCGGCTGCTCGAGTTGGGGCACCGGGTGAGGGTCCTCGACGACTTGTCGACCGGCGTCCGCGACAACCTGGACCGCGTGACCGCACATCCCGAGTGCGAATTACGCATCGGATCCATCACCGATCCTGTCGTGCTGGCGGAGGTGATGACGGGGGTCGACGTCGTCTATCACCTGGCGGCGGCCGTCGGCGTGAAACTGGTGGCCGACGATCCCGTGCGGACCATCGAGACGAATATCTATCCCACCGAACTCTTGCTGCGCCTAGCCGTGCAGGGAAAGCAGCGGGTGTTTTTGGCCTCCACGAGCGAGGTCTACGGAAAAAATCCCAAGGAGAAATGGACCGAAGAGGACGACTTGTTCTTGGGACCCACGTCGCGGCCGCGGTGGGCCTATGGGTGCTCCAAGGCCATCGATGAGTTTTTGGCCCTCGCCTACTTTAGAAAACACGCGCTTTCGGTCGTGGTCGGGCGATTCTTCAACGTGGTGGGGCCGCGGCAAGTCGGGCACTACGGGATGGTGATTCCGCGGTTTGTCGACCAGGCGCTCGACGGCGGACCGGTCGTGGTTTACGACGACGGCGGCCAGGTCCGGTGTTTTGCCCACGTGCGGGAAGTCATCGACTGCGTGGTGCGACTGATGGAAACGCCGACGGCCGTGGGACGCGTGTTCAACATCGGCAGCGACGAGGCGGTTTCCGTGCGGCGATTGGCCGAGGAGATCATTTCTCGGGTCGACCGCAACGTGAAGATCGACTACCTTCCCTACAGCCGGGCCTACGGAGAAGACTTCGAGGACGTCCGCCGCCGGGTTCCCGACGTTTCGCGGTTGTACGAGACGATCGGCACTAAGCCGCGGATGACGCTGGGGGCCATCCTCGACGATATCGTTCGCTGGAAGCGAGAACTTCGCGACGGACGCGAAAAATAGTCTGCTAAGTCGCGGTCGCGGCTCGAATTCGGACAACACGGATCTCCGCGAGTGACGACGACTTTCAACGACGCTCAGCTCCAGCAGCTCGCGGCCCGACGACCGAAAGAGTTGTTTCCGCTGCTCGATCGCACCACGTCGCTTTCGCCCCTCTTGGTTGTGCTGACGCTCTTGCCGGGGATCATCGCGCTTCAGTCGGCCTCAATCGACGAGTTGGATGCCCAGTGGCGGCTCAAGAGCCTGGAATTGGCGACGGCCCCGGGAATTGCCGAAATCATCGATCCCAGCGGCATTTCGCAATCCGATTTGAAATGGCAGCCCCCGTTGGGAAGCTGGATTGGGGCCGCGGCCGTGCATCTGCCGGGGCCGATCGGTTCGCACGGGCTGGAATTGGTCGATTATCTTTCTGCGGCCGCCTTGGTGCCCGCGATCTTTTTTCTGACGACGCGGCTCTTCGGCCGGCGCATCGGATTCGTTGCGGCGGTTTTGGTCGCCTTGCACACGACATTTCTCGAGCAGCACCAAAACGCGACTCCGCATGCCCTGGCCATGCTCACCGCGCTCGTCACATTTTGGGGATTTCTCGGGCATTTGCGACACGGCGGGCAGCTGGTTTCGATCGATCTCTTGGTGGGGGGCATCGCGCTGGGATTGTGCCTGCTCGCCGGTGGACCACTGGCCTTTGTTGTCGTGGCTGTCCTATTGCTGGTCGTGTTGACGACACTCGAACCCGCGCCCGAAATGCGGCGAACGTCGGCCGCGCGGCGCGGGCGTTGGTGGTCCGGCTGGCCGGCGTTTCGGTCGTTGGGAGTGCTCGTGGCGACGGCATTTGCCGCCGGCGGTTGGTGGGAATTGATGATGCTCTACTCCTACGGCGGCCGATTCCTGGATGGTTGGCTGTGGGGAATGCGTGCTTCGGCCTCCGCCGCGGAACCGGCGACAGGGCACCTCTTCTCTGAAGCCTTTGCCCTGCAGTTCGTGCGGGAATTCTTCGCGATGGCGCGCGTGCTGGCGGGCTTCACCTTCTTGGGTTTGTGGACCATTGGGCGGGGACTCTTTTCGCCGGCCTGCAAGGCGAAGCGGTCGAGCCTGGTGTTTGTCGCAGTCTGGATTGTCTGCGCCCTGGTCATGTTCGCCGCCGGGTTGCGCGAAGCGCCGCCCGGTTCTCTGTACTTGAATCTTTGGCGGCTGTTCCTGATGTCGTCCTGCACGGCCTGCTCGGCCCTGGCTTTGGACGAAGTCGCCCACAGGCGGATCGGCCTACCCACGTTCGTCAGCGTGACGCTTGGCTCGCTGTTCGTCGGCTACTTTTTCCTGCACCAAAATAGTCCGGACGCCGCGCCGTCGCCTTGGCTTCTGATCGGCGGATTGGCTTTGGCGTGCCTCATCGGGCAGTTGCTGCGGCGGGCGTGCGAGCGCAGCGAAAATCGCCAGTGGTTGGTGCTCGCGGGGTTGATCTTTGCGTATCTTGCGGCCGATGCCTCGATCGGCGTCTGGACAATCCGGGCCGACGACCAAAGTCGCGTCGACTGGCGGGCGTTAAGCACGTTTCACAACGGTTTGCCGCCGCATAACGACACGGGATCCTGCCTGTTGATCAGCGAGAGCAAAGTTCCCGATCGGCTGCTGTTGGCGCTGAAATCGGTCTGGCCGACGGCCGAAATCATCGTCGTTCCCGACTGGGACCAGGCGCTCAAGGTTGCGCTCGACGAAAACGACATGCCGAAGACGGCCATCGTCGTCGATTGGAGCGAGGGCACCTCGCGCCCCGCCAATCCAACCGGCGCCCAATGGGAAACCGTGACTGTGGGCAATCCGCAGTACTTCGAGCAACGCCAGCTCCGTGCCTACGTTCTCAAGAGCGAACGCAAGGCTGCGGACGACGCGGAAAGTGCTCGGGCGGCTGACGAAGGCTGATCGGCAACGCGAACGAATCGGCAGATCCTGCCGAAATTCTGCCCACTCGCTGCAGTTCTCCCATGCAACAATTCAAATCTGCGAAAAAGCGAAATTCCCTGTTGACGCGTTCGGACAAAAGGCATATCGTCCCGCCCACAATTCAACGATTCAAATCTCGACCGCAGACAACCTGACACGAACAATCAGCCAAGGGAAAAAATACAAACGGCGAGTTCATCGCTCGTCGACCGAAATTGTTCCGTAACGCGCGTTCTTCGCGCGACAATTTGAGCCAATCGCCCCCGGAAGCGACAGGAGTCCTTTGCCCCCCTGGGACCCGTCGCTTCCGGGCTTTTTTATTGGCGACAAAAGAGCGAGAGGCGCCCTGTTTGCGAGGCTGTCTCCTCCTCAGTCAACGACCGAGTCAAGTCGACTCCTTTCTCTCTCGACCCTCGCGTCTCCTTTTTTCGTCGCTCTGTCGCAGTCGCCGCTCGTCGCGTAGTCTCTGTCGCGGGACGCGTCGGCGCTCTGGAGCCACGCGTTCATCTTTCGCGTGACGAATCAACGATTCGATCACGTGTTGTCCGAAGTAGATCGGTTGTTTACCTCCCAAGGGCAACAGGCCGTAGAACTCTTCGAGCTGCTTCAAGAACTCTTCCGAGCCACCGGGCAACAACGCGATCAGGTGCGCACGGCGATACGTGCGGTTCGTAAAGATGCCCTCGAGTGCCTCCGGGCTTTCTTGACGGGCGCTCCGCGGCCGGATACGGTGCCTGTTGTTCGGCACGTTCGCAACCTTTGCCAAGGTGTCTGATTGAGCCGACAACAAGTGGTCGCGGGTGTGACAGCACCCGCGACTTTTTCGTGCGCGGTTTTGATTTGCTCAATCGCGAATTGCGAACGCAGCCAGGCGGCGGCCGCGCGATGACGGGTGACGCATTCGAGCGATCATCCCGGTACGCAACAAACGAAGTACGTTTCCGTCCTGCGTTCGCGCGGATTGTCAGTCGAAGAGCCGCACCGCACGCGCCACTGGAGTAGGGAACGCGGTGGGTGTAGAAGTCGACGGCGCGGCAAGGGCCGAAGCGAGCGGGGGCTCCCATCGTGAGAGTAGGGGGTGGCCGGTAAGATGCTGCTGCCGGCTCCAGGCCGTGCCCTGCACGAACAATGGTGCCTGCCTTGGCCAAGTGGACACAAGTACAGATAATAGCCCGTTGGCGAGCCAAATCAAGCCACAAAATGTGCGGGCAAATACCGAAAAAACACCAATTCCTAGGTATTTCGGAATGGAGCTCGAAAAACGCAATCGCCCGTTTCAATCATCGCACCGAGTTGCGGCGTTCTGGAAAATCCTCACGCGTCGGAATTGAATTTTTGTTGAGCAATCCGTATCATCTTGCGGCATGGGACGGAAACCCCTCGAAATCGACGACTCGACTCTTCGCGGCAAGATTGCCGTGCGTTTGCGGAAGGTCCGTCAAAAGAAATTCTCGACGCAGCAGCAATTCGCCGACGCTCTCGTCGCCCTCGGCGTGCAGACCACAAAATCCTCGGTCTCCTATTGGGAATCGGGCCGGCACATGCCCGATATCGAAACGCTCTACACCATCGCCGAATTGTGCAACACGACCGTGCAGAGGCTCCTGCCCTAGCCGGCGACTAATTGTCAACAATAATTTGATAATTCCGCCAGATTGTTGTTGACACGCTCTTGATTTATTCCCGCCTCAAGCTCTATACTGCATTTGTTGATTCTTACTCAACTGTCGGCGGGGGCGACCCGCAAATGCAAGGAGCGCACGATGCGAGAAATCTGGTTCGAACGGACCACCGCGGCCATCTTGAGGGACGCGTTTCGCGTCGAGACCCTGGTCCCCGACGCCGAGACGCCAAAGTCCAGATCGACTGATCGAACGATGCAGCTGCCCGAATGGCTCTACGGGGAGACCAGTCGTTCGACGAGCTTCTCGCGTTACGATCATCGCAAGACGACAGAAGGAGCGTCGCTCTAAGGATCCCTCCCGCTCTCTTGCGGGCCGCGCACTTCACTTTGCACTGCAACGATTGAAAGGAGATGTCCGTGGCCGAACGCTGGAGACCGATGACCGGCAAAGTCTATCGCATTGGAGACCGTCTGTTGCGTCTTCTGTATGTGCGAGGCGGTGAGCCCACCTTCGAGGTCGAAATTCACCCTCTGCCGATCGAGTGTCCGCAGAAGACGCAACGTGAAGCGGAATGCCAAGTCGACGACAAAAAGTCCGAGGCGTCGAAAGTCACACCACGCAACGCACAAAATTTTGATCTTGAACCAAGCGACCCATCGATGGCATAATAAGGCTAACGACGAACAAATACGGTACAGGGTCACCTGTAAATCTCGCTTATGCGGAGCCGTGCCTGAGTCCGAGGCGCGGCTCTTTTCTTTTGGTCCATCCTCAAGATTGCCCGCGCCCGGCTCAGGCTTTTTCCCCTGAGTTTTGGGCGTTTTTTGTTGCGCAGCGAGCGAGCGATTTCCCGCAGCGGTAGCCATCCCGTGGCGACCGCCGTGGGACGACGCGAGATTTTCAACGCGCGACCGGAGTGCGCGTAGCACTGATGCTCGAATCGGCAACGTGGCTGGAGTTGGGCAAGCATTTTGGACTGTGGGGCACCGTCTCCCTGGTCTCGCTCTACCTCCTCTACCGGGCATCGCGCTGGATCGGTGAGCACGCGCTCGAGCCGCTCGTCGGCGCACATACGCGCTTCATCAACGCCACAACCAGCACGCAAGAACGCCAGCAGAAATGTTTGGAAGGCATCCGGGAACAGCTGGGAAAACAGACAACCATCATGGAGTGCATGAAAGACATGTTGGTTTCCACCAATCACCGCGGGAGACGCAGATGACGAATGACGCGCAAGACACATCCCAAGTCAACAGCGGAGCGTTGGCACGCTTGGGCGGCTGGCAGGTGTTCGTGATCGGCCTGCTGATTGTCATCGGCGGAGGATACCTGCTTTATGCCGGCACGCTTCCTGTATGGGCCTATCTGCTCGCGCTGGGCGTGTATTTCGTCGGCGTCGGGGCCGTCGTCACGCTCTTGGGTGCGCTCGCCGACCTGCGAACGCACCTCAGCGACGAACTCTCCAGTGCCGCTTCGCGCCATCTGAGCGCCACGCTCGACGCCGTGCAGGCCGCCAAATCGGACAGTCGAACGACGGTGCAGACGCACACGGCGGTCGTCGAAAAGAACTGTGCGACCCTGCTGAAGGAACTCAAGTCGAATACCGAACTCACGCAGCAGGCCGCCGATGGCGTGGCCGCCCTGCAGGTCCGCAAGGGGATCCGCAAGTGACCACGCTCGTGATCTGGATGCAAACCGTCGATGCCGGCTTCGTCACGTGGGAAGTCGCCTCACTCGGTCTTCTGTTCCTGCGATGGCTCTTCGCGAACTCCGTGGAGTGCCCGCGGCCAGAACGATGGGAGTCTTCCCGGGCGGAGGCGAACTGCGACTTAGGTGAATGTGACTTGTCCTGGATGCAAAGACCCTGAAGGAGGAACCCATGCTCGTTCTCTCTCGGCACAAGGATGAAAGGATCGTGATCGGTGACAACATCACCGTGATGGTGATCGAACTCAGGCCGGACAGGGTTCGCCTCGGCATCGAAGTGCCGCCGGAAGTCACCATTCATCGCGAAGAGGTCTATCAAGCGATCAAGGCTGAAGCAGCCGCCAAGCAACAAACCGTCGGCCGAACCGCCGACACCTAAACCCCAAGGAGCAATAAATGACGACCGTGAATCCGACAACGTACTCGCAGATGCTGAACCAGAACGCCTCGGCCTTCCTGCAGCAGCATCACTTTTTCACCTCCGGCCTGCTGGCGAGCCACTGGTTTCCGCTCGACAGCGAGGCCCAGTTCAAAGCCGTACACAAGTACGCGATGAACGGCATTCAAGGGCTCGGGCCAATCGACTGGTCGGTCGCCTCGGGCGTGGGCGCCGTGGGCAACTTGCAGGCTGCGAATCCGAGCCGGGCTCAGGTGCTCACCGCCGTTTTGGGAGTGGAGTACAGCGGCCAGCCGGTCCGCTCGAACATCGTCGTGGACGGCATCGAGTTCGTCGTCGCCTTGCTCATGCAGGCCGTGCAAACGCAACTCGCCACGGGGAACTACGGCTCACAGGCCGCCGAACAATTCGCCCAGATTCAGTTGTGGGCTCAGCAAGCCCAAGGCGCCTGACGCGCTGTTCCCTCACAACGATCTTTCTTTGGGAGACACCGTGAAATCGTATCTCGCCCTTCGCGATGGCACGAAGACCGCCTACCTGGCCCATCACGCGACGCTCTGGGAGCGGCTTGGATTCACCAGTCCGTGGGGCCACCTGCGTGACGAAGCAACCTTCAACAAGGTCCATGCCGCAATCACACAGGCCATCGCCAAACATGGTCCGTTCGACACATCGGTCGACTACGCGCGCCACGCGTGGGAATTCCGCATCGTTCCGGATGACGGCCCGCAAGGCTATCGCGTGACGTGCGATCTGCACATCGACACAGAGGCGTTGATCGAAGGCATTTTGGCGGCGGTTGTGGCGATCGTCATCACCATTCTCTGTCCGCCGCTGGCTGTTTTCGCCGGATTTCTGGGCACGATCATCATCGGCCTGGCGATGCTCGTGCTGGCGCAGATGGCCGCGGAGTTCGTCACGCATCTCTGCGGAGCGTCGGCCGATCAGCACGCGGCCCAATTGGCCCAATGGGCGGCGGAAGCCGAGAGATGAAATCGTTCCTGATCTCCGCCGTTCTGCTCTTTGCGTTGGCGCTCGTTGCGCGGTGCCTCCCGCACAACGCACCGGCTGGCGGCTCGGGTGCGGGGCGGTTGGCCGTTGAACGATGGCGCAAAGATCAGGCGGCCGTGTACCGCAATCTGCGGCGATTGGTCTTGGCCGGCGAAATCAAAAGCGCGGACGACGTGACGCGGTATTTCGCTTACTGCCGCACGAGGGTTGAACCGAACGCGGCCGGGCCACTCGGGCTCGAAATGGGACAGATCGTCGGCAAGAAGTTTGACAAAGACCGGATCGCCGCCGCGGCGGCGCGGTTGGAAAGCGAGTTCGAACCATGAACGCAGTCTTGCAGTGGATTCAGGGAGCGACAGGCATTCCGCCGCAGGCGCAGGTCAACATCCTGCTCTCGCTCGTGAGTGCTTACGGCATGAACGCCATTCACCTCAGTAAAGATCACCAGCGCGGCGTACTCAGGTCGCTCTTGTGGGGTCTCGACGGGCTCTCAAGCCTGCTCGGCAAGGTGAAACCAATCTTCAACGTGCAGATTCAATCCGAGATCGAAGCCGGCCGTGGCGAAATCGCGGATCTCAGGGCACTCGTGCAACTGCAGCAGCAGCAACTCGACGCCGTGCACGACGCGGTGAAATCGCTCAAACCGCAAATGACGGGAGCCCAACCGTGATGCGCGGCCTAGGTTACCGATTCGATCTCGAGGACCGGGCCTGGCTGCGGGCCAACCAACTCGCCTTTCGTGGTACGTCATTCGAGACGCTCAGCGTGCCGGCCGAGATCGATCCGCGTTCGTACATGAGCCTTCGCGATCAACAACAGCTCGGCTCGTGCAGCGGCGCCTCGCGGACGGCCTGCGAGGAGAGGCTCAACCAACTGGCCACGAAGACGACGGCAAAGCTGCTCCTCTCAATGATGTTTGCCTACCTCACCAATCAAAAGTGCTGCGATTGCTTTGGTGCGGACAACGGCGCCACGATCTCCGGCAGCGTGCAAGCAGCCGCTCAATATGGCATCTGCCACGAAACACTGATGCCGTACACGGGTCAGTATTTCACTGAGGTTCCCGACCCTGCGCTGACCGAGGGCAAGGCCCACCTGATCCAATCGCACACCGTCATCAGCGACTACGACACGGCCATTCAATACCTCGGCACGGCCGGCGTGATTCAAATCGGCATTCCGGTCGGCAACGCCTTTCAGAATTGCCGCGGCCCGCTTACCGCCAGCATGGTGCGGCAAGACGCGAGAAACCCCGAGGGCGGCCACGCTCTGGCCGTGATCGGTTACGTGAGCCCCGAGACGGCCGGTGCGAACGGGACGGACGACCGCAAATGGCTCATCGGACAGAACTCCTGGGGCACTCAATGGGGTGCCGGCGGCTTCTTTTTCATCGAGCCGGCTACGTGGGACCTGTTGTGCCAGTCCGCCAGCGGTGGCGGCCAGGTCGAACTCATCGGCATGAGCCACCTGCAATCCTTCAACAACCCCGACGCGGCTATCGACTGGAGCCAATGTTACGCATGAAAACTCACTTGTTGATGCTTGTCATCCTCGTACCCGTCGCCGGTTGCGGAGCCGTCTCAGATGCGCCGCTCGACATGAACGCGGCATTGGCCGATGCGGATTTCGACGGTTGGCGGGCATCGGACTCGCACGCATCTTCTGGGGAAACTGAACCAGCGCATTCCACTTCAACCGCGACTGACGCGCAGGGATCGTTCGTCAACGCCATCGTTGATCGGGTCATCGGCCATGTCGATTCTGTCGATGCGAAAGTTCACTTCAAGCAGATCAACGGCACGTGGACAGTGTCGAGCGTCTTCGAGCCGCAAACGAAGCCCAAATCGGCGGAGTCGGCGCGTCCGTCGTCCCGAAGCCAAACACAACCCAAATCCAATCTCGTCCCAAGCACCCACACTAAGATCCCGCCGCCGCCCCCGGCTCCTCCAGCCGAGCCGCTGGCCCTCGCTCAGGGTCAAGCGACCACCGTCGAAACGCTCGACATCCCCACTGGCTGGACGGGGGCGGCCGTTTATCACGACGCGACATGCCAGCACTGTCCGGCACTGTTGGCCGCGCTACACCGCCGGGCGACGAAGATGTCGGGCAGATACCTCTCGGTCGACGGCTGTTGGTTTCTGCTCGTCGATTGGGAGGAGCGGCCCGACGTCGATCGGCCGAAGATCCCCGGCCTGCCGGCCGTGCTGTATTTCGTCGATGGTCGCGAGCGGCTGAACGACCGCGTGATCGGCTTCGGCAATCGCCCGGGCGAACTCGAGACGATCATCAGCCGTCATCCGCACTACGGGAATCGCTCGCATGTGCGCGCCAGCCTCAGCGAAGGTCCTGCCTATTCCGGCCCCGTCGCCATTCCAGGCTGTCCCTGCGGCCCGGCGTGCGCCTGCCTGCCCGGTTCGCAGTGCGGCTGCCTCAGCAGCACGACGACCACCTCACCCCTTTGGTACGAGCTGCCGGCGCGGCGTGAGCAATTCGGCAGGCGTCAATCTGTTCGGCATGCCGATCATCAGCGGTTCGATCGGCACCTATCCCACGAACGCACCGTAAAGGCGTGACACATGTACGACGACGAACTGGACGACGAAGAAGACGACATCTTCGAGGACCTCTCGTGAAACAGAGCATCGTGATCCTGGCCCTGCTGCTCATCCGGCTTGCGACGACTGCTTCCGCCGGGGAGCCGCAGCGAAAAGCGATTTTGTCGATCGCACTCGAAGACTCGCCGGCCTCCCAAATGCTACGTGCCGAATTGTCCCGCAATTGGCTGCACGCAAACTCCCGGGTTGTGCTGACCAAACGGCAACAGACTGACCTTGCCGTCATCGGACGTAGCATGAACGCGATTCAGTCTCAGCTCTATGCGCAGTTTGCGATTGTCTACGTCGAGCGCGAAAGCGTGCCGTTTCCGGAGCGGCTGCGTCTGCCGGCTGTGCGGATCAACCACGGCCGCTGGGAGTCGCTCGACCGACGCGCGTTCGCCTTCGAAACGCGTCCCCTGTTGACGCTTGATTGGTATCGCGCGCGGTACGCCGCCCTCTACGACCGCGAGGCCAGTCTCGACACGCTCGCGGCCGACGCCTGCCGCGACGAAGGCTACTCCGGCCCCGCCCAAATCGAAACACCACCACCGTGGGAAACGGTGAAGGATTTCTGAAGTCAGCGGTCGCCAGGCCGCAACCCGGACCTTCCGCCTTCATCCTTCCCTCTCAACCCCCATTTTCAAAGGAGCAACCAGATCATGTCTCAAATCACCGCACCTTTTGATGCGATTGCCTCGGCGGCCAACGCGTTGGCCGGCGTGATGTCGCAGCTCGACAAGGATCAGACTGCCCTCACGACGGCCCAGCAGGCGGTCACCAACGCGCAGTCGGTCCTGACAACCGCGCAAAGCACGCTGGCCACCGACCAACAGACCGGACAGACGGCGGCGAACACCTTGGTGAGCGCAATCTCCGCGGCCGGGTTCACCATCAATTCCCCGTCGCCGACCAATCCCACCCCTCCGGCACCCAGCGGGAACTGACATGACGAAAGAGCGCGAGTACCTGCCGACGGAAGAAGAGATCCGGGACTGGTGCCGCTATTTCCAGAGCACGTGGACGCCGGAGCAGGAACAGGAACGAGCCGGCTCCGGCGTCCGCATCCGTGCCATGCTTCGCGAAGTGCGCGTCCCCAATTGCAAGTCGCGTGATTACCTGTTGGACGACAGCGATTAGGCGTGCGGAGTCTTGCGTCCGGGGTCCAGCGTCGAAAGCCATGACGTGAGACTTCGGACTCCAGACTCACGACGCCAGACGGAGATCCCATGAACGTGATCCTGGTTCAGAAAGAGGGCGAACTCTACGCCTTTTATTACGACGACGATACGGTCTCCGTCGCCGCCCTGATCGAGACAGCGGCACGTTTCGCCGGCGATCCGCGGTTGAGCTTCGAATGGGACGATGCGGTCGGCGTCGTCGACGCTCAGGAACGGCTGGAGCGGGCACACGCCGCCGTCCGCGACATCACGGGAACGGATTGATGCCAGCCTACGAAGTCCGTCGCCGCCGCTTCGGCGGCCGCAAGCTTGTCTCGCGTCCTCATGGACTGCGCGAACTCGTCTGGGCCCCGAGCGCCTATGAAGCGCTGCAACTGGCCGCCGCACACGAAGCGTCGCTGGAAATTCAAGTCGGCCGTCTCGTCGCGTTCGGCCTTTTGGAACACGAACGAGCGATCGGTGTCCCTAAACCGGTGCGATGAAGGGAGCAAACTCAGATGGCACAGCGGATCAAACCGTTAGGAACAATTCGAGACCGGATCAAGGAATTTCGCCGGGTGAAGGCGTCGGAGCTCAGGGCCAACCCGCGGAACTGGCGGACGCATCCGGCTTCGCAGCGGGCGGCTTTAGAAGGCGTGTTCACCGAGATCGGCTACGCGTCGGCTCTAGTTAAACGGGGGATGGCGCGTTCACAGCCTTAGCCCGATCGTGGCGAAGCGAGGTAATCGCAATCTCTTCGACGACTACTTGGATGTACGTCAGGAGTTTCTTGCAGAAAAAGTCGCCACTCGGGGGTATCGCATCAGTCGTTGGGCTGGCTACTACTGTGGCCACGCAAAGCAAATGACGCACTTTGCCGCGGTATTGGATATTTTCTGACGGTTTTTCCGTCGAGCGTTGTACCCCGTTCAGTGAAGAAATGGCTCGATTGTTTGTGGAAGTAGGCAACACCTTCGTGAGCGCACTTGTCGCGCATATCGCGGGACCATTGCAGATCCGCTTCGCGGTATTGGGGACCGCTCTCGCCGCCAAAGATCACCCAGTCGAGGCCCTCCAGAGGCAGCGCGTCGAGTGGGCCAAGAGCAGGCTCGTAACTAATGAATCGCACGGCGGCTGGCACGGATCGCAAATCGTCGGCCCGATTCGCGTATTCCATATTCTCAATCGAGACGCCAAGCCACACGTTGGCGTATCCATTCGATCCCCAGTCGGACGGAAGATTGTCGGCAATCCGATCCGACCGCTTGGTCAGCAGCTGCCAGTCCAGATGCGGCGTCGAGCGAATCAACTGCCACAACTTGGCCCGTTCGCGTTCGATGACGGGATGATCTTCGAGATAATCGCACATCGACGAGCAAAACACGCGATGCGACCGTCCCTCGCGGCACGCCTCCGCATTCCATTTGAGCGGTTCGGCCCAGCGCTTCGGACCAAACGTCCGGCGATTCTTGCCCGGTCCCCATACGTCCCATCCGTACCGATGGCTGAGCGTGTCCGCATAACAATGAGCGCACCCCGGCGAGACCTTCTGGCAGCCCCAAGCGATGTTAAAGGTATGGTCTGTCCAGGCAATGAGGGTCTTTTCCGACATAAATCCTGCGCCGTTTTGGATCCAGGTCTGTGATCATAGCATATGTACATGTGTTTAGATAGAGATGAATAGCCAACGAAACTTGCGTAAACATGTCGCAAATTCCGATTCGCGATCGTGTCAAAGAGCTTCGCCGCGTGAAGGCGTCAGAACTCAGGGCCAATCCGCGGAACTGGCGGACGCATCCGATTTCGCAACGCGCGGCCTTAGAGGGTGTGCTCGGCGAGATCGGCTACGCGGCCGCCCTCTTGGCTCGCGAGTTGCCGGACGGTTCGCTCGAACTGGTCGACGGGCATCTGCGCGC
Source organism: uncultured Planctomycetaceae bacterium (assembly GCA_963752185.1). Lineage (GTDB taxonomy): Bacteria > Planctomycetota > Planctomycetia > Planctomycetales > Planctomycetaceae > DASPSM01. The sequence continues at coordinate 5,765,849 of CAVVXK010000002.1, read as the reverse complement.
CGAAACGACGCCCGATCAGGAAGTGCCGGTGCTCATCTTGGACGTCGACGAGGCGGAAGCCAACAAGATCCTGGCGACATTCGACCCGCTCGGAGCGCTCGCGATCGCAGACGACGCCCAGCTCGATGCGCTGCTTCACAACATCGAGACAAGCAGTCAGGCCGTCGAAAGCCTGCTCGCCGACCTGACAAAGGACATCGATCTGGCGCCAACTGATCCATTCGAAACCTGGGGACGGTCTGACTCCACTGATCCCGTCCTCTTCCCCGAGCACTTTGAGGTGCTCGTCAAGTGCGGTAACGAGAAACAGCAACTTGCCCTCATCGAACGGCTCCTCGAAGAGGGCTTCGACTGTAGGGCTCTGATCTCCTGATAAACAGAGGGCGAGCGGCCAGCTTGCCGTAGGAATTCACGCATGCCTGTGCTCAACATCACGCGCTCCACGCTGATCCGGCGCACGCCGCGAGTCGTGCAGCTCGAGGGCCTATTCGATGTGCCGCCCTTGCGGCGGAGCGAGATTACGTGGCAAGCGAATTTGCCGATCGAGGAACGGGCGTGGCAGATCGGGTTGATCGTCGGGCCATCCGGATGCGGAAAAACAACGCTCGCGCTCGAGCTGTTTGGTGAAAATCTCGAGCCCGGTTTTGATTGGCCGCCAGATCGAGCGATTGTGGATGGGTTTCCTGCCGACATGTCGATGAAAGAGATCACGCTGCTCTTGTCCTCGGTGGGATTCAGTAGTCCACCCAGTTGGCTGCGGCCGTTTGGCGTGCTTTCCAACGGCGAACAGTTTCGCGCGACGATCGCACGGGCGTTGGCCGAACAGCCCGAACTGGTTGTGATTGATGAATTCACATCTGTCGTCGACCGCACGGTGGCGCAGGTTGGTTCAGCCGCGATCGCGAAGACGATTCGCCGACGCGTTGGGCAAAGACTGGTCGCGGTGACGTGTCATTACGACGTGGCCGAGTGGCTCGATCCCGATTGGATCTACGAGCCGGCGACCGACCACTTTCAATGGAGGTTGGAAAGGCGAGGCCGCCCCCCGATTTCGCTCGAGGTGGCACGGGTCAGTCCGTCGGCCTGGCGGCTGTTCCGCAACCATCACTATTTGAGTGCGAACTTGAATCGCAGCGCCGTCTGCTTCTGCGCCTTTCTCGATGGCCGTCCGGTCGCTTTCAGTGCCTGGTTGCCATTTCTCGGACGCCTCCGCGGTAAACAGCGGGCTCGCCGCAATCATCGCACGGTTTGCGTGCCCGACTTTCAGGGTGTCGGCATCGGCCAGGCCCTCGTCGATTTCTCTGCCTCGCTCTGGACGGGCCTCGGTTACCGAGCCTTTTCCGCCTCGAGTCACCCCGGTGAGATCGCCGCCAAGAACCGATCACCATATTGGCGATTGCTTCGTGCTCCGAGTCGTGCGGCACGAAGCGGCGATGGCAACCTGCGACAACTCGCCCGCACCCGTGCCACCAATCGTCTCACGGCGTCCTTCGAATACGTCGGACAAAAGCTCGACCCGCACATCGCCCGGAGACTACACGGGTCCAAAGTCCAAGCTCCAGACTCCAAGGTCGAAACATGATTTCGCTTGCTTCTCATCGACGTTGGGCTTTGAACTTCGGACCTTGGACCAAATCCAAACCTCAGCGTTTCCCAACCAAAATGACCGTCGCCGAACTGGCTCGCAAAGCCCAACAGGCCCCGGCCGAGATGACGGCCGTCGAGCGGGCCATGCTGGTGCTGCATCAGGGCATGTCGAGCGAAAAGGAAGAAACCAAGCTGCGAGCGGCGGCGGCCGTCGCGCAGGTCGAGGCAATCAATCAACGCGATGAGTTGGCGAATCGCAAGAAAGCCGAGCAACCGTCGATCCGCGTCGTGAGCCAAACGCCGGCGATCAGTCTGCACGAGTTCGTGCGCAAGCCTGGCTGCACTTAGAGCCTGACGTGGCCTTTGTCGACAACTGGCACATCCACGCTCTCTGCGAGCATCTGGAAGCCGCGCTCGATGGACGGATCAGCCAGCTGCTCGTCAACGTGCCTCCCGGCTGTATGAAAAGCCTGCTGACATCCGTGTTCTTGCCCATGTGGGCTTGGGGTCCGCGGCAGATGCCCGCGACGCGGTGGATGTTTATCAGCTACGACCAAAAGCTCTCCTCTCGCGATTCGCGAAAGTGCCGCACGCTCTCGCGGAGCGATTGGTATCAGAAAAGCTGGGGACACGTGTTCCGCATCGTGGCCGATCAGAACCAGAAGTGGCGGTTTGACAACGACGCCCACGGCTGGCGGATCGCCACATCGGTCGGCGGCCTGGGAACCGGGGAGCATCCCGACATCCTTGTGGCAGACGACTTCCTGAATGCGGCACAGGCCAAGAGTGAGACCGAGCGCACGAGCCGCATCGAATGGTGGGATGCGACGATCCCCACCCGCGGCGTCTCGCGCGGCGTGCGGCGGATCGTCATCGGCCAGCGCCTGCACGAAGACGACCTCTGCGGCCATCTGCTCGCCGAAGGGGGCTGGGAGCACATCTGCCTGCCGATGGAATTTGAGCCGGGCCGCATGAAACCGACGTCGCTCGGGTGGACGGATTCACGTCAGCAACCCGGAGAACTTCTGTGGCCGGCCCTCTTTCCGCGCGAACGCGTGGACGAAACGATCCGCACGATGCGACCCCATCACGCGGCCGGCCAGCTTCAGCAACGTCCGAGCGCGCCGCAAGGCGAAATCTTCAAACGCGAATGGTTCCAGCTCGTCTCTCTCGAAGAGCTGCCTGTCGACCTGTTCACGGCGGCCCGAGCGATCCGCTATTGGGATAAAGCAGGCACCGAAGGCGCGGGCGCTTACACAGCCGGCGTGCTGATGGCTCGATACGAACGTCTCTGGTTCGTGATGGACGTCCACCGAGGCCAATGGGCCGCCTTCGCCCGCGAGAACGAAATCAAAGCGACCACCGAACGCGACGCCCAAGAGTGGACGAACTACGCGGTCTGGCAGGAACAGGAACCCGGCTCGGGCGGCAAGGAGTCGGCCGAAAACACCGTCCGCAACCTGGCCGGCTACGCCATCCATACCGAGCGTGTGACGGGCGACAAGCAGTCACGCTGGGAACCGTGGGAAGCCCAGCTCGATGCCGGCAAGGTTCGCATGCTTCGTGCCGACTGGAACCAGGCCTACATCGACGAACATTGCGCCGCTCCGAACGGCAGATTTAAAGATCAAATCGACGCCAGCTCAGGCGCATTTTCAAAGCTGGCCAAAAAACAGGGCTTCTTTGTCGCGACGGGTGAATAACTCGTGGGGCGAGCTGCCAACGTGCCTTTCCGCATTGGAACATCGATTCAATGGCAAGCTAGCAGCTTGCCCTACGGAACACATCATGCTCAATAAACTGAAATCACTTGCTCGCCGCATGGGTTCTCTCGCAAAGCGTGCCAGCAGCGCGGTCTTTCGCGGCGTCGGCGGCCGCAGCTTCTTGGTCGGCTTGCGGTACGCCATTCATCACGGTCATCCAGGCGCGTGGGCCTCCGATCACCGTGAGGAGACGCAACAGGTCACCGGATGGAATTACGTCGCCATCCGGGCGAAGTGCATTCAAGGAATGCAGGCTCGCGTGCGGGTCTATGACGATAATCGCTCGGCCGAAGCCAAGGCGATTCGCAAGCGCGTGCGAGCCGGGTATGGCGAGCTGGGCGACGCATGGCGCCAGAAAGCGCTTTATGGCCGCGAGCAGGAGACGTCGCGCGAGGTCCCGGCAAAGCACCGCCTGGTGCGGTTGCTCAAGCAGCCGAATCGGCGCCAATCGGGGGCTCATTTTCGCTACGAGTGCATTCAGCAGCTCGAGTCGACCGGCACCGTACTGATTTGGAACGTGCCCAACAAGTTCGGCCTCACAATTGAGCGGCACGTGATCCCCACCGCGATGGCGACGCCGATGCCTCCCATGCCGAACTTGCCGCACGGCGGTTGGCGGATCGATCCGGGAGCCTCGCGGTTTTCGTTTCCGCTGATCGACAATGGGTTCGTCGAGTCGTACGGCTATTTTGCGCGGTAGGGGCGGTGATTCCCGCTTCGCCCTGCGATCTCGACGGCCGGCCAATCGTCGACAACGACGGCAATCCGCTCGGCTTCATCCAGGCCATCCGCTGGCCGCACCCGCTCTTCAAGGACGACGGCTATTCGCCGCTCTCGGCCATCGCCCTCTGGTCGGATTTGGCGGCCGAGGTCGACCGCATGCGGTGGGCGGCGATGAAAAACCAGGCGAGCCCGTCGCTCATTATTACTCCCGACGGCGATATCGAGCCGGACGAGGCGATGCTCGACCGCGCGGCGAAAAAGTTCAACGAAAAATACGGCGGCCCGGAAAACGCCGGACGGGCCATGTTCCTCTCCGGGAAGGCCGAGGTCACGCAGCTCGGCACGTCGCCCCGCGAGATGGACTACCAATCGGGCTTCGACCAGGCGGCCCGCGCGATCATGGCGGGCCACGGCACTCCGCCAATCGCCGCCGGCGCCGCAGGCTCCGGATCGTACGCGGCCTACTACGCGGAGCTGAAACAATTTACCGAACTCACGATCCAGCCGATCCTCGACTTCCTCGCCGAAGAAGACACCGAACGCCTGGCTCCGCAATTCGGCGAAGGCCTCACGATCGAATACGAAGCGGCCGCCCTCGACGATCCGGAACTGCTGGAAAAGCGCCTCGACCGGGACATCAAAGCCGGCAATGTGCTCACCGCCCGAGAATACCGAGCCCTCCGCGGCTTGCCGCCCTTCGGCGACGAACGGGACGAGGCCTTGGTTGGCGCAGCAAGCGTTCCTCGCTCACACGATGATTTTGCGACGTTCGGCTCGAACGGCCACGCCGACTCTTCAAGGACCGGGGTCGGCACGGGCGTGTCGCGGCCTGTCAAGAAGGCATCAAAGGCAGCGCGAGGCCGTGGATTCGTTCGATCGCATGAACGCGCTGGGCACATCAATGGTGCAAGTTCCGCCAGTTGAGCACTGTCAATGCAATCGAAATCAGGATCGTCGCCCATCCGGCAATGTCGAAGCCTTTCTTTCCGCTCACTCGGGCAACGAAAAAGTCGATTTCGGCGAAAAGGAGATATGGAAACGGGGTCAGAATCCAGACACCGACAACGTGCTGCCATCGCCCGACAGTCAACATTGCCACAAGTAGCAACGCCGCCTGCGCGAACATCAGGACGAAGAACGAAGTGTAGCGCATAGCCGTTGTTTCCACGCGACGATTGTAGCAAATCGACGACATCCGCGATCGCTGATTTTTCTCACGTCCCGTCATCTCACTAAGCCGTCCGCGGCGACAGGATTCGTTTCCTTCCTTTCCAAGAGAGCCCCGAATGACCGTGTCTTTGCCTCGTAAGCCTCGACCAACAGCGATCGACAAGCTAACCGAGCCGCGCAGATACCGTTGGACGCCTGAAAGCCTTTGCAAGCATTGCGGAAACCCTATGTACACATACACCACGCGAGCGATGTTCCGTTATTTGAAGTGCCGCGAGTGCGGACAGACGAGCAAAGAGACGAGATAGCACGTTTGTACTAACCGTTAGTATTCCGATCTTCGTGTTTCGAACTCTCCCGCGCACAATCAGGCTATGACAACTTTGACGACCTCAGCCGATTGGAAAGATGTGCTGGCCGCGAGAAAGGCCAGGCGGGCGGCGAATGTGTTGCGGTTGCATCCGTCGGTGGAGAAGGCGGCGGCTCTGCTTGATGCACCGGCCGGACCAACTTCGATCGATGAGATGCGGCGCTGTGCGACGTTTGTGATTTCGACGCCTACGCCCGACCGTTCAGAAGACGTCGTGTCGCCTCGGGGTGTCAAGCTCGCAAATTATGCCCGCAATCCGGTCGTGTATTTCGATCACGGATTCAGCGGGGTCCACGTGCCGATCGGCAAGTGTGAGGATGAGTTTGGCAACCTGGCGATCGTCGTCACCGACGAGGGAATCGAAGGGACTTGCTACTTCGCCGACTCGGTCGAGGGGGAGCAGATCTTCGAGTTGGTGAAGCAGGCCGTGCTGCGGGCCGCGTCGATCAATCTGCAGCCGATCACGTACACGATTCGCAGTGCGAATTCCGATTCGCGCAATCGACACAGTGCGGACACGGCCACCGGCCGGCCCGGCATGGATATCGAAGAGTGGGAACTGCTCGAGTGGTCGATCGTCGGCATTCCCGATAACCCCGAGGCGATCCGCAAGATTTTGGCGGGTGGCCAGCTCGCCGGTTCACCGATTTGCGAGCCGATCAAAAAATCGCTCGCTCAGTTCGCACCAAAGCCCAAGTTGATGGGGAGAAAGTCCTCGATGAGTGGTTTGATCTACAAAGACGGCGACGACTCGGGGACCGACTCCGGCATGGAAATGTCGGCAGACGTCTCGATCGCCGGCAATCCCGGCATGGACGAGTCAAACGGCTCCGATGGCGGCGACATGGAGGACGGCATGAAGCCGCACGGAGCACGGGCACTTGAAGAGTGTCGGGCGCATCTCAAAAGTGCGCACACGGTTCTCAACCGGCACGCGGCCATCGTCGAGCATTCCAAGGTGCGCAAGTGCCTGGAAAAGGCCTGCGACGAAGTCAAAGGCTCGCTCGCCGACATTGAGGATTGCTACCGCGCCAACTACGGGCACCTGGGTGAGGAGTCGCTCAAGGACGACGACGGCATGCCCGATCTGGCCAGCAAGTCGGCCGTGCGGCGGCTCTTGGGCCAGTTGAGCACCGTCCGCGAAATGCACGCGCAGTTTGCCACCCGGACGAAAGCCATCCGCCGCCTGCCCGCCGGCGAACAGTCGCGAGCGATCACCGAATTGGAAGCGGCATTTTGTCAGCGACTGAGCCGGCTCTTCAAGTCGCTTGAATCCATTCACCACGACGCATCGCTCACCGCGATCGACGACCCTCTCTCGGTCGAGACCGTGCTGGGCGACGTGGGCCGGCTCGTGCAAATGCAGATTCGCGTCCAGGACACACTCGGCTCCATCATCACCGATCTTGCCAACTCAATTCCGCGCAAGCGGACGGCGTAACAACGATTTTCGATTCGGGATCTTGGATTTCGGATTTTCGTCTTGGGATCCGCGGCTATTGGGGCCGCACACGAACGCGGCAGCGGCCCAATCCAAACTCCAAAATCGCCAATCCAAAATAAGAAGAGGTTTTCCTAAATGGACACTCACGCAATTGCGGAACTCACGAGCAACGCGCGTAAGCAGCTCGACGCCTTGGGCGAAATCCGCAAAGGCATTGCCGACCTCAATCAACCGGTCTATCCCCACCGCGACGGCCAAGGCTTCAGCCAATGGCTCGGCACCGACGGGCCCGACGTCGTCGTCAAACGCGGCGAGCGGCGGCCCAAAGCCTTCGCCCCCATCGTTCCCTACGACTACAAACCATTCTCGGTCTGGAAGGGATTGAGCGGAGCCGGCGGGCCCGGCGCGTTCACGGCCTTCATCCGCGACGGCATTCGCAAGCACCGCACTTCGGAATTTGAGGAGCGCTACCGCAAGGCGGCCGGCCCGATCCTCAAGACGGGTATTCAGGGAATGTCGGAACAGATCGGCGGCGACGGCGGTTTTGCGATTCTGCCCGAGTACTCGACGACGATCTTCGAGAAGGTTTACGAGAACGACCTCTTCAACCGCACCGACAACTACACCGTCGTCGGCAACAACATGACATTCCCGCGGCTGAACGAAGTCAGCCGTGCCAACGGCTACCGGGCGGGCGGACTGCAGGCGAACTGGATCGGCGAAGGGGGCACGATCCCTCCGTCGAAGCTCGGACTGGGACAGTTGAACCTCAAGCTCAAGAAGCTGGCCATCATCGTCTACCTCACCGATGAGCTGATTGACGACGCCGGCATCGCGCTCGAGCAGTACGTCACGCGGAAGGTGACGCAGGAATTCAACTTCATGGTGGGCGACGCGATCGTGGAAGGCACGGGCGCCGGCTCTCCGCAGGGCTTCCAAAACTCGGGCGCCCTGTTGACGACTCCCAAGCAAACCGGGCAGGCGGCCGGCACGATCGTCAAGGAAAACATCGACAACATGTACTCACGGCTGTGGGCCGGCAGCGTGTCGACGAGCGTGTGGCTCATCAACCAGGACACATGGCCCGCGCTGTTCGGTCTGAATCAGGCGGTCGGCACGGGCGGCTATCCGATGTTCATCGCACCGGGCGCCTATAGCGAAGCGCCGCACGGTCTGCTCTTGGGCCGGCCGATCGTCCCGGTCGAATTCGCCTCAACACTGGGCACACAGGGTGACATCAACCTCGTCGACCTCAACCAATACGTGACGATCAGCAAAGGCGGCATCGCCCAGGCCCAATCGATCCATGTCGAATTCCTCACCGACCAGCTTGCCCTCCGCTTCATCATGCGAGTCGACGGAGCCACGTGGGAAAACAGCCCGGTGACGCCGTTCAAAGGGACGAATACGCAGTCGAGCTTCGTCAATCTCGCCACACGGTCGTAACAATTTTGGATTTTAGGTTTTGGATTTTGGATTGGGAAAAAAGCCCCGTCCGCGCCAATCCAAAATTATAAATCCAGAATCGGCAACACACTCGCCGACCTCCAAAATCAAATAGCGGCCTGAACAGCCGCGGAGACATCAATGGATCTCGCGAATCACGTCTTTAACGAAGTCGCCAATGTCGAGCAGGGGCTCTTGCAGGGGACGCAGCTTGATGCCGCGGCCAACCCGGGGCTCTGGGTTTCGCTGCGGGACTACTTCAAGTGCGTTGTGTTCATCGAAACCTCTGGCGGAACGGCCGGCGATGACCTGGTGATCAGCGTGAACCAGGCGACCAGCAATACGGGCACCGGCTCGAAGGCGCTCGCCTCTCTTTCCCGCTGGTACATGAAACAGTCGACCACGCTCAACCAGTCCGGCACGGGGGTCGACACGCTCACCACGCAGACGCTCGGCTCGTCATTCACGGCGACCGGGAGTGCCGGCAAGCAGTCGTTCATCAGCTTCGAGATCGATGGCCAATACTGCGACGCGGCCAACGGCTTCTACTTCGTGCAAGCCTCGATCGCCCAGACGGCCGACAGCGCCCTGGGCAACATGAAGTACATCCTGTTGAGCCGTCATCCGCAGGCGCAGCCAGTCTCAGCACTTATTTAAGGATGAGGGATGAAGGATGAATCAGACGAGGACGGCCCCCTCAACGCTCTGCGTCGTCGCCGACACAACTGATTCGTCCATTATTTTGTCCTTCGTCTGGCTCATCCTTCATCCTTCCGCCTTCATCCTTCTCTAAAAGGAACCTCCGTGTCGCAAAACGTGATCGAACGGCCGCAGAATAAGAGCGACCGCCATTACAGTTGGGACCACTTGTTGCCCAACGGCTCGCCGCATCCGGAACTCGACGGGGCGTTTGCCCCCAATCTCGAGCAGGACGACCCGATCAATCGCTGCTCGGCCTACCTCAAAAACGGCGACCGCAAGCTCGACATCCAGGCGGCCGTCCAGGACGCACGAAAAGTTCGCGCCATGACTCCCACCCAACGCGACGCCGAAATTCGCCGCTACCGCCGCCCGGCGTAGCCGGCTTTGTGCGGTCTCTTGCCGCGGAACTTCAAACCGCAAAGAGCCCGCAGCGCTGCGTAATTTAGCCGCTTGACATGATGCGGGCAGGGCCCGCAGGAGAAAAAATGACGTCGCCGAATGTGATTGCGAGTTACAAGCAGCCCGGTTCGCTGGTCGAAGTGATGTTCGACCCGACGAACTTTGCTGGAAATATCTGGTTCGTGAACAACTCGAATTCGGCCGCCACCGATTCGACCGGCTACGGCCGCACGCCCAACGCCCCCTTTGCGTCGATCAATTTCGCGGCCAACTCGTCGAATAACACGGGCCTGGTGCCCACAAACGGCGACGTGATTTACGTGCTGCCGGGACATGTCGAGAATATCGGCAACGCGACGGTCACCTGCAATGCGGCCGGCGTGCGGATCATCGGCGTCGGTACGGGGACCGATCGGCCGCTGATTTCGTTCAATAACGCCAGTGCCAACATCGCGGTCACAGCGGCCAACGTCACGTTCCGCAACTTCCAGACGACCGCAACGGTCGCCAATGTGACCAAGTTGTTCAACGTCACGGCCGCATACTGCGTTCTCGACGGAGTCGACTATGTCAACACGACGTCCTGTAATCCGCTCAGCTTCCTCCTGACGAGCGCGGCGGCGAACTACGTCACCGTGCAGAACTGCGACCACTATTGCACGGTCGCCGGCACTTCGGCCCAAATCTGGATCGAGCTGATCGGCATGACCCGTCCGCGGGTTCGCAACAACAACATCAACGTAACACTGGACAATGCGGCAGGCAGCTACACGATCGCCACGACGACCACAGCGGCCACCGACGTCGAAATCTACGGCAACGACATCGTGCAAAAAGGCGGCACGAGCCAGACCGAAGTCATCTCGATGCTCGCCAACACGACCGGCAGCATCGACAACAACAACTGCCACTGTAACGCCAGCCACTACACAGGCCTGACGACGGCAGCCAGTTGCTACTGCACGAACAACTACTCAAGCGTCACCGTCAACAAATCAGGCGTCCTCGATCCCGTCGCCGACACAACCATCTAGCAAGGGCGTGGCCCTTGACCCGGTGCCGTTGGCGTTGGGTTTTTGCAAACCGGCGGCTTTCGGCCTCGTGCGCTGGATCGCTTTGCCATTTGACACACACGCGGGAAGGGCCCGCAGGAGAGGACATGCAGATCTTACGCGGTACACGACAAACCAACACTCGCGGCACGCGGATCTCTCGTCCAGGCGGCCCGCAGCCTCCGGCACCTGCGGCTCCGAAGGCCTGACGATCGATCTGTTCAACAATTATGAACGGTGACTCGGCTAACGCCCGTTCGCTTGCGCTCAGCGCTTTAGCCGTTTGACAAACATGCGGGAAGGGCCCGCAGGAGAAAAGTATGGCGGGATCGGTTATGGCGTTTAATTATGACGATGGTTACGACGCTCAGTCGTACCGTGGCGGAGTGAGCCAGGTGCAGGCCGCCTGGACGAGCGACTCCGGCACGGGGACGGCCAGCGGCACGACCAACAAGATCGTGGGCCGCCTGGTGAAGGTCGTCACGGTCCCCGGCAGCCCCACGCCGACCAACGGTTACACCGTCACGATCACCGACGACAACGGCGTTAACGTGCTGACGTCGTGCGACAAGACGCTCGCCAGCAACCAAAGCAGCTCCGCGGCGACGGAAACATACCTGCTCGTCAAAAGCTACGACGGCACGCCTCTGGCCGTCGCCGTTCACCCCGTTGTCGGCGACAAGCTGACGATCGCCGTCAGCGGAGCCGGCAACTCCACGCAGGGGCAGGTTTTTCTGTACTACGAACCGGTTGCGGCGTAGCCGCGAAGGATGAAGGCGGAAGGCGGAAGGATGAGCCAATCCGTGCCAGCGCCACTGCCTTGGTCTGGCTCATCCTTCATCCTTCCGCCTTCATCCTTTAGTCCTTCGCAATCCGGCATACAAGAAGCGACACACTTCCTTGGCACTATCGACTCTAAGCGCCCTCAAGTCCCACCTCGGCATCGCCGACACGACCGAGGATGCCCCGTTGACCGCCTGGTTGGCGTCGGCGTCGATGGCCATTCGGGAGCACTGTGGGCCGCAATACTTGTATGGCATGCTGGGAGCGATCGCGGTCGGCAATCCGGCGAGCGTCACTTGTCCGGGGCACGGATTGGAGACGGGCGATGTGATTTCGATCGTCGGTTCCGGCACGACGCCTTCGCTCGACGGACCGCAGACGGTGACGGTCGTCGATCCGTTCACCTTCACGGTGCCGATCAATGTCACCGGCACAAGCGGCGACGCGAACGCGGCCGGCGTTTTCGCCCGGCAATACACCGAATACTACAGCGGCAACGGCACGAAATATCTGCGGCTCAAGAACGTCCCCGTGCAATCGGTGGCGAGCTTGTTTTTCGATATCGGCGGCTACTGGGGCGACGCGCCGAATTCGTTTGCACAGGCGACGCAGCTCATCGAGGGGACCGACTGGGCCCTGATGCGGGATAACAATGCGGCCAGCGACTGTTCGCACACCGGCCTTCTGGTCCGCATCGACGGTTACATCTGGCCCCGCCCCACCGTGCGGACGCAGGGCCTGCTGGCCCTCTCGCGGGGCACGGGCGACGGCAACATTCAAGTTACGTACACGGCGGGTTACACGCGAACGCTCTCGAACGTCCAACTGGCCTGCCACGAATTCGTCGGCCAACTCCGCCGTTCCGCGGGCACGGGAGCCAACGGGCCGCTCAAGCAAGAACGATACGACTATTACAGCTACGAACGAGACGCCGGCAAGGAGGCCGAGTGCCTCGACTCGATCAAGGGGCTGCTGAAGCGGTTTAAGGAATGGAACTGGTGACAGCGCGGGACGGGGGGCGGGAGGTGCGGGGCGGGGGATGACATCCAAAGCACGCGAAGCGTGCCGTCCCTCTCCTCCCCCACCCCGCCCCCCACCCCCCGCCCCGAAGCACCGGACTCCATAAGCAACAAATATCCATGACAACACTCGGTCGCATTCTTTCAACCGCGTACAAATTGGTTCCCGGTGCGACCGGGCCGAGCGGCACGGTGACGTACAAGCAGCAGAACGCGGGCAGCGGCGTCTCGGTGGACGGCTGCCGCAAGCGGGGCATCAAAGCGTACGAGAAAGTGATCGGCGGGCCGTTCCTCAACGCCTCCGACACGGTCTGGTTCCTTCCGGCCGCCACACTCGCGGGCATCACGCCGGCGCCAGGCGATTCGATCAACTTCGGTTCGACTTTCTGGATCATCGAACACGTGGAAAGCAGTTTGCAATCTTCGGAATACAAGTGCTACGGGATTCAGAATCGATGAAGGACGAGGGAAGAGGATGAAGACAATCTTCTCACGCGGTGCCGATCAGCGCTCGCCACTGACTCCAAATTTGACGTGGGTGTCAAGAAGGACGTATCTCTGAATGGCGATCAGTTCGGTCCAATCAACGAACACCGGGGGCGCTGGCCTTACCGCCAGCAATTCCGTTCAAACGTCTGCGTTCAGTTCGTCAGTCACGACAGGCAACTCGATTCTTGTTGTCATTTTCGGCTATATCAATACGACGGCGACAACGGTTTCGCTCAGCGATACCGAATCGAATACTTACACCTGCGACCTGCTGAACGCCTATAACTCCGGTTCCAGTAATGTCATCAGCAATCCCGGCAGCAACAATGTGCCCGCCGGCGTATCGTGGGTCGGGATCTGGCGGGCATCAAACGTCACTGGCGGCAGCACCTTCAAGGTGACGATCACGCTCGGCGGGAGCGTTCAAGGGTTATTCGCAGCGACGGCGTGGGAGGTCTCTGGCCTTGCTGCGACCTCTCCAGTTGACGTGACCGCGAACAGCGCTGGCGCCAGCGGAAGTCCATCGTCGTCCACGTTTACTACGGCCTATCCCACAGATTTGGTCCTGACGGCCGCGGCCGGGACTGGAGGCACGACCGCGCCGACTTTTACTGCGCCGTCTGGATATACGGCGTTTGGCTCCGAATCCGCGACCTCCTTGGCCGTTGACGGAGATTTTGCCTTCGACCTCGTTTCTGCCGTCCAATCCTCCATCAACCCCACCTGGACCGTCACCAACTTCACCGATTGGGTCACGGCAACCGTCGCCTACAAAGGCGACCTGATCGTCCAATCCACCTCACAGGCCAGCACAAGCTCGGCAAGTTCACTGCAGACCAGCGCGTTTGGATCCTCGGTCACGAGTGGAAACACGATCATCGTGACCCTTGACGGATTTATGGGCAGCACGAATTCGACCGTGACCATCTCGGATACGGAAAGCAACACGTACGTCTGCGATCTGTTCGACTGTTACAACTCAGGCGACGATCCGATCAGTAATCCGGGCAGCTCGACCGTGCCGGCCAACACGAAGTTTGTGGGCATCTGGCACGCTTCCAATGTCACGGGCGGCAGCGGCTTCAAGGTCACCGCCGCGACGCCCAGCACATCCACCACGTCCTTCTATCTCACGGCGTCCGAATTCACCAACCTGGGAACGTCGGCCACGATCGATGCGACGAGCCATGCGGCGACGGCCAGCGGCAACCCGTCGACCGGCTCTTTTTCGACAACCAACGCGCATGACCTGATCGTGCTCGGCTTCTCGGGCTCAGCGGCCATAGGCACAACGCCCCCATCGCCGCCGACCGGATATACAACGCTCGTCAGTCACGGCAGCGGATTGGGAATGCAGGGGAACTGCTGCTACGAAGTCGTAAACGCCGCACAGTCCAGCATCAATCCCACTTGGACGGCGAACCACAATACGAATCAAGTGGCGATCGCTGTGGCGTACGAGGCAGCAAGTGGCAGCGTGCCTGCAACTCCCACCGGCCTGGCCGTGACGAACGACGCTTCGAACCCGACCACGGCCCTGGATATGAGTTGGAACTCGGTCAGCGGCGCGACAAGCTACACGCTGCTTCGTGCGAACACTTTGACGGGAACGTTTACGACATTGGCCAGCGGTATCACGGGCACGAGCTACACGGACTCCAGTCTCACTCAGGGAACGGAGTACGCTTACGAAGTCGAGGCGGTGAATGGCAGCGGGGCAAGCGCGGCGTCGAGTGCCGTGGCTTGGGCGACGGCGCCACGGCGCTCACCGGCCTATCAGTCAATCCCGTCGTAAACCCAAATGAGCTCGACCTGGCGTGGTTGGCGTATAGCCCAAACAGCAATCTCAGGCTGTCCGCGAGTGGTTTCCCATACGTGATCCGTTACGAAGTACCAGTGGGGTCCGGGAACTGGCAATCGAGTGCGTCGTCAGTCGCTTCGGAAACACTGATCGGATTGACGGCCGCCGCTCAGTACGGCGCGGAGGTCGCGGTGATTATCCAATCATCGAATGGCGACTGGAGCGGAGCGGTTCAGAGTCCGTGGTCGAACGAAGTGGATGCGACAACGTACCCAGTGCCGCGCGATACGCTCATTCGCCAATCCGTCATGCGGGCCTGCACCTGGTGAACATATCTGGAACAAGCCGCTTCCGACATGCGAAACCACCCGTGAGCGCACAATGAAAACACGTTGATTGACCCGTGGTGCCGGTGCTTGGGTTCGAAACCAACGCCGGTCACCTTGGAACACGTTCGACCTTGAATCACCACGGGTCGAAGGCAAGTTCCAATGTTATTTCTGATGGCTAACGGCCCGATGCAAACGACGGCCGCCTTTGCGAAAGTGGGAACCGGCACCAGTATCAAGACCATGATGCAGGTGAAGCCGATCCTTCCCTGCCGCATCGTGGAATGGGGCTTTTCGTTCGACGGCTACACCGCCGCGACACCGCTGCAGGTGGAGTTGATTGAATCGGGCGTGGTCAACGCGACGGTCACGGCCTACGCCGCGGCCGACATCACCAGCGTCGATTCCGACGCGCTGGCCTTTGTGGCCAACAGCGGCAGCGTGACCTCGAGTTTTATTTCGGTCGGCACCAATGCTTCCGGCTATACCTCGAGCGCCGAAGGCTCCATCGTCAGCGTTCGTAACCTGGCCGGCCCGCAGTTGGCGCCGCCGACCGGGCCGTTCATCGAGCAGTTTCCGCTCGGCCGCGAACCGGTGCTGCAGGCGGGCAACTTCACGCGCATTCGCGTGACGGCGCCCTCCGGCGTCAACATGTACAGTTATCTTGTGCTGGCGTTCTAAAGGGGGGCGGGGGACGTGGGGCGAGG
Source organism: uncultured Planctomycetaceae bacterium (assembly GCA_963752185.1). GTDB lineage: Bacteria > Planctomycetota > Planctomycetia > Planctomycetales > Planctomycetaceae > DASPSM01. The sequence goes on along the minus strand of CAVVXK010000002.1, from coordinate 5,750,065 downwards.
GGTGGGGGAAGAGGAATTAGCGCACGCTTCGCGTGTTGCGACTTTCTTCTCGCATCCCGCACCCCCCGCCTCGCGTCCCGCACAAAAATATGGCAATTCACGGGCGACAATTTCCTTCACAGCGGCCTCATTTGGCGGGGCCCGTTGTGGGCGGTCGGGCGGCGGTGGCGCTGTTTACAAGCACCGTCGTTCTGTCTGGACGCAAAGGGGGAACGCCGCGGACGCAGCGGCCGAAGTACGGCCCGTACGTGCTCAACATCGAGCCGCCGGGCGTGCCGACGCCGAACTACATCGGTTACGTGGTCCTGGCCGGCCGCAAAGGCATTCAGTCACGGCCGCGTTCGCGAATTGTCTTCGCACCGGCGGTGATCGAATCACCGCCGCCCGCCCGGCCCGTGCCCGAATACATGGGTTTGCTGACGCTGGCCAGTCAGCGAGGGTCCCGGTTCCTGTTGCCAACCCGTCCGCGTTTGACTCAGTTTCGTACAACGCCGCTTTCCGGGTTCCCGGGAGCCAAGAACGGCTACCTGACCGTGCAGCCCCGACGCAGCGACACAAACATGACGATCACGCCGCACCGCAGCGGAAGCCTCACGGTGCAGTAACGGGGGGCGGGGGGTGGGGGAAGAACGAAATGGACGCGAATAATCCGCAGGCGATTTGGAGTCCGAATATGAGCGATTGAATCACGACACGTCTCAGTCACCTGACTCTGTCTTTTTCCCCCGCCCCGCGCCCCCAACCCCCCGTCCCCCACACATGGCCGCGACACTTTACGTCGGTAACGACAACGATGTTTATCTCCAGGGTTACAGCCTGGCGTCGACCGGAGCTCCGGTGACCGATGCCGTGGCGCGGTTCACGGCGTATCTGCTGGGCGGATTCGACGCGAGCGGCAACCCGATCCAGGGGGCGGCCATCGCGGCGCTCACGGGTGTCTCGATGCCGATCGTCAGCGGCGTGCCGGGAGACTACCGCGGACTGATCCCGGGCACGTTCAATCTCACGGTTGGCAGTCCCTATTACGTAGTCGTGACGTTCACGAACTACAACGACACTTTTTCCGGTTGGTTCACAGCACAGGAGAGGGGCTAGGGGTCAGAGGCTGGAGATCAGGGATATCGCCGGAATGTTTCGAATTTCCCTTCCCTCTTTCCCTAGCCTCTAACCTCTAGCCTCCAGCCCCTACTCATGTCCGACGCCGTTCAATATCGCGCGATGCAGGATCTTCAGTCCACGATTCAGGGGCTCAACCTGTCGGGGCTCGTTGGCAGCAACGTGGCTTTTATGAAGGTGGCCACCGATCGCGGGCGGTCGACGGCGGCCGGAACATTGCCGGCCGTGTTGATCGCTCCGTTGCGCGAGCAGATGCCGCGCGGCGGCGGCACGAACAGCCAGGACGATATTACGTATCCGTTCTTCGTGGGAATCGTCGCGGGGGACAACCAGGACCAGGCGGACAACTACGAACTCTATCTCAATTGGCGGATGAACATTCGCCGGGCATTTCACGCCAAGCAGCTTGGGCCGCTCACGGTGGAGAACATCGCCTGCTGGGTCGAGCCGGGCGACGCCGTCGATCAACAGGCCTTTTATCTGAATCTGTTCAGCTCGTGGCTCATCGTGCAGGTGGTGTGCCGAGAGACAAGAAATCAAGGATGAAGGATGAAGGCGGAAGGATGAGCACGACAAAAGGCCTGTGCTGGCACGGATTGGCTCATCCTGCCTTCCGCCGCAGGGCGGATCAAAGACGACGCTTCCGCCTTCATCCTTCCAAAACGGGGACACAATGCAAACCGATAATGTGATCGCCAATTCGGAGTTAACGCAACAACGGCTCAACTCCGACCGCCGCTGGGAGATTCATACGCGGCACGGCCTGGACCATCGACCGGAAGAGTCGCTCGAGGAGGCCGTGGCCGCGTACCGCAAACGCTTCGCCGTTCCGAACGACGAGAAGCTCGCCGGCACGGTGCAGGCGTGGCACAACGCCGAGCCGGTGGGCCAGCGACGACCGCTGCACGTCGAACTGGAGTCTCGGGCCGAGCTGCGAGCCAAAGCAAGCTCTTCCGAGCCGGGGGGACCCTGAGGGTACCCCTCCCCCCGGACGTATGTTCTCGCTAAGAGTCTCGAATGTTGGCATTAGATCCCCGCCCAGTTTTTCCGGGGCGATTAACCCCCCGGCTCGGAAGAAAGCGAATTGTGAGCGACAACGATTTCGGCAGTTTAACCGAGTTCTTCAATAGCCTCGTCGGGGCACTCGAAAATCCACAGGACGATCCGGAGCTGGCAGAGATCATCGAACAGGCCCTCCAAGAGGATGCCGAGCGAACTTCAAGCGGCGAGGTCCCCTCACCTGGCCGCGGCAATGAGCACAAAACGAAAGCGAAAACGCCGGCCAATCTCTGCGAGCACTTGCTCGCGGCCGTCGGCAAGGCCGAAGAGATCAGCAGTGGAACGACCGATGACGGAGGCGACCACGGCGATGACAGTAACGGCGATCAAAGTCGCGGCGACAAAGCGGACAGCCGCATTGCCGGGCCGTCAAACGGCGGGCCGACGTCGCCACTCATGAGCCGATCGCGCCTGTTCATGGGACGTCGTCGGCAATCCCGTCGCGCCGGGCAGCGCGTGGCGGCACAACTCATTCAGACAATAGCAAAGGTAGCGTAAATGACCATTCCTGTCGGTTTTCAATCGCAAGTCGCCCTGTCGGCAACGTCGTCGTTCTCCTCGTCGTCGAAGTGGATTCAGATTCAGTCCGAATCGATCAAGCGGCAAGGCACGCTCGTCGATGCCGACGGCATCCGCGGCACGCGGTCGCGCGATTCGTCCCGCGTCCGCACGGCGCCGTACAAAGTCGGCGGCCAGATGACCGTTTACTGCGACATCAACGTGCTCGACGTGTTCCTCGCCTACGTCCTGGGCAGCGGCCCGACCTCGCACGTTTATTCGCTGGCCGACGCGCTCTCGAGCTTCTACTTGATGATCGACCGCAACACGGCCGTCTTCACCTACGGGCCGTGCTATGTCTCGAAGGCCGCCTTCTCAGCCTCGGCCGGCACGGGCGACCAGAACATGCTCAAGCTGGTGATGGATATCGAAGCGGGAACGGAAACGGTCGGCAGCTCGGGCACGTTCCCCACCGGCATGACGACCGACACCAACCGCCCGTTCCTGTTTGCCGACGCAGCCAGCGGCATCGAGCTGGGCAGCACGCAGATCGGCGCCCACAAGTTCGACCTGACGATCGACAACCATCTGCTGGCCGACCGCTTCGTCAACGAGCTGACGCGAAGCCAGATGCCGCCGGTCGACCGCACGGTCACCTGGAAGATGTCGACGCAGTACACGGCAACCGAAGCCGCCTTCTACGGCGTCGGCCCCGGCAGCGCCGGCACGGCCGCGGCCGTCTTCACCAACGCCGAAGAAACGATCAACTCGACCGTTTCCACGCTTACCTTTTCATTTCCCGGCGCTGCAATACCCAACCATCTCGCCGACAGTCCAAAGCAAGCAACAAGAAATCAACCTCGACATCGAGGGCACGGCAAGAACAACCACCAGCGGCACGACGATCACGCGCGAACTGACGATTACGAATTCGCACGGATAGTGCGCGGGGTGGGGGACGCGGGGCGCGGGGCGGGGGAAAAGACGGCACGCTTCGCGTGCAAGGTTTTACTGTCTTCTCTTCCCCCGCCCCGCGCCCCCCGACCCCTGCCCCGACAATCTCCAACTCCCAACCACGAAAAGGACCCCCCAATTGACCACCGGTTTTATTGAAGACGGTTACACGCTCGACGGATTTGTGAAAGAGTTGCCCGGGATTTACGGGGCGGTGCGGTTCAAGTACCGGCCGCTCACGGTCGAGCAGCGGGTGCGGCTGTTCGAAAACTGGGCGACTTTGCCCGCCCTCGACCAGATCAGCCGCACGACGGGGGCGCTCGCCAAGCAGATCGTGCAATGGGACATGAAGGACACCAAGGGGCGCCCCATTCCGAGCACCGAGCCGCGGAGCTTCCGCCGGCTGTCGCCGCCGCTGCACGAGCGGCTGTTGGACATCGTGTGCGGCATCAACGCGCCCGACAGCGATCCGGATGCCGCTACGAGCGAGCCCGAGGGGAACTATGCGGAGAGTGGAACGGGAAACTGATCTCCGGTGCGCTGTTGGTCCTGACGGAGCCGGCCGTAGCGCACCGCGACTGCAAGCACTGCCAGGAATGGCTCTACGAAGAATCGGGCGCCTTGGCCCTCGACCGCCAGGGGAACCCAATCCGCCGCCCGCCGGGAGTCAGCCCCCCGTGCCGCACTCCCCAAGGCTGCCCGAAAGGAACGCCCGAATCGATGAAATCGTTCACACCGCAACACGAGAAGACCTGGTCCCACTACAAACGGTGCCGCGCGACAAACCACTGGCCCGACGACGACCTGGTCCGCGAACACGCGGGCCTGTTGAGCACGCTGGAACAACAAGTGGACGCCATGCGGCAGGAACGGCTGACTTTGCTGCTCTCGGCGAGCTTGGGGATTCGATGATGGAGTCACCGACAGTTAGTCGCGTAAAAGCGCAGCGCGGGTTTCGTCTCGCTCGCGGGCCAAGATGCGAACGAGATGGTGCTCCATTCGACTCTCCTCGGTGGCGGGAAGGTCGTGGTACTTCTTTGCGAGCGTCTTTGAAACCTCACTCTCCCGATCCTGCATCGCCTGTTTGTACGAATCGAGTTCTTTGTTGACGATCGTTACGCTCTTGGTTTCCACCTCGCGAATTTCCGCTTGTTTTTCAGCGGGCAATGCTTGGACTTTTGCATCCCACTGGAAGTTGAGCAATCCGTCATTCAACCGGTCCCATGTTGGCTGCAGTTCTTTGCCCAACCGCTCACGGAAGGTGGCTTTGACCAATGCATCGAATTGAGCTTCGTTATGTTTCTCCAAGTCTTGGAGCTTGCGCTGTTCCATCTCAAGAAGTTCGCCCGCCAGACGATAGTGTTGAAGCGTCTCAAGCCGCGTCTCATTGTGGTGAGATTTTGTCTCCACGCGGGCCGCAGCAGGCGGGTCTGCGAGCGCAAAGCTGACGAACAAGCCAGACATTCGGTCGTACACGACAATTGCGCACAAACAAGCTGCGATAACAAGGCCAGTCGATCGCATACAAGTCCCTTTCTGGTCGAGGAGGGTTTGGGACACGTGCAGCGTGCTCAGAAAGGGACTTGGCGTCAAGAGAACGCCGAACAGTCGCGTAATTGTCGAGCCGAAGTGTCTTCGATTGACGTGCGGAACGCCGTCAAGCAGAAGTAAAAACCACTGTTGACCCCTATGGTTTGTCCGGTCACGCCACAGAATAATCCTGCATCTGCTAATGTGCGCGAGCAATTGAAAGATCCAACATGGGAGAGCCTGTCGTTCGAGTTCATTTTCAGTTCGTTCCCGACAAAGGCAACGCGGCTGTTTCGCAAGAAATCCTCAGTCAGGTCGAGGCGCTCAAGAAGAAATGTGAGGATATCGGCACAATCCAAATCAAGGCGCTGGGAGGAGCTGGAGAGCTAGCCGGCAAGTCGGTGGAGGTCATCAAGAATATCGCCCTCTTAGGCACGAGCTCTGAGGAAAGCAGTAAGAAGGTTGAAGCTGCGTTCGGAAAGATCGAAAAAGTTATTGGTACCTTTAAGGGCAGTGTGGAGATTCTCAAGGCCGCAAACGAGGAACTTGAGCTGCTTCGGAATTACTCCGCGATTGGCAGCGCGGCGTTGGTGAAAAAAGGGGGCACCGGCACGATAGCGCCTGGAGGGGAAGGTGCGATCTCCGCTGGGAGCAAGGCTGCAGGCGAGGCGGCCGGCAAACTCGGTGAAACAGGCAGCGCGGCCGTGGGTCTCACCCTAATGCTCAAGGGTGTCGGCACGAAATTGGCTGAGGCGGCTGTGATCGTTGCCCCCTTCGCGGCGGCGGCAGCCGCCACTGTCGCCGTCTACGAGGGAATCGTGCATGTGCTCGGATGGATTGGCGCGATCGACGTTTCCAGCGCGAGCCTTCTGGAAAGCTATCGAGGTTGGGAAGAGGCCACCGAGGCCGCGGCCAAATCGACGAAGGAAATCGCGATTCAAGAAGAGTTGCGGAAGACTCGCTCCGAACACCGAAAGGGGCAGGATGAGCAGACCAGTGCCGCGCTAGACGAGCGTTATAAGCTGGTTGATGCGAGCCGGAGGCATTACGAATTGATGGGCTTAGGGTCCGGTAAAAACCGATTGCTCCCGAAATTCGACGAATTCGAGTTAGTCGACCAGCAGCATCGCGCAGCCGTCGCGCTCGCTGGCGCCGAACAGCAAAGGGGGAAGCAAGAGGTTGCGTTTACCAAGCCCATGACGCCAGACGAGGAAAAGGAGCATGAAAAGGAAGCGCCGGGATTCTGGGCCGGGTTGGGATATGAAATCCAAACTCAGTTCAACCGCCCTGCTGCCGACAAGGCTTGGGTCGAACGCAAGCTACTAGACGTCCTTCACTTTCATGAACCGGCAAGAGTAATCCAAGATGGGCCACCACCTGGAGCGCTCCCAGACAGCCCCGCAAGAAAGTATCTTGATGAAGAGGCGAAGACGCATGGGCCGCACCAAGTAACGGTGATACCAGATTACACGACGGCGCTGAAGGAATACGAGCGGCTAGAGCACCTCCAAGAGCGGGCTCTCGCGACGAGCAAGGCCGAATACGACGTCCTGCGAGATAAGTCAAAGGAATTGCAAGGACAGGTTCTCCAAAGCGAGGAGTTACTTAGGCAAGCGCACGCCCGGGTAGGGGTCGAACAAAATCGATCTGAATCCGCCGTTGCAGATTTCGCAAGGCTAACTCCCGATGTGCGGACAAAGGCAGTTTCCATTGCCGCAGAGTATGAGAAGACTGGCAAGCTATCGCTCGATAGGGCGGCCTTTCTGGATCAGCACAACCTAGCCCGCGGGTTGACCGATCAAACGTTTGCCGCCTCCATGGGCGACAAGGAGCGACATGCACTCCGAGTTTTCGGCGCGTTTAGGGGCGTCGACGAGGCAAAGGAGGCCGAGAGGAAGGCAAGTGAAGCGCTTACCAAAGCGAAGCAAGAGGAGGCCGCAGTGACCAAGGAGATGGCGAAGCTCAAACAAAACATGCTGAGACAAGACGATGCGGCATTTGGCACAACTCAGCTGATTTCGTTCATCAAGGAGCACATCGGGGCGCTGCCTCACATCGATAGGACAGGCCTCGCAGGCAATGGGGCTGCGAAAGAGTTTTCTAAGAGCGTCCACCCCGCTGAAGATGCGGTAAATCGAGCCACGCAAATAGCGATTCAAAATATCAAAGCGCTTGGCGACGCGAGCAAGCAAAAGATGGAGGAGTTAAAGGCCGCGGAAGCGGCGTTGCCACAGGCAGTGGCGGGCTATCGTCGGGCCATTGATGCTGCGTTCGAGAAGGACGTTTTACCGGCAATTACGGGATCAATTCGCCGATTGGGATCCCTCATCACGACCTCCACTTGAAGCCGAGCGGATCTGCCGATCGCCCGAAATCGACACAAATCGCTTGACCGTGTCCCATAAGGTTAGCGAGATGATTCCGAAGCCGATGGCAAACATGGCAAAGGGAAAAATCTCCACTTCGCCCCTGCTAAATCCCCGAAATCCGATGATCATTAGAGCGGTTCCGACGATAAATTTAAGGACGGCGAGTGCTGCCCCATTACGCCGTTGTTTCGTGCGCCAGTTCGGAGCTCGAAAGTTAGCGTTGCACTTGGGACAGAGAATTCGCTGCCCGAGGAAATTCGCATCGTCGACCGTGACAAACGCGCAATACGGGCATTTGATCGGTCCGCGCGTCGCCACGGCTTCCGTCGCCGGCGGACTAGGAGGCATCGGTCTCGTCCAGATCGATTGGCTATTTGCGACGGCTTCCCGGCGCAGCAGCATCGGCTTCGAGGCCTTTGAAGGTTGCGGACATCGGCATGTTGGCGAGAAATCGATGCCCACAGATGCAGCAGATCTCGTTTCCGGCGGCCTCCTCTCGCACGGCAAGCGACCGGGAACAATTTGGGCACGGCACTGTAAGCATCGACAGCCTCCGATTGCGGCACCCCGTCAGGATGTCGCGCCGGACTGAGGACATCAAGGATTGAAGGTGAGCGAGATGTTCGGAGCCGCCGCGACAGACTTAGCCGTTAAGGGAAACATCAGAGCGATGCCTCAGTTTCTGTCATTTTGCCGCATCATGGATTCAAGCGTATCGCAACGGCGCCGCAAGCGGGAGACCTTGTCCCGTTGCATGGCATACAATTTGGCCGTGTCGCTGTCTTTGGTCGCCATATCGATCATCCCCTCATGGCGCTTGCCGGAACCCAGGTCGTTGACCAATTTGTCCGAAAACTCCTTGAACCGCTTGTCCTCGTCTTCGTCCTGTTTGTGTGCGCGAGCTGCCTCTTCGGGCGACATGCCCTTAACCTCCGTCTCGCGTATCGAGCGCTCGGCGTCGCTCTCCGATCGCTCGCGCGCCTTCTGCAGATCCTTGGGAGTCTGCAGCAGCAGGACCCCATGGAGCGCGTGCGAGAAATCGTCGCTCACTTGTTTTCTGAGTTCGTCAGCCTTCTCCTTTTCCAGCTTCAGCGTTTCCAGCGAGAACCGATATTCCTCCGCCAACTCATCCCGCGACATTCTGCGGAAACGGTTTGCTTCGTCGTCATTGCCGGCGTGCGCCGGGGCCGCATCCGCGGAGGAACGCGCGGTCTCGGCGGAGGAGTGGTCCGGCTTCGCTGCGGCCGCGGTTTTGGGGTCCGACGGCGTCGTTCCCGCCGGGACATCGCGGCGCAAAACCGCGACGAGGCGCTCTTGCTTTCGCAGTTCCTTGGTTGAATCAAGTGCCTCAAGGGCGCGCTGTAGCTTCAGCGATAGGGTCGACTTCGGGTCCTCAAGCTCTCCTTTGAGACTGTTCAACGCCTCAAGAAACTGCTTCTTACGTTGGGTCCGGGCGTTGATACTCGCGAGGCGGTTCTCGGGAGCAAGGCCTCGATCCTGCTCATCATTTCGCCTCGAATCATTTTCCAGTACGACGTCGACCGGCTTCCCACTGTCCATGTCCCTCATCAACTCGCGGAATTCGTCGGGAGTCGACTTGTCCAAGGCCTCGCTGATCAGGCGTGCCCGCTCACGGCCATATGTCTCGTTAAGGGTCGCCAGCGTCTCTTCGGCTGCTCGCAGCTCCTTTCTGGCGTCCTCGGCTGTGCGGTCGCCGGTCGCGGTAGCCTTTGGTGGCGAAAACGGCTTGGCATTGCCGGTCGGCGCGACGCCAACTTCGCCGCTAGGAACGACCGTCGCCGCGGTCGTTTCTCTCGCGACCCCTTTGGCGTTCGCGCGCGGCATGGTTGCCCAAACGGCGACGCCCGTTACGACGGCGACGCCCAAGACAATCGCGATGACCACCGGGGCCTCGAGCCCTTGCCGACGCTGCTTGCGCAGCTGGCTAAGTCCGTTCGATTCGTCTTCGAAACTCGCTTCGTGCGGACGCAACAGAATTGCGGCGGCGGCCGGACAGATGAAGCGTTGGCCACAGACGCATTGCACTGGCTTTCCAACTGCGTTGTCCGGCGCATTGAGCCGCTTCGAGCAGTTCGGGCAAGAAATTGTGATCATCATCGGCCCCCAGTCTCTCCAATCCCCCAGAATGCCCGACCAGTTTGCCGATTTCAAGGCTTGATTCATGTACCTTCGCTACGGCAATTACCTGCACGCCAACAACGAGGTTGGCTTTACCATCACCAGGGAAGCGAAACGCTCGCAAGGGGGCACGTTCTATGCCTATCAAGAGAAGTGGGCCTGCCGCGGGGATTTGTTGAATTACAGCACGCAGGCGGCCATCTCGGGGGCCATTCAGGCGATTACGGCCGCTTATGCGGTCGACGGGCAAGACTTGGTCTTTTTGTTCGACGACGGTGTGACGCCGACTGCTCATCAGCTCATTTCGGCCAACTGCAACGGCGGCACACGGGTGACCAGGCCGCCTTCGTTTCCCGACACGTACAAATCGGGCGAGTACCAGCCGGGCTACGGCCGCTCGTACACGTTCGAGGTCGAAGGCGAAACGGCGCTCACGAGCGGCAACGTGCTGCTCACGTTCACCGAATCGGTCTCGTTCAAAGGCAACGGCGGGCCGGTCATCGTTTATCAGTCCGTCGCCCAAGGACCGTGGATTCCGCAGCAGACTTCGGAAATGAGCCTGTTTCGCGCCACACAGTCGGGCTCGGCCGTCGGGCTGTATCAGTATCCCGATATCCCGGCCCCGATCTGGCCGGACGCGCTGATCAACCAGGAGATCGACGCCGGCCTGGACAGTCCCCGCAAATGGAGCCGCTACGAATGGCCGGTCAAATGGTCGTACACCTATCAATCGAACAGCCCACTGGTCGGATTGCCGGGGCTGCCAACGTCGTGAACGAGGGCGGCGGGAAGCGATTTTGGATTTTAGATTTTGGATTTGCGATTGAACGCAAAATCCACGTCAAGCGGGTAGGGCCCGCAGGAGAAGAAAATGGCAACACAAACCTGGCTCGGTAATGCGGCTGCGGTTGCTCAAGTGAGCGTGCTGACGCCGGCTTCGCCCAGCGTGAATGATACGTTTACTGTCACTTGCAACAGCAAAGCCGTCTCCTATCAGACGGCCGTCGGGACCGTGGCCGATGTTTGCAACGGCGTGGCCAATGCCATTGCCAACGCGACGTTTGCCGAGTTCAAGGAGTTTCAGGCGACCAACACGGGCACGACGATTCAGCTTGCCGGGCAAACCGCCGGCTTGCCGTTTACCGTGAGCCTGAGCGTCACCACGAGCGGCAGCGCGACGTTTACACAGTCGACGACGATCGCCGCCACGGGGCCGAACGATTGGGCCAACGGGGGGAACTGGTCGACCGGCTCGGCTCCGGTCGCCGGCGACGACGTCTATTTTTCCACGGGGACCGTCCCCGTTCTTTATAACCTGGCCCAATCGAGCGTCACGCTCGACAGCCTGAATGTCGCGCAATCGTACACGGGGACGATCGGTCTGCCGACCTACAATCCGAAGGGCTATCGCGAATACCGCACGATGGAGCTGCAAGTCGGCGCGACGACGATGAACATCGGCACCGGCAGCTCGGGAAGCGGATCGGGCCGCATCAAGCTGAACGCGGGCTCGGTGTCCGGCACGCTCAACGTCTACAACACGGGCCAGCCGCTCGATGTGGGCAACCCGTCGCTCGTCTGGCACGGCACCAATTCGAGCAACGTGGTGAACCTCACCAAGGCCAATATCGGCATCGCCTTCTTCCCTGGCGATACGGCGAGCATGACCACGCTCCGCACCGGTTACGTCTCGAACAAGAACAGCGATGTGACGCTCACCGTCGGAGCAGGCGCCAGCATCAGCACGCTCGACATGAACGGCGGCACGGTGACGATCAACAATGGAGCGACGACTGCTACTGTCTCGGACGGCACGCTCACGGTGCTCGGCTCCGGCGGCATCACCACGCTCACGGCTGACGGCGGCTCCGTGGTTTACAACGCGACGGGCACACTCGGCACGGCCATCGTCTCCGAAAGCGGCTCGCTCGACTTCTCGCAGGATCCCCGCCCGAAAACGGTGACGAACCCCATCCAACTCTACGGCAACAGCGCGTACACTCAACGATCCCAACCAGGTCGTCAGTTCGCTCGTCGTCGACCTTGAACAGTCCGACAACCTGTCCAACGTCGCGCTGGGAACAAACATCAAGCTGACGAGAAGCACGCCGCCGTAAACGGCTGCTTCGGGGCGCGGGGCGGGGCAGAGAAAGAAAATTCCGTCGGCCCACCCAGCTTTTCCCGCGCCCCCTGACCCCCATCCCGTGACCCAAAGGGTCCCCATGTCTGCTCTGCAAGGTCTCATCAATTATCCCGGGCTGAGCACGTTCAAGAGTGCGGAGTACACCGCGTCGCACGGGATTGCGCCAGGGATTTGCACCCTTGAGATGCCACAGGAGCTGGTCGACGATCTGGCTCCGGTCGGCGATCTCACATTCAGTTACGGAGATGCTTACGTCACCTTGTCTTCTTGCGCCGTGGATCTGGGCAATACCGAGCGCGGCGGAGGCGGCTACATTTCGCGCGTGCAGATTTACGATCGTCGCTGGGCCTGGAAATTCGGCGCTCTCAGCGGGGATTACAACTTGCCGGCCCCGGGCGTACCGACCTCTGGCGGAGTCGACCTGGGTTACGGTTCCGCGCCAAGCCTCGTGCGTGCCGACACGATGCAGTCGGCCCAGGATCTGGCTGTTCTCTGTCTGGACGCGATGGGCGAGACGGTATACGACGTCTCGGCTCTGCCCGACAACGTCATGCCTGAAACGCATTGGTCGTACGAGAACCCAGCCCAGGCGCTTGAACAGCTTTGCGAATCAGTCGGCTGTCATGTGGTGCTTGATCTCGACAGCAACGGCGTGCGGATCGTCGTCGTTGGCGAAGGGGAGGACTTGCCGGACGGCCCGATCCAATGGGCCGCGGAGTCGGTCACTCCGCAGCAGGCGCCTTCGTCGTTGCTGTTCGTCGGCGGCCAGACCGAGCAGCAGGGTTTTATTCCGCTCGTGGGCGTCGGCCTCAACACCGACGGTTCGATCCAGCCGATCTCGAATCTTTCGTACGCGCCGCGGCCAAACGGCTGGGGCCCGGAGCCGAAACAATTCCCCAGCATCACGGCGGAGCCGGACCGCACGTATGCTCTCGAGTCGGTCTACCGCTGGTGGCAGCCGGCAATCCCCTTCACGGCGCCGGACGGAACGACTGTCGGCGATCTCAAACAGATCATCCTGTTCGATCGCCAACTCGACACGAACCTCGATCCGGACGATCCAAACGGGTCGACAACCCAGCGGCCGGAGGTCCTCGGGTATTTCGACCCGTTCAACGCGCAGTCGAGTTCTTCACCGAGCACGATGCTGCCCTATCACGGCTCGATTCAAGTCGATCAAAATCGCTGCCTGGTCATCACCGGCGATCCGTTGATCAATTGCCAGGGCAATCAGAATATGCCCGCGACGATCTGGCTCAAGACGTCGTTCTCGCTCCGCGATCCGGACACGGGTGAGCCCGCGCATTACACCCAGCTGATGACGCTCGACGATTCGTCCAATCTCACGCAGCCGCAGGTCGTGCGGCACGACGAACTTGTGGTGCAGGTCCGCGGAGGTTTCAGCGGCGGCGCGACCGACAACTCGAGTCTCGTCTCACAAGCCGCCGGTTACTACCTGCAAGCCGTTGCCCAACAGTATGAGCCCGTCGAATCGCTCGATGTGCCGTATGTCGGCATTGTGCCGATCCAGGTCGACGGGGCGATCCATCAGGTGACCTATTCGATCCACTCGGGCGAGGGGGGCTCGTGCCTCACCCGCGCCAGCCGCAACACCGAGCACAGCCATTACATCCCTAAATACGAACGCCGCCGCGACAAAGCCGCCAATCAGGCCAATCGTGACCGCGCCCAGTCGCAGAAATCGCTGCTCGCGCAGCAACAACAGAATGGGGGGCAGCCATTTCGTTGAAGAAGAGCGGAGTCGAGGCAGAGTGACGAGAAGGGAATCCACAAAATTGCGAGCCTCGCACCGAGCACGTCCGCCGATTGTGCGTTGCATCCAAACCGAGCTGCGAACCGCAGCCATCCAAGATTGAGATCAGCAATAAATCAGTGACAGCGTCCACCTTTTCCTCCGCCCCGCCCCCCTCGCCCCCCGTCGCCCAATATGTCCGACTTCAGTGATCGCTACGTCGACAAGATCCCCTGGGTTGCCTTTCGCAATGCCAGCGGACAGACGATTCCGCCGTTTAGCCTGGTGACGGCTTCGTCTTGGTACACGCCCGATCCGTCGAACCCCGTAGGCGGCCCCTCGCCCACGCCATTTTTCACGGCGACCCAACCGGGCTCGGACAGCTACTACTCGTCGAGCGCGTCGGTGAATCCCTACTCGCTCTACATCACCGGCCGCGAACCGACGCCGCCGGCTCCCGGACAGGGGCCAAACGGCATGGCGGCCCGGCCCGACGTGTATCCGCAGCTCGTTTCGCTCAATGGATCGTCGGGTGGATCGGGCCAGCTTGCCGGCCCGATCGTCGGCTCGTGGTCGATCGCCGCCGGGAGCGCTGGCTTCATCATGGTGGGCGCGCCGGTCGGGGGACTCGTTCCCGTCAAGACGCTCCCCGGCCCTTACCTCGGGCAGGCGAACCAAACAATTGCCACTGGCTCGTCCGGTCCGGTCGATCTTTGGACAGGGCCAAAAGGCGCTGAGAGCGACAGTGACATTACTTTCACGTGTTACAACCGATTTGGCCTGCTGCAACCGGGCTCTTGGTGTCTCTTCGATTGGATCGACCAAGGCTGGGAAATCGTCGAGCTGACGAGCGCCGCCATTGTCCGCGGAGCGCTTAACGACCGGCTCATCAAGGGTGGCAACACCACGATGACCATCACGGACAATTATGGCGACGCACAGAGGACGATTACCGTTTTTGAGGTCCTGGGGATCAATGGGTATTCCTATCCGGCAGGAACCATCCTGCAGGCAATTTGGAACGTAGACACCCAGCAATGGGAAGTGTTGCAGCCATTGCCGCAAGTGATGCGAGGCACGCTCATCGGCGCGTTGGCCAGCGGAGGCGCCGCGACAGTCACCGCCACGGATGGACGGCCCTATTTGGTCTATGAAGTTTTGGGCCTAAACGGTGGTTCGCTCGCAGCCGGGACGACCGTCGTGGCTTTCTTCAACAACGATACGCAACAGCTGGAAGTCCTGGCTGCAGGCTGTCCCACGACGTCGGGCAGCGCGGGCGGTGGCGGAGGAACGAGCGGCGGATCCGGCGGTGGACAATGACGTCGACCCAAACGGGTTTTTCGAACTACTGGTATAGTCCATGCGGCTGCGGTTGTGCCTCTTGTAAATCGTGTCCCAATGGCGTATCGCAATGCTGGACCTTCACCACGACCGGCAACAGCATTCCGGCCTACAACGGCACGTTTTGCCTGGTGCAATCCAAAACCAATCCGTGCGTGTTTACCGACGGCTGCACCAATCACTGGACGCTTACGCTGAACGGCGGCGCGACCACGCTGGCAAGCGACAACGGAGCGGTCTACACGCTCACGGAGAATCTGAATTGCACGGGACTGAATGCGTTCGGGCTGGCTAAATCGCCCTCCGGGAGCACGTGGCAGCAGTCGCTGACGATTAATCCGACGAATTGCAATGCCTATCCGTGCTACCCAAATTGCACGCCTCCGCCATGCGCAGGCTTTATGCCCCAATGGAATCGCTCAGTGCTGGCTTCTCACAATTAGCAGCGCTCCTCTGGCGGCGTTCAACGGCACATTTTGTCTCGTGCAACAACCGGGTTCGCAGTGCTTCTTCGCGGACAAATGCTTCGGTCTGTACTCGATGTCGATTTCCGGCGGCACCGTGACTGTGCAAACGGTGGACGGGACCGTCAAGTGGTCGCTGAGCGGAAATACGACGTTTCAGTGCAACGGATCGAACACGTTTTACTTGACCACTTCTCCGAGCGGGACGACGTGGCCGCCGACGGTCACGATCACGTCGACTAATTGTGCAGCGTCGCCGTGCTATCCGAACTGCCCGCCGCCGCCGACGTGCGCAAACTGCAATAACACCGGCAAGACAATCGCCCCGTGCTGGACATTCACGGTCGGCGGCGTCACTGGCGGCGCGTCTGGGTGTACCGGTTTCAACACGACTTATTATCTGAGCCAGATCGGCAGTTGTTCGTTTTCAAATTGCCTCGGCGGCGGCAATAGCGTGATCCCGTCGGTGACGATGGTCGCGCAGGGAAATACATGGGTGCTCACGATCGACAACGCCGTCTACACGGCACCGGTTGCCGGATTTGACTGCCAGTCCTGCAACACGTTCAAACTAAAGGGCGTGACCTCTTTCGGCGCATCAGGCATCAACAGTTGCACGGGATGGCCGGCGACGCTGAACGTCTGTCCGTCGTCGAACTGTCCGGCGAATCAAAACTGCTTCTGTGGCTGCACGGATACGTTGCCCGACCAGTACGAAGTTACCGTTGAAGGCATTACGCAGGAATGGTGTTTCGCCAACAAACAGCTTGACTGCACATGGGCCAACGGGACATTCGTTCTCGTTTATAACGGGCCTCTGACTCAACCGGGAACTTGGGGCCTTGTCCTCCCGCCGCCGACACAGGGCAGCAACTTGACCAACTATATTCAGATGTCTGTGACATGCACGACTGACCCGAACACACTGATGCTGACTCGGCGGTGGTACTTGGTATTTGCCTCGGTGTTTCCCAGTCCTGGCACCGGTACGAGCGCCGCCGGTTATCTGTACTACCAATATCTCGAAACAGTCCCACCCTTCGCTCCGAGCAACCCATGCGGCGGCGAGAAGACTTTGTCGATCTTCCAAGGCGGCCTCTATTGCAACCTGAATCCCCTTGAACTGTCGTGTCCTGGCGCACCGGGCAGCGTGACCATAAATCCGGTCTAAGAAATGAACGAAATTTGCCAATACTCACCGAACGGCGATGGCACCATGACGTGCTCACGGTGCCACGACACTCGGCGGCACCGTGAGAGATACTTTCGTAGCTGTCCGGGACCGCCGACGTCCCGCGGCCTCGGGGACACGATCGCCAATTTCACCCACGCCACGGGTATCGCCCAGGCCGTCGAAGCGGTCAGCAATGCGATTGGCGTGCCCTGCGGCTGCAACAAACGACAACAATGGCTGAACGAAGTCGTACCGTACCGACAGGAGTAGAGAATGCGATCCAGAGTCAATCGCGGCCAGGTCGCACAGCGCACCCGCTTCATCAGTACTTGGGCGAGAGCCGTCACGTGCCGGACGCCGCGCACGGGATTTCGCACGTCGCGGCGCCGGCCCGCTTGGCATTGTCCACTCTCGTCACAGTTACGCCGCACGCAGAGCCGGCTTGCTTCCAATGCTGCAGAATTCGATCTGGCCAGGACGCAGTCCGTGGCCCAAGAGGTGGACGGCGAATGATTCGGTGACAACGACGGTGACCTGGCGACCGCCCGTCGCATTGTCCGGCACCCATTCGTCGCCTGTTTCGCTCAAGATGGGTTCCATCAACCAGACTGCGTAGCATCGGTCGCCTTTGGGGTCTCGTGCGATCCACAATCCGTTTTGCATCTTCCTCTCCTCGTGATGAATTGGCTGGCCGTGTTGTGTGTGGGAAAAGATTCAAGAGGGCCGGCGGGCCGATCCGTCGGCCCGCCCGGCATATGCCTCCGTGCACGCGAGCGCCTCCTGCGCCGTTCCCTTTGGCAGCGACTCGTTCACCGCCCCCCTCTTGGTCCCGATTTGGGCTGCACATCCGTGCGTTGCCTGAGTTGCACGATCCCACCATACGCTGGTTTCTGAGAGCCGCAAGGGGAATGTCCGGGATGCAATTAATCTGGCATTCGTGATGGCGCGCGAACGCGCGGGGAGCGCGCAAGGAGTGCGTGGCAACTGCCGACCTTTCCTTTTTTTGAGAATTTTGAAATGGGAACGGAGCCGAGCGAATGAGGTGCGAGTCATCCCGCCACTTTTTCGTTTGTTTTCATTTCTCGGCGCGGCCGATCGAACAGGCTGGCACTCGCCATTTTCTTATACTGGAATAATGGCTAATTCGTCCCGATGGTCGCGGCTCGGGCTCGCGACGCTGAGCGCTACGGTGATCGTTGCGTATTCGTACGCAGGAAGCGGTCCGTTGCGCGCGATTACCTCGACGGTCTCCGACACGACCGGCTACATCGGATTGACGGCGTGGATTCTCGACGGTCGGCCGGCAGACATGCACGAAGTGCCTTGGCGGTGCCGCGAGTTCCCGGCAGGCTATCCCGCTGCAATCGCCGCTCTTTTCAAAATTGGGCTGGCGACGCCGGGCGGCCTGCTTGCCCTGAACTTCATCTCTTTGGCCATCGGCTTGTGGGCCTCGTGGATTCTGCTTCGTCGCGCTTGGAAAATGTCTGTGGACGCAACTTGGAGCGTGCTCTTGCTCATGGCCGCCTCGACGGTGTGCGGCGAACTGGCCGTTTCGGTCGCGTCCGAGATGCTCTTCTTCGCTGCGTCGCTCGTCGCGCTGGCAGCAGCGGAGATTTATGGAACGCGAGAAAACGAAAGATGGGAAAAAGCCGACCCGGTCGAGCCGAGTCGAATGCAGCGCGGCGAGACACCCTCGTTCTCCGTTGAACCGCGCTCGGATTCATCCCTCCGCCCGCTTCCGCTCGCCCTCTCTCTGCTCGCTTCCGCGGCCGCCGTCTCCATTCGCGCCGCGGGAATTGCGCTCGTTCCAGCGATTTTGTGGGCCTTGCTGACGCATCCGATCTTGAAGCGCGTCGGTTGGCGTCGAATCCTGGCGGTTGTTGCTCTTCCGGCGGCGCTCGCATTGTGGTTCGGCGTCGCGCGGATTTTGCGGAGCGAATATGTGGCGAACATTCTCGCGGCCCGCTACTCGAGTGGCACCGCGTGGGACGTAATCGCATTGCAGCAGCTGACCAAGGTGAGCGCGTTTGGCGAGCTTTTCACCAACCTGCGTGCCGAGGATTTTCGGACTGCCTACCGCGGTGAGTTCGTGCTTGGCGGATTGCTGTGCCTGGCAATCATCCTGGGCGGATTCTGGACGCGAGTTTGCCGACTCAGGTCGCTAGACGTTTATTTAATGTCGTACGCCGCGGTCATTTTTATCTACCCGTTTTTCACTTACGGATCGAGCCGGCGGTTTTGGTTCCCCGTGCTGCCGTTTGTCTTCGGTCTCGCATACTTGGCGATCACCCGATTGCGTGAAAAATCTTCCCGCTTGCGTCGCTGGGTCGGTCCTGCGCTGGCGATTTACGTTTGGGCCTTTGTGCTCTTCGGCTGTGCACGGTCGATCGAGCTCTCGCAATTCGAACGACAAACCGACCAAGTGGCTGCGAAGGCACTCGCCGGCCTGCGCAGCAATCGCTGAGTCGGCTCTGGCGGTATGATGCAAGACGCATTTGATGCCCACGACCAACCATCCATGGGGTTCCTGAATGGCACTGACCTTTAATCCGGAAGAGCGCGAAACCGCGGAGCAGTTGGTCGAAATGGCGCTGGCCGAGGATCTCGGAACCGTAGGCGATCTGACTTCCCAGTCACTGATTCCGGTAGATATGCCAGGCTCGGTCAACGTCGTCGCGCGGACTGAGGGAACTCTCGCCGGCTCGCCCGTGGCCCGGCTCGTATTCGAGCGGCTCGATTCAACCGTGTCTTGGAAGCCTCTCGTCGAAGATGGAGCGCAATTGACGCGTGGCGCTGTGATCGCGTCAGTGGTTGGGCCGTTGCGAGCACTGTTGGCTGGCGAGCGGACGGCGCTCAATTTCCTGATGCACTTAAGCGGCGTCGCCACGCTGACGCGAAAATTCGTCGATGCTGCTGCGGGCACGAAGGCTGTGATCCTCGACACGCGCAAAACGCTCCCCGGTTGGCGGCGGCTGGAGAAGTATGCCGTCCGCGCAGGGCGCGGGACGAACCTTCGCATGGGTCTGGCCGACGGTTGCCTCATCAAGGACAACCATTTGGCTGCGTGGCGCACCGCGAAACCGAATCGCACGATCGCCGAGGCGGTTATCGAAGCCCGCAAGCGAGTGCCCCCGCAAATTCCCGTCGAAGTTGAGGTCGATACACTCGAACAGTTGGCCGATGCGCTTTCTGGCCGTCCCGACATCGTCCTGCTCGATAACATGGACGTGCCGGCGCTTCGCGAGTGCGTTAAACTGCGAGATCGGCTCGCGCCGGAAGTCTTGCTCGAAGCGTCGGGCGGGATTCGCCTGGCAAATGTAGGGGAGGTAGCGGCGGCCGGCGTCGATCGCATCAGTGTGGGCGCTCTCACGCATTCCGCACCGGCCCTGGACTTGGCGTTTGATTGGCCTTGAGTGACGAGAATCATGTCTGGTGAAGATTACAGTCTGGCATTGCTCGAAGTGGCGAACCTCACGCCCGCTTTGTTGGTCGCCGACCATTGCCTGAAGGCGGCCGGCGTGCGGTTGATGGGGATCGAGAGCAGCGACAGTGCCGACCAGTGCATCAAGCTCGTGGGCCGCACGGGCGACGTCACCCAGGCGGGACAGGCCGGCGTCGAGCTGGCCCGCAAAATGGGGAGCCGGGCGACGCTCAGCGTGCTGCCCGCACCGGTCGAAGCGACGCGAATTTTGGCGCATCCGAAGCCCGTTTACAGCCCTTTATTGGGCCTTTATGATTACAGAATTCCGAGAGAAAACGAAATGAGCACGTCCGACGCGGTGGGTTTGCTGGAGACTCAAGGGCTGGTGGCCGCTTTGCATGCCACCGACGACATGCTCAAATCGTCCAACGTCACCCTCGTCGGCAAGGAAAAAATCGGTGCCGCGTACGTGACGATCGTCGTCAAGGGCGACGTGGCGGCCGTGCAGACGGCCATCGCCACGGGGAAACAAACGGTCGAACGGCTCGGCGGCAAGCTGATCCTGGCCGACGTGATCCCCCGACCCCATCCCGAGCTGGCGGCCCTGCTGCCCAAAACGCTGTGACAACCAAGCGGGCGAAAACCGTAGCACCCCCGCGCCCGCCCGAACGCGTGATCGCTCGCGAAGACGTCGCCACCGAGGACCGCGGCGGGCGAATTGTGCTTTGGCTGAGCTTGGCGTGGCTCTTCGGATTCTGCCTCTTTTTCTATTCGTTCACGCTGCCGAACAATCACATTTCGCGGTTTGAGATTCTTTACTACCTGCTCGATCTGCTGCCGGTCTCCGAAGTCTTCCGCGCTCCGTGGGGCAATCTTTTTCAGCGTGCCGACATTTTCGGCGTGGCAATCATCATTTGGGCTAGCGCATGGGCCTTCGGCCATTTGCTGCTCCGCGCGATTAACCCGCCGCTGATGGTAGCGTGGGACCAGCGAGGCTCGGCGGGCGTCGGCCCGCCGGGTTTGACGGGAATTCGCAAACAGAGGAGCGGTTGGCCGGCGGCCACCGTATTTTCTGAAGTCGGGGCCATGTCCCACCCTACGCTCGAACGCACTTTTTTCGCGATGGCCTTGGGCCTGAGCGCCGTGCCGCTGTTGACGCTCGGACTTGGCATGGCCGGACTGCTCAATCGCTGGCTGTTCATTTTCCTCTTTGTCGTGGCGATCTTGGCGGAAGTCGTCATGCGGCTCCGAATGAGTCCAAAGTCGGAAAGCCAAAAGGCTACTCCAGGTCCTCGACCTTGGACCTCGCACTTTGGACCTTGGACTCTTGCCGCGATCGCCATAGTCGTCCCGTTTCTCATGGTGATGTGGCTCGGGGCGCTGTCGCCGGATGCCGATTTCGACGTCGGCACCTATCACTACGAAGGGCCGAAGGAATATTTCCAAAACGGCCGCATCACGTTTTTGCCGCATAACTTTTACACGAATTTCCCGTTTCTGACGGAGATGTTCGCCCTGTTGGGCATGGTGCTGCACGGTGACTGGTATTGGGGAGCGATTGCCGGCAAGTGTGCACTGTTCGGCTGCGTGCCGCTGACCGCACTGGGCCTCTACGCCGCGGGCCGACGCTGGTTTAGCGAGGCGGCGGGCCTCTTGGCTGCCGTCGTGTATGTGACGACGCCTTGGATCGACCGCGTGTCGATCATCGGTCTCTCGGAAGGCGGTATGACTTACTTCCTCTTTGCCACGACCTTTGCCGCAATGCTTGCCGTCGAACGCCTGCACGCCGGTCTCCCCGCTGGACGCTGGATATTTATCACGGGCTTGCTTGCCGGCAGCGGAATGGGATGCAAGTACACGGGGTTGATGCAGCTCGTAATTCCCGCTGCAGTTGGGCTCGGCGTCGCGGCCTGGATGTGCCGCAGAGCGATTAGTTCAAAGTTGGAAGAGGATGAGCCGCAGGTTCTGTCAAAAAGACCTTGGACCTCGGACATTGGACTCTGGACCAAATCGCTTGCGATTTTCGCCGCTGGAGTTGCCATTACCATCGGGCCCTGGTTGCTCAAGAACATGGCTTTCACCGGCAATCCTGTGTATCCGCTGGGGTACAACATTTTCGGCGGTCGCGATTGGACTCCCGAACTAAACGCGAGGTTCGTGCCGGCTCACAGTCCGAAAGATCATCATCCGTTGGATCTCGGCGTGAAATTCGTCGATGTGATGGCCGACAACGATTGGTCGAGTCCGCTGGTCTTCGGACTGGCGCCCCTGGCGCTGTTGGTCGTCCGCGGGCGGCGAATTTCGATCGCACTGTCGTTATTGGTGGTCTATCTCATCGTCACTTATTGGGCCTTCACGCATCGCATCGACCGGTTTTGGGTCCCGCTCTTGCCCGTCGCCGCTCTGCTGGCCGGTGTCGGGGCAACCGTGAATGCCTCACGCGTTTGGAGATGCGGAGCCGGGTTGCTGATTGCGCTCGCTGTGTGGTTCAATTTCGGCATCGTCGCCGGCACACCGGGGTTTTGCGGTTACAACGCGCTGCTCACCGATCGAACGGCGGCCCGTCGCACGGCCCAGAATGCGGCGGACTCGTTTGTCGAGTATTTGAACGAAACGCTGCCGCCGGGGTCGAAGGTCTTGGCCGTCGGCGATTCGCAGATGTTCGGCGCCCGTTTCCCGGTCGTCTACAACACGGTCTTCAATCCGTCGATCTTCCAGAAGTGGCTCGCCGGCCCCGCTCCGCCCGGCACCAGAGACGACGACCTGCCGCTCAAGCCGCCCAAACAAATTCTCGAGAAGCTGCACGCCGAGGGGATCACGCACATCTACGTCGACTGGGATTGGATCCGCCGCTACCGCGAGCCGGGCAACTACACCTTCACCGATTTCGTCCGTCCCGTTCGGTTCCAATGCCTCGTCCGTGACGGGGTGCTGGGCACACCGGTCTCCCTTGGCAGCATGAGCACCGAGGGGATGAACGACCGGGAAAAAGACGCATACGAAGCCTCGCTGCCTTTCCAGCGCCGGACGAACGACGGCCGGACGGTCCTCTTCACCGGCCGCTTCGGCACGCTCTCCGATCAAGAGGCGGCCACGCTCAAGGAACTTGGCCCATCGCTCATGAACAAGTCCGACAACCGCGACGTTCTCATCAACGCACAGGTCTTTCCGGTAAAGTGAGAAAGCCCCATCGACCGGATCTGAATTCAGCGCTTGCACACCGCCTGTTGATCGCTGAACCGCACCGAGACGGGTACTCCGCAGCGAAGGCGCTCGTGCGAATTGGCGAAGTGTACCAGCACGGGGATCCGGCCCGATTTCGCGTCGGCGACCGGCCCGATGAATGTGATCGAGCCCGTTGCAACTTCACTTCCGACGGCGGCGCGGATTTCCACCTTTTGGCCGACGGCGATATGGTCCGCGTCGGCCGGCGTGAGTTCGCAGCGAGCATCGAGTTCTCGGAGATCGACAATTTCCCCCCACACCGTGGTTCCGGGACGGGCGACGACGCCTGGGTAGACATCGAGGGAACTCACCACGCCGTCGAGCACCGCCGCCACGCGGTAATGCTCCAGCTCAGCCTTGGCCGAGTCCAGTGACGCCTGCGCGGCCCGTTCGTCGGCCTCGGCCTTACGAAGGGCCAACCGCGCGTCGAACAACCGCTGCTCCGGCAGAATTTCGGTGAACGACTCTGCCTTGGCGAGGAAGCGGCGGGCCTCTTTGGCCGCGTGACGAGCGCTGTCGAGCAGGGCCTCTTTGAGCCGCACATCGGCACGCGGCTCGTCGTCGTCAAGGACGACCAGGAGCTGCCCCTTGCGGACACGCTCGCCCGGAACCACTTTCACATCGATCACCGGATGCAGCGGCACCGGCGCGATGATCCCACGGCGACCGGCGGCACATTGCGTGCGTCCGGTCACCTCGAGGGGTCCCACGGCACAAGCGGCCGGGCCAGCGGCCTTGGGCGGCGTGGCTGGCCCGGCCTTCGGGCCGGGGCTAGAGAATTGGGGCGCGGCGACAAACAGTGCGAGCACTCCGCCCGTGGCCCAGTATACGCCGCGCATCACGTTCCCCTCGGTTTGGAAGGATGAAGGCGGAAGGATGAAGGATGAAGGATGAATCAGACCCCGCAATCGTCGTCGGCTCCCGATTTCCGCCTTCGTTCTTCACGCTTCATTCAACTCTAGGTCGCGAATTCGCCGGCTGGATTTGATCCACGAAAGCGTGCCGATCGCGCGTTGCAAGAAGAGAACGACGATGCAATTTGGGAACAGAAGCGGACGTCACAGCGATTCACGCAGGTGATACGACTTCACCCGGGTCAGCGTGCCGTACCCTAGTTGAGAGAGGGTGATTCCGCGGCCCGTGTCTTTGACGCCCGTCCAGCATAGGGCCGGGTCGAGGTAGTCGCAGCGATTCATATAGACGGTGCCCGTTTCGATCTGGTCGCCGATCCGCTCGGCGGCCGCCGTGTCCTCGGTCCAGATCGAGGCGCTGAGCCCGTAGGGGCTGTCGTTCATGAGTTGAATCGCCTCTTCATCCGAATCAACCGGCATCACGCCGACGACCGGACCAAAGGTTTCCTCCTGCATGAGCGACATTTTTTGGTCGACGTCGATGATTACGTCGGGCGCCAGATACGGCGAACCGGGCAAGTCCGGTGCGAATGTGCCGGGCGGCACCAGCCGTCGGGCACCGCGGGCGACCGCCTCGCTCACTTGTTTACGGACGACGTCGGCCGCCGCGCCCCGGACCATCGGGCCGATGGTTGTGGCCGGGTCGAGTGGGTTGCCGACGACGTGGTTTTTCGCGATTTCGACCATTCCGGCGACCACCCGATCAAAATGCCGGCGATGGACGTAGACTCGCTCGACCGCACAGCACGATTGTCCCGAGTTGAAGAACGCGCCGTCGGCGATATTTTCAATTGCGTAGGCCAGGTCGGCGTCCTCCCGCACGTAGGCGGGATCCTTTCCGCCCAGCTCCAGGCCCACGCCGAGAAACAATCCAGCGGCCGATTTCTCGATCTCGCGGCCGGCGGCGACCGAGCCGGTGAGGTTCACCTGGTCGACCAGTCGCGAGCCGATGATACGGGCCGTCTGCGCGTGGTCGAGCACCAGGTTGCGAAAGAGACCCCGCGGCAACTCGGCCCGGTCGAAAGCCGCTTGAAATCGTTCGCCGACGAGCAGCGTCTGCGCCGCGTGTTTAAGAACCACCGCGTTGCCGGCCATCAAAGCGGGGATCACCGAATTGACCGCCGAGAGATAGGGATAATTCCACGGTGCAATGACGAACACGGTCCCCAGGGGCTCGCGGCGGATAAATCGGCGAAAGCCGTCGATCGCCGCCGGCACGTGATCCGCCAGCGCCGCGGGCGCGATCTCGATCATGTGCCGCGCTCGGGCCTGAAAGCCGCCCGTGATCTCATTCCGCCCGTATTGGACGGGCCGGCCCATCTGCCGGGCCATCTCGGGCACGATCTCGTCCGTCATCGCGAGCAACGCGTCGACGGCCTTCGTGCAAAACCGCGCTCGCTCGGCCAAGCGCGTTTTTCGCCATTTTTTTTGTGCCGCTCGTGCGTCGGCCAGAGCCGAGTCGATTTCGACCTGCGTCGCCAAAGGGCGCTCTGCGAGAACCGCGCCGTCGATCGGGGAAATGATTTGGATCATGTCGAAATCCTAGCGTGGCTGACGATTCGATCTCCAGCGTGCGCGGTGGCCGGCGACTTTTTCGTCCCGAGACGGACTTTTTTGGCTTTTTTGGGGCGCTACAATATAAGGGGGAACCTTTTGGCCTAAGAAGAACTCCTCAGCGAGCGTCCCCCGAGGACAGGCGCGATTTTCGTTGACGGGCGGCGAGACAGCCGCCGCGCAAGCGTGAATCCCAGCCGTCACTCAGTGCGGCGGCAGCGCGTCGAGTTCCTTTTGTGCTTCGGCGGCGAGCGGAGTGCCGGGAACGTCGGCGATGATTTTGCGAAGTCGCTGTTCGGCCGCCGTGTAAAGGCCGGCTTTGCCCAGATCGCGGGCGGTTGTGAGCAGGGCGGCGTTCTTTTGCGCCTCGCCTTGGGGCGACGCCTGCTGCTTCTCGTGCCGCGTCCGTTCCAGGCGCTGTGTGCGTTCCGCTTCGGTTTGCTTTGCCTCGGCGAGTTCCAGGGCGATGGCCTGGCGATAGCTCACCCGCGCTTTTGTGGCATCGAAGGGGGCCAACACGAACACTGTGCGCGGCCCAGCGACCGACTGGTACGTCCGCGTTTCGGTAACGATGAAGCATTCTTCCGTGCTCTGAATTTGGCCGTCGACCATTTTCGAAAAGTCGAATCGGGTGAGCATCACGTCGATCCGTCCAGACCGCCGTCCAATTCCGATCCGCGCTTCGTCGCCGCTCACGCGCTCTCGAAGTTTAAATCGCAGCCCGGGCAGCGTCCCGACCGCGCCGACCGAAAGCTCATCGTCGATTGTCGGCGGCGGGTCGTTGCCCGCTCGCGCCTGCGCAAGTCTCTCTTTGACGGCTTCGGCGGCGCCCCTGCCCGCCCTGGTCGACTTGAGTCTGCCGATGACGCCGGGATAAGTTTCGATGATGTGTTTGCGCTCTGCGATCCACCTCTCGGCAAGTTCTTGATCGATATCCAAGGCGAGCAACGACGCGACAACGAGAGCAGTCATCATGAGGAGTCTTTCGCAGCCTGTCATTCGCAAGATGCCGAAGTATCGCCCCGCATTCCGCAACAGGGCCATCTGGCCGGCATGATGGGCGTCGAGATGGATGATACCGCACGGATGATACCGTACTAACGATACCGTACTAACGATACGGTGCAGCCGCCCGCTCGGTCATTGCGGCAAGAATTTTTCTTCTCGGGTTGCTCACGCGCTTGACTCCACGAACATATTCGTTATCCTGGCCTCTTACGAACATATTCGTCTCGCACCTGCAAAGGACGCCATGCCGAGGAACCCTTCAAGTCAGCTCAACGACGTGGAACTGGCCATTCTCCGCGTGATCTGGAGCCGCAAGGCCTGCACCGTGCGCGACGTGCACGAGGCACTGCAGCCCCAACGCAAGACCGGCTACACCAGCACGCTCAAAATGATGCAGGTGATGGTCGAAAAAGGACTCCTCAAGCGGGACGACTCGGAACGCCCGCAGCTCTATCGGCCGGCGATCCCTGAGGAACAGACCCAGAAGAAAATCGTCCGCGACCTCGTGCAAAAAGTTTTCGGCGGCTCGGCCCGCAAGCTCGTGATGCAGGCCGTGCAGAGCCAGAAGATCAGCCGCGAGGAACTGGCCGAAATCCGCCAAATGCTCGAAACGCTCGAAAAGGGCAAAACATGAACTGGCTCCAAGCGCTTGCGGCGTCGCCGGTAATCGAACGGGCCGGCTGGACCCTGCTGCACTCGTCCTGGCAGGGTCTGGCCGTCGCGATTGGCCTGGCCCTCATCCTTCCCGGGATTCGCAAGCGCGGAGCCCGCCCGGCGTACGCCGCCTGCCTTGGCGCCTTGTTGCTGATGATCGTCATGCCGGCGATCACGTTTTTCGTTGTCCCGATCAATACCGCCCCGAGCCGCACCGCGCCGATCGCGTCTGGGTCAACCAACGCGGGCCCTGTCTCATCGCCGGGGACTGTCTCATCGTCGGGTACAGTGCCGATCTTTTCGCCGCTGATGACGACTGACGGCCCACCCGTCGTGGACTCGGCATTAGCCTTGGACCGCGCGACTACAGAGACAAGCGTCCCGAAGCGCGTTTATGTCGCGCACGTCGCTCGGCCGGGAACGGTCCGACCCGTTCCGGCCGCGCCGATCAAGATTGCCACGCCGCAACCTGCCCACGCGCCAACGCCGACAATCAGCCAGCGAATCGCCTCTTGGTGGGGAGAAATTCCCGGGACTGTTTCCGCGTGCGCTCCTTGGTTCGTGACCTCGTGGGCCTTCGGCGTGCTGGCGCTCTCGCTGTGGAACGTGGGAGGCTGGTTTGCCGTTCACCGTCTCAAGTCGAGGGACGCCAAGCCTGTCTCGGGCGCAATCCAGGAAGCCGCGGCCCGATTGTCGCAACAACTGGGCCTGTCGCGCGGCGTGCGGCTGTTGCAGTCGGCGCTCGTCGACTCACCCGTGGTCATCGGCGCACTCAAACCGGTCATTCTGTTGCCCGCGAGCCTGATCACCGAGCTTCCCGCCGAGCAGTTGGAATCGCTCGTGGCTCACGAGCTGGCCCACGTGCTGCGGCACGATTATCTCGTCAACCTGTTGCAGACCGCGATCGAGACACTGCTCTTTTATCACCCGGCCGTCTGGTGGATCTCGGCCAAAGTTCGCGAGGAGCGCGAGAACTGCTGCGACGATCTGGCAATTGCCGTCACGCGGGATCGGGCGATTTATCTTCGGGCCTTGGCCGCCGTCGCCGGGGCGCGCGCCTCGACGCTGGTGCCCGCCGCGTCGGGAGGCGTGCTCGTGCCGCGTTTGCGGCGAATCTTGGGCGCGGTCGATTCGCAAAGTGTCCATCCGGCACGCTGGCTCACGGGTGCGATCATCCTCTCGTTGTGCGGTGCGTCGCTGGCTTTTTGGGCCGTCGATACCCGCACTGCGCGGGCCCAGGCAAAGACGGCGGAAACCATCCCCGCCAAGTCAACGCCAAACAAGAAACACGACGAGTCCAAGCCCGTTGCCTCAGGAACAGCTGCAGCGAAACGTCCCCAAGCCACCGACAATCCCGAGTTCCCAACCAAGGGATCGATGCGAATCCATGTGGTCGACGAATCCGGGCGGCCCGTGCCTCTGGCCGGGGTGCTTGTCTCGGTTTGGACCCAGGCGGCGGACTACAAACGGCCCACTCGAAGGTACACGTGCGATGACCAGGGCACAGTCACCGTCGATCTGCCGAAGAGCCTCTGTCTCCTGCGGCTATGGGCGACCAAGAAGGGGTATTGCGAAGAGTTCCGCAACCTCCAAACAAACTCCCGCGTCCACGAGTTGTCGATTCCGGACGACTTCACGTTCCACATGGTCCAAGGGAGCACGCTTTCCGGTTTCGTCAAGAACGAGGAGGGAAAGCCGGTTCAGGGAGCGCAGGTTAAGTTTTCGTATGATCGCAGCGGCCTGGCCGACCCGGATCCGACAGCGACGGACGCACAAGGCCATTGGAAGTTCGAAAACATTCGTCGCGGCGAACCGATCCAGGTCTGGGTGGCGCACGAGGACTACGTTTGTCACGATTTGCGAGGGATCACGCGAAATCTGAAAAAACTCACCACGCCGGCACAGATCTCGCCCACGCAAGATTGGCCCGCGCCGACGTTCATTCTGGAGCGCGGCATCCGCCCCGTCGTGAAAGTGACCGATCCCTCCGGAAGACCGGTCAAAGGCGCGATTGTCGCACAGGGCAACAACCTTTCGTTCACGAGCAGCAAGGGAATCCGAACCGACCAAAATGGCCTTTGCCGGCTTCCGTCACTGCCAACGGGCAACGTGCCCATCACCGTCGTGGCTCAAGGCTGGATGCCGGACTCTCGCAAAGTCGAGATCGCCTCGAACATGCCGCCCGTGAGTTTCGAGTTGCGATCGGGAAAGAGATTGCGCGTGCGGTTCGTGGATCCCTCAGGCGCACCGGTTCCCAAGGTCCACATTGCCGTCGAGCAGTGGCGGAGTGTGCAGCACCTGAACGAGCTCGAAATTCCCGACAAGGCCGATCAGAAAGGGGTGCTCGAATGGAGTTGGGCGCCGGACGATCCGATGACCGTCAAGATCAGGGGCCGAGGCTTCGGCGAAGTCTCGCAGACGTTGACCGCGGACGACAACGAACACGTCGTGACGATCAATCCGTTGCTCAGCATCACAGGAACCGTCCGCGATGCGACAACCGGACGCGAGATCGACGGGTTCCTCGTCATTCCCGTGCACTATTTTCGTCCCGACGACCCAACTCTCTGGCGGATGAGGCGCAGAAGCAGAAAGCCGGGATGCTCGCGATGCAATTCGATCGATCGGATGTCGGGCATGGCATCCAGGTCGAGGCTCCGGGCTATCAGACCTTCCGCACGAGCAAACCGTATCACCTCGGCGATCCCGATCCCAAACTCGATATTCGCTTGCAGCCCGGCCCGCGGTTCGTCGGCCGCGTTCTCGACGGCGAGGGACACCCCGTGCGCGGAGCGAAGATCGGCGTCGCGTCACCTCTCGAGCAATTGGATCCGGCAGGCCTCGCGGATGTCGAGACCGACAGTGCGATCGGCTACCGGGTCGTGTCCGACGACGACGGCCGATTTGAGATTCCCGCGTACCGCGACCGCTATGCCCTGGTCGTCGTGTCGCCGAATGGATTCGCCGAAGTTGAGCGTGACGCGAGCCAGATCCCGGGCGAGATCCCGCTCAAGCGATGGGCGAAGGTCACAGGCCGGCTGGTCCAATCCGGCAAACCTGTGCCGAACCGCGAGATCTTCCTCGTTCCGATCCGCGTCCGAGGGGAAGCCTCGCCTCGCAACTTAGTGCGCTGGACGGCCACAACGAGCGACGACGGCTCATTCGCCTTCGAACGAGTGCCGCCCGTTCCGTGCTTTGTGGAGGCCTGGTTGCACTTTGGCGCTCAGTCGCCGCTCAAGTCGAGCCGGTCGATGCCGCTGTCGTTGGCTCCCGGCGAAAAGGCCGAGATCACTCTCGGCGGGCCAGGCAGCGACGTGACGGGGCAGCTCGTCGCCGAGAATCAGCCGGCGGGCTTCGA
Source organism: uncultured Planctomycetaceae bacterium (assembly GCA_963752185.1). Taxonomy (GTDB): domain Bacteria; phylum Planctomycetota; class Planctomycetia; order Planctomycetales; family Planctomycetaceae; genus DASPSM01. The sequence goes on along the minus strand of CAVVXK010000002.1, from coordinate 5,719,394 downwards.
TTATCACTTCGCGATCAATTACCTCGTCGCGAAGCGGCCCGGCATCCAGCCGCCGGCCGGGCTCACCGGGAAAGGCTTCGATTGGCAAAAGGGCTGGAGCGACGCGTGGTTCAACGCTCCGGAAGGGAAAGCGTATCTCGGAACGCTGCACACCTGGTTCGTGAAACCCGAACCGGCCGGCCGGTTTCTCATCTCGGGCGTCGAGCCGGGCGAGTACGACTTTGCCGTGAACCTCTACGGCTCGACCGAAGGCTGCCTGGTGCATCCGATTGCCCAGCGGGTCGTGCATTTTTCGGTGAAGCCGGGCGAAACGAAGCTCGACTTGGGCAAGCTGTCGATCCCCTCGTTCACGCTGCCGAAAGTCGGCGACGTGGCGGGCGACTTTTCGTTCGAGACGCCGGCCGGCACGAAGACGAGCCTGGCGGCCCTGCGCGGGAATTACGTGCTGATCGACTTCTGGGCGACCTGGTGCGCTCCGTGCGTCGAAAAGCTCGAGCAGGTCGAGCATTTGCGCGAGCAATTCAAAGCGGACAAACCGCTCCTGGTCGTGGGCGCGAATCTCGACGCCGAGACCGATCGGGCGCGTCAGTTCCTCAAGAACAAGCCGCTCCCCTGGCAGCACGCGCTGTTGGGGGACTGGTCGGCGACCGACGTGCCGCGGCGATTCGCCGTTTCGACCGTGCCGGCGTACGTGCTTATCGGTCCCGACGGGCGGATTCTGGCGCTCGAGTATTCCCTGGAAGGAGTCGCGGCGAAGCTCGAGCAGGAAACGAAATCCGCAAAGGTGCGGAATTCGAGCACGCGAGTTGAGCCGCCAAGAAACGGACAGTCAACGCCCGTCGCAAGGACGGCCGTCGCGAGCGTCGAGCCGCCCAAGAAGCCGGCAACGAAGGCACAAGATTCAAACGCCGGCGGAGGCAAAGCCGCAACGGTGGCCAAGCGCCGCAAGCCTCGCGAACCGCCGCAGTTTCCGACGAAGGGCTCGATGCGGGTGCAGATCGTCGACACGGCGGGCAAACCGCTTAAAAAAGCGAAAATCTTCGCGTCAATCTGGACCGCGGATGAGAAATTCGAGCCGAATCGCGAATACGCCACGGACTCGGAAGGATTTGCCACCGTGCAACTCCCCAAGACAGTGCAAATTGTGCGGCTTTGGGGCGGCGGGGACGGTTATTGCACTGAGTTCAAGGGCTTCGAAAGCGACGCGGCCGTCGACGCGCTCGTCATCCCGGACAACTTTCAGTTCCGCCTCGTTAGAGGCACGCTGATTGGCGGCGTGGTCAAAGACCAGGCGGGCCAGCCGATTAAAGGGGTCAAAGTCCAGTACTCCTGTGGCGATCAATCCTTCGTGGAGAATGAGACCTTCACCGATGCCGGCGGCCGCTGGAAGTGCGACGACGTCCGGCCGGGCATGGATGTCACCATCAAGGTGACGCATCCCGACTATTTGAGCGATGACGATGGCGGCGAGCTCCAAAAACAGCAAAAGATCACATCGGCCGCGCTCCGTGCACAAACGGCGAGCGTCGTCCTGCGCCGAGGCCGGCGGATTGCGGGCAAGGTGACCGATCCAGCGGGAAAGCCGGTGAAAGGCGCGGTTCTGGTCTCGGGGACTGACATCTACATGCAGAACACCGTCCAGCCGATCGCCGCCGATGCGAACGGGCAGTTTCAGTTTCCGGTGATGCCGACCGGGCCAGTGAGGATCACGCTTTTGGCCAAGGGCTTTATGCCCGAGACACGACAGATTCAAATCGCCGCCGGCATGCCGCCCGCGGACTTTCAATTAAAGCCGGGAAAGAAACTGCGAATTCGCATTGTGGATCGCGACGGCAAACCGCTTCCCGAGGCGTTCGTCCGGCTTGGGGAGTGGCGCGGCGTGCGGGATTTGTACACCAATCCGAATTGGAAAGTGAAAATTCCCGTCCCCACGCGCGCAAATAGCGAAGGCGTTTACGAGTGGGACGGGGCGCCGAGCGACGCCGTGAAACTCAACATTTCCAGCAAGGGCTATGCCTATATCAGGGCCGCGTCGTTCACAGCCGACGGCAAAGAGCACTCGCAGGTGTTGGATCCGATCCTGCAAATCTCCGGCACAGTGCGTGATGCGGGGACGGGGAAGCTCCTGGAAAAATTCTCGGCCGTCCCGGTGATCCATTTCAGCCCCAATTTCGCGGTGCTCGGGCGCGGCGACACACGCGCGGGACACGCGGGAGTCTTCGAGTTGGAGTTCAACCGCACGGACTGCGAGCACGGAGTGCAAATCGAAGCGGCCGGTTATCGCACGTTTCGCACGCCCAAACGCTGGCGGTCCGGCGAGGCGGACGCCAATCTCGACGTCCGCCTCGAACCGAGTCCGCGTTATCTGGGATCGGTCGTCGGCCCGGATGGCCGACCCGACAAGGACGCGCGCGTCTATCAAGCCACTGCCACCGAAAAATTCTCGCTCTGGACCTACCAACTCTCGCGATTTAAGGCAGGGCCGCCCGAAAGCCCCGACTTTGACGAGTATCGGCGGATACCGACGGACAGAAACGGCGGTTTTGAAATTGCCGCGCCGCCCGAGAAATACACGATCGTTGCCATGTCGCGAGACGGCTACGGTGAAGCGACGCGCGCGGCGAGTGAACTTCCCGGACAAGTCCGTCTGGCCCGCTGGGCCAAGGTAACCGGACGGCTCGTTCAATCGGGCAAAGTCGTGCCCAATGACCGCGTGTTTCTGACGCGCAATTCGAAAAAACGGCGGCGATGAACCCCGTGTCTTGGACGACCCCTTGCAGACGAGAACGGAGCAGGACGGTTCGTTCATTTTCGAGCGGGTGCCGCCGGGAGCCTGTCACGTGTACGGCTGGGTGCATTTCTCGCTGCCTTCGCCTTTGACTGCGGGCGAGTCGGTTCCGCTGCAGTTGGCGCCGGGGCAATGGGTCGACGTCCCACTCGGCGCTTCGGGCATCGACGTGATGGGACGACTGGTCGCGGAGAATCAGCCGTCAGGATTCGACTATCACTTTGCAATCAATACCCTTCTCGCCAAGCGGCCCGGCATCGATCCGCCCGCGTTCTTGGCCGGCAAGGGCTTCGATTGGCACAAGGGCTGGAGCGACGCGTACCGTAGTTCGTCGGAGGGACGGGCCTATCTCGAAACGCTGCACACCTGGTTCGTGAAGCCCGAGCCCGACGGTCGCATCCGCATCACGGGCGTGCCGCCGGGCGAGTACGACTTGGCCGTGAACCTTTTCGGTACGACCGAAGGCTGCCTGGTACATCCGATTGCGCAGCGGGTGGTGCATTTTTCCGTGAAACCGAGTGATGCGACGCTCGATCTGGGCAAACTGTCGATTCCGTCGTTCACGCTGCCGAAAGTCGGCGACGTGGCGAGCGACTTCTCATTCGAGACGCCAGCCGGGGCGAAGACGAGCCTATCGGCTCTTCGCGGGAATTACGTGCTGATCGACTTCTGGGCGACCTGGTGCGCTCCGTGCGTCGCGAAGCTTGATCAAGTCGAACATCTGCGCGAGCAATTCAAGGGGGACAAACCGCTCGTCGTCGTCGGCGCTAATCTCGACGCCGAGATCGATCGGGCGCGCGACTTCCTCAAAAGGCGGCCGCTCCCCTGGCATCATGCTTATTTAGGGGACTGGTCGAGCACGGAGGTGCCGCGGCGATTCGCCATCTCGAGCGTGCCGGCTTATGTGCTGATCGGCCCGAACGGGCGGATTCTGGCGCACGAGTATTCGCTGGAAGTGATCGAGGCGAAGCTGAAAGACCTGCACGACAATCAACACGCGGCAGTCCTTCCGTCGCAGTGATCTAGTCGAACCGAAGACAGAGATCCGCAGATTTCGCCGATGACGCAGATTCAAGAATTCAAATCGGCGGAATCTGCGGATCTCTCCCGCATTTTTGGACTCGAACTTCAAATGGCAATCGCACTGGCGAGCCAAAGCTCTCGCCAGTGGCACCCGACCAAGCCGGCCGTTACGACTTCTCCGGCGTCGGCAGGTATTGGCCGCTCCACTGTTTGCTTTGGCCGGGAGCGATGGTTAGCCACTTGCGTTCGGGGCGCAGCAGGCGGGCCAAATAGAGAATTTGGCCAACGTGATAGGCGGTGTGCGTGGTCGAGCGCAGGAGCGCTTGCCGCACGGTGAGTTTTTCACCGCGGATGGTGGTGATCCGATCGCTGTCGCTCTCGGTCAGGCTGTCGAGCGTCGACCAGAGCGCGGTCCAGCCGTTCTGCCAGATTGTCATCAATTGTTCGCGCGTGTCGTCGTCGCCGATCTCGAACTCGCCGTCGCGATTGCGGTTGGGCTTTTCGCCGTCGGTGGTGAGAAAGTCGGTCCAGCGCGAGCGGAGGTTGCCACCGACGTGTTTGACGATGAGTGCGATCGGATTGACTGCTTCGCCCGGCCGCTGGAAGAAAGCCGCGTCGTCCAGATCGGCGAGCGCGGTCTCCGCCATTTTTTGATAGCGGCTGAACTCGGTCTTGATGTCGGTGAGCATGAGGCGCCCCGTTTGCAATTAGATGAATAATGCGAAGAGAGTCACCACGGCGCAAAAGAAGAGCAGCAGGCCGGCAACGCCGAGCCACAATTTGCGGAAGCCGAACTGCAGCATCCACGCGGCCCAATCGGCCTTGGAGAGCGACCAGATCAGCCCGAAAAATGCGAAAATGAACAACCCGACAAACAGAAACTCCACGACCGACGCAAATAGAAAAAAGCTGACTTTGCCCCAAAAAGGAGCTTGCTGCGGCAGAGGCATGTCCGTCACGGAAATGTACAGCATGCCCGCCGCGACGGGCATCAAGAAGAGACACAAGCAGGCGAAGACGAACCGTCCCCCGATCGTTTGGGGAACCTCAAAGTGCGACTTTCGCCTTGCCCGGATCATGGGGCGTACTCCGGCCAGACGCCCTCGAAGACCTCGGCCGCCGGGCCCGTCATGAAAACGTCGCCCGCCTCGGACCATTCGAGTTCCAAGTCCCCGCCGCTTAAGTGCGTGAGGATGCGGCGTTCGGTGAGTCCCGCCAGCACGCCGGCGACCGCCGCCGCGCACGCGCCGGTGCCGCAGGCCTGCGTTTCACCCGAACCGCGCTCCCAAACGCGCATGATCGTTTCGGTCGGCGAGACGACCTGGATGAACTCGGCATTCACGCGTTTCGGAAAGGCGGGGTGGCGTTCGATCTCCGGGCCGACGCGGAGGACGAGGTCGTCGGTGATCTCGTCGACGAACGTGACGCAATGCGGATTGCCCACCGAGACGCACGTCACCTTCAACTCGCGGCCGGCCACGTCGAGCGGCACCTGCACGGGGGGATCGCCGGGCAGTTTTGTGGGAATTTCCGCACTCTTCAAGATAGGCGGGCCCATGTTGACGCGAACGGTGGCGACTTTGCCGCCCAGGAGGGCCAGACGCAGCTCGAGGATGCCGCGGGCCGTTTCAATCCGCAGTGTATCTTTCTTGACGATGCCGTGGTCGTAGACGTATTTCGCCACGCAGCGGACGCCGTTGCCGCACATCTCGGCTTCGCTGCCGTCGGCGTTGAACATTTGCATGCGGGCGTCGGCGACGGACGAGGGGCCGATCAGAATCAGCCCGTCGGAGCCGACGCCTTTGTGCCGGTCGCTGACGGCGATCGCCAACCGCGGCAAATCGGCGGGCAGGCGCTCCTCGAAGGCGTTGACGTACACGTAGTCGTTGCCCGCGCCGTGCATCTTGGTGAATTGCATGAAGGAACTCGGCTCTACGTAGGGCAAGCTGCCAGCTTGCCATTGATTTTGTATTCGCTTGATTCCGAGCTCTTGTCGGTTGTGTCTCGGTCTATTCTTTTAATGGCAAGCTGGCAGCTTGCCCTACGTTTTGCGCAGGCCGCGAAAGATGCTGCGGCGGAGCCGCGTTGTCGCGGGGGGTGAATTCTTCGTCGCTCGCGAAATCGCCTTCGAGCGAGCCGGCTAGCATGTGGAACTTGGCATCGACGTCGTCGGCGAAATAGACGAGCAGCGCCTCGGGCGTGTGCGGGGCGATGGGCGAACCCCATTCGGGCAGGTTCTGGTGGGCGACGATCACGTGCTCGAGCCGCAGCAGCGTTTCGCGATCGAGGTCGGCGATCCTTTGGCCGCGTTCGCGGACCATATCGCGGCCGAGCAGGATGTGGCCGATCAGTTCGCCTTCGGCCGTGCGCCGCGTGCCGTCCATGCGGAACTCGAGTTCGATCAGCTTGCCGATGTCGTGCAGGATGGCGCCTGAGACGACGAGTGATTTATTGAGCGGCGGCTGCATGTTCGGATAGTCGGCGGCGTACTTGTCGGCGAAAAACAGGGCGTTCTTGGTAACCGAGAGCACGTGCTCGAGGAATCCGCCGGCGTACGCATGATGGTTCTGCTTGGCGGCTGGAGCGCGTTTGATCGCGTCGGCGTGCTCCTCGAGGATCCCGACAACAAGCTGCCGCAAAGGTTCGGGCTCGATCTTGGTTTGGGCGATTGCCAGCAGCTCGGCATACATCGTGGGGATGTCGAAGCGGGTCGCTTTGACGAGCAGTGTTTCGTCAAAACCATCGCGGCGATCGGCCTCTTCGACGAGCCGCAGGCGTTCGAGCTCCAGTTGCGGGCCGTACGAGCTTTCGACGTAGCGGCAACGCAGCTTGTAACAAGAGCCGACTTTCCAGGCGCCGTCGCAGCCTTCGAACCAGGGCGAGTCGCTCCAGACCATGACGACGGCCGAGCGGGCCGCGTCGCGAAACGTCACGCGGTAATAGGGCTTGCCGTCGCGCGTGGTGGCCCGGTCCTTGGCCGAGAGGAGCACAAAACAATCGGCCTGTGCGCCCGGCTTGAGTTCGGACAGTTTGTAAATTCGCGGTTCGGCAGGCATTTCGCCACTTTATCGCTTCACAGCAGGCGCATCCAGACGGCCCGCAGGTACTCCGTCTCGGGACAATTGGAGGCGACCGGATGGTCGGGGGCGGCGCCGGTCTTGTCGAGAATCTGCATGGTCCGCGCGGCGTGGCGGGGCTTCGAGTCGGCCGGCGTTTCCAAAAGTTCGCCCGCTTGCCGCGAGGCCGAGTGCAGGAGTTTGAAGAACTCCGCGTCGTCCAACAGACCGCTGCACGTGCAGCTCAACAGCAGACCGCCGGGACGGACGAGCTGCATGGCAAGCCGGTTGAGGTCGAAATGCTTGCGGCGGCCGTCTTCCAACTCGTCGCGCGTGCGGATGAGCTTGGGCGGATCGAGCACGACGATGTCGTACTGCCGGCCGTTTTGCAGCATGTCGCGCATGTAGGCGAAGGCGTCCGACTGCACGAAATTGACGCGGGCCTGATTGAGGTTGGCGTTCTCGCGGGCGAGTTTCAGCGGACCTTCGTCGAGATCGACGCCGGTGACCTCGGCCGCGTTCCCGAGTTTCTTGGCCTGCACGGCAAAGCCGCCCGTGTAACAGCACAGGTCGAGCACCGATTTGCCGGAGCAGTACGACGCCAGTCGGCGGCGGTTTTCGCGCTGGTCGCAGAAGAAGCCCGTCTTGTGGCTGTCGGCAAACTTCACGCGGAAGCGGGTGCCGAATTCCTGAATTGTCACGCTCGCCGGCGCGTCGGCCGATTGGACAGGGGGCGCGTCGAAGGCCTCCTGGTCGAGACTGGCCGGACCGGGCCGGAGCACCCACGAGCGAGTGCCGAGGACAGTGCCGAGCCGTTCGAGCAGGTCGGCCCCGCGCTGAAACATGCCGAGGCTGAACGCTTCGCCGGAGAGCATGTCGCCAAAGCGATCGACGACAATTCCGGAAAGGCCGTCCCCTTCGGAATGGATGACGCGGTAAGCGTCGGTCTGCGCGTCGATGCCGAGCAGGTCGCGGCGGAGCGAAACGGCTTGCGTGAGCTTTTCGGTCCAGAAGGCGTCGTCCGGACGATCGGTTCCCCAGCGCAGCAGCCGCACGGCAATCTCGGCCCGCGGGTTAAACAGGCCGTAGGCGAACACGTTCCCACGGTCGGCACACACGGCGGCCAGGCTGCCGGGTCGTAAGGAAGCGTCGAAGCGGGCAATCCGTTTGCGGTAAAGATACGGGTGTCCGGTCGGCGATTTGACGAAGACTTTGGGCAGCGCGGGCGCGAAGTCGTCGGACAGCAGGCGCTGTTCGATCGGTTTCCCGGGCATAGTGACGGCGTGTGCCGACTCTCGGCCGGGGGGAGGATTTCGGGGCCAAAAACGCGGTTCTTGGGAAGGCATCTCCCAATCCTACGCGGTCGGTGCGGGAGAAATCGAGTATCCCCGAAAATCCGGCCGTTTGCCGGCGGAAATGCCAGGAGCGGCAAGTGATCTCGTGATTCTTGGGAGTTGTCCGCTATAATATTGTCTGGACGGCTCGATGGCCGCCGGCATGAGCCGGGGGCCGCAACGAGTCCTGGCAGTATCGAGCTGGAAAACCATTTATCGGAGTTGCCCGAGCGATGTCAGTCACCATTACCGAAAAGGCCGCAAAAGAAATTCAACGAGTCATTTCCGAGCAGAAGATGCCCGAGGCGACCGTTCTCCGCATCGGCGTTGCCGGCGGTGGCTGCAGCGGTTTCCAATACAGCCTGGGCTTCGACGAAAACACGGACACGGCCAAAGATCACGTGTCGAACCAGCACGGGATTCCCGTCGCCGTCGACAAGAAGAGCTACCTGTTCCTCGACGGCACGACGATCGATTTCTACGAGGGACTCGAGAAGCGCGGCTTCACGTTCGAGAATCCGAACGCGGTGAAGACCTGCGGCTGCGGCAGCAGCTTCTCGGCCTAGTCTCCGTGAACGCATACAACCGGTCGATCTTGCGTCGGCCGGTTTTTTTTTGCGCTCCCAAAAATCCGTGCGGAATTGAAAAAGGCGGCCCTGCACAGCTAACCTTTTCCTCCATGGCCGACCCTCGTTCCAAATCGCTGTTCGGGCTCAATTCCAATTTGAGCCGCGTCACGCTGTACGCGCTCTTGATGAGTCTTTACAGCTTGCTGGCCGTTTGGAAGGAATATTCTTCCTACCGCGAGTACGTGAATGTTCACTCGACCGTGCACGCCATTTTGGGGCTGGTCGTCAGCATGCTGTTGGTTTTTCGGACGAACAGCGCGTACGCCAAATGGTGGGAAGCTCGCAGTCTGTGGGGGACGCTGATCAATGCGAGCCGCAACTTGGCGATTAAGGGCCGGAACTTTGTCGAGGTCGCGGCCGAGGAGCGGCAGCAACTGGCCCGGCTGATTGCGGTCTTTGCGACGACCCTCCGCGACCATCTGCGGCGAATTAACGACCTGAAACTGGTTCCGGGGTTTGAAGACCTTCCCGAAGATCCGGGCCATCCCCCCGGCATCGTCGCTTCGCGGATTTACGCCCTGATCGATTCGTGGCGACGACGCAGTTTGATTTCCGATCAGATCACGCGGACGTTCGACATCGAAGCCCGCATCCTCATGGAAGTCTGCGGCGGATGCGAGAAGATCCTGAACACGCGACTGGCCGTTTCGTACCGCGTGTTCGTCAACACCTGCGTTTTTCTCTACGTCCTTACGCTGCCTTGGGGCTTGGTCGAGGATTTCCTCGTCTGGACGATCCCGATGGTGTTCGTCGTGTCGTTCCTCATGTTGGGTCTCGAAGTCGTCGCCTACTCGGTGGAAGCTCCCTTTGGGCACAACGCGGACGATCTCGATCTGGACGGCATGTGCGCCACGATCGAGCGATCGGTGAACGAAATCGTGCGGAGCTGACGACGCGAAGTCGGCGCGGCTTAGTCGACGGTCCAACCGGGCCGGTATTCGCGTTTGACGATGGCCGCCGCTTCGGGAGCGTTGGTCGCCCGCAGATTGGCCGAGTCCCATTCGATCTTCTTGCCCAGTCGCACGGCCAGCACGCCGACGAGCATGGCCTCCGTGAGCCGCGAGGCGTAGTCGAAGTTCGAGAGCGACATCGGCCCGCCTTTGCAGGCGGCGATCCATTCGAGGTACGGCGCGTGTTGACCCAGCGGGTTTCGCGGCAGGTATGGATCGGGACCTTTGTAGTCGATGAATTTTTCCTGCGGCAGGAGCATGTATTTCAGGCCGTACTCGCTGGGGCTGTAGAGCCGTCCTTTTTCGCCGACGAAGATCGTTCCGGAGGACGACAAGGGTTTGCCGTCGCCCAGCGATTGCGACGGTTTTTTGCCGCTGTCGTACCAGGTGAGCGTGACGGGAGGCAGCTTGCGGTCGCCCTTCCACCGTGCGCCGGCCGACGCTTCGCGTGCCGGGAAGTCGAAGCGGATGATCTGCCAGGCAGGTCCCGACTCGGCCGTCGCGCCTTCGGCCGTCGCTTCGGCGGAGCTCGGTGCGCCGAGTTCGAGCGACCAATACGCCGCGTCGACGACGTGGCACGCCATGTCGCCGAGAGCTCCCGAACCGAAATCCCACCACGCCCGCCAATTGTGCGGGCAGTAGACTCCCTTGCCGCCGTATGGCCGCTCGGGGGCCGGTCCGAGCCACAGATCCCACACGAGAGTCGCCGGGTACGGCGGCGATTGCTTCGGTCGTTCGACGGGTTGATGCCAATATTTTCCGGGCCGATCGGTCCAGCAATGCACTTCGCGCACGGGGCCGATGGCTCCGTCGCGGATCAGTTCGACGATCCGCCGCACGCCGCTGAATGCGTGACCCTGATTTCCCATCTGCGTGGTGACGTTCATCTCGTGGGCCACCTCGCGCATTCGCCGCGATTCATAGATCGAATGCGTGAGCGGCTTCTGACAGTAGACGTGCTTGCCCAGCTTCATCGCCATCACGCTGGCCGGCGCATGATGATGGTCGGGCGTGGAGACCGTGACCGCGTCGATGTCCTTGCGCTCCTCGAGCATCTTGCGGTAGTCGGTGTACTGCGCGGCCTTCGGAAACTTCTTGAACATCTCGGCGGCCCGCTCGCCGTCGACGTCGCAGAGCGCGACGATGTTTTCGCTCGAGCAGCCGTGGATATCGGCCCGACCTTTGCCAGCGGCGCCGATCGCGGCGATGTTGAGTTTCTCGTTCGCCGATCGGCTGGCAGCGGCGGCCTGGCCCGAGACCCAAACGGCCGCGCTCAGAGCGGCCGTCTGTTTCATGAATTCGCGTCGCGTCGACTCTCGCAGCATGGTTGCACCTGGCGCTTTGCTCTTGGGAGTTTTTTGGTCGTGGGGCTTTGGGCCGGATCGAGACAGAGGGAGTTCGCGGTCGCTCCATCATGCCGCAGAGATCAAGCGATTCGCAACCGCGTCAGGTGAACCGGCAACGGGGCAATCGCAAGCCATTGAATGGTCGAATGTTACGGCAATTCAACTTCCAATGGCCTCAACTGGGCAATTTCGCTAAAGTTCGGCCCGAAGTTGTGCCAGGGCCCCGTTCAAGGAAGAACGCGTATGCGCCAGCAGTATCGCCGACAGTCGATGTCCGCTTGGATTTTTTGGGCCGCGATGGTCGTGGGCGGAACGCTTTACGGGGCGTACCGCTTCGACTGGTTCTCCGTTTCCTTCTTGCTCCCTTCGAAGGCCCCGCAGAACCTGGCCGACGCGAAAGCGACGGGGACGGACAAGCCGCAAGAACCTCTGCCGACCGATGGACAAATCGAAGTCGCGCAGAGCCCGGTCGGTCCGCAAACTGAACCACCCACGACCGAAATCGAAGAGCCTGCGGAAAAGGCGACGAAGGCCCGGTTGATGGAGCAACGGGCCGAAACGCCCGCACCGAAGATTCGCGCCAACGCCGCCATCCCCTCGGCGCTCGAGCCGGCGAAGGCCGTGCACGTCGAGGCGAATCCCTTTCAAGCGGCCGCGGCTCCAGCCGTCAAAGCGACGGTCGCCGAACTCACGCCCGCGCCAATAATGCCGGCCATCCCCAAAGCGGCGGCTCCTGTTGAGAAACCTCCATCGAAGTCCAACGTTGTGCAGGCGGTGAGTTTTAGCGAAGAGAAAGAAGTCCGGCCGAGCAATCCCGAACTCGACGCGCAGCTCGAAGAGATCGATCGATACCTGCAAAACAGCGACTTGTTAAAGGCCCATCGCGAGCTGTCGAAGTTGTACTGGGCGAAGCCGCAGTGGCGCTTGGCCATTAAGGACCGCATCGAACGCACGGCCAACGCGATCTATTTCGATCCGCAGCCGCAATTCTTGCAGCCGTACGTCGTCAAACCGAACGATCAACTTGCCGTTTTCGCCAAGAAGTACAACGTGCCGTGGGAATACCTGGCCAAGCTCAATCATGTCGACGCGAAGAAAATTCGCCCGGGCCAGCAGCTCAAAGTGATCAAGGGCCCGTTCTCGGCGATCGTCGATCTCAATAGTTATACAATGACCGTGCACGCGTACGGGTATTTTGTGCGGGCCTACAAGATCGGCATCGGCAAAGACGGGGCGACGCCTCTCGGCAAATTCACGGTGCTCAAGAAGGTCGTCGACCCCCAGTACACCGATCCGCAGGGGCACGTGATCGCAGGGGCCGATCCCACCAACCCCCTTGGAGATCGGTGGCTCGATCTGGGGAACAGTTACGGCATTCACGGCACAATCGACCCGAATTCCATCGGCAAGGCCGAGTCGCGAGGCTGTATTCGTCTGCGAAACGAGGACGTCGAAGAGGCGTACGACATGCTGGCCGTCGGCTCGGATGTCGCCATTCGCCGGTAAGGGACCGTGCGCGAATGTGAGACACGGCGGCCGATTTTGCGTGCCACTGGCGGCAGCTTTGGGCCGCAAGTGCGATTGCTGCCTGAGGTCCGATCGAGGAACCAGTGAAATTCACGCCGATGCCGAATGGGCGCTTCTCATCAACTCCCGAACCGCCGCCTTGATCTCAAATCATTTTTCCGACCGCAGGACTTAGCCAGGCAAGGATGCCATGCCGAGCCTCTCGAAAATTGCCAAACATCGCCCGCCCAGCGGCGCGGCGAAACTTCGATCGGATTTGGCCGCTTGGAGCACGTCGCTCATTAAGACGTCCCGACGCGTGGCATCTTCGACGATCCACTGGGGCCGCTCATCGGCCGGAGGCTCATTCGCCAGCGGCTGCGTTGCCGCATGGTACGCGATCGGCTTCGTCCATCCACTGAGCGCCCGCTTTGGTACGAGCCTTCTCTTCCAAGCCGGAGCAATCACGGCGGCGATCTTGGCGCTGTTGGCGACCGCGATTGCCGCGGGACGCGGCGCCCAAGGCTGGCGAAGACGGACGACAATCCTGTGCCTGTTCGTGGCGGTTTGGGCGATCGCCAATGGACGGCTGAGTGAACTCGCAGGATTTGGCTATCGCTCGCTTTCACTCGATTCGCTATCACGTGCGCCCGTGCAATTTGGAATGGCGCTGGCCACTTCGCTGGTGCTCCTCGGCGTGCCGGTCGCCGCTGCCACAAGCCTCATCCTGGGCACTCCGTCGGCGTGCCGCGGCTGGCTTTTAAGTGGCGCCGCGTTGGGATTGGTTGTCGCGACCCAGCTCATAGGGCCGCTCTTGGGCGTCCAGTGGGACCTTTGGGTCGCCGCCGTCTGCAGCCTGATGATTGTTGCGACGCGACATCGATCAGGCGATTCGACTCAGGAAGAAATGCTCGGATCCGCGAACCCGCTTTGGACACTGTTTGGCTCGCTGGCCGTGGGAATCGCGGCGGCCGCGCTGGGCCGACTGATCCTCCAGTTGCGCCCTCGGCAGAAGCCCTTGAATGGACCAATTGGACCGGTTTTCTCTCAGGTGCTGCGGCCGGCCTGGTCGTGTCGAGTCGCTCGGCAAGCGAACGCCGGCAACCGACAATTGCCTGGCTGCTGCTGGCCGGCGCGATTGGCGCGTTGCTGCCGGTCGCCTGCTTTGGACTTCTCACCGATTGGTCGCTTGCTGCGACGGCCAGCGTTTCGCAGGTCGCCTGGTTGTATTTGATCCGCAGCGTGGTCGTGGCGTCTGTCTTCCTGCCGTTGGGAATCGCTTGGGGCTCAATACTCGGGCTCGGCGAAGGAAACGAGTCGCGTCAAATGGCGACGCGATCGGTGCCGGCCCTTCTGGCTGGATTTCTCATCGCGCGGTGGCTCTTCAATCGTGGAGTGGGCGTGCCGACGTTGGTCGCCGGGGCTGCGGTGATTCTTGCGACCTTGGGCATCTTCGCCGCGTTGCGAGTCGCCCAACGGACCAGCCGCTATCAATTGGCCTGCGGGTTTGCCGCGGTCTTCGCACTCATCGGCGCGAGCTGGGTCACTCGGACCTATGCGCCGGCACGGGCGGCGCGACTCTTGTTCTCGACCGACGTGTTCATGCAACGCCACGCCGGGATGGAAGCGCGGCTGTTGCCCTTTCTCGACGACAGTCGCCTCGTAGCTGCCGAGGAGGGTGATCGCGGGACCTATTCGGTCTGGAAACGCCACGGTGTGCAACACGACATTCGTGAGAATGGAATTCCGCTGGGAACGTATTGCAGCCAGTCTGACTTATGTCCCCAGTATTCCGGACAGGTCTTGGTCGCCGCGTTGCCGTTGACATTGCACGAAAGTCCGCGACGGACCCTCATTTTGGGATTGGGCAGCGGCAGCACGGTCCTGGCCGCGCTCGAATTCCCGGTTTCGGAGGTAACGTGCGTCGAAGCGGACGCCAGGCTCGTCCGGCTGCTTGAACGGACCGTGTGGTCGCACGGCCCGTCGAATCCGGTGAATGACAATCGCCTGCGCTTCGTCCTGCTCGACCCAGCCTGCGGCGTCCAAACGCGTCCGGGTGGATATGACGTGATCGTTGCCGACACGGATCCAGCGGCAGTCGCGACCGGAACGCCCTATTTCACGCGGGAGTTTTACGCGGGAGTCAGCCGGCAACTCGAGGCCGACGGCATCTTCGCCCAGCGATTTCACTACGTCGATTTTGGTCCGCGGCCCGTTGCGAGCGTGCTGGCGACGCTGAAATCGGTTTTCAGCGATGTAGCGGCAATCGAGGCGGGAGGCGGCGATCTCGTGCTGTTGGCCAGCAATTCGTCTCGAGGAATCAACCGGCCCGATTTGCTCACCCGTTTTCAGGCGCCTCAAGCGACACATACGCTCGCGCAGGTCGGTTGGGACTGGTCGGTCGCCTTGAACCTGGGCGCCTATCGCGGCGAAGGCTGCGACGCGATCGCCGAGGGAGCGCCCGTCAACACCGCGGCGAACGGGCTGTTCGCCTTCCACTTACCGCAGGAGACGATGCGGTGGGGCGCCAAACAGAACGAACTGGCCGAAGCGCTGAACCCTTACGCCGCACGCATCGCGGAATGGCCGGGCGTCGAAGGCAACGATCCCGAGTTCTTGCGACGCCTCGGCGACGTCTTGTTGCAGCGCGAATTGATGACGGCCTATCCCGATCAGCCGTGGGCCTATCGCAAGTCGGTGCACGAGGAACTGAAAAAACATCCGCATGGCGTGATCGCCGAGGCCGACGAAGGCTTCGATCGCAAGTTGCACCCGGTCGATCAGCGTCGGCTCGAGTATTTCAGCGCATTGGGTCGAGCGGCCCAGGCGCGGCAACCGAGCCTGGAATCGCTCCATCAAATTGAGGAGTTCGCCGAACCCTACGATCCCGTACTGACCTATTTCGTGCACCACGAGCTATCGCCGCTCTATGCCCGTGCGAAAACGCCCGACCCGGCAGCCCAAATTCGGCACCGGCTCTACACGGTTTATTACGGTGACGCGCGCGACCGCTCGATTCGTGACGTCGTCGAAGCACTCCAGTTATTGGCGGCCAACCCGCACCTATTTCCCGATGCCGAACGCTGGGATCACACGAACGCGCTCTTGCAGTTTCTCAAACTCCGCTGGAACAACCGCGGGCTTGGGAAACCCGAATCGCCGCGGATCGTGCTGAATGACCTGGATCGGACAATCGGCGCGGCCGAGTCGACGTTCGCGGAAATGGAAAAGCTCCGCCAGCTCGTGGGCATCTCCGAGACCGATTGGCAGGCGCGTCGCGAAGTGATCGAACGAGCGTTGATTCGGCCGCTGCGGGCGTATCAATCCGAACTCGTGCCCGATTATTTGAAGGAAATTCAGCCGCCGCAAACCGCGGGCAAACAACCGACGGCTTCAACGAAGCAAAACGCGAATTAACCGTCGACGTCTTTGCTGCGGTCAATTACGGGACGCGGTTTGCGTTTCCCCGGCGACGGACTGGGCAAGTTGTCGTTCCAGCTCGGCCAAGGAGCGGTTTCCATATACCGCGGAGAGGGCCGCTTCCTGACCCTGCGTTTGGCTGGCTTCGACAAAGTCGAGCAGCAGCTTCCGCGTGCCCCACTGCATCAGGACGGTCACCAATGTCACGCTCTGGCCGTAGAACGCATCGCGAAAGGCAGGCTCGGGAAATGATCGCACGTCCATGAGATCGTGTACCGTATAGGTCGTACCGCTCGTGACCGACGTGCGAAGGGCCGAGAAGCGGCGATCCCGTTTCCCCGAGGTTTCCGCCAGCATGGCAATCCCCTCGTCGGCCCAGGGGGAAATTCGCCGGGTGGAAAAACGGTCGGCCAACACGACGTGCGTCAATTCGTGCGGCAGGCTTTCCGTGCGCCAGTCGAGCGATTCCGCGCACAAATCGATGCGACGCAGAACGACGTGGCCTTGATCGATGCGGATCGTCGCGAGGCCTGAAGTTTGCACGCTTTGTGGTCCCATGCAGGCAACGTAGTTAGCCGATGTCGAATGGACCACGATGTCGCACTGAGGTGTCCAGGCGGCGGGCGTCTTAGCCTCCAACCATGCGGACTTCGATTGAGCGGACAATCGTTCACACGTCTGGGCGAGGTCGCGGACGTCGTTCTCCGCGGCACACCAGAGAATACGAAAGCTGCTCGTCTCGGCAATCAGGCAGCTTGCGCAGGTCGGATGGCGACAGATGCGGACAGCTGGCGGCGGCGAAGATTTGGCAAGAGGCGCGGTTTCCTGAGCGGCGAGTGGGTACGAAAACGTCCATGCGGCTGTGAGAAAAGCCGCCAAAAGCAGACGCATGAACCGTCCTTAGTGTGCAATCGAGGGCGTGGTCGAGAAGGCGATGTTCGGTACGGGGAGACCTGACACCCATAGAAATCGCTGTGCCGCTCGTGATCGATTGAACTAAGAGACGTTGTGCCAATGTCTTGTGGCTTTTGGACCGAACCGGTGTCGGCCATCACCTGCTGAATTGCCCATCAAATCCGCCAATTCTTCGGGCACCTTCCGCAATCGGGGAACGATATCTGCATGAGGAGAAGGCTGACTCAAGGTGTGGAAGTGCGACGGTCAGCGGTCAGCTGCTGGCCATCAAAGCGAGTTTCAAGCGGAAGAGGAGAGAACAAATGATCGTCAAATTGTTGCCGGTTGGACTCATGGTGTGCGGAGTGGCCTTCGCCACGCAGACAGCAAGCGCCCAGGGCGGCGCGTGGAATGGCGGCTGCCAATCGAACGCACCGACGGGACCCGAACCCAGCAATTGGCACGGCCCCACAAGCTACCAGCCAGGAGCGGCCCAACCGATGGCTCCGCCGCCGGCACCTCAGGCGCCGGGCACCAATCGTCCGGTCACTCAGCAAGGCCCTCAGGGAGCGATGAATAATCAGCAAGCGACGATGCAACCGCAGGCGGCCGTTCAAGGTCAAACGGCCCAGAATAATCAGCAGTATCAGAGCTTCTCAGCTGAGCCGCAGGCGGTGCCGATGAACTCTTATGCACCAAACACTTACTCGTACCCCGCTTACGGTGGCTACTACGGAAATCCGTATTACGGCGGAATGAATTACGGTTACCCCTCGTATAACAGCGGATGGGGCTCGCAATTCGATAACGCCCGCTTCCACGGAACCAACCCGAACGCCTATCCGTGAATGATTGATTTGGCGGTCGGAGCAACACACTAAAGTCCGCCGGAGTCTTGAGCTGCTTGCCAGCGGTTACGGCCCGCTCCGCTGGCGAGAAGGCTAACAAGCTCCGCGCGGGCTTTTTTTGTTGCGAGAGGCCCACGAGCCCGAAGTTGCGCGGGGGACTCGATCCCTTGGCGGCGCGAATCTGGAGGCGTAGAGTGAGTTGCTGCGGTTGAAGAATCTTTTCCTTTTAAGCGCTTTAACAGGGGAGGAGAATCAATGGCCTCGAAGATGCTCTCGATTGGGATCGCCTGCTTGGCGATCAGCTGCATGCCGCAAGTTGCCAGTGCTCAATGGGGCTGGGGCGGCGGATATGGAGGCGGCTGCTACTACTCCTGGAGTCCTGCCTACGCGTATGGCGGGGGATGGCAGGGGTATTACTCCAACTATCAACCGATGCCCATCCAGACGATGACCTATCAGCAGGCGCCGAGTCCGGTGCCGCCGGCACCCAGCGCACAGGCAGGTCAGACCGCGCAGGCGAATAGCCAGACGTATCAGAGTTTCTCAGCGGAACCGCTGGCCGCCACGACCTACGCAGCACCTGCGCCGACTTATTCGTATCCAGCCTACGGCGGATACTACGGCAACGGCTTCTACGGAGGTTACAGCCCCGGCTACTACGGCAACACGACAAATTCGCAGTGGGATAATGCGAATTACCACGGGATCAACCCGAATGCCTATCCGTAACGCGTGACCCGATTCGCGCATGGACTGTAAACGCCCGCCGGATTGTCGGTCGCATTCGCCCCAGGCGTCGGTCAACGACGGAGCCGCTCGGCGAGTAGTCGACTCAGTTCCGCGCGGGCTTTTTCGTCGGCCGGGGCGATCGTCACGATCATCTCCAACTCGGCAATCGCCTCATCCCAACGATGTTCGGCCTCAAAGGCCTGGACGATCGCGTAGCGGCACTCCATCCGCCGCGGATCAAGCGCCAGCGCGCGATCGTTGGCGGCAACCGCCTCCTGATATTTGCCGAGCCGAAAATCAACGGCTCCCAGATTGATCTGAGCCTCGACGCGCGTGGGATCGATCGCGACGGCCCGGTCGAAGTGTTGCTTCGCCTCTTCGTTTTGGCCGCGGTTGAGCAGGATCGCGCCAAGATTGTTGTGGGCGTCGGCGTGCGCCTCATTGTCGACAAGCACTGCACGGTACAGCTTCGCCGCGTCGTCAGTCCGGCCCGTGTTCTGATAGACAAGCCCGAGGTTATATCGCGCATCGATCGCGTGCGGATTGAGTTCAATCGCTCGCTGGAATTGCTCGATCGCTTGGGGTATTTGGCCGCGCTGGACGAGGGCCGTGCCGAGCTTGTTTCGCGAATAGAAATTGTCGGGACCGCTGTTGATCGCGTGTTCAAACAGGGACAAGTCGTCGTGCCAATATCCGACTTGGACGTAGGTCAATCCGGCCAGCGCCCCCAAACCGGCGAAGGTCGCCGTCGGCAACAGACGTGAATGCACAGCTCGGATCGGAAGGAACGAGCCAATGAGCCAAACCAGGGCGATGAATAGCCCGATGATCGGAAAGTACGTGTATCGGTCGGCCATCTGCTGTCCGCCGACTTGTACGAGGCCGATCATCGGCACCAATGTTCCGAGATACCAGGCCCAGCCGACGAACAGATACGGAGACCGTCGAAATCCGGCGATCGCGGCGGCGCTGATGCCGACGATCAGGGCAGCCGCCCCGGCGACGACGGGCCAGGCGAATTGCCCGCCCGGATGGGGATAGAATACAACCATGTGCTGGGGAACGAAGGTCTTGGATAAATACTGTGCGTAGACGACGAACGCATTCTCGACGCGCACCGTCAGCGGAAGTGTGTCGAAGGCCTTGATGCCATGCCCGTGGCCCTGGGCCAGGATGGCAATCACCGAAAACACGGCCGATACGGCGAGGAACGGCAGCTTCTCAGTCAATAACCTGGCGAGGGGAAGGCGTCTGCTGTCAGCCAAGGGGCGAAAGCGGCCGAGGGGCCAGTAATCGAGCAACAGCAGGAGACACGGCAAGGTCACTAACGTCTGCTTCGAGAGCAAACTCGCGACGAAGCCGACGAGGCCGGCCAAGAACGACCACAGGCTGCCGGTTCGCGCATAGCGCGCATACGCCAGGAGCGCAAGCAGGCCGAAAAACACGCTCAGCACATCCTTGCGTTCCGTGATCCAGGCGACCGATTCGACATGCAGCGGATGGAGCGCGAACAGGGCGGCGACGCACGCGCTGCGCAACGGCAGGCCCGTCGTTCGCGTGAGAAAGGCGAACAGGAGAACCGTGTTTGCCGCGTGAAACAGCGTATTTGTGAAGTGATATCCGCCCGGCCGAAAGCCGAAGATTGTCGTGTCGAGCATCAACGACAACCAGGTCAGCGGGATCCAATTTCCGTCGAAGAATGACGAAAAGCACCAGACGACGTTGTGCCACGTCAGGCCGGCCTGAACGCGGGGGTTGCCGCTGACCTCGATCGGATCGTCAATCAGCACATAACCGAACCACCAGGTCTGCGCATAAACGGCCAAGGTCGCCGTCACCAAGAGGGCTGACAGCAATAGCGGCAAGCGGGCTTGTCTCATCCGCTCGATCCGTCTTTTTCCTGCGTCCCGGTTGGCGGACGCATCGAGGCGGCGATTCTCGGAGACAGCCATGAAGTGTTCTTGAAATCAGGTCGGATCCGACTGCTTTAACGCTTCCACGGCCGGGCGTCGGCAGTGCCGGGTTTGGCCGTCTGTCGCACGATGCGGGAACCTTCCGCGGCGGCTGCGCCTGCGGCGGCCACAGTTCGCGGCGCTTCGGCGATTTCCGGAGCAGGTAATGCGTTTCAGCCGTCGGTTCGCTGGCCGTCTCGGCCGTCGGTTTCATCCGCCGTAGTGCCGCGCCGCTCACGGCCCCCATGCAGACCGTAATCACCGGATTGACCATCGCGTTCAAGATGTTGTCGATCGCATAGAGGACGATGATCACGCTGAACGCGGAAACCGCGGCGAAGGAGGGATCGGACCAATCGGCGCGCGCGTCCGCCACCAAAAATAAATGCCCGGAACCAGGTAAATGGACGTGACGGCAGTCAGTCCCACGATGCCCGAGATTCCCAGCGTGATGATCCACAGCCCGTCGGTCGTCGAAATGTCTTTGCCATTTTCATCGTAGACTCGGCTCTTTCCGAAACGGCCCCAACCCCACGTCGCTCGGCGCAGTGCCTTTTCCGTCAGGATGTCCTCGTTCTTGAAACGGAATTGCAGCGATTGTGCGCGATCCGCACCAACCGTGCTCTTCGCGAAGGCCACGAGCTGGGTTCCGTCCCACATTCCGCTCGCACGAATGATCGGATAGGCGACCGGAACCGCGCACATCAGCAAAAAGGGAAAGGCGACCTTCGTGCGGCGGATCAACCACAACAGTCCCAAACCGCCCGCCAACAAGATTATGGCGCCCGTCGATTTGCAGAGAATGGTTGTCGCCGTCAACGCGATGACGAGCGTGCTGGCCTTGTACTTGCCGAGCCGTTTGAGGCTTCCGGTATACCACAACCAGATGCCGCAAAAGCTCGCCGCCGTCATCCACATACCGAGCATCAGCCCGTTGGCCATGAGTCCCGTGGGACGCCAACCGCCAAGGCGCTGTCCCGAATAACCGGCGTCGAATCCGTACAGCCATTTGCCAAGCTGCGGACTCATGCGGATCTCGAAGAGGCAAATCGGAATGTAAATCAATCCGCTGATAAAGAAGCCGATGGCCAGCTCGCGGATCGACTCGGCATCCGTGAAGTAAACGCGACCGATGAAATAGGGCATGCCCCAGGTAATCGCCTGATTGACCGACCAGGAAAACGAATCCCACATGTCGATGTTTTCCGCCGCGTTTGTCCCGAACGGGCAGAAAACCCAAATGAGCATCGGAATGTCAAACCATCTGGGCCGAAACGACAGCAGCGTGTCCGTGTCAAACACCAGGGCGGCGAGCAACACCCCGGCGCAAGTCGCCGCCATTTTGGAGTAGTCGGGAATGCCGGGGAGTTGGAAGGTGGCCGCGGGCAGGAAGAGCCAGCCCCCCATGAAAGCCGCGATCACCGCACGCCGCGGCGGCAGCCACAAAAAGAGCAGCAGCACGCAGGGGACCCACCCGAACAGCGTGATCGGCACAAGAATCGTCATGCAATCGGACTCGACTGACCCCCGCGAGCGCACGATTTTGACGACCAGCGCTCGACGACCGAAGCGTATAAATCCAGCGTCGACTCCGCAATCGCGGTTGGGGAATAACGCCGCGCCACGTCGAGACGGCCCGCTTGGCCCAACCGGGCCGCCAGTTGCAAGTCGCCCAGCAAACGATCGACTTGGCGAGCCAGCGCCTCGGAATCGCCGGGTCGAAAACAAAGACCCGTCTGGCCGTCCCGCACGATCTCCCCCAGGCCGCCGGCAGTTGCGGCAACAACGGGGCAACCGAGTCGCAAAGCCTCAACGGCCGTATAGCCGAACGTTTCGTATCGCGAAGGCACCACCGTGATCAGCGCGCGCCGCCGGAAATCGTCGACCTCGTCGAGCTTTTTTTGCCCGTGGATGACAATGCGGCGCGCGATTTGCGCATCGGGAACCCGGCTCTGCAGATATTCGCCGAGATGGATCAGACGGCCGGAGGGATCGGAAAGCCCGCGGTCCGGACCGACGAAATCGAGCGAGAGCGACGGCCGCGATTTGGCCAGCGCGATAAAAGCGTCGATCATCAGGTCGCCCCCCTTATGCAGATCGAAGCGACCGGCAAAGAGAATCCGATTTGGATCGGCGTCGGCCAGATTCCACAGGCGGTCATCCGAACGCGTCTCGATGGGACAAGGGATCACGCGGGCCTCTTCCAGCGGAAGCCGATAAAACTCCCGCGTGCGGTCGAGGACATCTTGCGAGGGTGACGTCACCGCGTCGGCAAGTTCGATCGACTGGCGTTCTCGCCGCACGCGCTGGTGATAGGCCGCGTCGATGGGTTCATTCGACGTTCTTCCATTGAGAAACCAAGGCCCGTGCAGACGGGTGACCACGGGCACACGTTTAAGCCTGACAATGCGGCCGGCCAGGCCGAACGCCTCCTCGATCTCAAGAATTTCGATCGGAAATCTGGCCAATGCCCCACGGACCGCGCCGGCAAGCATCGAAAAACGAGGATCCCCCAGTCCCGCGCCCGCGAGCAGATGTTGAGCCTTCGCGGAAGCCCGGCCAAGCAACGTGCGCCCCGGCTTGAAGCGCGAAATGTCGACCAGGTCGTCCGGGACGACCGCTACGTTGCCATTCGTTTTTTCGCCGGTGTCCCAGGCTAGAAGGATCGGCCGCACCCCCTCGTTTCGAAAAGCGGGAGCCATGTACGATGTATAGGTCGCGATCCCATTGGGCGCCCGGCTGGCGGGCCAGACAGGCGTCACCATGGCGACGCATCGGGGACGACGCTGTAAGTCCATTCCGTTCGTCAACCCTTGTCGTCGCCGGGAAATGCGTCAAATGGGAAAATCGCCGACCTCCCTGCCGACAAAAAGCCTGTCATCTCGAAAATTCTGCTTCCGGACGGGGCTCGCAGCATTTACCTTGAGAAAGCCGGGCGGTATTGTCAAACCACATGCGGTTGGGGCGAGTTTGCGGGCAACCCGAGCCGGTTATTTTTGGGAGTAACCGGCGAGCAACTGCGAACTCAATTGGCGGAGCCAAAACCCAATGGCCGTCGGTCAGCGTTCTATTCCGGGCAAATCGAATCCGGACGGATTTCAAGAATCGGTCGCAATTCTCCGCCCAACCGACGGGGTCTCGTTGCGCGAGCCGCTCCGTCACTGGTCGAACCCGCCCTCCTGGCGGGGGGAAACAATTCCGCGTCAGGATTCTGCCGATAGGATTTTCGGCATGCCAGCGAGCACGCGCTAGGTCTCGGTATGAAGCCGCACTTCCTGGTGATCGGCGCAGCCAAGTGCGCCACAACGACGATTCGTTCCCTCTTGGGGCGACATCCCGACGTTTACATGGTCCCCCGGGAATCGCACTTCTTCACGGACGATTCCGTGTTCGCCCGGGGAGTCGACTGGTACGAGTCGCTGTTTTCCGGAGCCAGAACGGGAACGCTTCGCGGTGAAGGCTGCAATGCCTACACGATGAAAGAGGCGCTGCCGGAGACCTTCGGCCGTTTGACCGCTTATGCGCCCCAGCTCAAGTTGCTGTACGCCGTGCGAGAACCGTTCAAACGAATCGAATCGTTCTGGATGGAGCTGCGTTCGCAGCACCCCGACTACGTGCATTACGACTTCAACAAGGCCGTCGAGGTCAACCGCGACTGGTTGACCGATCCCTCCAACTACCTCTCCCAACTCGAGCCGTACCGCCGTTTTTACGGCGACGATTCGATTCACGTGGTCTTTTACGAGGATTTTCGTGCCGATCCCGACGCCGTCATCCGCGGCTGTTTCCGCTTTTTAGGTGTCGATCCCGAGATGAACGTGGGAGCGTCGACGCAGTGGCTCAACGAGTCGGAGGGAAAAGCGCTCGCCTCGCCGATCCTATCCCAATTGCGATCAATTTCGCTGTATCGCAGGGCTGTCGACCGCCTGCCGTTTACTCCGCGGGATGTGATCGCGCGGACGCTGTTCTACCGCAAGGCCCGCAATCGGCCCTTGTGGCATCCGGAAACCCGTGCCCGTGTCGCCGAGCGCCTCGGCGACGATTTGCGGAAGTTTCTCGTCCAGTACGGGAAACCGCCCGATTTCTGGAACTGCGAGAACGTGCCGGATCCCGTGACCGACGCCGTTTCCGAAAACGCCTGACGCGCTCTGGCTTTGGCCGGCGAGTTTTTTGGGTTGCCGCCGAGTTTTTTCCCTTGCACGCGGTCTTTTCTAATTGCACGGCGTCTTCTAATTGCACTCCGGCAAAAGCGGCCCGGCCAGCTCCTGCAGGATGAACAGCCGGCCCGGCTGCGTCGGCATGTAAGTCGACGGAATCCACGGCGTCGGCTCGTGCCGCAGCGTCATCCACACGCTCAACGCCTGCCACATCATTCCGCGGCCCAGCGAACCGTCGCAGCCGCCAATTATTTTGTCCGCTTCCAGGAAAATCGCCGGCCCGATCGTGTTGGCGAACGCCGGAACCAACGTGGTGCGGCTCTTGAAGCTGGTGATCGCGTTCTGCTCGACGGTGAGCGGATGCAGTCTCGCCCCAAGCCGGTGCGTCTGCCGCTTCCATTCCGCCTCGCCGGAGAATTCGCCGGCAAAATGCGGCTCCCAGAAGGCGATGTGACACACGCGGCCGATTCCAAAAATCACGGCCAGCTTTGCCCCTTTCGACCGTAATTCCTTGATCCGATCGGCATAGTGCGGCAAAACATCCCGCCTGGCGAACGCCCGCTGATCGGGGGGCACCGTCAACTTGCCCAGCGGTCCGTAAAACGCGGCCTCCATCGCCCGCTCGAAAGACCCCGGATCACGGGCCGGCAGCGACTTGCCTTTGGAGTCGCTCCACTCATCCATATTAAAACCGTGCACGTGATCGCACGAAATGCCCCATTCCGTGAGGAAATAGACCACCCAGCGGTACATGCCCATCGGTCCGACGGGCAAAATCAGCACCGCCTCCTCCCCCGCGTCGCGACTTTGTTTGATCGTCTTGGCGATTTCGTGCCCCAAGAAGGTCTCGAAATCGGCCAACGTCTGGCACATCACCGGCTCAAAACGCGGATGCCACCAGGGCTGCCGCCGCGTCAGCGATTTGGGATCGGGATCGACGCAGGCATCGATTTTTTTCAGATCCCAACCGGCCGGCAGAAAGTCCTCCATCAGCGAACCGCGCAGTGTCGACAGCAAATCCACGGTGTGTCACTCCCAAAAATGGATGGGTCCCGATTTTAACCGGAAACCATTTTTTTGGGCGCTCGCCGTCCGCAGGCCCGCCTCACCCGGTCCCGGCCGAGGGACTTTTTTGGCTTTTTTGGGGCGCTAAAAAAGGACTTTTTTTGGGTCCACGCCAAAAAAGTCGGGCGTCTGCCGTGCGAAGTTCGGCGTCGAAAATCGTAAGTCACGTCCCTCGACATGCTTCCGTCACTTGTTGTCGTCGTAAGTCGCTCGCGACTTTTTTGGGGTCCACCGCAAAAAAGTCCGCACAGCCGACGTCGCGGACTCCATTAGCGGAAAAAACTTTCCGGCGACTGCCAAAAAACCGCCGACTTCATCTTCGGGAATCGAACCAAGCAAGTTACAATAAGGCTAGAGACATCGCACGAGCGGAACTCAAAACCAACCATTCCCGCCGCTCGCCGGCTCCGGCCAGTGCAAATCGTCCGAATCGCCCACGCGGCGGACGATTGCTGCCCGCCTCTCAGACAAGCCCGTCTGAGACATCGCAGCAGCCCCAACCGCCGTCCGGCCAAAGCAGTGCGTTCCCCGACACGCCGCGTGATCACTTGCACGTCACGCCGCAACTCGGGGCGTCCGCAAGAATTCTCGCCGTTTGATTTGACGGTGGAATTTCACGGAGCCTTGCGGCACGGTCCACCCCAGACGGATTTCCCGCCAACTCGGTTCTTCGAATGCAATTCTTCCGCACTCCACAATCCCCAACCCCCGCTCCCCAACGCAACGGGTCGATCGCGGTGCGCCCGCGAGGTTCGGCGAGCGTCGACGCCCTCGTGCAGCGCACACTTCGCCCGTGCAACTCATCGCCAGCATGGAAGGCTCCAAAGTCCTGGCGCCGGGACGACTGGTTTTCCGCTCGTCTCTCCGATTGGGATGAGGGTCGGTACAGGGGCGGCGCCGCGGACGAAATGCATCCAGAGAATTCGCTTGCCGTCAGGCCCCGGTGACGGAAACAGGTAATCGGCAAGCCCGTTGGCAAAAGGCTGCACATTTTTCCCGGCCAGATCACAGGTCTGCCAGCTCCGAGTCTTCGTGTCCTCGAACAACACCGTTTTCCCGTCGTTCAAGACCACGGGCATGCTCCCTTCCAACAGGCGCGTTGTCCGGCCGTCCAACCCCAAGCGGGCGATTGTGTCGGTCGATGGAAGAGTCAGGTTCGACGGATCGGCACTTTCGCGTTTGAGCAACAACAGCCCCTGTCCATCGGGGGGCCAGGAAAGAAAGGCCACATCCGCCGGTTTGCCCAGCGGCCTGGCGTCGCCCCCCTTCAATCCGATGCGGCTCAGATCGATGAGATAAATCTGTGAATCGAGCGGACGCCCCTCCGGTTTCTTATGAATGACGGCAATCGTTTTTCCGTCGGGCGAAAGCGCGGGCATCAGGGAGTTGCCCCCCGCCAGCGCGTCGCCGCCGAGCCGGCGGTTTTCGCCCGTCTTGAGATCGATTTCGTACAGCCCGAGTGTGCCCGACGTATCGTCCAGGCCCGAGACGACGACTCGGCTTCTGTCTTTGAGGAAGCACCCCGGCACGGTGGCGATGCCTTGAAACGGAATGCGGCGATAGCGGCCCGTCCGCACATCCAGCAACCGTCCGTCCGTATCGCCCGACTTCATGCCCGGCTGCCAGCCCGCATTGTGGCCGATCATCAGCAGATCGTCGGCATTGCCGACCGTGGGGTCGGCGGAAAAGTCTTCCCACTCCTGTTGTGCGATCGCGAACTCCTCCGGGGCCACCGTATCGAGCCATTTGAAGTCCGTAATCTCCGTTTGCCGATCGGCACTCCCCAGTTGCAGATACATCCCCGTCGCGAGGTCGATCCGCACGACAACTCCACGCAGCATGCGTCGCACTTGCTCGATCAGCCTGACCGACTGCGGGTCGTTCGCGAGTTCCGGCTTCTGCCGGGCCAGGTCCTCGAGCCCCCGAAGCGAATATTCGATCCCCTTGCGGATTGAGGCCGGCAGCGGCGTCAGATAGGTGGCGACACCGTCCTTTGTCCCCTCGTAATTTCCGAAGCGCTTTTGCGAAACTTTCCCGACAAATCGCGGTTCGCCGCGCAAGAGAAAGAAGTAGGCCGCATTCATCAAGAGTGGGGCTTCAAAGGGTCGGTATTTCCGTTTGCTTCCCAGCTCGCTGACATACCAGAGTCCGTCGCGGGCGATGATTCGCAACTCGCCCAGTTTTCGTTCCCCGACCTGAGGAGTGAGGACCGTGCGGCGCATCGAGGGAGTCGAGAGAATCGTGACGACGACTCGTAAGTCGTTTGGCAATCGCGTGGTCGCGGTCCACGAAGCCGCCTGCCGCTCGAGTCGAACCGCAGTCTCCCGACCGGCTCGGACGAGCATGGCCAAATCGGGTTGCGAATGACTCGCATCACCGCAAAAGACCGATGAAGTCGCGAAGAGTTCCAGGACGATCGAGAGGAAAGGGATCGACAGGAGGCAAAGTCGCGCGGATTTCGTCATGAGACCAATATCCTGGAAAAGGGCCCCTCCTTCCAACCCTTTTTTCCCGCTCGCCAGCAGGGCTCGGACGCTAAGGGCCGATCGCGTGCGCACGCCTGCGTGTCTCCGTTCCGATACGGGAAGCGAACAACCGAGTCGGTGTTCCCGACGTAGTGGTGAGACCACTCGGGAATGCGATGTACGTTTCACGGTTTTGGCGGACGAAATCCCACAATGAACGCGTCAGTTCAGATCGGACGGTCTAAATCACCGACCGCGATTCTGCGACGGGCGCATTGCTTTTTTGTGGTGCAGCCATGGGGCTGCAGATGTTTGTGGTGCAGCCGTCCCGGCTGCAGTGTTTGTGGTGCAGCCATCCCGGCTGCAGCGTTTGTGGTGCGGCCGTCGGGCTGCAGGTGTTCGTATTGCAGCCGTCGGGCTGCAGATGTTCCTAGTGCGGCCATCGGGCTGCAGGTGTTCGTAGTGGAGCCGTCGGGCCGCAGGTGTTTATGGTGCAGCCATCCCGGCCGCACATGCAGGCGGGACGCCTGCACCACAAAATTCGCCACGCCGCAGAATCGCGGTCGGTGATTTAGTCGACGAACTTGGGCTCGGGGCCGACCGGGTAAAAGGCAATTCCGAACGGCCGGTTGAGGCCGGTGGCGAAGATCTGATTGACCTCGGGCTTGCCATCGCCATCGGCATCGCGGAGCAGTCGGATGCGATTGGCCCGGCTCTCGGCGAGGAACAAATCGCCATTCGGAGCGCGGACGATAACGCGCGGCTCCGCAAGCTGCGTGGCGAACTCTGTCACCTCGAAGCCTTTTGGCACTTTCGGCCAGGCCCCTTCGGGACGACGGACGATCGCTGGTGGTTCTCAGCCGAAGGCGTATCGTAGGGCCTGGCCGGGTCGTCCAAGGTGACTTTCCGCCGGACACCCGGCGCGTCGGTGGTCCAATCGCCCAAAGCGTCCTTGCGCGTGAGGGTACGGCCGCCCGAATTCGGATCGCCGCCGAGTGTTATCGAACCCGCTGCCGTCGATGCGGAGAGGGCGATGGACAGTGCGGCAAATCTCAGACGGCAGCTCATCGGAACATTCCCTTGAGATTTTGAAGTTCGCCGCTCGCATGGGTTTGCGGAGCCAAGACAAACCGGGCTGCATCATCCAGCATTCTGCGCGCCGTTTTGTAAGTTTGTGACTGCGGTCCGGGCCGGAGGTTAGGGCTGTACATCGCGCGTCCTCAGTTATTCAAGATCCATCTCTCGAAGAAACCGGGACGGTTCTTTTCCGTAGCCGTTCCATTGTTGCACCCGCGATAACGTGATTTCGTCTTCCGCACGGCACACGCCAACAAAGCATAAACGGCGCTCTTGTCGAACGTCTTCGTCTTGGTCTCGCGATCGGTGATCCGGTAATGTGTCATCTTCAAGACCGATCATGTAAACGACCGGCCACTGTAGTCCTTTGGTGCGATGTAGCGATGCCACCTTGATCCCGCCACCTTCAGTCGGGGCACCAGCGGCGGCACCAATGGACAGCTCTTCGAGCAAATGCTCCAACGAAAACTCTGGATCTTGCTTGGTGAACGCCCGCACTTCTCCCAGGACCCCCTCGAGGTAAAAGGCCATTTCCGAGTCCACAGCGTCCACGCTCGCGTGAACAAGCTTTAGAATTTCCTCCAACGGGGGTGCATTCTTGGCCTTACAGTGCAACTCCAAAAGCTCCTTCACGCCGGCCACATGTACATTTTGCGACAGCAGCGTTTCGGTTCGCCGTTCATGCTGTTGCTCAAAGCCGTAAAACTCCGCCAATCGTTTGCAATGACGAGGGACGAGCGTATCGCGCGAAACGGCAAGGCAAGCGCGAAGTAAGCGGCGCTCTTTGCTCTCCCGGCTGAGATCCAGCCAATTGGATACCGGGACTTCGAGACCTGCCAGTGAGTGAAGCACGTGCGCGGCTCGATAGGCGCTGCGCACCAAGACGCTAATCGACTCGGGCTTTGCGCCCTGTGAAATTCGTGATCGAATTTCCGTTGCAATTACGGACGCCTCCAGTTCTGGCGACGAGAATGAACGAACGAGCACTTTTCCTCCAGCTTTGACAGCCCGCATTTGACGGCCGCTACTTTTCTCGTCGGTCTTAATCAAGAGGTTTGCACAGTCGACGATGGTTTGTCGACAGCGGTAGTTCACAGTAAGTGAATATTCTTTCGCCTCAAGCTCACGAATAAATTGGTGGACGTGGGCGGCATCAGCCCCGGCAAACTGAAAGATCGCTTGATCGTCATCCGCGAAGACGCTAACCGTCTTCGTATGCTTCGCCAACGCCTGCACGATGGCAAACTGTACTGCGTTCGTATCCTGGAACTCGTCAACCAGTAGGTGCGCAAACTTACGACCGTATGCTGACGCGATGGTGGGCTGACTCTCGAGCAGGTCTGCTGTATAAACGACTAAGTCGTCGAAGTCGACGACGCCCTCAGCCCTTTTTGCGGCCTCGTACGCCTTTCCGAATGTGGCGAGCTGGTCATTGGGCCGCTTGCGCTTTCTTCGCACGTTGCCCCATTCGCGAGATTTCGAACGAAGCCGCAACGACGCAGCGACCTCCGATGCAATGTCGTCTTGGTCCTGATTGTCCAGGATTTCGAAGTCTGAATTAATTCCGACGAGCCCTCCGTGCGCACGCAATACTCCTTGCGCGAATGAGTGAAACGTGCTTGCATGAATGCGATCGGTTGGCACTGCCGTAGTCCGCAACGCGCGTGCCTTCATCTCGGCGGCGGCCTTATTGGTAAAGGTCAGCATCATTGCTTTTGCCTTAGGGTCGCGCTTCAGGAGCATTCGTGCTCGGTACGAAAGCACTCGCGTTTTACCGGATCCAGGCCCCGCGAGAACCGCAATCGCACGCTCCGTTGACTCGACCGCAGCCTTTTGCTCGGGATCCAGAGGTTCCTTAATCGACATGATCGACAACGCCTTGAAGCGATTTAGGCACACGTGCTAGGTCAACGCGCTCCATAATCAATGGCGCATAGCGAATCTTGCGGCCCTTTCGTGCGAAAAACGTACGCATTTGCTCCTCGGCCGCCTTCGGCCGCTGGTCCGGCTGATTGCAGTGTTTCTGGAACGCGATCTTTTCGCCTTCCTCGTCGATTAGCTTTTCGACTTCCGGTACGCCGCTTGCGCGGATGAGCTCGTCCTCGAGATCGACATCACTGACGTAGAATCCCCCAGCTGCGAGTGCCGAGCGGCTGTTTCCGGTTACGATCCCAGCCGCGCGTAAAACAGCGAGCCAGTCCTTCTCTTTGTCGGAATCACATATGCCCGCCAGTTGCAATCCGAAACCGTCCGGTCCTAATAGGCCGATAAACGTTTTAAGTCCACCGGCTCCCTCCATGTTCACGATTGCTACGCCTTCTGCGTCAAAATGCCTTCCCATGCGTTCCGCCAAAACGGCGAGCGTATAGACCTCGCTAAGGCCTTCTACGAGAATCACCGACCGTGCGAAAAAGGCTTCCGCTGTCTGCGCAGTCGTATACCGCGCAAATCGCTTTGCCGCCTCATCGGACAAGCCGGATGGTTGGGCCGGCTGAACGCCGTCTCCCGCTCGCCGAAGGGCGACGATTTTTCGCGGGTCCACTCGATCGAGCAGGTTTGAGGAATGAGTTGCGATTAGGCATTGGCAGGGCAGTCCGTCAAGCAAGCGCGTAAGCGACCGCTGTGGTTGCGGGTGAAGCGAAAGTTCCGGTTGATCAATGAGTAAGACCGTGCCGGGGTTACCGCGGGCATACTGGATTAAGAACGCAAAGGCGACAAGGTGACCGAGACCCGTGCTTTGCTTGGCTACCTCAATATGCTCACTGAAATGCGAAACTGATAGTCCCAAGAGCCGCAGTACATCTGCCTCGGTGGAGGAGGAGCTGACAAGGTCGAAGACCGACGGCGCGACATCCGGCAAGATCTTTGCCAATTCCTCACGGGACGCTCGCAACATACGTCGAATTTGGTCGGCGCCCGCCAGTTCGTCCAGAACCTCCTTAATTCCATCACCTGCCTTACTAACGAGCTCGTTAATCGACAACTTATCGACGAGCCGCGCAATAAGATTGCGCCGCAAGCCGAACTGCAGGTATTTGCCAACGTCCCGTTCTGCCGGGAGCCACTGGGCGGTGAGCGCCTCACGCTCGTCGGCATTTGACTTGAACCAGTCTCTTGTGGGGTATCCGTGTTCGGCAACGGGGGTCTGTTCTGCCTCGTCCCATGTAACCCGGACGCCGACGGTCAGGGTGCCGGAAGCGAAATCAATACGGTCGCACAAGGCGGCACGCTGATCCTCATCAAAGTCGCTCGCCACGACGTCGATTTCAATCGCTTCGTCGATGTGCCGAAAGTCGGCCTTCGTAAACGACCCACGGTCATTGCCGAGCGCTCGGTAGATCGCAATGAGCACACTTGTCTTACCGACGGCGCACTCGCCAATCAAAAATCGCGACGCACCCGCGCAGTCGAAAGTAAAATCGTTGAATGACCGAAAGTTTTTGACTCGGACTCGCTGTATTTTCATGAAAGTCCGGTTCTCCGCGGTAACAACATGAACCTCCTAGTATTGACGCGACAGAATCCCATAGGTTCGCCATAGAAAATTCCGGTGCCGGCCCACGACTCGATGCAAACAGGATGTCGGTGTTGTTCCGCAGTTAGCGGAACTCCGCGGCTCTGTCGCGGTGCCAATAACCCGCTGAGGGCGTTGTTTCTACGTGAGCCGTGCATCGGATGGCCTCAAACGCGGGCTCGGTGCAACTCGACCCGAGAGAGGCGTGCCATGAGCGCCCGTGCGGGTCGACCACCACTAAGGATTAAGCCATTCTCTGTCGGGTCGCGTGATTAATCGAGCGTCCATGTAGGCCATGTCCATCGTCAAAGCGGTTTTGATGCGGTAGAGGCGTGCGGTTGCGTCCTTTTCGGCAACGATCGCCAAATCCGCCTCGTGCTCCGAGGTGAGGTGAAGCGGTAACAGGAGTTGAATTCTGCCTCGATACCAGTGCGGAATTGCAATCTTGTAGTTGCGGATCACCTTTTCCTTCAATATTTCAATTGAGCCCTGGATTGCGGAAATAGCCAATGTCCGATTGTCGCGCAGAATTTCTGGCAGTCGGTCCTGGTTATCGTCAAACAAATGGTCGTAGTTGACCTCGATGTCACACGACGTGTCGAAAACCAATTCGCTGGGATCTTCGATGAATGTCGCTATGCCGGGGAGGGGGCGGAAGTCTGAAAGTCTATTCGAATACGAATCGAAAAAGCCGAAGTGATTCCAGTCAGGCTGGTCCTTCTCGCGTGCGTTCTTATTTCGATAAAACGTCGCATAAATGTCCTTTTCGTTTGGCGTTTGTACGCCGGTGTTAAAGCAGGCGCGGTCCTTGTCCCGAGAGTACGCAATCTTGTCTTGCTCTTGGAGCCGCAAAAACGTGTAGTTCAAGTATCCGAGCAGAATAGGAAAGCGCTGACCGGGACGCTTAAAATCCGACCGATGGAAGTCCCATTCTTCAGACTTTGCCAGGGTCGCAAGTTTTTCGTACGGACTATCCCATGTTTCTCCTTCGTGGCTCAGATATCCGAAATGCGCGAAGATTTCGTCTGGTGGCTGGTCCTTGTAACGGCTCATCAGGCTGCGGTATGCCATTGAGTTGGCCCTTCTATGGGGTCTATGATCAAGATGACGTGGAAGGTGCACAATACCGCTGGATTCCAACGAAGTCAAAAAACGCGGCCCGGCGTCTTGGCCTTAACCCCGAAAAGGGGTGAGGGTCTTCTTACCGCGTGGCGTAAGCCCATGGAATGGGTGCTCTTGTCGTGTTGTGCGCCGGGTGCCATGCCACGGTTGCGCGTGGGCACGTCTGCGAAACTGCGGCAGAATGTGGTCACCGCGAACCTTTCAGCCACGATCACGAGCCTTCGTCGACAAGAATGGACACCGGAGAGCCTGTCGACGATTCAACGAACCGGGACAGGCCCATTCGTTGACGTTCTCGTGCTTTTCCCGGCGGCCGTTTCTGTCCAAAAGAGGACTGGAAAAAAGGGACAGGCGCATATTCGGCCTATCCCCATTCCCAATGTGACGGGCGTTTGCTATCCAGCTCTTGACGATAGCGAGAAACTTGCCGAAGGGCCGCGCACTGCTTGTTCCCGGCGTCCCGAATCTTGGACGGAAGCTGTCCCTCATCACCGACGATTGCGGTCCATTAGCGATTGGCGATGCAGTACAGCGCCTGGTCGGTCCGCAGCAACAGTTCGCCGTTGACCGCGGCGATCGAGGCGTTGGCGCGGCTCGTGTCGTCGTCGAAAGTATTGTGGGCGAGCAACTTGAACTTCGGCTCCGCCGCCAGCACGTAGGTCCCATTGTGCTGCGAAACGTAGTCCAGCTTGCCGTCGGCGAGTAGCGGAGAGGCGTAGATCAGGCCCGGATCGGGCGAGATGCGGTGGCTGTACTCGAACTTGCCGGTCTCGGCGTTCTGACAATGCAAGAGCGCGCCTTTCTCGCTGGCCCAAAACAGATGGCCGTCCGCATAGATCGGAGAAGGGACGTTCGAGCCTTTGTTTACGCGCCACAGGACATGCGTCTTCGTGACGTCGCCGTGGCCTCCGGCTCGGACGGCCAAGGAGGTATGGCCGCCGCCGATGGCATACACGACTCCGTCGTGGTCGACCAGGCTGGGGCAGACGTAGCGGTGGATGCCTTCGGCGGTCCAGAGTTCCTTGCCGGTTTCCGGGTTGAGCGAGACGATTCGATCGCGAACGGCGACGACTAGCTCCACACCATGTTGAGTCTGCACCAGGATCGGCGTGTTCCACGCGCTCTTGATGCCCGGAGCACGCCAGACTTCTTTGCCGGTCGCTTTGTCGAGGGCCACAATCGCGCCGCTCTCGACGCTGGCATTGATGATCACGAAGTTCTGGAACAGCACGGGCGAAGTGGCCGAGCCCCAACGGTCAATCCCGTCGCCGACGCTCACGTGCCAGATCGGATTGCCATCCAGGTCGAAGCAGAACACGCCCGACTTGCCAAAGAACACGAACAGCCGCTCGCCGTCCGACGTCGGCGTGCTCGAGCTGTAACCGTGGTACGCGCCTTCACCCGCGTAGATGTGCTCGGGCAGCTTCGGTTCGAATTGTTTCGTCCAGAGAAGCTTGCCGTCGCCTAAAGCGAGACAGAGCAGATGCCGCCGCAGGTCTTCCATCTTGCCGGGCGCCTCGGCACTCAAGGCGTATCCGGTGTAGCAGGTGAGATAGATGCGGTCACCGACCGTCACCGGACTGGAGGTGCCGGGTCCGACGAGCGGGGTTTTCCAACGAATGTTCGTATGCGAAGACCATTCCGTGGGAAGTCCCTTTTCGGAACTGACTCCCTGCCCGCCCGGACCGCGAAACTGCCGCCAATCCGCTGCCTGACCAGTGGCGACTGTGCACAGCAGCCAAGCCAGAAAAACGACTCGCCAATGCAGGGCCCCGGCCCTGCACCCGGTGCCGATTACGTATGAGGTCGCGCAACCGCCGGCTTCGGCCTCGATCGCTTGTTTGCTACTCATAAAGTCAGGCGCCCCTCTTATCAGTGCTGCGAGAAGACCAATCTGATTTTACCGGCAGGGCCTCGGCCCTGCACCCGGTGCCGTTCACGTGTGAAGTCGCGCAGACACTGGCTTCGGCCTCGATCGCCTTGTTTGCTACTCCGAAAGCCAGGCGGCCAACTGCCGCAAAGTGCGCGTCTCGTTGCGGAACGGTCAACCCCGGACGACAGCCGAAGGTCGCTTACCGCCGGCACGACAAGCCACGCTGGGCACGGGAAATTCAAGGCGCCACGTCCCCATCGGTTTACACCGGTGGCAAGCAGACTTCCGCCACTTTTTGGGGGCTGAATACCGCAAAGCGTGCAGATGAAGTCGCTTGTGCGACCCAACCCGCGTCTTCGCGCAAAATCCTCAACCGCGGCGAGCCGCCTCGATTTTGGCGATGTCGATGTTTTTCATCTGCATCATCGCATCGAAGGCACGCTTGGCGGCGGCGGGGTCGGGATCCGTGATGGCCTGCATCAGCACCAGCGGCGTGATCTGCCACGACAAGCCCCATTTGTCCTTGCACCAGCCGCATGCGCTCTCTTCGCCGCCGTTGCCGATGATGGCGTTCCAGTAGCGATCGGTTTCGGCCTGGTCGGCGGTGGAGACCTGAAACGAGAACGCATCGCTGTGCTTGACCCCGGGGCCGCCATTGAGGCCGAGGCAGGGAATGCCCATCACCGTGAACTCGACCGTCAGCACGTCCCCTTTCTTGCCGGAGGGATAATCTCCCGGTGCGCGATGCACCGCGCCGACGGAGGAATTGGGGAAGGTCTTGGCATAAAACCGGGCCGCGTCTTCCGCGCCGCGATCGTACCACAGGCAAATCGTATTCTTTGCTGGCTGTGTCATCTTGTCTCTCCCTGTTGGTGGCCGACCCCATCGTATCGATTCAGATTGTATCGATTCACGCGGAGTTTCGTGGGGCAGGCAGCCAGCCAGCCGTTCTCCCCCAGACAAACTCAGTTGACGGGCAGGCTGGCATGGCAGCCTGCCCCATGATGGTTTGCGTCCCTCTGGGCCGTGCGCGGTTATGGCGAAGCTTTCTCTGAGGGGATAGGATAGCGCTTTCGCAACGGTCTGCCGTGGCGCGGTGCGCTTGCCGGCCGGGCAAGGCCGACAGACAGGCGCGGGTCAGGGGGGCGACCATGAGCAAGGCCATCGTTATCGTCGGCGGCGGATTTGCCGGCGCTTATCTTGCCCGCGATCTCGAACGCGGGCTGCCGCCGGGCTGGGAGATTATTCTCATTAGTCAGGAAAACTTCCTGACTTTTACGCCGATGTTGGCCGAAGTTGTCGGGTCGTCCATCAACCCGCTGCATGTGGTCCGGCCGGTCCGGCAGTTCCTGAAACACACCCGCTGCCGCACGGCCGTCGTGACGCGATTGGACCTGGCCGGGCGGCGGATTGAGTATCAGTTGGAAGACGGCCGCATCGAGGCACAGCCCTACGAGCACCTTGTGCTGGCCTGCGGCATGGTGGTCAATGCCGGCATCATCCCGGGCGCGGGGGCTCATGCCTTGCCGCTCAAGACGCTGGGCGACGCCATCGTGCTGCGCAACCGGGTCGTCACGCAGTTGGAGAACGCGGAGGCGGAGCCCGACGCCGAACGCCGCCGCCGGCTGCTCAGCTTCGCGGTGATCGGCGGCGGGTTCAGCGGCGTCGAGGTGGCCGGTCAGATCTATGACCTGCTTGATGGCAGCCTGCGGTTTTATACGTCGTTGCGCCGCGAAGACCTGCGCGTTGAGATCCTTCACGGTGGCGACGAGCTTTTGCCCGAGCTGCCCACGTCGCTGGGTAACTACGCCCGCCGCCGTCTGCAGGACCGCGGCCTTGTCGTTCGCTTGAAGACACATGCGCACGCCGTCACCGAGGAGGGGGTGCGGCTGGCTGATGGCAGCATCGTGCGAGCCGGCACCGTCGTGAGCACGATCGGCAACACGGTCAGCCCGCTGATGGCCTCGAGCGGGCTGCCGCTGGAGCGGGGCCGGCTGCCCACCGCGCCGGACTTCCGCGTCGTCGGGCAGCACAATGTGTGGGCTTTGGGCGACTGTGCGGTCGTGCCGAATGCGAAGGATGGCAAGCCTTCGCCGACTTTGGCTCAGTTCGCCTTGCGTCAGGCGAGTCAGTTGGCGGCGAATTTGAAACGCGAGTTGGCCGGTCAGCCGACGCGGCCGTTCTCGTTCCGCATGCTCGGCTCGTTCGCGGCGATCGGCCATCACAACGCCGTGGGCGACGTGCTGGGGGTGCGGGTTTCGGGCATCGTTGCCTGGTTCATGTGGCGGGCGATCTACCTGGGCAAGATGCCGACGTTGGCCCGCAAGGTGCAGATCGCCTTCGACTGGGCGTGGGAGTTGGTCTTCGCGCGCGACATCGTCGAGCTGAGTAACCGCGCGACCGGCCGCGTGCCGCGGGCGCATTACGAGCCCGGCGACTACGTCTTCCAAAAGGGCGACTTCGCGGACAGGTTCTACGTGATCGAGAAGGGCTCGGCCGCCGTCTACCTGCCGGGGCGGCCCGACCCGGTCCTCACCCTGCGCCGGCGACTACTTTGGCGAGGGGACGATGCTGGGCCGCGCCTCGCGGGACGACTCGGTGCGCGCCGTGGAAGCGCTCGACGTGCTGGTGGTGCAGCGCGAGGAGTTCGAGGACCTGACCACGCATCTGCCCTTCCTGCGGACCGATCTGCAGAACCAGGCCGCACGCATCAGCGCGGTGCGCGACCTGGGGAGCCAGTTGGTCGACGACTCGGCCCTGGCCCAGGCCCGCGTGCGCGACGCCATGACGACTCCGGTGCCGACGCTGCTGGCCACGACCCCGCTGTCCGAGGCGGTGGAACAGTTCCGGTCGGCGATTGGCGACATGCACGTCGTCGTGGACGATCACGGCCGGCTGCAGGGCTTGTGCTCGGCCCAAGTCCTGGCCCAGGCCTTGGCCATCCTCGGACGGCCCCAGACGCCTTTGTCCGAGATCACGCTGATGCCGGCCGACGTCATTGCCGAGTCGCGGCCCCTGCCGGAGGCGGCACGTGTGCTGTTGCACGCCGGCGTGCGGCAGCTCGTCGTTGTCGCCGACGACGATCCGGCGCGGCCCGTCGGGATCCTGAGCGCGCTCGACATCGTCCTGCAGCGCACCTGGGCCCGCGACCGCGGAGCCGCGGTGAGCTGACTGATGCCCGGCGATTGTTGGCCAATTGTCGATGATTTCGACAAACTGCACTGGCAATAGGCCCTGTGGCCATGCGAGGCTGGGAAATAAGGCCAAAAACTGGTCGAGAATGTCTTTGGCCCCCTTGTTGCCTTTCAGGGTTTTTTCATGACCGACGGTCCAACCACGACGCCGAATCCGGCCCCCGCGCCGACACCTCCTGCAATCGTTCCCACGCCGCCCGCGGCGGCCCCCGCGAAGAAAAGTCCGGAGCGGTTTTGGCAGCTGGCGGCGTTGATCGTTGTGGCGTTGATCGTCGTGGTGCTCATCGGCGCTGGGGCGTGCATCGGGCGACCTCTTCGGTGACGGATGATGCGTTCATCGAAGCCCACATCGTCAACGTCGCCCCCGAGGCCGTGTCCGGGCGGCTGGTCCGTTACCTGGTCGACGAGAACGACCACGTCGAAAGCGGTCAGTTGCTCGCCGAGATCGATCCCATTTCCTATCGCGACCAGGTCGCGCTGGCGAAAAGCAAGCTCGACGGTGCGCAGGCGGAACTGCGGCGTCAGGAAGCGGGCCTTGACCGGCTGAAGCTGGAAGTCCCGATTCAGATCGAAATCGCTCGCCGTGCGCACGCCGCCGCTTTGGCGGATCAGGCCAAGGCGAAGGAGTCCCTGAAGCTCACGATCGACAGCGTTGAAAAAGGGGTCGACGAGGCCCAGGCAGGCGTGGCCGCGGCCAACGCCGAGTTCGTCTTGGCGCAGGAGGAGTACACGCGATATTCAAATCTCTATAAGCAGGACGCGGTGCCGCTGCGACGCTCTCAAGAGGTGACGCGGTCCCGAGACGCGGCGGACGCCCAATTGAAACTGGCGCAGGCCAAGCTCGCGCTGGCACAAGCGAATCGGACGCAAATCGACGTTGCCAAGCGGACTTTGGAAGCCGCAGAAAAGACGGCTCAAAAGGCGGCCGAGGGGATCGACCTCGCCGAGACAGGCAACGCCCAGATCAAAGAAACGGAGCTGCTCACGGCCGTCAAGAAGGAGGGCGTCACGGAAGCGCAGCGGGCGTTGACCTCTGCCGAGGACCTGCTCAAGTACACGCAGATTCACGCTCCTTTTCCGGGAATTATCGTCAAGCGGTACCGGAATCTGGGCGATTTTGCTTCGGCCGGCGTTCCCATCCTCAGCATGTACGATCCCGACCTGATTTACGTCACCGCCAACCTGGAGGAGACGCGTTTGCGGGGCGTCGCTCCGGGCAACGCGGTCGAGCTGGAGATTGACGCCTTTGCCGAGCCATTCCGCGGCCGCGTGCTGTGGCTCGACAAATCGACCGGAGCCCAGTTTGCGCTGTTGCCGCGGAACGTCGTTTCCGGCGAGTTTACCAAGGTCGTGCAACGCATCCCCGTGCGGATTCAGATCGAAAAGGACGACCGCTGGCCCCAGCTGCGTGCCGGACTTTCGGTCCGCGCGACGATCGAGCACGGCCCGGGCGACAAGGAATGGGCCGACCGTGCGAATCGCGAATTGAATGACATCGAGACGCGCTTTAACAGCGTGACAAAATGACTGCGTCGCCAACGATATCTGCGCAAGCCGCAGCATCCAAGCAGCCGGCCGACCGGCCGTCCGAGCAATTGCCCTGGTCGGCGGCGATCGCCATCGTTCCCATTCTGCTCACGGTTTACCAGACGCTCGTTCTGACGGACGTGACGGGGGACGTGATCCGCAAAGGGATCGAGGGCGACAAATACCAGATGATTTGGACGAACGTCACGTGGGGGGTCGCGACCTTGTACGGGGTCTTTGCCGGCCTGTGGGCGATGCCCCGATACGGTGCGCGGATCATGCTGCAGATCGGCCTCGTGTGGTTCGCGGCCGGTAACCTGCTGTGCGGGGCGGCCGTCGACATTCCCACGCTGTCGCTGGCCAAGGTCGTCGAAGGGATCGGCAAGGGGCTGGTGATCATTCTGTGCCGCTCGACTCTCTACAAGCAGTTCGACCGCATGGTCATCGTGGCGATCGGCTTTTACGGCGTCTGCGCTTACGCGACGCGTCCCACGACGCCGCTGGTGACGGCCCTCGTGAACGATGCCGTTTCCTGGCGGTGGATCTTCTGGATCAACATCCCTTTCGCGCTCTTGGCGATTCCGCTGGTGCGGCGGTTCATCAAACCGGACCGGCCGCCGAAGCCGATGCTGCTGCACATCGACTGGCTGGCGGTCACGCTCTTGGCGGGCTGGGCAATCAGTCTCGTGTTCTGTTTCGGCTGGTATCGCAAATGGGGCGGATGGTCCTCGAATGAATTTGCGACGACCGCGGTGCTGGCCGTGGTCTTGCCCGTGCTGCTCGTGCTGCGCGTCGCCAGTGGGACGAGTGCCGACGATCACATGCGCCGGATCTTTCGCGTTCGCTCGTACGTGCTTGCCATGTCCGTGCGGATGCTGCTTCTGGTCCAACTTCTGGCCGTGCTGACGTTGGTGGCCGAGTATTTGACCGAGCTGCGCGATTATCCTCGCGAGGTCGCCGGCTGGATTCTCGCGCCCACGACGGCCACGATGACGATCTCGACTTTTCTGACGACGTATTTTCATCGCCGGTCGTTGCGGCACTTCTGGCTCTTGGTCGGCGTGCTTGGTTGCGCCGGGTGCCTGTGGTGGCTGTCGACCGTCGACAACTTTACGAGCAAAGAGTGGATTGCCCTCATGATGGGGTGCTGGGGCTTGTTTGTCGGTTTGCTGCCCCCTGCATTTCTGCAAGACGAAATCGAAGGGCTCGACCGCCGCGATGCGCTTTACGCCGGCGCCCT
The DNA here is from genome assembly GCA_963752185.1 of uncultured Planctomycetaceae bacterium. Taxonomy (GTDB): domain Bacteria; phylum Planctomycetota; class Planctomycetia; order Planctomycetales; family Planctomycetaceae; genus DASPSM01. The sequence continues at coordinate 5,677,685 of CAVVXK010000002.1, read as the reverse complement.
GGCAGTTGTTTGCCTGGTCGTGCCGCTGATCGTGATCCCGACGGCGACCAGCGTGGCGGTCTCCGAATGGACCGATCGGGCCTTCGATGTCGAGCGGGAGAACGTGCGGGAAAACGACCCGGCGGTTCAAGGGGCATTGTCCCGCACGGCCGACTATTACAGTCAGCGGGGAGTCGAGGGCCCCGAACTGGCTCAGATGTCCTCGACCGTCTTGGGCGGATATGTGAAAACGGAGGCCGCGTCCGAAGGCATCCAACGCGGGCTGCAACTTTTGAGTGTGGGCATCGGCGGCATCGGATTGGTGGTGACGGGGTTACTCGTCTGGCCGCGAAAGGCTGCGGCTTAGCGCCTCGCGGGCAGGTCGGCGGCAATAAGGGGACGAACATGAGCGACTCTGGGCATATCTGGGCTGTCGCCTTCGATGGCGTCTCACGTGCCGACCTGGTGTGCGGGGAGGTGAAGAAGCTCGCGGAACGGCACTCGCTGATTCTTGATGACTGGGCGATTGCGGTGCGCTCGGCCGATGGATCATTCACTGTCGACGGCGAGCCGCTACTGCAACCGACCCGGCACGGCCGCCTGGCAAACTTTCTGGCGAGCCTGGCGCTGGGCGCTCCGCCGCTGACCTGCGAGGCCGTCGATCTTTTCACCAGTCATCAGGCGGGGGGCGCCATCAGCCACGACTTCATTGGGGAAGTCAAAGACTTGATGCAGCCGGCGAGCTCGGCCCTGTTCGTTGTCGACCGGGCAGGCGACTTGCACGCAATTCTGGACGCGATCCGAGGCCTGGGCGGGACCGTGCTCAAGACCAACGTCGACTTGGAACGCGCGCGGCTGATCCAATCGACGCTCGCCGCGACGACCACGCAAGGCGACCAAAAGCACGGCTGAAATGATGCCTAAGGGCTGTTCCCACCGGGATTCTGCCCCATCGCGTAGTCGAGCTTGGCCCGTGCGGTCAGATAGTCGTAGATGGAATTCAGATAATCTTGTTCGGCCCGTGTGAGGGCCGTTTCCGCATCGGTCAACTCGGTCGCCGTTGCGTCGCCTTGCGCGGCACGCGCCTTGACGAGGCGATAGTTCTCGCGAGCTTGAGTGACGGCCGGCTTCGCGAGATCGATGGCTTTGAGCGAAGTCGACATTTGATGCCAGGCTTCGACAGTCTGGAAGCTGATGGTGTCGGCGATGGTTTGGGCCAGCGCCATCGCGGCCCGCGTTTTCGAGTCGGCAACTTTCAGCTCGCCGATGCGGCGGCCGCCCTCGAAGAGCCCCCACTCCAACTTGATGAAACCGAGTCCGAGACCGAGGTTCGCCCGCGGCGTCGTCTGCTCAAAATTGAGATAGTCGCCTTCGGCGATGATCTTTGGCAGAAAGTCGGCTTTGGCCACGCGCTGGCCTTCCTGCGCGACTTGAATGCCGCTGCGAGCGACATTTAACTCGCGGCGCTGCGACACGGCCGTTTGCAGGCATTCGGGCAGCGAATTCGGCGGGCGCGGCATCACATCGACTTCGGCGACGGAAGTCGGCGACGAAACGTCCACTCCCATGGCCACGTTGATCGCGGCCGTCGCGATGGCGAGCGACCCCTCGGCACTGTCCAACTGCCGCTGGCTCTGGGCCAGTTGCACCTCGACACGCAAAACTTTTTCGCGTTCGATGACGCCGCCTTTTTCCAATTTTCTAGCCTCACCAAGATCGTCCTTGGCACGGTGGACCGCTTCCTGAGCAATTCGCCGCAAAGAAGCGGCCCGCAAGACCTGGTAATAGGCGACGGCGACTTCGTTCGCGACGGTCTGGTAGGCACGCTCCGACTGCAGCGAGGCGATCTCGACGCCCAGTTTGGCCTGGCAGTAGTGACCCTCTCGCCGACCAAAATCACAAATCAACCACTGCAGTTTGACGTCACCCATGCCGTATCCGGTCTCCAGATTGAGTCCGACCGGGACGGCTCCGCCGATCGGCAGAAAGGTGAACCCGTTCGCCACCTGGCCCTGAACGTTCAAGTCGAAACCGCCGCCGGAAACGCCTCCTGCGAGCGTCGGCAAATACGGCGCGAAAGCAATCTCTTCGTTTCCCTGGGCTTCGTGAATGCCTTCGAGAAAGACACGCAAGCGGGGCTGCGAGCGATAGGCGATTTGAATCGCGTCCGGCAAGGTGATTTGACCAACCGGCGTCCCGTTTGGTGGGATGGTTTCTTCGGAAACAACCGCGGGCGCAGGCGGCGGACCATTGTTGTTCGGTGCCGCCGCGCTTGCTCGAGAGCCTTCCGAAGCCGGCGTTTCCGCCGGGCTGAAGGAAGCGACCATTTGCAGGCCGCTCGTCGACTGCGAATCGACGGCAGGCGCTGCGCTGCCACGCGCCGGCGAGCTGATGCTTGTGGCGGCGGATTGCGGTTGAGCCCCTCCTATAGGGGACGGGTTATTGCTTCGCGCCAGCGGATCAACCGGACCCAGCCCCGAAGAGGCGCAACCCGCCGATAGAATCGCGGCAAGGAGCACGCACTTCGGAATATGTGGCATGGCGTTGACTCGCGCGGCCCGCCCCCTGATCGCGAGTCGCCAATCCCCCTGAGGCCCCGGCTGTCCGTCTGTATCGACAATATCGGAATTTCGGGGCCAGCGACTTGAATGACCTGGCGGTCAGAGCCGCGCCCAAGATTGCCTAAAGTGCGAATTCACGAAGTCTCGCGCAACTTCTTCGCCGAATTGTGCCTCACATCGGGGCTGGCACGTTGATCCGATTTTGCGTCAACGAAGCGCAGGGCGCATCCTTCCAGTGGAGCGCGTAGTCGATGCCGATCCGTTTTGTGGATTGCACGGCCGGTCGATCGTCAGGATCGTCCAGGAAGTAAAGCTCCGTTCTCGTCACATCCAGGCCGTTTTGCAGCCTGGTAATCTGCAAGGCGCGTGTGAGCCGACCGGGCCCCGAGAGGTCCGCCTTCCAGCCGTCGAGCGGATCGGCCGCTCGAATCAGTACGCCCTGGCCTTGGCCCGTGGCCCCAGCGACCACGTTGAGCATCTCGTGCTGGCCGTAAATCAAGTACACGTAAGCGCGGCCCGGAGCTCCGAAGAGGACTTCGGTTCGCCGCGTTCGTCCTTTCGCTGCGTGTGACGCGAGATCGTCCGGACCCAGGTAGGCCTCTGTCTCGATGAGACGGGTACGTAACAGCTTACCTTGTAAGCGCCGCACCAGGATTTTTCCGATCAGCGCTTGAGCCACTTCCTCCGCCGGTCGCTGGAAAAACGAGCGAGTGAGTTTCTTGACGCGCGGACGTGATCTCCTTGCGGCGGACTTCATGCAAAATCGACTCCTGCCGATCTCGTTTGCACGGCGTTCAGCGCCCAATAGGGAGCGGCGATTCGGCGATCACGGGATAGCCGCGAGAGTCTATGCCGGTGGCCCGAACGGTGAGCGGCATGTTGAATGGCCCGAGCGAACCATCGGCGACGACCACGCGAAGGTCCGTCGCCGAATCGCTCGATTCGATCGTGACGGCCTCCGCCGAGACGCCCTGAATGTGTCGCGGGCAGACCAATTCGATGCGGACCGGCCCCGCAAGTTGCCGGCCGCGGACTACGCGTACATGTACGACCGCCGAATGACCGGGCTCTGCGAGGACAGACGCCGGCTCGAGCACCAAGGTCATCAGCTCCGGTGAGACGATCGACACCATCTGCTCATTCTGCGAATCCGTCGAGTACGTGACCGGGTGTCGGGTGCCGTCCGGATCGATCACGATGCCGGTGGCCATCAGATTGGTGCGGCTGGTGCGAAGGATCTCCATGAAGGGGGCCAGGGTGAGTGGGTAATCAAAGGCGTCCGCGTTCTGGGGGACGTGAAGAGTCGGCCCGTTGACCCCTTGCGCGTACCGGAAACGACGGTCGGCCGGCCGAACTTCGAGCGGCCCGATATAGCCGTTGCGAGCGATCAGATAATGCTTCACGTACACCGAGCCGCGCGGCGTGTAAGCCTGATCGTATTGCGCCGAGAATTTGAATGGCGTCGGCACGGCGACCGCGACGGCCACTTGCTCGATCGGTGGGTCGCCGGGCTCAGACGGAAAAACGGCCCGCCGCTCGACTGTATTGCCGTCGATGACTGCCTTCCCACGCACGACAACGGCCGCCGTGACCACTTTCGCCTGGCGGCTCGTTTTCAACCGGATGTCGACCTTCGTGGCGGTCGCAGGTTCCATGCGGGGGCACGTCACGCCTGCCGGCAAGCCGTCGATTTCCAGCATCACGGGGCCCTTGAAGCCGCCCTGTCGCTCGATGCCGATGGGGAGAGTCGTCTCGGAACCGCGCTCGACGTTCAGCGCGCTCGACGGCAGTTTCAACTGAAAATCCGCGGCGTGATTGGCCCGATCGATTTTGAGCCGGTAGACGTATTGCGGCCCGCCACGCGAGACAAGGCGGTCTTCAATCCGGATCGAGTAGGTGCCGTCGGCCGGAACCTTCCAGGCCAGTTGCGAGTCGGTCTGTCCCGCGCTCATGTCGTCGCAGGTCGCCAGCCGGTTCCCTTTCGAATCGAGGATCGTTAACACCGAGTCGAGCAGCGAGCCCAAGCGGCCGGCGCGGAGGTCGAGGAAATAGCTGTCCCCCTTGTGCGCGACCACTTGCCAGAGGTCGGCCTCGCCAGGGTGAAGAATGCGGCCATTCAGAACGGCGGGCACAGCGGCGCGGCGAGCGCCGTCGGGAAGGGCCGCGGCCGTCTCTTCGACGAACTCGGGCAGGTCGTCCGTTTCCAGGGCGATCTCCGAGTGCGTCAACGCGTCGATCCGCGGTCGGACGACCGTGGAAGGTCCACGAGCAGGAAGATTGACGCGAACATCGTCCGTGGGCAGGTTCGAACCCGTCAGGTGCAGCGCGAGCTGGGAGCTATGTCGCCCCCCCAACGGATAGACCGCGTCGAGCGCGGGGCCGTTCGTCACGGTCAAGCGGTAGACGTAATCCTGGTTACCGCGAAACGCCGCGTCGCAGATGCGGAGTTGGTAGTCACCGTCCGCGGGCGCCGTGAAGCGAAGTCCGGCGTCTGGCCCCGGCACATTGACGTTTTCGGCGACCAGCCGGCCGTCGGCCCGGCGAATCTCGAGCCGCGCGTCGAGGGGTGATCCGATCCGCGACGCCGCAACTCTGCAGCTGACCCTCTCACCGGCCCGCGCAGAGAACGTCCAAATGTCGACGTCTTCGCGGGGAAAGATCCGGCCGTTGATCGTCACGGGGAGTTGAATGCGAGTGGGAACGGGATCGCCATCGATCTCGTCCTCCACGATTTCCGGCAGGTCGCCGACGACGAATTTCTTGAGCGCAGTGGTTCCCTGGGAGGTTGAGACGCGCCAATAGCGGACGCCTTCGAGGGCCGACGAAGCGATGCGAACGGATCCTGCGAAATCCTTGGGATAGACTTCGCCTTGCTGCGAAAGGGGCGGATAAAGCAGGGGCCCTTCAAACCAGATCGTGTTTGTGGCCACGATCCGCTTCGATGCGGAAACGCCCTGGCCGAGCAGGTCGAAATTGCACGCATCGTTCAGATACAAGCCGCCGACGCGAATCGAAACGGTCGTTCCCCGCTGTCCGCCGGCGGGAAAGATGTACGAGGCCACCGGCGGCTCGGCCGCAGCAGGCCGCGCGACGGCCACAGCCATCGCGGCAGAAATGAGAGCGAAAAATGAACCGAGTGCGCGCATGCGTTGATCCGTCAGATCAGACCGTTGATGACGCGGCCGTTGTTGACGATTTTGATGGGACGCCCTTCCGGTGTGTGGAATTCGTCCTCGGGATTGATCCCCAGGCAGTGATAGATCGTGGCGGCCAGATCCTCTGGACTGTTGGGATCGGCGACCGGACGTTCGCCGTGCTCGTTCGTGCGACCAACGACGCGTCCCCCCGCGATTCCGCCGCCCGCCAGGAACAGCGTGTTGGCCGGGCCCCAGTGGTCTCGGCCGGCGTTGGAGTTAATTCGCGGTGTGCGACCAAACTCGCCCATGACCACGACCAATGTCGTTTCCAGCAGGCCGCGATCGGCCAGGTCGCGCAACAGCGTCCCCAACCCGGAATTGAGCTGCGGCAGCAGGACAGTCTTCAGGATGTGAAAGTTGTTGGTGTGGGTGTCCCAATTGTTGTGGGTGACCATCGCACAGCGCGTGCCGGCTTCGATGAGCCGGCGGGCCAAAAGGCACGATTGCCCCAACGTGTGCCGGCCGTATTCGTCCCGCAGCGAATCGCGCTCGGCCGAGATGTCGAAAGCCGTGCGGGTGGAAGCGGAGGTCATCAGCTCGAAGGCCTTTTGTTGAAAGGCGCTGACCGTCTTGGCCGCGGCGTTGGCCCGCAACGCGGCCCGGCGGCGGTAACGGTCGACATGATCGAGGAGCGCCCGGCGATGATTCAGGCGGCTCGCATCGACCGTCATCGGCGGAAGCAGGTCGGGAACCGTGAACCCGGGTGTGTTCGGATCTCCCTCGGCGACGAATGGAGCGGCCGACGCGCCCAAGTACGCCGAACCGGCCGAATTGTGCATCTTCACCACGGAGACGTACGGCGGCACCGCGCCACGCGGCCCGAGCTTGCGGGCCATGATCGATCCGTGCGAGGGGCGTTCGTTATTGGGCTTCAAGTTCGGGTTGAAAGCGGCCGACGGGTTATAACCGGTCAGCATGTAATGATCGGCCGAGCCGTGCCCGGAGTTGTTATGCGTGAACGAGCGCAAGAGCGAGAATTTGTCCCCTTGCCGGGCCAGCGCGGGCAGATGCTCGCAGATTTGCAGTCCGGGGGCAGTCGTGTCGATGGGCCGAAAATCGCCGCGAAATTCGGGGGGCGCCTCGGGCTTCAAGTCGAACACGTCGATCGTGCTCATCCCGCCTTGCAGATAGATGATCAAGAGAGAAACGTCGCGCGCAGGCCGTGCATCGCGAGACGCCTCACTCTGGGCTGCGGCCGCTTGGCGCTCGAGGAGAGCGGGGAGCGAAAGCGAAAAGCCGAGCGTGCTAGCCGCGCCAATTTTGAGCAAATCGCGGCGCCGGATGCCATCGCAAGAGGGGAAAGTCGCGGTCATATTGAACGACTCCTGGCGAGCGACGGTCCTTCGTCGCTGGTTTTCGAGAATCAATGGTTGAACAGAAACTCGGTCGTATTCATCAGGCTCCACGCCAGATCTTCGGCCGCCTTGCGGCGACCCTCGCCGGTGCGCGATTCGGCGTTCTTGAAATAATCGAGGGCCGCCTGCCGCTCGTCGGGCGAGGGCGAGCGCGCGTAAAACGTCAGGTAGATTTCGTCGACAAGCGCCGGATCTCGCGCGAAGCGGTCCGTCAGTCGTGCGATCCTTCCGGCCGCACTGGCCAGCTTGGCATGGATCGCCGGCGAGTTGAGGACGTGCAGCACCTGCGAAACGCTTGGCTCGGAGCTGCGCTCGCACTGGCAGGCGGTGACGCGCACCGGTCGGCCGAACAGCTTCAGAAAATAGTGCGGCGATTCGTTGTCCCAGAGTTCGATGGCCCGAGAGCCCGCGGGAACTCCGCGAAACTTCTCGCCGCTGCCGGTCGTCTGGCAAATCGCGTCGAGCAAGACTTCGGCGTCGAGCCGGCGCAAGAGGCGCGCGAATAATTCTCGTCGTCCCGCTCATTCGTCGCGTTGGGTTCGGAGGAAAGCCGGTATGTTCGCGAGGCGGTGATCGTGCGGATCACGTGCTTCACGTCGTAATCGTGCCGCACAAAATCGGCGGCCAATGCGTCGAGCAATTCGGGATTGGACGGGGGGTTGGTGAGTCGGAAGTCGTCAACCGGCTCCACAATTCCCCGGCCCAGAAAGTGTTCCCACATCCGATTGACAAGGCACCGCGCGAACCAGGGGTTCTCCGGGCCGGTCAGCCACGCCGCCAGAATCTGGCGACGGTCGCCGGGCGGCGAGGCTTTGGGACTTGGCATCCCCAGAGGATGGGCAAAGACTTCCTCACCCGTGCGGGGATTGCGGGTCGCTGCGGCGGACAGCGGGCCGAGCAGTTCGCCCCGAGCGGTCGACTTAAACGCCACCTGCGAGAAGCAGGCCTGCATTCCGTAATAATCGGTTTGCGTCCAACGGTCGTACGGATGATGGTGACACTGGGCGCACGCGATTCGCGCACCGAGGAAGACCTGCGAAAGCGAGCTGGCGATCTTGCCGGGATCCGTATCGACTTTGAACAGCGCGCCGGCGGGCGCTTCTGTTAAATTTCCCTCGGCCGTGATCAGCTCGCGTGCGAAACGGTCGAAGCGTTTGTTTTCCGCGAAGCTGTCGCGAATCCAGGAGTAATAGGCGTAGGCCTGTTTGTGACCGAGCACGCGCCGATCGACGCGCAACAGGTCCGACCATTTGAGCGACCAATACTCCGCATATTCGGGGCGCTCCAGCAAATCGTCGACCAGCCGTGCTCGTCGATCCGTGTGGCCGTCGGCCAAATAGGCACGCACGTCGTCCGGAGTTGGGAGAGTGCCGATCACGTCGAGATAAACGCGCCGCACGAACTCCTCGTCGGTGCAGAGAGCCGAGGGGAGGACGTTCAGCCGCTCGAGCTTCGCCGCCACCAGTCGATCAATGAAGTTTTGTGGCGGCGGGGAATCCTGCCGCGCGGGACGCTTCGAGTCCGGCGCGGCCAGCGGAATCAGTGCCCGGAACACGTCGACTTGGTTCATGTAAGCGGCCATGACGGCCGCTTCGCCCGGGCGATCGGCCGCAGTCACGAGCCCAAAACCGTCGACTCCCGCCAGTTCCTCACGGTTGGACTGGAATTTGGCGTGCGACGTCACATCGACTTCTCGGCCGTCGGTGTAGCGCGCGACGACCCGTAGCTGCTGCGAGTCTCGGGGCCGCAATCGCCCCTCTCGCGGAGTCAGGCGGATTGACGCGACGCGCGGTGCCGCCGGGTCTCCTTCCGGTGCTCCGGCGGCGATCCATTCGCAAAGCAGGCGATACTCGGGGGAGGCTCGCTGAATCCGCACGCCGCCCCCGTGCGGCACGCGGCCCGTCGCCTTCTTCAACAGCAAGCTCTCTTCGGGTGCGGCTGGAAAAATCCGCCTTCCGCGACCTTCTTCGAGCAGCGCCACGCGATCGGCTCGCGGATCGAATCCGAAGATCGAAAGTTTGAAGCCGTTTTGCCCCTCGGCCTTGCCGTGGCAGCCGGAGGAATTGCAGCCGAACCGGCTCAAGATCGGCAGGACGTCGTTCTCGAAGTGCAACGCTCGCGGTTGGTGGGAGCCGGAAACCTCGACGGGAATCGTGAGCCTTTTTCCGGCGGCGGTGACTTCGATCTGCGTCTGGCCATCCACAACGCTCCTCGCCACGCCATCGGGGCCGATCTGCGCCAGGCCTGGATTCCGTGAGACATAGCCGGCCTCGCGAGTCAAATCGATGACTTCACCCCGGGCAGTCTCACCGCTCACCAACAACGAGAAACGGCAGCCGGGGCCGGCGAGGCGCACGCGGTCCGGATCAACGCGAACCTTGACGATCGCGGGAGAGACCGGGCGGGCATCGACGGCAAGACCAACGCTGCCGCCGAGTGCCATCGGCGCCGAACTCAGAAAGAACAGGACCAACCGGTACATTGCGCCGCCGTCCTTTGGGTCGAGGCGCGACCTTCGGGGTGGGTTTGAGGCAGGCGCTTCCGTGGTGGCTCGAAGCGGAGCGACACGGAAAGCATCAACACTGGCAGGTAATCTCGACTTTCCATCTTAAGCCCGCGCGGGGGAATCGCAAGCTCGCGGAGGGCGCCTCAGCGACGGTGGTGCCCCCAGGCCATCCGCGACTTGGTTCAGGAACCAAATGACGCCGCAAAGCGTCCTATCAAGGGCGGCTGAAGCGGGCGCTGATGGTCCAATCATTGCCGATCGCACGCCGATCGCGTCTTTTGCCAATCGACGAAGGAAAACGACATGCCACGTCTTGCGCTTGGAATTGGCTGCGTTGCCTTGGTGACCAGTTTCGCATTGCAACCTGCGGCGTCCTTGCAGGCCGCAGGAGAGCCGGCCCACCCGATTACCTCAGTCCCACGCCTCTCTGGCGAATTGAGCGGGGCTCTCGAGGATCGGAAGTTCGCCGAGGCGATCCGCTTGATCGACGATGAGCTCAAAAAACCGAGCGCCCCCCACGCCGATTATCTGCTCTACCTGCGCGGACGCGCGCAGTCGGAATTGAAACTCTACGACCTGGCGATCGAGACTTTTCGCCGGTTGCCAGCGGAGTATCCCAAAAGCGAATGGATCTCCCGCGCTCGGTTTGGCCAGGCCGAAGTGTTGGCGCGTCAACGGAACTATCAACTGGCCGGCGAAATTTACGAGCGCGAAGCGGGCCGCCTGCTCTCGGCCGGACGACGCGACGAATTGGCGGCCATCTATCTGGAATTTGCCGATCGGTTTTTTGACGGATTCGCCGATCCCTCCGCGCCGGTCAAAAGACGCACGACTATCGTCAGGCTGCGGAGTTTTATCAACAGGCGGCGTCGCTGCATCCCAGTCTGGAAAAGCGGCAGCAAATCGAGCTGCGGATCGCACGGTGCCGGCACGAACTCAACGAATTGCCGGCCGCGATCGACGCCTATCGCAAATGGATCGCGGAATACGGCAGCGATGCGGATGTCAAAAACCGCGCGGCGGTGACGCTCGAGATCGAAGCCCGCTATCGGTTGGGACTCGCCCTGCTTGCCGGGTCTCAGCCGGCCGACGCGCGAAAAACGTGGCAAGACCTGCTGGATGGTCCGACCTTTCGTTTGGGGGACGGCGATTTCCTGGCCGAGGCTCAGTTCCGGCTCGGTCGAACTTACGGGATTCCCGCTCCAGCCACTGACGGCGATCTCGAACTGGGCGTGGCGGCGCTCACCGCTTTTCTCAAGGCGTATCCCCAGCACCGCCTGGCCCCGCAGGCGGAACTCGACATTGCCATGAGTTACGGATCGCGCGGACGCTTCGAGCAGGCAGCCGCCCGATTGAAAGCGCTGGTCGGCAACTCGGCGTACGGCGTGTCGGAGGAGCTGCCCAAGGCGCGCAACTTGCTCGGCGAAATCCTCTTCTCACAGAAGAAATACGATGAAGCGGTCCGCGTGTGGCGCGCCTTCCTGAGCGCGCATCCAAATCATCGCGCTTGGAACGCCGTCCTGTCGCGAATTACCGACGCGGAATTCGAGAAGGCTCAGGAACAATTCCGTCTCAAGAATTACAAAGCGGCCCGCGAATCGTGGGAGGCCTTCTTGAAGGACCATCCGCTCGACGAACGAGCGGCCAAGGTGCTCTACCTGTTCGGCAAGATGAAATATCAGGAGGCGGTCGACCACGTCAACGAACGACTTGCCGAAGCGGCCAAGACTGGAAAAACAATCGATGCTGTGGACGTGACGGCACGCCAACTCTTCGAGCAGGCCATCGACGAGTGGAAGCGGCTTGTCAGTAAGTACCCGGAATCCGAGGATCCGAGCGTCAAATCGGTCTATTTGGCGATCGGCGAACTGTTCGAAACCCGGTTGGGCCGATTGAACGACGCCATCGAAGCCTACAAGAAGGCGGAGGCCGAGGAGCCGATCGCGCGGCTCACGCAGCAGCAAATGGAGATTCTTACGCCGCGCAAATTCCGCACGAGCGAACGCCCCTTCCTGCGTCTCTCCACGCGCAACGTGGAGAAGGTCACCGTCAAAGTCTATCCGGTCGAGATGAGCGACTACTTTCGCAAGATGCATCTGGCCGGCGCGATCGAGACGCTCGATATCGGCCTGATTGATCCCGACAAGACGGTCGACTTCGCCGTGAAGGGGTACGAGAAGCTCCGACCGTTTGAAAACAACGTTTCACTCCCCGTGCAAGGTCCGGGCGTGTGGGCCGTAACCGTTTCCAGCGAGAAGCTGGAAGCGACCACGATGGTCATCGTGAGCGATCTCGACGTGATCGTGAAATGCTCGCGGAACGAGCTGTTTGTCTTTGCGGAAAACGTCGCCGAGAAAAAGCCGGCCGACGGGACCAGACTGCTGCTGAGCGACGGCTCGCGGATTTTTGCCGAAGAGACGACCGGCAAGGACGGCGTCTTCCAAAAATCGTACGAAGAGCTGAAATCGGTCAGCGATCTGCGCGTCTTTGCCGTGCGCGGTGGCCACGCGGCTTCGACGGTTAACCGCTTGGAGGGACTCGGCTTCGCCGCGGGATTGTCTCCGGTCGGGCACGTCTACACCGACCGTCCCGCGTATCGTGCCGGCGAGTTGGTGAATCTCAAAGGCATCGTCCGCTGGGTGGCCAATGATCGGTTCACCTTCAAGGAGGGCGAGGCCTTCGATCTCGATGTGGCGGATGCCCGCGGCCGCACCGTGCACGCGGCCCGCATCAAACTCGATCATTTCGGCTGCTTTGCGACGAGCTTTCTTTTGCCCGAGACGGTTCCGCAGGGAACATGCTCGGTCCATCTTTACCAGCCGAAGGGAAAACAGTCCTATTCGTCGCAGTTCGAGGTGCACGAGGCGAAACTCGAGCAAATCCATCTCGAAGTTGATCTGCCGCGCAAAGTCTACTACCGCGGCGAGAAGATCCAGGGAAAGATTCGGCTGCGCTACTACTATGGAACGCCGTTGGCCGGCCGTGAGGTGCAATACCGCCTGGCCGACGACCGCTTGCAAACCGGAACGACGAACGCCGCCGGCGAGCTGGCTTTTGAACTTCCCACGCGTCGTTACAGCGAATCGCAAACGTTGCCGCTCGAGGTTTTGGCGCCGGAACACAATCTGCGCACCGTCGAACGGATCTTTCTCTCCGCGCGAGGGTTTGCCATCCAGATTGCAACCGTCCGCAAGGTGTATCTAAGCGGCGAGACGTTTGATGCGGCGGTGACGGTGACCGATGCGGCTGGGCAGCCGGTCGGCGTTCCGCTCAAGCTCGAGATTCTCGAGCGCATGGCGGCCTCGCGGCAGTCTGGCGAGCGGCTGGTCGCGACTCACGAGATGAAGAGCGACAAGGAGACGGGCAACGCGCACGAGACGGTTCACATCGACAAATCGGGCCGCTATGTGCTGCGGGCCACGGCGGTCGACCAGTTCGGCACGCCGGTCAGCGGCACCGAACAGATCGCGATTTCCGGCGATGACGACACCGTTCGCCTGAGGATCCTTGCCGACCGTCATGATTTTCAGGCAGGCGACACGGCTCACGTGCAGTTGCATTGGCGCAACGCGCCCGCATTGGCTCTGGTGACGTACGAAGGCGCCTCGGTCCTGGAGTACAAGCTGGTTGAATTGAAGACCGGCGCAAATCCTTTCAATTTTTCGCTCGAGCCTCGACTGGCGCCGAATTTTGTCCTGGCCGTCGCCGTCATCGACGGAACCGTTCTGCACCACGCCTCCAGCGATTTTTCGATCTCACGGAAGTTGCGAATCTCGCTCAAGCCCGACCGGTCGGCGGCGAAGCCGGGAGAAGCGATTCAGTTCGAGATCACGGCGACCGATCCTCAGGGCAAACCCGTCTCGGCTGAGATCTCGCTGGCCATGGTTCAACGCAATCTACTCGATCTTTTCGCGGGCAAGGGCGTCACGATCGACCAGATTTTCTCGCGGGGCAAGCGCAAGCCATCCATGGGCACTCTGGCAAGCTGTGCGTTTCTGTATAAGCCTGTTACGCACGCCATCAGTCAAGCTCTGCTGTCCGAAGAAGAGCGCGCACAAATCGCGGCGCGCGAGGCACAGTCTCTCGAGCGGGTCGATCTGGGGTACCTCTCGGAAAACGGGATCAGGCTGAGGGTGCCTGGCAACGAGGAGGGGAGTCGGATGGACCCCCTCGTTGACATCTACAAGACGTTGATGAGTGCCGGTCGATATTCCGAAGCGGAAGCGATCGCCGGCCGGGCGAAGGATTTCGATCCGAACAATCGAGCGGCAATCGCCATGCTTGAGGGTGCTCGTCGTGCCAAGGAGGCAAAAGCGGAACCGTCGGGCGCTCGGGACGGGTTTGGCGTCTTTTTCAACGGCATCGATGACGAAGAGGTCGAACGGGCAACGTCCGAGAATTGGGCCTCCATTCAGAGTCGCGGGATCGATTTTGACAAGCGTGGGGGAGGAATGTTCGGCGGGGGTGGAATGGGCGACGGCACGGTGGGCAACGGAGTTCCAGAAGATTTGAAACCTCAGCCTAGTCCGCCGGCCAATCAAGCTCCGCATGCGCGGCGATCGCGCCAGGTGCGGGACCGAATTGCGAGCCAAAAGGCTCCAAGCAGTGAGCTGGGCCTGGGCAAGTTTGGCTCTCCCGTCTTTTCTGGAAAAGCAAAAAACATGAACCTCGGCGGTTTGGACGGCAAAGCCAATCTGAAATCCGATGTTCTCGACGATCCATTTGATTCGCCTCGCAAAGGCATGCGGCAAAACGGCGAGAACTGGTTCGCTCAGAACAAGCGTGGTGAGACGTTCCCCTTCCCGTTGAACATCCCAATGACGGCGGGATCGACCGACAAGGATTTGCGTCTCTTTGCGGCGGCCGTGCTCGGCGAGACCGGTTATTGGAACCCCATCGTGGTCACCAATGCCGAAGGCAAAGCGAGTGTCAGCTTTCGGCTTCCCGATCGAGCGACCGCCTGGCGGTTACGCGCTGCGGGAATTGACGTCGAATCACTGGCCGGCGAGGCCACCCTGGACCTCGTCGCCAAGAAGGATTTCTTCGGCGAGATGAAGCTGCCGGCTTCCTTTACCGCCGGCGATCGGGCCGACGTTCTGGTCGACGTGCAAAATGCGTCGATCGCGAGCGGCGAGAAGATCGATCTGCGGCTGAAATTGACGCTCAGCGATCGCACGACCGAGCTAAAAAAATCGCTTGTCTCAAAGGGTCCCGGCATTGAATCCGTCAGCTTTCCGGCGGCGCTCGGCGAAACGGGAACGGCCGATTTTGAACTGACGGTCGAAAGCGGAAACCGCCGCGATGTGTCGCGCAAAGCAATTCCCGTGCACGCGGACGGCCTGGCGACGTACTCAACGGCCAGCGGCACGGCCGGCCAAAGTACGATCGCCTTCATCGCTGCCGACAGCCGCGTCTCTATGGAGAATCCGAAGCTGGAGATTCTGATCGGACCAAGCGTCGATCGGACGCTGCTCGACGCCATTTTGGGATCGGGTTTAGAACCAAGAGGCTGCGAACGAGTGTTGCCGACCAACACACTGGACAAGGCGACGAGCGACATCCTGGGCGGGCTGGGCCTGATGGCCATGGTGCACGCGTCGCGCAACACAGAGACGCCGGACGGAACCGCGCTTGCCATCCGCATTCGTTCGGCGGTGGCTCAGCTCATTTCGGCCCAACGCGACGACGGGGGTTGGAGTTGGTCCGGAGGAAGCAAGGCGCCCAAATCGGACGAATTCCTCTCCAGCCGGGCTGCATGGGCCCTTGCCGCCGCGCGACGAGCCGGTTTTGCCGTGCCTGGGGACGCGTTTGAAAAGGCGATTGCCTGGTTGTCGACCTCGCTCGCGTCGGCTCGTCCTTCACAGCGCGACGCGCAGGCCGTCCTGTTTCACGCCTTGGTCGAGTGTGGCAAAGGTGACTTTGCGATTGGCAATCGCCTCTATCGCGACCGCAACCATTTGAGTGTGCCGAGCCTCCTGCACGTGGCGCTGGGACTGGCGCGACTGGACCGCAAGGAGATGGCCGGCGAACTCCTGGGGTTGGTCAAGATCGATATCGACCGAGCCCATGCCGCGCATGCGGGTGACGACGCGAGCCTTTTGAAGGCAGCCCCCGTGACCCGCAGCGGCGTCGAGCTGCGCGCGATGTACCTGCTGGCCCTCGAAGAGATCCAACCGACGAACGGCAAACTTGCTAAAGTCGTCGATTGGTTAATGGCCGCCCGCATCGGTTCGCATTGGTTGCCGGAAAAGGCCAATGGGATCGCCGTCGCCGCGCTGGCTCGCTGGTATGGGCAAGTGAAAGCCACGAACGAGAAGTACGCGCTGACGATCTATGTGAATGACCATTTGCTCCAGAAGCTGGCGATCGATCCCTCGCAGGATTCGAGCCGCCGACTGGAAGTTCCGGCCACGATGCTCGTTCAGGGGCGTCCCCAGCGGATCAATTTCGATTTGGAGGGACGGGCGCGATTCAGTTATAGCGCGATCTTGTCCGGATTCGTCCCTTCCCATCGACTGGTGTCGACGACCGACGATTGGACCGTTGAGCGCACGTATGAGCCGGCGGAACGCATGCTGGACGGCGAAACGATTCCGCGCGGCTTCGATATTCTCTCGGGAAGCTACACCACGTTTCGCAACGACCTGACGCAGCTGCCTGTCGGAGCGCGCGGCGAAGTCACTCTCAACGTCTATCGCCGACATTTGCGAGGGACCGTGGACGAACAGCTCGATTACCTGGTTGTGACCGAGCCGCTTCCCGCCGGTGCGAGCGTGCTGGCCGATTCGGTGCGCGGGTCGTTTGAACGATATGAAATTTCCGCGGGGAGCATCACCTTTTATCTCGGCGATGCGCCCTATCCGGGTGCGCTCAAATACACGCTTGTCGGTTATGTGCCCGGGTCGTTCCATGCCGCGCCCACGGTGATTCGCAGCTTCTATCAACCGCAGCGGATCGCCGTCTCAACGGCGAAGTCGCTGGACGTGCTGCCGAAGGGCGCACCGCTCGCGAGACGAATACAAACTGACGCCGCGCGAATTGTTCGAATTCGGCAAACGCCTGGTTGCCAAAGGAAAATTCGCGGAGGGTGCGGATTCTCTGACGCGCCTGCTCAAGCAGTATCACCTGCAGGACGCGCCTTACCGCGAAGCGGTGCAAGCCCTGTTTCACGCGGCGCTGGCGACGGGGCAAGACCAGTCGATTGTCGAGAACTTCGAGATCATCAAGGAGAAGCTGCCCGACGTGGAGATCGATTTCCCTTCGATTCTGCGGGTCGCGCTGGCCTACCGCGCAGTTGGGGGAATACGAACGCAGCTTTCTCGTTTACCGGGCGACGATCGAAGCCGTGTTCCAACGCGAGAGCCAGATCGCGGGCTTCCTCGACGACCGCGGCCAATTCCAGCGATCGCTCCAAGTGATGGAACGCCTGCTGCGCGAATATCCGGCGGAATCCTACGTGGCGACCGCCACGTACGCCCTGGCACAAGAGGTCTCCGGCAAGGCGCCGAGCGCCTCCACGAACGACGAATTGCGGAAGGCAGGCCTCACCCGCGTCGATCTCATCGCGGCCTCGATCAACATGCTCGATCATTTCGTGGCGACCTGGCCCAACGATCCAGCAGCCGACCAGGCGACTTTTTCCGCGGTCTCCGCATTTTTGGACCTCGAAAAGTATCAGGCGGCCATTGCCCGTTCTCGCCGCGCCATTGCCCGATATCCCGAGAGCGGGTTGGCGGACAGCTTCTGGTATGTCATCGGTTACAGCCAATACGAGCTCGGCCAAAGCGACGATGCGCTTGCGACTTGCCACAAGGTCGCCGAAATGATGCACAAAGACCCGCGGACCGGTGAATTGGTGCCTGCCGAAAACAAGTGGCAGGCGGTTTATATCACGGGTCAGATCTTCCACAGTCTGGGAAAACCGACAGAGGCCTTGGCGGCCTATGAACGGGTGCAGGACAAGTTTCCCGACGCACGGGAGGCGATCGACTTTTTCGTGCATCGGCGTCTGTCGCTGCCCGAGGTGGTCACTCTGCGGCCCAATCAGCCGCCCCAGGTCACGTTGACCTATCGCAACATTCCGCGAATCGATCTCAAGGTCTATCGCGTCGACTTGCTGAAATTCGGATTGCTGCAACGGAACCTGGCCCAGATCGCGGCCATCAATCTCGCGGGGATTCGACCCTACCATGAGCTGTCGCTCGAATTAGGCAACGGGAAGGACTACCGCGATCTCGAGAAGAGCTTGTCGCTGCCCCTCAAGGACGAAGGCGCCTACCTGCTGGTCTGTCGAGGTGGCGATGACTATGCCAGCGGCCTGGTGCTCGTCTCGCCGCTGGAACTTGCCGTGCAGGAAGAGGCAGCCAGCGGCCGTGTCCGGGTGACCGCACGAAATGTCGTTGCCGACCGTTACGCGGGCAAAGTTCTCGTGAAGGTGATCGGCAGCGAGAACACGGACTTTGTGTCCGGTGAAACGGATCTGCGCGGCCTGTTCAAAGCCGATGCCATTCGCGGTACGACGACCGTCATCGCACGGGCCGACACAAGCCGCTACGCATTTTTCCGCGGCACGACAAAGCTGGGATCGCCGCCAGCCCCTGCTGCAAAGCAGCAGGAGGAGGAGCGGCAGCAGGCTGCTCCCGCGGCAAACGCGCCGAACTCGCTCCTCGAGAACTTGGAACGCAGCAAGAGCGGCGTGCAGCAACAGCAGCGCGAGAGCTACCGCAACTTGTTGCGAAACAAGAAACAAGGAGTGAAGGCGCAAGACGCGTTCTGATAACCCAAGTGGCACGAATGCGCTCATGGAAAGCTCGGCGCACTCTTGTGCGCGTCGGTCAATTCGACCGAGGCACGGCATCGCTGGGACAAGATGACTCGCCGCCGCGCACACCTGCCTGGCGTATGGGCGACGACGCTTTTGCGGGAAAGCCGCTTGTTTCGCGGCCTCCGCGGCCGGTTATAATGGATTTTTCCCGGCAATTCGCCCATCCCTTCGACTCCGGCCGGTCCGAGATTGATGCCAGAAAGTACTGTCGATTTCACGAAAATAGACTGGAAGAAAACGTTCCCTTGGGTGCGCCTGTTCCGCGTTTTTCGCACGGCGATTGACCTGCGGATGCTGCTGCTTGGGTGCGTGGCGGTCGTGTTGCTGTCAACCGGCGACGCGGTCTTGTCGCATCTGCCTTATGCCCCACCGCGCGAGAAGCTGGACACGCTGTTCGGTTGGAACGAACGCCCGACGGGAGCTGCCGCCTTTGCCCCGCCCGAAGCGACTTGGAGGAATCCGTGGCGGGCCCTGTTGACCGCCGAGGCCGATTGGGGCGTGGTGCTGCGACCGGTTCAGACGGTCGTTTCACCGGTGCACACAATCCTGCACGCCAAGGCGACGTGGAGTCTGAAATTCTTCGCGTGGACGCGGCTGGCCTGGGTGCTCTGCGTGTGGGCTGTCGTCGCGGGGGCGATGTGCCGCATCGCCGCGGTGGAGCAGGCCCGCGATACCAAGATCTCGCTGATCTCGGCCGTCAAATATTCGCTGGGGAATTTTCCCGCCTACATGACGGCGACGCTGCTGCCGGTGGCTGGTATCGGCCTGTTTTGGATCCTGTGCATCGTTGGCGGATTTCTCGGACGAATTCCGTACGTCGGATCGCCGTTGTTGGGGTTTTTGTGGGGACTGGAACTGGTTTTCGGCTTCGTGATGGCCATGATCCTGATCGGCGCGGCCGCGGGCTGGCCGCTCATGTATGCGACGATCAGCACCGAGGCCAGCGACGGATTCGACGGATTCAGCCGCGCGTATAGCTATGTGTTTAGCCGCCCCTGGCACTACGCCTGGTTCGCAATCGTCGCGCTGGCCTACGGCGCGATCGTCATCACGTTCGTTTATTTCGTGGCTGCGCTCGTCGCCTATCTCTCGGCTGCGGGGGTCTCGTCGAGTCTCGGCACCACCGGCACCAATGGATTATTGCTGGGCGCACCGGATTCGGTCGGCGGCCCCGGCTTGTTGACCGGCGCCCCGACCGGGACGCTGAACGTGGGAACGTTTTTCGCGGGAATGTGGCTACAAGCCATGGGCCTTTTAATTTCGGGCTTTGTTGCCAGTTATTTCTGGACGGCCGTGACGGTGATCTATCTTCTCTTGCGGCAAGTTGACGACGCGACCGACTTCCACGAAGTCGCGGTGCCCGAAGAGAAGGAGACGGACGACCTTCTGCCTCTGGTCGGCGTCGCGGCGTCCGAACAGCCCGTGATCGAGCGGCCGCCCGCAGGCGATTTCGTCAAACCGCCGGCGGTTCGCAGCGTTCGCTCGCCGGACGGTCATCTGTAAGGCAATCTCAGGCCGACTTGTCATTCGGCCGTGAAAGTTCCATCCAGAGTGCGCGGTAGTACCGCATCACGTGCAGCGGATCGCTGGTCGCCTGGCACTCGGCGAGGCAATAACCTTCCCAATCCGCGGCGCGAAGCAGACGGAAGAACTCACGGTAGGGATAGCCCGAATAGAGTTCGTTGATGTGGGCCGTGCGGCCGAGCTTGTTTTTGACGAGATCGAACGAGGCTTTCACCGATCCGTTCACGACGTCGCTGGCATTCGAGTTCCAGCAGACGCCGACGTTCGATTGGTTGGCGGCGGACATGATGTCCTTGATCAGATGCAGGTCCGAGCTGCTTTTGCCGTGCACCTCGAGGCGGATCTCCATGCCGTAGCCTTCGGCGAATCGGCCGCATTCGCGGAGCGCCAGGCCGATCTGCTCGGCGGTTCCCCGATGGTCCTTGCCCTTCACGAGTCCGTTGGGTCGAACCTTCACACCGCCGCCGCCGCAGTCGTGCGAGAGGACCACGAACTCCTTTGTTAATTCGATATTCTTTTTGACCACGGCCGGATCGGGGCTGTGGAATTCGCAAGCCGAGCCCAAGCCCACCAGCTCGATGCCCGAGTCAACAAAGCGCTTTTGCACGTCGGCCCGCTGCTGCTTATTGAGCGACACCTCGACGCCGTGCTTATGCGACGTGCGGAGTTCGACCCCTTCGTAACCGGTCTCTTTGCAATTGCGAAAAATCGTGGGCAGGTCCCACTCTGCCCCCCATTGGTACGTGACCATTCCCAGTTTCATCGCAACGCTCCGGTGCTCATCAAGGTTGGTGGGTTTACAGGCGAGGGCGCAATCCGCTTGCACTGTGGCAAGCGTCACTCCATTTCTAGCACGCGGTCGTCGCGGGTTACCAGCGAAAGAGTGCCGTGCCCCAGGTGAGACCGGCGCCGAAACCGCACATCATCAGCGTGTCGCCCGGTTTGATGCGTCCGGCGCGAAATGCCTCGTCGAGCGCGATGGGGATCGAGCCGCCCGACGTGTTGCCGTAGCGCTGGATGTTGTTGAAGACTTTTTCTTTGGGAATGCCCAGTTGATCGACGGCGGCGTCGATGATGCGAATATTCGCCTGGTGCAACAGGTAGAGCGATACGTCATGCACCGATAGGTCGGCTTCCTTCAGAACAAGCGCGACCGTGTCGGAGAGCGCGCGGACGGCCCATTTGAAGACTTGCCGGCCGTCCATTTTGACGTATTGGTCGCCCGCCTGAATCATTTCTGGGGAGGTAGGCTCGCGCGTACCGCCTCCGGGAATTACCAGCAGCTGACCGCCGCCCCCGTCAGCCCCCAATTGGTAGCGGACAAGTCCCTGCCCCTGTCCGCCTTTCGTAACGATTGCCGCGCCGGCTCCGTCTCCGAAGAGCGGGTACACGCGCTGATCGAGGGGGTTCATGAAGCGACTGTTTGTATCCGCGCCGATGACGAGGGCCGTCTTCGCATTGCCGGTCGCAATGTATTGTCCGGCCGTCGCCAGCGCGTACATGAAGCCGGAGCAGGCGGCCGACACGTCGAATGCAGGCACTTCGAGGCCCAGTCGATCCTGAACCAGGCAGGCGGTCG
The DNA here is from genome assembly GCA_963752185.1 of uncultured Planctomycetaceae bacterium. Taxonomy (GTDB): domain Bacteria; phylum Planctomycetota; class Planctomycetia; order Planctomycetales; family Planctomycetaceae; genus DASPSM01. Next base: position 5,656,160 of record CAVVXK010000002.1, on the reverse strand, counting down.
ACGGACAAAAATGGTCCGGCGTGAACGTGCCCAGAACCAACAGGTCGATGTCCTCGGGCTTCACTCCGGCCGACCTGATGGCTCTCGCGCCAGCTTCGGCCGACATGTCGCTGGTCGCGAATTCGGCGGGCAAGTGGCGGCGTTCACGGATTCCGGAGCGCTGCTCGATCCATGCCGGGTCAAATCCGTGCGTTTGTTTCAGCTGTTCGTTGGTGACGAGATTTTCCGGCACGTACGATCCCGTGCCGGTGATTTGCAGCCCCATCAAGGAATAGGTTTTGCGGTGGAGCTTGAACGAGGTCGTGCGTGGCGCCGTCTCCGCGTTCCGTTCCGGGGGCTTAGTGCCGTTGATGGGAAGGCTCGATTCGACTGGGGTGAGCGCGACGGCATCAGCCGATGCGTGAGGCGTTGAATGCATGACTCTACGACCTTGTAGAGAACCTCGTCCGCCGCTCTCCGGGCTGGGGGCGAAGCGGCGGGTGCTCCCGCTCAGAAGCCGAATAAATTCGCGTTCTGTCGACGACCAAGCCAGACCCTAGTTCCGGCGCGTCGTCGCCGGGAGCATACGATCCCTGTCTGGATTTGCGTTCGGAGTATAGCTCATCCTATCCTACGCCACTAGCGACCCCTCGCCTGTCTTTGTATCGGCCCGCGGCGGCCGGTCTGAGTGGCGAAAGGACGTAAAACCTTCCCGTTAGCCAAGATTTGACCGGACTGCGGATTGCGCCGCTGCGGCAATACGCAGGCAAGCGACACTCTGGCTCTTGGGCGAAGTGTCGTCGATGCTTGTTAAGATCGCCTCAAGATTTCGCCGTAGCAAATTCCTCGGTGGCGAATGGGAATGCCGATGTCTGCCCATCGCATCAATCTTCGAGGGCCTTGGAAGTTAGAACAGGGGACCGGCACCGCCGCCACGGCCCATAAGATCCGCCTGCCCGCCGAGTGGGGTGATCTCTTTGCCGAACGCTCGGACCGCGTGCGTCTCATTCGCACGTTTCACCGTCCGACCAATCTCGAACCGCTGGAGATTGTCGAACTGGTGTTTGAGCATTGGCCCGGGGCTTGGGTCATCAGCCTCAATCAACAGCCGCTCGCCGAATTTCGCGACGCATCGGCCGAATCGCCCAGGCGAATCGCCGTCACCGGGTTGCTCGAGCCGACCAATACACTTTCTGCCGAAACCAATCTTTCATTGCAGGCTGGCCGCGACGAACAAGGTGCCCCATTCGGCACGATCGCGCTGGAAATTCGCACCGATTGAACCATTAGACCTCCCCGAGGGCGGACCGGCCGGGATGTTTGGGGGCGAACCAGGGGTAGATCGCCGGAATGACGAGCGACGTCAGTAGGGTCGACGTGATCACTCCGCCGATAACGACCGTCGCCAGCGGCCGCTGCATCTCGGCGCCGTCGCCGGTGGAAAGTGCCATCGGCAAGAATCCCAGGCTGGCGACCAGGGCCGTCATCAAAACGGGGCGCAGACGCACGAGAGCCGCATCATGGCTGGCGGCGACCGCGTCCGCGCCGCTTTCCCGCGTGTGCTCGGCCGCGCTCACCCAGACCAAGCCGTTCAAGACGGCCACGCCGAAGAGTGCAATAAATCCGACGCCTGCCGAGATGCTGAACGGCATGCCGCGAAGCGCGAGCGCGAACACACCTCCGGAGGCGGCCATCGGCACGGCGAGAAAAATCAACAGCGCAAGCCGGCCGGACCCGAAGGTGGAGTACAAGAGCAGGTAGATCACGAAGAGCACGATGGGGGTGATCATCGCCAAGCGAACACTGGCCGACTGCAGATTCTGGAAGTCGCCTCCCCATTTCACCTCGTAGTTGGGCGGCAAGGGGACCCGCTTGCGGATCGCCTGCTGCGCCTCGTTCACAAATCCGACCACATCTCGGCCGCGAACGTTGGCCGCGACGAACGTGCGCCGTCGACCCGATTCGTGTTCGACGGTCGGCGGAGTTTCCTCGAAAATTATATTGGCCAATTGCCGCAGCGGCACCGCCTTCCCGCCCGCCAACGCGACGGGAAGTTGCTCCAGGAGCGACGGCGTCGTGCGCCAGGGCTCCGGAATCCGCACGCGGATCGGAAAGCGGGCCCGCCCTTCGTAGACTTGTCCCACGGGTCGTCCCCCAAGCGACGCGACGACGTCCATGACTTGGGAGGCATCGATTCCATAACGGGCCAGTGCCTCCCGGTTGGGTTCGATTCGCACCGTCGAAAGATTCGCCTGAAAGCTCGTCTTCACGTTCGCGCTGCCCGGAATGCTCCGCAGCACTTCCTCGATCGCTTTGGCCTTTCGCTCGAGCACATGGAGGTCGTCTCCGTAGAGCAAAACGGCCACATCGGCCTTCACGCCGGCGACCAATTCGTGCACCCGCATTTCGATCGGTTGGGTGGGTGAGAAGTTGGCGCCGGGCACCCGCTTAAGCAGCACCGAGGCCATCTCCTCTCCCAAATCCTCGGTCGAACGCACGGTGGGCCACTGATCGCGGGGTTTGAGCATGACCCAAATATCGGTCTCTTCGACGCCCATCATGTCGTTGGCGATTTCGGGGCGTCCCGTCTTGCAAAAGACGCTGCGGACTTGCGGGAACTTGAGCAACTCTTTCTCGACCAGCGTGGTCATGGCGGTCGAGTCCTCCAAAGTCGCCGTCGGCAGGCGATAGGCTTCGATCAGCAAGTCCCCCTCTTCCAAGCGGGGCATGAAGTCAGCGCCGAGATACCAGGCGATCGGAATGCTGATGGCAAAGGCAGCCAACGCCACACCGAGCGTCAGCACGGGCCGCGAAATGCTGCGGCGAACGAGCGGCTCATAAAACTGCTTGATCCGCCGCACGAGCCAGACGTCCCCTTCGTGGACTTTTTTCGGCAGCATGATCGTGGCGAGCGCCGGCATGAATGTCAGCGACAGGATCAGCGACCCGCAGAGTGCGAAGAGCACCGTCAGCGCCATCGGCTTGAAGAGCTTGCCTTCGGTTCCCTGCAACGCAAGGATCGGGATATAGACGATGGCGATAATCAGCTCGCCGAACATGGTTGGCTTGCGGACTTCGACCGCCGCATCGCGGATCACCTCGAGCCGCGAGCGCCCGTCGGGCGGATGGGCCAGTCGGCGAATGCAGTTTTCGACCATGATCACCGAGCTGTCGACGATCAGCCCAAAATCAATCGCTCCCAAACTCATCAGGCTGGCCGTGACTCCGGTGGCCACCATCAAGTTCGTCGCGAACATCATCGAGAGCGGAATGGCAAGCGTCACCAATAAACCCGCCCGCAGACTTCCGAGCATGACGAGCAGCACGACGATGACGAGCACGCCCCCTTCGGTGAGATTCGTCAGCACCGTTTTGAGCGTGCGGCCGATCAGGGCCGAGCGGTCGTAAACGACGTCCAGCTTCACTCCCTCCGGCAGCGTCGCCTGAATTTCGTCGAGGCGGGCTTTGGCCCGCTTCACGACCTCGCGCGAGTTTTCGCCGTAGAGCATCATCACCATGCCGATGACCACTTCGCCCCGCCCATCGCGGGTGGCGGCCCCTTGGCGAGTGAGCGGGGAAACGGAAACCGTGGCCACGTCGCGGACGAGGATCGGCGTGCCGTTTGCCTCCCGCCGCAGCACGATGCCCTCGATGTCTTGCACGCCCGTGAGCAGGGCGATGCCGCGGATAAATCGCTGCTCGCCATTGTGAACGACGTAGCCGCCGCCCGCCGTCTCGTTATTTCCCTCGATGCGGCGAAAGACGTCGTCGAGCGAAAGGCCGTAGCTCGTGAGCCGGTCGGGATTGGGGCGAATCTCGAAGGACTTGTAAAACCCACCGTGCGCGTTGACTTCGGTGACGCCGCTCACCTCGCGCAGCTTGGGGGCGATTTCCCATTCGAGCAGAGTCCGCAGATCCATCGAATCGCGGCCGCCGCCTCGCACCTCGAACTGCAAGATCTCGCCCAGCGCCGTGGCCATCGGTCCGAGCTCCGGCGTGCCGAATCCCGCAGGGACTTTCGTGGCGGCCGTCACCAGCCGCTGCGAGACGAGCTGACGGGCCCACTGAATGTCGGTTCCCTCTTCGAAGACGATCGTCACGGCCGACAGCCCGAACTTCGAGACGCTGCGAATTTGTTCGACGCGAGGCAAGCCGGCCATGGCCGTCTCAAGCGGATACGAGACATATTTCTCGACTTCAATCGGCGAAAGCGAACCGGCATCGGTGAGGATTTGCACCTGGACGTTCGTCATGTCCGGAATGGCATCGATCGGCAAATGCACCGCCGCGTAGGCTCCGCCAATCCCGACTAACAACGTGACCGCAATCACGAGCAGGCGATTGGCGATGGAGAATTCAATCAGCCGCGAAAGCATCTCAGTCCTCCTTCGCCAGCGTCGGGACCAGCATTTCGGCCTTGAGGGCCATGGCTCCCTGGACGACGACGGGATCGCCCGGTTTGAGGCCGCTCACGATTTCGACGGCTTGATCGGTCTCTTTTCCCGTTTTCACATCGGCCCGCCGGAAGGTTTTGGGCCCGGTCCGCACGAAGACGAACTTCACGCCCTCGTGCTGTACAACCGCGGCTGCCGGCGCGGAAAGGACGTCTTTCGCGGCGCCCAGCGGAATCGAGACGTGCACAAACAGCCCGGGCCTTAACAGTCCGTTCGGGTTGGCAATTTCGGCCACCAACAACACCGAATTGGTCTGTGGTGAAACGCTTCGGCCCGTGCGTTTCAGGTAGGCCTTGAGCTTGCAATCCGGTAAGGCCGGCGTGTCGACCGCCAACTCCTGTCCGGGTTCGAGCGAGAGCGCCTGCCAATCCTGCTCGCGGAGATCAGCGGCCACCCACAGCGACGTCGTGTCGGCCAGCACGAAGACCGTGTCCGACGGCCGCACGCGGTCCGACTGGGCGAAATTCTTCTCTTCAATTGTTCCGGCGAAGGGAGCGCGAACTTCCACGCGCGAAAGCACTTCGCCTGAGGTCGCTTCCATGGAAACATTGTCGGGCGAGTAGCCGAGCAGGGCATCCCGCTGCGCTTCGGCAATATGCAGCTTGCGCAACGCATCACCGGCTTCGATCTCGGCCATGCGTTTTTGTTCGCCCAGATCGAAGCCGGCCTGCTCGTAGGCCGCACGCAACGCGGCTTCGGACGACCGCCGCTCGGCCAGTCGCTCGGCCAGCGTTGTGCTCGGTAGCACGTCGCGACCGACGGTGTCGGCGCTTTTCGCCAGGCTTTCCGCCAGTAAGAATCGCGAATAGGCCGACATGAGTTGTTCTCGTGCCTTGCCGAGCGTCTTGCCGCGGAATTGCTTCTCGACGTCGTTCATCGGCGTGCGGTTTTTGAGCTGTTCCGCAAGGGCGGAAACATTTTTTGACGTCTGGTCGACCCATTCGAGTTTCCGTTTTGTTAGCTCCCAGTTCTCGTGGGCATGATGAACCTCGGTTCGCGCAAGACCGATTTCCGGGCTGCTGATGACCGCGAGCACCTGCCCGGGTGTGACCCGATCTCCCGGAAGCACGTGGATTTTCACCAGGATTCCGTTGGCCGTCGCGCGAATGTCGACGCGGTGCGCGTTGTCGTATTGAATTCGACCCGGGACAACGTGACTTTCCTGCAACGGATGTCGTTCGACCGGCTGCACGCGGATGTCGAGCGAGGGCAGTTTTTCGTCGCCGACTTCAACGACGCCGGCGGCGGCATTCTTATCCGCATCCTGGTCCTTGCCCCGCTCGGCGGCCGGATTTGCGCCGCGCAGATGCCAGGCGACGGCCGACCCACAGAGCACGACGAGTAAAACGGCTGCGATCGCGATGCGAATTTTCATGAAAAACGCCTTATCGGCGGGCGACAACTTTTCGGAAGGATTCAAGCGTCGAGAATCGGGCTGGAAAGGGAACCACGCGAGGCGTGACTGACGCGCACGAAATTCAAAGAATCCGGCGGTCAACCGGTGCGGGCATGCGGCTCAAGAACGAACGATCGCGCGGCCGGACAATGGGCCGCAAGAAGTTCGAGCCGCGACGGCTCTCAGCACTGCACGACGCAGATCAATGCGCAGTGCCACACCCGGCGGATGCGTCGACGGAAAATGCCGATCCAAAACGCGAGCGGCGTCTGATGGAATGGCTGACTCGGCGTAGTGAGCCAAGATGGGCAGACTGAACACGCACTGGTTGGCGTGCCGATCGACGTCGACCGTCGCAGGCGCCGCGGAGACGACATAAGGCATGTCGTAAACAGCCCGCGGCTTGGGAGCATCAGGTTCGCGCGGCGGGGAGGGTTCGTTCGACACATCCCAAGGATAGCTCAGATGGACGTGCCATCCGAAGATGGAATGCTCGTCCTCCTGAGGGTGCAGATGCTGCACATGCCAGGAGAGGGCCGATTCGGGCAGGCCCTGCGATTCGAGCCTTTCGTGCGAATGAATCCAGGGAACCGGCGGCGCGCAGAGTGACGCCGCCAGCAAGGCGCAAACCATCCAGGCCCGCGTGCGGCCCCGTCTTTTTCGGCTGTTGCCGGCCAATAACGTCACAAAAAGTCCCTGCCAGTGCCCGGACGTTCCTGCTCAATCATTCCGGCAAACAGAGGCATCGTCAAGCATTTTCACGAATTGCGGGCATGAAAGAAGCGACGCGCCTTCAGTTCAAATCGGGGAAGATGGCCCGCCGCAACGGCGACAACCTCCGCCTGAAATTGCAGACGATCCTTGATTGTTTGGCCCACTCTTTCGATCAAACTGTCAATTTCGACGCCGTTTTGCGGCTCGACGGTGATTTTCACATGCTGCATCGAGCGGCGCATTTCGACGTCGATGCGGTACTCGGCGACCTCGCTGAATTGCCGCAAAATGGCTTCGATGCTGCCGGGGAACACGTTATTTCCGCGGATCGTGAACATGTCGTCGATCCGGCCAAGGATGCCGCCGTTCAGCCGGAGCAAGCTGCGGCCGCAGGGGCACGGCTCGGTATCGGCGACGACCAAATCGCCCGTGCGATACCGGAAGAGGGACGAACCGGTCCGACCCAAATTTGTCACGACGAGTTCGCCTTCGGTCCCCGGATCGACCGGCTTGTGCGTCATTGGATGGAGAATTTCGGCGATGCATTCCCCCTCGAGGACATGAATGCCACCCGGATTTTCCGGGCACTCGACGGCCAGCGGACCCACTTCGGTCATGCCCCAATGATCAAAGACGCGCGCCTTCCAAAGGTGTTCGATGCGTTCGCGGATCGCCGGCACATTGCCGCCCGGTTCGCCGGCAACAATGAGCGAGCGCACCGTCCCGTGTTGCAAGTCGACCCCTTCGTCTTTGGCAAGTTCGGCCAAACGCAACGCGTAAGTGGGCGTGCAACAAACAACGGTGGCCGAGTTGTCGCGCATCATCTGCAGCCGGCCCTGGCTCGTCAGACCGCCCGCCGGCAGACACAACGCGCCCAGCCGAAACGCCCCGTCAAACGCAGCCCAGAAACCCAGAAACGGCCCGAAGGAAAACGGAAAGGCCACGACGTCGTCCGAGGTCACCCCCGTGATGCGATAGATTTGCAGCCAGCAGGAGACGACCCAATCCCAACTCGCCGATGTGTCGAGCCAGCGCAGCGGCGAGCCGGTCGTGCCCGACGTCTGGTGCAGCCGGCAATAGCGTCCTGGCGGGCTGGTCAAATTCGTGCCGTAGGGCGGAGCAGCGAGTTGGTCTTCGACAAGCGTTTGCTTATTCGTCAGCGGCACGCGGGCCAGGTCGTCAACCGTCCATAAGTCGTGCGGTTTGACCCCGGCCGCCGCAAACCGTTTCGTCCAAAACGGGTTGTGCGGAATCACTTCGGCAATCAATTGCCGCAGCCGCTGCTCCTGGCGTTCCTTCAATTCGTCTCGAGTCAGGTTTTCCGGAAGCTTTTCGCTCATGGTGCAATTCCCGCCGTTCGCAATTCCGGCAGTCCCGTTGAAGATACCGCACAAAGCAGAGCCGCTACCAGCGGCAAAGTCCGTCATACGACCTGTCGGCACTTACGGCAAACGCGTGCCGATGAATCGGGTTGGACGGTATCCATCTCCAAGTGGCACAGCACGTTTCGTCCAATATCGCGTCAGGACTAGCGGTCGGGCGAAGGCTCAAGTCGTTCCATTCGGCACGTCGATCAAAGGTCAGCGCCGGCGGAAAGGTCCGGGATTGGACCCTCACGCGCACCGGTGTCATTCAGCCAGTATTTTTCCGCCCGTGATTCTCCAGGAAATCGGCATCCATGACGGTGGAGAGCGGCAAAGAGAATTTCCGGCTCGGCTTTCTGACCGCAATTGAAGTTCCCGAGCGAGGTTTTGTCGGCGGCCTGCTGGTCACGAATCACTTCGGCCGGCCGCTCGAATTTCAGTGCACCGCCCCGCTCAAGCCGAACCGTGCCCAGGAAATCCTGTACGGGCCGACACTCGTCCCGTATTTGCTCGGCGACTTGATCGGCCGCACGCTGATCGAAAAAGTCGGCGTCAAGCCGCACCTCGTGCTGACCGAACGCAACGACCTGTTGCCCATGCGCGAGCTGGTCTCGATCCCGGTCGCCTGCTTTGACGAGCAGCCCGCGGCGAGCGATTCGCCTTCTGCGACGGAACCGTCACTGTGCCGCCTGGGACGTCAGATTTTGCGGTTCCACGCCGCCCACGCCGAGGATCAATCCATCGCGCAAAAGGGGGCCGCTTCGGTGCCGCAGGATGCCGACCTCCGCGAGCCGTTTGAGCGCGTGCGGGAAGCGCTCAACGAAACTGCACAAACCGGAGCCGCCCGGTGACGGAATTCGATCGCGAGAACGAACCGGTGGGATGTTCCGAAGTCCCCTTGGGGCTCGGCACCGATATTTTTTCTGCCGGCGTCAATGGTGCGCTCCACCGCAAGCCGCCCGTCGACGCGGCGCCGCTCAGTTTGCTGGAACGCATCCAACTCCATCCCGAGTGGAAGGCCCGCCGGCCCAAGGTCGAAACCTTCGGCATCACGTTTCCAGAAGGCGTGGTGCTTTTGCCGCCCAAGCCGCCGGCGGGTGAAGCCAAAGAGCCGCTGCGGCGTCTCGACCCGCCGGCTCCTGCCGAAGCGCAACTCGACCCGCACGTCGGCCCTCCAAAGCCGCCCAAGCGAACCAAACTGCGACCGCCGGAAGACGCCCTCTCGCTGCAAGATCGGCTGTTCTACCTGCTGCAGCCGCCGCTGGAGTCGTGGCTGGCCGGGCAAGAACTGGTGATGCCGTTTGAACCCTTTCCCTATCAGTACGAGGGCATTGCCTGGCTTTTTTCGCAGAAGTCGGCCTTGTTGGCGGACGAAATGGGCCTGGGCAAAACCATGCAGTCGATCACCGCCATTCGCCTCCTAATGCGCAGCGCCCAGGCCCGCCGCGTGCTGCTTGTCTGCCCCAAGCCGCTCATTCCCAACTGGACCCGCGAATTCAAAATGTGGGCGGAAGAACTCCCCGTGATGGTCCTGGAAGGCGATGCCAGCCGCCGCCGCATGTTGTGGACAATGCCCGGCATCAACGTGCTGATCGCCAACTACGAACTCATGTCCCGCGATCTCGAGGACTTCGGCGGCGAGGAAATTCCCAAATTCGACCTGCTCGTCCTCGACGAGGCCCAGCGGATCAAAAACCGCGAATCGCGGACGGCTCAGGTCGCCCGCGCCATCCCCCGCAGAAGAAGCTGGGCCCTCACCGGCACGCCGATCGAAAACCGGCCCGAAGAACTCGTCTCGCTCTACGAATTCATGAACGTCGTCCCACCGCGGGCCGAATGCGATCTCAAGCAACTCCAGCGGCTGTCGAAGTCGTTTATTTTGCGTCGCACCAAGGATCTGGTCCTCAAAGACTTGCCGCCGCGCCTCGACCGCGACGAGTACCTCGAACTCACCCCGTCGCAGCAGCACGCCTACAAGATCGCCGAAAAAGAGGGGATCATCCACCTCGACGAGTTGGGCGAATCGATCTCCGTGCAGCACGTGTTCGAGCTAGTGCTCCGCCTCAAACAGATCACGAATTTCGACCCGCTCACCGGCGACAGCATCAAACTCGAGCGGCTCGTCGCCGAAATGGAAGAAATCGCCCAAAGCAACGGCAAGGCCATCCTCTTCAGCCAGTGGACCAAATCGCTCGACTGGCTCAAAGACCGCTTGCTGCCCTTCGGCCCACTCATCTACCACGGCGGCGTCCCCACTGCCAAACGGGAGCCGATCCTTAAAAGATTCAAAGAAGATCCCGACAGCCACCTGCTCCTCATGAGTTACGGCACGGGTGCCGTCGGTTTGAATTTGCAGTTTGCCGGCTACGTTTTTTTGTTCGACCGCTGGTGGAATCCGGCCGTCGAGGACCAGGCCATCAACCGGGCCCACCGTATCGGTCAGAAAAACCCGGTGATCGTCACCCGCTTCATTTGCAAGGACACCATCGAAGAGCGGATCGACCTCGTCCTGCGGCAAAAGCGCGAACTTTTCGCGTCAGTCCTCGGCGACGGCAAGACGACCAATGCGTCGCTCAGCCTCTCCGCCTCGGAAATTTTCGGCCTGTTCGATCTCAAAGCCCGCGACACCAAACGAAAATTCGCCGGCCCGCCGCTGGCTGTGCCTGCTCCTGCCGACGAAGGCACGACTGACAACGGCACGGCGGCAGCCTGATTCAACGCGGAGACGCTGGCCGTGTCGCTCGGCACCACAAAGCCCCTGCCCATTGACGACGGCAAGCCCCTCTTGGTCGTCCGCCTCTTGATCATCGTGGTGGGCATTGCCGCCTTTTTTTTGCTCGCCGTCGAGGTCAATCGCGGCGACACGCAGCACTTCGACGAGCAAATCCTCCGCTCGCTGCGTGAACCGAACGATCCCAAAGTCCCCCGCGGCCCCGTCGCCTTGCAGGAGGCGGCCCGCGACATCACCTCGCTCGGCGGTTACGCCCTCTCGATTCTGCTCGTAACCATCGTGACCATTTTTTTGGCCTGCGACGGCAAACACGGCGCCGCCCGTTTCCTCTTGGCCGCCGTCGTCAGCGGATGGTTGCTGCAAAAAGGCCTGAAAGCCCTGATCGGTCGCCCGCGGCCCGAAGTGGTGCCCCACCTGATGCCGGTCGACTCCACGAGCTTCCCCAGCGGCCACTCGATGATGTCGGCCATCATTTTTTTGACGCTGGGTGTGATTTTGAGCCGCCTGGAACTCAAACGCCCGCACCTCCGCATCTACTTCCTCTCCGTCGCCTTCCTGCTGACCGGCCTGGTCGGACTGAGCCGCGTGTACCTTGGTGTGCACTATCCCACTGACGTGCTGGCCGGTTGGACGGCCGGCCTGGTCTGGGCCATGCTCTGCTCGCTGGTCGCCCAATACCTCCAACGCCGCGGCGCGGTCGAAACCGAGTTGTGACTGGCGTGTCACTTGGTGCCACTGGCGAGGCCCGGCCATCGAGGCCGGCTCATGAAGCCGGGGGCTCGCCAGTGCTTCGCCGTTTGGCGCACACAGGACGCATCGCCGGGGACTTTTTTGGCTTTTTTGGGGCGCTAAAAAGGGGGGACTTTTTTTGGGTTCACCCAAAAAAAGTCGGTAGCGGGCGGAGATCGGGGACGGGGGAGATGAAATCAAGCGCGGCGGCCGCTTCTTCTAACTCCTTCTCCCCTCGCCCCTTGCGGGAGAGAGGCCGGGGGTGAGGGGGTCCTTGAAGGTCGTAACGAGGGCCAACCAACCGAGAAGAAACCGGACTTTTTTGGGGTCCACCCCAAAAAAAGCCATTTTGGCAGCCGGGCGACTTCCACAATTTCCCCCGGACTGCCAAAGTGACATGGACTCAACTACACGTTTGCTGATAAACTGGCAATTAGAGCCGCCTGGTTCTCGCCCCTCGTAGGGCAAGCTGCCAGCTTGCCATTCCAGCGAATCGAAGCCCCGATCCGCACTCGTGGGGCAGGCTGCCAGCCTGCCGTATGGTTTTCCAGGTTTGTGTTTGCTCTTCCCTGAATTGGAACGGGCAGGCTAGCAGCCCGCCCCACGGCTTCCGCTTCCCCGCCCAATATTCCACACGCACGTTCGTGCGAATGCCGCCCCGCGTCCCGAATGCGGTGACCAAGCACGAGCCTGGCCATGAAAAAAATCGCGCAACACTCGCCCGAGGCTTGGTTTGACTCCTCTCGGCACGAGCATCCGCGAAAAATTTCTGTAAGAATCCAGCACGACGCGCAACTAGAAAGACGCGGCAACAACAACCGCGTTTTGAGTCCAGCGATGCCCCAACGGTCCGAACCTGATTGGTCCGAACTCATCGAGAAGTATGGTCCCCTCGTCTGGAAAACCGTGTCGCGGCTCGTGAACCACGAGGCCGACGCCGCGGATTGCTTCCAGGAAACTTTCGTCGCGGCGTGGAGCTCCGCCGGCCGCGAAGCGATCGAACATTGGCCCGGTTTCCTGAAATCGGTCGCCACGACGACGGCACTCAAGCGGCTGCGGGAACGCTATCGCCAACCCAGGGGCGAATTGCCGGACGTCGTCGCGACTGGCCAGGGGATCGTTTCGGAGGAGAACGCAGAAGCAACCGAATTGGCCGAGCATCTGCGGCAGGCGCTGGCCGAACTTGATCCTCGCCAAGCCGAGGTGTTCTGCCTGATTTGTCTCGAAGGCGCCAGCTACGCCGAGGCCGCGAGGCAGTTGGGCATCACCGAGACCAACGTCGGCGTGATCCTGTCGCGGGCTCGTCAACGGCTCCGCGCGCATTTGAGAGAGTTTGCACCGCTCCAACCGGAAATCACTCCGGCACGTGCGCCGGGGAGCGAATCGCGATGAGAACGAACGAGCCAAGCGACGACGACCCGCGCGAGCACGAACGGCTCGACCGCGCGACGGACGCCCTCCGCGAAGCGTTTGACTCGCAGCCGGCGCCGCAAGCAGTCGTCGGCGCGACGCTCGCCCGTCTGGGCACGCTGCGGGTCTCGAAGCCGCCGGAAAATCGAACGCCGCTTCCGCGACGAATTCGCTTGCAACGAATCGTCCGCGTGGCCGCGGCGGTCGCGATTGTGGCGGCCCTCTTTTTTTGGCTGACAACCTGGCCGAGGCAAACGTCGGCGCTGGCTCAAGCCGCGAGGAACGTGCAGACGGCCAAGTCCGTGGTGTTCGATCTGCGCGCCAAAAGCGGCAAGCAGCAGGAACAAGTCAGCCGCGTCAAGATCCTGGGTGACGTCATTCGGCAAGAAGACACGAACACGCGTCTCTATTTTATCAATCACCGGACCGGTGAAACGCTCAATTCGAGCACCCTGGGTTGGGCCGTCTCGGGGCAAGTGCCGGACCGGAAACCGCTGAATGGCGATCCGATCACCCAGCTCTTGGGCCTCTTGGAGGGTGCTACGCAACGGTTGCCCGACGAGATGGTCGAGGGCGTAGCGTGCCTGGTGTTTCAGGGCCACGACACGTCGCCGCTGGGAATCGCGGGACCGGGCGAGCTGAAACTCTGGCTCGACGCCAAGACCAAGCTGCCGAACCGCATTGAGGCCCGCTGGCCCAACCGAGCATGGGATCCCCAGGCGTATGTGATTGGCGAGAACTTCAAATGGAACGTCGATCTCGAGCCGTCGGAATTCGACATGGAGACGATCCTTGGTGAGCACCGTTCTCCAAGGGAAATTGGTGTCGGGATGCCAAGCGTGGCGAGTGATCATGGCAAGCCCAAGCTCGTCACCGCCTCAGGCGACGGCGACATCAAGGACTTTCTCGACAGACGCCGGCTTGAAGTCCGGGTGAAGCCCCCCTCCTTTGACAGTTCGCCGGCCGAGTCGCGCGACCAAAGCGGGCTGCGGCTGATCGGGCTGGCGATCCACCATTACCTGGACCGGCATCAGCAGCGACTTCCGCCCGCAACGGTGCTCGGACCGGACGGCAAAACGCCGCACAGTTGGCGCGTCGAGATTCTTCCCTTCCTCGGTAAGGGGGGCGAGGCACTCTACAAGGAATATCGCCTGGACGAACCGTGGGACAGCCCCGCCAACAAACTCGTGCTCGCCCAAATGCCCGACGTCTTCCGCATCGCCGGCGACGACCTGCGCTCGACGAATTCGTCTTTTTTTGCGCTCGTCGGCCCCGGCACGGTGTTCGAGGGCAAGGACGGCATCAAGATCGACCAGATTTTCGACGGCACGGCCACGACGATCCTTTTGGTCGAAGCCAAGCGCAACATCCCGTGGACGAAGCCGGAAGATATCCCCTACGACCCGGCAAAACCGCTACCGCATCTCGGCGGTTTCGACGGCGACAAGTTCCTCGCGCTCTTTGCCGATTGCGTGACGGTCCGCCGGCTCTCGATGCAACTTGGCGAACGGACCCTCAGAGGGTTGGTCGGGCGGAATGACAGAACAGTGATCGATCTCGACACGCTCGGCCAATAGTCGACCGGAACCTGAGTTCTCGCCTTTCGTAGGGCAAGCTGCCAGCTTGCCATTCCGGCGAACCGACGCCCTGAATCCGCCTCGTGGGGTAGACTGCCCTGCCACCTTGCCAAAAACCGGTTGCGTGGCACCTCAAGAATGTGACGCTGACACACTCGCTTGCCGACCAACAGCGGCTCTTTGCGGCCCATAAAATGGCAAGCTAGCAGCTTGCCCTACGACTGGTCGGCCAACTCATCCTCCGCCAATCGCAGCATTCGCCCGGGCCAACCGCGTCGGAGTATCATGGCGCGGAGGTTCGCTGCCCCTTTTTGGAAGGATCAGACATGGCGGCGGTAACTGGTCAAAGGCACGCCGTGCGTCGTTGGCTCGCGATGGGCTTTGTGACGCTGCTGTTGGCATGCGTCGCAGCCGTCGTCGGCGTGCGTTGGTTTTCGCGGCTGAATCGTGTCGAAAGGAGCCTGGTGGGTGATTGGTCCTTTGCCACCGTCGACCCCACGATCACCAGGCACTTGAGATTGCAACCCGATCGCACCTTTGTGATCTGGTCATCGGACGCCACAACTCCCTCCACCGGGACCTGGAAAGTCTCGGGACGCGAACTCCTGTTGTCCCTCCACGCAGACTTTCGCGGACCTCCCCGATCCTTTTCAGCGTGGGTCGACATCCAGATTGATCGGGTCCAAAATCCCCAGGCTTGGGCCGATTTCGTCACACCCTTAACGTTAGAAGAGGTAGCCGCCGGCTTGGCACGGCTTCGCGAATCCGACGGGACCGAAGTTGTCTTCCACCGCATCGACCCAAATCAACGCAATGATGGGGCACCGAACACCCGTTGAGTTTAATCGTCGAGGTCCTGCTGGTGACCGACCGGTGGCAGCGGTTCTTCACGGTTGTTCGTGTGAAGCCGTTGCAGGCGTTTTCCGAGATTCAACCAGATCGCGGCCACGAACAGAAACGCCGGGAGTCCCAGGTAGCTCCATTCGCCCCATCCGAGACGTTTCATCATGACGCCGGATATCGCAGCCACGCCTAGATACCACGCTGCTTGAAAGCACACGTCCACGAACCACGGCATGTTGAACCGCAATTTCATGGTGTAATTTTAGCACCGGGCGATTTCTGGCGGCAGTGCTAACGAAAAAGATCGATTCTGTTGTGCAAAGTCCCTGGTATAATTGGGGCATGAGCAAACACAAAGGCAAGAGGACGTCTGGGGCCAGGCTGGCGGTCGAATTCGCGATTGGCATTGCCCTGCCCATCGTCTTAGCGATGCGGCACGTATTGCATCCGTGGATCAACCTTTTCGTAGTCGTGGTCTGGCTCTGGATGTGCGCGGCCGGGACGTATCGCTTCTGGCGCGACTCGCGTCTTTCAACCGATCCGCAGATCGCCCCTTCAAATTCGAACTGACATGGCCAAAAATACTGCCCATGGAGGAAAGCGAGCTGGAGCCGGACGCAAGCCGGTGAACCCCGAGGGGCGCACCATGGTCCTCACCGCGAGCGTGCCCGGTGGCCTTGTGGAAGGCTTAGACGCACTGACGGCAAAGCGGGGGTGGAACCGCTCGGAGGCCGTTACAGAGGCAATCCGGGACTGTTAGGCCAGAAATAGGCGGAGAATGGGGGGTTACGATCCCGTCCGTGGCTACGGACCCCTCCGGCAGATTATAAAACTGCTGCGCCGCCAAGACGCGGGCCGTTCTCCGGCGGACTGGGGACCAGCAAGGTCTGCATCCAATCGTCGCGATTGTCGAGGGACAATATGATCCGTCGTTCGTTGACAACGCGGCGCACAGAAAGGTTCGTCATATGACAGATCCGCCCATTAAAGCAGTGCCGCTTACAAGGGACGGTTATCGCGCTGTGGCGACTTTCCTTAAGTACACGGATCAACTTGACGCGATCATGGGCGCTGCGCTCTCGGGACCAGTGAGTGCGGGGACGTTCGCGTTCGCAAAGCACGTTGCCAAGACAGGCAAGGCCGAAATTAAGTCCGTGCAGGTTGTTTTGCAGTTCTTCGCGAAGTTGAACGAGATGGCGCAGGATGAAGGGCAAGCCTCAGGCGATTTTGTCCCGGGATTTACCGTATCCGTTAATCTGAACGAATATCGGCTTCTGACTAAAGGGCAAATTGACGAGTGGAACGGAATCGCACCCAAGATCACCGGCTACCTGTCTCAACTTACCGAGAATAGCCCAATCACAATATCGGCCAAGGCGGGCGTTCTCGCGTACCAACATGCCAAGGTTTGCCAAGGTACAAAAATAATCACAGATATACGTCCGGTGTTCGACGTCGATGGTACAAAAGTACTGGAAATGGTGATCATGCACTCCCTGATGATCTTGGACACTGCGGGCAACGAACACGAATTTACCCTGGATGCGGTCGACCTTCGCAATTTGCTTGCGGACTGCGAACGAGCGCGAGCGAAGGCCAAGGTGCTCGTTGACTCGCTAAGCGGGTTGCCATGGTCGACCGTCGAATTCCCGGAGTCTGACGATGAATGAGCTTATGTTTGATACCGACGCGCCGCGTGATGACAAAAAACGAGCATTGCTCGAAGCGGACGCAATGCGCAGACATCGGATCACAATGTGGAGAAAGCCGGGATCCGACACACAATCGTACATTAAAACGTCGGCCCGATCATGGAGAATCGGCCATGTTGCGTCAGCGCCAACTGCGCTAGACGTTGTAGCGCGTCGATGGTTGCGAGCAATGTCGATGTTGTCGGAAAGCGTAGAGATCAATCCACGCAAAAGGCACGGCGTTCCCGTTCTCAAGGGGACACGATTTAAGGTTGCACAGGTATTGGCGCAGTTTGCGGCTGGAGATAGCTTGGATGACCTCGTTCATGATCTCGATCTCGATCGCGAAACGATCGTCAAGTTTTTGAGAGGACTATCAGTCTTCTTAGACAGGCCGCAACTTGATGAGGATCGTACAACTGGATCAGGAGATTAACGCAAGGCATATGGTGGACGCCTGCGAGCGTGAGGGAAAAGTAAAAGCATACCGGCTCCCTGCATCGTTAAAGGATGAGGGTGACGATGTCGTGCTGGCAACATTGCTTCCCAAAGGAAATCCAATTCTCTCTGGCGATTGGGATTTCGCGCACGATTGGCCCGCATTCATCCCCGATCTGCACCCGGGGATTGTCATTGTCGGGCAGGACGACGATGACCCGTACTTCGATACGCATGTCGGCCAGAAAATCGTCGCCGACTTCAAGAGGGAATTTCCCACTTGGAACACGGCCAGTTGGGAAAATTCTATCGTTCAAATTCAGCCGACCCACATCACCGTCTGGCATTGCGACTCCCATAGCTTGGTACAGGACGGCGACATGTTGGATAGGACGTCTGCGGGCTGGCAGGATCAATTAGGCGCGCTATTGGCGGCTAATGCCGCAAGGCATTTGTCGTAAACTTCCGTGCCATTCACTCAAATTCGTGCGGGAAACGCGCCCACTACCCGGTAGTGAGCGAAGTGCAGAAATTGGCGCCATTGTGAAAACTTCCGTGCCAAACGCTCAGTATCAGCGACGCGGGCCGGTTTCAAAGTGCTCCTTTAACTTAGTGCCTTTTACCCCTAACCCTCCCCCTCCAGGGGCGAGGAACACCGGCCCGCGCATTGTCGATTTAGCCGCGCTCGCCCCTAGTTGGCGTCAGTGAAACGCCCTACATTGCCGATAGAGACGCATTCTCGAGTTTCTCACTCAGCCAACGGAGCCGGAGTGATGCCGGCAACAAGAAAACCGTCACAATTCGATTCCGGCGATCGAGTGTGGTCCACGACAGCGACCTGCATTGCGCTGGCATTTGCGTGGGCGTTCATCGTCTGGGGACTCGCAGCCAACGCCTACTATGTCGTTGAGGTGCGAGCGCAAAACGGGCAAATCGCGGGCGGATACAACAGCCCGCAGAGCCTCAAGGCGGTGTTTATCGTCGAGTCGTTTGCGGAGCTTCCCAATGCGGGTCAGGTGATCTCGTATGTCGTCGCGGAGAGAAAATGGATCCCCTGCGTCCTGGTGTTGGGGGAAATTGGCGTGTTCGCATTCTGGTTTGTGCTCACCCGCTGGGAACGCCGCCTGGCGACTGAGGACCGACGGCGAGGTCGCCGCTGAGGGACGCCGGGTGCCACCAACCGGGCGAGATCCGCAGATGACGCAGATTTTCGCCGATTTGAATTCAAAAATCTGCGTCATCGGCGAAGTCTGCGGATCCTGGTTTTGAGAACGGCGAACACGGCCACGAATGACACGCCTGACGGGGAAGAGACAAGACGAATCGCCACTACCGACTCCCCTTAAGCTAATGCCATTCACCCCTCAGCCTCGAGGGGCGAGGGGAACAAGAACACTCGCCCCGCGTTGAGAACTCATGAAATATGTCGGCGATCCGGCGTTCGATTAGCTTGAAGACGTGCTGGGCGAGCTGGGTCGCGTCCCCTTTCCCAAATTGTGAAAGCGTTCCAGCACCGCGCTCGGACCGAAGTTCTCGTAATCGAAGAAGGGGCGAAGCTCGCAAGTGCTCTCGCCGTTGAGGCGGCACGGGGCGTCAACCTCCACGAATCGCCTGGTCCACTCGATCGCCTGGGCCCTCGAGGTGAACTGCAGGATCGCGTAGCCGCCCACCAGCTCCTTGGTTTCTGGGAAGGGCCCGTCGGTCACCGTGGGCTGGCGGCCGGAAAAGCGGACTCGGGCGCCGCTCGAGCTGGGCTTGAGTCCCTCGCCGGAGAGGAACACGCCGGACTTCACGCCCCCCTCCATGAACGCTCCCATCGCGGCCAGGGACTTTTCGTCCGGGAGTGCGCCCGACTCCGTGTGCTTGTCGGCTTTGACCAGTCCCATGTAGCGCAATGTTCCGGGCTTTCGGGCGGGCGGAGCCGCGCGATACTGTTCCTCGGATTCCCGCCAGCCGTCCGGCTTCTCGGAGGGGTCGACGGGGAAGTCCGTCAGCTCGAAGAGCGGGCGGACCTCGATCTCGCCCTCCTGCAACGGGACGCGTTTGGCCCATTCGATCGCTTCATCGCGGGATCGCGCCTGGATCAGGCAAAAGCCGGCGATCAGCTCCTTCGTTTCCGGGAAGGGCCCGTCGGTCACCGTGATTTTTCCCTGGGCGTAGTCGACGCGCACGCCGGCCGAGCTCGGCTGCAGCCTCTCCGCCGCGAGCAACGCGCCGGCCGCGACGAGCTCCTCGGTGAAGCTCGCCATCTCCGACAGAGTCGCTTCATCGGGCAACGCGCCCGCCTCGTAATCCTTCGTCGCCTTGATCATCAACATGTAACGCATCAAGAGTCTCCCTCTGGCATAAAAAGACACCGTCCCCGGTTTCGACCGGGCGGTCGGTGCTGGCTGCATTGTCGACACTCAATAGTCGCTCGGCGGACCCCGAAAACGACAACGGGATCAGATTTTTTTAGAGACTGTCCGGGAATTGAACCGTGGGGAGAGCGGTAGGCGAAGCGTCGTGGGGCGGGCTGCCAGCCTGCCCGTCATCTGAATCTCTTTGCCGAGGCAAAGGCAGGCTAGCAGCCTGCCCCACGAATTCCCGGACACCCTCACGCAGAGTCATCATGTGGAGTGGGCGCACTTGAATGAAAATGGCCAGTACACTCGCCGGATCAATTGCTTGTTTCCGAACTCAGCGAGGACTGGCCATGTGCAAGGTTATCATGATTGGTTGCGATCTGCATGATGCGACGATGGTATTGAAGGTCGCGGACGGCCCGGGGGCGACGGTGCGCAAGGGGTTTGCCACGTCGAATCGGCCGGGGATGATCGAGTGGGTTAAGGATTTCGCCTCCCAACACGGGGCCACCCGGATCGTGTTCGCTTACGAGGCCAGCGGTCAGGGGTTTGGCCTGTACGACGATTTGACGGAGGCCGGCATCGAATGCCATGTGCTGGCGCCGACGCATCTGCCGCACACCACGCACTCGCGCAAGAACAAGACCGACGACAAGGACGCCCTGATGATCCTGGACGAAGTCCGGCGCACGTCTTGGCGGGACGGACGCTGCCGAACGTGTGGGTCCCCGATCACCAGACGCGCGATGATCGGGAAATCGTTCGGTTGCGGCTGGAGGTGGCCACTCAACGGACGCGGCTCAAAAACCAGATTCGCAATCTTGTGAAGCGATCGCGGCTGGGCTTCCCGGACGACTTCACTTCCTCGGGGGACTGGTCGAAACGGAGCGTCGAGTGGCTGCGCGAGGTCGCGGCGGGGAGCACCGGCGCGTTGCGCGAGGGGGTGCGGACCGCGTTGGCGAGCCTGGTGGAGCTTTACCAGGCGCTGTCCGTGCAGATCCAGGCCCTCGATCGGGCGATCACACGCCTGAGCCGGACCGAACGCTATGCTCGGCCATATCGCAAACTGAAGCTCCTCTCCGGAGTGGGGACGCTGACGGCGATGGTCTTCCTGACGGAATTGGGAGACTTGGCCCGGTTCGCGAATCGTCGGCAGTTGGCCGCCTATTTGGGGCTGGCCCCGTCGGCCTTCGAGTCGGGGGAGCGGGAGGATCGCAAGGGGCACATCACCAAGCAAGGTCCGGCGCGTGCGGCACGTGTTGTGCCAGGCGGCCTGGGCGGCGCTGCGGGTCTCGCCCGAATGGCGAGCGAAGTACGATCGCATCCGTCGCGGATCCAAGAGTCGTGGCCGAATCGCCATCGTGGCCGTCATGAGACAACTGGGAGTGGAGATGTGGCACACCGCTCGTTCGCCGGAACTCGGGACGCTGCTGGATGAGCATGATGCACTGGCGTCCGAGAAGACCAAGAAGGAGACCTCCGCTCGGGCTCCACAGAAGGGGGCCGCCCCTTCCACGTCACCATCGCCTCGGCCCAGACGGGGTGAGGCCGAGGCGACGGCGACGCGGAAGGGGCTCGCGAGACGCCCTGGATGAATCTCTTGAACGCAAACCAACCTTGAACTCCGTAAACCGTCGAACAGAGAAAGGAACCTGCCCGCGTGAGCTGCCTGGGAAGACGGCTCAACGAAGTCCACCGGAACCGCCATCGCCCACGAAGGCGAGATCGTCGCACGGCTGGAACCATCCGTCGCAGAGTGTGATCCGCCTTCAACCCATACCATCGCAATTGCGAACGACGAGATAGTCTTCCTGACAACAGGAACGACTGAATAACAGGTTGCATCGGCGAAACTGGCCAGCTGACGTTGACACCGCTCCACATAACAGCCGTGGGCGTGGCACCCAATCTCAAGCCTTCCGCGATCACTCCACTACGGCAACCACTTCGGATGATCGGCTCCGCGGCCAAGGAAAGACGGAAGAATGGAAGTTCTTTAACAGGAGGAAACAGAGGTAACGGAGCAATTAAGGTCAAGACTTTTGCCGTTCTCCGCTACCTCGTGTTCAACGTCCTGTATTCTGCATTTCCTCTGTGTCTTGGTGCCTTTGTGGTAAATAAAAATTTGCATCGAGTTGTCACGCGGTTGCGTTTCGTGCGTTCGCTACGGCAACCACTTCGGATGATCGGCTCCGCGGCCGTCGACGCCGAATGTTATTTGATGCGGATTGCCGCCGTCGGCGTCCATCACCCAAATGGCTGACGGTCCGCCGGTCGCCGCGCGGCAGAACGCGACCTTCCGACCGTCCGGCGATTCGACCGCTCGAAAATCCCACACGGGCGGTTCGCTGTGCGTTAGTCGGGTCTCGTGCCCGTTCTTCGGATCGAGCCGGCAGATTTCCGTTCCGCCTCGAGCGAGTTCGGGTTTGAAGTCGCGGTTGAAGTGATCGACGTCGGGGCGCGCTGGCTGAAAATCCCACGCCGTTTTCGAGCCGGGCAACCGCCGCGGATAGAGAATGCAGCCGTCGCGCGTCCATGCCGGCACGTTCGATCCGCTGCCGCGCGTCTTCGGATCGCCATAGGCGGCGGCAAACCACATCGGCTCCCCCTTGGTGAGCACGCGGTGCTCCTTGCCATCGGCCCGGCCAATGCACACGTCGGCCCAGTCGTGGCCCGGATATTTTCCGGGCTGGCAATCGACATAGAGAATCCACTTGCCGTCCGGCGACCAGCTCGTGCCGAAGTAGAGATGTCCCGGTTTGCCGGCCACCAGCACGCGATTTTTTCCTTCGAGGTCGAACGTCCAAACCTGATAACCGGCCGGCCCCGCGATGTGGCAGGCGACGCGACGCGCATCGGGACTCAGGCTCAATCCGTACGGCATCCCCTCGTTCGCCTTCGTAAATTCGCGGGCGTCAGTCCCGTCGAGATGCATGCTGTAGATCTGCCCGACCATATTGCGGACGACCTGCACGAGAATGCGATTGTCGCCGACCAACAGCGCCGGCGTCTCGAAGGGAGCCAGCCGATTCTTGTTGCACAGTTCCTCGAGCGACCCCGTTTGGAGATCACACGCCCAGATGTGCGTGGGCGTCTGCGAATAATACTGCGAAAACGGCCGACCAGGTCCGTCTCGCCGCGGCTCCATGCTGAGCAGCACGATCCGCCGCCCATCACCAAACTCCGGCCCCGGCTGCCAGCTCGCCTGGCTGGGGACTTTGAACTCGAAATACTTAAGGCCTGTGCCGTCGGCATTGACGATGGCCGTCTTGCCCTGCGAGGTGAAAAGGAACCGGTCGCGACTGGCCGGCAATTTGTGCTCAGGCGTCGCGGCCCGCGTTTCAGGCGCGGCGAGAGCCGCGGCCGAAAGAAACGTGAAGAGCAAAACCCCGCGGCGCATTCGTTCAATCAACTGCATTCTGCGGCCCTCGCGCGTGGATGACACCGGAGCACGCCAGTGTCTTCGATTCGCGGAGAGATGACCAGCACGACCCGCGCTGCATGTCGTGTGCCACTGGCGGGGGCTTTGGCCCGCCAGTGTCTTCGCTTCGAGAGTTGGTGACTAGCACGACTCTTTAGCGTGTCGCGCGATTCGTGCCGATTCGCATCAAGCGTCAAGCCGCAATCGCACTGGCGACCCAAAGCTGTCGCCAGTGGCACACGGCGATCACCGGATCACGCCTTGCGCTCGTCCGCGGGCCATAAGATCATCCTTGGAAATCCCCGGCCCCTGTGTGGCTTCGATGTCGCGGCGAACGGAATCGGCCTTTTCCTCGCACTCGCGAAGGTATTCGTCGAAACGAACGGGATTCGCCAGATAGCGACTGATGAGCGCATAGACATCCGCAAGGTTCAAAGTGCGGAACGACCGGACAATACTTTCCGGCGTTTCGCCCCGTTTGAAGGCAGACAGCACCAATTCCAAGAGCACCCGGCTGTTTCCGACGCGGAAGACCCCTGGAGGATCCTCCCACAACGGCACGGCGACGGTCAGCGGTTCAAAGTCCACAGGTGTCACGGTTGCGATCTTCCTTTCGAGCGTTCTCTCTATTGTACTCTCGCTTTTCTGCCGGTCCTGTCCTCAAAGGTCCCCGACGACTCGAAAAACGCCCAACTCACGCGGCGAAAGCCACCGTGCCCGCGCCCGAGAATTCGGCCCAAGAATGATGTCTTCGTGGGGTGTCTCGGTCTTAGCTCCGAAGGAGCGGCAGTCTGCTTGCCACGGGTGTGAACCCGTGGGTTGCGGTCCCCTTATGTGTGCGAAGCCCCGAAGGCGGCGACAGATTCAATCCCTTAACGGCGTCATTGGGCCGAAGAGTGCCGCCGCCTACCCAACTCTTAGATCTTCTCTCACGACTTGCGACAATCCGCGGAAAACATCTCATTACGTTTGTGCCGTCGATCAATGGGTCGCCTGAGCCGCACTTGCACTCGCCCTCCGACTCACCGCCAATCCCGCCAATTCGCGGCACAATTTGTGTCCAAGTCGAATTCCGGCCAGCTCTTTTGAATCCACTCTGCGGCTTCGTACACATTGTGGAACCGTCGCGGGGGCGCGCTCGGCTTCGTCGCGGGGGCCGATTCCGGCGATGCGGCAAAGGCCGAGGATGTCGCGTTTCGCTCCAGTTGCTCGAATACTGGGCGACCCTCGTAGATAACGAGCTCCTCGAAGCGTCTCAACAGACGCTGCCGCGCCTCATCAATGCAACCGGGGTGCGAGAGCAATCGCGCCACGGCCTGCGATGAGGATATGAAGCTCATGAAAGGCCGGTCGCCGCCAACTCCCCATTCCGGGTCGATAGTAAGTCCGGCATTGAGGGAATGCTCCGCGGCTTTGATGAGCAACTCATCCCGCTGCGCTCGCTGGAGCCGCGGTGCCAGCCTTGCAAGGAAATAATTGAGCTCGTAGGCAGTACCGTGTGTCGCGCCTGGCTCTGCCGCGATAGCAGCGTCCGCGGCGCGTTTGGCTTGCGATTCGTCGAGGCGGGTGCAATCTTGAGCAAGCCATACGGGCCGTAATCCGAATCTTTGTCCGCAACATGTGCGATGAAGCGGTCGCAGGCTTCGTTGACTTTGCTTGCGCCTCAGTCTTGTTATCAACACTCCGAGCGTGTCATAGCTGCCAATGTGGTTCTTGCAAAGGATGTCGGAGATGCAGTCGAAAGCCTCCGCCGCCTTTTGAGGCGACGCTCGTTCTGCGAGGGGCTTCAGCGCGTCGGCAGCTTTCGACAGTACACGCACGTCGCTGTCGGAACGAGCTAGGGTTGCAATGGACGCTGTCCAGACTCGCTCGGCTTGAGCCGATGTCGTGCGGGGCGTATGGCGATCATGCCGTCGTAGGCGACCGCCTGCGTGAATGCTGAGCCTGTCCGATTCTCGATGACCGGCAGCAAGACATCCGCAGCTTCCGCTGCTTCGCTTGCGGGCAGCCCGGCTGCGAAATTCTTCACCGCCTGCCCGAGGCCATATGCATCTTCTCCGTGTGCCTTCAGGCTTGTTGCGAGTAGTGCCGTCCAGGTCCGCTCGATGTCTCCGTGTGCCATGCGCGATGCGAGCGCGGCCAAACCCACCGCGCCATCCTCCGGCGACTTTTTTAGCAGCGCGATACAGGCAGTGGCGGCACGTTTGACTTCGACCGCTTCCAGCCGCGGCGAAAGTGCCTTCAACCCATCAAGCCCCCGCTCAGGGCGACCATTGTCAGGCGGCTTTTCGAGCGTGCTGATGACACCATTTGCGTACGTCCTGACTTGCTCCGGCGACAGCCGAGGGGATAGCGCTATTAGTACCGGACTCATGTCACGATGCTCTCGCCGGAGCCCCCAAGACCCTTGGCCTTTATCAGGATAGGAAAGGACGACCTCCCAAGCGCGGCGGGCCTGCATCGGGGTCATTCTCGAAGCGATCACTCTTAGGCAGTGGTCGGGAAACGTTTGGGAACGCTCCAGGCTTGCGATTAGCAAGTCCGCGGTGCGCTCGAATTGTGTTTCTTCGAGGCGCTCTGCCAGCGGGGCCAACGGGCTTAGCGGCAATCCAAATTTTTTGCTCGTCGAAACTGCGGCATCCCACAACCAGCTGGTCTGGTCAGGATTAATGCGTGTGGCCGCTCCGATCAAAGTACCCCAAAGAATGTAGGAGGCATGATCCCTCCTGTCGATAACTGTAAGCAGGCCATTTATAATTCGCGTCGCGTCATCCGCATCGAGTCGTGGCATTATCGCGTCGAAGGCTCTACAGATGTAATATTCGGGCGACTCATACGAGGCGTTTTTAGTACTGCCCTGAATAGATGCCGACGAAAGCGCAACGAGAATGCTGAGCAAGTGCTCCACGCGAGTTCGTAAGATCGCTTGCGACTCGGTCGGACGGAGTGACGTCCTCACGAAATCCCGGAAGTAGTCGTCGACGAGGCCGTTCCTGGAATCGCTCAAGAAGCTGCAACTCTCCACCCATGCCGGCAGGTCCGTTGATTTCAGCTCGAGAGCTAGTGTAGGGTCAACTTTAGTTTTTTGGGTATAGATGCTTCAGTTTTGTTCGAGCATCTTTGCTGGTGAACTGCCAATCGATCGCTGCTTGACTGCGGTTTCGTTCGTTCTTCCAGGCAGTGGTTTCAGTGATAAGCGTTTGTTTGTCGGGAATTCTCCGGGCAAGACATTGCCGTGTCAGGACGTTCAATTCGATTTCGGCCATGTTGAGCCAGCTGCCATGCTTGGGCGTGTGGACGACCTCCAGGCGCTGAATCAGCCGACGCGCCTCCTCGGGCGAAAAGGCCTCGTACAGCGAACCCAGGCTGTGGGTGTTGAGGTTGTCCATCACCAGCGTGATTCGCTTCGCCTTCGGTCGATGGATATCGACCAACTGGCGAACCGCTTCGGCCCAGTCGATCCTGGTGCGCTGATCGGTCACCACGAGATGCCGCCAGCCGATCAGCGGCTCTGTGAACGCGAACACGTTGGCCGTTCCATTGCGTTGGTACTCATAGTCGAAACACTGACGTCGGCCGGGCGCGGCGCGAAGCGGAGTCTGCGTTTCGATGGTCAGTTGCTTGCTCAGCTCATCCATGCAGATCAGCGGGTAGCGCGGATCGTACGGGCGTTGGTAGGCCTCCAGCACGTTTTCCATGTGGTAAACAAACTCCGCGTTGTGCTTCGGGGGAATGCACCACATCCTCTTCTGCCAGGGCTTCAGCTCATTTTTTTTAGGCAACGTCGCACGGTCTCGTGCGAAACCGCCTCGACGATGTGCAGTTCGACGGCGCGTTGGGCTAATAGTCGCAGAGTCCAACGCGCGTGGCCCGACGGTGCGGCACCGCAGCACAGCGCGATGACCTTGGCTTCTTTTTCGCCATCGAGGATCTTGGCACGCGATGGTCGCACTTGCCTCTTGCGGTTCAAGGCCGCTTCCAAGCCTTCCAACACCAGGCGCTTGCGGATGTTTTCGACGGTTTGCACCGTCACTTGGCAGGCATTGGCAATGGCCTCGTCCTTCCAACGCGGCCCGTGCTTGCCAGCATCCGCCAACAAGAGCACCTGGGCGTGCGTGCGTTTCTTCGCTGCGATTCTCTCTTTCTTCACCAATTGCGCGAGCTCTTTGCGTTCATCCTTGTCGAGCTTGACGACATACCGCTTGTTCATGACTCCCCTCCTTGGGTCGGAATGACTTCCGCCATTGGAGAGAAATCTCGCGAATCCGTGAACCCCAAAAACCAAAATTGACCCTACACTAGTAGGCACGCGGCAGTCCGAATGCGGGGATCGGCGGATTCCTCTCGCTGCCTTGCCGAAAGCAATTCGATCGCCTGAGCTCTTGCTGTCGGGCTGAGTCCGACGCACGCTTGAATGACCCAGTCCGCTCGGTGCGCGACTCGCAGCGCCGTTTCCGGGTCCGCCAGCGCAATTTCCAGGATGCGAACTCTTGCCGGCGGCTCTTTGATGGCAGACCAATTGAAATAGCTCTGTCGTTCCAGGAGGTTTGAAGGATCGTCGGTGACGCCGATCGGACTCAGCAGGCCCATCGTGAACTGACGCTCGGTGCGCTCCCGTACTGCCACCTCGGGCGCAGCGCATTCTCATCATCGATAGCCTTCTTTTCCGATCGGAGTGCCGCCTGCTGAGCTTCTCTCGCGCGGAGTAATCCCCAGGTCGTTCCGGCAATGCCGAGCACCAGCACTGCTATCAGCGACGCGGTTGCGATTACGGCCTTGCGGTGCCTGCTCGCGAACTTGCGTATGCGGTAGCTGGTCGAAGGCGGCGAAGCCTCAACCGGCTCGTCGTTGAGGTAGCGCTGCACGTCAGCCGCGAAGGCGTTGGCCGTCTCGTAGCGGCGCGTCCGGTCTTTCTCGAGCGCCTTCATCGCGATCCAGTCGAGATCGCCGCTGAACATCTTCGACAGTTTGGCCGGCTCGGTTTTGCGGAGGGCGGCAATCGAAGGTAGTGACTCACCGGATTGGCTCAGGCGGAGGCTCGGTTTTGGCGGCTCTTCCTCGCGAATAATCTTGAGCAACTCGTCATACGCCGCCTTGGCGAGACGGTTCTTGTCGAACGGTGTCAAACCGGTGAGCAGCTCGTACAACAGCACTCCCAGCGAATAGACGTCGGTTCGGGTGTCGATGTCGAGGCCGCTCATTTCGGCTTGTTCGGGACTCATGTAGAGCGGCGTGCCGATCATTTGGGCGAAGCGGGTGTAGATCGTGCGGTCGGTGAGCTGTTGGTGCAGGGCTTTGGCCACGCCGAAGTCGATGACTTTCACCACCGGCTTGCCGTCGTGCAGCGTGACGAGCACGTTCGACGGCTTGATGTCGCGGTGGATGATGCCCTTCAAGTGGGCGTGCTGGATGGCGTTGCAGACCGGGACGAACAGTTCCAGCCGCTCGCGCGGCGTGAGTTGGTGCTTGTCGCAGTACTCGGTGATCGGCACGCCGCGGACGAGTTCCATCACGAAGTAGGGATGGCCGCTCGCGGTGGTGCCGGCGTCGAGCACGCGGGCGATGTTGGGATGGTCCATGAGGGCCAGCGCCTGCCGCTCGGCCTCGAAGCGGGCGATCACGTCGCGGGTGTCCATGCCCGGCTTGATGATCTTGAGGGCCACCTTGCGGCGAATGGGATGCTGCTGCTCGGCGACGAAGACCAGGCCGAAGCCGCCTTCGCCGATCTGCTCCATCAGCTTGTACGGCCCGATCGTCGCGCCGGCTTGTTCTTCAATGGGTTCTGCCAGTTTCGTCGGAGCCATCGCGGCCGCCAGCTTGTCGAGCGGGCCGCCGGATTGGCCGTAAGCGCGAAGCAGGTCCTCGACCCGCTGCCGCACTGCCGCGTCGTCGCCGCAGGAGCGTTCGACGAACGCTCCCCGCTCAGCCGCGTCGGCGATGTCGATCGCGGCGAGGAAAATGCCTTTGGCGTCTTGTGGCGAGTCGGGCATCGGTTGGAACCTCACAGCCCCCTTTGGCAGAAAAATGGGGGCGGCAGAAAATAGCCCACCGATTTATCGCTGTGGATGCAAGCCAAAAAGATTTATTAGAGCCCACTCAGTGCGACACAATGGGAGATCAATGCTCATCATTTTCGGTGATATTCTTTCGTCCCCGACAGGACTCTTGTTGCTGCGATGCGTCTGAGTTCCCAGCGATTCAATCGCTGGGAAATTTTCTGTCGGCCAACGGGGCTCCGAATTTATGCGGTCGATCAAAGTTCAACCGTCGGCGAAGCACGATTAGCCGACAGGCTCATCGCGGGCCGCGCCAAGTCGTGGGGCAATTTGTTTCGAGATCGAAATCGGGCCAGTTTTTTTGAATCCAAACGGCCGCGTCGCGCACGTTACGAAATTTATGCCGGGGTTCGACCTCGCCGCTCGTTCCACCCGATCTGCCTCCCCGATCAGTCTGCGGCTTCCACATCCGCCTCCCGTCGTAGAACACAAGTTCTTCAAAACGCTGCAAAACGCTCTGTCGCACCCCACCAACGCACCCGGGATGGGAAAGTAGTCTTGCCAATGATCGGGGAGACGAGATGGATGCGGTGAATTTGTCTGGCGACACCTCTTCCTGCACCTCGGCCTTTGCGTCGGAGCACAAATAGTCCAGGATGGTGGCCATGATTGTCGTCGCATATTTGTCTCGCGATTCTGGATCGAGACGAGGCAAAAACGCGGCAAATGCACCCCAAGAATCCGGAGCTTTCGCCGTCAGGGTTTTCCAGGCACGCTTGACCTGAGCGGCTTCCAGTCTTGGCGCCAAGCCGGTTAATCCACAGACCGGGCCGTTAGCGGCCTGAGAATCCTTGGATTCCTCCAATGCCGTCAGCAGTGCGTCTCCGAGATTCGACGCGTCCTCTTGACTCAGCCGCGCAAATAAAATTGAAGCTTCATGCGACCAATCGGCGCCGTTAAGAGGCGAGATGTTCGCAGCCGGAACAACTACTTGCATCACACGGCGCGCCTGTGTCGGGCTGAGGCGGGGAGCAAGCGCCGACAATCTCTGAATAGCCGCAGAGAAGACGGCACTTTCGGATGGCTTTTCCAGGATGGCGATCAACGAGTTTGCCGCTGCATCAACGTCTCCCGGCCGAAGTCGCCCTGCGAGCGCTTTAAGAGAGTCAGGATCCGTCCAATCGTACATATTTGCCTGCAAGACATCCCAACTCCGCTTGGCCTGATCAGGATCGAGCCGTTGCGCGAGGCGGTCGAGTGCCCAGAGCCTCACGGAATTCAATTTGCCTTTCGGGTTTGTCGTGAGCTGCTCCTGGAGTGCCGAAGCGGCGCGCCTGACCTGTTCGCTTTCCAGCCGAGGGACGATCGCGATCAGTCCGCTGAGCGCGCGATCGAAAGCTGCCGTCTCAGAGGGCTTCTCCAATATCGCGATGAGCCGATCGGCTTCACTCTTTGCCCGAAGCCCGTCCAATCGCGGCGCGATCGCCACGATCGCCAGCGCCCAGTCTGACTCCCCACCCGTGGAATTTGGTTGATGCGGGTTCACGTCGACCCTGATCATGCTCTCCCACGCGTGCGCGGCGTGTGCGGGCGGCAATCGTGATGCCGCTGCCGTCAGTTGTCGAATGGCGAGCCGGGAGGGAAGCGCAGCAATGGCCTGATCAGCAATCCGTTCAAGTCCGGGTTCGTCGATTCTTGGGAGCAGGGCAGCCGAGATTTGGGACATTGTGTCGTCGAGCAAATTGGGCATTTTATCCAGCGATATCAGGGTCCTTGCAATGTGCGCGGCGTCCGCCGGTCCCAGATGCGGCGCAATTGATCCGAGGGCCGTGGCCAGGTCGGAAAATTGGAACGAATCACGAGAAAGATCATATGCGCTTGCGGCGCTGAATCTGTCCAGCTCCGCGAACAGAGCAGCCCTCACGCGAGCAGCTTGCCCTGCGTCGAGTCGCGAGATCAGTGGCGCCACTGCGTAGAACGCGAAGGACAATCGGGCCACTTGCGCCGCGTTGCGGTCCTTGAACTTGTCCAGGTCAGCAGCCAAAGCTTCCGTTGGAACTGCCAGGCGCGACGATTCGATTCGGCCTGCAAGGAGGCTTAATAGTCGTGGAATTTGATCGGAGGTCGAAGACAATCTGACATCGCGGCGCGACTTTTCCAAAATCGCAGCGATCATGCCGTCGAACGCTCGCTCGGCCTGCTCGCCACTCATTTGCGGCGCAAATGCGGCCAGGTAGTCGCACCAGTTCGAGAAAGAATAATCGCCGTCCGGCGTCTCGAGAATCGCAAAGAGTGGGCCAAGGCTTGTTGTGCTGAACTGCTCGAAATCCATGTGTCGCGTTGCGAGGTTGAGAAACTCAACGAGCCGATCACTGGCGTCAGCGCCCAGGTACTTGCAGGATTCCGGCCAGGCCGGCAGGTCGGTGGATCCCAGCTCGAGAGCCAGCCAGCAAGCCGCCGTCCGAATCCGCGGGTCGGCAACCGCGTCGCGCTGTCGCTTGGACACGATTTCGATTGCTCGAGCGCGGCGATTCTCGCTCAGGCCGACGCAGGATTGGAGCGCAGGCTCCGCCCGTCGCGCGACGCGCAGCGCGGTTTCCGGATCGGCGAGCGCCATCTCCAGCACGCGAAGTTGCAATCGAGAGTCGTCGAGGGCCGACCAGTCGACGAAGCTGTGCAATTCGGCGGGATCGAGGCCTTGGTCCGAAAATCCGATCGGTCGCAGCAAACCGCTTGCGAGTTGCCGTCCGGTCGCGTCGCGCTCCTGCGTCACCTGGTCCAGAGCGGCCACGGCTTTCTGTTCCGAGGCATTCGCAGCCCGTTCGGCGGTTTTTGAGGCCTGCTCGGCGCGGGTTGCACGAAACAGGCCCCAGGTTGTGCCCGCGACTCCAATCACCAGAGCGGCCGCGATCGCCGCCATCACGATCACCGGCTTGCGATGCTTGCGGGCGAACTTTCTCAGCCGATAGGCCGTCGATGGCGGCGACGCTTCCACCGGCTCGTCGTTGAGATAGCGCAGCACGTCGGCAGCAAGGGCGTTGACCGTCTCATAGCGCCGCGTGCGGTCTTTTTCGAGCGCCTTCATCGAGATCCAGTCGAGGTCGCCGCTGAACATCTTGGAAAGCTTGGACGGCTCGGTCTTCCGCTGTGCCGCGATCGAGGGGAGCGAGTCGCTCGATTGGCTCAAGCGCAGGCTGGGTTTCGGCGGGTCTTCTTCGCGAATGATCTTTACGAGCTCATCATACGCCGCCTTGGCGAGGCGTTTTTTATCAAACGGCGTCATGCCAGTCAGCAGCTCGTACAACAGCACCCCCAGCGAGTACACGTCGGTGCGGGTGTCGATGTCGAGGCCGCTCATTTCGGCTTGTTCGGGGCTCATGTAGAGCGGGGTGCCGATCATTTGGGCGAAGCGGGTGTAGATCGTGCGGTCCGTGAGCTGTTGGTGCAGGGCCTTGGCGACGCCGAAGTCGATGACTTTCACCACCGGTTTGCCGTCGTGCAGCGTGACGAGGACGTTTGACGGCTTGATGTCGCGGTGGACGATGCCCTTCAAGTGGGCGTGCTGGATGGCGTTGCAGACCGGGACGAACAGCTCCAGCCGCTCGCGCGGCGTGAGTTGGTGCTTGTCGCAGTACTCGGTGATCGGCACGCCGCGGACGAGTTCCATCACGAAGTAGGGATGGCCGCTGGCGGTCGTGCCGGCGTCGAGCACGCGGGCGATGTTCGGGTGGTCCATGAGGGCCAGGGCCTGCCGCTCGGCCTCGAAGCGGGCGATCACGTCGCGCGTGTCCATGCCCGGCTTGATGATCTTGAGGGCGACTTTGCGGCGGATCGGCTGCTGCTGCTCGGCGACGAAGACCAGGCCGAAACCGCCTTCGCCGATCTGCTCCATCAGCTTGTACGGGCCGATCGTTGCGCCGGCTTGTTCTTGGATGGGTTCGGCCAGTTTCGTCGGAGCGAGTGCTGCCGCGAGCTTGTCGAGCGGGCCGTTCGATTGGCCGTAGGCGCGAAGCAGGTCTTCGACACGCTGCCGCACGGCCGCGTCGCCGCCGCAGGAGCGTTCGACGAACGCTCCCCGCTCGGCCGCGTCGGCGACGTCGAGCGCGGCGAGGAAAATGCCTTTGGCATCTTTTGGCGAGTCGGGCATCAATCAGGTCTCAGGTTCCGTCGCGGCATCGTGGGGCAGGTTGCTAGTCATGTAGGGTGGGACAAGCGAGGCTTTGCGAGCGCCGGCCCACCTTCTTTTCGATCACCGCATGAAGAAGGTGCGCCGGCGGTCACTGTATTTTTGAAGTCGGGGCCTTGTCCCATCCCTACTGGACCGTCTATCTCAAAAAGGTGAACCCGTGCAACGCCTTGGCTCGGCAATCGACTCAAGTCCGACGGTTTCTGCATAATTTCGGCCACTTTTTTCTTCGACGCGCGATCTGCGTGGCTCTCGCTCGACCCGTTTCTTCAATTCCGCTGACTTCGACAGTGGCCGAAGTGAGCTACGTAGCATTCAATGCAAATCTGTACCGCGAAGGCACAAAGACACCAAGAAAGACAAAAAAGCAGTTCTCCGCAGATTTCGCAGAAGGACGCAGATTTGAAATTCAAATCGGCGTCATCTGGTGCGTCAGGCAAAGCTTGACGGTTCTTGTCAGTTGAAAGGTACTGACCATGGTAGTTGTTCGTTCGCCATGTAGCCGACCGAGCGGCTGTCGGAGTGATCCGGCGGTCGAAGCCTCGGAAGGCAAAGGCGTCAGCCGTAATGCGAAAGCGTGAACCCGATTCGGCCTCGTTACGCATCTGAGAGTGGCCAGCCCTTCCAGATAGGGTGAAGCCTGACACCGACCGTGAAGCAACGAACGCCTGCAGCGGCCGGGCTCTCCGGGGTGGGAGGGGACAGCGGATGCCGACAGAATCGTCAGGAACCTGAGAGACCCGTTCGAGTGACACTTGGCGCGTAGGCCCTGTGTCAACAAGGTGCGGGAACCCATAACTGCGCTTTGGCTCGATCGGGAGTCGGAGGGGCTCATAGTAGCGATGAAGCGGGGTAATGCCCGCGGAGCGAAGGGGCCCTGCCAAGGATTCGACGTGCAAAAAGGGTGAGGATACACATGGAGCATTGCTCCCAGAAGAGGCTTCGGCCTACCTCACTCTGCGGTAGCGTCTCAGCCCGTCGGCCAAGTCGACGTCGGTCGGCGCATGCCTTCGAGCGAAGTGTTCTTGGGTAAGCCGGATGCGGGAAATCTGCACGTCCGGTTTGAAGAGGGGGGAGGCGGCGCTGGTTCGTTCCAATTGAATGGATCATCGCTCCTCCCCTACTCGACCGGATCTCTCTTGGCTTTCTTGGTGTCTTTGTGCCTTTGTGGTGAAAAATCTGCCTGAGATTCGCACACCCACCATTTTGAAGTAGACGGACTACTACATTTACGAACGCTCCTATCATGCCATGCGACAAATGCCGTCGAAACGTCTCACTCATTTTCGGGCGGCAAGGCGCGATCTGAACGGAGCTTCGCGAACTTGCAGTCCCGAGCAGGAAGCCTGGGACGAGGCGCGCGGAAGTCGCGTTCCCGAGCGCTTTGTCTCTGGCTTTGAGTCTTTGAATTCCGACCGGCACTCGATGCACGAGCGGCGATCGTGATTGCTGAGATGGGTTCGGGGCTTCGAACCCGGGCTGCGGAAGAGTCCGCAAGTTACGGTGCGCGTTCCACGCGCGACGCAGCCGATGCTCAACCGATAGCCTGATGATAACCGAAATTCGCCTCTTGTTGAAGCCCAGTTTTCCAGTTTGTTGCAACTTGTGTCGCGAGTGGGAGTTGCGAAAAGGAAGTATTTTGCGCGGCGTTTTGGCGCGATTGTCTCGTTCCCAAGCTCCCGCTCGAGGGCGTCCGGGATTTCGCTTCTTTCCCAGCCCTCGCTGACGCGTCGGGTTGGTACGCTGCATTCACGAACCCGACGCGTCAGCGAGGGCAGTGTCGAATTGGATACCTTTGAATTCCCGGACAGACTCGAGTTCCCGCTCGAGAACGAGGGAAGAGGCGGATTCAAAGCCGGGGGCGGAGGACTTTCTTGCATATCCGCGATGGGGCGGACGGACTTTTTTGTGGTCCACCCCAAAAAAGGCGCGAGGGCGTCGGGCTGAAGGCGAGGGACGGAAGCCGGGCACCGGGTGGGACTTATGTTTTCCGACGCCGGACGCCGGACTCGCGATGCCGGACTTTTTTGGGCTCCACCCAAAAAAAGTCCCTTTTTAGCGCCCCAAAAAAGCCAAAAAAGTCGGTCTCGCGGGTCTGAAATCAGCGGCCGCTTGCACCGCCGGGAGATGAGTTGTAGGGTCGACGCATGGCTGTCCGCGTGTTTGCCGTCGAGCGGCCCGATTTGCCGCCCTTCTCGATGCCCGATCGGTTTCGGCACGATGTCACGTATTTCGTGACCTCACCCGGCGAGAGCGGGGCGCCGGTCAATTTGGCCGAGGGCGAGTGGTGGGTGCGGCTGGAGGATGCCCGCGACATCTACGACGGCGGCACGATTCGCATCGTTTCGCCCCTCGATAGTGCGAGCACGTCGGAACTCGAAATCACGGAAGAGCAGGAAGCCTGGCTGCGGTGGATGGTCGACAACCGGATCGAGCGGATCCGGCTGGGATGACGAAAAAAGGGGCGATCGACTGGGTTTTTCTCGACGTCGGCAACGTCCTCTTCATCGACGATCCGCAGAATTTTCAGGGCTATCGCTTCGTTCACGAGCTGATTTCCAAACAGCACGCCGACTACACGTTCGAGGCGATGCTTGCCGAGCGCGAGGAATGGGCCCGCACGGGGGCCGATTTCATTCTGCGGAAGATCGTCCGCCGGCTGCTGCCGCAAATCGACCCGCAAACCGTCTTCGCGCCGCTGCGGTCTTATTTGGTCGAGTCGTACGATGAGTTCAATTTGCTCAATGAGGGGACGATCGACGTTTTGAAGGAATTGCGGTCGCGGTGGCGGTTGGGAATCATTGCCAATCAGCCGCCGGAATGCCGAAAAAGTCTCGAACGGCGCGGGATGCTCGATTTTTTCGAAGTGGTGGCGATCAGCGATGAACTTTCGCTGCACAAGCCCGATCCGCGGCTTTTTGAATGGGCGATTGCCCAGGCGGGCTGCGATCCCGCACGATCGGTGATGATCGGCGACCGCCGCGATAACGACATCGCACCCGCCAAGGGCCTGTCGATGCGGGCCATCTTGCTGCAATGGACTGATTGCCACAGTCGCGGCTGGAAACCGACCGATCCCAGGGCGAGGGCCTTTCTCGACTCGTGCAACCGTGTGCCGCTGTTTTCGGCCGTGCCGGTCGGTCCCGACCCGGACGTCTCCGTCCTTTCCCTATCGGAATTGCCGGTGGCCGTAGCGTCGCTGGCGGGCGAAAAAAGTCCTGGCGCGAGGTGATGCAATCGCCCGGGGCCGCCCGTTTCAGCCCGGGGTGGTTCAGCTCGGGCATTCCACTAAGAGGCAGCGGGTTCGCCGACTTCTTCGGCCAGCCGCAGTTGGCCGCAGGCCGCGTCGATGTCGGCCCCTTTGCGTTTGCGGACCGTGGCGGCGATGCCCGCCTGGGTGAGAACGTCGACAAAGGCGGAGGTGCGGGCATGCGACGGATCGGCGTAGGGCAGCTCACTGATGGCGTTCATCGGAATCAAATTGACATGCGCGCCGCGTCCCGCGAGCAATTCCGCGAGCTCCCGAGCGTGTTCCACTGTGTCATTGAGCCCGCCGAGCAGCACGTACTCGAAGGTCACGCGGCGGCCCGTGACCTGAAAATAATCGTCGGTGGCCTCCAGGATCGCCGACATCCCGATGCGTTCGTTGACCGGCACCAGTCGGTTTCTCAACTCGTCGTTGGGAGCGTGGAGCGAGACGGCCAGATTGAACGGCTTGCCGTAACGGGCCAGCTCGCGGATTTTCTCGGGCAAACCGACCGTGGAAATCGTGATGCGACGGGCCCCGAGGCCGAGGCCCCCCTTCTCATTGAGCGCCTCCATCGCGGGCAGCAGGGCTCTGAGGTTGGCGAGCGGCTCGCCGATGCCCATCACGACCACGTTCGTGATCCGCTCGTCGGCACCCATCAGCCGATCGAGCCGCAGCACCTGCTCGAGGATTTCGCCGGTGGACAGGTTGCGTTTGAGTCCGAGCAGGCCGCTCGCACAAAAAACGCAGCCCATGGCACAGCCGACCTGCGTGCTGAGACAGACCGTCCGGCGCTCGGGCTCCCGCATCAACACGCATTCGATATGGCTGCCGTCTTCGAGCCGCAGCAGGAGTTTTTCCGTGCGGTCGCCAGCCACTTGATGCCGCACGATTTCCGACGCGAAGAGCCGAAAATTGTCCGCCAAGGCCGCACGGAGCGGTTTGGACAGATCGTGCATTTGTTCGAAGTCGGTGACGCGCTTGCCGAAAATCCAGCGCCGAATCTGGTCGGCGCGAAACGGAGCTTCTCCGAGCCCGCCGCACCATTCCGCCAGGTCGGCGCACGAGAGATCCGTGACAAGACGTTTCTGTTCCAAACCCGACATAATGACCCTCAATGGACGATGAGCTTCGTCCATTGTATGCGGTGGCCGTACCTCGAAGTAACCACATTAGGGAATGAGTTTCGGTCCCTCAACCGGTTGGCTGACCGGCAACTTGGGCGGCGCGACTCGCGGGACGGGGAGATCCGGGACCGCAATCGGATGCGGCGCCGATTCCGCGGGCGGCATTCCGGGTATTGCCGGGCCCGAAACGGGCGCCGCGGTCGTCGTCGCCGGTTTGACCGCAGGTTGGGAATCGGGCTTGGCGGGCGAGGCCGCGGGTTCCTCAACGTCGTCCGTCGGTGCGGGGAGCGAGGTCCGTATGCGGCCCGAGAGCGGAAAATCCGTGTCGCCGATCTGCACCGACATCAGAGCCAGCCTTTGTTGCCGCGGTTTGACGGAGGCCGACGTCAGGAATTCGACGACCGGCAAACTCGACAACGTCGAGCCGACCCCGCTCGACTCGGGCTGCGGTTCCAGCCGCAATCGCACGAGCGGCGATTCTGGAAATTTCACGATCAGGATGGCCCCCGGGGGCTTCGCGGAGGCGTAGAGCGGGTGGCCCACTTCACCGATCCGTGCGAAGCGCACTTCCGACCGACCGGGCGTGAGAGCGATCGTCGATTGGCGGAACGATTCCTCCCCGACGATGAGCGACAGTTCGGATTTCTGCAAATCCCAAAGAGGAGTCGTCTCGAGCACGAAATCATCCGGGCCGTAGTTCAGCTCATAACGCGCGGCGAGTGACGTGACCCAGTGAGAGACCACGGCTTCCGGAAGCTGCGTTGGACCGAGCACGGCCGCGGCGCGAATCAGCGTCGGCATGGGCATCGAGCGGACGATGGCCGGATTCGACATCCTCGCTCGCAGCTTGGCGACCTTACCTTGCCGGGCGTAAAGCGAAATTAAGGCGGCCGTGCTCTGCACGCGCTCGAGATCGACGTCGAGATTGCGCAGCACGGCGTCCTCGGCCTCGGCAACGCGGCCGTTTCGTCCCAGTACCTGGGCGCACATCAAGTTGGCCTCCCAGACTTCGGTCGAATAACCGAGTGCCTTGACCGCGGTGTCGGCGGCGCAGGGTTGATGCAGAAAGTCCTGAATGACCGCCAGGTTTGCCAGGCCGGCCGCCAGCATGTCGTCCTTCCGGAAATGTCCCTGCCCGAGGCAGACGAGCTTGTCATAGGTGGCACATGCCGACGAAAAATGCCCCAACGCCTGTTGCGTTCGCGCCAGGTAATACCAATAGGGCGGATAGCAGGCCATAAAGTCCTGCATCCGCTTGAGCACGCGGAGCCGTACTTGTGGGTCGCGCTCCTGCATGGCGGTGTCGAGCCGGCAGAGATCCTGATTGCGGACGAGCCACCGGTCGGGGATTTTGCGGTCGCGGGCCAGCTTCCAACAAGTATCCAGGAACTGGCCGGTTTTCTCGGTAAACGTCATCAGCCGTTTTTGATCGGCATGGAACAGGTCGACGTCGAGCACCGTCGCCGTGTTGCGGTAATCCCACCAGCTTCTCGCGCCGGTGCGGATCGCGGAGACGTACTGCTGAGTGGCCAGTTGGGTGCCGAAGTCGAAGGCGTCTCCGGTGAGCAACGTCCCCAGTGTGCTGCGATACTTCTCGTTGAGCACGTGCCGCTCGCGGTCGGACATGCGAACTTCGCTGATCTCCGTCAGGATGCCCGTGTAGAGCTTCACGATGTCCTGGTCGGCGATGCTATTGAGATCCAGGTTGTTGAGGATTTTGTCCTGCTCCTCGACAAACACGCGGACGCGAGGAAATCTCTGAATGCGATAGAACGACGTCCGGCAGTAGTTGAGGGTCACCGCGGTCGAACGGCGGAGCGCCTCATCATCGCGCGATGGGACCGGCGTCGGGGCCGACGTGGGAGTGGGTGTGGCTCCCGTCAGCAACACGAAAAACGCGCCGGCCAGCGCCGCGCAGGAGCGAATTTGGCATCCGCATCTCCCAACTTGAGAAACAGCTTGCTCAGGCCCGGATCAATTCACGAAGGCAGCCAGCCATTGTAGGTCGCGCGAAGGCGCGAGGGGGTTGCGCAGAATGCCTTTCGTGGCAGGCCGACGAGACGCAAGGCGCATTCCAACGGTCGGTAAAGAAACGCGGCTGGCGAAGACCCTGCGGACGTGGCGATTCCTCGTCGCGTTTACCGATTGCGGCGTCGGCACTTCCAGCCATGCGACGTTACGTCGCGCAGAAACAGCAAATCTTCGCCAGCTCTCCGCCGTCGCCCCATCCTCCTGCCGCGCTCTGGCAAAGTTTACGCGCGATCCAATTGCTTCGCGCGCCATGCATCGAACGATGTCGCGGAAAGGGGCATTACTCGCCAAAGCGTCGCTCGGGCCGACGCACGGATTTGGGACGCAGCACGATGCCAACCAGTAACACGAAGCCGGCCAGCGGGATCAAAATGCGAAATGGGATGCGGAACAAGGCCAACGCAACCAGAAGCAACGGCAGTGCCGATGCAACGTTCACATTGGCCCAGGCGGCCGGCCGGTTGCCCGCAGGAAGCGCAAGCCAGTACGCCGCCAGCACCATTCCCACCCGTGCGGCCACCCCGCCCACCAAGGTCCCCGCGGCTCCTGAGAGCAGATTTGGCCACACCGACAAGATAAGAGCGACCCCAAACAAGCCGATTGCCAGAAAGCCGACCAGCGATCGGGTGACGGTCATCTTCGATTGCCGCATCTCGTGAATTATGCCGGGTTGAGCCCCGGACGGTCCAATCCGCTGCTAGCCAGAACCGCTCTTCTCCCAAAACCCCCAGATCGCTACACTTCCGCCCCTGCGCTGGCCGGGAGAGAAGGGAGGCTCCGCCCATGCCGTTTGAACCGCTGCGGTTTCTGCACGCCGCAAATATCCGCCTTGATCAGGCGATTGGCGAAACTCATCCGCTACCGTCGCGAGTCGCGTCGATTGTCCAGGATGCAACGCGGGCCGCCTTCGAGCGGCTTGTCGGTGTCGCCCTCGAGCGGCGCGTCGATTTTCTGCTCCTCGCGGGAAATACCTTTATCGAGGCCGAACGCAGCCTGGCGGCCCGACTGGCCCTTGTCGAGGGTCTCGAACAGCTCGCCCAGGAATCGATTCGCGTCTTTGTTTTGCCGGGACCGCTCGACCCAATCGAGGCCTGGCAACAGATTCCCGACTTGCCGGAGAATCTGACGATTCTTGATGGCTCATTGGCGAAACCGCTCGCCTACAAGCGAGAGGACAAGACGATCGCCTGCATCGGAACCTGGTCCCGCCTTGCTCGCCGCAAGGGGGCCAAATCGGCCCAGCGAGAGCTGCGTTCCGAAAGCCTGCGACCGATAGCGTTTTCCATTGGCGTTTTGGCGACGAACAACGAATCCGACGATGCGCTGCTTCTCGACGGTTGGTCGGCCGGCCAAGAGGGCAATTTCCTTTCAACGCCTGAAAACGAGATCGCCGCCGGACCCGCGAGCTCCGAAAGCCTCGATGTGCCGGTCGACTATCTGGCCTTCGGCGCTGGACGAGCACGGCGGACGTTTGCCAAGCGAAAGGGAATCGCACACGATCCGGGATCGCTGCAGGGCGTCCATCCCCGCGAGACGGGCCCGCGCGGCGCAACGTTGGTCTGCGTCGACGCTGACGGCAGCGTGAATTACGACTTCGTTTCGACGGCTTCTGTCCGCTGGGAGCGATTTGCCATCCGGCTCGACCCGACGATGAGCCGTCACGATCTTCATCAACGCTGTCGCTCGCTGATTGAAGAAAAACGAGGCGAAACGAGCGAGAACGCCTGGATTGTCGAGTGGGTCATGCTCGGCAATGCGGCGGCGCTTGAACCGTTCGACAACGCCGCTTGCCGGCAGTTGAGCCAGGAATTGAATGAGGCGTCGCTCCTCTCGGGAGCCGAAGCGGTGGTACACAACGTCGTGCTCCATGCCGACGCGGAGACGTCCCTCGTGCATCCTGTCGACGATCCGCTCCACGCCGATTTTTCCGAGGCGCTCGTCGCGTTAAGCGGCGACGTGCCTTCGGTGCTGACTCCGTCGCTGACCGAAGCATCGGCTGCCGAACCGGATTGGGCCGGTGCTTGCAATCGCTCGTGGCCGAAGCTGAATCGGGCGCGGTCAGCGCCCACGCACAGCGGTTTGGCTGGAACGTGCTGCGCACAGCGGCGGGTGAAGGAGCCTCCGCATGAAGATCAAGGCGATTCAAGTCGGGCGGTTCGGGGTCTGGCAGCAGCTTTCGCTCGACGTGCCAAACCGCGGCGTCGCTCTGTTTTACGGCCCGAACGAGGCGGGCAAAACGACCCTCTCCCGGTTTATCCGCAGCATTCTCTACGGCTTCGAGCCGTTCGCCGTCGAAATGTGCGACGGCACGTCGCGACCAGTTGGCTGGGAAGGCACGCTGCGCGTCGAATCACAAGGCCATCAATACGAAATACACCGGATCGCCGACCGGGGAACGCGTGGCCTCGTCTCGGTTGTGGGGACCGATCGCGAACAGCCGGCAGAGTCGCTGTTGGCCGATCTCTTGCACCGCACCGACGAAAGCCTGTTCGAGAACGTCTTCGCCGTCGGCCTCAACGAGCTGCAGGAGATGTCGACCCTGCAAGGCGACGAAGTGGCCCGGCATATTTACGGGCTCACCCTCGGCCCGACCGGACGGCGATTGTTGGCGGCGACCGCGGCCGTCGACGAGCGGCGGCGCGACCTGTTGGATCCCTCCACGAGGACAGGCCGGCTTTCCGATCTTCTGGAACGCGAACAGGCGTTGCGCGACGAGATCGCGGCCAGCCGCTCCCTGCGAGAAGAACACGCAGAACGCTGCCGCGAACGCGCGCGGATCGAAGATCGCATCGACACCTTACAACGAACGCAGGCCGCCGTGGCCCAGCAGCTTTCCGGGCACCGGCTCTTGGCCCGCGTTTGGCCCCACTGGCACGAAGCTGCGCGATCCGGCAGGAGCTGGAATCGATTCCCGAGGTGTCGCGGTTTCCGGCCGATGGCGTGGAACGACTCAAGAAACTCGACAACGAAATGGGCGCCGCAGCCGAAACCCGGCGAACACTGCACGAATCGGTCCACGCGCTCTGCGCGAAGCTGCAGTGCTTCGCCGGCCACAAGCAAATGCACGCGCACTCGGCATCCCTGGTCGGCTATGTTGAACAGGCTGGCTGGTATCGCGACGCGACGCAGCAAGCGGCAGCCGCCAAGGGCCGTGCCGAAGACACGCGAGCGAAACTCGATCGGTCGATCGAATCGCTGGGATCGGATTGGAACCACGAGCGGCTCGAATCGCTCGACACGGGACTGGGCGCTCGCCGTCGGATGACTTCGGCGGCCGCCCGCTATCGGGCCGCCGTGCGGCGGCGCAACCGCGTCCTGCGACTCCGCAAACGGCTCAGTCGGGCCGCCGGCAAGCGCAGTGCCTGGCTCGACGAACGCGTCAAGAATCTGGGCGGACCGACGCTGGACGAAGCGATCACCGCGCAAACTGCCCATCTGAAAGGACTCGAGGAGCTCGCGAGTTTGCGATCGCAAGAGGCCGATCTCGTGGCGCAGCGAGAACGGCTCGCCAAGGCTTCGACGCACCATTTGGAACCTCTCCATCCGTTCATTCCGATCTTTCTCAAGATGCTGTTGGGTGTCGGAATTTGCGTATCGCTCGTCGGCCTGTTTCAGTCGGCCTTGCTGGACGTCTTCGCCGGCATTGGGATGGTCTTCATTGGGGTGTGCGGATTGGGCGTCGCGTGGGGCCTGAAAAACCACCTCGAGCAAACCTTCCGCGCTCGCACAGGACACCAGGATGAGCCTCAACGCATCGATGCCCAATTGCAAGAAATCCGCGCGTCGATTGCGCGCCTCACGACAGCTCCGCAGCCGAACGCGAGTCCTGTCCCCCCCGACGGCCAAACGGCAGCCAGCCCCGATGCGGCGAATGAGGAAACGCCTCACGAAGTGGAGGAACCCGCCGATTTACATCGGCAGGCAATGACCCGCCTGGGAGAGCTGGAGCGCTGGAACCGGGCGCGACGCGACATCCGCA
Organism: uncultured Planctomycetaceae bacterium; assembly: GCA_963752185.1. GTDB lineage: Bacteria > Planctomycetota > Planctomycetia > Planctomycetales > Planctomycetaceae > DASPSM01. The sequence continues at coordinate 5,612,502 of CAVVXK010000002.1, read as the reverse complement.
CGCGGCGGCGACGGCTTTCCGAACTGCGATCGCGATTCCAGGGAGTGCAGCGCGATTTGAGCGCCGAACGGCAGAACTGGTGCGCGCTCCTCAAAGATCTCGGCCACTCGGAGACGGTCAAAATCGACGAGGCCCTCGAGACTTGGGACCGGGCGGCCGAAGCCCGCGATCATCTCCGCGCCTTGAAAGCGGCCCAAGACGAGCACGGCCACCTGGATCGGTCGATTCAATCGTTCCATGCGAGGATGAACGAAGCCGGCCGCCGCGCCGGACGGGCCGATTTCGACGGCAAACCGACGCTCGACGTACTGGCGGCGTGGGACGGCGAATTGAAATCGCTGGGAGTTGTCCGCGAAGAATACCGCCGCACCCGCCGCGAATTGAAAGATCATCGTCGCAAGCTGGTCCGCGCGGAGCGGCAACTCCGCCGGCATCGCGCGCATTTGGCCGCCCTGTTGGAACAAGGCGGAGCGGCCGACCGCGATGAGTTTCTCGAGCGGGCCGGCTGGATCGAGCGCCGCCGTGAATTCCAATCGCGACTCGAATTGGCCAACGAAGACGTTCGCCAAGCGGCCGCGGAGGAACCCGAGCTGGCCATCGTCGAAGAGGATCTCGAAGCCTTCGATGTCGAACAGAATCAAAACCACATCGAAGCGCACGCGACCACCCTGAATCAAATCGAAGACGACCGCCACGCCGCCTTCGAGGAACTGGGCGGGGTCAAGCAGGCGATCAAAGCCCTCGAGGCAGACTGCCGGGCGTCGCAATTGCAGTTCGAGCACGCGCAGACCCGCCATGCACTGGCACGCACCATGGAGGAATGGCTGGGCATCGAGCTGGCCCGCCAGGCAGTCGACAAGGTCCGCTCGAAGTTCGAGCGCAACTGCCAGCCCGCTACGTTGGCGCTCGCCTCCAAATACCTCGAGCAATTGACCCGCGGCAAGTACGGCAACGTGTGGACGCCGCTCGGCCAGAGGGAACTGCGAATCGACGACGAGCGCGGCCAATCGTTTTCGATCGAACAACTCAGCGGCGGCACGCGGGAGCAGTTGTTCCTCGCCGTTCGCATGGCGACGATCTACGAATTGGGACAAAAGGGCATCGATCTACCGATGGTTCTCGATGACGTGCTGGTCAACTTCGATCAGGTGCGCACCGAAGCGGCCGTCGACGCACTCTGCGAATTCGCGGAAGAGAATCGGCAGATCCTCTTCTTCACCTGCCACCTGCACCTGGCCCACCTCTTCGAGACGCGAGGAGTAGAGCCGGTCTGGCTTCCCGGGCACGGTCTGCCGCAACAGGAACGGCGCGCTGGGTGAGTCATGCGTCAAATCGGCGGTCGCGCCGGATAGTCGGGCTGCTGGCTGAAATGCTCTTCGAGCAGGCCCATCAAAGAGAGCACGATATCCTCCCGCCAGTGTCGGGCGACGACCTGCACGCCGACCGGTAAACCGGCGCTCCCTTTTTCGGTTCGCCGCGCCGCACGCTCCACCACGTCGCGACTTTCGGGCCGATTGCTCTCCTCGCCGGGCCGAATGCGCGTGGCGGCGACGGCGCCTCCCGGCATGCCGAGCAGGTTGTAGGTGGCCGAGTAACTCAGCGCGTGGATCAAGTCCTCACTGGTGCCCGGAATCATCGCGGGCAGAGCGTCGACTGGACAAACGATGGCGTCGAAGCCACCTCGGGCCATCGCCGTCAGAAACTTCGTGCGATATTGCGTCCGGCGTTTCGTCAGCCGCCAATAATCGCGAGCCGAGCGGCGGCCAATGCTGCGGACCGCATCGGCCGTGTGGCGCTGGCCGAAGGCGCGAAGAATCGGCGCCACAACGGACGCCAGCACCGCGTGTGGCATTCGCCCGGCCAGGAACGTGCGACGCTGGGCGGCGTCCACTTCCGATCCGGCGCATAGTTCGCGCAAGTGAGCCGAACCGTCCGCCATCAACAATCCCAACCAGAGTTCGAATGCCTCGGTCATGTCGGGCGGCTGCCATTCTTCGACTTCAAGACCTTGCTTGCGAAGAGCGTCCGCGGCTTCACGCACAGCACGGGTCACTGCTGGCGCGGGCGCCAGCACGCCATTATTGGTGTAGAAGCCGACGCGAAGCCTGCTGGTTGTCAGCGTCCTGTCGGCCGACGGAGGGAGCGGCGGAATGGTCGGGTCGACCAGGGCTTGCTCCGGCGTGCAGAGGAATCGAAACGCCAGGTCGAGATCGCCGACGAATCGGGCCATCGGTCCCGGCTGGGCCAGAATCGACTCCTGGCCGGGCACGACGTCCAAATGGCCCGCCATCGTAAGGCGGCCAGAGGTCGGCTTGAGCGCGCAAATTCCGCACACGTTGGCCGGTAAACGGACGCTGCCGCCAATATCGCTGCCGATGCCCAAAGGCGAGCAACCCGCGGCGATGGCGGCCGCCTCGCCCCCGCTCGAACCGCCGGCGGAGCGCTCCGGATTCCACGGATTTTTCGTGCGGCCGTAGAGCGGATTTTGCGAATCATTGCTCATCACGAGCTGCGGCACGTTCGTCTTGCCCAAGACGACGGCCCCCGCCGCTCGCATGCGGCCGACATGATACGCATCGGCCGGCGCTTTGTGCGTCGCGCGGGCCGTCAGACCGACCGTCGTCGGCGTGCCGGCAACGTGAAACGATTCCTTGACCGTGATCGGCAGTCCGGCCAGCGCCCCCAGTCGTTCGCCCCGCTTGCGGGCCACATCGACGGCGGCCGCATCGGCCCGCGCCTGCTCGAACATCGGCACGACGATCGCATTGATCAGCGGATTCACCTGTTCGATCCGCGTGAGATAGCTCTCGGTGATTTCGCTGGCCGAGACTTCACCAGCTGCTATCCGCTCGATGATCTGGGCGGCGCTCCACTCGAACAGTGCCTCAACCGGCGTTTGTGCGCTTGTGACCATGAGTCCCTCGTGTTGCAACGATCATTTCATTAGAAAGACGCGCCGACACCAAGAAAACAATCGCGGCGAACGACATTCTTTCTCGAAACGCCGATTTGTGAGACACCGCCGCTACATTCGGTAAAGTCCGTGCTGCTGGATATAGACTTCGCAGGGACGCGGCGTCATGAAACGGATGCTCTTTCCCTCGCGCACACGGCGGCGGATGTCGGTCGCCGAGAGATCGATACCGGGCATCGAGACAATCTGAATGCGGTTGCACACCGCCGACCCGAGCTGACGACGCAAGGCCTCCATGTCCGGCATCGGCCGATCTCCGCGGTTGACGGCGACGATCGTCGCTAATTCGGCAATTCCCGGCGGGTCCCGCCACATGGGAAGATCGGCGAGCGAATCGGCGCCGATCAGAAAAAAAAGTTCCCGCGACGGGTCTTCCGTATGCAGCTGCCGCAGGGTGTCGACCGTGAAGCTCCGCCCTTCTCGGGCAAGCTCCATGCGATTGACCGAAAATTGCGAATGGCCGGCGATCGCGAACTCGAGCATCTCCGCCCGCCGCTCGCCCGGCGAGATCGCATCGGTCGCTTTGTGCGGCGGCGTGCCGGCCGGGATGAACCAGACCTGGTCAAGCCGGCACTCCTCGCGGCAGCGTTCGGCCAGAATCAAGTGTCCAAGATGGACCGGGTCGAACGTTCCGCCGAAAAGACCAAGTCGCATGCACGTTTTCCCGGCCAAACTGTTCACAGCCAAACTCGAATCGGACAGGCTCGATATCCGCCGCCGCTTGATGTGGGATACGATTGGCGTGGCGACGGCTTCCGACCTCGCCCCATTTTCGGGCACATTCGCAGCGTGAACAAGTCCTCGCAAAAACAACTCTTCGACGCGGCTTCGCTTCCGGCCGAACCGATGCCTTGGGAGGTGGCTGCCGACGCGGACCGCATGATTGTCCGCCTTGTTTTCAATCGGCCCATCGACGCCGAATTCGATTATCTCGTCCCGGACGAGCTACGGACGTTGATCGGTCCCGGCCAGCGGGTGAAAGCACCTTTCGGAAAGGGAGATCGGCTGACCGTCGGCTATTGTGTGGCGACCGACGCCGTGCCGTCGACCAAGAGGCGGCTGAAAAGGATCGACTCGCTCGTCGATCGCGAGCCGCTCTTGCCGGCCAACATGCTCAAACTCACCCGCTGGATCGCCGACTACTATTTGTGCAGTTGGGGACAGGTGCTCGATTCGGTCGTCCCCGCGGGAGTCAAGCAAAACGCCGGCACGCGGGTCGTGACGGCGTTCGAGCCCATCGACCAGCCGGCAACCGAAACCTCGGCCGCGAGGCTATCGGCGAAGCAAAAAGCCGTGCTCGAGATCCTCGCCGCAGCCGGACGGCCGATGGACGCCGCGGAACTGACGGCCGCCGCCGATTGTGGGACCGCACCGCTAGCCGCCCTGCGGCAAAAAGGGTTCATTCGCGCGATCCGCCAGCGAGAATCGCAGTTCGCGGCTCCCGCGGAACCGACGTTGCCCGAAGCCGACTTGGCCCTCAACTCCGATCAAAAGCGGGCGCTCGACACGATTCTCGCCGTGCAGCGCTCCGGCCGGCATCGCACCATTCTTCTGCACGGCGTCACGGGGAGCGGCAAGACCGAAGTTTACATCCAGGCGATTCGCGAAGTCGTCAGCTACGGCCGGCAAGCGATCGTGCTCGTGCCGGAAATTAGTCTTACTCCGCAGACGATCCGCCGCTTCCGCAAACGCTTCAGTTCGGTTGCCGTGCTGCACAGCCATTTGAGCGATGCCGAGCGGCACTGGCACTGGCAGCAGATTGCCGCGGGCGGCGTGCAGGTTGTGATCGGCGCTCGGAGTGCGGTCTTCGCGCCGACGCCGCACCTGGGCCTGATCGTCATCGACGAGGAACACGAAACGACCTTCAAGCAGGAAACCACACCGCGGTACCACGCCCGCGAGGTCGCACGGCAGCGAGCTCAGCTCGAAAGCGTTCCGCTGATCCTCGGCTCGGCGACGCCGACCATCGAGTCGTGGTTGCGGACGCAGGAACGCAAGGATGTGCTGGTCTCGCTGCCCAAACGCGTCGAGCAGCGGCCCCTGCCGCCCGTCGTCGTGGTCGACGTGCGGAACGATCCTCAGTGCACGCGCGGGGCGGCCATCGGCCGGGCCCTCGAGTCGGCGATGCGAAACGTGTTGGCGGGCGACGGGCAGATCATTTTGTTTCTGAATCTCCGCGGTTATGCCCCGTCGATCTGGTGCCGGGCCTGCGGCCAGTCGGTGAAATGTCCCAACTGCGACATCACGCTGACCTGGCACAAAGATCGGCAAAAAGCCCTGTGTCATGTTTGCGATTACGAAACGGTGCCCCCCGCATTCTGTCCGAGCTGCAACAAAGCCGGATTGCGTTACGTTGGGGTCGGCACACAGCGGCTCGAGCAGGAGGTCCGCGCCAAGTTTCCGGGCGTCGGTTGCCTGCGAATGGACAGCGACTCGATGCGCAAGCGCGGCAGCCACGATCTGGCGCTGGAGGAATTTCGCCGCGGCGACGCGCGCATTTTGCTCGGCACGCAAATGATCGCCAAGGGACTCGATTTTCCGAATGTCACGCTCGTCGGAGTGGTGAATGCCGACACGATTTTGCATCAGCCAGATTTCCGGGCCGCCGAGCGGACGTTTCAATTGATCGCACAAGTCGCGGGACGCACGGGACGCAGCTCCCGCGGCGGTCGAGTGCTCGTACAGACCTTCGCCCCCGAGGAGCCGGCCATCGTCCTGGCGGCCAAACACGACTACGGCACCTTCGTGGGCCACGAATGGAAACACCGCCGGGCCATGCTCGCCCCTCCGTGTCAGGCCTTCGTGCGCGTCATCATTCGCGGTGATGATGCTGAGCTTGTCCGCGAGGACGCGAAGCAAATCGCCGACCTCTGCGGGAAAGCGGCGCGGGCGGAAAAGGCCGGCCTCAGAATCCTCGGACCGGCGCCTGCCCCTGTCGCCCGAATCAAGGGGCAGCACCGCTTTCACATTCTCTTGGCGGGGCCGGACAGCGAGGCGATCCGCGTGGTCTGGCGAAAGGTCGCTCCCGATTTGCCCGTCCGTAAAGATGTCGAGTGGACGATCGACGTCGATCCGATCAACTTGCGGTGAGCGCCACGCTCACTCGCGAACGGTCGCGGTCAAATTGACGCCCGACTGCTTGGCATCGGTCGCAAATTCGATCGGGACGGTCCAGTGCCCGCTCCCCAACTTGCAAATCCCGCCCACGCCGTCGCGGCAATAGGTGAACGACAGCGAAACGTCGAACGCCGCCTCGCCCGACTTATGCGCAGAGGAATCGTCACCACCGCCTTGTGCTTTCCGAGCTCGGCCCGGTGATGCCTGGCCAATTCGGCCGGCGCGATGACATCCGTGGACGACTTGGTCCGAAGCCGGCAGGAGGCAGGCGCCGACTCGTTGAGTTTATATCCGTCCGGCAAATTGAAGGAGAACTCGAGTCGCAGGCTGTCGCCGACGGCCACCGTCTGCCTTTCCACCTTCACGGAAGAAGCAGGCGTCTTTTCCGCATTTTCGACATCATCCGCCGTCGGGGCTGGCGGGGGCGATAAACCGTCGATTTGCAGCGTTGTCACATGCCCAGTCGCCATATCGGCCACTTTGATGACGTGGTTATTCGTGTCGGCGATGTAGAGCTTTCCGGCCGCTACCGAGAGTCCCCCCGGCTCGGCGAACTGCGGCGGGTCGAGGCTGTCGCCCCGCTTGCCGTTGCCCAAGGCGGTTTTGACCTCGCCAGTCGAAAGGTCGATTGTCTTGATTTTGTGGTTGTACGTATCGGCGACGATCAGCCGGCCGTCGTGAAAGGTCAGCCCAAGCGGATGTTGGAACCGCGCGCTCGAACCGTTGCCGTCGGTGTCGTTGAATTCGAACAGCGAACGTCCCTCGGGCAGATCCGACGTGCCGGCCACCGTGCTGACGGGAATCGACTTGGAGAAGGGAATCTTGCGAATGGCCGAACCTTCGCTGTCGGCCACGTAGAGATTGTGCCCATCGGTCGCGAGACCCGAAGGCTGCGCAAAGGCGGCTTCGTTGCGCGGCCCGTTTAGCACGTTTTCGGCTCCGGTACCGGCGACGACTTGCAGTCCGCTTGAGCCCAGGCGGATGCCGCAAATCTGGTGCGAGCCGGCCATCGCGATATACAGCGTGTGACCGGAAATCAGCAGATCCCAGGGACTGCTCAGCGCGACGGAGTGAAGCGGGCCGCTGGCCACGCGGCCCATCGCCTGGCGTCCCGTGCCGGCGAACGAGCCGACCGTCTTTTTGTCGAGATCGAGGACGCGAATCAAATGGTTCTCGGTGTCGGCCACATAGAGCTTGTCGTCGTCGAGGGCCATCCCCTGCGGGTGGTGGAACGTCGCCGTCGCGAACGAACCGTTCTTCGCGCCGGCCGGTCCGGCCCCGGCGACGTCGAGCAGCTTGCCTTCCAGCGTGCAAATCACGATGCGATTGTGGTTGCTGTCGGCGATGAACAGCCGGCCGGATTTCTCGTCCGCCAGGATCTTGCCCGGGAATTTGAGCGGCGCAGGAGCGAGCTTGTGGCTCTCGAGGCCCAGTTTGAGCGGCGTGCGATCGAGCGTGCCGTTCGCCGAGTGATAGCCGATCAGCTTGGCGATCGTCGTGTCGAGATCCTCGCGATGCCCTTCACCGGAAAATCCGCGCACGACCTTGCCTTCTGGATCGATGACGACAAACGTCGGCCACGAATTCACGCCGACCTTGCTCCAGATGGCCATCTTCGAGTCGTTGAGCACGGGGTGCTCGATGTCGTAGCGTAATATCGCGCGGCGGATGTTTTCCGAATCGCGTTCGTTGAAAAACTTCGCGGAATGCACGCCGATGACGACGAGTTCCTTCGGATACTTGTGTTCCAGGAACTTGAGATCAGGGAGGATGTGCATGCAGTTGATGCAGCAATAGCACCAGAAGTCGAGGACGACGATCTTGCCGCGCAGGTCCTTGAGCTCGATCGGACCGGAGACATTTAGCCAGCCGGTGCCCCCATCGAAGACGTCACCCGGAAGCTGGAAGCGTCGCGGGAACGGATTCGACCCGGCCGCCGTGCTCGTGGCCGGACAAGTCGCGAACAACAGGCCACCCAGTAAGCCGGCGACCGCAAGTCGCCTGGCGAGCATTCGTTTGCGCATCACGTGCATCGCGTCGGGCCCTCCGCCTGCGTTGTCGAGTTGCGGCGTCCCGACAACGAAAAGTGCCGCCTCATCGTAACTTTTGCTGGGGTCGATCTCTCGCGCCCTGGCCCCACACCCGATAGAATGACCGCACGGATCTCATACGTCGGAACGGTCGAAATCGCTGGCTGCGAGGCCGAAACGGTCGCGGGAGTTGTCACGGTGGACGAATCGCTGGGGACGGATTCATTGGGGACAGTGCGGCACGGAGACTGCATTGCCGGTTTGAACCAATTGCCCAAAGAGACGGTCAATCTCGTCTTTGCCGATCCGCCGTTCAACATCGGCTACGACTACGACGTCTATGACGATCGCCAGCATCGCGACGAGTATCTCACCTGGTGCCGCGAGTGGATCGGCGCCGTACACCGCGCCCTCAAGCCGTCGGGAACATTCTGGCTGGCGATCGGTGATGAGCGGGCGGCCGAACTGAAGATCGCCAGCCAAGACATCGGCTTTCATTGCCGCAGCTGGGTGATCTGGTACTACACGTTCGGCGTCAACTGCACGCACAAGTTCAGCCGCTCGCACGCCCATTTGTTCTACTTCGTGAAGGATGCAAAGAGCTTCACCTTCCGCGCGGATGATCCGGAAAACCGCGTTCCGTCGGCCCGGCAATTGGTTTACGCCGATGCCCGTGCGAATCCCCGCGGCCGACTGCCCGACGACACGTGGATTCTTCGGCCGCAAGATCTGAGCGACTGCTTTACGGCCGACGAGGACACGTGGTACTTCCCGCGCGTGGCCGGCACGTTCAAGGAGCGGGCCGGTTTTCACGGTTGCCAGATGCCCGAGCAGTTGCTGGCTCGCATCATCCGCACGTGTTCGAACGAAGGTGAACTTGTCGTCGATCCGTTTGCGGGCAGCGCGACGACGCTTGTTGTGGCCAAAAAACTGGGCCGACGTTATCTCGGTTTTGACGTCAGCGAAGATTATGTCGCCCGCGGCCTCGAAAGGCTCAAACAGGCCCGCGTCGGCGACGCGCTCGAGGGCGCGCCCAATCCGCTCGTCAGTGCTCCTTCGACGTCCAACGGAAAGCCGCCGCGCCGGCCTCGCGGGCAATCGAAACAGCGGCCCTTGCTCTGACGCGAGTTATCTGTCTTCCGACAACGTCCCGATCGCACAATCCGCCGGTTGCTGCTCTCGAGGTTGCCTGTCTTTGACAGGCATCGCCAACTTCGGACAATCGGAGGCATGAACGAGCAGACGGGCGAACTCGTACGCCGGGCAGTCGACGATGTTTACCGCGCCGAATCGCGGCGAGTGTTCGCGACATTAGTTCGCATCCTCGGCGACTTCGATCTGGCCGAGGAAGCGCTGCACGACGCCTTCGCGGCGGCCGTCGAAAAGTGGACGCGCGACGGCATCCCGGAGAATCCCCGCGCCTGGCTGGTCTCCGCCGGTCGCTTTAAGGCGGTCGATAGCATCCGACGTCGTACGCGGTTTGACGCTTCGCTTGCAACGCTCGCCGGACGGCTCGATTCGGCGCGGCGCCGGCGTTGTTGGACGAAAAGAGCGTGGAAGATGACCAGCTTCGGTTGATCTTCACGTGCTGCCATCCGGCGTTAGCCTCCAGCGCACAGGTCGCGCTCACGCTGCGCGAGATTTGCGGCCTGACGACCGAAGAGATCGGCAGTGCCTTTCTCGCCGTGCCCGCGACCATCGCCAAGCGCATTGCTCGCGGCAAGGCGAAGATTCGCGACGCGAAAATTCCCTACGTCGTGCCGTCGCTCGCCGATCTGCCCGAACGACTGGATTCGGTTCTGTCGGTGGTCTATCTCGTGTTCAACGAGGGTTACTCGGCGTCGTCCGGCGAATCGCTGACTCGTGCGGACTTGTCCGCCGAAGCCATTCGGTTGGGCCGATTGCTGCTCGAACTCTTGCCCGAACCCGAGGTGATGGGCCTGTTAGCCCTCATGCTTTTGCACGAATCACGCCGAGCGGCCCGCTCGTCGCCCGAGGGGGACATTATTCTGCTGGAGGATCAGGATCGCTCTCGCTGGAATCGCCAACAGATTGTCGAAGGAACCGAGCTGGCGCGACGAGCGCTTTCATCGGAACAGATCGGTGTCTACACGTTGCAAGCGGCCATTTCGGCCACGCATGCCGAAGCGGCGAGCGCGGCGACCACCGATTGGGCAAGAATTGCCGCTCTGTATGATCTGCTCGTGCGGGTTGCGCCGACGCCGGTCGTGGAGTTGAATCGTGCTGTCGCGGTTGCTATGCGCGACGGACCGCAGGTGGGGCTCGCACAAATTGATGCTCTTTTGGCGAAGGGCGATTTGAACGACTACCACCTCGCGCACGCCGCCCGGGCCGACCTATGTCGCCGGCTGGGGCAAACCGATGACGCAAAGCATTCCTACCAGCGGGCTTTGGAACTGGCCCGCCAGGAACCCGAACGCCGCTTTCTCGAAAAACGCCTTGCCGAATTGGGCTGAGCGACTTTTTTCAGAAAATTCTTCGGCTGGCTGTCGATTTGCGCGTCCCCCGTTCGACAATGGGTGGGGAACAAGGCACGCTCACGGGAGAAATCCATGAAATACATGCTGCTCATCTACACCGATGAAAATGCCTGGACCGAAAGCGAACGAGAGCACTGTTTCGTCGAATCGACCCAGCTCACGCACGTTCTCAATGCGGAGGGCAAGTTCCTGGGCGCCTCCCCGCTGCATCCCGTCGCTACGGCTACGAGCGTGCGCGTCCGCAATGGCAAGCGATTGGTGACCGACGGTCCCTTCGCCGAAACGCGGGAACAGCTCGGCGGTTATTTTCTGATCGAGGCCGAACACCTCGACGAAGCGATCGACATCGCGGGCCGAATTCCCGGCGCGGAAAGGAACCGTCGAAGTCCGGCCCGTGATTGAACTCAGCGGACTGCCCCGGGAATTGTCCCGGGGATCGGTCAGCGCGGGAAAGGAATCGTGAGATGCGCGGCTCCGCCACCTGGTTCCTTTCGTGAAATAACCACTCGTCGGGTCGCCAAGATCCAATCGCACACAACCTGTTTGCCAAAGGAGAGTCCCCATGAAAGTCATGGTCATGGTCAAAGCCACTAAAGCGTCCGAAGCGGGCGAAATGCCGAGCCGGCAGCTGCTCGAGGACATGATGAAATACAACGCCGAACTCGTGAAGGCGGGCATCATGACGGGCGGCGATGGATTGCAGCCGAGTTCCAAGGGCGTTCGCGTCCACTTCTCCGGAACTAATCGCACGGTGATCGACGGGCCCTTTGCCGAGACAAAAGAACTCGTGTCCGGCTATTGGCTCTGGCAGGTGAAATCGATGGAGGAAGCGATTGCCTGGGTGAAGCGCTGCCCGAACCCAATGACAGAGGATTCCGACATCGAAATCCGCCCCATGTTCGAGGTGGAAGATTTCGGCGAATCCGCGACGCCCGAACTGCGCCAACAGGAAGCGCAGATGCGAGCCGAAATCGGGCGCCATGGTCTCGAAGCGCCGCGGTTTGAAAACGGGCCCGAGCGACTCATTGCCGGCTATAACGCCAGCTACACCTTCGAGAGCCGCGTAAACATCCCGACGCAGTGGCTCCGTTTCGGGCCGCACATCGGCAAGGTGCCGGCGCAAGTCGGGCAAGCCTCGTACGGCGTTTGTTGGAACTATAAACCGGGATATGGCTTCGACTATCTCTCGGGCGTCGAAGTCCGCGAGACGGCGAAGTTGCCAGCCGATTTCACGCACGTCCGCCTGCCTGCCGGCAAGTACGCGGTCTTCACGCATCTCAAGCACGTTTCGTCGATTCCCGAAACGCTCGACGCCATCTGGCGAAAATGGCTCCCCAACTCGGGCCGGCAATCGGCCAACGCGCCGAGCTTCGAGCGCTACACCGAAACCTTCGACCCGAAGACGGGAATGGGCGGCTTCGAGATTTGGATTCCGCTCATCGCCTAGTTCCGGTCTTCCTGCCGCTTTGACCTCTTGCGACTCACCCATCACTACGAACTTACGAAAGGACGATCCATGTCTACGAAAATATTCGTTAACCTGCCGGTCAAGGACCTCGGCAAGTCGATGAAGTTCTTCGAAGCGCTGGGCTACAAGTTCAACCGGCAATTCACCGATTCGACCGCCGCTTGCCTGGAGATCAGCGAGGACATCTACGCGATGTTGCTCACGCACGCGAAGTTCAAGGAATTCACGCCACGGGAGATCTGCAACGCGGCCAAATCGACCGAGGTGTTGATCTGCCTGTCGTGCGAAAACCGCGAACAGGTCGATGATCTGCTTCGCAAGGCGGTCGCGGCTGGAGGGACGGCCCCGACCGAGCCCAAAGATTACGGATTCATGTACCAACACGGCTTCCAGGATCCCGAAGGCCACATCTGGGAATTGATCTACATGGATCCGAGCCATGTGCAGAAAAGCTGAGCGACTCGCGGCACAAGTTGCGGATTGCGGAAAATCTTCGATATATCGGACTTGACGCGTTTGGAGACGGCGCGTACAGTAAGGCCAGACAAAAGATATATCTAAGAAACACCGAAGTGATGTCGATATCTTAGTTGGGCACCCTGGATCAGCCCAGATATCAACTTCCCGCTCTCGCAAGGTACGATCGTAACCGTCTTTCCTGAAAAGCTGTTACGGAGAAATTGCAGGCGGGCTGCTTCTCAGCATTTCGCACTTTAAGGAAAGGCAAGTCAACATGATCGAAAATCAGTACAACTGTGAACGAGCCGAGGTGGCCGATCCGCGATTGGCCGCGGAGCATCGGCATCGCCACTTCGGCAGGGCCGGCGGACGAGGGCGGCTGCGAATGGCCAGGCTCGGCCGTTTAATTGGGCGCCTCAGACACCATGCGGAGGGCTGTGACCCGTGGAGTTTTTTCGGCCATCAGACAGGCGAGGCGCCGGATTTCAATGATCTCGAGGACGAAGGAGAAGACATGCGGGGAGACGATCGAGGCCACCGCGGCGGGCGGCGCCACGTGGGGCGCCGCGAGCGAATGGGATTCGGCTGGGAGTTTGGCGGACCGCAGGGTCGCGGACCGGCCCACGCCGGTCGGCCGCTCGAACAGGGCGACCTCCGCTGGTTGACCCTCGACCTGATTGCCGCACAGCCGCGACATGGTTACGAGATCATTAAGGCGATCGAGGACGCGCTGAGCGGCCACTACACTCCCAGCCCCGGCGTGATTTATCCCACGCTCACGCTCCTGGAAGAAACCGGGCTAATCACCGGTGAGGCGCACGGGTCGAAAAAACTCTACCGCTTGACCGAAGAGGGTCGCGCGGAGGTGGAGGCACACGCCGCCGACATCGGCGCCGCCCGCGCACGGCTGGAAAAGGCGAACGCGCGATTCGGCGGAAGTCCCGCCCCGGAGTTGCACCGCGCGATGAATAACCTGCGGGCCGCCATTCAAGTCCGCCTGGCCAAGGGCCAGATTTCCGCCGAAGCCCTCGGCATCATCACGGCGGCCCTCGACCGGGCGGCCGGCGAAATCGAACGAAGCTGATTCGCGCGGTCCGATCGCGATTCAAGGTGCACGGGGCACGCGACCGGACCGATCATTTCGATCGACTTCCGCGACTCAGACGGGAATCTCGTCGAGTTGGCGAGTCCAAAGTGAACGACGCACGGTCGGGAAACCCAACTCCCGACCGTCATTGAGTCGGCAGCGGCAAGACCTGGGCGAAGAACTGATCCATCATCCACTCGCAGTGATCGTGCACCTCTTTCACGCCGTCCATCCCGTGATGCCAGCCTTCGATGCGATCGTACAAGTAAGGCACCCCTAATTCCGACAATTTGGCGGCCAGCCTGTCGCCATGCTTGATATTCACGAGTTCGTCGATTGTGCCGTGCAGAATCAAGGTCGGCGGCGCATTCTTGGTGAGATGCGTGATTGGAGAAGCCTTCTCATAAAAGGCGCGATCGTCTTCCCAAGTCTTGCCCCCCATAAATCTGAGCAGCGGGTCCGGATTTCGCACGTTGATGAACATCGACCTTCCGGGGCTGGGGCCGGGGCCGCCCAGCGAGACCAACCCGTAAATATCGACAACCGCTTGCACGCGCGAACTGACGTCGTTATTTCCTCCCATTCCCTCGAGTTCCGGGTCGTTCGAGGCGTAGGCGGCCAATAAGACGAGATGACCGCCGGCCGATCCGCCGACCAGACCGATTTTGTTCGGATCGCCGCCGAGCCGGGCCGCATTTGCCCGCACCCAGCGGATCGCACACTTCACGTCCTGAATGGCGGCTGGGAAGGGCGCCTCGCCGCTCAGCCGATATTCGATCGTCGCGACGACGAAGCCTTTTCTCGCAAAATCCCGGCAGTAGATGCCGTAGTTCTTGCGGCTCCCCTCCCTCCACGCCCCACCGTGAACGAAGATCAAAATGGGCACCGGCCTCTTGATCTCTTTGGGTTTGAACAGATCGAGCAGCAGCGGTTTCGTTCCCCCCTTGCCGAATTCGACGTCGAACGAGGCTTCGACCCCGGGTGGAAGGTCGGTCACTGGCTTCAAGACTTGGATTTCGCCCGATTTCATTTTCGCGTTGATTTCCCGCGCCGAGGCACCGCCCGCGGCGAGAGCCGGGGGCGTAGCGGTCAATTTGGAGGCAAGCGGTCCGGTCACCGTTTCCTCTGCAAGAACGCGCGATTGAAAACTGACCGCATTCAGCATGAAGGCGAGTGCAATCAACCTGGTCGACAGTTGTGAATTCATCGGCGTGATTCTTTCGTGACTTCTCAATCAAGTGGGCGCGGATCGAGGCGACCGCAGCATTATTCACGATCATCGACCGGCCGTCTGTGAGTTTTCCGACTCCCAGGGGATCGACAAACGTAATCCGGGCACCTCGACCCCGCCGCGCTCTCGTTGGGTCACCGTGCCGTACCGCTCTGCAAAGACCGGCGGCAGCGGTCGAGCAGTTTCCGGAGCGAGCCACAATCGCAGCAGATGCCGCTTGCGACTGGGTTCGGGCCAGTCTTCAAATGCTGTACGGTCGTGCAGCAGCGTGTGGTTATGCACGAGTTGGATATCGCCTGTCTGAAATTCCATTTGAAAGCAGAGGGCCGGATCGTTGGCCAATTGATCGAAGAGATCGAGCGCGTCGATTTGCGAGGGCGTCAACGCCGGAACATCCACAAACCGCCGCGCCGACTCGATGTAACTGCGGTGGTAAATCGCCGACAACAGATTCTTGTGCCAATTGAACACAGGGATGGAAAAGTAAGGCTGACGACCCTCCGGCACTTCGCCGCGGCGGTCGGTTTCGATCGGCTCGAATAACACGCGGGCCAGATCGGGTCGGCGGCGGCGCATCTCGTTGAAAATCGTCACCGAACTCACCAGGCTCGACTTTCCGCCGGTTTTCGCCGGGTGCAGGCAGAGCAGGCCCACGATATCGCACGAGTCGGTGTGATAGTTCTGCCGCTCGCTCGTCTGATAAATGCGGACCTGCGGATCAAGGCTGCTGAGGCCCATGTCTTTGACGTGGCCCAGCAAATGGCCGTGCTTGTTTTGCGCTCGCAGTTCGCCCCAATGTAGGCCGAGTCCCAAGAACACGAGCGCCGCTTTGCGGGGGCCCCACTCTCGGACCGGCAATCCGCGGATCAGGACAAAGCCGCGACCGTGCATAACCTCGTCGAGAATCACGTTCAGCCGGGGTTGCAGCGTGGGCAGAGGGAAATCGTCGCGACAAAGCGGTTTGCCTTCGCTCTCGGCACGCGCGAGCAGGGCGCTGGCCGCTTCGATCTCGGCCAGCTCGGCATTCGACAACGGTTCGATCCAGTCGGACCGCCGGCTAATTTCCGAACCGTACCAGGCGGACGGTCCATCAATGTGGGGAGGTAATTCCATGATCTGTCGTTACTCGGCCGCGGGGCGAGCCTCGCTGCCCAACGTATCCCAACCGCAAAAGTGATTCAACGCGTGTCCCCTTAACCAATGCCACTTCAACCAATGATTGTGACCCGACTCGAGCGGGCGTATCATGTGGGTCGCACGCCTGCCGTTTTCAATCCTGCCGTTTGCGATCCTCCCGGGGCGCCGCCGGTGAATGATCCCGCCATGTGTTCGACGATTCCCCTTTCTCGCCGCACGTTCGTCGTCGCCTCGGGGATCGGTTTCGCTGGGCTGACCTTTGCCAGGCCCGCGCCGGGCGTCCTGCGCAACCGCATTTGCCTCCGCGGACGGGCGCGAAGTCGACGATTTTATTCTTCTTGTGCGGCGGGGCGTCGCACATCGACTGCTGGGACATGAAGCCCGAAGCGCCGCTGGAATATCGCGGCCTCTTTCAGCCGATCGAGACGACGGCCGCCGGAATTCGTCTGTGCGAGCATCTGCCGCTGTTGGCGAAGCAGGCCCATCATTTGGCGCTCGTCAATTCGATCGACGGGACAGTCAACACGAACGATCATCACGCCGGCTACTACTACAACCTGACCGGGCACGTTCCCGATTCAACCTTTCTGAGCTTGGGGAACAGCCGCACGCCGTATGCCGACGACTGGCCTTACATGGGGAGCGTGGTCGCGGCCAAGCGCCCCGGGCGGGCCAGCATGCCCAGTGCAATCACGCTGCCGCACAAGCCGAGCAAAGCGCCCTACACGCGGCCCGGCCAGTTTGCGGCACGACTGGGTGTCGAATTCGATCCCGTTTACGTGAGCGGGCGACTCGATAAACCGCTCGAGTTTCACGCACCGGCCCTGGTTCTCGAGGGCGACGTCACGACCAAGCGCCTGTTGCGACGGCACGACTTGCTGCACTCGATCGACCAGGCGCAGCGCGAATTCGACAATGCCGCCTCGAGCGGAACTTGGACGCACCAGCAGGAACGGGCCCTGTCGCTCTTGCTTTCCTCGCAGGCGACCAAGGCCTTCGACGTCGCGGAAGAGCCTGCCGCGCTCCGCCGCCGCTACGGTCGTACCATCAACGGCATGAGCCTGCTTTTGGCCCGGCGATTGGTCGAGGCCGGCGTCCCTTTTGTGACCGTTTTTTGGATGGAAGACGAGCGGCTCGCCAATCGGTGCAAGAGCGCCGGCGGCTGGGACACGCATGGCAACAACTTCCACTGCCTCAAGGACTATCTGCTTCCCGAGTTCGACCGCGGCTTTTCGGCCCTCATCGAAGATCTCTCCGCGCGCGGCCTGCTCGAGCAGACGCTGGTGTTGGTCACGAGCGAGATGGGCCGCAAACCGCGGATCGGCGACCCGCGCTCGGGGGGCATCGCGGGCGCCGGCCGCGATCACTGGACGCACTGCCTGACCGATTTGCTCGCCGGCGGCGGCGTTCGCGGCGGCCAGGTCTTCGGCGCCAGCGACCGGTACGCGGAACATCCGGCCGATCGCCCGGTAACTCCTGCCGACGTCACCAAAACGGTCTATCACGCGATGGGCATCGACAATCTCGACGCCTTCGATCGCCAGAATCGGCCCTACAACCTGTTGGCCGAAGGGCGTCCGCTCACCGAACTGTTCTGACGCGTCTTGGTCGCGTTTGAAAACGAGCCGACTTAGCCGAGTGCCTTGAGCAGCGGTTCGAGATGCGCCTCGTACCGCTGCCAGCGGCCGACCGAACTCTTGTAGAGCGGCTGCCGGACTTGAACGCGGCTCATCGTGCGGACCATGCGTTCATTTTCGTGAAACCGCAGGCAGCGCTCTTCCCATTCGAGTCCGCAGAATTCAACGATCTGACGGCACGCCGGTTCCAGATCGGCCACCACGTCCTCGTAGACGACTTCCAAGATGGGAATCGGCAGCACGGCGTGCCAGTGATCCATGAGCCGCCTGTAGTCGCGATAGCAGTGGCCCAGGTCTTCCAGGTCCCAGGTGAAGCGCAGCCCCTTGAAAAACTGGAAATAGCACGAAAGGCACACATCACGCGGGTCGCGCACGCAATGAATCACGCGGGACTTGGGGAACAGGGCGGCCAGCAAACCAAGATGAAAGAAATTGTCGAGCATTTTATCGGTGACGCGCGCGGCCGAGCCGTCGCGACCGGTCAACCGCCGCAAATGCGCTTGGGCCAGCTCTTGAGCCGTCGCTGCATCCAGTTGATCGAGGCATTCAGGATACGTATCGGTGCTGCCGAACCGAGTCGCCAGATCGGAGACGAGCTTCAACACGTCTTTGATCTCGCCCGCCCCGTGCACTCGCGAATGCTGCGAGAGGATTTGCTCAACCAGCGTGCTTCCCGAACGAGGCATGCCCACGATGAACACGGGCACTTCGCTCTCCACTCCGAAGCCGCTGGCCCGCTGAAAAAACTCGGGAGTGAAGAAACCGATCAGCCGTTCGGTGACTTGCGCGTTGATCTCGGCATCGAAGGCGGTGCCGTTTTGTTTCAAGATCGAGCGCCGCAGTCCGTTCCCTTTGCGGAAATGTTCGAAGGCCTCGTCCGTCGCACCCGCCCGATCGTGCACGTATCCCAAGATGAAATGTAACTGGCTGGCCGCGTCGCGCGAGAGCCGCGGCTCCGTAAGCCGGGTCTTGATTTGCTCGATGCTCGGTTCGGCCTCCGAATAAAACCCGTTGGCCGCCAGGTGCAGCAGCGGGCGAATAAAAGCCGGATTGAGCCGAATTGCCTCGCGGAATTGCGTCTGCGCCTGTTGGGGATCACCCAAATCCAAATAGGCTTCGGCCAGATTGTTGTGGGCGCGGGCATCATCGGGATTAAGCCGCAGCGCCTGTTGATAGGCTTCGACGGCCGCGTCGATTTGGGACAATTCCATCAGGGCATTGCCCAGATTGACTTGCGCCTCGACATAGTCGGGTTCCGCGCGGATCGCTTGCCGGAAGAAATCAACGGCCTGGTCAGCGCGACCCAAGTCAAGCGCGACGTTACCCCGATTGTTGTAAGCCTGTGCGAATTTGGGCTGCAGGCGAATCGCCTCGTCGAACTCGACGGCGGCCTCTTCCGGCGCTCGAGCGCGACCAGCAAGTTGCCGCGGTTGAAACGGGCCGCCCCGTAGTTCGGCTGTCGCGTCAAGCAATCGCGCAGGCAAGCGTCCGCCTCCTGCAGACGCCCCTGCTGTTGCAGGACGTGGGCGAGATTCAGAGAGGCCGGGCCGAGCGTCGGATCGATGCGGATGCCTCGCGATAGCTTTGGATCGCCTCATCGAGCCGGCGGAAATACAACTTCGTATTGCCAAGCGAGAAATGTGCCGCTGCCAAATCGGGCCGGAGTTGCACGGCACGGCGAAAGTGCTCTGCCGCCTCCTCATGCAGGCCGCGGTTCTGACACGTGAGGCCGAGATGAAAGATCGCGTGCCCATCGTCCGGTTGCAGCGCGAGTGCGCGGCGGTAGGCTCCATCCGCTTCCTCGAAGCGACTCTGCTGGCCGCAGACCACGCCGAGCAGGAACAAGATCTCGCCCCGCTCCGGCTGCTCTTGCAGGACTTGGCGGTAGAGCGACTCGGCTTCGCCCAGTTGGCCGGTCTGATGCAGGCGGCGGGCCCGTGTTAACAATTCCTCAACGTTGCTCACGGTCGGTGACTTCATTCCTCAAGCGTTCGGCGAAATTTCGGAACCCGGCTATTCTAACGCGCGACAAGGGGCGACGTGACCGAGCCATCATCGCGGCGTTCGCGCGGTTAACGACCGGGGCCGCCAGTCGGCTGCGGTGCTGGCTGGATCGGAATTCGTTCGGAGAACGGCCGCTTCCTCGCAAGCAGCTTCGTCCCCTCGCCGACGAGCCGCAGATACCAGTCGGCGGGCAGACCCTCGAAGCCAACGAATTCGGCTTGAGTCGGCGGCGAGCTCGTGACTTTGAAAATGGCCGTTCCCTCGTCCACTTCGTCGAACATGGCGACGGTCGCCTCGCTCACCTTAAGCCGGGCCAGCTCGCGAAACTGTTCCCAGAGGAACTCCCCGCGCCGCCTGGGAATCGTCACCAATCCCGGCGCATGCCGCTGCAGGTTCTTCCAACTGAAGCCGGGATAGACGACCGGCAGCCAGAGCATGCCGCGGCGCTCGCACTCGCGGCGATCGTCGATCCAATAACTGCTCGATGCGTGCTTCGTCCCGTCGCGATCGGTGCGATAGTTACCCACATTCCAGGGACTGTAACCATCCAGCCGCCTGAGCATCTTTTGCCAGGCCGGGTCCGGATTTCGCCGCCAATTCCAATCGCCGCCACCGACGACGAACGCGCGATACGGCCCCGGCGCGTGAAAGAAGTCGATCAGCCTGTTTCCGACGGCCGCGGTCATGCGATTGGACGAATTGTTGTGATAAAAGCCCCAGACCTGCACCACGGGCAGCCGTTTCTCGCGGACGTAGCGGGCGTCGCTCGTGACGCCGGAGTCGACCAGCGCCCGCCAATTGCGCGTGAGCACTTCCTCAATATGATCGGGCGGCATGCCGGCAATGTCGAAAGCCACCGCCCACACGCGACCCGTCTTTGCAGCCGCTGCCCGCACGTGCTCGAGCACTCGCAAGCGCGACCGATAACGCTCCTGCCCCGGGCCGCCCGGCAGATCGACGACAAAATGCTGCAGCCAGACCCCGTCGATTCCGTACGACTGCATCCAGCGAAAGTGCCGCAGGACGGTCGCCCCAGTGTCCGAACTGAACAGCTCCGCCTGTCTCCCGCCTGGATAGAAGAATCCCGGCGCGGCAAATCGCTCGGCGGGCGAATACTCGGCCAGATCGGGCCACATCTCGAACGAGACGGTCTGCGGCGTGATCCGCCGCGAGTCGCGGCTCCAGTGAATCCAACCCAGCCCCGACGCATCACCCGGGCAGCGGAACCAACCTTGATAGCCGCACAGCACTTTGCCACGCAGCGTCGACGCGTCGACCATGCGATCGGAGTCGTCCGCCCACAGCGACCGACCCCATGCAGAGGATGCCAACACAAAAACGACCGCAGCAACTCGCACCAATCTGCCGCCGATCTGCTGCCGAGCCGAGACCCTCATGCGGAGACTGTATCAAACGAACGCCTCGGCTTGCGCTATTTCGCCTCGCCCAGCGAGTACTCGAAGCGATAAAAGTGCTTGCCGTCGGCGATTCTGATGTGCAATTCGCCGTCGATCCCGGCCAGCTCCCCTGTCCCCGAATCGGGCACCACGCGGATTGACATCGATTGAGCGCCCTTGTTCATCACGCCCGAGTGAGACAAGAGAAACGTCCCCGCGAGAATCGTTCCGGTGGCCCCTTTCAATTTGCCGCTCACCCGTTCCATCGCCACGTAGGCCGCCGAACCTTTCACGTCGGTCATGCCCGTCAGCATCCGCCCGGCTCCAGCTGCATCGAGATCGCCGTGATACGTCTTGTCCAAGGTCAGCATGCCCAGCTTGGCATCGCCCGTATCGACGGGGCTCACCTTCACATCGAACTCGCCGGAAACTTCGTGCATGAACCTCTTCTCCCCATTCGTTGTCGCTTTGCGTGACTCGGCTGTCACTCGATCGGCGGTCAAACCGGCGATCAGCAAAGCCAGCGTGACCAAACCCGAATTAATTAACACATATCCTCGCGCGATGCGGCATCGCATAAAATAATCCTCGCAGGGAACTACGGCATTCAAACCCGGCCATCGCCAGGCCGCTGAGCCGATCCTATCCCCGCCTCCGACCGCTTGATTGAAGAAACGCGACATGCTGGAAAGAAAAACGATTCCGCCCCGCGGCGTGTTGCATGTCGGCCGGACCGAACCCGATCCGGGGCTCGAGCGGTTTGAGGCCAGCCCACCGTTGCGGCCGTTCGTCGAGCACTATTGGTCGGTCGCCTGGCAGAACCAACCGGCCGTCACGCGCGAAACGGTCCCGCACCCGTCAGTGCATCTCTCCCTCGAATCGGGCCGCTCGGAGCTGCACGGTGTTTGGCGCCGTCGCTTCAGCCGCGTGATCGAAGGCACGGGCCGCGTCTTGGGGACCAAATTCCGCCCGGGCGGTTTTCGCCCCTTCATGAGGGAAAGTGCCGACCGCCTCACGGGAAAAGTGGTCCCGCCCTCCGCGATTTTCGGCCCAGCGATCGACGCACTCGAGGCGGAAGCGACCGCGTGTCCCAAGGCATGCGACGCTTTCGAACAGATCGACGCCTTTCTCGCACGGCTCGATCCGCAACCGACTGCCGAACTCGAGCGCGTTACGCAAATCGCCGACGTCATCGCCCAGGACCGCTCGATCATCCGCGTCGAAATGCTCGTGGACCGCTTCGACACGGGCGTACGGCAATTGCAGCGACTGTTCCGCGAATACGTCGGCGTCAGTCCGAAATGGGTCATCCAGCGCCAGCGGCTCATCGAAGCGGCCGAACGCCTCCGCACGGGAGACTGGTCGATCGACTTCGCCGCAATGGCACTCGACCTGGGCTACGCCGACCAGCCGCACTTCATCCGCGACTTCAAAAACTTGATTGGCAAGACGCCGGCCGATTACCACAAATCGCTGCAAGCCAGGGAAGAGTGAGGAAGGGAGTGGGCTAAAGCAAGCCAGGTCGGTGCATCAAGGCTTTGCGTGGGAGTGGCACTGAGAAAAGGCTTAACGCCGATCCAGCCTCAGTGAGCCGAGCCGACCGTCTCCAGAAATCGGCCCAGAGCCCGCACGTCGACCGGTTTGGTGATGTGATGATCGAAGCCCGCTTCGATCGCGCGGCGTTTGTCCTCTTCGTGACTCCAGCCGGTGAGTGCGATCAGGATCACGTTGTTGCCGCCGGGTTGCCGCCGGATTTCGCGGGCCGCCTCGTAGCCGTTCATCTTCGGCAAACCGATGTCGAGCAGCACGATGTCCGACCGGAAGGCGGCGGCCTCCTGCACCGCTTCGAGTCCGTCGAACGCCGTCGAAACGTCGTGCCCCAGGCGTTCCAGCAGAAACGACAGGCTCGTCGCCGCATCGACATTATCGTCGACGATGAGCAGCCGTCGCTTGGGCGAGCGTGGTGGTTTCTCGCAGCCGGCGTCAACCCACAACGGCGCGGCTTGCGCCGCGACGTCGAGCACCGGCAGCCGGACGCGAAATTCGCTTCCCCGTCCCGGCCCATCGCTGTGGGCGACGATGCTGCCCCCGTGCAACTCGACAAGTTTCTTGACCAGCGACAGGCCGATGCCCAGACCGCCTTGAGAGCGCGAGATTGCCGGTTCCACTTGGGAGAACATGTCGAAAATGCCGGACAGTTGCCTGGCGTCGATGCCAATTCCCGTGTCGCGGATCGCAACCACAACCGCGCCGTCCTGCCGCTCCGCAGAGAGACAAATCTCGCCGCCGCTGTCGGTGTCCTTCGCCGCGTTCGTCATCAGATTGGAAAAGACCTGCGAAAGCCGCGTCGGATCGCCGTCGAGAAAAACGCGTTCGAGCGGCAGCGAAATCGTCAGCCGGTGTTTGGCCGCGTCGATAATCGGCCGGCTCTCTTCCACCGCGCTCTCCACCACGGATGCCAGCTCAATCCTTTCACGGCGAAGTTGCAGCTTCCCCTTGGCGATTCGCGAGACGTCGAGCAAGTCGTCGACCAGCCGCACCATGTGCCCGAGTTGCCGTTTGATCATCGCCTGCGCCATGCGGACCACGCGCGATTCCTGGGGGGCGTCGTCCAGCATTTCGACGGCGTTGCGAATCGGAGCCAGCGGATTTCGCAGCTCGTGGGCCAGCGTCGCCAGGAATTCATTCTTGTGGCGATCGGCCTCCTTCAGCATCTCCGCCTCCTGCATCTTGCGAGCGTCCTCGAATCTCCGCCGCAACAGCACATACACGACCGCAATCATCACAAGACCGAATGCCGTGCTGAGAATCGCCCCCGCTTGTGCTACGTAGTAAACGTGATGCGATCGCTGCTCGCGCTCCTCGAGGACCGTGTGCTCGACCGCCTCGACATTTGTGATCAGGCCCCGCAACACGTCCATCTCACGCCGCCCTTCGCCCGACGCGATGAATTGCTGGGCCTCCGCCAGGCTCTTGCGGCGGAGCGCGATCGCGTGTTGCAGCTGCCGCATGCGTACCGCGGCAGCCTTCTCCAACCGGTGCACGTGCGCATTCTGTTCGGGACTGCCGGCCGTCTCCTGATGCAGGGCCGCGAATAAATCGTCCAGCCGCCCGCTCGCTTCCTGAAAGGGACGCAGAAACACATCCTGCCCGACCAGAATAAAACCGCGAACCCCCGATTCGGCATCCGTCAGCGACCACTCGATGTCGGACGTCAGCGTGAGCACCTTCTGCGCATGCACAACCGAGGATGTCTCCTCGTTGAGCCGCCGCGTGTTCCAGGTATCGAGCGTCGCGCTCCCCAGCAGCACGACGACAAGTAGCCCCGCGCCGAGGGCAATCGATTTTTTATCGCGCTGGACCATGATTGAACCCGGCAACGCCTTTTGCCGCACAATCTGTTTTTACTGTTGCTTGTCGCCCTGACTCATCCGTGTGCCGCACAGTTGAAGTGCGTGAAATCATTTTAACATCACGCCGCCAAACGGGGGTAATCGTCCGACGCGACGTAGGTCGGTCGCGGCGCCCGAAGGACGTTGGAGACTCGCGATTTGCAGTTTCCGCCGGCTGACAGACGATCGGTCGCCGTGTGTACCATGTCAGGGCCAGTTACGTTATCGTCGACCCGCTCGCAATTGAGAACGACGCCCCGCATGACCGAGTCATCCCGACAACAGGCCGCACCCGTCACTCCGCCGCTGCGGCGTTTCTGGTTCCTCGGTCCGCTGCGGCGCGAGTGGCCCTTATTGGTCAGCCTGATCACAACGGGACTGTTCGTTGCGTTCGGGAAAAGCTGGCTCGCCGACCTTGTGCGGCCAGCCTGGTTCGTGTTGATTCTCGCCTGGCTGTTCGCGGTAATCCTGCTCTCGGCCCTGGCCGTCGTGCGGCACGCCGAAAGCCTCGCGGTCCGCCTCGGCGAGCCGCTGGGAACGCTGGTCCTCACGCTCTCCGTGATCGGCATCGAAGTCATGATGATCGGTGCAGTGATGTCGGCCGGCCACGGCAACGCCACCCTCGCCCGCGACGCCATGTTCGCCGTGCTGATGATCGTGCTCAATGGCATGATCGGCCTGTGCCTGCTCTTGGGCGGATTGCGCTACCGCGAGCAGGCCTACAACCTGCAAGGCGTGAATGCCTTCCTGGCGGTCATTGTGCCGCTAGCCGTGCTCGGTCTAATTCTTCCCGACTTCACCTCCGCGCCAGGCCCGACGCTCTCTCCCCTGCATTCGACGTTTTTCATCGTGATGTCAATCGGACTCTACGGCGTGTTCCTCGCCATCCAGACCACGCGACATCGCGACTACTTCCTGCCTCCCTCCTCCACCGACCAGCCGAGCGAGAGCCCGCATGTCGAACATGATGTTCACGCGGTCGCCTTTCACGCGCCCCTGCTCCTGGCCTACCTCGCGCCAACGGTGTATCTCGCCGAACAGATCGCCGTGCCGATCGACTACGGCATCCACGTGCTGCACGCCCCGTCCAGCCTCGGCGGCCTGCTCGTCTCGGTACTCGTGCTCTTCCCTGAGTCGCTGGCCGCCACGCGCGCCGCCTTGAACAACCAACTGCAGCGCGCGGTGAACTTGCTGTTAGGCTCCGTCCTGGCCAGCATCAGCTTGACCGTCCCCGCCGCGCTCACGCTGGGTTTCATGACCAATCAAACAGTCGTCCTCGGCCTCGACCCGGCCAACGCGGTCCTGCTGGTATTGACCCTGGTGGTCACGATGCTGACCTTCTCGAGCGCCCGCACCAACGTTCTCCTCGGCGCCGTGCACGGGCTGTTGTTCCTGGCGTACGTGATGCTGATCTTTGAGAAATGAGAGCAGAGGGAAGAAAGCAAACACGACGCCCCGTTCATTGTTCCTCCCCCGCCCATCGCGGGGAGAGGCCGAGGATGAGGAGGCTTTCCGTAGGGCGAGGTGCTCGCTTGCCATTTACTCTCTCTCCAAGACACGAGACGAACGGGCAGGCTGGCAGCCCGCCCCACGATCAAGCCGCGCGACCGTCCGAGCGAATCGAAATCGTTCACCGTTCTGTCATTCCGCCCGATTAGCCCCTTAAGTGTCCGTTCGCCGAGAACCATCGACAGCCGGCGCACCGTGACGCAGTCAGCGAACAAGGCGAGGAACTTGTCGCCGTCGAACCCGCTTCGTCCAGGGCTGCTGCGAACCCTGTGAATCCGTTCGGGACTTTGCGCTGCGCCAACTGGCGGCTATCCTGGGGAAATGGCAGAAAAACGAGCAGAAGACAGTGCGGCCTCGCCCGGTCCATCGGCCGCGATTTTGGAGACGTTTGAGAATCCGCATCCTCAGCGGGATTACGTGATCGAGACGATCTGTCCCGAGTTTACGTCGCTGTGTCCCAAGACGGGCCAGCCCGATTTTGGGACGCTGACCATCAGCTACGTGCCGGATCGGCTCTGTTTCGAATTGAAATCGCTCAAACTCTATCTGCAGCAGTTCCGCAATCACGGGGCGTTTTACGAGGACGTCACCAATCGCATCCTCGACGACCTGGTGGCGGCAACGAAACCGCGCTCGATGAAAATCACCGCCGCCTTCACACCGCGCGGCGGCATTCGCACCAATGTGCATGTGGAGTATCGGGCGGGGAACTGAGGCATGGGCCGTCCCGTGGCGAATGAGCCGCTGTGCCGGAGCGCCTGCTTTAACGGATCCAGCCGCCGCCGAGAACGCGGTCGCCTTCGTAGAGGACCACGGCCTGGCCGGGGGTGACGCCGAATTGGTCGGCGGCGAATCGTACGTGCATCCGATCGCCGTCGACCGACACTTCGGCGTCCGCGGAGGCGTGGCGGTAGCGGATTTTGGCGCGGCAGGCGAAGTGCGCAGGGATGGTCGGCACGAGCCAGTTGAGGCCGTCCGCTTCGAGTTCGCGGCGAGCGAGATCTTCCTGCGTGCCGATGACGACACGTTTTGTCTCCGGCTCGATGGCCACGACGAACCGCGGCGTCCCGAAGGCGACGCCCAGGCCGCGGCGCTGGCCGATGGTGAAATGGTGATAACCCTCGTGACGGCCGACGACATTGCCGGCCGTGTCGACCAACTCGCCGGACATTTCGTCGACATGGCGGTAGCGGCGGACAAAGGCGGCGTAGTCGTTGTCGGGGATGAAGCAGATCTCCTGGCTGTCGGGTTTGTCGGCGACGCGCAGTCCGGCTTCGCGGGCCAATTCGCGGATTGCCGGCTTTTCGTAACCGCCCACCGGAAAGATAATGTGGTCGAGCAGGTCGCGGGTGATGCCGAAGAGGACGTAGGACTGGTCCTTCGAATCATCGGCTCCCTGCACTAGTGCGGGCCGGTCTTCACCCGGCACGGGCCGTAACTGGGCGTAATGGCCGGTGGCGATCGCGTCGGCTTCGACTTGCCGGGCGAAGTCCCACAGCTTGCCGAACTTGAGCCAGTTGTTGCACATCACGCACGGATTGGGCGTGCGGCCGGCGAGATATTCATCGGCGAAATAATCCTTGATGCGGCCGAAGGCGTCCTGGAAATTGAGGGCGTAGAACGGAATGTCGAGCACGTCGGCGACGCGCCGCGCATCGGCGGCGTCGGACGCGCTGCAGCAGCCCTGCTTGTGCCCTTTCGAGCTAAGAATGGGAAGGGCGTTTTTGCCAGCCGTCGCACACACGGTCTCATCTTCGGTGGCGCCCGAACGCATGAAGAGACCGATGACTTCGTATCCTTGGCGCTTGAGCAGCACGGCAGCCGCCGAGCTGTCGACGCCGCCGCTCATTGCCAGGACAACTCGGCGGGGCATTTCGATCAGTTTCCTTCAACGGCTCGAAAGACTCGTCGGAGCCCCTCACCCACTATCCCTCGAGAGACGATGGGAGCAAGACTGTGACGAGATGATGCTGCCGTTCAATCACAAATCGCCCATGGGCGCTGGTGTGTCAGGAAGGACGTTCCAACTGTTCCAGACGACCCAATACTCGGGCAGGTTTTCGCCATACAATGAGACTGCGAGGTTATACGCGTCGCCGAGCCGCATTTGATCCATGTCTTCCAATCGCCGGCCGCTGCGTTGAGCCAGGTCCTGCATGGCGGCGATCAACACCGGGGCGGCACTTTTGCGATTGAATCGATGCTCGGCAGCTTCGCCCATTTTGTAGCTCTTGGTCGTGGGGCACGCTGCTAGCCTGCCCGTCGGATTTCTGCGGAAAAGAACAGCAACAACCGGAGAAAGATCACGGGCACCTGCCCCATGGCTCGCAATGTCAGCTTGCCGACTCATTACTTTCTGCGTCGGAATGGCAAGCTAGCAGCTTGCCCTACGCTTGGCATTCAGCTTAGCAAATCGGCCGCGGCGTGGGCGACTCACAGTGCCGACCGCGGCACCTTATTGTCGCATCGTGACCCGTGGCGGTTCGAGTACGCCGTCGGCGAGGAGGGCTTCGACGAGTTGGCGGGCGACAGGGCCGGCGGCTTTGCCACCGGAGCCTGCGTGCTCGAGCACGACGGCGAAGGCAATCCGCGGTTGCTCGGCTGGAGCGTAGCCGGCGAACCAGGCGTGGTCGGCCTGGCCGCGGCCAACTTGGGCGGTGCCTGATTTGCCGGCGATCGAGAGGGCCGGCGTGCGGACGGTCTTGTAACCGGTGCCACTTGGGTCAGCGACCGCTTTGGCGAGAGCCGCTCGGATGCGAGCGAGCGTTGTGTCGGAAAGTCCGGGGATCGGCATCCGGCGGGAAAACGTTGTCTCGGACTCATTGTCGGCAAGCTGCGGCCCTGCTTTGAATGCCACATAGGGAGTGACCAAATAGCCGCCGTTGGCGACCGCGGCCATCATCCGCGCAATCTGCAGCGGCGTAACCGTTAGAGTCGATTGACCGATCGCCAGGGCACGCGTGTCGGCGATGTGCCAATTGATTTTATTTCCTCGATGACCGTCGGCAGCCGCGTCCGGTTCGGGCAGATTGCCGCCGCGCTCGAAGGGAAGATCAACGCCTGTCGGCCGGCCGATGCCGAATTGGCGGGCCCATTCGACGATGGCCTGGGGTCCGATGACGCCGGCGGCGTGGAAGAAATACACATTGCAGGAGCGGCTGAGCGCGTCGGCGAAATTGATCGGTCCGTGACCGATGCCACTCTGTGCAAAAATCAGGCAGCGGAAGCGGTTGGGCTGATCGAGATAGCCGCGGCATTCGAAGCGGGCCTCGGGATCGATGCGACGGCTCTCGAGCAGGGCCACGGCGGAGAGGACCTTGAAGACCGATCCCGGCGGGAGGGTCATCTGAATGGCGCGATGCAAGAGCGGATGCCGCGTGTCGTCGTTTAAGCGCTTCCAAGTCTGGGCGTCGGGGACGGCCGAACTGCCGAAGTCAAACTGCGGCGCACCGGCGGCAACGAGCACGGCCCCGCTTTGCACGTCGAGGGCCACGACACAACCTCCCGTGGGCTGCGGCGATTCGTCCTTCCCCGCGGGCCGCGTTTTTTTGTCAAGGATGCTCTCCAACAGTTGCTGCATCTTTCGCTGCACGCCGGCATTCAATGTCAATTCGACGTTGCCGCCGGCCCGCGGAGCACGCACGATCTCCTCGCCGACGACTTCTCCGTATCGGTTGCGAGTCAGCTTGCGAAGACCTCGCAAGCCGCGGAGACAGGAGTCGTAGGACGCTTCAACGCCCGTGCGGCCGATGCGATCGCCGGAGCGATAGTCGAGCGGATCGTCGTCCGCCGCGACGGTCGACGATTGCGAGCGGCGCTTGGACAGGTCCTCGTCTGTCACGGGAAGCCTCGCGCCGACAATTTGCGGAGCCAGTCCGCTGTCGTAATAGACGCGACGCGAATTGGAGCCCACGCGGATGCCGGGGAACAACCGCGGATGCGCCTCGATCTCAGCCCGCACGACGAGCGGGACGTCATCCACGACCGTGTGGTAGTCCAGTTCCTCGCGGACAACGATCGGTTCGCGTTCCTCGCGTCTCGGCGGCGTGGTCAGAGCGCCCGTGACGATCTCCCAAAGACGATCGCCCAAGGGACGGCCCGAGTTGGTCTCCGACGATTCGGGTGTCGTTTCACTGTCGGAACGGTTTTGCCGCTCGATGACGAGTTGGGCAATCCGCTCGACGCGCTTCTGGATCGTGGCCCGCCTGGCGGCCAGAGTGGCGGGCGAGGTGCCGCTGACTTCGGCCAGCCGTCGCCACATGGCGTCGCGCCGGCTCAAGACCGCCTGCTTTTCGGCTTCGACTCGGGCCCGGTTGCGGCGTTCGCTGCGGGTTAACTTCGAGAGGGCCTGTTGCGACAGCCAGCGCGGATCGGGGGGATCTTCGAGCCAGCGGTAGTGCAGGCGCAGGTTGTCGCGCTCGAGATCCTCGGCCAGCACGCGGCCGTCGTTGCCATAAATGCGTCCGTCGAGGCTGGGGATGGATTCCATGCTCTCGGTGGTCGTCGCGAACGAGGCGACGTAATTGTCGGCGAGGTAGAGATCCAATTGGGCGAGGCGCGCGGCCACCACGACGAGCGGCACAGCGATCGAGACGAACAGCCAAACCAGGCGGAACGTGGGGCGCTCGTCCACTTCCCATTTGAAATCGAGTTCGCGACTTGTCGCGGACGAGTTCGAGAAGGGATTGATCGCGCCGTTTCGCATCGACATCCGTCCGCACTATCAATCAGACACGCGCGACCAGCCGAGCGTGGCGAGATTCGTTTGGGCGACCCAGGAATGTCGCACGAAGGGCTTGGCCGCCCAGCGAATCAACAACAAGACGGCGATCAGCAAGAGGGCTGTGACGAACGAGGCGCCGGCGATGTGCGCCCCCGCGGTGAAGGCACTCAGCGACTCGTTGTCGAACGTGAGCCGAGAGGCCGTGGCGGCCGTTCGGGCCGCAAAGACACATCCAAACGACAATAGGAACACGTCGACGATCGATTTCGGTCGCAACGAAATCAGACTGCCGATGGCCGCGACGAGCGAGAAGGCGGCCATCTGCGGCCCCAAGTGGGGTCCCGTCAGACAATCGCAAATCAGGCCGATCACAGCAGCGCAGAACACGGCGGCCGATCCGGGCGTCGCCACGACTGCCGCGACGAGCGGAATCAAGACGACGTCGGGGCGAAACGTCGGATTGCCGATTTCCGCGCTCACGATGGGTTCGCACGCGACGGCGACGACCGTGAGCAGCGAGAGCCAGCCGAGTTTCTTTATCGTCGCATTTACCATTGCATTCACTGCTTCGTTTATTGGGCCAACGGCCGGGTCAAATTCGGCGGCAGTTTGAGCACGGCCACCGATTTGAGATCCTCGATCTTGGCGGCCGGTTCGACCGTGATGTCCCAGCGGCGGCCCGCCTCTTCAATGCTGAGAATCCGGCCGTAGTACAAAGGGACGCCCGCGCGGTTGTCGCGCTCGCTGGTGTAGACTTCGTCGCCGACGCGCACGGATTCGGTCGTCGGGACTTCAGTGAGTTTGCAGAGTCCGTTCCCCTGGCCGACGAGAATTCCCTCGGTGCCGAACGACCCGCCCTGGTCACTGGGACGCACGATCTGCACCAGGGCGTGGTAGCGGCGATCGGCGATCGATTCGAGCGTGCTCGTCCAACGGCCCACCGACGCGATGCGTCCCACCACGCAGCGGCCGACGAAGACGTCGAGCTCCGGCTCGAGGCCCGCGTCGCCCCCTTGATCGAGGTGCGGCGAATTTTCTTCCAAGACGAGGGACGATTCCGATATCCCAGCCGAGCGGCCCTGGTTGAGCGTGCGGGCCGTGCGCCATTGCGACAGGGCTTGGCGGCTCACGAGGGCGGCCCGCACGACCTCCGGCGCTGCGAAAGGGCGCGACTTGGGAACGGCGATCGGCGACACGCCGTATTTCTCCGCGAGCTGCAGTTCCTCACGCAGGCGCGCGTTCTCGAAGCGGAGCTGGCGGCAGATTCGTTCCAGGTTTCGCGCTGATTCGTCCGTTGAGTCTTTTTTCGCGTCGTGACTGCTCGGACGGCCAGGAATGGCACACAGGAGGGTCGATTTGCGGGCCGCTTCGTAGCGGTCCATCGCGACGGCCTGACAGGAGACGACCGCATCGAGCACGGCTCCGCGAACGGTTTGCTGCAATCGAGGGGGTGCGATGCAGAGTCCGCCCGCCGTCACGAGCACGGCCGTCGTGCTCAGCAGGGTCGATCGTTTTGTGCCGGGCCGTCCCATCAAAATCGCCTACATATCCTTGTCGAGGCTTTCCAAGCTTTCCCGCCAGTGCGAGAGGTGCTCGAGGCAGATGGCCGTCCCGCGGGCCACCGTCGTGAGCGGATCGTCGGCCACGCGGACGGGAATTCCCAGTTGCTCGTGCATGTAGGTCGAGAGTCCGCGCAACAGGGCTCCGCCGCCGGTCAGCACGAGACCCGTGTCGGCCAGGTCGGCGACCAGTTCCGGCTTACACTGTTCGATGACCGTCTTGATGCAATTGAGAATCGCTTCGACCGGTCCGCGGAGCGCTTCGCGAATCTCTTCGCTGGTGACGACGGCCTTTCGCGGCACGCCGCTGATCGTGTCGAGGCCGCTGACTTCGGTGGTGAGTTCCTGCTCGAGCGGAAACGCGCTGCCGACTTCGATTTTGGCGTGCTCGGCACTCTGCTCGCCGATCCGCAGCGAGAAGTGCCGCTTGAAATAGTCGACGATGGCTTCGTCCATTTCGTCGCCGGCGATGCGGATCGAACGGCTGACGACGATATCGGCCAGGCTGAGAATGGCCACATCGGTCGTGCCGCCACCGATATCGCAGACCATGTTGGCCATCGGCTCCGAGATCGGCAGCCCCGCGCCGATTCCGGCGGCCTTGGATTCTTCGAGCAAGTACACGCGTCCGGCGCCGGCCCGTTCCGCGCTGTTGTAGACGGCCTGCTTTTCGACGGGCGTTATGCCACCCGGAACGGCGATCACCACCCGGGGACGCAGGCCGCCCGACTGCCGGCTGGCTTTGCGGATGAAGTACCGCAGCATGGCTTCGCACAGTTCAAAATCGGTAATCACACCGTCTTTGAGCGGGCGGACAGCCGTTATCGAATCGGGAGTGCGGCCGAGCATTTGCTTGGCCAGTTTGCCCACGGCCGTTCCCTTGCCGAGAACCTGCCGCGTCCCTTTTCGCAGCGCGACCACCGACGGTTCATCGACGATGACGCCGCGGCCGTTTACTGCGATCAGCGTGTTGGCCGTTCCCAGGTCGATCGCCAGATCGGGGCAGAGCCAATTGCGCAGCCGATTCAGCATCCATGCTGCCCCGTGTTAATGACGACAACTTAAATGACGACGACCGATCGTGTGGAGACGCGGCGCGAGCGAGCCGGATCATTCCATTCCCGGCTTCGTGAACAACTCTGAGAACCTGTGGGCGTTCTTAAGCCCTTGCGGAATGCGACGTTGTATCGCCGAAGGGCGATTCCTGCAAGACGGCCTGAGGCCGCAGCAGCACACCGCCGCCGGGGGGACGCGTGTCCGGATCGTTCCGCCGGAAATCCAGCTTGGGCTTAGAGATAAGCGTCGAGCTGGAACTTCAGGCAGATGATCCCGCCAATCAGGGCGGCCACGGACATCAGCAGCAGCCCGACGTAGACGTCCATCGTGGGTGCGGGTCCGTCGGCGCGGGCCTTCTTTTTCTTAGAGCTTCGTGGTGACATTGTCCCCTCGTCGAATTTCGCCGTTCTTCGTCGAACTGATCACCACTCCGACCGCCGTGCGGTAGTCGACCATTTCTAAACGGATGGAGCCGAGATATTTCGGACCGCGATAGACGAACAGCTTGTGTCCCTTGGCAAGGCCCACGTCGCTGCCCATGTCGATTTCAACCAGGTCCTGCCCGTTGCGACCGCCCTTTTTCGTACTGTTGACGACGGTTTCCAGCACGGGCGGCGGTTCAACCAAGCCGGCCAATTCCTTCGGATCGGGATCGAATCCCTTCACCCGGATGAATTTCTGCAAGACGGCGTATTGATTCAAGAGGTCGTTGTGCTTCGCGACCATCGTCTTGGAGGCCTGGTCGAGATTGACGATCTTTTCGGCCTGCTCGCGATTCTGCGTGATCAACTGGTCCCGGCTCTGGTGCAGTTGGGCGTTGATATCCCGCAGGCTGACGGCTTCTTCGCGGCGAGCGCGGGACTCTTGTCCGGCGATATCGGCTTCGGCGCGGGTATTTTCCAGTTCGGTCGAAGTCTGCTTGAGGCGGGCGTCGAGTTGTCTGTTTTTGGTCTTGGCGGCGTCGGCCTCGCCTTGCGCCTTGTCGGCGGCGTTTTTCAGGTTCTTTTGCACGGCGGCAACCTGGGTGCGCTCCTTCTGCAATTCAGTCTGGGCGACCTGCAAGGTCGACTTGCTCTTATTCAACTCCTCGCGTGCCGTTTTTTCCTTGGCCTTCCAGTTCGTCTGGACCGAGCTTACGCCGGCTGCAAAGGCCATCAGCAGGATGCTGAAGCCGATTTGCGCGACGATCAGGACTTTACCGACTGTCGACATCGCTTGTTCCCCGATTCCTGTTCAAATCGCTGTGTGGCGTCTAGCGCGGGCCCGCGGTTCCTTGAACGTCGCTATGCAGCTGTTTGTTTCGGCTTTCCAATGCCAGTTCAACTCCGTTGAGTTGCATGAGTTGGTCGCGGAGCCGCTTCTGCAGTTCGTCCGCGCGGTAGTTGTCGGCTCGAATTTCTTTGAGTTCCCGCGCCAGGCGGAAGACATCCTCGCGGCGCTTGGTCGCCTCGGTGCGAATTGCCTGCGCCTCTTGAGAGTGCTTGACGACGTCGTTCGAGAGGGCCAAGACTTTGGCGTTGAGACCTTCGAGTTGTTGATGGAGTTCGGCGACGCGGGCCTCGAGGGCCTTCACGTCGGCCGCATTCAGCTTTTTGACTTCGGCCGTCGCCGCCTTGAAGGCACTCGTTTCCTTTTTCAAGCGGTCGATTTCGCCTTGCTTTTTCTTTTGCAAATCCTCGCGGGCGGCAATGATCGCTGAGGCTTCGACGCTGGCACGCGGCACGCTGACCGTGGCGCCGCCGACGCGTTCAGTGACGCTCCACTTATCGCCCGACTTTTGAATCGTATAGTCGGGAAGAGCAGATGCTTCGGCGTCCCAATTGGGTCCGCCCATGATGGAGACCCAGGCAAAACCGAGAAATGCAAACGACGCGAAGACCGCGAAGACGACGAGACACTTGGCGATAGTGGTCATGACCGCTGTTTTTCCGGCCCGGAGAGTCCCGTCCACGACTGGCGCTGTCCCACGCCTCTTCGTGATCCTCCCTGAGCCCGATCGCCGCGGCCGTCGTCTGTCATCCTAAAAGCAGATCAGCCGAGCTGAACCTCGGACTGATCGACGTCGTCTGCGGAGAGAATCGGGATGCAAGATCGATTATAGGCGGCTCAAAAAGACAGTGTCAAACAAAAAGCACGCCAGCCGGAAGTCCGAGGGGGAAGCCGTCTTTGCCCCTCGATCTGGCCGGAATAACCGAGACGAGCGGCCTAATGGCAACTCGCTGGCGTCCCGCGAGAAATCGCTTCAATTGGCTTGAATCTCCAAGAAATCTCCATCATCCGGGTTGCGTCGGACGATTTTCGGATTTTAGGGGCCGGTGGGAAGTCGGCTGTTGCATCGCCGAAGCCGCCTGGACATGATAGAAGCCGTTTTTCGTCATAATTCTATTCGCCGTCTCCTCTTCCCGCTTCGAAGCAGCCGCCCCTGCTTGTCCGAGGTGCGGACCGATGGCGCGAGGGCCAGTGAATCATCGGAGATCGACACGTGTCATCAGGCGAGAGCTACTATCGGTTCGAGCAGTCGGATGGCTGTCTAATTATCACCCTGTTGCCCGAGCTCAACGACAAGCAATGGGCCGACATCGAAAAAGTCGGCACCGAGATCGTCGACCGGCTGAGTACGGCCCAGTCGCCGCGATTCATCGTCGACCTGACTCTTTTGAGCTACATGGGCAGCGCGATGGTGGCCCTGATCGTCCGGCTTTATAAAGCCGTCAACGGCCGCAATGGGCAGATGGTCGTCGTCAATCAGCACGAACTCGTGTTTGAAGTGCTGAAATTGGCCGGGCTGACGAAACTCTGGACCATCGTCGAAAACCGGGACAAAGCGTACGCCGCGCTCGGCGTGAAACGCCGTTCGGTTTCCGCTCAGAGTTCGGGCGGCGGAGGCGGAAACGGGTTGCTGGTCGTAGGCATCATCGGCACGTTGGGCGCCATTGTGGGTTTGGCTCTGCAGTTTTCTCCGACACAGCTGGTGACGCACAAGATCGCCCTCTTGATCGACGTGGGCTTTGCCGCCCTTGGAATGATCGTGGGCACGATGTTGCTCGTGAATCAAACCGGCGCAAAACGCAATGTCGGAATTGTCTTGCTGGCGATCTGTCTGATCGCCGTTCTGGGAGGGATCGTCGTCAGTCCTGAGTCGGGCGCTCCCGCTGCGAAGGAAACCAAAACCACCTCGACGTCGTCCCCATCGGGGACCGTGACAACGACCGCCGAGTCAAAGCCGAGCACGCCGACGATCGACCCCGCCAAGCCGGCCGCTGATACAAAGGCCCTCGCCGCCGCCACAAACCCGGCAGTCGGTGCAAAGACGGCGGCGGCCGTTGTGCCCAAAGGACCGACGGGATTCGGGCAAGCCCCGAAGGACAAGGATAAAGGCAAATAACTGATGTAGAATGCCGCGGCATGAAGCAGCGGCATTCATTCCTCACGCTTTGGCGAGCCGCTTCCACCAATCGTCCGAGAATCGACGACCGACACAACCGTTCGAGACGCCTGACCGCGTTCTTGTGAAAGGACTCAAATGAGCAGCACGAGCGAGCGAGCCGGCATTCGGCAAAAGGCCCTGCAAGAAGAACTTCGGGAGCTGGTCGACGTCGTCGGGCCGGGACCACTTGTGGATCTGTTGCTCGAACGGGCCTTTCAGCTGCAGGCGACCGATATCCATCTCGACCCGGGCGAATCGGGACTGCGCGTGCGGCTGCGGGTCGACGGTTTGTTGCACGACGTGGCCAAGCTGCCGACCGAGATGACCTCGCACGTCATCTCCCGCGTCAAGCTCATGGCCAACATGGACATCACCGAACGCCGCCTCGCCCAGGACGGACACATCGCCAATGCGGTGCTTAAGCAGCAGCGCGATATCCGCGTCGGCAGCGGGCCGACCATTTATGGCGAGCGGCTGGTGCTGCGCTTGATGCCCGATGCGAGCCAACTTAATCGGATCGAGGATTTAGGCTTCGAAGCGGCGCAGGTCGCCCAAATCCGCAAATGCATTTCCGCCCCGTACGGCATGATCTTGAGCGTGGGGCCGGTCGGTTCGGGCAAAAGCACCACGATGTACGCCTGTTTGGACGTGCTCAACGACAAAACAAAAAGCCTGTGCACGATCGAAGACCCCGTCGAGCGGCGCGTTGAGGGGGTCAATCAAATCCAGGTCGACAGCCGCATCGAGTTCGGCTTTGTCGAAGCCCTCCGCGGCGTGCTGCGGCAAGACCCGAACGTGATGATGGTCGGCGAAATTCGCGACCCGGAGACGGCACACATCGCGTGCCGCGCGGGACTCACCGGCGTCACCGTACTGAGCACGCTCCACGCCAATGACGCGGCATCGACCATCGACGTGTTCCGAGAATTCGGCATTCCACCGATGTTCATCGCTGACAGTCTCGTGGGCATCATTTCCCAACGCCTGCTGCGTAAGGTGTGCTCGCGCTGCCGGCAGACATACCATCCGGACGCCGCCACGGCCGAGTTCCTCGGCCTCGAGCCCGATCAGGCGGCCAAGACGGAGTTGCTGCGCGGCACCGGCTGCGATCACTGCTTCCAAACCGGCTACATGGGTCGAACCGGCGTGTTCGAAATCATGGCCCTCGACGGAGACATCCGCGACGCCGTCCTCAAAGGCAAATCGCATTCTCAGGTTCTCGACATCGCCAAATCGAAGGGGATGGAGACACTCGAAACGGCGGCCAAGAGCAAAGTGCTCGGCCAGGTCACGACGGTGGAAGAAGTGCACCGGGTGCTGACGGCGTTTTGAGAGTCTGGTGTCTTGCGTCTGGAGTCCGGCGCCGAAGAAGGCAGAGCAGACGTGGCCGGTTTCCGACGCCTTGAAGAGATCAAGGGTTGGCAGCACGCGAGACAGTTGGTTCGCGATGTCTATCAGGTGAGTGCTACGACCGGATTGGCGAAGGAGCTCGCGTTAAGCGATCAGCTGCGCCGGGCCGCCGTCTCGGCAATGTCCAACGTCGCCGAGGGCTTTGCGCAAAACCGACCGCGATTTTGCACACTTCCTGGACATGGCTCGCGGTTCATGCAGCGAAGTCCAGTCACTGCTCTATGTCTCGCTTGACCTGGGGTATATTTCCCAACAGCAGTTCGACGTCCTTTATGAACATGCGGACGCGACCGTTGGGTTGCTGAGTCGACTCTCCACCTATTTACGGGCGGGCGGCAGTAAAGCAAAACATCAGCGAGACGACCAAGACTCCAGTCTTTAAGACGCCGGACTCCAGACGCAAGAAGCAGCTTGCCCGGCTGGGCGAAGAAGCGGCATCCGTGCCGAACAAGCCATCCTTGGTGCCTGAACGCTTGAGGGCGCGGTGCTAAAGGGAATGAGGAGTGAGTGGTCGCTTCCTCATGGGAAAAATGCCCAGCCGGGCATGCTTGTAGTTCAAATATTCGATGGGACGCAGACTGGGAACTCCGACGAGCCGAGCCCTTCGCGACGCCGGACCCCAGACTGCCTCATTGAGACAGCTCGCGAAAAAGGGCGCCGAATTCGGGCATCTCTTCGCGGAGCGTTTCGAGCCAGGCGGCCGGATTCCAAATCTCGACGCAGATGACTGCGCCGACCAGCATCACATCCTGATTCGGCCCGACTCCCAGAAATTCGCGAAACGGTTCGGGAATCAGCAGCCTTGACCGATTGGCGAGTCGCACGCTCGTGTGCCGTGTAGAGAGCAGCCGTCCGAAGCGTTGCACGTCGGTCCAGCGTTCTTCCATTCGGCCGGATTGAATCTTGCGGCGGATCAGCTCAACGCCATCGTCGAGCCTCTTTTGCCAATCCGTCGGCCGCCACACGCTCAGGCAGCCGGCCCGTTCCTTGGCCAGAATGCAACTGCCCTTCTGGTCACTCACCGCGTTGGCGAACTCGGTGGTCAGCGTGAGTCGCGAGCGCTCATCCAGCGTGCGTTTGATTTCGCCGGTGATGAAGGCATCGATCGACACGGGAAGCCGCCGACTGAAAGGTCACGATTGACAAGACCACGAGCCAGAGCGTCCCGGGCATCCGAGCCTGCTGCCCGCCCCTGCGTTCCATCGTAATGGGATCAAATCCCACTTTCAACATGTTTTCAAAGAGCGAATTGGGTACGTTTCCCACATTCGGATCGTCAGCATACCGCGACCGGAACGGTTTCGCAAACCTGCGGGGGCCAATTCGGAAAGAGATTCGCCAGTTTTCCCAACCGGCACAGTGCGCGGCGTGCGCTCGCGAGCCGATTACGTGGCTTTACTGGAAGATCTGCTTGAGCCTTTGCCGGACTTCAGCAGAGGAGACGCGCGTTGAAGCCGCGTCGATGATTTTTTGGACCAGCTCATCCCGCTCGATGGCCAGTCGCTCCTGGAATCGCTCGAGCACGGCGTCAGGCAAGAACCGCGTTCGTTGCGCGAGCCCGTATTCGTCGCTTTGCCGGCGATTGGCGAAGTAGTACCGCTGCGGATAACAGACGAAGAGCCGGTTTTTCGCCCGCGTCAGCGCGACGTAGAAGAGGCGGCGTTCCTCTTCGATTTCCGCCTCCGACCCGGTCGCCATATCGGAGGGCAAGTTGCCGTCGGCCGCGTGCAACACGTAGACCGCGTCCCATTCGAGCCCTTTCGCCGAATGGATCGTGCTCAGGATCAAATAGTCTTCGTCGAGCAATGGGTCGGCCGCCAGGTCCTGCGTGGAACTGGGGGGATCGAGCGTCAGATCGGCAAGAAACGTGGCCCGGTCTTCGAATCGACCGGCGACGATTTCGAGCTGTTCCAAATCGCGGAGCCGCATTTGCGGCCGGTCGTGCAGCCGCTCCAAGATCGGCGCGTAGAACTGCCGCACGCGGTGCACCTGGGCGGAGATGGCGCCGGCCCGCGAGTCGCGGGCGGACAGAGCGGTCATCATTTCGACAAACGGCGTCCAGATTTCGGTCCCCTGCGAGGGGGGCGCGTAGTCGTTCCAATCGCGGAAATCGTGGCGGGCCGCGGCGAGCTTTTGCATCAATCCGGCCGCCCGTTTCGGACCGATGCCCGGAATCAGCATCAAGACCCGCGCTCCGGCGACGGCGTCGCGGGGATTTTCCGCCAGCCGCAGGAAAGCCAGCAGGTCCTTCACGTGGGCCGTCTCGATGAACTTGAGACCGCCGTATTTGTGAAAGGGAATGTTGCGGCGGCCCAGCTCCAATTCGAGATCGAGGCTGTGATGGGCCGCGCGAAACAAAACGGCCTGATGCTTGAGCGGCATGCCCGTCTCGCGGCAATCGAGGATCTGCCCGACGACGAACTGCGTCTGCTCTTGCTCATCCTGGCAGTGGACGAGCTCGGGCAGCAGGCCCTCTTTGCGGGTCGACCATAAGCTCTTACGGAAGCCTTCGCTAGCCTGGGCGAGAACGTCGTTGGCCGCGTCGAGGATCGGCTGCGTGCTGCGGTAATTCTGCTCGAGGGTGACGACCGTCGTCCCCGGAAATTGGGCGGGAAAGTCGAGAATGTTCCGCACGGTGGCGGCGCGGAATGAGTAAATCGACTGGGCGTCGTCTCCCACCACCGTGACTCCCTGGCCGTCGGGCGCCAGGCCGCGCAGGATGTCCGACTGCAGCGTGTTAGTGTCCTGGTATTCGTCGATGAGGATCGCATCGAACCGCGAACGGACGAGCGCGGCTTCCTCCGGCGCCGCCAGGAGCGCGTGCCAGAACAAAAGCAGATCGTCGTAATCGAGGACCGCCTGCGTCTCCTTGCGGTCGACATAGGCCGCGAAGAGCTGCTTGAGCGCGTCCACATGCTGGCCGCACCACGGAAACGCCTGAGCCACGACTTGGGCCAGCGGCTGCTGGCAGTTGACGCAGCGGCTGTAGATGTCGAGGCACGTCCCTTTGAGTGGAAACCGTGTTTCGGCGTCGGCCAGCTTCTGCTCGGTACGCAGCGACTGCATCAAATCTTCGGCGTCGCTGCGGTCGAGAATCGTGAATTCCGCGGGGAGCCCGACCGCCCGGCCGTGAAGACGCAACAGCCGCGTGGCGACCGCATGAAAGGTTCCGCCCCAGATGCGTCGGGCGGCGGCCCCCAGCCGGCCGTTGGTATTGGCCGTGCTCGTGCCGCCCAGGATGTGGTCCACGCGGCGCAACATTTCGGCTGCCGCTCGGCGTGTGAACGTCAAGAGGACGATGCGTCCCGGGTCGGCCCCGCCGGAAATCAGGGCCGCGACGCGGTGGACGAGCGTGGCCGTCTTGCCCGTTCCCGCGCCGGCAATAATTAAGAGCGGTCCGCGTCCGTGGCTGGCGGCCGTCCGTTGCTGGGCGTTCAGATTCGCCAACAAGGCGTCGATGGCTGGTTGATTTTGCATCCGTGCGCGTTCAAGCTCCGCCATGTCGCGCTCTGGAAGAGTGTGCGAAGGCACAGCGGGCGCCACCTGCGGCCCCGCACCAGATTGGAGCATAACGAACGCGGACCAACCCTGGCGACTGGCAAAGCCGGTCGGGTTCTGGTAGACCCTTTTGGATCGTAGCCGAAGGACCCTCGTTATGACCGCCTTGGATCAGAGTTTTATCCAACTGTTGACCGCGCTCGGCGCATTGATCGTCGCTTTGGGGCGCGTGCTGCTCCCCTTTCTGCCGCTTGTCGCGTGGATTGCCTTTTGGACCCTGGCGGTCAATTGGACGAAGTTGCGTGTCGTGTTCTTGCAAGGGGGCTGGATCGGCCTCTTGTTGATTGGAATCGTCTCGGTGCTCGTGTGGGGAACCGTCGCCCCGCCGCCCACCGGCTCGCATCACCTGCTCGGCCTGACGTTGGGAAATTTCGTCGGGAAAACTGTCTTCGTGACCACCTTGATCTGCATCATGTTTTTGTGCGGATCCGTACAGCTCTCGGGGGCCTGCGGCCGGCTGTGCAACTTCGAGGAACCGGCGGCTGAGCCCGGCCATCACGGTGGCGGGCACGCGGACGCACACGGCGCGGCACACTGAATCGCTCGTCGCCTAGTGGATCAGGCGACTTTGCGGACGTCGGTCGCCACGGTCACGCGCTTGAGGGCCGGTTGGTCGATCTCAATTCCCAAACCGGGGCCTCTTAGGGCCGGAGCCCATCCGCCGCGGCCGAAGGTCAAGTCGTCGACGGTCACTCGCTCAGCGACCAGGAAGCGATCGAAGCTCCCTTCGAGATAGCGAATGCCGGAGACGGACGTCGCAAAATGGCGACCCGCG
The DNA here is from genome assembly GCA_963752185.1 of uncultured Planctomycetaceae bacterium. Taxonomy (GTDB): domain Bacteria; phylum Planctomycetota; class Planctomycetia; order Planctomycetales; family Planctomycetaceae; genus DASPSM01. The sequence goes on along the minus strand of CAVVXK010000002.1, from coordinate 5,570,051 downwards.
GCGGAAAGAATGCCCGTTTCGCCGACCTGGCAGCCCATTTGATAGCTCAAGCCGGCGCGGCGGGCCATGGCCGCGATCCGCAAAGAGGGGACAAACCCGCCGCACTTCGAGAGGCGGATATTAAACAGATCGCAGGTTCCCTTTTCGATCGCCCGCTGAGCGTCGCCCAGGCTGCACAACGATTCATCGAGCATCAGCGGCACACCGATTCGTCCGCGGAGCGAGGCCAGTCCGTCGACTTCGGCGTGTGGGACCGGCTGCTCAACGGAGGAGATTCCCAACGGCACGAGGGGCGCGAGATGGGCTTCGAGGTCTTGGCAATGCCAGGCTTCGTTGGCGTCGATCCGCAGGTCGAACCGCGATCCCACGACGCGGCGAATCCGCCTGAGGGCGACCTGGTCGTCGACTCCGGCCACACCCACTTTAAATTTGGCCTGGCAAAAAGCGTACAGCCGAATGCCCAGCGCTCGGATCACTTCGCCGATCGCACCGAGCGAGGTGATGACGGCACTGTATTGCACGCGATCGGCCTTGCCGCGGATTTCGGCCGCGTCGGCCACGAGCGACGTGACCTCCGAAAACGGCCGGCCACAGCCGCGTGTCGCCGCGTCGAGAACGGCAATTTCGACCGCGCAGCGGAGCGAATTGCCGAACGAGTCGCGTTTGCCCGCAGGAACTCCGCCAGCGAGCTGGATGCGTTGGCACAAATCGAGCGTGGACGGGACGTCCTTAAAGGATTCGCCCAGCTCTCGCCGCCAATCGGTCGATCGGAACTGCTCGAACGTCGTGTCGATCGTGTCGCCCGTCACATACTCGCGCGGCAGCCCTTCGCCCCAACCCTCGGTCCCGTCCTCGAGCCGGCAGCAAACAAGGATCGAGTCGGTTTCCGACCGGCTATGCGAGGCGTGCGTGACTTTCCCTTTGAGCGGAATTCGGACGTGATACGCCACGAGTTCCCGGATACGCATGTGGTCGGCCAATCGCGAAAGTTCAGAAGTAACAACGTAACCGCCGAATCGATAGGCGGTTAGCGGCGGCAGAATTTAGCCGACTCCCGCGGGCTTGGCCAGTTCAATTGGCCCGGACCGAGCCGACTTGCGTGGGTGCGCCACCCTGATTGGCTGTCGTCGCCGGCGAAGTCTCCACGCGATAGACGTGTGTATCGGTCCGCAAAATCAGCGAGCGGCCCGCCACGACGGGCGTCGCGAAGATGCGGCCATTGAGTTCGTTCGTGGCCACCGGCTGGTATTCGTCACCGGGGCGAAGCACGGTCGTCTTGCCCTGTTCGCTCGACAAATAGATGTGTTCGTTTAACGCGACGTTTGAAGTTGAAAACGTCCCGCCGATGCGGTGCTGCCAGATCACCTTGCCCGAATCGGCCGCAACACAGGTGGCGACTCCCTGATCGCTCACCAGGTAAATCCGCCCCTGAAATAACACCGGCGACGGGCTCGAGCCGACCTGTCGAGTCAACTTCCAGCCGACGTGCGAATTCGTGACATCCCCGTGGCCGTCGGCCCGGATCGACCAAAGTTGCGGCCGAATGAAGTCGGTCACGATCAAAACGCGACTTCCGTCGACCAGCGGCACCGGAATGTTGGAAAAACCGGTGTACTGCACGCGCCAAATTTCCAGCCCCGTCCGCGGATCGAGCACGTTGCATTGGTTGGCGCCGACGCTGACAAGTTCGGGTTTGCCACCGATCTCGATCAAGGCGGGGGTCGAAAAGGCCTTCCGGAGGTCTGGATCGCAGTGGTAGGGGATCGACCGCGTGGTTTTCCACACGGGTTTTCCCGTCATTTTGTCCAGCGCCACGACGAACTGCAGGTCCTGTCCGTCGCAGTTTACGACCAACAGGTTTTCGAAGAGAATGGGCGAGCTGCCGGGTCCCTCCTTGTGATCGATGACGAGATTCGCGTTCCGCCATAGGATTTTGCCCGTATCGGCCGCCAGACAGGCCGTCCCCATGGCGCCGTAGTGGACGTAAACCCGGCCATTCTCGACCACCGGGCTGGGGGACGCGTGTGAGTTTTTGTCGTTCACGCGGACAGGGTTGGCCGGAGCGAAGACCTCCACATCCCAGTCGATCTTGCCCGATTTGAATTCCAGGCACAGGCGCGGAGCGAATGGCCATTGCCCGTTGCTGTTGTGATCCAGACGCGGTTGGTGTCGACAACCGGGGAGGACCAGCCCAGCCCCTCGACCGGGGCCTTCCAAACGACTCCATCCCCTTCGCTCCAACGGACGGGAAGGCCCGTCTGTTCCGAACGGCCCTGACCGTTTGGGCCCCGAAACTGCGTCCACTCACCGGCACACGTCCGTCCGACGTTGAATCCGGAGAGTTCCACGAGTCCCAGCAGGAAAAAGACGAAGACCGGCAGTCGGATCGACTTTCGAGGAAAACCCATCAACACTCGGTGTCCTTGTTTGGTCGCGGCCGTTCTTCGTCTCTTTTCGCAAGTGCTCGATTCTAACCGAGTGCGCCGCGTGTTGTCCCCGGTTCAACTGCTCGAGGACGTCGCTTCAGGCCCCGGGTTTGACACCGGACACCCGATCGCATTAACACAGACGTAGGATTTTGTCCCGCGGCCACAACGTAGGATTTTGTCCCGCGGCCACAACGTAGGATTTTGTCCCGCGGCCACAACGTAGGATTTTGTCCCGCGGCCACAACAGCCGGACCACCGTCGCCATGTCGAACGCGGACTTGGATACTGAATCGACCGGCCGTTTCCCGTCCGAGCGGACCGGCGATCGGTACGTCGTCCGCTACGGCTTGATGCGGCATGTGGGCGAATTCACGGCGAAAGGGCCGCAAAAACTGCCCCGCGGTGCGACGGTCATTATCCGGTCGAGCCGAGGTGTTGAATGGGGCGAGATTCTCTGCCCGGCCTCGGATCGCACGGCCTCTTTCCTCGATAGCCAGGAGGGGGTCGGCAAAATCCTGCGGATGTCCAACGAAGAAGACGCCCGCCAACACGACGAATTGTGGCGGGGCGAGCGAGGCGAGTTCGACGGCTGCCGCGAAATGATCGCCGAACACAAGCTGCTCATGCAGTTAGTCGACGTGGAGCACATTTTCGGCGGCGAACGGCTGGTCTTCTACTACTTGGCCGAGCAGCGGGTCGACTTTCGCGAACTCGTGAAGGGCTTGGCCAAGCGGTTTAAAACCCGAATCGAAATGCGGCAAATCGGTGTCCGGGACGAGGCCAAGCTGCTGGCCGACTACGGCGACTGCGGCAAGCCGGTCTGCTGCAATACGCACCTGCGGGAAATGCCCCCCGTCTCGATGAAGATGGCCAAGATTCAGAAGGCAACTCTCGACCCGGCAAAGATTTCGGGACGCTGCGGCCGCCTCAAATGCTGCCTGCGTTACGAATACGACACGTATGAGGAATACCGCCGCGATCTGCCAAAAGTGGGCGTGAGCGTGATGACCCGCGTGGGACAGGGCAAGGTCATCGCCCAGGAGATCCTTGCACGCAAAGTGCTCGTGCGGTATGAAGGCAGCCGGGACGTCCTCACGGAAGAGAGTGATATCCTGACGGTGATCAAGTCGGGACCCAAGCAGGGAGGCAACTCATCCGATCCGCCGCCGAAACGAACGCCGGGCGAGCGAAATCCCAGTCACACCGATCCGCGCCGCCCCGATCCCGACCGGAATTAAACCGGGTTTCGGATTGTGCCGGCCGCTCGCAAATTGATATTCTGGAGCGTCAGGAACTTTTTGTGGCAGTTCGTTTCTTCCAGTTTGAAGAGCCGCGAGGGCGGTCAGGATGACAGCCCCCCTTGTACGAGCCGCCGGTCGTTCTTACCCGTAATTGACCGGCAACTCGTTCGGCAAAGCGAAAGGGAAAAAGACTGCGACACTGTGAGACAGCGAGGCACGAAATCCATGAGCACGACGAGCCGGGTTGTCGAACGGGATGTTCGATACCACCCCAATGCCTACCAATTTGTCTACGCCGCCTTGCGATATACTCAGCAGTGTCTGGACCGTCCCGTCGCCCAAAGCACGAAAACGATGACGCCCACATCTCCGGCGTCGAGCTGCTCGACGGGATTCGCGCCTTTGCCCTCAATCAATTCGGGCTGATGACGCGCACCGTCTTCCGCCGTTGGGGCGTGCGCTCGACCGATGACTTCGGCAACATTGTCTTCGAATTGATCGAGCGCGGCGAGATGAGCAAGACCGACCGCGATCAGCTCAGCGACTTCATTGAAGTCTACGATTTCGAGGACGTCTTCGATCGGGGTTATCGCGTCGAGGTCAATCGGGCCTTCACCAAGTGACGAAACGCGATCGGACAGGTCGTGCTGGCCGAGGTACGAACTCGTCAGCGCCTGCCGAGACCTCTTCGTCTAACCTCAAGCCGGATGCCGGCGGATCCGAGCGACTTCCATCGAGCCAGGGAAGTGTCGCTTCGCATCAGGTGCCCGTCACGCCCCTTTCACCGGCGTCCGTTCGCCGTTCGCGAATCCTGCTGATGATCGCGGCCCTGCTGGCAGCCGCCTGGATGGTTGCCATCCTGCTGCTCGCCCACTACACGGCCAACCCTGTAACCCTCAATCGTGAGCAGATTCTCGATTCGCCCTTCGTCGTCACGGGGACTGTGGTCGGCGACCCGGCTAGCGGCCATGTCTCGGTCGAGCGGGAATGGAAGAAACAGGCCCTCTCCGGCACAATCGATGTGGCCAACTTGTCCTCTACCGGCGCGAAAATGGGACTGACCTACATCATTCCGCTCTCGAAGCCGGACCAGTCGTTGCAGGTGACTGAGGCGCCGAACTCGAATGGAACCGCGCCCGTCTATCCGGCCACTCCCGACGCTCTCGATCAACTGAAGGGGATCGTGGACTATCAAGCCCGCCTGCGCGGCCAACCGTGAGACAACCCCTGGACTGACAATCGCACACCGGGTTCAGGCGAGCGGTCCCTCGACGACGAGTTCTTGTCCGGAAACTCCCGCCGATTCGTCCGACGCGAGAAAGAGAATTGTCTCCGCGACGTGTAGGGCCCGCTGTTGTTTGCGTCGAGCTTGCGTGGCCGCGTCCTCGTCTGCTCGCTCAGGCAACATCGCCGGCGCAAGGCAATTGACGCGGATGCAGCGGGGCGCGAGTTCGGCGGCCAGCGATTTGGCGAGTGACGCCAAAGCCGCCTTGCTGGCGGCGAACGGTCCAAGACCGTCGCGCGGGGCAGATCGTGTCGTATGCGTCAGAAACACAATCGATGCGCCGGCGTTCAAGTGCCGCTGAAAGAGCCGCACGACTTCGAGTGCGCCCTGGAAATTGACCGCAAACGTCCCGCTGACGAAATCGGGCGTGCACTCCTCGATCGATGCCGCGCGGCGGATGCCGGCCGCCGGCACGAGAACGTCGACGCCGCCGAAACGGCGCACCGTCGTCCCCACGAGGTTCTCGACGTCGGCGGCATTGGTGACGTCGCCTTCCAAGACGAGCACGCGCGCCGGTGCGAGGGCGGCCAGTTCATCGAGCCGCGGCCGATTGCGGCCGAAGAGGACGACCTTCGCCCCCTCCGCGAGAAACCTTTGCACGACGGCCGGCCCCAGTTCACCGGTCGCTCCGCTGATCACCGTGATTTTGTTCAACAGACGCTGAGGCATGGGTAATAAGGTACTGGGCAAAGGGCAAAGGGCGGAGCGCAGAGGGTTGAAAAAAGTCCCCGAGCGCGAAAACGCGTGACCGTCCACCCTCCCCGCTCCGCCCTCGTCGCTCTACCCTATATCCATGCTTCGACGCGTTTGTGTCTTTTGTGGTTCCGCGATGGGCCGGTCGCCCGCCTTCCGAGAGGCGGCTGCCGCTTTGGGCGCCGGGCTCGTCGCGCGAGGTTTGGGGCTCGTCTTCGGCGGAGGCAGCGTCGGTCTGATGGGTGTCGTGGCCGATGCGGTGCTCGACGGGGGCGGCGAAGTCATCGGCGTGATTCCGCAGGCGCTCGCGACGAAAGAACTCTTGCACCTCGGCGTCCGCGACATGCGCCGCGTGCTCGACATGCACGAACGCAAAGCCGTGATGGCTGAGAACGCCGATGCCTTTGTCGCGCTGCCCGGCGGTTTTGGAACGTTCGAGGAGCTGTTCGAGGTCATCACCTGGGCCCAGCTCGGCTTTCACCGCAAGACCATCGGCTTATTGAACGTCGACGGTTACTTCGATCCCCTGGTGCGTTTGATCGACCATGCGATCGAATCGGGCTTCATCAAGCCGGCGCATCGCGAGTTGATTTTCGTGGAACGCGAGCCTGCCGCGCTTTTGGATCGCCTGGTCACGCATCAGATGCCCGTCGTGCGCCGCTGGCTCGGGCCCGACGAGACGTGATCCAACCGCCTGGCTCGCGGCGCTGCCAAATAATGATCAGTCGGCCAGCGGAATAAATCCCCCGTTCCGCGCGTCCCAACAGGGGCGACGCGAAGGAATCATTGATTGGGGGAGAAACAATGGTCAGGCTCCGCGCATTCTCGCAACTTCTCATGTCTTGGCGCTTTCTTTTGTGCACGGCTCTCGGGCTTGTGTTCTTGGGCTGCGACCCGGTGCGCGAGGATCGGCGGATCGAGTTCACGGCGAGCGGCAATCAAGTCGCCTTCCAGCACGGCAGCGACGGCATTTTTGTCGCCGACCCGAAGAGCGGCGAATTGCACAAGGTCTTCGATCCCGATCCGTCCGTCATCGCCGTCAGCACGCCAAATTGGTCCCAGGACGAAACGCGTGCCATCTTTACGACGGCCCGCGACGCCACGCGGCCTGATGCCGGCGCCGGATCGCCGACGAAAACTCCCTCGAGCGGCGCCGCGCAGACCTCCGCTTGGGAGGACGCGCCGACGGGGCGACTCTTTGCGCGCAGCCCATCGTCTACACGTGTTGGCTCGTCGAACGCAAGGAGAGTGGCATCTCCAAACCGGTGCGGCTCTTCGACGCGCGATGCGAACACGTCGGCTACGTCGCGGCGAACCTGGCCGTGCGTTGGAACGCCAAGGGAAAACGCGTGTTCTTCATCGAACGCGACGCTCCGCTCACGCACGCGGTTTGGGTCTACGACATGGAGAGCGAGCACAAGCGGCGACTCTTTCCGCCCAACGGCCAAACGACGGGACATGTCGTCTTCGATCTGCTGGGGGACGGTCAGCACGTTGTTTGCGTGGCTTCGGGGGCCGACATGGGATCAAGTTCGAGCGCGGCGGCGGAACCCAAACGTGGTGTAGGTCGCCCTGCGCCGGCCAACGGATCGAAGCCGCCGTCGAGCGTGGCGGGAATCTGGCTGGGTTCGGTCGCAGGGACCGATTGGTGGCACATCCCCGAGTCGCAGCATTCAAAGCAGGACAACGTGCCCGAGGGACTCTCGACGCTCATCGCGCACCGACCCGTCTGCAGCCAGGACGGCCGCCAGCTCGCGTTCGTCGGCGATGAGAAACGCGTCAAAGACTCCTTGGTCGCTTCGCTCTATCGAGCAGGCGTGACGGACAAAAAAGTCGAGCGCGTTTTCACATCGGCGGCCGACATCCACGATTTGCGCTGGTCGCCGGACGGCTCGCGGCTCGGTTTCGTCCTCGTCGATCCAAAAACGTCGAGCTTCCACGTTGTGGATGCTCAGGGGCACATGCAGAAACCGCTCGGCGATCGCTTCGTCCGGGAGTTTGCCGGTTGGAACGCGACCGGCGACAAGCTGGCGGTGGTGTCGGAAAAAGTGTCTCCCGAAGTTTCCGCGACGCGGTTTGATCTGCTCATTCCCAACCCGCAAGCTGCCGACGCCGTGCTGATTGCCGACGCCAAGGGGGGCGAGCGGACGATTCTGTCCGGGTTGCAGTTCACGTACCCCCAATGGTCGCCCAAGCGAGATCAACTCTCGATGTGGGGAACTTATCAGCCGTCGCATCTCGCTCTGACGAGCGAAATGGCAGGGGGACTGGGACTGGGAATTGGTCTGCGTCGCGGCGATCCGGCGGCAATTGTCGATGTGTCGACCGGCTCAATTCGCTGGCTGGCGATCAATGGCGACGAAATGGCGCAGGTTGGCCATTACTACCTTTCGAAACACGATCCGGCCCAGGCCCGCGAGTGGTATCGCAAGGCCGACAAGCAGCTTCCCAAGCTCGAACCGCTGCATCCCGAAGATCTGCTTCACGGCCTTTCTGGCTCCGCGGCGCGGCGGCGGACATTTGAGTTCTTCTATTACCTGTGCCTCTCGCAGCTCAACGAATCGCAGGAAGCCGCCCAGCGGCTCGCGCTCTTCGACGGCGCGCATCGCATCGACTGGCCGGCCGCTCCCAATTCGTCGACGGTTCCAAAGCCCGCAGCGACGACGGTGGCACCGGCTTCCATTCCAGCGGCAGCAGCGGGTCCATTGTGGCCCGCCGAGTCGCGCCGCGAGGCGGAAAGGCTCGTCGCCATCGCCAAAGCGCTTTCGATTGCACAAATCTTTCTGAGCATCGACCAGCCCGACGCGGCACAGACATGGTTTTCGCAACGGCTCGCCACGGCCGACGCCAACGAGAAGCTGGCCGATGTGACGGCCCTCTCGCAGCTGTGCCTCTTGGCAAAGCGGAATCAAGAGTTCGCAACACTCGCCACCGATCGCCTGGCGCCCCTGCTCCTCACGAAGTTTGCAGATCCGCCAACCGACAGAAACGCCCAGCCGGACAGCCCGCTTGCCGTGCGAACGACTCTTGCCACACTGACGGCCCACTCGTTCGGACCCCTTTTCGACGAGATCTTTGTGAAGGATCTCCCGCCCGACTTCGTCGGCCAACTGGTGCCCAAGTGGCAAGCGCTGCGCTCCGAGCCCCACGGTCGGCTCGCCACCCTGTATGTCGACCTGTTTCTCCACGCCGCGGCCGCACGTCGCGGCCACGACAAGGAACGCATGCTCGCCAAAGCACAAATCGCCAGCAACCCGTTCAGCTCATCGGGCGCACTGGGCGGCCAACTCGAAGGCTATCTCCTGTGGCTGAGACCGCAGGCGCAACACCGATCAGGCCAGCTTTAAGCGCGCGTGACGAGGCTGCGAATTGCGTCCGGGACAAAGTAGGCGACATAAGCCGCGACGGCCCAGCACGCGAGCGAAGCCAAAACAAAAGCACGCACGAAGCGAAAACGCAGGAGAGGCGCGACGCCGACCGCAACGAGAATACCCAGGCATGGAACCAGCCCCAGCATGAAGCGGGCGTTGGCAGTGGTATAGATCGGAACGCGTACGAAGTATTCGGCCGTCGCCGCGACATAAATCACAATTGCCGCCTGGCAGAAGAGGATGGCCCTTCGCGAACGATTGAATTCCTTTCGGCAGCAACTCACGACGCTAGCAGCCAGCAGGACCATCGGCACGAGCCCTAACCACGCGCCGGTGAGCACCCAATTCAGGTTCCACGGGAACCGGTCGGCGCACAACACGCGGCCGCTGACGAATCCGTCCAGCCACAGGCTCGAATAGAGTCCGTCCCACAGGCTCCAAATCCCGTCATAAATGGGCCGCGACAGCGAAGTGCCGAACGACGTGATTTGCGACCAGGTCCGATAGCCGGGCTCTTGCCACCAGGCCAAGCCGGCCGCGGGATCCCAGTTGCCGACAAACGGCTTTCCCAGGTAGGCGAAGTTTCTCAGAAAATACCAGCCGCACGTGACCAAGCAGATGCCGCAGACGATTGCGAGGTCGAAAAGCGTGCGTCTCGAAGTTCTTTGACCTGCCGACGCATCGACCGCGCGGCAATGAACGGCAACCGCCACGACAACGAGCGGTGCGAGCAAGAGCGGCGTCACTTTTGTCAGAACGGCCAATCCCCAGCCCAATCCCAACGCGGCAAAGAACCAGCGAGACCTTTGCCGCAAAGGATCCATGAGCAGCATCAGACAAAGGAGCACCACCAGCGCGGTCAGCACACCCGCCAGCGGCTCGTTGCTAATCACTTGCGACACGTAAATCTGCACCGGACAAAGACCGCCAACCAGCGTCGCGATTGATTGGAGGTCGTCTCTGCCGGGAAGAACGACCCGCGCCGTCCGATACGCAAGTTCGATCTGGGCCAATCCGCACAGCAGTGGAAGAAAACGCAGAATGCGAACGACCGTGTCCGGCTCGAAGCGGTGCGACAAGAGGGCGTAAAAGGGCACCTCGAGCAAATAGAACAGCGGCGGCTGGAACATTTCCCAACCTTGGTTCGCCAACGGCAACGACCGGTGCTCGGCGATGTATTGCACGTATTCGAAGTGCTTGTCCATGTCGAAGCCAACTTGCCGGTGGATCTGGCCGATGTTGTTGGCGGCCAAAATCACCCACGCGGCTATCAGGCCCCAGCGCACGAACTGCGGCCGCAACTGCCGCGACGCGAGATTGTCACTCGTGCGATTGGTCCACAGGCTCCAGGCGAACGTGAGGGCAAAGACGACGGCCAGAACGGGCGCGACGCGGATCGCCGCTGCCGAGACGCTCGGGTAGGTCTCGGCGACCTCGGGCTGGGTCGGCTGCGTCACCGTGATTGCCGTGCTCTGACGCCCGTCCGGTTGCACGACTGTCCAACCGGGCCCGGTATGGATTCCTAGTTTGTCGCTATAAGCCAACAGACAAGGTTGGGCATCGCGGTTCAAGACCGTGATTTGCAGTAAGTGGTCCCCGGGCCGCAACGAATCGGGCAGCCGGATGTCGCGCGGCTCTTGCCAGTCGTCGAGATTTTCCTGCCCGACATAGATCGTCGCCGCGTCCAGCCTGACGATGCACCGCCGAAAGGCGCGGACCGTCAACCGGACTCCGTTGACCGCTTGATCGGTGTGGAACGCATGCTCGAACTGCAGCCCGGTCGGCGTCGAGGCATAAGCCGATAACAGGAAGGGCTGATCCAGGCGAATCCACTCGGCCGAATCCTCCGCGCGTAGGAAAAAAATCTTCGGATCGTTGAAGAGACGAACGGCCTCGAATCCAGCCAACAGGACCAGCCCGATCAGAACGGCGACGCACACGACGAGTGGCCTCTGCCAACTCGCCGAGGCGGGCCGAGACGGACCGTCAAGATCCCCGTTTTCCAAAATCGACTCTCTTCGAATGGCGCGAATTGAAAGCAGCGATCACAGAGCTCGAGCGGCAGACGTCATCGTATTCGATGAAAGCCGACGTAGCCATTTCCGGCTCAGCCAATGCGGCCGCGGTCACTTCTCGGCCATCGAAGGGGCGAGCGCTCTGGTGAGCGCGGAGACTTCGACGGGTTTGACGAGGTACTCGTCGAAACCGGCCGACTTGGCGAGCTGGCGGCTCTGGTCGTCGCCGAAACCCGAGAGCGCAATGAGGCGGATTTTCGACGTCTGCGGGGCCCTGCGCAGGCCGCGGGCAATTTCGTAACCGGTCAGCTGTCCCGGCAATTTGAGGTCCGAGACGACGACCTCCGGCAGAAAGTCGGCCGCCAGGTTCAGCCCCGTCTGTCCCTCGAAGGCGACCTCGACCTGATGCCCCAAGTCGGTCAACAGTCGACGCATGAGTGAAGCCGCGTCCTGATTGTCTTCAATCAACAAGATTTTGAGAGGGCGCTGCCCGGCAAAATCGAACGGCTCTTCGGAGCCCTCGCCGTCGTCTTCGACTTCGGCGAGTGGGATCGCCACCGTGAATCGCGCTCCCTTTCCGAGCCCTGCGCTCTCGGCGGCGATTGAGCCGCCGTGCAATTCGATCAGCCCTTTGGCGACCGCCAGGCCCAGGCCCAATCCTCCCTGGCTGGAGTCGAACGATTTGCCGACCTGCTCGAACGGCTCGAAAATTCTCGTCAGCGACTCGGCTTCCATTCCAGCGCCCGTGTCGGCCACGCTGACCTGGGCCGTTTGCTGCGACTCATTGCGCTTCGTCGCCACCGTTACGCGTCCCCCCTTTTCGGTGAATTTGGACGCATTGTGCAGCAGGTTGCCGATGATCTGCGTCAGCCGCGTGGCGTCGCCGTAGACGGGCAAAGGATCATCGGTCAGGTCGACGTCGAGCGTGATGCCGGCCGCGGCAAACGTTCTCGAGTAGTCTTCGGCCGTCTGCCGCGCGATGCGATTGAGATCGCCGTGCGTCTTGCGTAGTTCGATGTGTCCGCGGGCGATGCGGGCGACGTCGAGCAGGCCGTCGATCAGTCGCGACATATGGCCGACTTGTCGCGCAATGATGTCGGTGATTTCGTTCTCCACGCCGTTGTTGCCGCCGGTCATGCGCAAGAGTTCGACGGCGCTGCGAATCGGGGCCAGCGGGTTTCGCAACTCGTGGGCCAGCATCGCCAGGAATTCGTCCTTGCGCTGATCGGCCTTTTGCAGGGCCGAGGCGTAGCGGCGGCTTTCATCCAGCAGGCGGGCAATTTCCTCGGTCGCCGTTTTCAGCTCGTCGCGCTGAGCGGCGACTTCCTGACGCTGCCGATAGAGATCGAAAAACACGTTCGCCTTGCCGCGGAGGATGTGCGGCTCGATCGGCTTATAGAGAAAATCGACCGCGCCCGCCTCGTAGCCGCGAAAGCGTCGTTGCGTGTCGGCGGCGCCGGCGGTCAGAAAAATGATCGGCACGCGCTGCGTGCGGCCGGCGCCCCGCATCAATTCGGCGAGCTCGAAGCCGTCCATTTCGGGCATCTGCACGTCAACGAGCGCGAGAGCGACGTCATACTTGAGCAAAAGCTCCAGCGCTTCGCGTCCCGACCGCGCGGAGGATCACCAGCCCGTCGCGCTTGAGGAGTGCATCGAGGGCGATGAGGTTCTCCTCGACATCGTCGACTGCCAGGAAGTAAACGGGGGGCCATTTCGGCGTCATGGCATTTTGGTCGTCGCACAAAGATAGGTCGCGATTTCCTCGAGTGCTCATCTCGCGGGCCGACGGGCATGCGGCCAGGGCCGCTCGCGGCATCGTGGAAGCATATGCCAGGTCGGTGCGCTGAACGAGGACCAATCCTCCCGCGTCGGCAATGGCCCGCAGTCCGCGGGCTCCGTCGTCATTGGCGCCCGTGAGAATAATCCCGATGAGCGCATTGCCGTAAGCGTCGGCGGCCGACTCGAACAGCACATCGATCGACGGCCGCGAAAACTGCACCGCCTCGTCACTCGACAGCGACAAACGCCCGTCTTTCTCGACGAGCAGGTGATAATCGGGCGGAGCGATAAAGGCCACGCCGGGAACGATCGGCTCCTTGTCCTCGGCTTCGCGCACGGCAATTTTGCATTTGGAGGCAAGCAGCGACGAGAGGATGCTGTCCTTGTCGGGCGGAAGATGCGTGACGATCAGGATCGGCAGCGAAAAGCCGCGCGGCAATTTGGTCAACACACTCGAGAGTGCGTCGAGCGCTCCGGCGGAGGCGCCCATCACGACGGCTTGAAGCGTGTCGGCTTGAGTGGGGCTTTGAGTCATGCCGCCCCCCGCCGCCGATAGATCCGCGCGCCGCTCTCGAATTCCGTGAACGCCGACGCGTGGCTGGAGAACCGCAGATTCTCTTTGGCGCCGATCCCGAGAAAACCGTTGGGAGACAGGGCCTCCTTGAACAGCCCGATCGTACGATCCTGCAGCGCGCGATCGAAGTAGATCAACACATTGCGGCACGAGATGAGCTGCACCTCCGCGAAGACCGAGTCGGTCACCAGGCTGTGGTCGGCAAACAACGCCTTGCGGCGCAGGCTCTTGTCGAGAACGGCGGCGTTGTAGTCAGCCGTGTAATAGTCCGAAAGCGACGATTTGCCCCCCGAGCGGCGATGGTTTTCCGTGAAAAGCGGCATCCGGTCGAGCGCGTAGATTCCCGCCTCGGCCCGTCTCAGGGCGTCCCGATTGATGTCCGTTCCGTAGAGCATGGTTCGCTCTTCGAGTCCCTCCTCGCGCAACAGAATGGCGAGCGAATAAACCTCTTCACCGGTGCTGCAGCCGGCCACCCAGATTTTGAGCGAAGGATACGTCCTGAGATAGGGCACGACCTGCTCCCGCAGCGCTTTGAAATAGGTCGGATCGCGAAAGAGTTCGCTGACTTGCACGGTCAAATACGACAAGAGCTTGTTGAGCACCGTTTCGTCGTGCAGCACGAGGTCCTGCAGGCTCGAGTAGGTGGGGCAGCCGAAATAGTTTTTAGCCTGCGTCAGTCGCCGCTTGATTGAAGCCATCGCATACCCGCGGAAATCGTAGTGATAACGATGGTAAATCGCATCGAGCAGTAGCTTGAGTTCGAGATCCTCAGGTTTGGCGATCACGCGCAACTCGTTCATCTCGGCAACCAGACCCGAATTAGCGATAACAATTTGTCGATGTCGAGCGGCTTGGCCAGGTAGTCGGAGGCCCCCGCGGCCAGACATTCGGCCTGATCGTCGGGCATGGCCTTGGCCGTGAGCATGAGAATGGGCAGTTTCTTCCAGTCGTCGCGTTTGCGAATTTCGCGCACTGCGGTAAGGCCGTCCATCTCGGGCATCATCACGTCCATCAGCACCAGGTCGAAGCCTTTGTCTCCCTGTGTCAGCCCTTCGAGCGATTTGAGCGATTCGACCCCGTTGCGGGCGATTTCGACTGTCACGCCGCGGGTCTCCAACACGCGGGTCAGCGCAAACACGTTGCGTACGTCGTCCTCGACGATCAGAATCCGCCGGCCTTCGAGGGCCGCGTCGCGGACGCGGGCCTTGTCGAGCATCCGCTGCTGGTCGGCCGGCAGATCGGAGACGACCTTGTGCAAAAACAGCGTGACTTCGTCCAATAGCCGCTCGGGCGACTTGGCCCCCTTGATGATGATCGACTTCGAGTAGCGGCGGAGTCGCTGCTCCTCTTCAGCCGACAGATCGCGACCCGTGTAAACGATCACGGGCGGAAACGAATACGCCTCTTCGCGGCTCAACGTTTCCAGCAGGGCGTAGCCGGAGGAATCGGGGAGCGAGAGATCGAGGACCATGCAATCGAACGTCCGGCTTTTGAGTTCGTCGAGACATTCGGCCGCCGTAGAGGCTCCCGCCGTCTGCAACTCGTGCGAGGCCAACAGTTTGCAGACGGCGGCCCGCTGTACGGGATCGTCTTCGACGACAAGCACGCGGCCAATATCCTGCGACAACCGCTGTTCGAGTTGCCGCAGGGCGCCGGCGATTTCATCGCGCTGGACCGGTTTGACCAGATAACCGACCGCGCCGAGTTCCAGAGCGCTTTGCGACTCATCCGTCGCCGAGATGACGTGCACGGGAATGTGCCGCGTGCGGCGATCGTGCTTGAGCCGATCCAAGACCCACAAACCGGAATGGTCCGGAAGTCCGATGTCGAGGACGACGGCGCTCGGCGACTGTTCCAAAGCCAGGTCGAATCCCTGCTCGGCGGTGGTCGCGACGACACACAAGAAATTCATTTCCCGGACGAGGTCGCGGAGGATTTTCGCGAACGATGCGTCGTCTTCCACGACGAGAATGCTGCGCGATCCGGCGCTCGTCGGGCTGCGGTCGTCCTCGAAACGCTTTTTGGTTTCGTGTGCTACGCGGGACTGCGCGGATCGAGAGTGCGCCGCCCGATTCGAGGCGGAGCGGACAGCTGCCTCGGTTCGCCGTAGCCCCCCTGCGAATTGCGGATCACCGTCCGAATCATCGACGAACAGATCCTGCTTGCGAGCCTGCGGTGATTTTGTCATCGAGGCCGATTCGATCGAGGCAGGCAGCGAAAGTGTAAACGTGCTCCCTTTTCCCGGCTCGCTGGTCAGCCGCAGCTCGCCTCCCAGAAGCCGCGAAAGTTCGCGAGAAATCGACAGGCCGAGTCCGGTGCCCCCCTGCCTGCGATGCGGCGTGCCGTCGATTTGCCGGAAAGCCTCGAAGACGGATTGCTGCTGCTCGACCGGAATGCCGATTCCGGTGTCGTCGACTGCGAATTCGATCTTGCCGCCGGCCGCCTGGCGGACCGACAGTTTGATCGAGCCGCTTTCCGTAAACTTGACGGCGTTGGAGAGGAGATTCTTGAGGATCTGCTCCAGCCGTTGCCGATCGGTGTTCATCGTCCCCGGGCAGCCCGGCTGACGGCCAGACTCGAATTCGAGTCTCTTCACTTCGGCCATCGGTTGAAACAGCCGGCTGAGATCGGCCAGCAGTTGGTCGATCGAAACGGTCTCGGACCGGACGTCCATGCGGCCCGCTTCGATCTTCGACAGATCGAGAATGTCATTGATGAGGGCCAAAAGATCGTTGCCCGCGGCCTGAATCGTCTGTGCGTACTCGATCTGCTCCGCCGTGAGGTTGCCTTCGGTATTGTCCGCGAGCAATTTCGCCAGAATCAGCGACGAGTTGAGCGGCGTCCGCAGCTCGTGCGACATGTTCGCCAGGAAGTCAGACTTGTACTGGCTCGCTTGAGCCAGCTTCTGCGCTTGCTGGTCGAGAATCGTGTTCTGCCGGCGCGATTGGTTGCGTTCTTCCTCCAGGAGTTGCGACTGCTCCTCAAGGCTGGCATTGATTTGTTCGAGTTCCGCCTGCTGATTCTCGAGCCGCTCCTGTGATTCTTTCAGGGCGAGGCTTTGCTCCTCGAGTTCCTCGTTGTTGACGCGCAGCTCCTCGCTTTGGGACTGCAGCTCTTCGGCCTGCCGTTGCGTCTCTTCCAACAGGTTCTGCAAATTGCGGCGGTAGAAAATGGAGCGAATCGCCGTGCCGATCGGCTCCGCGACACGCTCGAGCAGTTCGTGCGACGCCTCTTTGACGTCGTGCAGAAAACCGAACTCGAAAACGCCGTTGACCTGCCCATCCTCGGACAAAGGCATCATGAGCAAGTGCCGCGGATTTGCCCGGCCCAGCGTCGAACCGACCGTAAGGTATCCCTCGGGAACGTCGTCGACCGTGATTGCTCGTTTTTCCTTGATCGCCTGGCCCAACAGGCCATCGCCGGATGCGATGTGGACCGGCGGAAGGGCATCGTTCGGCACGCCGTAAGTCGCCACGCGCAGATAGGATGACCCGTCGCTGGCATAAAAGGCGGCAGCCGTAGCGTCCAGGTACGGGCAGAGGAAGCGCAGCAAGCTGTCCCCCATCTGCTCCAATTGCTGGCTGCCGGAAATCAATTCGCTCAAATGGATCTGACCGGTCTGAAGCCATTCCTGCCGCGCGCGAGAATTGGCCGCTTTGCGCAGCAGGTAGGCGACGACGGCCGCGAGCAGGAAGCCGAGGGCGCTAGCCACGATGGCCGACGTGACGGCCCGCTCGTAGGCCAGTTGCATTTCGTCGACGCGCCGCGCCGGGCCGCCCGTTCGGTCCGCATCATGGCGTCGATTTCCGCTCGGATCTGATCCATGGCATTCTTGCCGCGGTCGGTCATCACCTCTTTTTGCGTGGCGGCGAACCCTTCCTTGCGGCGCATGACGATCGTGTCGTCCAGTTCATGAAGTTTGGCGGCAATCGCGCCACGCAGGGCCGGCAAGTGGTCTCGCTGCTCGGGATTGTCCCGCACCAGCTCCTCCAATTCGGCCAGCTGTCCATGAATGCGGTCGACGGCCTGCGTGTGTGGAGCGAGATAACGCTCGTCCCCGGTGATCACAAAACCGCGCTGTCCAGTCTCGGCATCCTTCGCCAACGAAAGCAGGTTGGACAGGGACAAAAGGATCTGCTGAGTGTGCTCGGCAAGTTCGACGTTGCTCCACAAAGTCCGCACGTTCGTGTACGAGACGGCTCCGATCGCCAGAAAGGCCAGCAACACGGCGGCCAGCCCTGCCACAACGGTGATTCCAACTTGCGGTTGGAAGGGTGACTGCGAACGGGATCGATCCAACGTGCTCATGGTGCCAATCTAGAAGTCACTCGCGAAGCCGGTCGATCTGTGTCGCAAGCAGTCACTCAGAGCCAACGACTCCCAGCCCACATCCTGAAATGTTTTCAATGAGACAGTCGGACTCCGATCCCGACGGAGCCACGTTGGTCGAATCTCGACCAACCCCTGAATACCAAACATCCGCCCAACTCGAGAGGCGCTCGGACACCGGCAACGTGATTCTGGTGGGACGTACTTGCGGACGAAGCCACCGGCAGGCAGCCCGGTTTAGGAGCCTCAGGCGAATTTGCGGAAGAGACACTGATTTAGCAAACACCATGCCTCCCCCCGAAAGCCAAAATGCCTGCCCTTCGAGGATGTCGGTGGATTGCCTCCCAGGAGCGTGATAACCCGGCCTGCGTGCCCGGCAAAATCGGACTCCGCAAGTGACAAAGATCGGCCAAAAAGCGTTTTCGGCACTTGACGAGGTGAATCCGCGCAGATTCCCCGCTATGTTGGAAAGAGCGCCGACGCGCGGTTCATTCGAGGGAGCGGCAATCGTTCGCCAAGGACGGAACCATGTCTACCGCCCACGAAAGTCCGATCGATGGCTCCCCGTTCCGCCTGGAAGGGCTATCTCAAGATCAGCCTCGTCGCCGTTCCCGTTAACGCTTACGTTGGTTCCAACAGCGAAGACGGCGGCGTGAAGTTCAATCAGCTGCACCGCGATTGCCACAGCCGCATTCGCTACATCAAGACGTGCCCGGTCCACGGCGAGATCTCGAACAACGAGATCGTCTCGGGCTACGAATACGAAAAAGATCACTTCGTCGTCATCGACCCGGCCGAACTCAAAAGCTTGCGCCGGAAACAGAACGCGCAATCAACGTCGAGACGTTCGTTCCGCCCGAGGCGATTGACCCGGTCTATCTCGCGGGCAAGACCTATTACCTGCTTCCCGACGGGAAAACGGGCGAAAAGGCCTACCAGCTGATTTGCGATGCGATGGAAACCGAAGGCGTGCACGCCGTCGGCAAGATGATGATCACCACGAAAGAGCACGTGGTGCGCCTCCGCCCGGCCGATGGTTTGTTGGCCGTCGATCTGCTCGAGTACGCCTCGGGCGTGCGGACTCCCGAGTTCTTCAAGAGTGAATTCGAGGACGATCTGGTCGACACGCAGCCGACCGCTCAAGAGACCAAGCTCACGCGGCAGTTGGTCTCCTCCCTTTCAGAAGACACGATCGACCTCGGCCGCTTCACCGACACGTACACGGCCCAGGTCAAAGAACTGATTGACGCGAAGATTGCCGGCAAGGAACTCGTCTCGGCCGTCGCCGCCGAGCCGCCGCCGGTTGTGAATTTGATGGACGCCTTGCGGGAAAGCATGGCCCGGTCGGCCAAAACCCCCCGGCCCGCGAAACGCAAGTCGCCCAGCGAGACCAAGCGCACCGCCCCGGCCGCCAAAACTGCCGCAAAGCGGAAAAAGTCGGGCTGAGACGGCTGCTTGAGCCTCAAATTGGGCGCCATTAGACTGTTCGCAGTCGAGCCCCTTTTTGGAGCGAACGAATGGAGTCGCAGGTCAAAACACGCCCGAAGCGAAACGTCGCGGAGGAGAGTCGCGGCTACACGCTGGGCGAACTGGCCGAAATGGCCAACGTCACGCCGCAGCGCGCCGCCGCCTGGGTGCGAGCCGGTCTGCTCAAACCGGTCCCCGGGACCGGTGCCTTCGGCTTCTCGGAAATCCGCCTGGCGAAGGTCTTGGCCAAGTTTGCCGCGCACGGCATCAAAACGGGCCGCCTGCGGCTCGTGCATGACCAGCTTCGGCGACGCTTTCCAGACTTCGACGAGGTTCTCTTTCAACTCGATCTCTTTGCCGGGCTGTTGATCGTGCGCGATCAGGCGAGTCGGCCCACGTCGCCCGACGGTCAACGCCTCCTCGACTTGTTGCCTGACGGAGTGCACATTCCGGAGTCGACGGTCGCCCTGCGATTGACCGATTCTCAGTGCGCGGACGATTTGTTCGAACAAGCCGTCTCGCTCGAAGAGGCGGGCGACCTGCAAGGCGCGGCCAAGGCCTACCAGGAATGTCTGCTGCACGACGGTCCCGATTCGGTCACATGCTTTAACCTCGCGAACGTGCTTTCGAATTCCGGGCGTACGGAAGCGGCCATCGAGCGCTACCGCCAAGCCGTCGAGTTGAAGCCGACGTATGCCGCCGCCTGGAACAACCTCGGACTCGGCCTGGCGGAACTCGGCGAGGCAGACGAAGCGATTCGCGCCTGGCAGCGAGCCGTCGAGGCAGAACCCTCGCTTTCGGACGCGCTCTTCAATCTTGCCGACGCTTTGCAACATGCGAAGCGCATCGACGAAGCCAAACCCCTCTGGGCGGCCTTCCTGCAAACAAACGCCGCCGGCGAGTGGCGCGATTACGCTTACACCTGCCTCAACCCAGCCGCCGCACGTTAAGCCCGCACGAACAGACGCAGCCTCACCGCGGTCGAATCACGTACTTGGCGAAACGTCCTCGGTGCACGTCGTGGTACTTCTCGGCTTCGATCTGCGCGTCCTCAGGCGTGGGGAAGACCCACGCCTGGCGGCGATCGGAGACGACGCCAAAGTCGCCTCCCGTCTCGGACAGCCAGCCGCTGGGCACGCGGCCGTCAATCGATCGGATGATTTCAACGACAAAGCCGTTCACAACAGTTGCTGTTCCACCGGGTCAATGCTCCCTGTCCAATTGCCGATTCGATGACCTGACCGGCTCGCGCGGCTCGCGACGGTCAACGACGGCCGTCGGCAACGGATCAAAGCGAAGAACGGTCCGATTCCCTGGCCCGTTCACCACTGGTTCCGTTCCGATAATCGTAAAACGGACCAGCCCGTGATCAAAGAGTGGTACCCGGCCGCGTGGGCTCCCTTTTGGAAAATTTATCAAGTCGGCCGGCCAGGCGAATGGCACTTTTGCTGCGACCGCGTTCGACTTGTCTCATTCTCTTAGAATGGGATCGTCCGTAGGAGATGAAATTGGCGAGTGACGGCCGCGTCCTCCTCTGCGGGACTGCTGTTCATCAACAACCTTACGCGGAAGACCAGTCCAACACGCGCAAGGCCCGCAGCGTGTTCCAGCGGCTCGGCCGGCCGGCGTCTTCCATGTCGAAAAGGACCGCGCCCTCGTGAGGATTTTCCAGCGGCCAGCGCCCGTCTCCGTCCCGCTTCCGCTGCACCAGAGCAACCGCTTCGGCGACGCGTTCGTCGGGTTCCACGCCGGCTCGCCGCAGATAGTCCAAGCCCCACAGGATGTCGTAGTGATAGCGCGTCGGATACGACAACAGCGTCCACTCGGCATCGATCACCGCTCCGGTCGACAGCGAACGGAACATACGACGTTTCAGCAGGTATTCCTCTCCGCGATGGCGCACCTGCGTCACGTCAACCGTGCTGCCTTTCGCCTTCTCGTAGGCGAACAAGCCTTCCAGCACGCAGATCGTCGTATGGAATGAGGACCGCGTGCTCTTTGGGGCCTCGCAATTCCAGCCCCCGTCGTCGAGCTGCTCGCGCAAGAGCCGCTCGACCAGCCGATCGCTTGCCTCGCCGAAGTAGGCGCCCGAGGCCAAAACCCGGCCGTTGATACAAGGCTCGACTTCGCCTTCAAAGAACGGTGCGTCGTCCCACTCGGGTCCCCAATTGCAGTGATCGCGAACGCGGCCGACGGCCCTCCGCGCCGGCTCGCTCGCCGGATCCAATCCCATATCCCCGAATAGGAAGAGCGTATTGGTAGTGGCCATCCAGCCCGGTAGTACATACGTACCGCGCTGGCCCCAATGACCATCAGAGCCCTGCAGCTCAAGGAGCCGGGCACCCCAGCCCTCGGTGGCAACCCGCGCCCGTTCAGCAGCAACGACCTCGTCCGACTCGTCCACAAGGTCGCGGAGGACCTGCCAACGAATCGACGGATCCGAATCGAGCAGCCAGTCGACAACCAAATCGCTCGCCATTCGCTGCCATTTTGAATTTCGAGTCGCGAAGCAGTGGCCTACGCCGAGTTGGGCAATGCGACAAGCATCAAGCGATCGAGTTTGCATCGTCGTGACGACCGTCGCAAGTGCGAGCCTCGCCGCCATCAACCGTGTCGCACCGTTCGCATGCCCTCGCGCGGAGCGGCAATATAGTCAAACCGTTTTGGACTACATCTGTTCACGTTCCACAATTAGTTGTGGTTTTGCAGAATCGTCCTCACAAAATCTCGCAAAAGTTTGACATCCCTCTTGACGGAAACTAACGTCCCCCTCTCTGAAACGGGCCCGATGGATCGGTTCCGTGCTCACGAATAAGGGCATCTGAAAAAAAGGGAGGGATCCCGCATGTCTTTCAAACCCGTCATTGGTATCAACGGCGAATTCCGCGCTGCGAAAAAGGAAGTCTTGCCGCTGAGCTGGTTCAACACCGGCTATTACGACTCCGTGGTGACGGCTGGCGGGTTGCCCGCTCTGATCCCTCCGCTGGCTGAGGATCGCGACCTCAAGCAGTTCCTCAAAATGCTCGACGGCCTCGTGCTCTGCGGCTGTCCACTCGACCTCGATCCCGTCCGCCTGGGTATGGAACGGCACCCCTCCACGCGGTCGATGCCGCTGCGACGCGAAGACTTCGACCGCCGCTTGTGCAAGATGGCCGTCGAGATGCGGCTCCCCATCCTGGCGATCGGACTCGGCATGCAGGAACTCAACGTCGTCTGCGGCGGCACGCTCCATCAGCACATTCCGGAAGAATTCCCGAAGCCGCTGCATCACCGCGACCCGGTCGAATCGACCTTGCGGCACATCATCGAAATCGTCCCCGGCACGCGGATGGACGCGATCTACGGTCCGGGCGAAATTCGCGTCAACAGCCAGCATCACATGTGCGTTGACCAGCCGGCCGACCTGTTTAAGGTCTCGGCGACGTCGCCGGACGGCGTGATCGAGGCGTACGAATCGATCGACGAGGACTGGTGGGCCATCGGCGTGCAATGGCACCCCGAGAATGACTCGGCCTCGGCCCTCGACATGCAGGTCTTCGAACAGTTCGTCGACAGTTGCCGCGCGAAAGCACCGGCCGTGCTCGAATTGCCGAAAGCCGCCGCCGCCTGATTTCAGTTTCAAATCACCAGTAGGGCCAACGCGACCCAGCAGGGGGGCACTGGCGGGCCAGTTTTCATCTGGTCCGCCAGTGCTGTTTTTTTGGTGCGTGGCACTCGCCGCTTGCCGGTCCGAAATAAGGCCACCGGACAGCCCCTGTCAAGAATTGGCCGTGACCTGTTCGCGGCCAATTCACTAGAATTCGGCCGGACCCCCCGCGAGCGCAGGCTACCCCGCCCCCGCTTGCCACGCAGCGCCCGTGTCGCCCCGCACTGCGACGCCGGTCGCCGCGCCCAGACGCCAGACGCATATTGGAGTGCCAATGCCGATCCGCAGACACGCCTCGCTCGGATTGCTTGCCGTTTTTGGCGTGGCGAGCTTCACCCCTCTCCACTCAAGCCTGCGTGCTGCCGACGCGCCGACCGTCGAGCAAGTGCTGAGCATGTTCAAGCCGGTGCAAAAAGACGTCGAGTTTGAGACGCCAGCCCCTGAAGAATTCGCCAAGTGCCGCGTTGCCGTCGAGCGGGACGGCAAACTGTCGGGCTGGGTCGTGTTTGGACCAAAAGGCCAGGTCCTGCGGCGCTTCGTCGATACGGACGGCAATAACACTGTCGACGAGTGGCGGTACTACAACCACGGCCTGGAGGTGTACCGCGACATCGACACAAACGGCGATCGCAAGCCCGATCAGTGCCGCTGGTTCAATACGGGCGGCTCGCGCTGGGCAATCGACGACAACCAGGACGGGCGGATCGATTCGTGGAAGGCGCTCTCGCCCGAAGAGGCCGTGCGTTTGGCCATTCTGGCGATGATCCACAGTGACGAGAAGCTTCTGCAAACGGTGCTCGTGACGCGCGAGGACCTCGCGACACTCGGCGTGTCGGAAATCTACTCGGCCAAACTGCTCGACGCGGTCGCGAACCCCGGCAAGAAGATGCAGTCGATCCAGGCGACGTCGAAGGTCTTGAACGAGCAATCAATGTTCACGCGGGCCGACAACCTGACGCCGGCCACCATTCCGGCCGAAAAGAACAAGCTTCGCAGCGAGCTGTTCGTCTACGAAAACGCGATGGCCATTCTCGACGTGGGGGGAAAGCCGGGCCTCGTGCAGATCGGCGAACTGGTCCGCGTAGGCGACGTGTGGAAACTGACGCAGATCCCGCAGCCGATCGAAGGCGCGAACGCCACGATGGCCGGGGGCATCTTGATGCAGCCCACGCTGGCCGCGACCGTCGCCGCCACGACCGAATCGACGCCTGGGTCGGCCGAAGTTCAGAAAATCCTCACCGAGCTGCAGAAGCTCGACCAGGAGAGTCCGCCGCCGACGTCCGGCGCCGTCAAGCTGACCGAATACAACGCGAAACGAGCCGACATTCTGTCGCGGCTCGTGGCCGCCTCGTCGAGCGAGGACGAGCGCAGCCAGTGGACGCGGCAAATGATCGACAGCATCGCCTCGGCCGTGCAGATCGGGGCCTACGCCGAAGGGCTCGACCGGCTCAAAACGCTCGAAGCCGATTTGCAAAGCAAATCGCCCAAGTCGCCGTTGGTGCCGTATATCGCCTATCGCCGGCTGTTGGCCGAATACGCGGCGCAGCATCAATCGACGTCGAGCACCAAGCAGCAGGAAGTCCAGAAGTGGTGGCGGGAGAAGCTCGAGAAATTCACGAAGGAATTCCCCTCGGCCGATGACACGCCCGAGGCCATGCTGCAACTGGCTATCGCGCAGGAATTCATCGGCCAGATGGCCGACGCCAAGCGCTGGTACGGCGAGCTAGCCGACCACTATCCGCAGACGAAGGCGGGCAAGCGGGGGGCGGGCGCGTTGCGACGACTCGATCTCAAAGGCAAGTCGTTTGAATTTGCCGGACCTGCGCTCGAAGACAAACACCCGATCAGTTCGCGCGACTACCAGGGGAAGGTCTTGTTGGTTGCGTACTGGTCCACGTGGTGCAACACCTGCACGCAGGATCTCCCCGCGCTGCGGGCGCTGTACGACCAATACAACTCGAAGGGATTTGAGATCGTCGGCGTGAATATCGACGTGACGGCGGATCCCGTGGAACCGTTTTTGCGACAGAACAAGGTGAGCTGGCCGCAGGTCTTCCAGCCCGGCGGCATCGAAAGCGAACCGGCCGCCGCGTTCGGCGTGATCGTGCCTCCGCTCATGATTCTCGTCGACCGCCAGGGAAAGGTGGTCGCCGTCACGACGACGGTCGACGAGATTAAGGCAGCGCTGCCGGGACTACTGAAGTAAAGGATGAAAGATGAAGGCGGAAGGATGAAGGATGAGCCGGACAAAGGCGGCCGCAGGCCGCGACTCTGACTCATCCTTCATCCTTCCGACTTCATCCTTCTCTTCAAATGCGCGTGTTGTTGACCGGTTTTGAGCCGTTTGGGTCGCATGTGACGAATCCGAGTCAGGAGATCGTCGCGATGCTGGCGGCTCGCGTGCCGCGGACGACTGGGCGACGCGTTGAGTTGCAGACGACCATTCTGCAGACGGAATACGACCGGGCCGCTCTCCGGATCGGCAGCCTGATCGACGAGCTGCGGCCCGATGCCGTGGTGTCGCTGGGTGTCGACTCGAAGGCAGAGGGGATTTGCCTGGAGCGGATTGCGCTCAACCTGGACGATAAAGAATTTGCCGATAACGCAGGCGAAATCCGGCTCGCGCGGCCGATCGTGCACGGCGGTCCGATGGTTTACTTGTCGACGCTGCCGCTCGACGCCATGCTCAAGGCCCTGCGACAGGCGGATTTTCCCGCGACGATTTCCAACCATGCGGGGACGTACGTCTGCAATCACGTGTTCTACACGGCCCGCCATCTGATGGAACAATCAAGACGCCAAATCCCCTGCGGCTTCATTCACGTGCCGGTCGTCGACGGAGCCAAGAGTCTGAGCGTCGCTCGTCTGGCCGATGGGATCGAGTTGGCCCTCGAGTCGCTGGCGATCTAGCGGACCGCTTGCTGGCAAATGACGGATCGTGTGCCACTGGCGAGGGCCTTGGCTCGCCAGTGACTTTCGCTACGAAGCCCCTAGTCCGTGCATGAACCGGGTCGTGCGAACGTCGAGTATCAAGCTGCAATCGCAATGGCGAGCCAAGGCCCTCGCCAGTGGCACCCACTGAAGAAGGTGGGCCAGCGCTCGCAGAGCCGAGATTGTCCCACGCCTACGAGTCAGCACAATTCAAACAGCCCCGCCGCTCCCTGACCGCCGCCGACGCACATCGTGACGACGCCGTATGCGCACTTTGCGGCGCTGCATTTCGTTGGCGAGCACGCCGACAAGGCGGGCGCCCGTCATGCCGAAGGGGTGGCCGATGGCGATCGAGCCGCCGTTCACGTTGAGCTTGTTGGGGTCGATACCGAGACGGTCGCGGCAGTAAACGACTTGCACGGCGAAGGCTTCGTTGAGCTCCCAGAGGCCGATGTCGTCGACTTTGAGGCCGTGCCGCTTGAGCAGCTTGGGGACGGCGAAGACGGGGCCGATGCCCATTTCGTCCGGATCGCAGCCGGCGACCGCGAAGCCGCGGAAGGCGACTTTGGGCTTGAGGCCGAGGGCCTTTGCGCGGTCGGCCGACATCAACAGAGCGACCGACGCCCCGTCGGAAAGTTGCGAGGCGTTGCCCGGTGTCACGGAGCCTTTGCCGCTCGTTTTGTCGAAGTAGGGTTTGAGGGCGAGCAGGCCTTCCAGCGTTGTATCGGGCCGGTTGCATTCGTCCTTCTTGAATTCGACTTCCTCGCGGCTGGCGATCTGGCCGGTTGCCTTGTCGAAGATGCCGCGGGTGACGTGCATGGGGGCGATCTCGGCGGCGAGAATGCCTTCGTTCTGGGCACGGGCCGTCCGCTGCTGGCTGGCGAGTGAATATTCGTCCTGCACTTGCCGACTGATGTTGTAGCGCTTGGCGACGACTTCGGCCGTGTCGCCCATCACCATGTACGCGCCGGGAAAATGCTCCTTCACCCACGGATTTTCGTCTCGGTTGCCGGAGGGGATTTGTGTGATGCTTTCGCCGCCGCCGCCGATGGCCACCTCGGCCCCTTCGTGCATGATTTCGTGGGCGGCCATGGCGATCGCCTGTAGCCCCGACGAGCAGAAGCGGTTCACGGTTGCTCCGGCGACGGAGGTCGGCAGTCCCGCGCGGAGGGCGGCGATGCGGGCGACGTTTGAGCCCTGCTGACCTTCGGGGTAGCCGCAGCCGATGATCACATCTTCGATTTCGGCGGGATTCAGTTGCGGCACTCGCTTGAGCACCGACTGAATGCAGTGGGCCACCATGTCGTCGGGCCGCGTGATATTGAACGAACCACGGAAGGACTTGGCGAGTGCCGTCCGCAAACTCTCCACTACAACAGCTTCGCGTGCCACGGTCTTCGCTCCGAGAGATGAATTGAGAAATGGTATGTTGAGGATAGCGATTTGGCGGCCGCTCGCCAGTGGCCGGCAAGTGAATTTGACCGTCGATCTATGGCTGACCGTGATTCATGAATTTTCGCGTCGACGCCGTTTTGCAATGGTATCCCGAGCGATTCCGCTCGGGCGGGGTTACGTTGCCGCCAGACGGCCCCGGCTTTAGCGATGCGATTGTGCTGCGCGTCGAAACGGACGCCGGTCCGCATTGTCTGCGCGGCTGGCAAGCGGACGCTGACCCGGAGCGTATCGGCGGTCTACATCGGCTGCTTGCGCACGCGACGTACCAGGGAATTGGCTTTGTCGCCTGCCCGGTGCCGGCCAGCGACGGGCGGACGATCGTTTCCTCGGCCGGTCGCAATTGGCAACTGGAACCGTGGCTGCCCGGGCGGGCCGACTTTTCATCGCGGCCGAGCGATGGTCGATTGACAGAGGCACTGCGGTCGCTGGCCCGATTGCACTCGGCGATGGCCGGGTTTCAGCCGCGGGGTACGGAGACGCATTGGTTCTTCTCGCACGCGGCGATGCCGGCGCCGGCCGTCGTCGAACGCAGCGAACGACTCGCGGGTTGGTCGGACGAGAAACTGGCCCAGTTGTGCAGTCGCATCGAACAGACCCCGGAGTGCTGTGCGGGATTCAATGTGGCGGCGACATCGATCCTGGGCGGTTTTAGTCGCCATTCGAAGACAATCGCGGCCGAGCTGCGAGCGGCTTCGCGGCTGCACGTGCGGGTGCAGCCCTGTCTGCGCGATGTGTGGCATGACCATCTGCTCTTCGAGGGGGACACGGTCACCGGCATTGTCGATCCCGGCGCGGCCCGCAGCGATACGGTCGCGGCTGACATTTCGCGGCTTGTCGGCAGCCTCGTCGGCGATGATCGGCGACGTTGGGAACTCGCCATCGAGGCGTACCGAAGCGTCCGTCCGCTGACCTCGGAGGAACTGCGTCTGATCGGCGTGCTCGACCGCAGCGGGACGCTGTTATCGGGCATGACGTGGCTGGCTCGGCGATATTTCGCCAACGTGACGATTCCGCAGCCGGAGCGCGTCGCCGGCCGTATGCAGAAGATCGCCGAGCGGTTGGCCGCTCTTTAGGGCTTGGCAATCAAGTCGACGGAGGCGTCGAAATCGCGTAGCTGCGTCTTGAGCACCGAGCGGGCTTTGGTCGTGTTCAGCGAAACGTCGCGCGGGCGGCTGGCCCGGCCGGCGATTTGCGTGGGCGAACGCGGGATCACGTTGTCCGGCGAAAAGCCCAATCGCTCGGCCAGGCGACGGGTGAGCGTCACGCGGTCGAGAACTTCCGTCCCGGCCAGGTGCAGAATGCCGCAAAAGTGGCTTTCCGCGAGTTCCAAGAGGACGCGGCCCAGCGTGACGACGTCGATGGGCGTTCGAATTTCCTCGGGCGGGACGTATATCGGCGTGCCTGCGCGAAACATGGGGACCGTTTTTTCCAGGAACGAGTTGCCGCCGCCCAAAAGCCCGAAGCCCATCACCAGAGCCACGCGGGCGATCACCGCACGGGCGACGCCGGCGACGATGGCTTCGCCGGCGGCCTTGGTGCGGGCGTATTCGTTGATGGGCGCGGGCGGGTCATCCTCGACGTATTTGCCCTTCTCGCCGTCAAATACGTTGTCGCTCGAGAGAAAAATCAGGCGGCTTCCCTTGCGGGTGCACCAATCGGCCACCGCCGCCGTCATGCCGACGTTGACCGCTCGGGCAAGTGCGGGGTTCTTTTCGCAAAAGTCGATATCGGGGATGGCCGCCGCGTGAATCACTACCTCAGGCGTGATCGCATCGAGGGCCGTCCGCACGGCCGACGGCTGTTTGAGATCAAGCGTGTGCCAGATCAGGCCGGGCCGTTTGGCCAGAGGCGATTTTCCGGAGAGGGCGTGCACGTCCCAACTCGAGCCGGCCTGTTGAATCACGCTTCCGGCGACAAAGCCGCCGCCGCCGGTGATCGCTAATTTTCCCATGGTGGCCCGTTCAGGTGGGAGGGGATCGGTCCGGAGAGCACGCGCGTATGCGATTTTGAATTGAGCCCGATGCTATCGAGACGCTGGCACGTCTTCAATCTGTGCAGTTGGTCACGTGAGTCGTGTTCGCTATGCTCGCGGAGGATTTATGAGCGATCGAGTATTTCCGCCCAACCACGAAACACGGCTGTTGACGACATTCAAGTACGTCGACGACGTCCTGACCCAGGCCGTCGAGCGGCTGGAATCGGCATCGTCGCCGTTCTCCGAATACGTGGCCGATGCCGGGCCGGCCGAACGCCAGGCGGTTTCCCAGCATCTGGAGCGCGTGCGGACCGTGATGCGGCGATTTCTCGACGGCCACGGAATCAAAATTCCCGCTCCGGCGACGAGCGCCGTTGCGGCCGCCTCGAAGGTATGCGTCTACGCCGCCATCTCGGTCGAGGAGCTGCGCGGCCGCTACATGCGGGCTTACGGTGCCATCTCGCCCGCCGCCGAGGCCGAGTTGGACCGGCTCGCAACCGAACTGACGGAGGTCGTGAACCAGATGAACGCGGCCCTCTTGGAAATCAGGGACGCCGGGGAAATCAGGAATTCGGGCTCGCCGAGCCCGCCGTCGACCCCTCGCGATACAGCAAAATGACGACATATTCCATCGTGATCATGCCTTCGCGGACCATTCCCTCGAGCGAAGGGAGCAGCCGCTTGATCTGGGCTTCGCCGTCGACAATTTCGATCACGATCGGCAAATCGGTCGACATTTCGAGCAGGGACGCCCGGTGCACGACGCTATGGGCGCCAAAGCCCTCGGTCCCGCGGAGTACCGTGGCCCCGGCGAGGCCCAATTCGCGCACTTTGCCGACGATCGCCTCGTAGAGCGGCTTGTTTTCAAAGCGATCCGATTCGCCGATGAAGACCCGCAACAGCACGCCGTTCTCGTTGACTTTCATCGGACCGTTCTCCTCGATTCGGGGCAGGGTCGACAGCGGTTTGAGCTGCCCGCCGAGCTGCAGGCTGGTGGGTTGCGTTCCCTTGCCGTGGCGGTAGAGCATCACGTTGGCCCGCTCGAGCGTGAGCATGCCGTTTTGCATCAGTTGGACGAGGGGGCCTTCGACGAATTTCAAGATTCGCTCGCTCGTGTCGACGACTTCCACGATCACCGGCACATGCTCGAGCAGGCTCCAAGCCGAGTGCTTGATCACGCCGTGCGAACCGACGCCCAAAATGCCGCGCAGCACCGTGGCGCCGGAGAGCCCCTGCTGCCGGGCCGCTTTGACAAGTCGCTCGTGCGTGGGCGTGTGCGGCGCACGGTCGGCACTTTGCAGATAGGCCCGCAGGAGGACTTGTTCGCCTTCAAGATTCGGGACGTCCATCGCTTAGCTCCGCGCCAATGCGATTCCCAATCGGACGGCAATCAATCCCACAACAACGCTGCCGATGAGATTCACGAGAGCCTTGATCTCCGAACCGTCGCTTAACAGCGAATTCGATTCATAACAAAACGTGGAGAACGTCGTATACGCACCGACAAATCCCACCGCCACGGCCACCCGCACCGTGTCGGTGACGGCCATTCGGTAGCGGATCGCCTCCGTGAACCAGCCGAGGAACAGGCACCCCGTGATGTTGATGATAAACGTGCCGACCGGAAAACCTGTGCCGAACAGACGGCCGGAGACCGTCCCCACAACGTATCGCAAAATCGATCCGGCCGATCCGGCCAGGCCGACCGCCACATAGGGGACGAGGAAACTCCAAACCTGATGCATCGCTGATCTCATCATTCCTCCCATTTGGGGAATTCGATCAGTCAACAAAAAAACCTTGCCGATCGGCAAGGTGTTATCGCGGGGAACTTGCTCCCGCCGCGCAGTTTCCTTGCCGGCAGGAGTCATCAGCTCTTGCGAGCAATAACGGGGACCCCATCCCGAAGAACGCACTCATTTTCAAGTGCCTCCGCGAGGGTGTCAAGGAGGGGGAGATGGAAGGATGAAGGATGAGCCAATCCAAAGGCAGCTCGAGCTTAGGCCGAGAACCAATGGTTCTTCGCGAGGCCGTCGCTGGAAAGGAGCCAAGGCGTGCCAGGGCCGTCTCCAGCCTCCGGGAATGCGTCTATCCGCCAACGGGCAGGGCCGAGTCGCCCAGTTGCAGAAGCCCCAGGTTGATCAGGCGTGAGCCAAAATATCGGTTTTTGGCCTTGACCGGAATGGCCGCAAAAAGAAAATGCCGTCCTTCTCACCGCACCATTTCGACAACCCATCCCGTCGCTGCTGCCACATTGTGCAGTTCGGCGCACGGAAAAATCGCACAAGTCGTGGGGCGAGGCTGGCTGCTTAACCCCGCCATCGTCAACCGCCCAGGTTTCGCGTCCATGGAGGGTCGCGTCATGAAACGTTGGTTCACTTCCTTGGGAATTGCGGCCTATCTCACGGCGTTGGCCTTCGGGTTCGTCGCGCACGCGGTCGATTACGGTACCGACTGCCATCCCATCATGTATTTCCTCGTGTGGGACATGTTCTGCGGATGGTCGGGTTACGAAGGTCGCCTGCAGCTCATCGGCGAGGGCGAAAGCGGCAAGTTCTATGAATTGGCCCCGAACCCGTGGGGCGAATTTCATCCGTACGGATTCATCGATCGGCATCATTACGATCCGAATCACACCAATGGCTTCGTGTTCGCCAACAACTGTCTCAAGCACACCAAGCACGAGCCGATGGTCCGCATCTTGGCCATCGAAGAGGAATACGCCAAGAAATTCAATCTCCCGGACAAACAGTTCGAGGCCTATTACGGTAAACCGAAACAGCCGCACTCCTACTACCAGTTGCGGTACATTTACTCGCCCACCGGCGAGTTGATGCAGACGCAGCCGAACTGGTTCACCGCGCAGGTTCAAATGTCGCTGGGTGACAACCCACGGCTGGTGAACGACGCTTATCGCAACCGTCCCTTCGTTCCCTCGGGTGCGCAAATCAACTCGCACGGGGCCATCTCGTCGGGACGCTTCTACGAACCCTCATCCGTCCTTTCCATCGGGGCCCCGCTCGCGGAGTGACAGGCCGCAAGACACGATTTTGAAGTCCATCCGGCAGGCCGCTTCCCGAGTGGTCCTGCTGAGGCAGGAGCCGATTGATGAGCACGCTTGAAACATCCACCCCGAGTTCGCCGGCCGCCAGTCGCGCGGAAGGCGTGGCGGTCGCCGGTGTCACGACGGCCCCCGTGGCAACGACCGACGTGGTGCTTTCGGCGATTTCGACGGACTCTTTCGCGTCTGGCAGTTCGACGCCGAGTTTCCTGTCGCAAGTTCGCGACTTCTTTTTGCGCGGGAAGCGCCCTACGGCATTGCCCTCACGCGAATTCTGATCTGCTTCACGCTGCTCTTCGTGATGGTGCCGCGCTGGTACTTCGCACGGGAGCTGTTTTCGACCGACGGCGCCCCAATCACCTTGTGGGATGCCTACCGGACGCATCCGTGGGTGCCGAATCCGACGGGCGCCATTGCCGTTGCGCTGTGCACGATCGCGATCCTCACGCTGATTACTTCCTGCATCGGTTGGTGCACACGGGCTTCGCTCATCGTATGCACCCTGTCGTACATCTATCTCAACATGCTCGACATCATCGGCACGATGAACAAGTACACGGTGATCTCCGGGCATCTGCTGTTCCTGCTTTGCTTTTCGCAGTGCGGAGCCGTGTGGTCGATCGACAACTGGATTCGCCGTTCGCGGCTCAGGCGCCAGGGAGTTCCGCCTGAAATGGCCGACCGGCCCGAGCGGTATCCCGCCGTTTCGCGGCGTCTGATTCAACTGTTTATCGCCGCGGTTTACATCGGCGCGGCGACGACCAAACTCAGAATTCCGGCCTACTTCAACGGCGAACAACTGCAGACCTGGATGATCACGGCCTACAACGTGCCGAATCCCTTGGGCAGCCTGTTTGCCATGCATCCGTCGATGCTCGTCGTGTTCGGATACATCGGGCTGGCGTGGGAGACGCTGTTCATCTTCCTTTGCTGGCGTGGGATTGGCCGCATCGCGATGCTCACGATGGGATTTACCTTCCATTTCATGACTTGGCTGACCCTCGGCCTGTGGGTCTTTCCGCCCGTTTGCTATGCGGCCTACCTTGCCTTCCTGAACGAGAACGACGTGGCCTGGTTCCGCGGCGTCCTTGCCCGCTGGCGAGAGCGGGGACTTGGTCTGCGCGCCGCAATCGGCCGTCTGTTCCGCAAGCGCGAGCTGGGCACTTTGCCCGCGATCAGCCCCTCCTGGAGCTACACAGCGTTCGCCGGTATCGTCGTCGCGACGGCGGTAGGCGGCGTCGGCGTCGAATACAAACTCGATCCGTACGGCAATCGGCGGCCTGAGGGGCCTTATACCCTCAAAGAGGTTGATCCCAAGCAAGTCGACGCGATGGTCGGCCCGACTCCGCGGCTGCGCAACGAAGACAAGGTGTTGCTGTTCGACGTCGGTTCGATGGTTGTCGGCGGAGCCGTGCTCGACCGCCGCACCACGTTCCGCCAGGGCGAAACCGTGCGCGTGCAGTGCGGTCTGTCGCCGCCGCACGAAGACCTGTGGATGGAGTGCAACCTGCACGATTCCGAAGATCGTGTCGTCGACAACATCGGCATCTTCGTCTCGACCGAAGAAAACCGGCCCATGTTTTTCTACAACCTGGGCGAGTGCACGATGCCGGGCGATTACCGGCTCGTGCTCAAAGTCGGCGGCGAGGAAATCATGCGGCGACCGATCAAGGTCCTCCCGCGAGCGACGGCCTGCCTGGCGAATTGACGCGCCTGAAAGTGCGGAGTTCGCAGCGTGTCACCGGCGGTTTGTTTCGCGCGTGGGACGTCGCTTGAATGGAGGCGCACCGAGACGGTTCGCGGCACTTGGTGTGCCTCGATAATCCTGCACCTTGTTGCGTGAGACGTGCGGAGTTCGACGTGCGAATGCACGTGTGACCGACTCTGACTTCTGGACGCGCCGCCTCTCGATTTTTGTCTGTCAAAATTCGCGCAGATTTCTTGGCGCGCCCGTTGTCCGACACCTTGGTCGACTCCTAGACTTGCCGACGGAGGTGACGTGCGATGGGAACACTGACCTGGCCGCTGTTTTTCCTCTGTCTGATCCTGGGCGCCGCCCTCTCGGCTCAATGGGTGCTGCAGCGCGGCCGGCGGCAGCTCGTGGCCGCCGCCGTCTTTCTTCTGGCCGCGGTCGTTATTCTGCTCGCCGACCACTTCATCATCACCCAGACGAAGCGGGTCCAGTCGAACATTTACGAACTGGCCAAGGCCGTCGAGGCGTCAAACGTCGAACGCTGTCTCTCTTTCTTCTCGGAAGGCGACAAGGCCGATCGTCAAATGGTGCAGCAGGCGGTCGGAATGGTCCAAATTCAGGGCACGATCCACATCAGCGACATGGCGATCAAAATGAGCTCGGCCGAATCGCGGGCCGTCTCCACGTTCCGCGCGACGGCCGATGCCACGTATCAGAACCAAACCAACCGCTTTCCCACGCGCTGGGAACTCACCTGGCAGCGCGAGGGGAACGAATGGAAGGTGATCCGCGCCCGCCGGCTGCAGCTCATTGGTGACCAGGAAACGAATCCGCTGTCGGCCGTGGACTAGTCGACCATCGAGCCCAAGTGGCGCCTGGCACCCTGTCTCCGCCCTTTTTTCGTGTCCTCGCCGACCTTCGATTAGCGAGACCTCTTCCTCAGCCAGATTTCGGCCACCGCGCAGCCGCGGCCGTTGCCGCCCAAGCCTTGCGTCCGGTACCACGTCAGCGTGAGCCGGCCATCGCGTGTTGCCTCTCGGGGAATGTCGTATTCGACGGTCGCCATCGGCCGCGGCTTGGTGATCTCCGGGTGAATCTCGATTTTGTCGTTGGCCAGCAGGCGGATTTTCGTCCGCGGTGCGTCGCCCGCGTAGGAAATGCGAACCGTGTACGCCGCGCGGATCGAGATTGTCGTAGTGCATCTTGAGCGGGCCGTCGTAAAGCATCTCGACGTTGTCCCACCACGAGTGCGGAAATCGCTCGTGATAATGCGTGCTGGGGACGTAGCCGAAGCGCGGCGTGCGAAAACACCCCGGATCCGCCTGAAATCCAGCACCCAAATCCAAGTGCGGCTGCCGCGTCACGTTCCCCAGGTCGTCGTAAAATCCGCCGGGACCCGGATCGGTCCAATTGACGATCGTGCGCAATTCGCGGCTCCGTTCCTCTTCCGTCGGCATTTTTCGGATCTCGGCGAAGCGATATTTCAGCCACAGCCGGTTGTTGAGCACCGAATCGATCGTGTCGAGCGTCGCCCCGCGATCCACGCCGATCGCCTTGTGCCGCGACAGGCTGAGCTGCATGCGGATGCTTTGAAACAGCATGTCCCCCAGCTCAAACACGCGAGCCCGTAACTCGGGAGCGGGCGGTTCCAGGACGGCCCGATCCAGAGTTTTTTCGGCCTCGTCCATTGCCAGCGACGGTCCAAGCTTGTCCGCGGCCGCCAGCCGATTCATCGCTTGCCGCTCGAGTTCCGTTTCGTAAAGCAACCGGTTGTAGACATAAGCATCGTAATAGGCCCGGTAGAGCGCCTGCTGAAACCGCCAATTCAGGGTGACGGAAGGCGGGGCCGCGCGTTCCAGCGAGCGGAATTGCTGCAGGGTCGTCATCACGGACGCATTGGCGACCAGCGGCCCCCGCCAGTTCCGCTCGAGCGACATCAAACCCTGTGCGAAATCGTCGGCAAACGCGTCACTGATGAAATACCGGCCGTAATCGCGAAGGATGTCGACCACCGGCTGATCGGGATCCCAGCCCAGCCCGCTCCAGACGATCTTGTTGACGTCGTCGTTGCAGCCCTCCGAGTACGAAATAAAACCCACCGTCCCCGGCGACAGCTTGCGAAAAATCGTCGCTTCGGCTTCGGGCCGGGGATTGATCACCTCGCGTTCCTCGGTCACCGCGTAGGCCGTGTCCCAGTCTTGCACGGGATATTGGCACTGGATTGAGTGCGTGATGTCGGGATAGCGGCGCACGGGGTATTTTTTTGGTGTCGCAGCGAGCATTTCGGGCAGGGAAATCCGCACCTGCGGTCCGTAAACCACGCCGCTCAGCCAGGTCGGCTGCTTCGTCTTCAAATAGTCGAAGAACGAGTCGAGCCATTTCTGATCGAAACTCTGCGGCGAAACCCACATTTGCGCGTGCGGGTGATAGCGGTGCAGAACGGCCGTCTCCTGCTCCAGAAACGGCAGCAGCACGTCGGGCGACGTGTGCCCCGGATCGCCGCCGGGGACAAAAACCGCATCCACCCGCGGCAATTGGCGAAAGACTTTGCCCCATTCTTCGAGCTCTTTTTTCGCGGTGGCCGGGTTGGAATAGTCCTCCGACATCGCCGGATACCAGATCCACACGTCCATGCCGTACTGATCCAAAAGCCGCGACATTTCGATCATCATCGGCATCTGCGGCAACGGAAAATGCGGGCTCGTCGCCGCGTCGTCGGTCCGCGGCGGCAACAGTTCGACCGCGTTCGTGCCGAAAACGGCCAGATCGCGGATGTACTGCTCCCACATCGGCACCGACCAGGCGTCGTAGGAATTCGTCTTGGGCCGATAACCGAGCTGATGCCCGCGGAGCGGATATTTCGGCACCGTGGCCGCATTCAAATCGGCGGCGACGGCAACGTTTCGCAGCGACATGTGCAATTCGCGAAGCAGCCGGCCCACGCCGAACAGCACGCCCCGCACGTCATTTCCCGCCACGGCCACGACCGCCGGCTTGCCCGCGAAAACGCGAACCTGATATCCCTCGGCCCCGGCCAGCCGCCCCTCCGCCGACTTTTTTCCGTGTTCGCCGAGAATCGCGTCGACGAACGGCCCCTGCCCGACGACGATCACCGCCGAAGCCCCTTCCGGCCAGGCCTCGGCCACCCTCCACTCGACCTGCGTCCGCTTGGCAACCTCTTCGACCAGCATGCGGACGGCCTGTGTCTGCGGCCCGTGGGCCGATTTGTCCGCAATCACCACCGCCCGGGTGAGATCGACATTCTCGGCCCGCGACGCCGCGGGTGCCACAGAAAGCATCGCGGCGGCGGCGACAACCCAGCCGGCCGACGACGCACGCAGCGTGTCGTTCAAAAAGCGGTGCATAGGGAGATTCTTGGAAAGGACCAGGTGGGAATTCTTTGTGCGGCAAGCGGCCAAACCGAGGAAAGCGCCCCGATCCCTCCAGGCTAATCTCAAAACCCCACCGCGTGCAATCACCTCCGGCAGGTTCGCCGCCCGGCCCTGGGGCGACTTTTTTGGCTTTTTTGGGGCGCTAAAAAGGGACTTTTTTGGGCACCACACCAAAATACTCGGCCGCTTGCCACTTTAGGTCGTCCAAGAATTCGCGACCCGGCCATTGTAGGACGGGACCAGCAAAGGCTTTGCGCGAACGAGCGGGCCCGCTGCCCGGACAGGAGAGTTTTTTGGGGTGGTCCCCAAAAAAGTCCCGCTTCCCGGTCGGGCGTGTCCGGGAATTGGTCCGCCGAGCCGGGGGGTTGATCCCTCGTTGTAACACACAAGTCGCTCTCCTTAATCAGGAGCGTCATCATTGGCACCGGGTCCGAAGAGGTTCCAGGCAAGCGAGAGGTCGTACATCCGCTGAAGACCGAGCCAGACTGTTTGCGGGCCGGGCGGATCCTTACGATTTGGGTAATTCACATAACCCCCCAATTGAGCGACCAGCGGCAGGAATTCTCCCAGTTTGGGAGGCCGGCGGGGCGGTTTCTTTCGTCGAACAGCCATCCAGACGGACTTCCATTCTGCCGGGTCAAAAATCGCTTCGCAGTCCAGATCGGGCGCACTGCGCCAGACGGCAGACCATCAGCGTTCGCCAGGCGACAATGAGATACACCGCGACGCAGGGGAGCATTCGGTCGATGTGCTCGAAGCGCCGCTCTTCCACGCGACAGCCCGACTTGAGGATGCGGAAGAGCACCTCCACCATAAACCGCACGGCATAATACTGAACCATCTCCCGGACTTGTTCGGCGGTCGCGATGGGCAGCGTGGTGACCAGCAGCCATTCCACAGGCTCATCATCGGGCGGTGGGTCGACCTCGCGAACTTGCACCACATTAACTGTCACGGGAGAGAGATTGCCGCCGGGCCGTTGGGGCCCGCGAAGGGTCACCGTGGCCGCGCGCACTGCGACCTCCGCCGTGCGGCTCTCGCGGGGTTGGCGCCGTCCTCGCGTCTCGCAAGCGACGAGTGCCTCGGGGCGACCACGAACCGAGATCGTGTGCGTGAACACAACCGGCTGAGACTCGACGGATTCACGGAGATGGCGGGCCGCGTCGTTTTCTCCTCCCTTCAGGATTGCTCGATCTTGGCAAGCACGGATGAGCCAGTCGGCACCTCCCTCCGGACGCGGTTCCAGGAACAACTCATAGATATCCGCTTCGCTGTCGGCGACAAGGACGCATCGAGTCGCAGGCGCCTGCCGAGCAACCTCGTGCGCCTGTCGCAAGCCGTCGATCCACCGCTGGCTTTCTTTGTCTTCAATCGCTGTGGATTTGCGGCGTTTTTCCTTCTGGCTGCGCGTCTCTTCCGCCGGGGGTTCGTCTCGCGTCCACATCCTGGCCCAGCAGCTGCCCAAGGGAGTGCCGTCCAGAGTAAAACCGATCAGCGGATGCAGGTACTGCGCCGCGTCGCGACGAGCCGTCGAGCCAGCCGGCCCCCTGCACCTGCTCATGCGGCCGCGTGAAGTCCAGTTCGCTCGTGTCCTCGATGAGCAACACCAGCGGCTGGGCTGCAATCCGCTTGAGCGTGGATTCATAATGCGGGGCGAGCACCTCTTCGTACCCGACCTTTTCGTTATCGAAGAAACGATAGGCGGCGACCATCTCGTCCCGCCCTCCGCACGCGGCGGGAATACTCGCCGTCGGCCGCTCCCCAAACGCGGAGAGCACGGCGGTGAGGCGTTTGTTCAGCCGCTCATCTCCGAGGTCCGCTGTCTTCATTTCCTCAACCGCCCAAGGTGCCATCATGAGCCACTCCTTTGGCTCGCCCACTTGATTCACTTCCTTTCACTGGACCAACAGCATCGCTTATCTCACTCAATCCTCCAAGACGGACCTCGACTTGTGTGTTACAACGAGGGGTTGATCCCCCCGGTCTGAGCGCGCCCCAAGCGCGGAATGGCCCAAAGTCGTTCGCGGCACGCTCGACTTTTTGCACGATCGAACCTCCGGACCCAACCGAACGTCTCGCCTGCGCTCGGACCGAGGGGGACCCAGAGGGTACCCCACCCCTCGGCTCGTCAGACGCGGCGGCGCGGAATTTTGTTGACCGCGCCCTGCCGCGAGGGCTAGAAGGGATGAAGTCCGCCAAACATCTTGAGTTCGTGCATCATGAGAGGAAGCGTTGTGAAACAGTTACTCGAGTCCTGCCGCCGCTCGATGAGCAGCGTCGCCAGGCGTGGGCCGATGCTCGCGACCGCCGTCGTTGTCGCTCGCGGCCGCCGCGTCGACGGCAAACGCCTATCAGGATCCGATCGTCGATTACCAACCGAGCTACGTCGTCGGATACGCTCCGTATGCGACGCGCTACTGACGGCGCCGTCAGCCCCTATCCGGTCGGATATTACACGTATCCGAATTACGTGTATCCCGGAGCCGTCGGCGGCTATTCGGTCGGCTACTACCCCTATGCCCTGCCGCCCGCCTACCCCGTGCCGACGGTCGCTTACACGGTCGGACCGTACGCGGTCGGCTTCTACAGCTATGGCGGTTGGCCCTACGGCGTGTACCCCGGTTGGGGTCCGGCCTACCCGTACGGGTTCGGCTTCTGATACCCGCGTCGCGTTTCAAATGAAAAGTTTTTAGCGATTAGACAAATCGGCCGCCGTTGGCCGTCATTCACCACGCGGG
The DNA here is from genome assembly GCA_963752185.1 of uncultured Planctomycetaceae bacterium. GTDB lineage: Bacteria > Planctomycetota > Planctomycetia > Planctomycetales > Planctomycetaceae > DASPSM01. The sequence goes on along the minus strand of CAVVXK010000002.1, from coordinate 5,529,977 downwards.
ATGGCGGAATCCCGCACCTTTTCGCACGGACCACTGCTGGCGCCGCTCGCGCAGCAGTGGTCCTTATTGACTTCCCGTGCCCCGCGAAGGGTCACCTCGCCTTCCACGAGCGGATGTCGCCGACTGTCACGGGAATGACCTCGCTGACATCGACCGTGAAGCGGTGAATCCAACGCACGCTTTGCAGGGGTTGCGCCGGATTGAAGAACGAGAGCGTGACGTCCCAACAATCGGAACCCGGACGCCCCAGCGTGCTGCGCATGACTTGGATCACGTCGAGCGCGTAATTCGCACGCAGCATTTTCGTCAGGATCTCCATCGGACCGAACAGGTTCGTCCCGGCATAGTTGAGCGCTCGCTCCTGCGGCAGGCGACCGGCGTTACGCAGCTCGAAATAGATGCGGTGCAAAAACTCCTCGGCCAGTTCGTCCACCTGCGCGCTTTGTTCGGGTGTCAGGCCGGCCGCGCCCGGAGCCGCTGTTTTTGCCGCCTGGATCAGTTCGCGAATGCTCCAATTGCGGACGCCGCGCAGATCGGGATTCACGACGGGCACCTCCTGCCCGCTCAACAGCGTAACCTTTCCCGTGATCACGCCGGGCACGGCAATCCGCTCGACGCCGGGAACCTCTTCGCCCTTCTCGTTCCGATGCGGGAACTGCTCGTGGAAATACTTTTGCAAAACGTCGTACCCCTCGCGGTCGTACGGACCTTCGGGCCGAATGGCGTAAATTGGCAGTTCGCCGATCTTCAACACCCACAACAAGGCGCTCGCGTGCCAGGGTTCCTTTGCTTTTTTCGCTTCAAGAAACTCACGCAGGTGCGACGGATCGAGCGGCGACTTGCCGGGAAATTCGTGAGCCATCTGCTGCTTGAACGCATCCAAGGCCGTCTCGTTGCCAAAGTCGTGGCCCAGTTGCCCCAGCGCGTACACGATCTGCCGCGCACTGCTGCCCTGACAACCGCATCCGCAGGACGAGGGCAGCACGGCTGAAAGGGGCGGTCGCTCGATTGCCGCCGCCGGCTCAACTGAGGCGTTCGTTTCCGGGTTTTCTATTTCCCCTCTGCTCTCGAGCGGACCTGCCGGCCGAATTTCGCTCGAGGGAGTGATTGCTTCAGTCGTGCACTCAATCGCCAAATCGACATTCGTCTCGTCTGTCATGGTGTCGCTCCAGGTGTCAAGGAGTTGGATTGTTCGTGGAAGATGCAAACGACCCGCCAATAAACGGCGACTTTCGCCAACCGTGAGCGGCGCGGACTCCGCCGCCGCGGCCAACAGCGCTTTGCGGATCAACAGCGGTCGCACGGACCGCCCGAGTTTGAGTTCCCGGCTCAAGAGCAGCGCGGCCAGCCCGGAGACGACGGCGGTCGCGTAGCTCGTTCCCGTGCGTAATGCACTGCGTTTGTTTGGACCGGCTCCGTTCGGACCGGGGCCGGCAACGGGGATGTTCTCGCCGGGAGCCAGAATCCCCTGGGTTCCATAGATCGCCCCCCAGTTGCTTCCGGGCAACGGGTTGCCGTCCCAACTCATGGCGCCCACCGCCAAGACGCAGGGCAACGCCGCCGGGACATGCAGACAGTCGCAGCCCTCGTTTCCCGCGGCAGAAACGATCAACACGCCCGCCGCCGCACAGGCCTGCACGGCTTCGACGAGATCCGGATGAGCCCTTCGATCCCCGACCGATTCTCCCGCGCTGACATTGATCACCTGTGCCGGCACACAAGGCTTCGCAGATGGCCCCGGCCAAGCGCTGCTGATGAGTCGACGGCCTGCGACCCGGGTCACACTCGAAAATCGGAATGCTGACGGCGCGACAGTGCGGAGCGATACCCGACACGCCCGCGCGAGCAGCGCCCAGCATCACGCTGGCAACTTCGGTTCCGTGAGCCGAACAGTGCGAAAGTTCTCCCAGCCAACGCTGTTCGATCTCCGCCGATTCGAGGCAGGGATGAGAACGATCGATCGGTGCATCGAGGATCGCGATGCAGATCCGGGGCGTGCCTGAGGTTTCCTTCGAGAGAGTTGCGAGCCCGGCAATATGTCCGAACCCCCAGCCAAGCCCCTGAAAAGGCCCCTGTAAAGTGCCGAGGGGGTCGCTGCGCGGTTCCGTCTTGAAAAAAGACATGCTCTAAAAATGGGGGCGCGCTGCCGCAGCGAGGGTCATTTCAATCGACGTCGCGCGGCATTCAAGATGAGATTCGGCCCTCCAATCCTCGGTCGTCACTCTACAGCCCTCCAGATTCGCAAACAAGACCCCTTATCGTGGGGCGGGCTGCCAGCCTGCCCCACGGTCGGGTCAGCGCGGTATCCGATCATTGCGGGCGGCTCTGCATATTGCGATGCTTTTGCAGCCGCCGACCGGAAACATCGCCGTGAGCCACGACCTTTACTTCCGCTCTCGTTCGTCCGACGCGGCGAACCCACACGATTTTGCCGCGTGGTTTCGCCCGCGCGAGCACTATCAAGTCAACGACGTGCACGCCGTCTACTTCAATCGACGCACCGGCGTCTCTTTTGAAGTTCGCTACAACGAAGACTTCGACGAGGCGGACGGCAGCGCAAGAGGCGACCGGCCCTTGCTCCCCGTGGCTTTCAACCTCAACTATGTCCGGCCGCACGTGTTGGCGCTCGAGGCCGAACCGGAAGTCGCCGCCTTCGTGCGGCACTTCGATCTGACGGTTCTCGACCCGCAGCCCGAGGGAATGGGCGAAGGCGAATACACGGCCGCGGGTTTTCTCCGCGGCTGGAACGCGGGCAACGAGTTCGCTGTCCGCGCCGCGCGGAGCCAGTTGCCCGACCAGCCGATCCCGACGCTGCCGGCCCGGCGGATCGAGCAGGTTTGGCGCTGGAACTTCGACACCGATCGCCGGCGACAGGAGATCGGTTCCCGGCTCTTCGTTCCCACAATTCTGCTGTGCACGTTCGAAGGACGCGTGCAATCGGCCGTCGCCTGGGCCTGCGGCGTGCCCATCCTATTGCCCGAAGTCGACCTGTGCCTGGTGTCGGCCAAAGGCTCGCTGCTCTGGCACCTCGCGCTCCGCCTCATCGGCAAGCCGCTCGGCGGCACGCTGCTGCTCACAAGGACCGAACTCGAGCCGATCCTCACCCATTTCAAACAGATCCCCGGCGATCTGCCGGCCTGCGAACTCGCCTTCGACCAAACGCCCGCCGCCCTCGAGCAACTCCTCGAAAGCAAACGCCCGCCGGAAACGATGCCCACAGGGATCCGCTTCGAGACGGTCCTCGACCAGGAACTTCTTGAAGGCGGAAGGATGAAGGCGGAGGGCTGAATCAGGCACGCGGCCTTCGGCCGCCTTGGTCTTGCTCATCCTTCATCCTTCCGCCTTGACTTCTCGACCGTCTATTGTTATATAACTGTAGACACTTGGAGCCGCCCATGTTCATTCGCGTCGAACGAGGCTCATCGATCCCCATCTCGCGGCAAATCGGCGAGCAGATTCGCGCTCAATGCCTCGCGGGAACTTTGAAACCCGGCGATTCGCTGCCCGCCGTGCGGCGGTTGGCCCAGCAGTTGGCCGTCAACGTGAACACCGTCTTGCGCGTTTACGAGCGGCTGGCGGCCGAGAAGCTGATCGAGATGCGGCACGGCGACGGGACCTACGTCTTGCCCAACTCGACGCGGGCCGAAGCGACGCGCCTGATGGCCGACCAGCGGGATCAATACACACGCGAGCTCAGCGCGCTGGTCCGGCGGGGTTTGCTGTTGGGGCTCAAGCCGCAGGAGCTTCGCCGCCTGGTGACGTCGGCCATCGGCGCGGCCCGTTCCGGCATCGATGACGAGGCATTGTCCGCGCGGGATGCAGCCGCCGCGACTGCGCAACGAGGTTGACCGTCCGAGAGAGAAAAATCCATGAACGAACCAGCCCTCAGCATTCGCAACCTGCGTAAATGCTTCGGTCCCAAGACCGTCCTCGAAGACGTTTCGTTCGACGTGCCGCGGGGCCAGACGTTCGCCCTGTTGGGCCGCAACGGGGCGGGCAAAACGACTTTGATCCGCATTTTACTGGGCCTGATTCCGGCCGACGGCGGCCTGGCCCGCGTCTTGAGTCGCGATCCGGCCCGCGAGCCGATCGGGCTTCGCCGGCACGTTGGTTATCTGGCCGAGGACCAGGTGATGTATGGCTGGATGACGCCGATCGAGCTCTGCCGCTTCCTCGAGCCGTTTTATCCGAGCTGGGACATGCAAACGGCGGGGGACTACCTCGACCGTTTCGAGATCCCCCGCCACGTCCGCATCCGCACGCTCTCCAAGGGGCAGACGGTCAAGCTGGGTCTGGCCGTCGCGCTGGCCCATCGGCCCGAGCTGGCCATTCTCGACGACCCGGCCATCGGCCTCGACCCGATCGCCCGCAAGGAGTTCAACCGCGACCTGATCGAACACTTGCAGGCGGAGGGCCGCACCGTCGTCTACAGCTCGCACTTGCTCGACGAGGTCGAGGCGGTCGCCGACTCGGTCGCCATCCTACACAAGGGCCGCATCGCGCGGCACGCGCCGCCGGAAACGCTCCGCGAAGAGGTCAAGCAGATCGTCCTTCCCCTCGACGCGGCCGACGCGTTGTCGGCGCCGCCCGGGCTGCTCGACGTGCGGCGGCACGATGAGCGCTTCGTCGTCACCGTCGACGGGGCCAAGGCGTTCCTCGATCAGTTGGCGGCAAGCGGCATCGAGCACGAAGTGATCGACTTGAGCCTCGACGACATCTTCGAGGCGATCGTGATCGGCCGGCCGCAAGGTTGGCCGCGACCGTTGGCAACCGCGCCGCTGGCGACGTGAAGGCCGTCTGTCCGACAAACATTCGCGAAACCGAAACAAACGCCACGCAGGAATCCGCCCATGTCCCCGCAGATTCGGGCCCTCGTCTGGAAGGAATGGAGAGAACGCCGCGCGTCGCTGTACCTGGCGACGGCCTGGATCGTCTGCGGCCTGGTCTACACGATCGTGTACGAGGTGGCGACCGGCATCCGCGGTCCGATCGGCCGGTTTTATTCGGTCTGCCTGATCTATAGTCTCTTCGCGCCGATCTTCCTGGCGATGCGGACGGCACTCAGCGAGCGGATAGCGGGAACGCTCGGCTTCTCGGCATCGCTGCCGGCGCCCGTGCGACAACAGGCCGCCGTCCGGGTTCTCGGCGGACTGATCACGCTGGTCGGCCCGATCGCGTTGGGAGCGGCCCTTCTGTCGGTCGTGTTATTGACGGGTGTACTGCAGCAATCGGGCTTGCGCCCGCCGCCCGACGCGAATTATGTCGACTTCGAGAAGCGGGACCCGCTTTCACGCTGGCAAGCGGTTGGCGTGACCTGGCAATCCGCCGCGATCGCCGCCGCCTCGGCCAGCGAACTCTTGCTGATCCTCTCGGTGATTGGCGCGTCGCCGTAGCGAGGCGCATGTCGGTTTCATCGGAGCGGTCGTGGGGTTCGCCTGGATCCTACCGACCGAAATGCTCGCCAACTTTCGCGAGAGTTCGGCTGGGACGGCCGTCAACTGGCTCGCCAGCTTGCTCCCGCAAGGTTTGGCAATGCCTGGCAGCTACGAAGCGCCCCACGGGAATTACACCGATTTAGTATTCGCCCGCCTCATCTGGGTCCCTTTGTGCCTGAATCTGCTTCTGCTGGTCGGCCTCTCTGTCTGGTTCACGCATCGTTATGCGGCCGCCGTGCCGTGGCTCTCTGAGCGCAGGACGCGGATTTCCTGGCGACTTCCACCCCTCTTTTCGCGATTGCCTTTGCGTTTGCCGAACCGAGCCGCGGCGCTGCTCTGGCTCGATCTGCGGCAAAGCGGGCCTCTGGCGATCGCCGGGCTTGCGCTGGCGTTTTTCATTTCGGCCGCGCAGGTTTGTGTGAAGGAGCATCCCGCCTCGCTCTGGTCCCCCTTTGGCGGCCCAAGCGTGACGACGATTGCCGCAGGCCAACTCGGCGGATCGGCCTGGTTCGTGGCCACGCTCTGGTCGGCCGTGGTCGCCGCGGGCATCTTCGGCGCCGAGCTGCAACCCGGTCTGGCCGACTTCTGGCGATCGCGGCCCGTCGCGCCGTCGCTGTGGTTCTGGACGAAGTTCACCGTCGGCCTGGTCGCCATTCTCACCGTGCTGGACGGGATTACGATCGCCGTGAGTTGGAACTCGCCCTACGCCCACGGTGCCGATCGCATGAGCTGGTCCTACGTCGCCTGCATGCCTTTGTTGCACGCTCTGTTTTATGCCGCGACCGTCTTCGCCGTTTGCCGCCTGCGGCGACCCGTGTTGGGCGCGGCGTGCGCCGTGATGGCCGGTTTTCTGCTGATGATGTTTTTGGAGACGCTGCCGACTCGCGACGGCATGGATCCGATCTTCGTCTACAACAATCTCTTTCAAGCCGAAACCCGGTTTCCGGGACCCCCAATCGACTTGTCGGCCCACCATTATCCCGTGGTCTACGGCAGCATCGCGGTGCTGATCGTTGTCGCCGCCCTCGGCGCCTCACGCTTCGTGCGGCGGTTTCCCGCCGTCCGAGGGTGATCGAGCAGGTGAAAGGTGTCGAGTGCCGAGCCGAGGGGTTGACCCCCTCGGTCCGAGCGCGCTCGCCGCGGGGAACAGTCGAAATCGCTCACCGCATCGCATAGGGAGCTTCGGTTGCGAGTCGTGGATACCCCCGCGGACGTCCGGGGGGATTAACCCCAATACCGTTCAATCGATATTTGAGAAATCGCAGCCTCTTGCCACGATGTGGATGAGCTAAATCCCACGTAGCAAGGAGGCTGCGATGAGCGTGTTGGATCGGGAGATGGATGTTGCAGTCCGGTGGTCGACCGCCGAGCGCGTGCGTGCATTGAAGCGAATTGTGAGCGAGGCGTCTATTGCAAATGGACTTCGGCCGGGGGAACGCTCGTTGCATTGCCGCCGGCTGCCACGTTGGTTTGTCGTGTGGTTTGTGATTGGCCTGACGCTCTTTGGCCGAGACAGCTATCGACAAGTTTTTCGGGCTTTGCATCGCTATCGGCGCAAAGGAACGCCAGGTCGATCGACGCTCTGCGAAGCCCGCAAAAGCGTGGGATCGGCACCCTTGAGGCGATTGGCCAACGAGATCATTGAGCTGCAAGGGACCGTCGAGACGCCCCATGCCTTTTATGCGGGAATGCGAGTGATGGCTGTCGATGGCTTCATCGTGGATCTCCCGGACACGCCCGAGAATGAGCGAGCCTTCGGGCGGCCGGGAAGCGGTCGCGCGCCCAGGGGCTTTTCCGCAGGCGCGGGTGGTCAGCCTGTGTGAAGCGGGCACGCACATTTTGTGGCGTTCCCTGATCAAGCCCTGCTCTCGCGGTGAAATCCCCATGGCTCATGCTTTGAGCCGTTTTCTGCAGGAAAACATGCTGCTTTTGTGGGATCGCGGATTCCTGAGTTACCGACTCGTGGGGGCGATCCAACTCCAAGCAGCTCATCTGCTGGCACGAGTCAAAACAGGGCTGATCTTTCATCCCATCCGCCAACTGAAAGACGGTTCGTATCTGGCTAAGCTCTATCCCTCCGACTCGTGTCGCCGGCAGGACAAGCAGGGAATCTTGGTGCGAATCATCGAATACACCTTCGATGATCCCGGCCGACCAGGCTCGGGGGAGAAGCACCGACTTCTGACGACCTTGCTTTCGGCTTCTGACCATCCGGCGAAGCGGCTGATCGTTCTGTACCACGAACGATGGGAAGAAGAAATCACCATCGACGAGGTGAAGACCCATCAGCGCGAGCGGCCTGTGTTGCGCAGTCAAACGCCCGCCGGCGTTGTCCAGGAGATTTACGGGCTGCTGCTGGGGCATTATGTGATCCGCAAGCTGATGTGCGATGCTGCCGACTTGGCCGGCTGTGCACCGCGCGAACTCTCATTCGTCAACACGCTGAAGATCGTGCGCTGCCGTTTGCCGGAGGTTCCTCGCAATGCCACCAGTGCGAAGCGCTGGCACGAGTGCCTTCTCGAAGAAGTCTCGCAAGAACGACTCGAACCGCGACGCAACCGCATCAACCCCCGAGTGATCAAACGTAAGATGAGCTACTGGCGAAAAAAGCGGCCAAAAGATCGACTTTACCCGCAGCCCCGGAAGACTTTTCGCAAATCAATCGTCATGCTGAATTGAACGGTATTGGGATTAACCCCCCGGCTCGGCAGAATGCCCTCTCGAAACTCCGCTTCGCGAGTTGTCGCATCGTGATGAGGGACAGCAAAAGCTGCTTCCAAAATGCGCGTACCCAAGCAGCGCTTGGGCACGAGGGAGAAACAACGGCCGGCTGGCAGCCTGCCCCACGAGGACTACTGCGGGCTCTTTTTCCCGACCTCCGTTTGCCGGGCCGTGTACGCCGCGTTGAGGCGTTTCACGATTTCGTCGGAGATGTCGACCTCGTATTTGCCGTCGCGGCCGGCGACGTAGATGACTTCCTGGTCCCAGGCCTTGGCCGGCGTGTCGGCGTTCAATAACACGCTGTAAAGCTTTTCGGGATTCACTTCGCGCCCGTACAGCTTTGGCGCCGCTTGCTGTTGCCCTGCTGAGGCTCCACTGAGTGGCTCCGGGACGGCGGACCCAGTGAAATCGGCGCGGCGGACGACAAGCAGGCGATGCTCCTGTGCGTAGCGGAAGATTTCCGCCACGATTTCTGCCTGCATCTGATTGTTAAGCCGCTTGGCCTTGGCGACCAGTTTCGGGTTGGTCTGTTTCTCGATTTCGAGGGTCTTCTGGGCAATTCCCTTTTCGAGCAAGTCCTTGATGAGCAAATCCTTCTCCGCCGCGATTCGCTCTTTGGCGGCTCTGACCATTTCTTCGCGCTGGCTCGCGCAATTGCGCTGCCAAATGTGAATTTCCGCCTCGATCATTTGCTGTGTGACCTGGAACTCATGCATGTTTTTCAGGATATGACCCAAGTCGGCCCGGGCCTGCCGCGGTTCGATCGAGACAGAAGTATTAAACAGGGTCGCCTGGGCGGTCGGGTCGGCGGCAGGCAACGCCCATTTCGGCGGCGTCGCGACCGTGATGCGAATTCCGGACGCAGACGCGGCCGGCCGGCTCGTCGTAGAGGGAGTGTTGCTCCGATTGGCAGCGGGCGTCGACACACGTGCCGGCGCGACGAATGGATCCTGCGAGGCCGGCAGACCGACCGGTGCTGAGGCGGCAGCCGGCGCGGTTGCGGGTTGTGCGATCGTGCTGTCGACGGGAGCAGGGAGGGCCGCGGGTTGTGCGACGGTCGCCACGGAGGGTGTCACGCCGACAATGGTGATCGCAGGTTGAACACTTGCGGCCGTCGGCGTCGTGGAGGTCGACGTCGCGGTCGTTGCGGGTGCGGCGGCGGTCACCGCGGTGATTGTTATGGCGGAGCTCGGCACAGGCGGAGTCGCTGACGTGGCGACCGCTGCCGGGGCGACCGGCGAGACCGCGACGGCCGGGGAGGCATTGACGACCGCAGTCGTGGCCGCAGCCGGCGCCGCTGGGGTCGAGGCGCGCGGTGTGGCGGCGGGGGTCGCTGTCACGGTGAGAGTCGATCCCGTGACCTGCGGAGTGGCCGTGATCGTCACGTCGACAGCCTGCGGTGACTTGTCGTCGGCCCGCGTTTGCAGGCGCGTCAGATTCAGCAGCGAAATTCCCAGAACGCACGCAAACAGCACGGCCGTTTTCATGGCGGAACCCTTCTCTTGGGCAGGAGTCAACAGACGACGAATGCGATGTGACAGGCCATGCTCGCGAGCGGCGCGCGTGGCGAAGAAGACGGGCTCGGCCCGCTGCACCAGTTGCAACAAGGCACGGGCGTAGTCGGGAACGTGGTCGGGGCGCCGCGGCGGGCCGCTTCGTCGCAGGCCCACTCGGCACACTCGTCGAAGCGGCGCACGCAGTGCCACACCAGCGGATTGAACCAGTGCGGCAAAGCCAGTGCCCGCACGGCCAGCGATTTCCACACGTCACGCCGCTCGATATGGGCCAATTCGTGCCGCAGAATCGATAACCGCTGCGATCGCTCGAGCGACCCCCACGCCGCGGCCGGCACAATCAGTCGATAACCGCGAGGCAGCCGAAAGAGCACCGGCCCCACGTGCTCGGCAACGGCCAGCGGCACGAACCGCCGCAGGCCCGCCTGCCGCTGCAGTTCAGCCCATTCGCCGGCCCACTCGGAATCCACTTCCGCCAGCGGCGGCATTTGGCGAACGACGCGAATGTAATTCCAAGCGGCCCGTCCGACGAGCAGCACGATGCCCGCGGCCCACACGCCGACGAGCGGGAGAAGCCACGGGAAGGGCGACGAAGACTGGAACGGTCCAACGTTCGTCGAAGCGTAGTTGTCGGTCAGTTCGAGTGTGCGAAGCTCGGGTGCCACGCCCACGGCTTTGCGTGGGCGTGCGAATCCGTTTGACGCTCGAAGACACGCCCACGCAGAGCCGTGGGCGTGGCACCCATCGTCCGGACTCGTTGAAGCATCCCACTCATTCGCATACCACGGGTCGCTGCGTTGATCCTGGCGGACAGCGGCCGAAGCCGCGTTTCTCCGCGGTCCCGATGGCCGCAGGCCGCGGACTCCTTCGAGGATCGTATCCAGCGATCCGCCGCCCACGATTCGATTTTCCGCGTACTCTTCGGTCGCGATTGCCGGCGTGCCTCGCGAGATTGAATCCCGCGATGCTCTGGTGACCATCGCTTCCAGAGACTTCGGCAGCGGCACGGCGAAGGGCCCCTGGATGAGGAGCCAGCCTTGCGCGAGGACGGCCACGTACGCCACACGGCGAACCGCGGGCGACGCGACGCGGAAGAGACGCAGGAACACCGAGAGCACGAGCGCGGAGAATGTGAGCACAAGTCCCGTCCGCAGCAGCGCGATCAGCCAGGGGACCGCCAGCAGTTGCAGAGTGTTGTCGTTCATCGGTTGGCCTTTGGTTTGGCTTTGCGATGGGCGCGTTCCGCGTCGTCGATGAGCTGGCGAAGTTCGCCCAGCTCGGCATCGGTGAACTCGCGGTCCTGCACGAGATGGGCCACGAGCGGCACGATGCGGCCGGCGGTCACGCGGGTGACGAGCACGTCCAGGTCGCCGCGGCAGACCTGTTCGGGCTGGATCACGGCTTCGTACTTCGCCGGATGCGAGCCGGCCTTCTTCGCCAGGCCCTTGTCAACAAGGCGGTTGAGCCGCGTTTGCACCGTGGTGTAACCGAGCTTGCGCGGCATCGCTTCATGAGCCTCCGCAAGGGTGGCGGAACGGATCCGCCAGAGCATTTCGAGAAGTTCAATTTCGCCCGAGGCCAATCGAGTTTGTTTGCGGCGGATGGTCATTGCCCCTCCTTGTGTCAAAACGATCTTACGACACCCGTCATACCTTTAATTTATTACGTGCGTCGTAAGGCGTCAAGATCAAAATTTGAAAATTCTTGCGAGGCAACCTGCCAAGGCGAGGGGTTGCCCCCCGCGGTCCTCCTTCGCGGCTGGAGTGTGTGCTCTCGGCGAGCGTCTCGCGTGGATGTCCGGGGGGATCAACCCCTCGTTGTAACACACAAGTCGAGGTCCGTCTTGGAGGATTGAGTGAGATAAGCGATGCTGTTGGTCCAGTGAAAGGAAGTGAATCAAGTGGGCGAGCCAAAGGAGTGGCTCATGATGGCACCTTGGGCGGTTGAGGAAATGAAGACAGCGGACCTCGGAGATGAGCGGCTGAACAAACGCCTCACCGCCGTGCTCTCCGCGTTTGGGGAGCGGCCGACGGCGAGTATTCCCGCCGCGTGCGGAGGGCGGGACGAGATGGTCGCCGCCTATCGTTTCTTCGATAACGAAAAGGTCGGGTACGAAGAGGTGCTCGCCCCGCATTATGAATCCACGCTCAAGCGGATTGCAGCCCAGCCGCTGGTGTTGCTCATCGAGGACACGAGCGAACTGGACTTCACGCGGCCGCATGAGCAGGTGCAGGGGGCCGGCTGGCTCGACGGCTCGTCGCGACGCGGCGCAGTACCTGCATCCGCTGATCGGTTTTACTCTGGACGGCACTCCCTTGGGCAGCTGCTGGGCCAGGATGTGGACGCGAGACGAACCCCCGGCGGAAGAGACGCGCAGCCAGAAGGAAAAACGCCGCAAATCCACAGCGATTGAAGACAAAGAAAGCCAGCGGTGGATCGACGGCTTGCGACAGGCGCACGAGGTTGCTCGGCAGGCGCCTGCGACTCGATGCGTCCTTGTCGCCGACAGCGAAGCGGATATCTATGAGTTGTTCCTGGAACCGCGTCCGGAGGGAGGTGCCGACTGGCTCATCCGTGCTTGCCAAGATCGAGCAATCCTGAAGGGAGGAGAAAACGACGCGGCCCGCCATCTCCGTGAATCCGTCGAGTCTCAGCCGGTTGTGTTCACGCACACGATCTCGGTTCGTGGTCGCCCCGAGGCACTCGTCGCTTGCGAGACGCGAGGACGGCGCCAACCCCGCGAGAGCCGCACGGCGGAGGTCGCAGTGCGCGCGGCCACGGTGACCCTTCGCGGGCCCCAACGGCCCGGCGGCAATCTCTCTCCCGTGACAGTTAATGTGGTGCAAGTTCGCGAGGTCGACCCACCGCCCGATGATGAGCCTGTGGAATGGCTGCTGGTCACCACGCTGCCCATCGCGACCGCCGAACAAGTCCGGGAGATGGTTCAGTATTATGCCGTGCGGTTTATGGTGGAGGTGCTCTTCCGCATCCTCAAGTCGGGCTGTCGCGTGGAAGAGCGGCGCTTCGAGCACATCGACCGAATGCTCCCCTGCGTCGCGGTGTATCTCATTGTCGCCTGGCGAACGCTGATGGTCTGCCGTCTGGCGCAGTGCGCCCGATCTGGACTGCGAAGCGATTTTTGACCCGGCAGAATGGAAGTCCGTCTGGATGGCTGTTCGACGAAAGAAACCGCCCCGCCGGCCTCCCAAACTGGGAGAATTCCTGCCGCTGGTCGCTCAATTGGGGGGTTATGTGAATTACCCAAATCGTAAGGATCCGCCCGGCCCGCAAACAGTCTGGCTCGGTCTTCAGCGGATGTACGACCTCTCGCTTGCCTGGAACCTCTTCGGACCCGGTGCCAATGATGACGCTCCTGATTAAGGAGAGCGACTTGTGTGTTACAACGAGGGATCAACCCCCCGGCTCGGCAGAATGCGCTTTCGCCGCGCGTTGTCATTTAGCCGCCGGCTACGGCTCCCCAGATCAAGAATGGTTCTTGGCCGTTGGCGACGGCTTCGGGAAGCGGGGCGTCGAGTGCCGCGAAAGAGACGTCTTCACCGCAGGCGAAAAACCGCAGCAGCGGGCGCCGCTGTTGGGTGGTGTAATCGCGGATCGTTCCCTTGAGCATCGGATAGCGGGCTTCGAGGGCGTCGAGAATGGCCGACGGCGTGGCCGGGCCGTCGATTTCGAGCGCGACTTCCGCGCCGACGCGGGCCAGCGTCCGCAGATGGTGCGGCAGGACGACGCGGATCATGACAGCGTCTGCGCTTCGACGGAGAGAACGGCCGGCAGGTCGCGGACGATGGGGGCCCAGTTGTCGCCGGCGTCGGCCGACATGTAGACCTGGCCGCCCGTCGTGCCGAAGTAAACGCCGCACGAATCGAGCGTGTCGACCGCCATCGCGTCGCGGAGCACGTTGACGTAGCAGTCTTGCTGCGGCAGGCCGCTGGTGAGTTCGTCCCAGTCGTTGCCGCCGGTGCGGCTGCGATAGACGCGGAGCTTTCCGTCGGGGGGATAGTGCTCCGAATCGCTCTTGATGGGAACGACGTAGATCGTCTCCGGCTCGTGGGCGTGCACGTCGATGGCGAAACCGAAATCGGTGGGCAGATTGCCGCTGACCTCTTCCCACGAGTCGCCCGCATCGTTGCTGCGCATCACGTCCCAGTGTTTCTGCATGAAGAGCACGTTCGGCCGCGTGGGATGCATGGCGATGCGATGCACGCAGTGGCCGACCTCGGCGTTCGGATCGGGGATGTGCTCGGAGCGCAGTCCGCGATTGATGGGCCGCCACGTTTCGCCCGCGTCGTCACTGCGGAAGGCGCCGGCCGACGAGATGGCGACCCAGATTCGGCCCCGATGCTTTGGGTCGAGGAGAATCGTGTGCAGGCACATGCCGCCGGCGCCCGGCTGCCAGTTGGGGCCCGTCGTGTGGGTTCGCAGACCGGGCAGCTCTTGCCAGGTTTGACCGGCGTCGGTCGAGCGGAAAATGGCCGCGTCCTCAACGCCGGCGTAGACGGTGTCGGCATCGGTCAGCGACGGTTCGAGGTGCCAGACGCGCTTGAATTCCCACGGGTGCGGTGTGCCGTCGTACCAGAGATGGGTTCCGGCGACGCCCTCGTAGACGAATTTGTTGCCGACCGGCTGCCACGTTTTGCCGCCATCGTCGGAGCGCTGAATGAGTTGGCCGAACCAGCCGGTCGATTGCGAAGCGTAGATGCGGTTGGGCTCAACGGGGGAGCCTTTGACGTGATAAATCTCCCAGCCGCCGAAATGCGGGCCGGTGACCTCCCACGATTGCCGCTTGCCGTCGGACGTAAGCACGAATGCGCCTTTTCGCGTACCGACGAGAACTCGCACACCGCTCATGATGTTGTTCCTTCGTTTTGCAGCATGGTAATCGAGGCCCGTGGTTTGGTGAACGCCTGCTTCCAGAAGTTGAACCGGTTGCGATTGATGCGACGGGTTCCAAAGTGCTATTTAGCAATTTGACAGCCGCCAAGCGCTTGGTGCGTCCCGCCTGAATGCCTCTGACATCGACATTTCTCGCGTCGCAGACGTGCCTCGCACCTGACGGCCCGATCTCCCACAATTTGGACCCTTCAGAGCTTCGGGAATGAATCAGAAGGATAACGCGCACTCCGCGACGACAGACGGGCTCACGATCTCGCCTTCGCTCGACTTTGTCAGTGAGGCGGCTCACGTTCCGGCCGAAAACTCGATTGTCGACCGCCGCGTGGTGCGGCTCTGCGGGATCGCCATTCTCATCGGGGCGGCGGCTTCGGTGGCTGCCGTTCTGCTCGTGCGGCTGATCGCCTTCGTCACGAATCTGGCGTTCTACCACCGCTTCTCGTTTCTGGAGACCAGTCCCGCACAAAACGGCATGGGCATTTGGGTGGTCCTCGTTCCGGTCGTGGGCGGATTAATTGTGGGCTTCATGGCCCGCTACGGCTCGCAGGCGATTCGCGGCCACGGCATTCCCGAAGCGATGGAACAGGTGCTGGTCAACGACAGCCGGATACCCGCCCGTCTGACCTTCTTGAAGCCGGTTTCGGCGGCCATTTCAATCGGTACGGGTGGCCCTTTCGGAGCCGAAGGCCCGATCATCGCGACGGGGGGCGCGCTCGGCTCGCTCTTCGGGCAGCTCACACACATCACGCCGGCCGAACGCAAAACGTTGCTGGCCGCGGGGGCGGCGGCCGGTATGGCGGCGACGTTCGGCAGTCCGGTGTCGGCCGTCTTGCTGGCCGTCGAGCTGTTGTTATTCGAGTTTCGGGCGCGGTCGATCATACCCGTGGCGCTCGCCAGCGCCACAGCCGCGGGGCTGCGACTTCTGCTGACCGGCACGGCGCCGATTTTTGAAATGACCGCCGTGGCTCCGGTCACGTTGTCGGGCCTGGCGTCTTACACGGTGCTGGGAGTGGTCCTGGGCTTGATTGCCGTCGGAGTGACGCGGGCCGTGTACGCGATTGAGGATGCGTTCGATCACCTGCCCATTCACTGGATGTGGTGGCCGGCCCTGGGCGCGGTCGCAGTCGGCGTCGTGGGGTATTTCGCGCCCAACACGTTGGGAGTCGGTTAATACAACATCACCAACATTCTGGCGCACAGTCTGCCGATCAAGGTCGTCTTCTTTTTGTGCCTGATGAAGTTCGTGTCGTGGTCGATCTCTCTCTCCAGTGGAACGTCCGGCGGAACGCTGGCTCCCTTAGCTGACGATCGGGGCCGGCTGCGGACAGACGCTGGGGGCCGCGGCAATCTGGCTCGTTCCCGGTGCGGGGATCGACCTGCGCGTGGCGGCACTCGTCGGCATGGCGGCACTGTTTGCCGGCACGTCGCGGGCGTTTTTGGCCTCGGCCGTCTTCGCGTTCGAGACGACCTTTCAGACGTACGGTTTGCTGCCGCTGTTGTCCGGCTGCGCGGCGAGCTACCTGGTCGCCAGCCTGATGTCGAAGAATTCGATCATGACCGAAAAGATCGCTCGCCGCGGAATCCGCACGCCGGCGGAGTTCGTCGCCGATCCGCTCGAGCAAGTCGTCGTGGGGGATATCGCCACGAAACCGGTGGTCACGTTGACGAGCACTCAAACGGTCGACAGCGCCCGACGCTGGTTGGCGGTGGACGGCGATGCGGCGCGGCATCAAGGATTTCCGGTCGTCAATCCCTTGGGCATTCTGGTGGGCGTCGTCACGCGGCGGGATCTGCTCGATCCGAAGGTCGCCGCGGTCCGCGAACTCCACGAGATTCTCTCACGTCCGCCCAAGTTCGTGTACGACGACTGCACGGCCCGGCAAGCGGCCACGCACATGGTGAACCACAACATCGGCCGGCTGCCGGTCGTCCTCCGCAGCCAGCCGACGAAATTGGTGGGCATCGTGACGCGGAGCGATATTCTCTCGGCCTATCGGCGGCGGATCGAAGAGAACGAGGCGCAGCGTCCCGAAATCCGCGTACGGCGGATTTCCCGCCGGCTCCGCTCGCTCCCCGCGCGGCTGTTCCGTTAAGCGGCCGAAATGCTAGATTGGGAGACGCGCTCGCTGCCGTTGCGCCCCTGCGTCTCTAGCACCACCCGCCCCGAGCCTGCACCGGGATTTCCCATGTTGCGATTGAACCATCCGCTGCTTGCGGCCATCTTTTTCGTCACCTTGGCGATTTTGAACGCCGATTGTCTTCGAGCGGACGACGAGGCGTATCTGTTCACGCCGCAGGGGTTCAACCGGCCGGGGCAGGCGATTCTCAAACCGCCGGCTGCTAGCGGTCACCTCAAGCTGACGATCCGCGATGCGAGCACGAACGAGCCGACCTTTTGCCGCGTCAACGTGGTGGGATCGGACGGAAACTACTACTACCCGAAGCAGAATTACCTGTCGCGATTCGCGCTGACCGGTCAATGGACAGGCAAGCCGACCAATCCCTCGCTCGGCAATCGGGTCGGCAAGGCGCCCATTCGTTATCTGGGGCGATTCTTCTATTCGTGGGGACAGAACGAGATCGATGTTCCGGCCGGTCCGATTCGCGTCGAGGTGTGGAAGGGACTGGAGTATCGGCCCGAGACCGCGCGAGTTTCGATTGCGAAGGACGAAACTCGCGAAGTCGCGTTGACGCTGAAGGGCGACGCGGGAATCGCGAAGGCCGGCTACTACTCGGGCGATTCGCACGTTCACCTGCGGCGGCAGGACGACGCCGACGAGCAGACGATCTTCGATCTGCTGCAGGCGGAGGATATTCATTTCGCCAGCATTCTGGCCTACAACGAGCCGGCCGGGCCGTACCAGGGGATCATGCAGACGCTGGCGTCTCCGCAATTTCGGGGTGTCGGGCCGGGGTCGCTCCGCGATCGGGGCGAGTATCACTTCCTCTCGGGGCAGGAATACCGCAGCGCGACCTACGGACATCTCAATCTTTATTTCCGCAATGATCTGGTGCTGGCGAACAAGCAGGTCAACGCCAACAACGGACCGCTGTACGGAGCCGTCGCTCGCGAGACGCGCAACAAAGGGGGCTTCGCCTTTTACTGCCACGGCGGCTACGCGCAGACCGATCAATACGCCGAGATTTATGCCGATGCCATCCAGGGGAATGTCGACGGCGTGGAGTTGTTGCAGTTCGGCATTTATCGCGAATTGGGGCTGGAGGATTGGTACCGCTTTTTGAACATCGGGTATCAGTTCCCCTGCTTGGGTGCCAGCGATTACCCCGCCTGCCGCTGGCTGGGGGACTGTCGTACGTACGCGAAAGTCGGCGGCACACAGAATATGAAGACCTGGTTCGAGGCAGCAGCCGCCGGTCGCAGTTTTGTGACGACCGGGCCGCTGCTCGATCTCGAAGTCGACGGACACTCCCCCGGCGATCGCATCGAACTGAAAGGGGACGGACCGCACACCGTCACCGCTCATCTCCGCGTGCGCTGCGAAGTTGCACCGTTGAGCGACGTGCATTTGATCGTCAACGGCAAGGTTGTCGAGCAGATCAAAGTCCCGGCCGATCAATCTTGCGACCGTTGGCTCGAATTCGAGCGGCACATTTCGCTCAAAGAACCCTCCTGGATCGCGGCCCGGGCGTTTTCGACAGCTCCTTCCGGCAGTCCCGATGCGGATGCTCACACAAATCCGGTTTACGTGCGCATCAACGGCCGCGCACCGTACGATCGCGCGTCGCTCGACGCGCTGCTGTCGAAGCTCGACAAGGAGCTGGTCGCCCAGAAGCGGCGCAAGTTCGACGAAAAGGCAGTCCTTGTCGACTACTTCGAGCGATCGCGGGACATTCTGCTCAAGATCCGCGAGGACGGCGGCCTGCACGCCGGCGAAGATGTGCACAAGATTGCCGAAGATGAGCTGCCTGTCTTGAAAGACCCGGGCGCTCGCAGTCACACCGATGCCGAACTCAAGGCCTTTTTGAAGCCCGTTCCGCCGAAGACTCCGCCAGAGGCGCTCAAGACGTTTGAGACGATTCCCGGCTTCCACATGGAGCTGATCGCCGCGGAGCCGGGAGTGCACAGCCCGATCGCGGCCGACATCGATGAGGAGGGCAACCTCTACGTGACGGAGATGATCGACTATCCGTATTACCCGAAGCCGGGCGAGAGGCCGCTGGGGACCGTGCGCATGCTCCGCGATACGGACGGCGACGGCGTGTACGACGCCAGCACGGTCTTCGCCGATCATCTGTTGTGGGCCGGCGGCGTGGCCTGCTGGAAGGGGGGCGTGTTCGTCGCCGCTCCGCCCGACATCTGGTATTTCAAGGACACCGACGGCGATCACAAGGCCGACATCAAGCGTCGCGTCTTCACCGGCTTCGGCACCAAGAGCCAGCAGTACATGCTGAACAACTTGAAGTGGGGCCTCGATCACAAGATCTACGGCTCGACGGCCGGCAACGGCGGCGAGATTCACCGCGGAGACCAGCCGAACGCCAAGCCCATTTCGGTCGAGCGCCACGACTTCCGCTTTGATCCGAATACTTTGGAATTCGAGCCGATTACGGGCACGATCCAATTCGGCAACTCGTTCGACGATTGGGGCAACCGCTTCATGTGCGACGAGTCCGAGCCGCTCTATCAGTCGATCGCCGATCAGCATTACCTCGGTCGTAATCCGTACCTGCCGGCCGGACACGGCGTGTTCAACATCGGCGGCGGCAGCGTCCCCATTTTTCGCATCAGTCCAATCGAGCGCTGGCGGCACATCCGCTCCAGCCGCCGCATCTCGCATAGCACGCGCACGCCGACGGCCGCGGGGGTGAGCCACCATGTCATCGATGCCGGCGCCGGCGTGACGATTTATCGAGGCAACGCGTATCCAAAATCGTTCTACGGGAACGCCGTCATCGGCGACGCGCAGAACAACCTGGTGCATCGCATGCTGCTCTCGCCCGACGGTGTGACGTTCAAGGAGCGACGGGCCGATGCGGGGACCGAGTTCGTCCGCTCGTCGGACAACTGGTTCCGGCCCGTGAATTTCGTCAACGCGCCCGACGGCACACTCTATTGCCTCGACATGAGCCGCGAGATCCTCGAGTCGATCCACATCCCGTTCGACGTGCTCAAATTCATCGATTTGAAAGCGGGCCGCGATTCGGGCCGAGCCTACCGCATCGCGCCCGATGGATTCCGTTTTCCCGGTCAGCCCCACTTACGCACGGCCACGACGGCCGAACTGGTCGCGCTCCTGGAGCATCCCAACGGCTGGCATCGCGACACGGCCCATCGCTTACTCTTCGAACGGCAGGACAAGTCGGCCATTCCTCTGCTGGCTGCTCTGTTGCGGAAAAGTTCGATGCCCCAAGCAAGGCTCTGTGCGCTCTGGTCGCTGGAAGGTTTGCACCCGCTGGAAACGGCCGATCTCGAAGTCGCCCTTGCCGATCCGCACGCGGCCCTCCGCGAACACGCCGTGCGCTTGTCTGAGCCACATCTCCGCGACGACACCATTTTGCAAAAAGTGAGCGCGCTTGCCGAAGACGCGACTCCGCGCGTGCGAATGCAGGTAGCCTACTCGCTCGGGGAGACAAAAGATCCGCGAGCCGTCGACGCGATCGCCCGCATCGCCCGTCATGACGGCGCGGATCCCTGGATTCGCATGGCCGTGCTCAGTTCCGTCGCCGAGACGTCGGACGAGTTGTTGATCCGCCTGCTGTCCGACCGCGGCTTTGTCGCGTCGAGCACGGGCGCGGAAATGGCCGAGAAGCTCGCCTACATCGTGGGCGTCCGCAATCGGACCGAAGAAATCGGCAAACTGCTCGACGCGGTGGCCGAGCTTCACGGTGCACAAGATGCGACGCTTCAAACGCAAATCGTGCAAGGCGTCGGCGACGGGCTGAAACAGGTCAACGGCTTCCTTCCGTTCGACGGCGCTTCGCAACGACCTGGTGTACGGCTTCTGGGAAGTCTGCTGGAGAGAGCAAAAGCCACCGCGGCCGACGCGCGACAATGGGACGGCGACCGGATCGCCGCGATCCGGCTGCTGGCGTGCTTTGCACGCGGCTTTTCCGGTTCCACGCTGATCGGCCTGCTTTCCCCCTCAAATCCGGAAGGGGTCGAGATCTCCGCCATCGAGGCCCTGGCCGGCTACGCTCACGACGACATCGCAAGTCTCTTCTTGGATCACTGGAAGGAGTCGACTCCCGGCGTCCGGGCCGAGATTGTTCGCGCACTCCTCTCGCGCGAGCCGTGGACTGTGGCCTTGCTGCGGTTGGCCAAGACCGATCCGTCGGCGGTCGCTCCGCTCAAACCGCTCGAGCGCACACGGCTCTTGGACCACAAAAGCCCCGCCATCCGCGAACTTGCGAAGGCCGTGGTCGGCCGTCAAACGGCCAGTTCGCGAGCCGCGGTAATCGCCGAATACAAATCGTGCCTCTCTCTGCGAGGTCGAAGCAACGCTGGACAAAAAGTCTACGAGCGCGAATGCTCGATCTGCCATCAGATCGGCAAGACGGGTCACAACATTGGCCCGAGCCTCGCCGGTTCGACGAATGCCCGCGAGCCCGAGGCCCTGTTGACGCACGTGCTCGACCCGAATTTCTACGTGCCGCCGCAATACGTGCAGTACGTCGCCATCGACCGCAACGGTCGCACTTACACGGGGATTCTTGCCGAACAGACGTCGACCAGTATTTCGCTCAAACGCGAAAAAGACGCGGTGGACACCCTTTTGCGGTCCAACATCGAAGAACTCTCCAGCACGGGCAAATCACTCATGCCCGAGGGTTTGGAGAAAAAGCTTTCACGTCAGGACATGGCCGATCTCATCGCCTACCTGCAAACGGTTCAAACCAATGCACCCGCGGCGGAGCCGCCGCTGGATATCGGCACGCGGCCAGGCTTAATGGAGCCGTAAGACGAAGGATGAAGGCGGAAGGATGAAGGATGAGCCAGACTTGGCTGGCCTTGGCCTTACTTTCCAACCTGCACTTGAATTTCTTCGCCGACGACTCGTACCGGGTAGCATGCGTTTCCGATTTTCGAGCGCGGATTGTCGAGCCAGGTGCCATCTTTGACGGAGAACCGCCAGGCGTGCCAGGGGCAGGTGACGGAGTTTCCGTCAACGTAGCCGCCCGCCAGTGACGCGCCCATGTGGGGGCAGACGTCGTTGATGGCCGTGTATTCGCCGCCGACGTTGAACACGGCGACGATTGTTCCATCGATCGGGTAGGCGCGTCCTTCTCCCTCGGGGATTTCTCCGACTTTTGCGACTGTCTGAAACTCGGCCATTTCTCTTCGTAAACATCGGCGGCCGCGTGAATCAAGCGGCCGTGGTTGAAGGTCTTGATCGAAGCAAGATATTGTAGCCGCAGGCGACGGTTTCGGCGCAAGCCGGGCGCAAACGTTCGCGAATTTCGAGCGAGCAAAATCGGGGCGTCGTCCGCGACAGTTGGAGTTGGCAGCGATGAAGAAGAATCCCGTCAAAGCGGCACTGAAAGCGGGCAAGCCGCAGGTGGGGACCTGGTTGTCGCTCGGCAATGTGCTGGCGACGCGGCTGATGGCGCGAGTCGGCTTTCCCTGGCTCACGGTCGATCTGGAGCACTCGCCGATCGACTGGAGCGACGCGGCCGTGCTCTTCGGGTGTATTGCCGACGCGGGTTGTGTGCCGCTGGCGCGCGTGCCTTGCGGCGATCACGACCACATCAAGCGCGTGCTCGACGCGGGAGCATGGGGAATCGTCGTGCCGATGGTCGATACGGTTGAAGAAGCCAAAGCGGCAATCGCCGCGGCCAAGTATCCGCCGGTCGGCAACCGATCGGTCGGCGGCTCGCTGCATTCGGTCAATTTCGGGGCGGCCTCCGGCGACTACTACAAGCATGCCAATGACGAAATCCTGGTCGTCCTGCAGACCGAGTCGCCGCGCGGCGTGCACAATGCCGAGGCGATTTATAGCCTCAAGGGGGTCGATGCGATCTTCGTCGGGCCGAACGATCTCAACGCGCAGATGCGGGACGAGAACGGCAAGGATCCGAGTCACGAGGAACTCGAGGCCATGCTGCAGCGCGTGCTGACGATTGGAAAGAAAGTCGGCACCCCCGTCGGCCTGCATGTGCAGACCGTCGAAGCCGTCAAGAAGCGGATTGCCGAAGGTTGGCAGTTTATCGCGCTGGGCAGCGAGCTGCGGATGATGCTCGCCGAAGCGCAGCGGTTCGTGACGGGTCTCGACCTCAAGGCGCAAACGGGCGATTTGGCGCGGTACTGAAATAGAGCGGAGCGTCATATCGCACGCGTGTTGTTGTCCTTTGAGTTCCCCACGCTGAACGGGGGCGAACGTTCGCTTCTCGCTGTCCTGCCGCAGCTCGTCGGGACCGAATTTGAATTCGTGGGGCTGGCGCCCGCTCGAGGTCCGTTGGCTGAGGCGCTGCAGTCAGTCGGCGTTCCGACGCTCCCGTTTGACGTTCGCGATGCGTTCGGAATGCGCCGGCCCGTGGAACGATTGCTCGAAGACTTCGCCGTGGCGATTCGCCGTGCGCGGCCTGATTTGGTGCACGGCAACAGCTTGTCGATGGCCCGGTTGACCGGGAGCATCGCGAAACAGTTCCCCGGCGTTTGCACGGCCCACCTGCGAGACATCATCGGTCTGAGCGCGGCGGCCGTCGAGCAGGTGAATTCCAACCGCGCGCTGGTTGCCGTCTCGAAGGCCGTTCGCGATTTTCACGCGGCACAAGGTGTCGATGCCAACCGCATGCAAGTGATCCCGAACGGCATCGAAGTCGACGACGGCCAACGGCCGCACGACAGCCGCCTCAAAGCCGAATTGGCTCTGCCGCCGGATTCATTTCTCATCGCGTCGGTCGGCCAAATCTGTCTCCGCAAAGGTCAGGACGTCTTTGCTCAGGCGGCTGCGCTCGCGGCGGCGCAGATGCCGGCGGCGCATTTTCTGCTGATTGGCGAACGCTACTCTGCGAAGCCCGAAAGCGCCGCCTACAACGAATCGATCGACCGGACGTTTGCAGCAGCGGGACTTGCCGATCGTTTTCACCGCCTCGGATTTCGACAAGACGTGCCACAGTTGCTGGCCGAGGTCGACCTGCTCGTGCATAGCGCGCGGCAAGAGCCGCTTGGCCGCGTGCTCCTTGAAGCGGCGGCTGCCGGCTGTCCCATTGTCGCGACCAATGTGGGCGGAACGTCGGAGATGCTGGTCGACGACCAATCGGCTCTACTCGTTCCAGCCGACAATCCGCAGGCGCTTGCGACCGCGATGATTCGCGCGTTTGGCGACGCGTCGCTGCGAGACCGGCTGGCCGACTGGGCCAGAGCCCGGATCGCCACGTACTTTTCGATCGCGGTCTCAGCGCGCAGGCTCGCCGATTTTTGGCGGAGTCTGCTCAATCAATGACGTCGGCTGCCAGCCCCTACGGATGCCGAACAGGCCAATTCAGGTGTTTGTGCAAAAAGGCGAACGTGCCCATTCCGTGGATCGTGTGGGGACCGTTAAAGAATTCGATTTCGGTGCGGTCGCCTAATCCCAATTTGTCGTAGTGCCGGCGGACTTTGGCGTACTCCCAGGCGACCCATTCATCCGGCGCAACGCCGTCGTCATGCCCCCGCTCGACCATGAATGGCCGGGGCGTCATTAATTCGCCCATTTCGGCGTAATTGGCGACGTGTCCCAGATCCCATTCGAACATTTCGTATTCGGGAGTGAAGACGTAGCTATAGCTGCTGTGATACGTCGCGTTCTTTCGCACCCATTCGTTGAAATCGCCCGAGCAGATCGAAAGGGCGTATTGCGGCAGCATCGTCGGCACGCGCATCGCCGTCTTGCCGCCGTAGGAGAGTCCATAAAAGCCGATCCGCTTGGGATCGACGTTCGGAAGCGTGGAGAGCCATTCGAGCGTCCGATGATGTTGCGGAATGATGTAGCTGAAGAGCGACCGCCCCAGCGGATTGCTCTTGCGCTGGATCGTGCGGAAACGATCCATCCCCCGATAGGGATTTTGGGGCGCGTAAGTAATGAATCCGCGGCGAGCCAGCTCGGCAGTGAAGGCCTTGTAGTAATGAAAGCCGTCGACTGTTTTGCTGATCGTATCCATCGGCACGCCTTCGAGGCCGTGCTGGCACACGACGACGGGCCGTTTCTCCCCCGGCTTGAGATCGGTCGGCAACAAGAGGATGCCCCCGGCGACCACGTCGGGATAGACGTCAATCATCACCTCGTATCCGGTAAACGCCGGGTCGTCGAGAACTTTCCGCGTGCGGACGTTCGGCGGAATCGTCGGCTCGGGAAGCTTGCCAAAGAGCGTTCGCCAGACCCAGTCGCGGTATGTCTCAGCCGATTTGGTCGCGGCCTCGAGACGGGACCGATCGAACTTGGCCCATTTCTTGTCGCGAACGTGGGCACTTGCTTCCAGCAGCTTCTGTGTGAAGTCGATCAATTCGTGAACTTGCCGTCCTTGGCGCGCATCGCTGTCACTTAAGGCTCGAACAGGCCGCGGCAAATCCGTGCCTGGCTTCAATGCCCCATTCAACCCGAAGCATTCTAAGAAGCGGGCGACGGCAGCATCTGAACCGGGAAGGCCCTTCCCCTCCGCGTTCTCGACAAGAGTGACCTGTCTGCCGAGCGCAGCCGGCAACAACGATTCGAGGCGTGCGAATTCCTTTCGCACTTCGTTCAGCTCGGCTGTCTCGATGCGTCCCGGCGCGGCGCCGCCACGGCCGGAGTGCGGAGCGGGCGGCCCGGTCACTGTCGGGACGGAGGCCGCTTCGATGATCAAGTTCCGTGGCGCGATGAGTGAAGCGATCTCCGCGTCGCCGAACTCAGTCAACAGCGACCAGACGTTGCGATAGATCGGTTCCTGCCAAAGCGTCTCTCGCGGCTGAAAGTACCCGCTGACCAGCGCGGTTTGAATACGCGGATCCACCGCGGCCGCATAAAAGGCGACGAGTCCACCCTCGCCGACGCCGGCGACCGCGGTCGGCACGCTCCGCCCTTCTGCCGCGTTCATCTGCGAGAAAATGTCGACCGCGGCGAGAATTTTCTGAACCTCGTAGCCGACGACGTGCCGGCCCAGCTCGAACGCCATCCGATAGATGAACTCCCGGTGCGGCTGATTCGTGAAGCGAACGTCTGGATTGCCTGAGAATTTGTCGTCCCGGCTGATGAGCGTCGGCACGACCACTTGGACACCGCTTTCCGCCAATCGCCGGGAAAGCTGCGAACGCGGATCGACGCCGCTCGTCAGGCCGGTGAAGGCCTCGGGCGTCCAGTCGGCGTCCGGCAGGACAATCACGCGGGCGAGAGGCGGCTGTCGCGGATCGAGCAGAAGTCCTTCCGCGGTAATTCCCGGAAGCACATTCCAGCGAACGGCATGCACCGTGTAACTCTTGGTGTGCGCGAGTTCCGAGCCGGCACTCGTGGTCGCGATCAATTCGAACCCAGAGACCGGCACGCGAGCGTCCACGAGTCCCAGGATCGTTCGCAGATGCTGGCGATTGGGCTCAACGCTTGCTTCGTACGCCTGGAAATCGCGATGCCAATACTTCGCACGGCTGTTCGGCGAATCCTTGAGTTCGCGCAGGGCGAAGCGATCGATCCTGTCAACCATCACTTCGTCCAGCGGTTGCGTTAACTCGAGCTTCACAGTTCCGGGGAGAAACTCCGGCGATTCGGCAGCGCGCAGAACGGGCGGCCAGCAGGCGACCAGCGCCAGGAACAAGGTGAGACTCGGCACACAGCGGCTCGCCATCAATAAGTCCTCGCAAATTCGGCGAACACCGTTTTGTGTGCCGCCGCTTCACATTACCTGAATATTCGCCGGCTTCGTAGTTGCCCGACCTTCGCAAGGAGGGGAACCGGCTATTGCCTGTTCGCAGGGCACAGATACACTGAAGGATGCCGCTGAAACGTGGTTTTTACGCGGGCGGCTCGGGTTTTCCTTTCCTGTTGTGATTCGAAGCGATGGAACCTTCCTATTTGGCGATCGCCCTGCTCGTGCTGGGATTGACGCTGATTGTGTGCGAAGTGTTCATTCCGTCCGCCGGATTGATCGCGGGCTTTGCCACGCTGTGTTTTGCCGGCTCGGTCGTCGCCGCCTACATGGCCTGGTGGTACGACAAGCCGACGTATTTCGCGATTTACATCCTCGCGCTTGTGGTTTTGATTCCGTCGGCCGTTAGCGGAGCACTATACGTTTTGCCGCAAACCGAGTTCGGCAAGCAGGTCCTCTTGGAAGCGCCGGACCTCGAAGAGGTGACCCCCTATCAGGAGGAGCAGCGGCAGTTGCAGCGGCTCGTCGGACACGTCGGCAAGACGTTGACATTGCTCAATCCGGGCGGACTCGTGCTCGTCGATGGGACGCGGCAGCATTGTGAAAGCGAGGGCAACCTGCTCGAAGCCGGTGTGCCGGTCGAAGTCATTGCGGTCAAAGGAAATCGCGTCGTCGTGCGGCGCGCCGAGCGGCACGCGAACGGCTCCGACACTCTGGCGGAACGCCCTCGGCCGGATGACAACCCGCTTGACTTCGACTTACGTCAAAGCTAAACCGCCTTCAAGGTACCCCCATGCCGCGCGAATTGCTGATTTTGTCCGAGGCCGAACAATCGCTGAGCGCGTGGATTGCCCTCGCCGGCCTGGTCGTCATCGTCGGCGCGATCGTTTTCATGGCGATCCTGGCTCGCTACTTCAATTTGTGGATCCAATGCATCTTCACCCGGGCTGACATCAACATCTGGCAGCTGATGATGATGTCGATCCGCAAGGTGAACCCGACCGTTATCGTTCGCAGCAAGATCATGGCCGTGCAGGCTGGGCTCACGCGGGTCTATCCGATCACCACGCGGGCGCTCGAGGCCCATTACCTGGCCGGCGGCAACGTGCCCAACGTTATTCGGGCGCTGATCGCCGCCCATCGCGCACACATCGATCTCGACTGGCAAACGGCCCAGGCGATCGACCTCGCGGGTCGGGATTTGCTCGAGGCGGTTCGCACGAGCGTTTATCCGAAAGTGATCGACTGCCCGGATCCGAAACGCTCGGCAGGCACCCTCGACGCCGTCGCCGGCGATGGAATTCGGCTCAAAGCGCGGGCCCGCGTGACGGTCCGCACGAATATTCGCCAGCTGGTCGGCGGTGCGACTGAGGAGACCATCATCGCCCGCGTTGGCCAGGGAATCGTTCAGGCCATCGGATCGACTCGCTCCTATAAAACCGTGCTCGAAAATCCCGAGCGGATTTCGGAAACCGTCTTGGGCCAGGGGCTCGAGGCACATACCGCCTATGAAATCGTCTCGATCGACATCGCCGATATCGACGTGGGTGAAAACATCGGCGCCCGGCTGATGGCCGACCAGGCCGAAGCCGATATGCGCGTGGCCCAGGCGAAAGCCGAGCAACGGCGGGCCGCGGCGCGGGCCCGCGAGCAGGAAGAGATCGCCCACATCCAGGAGAATCGGGCCAAGGTGGTCGCCGCCGAGGCGCAGGTCCCACTCGCCATCGCCGAGTCGTTTCGCACGGGCAAGCTGGGGCTGCTCGATTATTACGAGCTGAAGAACGTGCAGGCCGATACGCGGATGCGGATATCGATCGCCGGCAGCAGCACGGCGGCGCCCGAGTCCTCCGCCGGGCAAAATACCACGTGATGCAGTCACCGGACCTTCCGCTATGACGCCGCTCGCCTCGATTTCGATTCTTGCCGCGCTCCAGGGGGAGCTGGTCCGGATTGTTATCCTGGCCGTGGTCATGTTGGGCGGAGCGATCTTGAAGAAAATCACCGACGCCCGCGAGCAGGCCGAGCGGGAGCGTGCGCGGTTGGCCAAGCAGGCGCAGGCCAATAAGATGGCCACCGTTCCGCCGCGCCGCGATGCCGAATTCCGCTCGCCGGATGCCGTGTGGAACGCGGGTCAAGAGCCGAAGGCCGCTCCGCGCCGCGAGAATCCGCACCGCAACGAGATCGAGCAGTTTCTCGAAGAGGTGGGACGCCGCCGGCCGGCAGCCAACGCGGCACAACGCGGCGAGTCGGTCTCGCCCAACGCGACAGCCCCACGTCCCATCCGTCCGCCGCAGCCGATGCCCGTCCCCATCCAGAAGATGCCGGGACAAGCCAGCCGCGCGCGAGCGGAAATGCCGAAGTCGACGGCCCGGCTTCCTCAAACACTGCCGCCTCAAACACCGCCGACGCGCCCGGCGCCGAGATCGCGACTCGCAAAGCGCCTGGTTCTGAAGATCTGGGCACGCAGGTCCAGGCACATTTGAGTGAGTATCTCGATTCGTCGCGCATGTCGCAGCGGGTCAAAGCCGACCTGGGGAGTTCCGTCGAGCGCGGCGTACGAGAGCATCTGGGACAAACGGAGACCCGCGGTACAGAGGAAAAGGAAACACCCGTGGGCCCAACGGATGCGCCCATCCAGTCGCTGTTGCGCGATCCCGCCGGCGTGCGGTCCGCCATTCTGCTGAACGAGATACTCCAGCGGCCGAAATGCCTGCGCCGCAAGACCTGATCGGTCGAGATCCCTCGCATGGCGGAGCCGTGGTTGAAGGTGCTGTTGGTCACTGGGCCTTTCCAAGTTCGGGGCTCGTCGGCCAATACCTTGCGGTTGGCCGAGGGTTTGGCCGCTCACCAGATTGAAGCGACAATCGTGTCGCCAAATGCCGATTGCGTTGCCCCCTGCCGCCGCGATCGCCTGACACTGCATGTCTACCCGTGGTTGAATTTTCCCGTCTGGGGGCGGGTTGTCCGTGAATCGATCATCGGCGACTTGGCCGACAATCCGCCCAACTTGATCCACGTGCAGTCGTGGGGCATGCACCGGCTCGCAGCGTGGCTGGCACGACGACTGGAACGGCCGTACGTGCTGGGCATCCACGGGTACCCGCCGGCCAAGGCCCGCCTCTATTTCAACCGCCAATGGGGACGGCGGATTATCGCCGTTAGCGAGAGTGCGAAGTCCGAACTCGTCAGCCGAACCGCGTGCGGCCCGAACTGGTGAGCGTGATCCACACCGGCGTGGACGTGCCCGAGTCGCCGTCGACTCCGCCGATCTTCGCACCGGATCGTCTGCCCGTCGTGGGAACGGCCGGCCCGCTCGAGGCCGCCAAGGGGCATATCTTTTTTTTGGGCGCCGCCCAGCGTGTGGCAGCCGTCCATCCGGAAGCCGATTTTCTGATCGCCGGCGCCGGCCCCGATGAGGACAACCTTCGCCGCCTGGCCCGCGAACTCGGCCTCAACCGCAACCTCACATTCGCCTCCAACCTCTACGACTTTTCCTCGGCTCTAACGGCCATGGACATCTTTTGCCTGCCCTCGCTGCGGCAGGGCTTGGGCACGATCATCCTCGAGGCGATGGCCCTCGGTCGCCCCGTCATCGCCACCGGAGTGGGCGGCATCTACGGCCTCGTTCGCAACAACGAAACGGGCCTCGTGGTCCCTCCGTCCAATAGCGGGGCACTTGCCGAACGAATCCTCGAACTTCTCAACGACCCCGTCCGTGCACGGGCCATCGGGGAAGCGGGCCGAGTGCTCGTGCGTGAGGAATTCGGCGTCGAGCGAATGGTCGCCCAAACGGCCGCCCTGTACCGCGAAGTGCTGGCGAGCGAGCGGGTGGCGACACCAACGGTCGTCATGTAAGTCCAACCCCGGCGTCTCCCAACGCAGAACCTGCCAAGCTGGCAGTCGCACGGCCGACTTTTTTGGCTTTTTTGGGGCGCTACGCTTATTAATTAAATGTGACCGACTGCCAATTTGACCGCAGGTGAAAATTGCGACTGACTGCCGCAATGGCAGTCGCCCCGCGAGCGCTGTCAAATCCCAATCCGTTGGCGTACGC
The DNA here is from genome assembly GCA_963752185.1 of uncultured Planctomycetaceae bacterium. GTDB lineage: Bacteria > Planctomycetota > Planctomycetia > Planctomycetales > Planctomycetaceae > DASPSM01. The sequence continues at coordinate 5,499,570 of CAVVXK010000002.1, read as the reverse complement.
TGACACCTTATGCACGCCGAAGTTATCTCCGTCGGAACGGAACTGACCACCGGCGCCATGCTCGACACCAACAGCCAGTGGCTCAGCCTCGAGTTGGCCGCCGTCGGCATTCCGGTCCATTTCCACACCACCGTCGCCGACAACCTCGACGAGATGGCCGGCGTCCTCCGCACGGCGGCCGATCGGTCCGATCTGATCCTGCTCACCGGCGGCCTCGGCCCGACGCTCGACGACCTGACCCGACAAGCCCTCGCCGCGGTCCTCGGCACCGAACTCGTCCTGCATGAGCCGTCGCTCGAATTCATCCGCTCGATCTTCGTCCGCCACAACCGCGAAATGCCCGAGCGGAACGCCATCCAGGCCTACTTCCCAGTGGGCACCCAGCCGATCACCAACCCGCGTGGCACGGCCCCCGGCATCTGGGCCGAAATCCCGCGGTCCGGCCAGCGTCCGCCCGCCCTCTTCGCCGCCATGCCCGGCGTGCCGCACGAGATGAAGCGGATGTTCCAGAAAGAAATCGTCCCCCGCCTGCCGGGCGGAAGCCACGTCATCCAGCGGGCCCGCATCAACTGCTTCGGCGTCGGCGAGTCGAAGGCCGAAGAAATGCTCGGCGACCTCACCGCCCGCGGCCGCGACCCCGAAATCGGCATCACCGTCCACGAAGCGACGATCACGCTCCGCATCGTGGCCCACGGCAAAACGGCCGACGAGTGCCGCGCGAAAATCGACGCCGCCAAAATCGCCATCCGCGAACGCATGGGCGAACAAGTCTTCGGTGAGGAAGACGACCAACTCGAGACCATCGTCGTCCGCCTGCTGAACGAACGCGGCCTGACCTTCGCCACCGCCGAAATCGGCACCGGCGGCTTACTGGCCCGCCGCATCACCGAAGTCGCCGGCCAGGAAACCTGCTACCGCGGCGGTGTGATCGGGCCCTCAATCGAAGCTCTCGCGACTCTCCTAAGCCCACAGGTGAAACCTGTGGGTCCCCTTTCCAAGAGCGAAGAGCACATCCAGATCACGGCGATGTGCCACGAGTGCCGCGAAAACTTCGCCGCCGACTTCGCCCTCTTCGTCGGCCAGTTCCCCAGCTACGACCGCGAAGACACCACCAAAGCCGCCCCCGTCTCCCACGCCGCCCTCGTCGGCAAGGACGTCTCGCGAATCGTCGACTACACGTTCCTGGGCGACATGACACTCGACAAAAGCCGCGCCGCCAAGATCGCCCTCAATCTGCTCCGGCTGCATTTACTGCGAGGTGACAAACCCGACGAGACGCCGGCTTAACGCCCGCGGGTTCGATTGCTGCGGCGGATCCATGTCCACACGCTCGAATCGCCCGTGTTCGCCAACGCGGAGCAAGCAAGCACAGCGTGCCGCGAGGCAACTCGGTCGATGTGACCGAAGCGCGTGATGCTCGCTGCAGAAATCGCCGATTGAGTAACACTGAAAATGCTGTGCCATGGGAAACCGACTCGGTCTACTAAGCAATCGGTTCAATCTGAAGTCCCATATCGTCAATGCACGTGACTTCGTTCCGCCGTCGCCATATATTTCCAGTTCCGAACAGCCGGTTCAGCGGCGTCGGGCGAACGCATGATTCGAAGATCAAGAGAGCAGCCGCCGTCGTCAGGGCCGTGGCAATCAGGCCGTTCAATAGCCAGGGGAGATGGAAGGGCGCCAGCCACGCCAGGAACGGCAGCAGCATGGCCTGATGCAACAGGTAGATCCAAAAGGCGGTTTCCGCCAAATAGCGCCCGACAACAGACGGTCGATTTGCGTGCCGCTCGAAGAATCCGAGGAAGCCCCAAGCCGAGCACGCCGATCCAACTGCGTAAAGGCTGTAGCCGGTAAAGCGAATCAACGCGTAATGCGGCAGGTCGAATTGCGATTGATACCACTGAGACAGCCGTCCCGCGACGAGATAAAGCGCGAGTCCGGCCGAGAGGTACAACCACCAGCCGCGTCCCAACCTGGCTAGTGCGTCGCGCTGTCGGTAGAGCCACCATCCGGCGACGAAATACAGCCAGTAGAACGGCATGTCCGGCTCGAAGGTCCAGAGGAAATCCGGGAAGCCGCGCCCAATGCCCGATGCCATTCCGAGGGACCAGCCGAAGAAACTGCCCGTGGCCGGGAGTGAGGGCACGCTGACCAGACCGAGAATCAATGGCACTGTCGGCCACCCGAGGGCCCGAGCTTCCCATGTTTTCAATCGGTCCCGCGCGAGTTTGGGAAGCGCCTGCCAAATCCAGGCGATCAAGGGCGTGATGCTGGCGAAGACCAGCAGGTACCACAGAAACCACAAATGGTTCATCGTGAAGTAGCGAACGTTGGATCCGAAGAGCCATGAGCTGGCCCGTCCTGGCAATCCGAAGGGCCCCCCGCCACCAAACCGAGGGCCGCTGGGCCGGCCGAAACGAGTCGCGCCAAACGGCGGCGCCCCGGGAGGCCGCCCAGGCGGTGGTCCCGGTTCGGCGTTTGATCGATCGTTTTCGGCGTCGCGAGTTCGCGGCGGCTTAGGTTCGGGATCGGGTTCGTCGTCGTCATCGGGCGATGGGAACGACGGCGGCAATCCGGGAGGCGCGGTGGCCGCCTTGTCATCGTCGGGCCGCATTGGACCCGCGCCCGGTGGCCCCGCCATTGGTTCCGCGAACTCGCGACGGGGACCGCCGGGGAAATTCGGTCGCGGCTGAAAAGACTCCCGGGCAAGCACGTAGAGCGGGACGAACGTGAACATCCCGATCAACAGCGGCACGCCGATGCGGAACCAACGCCGCGCGTAGTAACCGCGGGGTCCGTATTTGAGCAGCATCATATGGCAGAAGAAGCCGGACACGATGAAAAAGAGCGGCATGCGAAAGCTATGCAGATACTCCTGAGTGAACATCTCGTCGCTGAAACCGCTTCTGCCCCTGCCCGGACCGAGAGGGGGCCGCGGACCGCTCGCCACCATACCGTTGAACAACAGCGCGTGGTAAAAGACGCCCAGCAACATTGCCAGGGCGCGCACGAGATCGAGTGAGTAATAGCGCTGGCGGCCGGGCGCGGAAGTCATGGCGCGCATCCGGGAGCAAGGTTCGCGACGGCCACGTTTGCGTCAGAGCCGTTCATCGATGGCAAGTCGTCGTCGAGAGCGCGGTCGGAACTACGGCGAGAGAGCCAGACGCCTCGACGCGGCGCTGGCGACGGCGGGCTGAGGTTGATCGTTTCGCCCACGACATAAAGTGGGCGCGCCTTCGTTTCGTCGTAGATGCGGGCCACGTAATCTCCAAGCAAGGCGATCGCGAACAGTATGGCCGCCGTCGTCAGCAGTTGAATGACGACAAACGAGCCCCAGCCGGTCGTGGCTGATCCCGGCGCCGTCGATCGAGAGAGGAGGAAACCCGCCTCGAGCACGCCGCACAGAAATAGAAACGCCGCGAGGTAAAGACTGAGTTTCAAGGGAAGTGCGGAGAACGACGAGATAGCCGTCCAAGCGAACTTGAGCATTTTCCACAGCGAATATTTCGTGACGCCGGCGACGCGCGATCCGCGATGGAACGGAACGATCGCTTCCTTGAGCCCGAGCCACGCGACCAGGCCGCGCACGTAGCGGTGTTGTTCACGAAATTCGCGAAGGGCTATCACGACCCTGCGGCTGAACAAGCGGAAGTCGCCCACCTCCGACTGGAGTCGCTCGTCGACGGCCCATTGCATCAAGCGGTAAAACCAGCGGGCGGTGAGCCGTTTAAGAAAGCCATCCCCGCGACGGCTGATTCGCTGCGCGGAAACGACGTCGAAACCCTCCTCGAAGCGTGCGATCATGTCGGGCAGCAACTCCGGCGGGTCCTGCAGATCGGCATCCATCACGACGACCGCGTCGCCATTCGCAACGTCCAGACCGGCCGTGATCGCCGCCTGATGTCCGAAATTCCGGGTGAACCGCGCAATTTTTCACGCGGGAGTCCTGCTGGGCCGTCGCACGGAGCAGCCGACCCGTGCTGTCATGGCTGCCGTCGTCAACGAAGATCAGCTCACAATCGCAGGCGAGCGAATCGACGAGCGGCAGCACCGCCTCGAACAGCCGTGGGAGCGCCGCTTCCTCGTTGAATACGGGCAGGACCAGCGAGATCAACATGGGCTTCGTTCATTCCAATGACGAGCGTGGGGAGGCCAGACCCTGTTGTTCGACAGCCGCCGGGCGCTTGGAGGCGGCCTTCAAGTCGTAAATTTCACCGAGGCCGCGTGGGGGTCGGCCCGGTGGCGCGGGATCATCCGGCTCCTCGTTCGCGTTTGTCCGCCAGAGTTTCGCGTCGACGAGCTTTCCGTGATCGCGGACCCATTCCATGATTTCCGCGTTCCGTCCGCCCATCGGACCGGCGGGGGGAAATGGTCCTCCGGGTCCGCCGGGGCCAAGCGCAAATGGTCCGGGCCCGGCGGGGCCGGGGGGAAACGGACCAGGACCACCGGGATCGGGTGGAAACGGATCCGGATCGTTCGGATCGGGCAACGGAGGACCTCCGTTTCCGCCCCCGCCCGCCGGCAGAGGAAACCGTCCGCCGCGTCTGGGGCCGAAGGGAAAGCCACCGCCGGGGCCGGGACCGCCGGCCAACACATATCGCAGTTGGCCCTGATCCACGAGTTCGATGAACTTGTCCTTGGTGAGCACGGGATCGGCTCCCATGAAACCGCCGAGGGCGATGGCGGGTTCACCGGTCTGGATGATGATCGATTGCACCTGCATGGCCGACATGGCCGCAACGCAGTACTTCTCGCCGTCGCGATGGGTCCGCAAAAAATCGACGAGCGAATTCAGGCGGTCGGTCGGCAGTTCACCGTCGGGACCGGGGCCTAGCCCGGACATCGGCGGCCGGTCGGGGTCGTCGCCGGCCAGGATCGAGATATTAGCGGTTGGGATCAGGGAAAAACCGGGTGACATCGTCGTCGCCACGCACCAGGTGGCCGGTGCGATCAACGCCGCCACAACACCGAACAGTATCCCTGACGGCTGCAACAGGCGTCGCCAGCCTCCGCCCATCCCGAGTTGGCTGACGAGCAGCACGGTTGTCGCCAAGCAAATCGCACCGAGCGAAATCGGAAGCAATTTGTAGCGGAGCGCCGCATTCTGGCCGATGAGGTAAGCCTGCCACGCTCCCGTCGCGATGAGAGCCGTCGGCAAGAGCGAGCGCCGCCACGTGTCCGTTTGAAACTGCTGCCAGAGTGCCGGCACGCCGATGCCGACGATCGCGGCAACCGCGGGACCCATGATGATGCTGTAGTAATCGTGAAAGATCCCGTGGGCGAAGCTAAAGACCGCGACGTGCGTCGCTAGCCAACCGACCCACGTGACGAGGGCCGCTTGTTGCGGACCGCCGCTGATGCGAAGTCCATACTGCAAGAACCCAGCCCACGCTCCGAAGAACGCCAGCGGAAAGAGCCAGGTAATCTGCTCGGCCAATTGCGGCCGGGTGAAGCGGAGAAATCCGGGCGTGCCGCCAAAGCCGCCCGGCGGTCCGCCGAATCGCGGAAACCGACCTGGAAAAGGTGGTCGCGCGCCTCCCGTTGCTCGGCGTGCTCCGCGGTCGGGAGGAGCATCATCGGGATCGGGGGGTCCCGGCGAATTGTCGGGATCGGGTCGCGCCGCGACGAGAGCCGCGTTTTTCAGGTCAGTCGATTTGCCGCGGGTAATCGGATCCCTTCGATCGGTTTCGGATTTTTTGGAAGTGTCTGGACCGGGGTCAGAGGGGCGGGGCCGAAAATCTCCCCTCTGACCGGGCGGTCCCAGGTTCCCCAATCCGCCGAAGATTCGTCCAAATCCGTTGTAGCCCAGGGCAAGCTCGAGCGCCGAGTTGGTCTGCGAACCTCCGATGTAAGGCCGCCGGGATGCCGGAGTGAGGTATACAATCAGCGACCACGAGAGAGAAACGGCGGCCAACAGCACGGACGCGATCGCCAGCCGAGTGGCCTTCAGCTTCCACTTGGCTTGGGCAAAGAGCAGGTAGACGAGAAAGAACGTCGGCAGTACGACGAATGCCGCGAGCATTTTGACATTGAACGCGGCCCCGACGAGGATCATCGACACGGCGAGAAGCTGCCAGGAGTTGGCGGAAAGACTGCGAATCAACGCTCCGGCGGCCAGAACCAACAGGAACGTCAGCAACGAATCGGGCAGGTTGTCGCGATCGACGGCGACGGCAATCGGCGTCAAAGCAACGACCACGGCCGCCAGCAAACCCGACGCGGTGCCGAACAAACGCCGGATCTGCCCGAAGGTGGCGGCCGCGGTCGCGATCCCAAAGAGCGCCTGGGGAATCAGGAGACTCAGGCCGCGATACCCAAAGATTCTTGCGCTGATCGCCTGGACCCAGATCGCGCCGGGCGGCTTGTCGACGGTAATGAATCCTGCCGGATCAAACGCGCCGAAGAAGAAATTCGTCGGGCTGACAAGCATGCTTCGCACCGCGGCAGCATAATAGCCGTTGCCGAAGCCATTTCGATCGAGCCGCCAGAGCCGAAGAAAGGCGGCCACGAGAAGCACCGCTGCGAGGATACAACCCTGCCAAAAACGCGTCCGCACTGTCGATTGACTGAGCGGTCTCGAATCCATGTGGCCCCTGGTGGATGAAGTTTCAGAAAGCCGTTACCTGCCAAGGTACCGGCGTTGTCGCTCATTCAAGTGCCAGGAGACCGGTTCCGGTTACACGTCGGTTTGGCGAATTGATCCGTTTATTCGCCAAATGGGAGCCCTTCGGAGCGGGCTACAGGGAGAGAGCAGTCAAAGGACTTCAAGGCGCGGCATCGGGCGGGTGAGGAAAGCGCCTTTGCATCTGCTCGCAACGTTGCTGCCACTTCTCCTTCTGGCTCTCATTCAAGATGGCGGCAATTTCGCCCTCGAAGCGTTTGCGATCCGCTTGGGCCGTTCCGAAAATGCGTCGCAGCTCGGCATCGTGCGCTTGAACGATCACTTCGACTTGTCGCGATTGATCCGGGTCCAACGCCAGCTCGCTCTTCAGACCCGCAACGATTCGCTGCGGGCTGGGCGGACCGAAGGGCGGAATCATCCGGTACTCGATCACCGTCACCGTCGCGCCCACTCCCACGAGCGCACCGCAGACAAAGATCAGGCCGGGGAGCAAGAACCGCATGGGAGACCGCCGATCTCTCGCGCGAGCGATCGATTTGGTCGAGTCTTCTTGAATCGTGGGTGCGCCGCTCATTGCATTGTCAAATAATTGGGTGGCTTGAACCATTGCACGAGGGGATCGTGCACAATCCGCCAGGACTGCCAGGCCATCATCATCGCAACCGACGCGGCGATGAGAGCCGTGGCCGCGATCGCGATTGCCGGTCTTTCGACGGTCGCTCTCGGCGGGATTCGCTCAATCGTCCGCACAACCTTCGCCGCGACGTCGACCGCGGGAGGTCCATCGTTCCGGGCCGCCGAGGCCCATTCATCAAATTGTCCCAAATTGTGCATCAGGGAGCCTCCTGCAACAGCCTCTTGAGCTTTCGCCGGGCTCGAAACGCCTGGACCTTAACCATCGCCTGGCTCCAGCCGAGCAGGTCGGCCGCCTCGGCAACAGAGCGTCCTCGAGGTGAATCAACGTGATGACCGCCCGATCTCGCGGGCCGAGTTGCTCCAAAACTGCGTAAAGCCGCGCCGTCGCGTCCATTGTCTCCGCATCACTCGCGGCAGTTGCAGCAACTGTTGTCGCGTCCAACTGCAGCCGAAATTGCGCACGCCGTTTGGCTTCGCGTTTCCAGTGTCGATAGCCGACGCGTAAGGCAATCTTGCGCAGCCAGTGAACGAAGGGGGCCTGACCCCGATAACTGGGCAGGCTTAAATAGGCTTCGACAAAGACATCATGAACCAGATCAGCGATCACGTCCTGATGCGGGGCGTACCTCCAGACCTGCGATGCGATTGTTTGCTGGTATCGGCTCACCAGCCGCCCGTACGCATCGCCGGAACCTTGCAGGGTCTGCCTGATGTCTGCCAGGTCGACGGCATCGGCGCAAATTGCCCGTTCGGGTTCGCGTGCGGTCGCTTCGTGTGCCTGGCTCAGCAGCCAAGTCGGGGGATGCCAATTTGACCAATTCATGGGCGACTGCGGGATGCGTCGCCTCATCCCCGTTTGCTGCGGAAAACCGATCATCAACGGTACAGAAATGGCGCTCATGACCGAGTCTCGGATTGGTTCAGCATATCCGTGCAAGATCCATTCAGCCATTCCCGATCAATCGGCGTTTCTCGAACAATAATCGGCTTTTCCAGCACCTTCACAAAAGTCTAGTGCATCTCGGTGTTGAACGGTTACATCCAATGGATTGCAGTGGCGGGCCAGCCCATCCTGTTACACGCTTCCGGGCGAAAAACCTGAAGATGGCCGGCAAGCTGGAAAGTTCTCGCGGTCCGTTGTCGGGCCGTGCCATTCAGAAATCCTGGTCAGAGTCCTCCCAATCACATTCGAGATCATCCTCAGCCGCGTTCGCCAAGACCGCCGCTGGCAGAGCAAGCTTTGGCGATGCCTTCTCGCGAGGAATGCTCTGGCACATCCACATCAATGCCGTCATTGGGATCAGGAAGAGCAGCAGCGGAGCCGCACCGACGAGGGCCGATTTTGTCACGATTTCGCTCCTTGAAGCCGGCTATGCCGAGCGCTGCTTCCTGCGCACTTGCCGCGGCACGGGCCTGACGGAGACCTAGTGATCATTTCAGGCCGTTCGGTTACATGTCTGAGAGAATCTCGAGTTTTCGGGCGCAACTGGTTGGCGCGAACCTGAAGTTTGTCGGGCAGGCCGCCGGTGTAGCGAATTCGAAGTAACCAGATCGGGGGTGCTCGCACTTCTATTCGTGCAGTCGTAGACAATGGGCTAATCGCGCTGGCTTAAGGAAGTTTCATGGAACTCGCCCTTTGACAGATCGCGTCTGGACGATGACAAAGAGCGACTCCAACGGGGGTGATTCCGCGCTCGATACGGACAAATCCCTGTTGGGGTCCGTTCTGCTGGGCAGTTTTGACACCGTCACCCCGGATTTGGAGGAAGTGCAGCTTGCGGGTTGGATTTCGCCGTTCGGCTCGACGATCAGGCCCGTCGAATTCTCAGGACCGCTTGTCCATTATCGCTTCTTCGGAATGACGAAGGCATCCGCCGGCGCCAATTCGTCGGACCAGAGCATCGTGCCTCCGCTCAAACCGGGAGACTTCTTGGTGCTGAATCCCGAAGCGGCGGGGAGCATCGCCGACAACCGCGCAGGTCATCAGCGGTGGGTTTGTGCCTCAAAACGGCAGTTCCGCTTCTCTGTTGATGGCTTTTCCGCAGGTATTAGTGATTCCGGGTTCAGACGGGCAATTCAAACCGTGGGTAGATCACCTTCTCCGGCTGCTGCTGGCTGAGACGTCGCCCGGCCGTCCTGGGAGGGGAGACGTGGTGAATCGCCTGCTCGGCGTCTTGTTTGTGAAGACGGTGCAGCATGCGTTGGACGCCTCGTATCCGGGTTCGGGGAAGTTGTTGAGAGAATGCCGTGATGCCGAAATTGGCGTCGCCCTCTACCGGCTGCATGAACGCCCGGATTTCCCCTGGACCGTTGCCAAACTTGCCCAAGAGGCGAGCCTCACACGGTCCACATTCGCCGCGCGTTTCCTGCTTGCTGTGGGCAAGCCGCCACTTCAATATTTGCGCGACGTGCGCATGCAGCGAGCCAGTCTCTTGCTCCGAGAAGGGCGATATCCGCTCAAACAGATTGCCGTTATGGCGGGATACCACACGACGTCCGCGTTTAGCGCGGCTTTTCGTCGCTCGACCGGAAAATCCCCCGGCGAATATCGCGGGGCGTCCGAACCGGGCTCAAGCGGAGATATTGACAGCCTGCCCGGATGACGCGTTCTGAAAGAGCTGCGACAAATCGATGCTCGTTCCACCGCTTTGCTGGACGGACGCCATCAATGCTTCCCGAAATTGATCCGGCGTCAAACCGTTTTGCGAGAGAAAATCGCTGGCGCTCGATCCAGAAGTTCCGGACTGGCCGGAGAGTCCCGAGCCCGCGATACTTTGCATCGAGAAGCTGCTCGCTCCCGGCCCAGATCCACCCGATTGACCCAACGGCGGAGGCCCCATCCCCTGTTGGCTGGGTGGACTAATCCCGTTCTGCTGCAGGACGCTGCCGATCGCGGCAAAAATCTGCTGCATGAGCTGTTGCTGTGACGTGCTATCCGTGGAACTGGTGCTCGTCGAACCTGAACTCGACTCCGACGTACTACTCGTTGAGCTCGAGGAGCTATCCGAACCGCTCGCCGATGAGCTGGAATCGGATGTCGAGCCCGTGGCCGTGGAGGATGACTCGCTTGAGCTTGCGTTGAAGTTTTGCAGAACCGATTGGACCGCGGACTCAATTTCCTTCAACAATTCGGCAAAGGCGTTGCTGCTCTGGCTGGAGCTACTGCTGACGCCGCCCGTTGATGCGGAAGCACTCGACGAAAGGGCCGAGCTGGTTTGTGAACTGGAGGACGAGCTGCAGCTCCCAGTCACACTGGTTTGCCCGCTGAGACTCGACAAATATTGGAAGAGGTTGCTCGAGCCATTGCTTAAAGATTGAATGCTGGACATCGGATTGGCTCCTGTGTCTAAGACGTTAATTCGCCCGCGAGGCATTTCGCGCGGCCGCCAGAACGATGCGCTCGAAAACCGAGAGACAAGCTTGCCGCAAAACGCTCAACTTACGGCCGACACTTGTCTCTATAAGGCACGTTCACGCCGTTGCCTGTTGCACCCTCAATTACCGATGTTCGATCATCCAAGTTTTTCGAGTCCAAATAGTGATCGACCATTAATCAGGTGTCTGGAGATGTGTGCGCGTCGCAGAACAATGCGCCGTCGTCCGAACTTGACCAGACCGCCACTGCCGATTTAGTCGGTGCGTGCTCTCTCCGGTGCCGCTGCTCGACTGGGGCCAACGATGCTGTGAAATAGAAGTCCGCCGCGTCGCCCTGGACTTTCCCCGTACACACTGGAGCCAATCGTTTACTGAGACCCGACCAATGCCAGCGGGCCTTGCGAATCGCGGCCGGCAAACCCTCCCAGGCCGCGATGACGCGTTGCAGATCAGCGTCAAGCAACGCCACGCAATGACAAATAGGACCGCCAGCTTGCAGCGCCCCGTGCAAGTGCCGGCCCACCCTGTGGTGTCGAACGCGCTACGCAGCACAAAGGACACGGGCGTCCGTCAGGGGCGCGCTTTCGGCGCCAGCAGCGCCCGCTCGACCACGCCGTGCACGAAGTGGTCGTCCAAGCGCTCGCGGGAGAACCAGCGGCGGTAGAAGAGGGGGCCGACGATTGCGGCTACGATTTCTGAGGGCACGCTGGTGCGTGGCAGTTCGCCGCGTTTTTGGGCTCGTTCGATGACTGCGTGGAGGGGGGCCATGAAGCCGGCGTGGACTCGGGAGTAGACGGCGGCGATTTCTGGGTCGCGTTCCGCGGCGTCGATTACCGAGGGGACGGCCGAGGAGAATTTCTTGACGCGGAGGCGGGCGGCCATTTCGGTGGCCAGTTTCATGAGGTCGCCGCGGAGAGTGCCCGTGTCGGGGATGTCGAAACTGGATCCCACCTTCGAGCAGGCGTCGACCAACAGGGCCGAACGCGAGGGCCAGTGCCGGTAGATCGTGGTCTTCGCCACGCCCGAACGCGCCGCGACTTCGTCGATGCTCACGCCGGCGAGTCCGCTCTCGGTGAGCAGCTCATAAGTCGTGGCGAGCACGGCCAGCTTCGAGCGCAGCACACGCTTGTCCGGTTTCTGCGGCTCGGCGCACGCCGACTTTCCCGTCGACTTTCTCTTGGGCGGCACTTGACCCCTCTCTGGAGAAACGATACAGTACCGTAGCGTAGTGAAATGTGTCTGACAACACGTGCATTATAGCACGAAGCTCGTCACGCGCGACGTTCGCGATTGGGGGACGGACGCCCTGTTTGTGGTGCGGCCATGGGGGCTGCACGTATTTGTGGTGCGGCCATCGCGGCTGCATGTGTTTGTGGTGCGGCCATCGCGGCTGCACGTGTTTGTGGTGCGGCCGTCCCGGCTACAGCTGCAGGCGGGACGCCTGCACCACAAAAGCCAAGGGGTGCCACGCCCGCGGCTCTGCGTGGGCGTGCGAATCCGTTTGATGTTCGAAGACACGCCCACGCAAAGCCGTGGGCGTGGCACCCAGAAAAGGGTTAACGACGTAGAGTGCCACCCGCGCTCCTGCGTGCAATTTCGTTCGAACAACCGTCTGAGGGAGAGTTCGATGTCCGCGACCTCTGAGCCCATCTCCTCTGAATCCATTTCCACCATGGCGCCCGTCGCTGGTGCCGCCGGTTCCGCGTCCTGGCGGAGCGTGCTGCGAGTCGTGCTGGCGATGCTGATCACGCTTGGTGTCTTGCAATACGCGTGGGGCCTGACGTTGGTGATCTCGGCCCAGTACTCGTGGCGCATGGTTCAGCCGCGATACTGGGTGGAAATCATCGTCGGTCTTGCCGCCGTGATCGGTCTGACCTATCACCTGTCCGCGAGATTTCGCTCCCGCCGAACCGCGTGGAGAATTGCGGCGTGCGTGAGCGTTCTTTGGACCGCCGAGGCCGCGGCCGTGATCGCGTTCAACAACGGCGATGGAATTCCGGGGTGGCTGGCGTTTGCCGGGCTCTTTCCCGCAACGATATGCGTGCTGTGGGCCGCATGGATGTTTTTCTTTCCGCTGCGCTGGAGCGTGCGGCTGGGCGTGCTGGCCCTGTTGATCGCGGCGATCTTCCCCTACCTGCACTTCTTCGAGATCACCGGGATGTCGGGTGACGCGAAGCTCAATTTCGCCCTCCGCGGAGCCGCGGCACGCGCGGCTTTGATCAAGTCGTCGGTCGGCGAATTGTCAACGAGCAGTGCGAAGCTGGTGTCGAACCCGAAGACCGATTTTCCCGCGTTTCAAGGACCGGGCCGCGACGCGGTCTTGCCCGACGTGAAGCTCGATCGCGACTGGGCGAGCCATCCTCCCAAACAAATCTGGCGTGAACCAATTGGCGCCGGTTGGAGCGGCTTTGTCGTCGTGGGCGGCTATGCCTTCTCGCAAGAACAGCGCGGCGAAGACGAGTGCGTCGTCTGTCGCGATTTGAAGACCGGCAAAGAGGTCTGGGTGCACTCCGATAAAGCGCCCTTCGAAAACAAGCCGCGGTATGAGGGAATGGGCGGGCCGGGCCCGCGGTGCACGCCGACCGTTGACGACGGGCGTGTGTACACCGTCGGCGCGACGGGCATCTTCAACTGCCTCGACGCCATGACCGGGCGCCCCATTTGGACGCACAACATTGTCAGCGAGAATGGCGGAGCGGTGGCGGTCCACGGAGTCTGCGGTTCGCCGTTGATTGTGGGCAATTCAGTCGTGGTCGCGCCGACCGGCAAGACGGGGGGCAGTCTGGCCGCCTACGACCGCGTCACCGGCAAACAGGCGTGGTGCACCGGCGTCAACAACGCCAGTTACGCGACCCCCATGCTGGCTTCGGTCGCCGGGGTCGAGCAGATTCTCAATTGGGACGAGCATGGACTCGCCGGTCACGATCCGACGACGGGCAAGGTGCTCTGGCACTTCGTGTGGGACACGAGTTACCCGATCTGCTCACAGCCCATCGCCAATGCCGGTGCGCCGGATCAGATTCTCGTCACCGTCGGTTACGGCAGAGGGACCGCATTGCTCAAGGTGAGTTGTGCCGCGGACGGCAAGTGGGCGGTCGAACCGCTCTGGGAAAGCAAACGCATGAAGACCAAGTTCACGACCGCCGTCGCGCACGACGGCTACGTTTACGGCCTCGACGACGGCATCATGCAATGCATCGAGATCAAGACCGGCAAGCAGATGTGGAAAGGCGGCCATTACGAGCATGGCCAGATTCTGCTGGCGGGCAACACGATCATCGTGCAAACCGAACCCGGCCCGGTCGTGCTGGTCGACACCGATCCGAAACATTTGACCGAGCTTGGATCGATCCCCGCGCTCTCGAGCAAAACGTGGAATTGCCCGGCACTCGCGGGCAAGTACCTCCTGGTCCGCAACGACCAGGAGGCGGCTTGCTACGAAGTTTCGCTGGCGAAATAATCCGGAGACGCCAGCGGGCCTCCCGTGTCTTCGAGCCGCGGGGTTGACCCCCGCGGTCCTCCTGCGCGGTTGAAGCGTGTGCGTCTCAGCGAGCTTATTCGCGCGACGTCCGGGGGGATTAACCCCAATACCGTTCAATCGATATTTGAGAAATCGCAGCCTCTTGCCACGATGTGGATGAGCTAAATCCCACGTAGCAAGGAGGCTGCGATGAGCGTGTTGGATCGGGAGATGGATGTTGCAGTCCGGTGGTCGACCGCCGAGCGCGTGCGTGCATTGAAGCGAATTGTGAGCGAGGCGTCTATTGCAAATGGACTTCGGCCGGGGGAACGCTCGTTGCATTGCCGCCGGCTGCCACGTTGGTTTGTCGTGTGGTTTGTGATTGGCCTGACGCTCTTTGGCCGAGACAGCTATCGACAAGTTTTTCGGGCTTTGCATCGCTATCGGCGCAAAGGAACGCCAGGTCGATCGACGCTCTGCGAAGCCCGCAAAAGCGTGGGATCGGCACCCTTGAGGCGATTGGCCAACGAGATCATTGAGCTGCAAGGGACCGTCGAGACGCCCCATGCCTTTTATGCGGGAATGCGAGTGATGGCTGTCGATGGCTTCATCGTGGATCTCCCGGACACGCCCGAGAATGAGCGAGCCTTCGGGCGGCCGGGAAGCGGTCGCGCCCCAGGGGCTTTTCCGCAGGCGCGGGTGGTCAGCCTGTGTGAAGCGGGCACGCACATTTTGTGGCGTTCCCTGATCAAGCCCTGCTCTCGCGGTGAAATCCCCATGGCTCATGCTTTGAGCCGTTTTCTGCAGGAAAACATGCTGCTTTTGTGGGATCGCGGATTCCTGAGTTACCGACTCGTGGGGGCGATCCAACTCCAAGCAGCTCATCTGCTGGCACGAGTCAAAACAGGGCTGATCTTTCATCCCATCCGCCAACTGAAAGACGGTTCGTATCTGGCTAAGCTCTATCCCTCCGACTCGTGTCGCCGGCAGGACAAGCAGGGAATCTTGGTGCGAATCATCGAATACACCTTCGATGATCCCGGCCGACCAGGCTCGGGGGAGAAGCACCGACTTCTGACGACCTTGCTTTCGGCTTCTGACCATCCGGCGAAGCGGCTGATCGTTCTGTACCACGAACGATGGGAAGAAGAAATCACCATCGACGAGGTGAAGACCCATCAGCGCGAGCGGCCTGTGTTGCGCAGTCAAACGCCCGCCGGCGTTGTCCAGGAGATTTACGGGCTGCTGCTGGGGCATTATGTGATCCGCAAGCTGATGTGCGATGCTGCCGACTTGGCCGGCTGTGCACCGCGCGAACTCTCATTCGTCAACACGCTGAAGATCGTGCGCTGCCGTTTGCCGGAGGTTCCTCGCAATGCCACCAGTGCGAAGCGCTGGCACGAGTGCCTTCTCGAAGAAGTCTCGCAAGAACGACTCGAACCGCGACGCAACCGCATCAACCCCCGAGTGATCAAACGTAAGATGAGCTACTGGCGAAAAAAGCGGCCAAAAGATCGACTTTACCCGCAGCCCCGGAAGACTTTTCGCAAATCAATCGTCATGCTGAATTGAACGGTATTGGGGTTAGCCCTCATTGTCTCCCCCCCCCCCGTTCTGTTGCGCAAGCTCAGGACACGGTGTGCAAGACCGTTTCGTTGTGCAAGCCGGGTGGACCCAAAACAAGTCCCCCTTTTTTTGGCGCCCCAAAAGAGCCGAAATAGTCCCCCGAGAATCATTGCGGACCGAACGGTTGTCCGGTCCAAAACGCGGGACTATTATCGACGCGGTAGTTGGAGGAGCGCCGATGGCCACGTTTGCTGTGATTCTTCCCGCGGCCGGAAAGAGCACGCGGTTTACCTCTCATAAGCGAAAAAAGCCGTTCGTCGACCTCAAGGGGCGACCCGTTTGGGTCCGAGCGGCGGAGTGCTTCGTCAATCGGGACGACGTCAAACAGGTGCTCCTGGTCGTTTCCCGCGAAGACTCGGAGTGGGTCAAGGAGAAGTTCCGGCCGAACCTGGCGTTCATGAACATCGACATCATCGAGGGGGGAGGCGAACGGTTTCAATCCGTGCAAAACGCGCTCGCCCGTGTGAAGAGCGACATTGAATTCGTCGCGGTGCACGACGCGGCTCGCCCGTTGATCGTGAAGGAATGGGTCGACGCGATCTTTGCCGAGGCCGAAAAATCCGGCGCTGCCATTCCCGCCATTCCCACCGCCAACACGTTGAAGCGAGTCGGGCCCGATTCGCGGATTCTCGAGACGGTGTCACGAGAGGGGCTTTGGCAGGCGCAAACGCCGCAGGTGTTTCGGCGTCAACTGCTGCTGGACGCCTTCGCAAAGCGTGGCAACCTGGCGGCCACCGACGAAGCACAGCTTGTCGAGAATACGGGCTACCCCGTGACGGTTGTCGAAGGCTGGCCGATGAATATCAAGATTACGACCTTCGCCGACTTCAAGATGGCCGAGGCCTTGGTCGACGCCCTTCCCAAGCCAAAATTACTGGGTGCACTCCATCCCTTTGCCGACGAAGCGCCCCGGGACCTCTTTTGATCGGCAGCAAGTCGCGCGATGGCAATCCCCGATTTACTCGTCAGCGTTCGCAATCTGGCCGAAGCGCGAGCAGCCGTCGACGGGGGCTGTGATCGGCTCGACGTCAAAGAGCCGCTTCGCGGCCCGCTCGGAATGGCCGATCTCGAGGTGATCGCCGAGATCGCGGCGTTTTCGCAGGAGACACAGATCGGCGACCGTGTCCCGTGCAGCGTGGCTCTCGGCGAAGTGGAAGAGTTCCGCCAGGCATCGAGTCCGTTTGTCCTGCCCCGCGGTATTACCGACATCAAGCTTGGCCCCGCCGAGACGCGAACGCGGGACGGCTGGGAGAACGGCTGGCGGCTGGTGCTGGACCGTCTCGAGGCAACTCAGCTCGAAACAACCAGACGGGTGGCCGTGGCCTACGCCGACTGGCGTGAGGCAGCGGCGCCGCCTCCTGAGGAAATTCTGTCCGCCGCCATTCGACTCGGTGCCGACGCATTCTTGATCGACACCTGCCGAAAAAAGGTCGGCGGATTGCCAGACATCATGTCTCGTCAGGAATTGACGCGACTGGCCGCGACCTCACACGAAGCGGGACTGACGTTCGCTTTGGCGGGAAGCCTGCGATTGCCAGACATCGCCGGGCTGGTCGAGTTTGGTCCCGACGTGATTGCCGTTCGCGGCGCCGCCTGTCACGGGGAGAGTCGGTCAGCGGACGTGTCGAGCGAATCTGTGCGACGGCTCAAGGCGGAGATTCGTGCCCGATTCGGACCGGCCAGGAAGGCGCCGCATTATGCGCGACCATGAGTCGGCCATGCTGTCCTACATTCGGCTGGCCGAGATTTCCGATCGCAAACACCAGCAGATCGGCCGCGACCGATTGCTCGTCCTGGCGGCCGCAGCCGCCTGTCGCGCCGGTTGGCCGGACGTCGCGGAGACTTGCCGCAACCTGGTGTTGCAGCACAACCGCGCCCATCTCATTGGGAACTTCGCGACTGTTTCGGAGGCGCTCCGCAGCGACGATTTTCTCCCGCTGCTCAAGCAGCACGAACGACTCTGCGGCTACGAACGGGCTGAGTTTCTCGTCCACGACCTCGGGCTGGAGTCGCGAAATCCGCGGGAAGACCAGCAGACGGCCGGTCAGCTCGCGATCGACTTGTTGTCGCGATTGCCCGAGAAGGCGTAAGGCAATTTCAGCGGATCGTCGCGTCCTCTCGGTCGCCGGCAAGTGTGATTGCGGCCCTCCTGGGCGCGGATCGGTGAGACGTCACGGGAGCCTTTGGTTCGGGCCTGATGATCAGCGACGAGGCATCCGCGTGGCCCTTTGCTCCCGGGAGAAACGGAGCCCGCTGCACCGGGACGAAGCGATTTGCCGACGAATTGTCTCCTTGCATGTCCTGGTCGTCGGTCGTTGCCGACGACGGCTTTTCGGCCGGCTCGCTCTGCGGTTTTTCGCGGAGGCGAGCCGCATTGTGCACAGGGACTTTGGAGCCACCCGTCGTTCCGATCGTGCTGCGACTCCCCCGATTGGAACGCGTCTTGCGCTTGGCGACGACTTTGTCCGTTCGGGCCGTTTGCGGGACGTTGGGCGGGATGCGCAGCAGCATGCCGATTTTCAGGCGATCGTTCGGCGTGCGAAGTTGGTCGCGATTCGCCTCGAAAATCTCGCGATACCGACGACTATCGCCCAGGTAGTGCAGGGCAATTTTCGTCAACATATCGCCGCGCCGCACGCGATGCAGGATCGCTTTCGCCGAGGCGCCGGTTTCCGGCGTCGCTGCGTCGCCTGGCGGACTTGCCGTCATGCGTTCACCGGGCGGCGAATCGATTGCCGCCGGCTTATCTTGAATCGGTTTTTCGTCGGCAATGGGGTCGTTTTGAGAGGCGACTCCGGGAAGATCGCGCGTCGGGTTGTCGCGCGTGCACTCATTTCGATGCGGATCGTCGCCGATTGAATCATCGCTTTTCGGTTCGCTATTTCTCGCCTCGGCTTTCTTTGGCTCGCTGTTTGGCTCGACGCTCTTTTGCTCGCCCTTCGGCTCGGTGTTCTTTTGCTCGCCCTTCGGCTCGGCGTTCTTTTGCTCGCCCTTCGGCTCGGCGTTCTTTTGCTCGCTGTTCTTCGGCTCGCCGCTTGGCTCGTCGCTGTTCGGTTCGATTCGGGGCGAATTGTCGGCCAGCGTGTCGCGGCTTTCTTCCGCCGGCTTCGACTGCCAGGCCACGTTGTGCTCTTTCACAGCAGCGGGCCGACGGTGCGAAGAGGCGTTTGGCCGAATGACAATTTCGCCGACTGTGGGCTCCTTTTCGCTTCCGGCGGGTTCGGTCACCGGAGGCGCCGTCGAGGTCAGCAACGTGGCCGCATCGCTCGAGGGCTTCGCGGCCGGGAACGCCGGCGCCGATGACGGTTGCGACGTGGTAATTTCGGGGGCCGCTTTATCGGTGTCGATCGAGGCCGTCGGCCTGTCGGTTGCCGCCGGCTGGTCGGTTGCCGTCCGCGTGTCGATGGCCGGCATCGCGGTCGGAATCAACGTCTTATCGGCGGCCGCCAACTTCACGGGCGGCGACTGCCTCGGCTTGTCGATCCGTCTCGCGCTCTTCTCCCGATCCGCCGGTGCGGAAGCCTGCCGCTCCGCGAACGGATCCACCGATTCGATCCCGTTCAACGTCACTGTCGGCAATGTCGCCTTCGGCTTGGCGGGTTTTGTTTCTTGCGGATACGGTTTCGGTCCCGGCAACTTGGAGATTGCGTCGTCGAGAATGTTTGCCCGGGCCAGCTTCAGGCCGTTCTCGACAAACGGCTCGTTTCGAAAACAAAACGCCGCGGCGATGCCGATGACCAGAATTGCCAGCGACAGACCGAGAACCTTATCGCGACCCATCCACCACCTGCGCCTATGCCTGTAAACGGGACTCTGAGATCGCATCGGAGCGACTCCTTTTCGCCCCCTCGCTGATCGATATCGGAAAGTGTCCCGCGCCGATGCGAGTCGATTTGATCTGTCGTGCGCGAACTTGAGAAATTCGCTTTCGCCACGTCCAGATCGCTGGATAATGCCAGTAATTCCGCGTCGCGACGGAGATGATTTCAAGGAGCTCGACGCACAGGCCGAGATTGCGGCGCCTGCGGCGGCGGCTTCCACAAGAGACGTAGGGTGGGACAAGGCCGCTTCGGCCGCCGGCCCACCTTCTTCTCGATCACCGCATGAAGAAGGTGGGCCTAGACCGTCTATCTCAAAATGGTGGTATTCGGTGCCACTGGCGAGGGCTCTGGCTCGCCAGTGTCTTCCTTTGGAGATCAAGCGGCATTGGCACTGGCGAGCCAGAGCCATCGCCAGTGGCAACCCGTGGCATCCACAATTTTGAAGTAGACGGACTAGTACGGCTGCAGATTCGCCGTAACGAAGTCCCGGGACACCCTCACGGAGCCGTGGGCGTTGGCACCCGGCGGCAATTCCGGCGCAACCGGCAGCCTCGACTCATTTTTTCCATCCGGCGGCCCACTCAGGCACAAAGCCAACCGCAGGAAAAACGAACATGACTGATACTTCCTTCGGCGAAGGCCGCGTCCCCGCGGACCGCCGAATTTCGCGAACCCTCCCAGCGAGAACAGGATTCCGTCATGCCCCAGGCTCCCCCGCAACTCCCGGATATGAGTGTCGACTTTCTGACCTGGCTCAATGCCGAACTGCGTCGGCACATTGACGGCCCCGAGGAATCGGAAGAGAAAGACGACGAGAAAGCCGGGCTCGTGAATCGGCTCAAGGCCTATCTCACCCGCGCCTGATTCCGTCGCCGATTGTCAGACCCGGCAAGCGGATTTACTCGAACGGCACGCCGGTCCTGCGAGAGACCTCGCGCAGATCGTCGACAACCGGGCCCAGCAGCGGAATCCCCTCGCGGCGGATCTGCTCTTCGGCCTGGCGCTCGGGATCACCGGGGATCAGCGGCCCGTCCGTTCCGGGGGCCGCCTTCGTGGCGCGAAACGTGCGGATCCAGTCGTCTACCTGGCGTTTGAACTCCGTCGGGTCGATGAAGGCTGAGATCTTGAGCGCGCCGAAAAAGTGGCCGATGCCTTTGCCGACCGTTCGCTCCTGCGTCGTCTTCAACATGATGAACGGCGGCGTGAAAGGGCCCCAGTTGGCTCCGGAGAGCGGTCCGCACAAGAGGTCGACCATCGCCGAGAGGCAATAGCCCTTGTGGCCTCCGCGGTCTTTGTCGGAACCCATGGGTAAGAGTGCTCCGCCCGAAACGACGTCCGTCGGATTTGTCGTGGGGCGTCCTTCAGCGTCGACGGCCCAGCCTTCGGGAATTGACTCTTCTCGACGGATGGCATTCTCGACTTTGCCGAATGCGGCCGAGGTCGTCGCCATATCGATGACGATGGGCGGCTCCTCCAAAGCGGGAAACGCGACTGCGATCGGATTCGTACCGAGCCGGCGCTCGGCGCCCCAAAGCGGTGCGACGATGCTCGTCGTGTTCGTCATGCAAAAACCGATTTGTTCGCGCTTGAGCGCTTGCAAAACGTAGTAGCCGGCGATGCCGTAGTGATTCGTGCCGCAGACGGACACCCAGCCGGCACCCACCTGGTCGGCTTTGTCCATTGCCAGTTTATTTGCCCAACTGGCGACCGTCATGCCGAGCCCGTTGTCGCCGTCGACCGTCGCCGCCGCGGGACTATCGCGGACGATGCGAATCTTCGGCTTCGGGTTGACCCGCCCGGCTTCCATCAGATCGACGTAGGCTTTGAGGCGGGCCACCCCATGCGTGTCGATGCCCCGAGTGTCGGCGACGATCAAAATCTCCGCGGCCTGCGCTGCGTCGGCCGGCGCGATCCCAAACGACTCGAAGACGCGGCGGCAAAACTCGTGCAGGCGTTCGGGGGGGAAGCGGTTCATGATTTGGCCGGTCGGTCAGGCAGGCGGGCGCATTTGAGCGAGCGCTTCCGACCGGCTCACTCTCCCTTCACTTCAGCAAGTAGAAGTGGGATCAAATCCCCGCCCCCGTGTCGGGCAGGCCGTGATTCATGGTCAGCGCCGGTTCTTCGTCCTGCGGACAACCGACGATGCGCGCCGGTACGCCGGCCGCCGTGCAATGCGACGGAACGTTGATGAGCACGACGCTTCCCGCGCCGACTTTGGCCCGCTTGCCGATTTCGACATTGCCGAGAATCTTCGCTCCGGCGCCGATGAGTACGCCTTCGCGGACTTTCGGGTGGCGGTCGCCGGTTTCTTTGCCGGTGCCGCCGAGCGTCACTTCGTGCAGCATCGACACGTCGTTCTCGACGACCGCGGTCTCGCCGATCACCACGCCCGTGCCGTGATCGATCAGAATTCCATGTCCCATTCGGGCCGCGGGGTGGATATCGACGGCAAAGACCTGCGAAATGCGATTCTGCAAAAACAGGGCGAGCGGTTTGCGATTCTGCTCCCAGAGCCAATGCGCGATGCGATACGCTTGCAGCGCCTGGAAACCCTTGAAGTACAGAAACGGTTGTGAAAAGGTCTGGGTCGCAGGGTCGCGTTCCTTGACCGCTCGCAGATCGGCCCGCACCGATTCGGCGATCGCGGGGGACGCAGCCAAAGCCTCGTCGATCACTTCGCGGACCAGCATCTCGGACAGGCTCGGGCTGCCAAGCTTTTCCGCCAGGTGGAAGCTCAACGCCTCTTCGAGCCGGGCGTGCCGCAGAATGGTGGCATGCAGCGTGCTGGCCAGAATCGGCTCACGTTCGACATCGCGAGCCACCTCGGCGCGGATCGACTCCCACACCGGATCGAGCGACGGCTCCGCCACCTTCGAATCGGAGCGCCCGTCCACACGGTGATCGCTCGATTTTGTCTTCATAGAGACTGTCATACTTCTTCTACCACGAGGCAATTCACCGCGTCCAGTACCCGAGCACGCTGTTTGGACGTCGAACGGATCGCGGGACAGCTTAGCCAAGCGTCTTCTGCTTCACGCGTCGAATCGTCTGGCTCAGCCAGCGTTTGGCTTTTTCGGCAGGCATGGCGACGGTCCCTTTGAGGAACTCGTCGGGTCGGGCGCGAAAGATCGTCGAGTGTGACTGGCCGTTCCAATGTTTCGGCGCGTCGGTCGTGTAATAGTACGCCGCGAACGATTTGCGCGTCTGGCCGGGCGGACACTTCACGGCGGTCACTCCGTGAAAGCTGATCTCGTTCGTTTCGAAGAGCACGCAACGGTTAAAAATCGGCAGATGGGCGTGATGCCGAACTTTGACGTCGGCATCCCACAGCTCGAACTCTCCGCCCCACTCGGGCTGCCAACCCCGATTCAAGAAGACGAGCAGGTTCGCCCGCCGGTGCCAGCCGCGATCTTCGAGATAGTTGAAATCGACGTGCACGTCGAGATGCCCGCGGGCGGCCGTCTGATGCATGCCGCCGCCGACGAGCTTTTCATCGGCGAGCAATTTTGGAATGTCGAGCGCGTACGAGATGAGTTCGCAGAACTCGGGAGACGCCAGGATGTGGTTGAGCTGCTGGATCGGCTCTGGGAACCGGGCCGCATCGGTAACTTGGACTTTCCCTTTTTCATTGACGGCCTTGAACGAACGGCCCATCGCGGCCGCCTCGTCGTATGGCGGATAGGCATCGACGACGCGAGCGGCAAATTCGGGCCGCAAAAAGTTATCGATGAGAAAATTGGGGACGGGCGTCGAGCGACGGACCTGGTCGCGGAGAGCGTCGCGGTCGATCGGGTTGAGAAACTCGTTGAGATTCGCGGCTGTCGCCGCACTTGAGAGATCGCCGATCGCCATTGATTTCGGCTCCGCCAAACGAGTTCGCAGATCAATTGCCGACCGATCCCGATCGATCGACACGGGTTGCCCGCAAACTCACCCGTCCTTACGTGATTTGACGATATCGGCCCGGCGTCCCGTCGTAAATGCTACGGACTCGGTCAAGGGCCAAGCGATGCATTTTCGGGCGGTCTTTTGCGACGTCGGTTGAATGGTCGCACGCTTTCCCGGTCGCGCCTACAATCATCCGCAACGGACTTGATTGCGGGCGGTTACGACCAAGCGGGAATGCCACGAAATGTCTCAGCCGTCGGCAATCAGCGGTGCTGCGCCGTCGTCGCCCGCGCCCTCAAAACCCGATTCGCTCCGCACTCGACGGCTCGCGGCCGTCGGCTTGATCGCGCTGTTGATCACGCCGGTCTGGTGCTGGCCGCTGGTCGCCACGCAAGACGGGCCGTCCCATCTCTATAACGCGGAGGTCGTCCGTGAATCGCTGGCCGGGGGCGGGCCGAGCACGGCGGTTTACGAGGTCGCCTGGAAGCCGCTGCCGAATTGGGCGGGGACGCTCTTGGTCGTGGGCCTCCTCAAGGTTTTGCCGCTGTCGTTGATTCCGCGTGGTGTGCTGACGATCACGGGCATCTTGCCCGTCTTGGCCCTGATTTGCCTCCGCAGGCAAATCGGCCGCCCCTGTGGTGTGGCGTGGATTGCCGCGTTTGCTGGCTCGCTGGCGACGGGCCGCGCTTGGGTCATGGGCTTCGAGAGTTTTACGCTGGGCACGGCGACCGCGATTGCGGCGCTTGCCTTGTACGCCCGGTTTCGCGAGCGTCTCGACCTCTTCCGCACGCTGGCAATTGCCGCAATGCTCGCGTTGACGTACTTTTGCCACCCCGTCCCGTGGGCCTTTGCCCTGGCAGTGATTGTCGTTTTTTCACTCGGCGGATCCGGCCTTCGCCGCCGCTGGTTGTGGACGGCAGTCCTCTTGTTGACTGCCGCGCCCTTCCTCGTCATCTACCGCAACCTGACGGCTGCCAACGGCGGCGGAATGGAATTCGACTGGAGTCACCTCAAGGAATTTCGTTGGCTGGGGATTCGCTATTGGCTGATGCTCGTCGCGCGGGCGGATTGCGTCAGCGTGATGAAGCACGTGATCCCGTTCGCCAATCCCGGGCCTGACAGCGATCCGAGCGGTCATCTCGGCCGATTTGTGCTGTCGCGGATTTTCTTGGAGCCCTTCGTGTTGATGGCTGTGGCCCTCTTGTTGCAAGCGGCGGGCACATTCGTCCGAGACGTTCGTGCGAAGGATTATCGCCGGCTGGGTTGGGCCCTCTTGGGAATCGGCGGCGTTGTCGCAGCTCTCTTGATCCCGGACGGCACCGCGCAAAACGGCACGTTTTTGCCCTTTCGCGCGATGTTGTTCGCGCTCGTCCTGCTCGCGGTTTATGTGCGGTTCGACCTGAGCCGACGATTGTCGATCACCACGGGCCTGCTCGTCGCCGTTGGTTTTGCGTTGCATCTGGCGGCCCTTTGCGATTACGCGCACGCCGCCGATCGACAAATTCGCGACGCGCAAACGGCGGCCGCGACGATTTCGCCCGACCAGCGCATTTATCAAGTCGGAACGCTGCCGCGACTGCGATTCGAGGCAGACGCCGGCCTGCACGGCGACGCGTACGCGGCGCTTTGGAGCCGGGGCGTCCTCCTCAGCAACTACGAAGCGGCCTTCTATTATTTCCCGGTCAAGCTTCGGTCCGATTACCCGCGGTCGCTGGTGACGCAGATCTCTCAAATGCAGGAACTCGATCCAAATCGACAAACCGATCGCGACCGATTGCGACAGTTTCTCACCGAGCACGAACGTTCGATCGACGTCTTGCTCGTGCGTTCGGGCGACCCTCGGATTGTCGACGTCTCGCGGCAGATTTACGGCGACGTGCTCTGGCACAACGAGCGACTGTGGGTGCTCAAGCGTCCGGCGCCGCGAAAATAGGCGGCCTGCTCGCCAACCGCTCGCAAGCGGCGAGCATGGCGCTGAGCGGCCCTGGCTCGGCCAACCGGTGGTCGGTGCCGACTTCGATGAGAGCCGCCTGCGGCAAACCGCTCGCCTCGGCGAGCTCGACACTGTCGGCAAACGGAATCACGTCGTCGGCCCGGGAATGCAG
The DNA here is from genome assembly GCA_963752185.1 of uncultured Planctomycetaceae bacterium. Taxonomy (GTDB): domain Bacteria; phylum Planctomycetota; class Planctomycetia; order Planctomycetales; family Planctomycetaceae; genus DASPSM01. Next base: position 5,474,037 of record CAVVXK010000002.1, on the reverse strand, counting down.
GATGACCGTTTGCGGTTTGACTTTCCGAGCGGTCCCCCAACGCTTCCAGGCGGGGCAAAGCAAGACGAGCGGAGTTGTTCCCGACTCAACATTGATGGCGACGGCCCCGCCCCGAGACGAGCCGACAATCACCGCGGGATGATGGCGATCGAATTCCGCCTGGGCGATGCGAACCGATTCGGCAAAATCCTCATCCGGCAGCGCGGGGTTCAAGACCTCGTGGCCGTGCTGTGCGAGGTAACTCGGTTTGAGTCCGCCCGGCACCGAATTCCAACCGTGCAGAAACAGAATCTTCATTTTTTCGAGCCGCATGACTGCGGAAAAGCAAATTGGAAAAGCATTTTCGTGAAGTATTGGCGCAGACGCGCACGAGTTCAATGAAGATCCGCACACTCGTGGGGCTGGACTGAACCGCGTTCGGCAGATAATTTCAGCGCGACATGGCCGCCTCCCCCGGATCCAGTTCGCCCGAGCTCGACGCATTCGATAATGGAGGCGATCAACAGGCGGCAAGCTCCGCCGCTCCCGAATCGACCGGCATTCCGAGTGCCGAAGTCGGCGGCCGAGTCGAGCCGCCGCGACAGGCGTTGAAGGGCCTGGTCGTTCGCGGGTCGCTGATCACCTTGGCCGGCTTTGGCGGGGCACAGGCGCTGCGGCTGGTCAGCAGCGTCGTGCTCACGCGGCTGTTAAATCGTGAAGCCTACGGGCTCTATCGATTAGCGAACGTCTTTCTCGAAGGTCTGAGCTTTTTTACGGCGATCGGATCCGGTCCAGCCGTCATCCGCGATCCTCGGGGCGACGAGCCCATCTTCCTCAACACGGCCTGGACAATGCAGGTCGTGCGGGGAGTTGGGCTGTGGCTGGCCGCGTGTCTGCTGGCGATCCCTTATGCCTGGTTCTACAGTCAGCCGATTTTGTGGTTCCTGATTCCCGTTGTCGGTTTGACCGTGCTGCTCGACAGTTTCGACGCCGCGGCCGTGCATTGGTGCTCGCGCCACATGCTGCTCTTCCGTATCACGGCGCTCGAATTCTTGCGTCAACTGACGGCGCTCTTGGTGACGATCTCGTGGGCTTGGATGAGTCCGACTGTCTGGGCCTTTCCAGCCGGTGCGATTATGGGCTGCTTCGTGGTGCTCGTCCTGTCGCACATGGTGCTGCCGGGCCCGAAGAGCCGGTTCCAATGGGATCGCGAGTGCGCGCGGGCCCAGTATCACTTCGGCAAGTGGGTCTTTGTCAGCAGCGTACTTTCGTTCATCGCCCGTCAGATGGACGTGCTGTTCCTGGCTTACTATATCGACATCGGCAAGGTCGGCGTCTACGGGTTGGCGATCAATCTGGCGGAGCCGCTGACGACCTTGAACATGCGGCTCTCCCAACAGGTGCTCTATCCGCTCTACGCCAAGACGTTTCGTGATCGCCCGTGGGATTTGAGCCGCATTTTCTACCGCACGCGGCTGCGGATCGATTTGTTGCATTTGCCGCCGCTCGGCGTGGCCATGATCGCCGGCAGCGGGATCGTCAAATTGATCCTGTACAAGTCGCCCGCCTTCTGGGAGGCGGGCTGGATGTTTCAAATTCTGTGCATCCGCACGGCCATGAAGTGCCTTTACAATCCCCTCAGCAGTTGCTGCACGGCCATCGAGGCGCTGCGGAGCATCGCGAGCGCCCTGGCGGTCCGGACCGTCTGGGTCGTGGCGACGGTCCCCATTGGCTGGCATTTCTGGGGATTGGCGGGCGTGATTTGGGCGGTCGCCTTTTCAGAAACGCCCGTGCTGGCCATCCTGTATTGGCGGCTCTGGCGAGCCAACGTCGTGCGGATCCATCGCGAACTGCTCGTCTTCGCGATGATTGGCGGCGGCTGTGTCGTGGGCTGGTTTTTGGCGCGCTTCCTGCCGTAAAACAATTGATAGCTCGAGGCGACGAGATTCGACCATCTCGCGTTCCCGTCGGTCGGGTCGACTCCGTCCAGCCTGGCATCGATTCGAGGATGCGCGATTGTTCTCTCGCAGCGCCGTGACTCAGTCTGCCATTGTATTGCTGTTGCTCTTCTCACCCGCGCTCGAGGCGGGCGCGTGCGCGGCGGACAAAGTCGAGGATTTGTCAGCGCTTCTCGCGAGCAGCATCGAGAAATTCAAAGTGCCCGGAATGGCCGCGGCGGTCGTCGAAGGGGGGCGGGTGACGGCGATGGGCGTTGCCGGCATCCGCTGTCGAGGTAGCGCCGAGAAGATTGCCGTCGACGATCTGTTTCACATCGGTTCCGACACCAAGAGTATGACGGCGACCGTTGCGGCCATGCTGGTCGAGGAGGGCAAGCTGCAGTGGTCGAGCACTCCGGCCGACATTCTGCCCAAGGCCGGACTCACGAAAATCGATCCCGCCTGGAAGCGGGTCACGCTCGAAGAATTGTTGACGCATCGAGCCGGCGTGCGGGCGAATCCCGACATGTTCGGCCTGCTCTTGGTGCGCGCCTTTTCCGAATCCCCTCAGAAAGATGCGCCATGACGTGTGTCAGGCGTTGTTACGCAAACCGCCCGACAAGGAACCGGGCAAGGCCTTCCTCTATTCGAACGCGGGTTTCATCATCGCCGGCACCATGGAGGAAACGGCGGCCGGCAAACCTTGGGAAGAACTGATGCAAGAGCGGCTGTTTCGACCGCTCGGCATGACGAGCGCGGGTTACGGACCGCCCGGGCTTTCGACGCCGCAGCCGGCGAAAAAGAGCGATTCCAAGACCGCCCAGCCAGAGGGCGTCCGCCAACCCTGCGGGCACGAAAGCAACGGCAATCCGCAGCCGCCGAGTTGGGCCGCCGACAATCCGGCCTGCTTCGGCCCGGCGGGAACGGTGCATGTATCGTTACGCGACTGGGCAAAGTACGCTTCGCTGCATTTGGCCGGCGAGCGCGGCGAACTCACGATGGCCTCCACATCGCCGAAGCCAATCTTGTCGGTCGAATCGCTCCGTAAGCTGCACACTCCGTTTGGCGATGCCATTGCACCTCGCGGACCGCGCTACGCGATGGGCTGGGGCGTGATCAAAGATCCCAAAACGGGCGAGACGCATTTGCAACACTTTGGGAGCAACGGGTTCTGGATGGCGGGCATCGCGCTCTATCCGGCGCGCAACATGGCCATCCTCGTGGCGACGAACCAGGGAGGCGACCCGGTTCAAAAGGCGTGCACCGAATTGATGCGAACGCTGGCTCAGCGAAAACCTCAACGCTGAGTTTGCGGTCTTTGAGCTTGCGCCGTTTGACCGTTGTTGTCGATCAGAATCGTGTAGCACCAATTGCCGTCGAAACTCGGGGGCTGCGGCATATGCGGGATTCGCTGAACTGGTTGGGCGAGAAACTTCGTCTCCCCGCGATCTCGCTGTTTTTCCAAGACTGCAATTCTCTTCTCGAGCGCGGCGATGCGATTCTCCAAGCGCGCGACAAGGTTGCCATCCTTTTTTCCGGCCGCATCGTCGGCACTGATTGCCGTGCTCCGCGCCCCGGTCACTGCGAGGAATGCGAGCGTGACGATTCCGAAAGCACCAATCACAAATCGGCGGGCCATTGGCGAACTCCTCTTTCGAGTTGACCTCGGACTCGAGCCGGCGAATTCGCGGCCCGATGCGCGCTGACAGGGGGATCTGTCGTGCATCTTACCCGTTGCCGGAGATCGAGCAAGGCAATTTTCTGCCAGTAAAATCGCTGGTTGCCGCGAAAACCAGCCGGTTCATTGACGCGAAATGCGGGGTCCGGCGTTTGAATCCGGTTCGCCGCTTTATAAGAACGGCGCTCTACCTCATGAGCTAACCCCGCGCAACCGGCCCGCGCGACAGAGATTGAGACAGGGACGACAGGGGCCGGGTTCCCCAGAAGACGGTACGTCAGGCGACTTCGCCGAGCACCGAGTCTTCGACATATATGGGCAGCACGGGGTCAAAATGGACCGACAGGGCGATCGCGTCGCTCGGGCGGCTGTCGATCTCCATCAATTGGTCGTTGGCGCGGACGCGGACCACGGCGTAATACGTATGGTCCATCAGATTGTTGATGACCACGTCCTGCACTTCGCCCCCCAGCTCGTGGATGGTGTTTTTGAGCAGGTCGTGAGTCAAAGGCCGCGTCGGAATCTCGCCCTTCACGCGACGGTCGATGCTCGTGGCTTCAAACAGACCGATCAGGATGGGAAACATCCGCGATCCGTCGACTTCGCGCAAGTAGATGATCTGCTCATTGCTGACATCGCTGATCACAATTCGGGCCAACTCCATCCGCACGAGCACCGGAATTTCTCCGCCGGAAGACGAGACGATTTGCGTCTTGAATCAAGAGTCGATGGCAGGATTATATCGCCCGCGAAATTTCAATCGCAAGGACCGGATCCCGATGGCCGAAATGTGGTCGTGGTCAGTTTGAAAACTTGAACCCACTCCCTCCAGCCCGTGTCGCTGGGATGAAGGGAAGAAGCGTCCAATGCGTAAACTGCCGAGAACAATGCTGACCCTCGAGAAAAGAACCGATACGCTGCGCACGCTGCTTTGCGAAGCCGCCAGTGAGTATCAGCTCAACAAGGCCGCAGAAAGGGTCCGTGACGCAAGAATCCGTGTTCTGAGAGCCAAGATCGGAGAGATGCCCTCCGTGTTACTCACGGCGCAACAAAAAAGGCGGATCGCAAAGCTTTCCAACCAAATTGAATCGCTGCTCGCAACGACATCAATCGAAATTCTGAGTGAATTCCGGCGGATGGGTCCAAAGGCGCGCAAAGAATTATGAACTGAAACTGACCCGCCACCCGACATGTGCGCACGACGCGGCCCCTGAAATCGGATGAGCGACTCCGGGGGCCGCGAGGTTGCGTCGGGGATGGGCCGACGGAAAGACGGTGACGTCTTCTCAGGCGAGCAAACTATCGATCGGTTCACCGTTACGGACGATCATCACGGGCCGTCCCGTGTTGGTGTGGTATTCCTTGGTATGGTCGATTCCCAGGGACCGGTAGAACGTGGCGGCGACGTCGTCCGGAGAGTGTGCGTCTCGCGTCGGTTCCATGCCCTTGTCGTCGGTCGCTCCGATCACCTGTCCGCCGCGGATGCCGCCGCCCGCCATCATCATGAACATGGCCCGCGGGTAGTGGTCGCGGCCGTTGCGGATCGGGTTGATCTTGGGCGTGCGGCCGAACTCGCCCGTCATCATGATGGCGGTCGAATCCAAGAGCCCCTTGGCTTTGAGACCGTTCACCAGCGCGGCGAGACCTTCGTCCAAAGGCGGCAAGAGCTTGCCCTGCAGGTTCTTCCAGTTCTCAAAGTGTGTATCCCAACCACCGTAGGCGATGGTGATGAACCGCACGCCGGCCTCGACCAGGCGCGTCGCCAGCAAGCAGCTCATGCCGAACGGCGTCTTGCCGTAGGGCGCGGCAAACGCGGGCGATTCCTTGCTGACGTCGAAGGCCGTTCTCGCTCGGCGAGACGTGATGATCTGGTACGCCTCGTGGCCAAACCGATCGAGGCCGTCCAGAAGGGGGCTGTCCATCTCGACCTTGCGGAACGTCGTGTCGAGATCGGAGAGCAGGTGCTGGCGGCGCTCCACGTCGGCGACCGTGATGCCGTTGCCGAGAGAAATTCCGCGGACGCCGTAAGGCTGTCCCGCCCGCGGAACGGAGCTTGTGCTGAGGGCCGAATACTGAACTCCCAAAAAGCCCGTGCCCATCGGTGAATTGGGAATCGCCACAAACGGCGGCAGATCGGGGGCGCCCTTGAGCTCCTTGCTCACAACCGAACCGTAACTCGGATAATCGAGCGACGCGATCGGCTTGTTGCCCGTGATGACGTACTGGGTTCCCAGCTCGTGCGCGGCGAGCGTGTGCGTCACACTGCGCAGCAGGGCGAAGTGCTGAAAATTGGCGGCCAATTTGGGCATGTGCTCGCAAATCTGGATGCCGCCGACGTTCGTGTTGATCGGCTGGAACGAGCCGCGGTATTCCGAGGGCGCCTTCGGCTTGAGATCGAACGTGTCGGTATGCGAGGGACCGCCGCCCAGGTTGATGAAGATGGCCGACTTGGCCTTCGCCTTGGGCTTCGCGCCGGTGGCCTTTTCGGCCGCGGCGGCCCAGCGCAGGTAGCCCGACAAGGTCAGTCCGGTTCCCAGCGCGCCGATCTTGAGGAAGTCGCGCCGTTTCACGCCGTCACATGTCCAACTGGTCGCCATAGTTCAAGTTCCTTGAGGGCAGAGCCGTGCTTAAGCGGTGGGAAATTGAGTGCGGGTTTAGTGGTTGACGATGAATTCTTCGGTATTCACGAGGGCCCAGAGCAAGTCGCGCAGGCCTGAAACGACGCTGGCCGAGTCGTTCAAGTAAGCGAGCGCCTTGGTTTGCTCATGATCGTCCGGGTAACGATTGAGCGTGCGCAGATAGGCGGTCTTCACGAGCAGTGTTTTCTTGTCGCTCGTCAATTGCTTGGGAGCAATTTGCGCGGCGGCGGCGGCAGCGGCCCGGTTTCGTTGATCAGCCGCGGCCACAGCGGGACGCCGCTTGAGTTCTTCCAATTGGGCCGTCAATCGCTTCACCAAATCGGTTTTTCCGTCGTTGTGCAATTGCCGAATACGTTCGTTGAGCCGGGCGATCTGCCGGGCCTTCTGCTCCGGACGCAAAGGTTGCGGGGCACGTGCCGCCTTTATCGCCTGGGTTGCGGCTGGCTTGGGCGCCGCGTCACTCGATTTGGCCTGAGCTTTCGCCGGCCGTCCTTGCGGTGTCTTCGGCAACAATTCGCTTGCCATCTGGGCGACCCAGCCGGTGCGCGGGTCGCCGACCATCGCGAGGACTTCATTATCGTTCCGCATGAAGACGGTCTGCAGCAGGCTCGCATCGTTGGATCGATCGCAATCACAGTTGCTCTGGCGGACCGAGCGGCCGAAGACGCTCAGAGCATAGAACGACGCGCCGCGGCCGCGACGCCCCGATCCGGGCACGCCGATGGCCCGATCGCGCCAGTCTTTCTGCATCTGGGCGACCGTCGCGTCGGAGCTGGTCGCCTCACGAATGGCGTCGAAGGCCACCTCCGCGGGGAGCCGGCGGACGACCGCGTGACTGAAGTTCCGTTGATCGAGCCGGTTCGTTTCATTCGGTCTCCAGCTCATTTGATACGTGCGGCTCGTCACGATTTCGCGGTGCAGCCATTTCATGTCGTAGTCGTGCTTCACGAAGCCGTCGGCGAGGTAATTGAGCAGTTCTGCATTGCTCGGCGGGTTGGCCAGGCTCAGGTCGTCGGGTGGATTCACGATTCCCACGTTGAAATACGTGGCCCACACGCGGTTGACGAAGGCTCTCGCGAAAAAGCGGTTGTTCCTGGAGCGGAGCCACTTCATCAAGGGCACGCGCGGGTCGTCATACTGAGTCAGGTCGACCTTCTCGGCTCCCAAGAGTTTGGCGATTTGCGCCGTTGTATCGGGAGCTGCCGGACGCTTGCGGGCGACTTGCTGCGGCTGTTTGGCCTTTTGCGGCTTTTGCGCGACGATTGGACGACGATTCGCGTCAGCCGTTGCCTTTTTCGCGACCGCGTTCGGTCGCGGTGGGTTCTTTTTCGTCGCAGGCGATTTGACGGCTTGCGCTTGGGCGACCGCGGATTTGGGATCGTCCGGCTTATGCGGACGCGGTCGCTGCGCTCGGACAGGACCACGTTGCGGCTGTTGCGCGATGAAGAGTTCCTCGAACGGCAGAGTCTTCCCCTCAGCAAGCAGGCGGGGATATTCGCGGCGAACGTCGCCCGTTTTGTCCTTATTGCTGCGGGTTTGTGCCGGCTCGATCAGCGTCTGGTACTGCTGCCGGTCGGACGGATCGACGCCGAAACGAATCGGCACGAAGAACTTGGTGAACTCCCTGTAGTCGTCTTGAGTCCACTGGTCGAACGGGTGTTTGTGGCACTCTGCGCATTGAATGCGAATTCCCAGGAATGTGTAGGCGAAGCTGAGTGCCTTCTGCTGCGGCTGCGTGATGTTTCGCCGGGCCCAAAAATGGGTCAGGCCGGGATGGTCCGCGTATTGCTGGTCAGGGTGATGCCGATTGCCCATCTTTCGATACAGATCGGTCATTTCCTCGGCGTAGTCGGTGTACGACTGGCTCGCCGGGCGGCTTTTGGCCAAGACGATGTTCTCGACAAGCTTGTCGTAGGGCATGTTGGCCTGCACGCGCTTCAGCACCCAGTCGTACCACTCCTGACTTGCCGATTGATCGACCAGAGTGACGTTGTTGAGCGCCTGATCGTTATTGCCCGTGATGTCGCAAATCCGGGTCGTCCACCACGCCGCGTAAGTCGGCCGCGCGAGCAGCTCGTCGATTTTTAGCCGGCGCTTGTCGGGCGATTTATCGGCGACGAATGCGGCAACTTCCTTGGCCGTCGGCAGTGTCCCCGTGACGTCGAGGCTGGCCCGCCGCAGGAATTCGGTGTCGGTGCAAAGCTCGGAGGGGACAATGCCCATCTTCTTGAGCTTCTTGACGACGAGGCGATCGATTTCGGTCGGCGCGGGGACGTTGGGATAAGACGGGCCAACGATTTCTGAAACGGGCCGCATCACCGGGACTGGAACGACGCCCGTGTCGTAGAACACGACCACATGCGAATCGCCCGGCTCACCCGAAGTCACGTTGCCGTTCGCATCGATCTTGGAAATCTGTTCGTCGTTGCTCTGGTACCGGCAAAGCGGCGTGACGTCTTCGTTCGTTCCGTCCGACCATTGCGCGACGGCTTTGAGTGCGACGTGTTCGCCTTTCTTCGCAAAGCGCAATTCCGCCGGCGTGACGACGAGTCGCACGAAATTGGGATCGGAGTCTTTCACTCCGATCGCGCCCCCCTGAATCCAGCGGAGCAACACATGGTGCTCCCAGCTTCCGAGCTTGTACCGCAGGCCGCCTTCGTGCGGGATTCGCAGCGTGGGCTTTTGCAGAATCAGGCTCGCGTCCGGATTCTTCGGGTTGACGCGCGGCTCTTCGCCGGCCAGGAGTTGCTGGTGATCCATCTTGAAGTCGTAGCCGAAGAGCGAGAGGCGAAAACCGCCGCGTCCCTGGAACGACCCGTGACAGGCCCGGCCATTGCAACCGAGCTTGCCGATCAAAGGCACGACGTGCCGGCGAAACGACGGCGTTTCTTTCACGTCGGCCGGCACAAATCGCCGGGAGATCGCGTCGATCGTCGGTTTGGGGAGCGACAACTTGTCCAAGGCCTTCGCTTGAGGCGATTTCGGCCCAGACTTCGGCTCTGTCGCTCGGGAGCTGCTCGTCTCGACAGCGAATGCGGACGTGGCGCATGCCGTCGTGCTCGCAAGACCGACTCCCATAAGGCTGGCGATGGCGAATCCGGCAAGTGATCGGCGGGCGTGCATTCCAGCTTTCCCTCTCGAAGGCAAAAACGATTTGTCTTCCCGTCAGGACCGGTCCGAAAACCGGTCAGTCTTGTTTCGATTTGTTGTTCTTGGCTGCGTCGGCAGGCGCCGTCACGGAGGCGGCGGATTTATCGGCGGGAACTCGAGGCCGTTCCGCGACGATCGGTTTTGCGGGTCTCGTCTCGTTCGCGTTCGATTTTTTTGAAGCCGGCCGGCGATTCTTGGCGATCGAACGCTTGATTCGCTGCAAGTCGCCGTCAGCGAACGCATTCTTGTCGGCCTGAATCTTGTCGATCGTCTTGTTGACGACCGTCAGTCGATCCTGCAGCCGGCCTCGTTCAGATTCCAATTGCTTGAGCCGCACATCGACTCGATCGCGCAGAACCTGCTTCAATTCGGCCTCGAGGGCCGGGTCCTGCGACATGGTCATGCGGGCCGCCAGCAGGTGGGCCCGGGAGTCGAGTTTCCACGCGGCCAACGCCAGGTCGTATTGAGCGGGCACTTGTTTCTGGAGCCGCACCAATCGATCGCGATCCTGGGCCAACTCGCACGCGCCCGGTCAAATTGGCGCCGGTTGTCTTTCCGCAGCTTTTCGATGAGGGCGGCCAGCTCAGGATGATGCTCGCGAGCGAAAGCCAGCGCCTCCGCCTCGCGTTCCGGCGTGAGCGGAGGCGCCGCTGGTCGGGCCGCTGGACGAGCAGGGGCAGGCTTAGAACCCGGCTGTTTGGTTGCGGGTTGTGTTGCAGTCGCGGCCGGTTTGGCGGGAGCGGGCGGGGATTTCGCCGCATCGTCGGCTCGTCCGGCAACCGGAACAAAGCCGAAACCGAACACCGCGAGAATCAGACTCGTGAACGCCACCCGCATCGATCAATTCTCCCACAGCGAAGACGAGCCATCGGGATTGCGGACGCGGCCTGCGCCGACTTCGACGGCGGCGACCATCCAATCGGGCACGTCCGAGTCGTCGGCAGCCATCTGGTCCCCAACGGCAGCGGAATCGGCGGGTACTCCGTCCGCTGTGGAAGCCACGCGGCCCTCTTCGGATTCGCTCGGAAAGGGCAGATCCGAGCGTTCCGGCGCCGCATGTTCCGCTGTTGGTGCGTCCGGCGCCAAATCCGCCAGCCGTTGAGACCAGATTGACACAAGCAGGCCCGCACCGTTTTCCGTCAAATCGCCTGAGTAAATGTCGTCGAGGCTTGGGCCGATCGTTCGCGGAATGAGATAGAGACCGACGGCCACACTACAACACACAGCGGCGACAAGACCGGTGACCGCCCAACCCACGAATCGCTCCGGTCGGCGGCGTGCGACTTCCTCTGGCTGGGCGGGCCGCACTCGCACGGGAGTTGCGGAACCGTTGCGAGGCCCGACCGGCTTCGCGAGATCGCCAGCCGTCGTGACCAGATCAGCAACAAGTCGAGTGCTCTGCGCGACGAGTTCGCAAGCCGTCAGATCGGTCGCCAAGATCTCTTCAAAGGCGGCCATCTCGTCGGGCGACATGTCGCCAAGCACATAGCGCCTGCGCGTTCCACTCGAGGTCGGCTTTGGCCGACTGGTCCGAGAGGTCGCGTTTCAAGTCGTCGGTACTCATCTCAATCATCCCTGTTCGGACCCGAGCCGCCGCGACAGGCGTTTGAGGGCCAGTCGCATGCGAGTCAGGATCGTTCCCAACGGGGTGGAAAGTTCATCCGCAATGACGGCGAAAGTTTTGTCCTGATAGATCCGCATCTCGACGACCTGCCGCTGGTCGGCTGGCAACTCGCCAAGCGCCTGGCGGACGCGTGCGGTTGTTTCGCTGCGGCGCATGCGCTCGTCGGGAGCGGCGAAGTCGTCATTGCTTTGGCCGCGGGCCATGGCTCGGAGCGACCGGTCGTGGACTTGTCCGCGGCGCCGCAGCAGGACGGCCTCGCGGAAACCGACCTGGAACAGCCAGCCTTTGACCGATTCTTCGCGGGCCGTGTGACCCGACTCGACTGCCTTGGCGAAAGTGTTCTGAAGAGCTTCGTCGGCCAGGTCGGCATTTCGCAAGACGCCTGTCAAAAAGAGCCGTAGTTCCTCGGCGTAGCACTCGTACAGTGCCGCAACTCGGGCCGTGGCGGCGGCTGGGTCAATTCGGCCTTGGTCTGCCGTGGTCAATCCCCACCCCCGCCGTCACTGATGCTCAGGAAATACGATGCGCGAGCCTTCTCGCTTATTTTCCGCTTTTTACGAAGAATTGCGAGAAAGGGGGAAATGTTGCCGAAAAGCGACGCCATGTGATGTTTTTTTTCCACTTAGGCTTCAGTCGCGTGATAGATTTCTCGCGAGCATGACGCTCTGAGACAAACATAAGGCGGATTTCAGGATCGTGGGTCGAGCTGCCAGCTTGCGGCCAAGAGGCAAGCGCGGAGCCTGCCCCACGAGACTCCGCCTCCAGCCAGTTGACGGCCCCAGTTGTCAGCCTTTGTTCCCCCAGGAATTTTCAGATTGGTGGCGTGTCGCAAGGATGTTGCCGTGCGCCGAACCGGGAGATGGTTCGGCGCACGGGCAATGTCCGGCACTTGGGATCCGTACCTTCAATTTCCGTCGTGCGCTGACGGTCCGTTGGAATCTGTTCGATGGATTTTCGTCGACTGCGAACCGACCTCCTGGCTTTGTGCCTCTTGGCACTCTGCGTCTTCCTGACGCTCAGCCTGTGGAGCTATGACCCGGTCGATCCGCCGTCGCGACTCGCTTATCCCGCCCGCCAAGAGCCTCTGAACGTTTGCGGCATTTACGGCGCACAGACCGGCCATTACTTGCGAACAGGGCTCGGTTTCGGCACGTATTTCTTGCTCTTCGCACTGTTCACGATGGACATGCGGCTGTTTTCGCGCAACGGTCCGACGGACCGTTTACTGCGCGCCTTCGGCATCGTGCTTGTCGTGGCCGGACTCTGCATCGGGCTGCAATTGCATGCGCCTCAATTCGGCAATGGACCCGCCGTTGGTGGCGGCGGCTACGTCGGCGCTTGGGGCATTGCGTGGCTCGAGCCGCATTTCACTCAGCAGGGCATCACGATTATCGCGGGCACAATTGTCGCCGCGGGAATCTTGATCGCCGGCGAGTTGTTCCTGTTGCAGTTCCTGATTGCCGTTCCGCTCCTGCCGTTCCGTTTGCTTGCCGTCCTGTTCCGTCGCCGCCCGCGGACCGAGGAGTCGGAGGTCGAGCCCGATCCCGATACCGATCCGGAAGCGACCGACGAGGCTGAAGAGTCGGAGGACGAGGAAGAAGAAGCCGACGAGCCAGTCCCTGTGAAAGCCTCCAAAGCGGGGGCTTTGGCCCGTTCGAAACAGGCTCCGCCGAAATCAATCCTGCCGATCAAAGTCAATCCGCCCATGACGGCGAAAACGTCTCGCGACGAAGTCCGTGAACGGCTCGAGTCCCGGAAGCGGGGCAGACAGCGGACCGTTCGAATTGCCGGCGCTCGATCTGCTCGAACTTGCGGAAGAGTTTCCCTACGACACGCTCGCCGCCAAGGCCCAGGCGGCCGCCGCCGTGTTGGAAAAGACCTTTAAGGACTTCAACCTGAACGTCCGCGTCGTCGAGATCGACACGGGACCGGTCGTCACGCAGTTCGAGCTCGAACTGGAAGCCGGGCTGCGGCTGTCGAAGGTCGCCGCGCTCGCCGACGATCTGGCGATCGCCCTCCGCGTGCCGTCGGTCCGAGTCGTGCCGTCGATCCCCGGTAAGAACACGGTCGGCGTCGAAGTGCCCAACGAGAAGCAAGTCCTCGTCCGCCTCCGCGAACTGATCGAGGCCTGCCCGGAATCGATCGACAAGATGCGGATTCCAATGTTCCTCGGCAAGGACGTGATGCGGTCGTCCGCTGGTCGTCGACTTGACCAAGATGCCTCACCTGTTGATCGCCGGCCGCACGGGCACGGGAAAGAGCGTGTGCCTCAACACGCTGATTCTCTCGATGCTCATGACGCGAAATCCCGACCAGGTCAAGATGCTGCTGATCGACCCGAAGATGGTCGAACTCAGCCCGTACAAACGGGTGCCGCATCTGATGCACCCCGTGATCACCGACATGAAAAAGGCCGAGGCCGTGCTGGCGTGGGCCGTCGACAAGATGGAAGAGCGATACGACTTGCTCGCCCAGGTCGGCGTGCGGCACCTCGACAGCTACAACAAGCTGGGCAAGGCCAAGGTCCTCGCAAAGCTCGGAATCGAGGAAGGCTCCGAAGAGGCCGAGCGGATTCCCGAGTCGATGCCCTACATCGTGATCATCGCGGACGAAATGGCCGACATGATGATGACCTCGGGCAAGGACGTCGAAGGCCACATCATTCGCCTCGCGCAGAAATCGCGGGCGGTCGGCATCCATCTCGTGTTGGCGACGCAGAAACCGACCGTCGACGTGATCACGGGACTGATCAAGTCGAACCTGCCGGCGCGGATCGCGTTCCAGGTTTCGAGCCGCACGGACAGCCGCGTCGTCCTCGACGAAATGGGGGCCGACCGGTTGCTGGGCAACGGCGACATGCTCTATCTCGCACCCGGAACGAGCCACTTGACGCGTGCCCAGGGGACCTACGTCGGCGACGACGAGATCAACAACGTGATCGAGTTCTACGGCGATTACGAGCCGCAATACAGTACGGAGCTGGCCCGTCTCAGCACGAAGCCGGCCGACGGCAAGGTGACAGCCGACGGCCTGGCTCAGCGCGACGAAATGTACGAACAGGCCATCGAGGTGGTGATCCGCGAAGGCCGCGGCAGCGTCTCGCTCTTGCAGCGGGCGCTTGGCATCGGCTACGGCCGCGGCGCACGACTCATCGACTACATGGCCGAGGACGGCATCGTCGGCGAGTACAACGGTTCGCAGGCCCGCGAGGTGCTCTACACGTGGGAGCAATGGCAGGACATGAAAGCGGGAGGCGAGGGCGAATTGGCCCACGCCGGCGTGAGCGAAGAAGAGGACGACTAGTCACACTTCCTTACCAACTCCGCTTGTCAGCTCCGCCGCTGATCGTGCAGACTTGAGGGCATGCCCAAAGTGCTGCGACTGTCTCCGGCAATGACGGAAGAGGCCCTGGCCCATCTCCGATCGGCCGACCCGGTCATGCGGCGGCTTATCGAGGGCGTGGGGCCCTTCGTCTTGAAGTGCCAGCGAAACCGTTTCCAAACGCTGGTGCGGGCCATCGTCTCGCAGCAAATCTCGTCCGCCGCGGCGCGCTCGATCCTGGCCCGGCTCGAGACGGCCGTCGAACCGGAGGGGATCACCCCCGAGGCAATCGCCCGGCTGACAACAAAGAAAATGAAAGCCGCCGGCCTGTCGCCGCAGAAGCAGACCTATCTGAAGGATCTGGCGCGCCACGTCCAGGAAGGACTCTTGCGGCTCGACCGCGTGGGCCGCATGCACGATGAAGAAGTGATCGCGGAGTTGGTGGCCGTCAAAGGCATTGGCCGCTGGACGGCGCAGATGTTTTTGATTTTCACGCTCGGCCGCCCGGACGTCTTTCCACACGACGATTTGGGGGTCCGCACGGCGATCAAAAAGGCCTACGGGCTCCAGGAATTGCCCGATAAGGTCGAATCGCATCGAATTGCCGAGCCGTGGCGGCCGTATGCCACGGTCGCAAGCTGGTACTGCTGGCGGTGTTTGGCTTTACCGCCCGAGTTCTTCGCTAAGACTGGCTCCGCCGAGCTCAAGTCGGAAGCCGCCCGCGGCCGATAAGCGCCCAAGCGGGCTCCGGTCCAAAGTGCGCCCAGAGTCCGCATCGAGGTGTGCCGCCTCTCTCAGCAAATTTGACCTATCTTTCAATAGGCACACACTTTCGCGCTTCTCGCTAAATCAAAAGCCTGGGATTAAAAGCCTCGGGACTAAAAGGCCGCCTCTGAGCGACGGGAGAATCGACTTGAAAACGTACACTCTTCTCCTCGCGGCGTCGGTCGGCTTCGTCCTTTGCAACAGCGTGTCGGCGAAATGGCCGTCCGCGAAGGACAAGCAGGCCGATAGCAAATCCTCCGGCAAGTTTCCGACTTTCGAGAAGGTGCAGCAGACGATCGAGAAGCACCTCGCCGCCAATCGCGGTTACCGCCCGGGGGACTTGATCACCTCGTCGGACGTCGAATCGCTGTTTCGCAAGCTCGAGCGGATCAACTGGAAAGTTGCCGTCGCCGATCGCAAGGACATCTTGAAACTCACGCTTTCCAATAGCGACTGGATGGCCCGCCAGTTTTCGGGCGATCGCGGCAAGGACTTCATGAGACAGATTGCCGACTTGCCCGGTGGCTATGACCGCGTCGACCGCCTGCGCCGCATGCCCTATGGCGCACAGCAAATTGCCGACCTCATCCGCAGCCCGGACGGCTACAAGATGTTCGAATACATGACGACGACTCAGGGGGGCAAGAACCTGGGCGTGATGCTCTCGCAGGGCGTCAACGGCGACAGACTTCAATCAGTCGACCGGCCGCATCTATACGGAACTCGATCTCACCAAGCGGCTGAAAAGGAGCTACGACCGCGAGGCCGTTCGCAGACTCAAGATTGAAAAGGCCCAGGAGGCCAAGGAACAGCCGTCCGCGAAAGCCGGTGAACCTGGTCCCGCCACCAAGCCTGTGCAGCCACAGCCGCCCGCAAAAGATGATCCGTTTGAATGATCCAGGCAGCTCGAACGCTTACTCGCCGGCGATGGTTTGCAATCCGCGGGTGAGCCGCGCCAGACCCTCTTGCACTGTCTCGGCGGCTCCGCCGAAACCGATGCGAAAACAGTGCTCGCAACGGTCGCCGAAAAACCCGCCCGGCGAGACCAGAATTCCGAATTCGTCCCGCAAGCGCGGTCCGAGCTGAGCCAAGCCCGGCTCCCTGTTCCAGCGGAAGAAACTGAGGCAGCCCGAAGTGGGGATCTCGCCCACGATCAACCCGCTCGCACGCAGCTCCTCAGTTCCGGCGACGACCAATTCACGATTGTGCTTGAGGTGCTCCCAACTCTCGGCCAAGAGCGCGTCGATTTGCTCGAAGGCGAGCAACGAGAGGGCTTCCAGGATTTTGGAGCCGATGCTCTCGAAGCGGATCCAGTCCTCGGCGAATTGCGGGTAGCGGTCTTTATCGGCGACGACCCATCCGCAGCGCAATTGGCCCAAACCGAATGATTTTGTGAGGCTGCTGATTGTCACCACACTCGGATCGAGGTCGCTGTCGTTTCGAAACGGATCGGAGCTGAGGCCGAGAAACGTTTCGTCGATGATGATCGTGATTTCCGGCGCGATGGATTTCGCCGTCTGAATCAACTGTTCAACTTCTTCGCGCTCGAGCAGGCTGCCAGTCGGATTGTGGAGATTCGTCAAGACAATCGCAGTCGTCGACGGCGTGACCGTCCGAGCGAAAGCTGCGACGACATCACCTTTGGCGCACTTGATCGGCACGGGCACCGAAACGACGTTCGCGCCGACTCGTTTGGGCAAGACCACCAGCGGTTCATAGGTCGGCGATTCAACCAATAATTCCGCTCCCAAGGATCCGGTGAGAAGCGCGTCGCATGCGAGCCGATATCCGGCCGACGCACCGGCCGTGAGATAAATCTCACGTTCTTCGCGAATGCGATACGTCCGGCGGATCGCCTGCTTGAGCGCGGGCAACCCAAATTCATTCGTCTCTTCCATCCGCGCAAGCAAGTCCGGCAGCCGCTCTTGAGAGGTCCGTTGAAACCAGGTCGCTGATTTGGCCGTCTGCACTCCCGACGTGGCCAGGTTCACAACGCGGCTTCCCTCGGGCGATTCGGCCATCCAACCGACGTGCCGCTTCACCCAGTGCAAGAAAGATTCCGCCGACCGCGAGGGCGCCGAATCCGAGGGCCGGGCTGAAGTCGTCATACGTGCTGCTCAATGCGTGCCGCGGTGAACAAGGTCAATCCAGCAGAATACGGCAAACCGATTGGCGAAAACAACGGGATCAACCGCCGGCCGCGCGGAGCGGATCGCCGCCCGCGCCAGATGAAAACGCCGACAAAATCATGCGGCTGCCAAAGCTCGTTTTACTTGCCCCATCCGGGTTTCCGCTACTTGGCGATACAGAGTTCGCGCCCGTCGAAACTGTGGGTTGTCGCCACTTGCGGGCAGGACTATAGTGCTGTAACCGCGGGGAAAAATGATCCTCGCGGCGATCACCGCGATGTCACAACTGTCACATTTCGACGAGACCGGCGCGAGCCGCATGGTGGACGTCGGTCGGAAAGAAGTGACGGCGCGGTGCGCGCGGGCCGTGGCGTACGTCACCCTGTCGCCGGAGACCCTGGAACTCATTCGCGATCGCCGGATCGCCAAGGGTGACGTGCTGGAAGTCGCGCGGTTGGCCGGAATCATGGCGTCCAAACGGACGTCGGAACTCGTTCCGCTGTGTCACCCGCTGCCGATTGACAGTGTGGAAGTGAAGTTCGAGGTAATTGACGAACGAACGGTAAAAATCGAAGCGCACGTCGGCGTGCAGGCGCGGACCGGCGCGGAAATGGAGGCCCTGACCGCGGTCAGTATTGCCGCCTTGACCATCTACGACATGTGCAAATCGGCCGACCGTGGCATCACGATCGGCCCGATCGGACTGTTGGAGAAGTCGGGCGGCAAAACCGGTGACTATCGGCGGACACTGCCGCCGTATTCCTCATCCAGCGGAACAGGCCCTTTTTAAGGTTGACCGAAACATGGGTCGGGATTTGGCGGGTTTGCCGTCTCGAGTCGAGCGGTTCATCGGCAGCGATTTGCTGGAAGTCGAGCAGATCTTCCGCAATGAACTGGCCAGCCAGAACCCGTACGTCGCCGATATTTTTGCTCACGTGGCCCATTTCCGCGGCAAACGGCTGCGGCCGATGCTGCTCCTGCTCTCGGCATCGGCCACCGGACCGATCGTCGACGCTCACCGCGTGCTGGCCGCCGTCGTGGAGATGATCCACACCGCCACCTTGGTGCACGACGACGTTCTCGACGAGGCCGAAACGCGCCGCCACGTGGCCACGGTCAACACCCGCTGGAACAACGAAACGAGCGTGCTCTTCGGCGATTTCCTGTTCACGCACGCGTTTCACCTGGCCAGCAGCCTGGAAACGACACTGGCGTGCCGGCTGATCGGCCGGGCCACCAATCTCGTCTGCGAAGGCGAGCTGACGCAGATCCGCGAACGCGGCAATCTTGAACTTTCCGAAGAGGCCTACCTGCGGATCATCGACGGCAAGACGGCCGAACTGTGTGCCGTTTCGTGCTTCCTCGGCGCCCATTATGCGGACGCCGACGAGTCGATTTCAAAGTCGCTCGAACAATACGGCCGGGCGCTCGGCATCGCGTTTCAAATCTCCGACGACCTGCTCGACATCATGGGTTCGGAGGATGAAACCGGGAAATCGCTGGGGACCGATTTCAAAAAGCAGAAACTCACGCTCCCCTTGATTCGTCTGTTGAGCCAGACCGAAGAACCGGAAGCGGCCCGCTTGCGCGAGCTGATCGCCCAGGCCGACGACGAAGCTTGGAGCGAAGTCGTCCGCTGGCTGCACCGTAGCGACGCGGTCGAATACTCCCGGGCGCGGGCCCTCGAATTTGCCGCGGCTGCCCGATCGCATCTGCAGGAACTGCGCGATTCGTCCGCCAAGCGGATTCTGCTCGAGATCACCGAGTTCGCGACGCATCGGACGTATTGACGTAGGGCAAGCTGCCAGCTTGCCATTAATTCGGCGGCGCATTGCAAGAATGGCAAGCTAGCAGCTCGCCCTACGAGGGGCCGTTCTCGCGCAGGCCGGCGCGCATCGCGTGCAGCTTTTCAAGCGCAGCCAGCGGCGTCATCTGGTCCAGGTCGAGACTGCGAATTTCGTCCAGCAACGGATGCGGCGGCGGCTCGAAGAGCGTCAGTTGCTTGCGCGCGTTGGGTCGCGTCGAGCGGGTCGGTATCTTCGTCCGCCCCTTCTCGTCGAAGTGATCCGATTCGAGCGATTCCAGGATCACTCGGGCCCGATCGACGACTTCCCGCGGAACCCCCGCCAATCGCGCCACGTGAATTCCGTAACTCTTGTCCGCTGTTCCAGGGACGATCTTATGCAAAAAGATAACGTCGTCCGCGTCTTCGCGAACGGCGACGTTCCAATTTGACGCGGCCGGAAGCGTCTGCGTCAGCTCGGTCAGCTCGTGATAATGCGTGGCAAACAGCGTGCGGCAGCCGACCACGTCATGCAGATGCTCGGTGACGGCCCAGGCGAGCGAAATTCCGTCGTAGGTGCTCGTGCCCCGGCCGATTTCGTCGAGGATCACCAGACTCCGCGAAGTGGCCGCATTGAGAATGCGGGCGGTCTCCGCCATCTCGACCATGAACGTGCTCTGCCCCTTGCCCAGTTCGTCGCTGGCGCCGACGCGGGCAAAAATGCGGTCGGCGATGCCGATCCGCGCTGGCTGCCGGAACGAACGAGCCCATTTGAGCGAGGAGCGTGAGGAGCGCCGCCTGGCGGATGTACGTGCTTTTTCCGGCCATGTTCGGGCCGGTGATAATCTGCACGCGGCCAGCGGTTGCCATTCCATTTGAGGTCGACGAGCCGACGCCGAGGCGAATGTCGTTCGGGACGAATTCCCCCGAGGGCTTGAGTCGATCGAGCACCGGATGTCGACCGTCGTGAACGTCGAGCATCGGCTCGGCGACAATTTCCGGCCGGCAATAATTCCGCCGCACGGCCAAGACGCCAAGCGTCGCCAACACGTCGAGCTCGGCCAGAATGGCCGCCGTGCCTTGCAGGCGCGGCGCCTGGACAGCCACGCGCTCCCGCAAAGCGGTAAAGAGCTCCAGCTCCAGGGAAATGGCGCGTTCTTCGGCCCGCAGCACTTTGTCTTCGTGCTCTTTGAGCGGCGGCGTGATGTACCGCTCCTGATTCTTGAGCGTCTGCTTGCGGATATAGTCCGCCGGGACTTTTTGAGCCTGCGAGGCGGTCACTTCGAGGTAGTAACCGAAGACTCGATTGAACCCGACTTTTAAATTGGGGATACCCGTACGGGTGATCTCCTCGGCCTGATATTGGGCAATCCACTCCTTGCCCCCGCGTGCCAATCCGCGGAGCTCGTCCAGCTGCGGATGGTAGCCGCTCTGAAAGATGCCCCCTTCCGTCGCCAAGAGCGGAAGCTCGTCGGCCAGAGCCTTTTCGACATCCGCACGGACATCGGCGCACAAGTCGAGTTGCTGCTCGAGCTGGACCAACCGGCCCGAGCGGCGGGCGGCGATTTTCGCCTTGAGCTTGGGGAGCAGAGCCAGCGTTCGCGCAAGACACCCCAAATCCCGCGGCCCGGCGCGGCCCGTGGCGACCCGCGCGGTCAATCGCTCGAGGTCGTACGCGTTTTCCAGTTGTTCGCGCAGATCCCGGCCGAAAACGGCGTCCCCGGCAAATTCCTCCACCGCGTCGAGTCGGATATTGATCGCCGCCGCATCGGTGAGCGGATTCGACAGACGGTCGGCCAGAACCCGGGCCCCCATTGGGGTGACCGTTTCGTCGAGAACTTCCAGCAGGCTGCCCTCGCGCGTCCCGTGCCGCAATGTCTCCGTGAGTTCGAGACTGCGGCGGGTCGCCTCATCAATCAAGAGGTGCGTGCCTCGGCGATATTGCTCGAGCCGGACGATGTGCGCCAGGGCACTTTTTTGGGTCTCCTGCACGTATTGCAGCAAGGCGCCTGCCGCCGTGACGCCCGGCGAATTCTCGTCGAGGTCAAACCCGTCGAGCGTGGCCGTCCCAAAGTGCGCCAGCAGAAGCCGCCGGCACTCCTGCCTCGCGAAATTCCACGGCGGCCGACGGGAGACGAGCATCCCCCCCCGCTCGACGACTGCCGCCAGAATTCGATCGGGAAGCGCCTCGTCCGGAACGACACACTCGGCCGGCTGGATGCGGGCCAATTCGTCGACCAGATGCGGCTCTTCGACATGCGCCGCGACAAACCGGCCCGTCGACAACTCGAGCCAGGCCAGGCCGACGCCGTTCTTTGCGGGAAAGACGCTCGCCAGAAAGTTATTTCGCCGCGGATCGAGCAGCCCTTCGTCGACCAGCGTGCCGGGCGTGACGATCCGCGTCACCTCCCGGCGGACAAGCCCCTTGGCAAGCTTCGGGTCTTCCACCTGCTCGCAGATCGCCACGCGCAGGCCGGACTCGATCAGCTTTTGCAGGTAATTATCGAGCGCGTGGTAGGGAAACCCGGCCATCGGCACCGGGTTCGACGATCCCTTGTCGCGGCTGGTCAGCGTGAGTCCCAGGACTCGCGCCGCCAGCTGCGCGTCTTCGTAAAACAGCTCGTAAAAATCGCCCATCCGAAACAAGAGCAACGACCCGGGGTTCTGGCCTTTGACCTCCAGATACCGCTCCATCATCGGAGTCTGTCGTTTGCCCTCGTCGGTCGACACGAGCCCCTCACCACCGATCCGTGCGAAACGCCGAGGCCGGTAAGCCCTCGGCATTCGCCAGGTTCGGCTCGGCGATCTGGCTCCAGGCGAACCTCACGGCCACGGGTTTTGCCACATCGTTTGCCGAAACGACGATCGAATCCCCGTCGACCTTGGCCGTCGCGTTGACGAATTTTTTGTCCTCGCCGGCGATGGTGAACCAGTTGAGCGTCTTGCCATCCCGGGCTGTCAGTCCGCCGCCCACATGATCGAATTTCAGGCGGATCGTCGGGCCATCAATGCTCATCGACTTGTAAAGCGGCCCCGAGTAGACGATCTGCTTGCCGTAATTTTTCGCGAGCGCCCACAGGGCCAGCCGCTTGCCGACGTCCTGCTTGTCCTTGGGATGGATGTCCTTGATGTTGCCGATGTCGTTGGTGACGGCCATTCCCGTGTCGGGAATCGAAAGGGCCGCCGTCTGGGCCTCCCAGATTTTGGCGAGCGGTGTCGGATCGCTGCCGGGCTTGCCGTATTGGAACGGCGCCAACTGCACGTAATAAAACGGGAAATCCCCCTCGTTCCAAACCGAGCGCCAACCAGCGATCAGGGCCTTCATTTTTTCGAAGTACAGCATCCCTTGTCCGTTATTCGACTCGCCCTGGTACCAGATCGCACCGCGAATGGCGAAGGGCACGATCGGGTTGATCATGCCGTTATACAACCGCGTCGGAATGCCCTGCCCTTTGTCCCACTTGTTGGTCGGAGCCGATTTCTTGGCAACCTGGTCCTTTTGCATATTGGTCAAAATCGACGTGACCGAGGGGACCGAAGTGAATCCAACCGGCGGCGTCCACGGCTCAATCAGCGTGCCGCCCCATGAGGTGTCGATCAGCCCGATCGGCACGCCCAGTTGCTCGTGCAAGGACCTCCCAAAGAAATACGCAACCGCGGAGAACGACGGCACGCTGTAAGGATTGCACTCCTTCCAATACGCGTCGATGTCATCGACCGGCTGGGCCGCCGCCAGCATGGGGACCGTAAACAGGCGAATTTGCAGATGCGTCGACTCGGCGATCTCTTTTTTCGCGTTGTTGACCCCGGCGACCGTCATCTGCATGTTCGATTGCCCCGAACACACCCAAACCTCGCCCACCAGCACGTCGTGCAATTCGATCGTGTTCTTTCCGGCGACTTTCACCGCGACCGGCTTTGTCGACGCGGACATCGCTGGCAGCTCGACGTGCCACTTGCCTTTGGAATCCGCGGTGGCTGAGGCCTGATTTTTGTCGACTGAAACCGTGACTTTCTCCCCCGGTTCGGCCGTTCCCCAGAAACGGACGGGCAAATCACGCTGCAGCACCATCTGGTTGCCGAAAACGTGCGGCAAATGGACGTCCGCGGAGCAGGGGCGAACGGCGGCGACCAGCGACAAACACAACGAAAAAGCGGCGATTCGGGGAATTCGACGGTGCAGCATGGCGTGTCCTCGTAGCGGAGGGATAGGGGGGAAAGCGGTTTTTCATGCTACTCGAAGCCGGACGAAATTTCCCTCGTCAACCGCGCCCCGGGCCCACCGCCGAGAATGACCGGCCCGCCGCGCCTGACTTTTCGTCACCTGCCAATTCGATTACATATCACCTGCAGTCGATACGGCCGAATGGCGTCGCCCGCGACTGTTCGCGGCGCCGGTTTGAGACTTTTTTCATGGATAACCTGGTCCGCCGCGAGATCATTGCCGACGCCCGCACGTTGGTCATCAAGATCGGCACGAATGTCCTGTCGCGGGAAGACGATACGCTCGATGTCGACCGCATCTCCCAGATCGCCGAGCAAATCCACCGCGTCCGCCAAACCGGCCGGCAAGTCGTCCTGGTTTCCAGCGGCGCCATCGGGGCCGGTATCGGCCTCTTAGGCCTGAAAGAACGCCCCAGCGACCTGCCCCACCTGCAGGCGGCCGCCGCCACCGGTCAGGCCTACTTAATTCGTCTGTACGACGACTGTTTGCGAAAGCACGGCTACCACGCCGCCCAACTCTTGCTCACGGCCAACGACTTCAAAAGCCGTACGCGGTACCTCAACGTCCGCAACACGCTGCATACGCTGTTCGAATTCAAGGCGGTCCCGATCGTCAATGAAAACGACACCGTCAGCGTGGCCGAAATCAAGTTCGGCGACAACGACCAGCTTGCCGCCATGGTCACCGGGCTGTTGTCCGAGCCGGTCCTGATTATTTTGTCCGTGGTCGACGGACTTTACAGCGGCGATCCCAAATCGCCCGACAGCAAAATCATTCCTCTCGTCGACGAATGGAACGACTCGCTCCTGGGACTCGCCAGCTCCACCCGCAGCCTGCGGGGCATCGGCGGCATGCAATCCAAACTCGAGGCCGTCCGCACGGCCACCAGCGTCGGCGAAAGTGTGATCATCGCCAACGGCACCCGGCCCAACGTCATCGACGAAATCATGGCCGGCCAGGAAGTTGGCACGCTTTTTTTGGCCAAGGGCAAGGATCTGCCGGCCTGGAAACGCTGGATCGGCTTCACCGTTCGCCCCAAGGGCCGTTTCGTCCTCGACGACGGTGCCCGCCAGGCGATCGAAAAGCAGGGCAAATCGCTGCTGGCCATCGGCATCACGGCCGTCGAAGGCGACTTTGCCAAAGGCGAAGTCGTCTCGCTCGTCGATCGCGGCGGAGACGAGTTCGCCCGCGGCCTTTCCAACTACAACGCCAACGACGCCCGCTCCATCGCCGGCAAGCGTTCCGAGGAAATCATCCAAGCACTCGGCAGCCTGCCTTATGCGGAAGTCATCAATCGTGACAATCTCGTGGTGACGACATAGACCGCAGCGGCTGGCGGCGGCGTCTGTTCGCCAAGCCGCTCAGACCGATCAACGGAGTGGGTTCAGACAAGCATGGAAGCCCCACGGCCAGCCGAACCGGCACGTTCCCTTCCGACGACGGGAGTCGAGCCGGCTTTTTTCGCTCAACACAACGGTTCCCGTTACCGCACGCCGCTCGACCTGCAAACCACCCCGGATTCACCCCTGCGATTTCTGGTTGTGGGAGGCTGCCTTGCGGAAGCGTTCCCGCAAGTCGCACCGCTCATCAACAGCGCCTTCCAAGGCGACTTCATTCTCGTCAACAATTTCGACGCATTTCCGAACCTGCCGAGTCTCAAGGCAGCGGATTACGATTTTCAAATCGCCCACATTCCTTTGAGAACCATCCTGGGCAATGCGTTTTTTCACCTGCCCGATGACGGGTCGCGGCACGAGGAGTTTTTTCGGCAAACGCAGGATTATCTTTCGCGCTATCTCTCCAACGTCCTGCGACTGAATGCGGAGCACAAACTGCTGACGTTCGTCCTGGGATTTCTCGTGCCGCAGCAGAATCCGCTGGGACGGTTTCAGCCGCGTTTCGACTTACGCAACATCGTGCACTTTATCGAGCGACTGAACATGTTCCTCGCCGCGGAAGTCGCGAAACACGAAAACGCGTACTTCGTGGATACGGACCAGATTTCAAGCTCCGTCGGCAAGAAGTCGTGCCAGGATGACGCGGTCTGGTCGTTCACGCATGGAACGACCCTGAGCGACGGGGACCACGACCACGATCTGAACCGCATCGAGCCGCCGCCGCCGATGCAGCAGCATTATTCCGAGCGGTGGCTCGAGTTTTTCGAGGCCGTCCTGCAGGAACTGTTTGCCATGTACCGCACGCTTCGGCAACAAGATGCCGTCAAGCTGGTCGCGGTCGATCTCGATGACACGCTCTGGCGGGGCGTGGCCGCCGAAGGCAGCCTGGGAATCCTCGAGGGCTGGCCGATGGGGTTCATCGAAGCGCTCCTGCTTTTGAAGAAACGCGGCATCTTGCTGGCGATCGTCAGCAAAAACGATGAGCCGTTCATCGTCTCCAACTGGAACCGGATCGTCCACGGCCAGATCGCGCTGGCCGATTTCGCCGCCCGCCGGATTAATTTCCGCAGCAAGGTCGACAACCTGGCGGACATTCTCCGCGAGATGAATCTCCGGCCGCAAAACACCGTGATGATCGACGACAATCCGGTCGAGCGTGCCGCAATCCAGGCCGGCCTGCCCGGCGTGCGCGGTGCTGGGCCGCCATCTCTATTACCTGAAACGCATTCTACTTTGGTCCTCGGAAACCCAGCGCAGCGAAATTACGCGGGAAGCGAGCCAAAAAACCGAAATGATGCGGGCACAAATCGAACGAGAATCGGTCCGCAAGCAGATGTCGCACGAAGAATTCCTTGGCTCGCTGGGCCTCCGCGTCTCGTTTTCCGTGATCAAAAGCACCACAGACCTGCAGATGAACCGGGTGCTCGAACTCTTCAACAAGACCAACCAGTTCAACACCACGGGCGCCCGTTATTCGCTCGAACAATGTCACGGCCTTTTTTTGGCCGAACGCCGGCTTTACGTGCTGGAAGCCGAGGATCGTTTCACCCAGTACGGCCTCGTCGGCGCGGCATGGGTGCGTGAAAACTGTATCGAGCACCTGGTAATGAGTTGCCGCGTGCTGGGGCTCGGGGTCGAGGATGCTTTTTTGGCCCACTTGGCCCAGCGGCTCGCGCGGGAAAACGCCACCACCCTCCTCGGCCGATTGCAGCCCACGGATGCCAACCTCGCCTGCCGCGAACTTTACAGCCGCAACGGATTCTCGCAGCTTGCCCACGAGCCGGCCCTCTGGTCGCGACCGCTGACGGCCCCCCTGATCAATCCGCCTCACGTTTCCTTCGCCGAAACGGGCGGCACCCAACGGCCTGCAACTCTTCCGCTGACCGAAACGCACGGCTCGACCGGAGACTAACCGGGCTCAGATCCCCGCGTCTGTACAATTTCTGCACACTTTTTTGGCTTTTTTGGGCGCACAAAAAAGGAGACTTTTTTGGGGTCCACCGGAAAAAAGTCCACAGGCAAATCGTCCCCCAACGCTCCTTGCCGGACAAAGCAACGCCTCGAAGCTCTGCGTGGAGTTCAACTTGCGTCGCGTCGACGGAGCCCCGGCCGTGCTTCGGGACTTTACAGCTCCAATCGGACGGGCGCCTTTTTTGGGGTCCACCCCAAAAAACCCCACTACCCAATATGGCGGAGCGCAAAAAGGTTCCCCCGCCAAATATTTTCCGGCGTCACGCAAAATACTGCCAAAGAGATCTTCGTGAAGCGAGACAACGAATGTAGAATGCAGCTAGTCGAGGGCAGTACGGAGACGCAAGCGACGCATTCGCCGGCGTCCTTTCGCGTTTCTACTCCCCGCTCTCGGCGCTCGATTCCACCGCCCTACAGTTCCCCGCGCGCCTCCAGCCGCTTGTAGTGCACGAGCGAGTACACCGCCGGAATTAACGCCCCAACCGCAACCAGTCCGCCGCCGATTCCAATCCACACCGGCAACGGCAAGGGAAACAGCGTGATCAGCGCGCCGCCGATTCCCGAAATCACAAACGTCTTGGCCGCCAGCCGATGCGTGTCGTTCCACACGCGATCGCTGGCCAATGTCCACGGCGTGCGCACACCCACCCAAAAGTTCCGCCGCACCTTGCTCAGGTAATTTCCAATCAACGCGAGAAACCCAAAAATGCCGCCGAACAGAGCCCGCGCGATATCGATCCGCCCATTCACTCCGCCCCACAGCGTCACCACGTGCATATACCCCATCAGCGCCACCACCAGGAGCATCACCATGCCGTAGGTCGACTTGAACGTATCGACCTCGAACCGCTTGGGCGAAATCCGCGGCAACACAAGCGCCACGCCCAGCATCACCAGCATGGCGATCGGCAACAGGAACGCCCCGTACGTTTTGGGCGAATACTGATCCGCCACGCCCTTGATGTTCCAGTGCGTGGGAATCGTCGCCGGCAACCACGGATAAACCACAGCCGTGCCGACCCAAGCCAGCACGGTCAACGCCGCAGCAATCATCAAAGGACGTTTCATGATTTGACCTCGCTCAACGTAGGGCAAGCTGCCAGCTTGCCATTCCCGTATCCCGCTGTCTCTCGCTTACGCGGGCGCAGCTTCCCGATTGCCATTCCCCGACTCACCCGCCGTTCCCAGCACGAATGGCAAGCTGGCAGCTTGCCCTACGCCTTCTTCCCCAACTTCGGCGAGCCAAAAAACTCGAACAACCACCGCAGCACATCCTGCACGACGGTCGTATTGACGGCATAAAAAATCTGCTGCCCCTCCCGTCGGCTGGTAATCAAATCGGCCTCTTTGAGCACGGAAAAATGATGCGACATCGACGGCTTGGTCATATCGAAGCTTTCCGCCAACTCCCCGGCCGACTTCTCCCCGCCGGCCAACAGCCGCAGGATCTCCCGCCGCGTCGGATCGGAGAGCGCCTTGAAGACTTCGTTATTCGGCATCAGGCCCCGCCCGCCCTTAGATAGTTAGGCAACATTCTAAATAATACGCAGAAAGCGGCCAAGTGGATCACGGAATTCGGAACTCTTTCGAATGCGGGACATTCCCCCTCCAGATTTTGATTAAGTCCAGTAGCCATATGGGATTTCTTCGTCCCCGAGATCGTGTTGCGGTAGAATGTGCCACCTCCAGGGCAAGTGATTTCTGTTGGGGGTTGAAGGATGCCGCCGGCGCCGCCAACGCTCGAACAGCTTAAGTCGCGATTGACCAACCTGTTGTCGACTGCCGCAGAGTTCGCGCAAGCCGCTTATCGATCCAGCGCGCCCGCTTACGCAAACGAGACGGACTTGCTGACGGGCGAAGGCAGCAGACGCTTCGGCGGTCGATGGAATCCGATTGGAATCACCGTCGTTTACTTATCCCTAACTCCGGAAGTCGCGATGGCCGAGGCGCTAGCTAATAATCGCTACTTCGGGATTCCAATCGAAGACGCCATGCCCCGAACCTTTGTGGCTGTCGAGACACGCCTTAAAGCCGTCATCGATTTGCGCTCGGGGTCGGTCCGGCGGCGGCTGCAATTCTCGCTCGCTCGGACTCTGGACGTTGATTGGCGAAAGGAAGTCCGCGCAGGCCGTGAACCGATTACGCAGTCAATCGGCAGAGCGGCCGCGGAAGTCGGTGTCGAAGCCATGATCGTGCCGTCGGCAGCTGATCCCAAAGGCCGCAACCTTCTTGTTTTTCCTGAAAATTTGGAGCCAGGTAGCACGATCCGGGTGCTCAATCCCGACCGGCTCGATTCGTAGCATGCAATTTTGCATGCAATTATGCTTGACTGAGCGGCCGAATGGTCGATAATTACTTAGGCAAGCATTGCCGGCAACACCCGGAAGGGCAGCCAATCATGACACCAGTTGTCCACCATAAAGCAAAGCCGAAAAAGCGACGGACAATCCTCAAATCCCAACGAAAAGTAAGCCCGGTCAAAGCACGTACAAGCTCCGTCAGGCCAAGCATGGCTTTGGAGCTTCGCCAGCGGCTGCAATTGAGTCAGGCCGTTTTCGCCCGGCTCTTGCCGGTCTCAGTGCGAACTTTGGCGACCTTGGAGAGCGGAGCCCCCGCAACGGACGTCGTCTCTCGCCGCATGACCGAACTCAAGCGACTGACGGAGGCACTGGCCGAAGTGATCAAACGGGAATCGCTCGGCAAATGGCTGCAGACTCCCAACGAGGCCTTCGACGGGCTCAAGCCGATCGAGGTCATCGACCGGGGCGAGATCGATCGTCTCTGGTCAATGATCTACTTCCTCCGCTCCGGCGTGGCCGTATAGGTCCGAGTCGCTTCCGGCTTCGCTTACTCAACCAACGCAGCATTCGCGTCCTGGGCTGAGCAATATGGCGTAACTGACGTCGTTCACGTCGGTTTCGCGCGGGTGAATTGCCCCGCGGCGGCACCGCCTGCACGCCCACATCATCCTCGTAGACTCGCGAAGCCGATAGCGCGAAGATAACTAGTCATACGAGTAGGTGCTCCACATCGACGTTTTGCGCGTCGCCGTTGATCAATCCTTCGGCGAATGCGACGAATTCGGGATCTGAACAAGCACAGCGTGCTCGAAGTTCCGTAATCAATGCGTCGAGTTCCTTACGATTACCCTCGCAGAGCGGCCAACATCCACGATGACATGACGTGCGAGGATCCGGTGTGTTGCGCGATCGGAATCGTAACGTCACTCGGAATACCATAATGAAACAGACGACAAATGCCGCCTTCAACACTAAGCCCAGTGGCTCCCACGGCAGATCAATGATTGCTCCGTACCACAAAAAGGTGATGCAAGCTCCCAGGGCGGTCCGAAAAACGATCTTGAACACCTTCGCTTGGAAAAACGGTTGCGCCAGACTCGGGAGGTACAGCG
Organism: uncultured Planctomycetaceae bacterium; assembly: GCA_963752185.1. Taxonomy (GTDB): domain Bacteria; phylum Planctomycetota; class Planctomycetia; order Planctomycetales; family Planctomycetaceae; genus DASPSM01. Next base: position 5,444,027 of record CAVVXK010000002.1, on the reverse strand, counting down.
CAACCCCGATTATCCACGCGCCCACCCAACTGCGAAAAACCAGCGGTACACTTGACGTCGCGTGGAGCAGGACGATCAGCAGCGTTGTGCCGATGACCCCGGTCGCGAGACAGAAACATCCCAAGCAAACCGCGGTGTTTCCGAAACGGATAATGTGATTCCGGAAACAATCGCAGACAGGATGGTGGGCGAAGCGAGGGTGACTGTTGAGTCGTTTAAAGAACCAGTCGGCATGCGGTTCCTGAAACGTCACCATACGAGCGACCTCCGGAATTCTCGACTACGACTCACGCGCAAATATCAAGATGGCTCCCGTTTCGGCTGCGGTACCACATCCAGCTTGCACGGACGCACTTTGCTGGTAGGCGGACACTAAGACGTAGCCTTGAGAGGCCATACGGTTTGCGGCCTGCTCGATCTCGCCGGCGATCGGTGTCGAGCTGCAACAGCTTGACCTCTGATGCACCAATATGACTTTGTAGTGCATAAGCACTCCTAGTGATGTGTGACGATGAGCATGCGACAGTAAGGGCACTGCATGTGCTTGCCATGCGGCCGTTTACAGTACCAACATTTCCCCGTCGCGCGCGTCGCCGCACTTGATCGGGCGACCTCTACAAAAACGGACTCTTCCTCATCCGCCTCCAACACTTCCACCGCGCTACGAGCCGCCGCTTCAAGGGCCGCCTGAGCTCTTGCTTCCCTTCTTTTCTGTATCCGCTGTGCTCTTGCCGCCCGGTTTTTTGACACCGTTGCCGCGAAGACCCGTTTCTGGGCTGCGAAACGGGCTTCTATCGAATCACCGGAAATGAGGAGCACAGCTAAGAAGAAAGCGCCACCTGCCATGCCTATACCGCCTGACAGAAACACAGGCAGCGCGGTGGTCGATCCCTTGGCCAGTGCGATGATTAGCGCCAAAGAGCCGGTCACGATGGCAAAGCCCCAAACTGTGAGGATCGTCCCAAATCCCATGGCAGAGGTTAATCTGTTTGCTTCCCGCGCGAGCCATAATCCACCCAACCGCAATACAGTTACTGATTCAAGCAACAGAGCCATCGAAGTTTCTTATCGTTCAGCAGTCAGAATGCAGCAGCAACGACCCACGATGTCCACGCGATCGCGACCGAGCAAAGAAGAAGAATTGCTAAACCCAACGAACTGGCGCAAGCCTGCGGGGTCTTTGGTCGTCTCGCTGGTCGGCGACTGGCCTTCGGTGGGAGGAAATAATCCATGAATCCGAGATGCGGCAATCCATTCGCCGCCTTCTCCCGCGCGAACGAGTGAAGTTCGCCTTAGCGTCCCATTTTCAGCCGCTTTCTTGAGCACAGAAGCCGAGAATGGGCCGCGAACGCCTTGGCGAGCTTTTACATACCAGCGCGTCGTGGACATTGCGGCCCTTCAGTTCATCGCACGCTCTTCGATCCAACAGGATAAACGAAGTCGCACGGCAAAGTAAATTCTTTGGCAAAATGTGTGGACGAGTTTCCGATCAAAGGCAACTGCCCATATGACATCTCGATTCAAGCTGTCAAACAATCTTGGTTCGTCGTCCAAATGATTCGTGGATCGAGTGAATGCAAACCGAGCTGGTGCGGGATCCACCGCCACGTTAGTTGGCTCCGCTCGCTGCTGACGAAGAGCCAAGCCAAGCTGTCGCCCACGCCGATCACACGGAGCAGGATCGCCAGCGTCTTGTCTCCGCGAGTCCTCGGCATTTCCGATCGAGGAGGACCCAGATTGTCTGGTGCGATCCGACGGCCGGGTCACTTCAAAAAATGCAGGTAAACGGAAGCTTCGATCGTGCCGAACAGATTGTTCAGGGCGTGCATCAGGAAGGGAACGGCGAGCGAGTTGGTACGAATCCGGGCGTAGCCAAGTGTGAGGCCGCCGACCGCAAGCAGCGAGATCTGGAAGAGATCGTATTGGATGTGAAGACCCGCCCAGGCGGCGGTGGTCAAGAGCACGGCGCCGACGTTGCCCAGGCGGGAGTTGCGAATGCCGGCGAACAGGAACCCTCGGAAGAAGAATTCTTCGAAGAGCGGGGCGCCCACGATCACGGCGATCCACAGCAGCGGCTCGAAGGCCACGGAACTCATGGCATTGAGCATGAAATCCGGGATGACCTGTCGGCCGAGAGACCAGGTGAGCGTGTCGGAGGCGGCGCAGATGAGGGTGGTGAGGGCCAGCCAACGGAGCATCTGCCACACGGGTACGGTACGCAGACCGAGGTAGTCTTTCACGGAAATCCCCGGTTTCAGCGCGGCACACAACACGCACAGCGGGGCCGAGATGATTGCCGTGGTCAGGGTCGAAATGGCCAACAGCGTGCCGTTCTCCATCCACGAGTTTGCGGGTCCGCCCGGCAGCGATCGCGCCGTCGCGAACACGAAGTACAGGATCGTCACGATGATTTGCACGACGATCCAGACGAAGAGAATCGCCAGCGACATCCCCAGCGTTGCCCAGAAGCCCCAGGGCTTGCCCGGTGATGCGATGAGCGGGGGCGATGCGAATTTCAATGTCACCGGCTCCGGTGCGGACATCGTGTTTCTCTGCTGGCGAAGGCGAATCGAATCTCAGATTAACACACGGAAGGAAAGGAGTGCCGTGCCGCGTCGGTGGCGCCACGCGAGGACCAATCACTTCAAAGAATGCATGTAAATTGCGTCCTCGGTCCCAAGCTCTGCTTGGGACCGCAGATCCGCGAAGCTCTGCTTCGCTCGAACGTGTAAATAGGCATGAGTCCGGCTCGACGAACTCGAAGCAGAGCTTCGAGAAAATATCTTCCCAAGCAGAGCTTGGGATCAAGGCCGAGCGAAGCTCTGGAAACGATAGGTATCACTCACACAATTTGGCGCAGGAACCGCGGGAACGTGGTATTTTGAGTGTGCACCGCCCGCGACGGGGTGACTCAAACCGCCAAGGACAACAATGACGAGCACGCTCCAAGATGCCCAGGGGATCGCCGAGTGGATCGTGGGGATCAGGCGGCAGCTGCACCGCCATCCCGAGTTGATGTATCACGAATTCAAAACCAGCCAGCTCGTTCGCGACACGCTCGACCAATTGGGAATCACATACATTCATCCCGTGGCCGAGACCGGCGTCGTGGCCACGCTCGGCAAGGGAGACGGCCCCTGCGTCGCGCTGCGGGCCGACATGGACGCGCTGCCCATCCACGAAGAGACCGATGTCCCCTTTCGCAGCGAAGTCGACAATCGCATGCACGCCTGCGGGCACGATTGTCATACGTCGATGCTGTTGGGGGCGGCCCGCCTGCTCAAGGCCCGCGAAGCCGAACTGCATGGCACGGTGAAGCTCATCTTCCAGCCGGCCGAGGAAGGCGGAGCGGGGGCCGACCGCATGTGCCAGGCGGGCGTGCTCGAGAACCCCAAAGTGGAGCGGATCTTCGGCCTGCACGTGTGGCCCGCCATGACGACCGGCCAGGTCTCGGGGGCCGCGGGCGTCGTGCTGGCCGCTGCGGGCGCGTTCGAGATCACAATTCAAGGCAAAGGCGGCCACGGGGCGATGCCGCACCTGACGATCGACCCCATCGCCTGCGTCGCCAAAATCATCGTCGAATTGCAAACGATCGTCTCGCGGGAAATGAATCCCTTCGAGCCGACGGTCGTCACGGTCGGCTCGATCCACGGCGGCGTGGCGATGAACGTGATTCCCGAATCGGTCAAGATCACCGGCACGTTCCGCAGCCTCACCAACCCCGGCATCCTCCTGGTGAAACAGCGGATCCAGGAAATCGCCGTCGGCATCGCCACGACCAATCGCTGCAAAGCGACGGTCACCTTCCCGTTCCAAGAGTATCCGCCGACGATCAACGACGAAGCCTGCTGGGCCGTGTCGCGCAAGGCGGCCGAAGCGGTGGTCGGTCCGAAAGGCGTCCTTGGCGTGGATCCGATTCTCGGCGGCGAAGATTTCGCCTTCTATCAAGAACGCATCCCTGGCTGCTTCGCGTTTCTCGGCATCAGCGCGGCGGACTGGAAAACGCGACACAGCGTGCATCACCCGCTGTTCAAGGCCGACGAGAACGCCCTGCCCATCGGAGCCGCCTGGCACACCCAGATCATCCTCGACACGCTCGGCAAATCGGCCGCGCGTAAAGTCCCTGGAAAAGTAGTAGTCCGTCTACTTCAAAATGTTGGGTGGGAGAATCTCAGGCAGATTTTTCACCAAAAAGGCACAAAGGCACCAAGAAAGGCAAGAGAGATCCGCAGACGACGCCGATTTTCGCCGATTTGAATTTCAAAATCTGCGTCCTTCTGCGAAATCGGCGGAGAACTGCTTTTTTGTCTTTCTTGTTGTCTTTGTGCATTTGTGGTCCAGATTTGCGTTGAATGCCACGCAGCTCACTTCGGCCACGGGCGAGCCCCCGGCTTCATGAGCCGGCCTCGATGGCCGGGCCTCGCCAGTGTCTTCCTTCGGAGATCAAGCGGCATTGGCACTGGCGAGCCAAAGCCCTCGCCAGTGGCACCCCGTGGCATCCACAATTTTGAAGTAGACGGACTACTACGGTCCTCGGCGGACCAATTCCCGGACGCGCGGAGCTCGAAGCGGAGCTTCGGGAACAAGGGAAGGGACGAAGCCCTAAACGGAAACGGCGCCGAAATGCAACAGGTTCCAATAGTAGGTGAACCAGCAGAAGCCGACGCCGGCCAGGGTCACCAGCGTGTAATGCAGGCGGCCTGAGAAGCGCCAGTAGCGCTGCTTCCAGGCGACCAGGCAGAAGACGAGCGCGAGGGCCGTGAGCGCGACGCAGACTTGAGGGATCGCCAGGATCCATTTCAGTAGTGGCGGCGTGCCGAAGGCGACTTCGTCTGGTTCCTGCAGGCTGATCAGGACTCCCACGAGGACGGCCAGGCAGGCCGCGCTCAGGAGAAAGCCGATGAAGGTGGCCAGCCCCGAGACGCGTGTGCGGCGGATCGCGGGTGCGGTGAGGCCGCGCATCGAGAAGGCGATGATCGGCCAGATCACAATGGCCGAGGCGAAGAGGAGGGTCGTCGCCGCCAGGAGAGCCATTTGGAAATCGACGCGTTGGTACCAATCGTGGCGTTCAAAGGCGACGGCGGCCGCGTAGGCTGGGAACATATTCGTGATGTTTCCCTTGTCGTCGGCACGAAACACGACCCGCCGGGTGCCGTCGAGCTGTTGGAACACGAGGGGTTCGACTTCGACGTAGCGTTTGGCGCCCGCGGGCGTCGCGACCGTGATCGTGCCGTCGTCGTTGACGCTCACCTTGTCGGTTTGAAGCAGCTCGACGAGCTTGGCGTAGGTCGTGTGCGAATAGCGCGTCGACCCGTACTCTCCCTCGAAGCGCTTGGCGGTTTTGGCAAAGTCGGCGGGCGGCTTGGGCTGTGGTTGGTCCGGCTGGGGAAAATAGTGCTTGAGGAAGGTGGTCATGACATCCATCTGCTGGCCGGCGCCCGTGTCGGTGTTGCAGGAAATGAACAGGCCGACGTGCTTGTCGGGGATCATGGCCGCCAGCGAAAAGAAGACCAGCGTGGCGCCGCCGTGCTGCAGAATCCGCTGGCCGTTCTCGTGCTGCTCCCAGAAGCCGTAGCACATGGCGTCGACCTTGGGGTCGCTGCGGAACAGGGGTTCGCGCATCCGCCGGGCGGTCTCGGGTTTGAGAATCTGCTTGCCGTGGTATTCGCCGTCGTTCAGATGAGCGATCAGGAACCGGGCAATGTCGCCGGCCGAGGCGGCCATCGTGCCGGCCGGCGCGTCGGCGATGTACTCGAAGCCCACCTCCTTGAAGCGGCCGCCTTCCCACTTGTAACCGTGGGACATGTTCGCGGGGAGTTTGTCCTTGGCGGGCTGCCGCACGAGCGTGTGCTGCATGCCGAGCGGCTTGAGGATCGCCTCTTCGACGTACTCCTCCCAGGTCTTGCCGGCGACGGTCGCCACGACGAGTCCTGCGAGGGCCGTCGCGTGATTGGAATAGGACGCCAGCACGCCCGGCGGGCGGACGCGGCGTGGGAAACTGTTCGTGCAGCACCTGAGCGAGCGGCTTGACGGCGTCGGCCTTGCGCGAGAAGAGGCCGATCACGCTGTCCTCGAAGCCGGGCGTGTGCGTCATGCAACTCTTGAGCGTGACCGGTTGGCTGAACGTGGCCGGCACCTGGAAGTCCTTGAGATACTTGTTGACGTCGGTGTCGAGGTCGAGCTTGCCCTGTTCGACCAACTGCATGACGGCCGTCCAAGTGAAGGTCTTGGTGATCGAGCCGACGCGGAACATGGTCGTTTCGGGGTCGACGGGTTGTCGCTTGTCGACGTCGGCGTAACCGTAACCTTTTTGGAAGACGACCTTGTCGCCGACGGTGACTGCCACGACGGCGCCGGCGATGTGCTTCATTTCGAGCTCGAGACCCAGCGCGCCGTCGAAGAAGGCTTCGAGGTCGCTTCGCTCGAGCGGGACCGGCGGAATTGTGACGGGCTGCGATTTTTCCGGCTGGGCAACGGACGCGGAAGGAGCCGGCTTCGCGCTGGCAGAGGGGGGGGCAGAGTCGCTCGTCGGCTGCTTGGTCGATTCTGACGCATTCGTTTTCGCAGCCGCGGGGGCGTCCGCTTTTGTGCCGGGCTTGGCGGAGGGCTCGTCGGCTCGACCGATGGAAGACAGCAACAGCAGGAGTGCGACTGCAGGAATCGCGCGGAGTGGTCGGACAACGTCCAATTGCATGCGGCCCATCATGGTTCCCCTCGATCAATCGTGCGTAAAACGAACCGGATCACTCAATGATCCTAATTTCTCGCGAGCGACGACAATAGGGGGCCCAAGTCGGCGTCGACCGCGGGCGGCTCGCCGGCTGGTCGAGTGCTTCCAGACGACGGGTGGGCGAGCGCGGCCCAAATTCAAGTTGTCCGCGGCTGTTTTCGAGGTACGCTTGTTTAGAGGGAGCAGAATTTTCGCGGCAATGATTGCGAACCCGTCCGGCTGCCTGGCTTCGGCTGAGGGCATTCGTCCCTCCGACAGGCGGGCCGTGCGACATCACTTCCTGCGACTCGCGGGGATCATCGACCCTCACGCGGCCGCGCAGGAGGGCGCGCATGATCATCGAGATCGAACGCACCGACAATGTGCCGATGATGCTCAACTGGAGCCACGTCATCTCGGTGGAGCCGACGTCCGACCCGCATGTGCCTGTGCGGATTCACTGCTCGGACGGAACGTCGTACGAGATCAAGAACAGCTACGACCAGCTCAAGGAAAAGTGCCGCCGGGCGGTTGGGGCGCATCACGGCTGACGACAAAACCCGTTCAGAGGGTCGTCGGCAAGTCGATTCCCAGCTTCGCTAAATGGGCATCAAGGGAGTGGCGGGCCCAACGGAGCGATTTTTCCGAGACGTCGTCGTACGACTTGGCGAGCAGTTCGTCGAACGTCTTGGCCCCTTCGGCGTAGGCGCGTTTAATTTTTTCTTCGCGCCACTGGCGGTGAATCAGGTGCTGGCGGAGGAATTCGTGCGGCTTGCCCGCGGGTTGGCCGTGGGCAGGGATGATCAGCTTGCTGTCGAAGCGCAGGAGTTTTTCCAGGCTCTGCATGAAGGCGGCCATGTCGCCGCCGTACTTGCGCGAGACGACGACCGAGCCGGGGTTGGCCACCATGTCGCCGGCGAGCAGGGCCTTGGTTGATTCTTCGAAGAAGCAGAGGTGGCCCGGATCGTGGCCGGGCGTGTGAATCGCCCGCAACCGCCACTCTGGGTCGCGGCCGCTGGTGAGGACTTCGTCGTCATTGAGCGGGCGGTCGATCTTGAAGTTCACCTGCGGGGCGACGGCCGGGTGTGCGAGGATCGGGACGCCGTAGATCTCTCTCAATTGGTCGGCTGAGCAAACGTGATCCGGATGCGAATGCGTGAGCAGAATGGCTTCGACCCGGCCGCCGAGTTCGATCAGATGGTCGATTTGCCGGCGGAGATGGCCCAGCTCGGCTTCGTCGCCGGCGGCGGGGTCGATCACGTACAGCGACTCTTCGCCGATGATCAGGCAGTTGGTGTGCGTAGCCGGCGGGATAGTGGGGCTCTTCACCGGGATCAGCGTGATGCCGCGGCGGATCTCGAACCAATTGTGCTGGCCCGGCACGCGCTCCGTGCCGCGGGCGAGCAGCGGCAGAGCCCGCGGCAGGCCGACGGCCGCGATTTGTCGCAGGGTGTAGGCGACGGGAGTCGAGAGGTGAATCTCGCCTCGATGCCAGCGGTTGCGGGCCTCGGCGGCGGTGAGCCACTCGAGGCCGACGATCTCGCCTTCGATCAGTTCTTCCTGCTGCTCGCCGCCGACGTGGTGCAGGAAATAACGGGTCGCGAAGCGGATGGGGACGAACTCCGGCGTGAGCCAGTCGCCGGCCGACTGGAAATCGTCCGCGTCGACGGTGAGGCCGTGCTGGGCAAGAAAATCGGGGAACTTGAGCTCGTCCTGAATCACGCGGCGGCGGGCGTCGCGCGTGACTTCGCGCGGCGGAAGCGAGCCGCGGACGCACAACAGACCCGTTTCCTCGAAAACTTCGCGGACGGCGGCGAGGATGGCCCGCGCGTGAGCCGGATCGGTCGCGTGGGTCACGCGTTCGGTGTTTTCGGTCTCGTGCACGCGTCCGCCGGGAAAGACGTGGTGCCCGGCCATGAAGCGGAGCGCGGAGCTGCGCTTGGCGAGCAACATCTGCGGCTCGCCGTCGCCCCGCACGAGGATGCAAGCGGCCGCAATTCTTGGTTCGGCAGGCATCGCCGTTTGTTTCTGTCCTTTGAGCGTTTATTTGACCTTCTGCTCTCCAAGGATAGACGAATCGATGCTGCCGGCGTAATGGTTGGCGCGCTCGTTGGCGGCCAGGGCGTTCACTATGAAGGGCATTTCTCGCGCGGGTAGGCTGATCTCGATGCGTTGTCCACTCTTCCCGCCGATCGATGAGGTTGATTCATGCTGTGCATCGCCCACCGTGGAAAGCTGCTCGCCCTGAGCCTGGCCTTACTCTGCCTCGATTTCGCTGGTTCCGATTTCGTCGGTTCCCGCGCGGAGGTTCTAGGGGCCGAGAAGCGAGCGGGGGCGACCGTTATTGACGGGGTGCGGTTTTTGCCCGCGCCAAAACACGAAGCGCTGCTCGTGGGCGGCAAGTTTGCCGGCTCGAATGAATCGCCGACGTCGGGCTTCGTTGTGCTTGGAGACATCAAGAAGCAGCCGCACGCCGGCGAGTGGACCGTGCTGCATTTTGCCAACAAGCGGCCCTACCGCTGGATTCGTTTCGAGGCCGCGCACACGATTGCCATCAACGCGGCGCAGTTCGAGTACCTGAGCGGATCACGCAAGGTGGGCGGGCCGCGGTCTTACGACGCGGGGCTTGGCGAGTACGTCGGCGTCGATTTGCGCGAACAGGCGGCGACGCAGCCGGTCAGCTTCTCGCCTAACCCGGCACAAAATCCCCCGGCGAGAACGGTCGAGCTGCGCAGCCGCACGTCGGGGGCGACGATCGGTTACACACTCGACGGCACCACGCCGACAAAGCCCGGCAGCGATGGCATTGGCGAAGTCGGGGTCGCGCTTTCCGGCAGGCAGACGATCTCGGCCGTCGCATTCAGCCCGGATCTGGCGCCTAGCCCAGTGGCGTACAGGACGTATCCGGGCGGCCAACCGCCGGTCACGCTCAAGACATTTCACGTGGGCAACAGTCTGACGGGAAATGCCGTGCGTTTTCGCGACTTCGCGCCGACGGCGGGAATCAACAACGTGTCGGCCTGGTTTCTGATCGGCGGGGCCTACACCGTGAAACTTTGGAACGCCAAACAGACCTACGACAAGGAGCGATTCGAGAAAGAGTACGCGAGGGCTGCCTTCCCGCTCGATCACCTGACCCTGCAGCCGCGCGATTTCGAGATCGACGAAGAGGTCGCCAACGAGCGGAACTGGATCAACTTCATCCGCGAGAAGTCGCCCGACGTGCAACCCTGGCTGTATGCCGAATGGGTGGAGCGCGAGCGACGCCGGCCCAGTGACCGCGGGACGGTGCCCAGTTACCAGATGAAAAAGCTCTACCCGGCGGCGACGTGGCAAGAATCGATGTCGGCCATGCTGCTGTATGTCGAAGAGGTGCAGCACCGCTTGCTCCCGCAAATGAAAGAGGGGAAGCCGGCGCGGATTCTGCCCTGCTCGCTCGCGCTGGGCTTTGCCAGGAATCTCATCGACGACGAACAACTTCCCGACGTGCCCGCATCTCCGTCGCACGAAGTGAGCTTCTATCGGCTGTTCTTCGAGGACGGGGTGCACGTCAATGCGAACGGCTGCTACCTGGTCGACCTGATTTGGTATGCGGCGTTTACCGGCCAATCGCCCGAAGGCAAATTGCTGCCTGTCGGCACGACCCTCACGTCGGATCAAGCAAAACTCCTCCAGCAGCTCGCCTGGCGGATCGTCGAAAACTATCCCGACTGCGGCCTCTACCACGAAGGCAGCACTCCCGCCACGGTGCCGCAGTTTTCGGTTCCTGCCGGTCCAATCGAGAAGCCGACCGCGATCCATTTGACCTCGGCGACTCCCGACGTCTTCTACCGCTGCACGCTCGACGGCACGACGCCCACGCGCACGCGGGGCTACGTCTACTGCGGAGTGATCACCACGCAGCCGGGGATGACGATCAAGGCCGTCGCCTACAAGAGCGGCTCTGCCGACAGCGGCGTGGCCGAAGCGTCGTATCCCGCGAGCAAGTAGCTCCCGCTATTCCTCGGGAACATGCAGCTCCTTTTTGACGAGGTTGATATGTTCGCGGAGCGTGTAATCGAGGTGCGCAAAGCCGGTGGGAAGCCGCAGGTGGTTGGCCCGCTCTTCGAGGCGATCCAACCGGTTGAGCAGGCTGTCGGGAATTTGCCCGTTCATTGATTCGAGTTCCAGCTCGATGACTTTCAGTTCCCCGTACAGTCGGTACACGCGCCGCTTCATGCTCCATTCGTAGACGATGGGCAAAAATCGCACGACCGGATAGGCGACGCCGATGACCGGTATCAAAAGAATGAACAGCTTGCCCGCGAGCACGGCCAACCAGAAGGGCAAATACCGCTGCAGGAAAGGGCGGCCCGCCTTGTAGAACTGCCGCGCGTCGGGCGAGAGCGGGACATCGAACTGTTCCGCAGCGGGAAACTGTCCCGATTTGTGAAACACGCCGGCTCCCGAATGCACCTCGGAGGCGGCATCGAGCAGCAGATATTGAATGGCCGGATGCAGATCACCGCGGACGACAAGGCTCGTCTTGGGGGCGACAAGCGTGACGTGATGGGGCGGCCGATCGCCGATCATACTGCCCACGCCGGACGGCAGTTCCAGCTTGTCGAGATACGGATCGAGGGCCACGAAAGCATTCGCACGCGGGATGCTCGCCAATTCGACCTTCGGCTCGGCGATCAGGCGGCGGACGATCGGCGCGTCCCAAGCGGCGACCATGATGGCCGCCGCGATTTTGCCGGAAACGAGTTGCTCACCCGTCTCCGTCAGCGTCAGTGGGAGAAGTTCGGCATCGTGCGGACCGACGCCGTTTCGCGAGAGCAGTTCCAGCGCCATGGCCCGCGAGCCGCTCCCCTCGGGACCGATGGAGACCTTGCGGCCGCGGAGCCCCTCGAAATGAATTCCCGGCGCCGCCCCTTGGTAAAACAGCCACGTCGGTTCGTACTCCACCGTCCCCAGGGAGAGGATGTCGGGCGAGTCTTTCTCCGTGGTCAGCCCGTTCTGCATGAAGGCGACGCTCACGCCCGACTGCGGGTCGTTGAGGCGTTTCACGTTTTCGACGGCGCCTGCCGACTCGATCAACCGCAGTTCGACGTGCGAACGCGCGAGAATCGTCTTGTAGCGTTTGCCCAGCTCGTCGTACGCGCCGCCGGGCGAACCCGTGCTCATCACGACGACCCGCGGCGGTAACGGCCCCAGATAGACAATCGTCGCGCACAGGGCGGCGACGATGACCGCCGCGCCGACGAGATACAGCCAGCGCGTGGCGGGCTGCAACGGCGCGTGCTTTTCCGACGTCAGCTTGTCCGGCGCCTGTTTGTCGGTGTTTTGTTTATCGGGCGGGCTGGCCATGGTTCACGGTTCCGTCGATCCCCAGGATTCGGCAGACCCGTGGTTTTAGGCACTCGACGCCGCGTTTGGCAAGCGGTCTTCTCACGCAGCACGAGAATGCGGCGGCAATGTTCGGGTGCCCGCAGCGGCCGTGAAACAGGCAGAAGCCGACTATTCCTGCGGCTCGTCGGACTGGGCCGGCTTCGTGGACTTCTTCTGCGTATGTTTGGCGACCGGTTTTTTCCGGCGTCGCGACGCTCCCGAGGCGTCGGCCCGCACGAGCGAGAGTTCACTCGACAAGGAATCGACCTGGCCCTTGAACTGTCCCAGAAAACTCTTCCCGAGCACCGCCGTGCCGTTCTTGCTCGAGGCCGGGAGCACGCCGCAGGCGACATTTCTCGCCAGGAAGCTGCCGACGCGGACCGACTTCAAAACAATGTGCCGCGCCTGAACCTCGGCGCCGTCGGCCGTCTTGAAAGGGGTCGTATCGGCGGAATCGTCGACCTTCACGCCGGCGTCGATTGCCATCTGGTGCGGCAATAGGAGGGAGGGAGCGGCCGAATCGACGAGCATTTCACCGATGTAGTCGCCGTTGATGGCCACGCTGGCGTAATAGCCGGTTCCCTGCTGTTTGAGGGAAACTTTCTCGGAGGGGATCGTTTTCTCAAGGGTCTCCAGCTTCTTGACGGCGCTGGCGAAGGCGTGCGACGGTTTCAGCGCATGCGTCCCGTGAGTCGCCTCGTTCCACGACTTGATGGCGGTGATCACCTCGGGGTCTTTGCTCAGCTCGGCATATTGGCCGATCACGCGGTCGGCCATTTTGCGGGCGTCAAACACCGCCTGGTAATAGGCGTCGTGTGCTGCCTTCGCATCCTTTTGCGTGTCGTCGTTCGACTTGGCGGCTTGCTTCGACGACGCCTGGAGTTGCGCGATGGCGTTGTCGTTGGCGGAGATCTCCTGATTCAGGGTCGTGACGGCCGTTCCTTTGAATGGGATTGGTGCTTGATTGAGCTGCGCCAACTTCTGCTTGAGGTCGACGTTCTGCTCGGTGAGCCGGGCGATTTCGGCCTGGATCTCCTCAGGACTTTCGACCGCGCCGGAATTGCCACCGCCGGTGGTCGAGGGAGTTTTCGCCTTCAGCTTCGTTGCGGCGGCGACGGCCTTTGTCAGCTCACCCTCCTCCTGCAAACTCAGCCCGCTGCGCGTGGCCTTAATCCCTTTGGCGGCCAGCGCGGCCTTGAGCGCCGTATCGTCGGCAGGCGTGGTTCGAGCCGCCAAAATCACGATGGAACAGGCCAAAACCGCGACGAGCGAATCGGCAAACAAATGAGCTTTTCGCATGGGTCAATCCTCAAGAGGTGTGACGCGTCGCGGCGCTGGTCACGCGGAGGGCCCGCTACCAACAAAGCGTATACCGGGCCGACCCTCGAAGCAACGCCCGATCCGGGGGGCCGTCCGCATCGCGAGCGCCAAACGCAGCCAAGTCTTAAGATGCACCGCTGGCGGGTTCGCGGGCAATCTGGCATGTTGGCGGGTTCGATATTGCAGCGAGCGCGGTCGAATTCCCGGGAGATGCGGAAAGCAGCATGAAGGTCAGGCAGTGGTTTGTCGACGACGGCACGTTTCTCGGCGCGACGCGTAGCGCCCTGCCAACCCTCTTCATTCTGACCACGTTGATGGCCGGTCTGGAATTGGCGGGTTGGCTGGATTGGCTGCAAAACTATGCTCTCGACCGTGTGCTGGAGTTGAACCAGTCGCGGCAATCCGACCGGGTGGTGCTGATTCCCATCACCGATGCCGATTACGAGAACCCGCAATACTTCAACGCGACCAGTCCGCTCGATCCGCGAAAGGTTCTCGAAGCCGTCGATTACCTGGCCCAAGCGCGGCCCGCGGTGATCGGCGTCGACCTCGACACGAGCGACAAGCGCTACGCGACTCTGCCCGCAAATTTGCACGGCGTTTCCATCGTGTGGGGTCGCGGTGCGAGCGTGTCCGGCCCCAGCGTGGCCGGGGCCGGAGTCAGGCCGAAGCGGTCCATCACCCAGCTTTGGAGACGGCCGCCTCTGTTCGTCGCGCCGTTGTCCTTCCTGGGAGGGAAATTCGAGCAGCACGTCCACGATCTGGAGTTGACCACCGTGCCGACGTCGGGCGTGGCCCTGATGCCGGCTGACTCCGACCACGTCGTGCGGAGCTACCTGCGAACTTTCGATGTGAAGCAGGAGGGCGCCGAGCCTTGCCGCGTCGACTCGCTCCCTTGGGCGATCACCAAGGCCTATTGTCAATATTGCCGGGAGTATCCGGACGATCCGCGCGGGATTTCCGCCCCTCGCGCCGACAAGATTCTGGCGGCCGAAGACAAAAGCGAGGCGGAGGAGCATGGCCAGGTTTTCAATTTCTCGTACGACCCCGGCCGCTTCCGCCAGATCGCGTTTTCCGATTTTGTGCAGCAGAATCGCGATAAGTTATGGCCGCAGGATCACTCCCCCTTGCAGGGACGCGTCGTGATCCTGGGAGGCCAGTTCTCGCAGTCTCGCGACGTTCACTTTACGCCGGTCGGCGAGCGCTACGGTGTCGAAATGGTAGCCGAAGCCGTTGACGGCGAGATCGAACGACGCTTCATCGGTCACCTGGCGATTTGGAGCGCCATGCTGCTGGAACTCGTGGCGGGCTTAGCCCTGGTGTGGGTGCATTGGTGGTTGCATCGGCCGTGGGCCGTGTACGCGATGACGCTGTTGATCATCGTGCTGTCGATCGTTTGCAGCCTGATCGCCTTTCGCACGGCGGCGTATTGGTTCAACTTTACGGCCGTTTTCGTCGGCGTCTGGATTCATCTCTTGTGGGACAGCACGCAGGCCGGGCGACGCGCACACCGCGAATTGGCCCTGCTGCGCGGCGGAGAGCACGCTGGCGGAGCGAAGCATCATTAGAGCTGGCGGATCGCTCGATCAGCCTTTGCCGGCGGCAGGCAGCTTTGGATCGGCGATGTGCAGCAGGCAGGCTTTCACGAACGACGCGCGGAGATCGGCCGGCAGGTCATTGTCCCAATCGTGGTCGATGCGCTGCAGCATCGTATCGAATTCGTGGCGGGCTTCCTGGTAGTCGTGATCGCCGCGGACCAGCACGACGAGATGCTCACTCTCAGGAGGGGTTGCACTATCAGCCGGAGGAAGAGGCGTTCCCTTGGGTGTCGACCAGACTTGCAAACGGTAGAGCCCAGGCGCGAGGTCGTTCGAGCCGGCAACCGGCGTGAGCTTCGCCAGGTCCCAAACATACGAAAATTCTCGCCCGCTCGGGGGCTTCGGCTGCGCCGCGTGGGAGGGGCTGGTCGGGACACTCAGGAACCGCAGACGCAGCTTGCGTACGCGGCCTTTCGCCCCGTGTTCGCGCAACGGCCCGACGTCGACGCCCGTGTCGGCGATCAAAAGGGGCCCCGTATAAGGCTCCTCCAGTTCGCCGCGAGAAATCGTCTCTTCGGGAAAGACATCTTTGACGCGCGGCAAAAGCACGGTGAGCCAATCGGTCGGGCCGGACGCGGCATCGGTCGTGCCGGCAACCTGGTAAGTCCCCTGTTCGCCGGAAATTGTCTTCGGGCCTTTGCCAAACTCATAGATTCTGAGAACGCTGCTTTTGTCGGCGGGCTGCGGGGCGAGCGAGTCGCCGGCTCGCAATTCCTCGCCCGGCTTGATGGGATTGCCCGAGGGCCGCTGCCATTTTCCATCGACTTGCAGGACGTAGGCGACCGCCGCCTTCTCGCTTGCCGATTCGGGGCCGGAAGCCGGATTCTTGTGTTGAAACAAGAATCCGATCACTCCCAGCACGATCAAGAGGGCAATTCCGGTCGAGAGGGCGATTCGCCGTCGGGTCATCGCAGGCGCAGCCAATCGGAGAATGAGGACGGTCAGGCAATCCGCGAATTATAGGGGTCGGTGCGCCCGATTCCAGCACGTTTTGAGTCGGGAAAGCCTTGCGGTCCGGCGCGCCGATTGCTTTCTTCGCCGACCGCTGGCTTGTGCGCCCCCAATTTGGGATGTTGGTGACTAAGAACGACTGGCTAAGAACGACAGTGGATCGAGCGAGCCGACGATTCGACAGCCGTGACCGATTGTCTCTCGAGACTGACGCCGTGCGTTTCATCGATGTGATCGTGAAGAACGTCGTGCGGCGAAAAACGCGCTCGGCCCTGACGGCAAGCGGTTTAGCCGCGGCCGTGGCCGCCTCCACGGCCTTGCTGAGCCTCACTTGGGGTTATGCCGGCACGGCCGCACGCTCTTATGCGTCTCGCGGCGTCGACATTGTCGTCGTACGTGCCGGTGTCGCCGAGCGCTCGACGAGCAATCTCGACGCCTCCATCGTGCATTTGGTGGCGAAGCTCCCCGGCGTGGCGGCCGCCGAGGGCACCCTCACCGAGCGGGTCGCCTTCGGGGGCGGCGTGGTCGGTGTTCCGCTGCAGGGCCTCGATCCCAACGGTTTTTCGATTAAGGCCTTCTCGATCGTCTCCGGCCGAGTGCTCCAGCCCGGAGACCACCACCAGTTGTTGTTGGGAACGGCTTTGGCGACGTCGCTCGAAAAGAAACTAGGCGACTCCGTGCAAATTGAAGGGACAAAGTTCCAAGTTGCCGGGCTGTATCGCACCGACGACTTGTTGCTCTCCGCGACGGCTGTTGCCGTCTTGGCCGACGTGCAGGAGCTAAGCGAGCGGCCGCATGCCGTTTCGGAAATTCAGATCCGCGCGGACCTGCCCCATGATCGCGCAAATTCCGCCGTACTGCCCCCGTTGTGCAAACAGATCGAGGCGCTTCGCAACGAGCAGGGGCAGCCACTGGGACTCAAGGCGTTGCCCACGACCGAGTACGTGAACTCCGACGCCAATCTCCAGTTGGCGACCGCCACCGCCTGGGGGACGTCGATGCTGGCGATCGTGCTCTCGTTATTTATCACGCTCAACACGATGCTCGTATCGGTGCTGGAACGGACCAAGGAATTCGGCATGTTGCGGGCCGTCGGCTGGCGGCGCGGCCGCATCGTGCGGATGATTCTCGGCGAATCGATCGTGATCGGACTTCTGGCGGCCGTCGCCGGCACGCTCGGCGCCTGGTGCCTGGTGACGGCGCTCGGTTCATGGCCGTCGCTGCAGTCGATCATTCATGCGGGACTTTCGCCGATGGCCGTCTTGTGCGGCGCATCGATCACCGTGGCGGCGGGCATCGCGGGCTCGTTCTATCCCGCTTATCGCGGGGCGTCCATTTCTCCCACCGAGGCACTGCGCCATGAATGACATACCGCACGACGGGCGAACCCTCTTACGAGAACCGCTCTTGCGGATCTCGAAGCTGAGCCGTTGTTTCGACGGCGGAACGGTGAACGCGCTCAACGGCGTATCGTTCGACGTCGGCCGGGGCGAGTTCATCGCCATCATGGGGCCCAGCGGCAGCGGCAAGTCGACGTTGCTCAACCTGCTGGGCGGCCTCGACCGGCCCACGAGCGGCGAGATCGATTTTGACGGGCAGCCCGTCACGCAACTCAAGGACCTCGACCAGTTCCGCGCCGAGACGCTGGGTTTCGTGTTCCAATCGTTCCACCTGCTGCCGACGCTGACGGCCGTCGAAAACGTGCAGATCCCCATGTTCGAGGAGCGGATCGACCGGAAGGCACTGCGCGGCCCGCGCCAATGAATTGCTGAACCGCGTCGGGCTGAGCCATCGACTCAATCACTTGCCGCATAAGCTCTCCACGGGAGAGCGGCAGCGAGTGGCCATTGCCCGCGCCCTGGCCAACGATCCAAAGATCCTGCTGGCCGACGAGCCGACCGGCAATCTCGACTGCGCCATGACGTCCAGTGTGATGGATATCTTCGAGCGGCTGCACCGCGAGCACGGCCTGACCTTGATCGTGGTGACGCACGACGCTGAGGTTGGAGCGCGGGCCGAACGTGTGATTACCCTCCGCGACGGACGAATCGTCGCCTCCGGCGCCCCCAAGCGAGTTCCGTCCCCATGCGATTCGTGACCATTGCCGTCAAGAATCTGGCACGTCGACCGGGGTGCTCGCTTCTGACGGTCGCCGGACTGGCCGTCGCGATCGCGGCGGTCGTCTCGCTGGTCGGCGCGGCCGAGTCGCTCGAAAATTCGTATCTCGCACTCTACGAAAGCCGCGGAGGCGATCTGGTCGTGCAGCGGCGCGGCGGGGCCGTACAGGTCTCCCGCGGCATGAGCGAGTCGTTCGGCAATCGCATTCGAACTCTGCCTCAAGCCGGCGTGGTGACGGGCGGCCTGCTCGACATCGTGTCGTTCGAGGACCAGGGCCTGTACACCGTGTTTGTCGAGGGGCTGCCACAAGATGACGAAGCGGTGCTCGGTCGCATTAAGGTCCTTTCCGGTCGCCGGCTCGAGTCTTCCGACAAGGATTGCGTGATGTTGGGCCGAGTCCTGGCGGCCAATCTCGGCAAGCGAGCGGGCGAAACCGTCGAGATCTATGCACGCCCGTTTCCGGTCGTCGGTGTGTACGAGACATCGAACGTGTACGAAAACGGATCGGTCTTCATGCGCCTTGCCGATTTGCAGCGGCAGATCGATCGCCCGGGCCAGGTGACCGGATTTTTGGTGCAAGCCAACCCGCCGGGAAACGCGACCGCCATTGCCGAACTCCAGCGCGAGATCGAGAAGCTCGATCCCAGCGTGGCCGCCATCCCTTGCGCCGAGTTCGTGCGCTCAGTCAGCCAATTGCAGGTGACGCGGACGATCTCGTGGGTCATTTCTTCGATGGCCGGGTTGATCGGTGCGCTGGGCGTGCTCAACACGATGGCGATCAACGTCTTCGAGCGGTGTGCCGAAATCGGCGCGCTGCGGGCGATGGGGTGGCGCAAATTGCGCGTTGTGCGTTTGATCCTGAACGAGTCGCTGGCCCTGGCGGTGCTCGGTCTCGTGGTGGGAATTCCCTGCGGCATCGGGCTGATGTACTTCATGGGGCACTGGCACGTGACTTCGAGCCTGGTGCAGGGGAGCGCTTCGCTGGCGACGATCGGCAAAGCGGCCTTGATGGCGGCCGCCATGGCGACGATCGGCGCACTCCTGCCGGCCTTGCGGAGCGCGTCGATTCCGCCCGTCAAAGCGCTCCGGGGAAGCTGAGCTAAGGATTCCGGCCAGACATTTGACGCTCGAACGTCGCCGACGGACGATGGTCGGGAAGGAGTGCCCTATGGTGAAATTGGCGTCATTCCCAAGAGTGATCGGTCTTGCGATCCGCGCCGCATTGGTCGCAGGTCTCGTTGCATTTTCGGTCACTCAATCCGCGGCGGCCGACGCTCCGAATTTGCTCGTGTTGAAACCGGCGCGGGTCTTCGACGGGCTGAATGATCAGGTTCATGAAGGCTGGGTTGTCGTCGTCGACGGTGAGCACATCGCACAGGCCGGTCGTGAACAGGAGGTCAAAATTCCCGAGCGGGCCCGCATCATCGAACTGCCCGGCATGACGCTGCTGCCCGGTCTGATCGACGCCCATTCCCACATGTTTTTGCATCCTTACAACGAAACATCGTGGGATGACCAGGTGCTGAAGGAGTCGTTGGCCGAGCGCGTTTGCCGGGCGACGCAGCACGCTAAAGCGACGTTGCTGGCGGGATTCACCACGGTCCGGGATCTGGGAACGGAGGGGGCCGCGGACTCCGACGTGGGGCTCAAGCAATCGATCGAGAAAGGCATCATTCCGGGGCCGCGGATGTTGGTCGTGACGCGGGCCATCGTGGCGACAGGGAGTTACGGCCCCAAGCGCACCGACAGCCACCTGCCCGTTCCGCAAGGGGCCGAAGAGGCGGACGCGACCAATCTCGTGCGCGTCGTGCGGAGCCAAATCGGGGCCGGCGCCGATTTGGTCAAAGTCTACGCCGACTATCGCTGGGGACCCGGCCGCTCCGCCGCGCCGACGTTTTCGGTCGACGAACTCAAGCTCATCGTTTCCACCGCCCGATCAGCTGGATGCCCGGTCGCGGCCCACGCCACCACTGCCGAAGGGGCGCGGCGGGCGACGCTCGCCGGTGTCGAGACGGTCGAGCACGGCGATGAAGGGACGCCCGACGTCTTTCAACTCATGGCCGAACGCGGCGTGGCGCTTTGTCCCACGTTGGCGGCCGGCGATGCCGTGCTGCAGTACCGCGGCTGGCACAAAGGTTCGCAACCGGAACCGGCTCGGATCAAGGAGAAACGGGCCAGTTTCAAGGCGGCACTGGCGGCCGGCGTCACGATCGCCAGCGGCAGTGACGTGGGTGTTTTCGCGCACGGCGACAACGCCCGCGAACTGGAGATGATGGTCGATTACGGCCTGACGCCGGTGCAAACGCTCAAGGCGGCGACCTCCGTCGACGCCAAGGTGCTGCACCTCGACGATCGCTTGGGCGCGGTCAAACCCGGCTTGCTTGCGGACTTAATTGCCGTCGACGGCGACCCCACTCGCGACATCACTGCGCTCCGCAAAGTGCGGCTGGTGATGAAGGGCGGGACAATTTACAAGCGGCCCAAGTGATTTCTGTGCGGACGCCGGCAGTTCTCAATGCCGTCCGTTGGCGAAACAGAACAGGTGCACGTCGCCGCGGATGAAGAGTTCGTTGTCGACCGGGGCCGGCGTGGCTCCGACCGTCTCGTCGACCGAATTCGTGGCCACGATTTTGAGTGCGTCCGCGTCCTTGATCACCACCGTGGCCCCGTTCCTCGCCGTCAAGTAGACATGGCCGCCAGCCGCGATCGGTGAGGCGTAAGTGTTCCCCAGTCCGATGCGCCGCGCAAGATAGTGCGGCTTACCCGTGGCCGCGTCGAGGCACGAAAGCAGGCCCGACTTGGCTTTGTGAAAGTAGATGCGGCCCGACGAAAGAATGGGCGACGAGACGTCGGGCGCGTCGTGGGAGAGCGTCCAGACGACTTTATCGGTCCCCTGGATGTCCCCTTCGCCATCCAGGCGAAACGCGCCCATAAAGGAACCCTGAAAACCGCTGCCGACGATGACCAGGTCGTTGGCCGCCACGGGACTGGCGATTGGCCGCCGCGTTTGACCGCCGCAGTGCCACAATTCCTTGCCCGTCTCCAGGTCATAGCTTCGAGCGGCATTTTGCCCGTTGAGGACGACTTGTTTGCGTCCGGTGTGTTCGACGACGAGCGGCGTGGACCACTCGGTCGGCTCTTCGCGATCGGTCTTCCAGATCGTCTTTCCCGTGCGCTTGTCGAGCGCATACAGGGCGGAGGGGCCGTTGTGATCCCAGGGAACGAGAATCATGTCGCCGCTGAGCGTGGGCGAACTCCCTTCGCCGAAGCCGTTGAGCGTTTCCATTTGCCCGAAATCGTCGCGCTTCCACAGCGGCTCGCCATTCATCGAATAGCAATACAGGCCGCGCGAACCGAAATGCGCGTAGACACAGCGGCCGTCTGTACACGGGGAAGCCGACGCGAAGCCGTTGGTCTCGTGAGTGCCCTGATGCGGTTTGGCGACCGTAGCCGTCTTTTGCCACAGCAGCTTGCCGTCGCTGCGATCGAAGCAAAGCACCCGAAATTCGAGCGTCGGCAGATCGCCCGCCCCCTGGCCCTCGACGGGGACGGCTGTGGTCAAAAAGACCTGGTTGTCCCAAATAATCGGCGAGGAAAGTCCGCTGCCTGGGACCTCGACCTTCCATTTGACATTTTTGGTCGGGCTCCACTCGACGGGCGGCGTGGCGTTGGGAGCCGTCCCGTTTCCTGTCGGACCACGCCAATGCGCCCAATTGCCGGCCGGTGCTAGAGACGCGAATGCGAAAACAACGACGGTCGAGCAAAGAGTTGTCTTGAGAATCGGAAGCCCCCGATGTTGGTGGTCGCTGCGGTTGGATCGGCTGGCGGCACGCAGACATTGTAGCGGACGACCGCCGTTACGGGCACGCCACGCTCCGCTTGTCGAAAACGTGAAGTCGCCGGGGACTTTTTTGGCTTTTTTGGGGCGCTGAAAAAGGGGGACTTTTTTTGGGTGCGCCCAAAAAACTCCGCCGAGGGCAGCGGGCCGGGGGCGGAAGGCCGCGAGAAAGCCTGCCGCCGGCTATCCTAAGTCTTTCACCCCTCGCCCCTTGCGGAAGAGGGGCCGGGCGTGCGGGGTTGCCGTGGACGGACGCAGGCCGCAAGCTCGCAGCAAAAGAGGGGGACTTTTTTTGGGTGCGCCCAAAAAAGTCCGCCCTCACGTTGCGTTGAACAGTGCGTTGGAGGAGACGTGATTCGGTCGATCGTTTCGACCTGGCTCAACCCCTTTTCCACTTTCCAGACCGCAGGTTTCACTTTGCAACGCAAAGTATGCCGCAAAAATCTTTTGTCGCAACTTCCCCTCGCCACGGATGTTGCAACAATCTGAAAAAAATTTCGGTCGGGATTTGAGCGCACGTCGCTATACTCGGGCTAGGAAGGAATTCCGGGGCATCTGGTGACTTTCAACTCACCCGGCCGACACAGCGGTCGCGGAGGTTCTTTCCCGAGCGGACCTTTGAGTTCGTTCGCCTGAAGCCAACGGTGGTAGCGTATCCGCGAAATAGAGGCGAGGGGCCGGAGGCTGGAGGTCAGGGTGAAAACGGGAAAGGCATTGCTGGCTTTCTCTGTTCTCCCTAGCCTCTGGCCTCTGACCCCCAGCCTCTAAGCCCGCCCCGCTCACTGAGAGCTGCCGTTGGCCCGAATCGCCGAACTCGGTCAGGCAAATCCTGCTCGGCGAAAATGTCCCGAACGGATCGGGCTTCAAACTGTCGGCCTTGTGCTCCCTGACCGTGGAGCCTTGAGTTGGGATCCAGATTTTTCACCTGCTTGGAGTCTGACGGTGCGCGCACCTCGAATGCTCCCGTTTAACACGGCTTAAGTTGATTCCGCCCCTGGCGCGGAAGTGCTGGGGCTTCGCGTTTCCGTCGCTAGAATGACGCCATGAGAGGACTCAATTGGCTGATAGAGTTCGCCGGGACCGGGCGGTTTGGCACGGAACTTATGAACCAGGGGTTGGGGGTCGTCGGCCCGCCTTCCGGCCGTCGATCCGCAGGAATACGTCCGTCGGCTTTGGCATGATCGCTACGCGCTCATTCCATTCAGCTTCGCGTCTCGCAACGTCATTCGGCTCCGCATCTGTGCCGACAGTGACCGCGATACAAATGCGCATCTTCCCGCCAGCAATGTCAGTATCGCTACCGTCCATGAGGAGCGGCTCGACTCCGAACATTTCTCGCGTCAATTCGATGATTGCGTCGAGAGTCGGGATTAGGCCCATGTCGTCATTCTAGTCCATCGCCGGGCCAGCGGATCCAAATCACGTTGCTCGCCACCAAGAGCGATACGGTGAGTATCGCAAGGACGACGACCGCGATCGCCGCGCTCAGCCACGTCAATTTATGCGCAGAACGGTTTGTCACGGGGTTTCAGGGAATCCAGTCGACCCAGAGTTTCATGTACTGGTCGAACAGAATACGCAGTGGCGGAAAGGCGTCGCCGGCAGACTGGATGGGAGCACACAGAAAATGGGCAACGGTCCACGATTGACAACGATGGGACGCCCAATAAACCGGACGCATGAGCAACGGGTAAGCGAACAAAGCCGCGACGAACAGCCAAGCAGTCCGTCGAGTCGTCCAGCGTTTCGGTTCGTCGCTCAGGTTGTGATTCTAGCTCATTTGCGCAAGCGGGGGTCAGGCTGACTCCACGATGTATCCGGACGGAATTGGGGTACAGAGCGTCGGGTCTTCGACGATCTCAATCGCGCGGTCGGCCAGTTCTCTCGTCGGAAATACTTCCGCGTCCGCTTTGTTCGGGCAGAAATGGGGACGCCCATTGCAATCGCGGCTCTTCAACCAGCGAACCCAGCGCTGGTCTTGCCATCCGGTCTCGAACCCGACCACAAATCCGCTCATGCCGTCATTCTAGGGGTGAATTAAAGGGGGACGGGGCTTTGCACAAAAACCCGCCTCTGCACAAAAACTCGACTGCCAAAACGGGTCTGCACAAAAAGTCCTAGCTGCGGCAAAAAAACGATGCTGCGACCGTCTCGGCGCCCCTCAAAGCCGGACGAACCTTTGTCGGGGCCATTGTCGGCTTTACACACAAATTCCGTTTTGCACACAAAAGCTGCGGCTGCACATAAATTCGTCGGGGGCGGCCGATGTGAGAATTCAGTCGGCAGAGCGGCAGAGCCATAAGTGTTTGTACCGTGTTAGGAATATCGGAAATGTTGAACGCCGATCAGGATTTTTCTTGAACGGCGAAGTTTGCTCTGTTCTAACTTACTGCCGTCCGGATTGAATTTGAACTGCCGCTCACCAGAGCGGGGCCGAGCATGGCGATAGCGTCCGCTCAACAGCGAAGGGAACAACCCATGTACTTACAACGACGGCTCCGGATGATGGTTCTTGGCCTAACGGCACTGGCCCTGCTCTTGACGCGGGCCGAGGAGGTCCGGGCGGGCTTCGTCATCGGACTACCTGCGGACTCCGACAATGGGAACGAGTACCCCTTCGGCGCGAACTACGGTAGTGGCGGTACGGGTGAGTATCAGCAGGTTTACGCCGCAAGTGCGTTTCCCGGTGGGCCTATTACGATCACCGGGCTACAGTTCTTCAACACGCAGTACAACTTCAATGCGACCTCTCTGCCTTCCGCCACCGTGACGATCTCGTTGTCCACGACTTCTGCGAACTGGAACACGCTGTCGAGCACCTACGGCAACAACATCGGCGGGAATAATACCGCGGTGTTCAGTGGGAACTTGTCCCGGCCGTGGGCGTTTGGGGATACATTGTCGATCACTCTCACCACACCTTTCACGTACAACCCGGCACCGGGCTCAAACCTCCTGATGGACGTGGAGGTTTCTGGCGCCAGTAATCCGGGCGGATCTGTATTCTTCGATGCTAACGGGATCAACGGGGGCGGCACGGGCACCAATACGATCATGGGACGGGTCTTCACCAATATTGGCAGTCCTAATCTTCCCACTGGAAATGTAAACCCCGGTTATGGACTGGTCACTGGTTTCGAGACTAGCGCCACCCCCACCCCCGAACCCGCAACCCTCACCCTGCTGGCTTCGGCCTTCGCAGCCGGTGGGTTTTGCGTTTATCGACGGCGACGCGCAACGACCGCGAGCTAGGCCGCGATAACAATACGGAGAGAAATAAAGGGGACGGGGGCTTTGCCTCAAAACCACCCCTCTGCCCCAAAAGGTCGACTGCCAAAAGCGTTTGGCCCCAAAACTCGATTCCAGCGCTGTAGCGGGTAGTGGGCGCGTTTCCCGAACGAAAGTTGACGATTGGCACGAGGGTTCAGCGTTCTCTCGTGAACTCAACGAGAAACCCAGCCATCCTGAGAAACAGCTCGATCGCCAGTCCGACCACTGCGCCAACGAGTGACTGCGCGTATGGTGCGGCGTAGTGCCAAAAGTCCCAATTGTGCCCCGGTCCGCCGCCAAGGACAGCGCCGCCAAAGACACCTGCGAGCATCAGGACGGTTAGCCTGGCGAGATGCGACTTGTGTTTCTTCGCCTCGTCGCTCATGCCGCCATTCTACCGTCGCAGAAGCGGCTGCGCTACGGGCCGGATATGGACCGTTGGAGAAGTTCCGATGCGGCCGGCTAGTCGTTCGCGTACAACTTATGGCTGATGGAAGCTCGCATTCGTTTCACCGATGGTCCGCTGTTAGGGCAGACGTTCGACGTGGTCGGGGAGCGACTCATCATCGGACGCGGGCCGGAGTGCGACATCATCGTTGATTCCCCGATGGTGCAGCGGCAAAACTGCATGCTGCTAAAGGACGAGTTTACGCTCCGGATTCGCGATCTTGGCAGCGTGAGAGGGACCTTCGTCAATGGTCGATGCATCCGACCTGGGAATGGTGAAGTGGTTGTTCTGCACAACGATTTGATCACGGTCGGGGGGACTAACTTCATGGTTGAGATCGACGCCCCCATGGCGGCTCAATCCCGCTGACTAACGAGACTGAGCCGAACTCAATTGCGGCAATCGCGAGGGTGGAAACAAAGGGGACGGGTGGAAACAAAGGGGAGCGGGAGTCAATTCCGATTTGATTTGATTCCCGACTCCTTTAATTGCCCCCGATCATGGTAGTGCTGTAATAGGGCAAAGGCGGTCAATGATCAGGTGGTGCGGGCGATCGATGGCTCAATCGTAAATTCGCAGTTAATCGCAGGCTCGACTTGCGGTTCATTGACGAGACTCATCATGCGGATCTACGCGACACACTTGCTGGCAGCTTGGTGCGGCCTGGTCATGGCTGCATCGCCGGAGCACGATTGAATGGCGCGGTCGCCCACGAGACGTGCAATTGCGGTCGCCTTGTTTTGCGCGGGCTGTGTGGTTTTCGCCGCTGGCCTTTATCTCGAGACTGCGCAATCCAAGATCGAACGCCGAAGATGATTTCGCCTGGCGCGTCCTGGGCGTCGGAGTCGCGATGATGGCCGCGGGAGCCTGCCTGCCGTTCGTGCCCACTTGGCTGGTCATACCGATCGCGATTGTGTCCCCCTGGATCGCCTTTGTGGCTGCCGTGGTTCTCTTGTGGTCCGTCATCATTCTCAACGCCTTCCTCCGGTTCCTCTAACGCAGGCCGTTTGCTGCGACCCGGTGTTAAAATCACCTCATGGAACTCAATCGCCGTCAACTCGTCCTCCTGCAAACGTACCAGCATTGGAGACGCACGCCCCCGACCTTTTGGTCGTTGATGAAATCGAACGACTGGAGGCGTTTCGTTCTGCTCGCCGTTGCCGCCGCCGCGTGCAGTTATGGGCTTTACCGCGTGGGCGCCCCGCTCGGCGGGCTGGTGCTCGGGGGCATGTTTCTCGGCGAGCTTCGAGCCGAATCGGGCCGCCTCGCCAACACGGCCTGGGTCTGGCCTGTCTTCTCCCGACTACTCGACTGGAACCACCTCGAACGGTCCCTCAACGACAAACGGATCGACTGACCGGTCCGAAGTGGCAAGAGCAGCAACGGGGGTGGCGTGAATTAGCGGGGACGCACTGCTTATTTGGGCAATAACATACTTGACTCACCACCGCTTGGGAATCGATTTGCGGGATCTCCGCCAGTCAATCAGTAGAGAGATGACGCACCAAGCGACGCAAACCACGGTGGTTGAGATAAGCCCGACTACCATGACCACCAAATCCACACGAATGTCGCCTTTGCCTTGGGGGTCGTAAATGCCCTCGAACCAGACTTCGTACATCGCAGCCAATCCCCATGCGCTCGATGCGACCACCAGCGGCCAAAAGACGTGCGGCCTTGCGCGCTGCAATCCACCGAAAATCGACATTGCGGTCGCAATTGCCAAACCGATTGACACGAGCACGAAGAGGCACATCCGAGCAGCTACGCCTTATTCTTTCGCGGTGTCTCGGCGGCTTGTTCGCGCCGCTCGATTTCGTCCTTCGGAACTTTAACCAGTTTCCGAACCGCGGCGGGGGGCGACAAAGGGGGGGGCGACAAAGGGGACAGGCGCATTTTAAAAATGCGCCTGTCCCCTTTCCCATCCTGCGCCTGTCCCCTTTCCCATCCCCCTTGGGGAACGTCAAAACCGGATTTGATTCCCGCCCCCTTACTTGCCCCTCCAGAAGACCAGCCGGCGAAAAAACTTGGTCACTTTGATGATCCAAACCTCGCTGAATTGCGTTTATATTTACTAGAGACCAAGGCGGCTTTTAAGGTGTCAGGAACCAACTGTGTGTGGAAGTTCAGGACCACGTTTTCGAGGCTTCTTCTTGCGGGCCGGACTCCTTAAGAGCACGCTCCACGCTGCGCACAAATTGACAGCCACAAAACGGAGATCAAAGGATCCAACGGTGCGATAGATCTCAAACGTGGTTCCAGAGTTTGTTTCATTTCCCCACTTATAAAGGAGCGGATCATGGCTTGTCCGAATTGTGGAAGCGATAACGTCAGGCAATGCGACGCCTTTGAGAGCACAGCGGACGACGAAAGGCTCAAAGAGTACAACGCAACTCATGGAAGGTCGGGCGACCCAATCATTGCTGCTAGCGACCTTGCCTTCAAGGGGATCAAAGCTGCATTGTCGACCGCATATCGCTGCCGCAACTGTCAGCATGAGTGGCGTAAATGGTTCTAGAATGCGCTCATTCAATATGGGATCATGTTTAAGAGCAGACACGGGAGGGGGCTTGAGAACGAGGACAGGCGCATTTGAAAAGTGCGCCTGTCCCGCCTGTTCCCTTATTCCCGGGGTAAATTAAAGGGTGAATTAAAGGGGGACGGGAGTCAATTCCGAAGCCCCATTTGATTCCCCTCCCCTTTGATTGACTCATCCTTCACCGCCGGCAAGGCGCTTCATGAACCAACTCGTGCCACCCAGCACCCGGGCCTGGCCGGCGATGCGGTAGCCGAACTTTTCATAGAAGCGAACGTTGATCGCACAATCGGTCTCGAGATAGGAAACCGTGCGCGCCTCGTCCATGCGCGTACAGTGGTCGACCATCAATTGCGTGCCGACGCCGAAGCCCTGCACGCGCGGCTCAACGGCGAGCAGGCCAATGTGCCAGTGGTCTTCCCGCAGGTCGTGCCGCCCCCATCCGTCGACCCAGCGTTTCAAACGCAGCGAGATGGCGGGCGAATTGTGCCTCACCATCATCGGCACGATCCGCAGCGCGTCGAGCGGACGTGGCTGACAAAAACCTGGCCGCGTCGCGCCGATCACACCAATCAGACTTTCCCGCTCAAAGGCGCCAACAAGATCGCCGTTCAACTGGATGAATCGCATCCCATATGCGTAATAGTGCGTCAGTCGCCGCTGCCGTTTTTTTGGATTGGGACCGAAGACCCGCACCAGGATCGGATCGTCGATCATCCCCCGCGCGGCCAGCTCGGCCGCCGGCAGACACTCTGTCCGAGTCAACGGCCGCAAGAGGATGCGCCGACCGGTGCCAGTAACGTTTGCGCCTATCTCGTGTGCGCCGATCTCATTGGCGCCTGTCCTCTTGCGCATCGTGCAAGATTGTCGCCGCTTTCAGACGAGACAACATTGGAAAGAGGCAACCCTTCGCCATTCGTGCTGGCCGCCCCTATTGATCTCGTCATTGGATAGACTTTTCTCGTTAACCGCTAGAAACCCTCCTTGCGACTCGATTGCGGAGGCCGCAGAAACATGGATGCAAAGCCCGCGCCGCCACTGCGGCATCAGTGCCGCAGGACTCAACTGCGCGGTATTCGGTG
Source organism: uncultured Planctomycetaceae bacterium (assembly GCA_963752185.1). Classification (GTDB taxonomy): domain Bacteria; phylum Planctomycetota; class Planctomycetia; order Planctomycetales; family Planctomycetaceae; genus DASPSM01. The sequence continues at coordinate 5,414,787 of CAVVXK010000002.1, read as the reverse complement.
CCACGCGACTAGATTAGCAGAATCGAACTCCACGCGGAGTTCGGACTTCGGCGAGCTCCCTCCGGGCCTGACTTCGGCGGGTGAATAAGGGGGTGAACTAAAAGAGGTGAAATGCGTGTGATTTTTTGCCGCCTCGTGCGAATCACAAAGTGACGGTCGAACAGGTCCGTGTTTCGAGGGTGCTTACCGCACATGGCCAAGATCTCTCGGCGGGACGAATTCCTGCGGCTGCTCGACGAGCACAAGGGAATTCTGTTCAAGGTCGCCAGCGCCTACTGCCGGAATGCCCTCGATCGCGAGGACCTGATCCAGGAGATTGTGCTGGCGGTCTGGAGTTCCTTTGGACGCTACGACCACACACGTCGGTTCTCGACGTGGATGTACCGGATCGCAATCAATGTGGCCATCTCGTTCTGCCGCCGCGAAGCTCGGCGGCCCCGTCGGCATGGCCTGCTCACTGGACCGTCGGCCGAACAGGCGATCTTAAAGGTCGTGGCCGACGCGCCCGAGTCGGCGGAATTGGAAAGTGAGCTGGGCGTGCTCAAGGAATGCATCAGTCAGCTCGACGAGTTGGACCGGGCATTGGTCATTCTTTACCTGGACGGAAATCGCTACGAGACGATCGCCGAGATCCTGGGGATCTCCGAGACGAACGTGGGGACAAAAATCAGTCGGATCAAAGAGCGCATCCGGCGAGACTGGCCCGATCGACAAAAGAGGGAAAGTGCGACATGGAACTCGATGAATTGAAGACAACCTGGCAGGAACTCGATCGGAAATTGGAAACGTGCATCGAGCTCAATCGGCGGCTGCTGCAAGGCAAAATGGCCGGCAAGGCCGAATCCGCAATGAAACGCCTGCGTTTCCTCTTGGGGCTGGAACTTTTGATCAATGTGGCCGGCGTCGCGCTGTTGGGTTCATTCATCGGGGCGCATGCCACCGAGATTCAATACCTGGTGCCGGCCATCTCGCTGGATCTCGGTTTGATCGCGCTGGTGATCGCGGGGGCGCGGCAGATCGCTGCCATCTCTCAGATCGACTACTGCGCACCGATTGTCGCCATCCAGCGGCGTTTGGAATCACTGCGGATCGAGCGGATTCGCACGGTCAAATGGACGCTTTTGCTCGCGCCGCTGGCCTGGACGCCTCTGTTCATCGTCGCCTTGAAGGGACTTTTGAACGTTGACGCTTATGCCGGCTTCGGGGTCACGTACGTGGTCGCTAACCTGGCTTTCGGAGTTGTCGTGGTCGTCATCGGCGTGTGGACCTCTCGGTACTTCGCGGCTCGGCTGCAAGGGTCGTCCGCGATGCGCCGGGTCGCGGATTGTCTCGCCGGCACAAGCCTGAAATCGGCAGCCCAATTTCTCGAATCACTGTCGCAGTTTGAGGATGATCGCTGAACCTCGACTCCGAATATTTCTCGTGTCACTTCTATGATCGCGTCGAGAGTCGGGATTAGGCTCATGTCGTCATTCTAGTCCATCGCCGGGCCAGCGGATCCAAATCACCTTGGTCGCCACCAAGAGCGATACGGTGAGTATCGCAAGGACGACTACCGCGATCGCCGCGCTAAGAGAGTCCGCGCTTGAAACACGATTTACGTGCGATTGGCACGGGAGTTCATGGCAGCGGGCGCGAGTTCAGGGCCGCATGAGTTTGCGGCGTAATTGGGCGCCGAACCAAATCAGACCGATGGCAAGCGCCACGAGCCACCAGGACTGCATGTAAACCGCCTCGAATAACGCGACGGTCCCGGCGAACCCTATCAGCCAATCGAATCGTCTCATGCCGTCATTCTAGCGGCGGATTCAGGCGGCCGGCACAGCGAGTCATTTACCCCGAAGGCTTTCCGGTTCGGCCCGCTTTGGCGGAATTGCAGCCCGTTTTGTCCAAGTCAATAGGAACAGGCCAGCGGCCGAAAGGGGGTGAATTAAAGGGGACGTTGGTCAATTCCGAAGCCAGATTTGATTCCCGTCGCCTTTAATTGCCCCGCGAATGGCACGCATGTCATTAAAAAGGCATGGATGTACTTAATGCTTTCTTAATTTGACGCACCACGTATGGTTGATACAATGTCATCATATAAAAGTATGCACGCGCACTTAAGGAGGTGTGTATATGGCAAACTCAGATGACGACGTGACTCCCGTAAGAGTTGCGGGACTTGTGGTTGGGAGTGTTACGGGTGCATTCACTGGCTCGACGATCGGTGCGGCCTTTGGGTCGCTTCTAGGCCCCTTCGGAGCCGCAATCGGCTACACGGTCGGCGGAAAATTGGGGGCTCTGTGGGGGGGAGCCGCAGGTGCGGCGAATCCGGGGAGTGCATTCTTAAGGGCCGCTACGGGGACCGCTGGCGCAATCGATGATCTCAAAAAAGGCTCTTGAGTGCTGGATAACGACTTTCAGCGCTCGTGAACTGTGCGAGCGTTGAGTGACGGGAAAAAGGGGGGCACGCCGCTTAGCTGCGTCCCCTTTTTCCGCTTGGGGTGAATTAAGGGGGACGGGAGTAACTCCCGTCCCCCTTAATTTACGCCAAGGCCTGTCGGGCCGTAACCGGCAATGATCCGCCGAGGGCGTTCGGTTGCCCCATGCGCGATGATTGTGTCGCCACTTGGGGCTTTCGAGAGGCTGTATGGGTCGGGAGTGGGCCAGTAACCCTTGTCCGAAGTGCCTCGTCTTGTTCCCGCTCCATACGAAAAGGAGCAGGAATTTTGTTGCATTTTGGAATCGCGACGGTTAGCGTGAAACAGACCATCTCCGTTCACCTTTTGCCGTTGGCGCGGTGATCGTTCGGTGTCTTCCTTGTGCCTGAGCGGTCGATCGGAGAGCGAGCTCTTGTGAGTCAAAGCCACTCGCGTCGTCACAACTTCACGTCCGCTTCGCGGCGCATCGTCGCGAAGCACCGACACCGTCTGAGAGCACAAACAAGCCCCACTGATTGGTGATTGGTTTCCCAACTAAGTTCGGCGGCGATTGCCACTGTCGCCCACCGGATGGGTACCTTCAGTGGCAGGAGCATCTCCATGGTCTGGATGCCTGTTAGCGACAATGATCCGTTGAAGAAAGTCTCGGACGAATGGTTTGACCGCCTTCCCACCCACGTTGGGGAGGCGTTGGTCTCCCTGGCGAAGCGCCGAAGCCTGAGCTTACCCGCTCTGCTAGGACAGCTGGCAATTCAACACCAGTTGACACTCGCTAAAGCCGCACTTCCGACAGCAGAGGATATCAAGGATATTGCAAGAGTCCTGGGACTTCTTCCGAAGGATCGAGCCCGTGAGGAAGAGGAACAGGCAAAATTGAATGGCGAGGCGCTGGAATGGATGCTCAACCGTGCGAGGAACAGCAAGGGATAGCTCACCGCGCTTTCGCACCAATGGCAGTAGCTGCCCGGGCCGCCATCCTTTTCTACGTAATTGCCGGCACCCCGGCAGCTTGGCCTTGGGATTCCCATCCGTCAAAGTGAGCGGTCTGTCGGAGAGCGAGGCTTTAATTCGCCCCCGTTTTCCTCCGTTGCAGACTCAGCATTTTGTCAAGACTCCGTCGATTCAGAGCGATGCGCGAGACATGGCGCGTGCGGTAACTCGCTAACTCTTGCTTGTTTCCCTGCACGCCGTGGCCGAGCAAGTTACATGCGTGGAGTCGTCGGTTTGACGCGCGTGAACGCGCCTTGGCCGTGGATATTCAGGTTCTCGATGAGCACCCGGTCGGCCTGGCGGTCGGGATCGATCGAGAAGCGCACGCCGGAGGGGCCGCCTGCCGATTCGCCCGTCGGTTGATAGACGAAGACATCGCGATCGTAGTGTCGCAGAGGGAACTCCAGCGGCTTCGGTCCGATGCGCAAGATGAGCCGCCCCTGTTTCTGCTCGAACTCGATCGGCCCAAAAAAATCGTTGGCATATTGCCCGGCGTAGGCCGACAGGTTCAAGGGAGAAAGCGGCCGCGCGGGCGGATGCGAATAATCGTGCTCGTGCCCCAGCTCCTTTTTGATCTCTTCGTCGAACATGCGGTTGGCGAAATCGATCCAGTCGCGCTGCAAGCGGCCCGCTAGCGCCAGGTCGAAAAAGCTTTCCGTCAGGCCTTCAGGGACGCCCGAGGGGCTGGCGTTCGAGAGCACGGCCAGGGCCAGTTTTTGCGACGGCAAGAGGGCGACTTCCGTGCGGAGGCCGAGTGCGAATCCGCCGGAATGCTTCCAGAACGCCCGGCCGCCGCGTTCGATGCTTACATTCCAACCCAAACCGTACGAACCGAGGCGCCCCTGCGACGCGTCGAAGTTGAGCAGCATCTGCGGCACATGCGTTTCTGCGAGCGCCGACTTGGCGACCAATTGCCGGCCGTTCCACTGTCCCTCGTCCAACTGTAGCCGCAGCCACAAAGCCAGATCGTTGAGTGTGCTGCTGACGCCACCGGCGGGGGCCTGAGGGTCGGGCTGTCGCGTGTATTTGGCGACCCATTGGCCGTCGACGCGAACGTGCAGGCGAGCGCGATTGGCGGCCGCGGAATAGTCGGCGAAGCGGTAGCTCGTGGAGTTCATGCCGAGCGGCGCGAAGAGTTTCCGGACCGCGACATTCTCCCACGAGTCGCCCAGGCTGCGACTGGCCGCGTAGGCCGCTTCGCTAAAGCCGAAATTGGTGTAGGCGTATTCCGCGCGAAAGCTGCCCGCCGGCGGCTGGAATCGCAGGCGATGCAAAATCTCCTGCCGACTAAAGCCCAAGTCTTCAAGCCAGTCGCCGCCGTGGTCGGGCAGGCCGCTGCGATGGCACAGCAGATCGCGCAGCCTCAACTCGCGGGTGACGAAAGGATCGTACATTCGGAAGCCGGGGTCGCGATCGATCACACGGTCGTCCCAGCCGACGCGCCCTTCGCCGACAAGCGCCGCCAGAACGGTTGCCGTGATGGGCTTTGAGACCGAAGCGACCTGGAAGACGGTGTCGGCATCGATGGGTTCGGGCCGGCCCACTTCGCGCACTCCGTAGCCCTTCTTGAAAATGACTTGATCCCGATGGACGACAACAATTGCGATACCCGGAAGGCGCATTTGTCTCAGGGTGGCGTTTGCCAAATCGTCGAGTTGAGCGACGGCGGCTTGGACTCGTTCGGGAGAGAGGTTGTCTTCAGCCGGCGTCGCACGATTCCAAACGTGGGCCAGAGCGCAAGCGATAAAAAATCGGACGGCAACGCGGCGGACAACTGGGCGGGCAACTCGCACGCAGGGACCTCGCGAAGCGATGAAGTGCGAAACGGGATGAGAAGTTGAGACGTTCGCCATCGTCTCTCAACCGGTGTGACTCGACAAGCCACCCGAATTCGGTCGCTCGAGCGACTCCTCGCGTAAACGGGGCGAATTCGGTGGTCCTGGGAACGATTTCGAGACCGAGTGCCGTGCGACGACGGCGGACCAAATGCCAATTCCCAAGGCGCCCAGCTTTCCGCAAAGCTGAATTGACTGAAGAAATGTGCGGAAAAATTTGCCTGCGTACCTTAATTCCGCCTTACAGACGTGGCGGACTTAAACGGTTGGCAGGACTTTGCCGATAGTAACGAAGATGCCGGTTCTAGCGACCGTGCGTTCAAGCCAAGTATCGATCCAAGTCGCCGTGAATGACAGGGGGCACGAGAATGACCAGCGACTACCGCAAAGCTGGGCAAATGGCCTGGAGGGGTGCCGTCGGTCGGCGTCTGGCGGCCGGCCTTTTGGCCGGGACCGTACTGGCGGGCGGCCTGCCCTCCTTTCTGGCGGCGGCCGATCCCAACGCGCCCGCCTCGGATCAATTCGGAGCACCGGCTCCGTTCAACGCCGCGTCGGCCAACGCCACGATGCAACCCAGGAGCGCGAAGAACCCCAGCGAGCGCGACAAACGGGTGAGCCTCAATTTCAAGGCGGCGTCGTGGTCAAAGGTGCTCAAACGCGTGGCCCGGCATTCGGGCCTGACGCTGGTCATGGCGCAGCGCCGCCGGGTCAATTTGCGCGGAACGATCTCAATCAATACACGGTGGCCGAAGCCATTTGGATCCTCAATCACGATCTGGAACGCGTCGGCTACCGCGTGCTTCGCCAGGGCGACTTCTTGATGGTGATGGATCTCGACGGCCTGCGGTCCGATCACCAGCCCTCCATCGCTCGGCGCAGCCGCGAGGATGATCCCGATTCGGCGAACGGCGTGCGGCCGGTCTCGGCGACCGAGGCAGTTCCGCAAACGCCTCAAGAGCAAGCCGTCGCCGCCGCCAGCGAGGCGGAAAACGAAGAGATCAGCAAGCGGCGGGTCCGCATTTGGTACTCGTCGACGGCGTGGTCGACCGTCTTGCCGAAGTTCGCCGAGGAGGCCGGATTGATTCTCGTGATGAAGCGTTGCCCCGTGGGAACGTTTCACCATCCCGATTGGGGCAAGCTCACTGTGCCCGAGGCCATTGCGGTCATGAACAGGGCCCTCGATGACACGAGCTTCCGGATCGTTCGTCAGGACAAATTCCTGGTCGTGCTGTTCACCGAGGACCTGCGGACCGAATACGAGCGGCCCGTCGTCGGCCAGCGGCGGATTCGCGTGCCCCAGGCCGAGGACACGCCGCTGGCGCCCGAGCAATCGCGGTCGGGAGTGCGCCAGGTGTCGAACGAGGAGCTTTGGAACTCTCGATCGGCCGGTAACATTCCTGCTTCGCTCGATCCGGGACGGTCCGCGGATCCCGAGAACGGCCCCATCCTGCTCAACGCGGACGCGAACGTCCCGGAAGCGACGGGCCCGCCAGCGGCGACGGCGACGCGCGCGCTCGAGACCAAGCGACCGGAGCCTTTGGAGGAGCCGTCCGCCCCCGTGCAATCGTCGGTCTTTGTGCCGCAGCATGGTCGCGCGGCGACCGTGGCGCAGCAACTCTATCGCGCCTTGAAGCCGCGAGCCGAATTGATCACTCCCGGACTGCAGGGCTTGCCCAGCTTCCGCGTGATCGATGTGGTCGAGCAAAAGAAGGCGAAGTCGCCGGATGCGACGTCCTTCACGATCGGATTTGACGCCGACCACAATCGGCTCGTGATCGAAGGCCGGCCGCGACACTTGCGTGCGGCCGTCCATTTATGCGAACGGCTGGACTCCCACAGCGACGGCGTCGGTCTGCCGATCCAGCTCGTCTCGGCCGATGCCGACACGTGCGCCGTCGCCAAGAGCCTGGCTCCCGAACTCGATCGACTGCAGGCCCAACGCGGCCCGGTCGAAATGCTGGCGCAGGCCGGTTCGGCGGGGGGCAATCAAAGCGGCGCGACCTCGGGCGCGGCTCAAGGGGGCAACCAGCCGACCACCGGACAGGTCCAGCTCGGGCAGCCCGGGCCCGGCGGACAAAAAGGCATTTCCGAAATCATCAAGGGGCTCAAGGGGGACGTTACGGTCGAGTCGGTCCCCGAGCTGGGCATCCTCATCTTGCGCGGCGGTCAATCCGACGTCGAAGCGGTGATGAAGGTCATCCGCGAGATCGAACGGTTGAGCGCGGTCGCCACGCCGTCGCTCCATTTCCTCCCGCTGCAGTACGTGAACTCCGAGTCTTTCGCCACGCTGGTGAACGACATCTACAAGGCCCTGGCGACCGCTCGCACGGCGGAAGGGGGCGGCAAGCAGTTCATTCAGGTCTTCCCGCTCGCCAAGCCGAACGCCGTGCTCGTGCTGGCGCCCGAAACCGATATGCCACAGGTGATGAAGCTGGCCAACCAGCTCGACCAGCCGGTGAATCCCGAGCTCGAGTTTCAAGTCTTCCGCCTGCGATACGGCTACGCCGCGACGGTCGCCCGTTCCGTGAGTGAGTTTTACAAGAGCCCGAAAGCGCTCGGGACTTCGGTGAACGTCTTTGCCGATCCGCGGACCAATTCGATCATCGTGCAAGCGCGGCCGCGCGACCTGGCCGAGGTCGGCCGCCTGATCGACAAGCTCGACGCGCCGACGGCGTCGACGGCCACGATTAAGGTCTTCCCGCTCTCCAACGGCGATGCCACTTCGATCGCGCGACTGTTGGAAACACTGTTCGGCACCGGGCAAAATCGAACGGGGCAACAACAGCAACAGCAGCAGCAACAACAGCAAGGGGCCGAGGGGTCCGGAGAGGCCCAAGCGCCCACGGCGCTGCGGCTCTCGGTCGACGTTCGCACGAACAGCATCATCGCTCTGGGCCCGCCGGACACTCTGCGGGCCGTCGAGGCAGTGATCGTGCGGCTCGACAACAGCGACGTGCATCAGCGGGAGACGACGGTCATCCGCCTGAAAAACAACGCGGCCGACAATGTGGCCCAAGCGATCACCAACTTCGTTCGTTCGCAGCGCGAGTTGCAGCAGATCGATCCCGAAGCCATGAGCAACATCGAGTTGCTCGAACGCGAAGTGTTCGTCGTCTCGGAATCGGTGAGCAACAGCTTGCTGTTGAGTGCCACACCGCGCTATTTCAGCCAGCTCAAACAGATGATCGACAAGCTCGACGCGCCGCCGGCCCAGGTCATCATCCAGGCCCTGTTGGTGGAAGTCGAACTGGACAATACGGATGAATTCGGCATCGAATTGGGCTTGCAAAGCCCGGTCCTGTTCGACCGCAGCACGATCAGCAGCCTGCAGCTGTTGCCGACGACGACCACTCTCAATCCGACGACGACGATCTCGAACAACGTCTTGTTGAGTTCGACGGCGACTCCGGGCTTCCAGTTCAGCGATCCAACGACCTATAGCCAGATGCAAAACCCCATCAGCCCGTCACAGGTCGGCGGGTCGGGAGTCACCAGCCTGGGAGTCGGCCGCACCAGCCCGAACGTGCAGGGCGTCAGCGGACTCGTGCTGTCCGCGAGCTCCGACTCGGTGACCGCGCTGTTGCGGGCCCTGTCGTACAAACGGACGCTGCATGTCTTGAGCCGACCGCAAATCCGCACGCTCGACAACCGCCTGGCATCGATTCAGGTTGGTCAGCGCGTGCCAATCATCGCCGGTGCGACCGTGAACCCGCTGGGCAATCTTCAGCCCATCGTCCAGTATGACAACGCGGGCATCATCCTGACCGTGCAGCCACGCATCACGCCGGACGGCATGATTGCGCTGGAAGCGTACGCCGAGAAGAGCCAATACGAAGCGACCGGCTTGGTTTTGGCCAGCCAGATCGGCGGTTCGACGCTCACGTCGCCGATCAAGGACATCACCCGCGCGGAATCGTCGGTGAACGTGGCCAGCGGCAACACGGTCGTCATGGGTGGCATGATCACCTCGACCGACACAACAGTCACCTCGAAGGTGCCGTGGTTGGGAGACGTGCCGATCATGGGCCAATTCTTCCGCTACGATTCGCGGACGACGAAACGGACCGAACTGTTGATCTTCCTCACGCCGCGCGTGATCCGCGACGATGCGGACGACGAGATGATCAAGCAGATCGAGACCGAGCGGATCCACTTCCTGGTCGACGAGGCTGAGGGCATCCACGGTCCGATCCTGTCGACTCGACCGCCGGCGCTCGAAGAATGTCCGCCGGAGGGCATGCCGGTCTCGCCGGTGCTGACGCCGGGTTCGCCTCTGACGATGCCGGCCGAAATGGCTCCGCCGCCGTCACCGTCGGGCACGCCAGGCGGAGTCATGCTGATGCCCCCGTCGCCCCGGATGCAGCCGCCAGTGCCCTCAACGGCACCGGCGCCTGCCGGCCCCGCTGCTCCGGCCGCACCGGGAACGGCGGCCCCTCAACGGGCCCCGGTGCTGCCGCCTCCGGCCATGCCACCAGTCGGTTCACGGCCGGCCGATCAGGCTGGCACCGTGCGCTCGGTCACGTTTGAAGAATCGGCAGTGGGGAGCGGCAGATGAGGGAAGAGGAAACAGGAATCAGCGGAATGCAAAGGGCACAGGGTGGCGTCTGCGCCGTCGCGATCGCGCTCGGAACGATCGGCCGTCTTGTCTTCTCCTGTGCGTTGATCGGGTTCACGGTCGTTCTTTCGGCGGCCGGGTGCGCGAGTATGCCTCTCTTCGGGTCCAAGACGGCCAGGCTCGAACACGCTGATGCGAAGAATCCGGCCGTGGAAATCCTGGCGTTTTGGCAGCCGTCGGAAGGGGCGGGACCCAAAGGCGTGCCCGTTCGCGGATTTGGCGGACAGATCTACTTTTTCAACCAATCGACAAATACGCCCGTGGCCGTCGACGGGGCGGTGCGAGTTTATCTGTTCGACGATCACGGCAGCGTCAAGGATCAATCGGAGCCGGTTGCCGTGTTCGATTTCGACGCGGCCCACTGGAAGAGCGGCGTACACAACTCGGCACTTGGAGCTTCTTATTCCGTCTTCGTTCCGTATCCGCGTATCGATTACCATCAGGCCATGTGCTCGTTGCGAATTCGCTTCAGGCCGACTGCCGGTCCCACGATTTACTCGCCTCCGGCGACGTTGGTCCTCCCCGGTCCGGCGACCAAGTCCGACAAGGCCGATCAACCCAACATTCAGCCGCTGCCGCCGCAGCAACAGGCGCAGGCGCAATTCCAAAATGGAGGTGCTGCCTCGCTGACGACCTCAGTGACATTTCCCCCGGCCCGATTGCCCGGTTCGCGAAATGTGGCTCCGGTCAACGGCACTGAGGATGACACGCGGATGTCGCTTGCCGACGTCGCCGTTCCGGACAATGGTCGCGTGCAAACGGCCGACTACACGGACGACGGCGCCGCGCCGCGTGCGAGCCGCTTCAGGCTACAAAGCGCCCAGTCGGATTCGTCGGATCGCGAGGGCGATTAATCGCCGCCTGAAGGCAACCTGAAGCGACCGGTCGTGCGGAATTCGCCGATAAAGAGAGCCGCGGCGCTCGCAGTTGCGGGGCGCATTGCGCCGGCTGATCGGCAAAAACTGCCGAATTCCGTTTGCAGTTCCGCCGGGCCGGTTATAATCGGGTAGCGTTCGCCGCAACCTGCGTCTGGTTCCACGCCGCACACCAGTCGCCAAATGCCGGACCCTGGAAAACAGGCGCTCAAGTCATGCGACAGGTCTTCATTCCGCTCGTTGCCTCCGCGGTTGCCGTCTTTTCGGCTCAAGGGCTTTTCGCACAGACACAGGGCTTTAGCGGCGGCATGCTTGGGGGCGGTGGTGGTGGTGGTGGTGGCGGCATGGGCGGCAGTGGCGGCATGTCGAGCGGGATGGGCAGCAGCGGGATGGGGTCCGGAATGGGCAGCTCGAGCAGCGGCGGACTCACGATGCTGAGTGCCTCCAGCCTCTCGGGCGGGTTTGGTCAGCTCGGCTTCGGCTCCATGAACGGCTTCGGCTCGTCGACCGGTGGCAGCTCGATGTACGGCGGAAGAGCCTACGGCGCCGTCACGCAAGCCGGCGGCGGCGCGTCAATGTCGGGGGGTGGTAGCGGCGGCGGTCGCACGAGCGGATCGACCTCATCGAGCGGCGGCGGCGGTGGGGGCGGCGCTGCTGGCTCCACGAATCGCCGACGCGGCGGCGCGGAGAATGCCAGCACCGCGGCGAAGGAACAACAGGCCTGGTTCGAGCCGCGGATTGAAATCGGTTTCGAAACTTCCACACCGCAGATGTCGGCCATCGCTTCGTCCGTGGCCTCCTCGCTCGGCGCCAACAAGCCCAATAGCCGTTTCGGCAGCGTGCAAGTTGCCTTTGAGGGGGGTACGGCGATCCTTCGCGGCGTTGTCGCCACTCCCAACGATCGCATTCTTGCAGAACAGGTTGCGCTGCTTGAACCGTCGGTTTCCGCGGTGCGAAACGACCTGACCGTCGCCCCCCGCACCAATCCGGCGACAGGAAAGTAGGCCGCTCGATCGGCCGGCCCTCCTTCCCATGCACGCAAGTGAGCAGGTGATTCGCGGCGCCGCAGCGTCATGAAGGCGTTTCACGATCCGCCGAGCGGATCGCCTCATCGCAGCCGTGCGGATCGACGCTTTCCGCTCGCGCGGGCAGCTTGCGGCGAATTATTCAGCACTTCATACTGAACGCGTCATGAAGTTGCGGCTCGCGAGACTCAGCCTGCCCATGCTCGCCAAGGAATTGGTCGAGATGGCGCAAAGACGGCGGACGTACGGCATCCGCGTGGCGTTCGCCGTCCTCTTGTTCTCGGTCTCGGCCCTGGTCAGTCTGCCGAGTTACCAGGCGGCCCGTTTGTCGCCGGGCGGACTGTTGGGCCAGGGCGCCCAGCTGCTGGACGTGCTGTACGTTGTCGAATGGGTCGGACTGTGCTTGTTTGTTCCCGCCATCGTCAGCGGAGCGCTTGCGGCGGAAAAGGAACGCAACACTCTGCAACTGCTGTTCGTCACGCGGATGGGACCCTGGTCGATTCTGATCGAGAAACTCCTGTCGCGCATGGTCCCCGTCGCGACCTTTTTGCTGATCTCACTGCCAATTTTGCTCATCGGATATTTGATGGGCGGATTGACGCCCCAGGATCTTCTGTTCGTTTATGTCGGGTTGGCCGCGACGGCGTTCCAAGTCGCCTGCATTTCACTGTTTTGTTCGGCGTTCTGCGCCACGTCGGCGGCGGCCTTCGCCCTGTCGTACGTGATGATGGCCGCGTTGTTCGTGCTGCCCTACCTGATGATCGCCACTTATGTGGCGATCGAAACGGCGTGGCAAAAGGTCTTCGGCGGACGCCCGGCAATTTTCATGTGGCTCGACCAGCCGCGCTGGCAGCCTGCGGTTCAAATCGCGATGACCGCGACACACGGTTTTAGCGCGGATTGGCTCTTCGGCCGCGGCTCGAGCCTGGGTCGGGCGAGACCCTTTCATCGACAGATCATTCCGCTGGCGCTCGTGGCCTCGACCGGCGTGTTGTTTCTGCTGCTCGCGCGGCTGGTCATCGTAGCGAGGATCGCGCCGCAGCCCAAATATCGCCTGCGACGATTCTTTCGCTGGCTCGATCGCAATTTCGTGCGCATCAACGATCGTTACGGAAAGGGGATCGTCTTTGGTCGCGTCGGCAGCGACCTTCCGGAAAACAACCCGATCGCCTGGCGGGAAAACCGCAGGGGAAACCTCGGGCGGTTCAACCACATGATCCGGATCTTCCTGGCCGTCGAGCTTCCGATCCTGTTTCCGACCTGCTTCTATGTTTTCACGACGCGCGATTTGACATTTGGTTCGCTCGCCATACCGGGCTTGCTCTTGTGGGCGATCGCTTTCCTGATCGTTTTCGTCCGCGCGGCGGGACTGATCGCCGGTGAGAAAGCCCGCCAGACATTCGACGTTTTGCTGGCGACGCCGCTTCCCATCAGTGACCTTGCCGGCGAGAAGCTACGCGGCATGCGGCGGACGATGCTCGTTGTCTCGGTTCCGATTCTGTTTCATGCCTTTCTCGTCGAGTTTCTGCAGCAACATTTGGGTCCGTCTTTTTTCTTGGCGACCGCGGTCAATCTCGTCATTCTGTTGAACCTGGCCACGCAACTGGCCTTTCTGTTCGGCTTTAGGGCCAGAACGCAGGGCCGGGCCGTGACGGCCGTGTTGGGCGTCTTCACCGCCTGGTGCGTCATTCCCGTTTTGGTACGCATTTTTGCGGACCCGAATCCTTGGACGCTCTATTTCAGCCCGGTTGGCGCACTTCTGGTGAGCCAGTTTCCCGAGCTGGGCCGCTCGCATCCACGCAATCCGATTTTTGGAAACTTGCCTCAGGGAAGTGATTTCTTTGCGCTGCTCCACGCTGCGATTTACGCCGCCATCGTCGGCACGCTAGTCTTGATCAATCGCGGGGCGGCCCGGCGCGTGCTCAATCGGCCGCGCAGAGTTTCCAGGGCGCCGACTCATCACCGCGGATTTTTCCTCGAGGATTAACTGATGACTTCGGACTCTGCCGGGCAGCAACTCACGATCGCCGGCTTGCAAGTGCTGATTGCCGAAATGTACTCGCAAAAGGATGAAGCCCGCGGCGTCGATGGCACGTTCATGTGGCTCATGGAGGAGGTCGGTGAGCTGGCTGCGGCTTTGCGGCACGGTTCACCCGAAGAGCTGGCTGCCGAATTTGCCGACGTGCTGGCCTGGCTGGTCACGATCGCCAACGTGGCACAGGTCGATTTGGGAAGAGCCGTGATGAAAAAATACGGCCGCGGCTGCCCCGGTTGCGGCCAGATGGTCTGTATCTGCGATGCGGCGGAGAAGCCCTAGCGGACCGCCCGAGCTGAAATGACGGGTTCAATGTGGGGTTTCGCCCGCGATTGAGGCAAAACGAACATCGCATTCAAGAGTGGTCGCACCACTAGGCAGGGTCAACGATTCGCGTTCGAGTCGCTTGCCGGCTGAAACAGCGGATTCTTCGTCAATCCGAGCCGATTGGCCCAGTACTTGAGGAGCACGTTGAGCGTCGAGAGTCCGTACGTCACGCTGCGGCGGAAATTGATGCTCGACGCTTCGTCGAAATAACGCACCGGCACCGGGATGTCGCCCAGTTTGAAGCCGAAATGCACGGCCTGTGCCAGAAACTGGCTGTCGAAGACGAAGTCGTCGCTATTGCGCGTATAGGGAATCGTTTCGAGCACCGCGCGGCGATACGCGCGAAAGCCGCTGTGAAAGTCGCCCAGGTTCTGGCCCAAGGCCATGTTCTCGACGATGGTCAGGCCGCGATTCGAGATGTACTTGTAGAGCGGCATGCCGCCGGCGAGCGCCTCTTTGCGGGTGCGAATGCGTGAACCCAAAACGACGTCGCAGATGCCCAAACGCAGGATTTCGACGGCCAGTGGAATCACGCGGCTGTCGTATTGATAATCCGGGTGAATCATCACCACGTATTCGGCCCCGGCGTCGAGCGCGTGGCGGTAGCACGTCTTCTGGTTGCCGCCGTACCCTTTGTTTTGCTGATGCTGAACGACCGTCAGCCCGAGTTCGCGGGCGACTTCGACCGTGTTGTCGCGGCTGCAATCGTCCACCAGGATGATCTGATCGATGGACCCCCGCGGAATGTCACCGACGGTGCGGCGCAAGGTCGAGGCCGCATTGTAAGCGGGCATGACGGCGATCGTCCGCCCGCTTCGGGAAAGGCCCCCTTCTGGTGATTCCTGCATCGCTTCCACGGTTTGCACGCTTCGATTGTTGCCGGGCAAAACGGTCAATACAACCGAGCAAAACAAATTCGGCGGCGGCCGTTGGATTGTCGCCCGCGTCTAGCTGCCCGCATCTAGCTGACAGCCACGGGCGAGGCCATCACCACGCGATTTCTTCCCGATTCTTTGGCTTCGTAGAGGGCCGAGTCGGCGACGACCAGCAATTCCTCTGCTGTACGGGCGTGCTCGGGAAAAACGGCCGCTCCCACGCTGATCGTGACATTGATCTGCGACTGCGGCGTGCGAATCGGCATGATCTCGACGGCGGCCCGCAGGGTCTCAGCGATCCAGGCCCCGTCCTGCCGCCGAACGCCAGGCAAAAGGACGGCAAATTCCTCGCCGCCGTAGCGGGCGGCCAGACCGGGTGAACCGCCGCTCAGCCGGCTCACCGATTCTTTCAAGACGCGGGAGACGCAGCGCAGGACTTCGTCGCCAACGAGGTGCCCGTGACGATCGTTGATCGATTTGAAACGGTCGATGTCGACCATCAACAGGCAACAGTAACCGCCGGTTGCGGCCGCCGCCTGCAAGGTGGCCGCGAACTCGCGATCAAATGTGCGGCGATTCGACAGATCGGTCAACGGGTCCTGTCGCGCATGCCATTCGGCCACGGCCTGATGCAACACGCGGAGCACGGTATCCGACAGATACCGTGCGGCCCAACTGATCAGTTCGGGCCGCACGCCCGTGAACGGCTTTCTGGTCGAACGCGTCAGACATAACGAGCCCGCGATGCCGTTGGGACTGGTGACCGGCGCGACGATGGCCGAGCCGACCTGCGTGCCGACGCCCAAATGCACCAAAGCGGCGTTGTCCAAAAACTCCGGTTCCACGCGGTTCATGTCCGATTCGGCGAGAATCATTTCCAGGTCGGCATAATTCTTGGCGACTGACGATTCGAGGGCCACGCCGCAGCGGCAGAGCGGCTTGTAGGTGTTCTTTCCGTCACCGTTGGCGAGAAACAGCACGGCCCGGTCGGCCTGGGCCATTTCGCGCAGCCGGTCGACGAAGGCCTCGATCATGTCGAGCGGCGAGCGGTGCTTCTGATCGGTGACCGTCCGCAGCTCCATGATCTCCTTCATCGACTGCAGTTGCCGGTCGCGCGATTGCAGTTCCTCCGTCCGCTTCACGATGCCGCCCAGGCTGCGCATGAGCCGTTTGGCCAGCTCGATTTGTTCATCCAGCGGAATGCCGACGGGGAACAGCGACGATGTGAGAATCACGCCGGCCAGATCGTCGGCCGTGCCGATGCCGGCGAGAAACAGTCGTTCGAAGCGAGACCGGTCGCCGGCGGCGAGGTTTTCGTATAGCCGCGAGCCGTAGATCTCGACCTTCGAGAGCACCGTAACGCCTTCCTTGCGGACGCGATCGAGATAGGCCGAGTCGATGACCAGGTTCTCGCGCGATTGCTCCGACAATCCGCGGGCGAGCGTCACGTCTCCCTGCATGGCTCCCACGGGAACGTACGCGGCAAAGCCGTCTTTCGTTTCACCCACGAGACGGCGAATCAATTGATCCAGCGTGCGGTCGAGATCGAGCTCGCCGGTAAAGTCGCGGAGGATCTGATTCTCGAGCGACGTCAGCGTGCGGTCGCGGCTCACCGAGCGCAGATCATTTCGCGCGTTGTCGATTTGCCGGTACAGCCGTTCTCTCATTTCCGTCGCGCGATGCGCGCGGAGGAGCTGGTAGAGGTATTGCAGGGCACAGATCAGCACCATCGCGACCAGGTATCCGCCGGAGACCGCGCGGTCGCAAAATTGGAGGATCGGATCTGCCCACGAGATCAGTGCCGTCACCTGACGCTCCGAGGCTATTTGTAGTGATTGGCGGGGATTGAGACGGGCCGGCCGCGTGGCCGGAATCCTTATTTCTCAATCGTAGCACACGCGGCACACGTCATCGGCAGAATCGTCGGTGCACGGCCGTCCGGTTGCACGGAACTTGCGGAGGAATCGGAACTGGGTGGATAATCTGCGTCTGCGACGAGCATTTCGAGCGTCAATCCCACGTCGCCCGCCTTAAGGATCCGTCAATGAAGCACGCGTGCTCGACCGTCTTGGCTCTCCTCGCGGCCGCAATCGCCGTCTCTCCAACTGCTGCCGACGACACGGCCGCGAAGTCCGGCAAGGGAAAACCCTCCTTCAAAGCAGTCGGCCGCGAATGGACGCCCCTCTTCGACGGCCGCACGCTGAACGGCTGGAAGGTCACGCAGTTTGGCGGTGAAGGCGCCGTCGAGGCGAAGAACGGCGAGCTGATCCTGGGCACGGGCAGTAATCTCACGGGAGTGACCATTGATCGGCCCGTCCCGCAAACGAACTACGAGGTGACCCTCGAGGCCCAACGCGTCGATGGCTCGGACTTCTTCTGCGGGCTCACCTTTCCAGTCAAAAAGGATCCGTGCAGCCTGATCCTCGGCGGTTGGGGCGGCGGCGTCTGCGGTCTTTCGAGCATCGACGGCAACGACGCCCACGAGAACGAAACCACGAAGTACCACAAATTCGAAAACGGCCGCTGGTATTCCGTGCGGCTCCGCGTCACGGATAAAAAAATCGAAGTCTGGCTCGACAAAGAGCAGATCGTCGACCAGGACCTGTCCGATCACAACATCTCGATCCGCATCGAAGTCGAAGCGTCGCGGCCGTTTGGAATCGCGACCTACGACACCAAGGCCGCTCTGCGCAACATCCGCATGCGGCTGCTCCCGTGAGCCTTTGACACCTCGCCGACGGCTATGGTGTAATTCGAACGACGCGTTGTTGAGGATGCCGGTCGCAGAGAAGGATCGCGAATGCCCCGAACCTGGCGATATCTCGCCCACGATCCCTCGCGCGTGCGGCAACTCAGTTCGGATCTGCACGTCTCTCCGCTCGTGGCCCAGGTGCTCATCGCCCGCGGCCTCCAAGAATCGGCCGAAGAGTTTCTCAACGCCCGGCTCACAGGGCTGCACGATCCCGAACTTCTCCCCGGCATAGGCGACGCGGCCGACCGCGTCGTTTCGGCTATCCGCTCGCAGCGGCGGATCACGATTTACGGCGACTACGACGTCGATGGCGTCACGTCGACGGCCCTGTTGTGGCACTGCATCAAGTTGGCGGGCGGACGCGTCGATTTCTACATTCCGTCGCGGCTCGAAGAGGGTTATGGCCTCAATTGCGACGCGATTCGACAATTGCATGCCGAGGATCCGCAGCGGCTCTTGATCAGCGTCGATTGCGGAATCGGCAGCATCAACGAGGCGGCCTTGGCCCGCGAACTGGGCCTCGAACTGGTGATTACCGACCATCACCAGATCGGCCCCACGCTTCCCGACGCGACCTGCCTTGTGCATCCGCGACTGCCGGGAACCAGTTACCCCTTCGGCGATCTGTGCGGCGTCGGCGTGGCTCTCAAGCTCGCCTGGGGCATCTGTCAGCGGCTGGGCGACGGGAAGAAGGCGTCGCCGCAGATGCGCACGTTTTTGATGGGAGCCGTCGGATTGGCGGCAATCGGCACCGTGGCCGACGTCGTCCCTCTTCGCGGCGAAAATCGGCTGCTGGTGAAATACGGCCTCAAAAGTCTCCTCGAGCAGGCTACGCCGGGTCTCAAGGCCCTCTTGAGCGTCGCCCAGTTGGGCGATCAAAGGAGCATCGACTCGGACCAGATCGCCTTTGCCGTGGCGCCGCGGATCAACGCCGCCGGCCGCTTGGGGCAGGCGCGTCTCGCCGTGGAATTGCTCACAACCGAAAACGCTGATCGTGCCGCGGCACTGGCGACCTATCTCGACCAGTTGAACAAAAGCCGTCGCACCGTCGAGCAGCGGATCTTCAAAGAGGCCCGCGAGCAGATTGCCGAGCGGCCCGAATGGCAAGAGGCGCCCGCAGCCGTGCTCCACTGCGATGAATGGCACCCGGGAGTGATCGGCATCGTCGCCAGCCGCGTGGCCGAGCACTTTGAGCGGCCCGCCATCTTGATTGCCGTCAACGCGCAGACGGCGATCGGGCAGGGTTCGGGGCGCAGCCACGGCGGTTTCGATTTGCACGCGGCTCTGGCGGCGTGCGGATCGCACCTCGTGTCGTTTGGCGGACATCAAGCGGCAGCGGGACTGAAAATCACTCCCGATCGCATCGAAGCGTTTCGAGACGAATTCTGCCGCTATGTCGGCGCGAACCATGCGCCGGCCGCCGGAGCGGGCGATTTGCGCATCGACGCCGAAGTCCGCCTGTGCGACGTCACCTCGCACGCCGTGCGGGAATTGGAACGGCTCAGCCCGTTCGGCCATCACAATCCGCGGCCCGTCTTCGCCACGACCCGCGTCGAGTTGGCCGAACCGCCCCGCAAGATGGGCGAGGGGGAACGCCATCTCTCGCTGCGCGTGCGGCACCACAACACGACGCTGCGGGCGATCGCCTTTTCCCGAGCCGAGTGGGCCGACCAGATCGCCGAATTGCGGCGGCCGTTTTCGATCAGCTTCGCCCCCTGCATCAATCGCTTTCGCGGAACTGAAAGCGTCGAACTGCAATTGATCGACTGGCGGCTCGAGGCCGCGGACGCATCGCCCCCAACGACGGGGGTGCAATCGGTTTGATCACGACGTCCGACCTGCGACATCAACTGCGCGAAGAACTCGAGTGCCGCGGCATTACCGACGCGACCGTTCTCGACGTGATGGAAGCCACCGAGCGAGACCGGTTCGTCCCCGCGGCGCTACGGGGCGCCGCCTATGACGACTCGGCCCTGCCCATCGGCAACGATCAGACGATCAGCCAGCCTTACATCGTCGCGCTCATGACTCAGGAACTGGGCCTCACGGGCTGCGAGAAGGTGCTCGAAGTGGGGACGGGCAGCGGCTACCAGGCCGCCATCCTGGCCCGCTTGTGCCACAGCGTCGTGACCATCGAGCGGATCGAAGTGCTTTCCCGCGAGGCCCGGACTGTGCTCGCCGAGATGGGTTTTCGGAATATCACGTTTGTCATTGGGGACGGCACGCTCGGCAATCCCGCGCAGGCGCCATATGATCGCATCATCGTGACGGCCAGCCCCCCGTCGGTGCCGGCACCGCTTTACGAGCAATTGACGCCAGGGGGACGCCTGATCGCGCCGATCGGCGATGGCGAGTCGCAGGCGCTGGTTTTGGTCGAGAAGACCGATTCCGGGCCGAAAATGACTCCGGTGTGCGGATGCCGGTTCGTAAAGCTCATCGGCGAGGCCGGATGGCGGCCAGAGGAATGAGGGGATCGCCCCAACAAGACGCATCTTTTTGACGTAGGCGAGGCTGGGCGCGCCTAACCGCTGGGACTTTTCATGTCGCTGCAACTGAAGAACGTGCTCAAAACGTACCGCGAGCCGGACGGCAACGTCCTAACGGTGCTGGACGTGGAAAATTTCCAGATCGGCGCAGCCGAGCAAGTGGTCCTCGTGGGGGCCAGCGGCGGCGGCAAGACATCGCTGCTCAACGTGATTTCGGGGATCAGCACGCCCGATCAAGGCAGCGTCACCGTCGACGGCACGGAAATCACGCGGCTGCCCGAAGTGGCCCGCGACCGCTTTCGGGCCGAACGCATCGGCTTCGTCTTTCAGACTTTTAACCTGCTGCCGGCCTTCTCGGCCCTCGAAAACGTCTTGCTTGGCATGAGCTTCTCCGGCCGCCGCGTCGACACGAAGCGCGCCAAAGAGCTGCTCGATCGCGTTGGTTTGGGGCACCGCATCACGCACCGGCCTCCGCAGCTTTCCGTCGGTGAACAACAACGCGTCGCTGTCGCCCGGGCGCTGGCCAACCGGCCGAAGCTCCTCTTGGCCGACGAGCCGACCGCGAATGTCGACGTTCGCAATCAGAACGTGATCCTGGATTTGATCCGCGAGGCGTGTGCCGAGTCGAAAGTCTCCCTGCTCATGGTCACGCACTCGGCCGACGTGGCCTCCCGTTTCGAGCGCGTCGATCGACTCGAAAACTTCAACCGCGCCGCCGGAGCCTCACGATGAATTTGTTCTCCATCGCCGGCAAGAGCATCCGCCAGCGGTTTCTGTCGTCTTCCCTCACCGGCCTCAGCGTCGCCCTGGGTGTGATGCTGATGGTCGCCGTGCTCGTGATCTACGGGATCATGGACCGCGTCTTCAATCAGCAGGCCGTCGGCTATCAACTCATCATCGGCCCCAAAGGGAGCGACATGCAGTTGGTGCTCAACACGATCTACCGCGTGGGTGCTCCGCTGCAGAACTTGCCGTACTTGTATTACGAAGAACTGAAAAAAGATCCCCGTATCGGCGTGGCGATTCCCGTGTGCCTGGGCGACACGACCCAACAAGGGGGCTTTCCCATCGTTGGCACGACCGAAGAGTACTTCTTCAACGAATACGCTCCCGGCCGCGAATTCACGCTGCGCGGCAAGCAGTTCAGCGAATCCTTTGACGCCATCATTGGCTCGCAGGTGCACCTGACAAACGGGTGGGACGAAGGCACTGAATTCCGCCTTGTCCACGGCGGGGCCGAGTCGCACGTCCACGATGAGAAATTCACCGTGAAGGGCGTGCTGGCCCCCACGGGAACGCCGAACGATAAAACCGTCTTCATTCATCTGAACGGCTTTTACGCCATCTCAGGCCACGACGCCCCGATCCGCGAAGCAGTCAAACGCTGGCACGAGTTCAGCGGTCAACCCACCAACGACGCGGCCATTGACGCAGCGACCGCCGAATGGCGAAAGAAGTGCGGCATCAACGAGGCCGACGAAGAGGAAGAGAAGCACGCCGAAAAGGGCGCTCCGCATCATCACCACCATCACGGCGCTTGCGACATTCAGAAGGAAGTCACCGCGATTCTCGTGAACATGAAGGGGGACAGCATGACGGCCGCCGCCATGTTCAGCGGCGAAATGAAGCGCGGCCACAAGGTGCAGGCCGTCAACCCAATCATGCCCATGCAGCGCTTGATGTCGGACATTTTGGGCAACGTACGGACCGTGCTCGTGGTCATGACGACGCTGATCATCATCGTCTCCGGCGTCGGCATTTTCGTCAGCATCTATAACTCGATGTCGGACCGCAAAAGAGAGATCGCCATCATGCGGGCCTTGGGCGCGCAGCGGAGAACCGTTTTCGCGATTATTCTGGCCGAATCGATTTTGCTGTGTTTCGGCGGCGGCATCGTCGGCATCCTGTTGGGACACGGCCTCGTCTTCGGCGCCGCACCCATCGTGCAGCAACAAACTGGCATCCTCATTAGCCCCTTCGCCTTCGAGCCGATCGAACTGGTCCTGCTGCCGGCGCTCATAGCGCTCGCCTCGATCGTCGGCGTCGTGCCGGGATTGGCCGCCTATCGCACCGACGTCGCCCGAGCTCTTGCCGACTAGCACAGCCCTTGCGGACTGAGCGGTGAGCTAAGCTTAGAGACGGCTGGAATCGCGGTCTTTGACCGCGTATCTTGCTGGAGTCTCGGCACTCGCGCTTGGGAGCTATCCGTGCCAAAGATCGCCTATCTGTGCCAGGGCCAGCTCTTTCTGCTGGGCGACAACGGCGTGCCCGTCGAGGTCACGAGCCAGTTCGGCCGCGACTTCGAGGATCGCCAGTCGAAACAGCGGCAAGTCAACGGTTGGAAAGAACACAGCGGCGTTTGGGGCAACATGGGCTTCACCCCGCCGCAGTTCCAGCAGTGGCAGCAAGCCGCTGACAGCCAGCGATTGATTCGCTTTCTCAGCGTCGACCGCGGACCCGTAGCCGGACAGTTGTCCTATCTCCTCGGCTTGGGACGCGTGACCGGGCTTTTCTCCTACGAGACGGGGCCAGATCGAGAAAGCCGCCTGTTTCATCGAAACGACTTTGTGGCCGCTGACCTGACTCAGCATGGCAAGCTCGGAACGTACGCCATGTCGGTCACTCAGAGCGACGCGACCAAGCACATCGTCGTGGCGGATCCGGACGGACGTTTTCCCAGAGACATCACGGCCGGCGATACCGTCGACGAGCAGCCCCGCTGGGCGGATGATTCGGCGCGCCGCTTGGTCTATCAGTCCGCGTCCTTGATGCGTAACCAGGCGGGATTCGCCGTCGGTCTGAGTCCCTATTCGATCCAATCCGTCGACCTCGATCGCCAGTCAATCGACGAGATATTGGCCTCGGACGACTACGATTATCTCCAACCCGACGCCCGGTCCGATGGTTCGCTCTACTTCATCCGCCGGCCTTACAAACAGCGGCACGAGCGCACGAGCATCTGGACTGACCTGCAAGATGTGCTCTTGTTCCCCTTCCGCTTCTTGCGGGCCATGTTTTATTTCCTCAATTTCTTTTCGATGATGTTCTCGGGTCGGCCGCTCCGCACGGCCGGCGGCCCGGAACGCCCCGACGCTCCCGACACGCGACTCGTGATGCTGTGGGGGCAAATGATCGACACGCGCAAAAAAATGTTCGACCGCTCCTCGAAGGACGAATCGGCCGGCCTTGTGCCGCGAAATTGGGAGTTGATCCGCCGGACGAGAGACGGTCAGGAAACCGTCCTGCAAACGGGAATCCTGGCATACAACGTCGACGACGCGGGGAATGTGGTCTCGACGACGCGGCAGAGTCTCCACCGGCACCGGCCAGCGCCGCCAGGACGCGCGAGCGCACCCGCAAATTAGCGCTCCCAACAAGCGTGCCAGCGTCAGCCGCTCAGCGGATCAAGGGGCGCGGGATGCCGGAGGGGGGCCGATAAGCCCGACGAGTTCGCCGTTTGGCGTCAGGTGCTTCGTCGGAAGACTCCGCGGGATCGGGCTTCGCTTCGAGCGGAGCCGCAAGCTTCTCGGCTGGCAGGCGCATTGGTTGCCCGAATGCGGCCAGAATTGTGTTCGCGATCGGCTCGGAAACCTCGGCCAGCCAAAGCACCTCGCGTGACTTGAACGCGGCGACGGGGCGTCCGTTGAAATACGCCACGCGATTGGAAGCCATACTCGGAATTCGAGTTTGGTCGGACACGATCCCGGTCAGATTGGTCGGGTCGGCGGCTGAAATGATCACCACTTCGTCTTTGGGCTCGGCATCACGCAACGCACGGAGCTGCTGCACGGCGTCGGCCGTGCCGAATTGTTCACCCCCCACTCCGGAGACAAATCGTCCGCCGCGGATTTCTCCCCGCGCTTCCAGCCGTCGATAGACTTGCGAAAGTTCGTACCAACTGGGAGCGCCGGCCTCTTTGGCGAGCAGATCGCGGAAGACCACGCCCCAGCGGCGGAGCAACTGCCAGGCCCATTGTTCGACGAGCGCGTTGCGATCGGCGTCGTCATTTGTCGTTCCGGGACGCCAAAGCGACCAGCGTCCGGCTCCGCCCGCCGTGTTTCGTTTGCGCAAGAGGCCCGCGCGCCGGCGCTTGGCATTCATCCGGGAGTGCCGCCGATTCTCACCGACGAGCTGACGCAAACCGCCGAAGCCGTCGGCCGTCACGAGGCCCCGCGTCACCAATTCGCCGAGCGCTTCGTCCAACTGCGCCGGGAGCATTTGCGTCTGGCGTGCCAGATCGGCGGCGAACATCGCGCCTTGGCTCGTCAGCAGTTCGACGACGTGCCGCGCGGGGCTGGTGAGAACGTCCAACTGTCCGTCACGCGCGCGGGTCGCGGAAAGCCAGTCCAAGTCCGACCGCAAGAACAGCGAAACGGGGGCAATCCGCGTGATGGAGGCCATCGGCCGGCCGTGCTCGCCGTTCACGACCGGCGGAAAGAGCCGGCCCCAACCGATCTCGCCGGCCAGGCACAGATCGTCGAGCCACTGTGGCTGATAGGCGGCAACCCGCACCGGCAGGAGATCCCGTTCCCACGAGACGGCCGGCGCGTCGATCCCCTGCAGCATGGCAAGGACATCGAAGAGCCCGTTCGCGCCCGATTTTTTCGCGTCGGGCATGAGACCCTGATGCCGGGCGAGAAAGCGCCAAAACGTAGCAACGTCGACCGGCTGAATCTGCTTGCGCAGTCCGTCGATTGTCAGCCGATGAATGCGGGCCAACAGCCGTCGGTGGCACCACTCGATTGGCGCTTCGGTCGAGGGCGGCTCTGCGCTCGGCGTGAACCGGCCGCGAAGCACGATGCCTTCACCCTCGAGGGCCTCGAGCGCGGTCTCTGCCTGACCCAAAGTGATCGCCAGTTGCTCCGAGACGATCGGCGCCGTGGTTGGGCCGCAGAATCTCAAGCAAGCCCCGCACCATCGACACTCGCGCATCGACCGATGTCCAATCCTGGCGAACGGTGGAGGGGGCAGTGATCGGCGGATTCGGCGTCGCATCCGGAAAGATCGCCTGCACGGCCGGCAGTCGTTCGGCGGCGATCCAGGCCTGCCGTTGCGCGGCAGGCAACGTGATTTCGGCAGCCCGCCGTTGCGACGCCAGTTCTTCAAAGAAAGCCCGCCACTCCGGCTGCGTTTGATCAACGGGCAGCACGATGCGATTGAGCAGCGCATCGTGCAATTCGTCGGCATCGCGCACGAAGGGCTGCGCGTCCTGAATCACTTGCGCGATGGCTTCGGCGTCGAGCCGACCCAAATCGCGCGTGGCTTCGAGCGAGGGGGCTCGCGGCGTTGAGACGGCCCGCGCACGCCGGTCTTGGATCTCGCCGCCATCCAGAAACGCATACGGACTGGCGTTGAGCATTTCGAGGGCAAACGGAGACGGCTCGCGCGTGTCGCGGGCCACGAAAGTGATTTCACCGCGCTCGACGGCGCGCAGCACCTCTTTCAGGCCGTCGATATCGAGCGGCTCGTGCAGGCAGTCCTCCATCGTTTGGCGGGCCAGAGGGTGGTCGGGCAGCTCGATTTCGCCCGCCGAATGCTCCTGGCATCCCGTCAGCCGGGGAAAGACGGCCGAAAGCAAATCCTCCGCGCGGAACCGCTGCAGTGCCGGGGGAACTTTTTGGCTCCCTCTGCGGCGGAGCACAAGCAGCGCGCGGGTCACATTCCAACGCCAGCGGACCTGGAACATGGGGATCCGCAACACGGCCTGCTCGAGCAGTTCGCGAAGGTTGTGCGACGTGACCATCGGGAACAGGCTTTCGAGCGGAAAGCTGTGTTGCGGCCCGATCGAGAGCAAAAAACCATCGTCATCGGCCGTCGCCTGCAACTCGAAGTCGAACGAGCGGCAGAACCGCTTCCGCATCGCGAAACCCCAGGCACGGTTGATGGCTCCGCCGAACGGGGCATGCACGACGAGCTGCATGCCCCCCGTCTCGTCGAAGAACCGCTCGAACACGACGCGCTTGCACGACGGCAGAAGGCCGATCGCGGCCTTCTCCGAGAGCGCGTACGCCACTGCCTGACGAGCCACTTCCGCGGTGCAACCCGTTTCGGCAAGCACCCATCGCTCGGCAGCCGGCGGGTCGATGAGTTGTGTTTCCAGATCTTCCCGCAGGTTCGAGACCTCCTGCGACAGCTCCAACGATCGGCCGGGCGCTTCGCCGAACCAAAACGGAATGGTGGGCGCGGCTCCGTGCGCATCCCGCACCCGCACTTCACCGCCGCGGACGTGTAGAATCTGCCAAGATGTGTTGCCGAGCAAAAAGACGTCGCCCCGCATGCTTTCGACGGCAAAATCCTCGTCGACCGTGCCGACGGCCGTTTCTTCCGGCTCCGCGACGACGCGGTAGGCGCCGGTTTCGGGAATGGCCCCGCCGTTGGCGATCGCCGCCAGTCGCGCACCTTTGCGGGCCTTGAGACGCTTCCCGACATGATCGTGATGCAGATAGGCCCGTCCGCGCCCGGTCCCGCGTGCAATCCCCTCCGCAAGATACTCGACCGTCCGATCAAATTCGGACCGCGACAAGTGCTGATACGGATAGGCCCGCCGCACGAGCGCGAACAATTCATCCACGTCCCAATCATCGGCTGCGACCTCGGCCACGATCTGCTGTGCCAGAATATCCAGCGGGGCCTCGGGAACCGGCACGCTATCCAAGAGGCCGCGTTTCACAGCCCGGAAGAGGCCCAGGCATTCCATCAACTCATCGCGAGTGAGCGCGAACAACCGGCCTTTCGGCACAAGCCCCAGAGAATGGCCCGAACGGCCGATCCGCTGCAAAAATGTGGCAATCGATCGCGGGGAGCCGATTTGAATCACCAGATCGACGAAGCCGATATCGATCCCCAGCTCGAGCGACGCGGTCGCCACGACGGCCTTCAACTCGCCCGTCTTGAGCTTGCGTTCCGTTTCGAGCCGTTTGACCGACGACAGCGAACCGTGATGACTGTCGACGTGGCCTTCGCCGAGCTTCTCCGTCAACTGATGCGTCAGGCGTTCGGCAAGCCGCCGCGTGTTCACAAAGATCAGCGTGGTGCGATGCTCGTGGATCAACTGGATGATCCGCTCGTTGATCTCGTCCCACTGCTCGTGCATGCAGACGACGCCCAGCTCCGCCCGCGGCAGCTCGATTTGCAGATCGCGCTCGCGCGCGTGGCCGACGTCGAGGATCTGGCAAGAGGAGTCTGGCGTCTGGTGTCCGGCGTCCGGCGTCGCAGACGAGTTTGGATCTGACGTCGCGCTCGCCCTTTCGCACCCCGCGCCCATCAGGAAATTCGCGGTGCGCTCGATCGGTTTCTGCGTGGCCGACAGGCCGATTCGTTGCAGCCGCTTTCCACACAGGTGTTCCAACCGTTCGACGGTGATCGACAGGTGCGAGCCGCGCTTGTTGCCCACTATTGCGTGGATTTCGTCGACGATCACCGTGTCGACATTGCGGAGCGTTTCGCGGCTCTTGGCCGCCGTCAGCATCAAGTACAGTGACTCGGGCGTGGTCACGAGAATGTGGGGCGGCCGCCGGACCAGGGAAACTCGTTGCGAGGCCGTGGTGTCGCTGGTGCGCAATCCCACGCGGATGCCCAGCGGCGGGAATCCCATCTCTTCGGCCTGCCGGTTGATCTCGACGAGGGGTGTGTCGAGATTGCGGTGCATATCGTTAGAGAGGGCCCGCAACGGCGACACGTAAACCACGCGGACTTCGTCGCTCAATTCGCCCGCCAGCGACTGCTTGAGCAGGCGGTCGATGCACGCCAGAAAGGCGGCCAAAGTCTTGCCGCTGCCGGTCGGCGCGGCGATCAGCGTGTGTCGGCCGGCGGCGATCGAGGGCCAGCCCACGGTTTGCGCGTCTGTGGGGCCGGAATAGCGCGAGTGAAACCACTCGGCAATGATCGGATGGAAATCGAAGAAGGGGGTCAAATCGGTTTCAAGCCTCCCGACGTATTGTACGCGAGGGCGTGCACCGGCTAAATCCCCGTCATCGATCGGTCAGCACCGCGCACGAAAAAGGTCCGGCGGAGCCAATCCGCCGGACCTTTTCGCGGGTCTCTCGGGTGCGTGATTCGTGCGTTATCGGCGTTGGAAGCCGGCGACCGGCTGGGGCTCTTCGACCCAAACCTCTTCGTCGTCCCATTCGCCCGGTTCGTCGAAGACCATCAGTTCCTTGGGTTCGTCCTGCAGCAGGAAGGCACCGTTCGTCACCGGCTCGAAGAATTGGCGAAACCAGAGCATGTTGGCGACGCGAGGCTGCGGCGAATACAGGCGGAGCGACACGCCCTTTTCGTGCCAGTCGAACAACATGCCGAAGAACCCGCTCGGGACGTATTTGACGGTCGACATGTCGATGCCCAGGCTGCGGCAGTCTTGATTCGTGCAGAGCCGGGTAAATGTGTCTCGAAGCAAGGCGAGGTCGGCTCCGTCCCAAATCTCGACGGGTCCCAGATCGAGAATTGTGACGCCGTCCTCTTCCCGAATTTTCATCCGGTCCTTGCGTGAACCCATCGTGCGTTTCCTCGGTGATGTGACTGGGTGTTTTTGGCCGACTTGCTGCTTGTCCGATCGACTTCCAACTGCCAATCTAGAAACGCAAAGCACGGACCAATGCCGTGCCACAAATGAGCCGCGAGGCGGGGAGGTGACGCAAGTCGAACGCGGATTGAGGCTAAGAGTCATCAACGAGCAGTCGCGCCGACGACCGAGTCATCGAAAACATGTTGCCTTTCGGCAACACGGGGGGCGGTCAAATCGCGTCTGGCAACAGCCGGAATAAACGGACGAGAGCCGAGAGGGCGGAGGCGTAAAAAAATAAGGCACGCTCTCGCGTGCCTTTCCTTCCCCACTGCGCTCCGCCCTCTGCGATCATCCCACTGCGCTCATCCTTCAGTCGGCCGGTACAGCAGCCGGCCGCAGGAGCGGCAGAAGATGAATTTGCCCATGTTGAGCTCGACGATGAAATTGGGCGAGAGAATCTCGTTGCAAGCCGAGCACGACTTGCCCTCAACGTACGCCAGCGCTCCGGCCCCGTGGGCCTGCACCAGGCGGCGGTACATGATCAAAGTCGATTCGGGCAGAATCTTTTCGGCGTCGCGCACCGAGCCTTCGATCTCCGTCGCTTGGGACCGCAATCGCGGGCCGGTCGACTCGACCTCGTCGGCGAATTTGCGAATGTCGGCCCCGGTCTGGTTGGCCTCGCCCTCGGCCTTGGCGATCTTTTGCTGGAACTGATCGACTTTCTCGAGGACCTCGAGAATCTCGTCCTCGAGCACGCTGTTGGCCATCGTGTCGGCGTCGATCTGCGAGCGGATGATGTCAAACTCGCGATTCGACGTCGCCTGGTTCAACTTCACCCGCAGATCGGCAATCTTGCTTTCGTTCGTCTTGAGCTGCAAATTCTTCTGGTCGGCCAGCACGCGGACGAGTTTGAGTTCGGCCTTGAGGGCGTCGACCTCAGCCTGCTTTTTCGTGAGGATCTGCTGCCGGGCTTTCACCTGGCGCGGTCCGTGTTCCAACTGCTGCTGTAATTCCTGCAACCGAAGATGAAGCTCATGCAATCGTTTGAGGCCGGCCGTCGCCGCACTCATCGTCGCACTCCGCCTGATTGTTGACATGTGTTCCTGTATTCTAACCCGATTGGTCGAAAGTCCAAGCTCGACGGCCCCTGGTCGAAAATTTGCGGCACGTTTCTTCTCAATCTCGAACGCGTTCGCCTTTAGACACTTGACCGTCATTCCAAAAAAAAACCGCCGGTCGATTGACCGGCGGGTGGTTCGTCAGTTGGCCGCGTTGGCCATCAATGAGTCCAGAAAGCCCTTAAGCTGTTTGCTCCGCACGGGATGCTGCAGCTTGCGGACGGCCTTGGCCTCGATCTGCCGGACGCGTTCGCGGGTCACCTTGAAAATGCGGCCCACCTCTTCCAGGGTGTAGGTGTAACCGTCACCCAGGCCGTACCGCAGCTTGATGATCTCGCGCTCGCGGTAGGTGAGCGTCTTGAGGACGACGTCGATCTTGTCCTTGAGCATCTCCTGCGTGGCCGCGTTGACGGGGCTGTCGCTCCCCTCGTCCTCGATGAAATCGCCGAAGTAGCTGTCTTCGCTCTCGCCCACGGGCCGATCAAGGCTGATCGGGTGCCGCGAGATTTTGAGCACGCGACGCGTCTCCTCGAGGCTCACGCCGGCCGCTTCGGCCGTCTCTTCGATCGTCGGCTCGCGTCCCTTCTCCTGCAGCAGTTTCTTGCTCACTTTGCGCAGCTTCGACATCGTTTCGATCATATGGACCGGGATGCGGATCGTGCGGGCCTGGTCGGCAATGGCCCGCGTGATCGCCTGGCGAATCCACCACGTCGCGTAGGTCGAGAACTTGTAACCGCGGCGATACTCGTACTTGTCGACCGCCCGCATCAGGCCCGTGTTCCCTTCCTGGATCAGGTCGAGGAAGCTCAGGCCCCGGTTGCGGTACTTCTTGGCGATCGACACGACGAGCCGCAGGTTGCCGCCCGACAGCTCTTTCATCGCGTGTTCGTAGCTGGAAAACCGCGATTCGATGCTCGCCAGACGCTCGCGGAGGCTTTCCGGGGTTTCGAGCGTCATCACCATGTAATCGGACAGCTCGCGCTGCAGGTTGGCCCGCTCATCCTTGGCACTCTTGAGCCGCTTTAATTGCTCGATCCGCTGCTCGAGGTCAGTCATGTTGAACGAAATCTGGCTCAATTTCCGCATGCAGGGCTGCAAGCGTTGCGTGCGGACGCTCATCTCTTCGATGAGGGTCACCATCTTTCGCCGGCGCAGCGCCAGCGAGTGATGGGCCGCCTTGCGTTCCTTTTCCGGAAGTTCCTGATTGTTCATCTTCTCGAAGTCGGCAATGTTCTTCTGCCGCAAGTATTCGAGCGTCTTGAGGTTGTGCGGCATGCGGCCGACGATCTGCCCCTTGTCGAGGCCTTCGGTCACCGAGACCTTGATCGTGCGGTCGAAGGGAAGTTCGCTGCCGTTGACCTTCGACAGAATGTCGATGGCCGCCTTCATGGCGTAGTCGCATTCCAGCAGATGACGGCGGAAGCGCTTCCGCGTGACTTCGATCTTCTTTGCCAGCGAGATTTCCTGCTCGCGGGTGAGCAGGGGAATTTCGCCCATCTGTGTGAGGTACATCCGCACGGGATCGTCGATCCGGCGGGATTTGTCTTCGGACCCCTCCTTGGCTTTCTTGCCGTTCTTGCCGCGCTTCTTTTCGGGCGGTTTGTAGGGGAGCTTCTGGTCGGCGACGATTTCCATCCCGAGTTCTTCGATCGACATGAGCAGCATGTCGAGCTTCTCGGGATTGACCGCCTCGTCGGGAAGATAGGCGTTGACCTGGCTGAAAGTGAGCCAGCCCCCCTGTCCCGTCCCGATCGCAATCAATTCAGCAAGTTTGTCGTCAGGCCGCTGCACGTGCGAATCCTCCCGGTTAGTTCGTCGTCTTCGCGCGCCTTCCGCGCGCAGCCCATGGATGTCCGTCGCCCGGCGCAACGCCTCCCGCTGCGCCGCGTCCAACACTCCAGCAGAACCGGTCCCCGGATGACTGACACCCGCGGAACCGCTCCCCGAAAGGCCAGACTGAAGCGCTGACCGCTCCAGCGACGCGTCCTGTGCGTCGGCCCGTTGTTTCAGTTGATCGATCAATTTGCCGAGCAAGGCGTGGCGGCCGCCCCGCTCTTCGTGCGACTCGATCGCGCAGTCGAGGCGGAGCTTGTGTGCCTTCTCCCGCGCCGCCGACTCGAGCGTCACCACCAGTTGCTTGAGGATCGGATCCTCGGCCGCCGACATCACCTTCTCGTAGGAAGGGTGCTGCCCCTCCTCAACCAGACGGTAACAGATTCCTAAAAGCCGGCGGAAGTTCAATTGTTGGAATTCGTCGATCGTCACGCTCGACCGCAACACTTCGACCGCCGTCGGATCCGAGAGGGCCAGCTCCAGCAGCTCGCGCTCCAGCTTCGAGGCGGGTGTCGATTCGGCCTTGATTGCGCCGGACGTGGAATGCGGGCCCTGATCCGTCGTCGGCGCTTTTTTAGCGCGCCCGACGTTGCCCTCATTGCCTTGCGTCGACTTTCGACAAGCATTTCGCGAATCCGTGTTTCCGTGAGGCCGACTCGAAAGGCGAGCCGGTTCAGCACAATATTCTCCCTCGCGGATCCGCCAAATCCAGGCGCCTGCCGGAATAATTCCAGCATTTCGGCGACGATTTGTTCGCGCCCGTCAACCGAGTCGACGCCAATTCGCTCAATGCACAAGCGTAGCTTGTATTCCCAGGCCTCCGCAGCCGTTTCAAGCAGCTTTTCAAACGCAGACGCTCCCTGCGATACCAGAAAGTCCGCCGGGTCTTTTTCGCTCGTCAGCGTCAAAATCCGCAAATCGATGTCCTGAGAAAGAAAACGGGGAAGCGACTTCTCCGCGGCCTCTTTTCCCGCCTTGTCGCCGTCAAAAACCAGAATCACCTTGCGTGTAAATCGGCGAAGTGCCGTGACGTGATTATCAGTCAGTGCCGTGCCCAGGGTGGCCACCGCGTTCGTGATTCCGAACTGGTGAGCCATAATGCAATCGGCGTACCCTTCCATGACCACCGCCGCGTCCCGCTTCACGATCGCATCGCGGGCCACATCTAAAGCGAACACCACGCGGTTCTTGGCGAAAAGGCCGCTCTCGGCACTGTTGACATATTTCCCCGCGTTCGTCGCCGCCCCCGGCAAAACGCGTCCCCCAAACGCCACAGTGCGGCCCGCCGGGTCGCGAATCGGGAACATCACGCGTCCCCGAAAATAATCGTAATAGCCGCCCCCTTCGGCACGCGCAGCAATCAACCGCACGGTCGAGAGCAGCGTCGTGGCGACCTTGGGTGATTTGAAACGTTGGACCGCCTGGCGTTGTAAGAATTGCCCGTCGGCCGGAGCGTAACCCAAGCGAAAGCGTTCGATGGCGTCGCGATTGAAGCCGCGCGACTCGAGATACCCGCGAGCGGCCGCTCCCTCCTGCGACGTGCGCAGACAGCCGTGAAATTCGCTCTCGGCCCAAGCCAGCGCGTCGAACAACTCCTTGCGCGTCGGTTTGCCGCCCGCTTCGACTCCGTCAGGGTTTTTCCCGTCGGTGCCTCTCCCATAGCGAGGCATTTCGAGACCGGCCCGCGTGGCCAACAGCTCGAGCGCGTCGCGAAATTCAACGTTCTCGATCTTCTGCACGAAGGCGAAGCAGTCGCCCCCTTCGCCGCAGGCCCAGCATTTGTACGACTGCCGCTCGGGATTGACGATCAGTGAAGCATTGTGATCGTCGTGGAACGGACAGAGAGCGACCAGCTCGCGTCCGCCGCGCCGCGACTGCAGAGCGACGCGTTCGCCGACAAGCTGCACGATGTCGGTTCGCGAACGCACAAGCTCTTTAAAGTCGTCGGACCAAGCGCCGGACGGCACGCGCGTCTCCTGCAAACTGATCGAGCAACCGTGGGATCAGGTACTGGGTGTAGGTGCGGGGCAAAGGACCGAGTGGGTCGTCCTCGGGGGATCGACGGTACGTTTGATGGAATCGATCCCCAGGCGATGGGGTCCCAGGGTGCCCGCATCCGCGTCCGGGCAAGTCAACAGACGTTCAGTCAGGACGTGCTTCCGTGCAGCGTTCAAAAGCTCGCGGAATTCTACATGCTGGCCGATCCAGGTCAAGGAACGGCGCGCCAAGTTACAGAAGTGTTAAGAGCCGCAACCATAAAATCTGAATAGTGTTAAATCAATTCCCAGCCACGCAACTCGAACGCCTTTCCCGGCTCTTGCCCAGTCGCGCCTCTCGCCGGAACCCTAATCCCTTAACGGCCATAGGCCGGTGTTAGCGATCGTACTAGACACTTGGATTTTGCGACTTTTTAGGGCGGGTTTTTCTTGGTTCCCGCATGGTTGGCCAGGTGCCCAAGACCAGGTCGCTAGAATGACGGCATGAGCGACGATCGGCGAGACTGGAAAACGGCTCTCTTCTGGAGCCTGGTGGTCCCACTCGCGGTCGGCGTCCTTCTTTTGCTTGTTTCACTTCTGGTCATCTGGACGCTTCTCCCCGCAGGCATTCCCCGAATCGGCCGCTAACTCCCTTAACCAAACGCCAACTTTCATCCAGGATGCGACCCCGCTACCTGCTGATGGTGCCGGTCATCGCGAGGGCGGTTCTGGGACGATGATCGCCCGCTACGATCACGATATGCGCGAAGAGCCCATGAAAGATTTGCCACGCTGGTTCTGGTACGCGGCTACCGCGATTGTTGTGCCGACGGTTGCGTTCGTGATCGGGTTCGTGATCAATCCGCTGGCGATGGGCGGCCTTCTTTTCTTCTTTGGCGTGATGTTCCACGCTATTTTGCGGAGTCTGGTCGGCTAAACTCTCGTTCCAAGCCGCGACTTTCGTTCGGGAAACGCGCCCACGATCTGAGGCGCAGGGAAAGGGTCAGAAGTGTCATGACAAACCACGACGACGAAGAGTTCACCTCGGAAGATTTCGATTCGGACGATTTCGACTCCGAAGAGTTGCTTTGGGCCTACCGCTTTGCCTACGAGACGGGTGACGTGGAAACGTGCGACGAACTGCGAGAGAGATGGGTCGCCGACTTCGACGCCGGTGATCTGCATTCCTTTGCGTACCGGCATCCCGTGTCGCGGGACGAGCTGAACGAGCGCAGGGAAAGCCTGACCGCCGTCTTGCGACACGTCGAAGCGCAGTTGGCCTGGCTGGAGACAGTCAAGACGACTTAACCGTGCCGGTCGCTCAATCAGCCGACCGCGATTCCGCGGCGCCGCTGGTTGGCGAATTTGTGGTGCGGGCGTCCCGCCTGCACGTGCAGCCGGGAGGGCCGCACCGCAAACACCTGCAGCCGGGACGGCCGCACCGCAAACACCTGCAGCCGGGACGGCCACACCACAAACAGGGCGCCCGTCCCAGAATCGCGGTCGCTGGTTTAGAATGACGGCATGAGCGAACCCACCCAAGGCTTTGTCATCAAGGCGGTACCCAGGCTCCCGTCCTCTGGGCCTCAATGGCTGTCGGTCCCCAGCGACGACAGTGCCTTCGAGTTCTTCGGTCCGCGCGAGAAGGCGTGGGTGTTTCCCACGCGGGACGAAGCGGCGACCGAGGCGAAGCGATGGATGACGTTGTTGGAGCCGGCTCTTTCCATCGTCGTCGAACCGGCATGAACGGGGAGCCGATCGTGTGGACTCGCTAACCGCCTTCGGACTGTTTGCGGTGACGGCAATGATGCTGTTCTACGCGCTGGAGAATCGCAGCCCGTGGTTCATCCTCGCTTTCGCGGGATCTTGCATTCTCGGATCCATCTACGGCTTTCTTCAGGCGCGTGGCCATTCGGCCTGGTCGAAGCCGTGTGGTCCGTCGTGGCCGCCAGACGATGGTGGATCACGCAGCGCCGACGCTAAGCGAAAGGAAAGCCCCTTCCCATCACCCATATTTGATCGGGAGGATAGACGGTCCAGTACAAGGCAAAAGAGATCCGCAGATTACGCCGATTTCGCCGATTTGAATTTCAAAATCTGCGTCCTTCTGCGAAATCCGCGGATACCTGACTCTTCCTCTTTCTTGGTGGCAGATCAAGCGGCATTCGCACTGGCGAGTCTCCGGCTTCATGAGCCGGCCTCGATGGCCGGGCCTCGCCAGTGGCACCTCGTGGCATCCACAACTTCGCAATAGACGGACTACTACTTCGGCTCAGATTTGTCGTCGCCGTTTGATGATCGAATCGGCTCGTCGGGATAGGCAAAGCGAACGTTCATGTCCGCGCCTCGCAGGGCGATACTTCCCAGCACCAGGTAAATGAGACAATACGCGGTGTGGGACCTTTCTCGCTCCCAACCGGTATCGTATTGCGCCATGGCCGCGACGGCCTGCCCGATCGCGATCACGAACATGTAAAGGCCGCCACCGCGCACGAGAACTCCGAACCAGTCTCTGGGCGTCATCGCGTTTACTCCCGTCCTTCTCTCACTTGTTCCGGTAGGGGCGAATTCACGCCGTGCATTTTATCGCCCGTCGCAGCCAAGGATGGGAAAAAATTGGCGGACAAAGCCCCCGGTCGCTAGAATGACGGCATGAGCGAACGGGAGGAGCCCTTCAACCTCGGAACCGGCTGGCCGCTTGCCAAGGACGAGGTCAAGCCGCCCGCGCTCGACCATTCCGCGCACCGGCGGTGTCCCGGTCCGTCTATCGAATCGCCTTCGGCCTGGCGGCCATCGCGGCGATGATCGCCGGCCTCTGTTTCTTATGGTGCTGGTGGCAGCGCTCGGGCGATGATCCGGCGACAGCCTCCCTTGGACGCGCCGGCGAAATCGAGTTCAATCGGATCGAGGCCAGCATGTTCGCCCTCGCGGAAGTGACGCGGCGGGAAGGCTGGTCCGGCAAAGTCACTTCCGCGAGCCCAGAGGGTTATACGCATTACGTGACGGTCGAACGCGAACCTGACAAGCACTCGCGGCTGCGGGAGACAAGAAACCTGGCCGTCTGTAGCGCCACAGGAAGGATCTGGGATTACAGCGACGCGGACGGGAATCCGCTTCCGGAAAAGCGACGCCAAATTCCTCAAATGGAGCCGCCACCTTGAACGGGGAGGGGGACGAGTTCTCCGATCCCAAGCGCGACGAAAAAGGAGGGATCGATTCGCATTTTCTCCCCTCGCCCCTCGAGGGAGAGGGGCCGGGGGTGAGGGGGCTCTTCACGCGAGGTTTCCATCGCGCGTGGCGGACATTCAGTCCGGTTTAACAGGCGCTCATGTCGCCTCGTAAACCCATCGCCAAGAGGCGGAAGGGGACCGGACCACCGCAGGGAGCAGTGTCGTCATTTGGCGTTTCTCAAGCGGAGCCAGCCCAGGATCCCGCGCAGTAGGCCGACGCTGACCAAGAGGGCGGCGGCTAAAGTTGTAACGCCGGTCCAGATGAGAACCTGAGCAGTCATCCATTGGGCCGGTTGCGCACCGTTGGCAATTTCACGGAACGAGTGCGTCATACCAATGACGGTCGGCAAGAGGGCAAAGATCCAGACGACGATTCCGACTTGAATGAAGGGAAACCTCCAGTACAGTCCGCGTCTCATTTGACGGCCACCTTTTTGCTCCCTCTGATCTTACAAGCACCGCGTTTTTTGGAGCAGCGACTCGACTCGCGGCGGATGTCGCTGCTCCACCTGCTGCTGCATTCCATCGAGCGGATTGCCGTCTCGCTCGCTAAATGAGCGTGCGCGATTGTGAGACAAATCGGCTGGTGAATTGTAGGGTGGGACAAGCCCGCCTCGGGCGCCGGCCTACCTTTTTTGGAGCGCGATCAAGCAGAAGGTGGGCCTAGTGTAGGGTCAACTTTAATTTTTTGGGTATAGATGCTTCAGTTTTGTTCGAGCATCTTTGCTGGTGAACTGCCAATCGATCGCTGCTTGACTGCGGTTTCGTTCGTTCTTCCAGGCAGTGGTTTCAGTGATAAGCGTTTGTTTGTCGGGAATTCTCCGGGCAAGACATTGCCGTGTCAGGACGTTCAATTCGATTTCGGCCATGTTGAGCCAGCTGCCATGCTTGGGCGTGTGGACGACCTCCAGGCGCTGAATCAGCCGACGCGCCTCCTCGGGCGAAAAGGCCTCGTACAGCGAACCCAGGCTGTGGGTGTTGAGGTTGTCCATCACCAGCGTGATTCGCTTCGCCTTCGGTCGATGGATATCGACCAACTGGCGAACCGCTTCGGCCCAGTCGATCCTGGTGCGCTGATCGGTCACCACGAGATGCCGCCAGCCGATCAGCGGCTCTGTGAACGCGAACACGTTGGCCGTTCCATTGCGTTGGTACTCATAGTCGAAACACTGACGTCGGCCGGGCGCGGCGCGAAGCGGAGTCTGCGTTTCGATGGTCAGTTGCTTGCTCAGCTCATCCATGCAGATCAGCGGGTAGCGCGGATCGTACGGGCGTTGGTAGGCCTCCAGCACGTTTTCCATGTGGTAAACAAACTCCGCGTTGTGCTTCGGGGGAATGCACCACATCCTCTTCTGCCAGGGCTTCAGCTCATTTTTTTTAGGCAACGTCGCACGGTCTCGTGCGAAACCGCCTCGACGATGTGCAGTTCGACGGCGCGTTGGGCTAATAGTCGCAGAGTCCAACGCGCGTGGCCCGACGGTGCGGCACCGCAGCACAGCGCGATGACCTTGGCTTCTTTTTCGCCATCGAGGATCTTGGCACGCGATGGTCGCACTTGCCTCTTGCGGTTCAAGGCCGCTTCCAAGCCTTCCAACACCAGGCGCTTGCGGATGTTTTCGACGGTTTGCACCGTCACTTGGCAGGCATTGGCAATGGCCTCGTCCTTCCAACGCGGCCCGTGCTTGCCAGCATCCGCCAACAAGAGCACCTGGGCGTGCGTGCGTTTCTTCGCTGCGATTCTCTCTTTCTTCACCAATTGCGCGAGCTCTTTGCGTTCATCCTTGTCGAGCTTGACGACATACCGCTTGTTCATGACTCCCCTCCTTGGGTCGGAATGACTTCCGCCATTGGAGAGAAATCTCGCGAATCCGTGAACCCCAAAAACCAAAATTGACCCTACACTAGAGCGTCTATCCCAAAATGGTGGTATTCGGTGCCACTGGCGAGGGCTCTGGCTCGCCAGTGTCTTCCTTCGGAGATCAAGCGGCATTGGCACTGGCGAGCCAAAGCCCTCGCCAGTGGCACCCCGTGGCATCCACAATTTTGAAGTAGACGGACTACTACGCGGTCGGCGTCCATTATTGCGCACGGTGATTTAGCCGAAAGTGCTCGGTCTTCTTTTCGCCGCCGTCGCCACGGCGATCCTCGTTCGCCGCCGGATTCGCCTCGCGCGGCGCCGATCAGACCGCTAAAACGCGGCCACCGCGGCACTCGCGGAAACCACCGCCACAGTCGGCCATCTCGACCGGGCCATTCCACGGGCCATTCGATCGGCAACCTGTTGGCGGCGCGAGGTCCGTCGGCACGGGACGGAAGCGGGCCGCCATCTGTCGAGAATCGGAAAATGGGTTTGATTGGGCAATCCAGGCCGAGTATCGTGCTTCGGCATTTGAAGCTTTTTCGAATTCCGATGTTTGAACAACCGAGTAACGGAGGGCGAGTCAATGATTCAACGAATCTCACAATTCTTGCGGATGGAGAATCCGAGTCGACCGCTGCGGCGCACGCGACGTGGCGTGGCCGTCACCGAGGCACTCGAGCAGCGGATCTTGCTCTCCGCGTGCTCCGTTGCTCCCTGTGCGCCGAAATGCGATCCGTGCCCTCCCAAGGAATGCTGTTCGAGCAGCAAATGCAGCTCGTCTTGTTGCGGCGGCGAATCGTCGCACAGCGGATGTTGCACGCCGCCGACCACGCCGACCTGCAATGTGCACGACATTTGCGGGCAAATGGAGGCGATTTTGCAGCTCATCAGCGGCTGCTGTTCGTCGCACAGCCAAAGCTCCTCCTCATGCGGACGCAGCGCGGACTGATTTTGCTCAAGTCGCCATTCACCGAACACGCCGAGATCCCTCGGCGTGTTTTTATTGGCCCGCTGCATAAGAGCCGCTTGCGAGATTCGCGGCCAGGAAATTATGTCCTTGCGGGAGGAACCGGCGGACCACCCCGAGGTCGGTTACGGAACAGCGTCCACCAGACGAGGAACGCTCCGGCCGTCAGCGCGGCGATCAGGGCAATGACCCAGACGACGGTTGGGATTTCAAACGGGACGACATCGAAGTGCATTGGCGAACTGCCCCGAAGAGGTTCTTTGAAGTCAATCAAGCGGGGCCCACTCTCCGGCGGAGAATAAGGCAAAACGGTGGGTTCTGGGTGCCACGTCCCACGGCTTTGCGTGGGCGTGCGCGTCCCAGAGGCTCCTTCGCGCGCTCGGACCGGGGGGATTAACCTGCCCGTCACTCAGCTTCGTTCGGAAACTCCCGTCGGGTGGGACAAGCGAGGCTTTGGGAGCGCCGGCCCACCTTCTTCCTTGAGGACCACGCGAAGAAGATAACCGTCGGCCACGCTCGTGAATGAAAAGGCCGGCTGTCCTGCCGACCATCGATTCTCGTCGATCCGCGCGTACTCTTAGTCAACCGTAAGGGGCCACGACATGAGCGAACATGTGGTCGAGATTGCCGTGATTGTCATCGGCCTGGTTATCGGATTTTGGTGGCTTAGTGGAATCTCGATGCGCACCAGGGACCGGGACCCGGATTTATTTTCAAACGGACCCACTACCCTCCGCTGAACTGCCGTGCCAGTCGCGCTACTTGCGTGAAGCGGACGATGCGCCCAGGACCTGGCTCGTACCGAGCTTCGGACTTCCCCAGTAATCGAGATGAGAAGCGGCATTTAACTCGTAATCAAGCTTGTCGCTGGCTTTGACCTCTGCGGACGATGACGCATTGAGACGGACAACGGCCTTGTCGACCGCCAAATCCCCAAGGTGCAGTTCGCTTGCACCCTGTGCCTCCGCGCGGCATTCGTGCGCGCGACCGGTCAGATTGATTTGACTTCCCAGGATCGCCTCGAGGATCAGCTTATCGACCTCAATTTCGCCTTTGAGCGAGCTGGCTTCCATGACATTGACCTTGAGCTCTTTGCCGCCCTTGAAACCCTTGATCGATCCGTTGCACGCCCCGCGCAGACTGACAGCCTCGATGGCGGGCATGGTGATTTTCACCCGCATGCGAATCTGCGGTCGCAAGTTTCGGTCCGATTGAATGCCGATCGAGAGTTTGCCCGCCGCGATCTCGATCTCGACGTACTGCAGCAGGTTATCGTCGCCGGTCACCGTGAC
The DNA here is from genome assembly GCA_963752185.1 of uncultured Planctomycetaceae bacterium. GTDB lineage: Bacteria > Planctomycetota > Planctomycetia > Planctomycetales > Planctomycetaceae > DASPSM01. The sequence continues at coordinate 5,373,769 of CAVVXK010000002.1, read as the reverse complement.
GTCGAACTTGTCGCCGCGTTCGAGCGTGAACTCGAACGGCCACCTCACTTCGACCGCGGTGAAATCCTTGGCCTCATCTTTCCGCGTGGCCGACACGCCCGAACCAGCGATCCATTCCACGCGGCAACCAGCCACGGGCAAAATCACAACGGCGGCAAGCAACAGGGCGATGCACCGATTCATGGATTGACTTTGACTCACCAGGTCCGATCGGAGCAGCGCGCCGCGTCATGGGCGTGGCACGCCGACTTGAACGTCAAAGCGAAGCACGCTTTTGTCGCAGCAGGAAGCCGGCAAGTCCCAAGGCGAGTGCCGTGTATCCGCAAAGCACGCCAAAACCGGCCCACGGCGACAGCGGGTAGTAGCCCATCATCGCCGTGTAGGGGCCGATCACGTGCGGATACTCGGGAATGCTCTGCCGGATCGCGAACCCAGCGGCCGGCGTGAGCCGCAGCAGCCATTGCGACGCGGCGAGACGCGGCTGCCAGTGTGACTCGCTGATTGGCAGGACGAGGGCGACGGCAACGAGCAGAGGGAGCACGATCACCGAAATGGCGACGGCGGCTGCCACGAGACGGCGTCGAAACAGGACGCTGAGAGCCAGGGCCATCACGGCAGCCAGACCGAGCACCGCCGCCGTGCCGACGATCACGCGCACTTCAGTGGGCGGCGTAACGGGCAAGATCTCGTTTCCGCCGGTCCGCAACATTCGCTCACCAAAGATGACGCTGCCGGCCACGGCGGCCAGCCCGACGAGGAACGTTGCCGCACCGACAACGATCGCCTTGGCTGCCAGCACGCGCTCACCTGCCGGCGAGCCGGCGCCCTCCGAATTTTCCCTCGCCCCTTGTGGGAGAGGGGTTGGGGGTGAGGGGTTGCCTTGCACGACAATCGGGTCGCGTCGGTTCTCGTACCTGAAAAACGTCGCCCCAACGACGATGAACGCAATGGTCCCGAGCCAGGTGCCGATGAGGGTGTTCTCGATCACCTGCCCGTCCGGGAATCCGCGCGGCGCGATGTCGCCCGCCCCGGTCACGGTGAACGTGCCGCCGGATTCCACCGCTTTGCCGCGTAAATGTGCCGGCAATCGGCTGGGGGCTCCAATGTCGTCGTAAGCCCACGCGCCGCCAGCCGCGTTGCCTTGCAGGCTGATGTGGTCGAAGACGGCCGTGGCATTCGTGAACCGAGCCGCCCCCTCGGCCACGGTCAGGTCACTCGGCGACGCGACAAATATCCCGACTTGAACGGTTTCCGGCAGTTCTTGCAGGCGGACCTTGCTCACCTCGCTCCACTCTGTGCCGTCGGGCGATTCGTAACCGGTGAGCACGTCACCCGAGCGCGTCAATCGGAGCCAGCGCGGACTTGCCGTCAAAACGGCTCCCGGCCGACCCGCTGAATCGCCCACATAGTTGTATTGCATCCTCACGCCGTGGCCGCCGGTCAGCATCACCGCAGCATAGGGCGAACCCTGTACGATGCTCCGTTTGATCATGAGCCCCGCCTTGGCCCACGGCACCACGCCCGCGATGATCTTGTCGTGATTGGGAGGCGGATAAGTAATGACGCCGGTCATCGAAGTCAGACGGGCCGTAACGCCCCCATTTCCGGCCAGCGGCCGATGCACAAAATAAAACCGGTCTCTCACCGCCTCACCGCCCGGCCCGATCGGAAGAGCGCGGCGAACATTACCCTCCATGTCTTCGCCCTGAGTCCCCGCGGCAAATAATAATCCGAGCGCCACGACCCCAAGCACTCCGACGAGAAGCCCAATCACCCGGCCGACTGACCGGAAGTTGGTCCATTCCATGCGCAGAAGCTGCGCGAATCGATCGCGTCCGGCTTGATCGTCCCGCGCGATTTTCGAGATCGGATCAGTCATGTGGAATCGTCAATCCCGAGGCTTTGGGGAATGGTCCCGCCAGTAGGCGGCGACTTTCATTTGCGTCGGGCGCAAGAATCTTGCAGTCGATGACGGCTGGCTAGGCACTGACTCGCTCCAGGTCCCCATTATGCCGCCAGGCGGTGCGAAGTTCACGAGCGCAATACTAACCGTTGGTAATAAGGCGGGAGATGAGCGGCGGTGAGGTTTGGCGACTTGGGACCCCCAGAAAAAGGGGACGGGTGCTGCGTCTGTCCCTTTTTTCCATCTCAATCGGGGGCAAAAAAACCGTAATTTTGGGAATCAGGCCCCGACACCGCGCGGGTGTGTCTTCGAACGTCAATCGGATTCGCACGCCCACGCAGAGCCGTGGGACGTGCCACCCGACAATGCGTACGGTCGGTTCGGTCTTGCGGCCGACTGGCAAAAAACGCTAAAAATCTGCCCGTTTCGCGAAACCAATTCCTGGGCCTGCGTCATGCGGCGAACTCTGTTGAGCGCGCGGACTCTGCTGAGTGCATTGTGCCTGGCGATCTGCGTGTGGTCCCTTTCCGGGTGCTGCATCCTTTCCTTTTGGAGCAGTGCCGCCAATGCCGCGTTGAACCTCGATCTCGGCAAAATCGGCAGCGGTGAGCAAGCCGTGTCCTCGCCGAATGCGGGACAACCTTGGCAGGGCGATAAGGTCGAGAAGGCCACGGGCTTCTAAATCACCGACCGCGATTCTGGGACGGGAGGTTCAGCTCTCTTTGGCGGCTCGGCTCAGAGCTTGGATGGCAAAGCTGGCGTCTAGGGCCGCGACGCTCATTTTGCCCAGCGCAAGGCCGGCGTGATCATAGTCGCCGTCACACGTAGCCTGTACTTCCCGATAAGCCGCGTGAACTGCTTCGAGCGCTTCGCGGTACTTGCGGCGTAGTTCTTCGCTGGATTCGCTCATGCGGTTATGGATCCAATCCCTCGACTTCGATCACGAAGCTTATTCCCGCGGCCGTGATCAAATCGCCTTCTCGAAGAATGATTTCGTCGGTTCTGATGGGCCGTCCATTGACGAAGGTCCCGCTCCTGCTGCCAAGGTCCCGAATCCGGAGTGTGGACTCGTCCAATAGCAGCATGCAGGTACGCCGGCCCACCATCGGGGACGGAACGATGATGTCGCACTCCGGTCCGCGTCCGACGACGAGCCTCTCTCCGGCCATTTCGAACGTCTGGCCTGACAGCGGACCGCCGGTGATACGAAGCCTGGCTTTCATCACTGCCCCGCTGCATATGAACGCCGTCATTCTACCAGCCGTGGTCGTCGACGCAGAAGCGGAAGCGGATGACGGTGGTGGGGTCGCATCCTGGACGAAAGTTGGCGTTTGGCACGGGAGCTTAGGCGCCGCGCCTACCGGGGTGCCTTCGATTCAACCTGGACGCCGATGACTCGTGAAGCGAGACGGTCCCCGAGTGCCTTTGAGACGGCACTCCGTAGTCGCGTCAAATCGGTCTCGGTTGGAACGTGTCCCATTAACACGATGCCGCCGGTATAGTACCGACCGATTTCGACGCCTTTGAACGCGGGATCTTTGGCGAGAATGGGCGCGACGTCATCTCTCTCGAGTTCGTACTGCGAGCGCTGGGCAACCTGGTCCCCGACTGGATTGCTCAGCCAAAACCCAATTGCACCGATCACGACGGCCAAAACGAAACCTGCCAGGAAGCCGACGAACACAAGCAGGATCGACCACAAGCAGCCCATGCGTGCGGTTTTGTGCGTTGCTTCGCTCATGCCATCATTCTAGCGAAGACGGACCGCCGCGCTTGCGCTTACGAATCCAAATCAGCAAGACGCCAACTGCCGCGCCCGTTGCTGCACCGATCAGGGTCCAATGGCTCATGCGGTGATTCTACCGACAGACCCGGTTGGCACCGGAGTTCAGCCATTCGCTAGAATGACGGCGTGAGCGAAGTGCCGAAGACCGACAAGCCGGACAAAAGGAAACGGCGGCGCCTCCGCTTATGGATGATGGCGGCCGTTCCATTTCTCTACGTGCTGAGTGTGGGTCCATACGAACGTTCTATGCCTAAAAGGCATCGTGCCAACGCCGGACCCGAACGGGCGATTTTACTTCGTCCGAGCAACAACTGACGCGATCTACTACCCGCTTGATTGGGCCACGCGGATGTCCAGACCAGTAAGTGACACCAGACGGTGGTACACCCATTTGTTCGTCAGATAGGCCGCGCTCTTAAGCTTCCGTGCCAATCGCCAACTTTCGTCCAGGACGCGACCCCACCACCGGGAATGCCGTAGTAGACCGTCTACTTCAAAATGGTGGGTGGGTAAATCCCAGGCAGATTTTTCACCACAAAGGCACGTGGCTTTGAATCCGCCCCCATGGCGGAGAGACACCAAGAAAGGCAAGAGAGATCCGCAGATGACGCCGATTTCGCCGATTTGAATTTCAAAATCTGCGTCCTTCTGGTGCGTCAGGCGAAGCTTGACGGTTCTTGTCAGTTGAAAGGTACTGACCATGGTAGTTGTTCGTTCGCCATGTAGCCGACCGAGCGGCTGTCGGAGCGATCCGGCGGTCGAAGCCTCGGAAGGCAAAGGCGTCAGCCGTAATGCGAAAGCGTGAACCCGATTCGGCCTCGTTACGCATGTGAGAGTGGCCAGCCCTTCCAGATAGGGTGAAGCCTGACACCGACCGTGAAGCAACGAACGCCTGCAGCGGCCGGGCTCTCCGGGGTGGGAGGGGACAGCGGATGCCGACAGAATCGTCAGGAACCTGAGAGACCCGTTCGAGTGACGCTTGGCGCGTGGGCCCTGTGTCAACAAGGTGCGGGAACCCATAACTGCGCTTTGGCTCGATCGGGAGTCGGAGGGGCTCATAGTAGCGATGAGGCGGGGTAATGCCCGCGGAGCGAAGGGGCCCTGTCGAATGGGTGTTCCCACAAGAGGGGGAGAGCGCCGCTTGGATGAATCTCATCCCACTACGGAACGTAGCACGATCTACGGCCGGAGCGAGCCGCCGGATCAACCGGAGGTGCGCCACGACGTCACGTTCGTACTCGCCGTCTCTCTTCTGAGGTGGAAGCTGTGGCGAAAGGCCAAGCAGGAGCCGAAATTCCGGTTCTACGCCTTGTATGACCGGATTCACCGGCTCGACGTGTTGACGGTGGCGTGGTGGCTGGTGCAGAAGAACGACGGCGCTCCGGGAATCGACGGCATGTCGTGTCGCGACATCATCGACGGTCCGGGAGCCGGCAAGTTCCTCGAGGATCTCCAAGAGGAACTGCGTTCCAAGCTCTATCGACCGCAACCCGTCAAGCGGGTGATGATCCCCAAGGCCAATGGCGGCGAGCGGCCGCTGGGCATTCCGACCGTCAAGGACCGGATCGTCCAGATGGCGACTCTGCTCGTCTTGGAGCCGATCTTCGAAGCGGACTTCCATGAGTGCTCTTATGGGTTCCGACCGGGGAAATCGGCCCATCAGGCGGTGGACGCGATCCGCGCCCACCTGCAAGCCGGCCTGCGGGAGGTCTACGACGCGGACCTGAAGGGGTACTTCGACACGATCCCGCACGACCAGCTCATCAAGTGTCTCCAGATGCGGATCGCCGATCGCTCGGTGCTGCATCTGATCCGCTCGTGGCTGGAAGCGCCGATTGTGGCACGCGACGAGCAAGGCCGGCCTGCGGCCAAACGCTCGGAGCGAGGGACGCCGCAAGGGGGAGTGATCTCTCCGTTGCTGGCCAACCTGTACCTGCACTGGTTCGAGCATCGGTTCCATCGATCCGACGGCCCCGGCACCTGGGCGAAAGCCCGGCTGGTGCGGTACGCGGATGACTTCGTCATCCTGGCCCGCTACCAGAGCCGACGGCTGCAGGAATGGGTGGAATCGACGCTGGAAGGCCGCTTCCAGTTGGCGATCAACCGCGACAAGACGCGTGTGGTGAACCTGAAGGAACCCAGCGCCTCGCTGTCCTTCCTGGGCTTCACGTTCCGGTACGACCGCGACCTCAAAGGCCGCGATCGCCGTTACTTGAACGTGTTCCCATCGGACAACTCGCTGGCACGGGTGCGGACGAAGTTGCGCGAACTCCTCCGTCGCAACCGAGTGACACCGATCCCGACGTTGATTGCGGAGGTGAATCGGATGCTCGGGGGCTGGTCGAGGTACTTCGCGCACGGCTATCCGCGCCAGGCGTTCCACAAGTTCAACAGCTACGTGGTCCTGTCGTTCACGCATCACCTGCACCGCCGGAGTCAACGGCCCTATCGGCCACCGGCCGACCGCTCCTTCTACGCCCAGTTGCAACGCCTTGGCTTGCGACTGTTGTAAGGACCGCCGTGGACTCACTGTGTACGCCTTCGTTGAAACCGTTCGAGGAAGCCGGATGCGGGAAATCTGCACGTCCGGTTTGAAGAGGGGGGCGGAGTTCACACTCCGCCCCTACTCGACCGGAGAACTGCTTTTTTGTCTTTCTTGGTGTCTTTGTGCCTTCGTGGTACAGATTTGCCTTGAATGCCCGTAGCTCACTTCGGCGACGTGTCGAAGTCAGCGGAATCGAAGAGAGCCAGAGTGTCGCGATAGCTCCACCTTTTCGAGATAGACGGTCTACTACGCCGTCAACCCTTTGAGACACGAGCGAGGGCACCGAACCGCTCGATAGGCGAGGGCACCCGCCCTCGCACGTCTCAATGCGGCGAGGGCGGGTGCCCTCGCCTTTCGGCCGATGGGTGGCACGCCCAAATTGATCGTTCTGCCCTTTGTAGCCGAAAACGAGGGTTAACGGCGTAGAGCCATTGTCACAGCCTTGAGGTGTCGTCGCGGCACGGTAGGATGAGTGTCATAAAATTCGCACCCTCCGGCTTCAAGGTGCTCGCATGAGACGGATGACGGCCGCTCTCCTCTTCGTCACGCTGGTGCTGCAGCAGGCGGTACCGATTTCAATGGGCATGGACGCGGCGATTGGGCCGGCGCACGAGCGGCTCGATCGGTACGGCGATCCGTTGCCGGAGGGCGCCGTGCTGCGGTTGGGCACCGTTCGTTTGCGGGCCGGTAGTTCTGTCCGCAGCCTGACCTTCTCCCCGGACAGTCGCGTGTTGGCCACGGTTTCGGGGCCGGCGATCGTGTTTTGGGACGTCGAAACGGGCCGCCTGATTCGCCGACTCACTCTTTCCGGTCATAACAATACGGCAATTTCAGGTCACAACACTCTTGAAGATGTCGATTTCTCGCCCGACGGCACGGCGATCGTCGCTCTGTACGGAGACGGTGCCGTTCACCTCTGGGACGCCCGGTCGGGCAAGGAACGCTGGGAACAGCCGGGGCAGACCGACCGCGCGACATTCGATCCTCTTGCGCCCGACGGGCACACCTTCGCCACGACCGCCGACAATGGCACGCTAGCCCTCTGGGACACGGCTTCCGGCGCCGTGCTGCTCGTGCTACACGTCACCAAATACCAGTGGTGGACGACGCCCATTGCGTTCTCTCCGGACGGCAACCTGCTCGCTTGCGCAGTCGAGCGGGACATCCGGCTCTTCGACCTCACCCGCGGCGTCGAGGTGGCTGGGATCAAGCGGGCACACGAGGACGAGATCACGCGCATCGCTTTCTCGCCAGACGGAAAAACGCTGTTTTCGTCCGGAGCCCAATTCAAGGAAATCGGCCCGCGGTCGGCAATCATGCTGGGACAGTTGCGCAGCTTCGACGTCGCCACACAGACGAAGACCCGTGAGTTTTTTGGCGACACGCCGGTTGGCGGCGGCTGCGTCTTCGCGATTTCGCGGGACGGCCGCACGGCGGTGTCGGAGCAGATCAATAGCCTGATGATTTGGGACGTTGCCTCGGGAAAATCGACGCTGACGATCCCGTCGTATTGGCTCCCCCTGGCGGCCGGCCAGAAGCGGATCGACAGCAACTGGGGATTTCCACCCAAGGGGCTGGCCCTGTCGCGCGATGGCAAGAAGATGGCCTGTGTGGCCTCGCCGCTCGACAACGTGCTGTTGTGGGACGTCGCCAGCGGTAAGCAGAAACCGGCGTTTCCCGAGGCGCACTCCGCATCCGTGCATGGGCTGGCGTGCGCGGCCGAAGGCTCGCGCATCGCCACCTGCGGAGCGGATGGCACCGTGCGCCTGTGGGATGCAGTCGACGGCAAGCCGCTCAAAACGTTTGTCCTGAGCGATTTCTTTCCCTGCCGGATTCAGACCGTCGCCTTTTCGCGAGACGGCAAGACGCTGGTCGCCGCCGGACAGGATCGCAAACAGGGGGAAAGCACCGGCTTTGTGCGAATCTGGGACGCCGAGAGCGGAACCGTCCGCCGGGAGGTCGAAGCGGGATCCGATGTGTCCAAGGTCGTCCTCTCGAACGACGGGAGCAAGCTCCTGATCGAGCGGACCACGACGGTCGATGTGCAAATGGGGCCCGGCATGGGGAAGGGCCGGATGACTTCCCAGCAGCCGATGGTAATGCTCGTGGACGTCCGCAGCGGAACAAAGCGGCCGCTGATCAAGCTCAAAAGACCGCTCAAATGTTTGGCCTATTCGCCCGACGGAAAGACGATCAACACAATCGAGGCAGATGGGTCGTTCAAGGCCTGGAACAGCGCGACGGGAGAGATGGTGCGTTCGTGCGTCCTGCGCGATGCGCCGACGCAGACAGCGCCCCGCAAACAGGGCAGACGGAATCTGAGCGAACTCTATTCCGCCGCGGTCTCGGCGGACGGCACGCTGGCGGTGGTGGGCACGTTTGGCAGCGACGGAGCCACGATGTGGGATTTGACAAAGGGCACGCGGCTCGGGCCGTTGAACCTCACCCGCGAATCCGGCTCCGTCCAAAATGTCGCAATCTCGCCCGACAATCAGATCATCGCGACGGGCAATTGGGGCGCCGAGCAACACACGATCCGCATCTGGGAGGCGAAATCGGGCCGCTTGCTGCTGCGCGTCTCTCAGCCGTGTGGGGTGGGCGCGATGCAGTTCACACCCGACAGCCGCCGCTTGATCACGGGCATGTCCGACGGGACAGCCCTCGTGTGGGAAGTCCCGAAGTCGTAGCAAGCGTTCGCAAGACACTCTGCAACCCGAGAAGTCACCATGACAGCAAGCGTCTTTCTGGCAATACAATTGGCGCTGGCGGCGGCCGGCGGGCCCGTTATTGCCGCCGACTTGCGTCCGGCTATTCCCGTGCTGGTCGCGGGCAAGCCCCTCGACGTTGAGCATGAGGGGCAGGCCGCGCCGTTCGTCGCCGATTTCGACGGCGACGGGAAAAAGGATCTGCTCGTCGGCGAATCCTACAAAGGCCGGCTGCGGATCTATCGGAACGTGGGCACGAATCGCGAGCCGCGGTTTGAGAATTACAGCATCTTTCAGGACGGAGCGCCGGGCGGCCGCATTTCGGTCAACTGCATCGGATTTGGTCCCGATTGGATCGACTTCAACGGCGACGGCATCCCGGACATTTTGAGCGGGAGCGGGCGTCAACAAGTCATCGTCTTCCGCGGCCGGCCCGACCACACATTTGCGGCCGGCGAGCCAATCAAGGACAAGACCGGCGAGCCGCTCCGGATCGACTACGGATTGGCCGTGTTCGCCGTCGATTGGGACAACGACGGCAAGCTCGATCTGCTCCTGGGCATGTGCGGGCCGAACGGGAACGGCGTGTATCTCTTGCACAACGAAGGAACCAAGACCCGGCCGCAATTCAGCGACCACAAGCCGCTGCTGGCCGACGGCAAACCGATTCAAGTTCCCGGAAGGCCGCCGCATCGGCAATCGGGGCCGGTCGCCGCCGATTGGGACGGGGACGGCAAGCTCGATCTCGTCGTCGGCTGCGGCGACGGCAGCGTCGTGTGGTACCGCAACATCGGCACACGAGAAAAGCCCGCCTTCCACGCGCCCGAGGTGCTCGTCGCCGCGCCGAATGGTCAACCCGAGACGCGCGATCACGGCTTGAGCGTGAAGATCTGCGTGACGGATTGGAACGAGGATGGCCGTCTTGATCTTCTTGTCGGCGACGAAGGCGAACATTTCGCGAAAAGTCTGAATGATGAGGAACGCAAGCTGCTCGACGCGGCCCGCGCGCAACAGGTCGACACGTTCCGCAGTTGGGCGACTGTCTTTCGCGACTATCGCACCCTGCGAGGCGAGCCGGTGCCGCAATCGGCCACCGATCGCCAGGCTCACGAAAAGCAACTGAAGTCCAAACTCGACGAACTCGTCCGTCTCGGCACTCTCCGCGAGAAGAGTTACGAAGACGAGGCCGCCCTTTCCGAGAAATCGCAGATTCACGGCCGCGTTTGGGTTTATCTGAGGAAGTAGGCTGGTCACCCGGAAAAACGGTTAACGGCGTTGAGTGTCACCCATCGTGGGCTAACGGCCGTTGAAGTATGGGAGGGCGAAGCTCCTGCTGAGCCGCCTTCGTCGGTTTTCGCGCAGGAAACGGCTCGGCGGGAGCCTCGCCCTCCCATCGGACCGGATACCTTCAACGGGCAGCTAAGGTTCGCCTTTCGGCGGCCGCAGCATGAGAGCGGCCGTTGTCTCGGCGGGGGATTTGCCCTCGAAGAGCACCGCGTAGACTTCGCCGGTGATCGGCATGTCGATGCCGTTCTTGCGGGCCAGTTCGAACAGGCCGCGGGTCGTCGTGACGCCTTCGGCGACGCCGTTCATTTCGGCAATGATCCGCTCGAGCGATTGGCCGCGGCCCAGGCATTCGCCGACGTGGCGGTTGCGGCTGTGGCGGGAGAAGCAGGTCGTCATCAGGTCGCCGATCCCCGCCAGGCCGCTGAACGTTTCCGGCCGCGCTCCGAGCGACGTGCCGAAGCGAGCCATTTCGACCAGACCGCGGGTGACCAGCGCACTTTTGGCATTGTCCCCGAAGCCCAGGCCGTCGGAGATGCCCGCGGCAATCGCGATCACGTTCTTGATGGCGCCCGCCAACTCGACACCCAAAATGTCGGAGTTTGTGTAGACGCGAAAGCGGTCGGTGCTGAACAGCGTTTGCACCCGCTTGGCGAGTGCCAGATTGGTGCACGCCGCGACGACGCTGGCCGGCATGCGGCGGGCGATCTCTTCGGCGTGGCTCGGTCCGCATAAGGCGACGACGTCGCGCGGTCCGAGCACGTCGGTGATGATTTCGCTGGGCCGCATCAGCGTGCCGATCTCCAGCCCTTTGGCGACGCTGACGATCGGAACGCCCGGCGGCACGGACGACACAATCGTGCCCAGGGTCTCGCGCAGGTACTTGGTCGGAATGGCAGCCACAAAGAGTTCGGCCGATGCCCCGGCCGACGCGATCTCGTGTGTCACTTCGATTGCCGGTGGAATCGGCACGCCCGGCAAGAGGCGGCGGTTTTCCCGATCGCGTGCCAACTCGTCGGCACGCTCGGCACTGCGGGCCCAAATGGCAACCGCCTGCCCAGCATGCTCGGCCAGCAACACGGCACAAGCCGTCGCCATGCCGCCGCTTCCGAGGATTGTGATTTTGGACTTCATTGAGCGATCAACGTGGACTTATCGATCGTCCATCTTGGGTCTGGAGTCCGGACGCTCGACGCAAGACGCACTGATCGGGGCATTAACTTCGGAAGCCGCGAAACTCTCGGCAATGAGGGTGGGCCAAAACGCTGTTGGAGTGGGAAATTCGTTTGCCTTAACCCCTGGAGCGTCCTAGATTTTCTCGGTCGATTGGCTCTCGGAGTATGGTAATGGAAGAGGTATTGGAGCAGAAGCAGGCGGAATTCGTGGACCGCCGGCAGGAGCGGTCGAGCGCGTGGGCGGGCGGATTCGAACGCCGCCAGTTCTCCAATTCGTACAATTCCGCGCGTGAGGAAGTTAACGAATTGGCACAGGCGATCGATCAGTACAAGCTGCGCCATCGCCGCCGGTTCATCACGTTTGAAGAACTGTACGACGTGATGGCCAGTCTCGGTTACCACAAATAGGGCGTCTGCGACGCCGTCTGGTGTCTGGCGTCGACCGTCCGGGGTCGAGAAAGAGCCGTCGTTGACTCCGGACGCGGCTCGACTGAGCGCGCCGAAGTTCCGGCTTTGCATTCGACGCCAACCCGCTCAATTTCCTTCGTCCGCCAACTCGCGCGGTCGATTCATTGTGTCTTGCTTCAGCCGCCGGGCGTTGCCGTGAGTCTTTGACTCCGGACCCCAGATGCAAGACTCCAGACTCTTTGCTCAGTCTGCTCCGTCCGCCCCGCTCGCGCGGTCGCCCGTCCGGCAGCGACTATTTCGGCAGGATCCGCCTCTTTTTGTGCGTTTCCGGCTGACTGCTGTTGACGCAATCGAAATCTTTAGCAAAATTCCCCGCTCACTTCCTGTCTCTCAAAACAACTCTGAATCTGAATCCGTTTCGATCTGACATCGGGCCAAACACTGCGAGCCGGCTAAGCCGTTGCAACTGCAGAGAGTTGGACTGATGGCAAACGCACCTCGCGAAGAGGAAGGATGAAGGCGGAAGGATGAAGGCTGAGTCAGACACGCAGGCTTCGCCTGCCGCCTCTTTTTGACTCATCCTTCATCCTTCATCCCTCCGCCTTCCGTCTGGATCCACCACCTCGTTCCCGCAAAACAGGTCTCGACGTGAAACGACAGATCCTTTTCTGCCTGGTGATCGTGTCTGGCAACGCCCTGCTCCGCGCCGACGACGGTCCCACCGCGGCCGCCGTCGGCGCTACAACGCCGGACAGCAAAATCTCGTCGCCCAGTCGGCCGTGCCGATTCCCGAAGTTGGCAACGAGTTTCCCGTTACGGCGACGGCAGGGACCGGTGCGCCCGTCGCCGAACCGATCACGGCGCCGCCGACGGTCGTCGATCCCAACTCGGGACAGTTACCGCCGCCGGTGACCTCGCAATATCAACCCGTTCCCATGGGCCAACCCGGCTGCCCGACCTGCGGAGGCGGATCACCGGGCGTTCCCTTTGCGCCCCCTTATGGCGAAATGCCTTATGCCGCGCCGCTGGGCCAGCCGGGATATCCCGGCGGCCCCTATGCCGGACCCCCATATCCCGGCTCCGTTCCACCCGGCTACGGTCAGCCGATTTTCCCGTACAGCGCGCAGACTCCAGACGTCACGATGGCGCCCGACGACTGTCCAGGGTCCGCTTCCGGATCGAGGCGGTTGGGTTTCGCGCTACGAAATGGGCGTGATGCCCTTCTCGGCCGTGAAAGACGGCGGCGATCGCTTCGGCGAATGGGCCTTCGACCTGGCCTGGAAATACGTTGCTCCGTTGGCCCCCGCGCCGATCACTTTTTCGTTCGAGCAGCAATACGACTTGCGGCTCTTGAGTGGGCCGTCGAGTCCCATCGGTTCCTATCCGTACAATCTGCCCGGCTCGCTCAACCGATTTGGCTGGGATTTCGAGCTGAAAACAACGCTTCCCGGGCCGTGGAATGCCGTTGTGGCGTTCACGCCGTCGATCGACAGCGATTTGCAGAAGAGCCTCAATAGCAAGGCCTTCAACTGGGACGGCCGCGCGGCGTTTCTGTATGAGCCGACGCGCGACTTCACGGTGGTCTTGGGAGCCGTGTTTTGGGATCGCCTGCACGAAAAGATCCTGCCCTGGGCGGGCGTGATCTATCGCCCGAGCCAGCAATGGCAATGGGACTTGACCTTCCCCCAAGCTCGCGTAAGTTTCTTTATGTGGGACGAGTGGGGCTTCAAAACTTCGCTGTACGGCCGCGTGGAATACCACTCGGAAGCGTACGAGATTTGGAACCCGGTCGCCCAAACGAGAGACCGCGTCGAAATGGACGATTGGCGGGCCATGATCGGCGTGAACAAGGACCGGGGCGAATTCGACTACTTCTTCGAGGGTGGTTGGATCTTCGGCCGCCACAACGACTACGACGCGTCACCAATCGGCTTCACCGTCGATTCGGGTGCGCTGATCCGGGCGGGCGTGCGGTTCTAAATCGCCGACCGCGATTCTGCGGCGCGGCTCATTGTCGAATTTGTGGTGCAGGCGTCCCGCCTGCATGTGCAGCCGAGACGGCCGCACCACAAACAAGGCGTCTGTCCCAGAATCGCGGTCGGTGATTTAGGCTCGGCGAGCATTCGCGCTGTGAGCGATCTCTCCGCTCCGCGAATCCAAGATCAAAGCACGACTCGGCTTGCGGTCGAGCGTTCAAACCTGGTCAGGATTTGACGAAGAAGTCGCCAACTTGGCGACAGCGTGACCATGTTTCGCCGCAGTTGGTCTGCGCTTCGCCAACTTGACGCGAACTTGGTCGGAGCCCTCTCCGGTCGCCTACTCCAATATCGCCTCCTAACATTACTTACGTCCGAAATGTGCGCGGGCGTGAAAGCCATTTCGGGGACGCGCCGGACTTTTTTTTCGCGATTTTTCGGCGCGGAAAATTGAGGAGCGGCGGGATTACTCCGCCGACTGTTCCGGCTTCGACGCGTTCGCTTCCGCCCGCTGGCCGAGCTGCGCGAGCAGGCCGCGGATGACCTCTTCGACTTCCAGCTTTTCGCCGACCCATTCCTCGCGGAGGCGAGTCAGTTCGTCTTCGCGCGTGCGAAGCTTGGCGGCGGTCTCCTCGAAAGTCTTGTGCTCCCTTTCGAGTGCGGCTTGCCGCTCAGCGGCGGTGTGGCGGGCTTCCTCGCGTTCGCGCTCGAACTCGGCCTGGCGAAATTGTTGGGCGGCCTGGAGTTCGGCCAATTGGCGTCGCTCGGCGGCAATCGCGGCGCGAACCTGTTGAAAATCTTCCTCCAACAAACGCTGCGTCTCGGCAAGCCGGCGCTTGGCGTCGTCGAGGCCAACCTGCTGCGAGAGCTGGGCCCAGACCTCTTCAATGGCCATCCGCATCTCGAGCGTGTTGCGGTGCGTGTCTTCCAGTTCGATTCGCAGGCCGTCGAGCCGCTGCCGGCGGCTTTCGAGCCGTTCGCTGTCGGCGGCGAGCGCCTCTTCGCGATGCAGGAGTTCAGCCTCGCGGGCCCGTCGGTCGACTTCCCACGCGGCCCGGTCGGTCGTCAGCGTTTCCGATCGCAGCGCGAGATCTGTCTCGAGCGATTTTTGTCGCTCGGCAATCAGCGCGTGTTCCCGCGCGAGCGATTGTTCTCGCTCTTCCAGGAGGGAGCGGGCGTTTGTCAGTTGTTCCCACCGCATGCGCAGGCCGGCTTCCCGCTGCTCGAGATCGGCCCGATCGGTCTGATGCTGTTTCCGCAGTTCCTGTTGAGCCGCCTCGACTTCCTGCCGGGCCTTTTGCAAATGATCCTGCTGAAAGCGGATGCGATTTTCGAGCAGCTTGCGCTCCTGCTCGAGCCGGGCGAGTTGGTCGCGATGCTGGTCTTCCAGCCGTTGCTGCTCGTCGTGCAACCCCGTTTCCCGCTCCTCGAGGCGGCGTTTCAGATCGACCTCGATCTGGCCGCGGGCCGTCTCCAACTCGCGTCGGGAAGACTCGATCTCGTCCTGAACGCGCTGGCGTTCCTGTTCGATTTCCGTGATTTGCAGCTGCTTGAGCTCGGCCAACTGTTCGACCGCCTGTCGGCGTTCGGCCTCGAGCCTTTGATGTTCCTGCTCGATGATTTCCCGCTGGGCGGCCAACTGCGATTCGAGCGCCCTGCGCTCGCGGCGAAGTTCTTCGAATTCCCGCTGGCGCATCGACGAAAGTTCGTCCTGCGCCCGTTGGGCGGCCGACTCGGTGATGTTGCGGCGATTGGAGAGCAGCTCTTCCTCGGCGGCCCGCTTTGCGTTCCACGCGGCCCGTTCCCGCTCAAAGACGGCCCGTTCTTCCTGCAGCTGCGTTTCGAACTGGCTGCGGAGCGTGTTTCGCTCGAGCTCGAGTCGAGTGCCCAGCGCGCGGGTCGATTCTTCGTGCTCGCGGCGGCGGCGCTCGAACTCGCCGGCCAGGGCCCGGCGTTCTTCCTCGAGCGCCTGGCGCGTTTGCTTGAGGGCCAGCCGCTCGACTTCCAACTCGTGATCGACTTCGGCCCGCAGGTTGGCCCGCTCGGCGGCGATCTGATCGCGAAGCCCGAGAACGACGCGTTCCTGCTCCTCGAGATCGCTGATCAGCGTTTCACAAGAGCCGATTTTTTCGTTGAGGTCGTCTTCTCGCGACTTGAAGTCCGACTGCCGCTTGAGGATGTCCTCTTCCAGCTCGTTGACCCACAGCCGGGCGCTCCGCCACTCCTGGTCGAGCAGGGCATGCTGCTCGTGGAGCGCTTTTTCTCGCCGTTCGAGCTCCTCGCGTTCCGTGCGGAGATGGGCGGCAATCTGCGTCGTCTGGCGGAGGACCTCTTCCTCCCGCCGGGAGATGCGACTGGAAGCCGCAGGCGCCGCGGCGACGGGAGCAGCCGATTCGTCTGCGAGATCCTCGTCGTCCGGCGGAATTGCGGGAAGCGATCTCGCGCTTAGCTGCGTGTGCGACTGGTCGATGCGGAGACCGGGAAGCTTTTGCAGATCGGCCGGCGGACTGTTTTTCGTCCCCTGGTCGAGAATCTGGCCGGCGAGTCGACGCAGTAGAGAGGCCGACCGGCGCGACGAACCGGCCGCCGTCGTTCGGTCACGATCGGTGCGGACGGGATCGTTCATACCGGGAATCCTTTCCCTGTGTACGTTCGACAGCCGGTTCAGGCAGGTCGGCAGTTCGAGGTCGGTGGCTGGTCGATGTCATTTGCGGGACGGGTTCATTTGCGGGACAGGTTCATTTGCGGGACGGGCCGCTCTCCGAACTGCCTGCCCCACGCGGCGTCGACGAAAACGATGTCGACGAAAACGATTTGGTCACACCGGTTCAGGCGTGATTGTTAAGCAGCGAGACGAGTTTCTCTTTCGGCACCAGTCCCACCTGGCGGTCGACCGCCTTGCCTCCCTTGAACAGGATCACGGTGGGAATGCCCTGAATGTTGTATTGCGACGGGGTCTGCGAATTGTCGTCGGTATTCATCTTGCCGACGCGAACGCGGCCCGAGAATTCGCCCGCCAGTTCTTCGATCGTGGGAGCCAAACGCAGGCACGGTCCGCACCACGGAGCCCAGAAATCCACCAAGACCGGCTGACTGCTCTGGAGAACTTCGCTTTGAAAATTGCTGTCAGTAAATTCAAGGATGCCTTCGGCCATGTTTCGATTCCTCCACTTTGTTCCGACGTGCCGCCCCGCTCTGTTTGTTGGATTGCCAGGAGCGGCCTTTTTATCGCCGGTCGGTTTGTCATCGGACCGGCGGAGCTTACTGATTTCGTCGTCTTTGAACTGGCGGGATTATAGGGAAATTGCCCCTCTTGTCAACTTTTTCCTGTTCCTCCCGTTTGCCGTAAAACTGTTCGGCTTATGGGGATTGGGCTCGCCGCCCGGCCCGCGGCTGTTGAGCGGATTGCGATCGTCTCTTCTGAAAGCTACTGTCACGCAAATGGCTGAAACGACGGGAATTAAGGGGATCAAGCCGCTCGCCCGGCCGCTTGAACGTCCCATCCGCCTGGGGGTCCTGATCTCCGGGGGCGGAACGACACTGGTCAATTTTCTGCGCCGGATCGAAGCTGGCCAACTGCGGGCCGAGATACCCATTGTCATCGGAAGCCGACCCAATATCGGCGGTCTGGAACACGCTCGCCGGGCGGGCATTCGGGCGGAAGTCGTTGCCCGGAAAGACTGTAAGGACGTCGAAGAATTCAGCGACCGCATTTTTTCGCTGATGCGCGAAGCCCGAGTGGATCTCGTTCCGCTGTCGGGTTTTTTGTCTCTAATCCGCATCCCAGACGATTTCGCCAACCGCGTGCTCAACATCCACAACGCACTCATTCCGGCGTTCTGCGGAAGGGGACTTTACGGGCTGCGAGTCCACTCGGCGGCCCTCTCCCGCGGGGTCAAATTGAGCGGCTGCACGGTCCACTTTGCGGACAATCTTTACGACCACGGTCCCATCATTGCCCAAAAATCCGTGCCTGTCCTCGAAGGTGATACCCCCGAAACCCTGGCCGCCCGCGTCTTCGAGGCTGAGTGCGAAGCCTACCCCGAAGCGATCCGCCTCTACGCCGAAGCTCGCCTCGAAATCGTGGAGAGCACCGTGCGAATTCTCGACCGGGCTCCCGTCTAATCGATGGGTTAAACCACGCGGCGACCGCGAAGAAAAACCGCCTCGACCGAGCCGGGAAACGTGACGCCTTCAAACGGCGACCAGCCGCACTTCGTTTTCAGATCCTCACGGCGAACCGTCGTCGGCCGCTTGAGGTTCAACACGGTAAGCGACGCCGTATAACCCGGCTCGAGCCGCCCGAATTGCAACCCCTGATCCGCCACATAAGGATTCACGAACTCACCCGGGTTCGCACAACACACGGCGGCGATCCGCTCCGGCGTGAATTTTTCTTCCGCCAGAAGCCATGTGACAAACGCACCGTAAGTATCGAGGTGCGGCTGACCGGAGGGCCGTTTCGCGGGATCGGCCTTCTCCGCCAACGTGTGCGGTGCGTGATCGGTCGCCAGATAATCGAGCGTGCCCTCCCGCAGCGCTTCCAGCATGGCCCGGCGATCAGACGCTCCGCGCAGCGGCGGATTCATCTGCATGTGACCGCGGTTTTCTTCGGTGATGCCCGTCTCGTCGAAGAACAAATGGTGCGGCGTGACTTCGCATGTCACTTTAAGTCCCTTCCGCCGGGCCTCGCGAATCAGTGGCAACCCCTCGCCCACCGAGTAATGGCACAGTTTGCCGGTCAGGTCATATTTTTCGATCATCGCCAGGGCAAACCGCGTCGCCGAAATCTCACACTCCGCCGGCCGCCGCCGTTCATGCGTCGGCTCACCGCGATGGGCTGAGAGCAACACGGGATCCTCGCAGTGAAAGCTGACATGCGCGCCCCGGTACCGCGACAGCGTCTCGTCCAACTCCTCGAGCGTCGTGAAAAACAGATCGCCGACGCTCGGCCCCATATACACCTTGTACGGCACGGCAAACGACAAAGGCCGAGTCCCCGGACCGATCCCCGCGTACAAAGTGACCGTAATCGGCACCCGCCGCCCCTCGAGGTGCCGCCGCTTGGCCAGGTACGACGCATCATCAACCGGAGCGACCGGATTATTTGGCATGTCGGCGACATGCACCACACCCCCATGAATCGCCGCCGCCCCGGCCGTGCGGAAATCCTCCTTGTAAATCTCGCGTTCGCTCACATCGTCGCGGGCATGAATGTGGATGTCGCCCATCCCGGCGAAAATCAGGCAATCGTCGCCGAACTCGACATCCGGCCGGCCCAAATTCGTCCCGACCTCGACAATTTTTTCGCCCGAGATACGGATCTGACCCGCAAAAACCCGTTCAGAACTGACAAGGCGGCCGGTGATGATCATCGTCTGCGTGTGCTCCAGAATCACGTTGAACCTAGTCCGAAGAAGCCGGTTCGCCAAGGATGGCCCGCAGCCGCCGGATCGCCCGCAAGTGCCGCATCCCCGCGGCCGCCGGCGAGAGCCCGAGCGCCTGGGCCGCCTCCGAATTGCTCAAATGCTCGAAATGCCGCATGAGCACGATCTCCGCGTCCTCCTCCTCAAGCTGATCGAGTGCCGCGAAAAACCGGCCCTCCAACTCCTTGCGAATCGTGGCGGCCGCCGGCGTCAACTCGTGGTCGCGAAGCTGGGCCGCCAGGTCGAGCGAAGACTGATCCCCAAACCCGGGCGACTTTTTTTGCTCGCGGTCGACGCTCCGCCGCTGGGCCTTGCGATGCCGGCGATGGGCGTCGATCACATGGTCCTTCGCCAACTCGCGCAGCCACAGGTGAAAGGGCACCTTCGCGTCGTGCAAATAATCCGCCAGCCGCCGGCTCGCCTCCAGCAACACGTCCTGCACGATATCGCTGGCGTCGACCCGTGCCCCCAAAGCCCGGTCCAGCCGCAACTGCACCATCCGGCACAGCGCCTGCCGATGCCGCTCCATCAACCGGTTAACCGCCTCACCGTCCCCGGTTCCCACCTGCCGCAACAGTTCCTGCGTCACCTCCGACTCAGGCCAACCATTGGCAGCGTCAGCAGTCACCACAACAACTCCAGAGCCCAACCAACAGCGTCCAACCGCGTTCTGATTCTAATCGTCTGGCGGGCGAATCGCATTTCTCCCCTCGCCCCTCGAGGGACAGGGGCCGGGGGCAATGGATCTAACCTTAGGCCGGGATTTTTGCAGCAACTTGTTTGCGGCCTTTGCCTTTGTTTTTCGTTTTTGCATCGTTTGGCCTTGGATAGGACCTGCCGGAACGTAGCGGTACAAGATGGCTGGCAATTCGTTTCATCAGCCGAGTCAACAAGGCACGCGCCCAGTCCGGGCTCGCCATCAGCAGTGCCGGTCGCAGGGCGTGCAATTCCCGCAAGGCCTCGACAAAGCTGATCCGCAAGGGATCGAGTTCATGCTGGGCCGCTGTTTCCAGGATCAGCCAGCGCACCAGGGAATAGAGCAACACATGCCCGGCAATTTCGTACTCGATTCCCTCGGGGGTGCGGCTGCGCAATCCTCGTTTCAGGCCCTGCGAGACCTTCAACTCCCGGAACGTCGTTTCGATCTCCCAACGACGGTGGTAGAGACCCGGTTGCAACCGATCGCCGACTTCGCGATCCGTTGTCAGCCGCACCCAATCCTCGCGCGAGGTGCGCTGGGGATTGGTCGCGTTCGTGACGACGGCACTTGGGCGAAATCCCCGCATCTGGTAAGAGATCACCCGCAGTTCGATCGACTCCGGCAAGTCCCGCCATTTTTTCCGACGGTCACAGGGCTTCCACCGCACCAGTTGATCGTCGCGCCCAGCGAGCGAATCGTCTCCAGCCGCACGCCCGCCTTCAATCGGATGGCGAAAAAGGCGTTCCGCTTCTGGATGGCCCAGAACATCCCGTAGCTGAAAAAGCCGCGGTCCATCAGGATCAGGTCGTTTTGCCGCACGTGGTTCAAGAGCGACATCGCCAAGGGGATCTCATTCGTCGAGAGGGGCGACAGGGCATAACAATACGGCAAGCGGGCCAAAGGAAATTGGAACATCACCAGACGGACCTGAGTTCGGCAAGCGCGACGACCGTTGGTCGCCGCACCGTAATGCTGGCGGAGCCGCTTCCAGTGCGGCAGGCCAATCACCGTTCCATCGAGGGCCAGCAACCGAAATCCCTTCCAGGACAGTCGTGGCAAGTGCTTGTGCTCGATCCGCGCGACCAACAACAGCATCAACTCGGTCCAGAACTTCACGGGGAGCAAGCGGCGAGCCTTGGTAAACGCCTCTTCGCTGACGACCGTGAGGTCGTCGCGTCGCGGATCGTGCCGGGAACGACGCTGTTGCCCCCGCGGCCGGCGACGTGGCGCGGGGGACTTCCGCGCCTGAGACCCGAAGGCTTCGTAGTCCTCCAGCAGCTTGAAGGTCAGCGACAAGATATTGGTGAAGTTCTCGGTCCAATGCAGAGCCGAGGAAAGAGCCAGCCACGTCAAATTGACCGCATTGAGAGGGCCCGCCCCCAATCTCACTCCCGCTCGCCGCACGGCTTCTCCGACCAAATCGGCCGTGAGAAGCGCCGAGAAAGCCCGAAGGTCGTGTTGACGAATCGTGTCCCATACGGTACGCCTCTGTTCATCCTTGAACATCTTTGGGTCCTTCTGACTGAGTTGTCGTTGAACAAACAACTTCTGTCAGAAAGGACCCTTTTTGATCAAGACAAAGTTAGTGCCATTGGGCCGGGGGTGAGGGGGCGCTTTGCCTGCCAAAATGGCGTTTTTTGGCTTTTTTGGGGCGTAAAAAAGGGCGACTTTTTTGGTGTCCACCCAAAAAAAGTCCCGTCTGCCCGCTATGACGTGTGCAAAAGAGGGCCGACTTTTTTTGCCTCCACCCAAAAAAAGTCCGTCTCAACAATATTTTCCGACAACCGCCACGAAAGCCGCAGATTCACCTTCTTGAACCGCGACAAGTTTGGTACAATGCGGCTAGTGTAGGGTCAACTTTAATTTTTTGGGTATAGATGCTTCAGTTTTGTTCGAGCATCTTTGCTGGTGAACTGCCAATCGATCGCTGCTTGACTGCGGTTTCGTTCGTTCTTCCAGGCAGTGGTTTCAGTGATAAGCGTTTGTTTGTCGGGAATTCTCCGGGCAAGACATTGCCGTGTCAGGACGTTCAATTCGATTTCGGCCATGTTGAGCCAGCTGCCATGCTTGGGCGTGTGGACGACCTCCAGGCGCTGAATCAGCCGACGCGCCTCCTCGGGCGAAAAGGCCTCGTACAGCGAACCCAGGCTGTGGGTGTTGAGGTTGTCCATCACCAGCGTGATTCGCTTCGCCTTCGGTCGATGGATATCGACCAACTGGCGAACCGCTTCGGCCCAGTCGATCCTGGTGCGCTGATCGGTCACCACGAGATGCCGCCAGCCGATCAGCGGCTCTGTGAACGCGAACACGTTGGCCGTTCCATTGCGTTGGTACTCATAGTCGAAACACTGACGTCGGCCGGGCGCGGCGCGAAGCGGAGTCTGCGTTTCGATGGTCAGTTGCTTGCTCAGCTCATCCATGCAGATCAGCGGGTAGCGCGGATCGTACGGGCGTTGGTAGGCCTCCAGCACGTTTTCCATGTGGTAAACAAACTCCGCGTTGTGCTTCGGGGGAATGCACCACATCCTCTTCTGCCAGGGCTTCAGCTCATTTTTTTTAGGCAACGTCGCACGGTCTCGTGCGAAACCGCCTCGACGATGTGCAGTTCGACGGCGCGTTGGGCTAATAGTCGCAGAGTCCAACGCGCGTGGCCCGACGGTGCGGCACCGCAGCACAGCGCGATGACCTTGGCTTCTTTTTCGCCATCGAGGATCTTGGCACGCGATGGTCGCACTTGCCTCTTGCGGTTCAAGGCCGCTTCCAAGCCTTCCAACACCAGGCGCTTGCGGATGTTTTCGACGGTTTGCACCGTCACTTGGCAGGCATTGGCAATGGCCTCGTCCTTCCAACGCGGCCCGTGCTTGCCAGCATCCGCCAACAAGAGCACCTGGGCGTGCGTGCGTTTCTTCGCTGCGATTCTCTCTTTCTTCACCAATTGCGCGAGCTCTTTGCGTTCATCCTTGTCGAGCTTGACGACATACCGCTTGTTCATGACTCCCCTCCTTGGGTCGGAATGACTTCCGCCATTGGAGAGAAATCTCGCGAATCCGTGAACCCCAAAAACCAAAGTTGACCCTACACTAGTCACCTTGATTGACCAGCTTCGGGACCTTGGGGTGGGATTCCGGTCCGTCTGCGACGGCACGATCGATACGACGACGCCCTCGGGCGAGTTAATATTTCACATCTTCTCCTCGCTCGCGCAATTCGAACGTCGACTCATCCAGGAGCGGACCAAAGCCGGTCTCGCCGCCGCTCGTGCGCGGGGTCGCACTGGCGGTCGGCCCCCGCTGAGTCCGAATGACGCCAAGGTGGTGCTCGCCACTAAACTCTTTGCCGACAAATCAGTGGATTTGGATGATATTTGCGCGACATTGAAGATCTCGAAGACCACACTCTACCGTTACGTGGATATCGGGACAGGACGCGTGATTAGGTCCCGGAATCATCCGAGCTGACGCAGACAAACGAGCCCGCCAAACCGAAAACTCATGCGAATTGCGGGAACGATTCGGGACGCCGAATTGCCATGCGTTTTTCGAGAATCGCGCGATGAGCCGACGAAATGGATCAAAAGTGTACGCCAGACGCCAGCGAAATTCGAACCTTTTTCGGGAACGGTTGGCGCCTCACTCTTGGCTGAGCTGAGCCGGCTCGCTGTCGCGAGGTTGAACAACTTGCAGGTCACGAAAGGGGGCGGTGACCTTGCTATGGCAGGGGCGCTAGGCCGACTCCCCAGATTTGCCGACCGCTTCGAGTGTCTTGCGCCTGGATCGAATACTGCACTCTTGCCGCTCCTTCGCTTTGCTCAATCAACGCTTGGCGCCCTACAGAGATGCAGATGTCGTCGCCGCGCCGATAAGGTTTGGACGGCAGTTGTGCGCGCTTAAAATACTCAAGTAACGCCTCGGGCTCCTCTGGAATAATCAACATTTGACGCATTCCTCGCTCCGCGACCCGCGCCGCGAAGCTATAAACCTCTTCCATCGAGCCTGCTCCTTGAGTCTGGAAAACCCTCACGATCAAAAAACGCGGCCGATGGGCCGCTGAACCCGCGACGGAGTCACGGCGTTCATCTGACGTTTATTTGGCCTGTCGGCCCCGATCGTATCGAGATGTGCGCCACCAACAAACTCATCCGTATTTCGGTAACCGGTTCTCCGTGCCGGATTGCCGTCCGTTTTGCCGGAATCGCGTGGTCGGGTCCCGAGAGCGGCCAAATTGCCCGCCAAAGAGCGACGGGGATACCACAGCCGCGAAGTCGCTTCAGGTTATTTCGACAAAAACGCAGTGAATTGGAAGTCACCGTACTTGGATCTGACGAGAAGTGATCTTGCCGGAGCCGGAAAATCCTTGGTCAAACCGATCCAACTGCCGTAGATTCGTCATCGGCAGCGCGCAGCAGCGTCCAACCAAAATCCATCTGGGGAACGTCGGATCAATTCCGGCTTCGCTCGCTCAATCAGGCGCGCAGCGGGCCCCTCGAGCGAAAATGGAGCTGAAGTGGTGCGCAAGAATTACGTGACGTACGTGGCCGTCGCCTGGGTGGTGCTCGCCATGTTCCAAGGGGCAAGCCGTCGCGTCGCCGCTCATCTATGAATTTCAATCGGGCCCGTTCGGTGGTGAATGGGCGGGCGGACAGGTCGACCGGAAAAAGTCCGCTCCGCCCGTGGCTTTGCATCCGCCCCAATGGCGGATTCTTCGGCTTCGCATCGGTCCCCAATGGCAGGTTTGTTGTGCCAAAAACTTTCCATCTGGAAGTCAGAGCAAATTGTCGTTAGAAGCAGGCTAGCCAGCCTGACTAGACAACGCACTAGCGGACAAAAAACCAAACATTCCCGCCGCTCGTCGGCTCCGGCAAGTGCGGATCGTCCCAATCGCAGACGCGACGGACGAATCGAATTCCAACCCAACTGCCGCCCGGCCAAAGCAGTGCGTTCCCCGACACATCGCGTGATTTTCCAGCACGTCACGCCGACGACTTGGGGCAGCCGCGAGAAAATCAGCAAGACATTGCTCGGAGCTTCGCGGCCCGGTCCAACCCCGGACGGATTCCCGCCAACTCGGTTTTCTTCGAAGGCAGAATTTTCGGCACTCCGAAACCGTCAACGGCAACGGGCCGATCGCGGCGCGCGCAAGCGTTCTTTGGCAGCGACTCAATCGGATGATCGTCCGGCGTGGCCCTCGGGCGCGTGCGCGGGCACACCCCGCCGTTGTGCGAACAGCCAGGGCATCAAGTCGGGCTCCTTGAGGCCTTGATTCCAGGCGGCCCCGTGATCGCCGTGCGGAACGATCGTTTGTAGCGGATGCCCATGCGCAGCCCGCAGTGCGGCCACGAGTTCTTTCATGTGCGCAATTGGGATGACTTTGTCGTCGGATCCGTGGAAGGCCCAGATCGGCACATGGCTGACGGCCGCCATCTTCGAGGGATCGCCGGCTCCCGCCAGAATGACCGCGGCCGCCCACAAGCGGGGGTTCCGCTCCAACAGGTCCCACGCGCCGCAGCGCCGTTGGAGATCCCCATCAAGTAAATCCGGTCCGTGTCGATCGGATATTTTTTCGTGACCATCGTCACGAGGTCGAACGCCATCGCCAGGCTGGCCGCAGGTGCTTTCGTGAGCGCGATCGGCTTGTCGAAGACAGCATGTTGAACCCAGGAGCCGTTTGTTTGCGGCAAGAGCACGAAGCAGGGGAATTTCTCGCGCATTCGCTTTTGCAGGAACTTGGGCCCGATGAATTTGAGCTGTTTCTGATTGTCCGTCCCGCGTTGCCCCCAACCGTGCAACGCCAGAACCAGTGGATATTTCCCGCTCTTGGAGTCGCCGATCGGTTTGAGCAATCGGTACGGCAGCGTGCCCCCGTGCGCAGTAAAGGTGTGCTGTTCGTAATCCGACATGGGCTCCGCGCCGCGGGCGAAGCCGCCGTTATTTGCCGCGAGCAGTGCCCATCCGACGATCGCCGCCGATCCGAGAAAGTTCAGCCGATCCATCACGATCCTCCCGTTGCTGCATTGGATTGAGCCACGTTCGGAAGAATAAGCCCGATTGTGGATGGCCGAAGCATGACTTTCGCGCGGAGTCGTGCGGAATTTGCAAAAATCGTGGCGCGAGCCAGGGGCCGCCAGTGCGTCGCACGGGAGACACGCCGACTGCGACTCCGCTCCAAAGGCACCGTCCCCTAAGCTCGCGCCTTCGGCGACCTTACTCGTCGGAATCGCGCGCTACGCGGAAACCTGTACCAGAACCTCCGATCTGTGCACCAGAACCTTTGATCTGATTGTTCATCGACCGCCGTGCCGACCGGCAGTGCCGGCCGATGTAATCCCAGCCGCCGCCCCGGAAGACGCGGCGCCCCGACGCGTGGGCAGGTCCCGGCGGATCGGAGACCGGCGAGCTCTTGTAATAGTCCGCCCGATACTCGTCCCAGCACCATTCCGACACGTTGCCGTGCATGTCGTACAGTCCGAATGCATTCGGTCGATAACCGCCGACTGGCACAGTGCAGAGCCAGTCGATCCCGTCGCCGAGGCAATTGCATTCGGCGTCCGTGTGGTCCGTGCCAAAGTTGAAGGGAGTTATCGATCCGGCCCGACAGGCGTACTCCCACTGCGCTTCCGTCGGCAAACGATAGCCGCCGCCCCCCGCGACGCTCACCGTTGCTTTTTTGATCGAACCGGAGGCGTCGCGTTCGATGTCAGCGAGGCGGTAGTAGGGCCGACGCTGCTCCTTCTCGCTCAATTTGTTGCAGAATTCGACGGCATCGTACCAGGTCACGCTGTCCACGGGATGTCGGCTCGTGTCGACGCCTGTCGCGGCCTCGGCCTGGCCTCCGCTGTTGGAAAAGTAGCTCGGGTTGCGTCCCATCACATGTTCAAACTCGGTTTGAGTGACCTCATAGACGCCGAGACGGAACGGCTGCGTGATCCGGACGCGGTGTCGCTGCTCATCGCGATCCCGATTGTCTTCGAATTTGGGCGACCCCATCTGAAACTCTCCGGGCGGGATCAGCGCGAGCTTCATCCCGAGCGAGTTCGACGAAATCACCGGAGTCTTCGAGCGCTCCGCCAACTCCGTTTGGGCAGTCTTCGCGGCGGTTTCCCCTACGGTCAGGGCGCGCGGGCTCTTGCCAGTGTCGGCTTTCCGAATCGTTTTGTTGTCGGCGCGGGGCAGCTCCGGCAAACCTTCGAGGACCACTTTTCTCTCCAAATCCGTGAGCTTGATCCGGCGAAACCGGGCCGCCGCGCCGTTTGTAAAGACGCCAACCAAGCCGCGCGAGAACCGCGCGTTGGTCCGTTCAAACTGCAACACGCCGTCCAGATAAGCTCGATGCGTTGTACCGCGTGCTTCGATCCTCAGCGAATACCACCGGTTCGATACGTAGGGGAACTCCTTCCGGTACGATTCCTCCCCAGAAAAATCCCCGGAAAATCCGATTCGCCGGTTCTCTTCGAGGCTGAACGCGCGGGAATGGTTGTCTCCTAGCGAGTGGAAGAAAATTCCCATTGCGCCCCTTCCGCCTGTCTTTTTCACCTCCACGGTCAAATCGTAAGTCGACAACCCAGGATTCCCGAAGGTGACGTGTGGAGGAATGATCCCCGCCAACGTCGGTTGGACCAACTCGTCGTTTTCGATCGTCCAATCGCCTCTGACTTCGACGGGCCGGCCGAAAAACTTGACCGGCGCGGAGTTTGGTTTCGGTACGGGCTTGGCCACCGCAGGACTGGGCGCGACGGGAAGCTGTCGCTGGATCCCGGCTAGTTGCGACGCTTGCCGAGACGGCTCCGGCTGTTGCCACGCCTCGAGCGGAATGACCTCAGGCGTCTTCGCGCCCGGTGGGATCCAGCGGATCTGAAACAGGCCGGCCGAATCGCCCTCCACAAAATGCTCAATGCGAATTGGTACGGGCTCCGGCTGTGGACTGGCGGCAAGCAGTTCGAAGTCGAATCGCCGGGTTGTTTGAGTTGCTTGCCAGTCCTTGAGGATGGGTTTGCCCGCAAGCCACAGGCGAACCCCGTCTTCGTATAAGACGATAAGGCGATAGGAACCACTTTTCGGCGGCTTTAGCGCACCGGACCAGCGCATGGCCAGAGCCGGCCCGGGTCGGCCCACAAGCAGGCAGCTAGCATCGGAGGAAATCGTGCTGTTCGCGATCCTGCGACCCATGTCCTTGTCCCGATACAAGTCAAACTTCAACCCCTGCGATCCTTCGGCGTGGGGAGGCATTGCAACATCGGCACGATCGGCGTCCTCTTTGGTCAGGAACAGAGAGTCCGCGCGGATCGGCTGCATTTCGAACTGGTGTTCGAGCCGCCATTGCAGCGTCACGACCGCGGTCCCGCCTGCCTGGAAATATTCGATGAGCAGTCGAGCGGGTTTGTCGGTCATTCGCACCTTGACTGTGCCGGTCATCGGGGAGTGGTTTTGCCAGTCATCGATGAGCAGCTTCCCGTCCAACCACAGGCGAACTCCGTCGTCGCACACGACGGCCAGCTGATAATCACCCGGCACGGGAGCCTTGAGCCACCCTTCCCAGCGGACGGAAAAATGATCCTTAAGCGGATCGGGCCCGTCGTCGAGCCAAAAGAAGTCGATCTGGGGATCGACTCGTTCCAGGACCTGGTGCTCGAATTTTTCGCCCCGAAAATATCTTCCTTTGAGCCCGTGGCCGCCGCCCGTCAGCGGGCCGCTTGCCGGGCGACCGGCGGCGGATGCGATCAGTCGCGACGGGGCCCGGGCGGGCTTCTGTGATTTCGCTTTGATTGAAGCGGACTGCTTCGTCGCGGAGAGGGAATTGGAGACCTTGGCCGGAGATTTTGGCAGCGGCCGCGCCGTGGCGGCTTTTGGGGGCGGCACGTCGAGTTCGTCGTCCTCGGGATTCCCCGTGCCGCGGTTGACGATCTGATTGGCGACGTCCGCGGAATTGACGATCGGCGTTTTCTCTTTCCCAGTTCGACCGAGATAGATCACCATCGCGACCGACATCAAGCCGAAGACCGCCACGCCGAAGGCCAGCACAGTCCAGGGAATCCAGCCGCCCTCATTCCAGGGCTGGGTGAATTGCCGCAGGGGGCCGAGCCGAACCGCGCCCGCGCCGGCAAACTGCTCTTGGACTTCGAGCGCGCGATGATGGCCCGGTTTGATCTCGAGCAGCGCGCCGGCTTTCTTGAGCGCGGTTTGCCGGTCGCGGAAGCGGACCGCCTCGTCGATTTCGCAAATCAAGAACGCGATCTCGTCGGCCTTGTCGTGCGATTCATCCAGCAACGCGACCAGCTCGGCATTCCGCTTCTTCTCGGGGATCCGCTCGATGATCTGGATCACCTGATCGTAATCGTGCCGGGCCAGACACTTGCGGGCCAACTCTTCGAGTGACACGAGATCCTTGGCGGCCAGGCTGACGGATTTCTCGATTCCGACCCGCGACTGCCTTACCTGGGATTGGCCGGCGTTCTCCGATTGACGCTGCACGCTGCGGCCGAGTTGTTCGCTCGGATTCGACTTCTGTTTCGCGTCCGGAGTTCTGAGGATGGCTGCCAATTCCTCGGCGACGCCCGTCATGGAGGCAAACCGGTTGGCCGGATCCTTCGCCAGCATCTTGAGGCAGACCGTTTCGATCCGCAGATCCAAATCGGGGCGCAATTGACAGGGAGGCGCGGGGGCTTGGGCCACAATCTGCGCCAACACGGCCGAGAGTGACCCGCGAAAGGGCAGTTGGCCCGTGAGCAGCTCGTACAGAATCACGCCCAGGCTGAACTGGTCCGACCGCGGGCCGACTTGATCCGGATCTCCGTCGACCTGCTCCGGCGACATATAGGCCGGCGTGCCGATGAGCATGCCGCTTTGCGTGATCCGGATGTTCTTTCCGCGCTGGAGCTGCCGCGCCAGGCCGAAATCCATGACGATCGGCTCGTTTCGCTTGTCGACCATGATGTTGGCCGGCTTCAGGTCGCGGTGCACGATGCCGCGGGCGTGGGCCTCCTCGAGCGCCTGTGCGAGTTTGCGGACGATGATCAGGATCTGCCGTTCCGGCTGCGGCTTGTCGGGCCGAATAAAGGCCGAAAGCGCATGCCCCTCGATGTAGGCCATCGAGATGAAGTGCCTGCCGTCAATCTGGCCGACGTCGTACACGGGGCAGATGTTGGGATGCTGCAACGTCGCGGCAGCCCGGGCCTCGCGGTAAAAGCGCTCCAACACCTCGGCCGTCGGCTCCTGGTCAAAATGCGGCGTCTTGAGCGCGACTTGCCGCTGGAGCTGCGTGTCCTCGGCCAGGTACACCATCCCCATGGCGCCTTTGCCCAGGGACCGGAGGATGCGATAGCGGCCGAACTCCTGCTTCAAGCCGCTTGTGCCGCCGTCGCCCGCTGGCTTGGCCCGCGTTCTTGGCGCGATCGTCTCCGGGCCGTCGAGAGCGAACGATTGTGTGGACCTCTCGAGACGATCATCCCCCAACCTGGTTCGGGCCAATCGCCGCAACTCTTCTTCCGCAGCGATAAACGAGCGGAGCTTTTCGGCGATCTGGGCGTGCTGGGCAAGGAACTTTTCGCGGTCAACCGCCTCGCCGCGATCGATTCGTTCGAGGTACTCCTCAAGCGCAGCTTGGACCTCTGAGTCTCTCGGCCCTGCAGGAGCGGACGGATCGTTCAACGGTCGGCTCCCGACGTTCACGAGCTAAAACGACCCAGGGCGAGGCAATCTCGTCACCCCAGCAGAAGCACCGATTGGCGATCGGCGTGTGTGATTTTCCGGAAAAGATTTCGCGATCGATGCCGACAGTTTACGTCGCCGATCGATTGAAAGTCACGAAAAAACCGAGCGATGCGGGAGTAGAATTCGAAACACCGAAACGCATCAGAAATCACAACCTTGCAACAGTGACACGCGTCGTGGCGTGGAGTTCAAGAAGGCCGTGATCACTTACCAGTTGAGCCCCGCCGTTGCGAGTTGCTCGTTGGCCCGAACGAGGTTCAACATGCGAAGGGCGTGTGAAGCGAAAGTTGGAACCACAAGGCTGGCGCCGTCAGCGGTGAAGGCAAAATTCTGCGGAACTGAGGATGCCTCCGGCTGATCGCCGAAGGGATGCCAGTCGAAGAGTTCCTCGCGCCCTCGCATGTCCCAAAGTCGAACTGCTCCATTTGCCATCCCCACCGCGAGATAGCGGCCATCGCGGCTGAAAATCCGAGCGACTGGACGCGACGATCCTTCGATTTGAAGGTGACGCGTCCCGGAGCGGACATCCCAAATGTCAGCAGTCCAAGGATGCGCCGATACTTCCAAACCCGAGAAACGTGCGCGTCCGCCACGCGACACGGGTGTGCCCGAACGAAAGTTAATCGTGCCTGTTACCTCCAGGTGCAGCGCCAGGAGCCAGCGGCAGTCGGGGCTGAATTCGCACAATGTTTGCACCCTTTGCGCATGAAAATGGGACAGGCGCATATTCGCGAGAATTATGCGGCTGCCCCTCTGTTTCGATCTCCAGCACGGACGCGATTCGGGTCGAACCAAAGCGCGGCCGGCTCATCCGATATGCCTACGGATAAACTTGCACGCGTGGAAGCACTAAACTGTTCTGGTCGCCCGTCATGGGATCGACGGCGAAGATGTCGATGTAAACAAAGCTGGCGCCGCTTGGTGCGGTCACCGTGAAGTCGTTGATTTCGGTAATGCCCGGTTTAGGGGTTGCCGGAGTTGAGTTATCAAGTTTCTTTACGAGATAATACTTCGGACCCGCAGCCGACGCGGTGGATGAAGCCGTCTCGATTTTGCGGTAACGGGCGTTATGATTCGTTGCGTCTGGCACGACCTGAATCGGATCGGCGTCAACTGCGGTCTTTTTGACCATGATGTATCTGAGGTAGATGTTTCGGTCTTTGTCCGCGCCGGTGTTCGTGATCTCGAGCGTAACCGGAACTGTCTTGCTGCCGTCACCGTTAACTGTGGCAGCTCCTCGTCCTAATACTTGCGCGCTCCATTGCGTGGGCGCAGCGGCGCCAACTAACAAGGGCGCGCTGTAGCAGCAGGTCGGTACGCAGCGGTCATTACATTGGTAATAGGCGGGGATACAATCGGTCGAGCCGCAGAAGAAAGCGCTATAGGTCGACCAAGCAATGGCCCCATTCCATTCACCGGAGACGTAGAAATAGACTGTTGCAGTGGTATCCATTGGGGGGGAGGACTAAACGCATAGCTTTCGCCCATTTGACCGACCGTCGGGTAAGCGAAATTCGTCAAATCGCCGTCATCTTGGGGGTAACCGCTTACTTCCGATCCTTCGATGAATTCGTCGATTGAAATGAAGTTGTCCCAAGTCGGCTCATTACTATTATATACGTTGTACGATAGTGACAAAGTGAGTGATCCGCTGGCGCTGTTAAAGGTGGTCGGACAAGACGCCGATATCTGGGGCTTGGCATACGCAGGAGAAGGCCTGCACACGGCAACTGTAAGCGGCGCAACCCAGAGCAGCCTGGAGATCAGTCGGTAGTTACCAGCCAAGTGATACATGCAATGCTTGCAGGAGCCCATCTAAGTTCCTTTCGTTGTTGCTGTGAAGACAAGGCTGTCGATCAAACGATGGAAGTTCATTTACGGTCGAGGATGTCGGCCGCCGAGGCAGCGGTCGAAACCCCCGAATGATGCCTGAGGACGTTCCAAGCGCGGCGTAGTTCTTCCGTGGGCAAAGTTCGCAGGCCGGCGGCAGAATCACCTTCCACTCGACTGCGGACGGCGACATCGGCTTGAAGTTGCTCCACCGATCGTGCGTCAGGATACATATCGAGCGATACGAGCAACGCCTGCGGACACAGTATGTAGGCTGTCCGGCCATCGTCGGAGAAAAACAGCCGCAGGTCGATATTTCGGCCAGTCGGCAACGAACGGCGTCCGAATTGCACAAACGTTGGCGTCAACGGGAAGGCTGACACAATTTCACCCGTCGCGACCAATGAGAGTTGCACTCTTCGGTCCTGCGTTGCGGTGCTGACAAAGTGGGCGTTGGCATCAAGGGCTGCGGTGACGACTTGAGAATCACTATCGAACTGCGGCGATGCCGGTGCTGCATTCTCTGCAGACCAGAGCC
This sequence comes from uncultured Planctomycetaceae bacterium, assembly GCA_963752185.1. Taxonomy (GTDB): domain Bacteria; phylum Planctomycetota; class Planctomycetia; order Planctomycetales; family Planctomycetaceae; genus DASPSM01. The sequence continues at coordinate 5,340,790 of CAVVXK010000002.1, read as the reverse complement.
GGGCTGTGCCATCAAGGTAAGCCGCCAGAAACCGGCTGCGATCGGCGCTCAAGTTCAAGCCGACGAGCAGAGCGCGGTGCTCGGGCGTGGCGCCGACTGACTTCCCGGTCGTGAAGTCGAAAATCTCCTCAGCCCGATGCGTGCCGATCAGAATGCGCCGAGGCAGCGAAAGAAACTCGGCGCAACGCGGGAAAACGCCGCCCAGATCGCTGGCAATCCGGTTCCCGGTCGCAACTTCGCAGATCGCAACTCCCTTCATACCGGTTACAGCGAAGTATTTTCCCTCTGGATCGACGTCGATCGTAGCTCCAAATGGGCTTCGGCCGACCTCCAAGGGCTTGTAAATCTGCTTGGAATTATCCAGATCCCAGACGACAACCTGACCCGATTGCGTGGCGCAGATTAGACGATTGCTGTCAGGAGTAAATCGAATCCCGGTGACGTTGCTCTCGTGGGTCAACGGGCTGCCGCGTCGCTGACCATTAAGCGTCTGAAAGACGAACACTTGTGATTCTGTGGAAACGGCAACCTGCGATCCCTCATCGCTTAGAGCGACTGCGTCAATCCGGGAGTCGGGATCTCCAACTTCGAATGTCTGAGACTGAGAGGGATTGAAGCGCGCACCCGGCGAAGCGTGCAAGAGCCAGACACGATGATTTTCTTCGGTGACTGCCAATCCACTTCGATTGAGCGACACGGTCGCCTTCCCGAAATGGTCGAAGGGGAACACGCTCGCAGCCAGCCGCGGCGTCAGATTCCAGAGACTTGCGAGGCCACTCGGGTCAATTGTGAATATTCGCTGAGACGATTGGAGACAAAATGCGGTTTGTGACCCGGCCGCGCACGGGATCCGCGCGGCGATCATATCACCATCCTGTGCCGCCAAGATCGAGATCGATCGATTCTCGCGTGTCACCGCGATGGACGTGCTATCCGGCGAAAACACGACCTGCGCAATGTGCTGTGCCTTGACCTGCTTCCGCCAAAGCAATCGGCCGTCAGCCAAAGTCCAGACGCGGACAATTCCATCGGCCGTCCCGATGGCGAATAGCTTCCCGTCGGGCGAAAACGCGGGCTTCATCGATCGAGGGCCAGAGTCGGCGATTGGCAATGGGTCGGACTGCAAGAATGGGTTCTGCGGTTTTCCACTGGCCGCATCCAGTAACACGGTGCGTCCTGAATAGTGGCAACCGACGATCGTTCGACCGTCTGGACTGACGATCATTGACAGAAAATCGTCGCCCTTGTCCGCAAGATGCGAACGTTTCTCGGTCCCCGTTTGGGTCTCGTAGACGCGCATCGCGTCCTTAAAGGTAAGCACCAGCAATCGATCAGAATCCGCGAAATCGATATTCACGGCCCGACTATTCGGGATTGATTTGCCGATCGGCTGGCCGGTTTCGGCATTCCAGACTTGGCCAAGGCCGGAGGGGCCGACTGTGAATATCAGTCGGCCACCACTAGCGTATGCGAGACCAAGGAAGGGCCACTTTTGAATGGGACCGGCTGCTCTGCGATCTCGCGGCAGATTCAAGGGTCCCTTGATGCATTCGCCTGTCGCAGCATTCCAAATTCGGAGCCCATCCGCGCAGACCGCCGCCAAGCGGCTTCCGTCGGGGCTCCACGCAGCGACCCTCGCAGTGCCTGGCTGGACCATAACAACAGGCTCGCTCGCTTCGCCCGTCTTCCAGACCTTGAGGGAGCCATCGTCGCCAATGGCGAAGAATTTATCTCCTTTGCGAGACACTCCTGAGGCGCTGACCTTGGAATTAACAAACCACATGCGCTCAATGGACGGCACACTATCCAACAGCATCTGCAGGCGCAAGCGATCGACAGATTGTCTCTCGTCCCTCTTTGAATCGGCTTTGAGCGCCTCAAGCATCCACGGGAGCGAGGCAATCGGCGCGTACTCCTCGGACGTTTCACTCGCAGCCAGATGGCGCAGTTCCGTGCTCGACAAGCGAGCGGGCCAGGAATACTTGTGTCTTGTCGAGTGCCTCTTCGATTTCCTTTCGCGCGTTGTCAGCATTGCGGCGAGCGTTCGCCTGCACGGCGGCGAATGCGAGTGAGCCGCCCGCGGCCGCCACGAGAAAGATCGCGATGGTGACGATCAGGCCGGCGGCGGCCGGGTGGCGGCGGGACCAGCTGCGCGCTCGCTCGAGTTTTGTGATCGGGCGGGCTTTGATCGGGATGTGCTTGAGCCAGTTGTCAAGATCCTCGGCCAAGGCCTTGGCCGTCAGATAGCGGGCGTTCGCGTCTTTGCGCATTGCCATTTGGCAGATGACTTCCAGGTCGCGGGGAATGTCGTCCCTGAGAGAGCGAGGGGCTTTTGGCTCGTCGTTGATCACCTGGCGGATCACCGCGCGGGCCTCGCCATGGAAGGGCATCTCGCCAGTCAGAACGTGATACAGCACCGTGCCGAGCGAGTAGACGTCGGAGCGTCCGTCGACCTTCTCGTCGCTTTCACCGCGCACTTGTTCGGGGCTCATGTAGGCGGGTGTGCCCAAAACTGCGTTGGGTTGGGTGATCGTGATATCGATGTCGCGCTTGGCCAGGCCGAAGTCCATCAGCTTCGGGGTGCCGTCGGGGCAGAGCATGATGTTCGAGGGCTTGATGTCGCGATGGATCGTTTTGTGGCTGTGAGCGTAGTCGAGGGCCAAAGCCATGTCGCGGGCGATCTCGGCTGCCCGGCGGAAGGGAATGGGGTCATCCTTGTGGCGGCGCAGGCGGTCGGCGAGCGTCTCGCCTTTGACGTATTCGCAAATGATGTAGGGGAGCTCGCCGTCGGGCTCGACGACGTCGTGGATCACGACGATTCCCGAGTGTTTCAGCTGGCCCGCGTTGCGGCCTTCGCGGGCGAAGCGGTCGAGGGCGTGCTTGGTGGTTCCCGGGCCGCGGCGGGGGACCTTGATCGCGACGTCCCGCTCGAGCTTGGTGTCCCAGGCCAGATAGACGTCGCCGAAGCCGCCGCCGCCCAGCCGCCTGACAACCTTGCAGCGGCCAAACGCGACGGGCAGTGGTTCGGGAACCTGCAACACGGTCGAGGGGAGCGGCACGCCGCTGCGGGTCTCGTCGCCTTCAATCCGCAGCGTCTTGCCGCAGGTGGGGCAAATCTCCGGCAACGGTCCTTCGACCGTCACCACGGCGCTGCAGTGTGAGCAGATAATCGTCGCCATCGACAACCGCTTGCAAGTTGGCTCGACCGATGCTCGTCATCCATGAGGTGGGAAGTATCTTGACTTCCACTTAGAGTAACTCTCTATCTCCAAGTAAATCCGAATAGACAAATGCTACCGCTGAGGTGCTTCCTTTTCACTCGCCTATTTAGGTTATGGACGAGTGTTGCGTTACGCGACAGGGAGATCTACCTATTGGGCGAAAAATGTCCTGAATGCGTCTGGGGTCCGGGGTCTGGCGTCGAAGGCAGGAACGAGGAGGGATCAGAAACGTTGCGGACCGCTGTTCCTGGCCGGCTGGCCCCCGTTTGATGTGCGGACAACCCCGGTGAAAGGCTAAATTGATGACAGACTGGCCGCGAGCATCTGACTGCGTTTACGGGAGAACGTGTATGAAGTTCGTCTGTGCACTCGTCGTTACACTTGCGGCCGCGCCGCTGGTTGCCGCCGATAAGGACTCGCTGCCGCCGACTTACGCCAACGTGGCTTACGGTCCGCACCAGCGAAATGTGCTCGATTTCTGGAAGGCCGAGGGGTCCGGGCCGCGGCCCTTATTGATCGCCATTCACGGTGGCGGCTGGGTTGCCGGTGACAAGACGCAAAATCCGGCGGAGGTGCGGCATTGGCTCGAGAAGGGAATCTCGTACGCCGCCATCAACTACCGCCTGACGGTCACCGATCCACTGCCGGCCCCCGTTTACGATGCGGCGCGGGCCGTGCAGTTTCTGCGCTCCAAGGCGGCCGAGTGGAACATCAACAAGAACCGCATTGCGCTCACCGGGGGCAGCGCCGGGGCCTGCACGTCAATGTGGATCCTGCTGCATGACGATCTGGCCAATCCGAAATCGAGCGATCCGGTGGAACACGAGTCGACGCGCGTCTCGGCAGCGGCCGTCGTCGCCGGGCAGACCTCAATCGATCCGAAGGTGATCGAGCCATGGGTCGGGCCGAACGTGCTCAAGCATCGCATGATCTGGATGGCCGTCGGCGAAAAGACGATGGCCGAGGCCCTCAGGAACTATGACCGGCATCATCCACTGTATGTGGAATTCTCGCCGTACAATCATGTCGACAAGGACGACCCGCCGCTGTTCATGAGTTATGGCAACGATCTGACGCTCCCCTCGAAGGACGCGGGACACGGCATTCATCACCCGCTGTTCGGCGTCAAGCTGAAAGAGAAATCCGACCAGGTGGGGCACGAATGCTACCTGCTGATCAAGGGAGTCTCGCAGCCGGAGAAGTACGCCACGGCCGACGCATTTTTGAGCGACAAGCTGCTGGCACCTTGATGAACATCCGTTGGGTGCCACTGGCGAGGGCTTTGGCTCGCCAGTGTCTTCCGTTAGTAGCTTGATGACGGGTCGCAACCGAGCTCGACTTCGCGGTCATTTGTCACGTGAACTTGCCTGGTTGGTCGATCAAGCATCCAGCCGCACTCGCACTGGCGGCCCAAAGCTGCCGCCAGTGGCACCCAGACCCGGAGAATCAGTTCGCCGGGATCAGGCCGTCTTTGTCAGGACCGTCCGGTCGATGCGGCCGAGTTCGCCGTAGATTTGCACGCCGACGCTGGGAACGTAGATCACGGCGACGAGGGCCAGCACGCTGCGTGTGATTTGATCCGCGCCGGCGGATTGGAAGATGTGGCCGTCAACGGCGAAAGACAGAACGAGACAGGCGAGGGCCAGATTGACGCCGATGCCAATGCGACGCGTGAGCCGGCTCCAACGTCCGCGGAGCGCGGCGAAGGTGAGCAGGGCCAGCAATCCGGCGAGGAGACCGATGAACAATGGGAGTCGCTGGTGTTGGAACTCGGTCGTGTAGATGACCGAGGAAGTATTGAGCCGACCGGCTGACAGGCGATCTAAAACCCATGCCGGCGCGGCGTAAAGAACGACGACGAGCGAGGCGAACGGAACGACGATTGCCGCGCCGAGGCGATTCACGCGGTTCCGATCGCGCGGTTTCCAAAGTGCAATCGACGGGCAGCGGTGACGGATGCGGCTCTTGACGCCGAAAGCCACCGCCAGGAAACCGAGCCAGGCCAGGATCACGAGAGTGACCTCGTTGTCCGCGTCGCCCGGCACCGGCGGCAGCCGAGTTTTGAGCACGCTGAGCAAGACAATCGCGCTGGCGCCAATGATCGCCGCTCGCAGAAAGCTCGGCGTGTCGGCCGGATCGACGATCATCGCAGGCGGCTGATAGCGGGCAGCCACTTCGTTGGGCCGGCCGTAATCGCGCACCAGTGCGAGCGCCAAAGCCTCATCGGCAGGGCTTGCGGACGCGGCGGACCGCGCGTGCAGTTCGTCGCTCAACAGGGCGCTGAGCTCGGCCGCCACGTCGTTTCGCGACCGCCGCGGCAAGAGTCGCACGATATCGTCGATGTACATTCCGATTACTTCGTTCGCTTGCATGGTGTGGCAACCTCTTTCTTGTCGGCGATCAGACGATTCACGGTGGCAGCGAGTGTCGACCAACTGGCGCGGAGGCTTTGATAGTGCCGCGCGCCCTCTGGGCTGAGTGTGTAGTACCGCCGCGGCGGTCCCTCCTCGATGCGCCATTCGCTCGCGAGCAATCCCTGCGACTCGAGGCGGCGCAGGAGGGGATAGAGCGTGCCTTCTTCGATCGACATTTCCTGCTCGGCAAGCGCCTGTCGTAGCGAGTACCCATATTGGGGAGTTCGCAGTTGCGAGAGCACGGCGAGCACCAAGACACCGCGACGCAATTCGGTGTCGAGTTTGCCGTTCAAGACATCGTGCGTTTCGCCGCTCGTCACAACCTGTGTTCTCCCGCCGCTCACAATACTGTGCAACACACAGTACATAGAGTCGTACAGAACATCAAGAGTAAACGTCAGCTTTGAGGCGGCGGATCAGATTTTTTGAGAATTTCCCGCGGATCTCCGCTATTGGCGTCGAGAGATCCTCCCGATCGAACGCCCGCGGGGCTGCCCGCGAACAGCACCACAGCCGGGCGTGACCAACGGCTGTCAGCCTGGCGTCTCCGGAGAGCGCCGCTTCAGCGTGCAAAACAATTCGTGAGTTTCGTGGCCTTCGGCTTCCACTTGCACCGTCGTGTGGTTGATGCCGAAGCGGTGGCCCAGTTCGTCGCAGACCGACTGGAGAATCTGCTGTCCTTCGCGAATCGTCTGCTTGGCGACCAGCACATGACAACTGCAGGCGACCACGCCCGGGCCGACCGTCCACACGTGCAGATCGTGCACGTTGAGCACGCCGGGAACGGTGGCGATCGCCGTTTCCACGGCCGACATATCCAAACCGGCGGGAGTTCCTTCCAAGAGAACGTTGACGCTCTCTTTGAGCACGCCCCACGAGCTCCACAGGATCAGCCCGCCGATCACGATCGAGGCGATCGGATCGGCCAGCCGCGTTCGGCTCACGACCACCGCAATGCCCGCCAGCACCACGCCGAACGCCGAGAGCGCGTCGCCGACCATGTGCAAGTAGGCCGAACGAATGTTGAGGTCGTGGGCCGCACTTCTGTGGAGCCACACGCCGATCGTGGCGTTGACGGCAATGGCGGCGGCGGCAGCCCAAATCATCAGCCAGCCGTTCACGGGTTCCGGGTTTCGCCACCGCTCGGCCGCTTCCCAAAAGATGATGAGAGCAATCACGACGAGGGACACGGCATTCACGAGCGCGGCCAGAATGCCCACGCGGTGGTAGCCGTACGTCATGCCGGTATGCGAGGGCTTTTGAGCGATCCACACGGCGTACCAGGAGAAAGCCAAAGCCGCCGCGTCGGCAAAGTTGTGGCAGGCGTCCGAGAAGAGCGCCAAGCTTCCGGCAAAGTACGCGGCCACGGCTTCACCGACAACAAAAACGAGCGTGAGCACGAGGGCCGCACGCAATTTGCGGCTGTCGCTCTGCGCGAGCAAGTCATGCGCGTCGTGATGGCCGTGAGAATGGCTGGAGCAATCGTGAGCCATGCCGCATCAAGTTCCTTATCGTCAATCGCGAGCCAACAACCGACCCGTCACCCGCGCGAAATCACGGTCAATTGCACCGCGCGGCGGACGTGAAAGCCAAGCTTCTCGTACAGGCGCTTGGCCTCGTTATTCTCCCCCTTCACGTGAAGGATGGGCACACTGCCTTCCCGAACGATTTGGGCGATCAAGAAGGCGACGAGCCCGCGCGCAAGCCGCGACCGCGAAAGTTTGGATGCGTGCACACCGCGCTGATCTCCCGAAATCCCGCGAGCTTCAAACGCTCGCCCGCCATGGCCATCAGCCGTCCGTCATTGGAGCGGATGCCGTAATAGCGTCCCATGCGAATCGTCTCAGGCAGGAAAGGACCGGGCTCGGTCGCGGCCGTGAGTGCGATCATTTCCGGCACGTCGTTTGGACCTAATTCCAGCGGGACCGGCGGCGCCTCGCCAGTTGGTTGAGTGCAGACCATCTGTTCGATCGGACGCGATCGAAAGAGCTGCCAACCGGCGGGCACCTCGATTGGCTCGGCCGTCACGAGTCCCACGTGCTCCTCGGGAGCGAGTAACGCCGCCAAATCGTCAAACGCGGCCGGCGTCGGCTCACGCACGGCGGCCAGCGGCGAGACCAGGCTCGCGTAGCGACGCGCGGCACCGTTTGTCCGCGCCAGGTCGGCGTGCCCGGTCGTCAGCGATTCCCAAACGGGATGGTCCAGAACGCTCGACATCATCATGGTGGCGTGCTTTGGCGTCCTTTATTCACCGCTCGCTTCGGCAACGACGCGGAAGCCGAGGTTGAGGTCGACGGCGCCTGCTTGCACGGATCCGCGCGCCGCACAGCGGCAGTTCGCGGCGCTCGAGTTCCAACCGCCACCTCGGACGACGTGCCTGTCGCCGGTGGAAAAGCCGCGCGGGTCCGCGTCGGGTGAGTTGACGTAATAATCGTCGGCGAACCAATCGTTGCACAATTCGCGGACGTTCCCGTGCATGTCGAAGAGTCCGAACCCATTCGGGGCAAACGAGCCGACCGGCGCGGTGAAGGGAAAGCCGTCGCGGCCCTTGATTGCGGGGCCGCCGGGAATTTTTCCGTTAGCCGATTGGTCCCAGACGTTGGCAATTGTCGCGAGGCCCTCGGGATCGTCGCCGTTCGAGAAGAGCGTGGCCGTTCCCGCGCGGCAGGCGTATTCCCACTCGGCCTCGGTCGGCAAGCGATAGAGTTTGCCCTCTTTCCACGTGAGCCACATGCAAAACGCCGCGGCGTCCCGCCAGGAAACATTCACCACGGGATGAGAGTCGTCCTGGAGGAAGTCGGTGTTGTGCCAGTTGTATTTTCGACCGCTTTTGAATTTTCCAGTTTTGGCATCCCAGCCGATGCCGCGGACGATCCCCCGCTCGCAAATCGTTCTGTAACCCGTGGCCTTCACGAAGCGGCCGAACTGTCCCCGCGTGACTTCGTGAGCGGCGAGATAAAACGGACCAGTGATGGCCACGCGGTGCGGCGGCTGCTCCGCCTTAGCCGAGTCCGGTTTCCAGTTGGAGGTGAACGTGGCAAGTTGCGCGAGCTGCTGGGGCGTCGAGCCCATGCTGAATTCGCCGGGCGGCACCAGAATCATCGTCAGGCCGGCGATGTTCGTTGCCCGCTCGTCGAGATGCGCAGCTTGGCTCCAGGCCTTGCGGACTTCGGCAATTTGCCCGGCTCTAAAGGGAGCGACAAGCAGAGCAGGGTCCGGCGCGAGCGTGAGCGCGGCGGGCGCCGGACGCGCGGGAGGCCACGGCGGCTTGGTTTCGACGCAGACGACTCGAAAGCCGATGTAATCGCTGCGGTGCGTGGCCACCTCGGCCGCACGGTGGGCCGAGCGGCAAAAGATGGCCGCACTATGCCAGCTCCCGCCGCGAACCACGTGCAAAGCTCCGACGGGGGGCCCGGTCGGATCGGGGACCGGCGGTTGGCGGTAAGAGGAAATCGAGAACCAGTCCGCGCACCATTCGGCCGCGTTGCCGTGCATGTCGTAGAGGCCGAAATTATTCGCTGGATAATGGCCGACTCTGCCGGCGGAGGCCGAACCGTCGGACGAACTCAGCGTGTTGGACCAGCCGAATTTCTGGCGGGCCGCCAGATCGCGGACGTTGGCAATCGCGGTGAGGCGTTCGGGTTCGTCGCCGTTCCAATAGCGGGTTGTCGTGCCGGCTCGGCAGGCGTATTCCCATTCGGCTTCGGTCGGTAAGCGATACGTCTTCCCTTCTTTGGCACTGAGCCAATCGCAAAACGCAACCGCGTCGTTCCAACTCACATCGACCACGGGGGCTTGATCGTCGATCTCGACGCCCCACTGCCACGTGTATCCACGGCCAGGCGCGGCGGGGTGCTCGAGAACGCGGGGCCCCTTCTGATGCTTGGGGGGATAACCCCAGCCTCGTTTGCCTTTCGGATCGGGTACGGCTTTGTGATGCGTGGCTTCCACGAACTTCTTGAACTGGCCGTTTGTCACTTCCTGGGCGGCGAGGTAATAAGGCCTGGTAATCCGAATCGTGCGTTGCGGTCGGGCGCTTTCGAGCGCCAAACGGGTGACCGGGTTTTCTTCCTCGACTTCGCGAACCGCGGGAAACCGCTCGACGAGCTCGAGATACGTTTCCTCGCTCCCCATGCGAAAATCGCCCGGCGGAATGAGTTGCAACTTCATGCCAATCGTGTTGACCAGTTGCTCGGGCGAATTGAGATAAGCGGCCCAGAGAGCTCGGGCCCGAGTGGCGGCGCCCTCATCGAAAGGCGCCGTCAACAAGTCAGGGCCTTCGTCGACCGGCTCGGGGCGAAGCGTAGCCTTTCGGTCGCGGCTGCGCAGCTCGGCCAACAGCGCCCGCAGCTTGAGCTTATCGCGAGCGACCGGGCTCTTTTGCACATCGAGGCTGACGAGCGCGGGAAGCCGCTGGCAAAGTTCGAGCAGTCGTTGACCGTCCAGGCTGGCCTCCTCGAGGTTGAGTTCGCGTAACGTCGTGAGCTGCACCAGGCGATCGAAGACGACGTCGTCGATCGCCATGCCGGCCAGATTCAGTGCCATGAGATTCGGCACCTGGGAGAGCAAAATCCACGTTCGAGCGTCGATCTTTTTTCGGGCAAGATCGACTGCCACGCCGCCCGAGCCGGCCTCTTTGCCAGGCGCAAGTTCCTTGACCGTGCCGATCAGCCGCAGCTGCGCGAGCGGCGGGTCCCACTTCAATTGCAGACCAGGAAACTGCTTTTTGAGGAGGTCCACACGCTGCGGCGAGACGATCGTGCCGCGCAGGTCGAGCGCCTTCAAAGCGGCAAGCTGCCGCACAAGGCTTTCGCTGACGAGGTCGTCGCTCGCGTCCGGATTGGCGAAGACAAGTTCGACCAGCCGGGGAGCCTCCTTCAGCAGGCTGACGACCTTGGAAAACTGAGCGGATTGGGGAATCGAAGCGATAAAACCGTTGCGTTCGAGGGTGGCATCGCTTTTGGCGGAGATGGCGACCCCCGCGCTACGCAGACGGTCGACCGCCCCGTCTCGCGCTACGCGAAGCGGGGGCTTGCGGTCCACGAAAGGCTTCAAGGCCGCTGCCGTCACCAGCGTGTCGCTCAGCTCGATTTCCGACAACTTATTCAACGCGGCAACCTTTGCGAGGCCGCCGTCCGAAATATCCGTTCCGGCTAAAGAGAGAATTTGCAACTCGCCAAATCGCGCGAGGTGCTCGAGGCCGAGGTCAGTGATCGGCTGCGAATCGAGTCGAAGCTCGTGCAGAACTTCGACAAGTCCATCCAGATCGTTGAGCGATTTATCGCGCACAGGTCTATGGACGATCGGCTCGCTGAAGTCGATTTGAACGGCCGGCGGATTCTGTTCCATGCGAATCGAGGCGTCGCCGAAAACGGACTCGATGTGTTTGGCGACTGCCAACTCCTCATCGCTGTAGGGGTGAACGGCGATGGTGACGTTCGCCGGCTCGCTCCACGGATCGTGATCCGAGGCGCGGACCCGATACTTGAACGAATCGAAGCGGACGAACTCGCCTCCCGGCCGGGCGGCGGACGCATACAAAAACGTGCCGTCGCGGTTCAGCTGGAACGCGCCGAACTGGGGCTTCGCGACCAGGTCGACTTCGTACGGCTTGCCGGTCGGCAGTTCGTCGTTGGCCAGCACGCCGTGACGATTTGCATTCTTATTCTTGCCGGTGGCGTCATCCGCTTTGAGCGCATGATTTCGGACGACGATGTACCGATCATCGTTGAGGTTGACGGGCACCGGGATCGGTGTCTTCACGAGGGGCTGGGAGGACTGCGTTGCCGATTTTTTTTCCGGTTTCTTTTCGGGATTTTGATCGAGGGCAGGTAGCGATTTATCGACCGGCTTGGTGGGAACGGGGGCGGTCGAGGACTTCTTTTCCACTTGAGGCCGTGACAGTGCGACCGCCTCAGGGGGCAAGCGGGACGGTTTTTGCACGTCGGCCGGCGGCACCTTAGGTTCCAGGCCGACCATCGTTTTGATTTCGGGCGGCGGTCGCCAGGCGAAATAGCCGACGCCGCCGGCCGCCAATACGAGCAGGGCTGCAAGTGCCGTGGCGAGGCCGCGCCGCTTGGGCGGGCGATTCGGATGCGTTGAGGAGCCGGTCGGTCGCTCGGTTCTTCGCGCTCCGGGCACATTCGTTTTGTGTCCGTGAGCCGTGTCTGTCAGAGGCAGATCGTCCGGAAAGCACTCCTCGAAGCGTGCTTCGACGTCGCTCATCGAGGCGGGACGATCATCCTGCTTCTTGGCCAGGCAATCCGCGATGAGTTGCTCGAGATCCTCTGAAAACTGTCCCTCGGGACGCACTTCGGAGAGGCGGCGCGGCGGATCGCCGATGATGGCGTTCATGACGGCGAGATAACTGCTTCCCTTGTGCGCGAATGGTTCCTCGTTCACCAACAGCGTGTACAAGAGACATCCGAAGGCATAGATGTCGGTCCGCCGGTCGATCGTGTTGCCCATGCACTGCTCGGGCGCCATGTAAAGCAACGTGCCGGCCCCGGCCATCGTTGCGTCGGTCAGCGTGCGTCGCCAATTGCTCGCGTCGGTGATCTTGGCGATTCCCAGGTCGAGGATGACGTAGCGCTCGGTCCTCGTTTGCCGGCCCACGACCATGATGTTCGACGGCTTGAGGTCGCGATGGACGACCCCTTCGTCGTGTGCCTTTTGCAACCCCACGCACACGTCGCGGACGCAGCGGCGAATTTCGAGTCCCGTGAGCGGCGTCGAGAGGTCCTGCAGCGTTTCCCCCTGCAGGTACTCGAGCACGAAGAAGGGCCGCCGATCGATGGTGGCCGCGTGCTCGTGGATCGTGACGAAGTGGGGCGCGCCGAAGCGGGCAAGCAGCTTGGCTTCGCGAAGGAACTCGTCGACGGTGAAGCCGCCCTCCGGCTTCCAGATCTTGATCGCGACCTGACGCTCCATGTGCGAATCGGTGGCGAGAAAGACCTCGGCCTGCGATCCGCCCGCCAGGCGACGCTCGATCCGATATCGGTCGTTCAGGGTTTCGCCAACCACTTCGCCATTGCCTTTCCGCAGCGCCTTTCCGAATCGCCTTTCCGCGCGAGGTCCGTCGTTGCGACGAATTTATGGTATCCGATCGCGACGCGCGCTTGCAGGCGGCGACTCGGACTGCGTTTCAAGCGCCGCCTGACGTCGGCTAAGATGCGGTTTCCGGGATTGGACCGAGACGTCTCACTCTACGGACTGTGTCTGGTGTCGACTTCAAGCGGATCTCCCTCATTCAACGCGGCCGGCGAGTCGATGGACATCCTCGCCCGGCAATTGGATGCGTTCATTGAAGCGTGGGAATCCGCGGAACATCCGCCCGATCTTAAACCGTTCCTGCCGGATTCGGGTGAACCCCGGCGGCTGACCCTCGTCGAGCTGATCAAAGTCGATCTCGAATATCGCTGGATCTCGCGGCGGTGTCCCAAGCGGATCACCGAATACTTCGCCGAGTTTCCGGAGCTCGTTCAAGACCAGCTTCCCTGCGACCTGGTTTATGAAGAATTCCACATTCGCAAGCAGAGCGGGGACGAAGTCAACGCCGACGAATATCTCAGCGCCTTCCCCGGCCACACGTCGGAGATTGCCTCGATTCTCAACATCGACCAGGGATACCAATCGACTTCGTTTTTGCGCCGCGCGAAGCGGGAGCGGATCGAGAAGATCGCCGCCGGCGAGTCGATCGACGACTTCGAGCTCCTGAGCGAACTGGGGTCCGGCGCTTTCGCCAAAGTTTTCCTCGCCAGGCAGAAGTCGATGCAGCGCACGGTCGCGGTCAAGATTTCGGCCGACGAAGGGACCGAACCGCAAACGCTGGCCCAACTCGATCACGACAATATCGTCCGCGTTTACGACCAGCGCCTGCTCCCCGACCGCAAGCTGCGTCTGCTTTATATGCAGTACATCGCCGGAGGAACGCTGCAGCAGGTGATTCAGCGGATGCGAGAAATCCCCCCCGACGAGCGCACCGGAGAGATCATTCTCGACGTCGTCGACGAGGGGCTCGAAAAACGGGGCGACATGCGGCCCACCATGTCGGCCGCGCGGCACTGGCTGGCGATGGCCACTTGGCCCGAGGCCGTTTGCTGGCTGGGCTCGCGCCTGGCGCGGGGCCTCGACTACGCGCACCGCCGCGGCGTGCTGCATCGCGACGTGAAACCGGCCAATGTGCTGCTCACCGCGGAACCGTCCCCGAAACTGGCCGACTTCAATATCAGCTTCAGCGCGAAAGTCGCCGGGGCCACGCCGGCCGCCTATTTCGGCGGCAGCCTGGCCTACATGTCGCCCGAGCAGCTCGAAGCCTGCAACTCGGCGCACCCGCGTTCGGCCGATGATCTCGACGCGCGGAGCGATTTGTATTCACTCGGCATTCTGCTTTGGGAACTTCTGACCGGCGAGCGGCCCTTCTCGGAAGAGAACCTGGGCCGCGGATGGTCGACGATCCTGGAGAAAATGGCCGAACGGCGCGCGCAGGGCGTCGAGATCGGCGCATTGAGCAAAGTCAAAGACTGCCCGAGCGGCCTGGCGACGGTGCTCGAAGTGGCTCTCGATCCCGATCGCGAGCGGCGCTGGTCGCGCGGATTGGAAATCTCCCGCCGTTTGGAACTTTGCACGGATCCCAAGGCGGCGGCCCTGCTCTTTCCGCCCAAGCGCAGCGCGCGGGTGCGGCTCCGCGGTTTCCTTCCGGTCGTCGTGCTGGCGCTGGCCGGGCTGCCGAACATCGTGGCCAGCGCCTTTCAATACGCGCTCAATGTGGTGCAAATGACGATTGGGCTCACGCACGAACAACATCGCCTGTTTGAACGCAATCAATTGATGATTGTCGGCGTCGCCTACACGATCGGGGCCAGCCTTTTGACGTATCGGAGCGTGCTGGTCGTTCGCGGCCTGAAGCGCAGCCAAGTCCGCGAGGCGATCACGGAGAAGACACGCGGGCGTTGTCTCCGACTGGGGCTCTTTGTTGCGATCGCGGTTTTTGCGTTGTGGCTGATCTCCGCCGTGGCCGACTCGATTATTCTCCGGTATTTGCAGCTTGCCACGTCGACGCCAGATCTGCTCCGCTTCTTTCTCTGGTCGCTGATGTGCGCGTGCCTGGCGTCAGCCTACCCATTTTTTGGGATCACGTTTTTCGTGTTACGCTCGGTGTACCCCGCCGTTCTGCAACGCGATCTCGAGGCAGCCCTCCACGACGAGCATGTGCTCAAGCAACTCAAGCGCACCAGTTCCATCGCGCTCGTGGCCGCCGTCGTGGCCCCCTTGCTCAGCGTTGGCGCCCTGATCGTCGACAAGCTGGTCGCGCCCGATCTCATCCACACCGAGGCCGAGCTGGCGATGGGTTTTTTCAGCGCCGTTTGCCTGGCCGGACTCCTGCCGATCTTCTGGCTTTACCAGTCGATCGGGTCCGATCTGACGACGTTTTCGGCCATCACCGCGCCGCATGAACGCGGGAAAAGCGCACGGTCTTCGAGTCGCAGCGGCGCCCATCGCCTGGCGTGATGATCCTCGGAAGCCCTCGCTGCGCGATCAGGTGATCGAAGCTTCGTAGATGTTCTGAATCGCCTTGTCAAACTGCGAGTTGAACTCCGCGTCGCTTTGCTGGGCGGACAGGCCCTCGACGAGTGCCCGTGAAAAGCTCGCGATCACTCCGTGATCTTTGCGCAACTTTTCGTTGGCTTCGTCACGCGAGTAGCCGCCCGACAGAGCCACCACCCGCACAACTTTGGGGTGTTTGACGAATTCGGCGTAAAAGTCGTTCTGCTCCGGCAGAGTGAGCTTGAGCATGACGACCTGACCGGCCGGCAACGCGGCGAGCTTTTCACGAATGCCGGACCGCAGCAGATCCTCGGCCTTGGCTTTCTCCGGGCAATGGATGTCGACCTCGGGCTCGATGATCGGCACGAGCCCCGCGGCGATGACCTGGGCGGCCCACTCAAACTGCTGCGCCACGATATTTTTGACGCCGGCCGGATTGGCCTGCTTGATGAGCGAGCGTTCCTTGGTGCCGAAGATGCGTTTCGACCTCGCCTTGTCGAGCAGCGCGCTGAGCTCGGGCGCGGGCTTCATCAACTGCACGCCGTCGGCCTCTTTCTCGAGCCCCTTGTCGATTTTCAGGAAAGGGACGACGCGCTTCACATTCCAGAGATAATCGGCCGTAGGCTGCTTTTCGATGTCCCGGTCCATCGTGTTCTCGAACAAGATGGCCCCCACGATGCGGTCGCCGCCGAAACTGGGACTGGTGATAAGCCGCGTCCGCATCTGATGCACCAGGTCGTACATCTGCTCGTCGTTGGACCAGCTTTTGTCTTTGATCCCGTAATGCACGAGCGCCTGCGGCGTGCTGCCGCCACTTTGATCCAGCGCGGCAATGAAACCGCACTGCGTCTTCATTTTGGTGAGTTGTTGGTTGTTGATCATTTCAGTCTCCCTGGCAAAGTTCCCTCAGATGGCGCCGCCGGCTCGTGTTCCCGCGTCCCAGAGCGCCAATTGTGATTGCGCCGCCCCGGTTGGTCCAGTTGAAACACGTTCACGGCCAATCCGCGACTGGTCCCATGATCCCGAGTGACGTCCGTTTCGCCGAAAGAAGCGGCATCGAACGATCAAGCTCGGCCGACGACGCAATGATGCATTCTCGGGCGGCCTGGTCAGCCTGCCCGCGTCCCCCACCCCTCGCCCCACGTGTGAAGATCACCCTTTCGGCTTCGTTTCCGGCGGCTTGGCTTTCACGCGTGGCTTGCCCGATGCGGGAGGTTTCGGCGGGGCGGGGACGACCAGCAGATAGTGGGCCTTCTTGCGGTCGTCCGTTACGTCGGCTTTGGCAACGTCCGGGACCGCGATCATGCTGATGATCGCCGCTTGGGCGAGGGGTGCTCGCTGAGCAACCCGCGCGGCCGTGCCCAGGCCGTAGTCGCTGTGAAAGCTGCCGTTGCACTGGATCACGAGCGGCTGACGATGCGGGTTGGAGGCCAGGTAGTCGGCAATTCCCTCGGCCATTGCGTCATCCTTAGCACACTGCGCCCGGTACATCCGCACCACCAGGTCCGAACCGTGCCCACCCCCGGCCGCACCGGGATGGTCCTTCATGGCTTCGCCGAACAATTCCCAATACTTATCCAAAGGCGCGGTCGTCGTCCGCGGCAAGAAGGGCGACGTTGTCCCTTCCGTGCTCGCCACCCGACCCGCCACCGGCCGGGGCAGGTTGCCGGCAATCACGTCGACCTTTCGCTCCCGCGCCAGCTCAACCAGCGGCCGGTAATCGCGGGCATAAGTCTTCCACGGTCGGCTGTGCTTGAGGAACGTCGCCTCATCAATGCGGCCGCGGAGGTAATCGTTCACCACGCCCTGCACGTCGCGCTCGAACATCTCCGTCGAAAGCACGAAATCGGGTCGCCGATCCGCGAGGAGTTTCGCCAACTCCGCATAAACCTGATGCCCCGCCACGTTGTCGTGCAACTCGCCAAAATAAACCACATCCCGCGCCGCCAGATCGTCCGCGACCTGTGCCAGCGTCATTTCCTTCCCCGTGCGGCTCTGAATGAAGCGATAAACGGGCGGCTTGCTTTCCGGCGCAGTCGCCTTCGGCGGACTGGCGAAGCAACACGTCGAGAGAAAAGTGATTGCCAGAAACGCAAACAGTGATTTCATGTTGCAAAGCCTGATGACGAGATCAGTTCGATGGCTCGTTGCCCCGACGCTCGTAGCCTGGACGTTTGTTGGCTGTGACACTCATGTCCAAGCGGAGCTGCAGAGCTTGGAGACGAGATCACGAATTCGACCCCAGACTCCCCTCTCCCCTCAGCCCTCAGCCCTGCTCCAACTCGCGTTTGAGGGCTTCGAGTTCCGATTCGATCTCATGGGTCCGCGGGTCGTCGTCGAGCGTAGCCACCCCTTTTCGCGAGGTCACGGCGGCCTTCGGGCTGGCTTCCAGTTCGACCTGGCGGCGGCGGGCTTCGTTGAGGCGGGCTTCGAGGGCTCGCAAGGTCGTGGTCAAATGCTCACGAGTGGCGTGGGCCGCCTTGAGTTGCTGCTGCAGGCCGGCCGCCACGTCGGCAATCTCCTTTTTCCGGACCAAAGCGACCCGGGCCGCCGACTCGTCCGCCGCCCGCAACGCTTCCCGAGCCTCTTCGGTCAATTGTTCGGCCTGCTGCTGGAGCTCGGAGAGTTCCTTGGTCAGCCGTTCCTCATTGGCCCCCGCGGTCGTGACGCTGCGGCGGGCGCCGGCCAGGCCGGCTTCCATTTCGGTGATGATTTTGCGAATCGCGGCGGCGGGATCCGCTTTGCGCGCGAGGATTTCGTTCAAATTGCAAGTGACGATTTCGGTTAAGCGGTTGAAGTAGTTCATTTTGCCAGGTTTCCGTTCTCGATCGGCCCGCACCAACCGGCAATCCTTTCGCGCTCGCCGGTCTTGCTTCTGTTAACGATAACGTCCCGTTTCCTCGGGGGGATCTGCCCTTAGTTGGTCATTCAGAAAAAAAACCGGGATTCGCCGACGGGAATTCCGGTCTCATCGTGCGTGCTCGATCCCAAGCCCTGCTCGGGAGCCAAAACAAGGTCCGGAGCTCAAAACCGCAAGAAAGATCAAGCTGACAAGAAATCGGCGGGGTAGACTGCTCCCCATGGTTCGCAGTGTTTTATCGGTTCTCGCCGGGATTGCCGTGTTGACCGTGACATCGTTCGCGATCGAGGCGGCTGTTAACCCGCTGTTAATCCGGGCGTTTCCCGAAACCTTGCCCGGGCCAGAGGCCCTCTTAGCCAACCCTTGGGTCCGTACGCTCACGTTTGCCTATGGGTTGATGTGCGTAACCTCCGGTGGCTACACCACGGCTCTTATTGCCCGGCGGCGACCGGTGACGCACGCGACTATGATGGGGATCGTTCAGGCAGGTCTCACGATCCTGGCCATGCTGTCGCCAGTCGCGGACCACGCTTCACGTGTGCAGTGGATCGTCATCGCTACCCTGAGCATCCCGGCAGCAATTGCGGGAGGAGTTGTCTACAAAGGCCGCAAATCCAATGACGGACTGGAACAAGCTCCAACGGGCGCTTAGCTACGTGCGACGAAATCGGGGCCAAAACGTCCGGCTGTCGAACCTGGCTGCCGCGACAGGTCAATCCCTGTTTCATGCACATCGCACACTCCGGGCCGTTCTTGGAGAGACCCCCAAGCAATTCACTTTGCGACTGCGTGTCGATCGCGCAGCCGCCGCGTTGATCAGCTCCCCAGCCTCGATTTTAGAAATCGCCCTCGAGTGCGGATTCGAGAGCCATGAGGCGTTTTGCCGCGCCTTCCGGCGGCGCTTTCGCATGACCCCCAGCGCCTACCGAAAAAAGTTCCTGATGGGCCCTGACGCCCAGGTGAATGCCGACCTGGTGGAGGACATCGGCCCGTGTGTCGGGCTATACCACATCGACTCGAAAGAAAGGCAGACGCGAAAAACGATGGAATATTCCGTTTCCAAACAGGAACTCGCCGCGCAGCCCGTCCTGGTTGTCCGGCGGCGGGTGCGGCGTGACGCGATCGCAGCCACCATCGCGGCCGAGCTGCCCAAAGTCTTCCTTTACGCGCAACAGCGGGGCATCGCCATTGCGGGCTACCCGATCACACGCTATCGCGATTCAAGCGTGGGCTTGGTGACGTTGGAGACGGGAATGCGCGTCACGGCTCACAGCGGCGAATGGACCACCGGCGAGGGCGCAGGCGACGTTTTGGTCGAGACACTGCCTGGCGGGCCAGCCGCCGTGACGATTCACTCCGGGCCCTATGAGCAACTCCATGCGGCTTACCCCGCACTCGAGGAGTGGATCGTTGCGAACGGGTTCCAACCGGCCGGCGCCCCGTGGGAAGCGTACCTAAACGATCCGGCCGATTATCCCAATCCTCAGGATTGGAAAACGGAAGTTTGCTGGCCCATCGCAACCTGACCCTGCATCTCGCTCTTGGACGGGGCACCGCGTCGGTTTGGCGATTGAGTGCGCGGATGCGCTCCAAGTCCAGCGCGGGGAAAGCAAGGGCCGGCAACGGAACCGTTTTGCACAACGAGTCCCAAGGCTGCACAACAGAACCGGGGGCGATCGTTTCGGCAAAATCTTGATTTTTTCATTATTTTTCGACATCCCTCCACACAAACGTCGCATGGTAAGGCAAGCGGTCGATGACTCACCCCAATTTCCGGGTGAGCCTGTAACAACCGCGACTGTCTTGCGCTTGGAACTGCAGCCCCGATCCTTCGGCAGCGAAATTCGGCGGCCGGAGCTTTTCCAGAAACCATGAGCTGATCACCGTCGCCACCCTCGCCAGCCCAGCCGAGGCGAAGCCGGCGAGAGATTACGACTTTTAACGAAAAAGGAGAACAACCATGCGACGACATTTTCAATATCTGGTGTGCGCGGCGGTCGTTGGTTTCGCCAGTCACGGGGGCGCCGTCTCCATCGCACCGGCCTGCGACCATTGCGGCGTCTACAGTGGCGGCCACGCAAACACCCAATACGCCCCGCCCACGCAAGTCCGCATTCGTTGGGTGTCTGTCTACGAGAACGGCCAAATGCACCTGGTGCCAAAGGCCTATCGCGTTCGGGTCACTGATCCCGCGACCCCCTCGGCTCAGGCGCCTACAGCCCCTCCGAGTGGAGCCCCAGCGTCCAGCAACTTTGCCTCCTCGGCTCAAGCGCCAACCGGTCAAGTGCTACAGGGCCAAGTGCCAGAAGGACAAATACCGCCAGGATCCGCGACGGCGACCGCATCGCCTGTGAGTTTTGCGCAAGCGACTGCGGCGCCTGCGAGTGCCGCGTCTTCGGACCGTCAGGGTCTTGCGAATCGCGCACAAGCCCTACTGCAGGCGAAGTGCGGCTCGCTGCCACGGGGAACAGGGGCGGGCCGCGGGCCTCGATCTTCGTTCGCGAGACACAATCCTCAAGGGAGGCGCATCGGGGCCGGCCATTGTTCCCGGCCAGCCTAACGAGAGCCTGGCGTTCCAGCGGGTGCGTGATGGCGAAATGCCGCCGAGGGGCCGATTGTCGGCTGACGAGGTCGCCACGCTCCAGCAGTGGATCGCCGCGGGCGCACCGTCTGACCGTGCTCGGTAGCCGCCAGGCGATAATCGTGGGCACAGCGGTTCATGATCGACCAAAATCTTTTCGGGGAGGCAAAGCGGATGCTTTGCCTCCCCGATTTTCATTCCGCCGGCACTTTCGCACTACAATGAGTCGAGTCACACTTTGGGAGCGAGTTGCATCGAGATTGACCCCTCATTCTTCGGGAAGCCGACAAATGGCCTACGACGGTGCACTGGTGATGGACTATCTGGAGCGGACGCACAAGACCTCGCTGATCACCGACCGCGAGAAACATCTGATCGGTCTCGCGGTGACCATCACGCGGGGCTGTCAGGTTTGCACGCGTGGCCGCATCGAGAAAGCACGGGCCGCCGGCCTGGATGACAACCTGCTCAATGCCCTGGTCGATCTCGTCTCTTCAATCAACGCCGGCGTCGCCGCGGCCACGGCCCGAGAGGCGTTCCGCACGGCCGACGCAGCGCCTGCCGAAGCGTGCGGCGCGCTCTGCTCTCCGGAGGTCTCCGCGGGGCGCTGAATTACGAGCACCCGATCTCCGCGCTTCCCGACGCCCTTTAGGCGCGGAATTTCTTGCCTTTCTCCCCCAAAGCGAGAACAATAGGGGTGCAAGGCAATCGACATCCTGTCCAAAATTGCCGATATTCAAATAGCGCGCTGCTCAATGCCCCTCGAGTTCGCTCGCGGCGGAGACTTGCCATGTCAATTCCGTGCTTGCGACGAGCGGCCGCCTGGTCGGCGTGGGTCTGCTTGCTCGGCCTGGCCGCCGATCCTTTATCCGCCGATATCGTCACGCTGAAGCGCGGCCCCGCCGTGCATGGCAAGGTCGTCACGTCGCACGATCCGAACGCGGTCACGCTGCAAACGGCCAAAGGCGCTCTGATCGTTTTCGACCGCGCGGACGTGAAAAGCGTACAGCGGGCACAAAGTGCCGCCGCGGCAAAAAAGCCCGCCGCGACCGCCGCGGCAAAAAAGCCACAGCTCACACCGCAAGAAAAGGCGTGGATGGCGAAAGTTCATTCGCTCGTCGAGCGTGCCAACGGCTCGGACCCCGATCGCCGCCGCAAAGCGATTTCCGACCTGTTGAACATTGTCGACGATGCCGCGATTCCCGCGCTTACCCGTTATCTCGCGGACAGCCCGAACGAGCGCGAGTTTTACGCGAAGATTCTGCAGAATATTCCCGGTCCGAGGGCCGTCTATTGCCTCGTCCGACAGTCGATGAGCGATCCCGCGGCCGCCGTTCGCGAGGCGGCCCGCAAGGCGATCGGCGCAGAGCGTGCCGATCTCGCCCGACCGCTTTACATCGAATTTCTGAAAATCGGCAATCCCGGTCTCTCGAGCCTCGCCGCGAAGGGAATTGCCGAGATCGGCGATCCCAACGGCGACTCTGTCCCCTATCTGATCGACGCGCTGAACTTCACGACCGCCCGCGTCGTGGCGACCTCGATCGTACAACCCACGGTCGCCGGCGTACTGCAAAACGGGACCCAATACCAAAATTACCTCAACTCCCTACCGCCGCCGCCGGTCGCGGCCCCGCCGAGACAGGAAATCCGCGTGGGCACAAATATCGAGGCCAACGTGGGGAGCTCGATGGGGGGCAGTCCCCTGGGTTACGCCAACATCACGCTTCCGCCAACCATGGGCCCGATGAACCTTCCGATGTTCATGGGGAACAATCCGAAGCCCACAACGCTTTCGCAGGCCACCGTTGCACCCGTGACGGTCGCGGACATCCTGAATACGCCCGTGCAATACACCACGGGCGTCATCGGCGAAAACAACGTCAATCCGGCGGTGTACGACGCACTGGTGAAAATCACGGATCACCAATTGGGCAGCAACGCGGCAAACTGGCGCCGCTTTTGGGCGAACCAACTCAAAAACCGCGCGCTGAAATCGCCGAAAAATCAGGATCGCCCGATCTCAAAGTCGCCGACGCCGTAGAGTGTGGCCCAGAGTCGTAGTCGTAGTAGTCCGTCCAGTTCAAATTGGTGGATCGGGTGCCACGCCCACGGCTTTGCGCTTTGTCTTACCCGCATTTTTTGTGGCCAAGTTGTCGTCCGTCGATGAGGAGCAGGAGCTTGGAGACGCCGCGCCAGAGGGTGATCCAACCGGGGAGACCGTCCCCTTTGCGTCCGAGGAATCCGCCGAGGCCGGCCAGGCGTCGCATGAACTCGAGCACGGTCCAGTTGGCGGGTGTCCAGCGCTGTATGTACTTCGGAGATTTGGAGGCCGTGTATTGATACAACGTGCTGACCCATTCTTGGGGGGCAACCTCCAGCGCCGCCCGCTCCGGCTCGACGCGGGCGATGGCTCGGATCTGCAGCAGACGCACCGCCACGACCGACAGCACAGCCGCAATGCGTTCCAAGCGGGCCGCGGTGCTGTATTGCCGCTCCTCCAGGTGGCAGCCCGTCTTGATCCCCTTATGGTAGTCTTCGATCGTCGGGCGTCGCGCGTAGTCCTGGGCGACCCGACGCGCTGCCTGTGCGTCGGCGACGCCGTCGCGCGTGTAAAGCACCCACCTCAGCGGCTTCACTCCGCGGGGAGGTTTGACCTCGCAGACCTCCACAGCCGTCATGCGGATGAAGTCCGGAGCGTTTTTCTTGGCCCACACGCTGCACGGACGAGGACGGGGCATCCAGAACGAGGTCCAGCGAAGCTGGACGTGTGCCGTGCGCGCCTTGGTCTTCTTCATCGCGGGGACTGCGACCTCGTAGCCTTCCTGAAACCCGTGCTGCGTCAAGAGGTCCCCGATCTTCGTGATCGCCTCGGATCGTGGCTGATCAGGCTCTGTCTGTCCGACGGGACGCACCTTGCGATGCAGTTGAGTCGCGCGGATGATCCAGCCGGCGCCGCAGATCACGCTCTGCGCATAGACTTCGTAGTTGTCGGCTTCTCGATCGCAGACGTGGATAAAGGTCTGGCCGGCGGGGGCGGGTCCCACTTGTTCAATCAAACGTCGCCACACCTCCGATTCCCGCGGCCGTCGTTTGGCGTGCAAGACCGTCTCGCGCAGGCCGTCGCGGCGTTTCGGCGCCACTTTGCGGTAAAAGAGCAGTTGGCCGGCCAGGCCAAAAATCTCTTGACCGTCCTCGTCGATTTTCAGGGCCGTGTGCAGGTAAAACCCTTGCCGCTTGTTGTTGCCCGTTGGGCCGAGTCCCTCAATGGGGTTTCGCCGCGTGGAGAACGAGATCTCCGTCTTGTCATGAATCAGCAGAGCCCGACCCGTCTTCGACGCACGGTCTCTCGTCTGCTGACAATGCGGAGCGAGGATCGCCCCAAATTCGATGTCATCGCAATCCATGAGTCGATACGCCGCTTTACAGTCCGCCCATTGGCACGTCTGGTCGGGGGTGCTCGCCGACGGATTGGCCGCCACCTGTCGGGCGAACTTCACCAACCGCACGTTGCGTCGGCGATCACCCAACTCACACGAGCCAAACTGCTCTTGAGCCCAACGCTCCACATCCAACGTAATGCTCTCCATCGGGGATCCATTTGCTTCTCGGCGCCGCCAAACACGGCCGTCCGACCGCATCGATCCAAGACCCCCGACATCTCCTTGGAGCCGGCTGCCCGTCGTGCACCTCTCATTCCAACACAGGCGAACGCCGGAAGTCCGTGCCTTTCAACGACCTTCCAATCCCGCCGCGCAAAACATTCTGCAAAAAATGCGGGCAAGACAAAGCGGCTTTGCGTGGGCGTGCGAATCCGCTTGACGTTCGAAGACACTCCCACGCAGAGCCGTGGGCCTGGCAGCCAGAAACAGGGCTATCAGCGTTGAGTGGCACCTGTTCCACTAATTTGAGGTAGACGGTCTAGCCCACCTTCTTCGCACGGCATGCTGTCGCGGTCATTTCGAGTTGCACTCGGAACCAGTTCCTTGTCGCCGAGCGTGTTTCCAGACTTCATGAGATCTTCGACGACACCGATCACGTCGCAATCGAAGTCGTCCTGACGAATGCCGTACCCCCAAGCGCCCATCCGGGGACTCGGCGATTGTCTCGCCCAACTGACCCACTGATTCTTCCCGACCACTAACATCTTCACCGACCCGCTGCGGCGATGAAACGCGCCGAATCCGCTAGAATTCGTGATTCCGATTTGGGCGGGGTGATTTCCTCCGAACCACGGTTTTAATGGCGCGTCTGAAAGAACAATGACGAAAATCAACGATCATTTCTTGAAATTGCAGGCAGGCTATCTGTTCCCGGAGATCGGCCGCCGCGTCGCCAAATTTGCCGCGGAGAATCCGCAAGCGAAAATCATTCGGCTGGGGATCGGCGACGTCACCGAGCCTTTGCCGCCGGCGGTCGTCGAGGCCATGCATCGGGCCGTCGATGAGATGGGGCGGCGAGAGGCCTTTCGCGGGTATGGGCCGGAGCAGGGGTATGACTTTCTGCGGAAGGCGATTGCCGAGAATGATTACAGGGCGCGCGGGGCGGAGATTTCGGCTGAGGAGATCTTTGTTTCGGACGGATCGAAGTGCGATACGGGGAACATTCTCGACATCTTCGGGACCGACAACGTCGTCGCGGTGACCGATCCGGTTTATCCGGTGTATGTCGACACGAACGTGATGGCCGGGCGGACCGGAGCGGCCGATGCTGCGGGGCGGTTTGCCGGCCTGGTCTATCTGCCGGTGACGGCCGAGAACGATTTTGTGCCGGCCCTCCCCGAGGGGCATGTCGATCTCATCTACTTGTGCTATCCGAACAACCCCACGGGAACCGTGGCCACGCGCGAGTCGCTGGCGCGGTGGGTGGATTACGCGAAACAGAACGACGCGATCATCCTGTTCGATGCGGCCTACGAGGCGTACATCACGTCGCCGGGCATTCCGCATTCGATCTTCGAGATCCCCGGTGCCCGGGACGTGGCAATCGAGTTTCGCAGCTTCAGCAAGACGGCCGGTTTTACCGGGACGCGGTGTGCCTTCACCGTGGTGCCGACGTCGGTGACCGCCAAGGGGGCCGACGGGGCGAAGGTCGACGTGCATCGGCTGTGGAATCGGCGGCACTCGACGAAGTTCAACGGCGTGTCGTACATAGTGCAGCGCGGTGCGGAGGCGGTTTATTCGCCCGCGGGAAAAGCCCAGGCGCGGGGCCTGGTCGATTTCTACCTGACCAACGCGCGGATGTTGCGGGAGGGACTTTTGTCATTCGGCTTGCGGGTGTTTGGCGGCGTCGACGCGCCGTACGTGTGGATCAAGACGCCCGGCAACGCCACGAGCTGGGAATTCTTCGATCGCTTGCTGAGCCGGGCACATTTGGTGGGCACGCCGGGTAGCGGTTTTGGACCAAGCGGCGAAGGCTATTTCCGGCTGAGCGCGTTCAATTCGCGGGAGAATATCGAAGAGGCGCTGAAGCGCTTTCGCAAAGTGATGGCGTGAGGCGGTGGGCCTTCCAGCGTAGGGCGAGCTGCTAGCTTGCCTGGATTTTCTTGTTCCCAAGCTCTGCTTGGGAACACACTTTCCCGAAGCTCCGCTTCGAGTGGATCGAGTTCTGCGGATGCCGCGCCGGTTAGATCAAGCTCCGCGCTGCGATTGAAAACGCATTCACGGCCGACTCAGCAGGCTGCGAATTGCCGCGCTGGTGGCCGCCTGAGAGACGGATTTGCCCTTCCCATCGCGGTCCGTTGGCCGTGCGCCGCGTTCCAGCAGGAGCTTGATGATGCCCGCCTGTTGTTGCCGCGCATGCTCGGAGCCGCTGCCGCCGCGGCCCGTGGGCTGCACGGCAAGATGCAACGGCGTCGATCCGGCTTTGTTCGGCTGCCTGGGATTCGCTCCGCGTTTAAGGAGCGCCGAAACGGCCGCCAACGACCGCGTGCGGACGGCTCGATGCAACGGCCCCACGCCCGAGTCGTCCAGCGCATTCGGATCCGCGCCGATCGAGGCGAGGTAGTCGATCACTTCCGCCTGCGCGTCCGGCTCCCATCGATTCGCATCCGCCGCGTAATGCAACGGCTCCGCCCCCCGACGATTCCTCGCCCGGCAATCGGCCCCGCGCGACACCAGCAGTTCGGCAATCGTCCGAGAGAACGCAGCCGCGGCCAGATGCAGCGCCGTATCGCCCGCGTACGAGTAGTGAGAGATTTCCTTGAAGAAGAAATCTTCCGCCCCTTGCCGCGTCGCCCCGGTCGGCGAAGCCATCGTCGCCAACTCCGGACAAGCGCAAACGCCGCGTCACCTGACGCACGTCGCGGCGGACCACGAGCCGAATGAAATCGACAAACTCAGACGTTTCCACGGGATCGATTTCTATCGTTGGGCTCTCGTTCCCAAGGTCTCCTTGGGGACGCATTTTCTCGAAGCTCTGCTTCGCGAGACGCCGCGTCGTGATGAAGACCGGAAGCGGAGCCTTCAGAGTGCACCCCGCGTTGAAGCGGGTGAATGCCCGCGCACTTCTCCGGGCTTTCTCGACTTGTCCACTTGTGGAAAACACTTGGATATTACAAAAGTGCAACTGGCTTTTCGGCTCTCGGTCGTTTTTTGCCACGGCAGGGGGCCTGGTCTTGGCATTTCCAACGGGCTTCTGTCGCTCGTATTCAAGCGAGGTTTTAAGAGGAAGTGGTTATGGAGAACTTGGAGCATCCGTCCCGACGCGAGTTCGTGCAGCGTGCAGCCGCGGCGATCGGCATCTGTGGCGTGTCCGGCATGGCCCCGCTTTCCGCTTTGGGTGCGGCCGATGCACCGACGCCGCCAAGACCCGAGGCGGTTCTCGACCATCTCCTGGCCGGCAACAAGCGGTTCGTCGAGGGGAAGCTCCTGCACCCTGGACGAGCGCCGAAAGATTTCCTTGCGCTGGCGCAGGGGCAGGCCCCGCATGCCGTCATCGTCGGCTGTGCGGACTCGCGCATGGCGCCCGAGCTGATCTTTGATCAGGCGATCGGCGACCTGTTCGTCGTCCGCATCGCCGGCAACATCGTCAGCGGGGCGGGTCATACCGTGAAGGGGAGCATTGAATATGCGGTCGCCGAACTGGGAAGCCGGCTCATTATGATGTTGGGCCACAGCGGTTGTGGCGCGTGTAAGGCGGCGATCGAGCACATCGAGGCCAACGACGCCCTTCCGGGAGCCATCGGGCCCCTGATCAATCCGATTCGACCCATTGTCAAACTCGTGGCGCATTGGCCCGGTGACAAGCTCGCCAACGTCATCAAGGAGAATGTGGCCGAGGGCGTCCGACGGCTCAAAGGCTTGGATCCCATTTTGTCGAACCTCGTCCGTTCGGGAGAACTCAAGGTTGTGGGCGGCGTCTATCAGTTGAGCACGGGCAAGGTGGATCTGGTCGCCTGAGTTTCGGACGGCTCTCGCCGCACTCGCGAGCGTCGTGATGAAGAATGGGAAGCGGAGCTTCCGGAACTTGCGTGCCCAAGCGGAGCTTGGGTGCGAGAAAAGAAAAGTCAAATTGGCATTCGCCAGTCTCACTGACTTCGTATCGCCCCCGCCCCCCGCCCCGCGGCCCCCGCCCTCAGTCGAGCGTACACCCGATGAAGTACCACCCCAGCGGTTTTCGATCGGGCGATTCGTCGTAAATGGGGAAGCAAACGCAGTCGCCCCGGCCCAACTCGCCCTGAATGTTTCGCGCAGACTCCTTAGCCTGTTTCAGGGACGGCCTGGCGGCGCCGACAAGCCGTAGCATGTCAATTTCGCCGAGCGAAAACGCGACCCGCCCATCGAATCCGTGGAAAAACGCCTCGTTCCCGCCCCAGGTCTGCCTCGGCTGCTGCTCGATCGGCTGACTCCCGGAGGGGGGTGCGGGTTGCACTCCCGTCACGTCGAGAATGCCGCCGATTTCTTCGCCTTGGGTCTCCCAAATTTTTTGCAACAATTGGATTTTTGCTGGAACGTCCGTCGGCACGGGTTCCTTGCAAAGTCCTTCGTACGATTCCGCCAGGCGACCGTAGTAGTCGGCCAGGCCGTACGGATCTCCTTCGGCTTGTGCGTCGCGCTGCGCATTCTTGGCGTCAGTCACGTGATCTTGCAGCTCTTGGGCCGGATCAAACGGTTCATATTGCTCCGCAAACAGGCGGGCCTGCAGATCACTCAAAGCGTTCGCCGGATCGTCATGCCAGGGAGTCTGGTGCATCCAAAGATCGCTACCCATCGCCGCACCTCGTCGGTAATTCACTTGTCGGGCACGGATCGCTCTGCGTCCTCGGCAGGCCCGTCGGCTGTGAGAACACGGTCGGCTGCGAGAATACAGTGATCCGGATCTCCAGATCAAATAAATTACTCTGCCGCATCTAGTCCGCGTCGAGCACGAGATGGGCTGTAGCCAACAAATGGCACCTGGAACGAATAAACAGCCGATGCACAATTAGCGGCATGAAGCGATTGGGCAATGCTGAGACCGATTAGTTCGTTGTGCTCTCGTCTATAGGGCACATTGCGTAGAACGTACTGACCTCAAAACCCGAGGCTTGCATTTCTGCTCGGCTGCCTGCTCTGCGCCCTCTCTCTGGCTTTTGGGCCAATCGGCTGGACGCGGACGCAGGTTGCCGTCGCTGGTGTTGGCGAATTGCTGGTGTCGTTCGTCCTCTTGATCTCCGGTCTCGGCGTCTTGTCTGCTGCGTGGAGGCCATTCGGCGGGAGCGACTTGCCGCTCCTTCCACGATCGGGCATGATCGTTTCGCACCTGGCCGGTGGCTGCTTGATGACGTTAGCCGGAATCAATGGCGTTCTTTGGCCTGAACTTTTGCGGAT
The DNA here is from genome assembly GCA_963752185.1 of uncultured Planctomycetaceae bacterium. GTDB lineage: Bacteria > Planctomycetota > Planctomycetia > Planctomycetales > Planctomycetaceae > DASPSM01. Next base: position 5,311,361 of record CAVVXK010000002.1, on the reverse strand, counting down.
GGCCATAAGCCTCAGATGAGCGGATGCGGACCGTTGGCACTCGAGGACGGCGGCTGCCTTTGCGTAGGGCGAGCTGCCAGCTTGCCTGGATTTGCCGATTTCAAAATCAGCGGATGGGGGGCGCGTGCGGCACTGCCGACGTGGAACTGGTATTCGCTGGGCTCTTCGTGAGCGGTCGGGCGATGGAATGGCAAGCTGGCAGCTTGCCCTACGTTGGAGGCATCGCGGGACACACTGCCGTAAGATGTGCGCATGACTTCCACCGGCGACAATCCCCAACCAGTTCCCTTGGGTGGCGGCCCGCCTTCCAGCGGTGGCCTCGGCGAGCAGGCAGTTGAGCAGCTGAATCTGGTTGAGGCCCCGTTCACGAAACTTCGCACTCAGATCGTCACTCAACCACTCGTGAAGAGCAGCGCCGCTCTGGCGGCGGCCGACCGCATCGAACGGGAACTCTTGCCGCGATTGAACGCCCTGCTCGAGCGCGCTCAGCGGGTGGTTGAACAGGAAAAAGTCGCGAATGCTGAGAGTGCCGCTGCTGACACTGCCGCGCTCAAGGAATTTGCGGAAACGCGCACGCAGAGTTGGCGGCTGCTCGCGGCAGCACTTCGGGAGGGCGATGCGGACAAGCTGAAACAGCATAGCGAGCTCTGGATGAAGTCCACCGTGCTGGGCGTGCGTGTGATGGCAACCAATCGCAGCCTGGCGATGCCGACCCCGGCGCAAGGCATGCGCGACTTCAGACAAGCGCTGGTCGGCATGACGCCGCGTTTGATCGCCACGCCGTTGCTGGTTGCGATCAACGTCTTGGTCTTTGCGGCGATGGTTGCGAGCGGTGCCCACCTGCTCGCGCCGGCTCCGCTCAAGATTTTCGAGTGGGGCGGCAATTTCGGTCCAAGAACGTTGAACGGGGAGTGGTGGCGGCTCGTCACTTGCCTGTTCGTCCACATCGGGATTTTTCATCTCGGCTTCAATATGTGGGTCTTGTGGGATCTCGGACGGCTCGTCGAGCGGTTGATCGGCACCGTGGGCTTTCTGGTGCTGTACTTCGTGTCGGGAATCGCCGCCAGCCTCGCCAGCGTTGCGTGGAATCCGGCCATCATCTCCGCCGGCGCTTCAGGGGCCGTGTTTGGCGTCGCCGGGGGCTTGCTGGCCTTCCTGGCCTTGCAACGCACGGCCGTGCCTGTGGTCGTGCTGAAGCAACTCCGCAACAGCATGTTGTTGTTCCTGGTCTTCAATCTGTATTACGGAATGACAGCAAAGGGCATCGACATGGCCGCCCACATTGGCGGCTTGACGGCCGGCTTTGCCTGCGGACTCATTTTGAGCCAGCCGCTGTCTGTCGAGATGCGCGCGGCGCAGGGTCCGCAATCTGGCGGCCATTATCGCGGGCGGCGTCCTGCTGCCTTTGATCGCGCTCGCCTTGCCGCGTCCGCCGGCCGCCACGGCGGGGGAATTGCCCACGTGTGCGAGCAAAGAGGTCGTTGAGGTTGTTCAGCAAATCGTGCGGAACTCGGCGATGGGGCCGACGGTGAAATCCGTCGACGGGTTCCGCGAGCTCAGTTTCGACTCCAAAGAAATGGTCCGACGCGGGCAATGCGTGGTGCATTCGAGCTCGGGCGACGTCAACTTGCAGTACTCCGTCCGCTGGCAGGACCGCGCCAAGGATCAATTCGAGGTGCGGGTGCTGCCCGCAGGTTTGCCGTCCTGCACCAGTTCCGAAGTGATCGAGGTGCTCAACCGCGTCATTCGGCAGATGGCCACGCGAACCACGGTGACGTCGGTGACCGAGTTTCAGGAAGTGAGCGTTGATTCCAAATCGAACAAGAGACATGGTCGCTGTGTCGCGCACACCACGGCCGGAGACATCGAGTTGAACTACACGGTTCAATGGCGGAACGAGGCAGCGGGTGAATTCGAAGTCGTGGCCGAACAAGTTAAGCGGTGAGAGGCCGCGTGAATTGCGGTCTTGTTCCCAAGCTCCCGCTTGAGGGTGTCCGGGAATTGGTCCGCTGAGGAACGTAGTAGACCGTCTACTTCAAAATTGTGGATGCCACGGGGTGCCACTGGCGAGGGCTTTGGCACGCCAGTGCCAATGCCGCTTGATCTCCGAAGGAAGACACTGGCGAGGCCCGGCCATCGAGGCCGGCTCATGAAGCCAGGGGCTCGCCCGTGGCCGAAGTGAGCTACGTGGCATTCAATACAAATCTGTACCACGAAGGCACAAAGACACCAAGAAAGACAAAAAACCAGTTCTCCGCAGATTTCGCAGAAGAACGCAGATTTTGAAATTCAAATCGGCGAAATCGGCGTCATCTGCGGATCTCTCTTGCCTTTTCTTGGAACGCCCTCAAGCTCCCGCTTGGGAACGAGGCAAGACGAACGGGGCCGAGCGTACTTGGGCGGGCCTTACATCGAATTGGTTTTCGGTGGCTTGTGTCGCTTCGTGAGCGGCTGCGCGGGGGAATGGCAAGCTGGCAGCTTGCCCTACGTTGGGTCGGCGCGTTATCCAGGTCTCGGAATTTGAAAAGCCATGTCGCCCGGGGCTGATGGATGTGCCGGGATCGTCCCGTGTTGATCGATTCCGTCGAGCCAAACACTCCAGAGAGTGGCTCCTTGGTGCGGGTCGGCTTCGCGGCGGTAGTGGAAGGGTTCTCCTTTTCCGAATGGGTCGACGGGGATCGACGGCAAGTATTTCTGTTCGACGAGCTCTGCGAGTGCGGCGGGGAATTGGCCGTGTTCGCGGTGGTAAAGCTCGAGCGCGAGCCCCAGCACTAATGCCGCTTGGCGCGTGCGCTCTCGGTCGACCGCATTGAGGAAGACCGTTACGCCGGGCATGAGCAGTCCCTGCGTTGCCTCTTGCATCGGGCGACGGCTTAGGCCGCATTGCTTGTCGATTTCGGCCGGCGCACAGTTGGCAGCGTGCGGCGTCTTGGCGTCAAGTTCGAATAGCTCCCAGTTGCCGACTTCAACCACGGGAGCGCGAAGGTAACGCGGCCGGTCGACCTGGCTGAGCCAATTTGCGGAGATCAGCTTCACGGCCTGCTCGAGCCGACGCGGAAAGCGGCGCAAACGATCCGCGAGGCTGGGCTGGGCGAAGCTGGCTTTCAAGGTGGCGCGGGTCGAGAGGTATTCAAATTTGATGGTCTCGCTGGGCGGCGGCGTCATTTCGTAGGCGGCTTGTGTGTCGGCCAGTGCGCGGCGCAAGTCGGCCGCGCTCAGCCTGGCGTCGGCCGACCAGCGCAAGATTGGTGGGATCGACTGTTCGTGAATGTGCAGACCCACCAGCCGTCCGATCTCGCCGGCGTGCAGGCCGAGATGTCGGCCGCAGCGCAGCGAGGCGCGGTACCACTCCCAGGCTTGCGCGGGCGAGCCTTCGGCTGTCAGGCGGGCGGCTTCCAACAAGGCGAGACGCGACAGCTCGCGCGGCGGGCGAGTATCGGGCAGATTGAGCAGCCCGAGGTCGTCCGGCGTGATCTCGATCGCCTCGGAGCATTGGCTGCCCCGTTGCCAAAGATCGAGGGCGAGACGGTTTTCCGCGAGCCATTTCCGGCAGTCGTCGTTGGCAACTTGAAATCCCTTTGCCGCGACTTCGTCGTCATTGGCACTGAGGACGAGCCGCTGCGACGGATCGGCAGCGAGATTCACCTTCTCATCCACGAAGTGCTGCGCCGCCCTGCGGTAATGCGTGAAGGCGTTTTGATCATCGGGAATGGAAATCGCGGCAAAACTTTGCACGTCGAACGGCTCGGCGACGTCGGCCGAATCGGCCGTTTGCCGCCAAATGACCAAAGCCAGCACACCCAGGAGGGCCAGGGCGGGCCAGACGACCCTGCGACCGAGCCACGGCCGCCGCGGGCGACTGCAAATATTGGTCGATTGAGCTTCGCGCGACATGCTTTGTTGATAACGCCAAATTGACGGCGTCGGATCACGGCCGGGTGGCCGGGCGATGGGAGGCACCGAAGTCGGTTTCGGGGAGGGACGGCGCAGGGATTCTCGTGGGGCAGGCTGCTGGCCAGCCTGGCTTCTTGTACCCAAGCTCCGCTTGGGAACACACTTTCCCGAAGCTCCGCTTCGACTTCCGCGCGTCCGGGAATCCATGGTCGCAGTGCGAAGCAGAGCTTCGCGGAAGGCATTCCCAAGCGGAGCTTGGGAACGAGGGACGGAGATTTGCGTGCTGATGGTTTGTCTGGATTCAGAGGTCTCTAGGCGATGGAACGGCAAGCTGGCAGCTTGCTTACGATGAGGAAGGCGCTGAGGCGAGCGGAGGAGCTGTCCTAGTTACCAATATATCAGCAAACCGTAGTTGAGTCCATGTCACTTTGGCAGTCACGGAAAAATTTGCAGTCATCGGTCGGCTGTCAAAATGGCGTTTTTTGGGGTGGACCCAAAAAAAGTCCTCCCCTCGCGGGGTGCTCGCCGACGAGGCCGCCTCGATTTTTGCGGCGTGGGGATGAGTCTGAGCGGTAACCCCATAGCGGGCGGGGAGTTTCGCGAGGTCAGGGGATTCTTCTCGCGAGTCTCCCGGCCGGCAGGCGTGACCGACTTGGGAGTTTTTTGGGCCGCGCCCAAAAAACTCCGCCCTTTTTCAGCGCCCAAAAAAACCAAAAAAGTCGCTCGCGGGAGGGGCTGGCTGGTCGTTTGGCGGTCAGGTCGTTCCTTCGCCCCCTCCTCTGCGGTATGATGGTGGTAGGCGTTGCGGGATCGCCGTTTGGGGGCGTGTCGGCCGATGAATGTGTTTCTCGAGCCTGTCTCTGGCAAGGGGCTGAAGATCCCCATGGACAAGGCGATTATCTTCATCGGTCGCCATCCCGATTGCGACGTGGTGATCACCCGCAGCCGGATGATTTCCCGCAAACATTGTGCGTTGGTCCAAATCGACAAATCGTTCGTGATTCGCGATTTGGGGAGCACCAACGGGGTGAAGGTGAATGGAGAACGGGTCCAAAAAGAGGCCCACTTCACCCCCGGCGACACGGTGACAATCGGCGATATAGATTACATCGTCCGGGCGGTCAAGACGCCTGAGCCGGCCAAACGGGCCAACCGCGATCATCCGCAGGACGCCCGCGGGGGCGGTGCGATTCCGCTGCGGGTGGAACGAGTGCCGATCGAGTACAGCCAGGAAATTCCCGTCGCCATTCCCGAAGACGAGGAAATGTTCGAGGAAATCGAGTCGGACACGCCCGATTCGCTGCCGGCCGATGCGCCGCAGGACGAACTCGAATCCGACGAGCCCGAACACCCCGCGGAATTGGCCGGGGGCAGTTCTTTCCGACAACCTCGCCGCCGCTCGGACAGTGACCCTCACGTTCCTCTCTCCGATTGATTCCTACGGAGGCTGGCTTGACCATTTTGGAACCGGTCGATCGCTTTCTCGACCAGAACGGGGCTCGGTTTGTCGACGAATTAAAGGAACTTTTGCGAATTCCCAGCGTGAGTGCCGACCCGAAACACCGTCCCGACGTGCAGAAGGCGGCTGAATACGTCGCCGAGCAACTGACCGATGCCGGCGTGTCGGCGCGGATCGTGCCGACGGCCGGCCATCCGATTGTTTACGGCGAATGGCTGGAAGCGGACGGGGCGCCGACGGTGCTGATTTACGGGCATTACGACGTGCAGCCGCCCGATCCGCTGGAGCAATGGATCAGTCCGCCGTTTGAGCCGACGCTTCGCGACGGCTTTTTGTACGCCCGCGGGTCGAGCGACGATAAAGGCCAAGTTTTTACGCACATCAAATCGGTCAAAGCGTGGCTCAAGACGGCCGGCCGGCTGCCGGTGAACGTGAAATTCGTCATCGAGGGCGAGGAGGAAGTCGGCAGCAATCATCTCGACGACTTTCTCAGTAAAAATCGTGAACTGGTGAAGTGCGATGTGGCCGTGGTGAGTGATACGGCCCAGTATGCACCCGGTGTGCCGGCGATTACTTATGGACTTCGCGGAATTATTGCCTGCGAGGTGACGCTACACGGTCCGAATCGCGACTTGCACAGCGGGGCTTTCGGCGGATCGGTGGCGAATCCCTGCAATGGCTTGGCCCGGCTGATTTCCCGGCTGCACGACGACCAGGGAAAAATCCAAATCCCCGGCTTTTATGACGATGTCGTTCCGCTCAAGCCCGACGAGCGGAAGGCATACGCCGCTCTGCCCTTTGACGAGGCGGCCTATCTCAAGGATTTGGGCGTGACGGCCGGCTTTGGCGAGGCCGGTTTTTCAGCGGTGGAACGGCGTTGGGCGCGGCCGACGTGCGATGTGAACGGAATGTTCGGCGGTTACACGGGGCCGGGGCCCAAAACGATCGTCCCGGCCTCGGCCACGGCAAAAATAACTTGCCGGCTGGTGCCGAATCAGAGTCCGGAGAAGCTGCTGCCCGCCATCGAGCGGTTCTTGAAGGAAAAATGTCCGCCCGGACTGCGGTTGGAGTTTCGCGCGTTCCACGGCTGTCCGGGGTTGGTTTTCGACAGTGAAAGTCCCTTCATGCAGGCGGCCCGGCGGGCGGTGAGGTCTGCCTTCGGGGCCGAGCCGGTGATGATCCGGGAAGGGGGTTCGATCCCCGTCGTCGGAACCTTCCGGGACGTGTTGGGAGTCGATACACTCCTGCTGGGCTGGGGCCAGAATTCGGACAATCTGCACAGTCCCAACGAACGCTTCACCGTGGCCGATTTCCACCGCGGCATTCGGGCCAGCGCCCACTTGTGGAGCGAATTGGCCGCAAAGGCGTAGGTTCCCGCATAAAGGCCGTGGTGGAATTTCGGGCCCGGCGTATGTGCGGACGAACAATCCACGCCAGAGCACAGTGTCTTAAGGACCGTGTTTAAAGGACCGCGATGCTCGATTTGCAATTTCTGTGTGAGCACTCCGACCAGGTGACGGAGAATTGCCGCAATCGGGGCGTGAACGTCGACGTGGGGGCGATCGTCGAGCTGGCGCGAAAACGCAGCCAATTAATTGTCGAGGGGGACAAGCACCGCCACGAGCAAAAGGAGACTTCCGCCCGCATCCCCAAAACTACGGATGCGAACGAAAAAAAGACGCTGATCGAGCGGGGCAAAGAGCTGCGGGGGCTCGTCGCCGAGAGCGAGGCGGCACTCAAGGAGTTGGAGACCGAACTCCGCTCGCGGGCGATGGAAGTCCCCAACATGACCCACCCGGAAGCTCCGGTGGGAGCGGGGGATGATGCCAACCGAGTCGTAAAGACCTGGGGCGATCTCCCCAAGTTCACTTTCAAGCCGCTCGATCATGTGACCCTCATGGAGCGGCTGGATCTTGTCGATCTCGAGGCGGGCGCCCGGGTGGCCGGGCACGGCTTTTACTTTCTCAAGAACGAAGCCGTGCTGCTGGAGCTGGCTCTCGTTCAGTTCGCGATGGAAAAGCTGCGGAGCGAAGGCTTCACGCTTTTTACGACGCCCGATCTGGCGCGGGATGACGTGCTTTCGGGTATCGGCTTTTTGCCGCGCGGGCCCGAGGCGCAGATTTATTCGATCGAAAAGAGCGATTTGAGCCTGGTGGCGACGGCGGAAATTACTTTGGGAGGCTCGCAGAAGGACCAGATTCTCGACGCCTCCGTCCTGCCGCTCAAATATGCGGGCTTGTCGCATTGCTTTCGTACGGAAGCGGGCGCCCACGGTCGGGCCACGCGGGGTATCTACCGCGTCCACCAATTCACGAAAGTCGAGATGTTCGGCTTCACCGCTCCGGATCTGGCGGCGTCGAGTGCCCTGCTTTCGCAAATCGTTGCCGTCGAAGAGAGCTTGTTCCAATCGCTCAAAATTCCTTACCGCATGATCGACACGTGCACGGGCGACTTGGGCGGCCCGGCCTATCGCAAGTTCGATCTTGAAGCCTGGATGCCCGGACGTGGCGACGCCGGCGAGTTCGGCGAAGTGACGTCGGCATCCAACTGCACCGACTACCAGTCCCGCCGCCTGGGAATTCGCTGCAAAGGGGGCGAACGGAAGGGGACGCACTTCGTTCACACGCTGAACGGCACAGCGATCGCCGCCACGCGGGCCATCATCGCCCTACTCGAAAACGGCCAGCAGGCGGACGGTTCGGTTGTCGTGCCCGAAGTGCTGCGGAAATGGGTCGGCCAGGATCGAATCGCTGCCAAGTAACGCTCGGCGACTCCTGGTCGTCGAACGAAAAAGTCGACCAAAACAGGCGAGCAGCCATGCAAGCGGGAGCACCGAGCCGCACGGCGTATGCAGCGGCCGCTCATCGGGCGGCCCATCAGTTAATCGAAAACGGCCGCATCTTCGCCGATCCGCTGGCCTTGCGGATTCTTGGCGAAGAGGCCGAAGCGGTCGTTCGCGAGGCTTCGGCCGATCCGTCTCGACGCAGAATGCGGCTCTTTATCGCGGTGCGAACGCGTTTCGCCGAGGACGCGCTGGCCGAAGCGATTGAAAACGGGGTCCGCCAACTCGTGGTCCTGGGCGCCGGACTCGACACCTACGCCTATCGCAGCCGGACGTCTCAACCAGTGCGGATTTTCGAGGTCGATCACCCGGCGACGCAGGCTTGGAAGCGCCAGCGTCTGGCGGAGGAATCGATTCTCGTGCCGGAAACGCTGACCTTCGCACCCATCGACTTCGAGCGGGAAACACTATGGGACGGACTGGCGGCCGCGGGCTTCGATCGAGGCGAGCAGACGTTCTTCACCTGGCTGGGAGTCGTGCCCTATCTGACGGAGCAGGCCGTCTGGTCGACGCTCGGTTTTGTCGCCAGCCTGCCGAGCGGGGCGCACGTCGTTTTCGACTACAGCGATCCGCCGGAGACTTTGGCTCCCGAACATCGCGTGGAGCATGACCGGCGCGCGGCCCATGTCGCGGCCTTGGGCGAAGCGTGGGTGAACTACCTCGACGCCGACTCGCTGCATGCCAAACTGGCTGCCCTGGGCTTCACGGAAATTGAAGACCTGGGTCCGCCGCAGATTGCCAAACGTTACTTCCCAGAGCGGGCCGGCACGCGCCCGGCAAGGGGCGGTCATATTCTGCGGGCGAGCACTCTCAAACGTGACGTGTAGCCAAAAAAGCGTATCGCCGCCGAGTTACTTGCCGCTCAGATTCCAGGCCTGGATCCAGCTCATCGATTCGCGTTTGAGCTTGAGCTCCTGGATTAGCCGGCGATCGAAGTCGGGCATGTGGGCGGCGCCGTAGAAAATGGCGATCTTCTGCGTTCCCTTTTTGATCTCGCGCGCCAGGACCTTCATGGCGGCGCCGTTACGGTCCTGGACGAGAATCGTATCGAGCGTGGGGCCCAAGCCCGTTCCCGACTCGACCATTTCCATTTGATCGGCCATCAACCGTTTGAGAGCCAGCGGCCGGTTCGAGTCGAACAGGGCGGCAAGCAGCTGAAACTCGGGGAATTCGCCGCCGCGCTTCTCGGCGGCCTCGGCCATTTGATTGGATTGCTTCAAGATGTCGAAAAAGACCTTGATGAAGACCGATCCGCCGGAATCGCCGCGGGCTTTGATGGCTTTGGCCATCTCGTCGGGCGAGAGGTCGGCGTGCACGAAGTTCTTGGCCGTGTAGTTGATCCGCTTGAGCTGATAGTCGAGATCAAGAATCTTCGGCAAGGCTTGTTGCACGCGCGAGACCGGATGATTGCTTTCCCGGTGGGCCAACCCTTCGAGCGATTGCCCCTCCGGCATCACGAGTTCGAAGAGCACGGCGCCGTAACGTCGGAACTGCTCGTTGAGCGATTCGTAATACGTTTTGTCGCCCACGTGAATGCAGCCGATGAGGTCAACCGAGACGTTCTGGCCGGGCGTGGTAGAAACATAGTGCCCCACGCCCGTCTCGAGCGCAACGGGTCGCTCGTGTTTGTCGCGAACAACCCGAATGAACTTGACTGTCTCGGGCTTCGTCTCCGCCGGCTTCGTTTTCGCGTCCGGAGTCTTTGTCTCCCCCGCATGCACGAGGGAAACAGGCAGCACGAATACCGACAGGGCGATCGCCCAAAAAGTTCGACGATTCATGTCAGCACCTTTACCAACTATTTGACGTGCAAGAGTTCGATCTCGAAGACCAGCGTTTCGTTCGGACCAATTGGGCCGCCGGGGGTGCCGCGCGCTTTATAAGCCAGCTCCGAGGGGATAAACACGCGCCATTTCGAGCCTTCGTTCATTAACTGCAGTGCTTCTGTCCAGCCGGGGATCACTTGGGTTACGCCAAAGGTAATCGGTTCGCCACGGTCGACTGAGCTATCGAAGACTTTTCCGTTGATCAAGGTGCCGTGGTAGTGCACTTCGACGTTATCGGTCAGCCCCGGTTTTTTGCCTTGGCCTTCCTTGAGCACGAGATACTGCAAGCCGCTGGAAGTCGTTTTGACGCCCTCTTTCTTGGCGTTGGCGGCCAGGAACTCTGCTCCCGCCTTGGCGTTCTGTTCGGCCATCTCATTCCTCGATGCTTTGGGTTTTGCTGGAGCAGGTTCATTCGCCGTTTTGCTCGCCGATTCGTCTTCGCATCCCGTGACAAACGCGCAAGCGACAAAAGCCATTCCCGCAAGGACAGCCAGCGGCCAGCGATTTCGACTCATCAAATCAGCCCTTTTGAAACGATTCGTTCGCGAACGGCCGCGATGAAAGCGGGCCGAATGAATCCAGACACCGCGAAACTGGACACAAGAAAAATGAACCGACTGAAATTCGCCGCGGAGCGACCATTATTTGACCTTGAGCAACTCAATCTCGAAGATCAAGGTCTCATTGGGACCGATCTTGGGCGGGGCGCCTCGTTGCCGATAGGCGAGATCGGGCGGAATCACGACCCGAACCTTGCTCCCCTCCTTCATCAGTTGCAGGGCCTCGGTCCAACCGGGAATGACGCGATTCACGCGAAACGTCACCGGTTCACCGCGATCGATCGAACTGTCAAAGACGGTTCCGTCGGTAAGCGTGCCGTGGTAGTGCACCTGGACTTCATCGCTCGCCGTGGGCTGTTTTCCGCTCCCCTCTTTGAGCACCTGATATTGCAGACCGCTCGGGCGCACGACCACGCCTTTTTGTTTCTTATTATTGGCGAGGTACTCGTCCCCCTTTTTCTTGTTGTTCTCGACCGTTTCGGCCTGCTTTTTTACCTGCTGCGCCTGCACGGTCGTGACGAAGGCCTTAAGCGCACGCTCTTGTTCAATGGAACTCAATGACGCTTTCTGGCCGGCCAGAGACTGCTGCATCCCTTGCAGAAAGGCGGCCACGTCGATCGTTTCGGCACCGACCTGCTTCCGCAGAGTCGATCCCATGTTGTACCCGATTGCGAAGCTCCCCTTTTGCTTGTCGCTTTTCAATTCGGCGGCAATTGGCGGCATTTCAGCCGGTGCCTTGGCTGCCTGCGGCGCGGCCTGAACGGGATGGGGATCACCACTGTCGGCATAAATCACGCTGGGGAGGACGGCGATCGCTGCCGCCAGATAGAAACGTCCCATCTCAAAAGGCCTTTCGGGGTTCGGAGGAGAGTCAGGGTGCCATACTCAACAGTAGGCGGGCGCAGGCGTTCTGGCAACACAAAGAGCCGTTCCCGTGCCGGAGTCGCCGAATTGCGCCTCAAGAGGCGCAATTCCCGAAGCCGCCAGAATGGGTCATCTCGTCGCAACGGGACCGCGTGGGCAGCGAAGCGGAGAAGTGAGCGGCATTGGCCTGGGCAAAATCCACTTCCGCGAATGGAGGAAGCCCGTGCCTCGGAGACCTTAAGCGGGCGTCAGAATCAGTGCGCCTTGGGAAACAACTTGGCGTTGGCTTGTTCCACGGTTTCTCCCTCGGCAGCGACGGGGACTTTGCCCACGAGCCGGAACGCCTTCGGTTGCTCGCATTCCCGCGCATTGCAGGCCTGATATCGCAGCTGGATGCGGAACTGCTCGGTTTGGCCGGCCGCTTCTGGCGGAATCGCCAGGACTCCGCGAATCGTCGCCTGACGTTCGTAAACGGGCACCGGCTCGTCACTCCCCGGGATTCGGGCGAGCCGGCCTTTGGGATACGAAACGCGGACCAATTTTGTGCCGAACTTCGAGGTGACCGTCAATTCCGTGGGAATTTGCCAGTCTTTGACCGTGGTATTCCCATTGATATGCCAACCGTCTTGGATATCCACGTAGACGACGACTTCACACTCTCCGCCCGCGGGAAGCCTTTTCACCGAGAGAAAGGCCTTGGCTTTGACTCGCGCCGTCTCGGATCCGCCCGATAACCCCTCCTCTGCCCGGCAATAGTTCGCGCTTGCAAACGAAACGCATGCGATCGCGAGGCTGGCACAAAATCGAATACGGGAAGAGCGCGACGATGAACCGGCCAATCGCATGATTGAGTTCCTTTCGCCATCTTTGGCGCGAGTCGATGCGCGGGTCGGCGGAAAACGAGACAAGCCGCCGCCGACAACCGCCGGGATCTCGCGGGGGCGGATTCTACAGTCGGTCCGAAAATCTCCCAAGCGGAAATTTTCGGGCCCGCGGAATCGCTCTTGCCCCGGATTCTGGGCTGGGAAGCCCTCGTTTACGCCGGCACGGGCGTCTTTTGCAGGATCTGGCGAATGATCGTGCGGGCCCGGTCGCGCTGCCCTTCGCGGACAAGGCCGCGGCAGACGATGCGATGTGCCAGGACGGGCACGGCGAGCCGTTTGACGTCGTCGGGGACTGCGAACTTGCGATTTTCGAGCATCGCCTGGCATTGCACGGCGCGGAACAGCACGATCGCACCGCGGGTGCTCACGCCGAGCTCGAGCTCTTCATGAGTCCGCGTGGCGGCAATGATGTCGAGCATGTAGGAATTGATCGACGAGTGAACCGTGACCTCGCGGGCGGCCGCTTGCAGCTGTCGCAGTTGATCGGTCGTCAAGACCGTGTTCAACCGGTCCACACTTTCGCCGGTGCGATGCGATTCGAGAATCTGCAATTCGTGGGCCCGGTCGGGATATCCAATGTCCGTACAAACCGTAAAGCGGTCGAGCTGGTTTTCCGGAAGGGGATACGTCCCTTCGTATTCGTGCGGGTTCTGCGTCGCCAGGACGAAAAAAGGCGGGTCCAGGATGTACGTGCGACCCTCCACCGAGACTTGTCCTTCGTTCATCGCTTCGAGCAGCGCGCTTTGCGTGCGGGGCGTCGTGCGGTTGATTTCATCAGCCAACAGCACGTTCGTGAAGATCGGGCCCTTGCGAAACTCGAAGTCGCCGATGTTGCCCAAGTACACGCTCGATCCCAGGATGTCGCTGGGCAGCATGTCGGGGGTGAACTGCAAGCGGGTAAATTTGCAGTGCAGGCTCTTGGAGATGGCCTTCGCCAGGAGCGTTTTGCCGACTCCGGGGGCGTCTTCGATTAATAAATGGCCCTCGGAAAGCAGCGCCACCATCGCCAGGCGAATGGGATCGGGCTTGCCCAAGAAGACGCCGGCAATATTGCCTTCCAACGCTTGAATCAAGTTGCTGTTCTCGGACGTCACCGACTCTCCCTTTTCAACGCTGGTTCCGCGACCGGAATTTGGCCCAGCCAGTATAGAAAAGCCAAAACTCCCCCGGCAAACCACACTTACCGTATCGGGTTTCGATCGGATTCGCCTGTGTGAGAATTCGCACAGACAGCGGTGACTCTGCACGAAATGCGTTTTTTTCGGTCGTTCTTGTGACGACGCCTGGTGTTCGGCAACCGGAAGTTGGGAAGCGCCGAGAAGTCTTGCTGTGCGGAAGTGACATTCCGATAGCACCGGTGCTCTCGATTGAGGTTCGCAGATCGACTTTGGCAGTCAAATTGGACGAATTGAAGGAACATGCGATTCTTCCGCACGAGCGCTAGGTCTTGTCTAAAGAAAGATTTAGGGCGGGTCCGCGCTCGGCTCGGCTGGCGTTTGCTCGTCGCGATCTTTCTCGCGGTTCCGCTTGCCTGCGGCAAAGCGGCGGCAAGTGCAGACGAGCTTCCAGCGCCTTTGCTCGCGCCGCCCCCGGCCCCGGAATCCAACACCGACTTTGCGCACTCGGAGATGCGGACCTCGTTCCCCGTGATCGCCCCAGAGCCGACCGAGCTGCCTCGGGGGACGCGAAGCATTTACGAAGCCGCCTTGTTGGGGGAAGAAGCGCCGACCCTCCTGCTGACCGTCGCCGGCGAATCAGCGGCGACTCAAGAATCAGCCGGTGTGATCGCTCCGACTTCGGACGCCGACGCGGTGACGGATTTTGAGTCGAACGCGGCCTGTTGCGACCTGCCGCCGATCCGCTATGTGGACGACGCGTGGTCTTTTCTGCCGCGCTTGGGACGTGACGCACTGGCGGTGGCCAATTGGAACAACCTGGCAATTCTCGGCGTGGCGCTCGGCGGATCACTGGCGGTCCGCGGCACTTTGGACGGAACAGTCAACAACTGGACCGCGGAACATCCTGATCGCTGGGGAGAGGGTTCGAAGATCCTTGGTAACTTTGGCGTCGCCCAGTACCAAGTCCCCGTGATCTTCGGCGCCTACGTTTACACCGTCTATACGCAGGACTATTACCAGCACGACATGATGACGTCGCTCATCAGCGCGTATACGCTCTTCGGACTCACGACGGTCTCGATCAAATACATCGCCGATACGAACCGCCCCTCGGACACCTGGAATAACGGCAAACTCGGTTTTCCGTCGTGGCACGACGGCAGCATGCTTTGCATGGCGGCGGTGCTCGACGACTACGAGGGGCATTGGATCGGCTATCCGTTGTACGTTTTCGCGGGCCTGATCGGTTTTTCCCGCATCGACACGCGCGACCACAACCTCTCCGACGTCATCTTCGGCGGCGTGCTCGGCTACGTGATCGGCAAATCGGTGTCCGGCAACGCGCTTTACGGTGATGGCCGAGTGCGGATCCTGCCCTGGGTCGATCCCATCGAGGGCGGGGTCGGCGCTATGATCGACGCCTGCTTCTGATGCCCCCCTGACGGATGTCCCCGTTACGGATGTCCCCCTGGCCGAAATCGTTATAATTAACCCGGCCAGGCGCGGACAGCTTCGCGTGGCAATCGACCCGCCTTTCTGTCCGCGATACCATTCTTCGAGATTCATTTCGAGTGCCGGATTTGAGTTCAGGAGAGATTTTCCGATGTCGACCGCCCAAGCCGAACTTCGTCGCAAACAGATCGAGCAGGCCGAAGAGCTCCTTTTCTCGGGACCGCAGAAGGTCGGCTTCGCAAAAGACCTGTTTTTCGGCCACTTTCGCACCGACTCGATCTTCCCGTACCCGTCGCTGCCGCCCGAACTCGAAGCGGCGACGCGGAAGGCTGTCGACGAGGTTCGCCAATACACGCGGGACCACATCGACGCCGCCCGCATCGACCGCGATTCGCGGATCCCCGATGAAGTCGTGCACGGACTGGGACAAATCGGCGTTCTGGGCATGTGCGTTTCGCCCCGCTACGGGGGACGCGGTTTCTCGCAGCAGCAGTATTGTCGAGTCATGGAAGTGATCGGCGCCCACTGCGGCGGGACGACCGTCTTCGTAAACGCCCACCATTCGATCGGCTTGCGGGCGATCGAATTGTTCGGCACCGAGGAGCAAAAAGACCGCTGGCTCGCCACCCTTTCGAGCGGTGAGACTCTGGCCGCCTTCGCGCTCACCGAGCCGGAGGCGGGCTCTGACGCCGCCAACGTCCGCACCCGCGCGACGCCAACGCCGGATGGCCGCGGCTTTGTTCTCAACGGAGGCAAGCGCTACATCACCAACGGCGCGATTGCCGGCATGTTGACCGTGATGGCCCGTACTCCGGATCCCAAAGAGCCGGACGGAAAGGTCACCGCCTTCTTGGTCACGCCCGACATGCCCGGATTTGAGATCGTCGAAGCGCGGATGGACAAGGTCGGCATCCGCGGCACGGCGACGGCGCGGCTGGCCTTCAAAGACATGTTTGTGCCGAAAGAGAACATCCTCGGCGAGTACGGCAAGGGCCTGAAGCTCGCGCTGACGGTTCTCGACTTCGGCCGGACGACATTCGGCGCCAGTTGCACCGGAGTCGCCAAATTCTGCGTGCAGGAGGCGACGAAATACGCCAACGAGCGCAAGCAGTTCGGCCAGACGCTCGCCGAGTTTGATCTCGTGCGAGAGAAGATCGCGCTGGCTGCCGCCGAGATGTACGCGATGGAGAGCGCAACCTACCACACGGCCGCCCTGATCGACACCGGGGCCCACGACTATATGCTCGAAACGTCGATGATCAAGCTCTTCGCCAGCGACTCGCTGTGGCGGATCGTCAACGACACGCTACAGATCCACGGCGGAACTGGATTCTTTACCGATCGCCCGTTTGAACGGTTGATGCGGGACGCGCGGCTCAACCTGATCGGCGAGGGGGCCAACGACGTGCTCCGCTGCTTCAACGCCATGGTCGGCTTACGAAACCTCGGCAAAGAGTTACAGGATGTCCTGAAGAAGCCGTGGCGCGCAGTGATGTTGTGGCGTTCGCCGCCGCGCATTCCCGTGCAACATAGTTTGCTGCAGGTCCCGGCGGGCAAACTCGCCAAACAGATTGCCCGATTTGCTCGAGCCTGCATCCGGGCTCTGGCCACCTACCGTGAAGAGATCATCGAACACGAATTCGTCCAAGCCCGGCTCGGCGACACGGCGACCGAACTGTTCCACGCGAGCTGCGTCTACACGCGCCTGTCGGGTCTGCTGACAGACAACAAAGTCGATGAGGCGACCCGTAAACGCGAGCTGGCCGCCGGCATGTGTTACCTCCAGATTGCTTTCCGGCGCAATGCGGAGCGCCTCGCCGCCCTTCACAAGAATGACGACGACATCCTCAACAAGACGGCCGAAGTGTGGTTGGGCAAATGAGGATCCCCTGAATCGGCAGGAGCCTCGCCCTCCCGCTGAATTTTGAGAACCACAAATGTCTCGCGAGAGACCTCGGGCAAATCCGAAGCAACTTCCGGCGCGGCATCACCCGGCGCACGGTGTTCTCATCAGCGAGTGGCAGCCGACGATCGTGTTCCTGACCGTGTGCACGAAAGACCGCTCGCGTTGGTTGGCAAATGAGCAGGTCCATCAAACAGTGAAGGATGCTTGGACCGATGCCGATGCGTGGCTTGTCGGACGTTACGTGGTGATGCCCGACCACATTCACCTTTTTGTTTCGCCGATAGACACTTCCGTCAGCCTCGATAATTGGATCAAGTTCTGGAAATCACAGTTCACCAAGATTGCCAAAAAGGATCGGACCTTCAGGCTTCCCTCGCATCCGTGGCAAACGGATCACTGGGATACTCGTCTTCGCAACCGGCGCTCCTACGAAAGCAAATGGGAGTACGTCCGCAATAATCCCGTTCGACACGGCCTGGTTGCGCAAGCCGAAGATTGGCCCTACCAAGGTGAAATGCACAACCTTAGGTGGAATTAGCGTCGGAGTAGGGAAATTGCTCCTGCCAAGCCGCTTAAGCGAGCCCTGTGTTCAGTGCGGCTCGGCAGGAGCCTCGCCCTCCCAGATCGGTGGCTATGCAGAACGATACAGCTTTTCAATTCGCCGCGGCGAACTTGCGGTTTGGCACCGGGATCACGCGGGAGGTTGGCGACGACCTCGTCGATCTCGGCGCGAAGCGTACATTGCTTCTAGTCGACCCGGCGCTTCGAGACAGCCAGTCGGCTGAGACGGTCCGCGAGTCCCTGCGTCGGGCGCGTGTTGATTTCGAGATTTACGATCAAGTCTCCGTCGAGCCGACCGATCGCAGCTTTCGCGAGGCCGCGGCGGTTGCACGTCAGGGCCGATTCGATTCCTTAGTGGCCCTTGGTGGCGGAAGCACGATCGACACGGCCAAGGCGGCCAACCTGTACTCGACGCACGACCGCGACTTTTTCGATTTCGTCAACGCGCCGATTGGCAAAGGGCTCCCGGTTCCGGGACCGGTCAAGCCGCTGATCGCGATCCCCACGACAGCCGGCACCGGCAGCGAAACGACCGGAGTGGCGATCTTTGATTACGTCGACAAGCGGGCGAAAACGGGCATCTCGCACCGTTACTTGAAGCCGACACTCGGCATCGTCGACACGGATAACACGCGAACGATGCCTCCCGCGGTCGCAGCCGCGACCGGACTCGACGTGCTCAGTCACGCGCTCGAATCGTACACGGCAATTCCGTATACCACCCGCCCGAAACCTGCGCGGCCAATCGAGCGACCGGCGTACCAGGGCTGCAATCCGATCAGCGACATTTGGGCGCTCTGCGCGCTGGAGCTGGTCGCCCAGTTCCTTGAGCGCGCGGTCGCCGACACGTCGGATGAAGAGGCCCGCTTTAACATGCTGCTCGCTTCGGCCATCGCGGGGATGGGGTTCGGAAACGCGGGCTGCCATTTGCCGCACGGTATGTCGTATCCCGTTGCCGGAATGGTGAAAGCCTATCGCCCGCCCGGCTATCGCGTCGATCATCCGCTCGTGCCGCACGGCATTTCCGTCATCCTGCACACGCCGGCGGTCGTCCGCTTCACGGCATCGTCATCTCCGGAGCGCCATCTGCGAGCGGCACAGGCGCTCGGCGCCGAAATCGCAGGGGTTCCGCCGGCAGCGGCCGGCGATCTGCTGGCAAACCGCGTGATCCACTACATGCGGGCGGTCGACATGCCCAACGGGATCAGCGCCGTTGGCTATACGGAAGCAGACATTCCCGCGCTCGTCGAAGGGACCTTGCCGCAGCACCGCGTGACAAAGCTCTCTCCGCGGCCGGCCGGTCCGGCAGAACTTGCCGATCTTTTTCGAGCGTCGCTGAGAATCTGGTGAAATCGCCGCCGGCGACGGTCGCGGGCGATGTTGCCCTTGGTCGGCCGCGCGGCGGCGAATAGAATCCGGCCCTCCCTTCTCCCTCGGTCTGCTGCCCGTTTCCCACCATTTTCCGCGTCAGCCTGCGCAAACCAAGCGGGCGGCGAGAAGGAGATCTCGCGATGGACGTCTTGCGTCGCATTGCTCGGTCTCGGGTCGTTTTCAGTTTCGTTGCCGCCGCGACTCTTGGCGGCCTTTCCGGCTGCAGCACGTTTGCCCTGGAGCCGAGCGACCTGCTGCCAAGCGCAGACACCTGGGCGAAACTATCCCCCACCAATTGGTGGTACGATTTACAGCCTTCGCGATTGCAGCGATTGAACGAGGGCAGCACGGGAATGTCCTCGGACGTTTATTATTCCGTTCTCGACCCGATTCCCAACGACAACGAACAGACGGCCGTCGTGAAGCCGCTGCCCGAAAACAGAACGAGTGTCGCGTCCGATTCCGGCTCCGCCTCAACGAACGGTCGCTAGTGTTGCGACGCTACCGGTTCGGTGCAATTAGGTCGTCTGCCCCCTGATCGCAAAGCGCATCGGCGACTTCGTCGGCAATCGCTAAGGGATTGGCCACCGGACCGGTTCTCTTGGCGTGCACTCTTTGGCGTCCGTCGCGATCGAGGGCGACTGCCTCGAGCGTCAGCTCCTCATTTTCGACTGTTGTGAAGACGCCCACCGGAGCATGGCAACCGGCCCCCAAGCGAGCGAGAGTGTGCCGCTCGGCCGTGACGCAGGCAAAAGTAGCCGCATGGCTGATTTGTCCGACAATTTGTCGCGTCGCGGCATCGTCGCTTCGACATTCGAGCCCAAGCGCACCCTGGCCCACGGCGGGGAAAAGCTCCGGCGGGGCCAGCCGAGCCGAGATCCGCGTGCTGAGCCCCAAGCGATCGAGGCCGGCTTCCGCCAGAATCAGCGCGTCGGCTTCGCCACTGTCGAGTTTTCTGAGCCGCGTGTCGACGTTGCCGCGGATTTCGACGAACTGGAGATCCGGCCGCAGGAACAAGAGCTGGGCGCGGCGGCGCAGACTTCCCGTGCCGACCCACGCGTTGGGTGAGAGATGCTCGAGTCCCAGCTCCGGAGTGTGCGAACCGGCAGGCAGGATCAGCGCGTCCCAAGGCGAGGCCCGCTCGGGCACGGCGGCCAAACTGAGTCCGTCGACGGGGATCGTCGGCAGATCTTTCAAGCTATGGACGGCCAGATCAGCTCGGTCATCGAGCAAAGCCTGCTGGATCTCGCGGGTAAAGACGCCGACACCTCCGAGAGTGCTCAACGATGCGTCGCGAATCCGATCGCCCGTGGTGGTGACGTGCACCAACTCGACGTGCTGATCCGGATCGACCGCCTTCAGTCGGCTGGCCACCCAATTCGCTTGCCACAGCGCCAGTTGGCTCTCACGCGTGGCAATTCGCAGCACGCGACCACTCACTTTGGCGCCTCGGGATCCTGAGACGAATCGGCGGGGTTCGCTTCCGGGAGGGATCGCTCCCACATCGAGTTGTCGCCGGGCTTGCCGAGCGCGGCGGCCGGTCCGAACGCGCCGGAGAGACGCTTCGTCACCTCGCGGTGCAGCAGTTCGGGGGTGGCCCGTTGATGTTCGGGGACCAGGACGCCGCAGGAGAGATAATATTGAAACGCCTGTTCCAAGGTGATGTTGAGATCGATAATCGCGCTTTTGGGAACCGAGACGACCCAGCCGGTCATCGGCATGGGGGCGGCGGGAATCATCACGCTAATCATCTGCTCTCCGGCGGCCAGCGTCATTTCCACCAGGCTTTCACCCATGGCGAAGCCAATCGTCCAAACACCCCGCCGCGGAAACTCGACGGCAACCACCCGATTGTATGCGATGGGCCGCTCCGAGAAAAAAAAGTCGGTCACCTGTTTGACGGACGAATAGACACTGCTGATGATCGGAACGCGGGCCAGCACCAACGTTTCAAACCGGTTGACGACCCACTGTCCCATCCGCGCGGTGACGAACCGACCGAGAAAATAGAGTCCGATAATCGACAGCGCGGTCGCCAGCGCGCTCAGAGAGCCCAAGCTCTTGAAATAGCGAATCGTGACCAGCTCCATGTAGAGCCCGGTCGAAGTTGCCGGCCAATCGTTGGGCCGCATGCGGGCCGCCACCTCCGCGAAGTCGACGTAGGGCACCGAACGTTCGCCGAATGGCACGTACGCGACCTCCGCCACGGCGGCAAGCGAAGTCGGCTCGACCTGTTTTTGTCCATTTGCCGAAACCGTGGCGCGCTTCGCCGCTTCGCTTTGGGCGTGGAGTTCCTTGGTGGCATTGGGCGGGATGCGATACTCGTTGCCGCAATAAGGCAGCGACGGAAATTCCGGGGCGGGGACCAGGTCCAAGGTCGGCCGCGACTTGTCGACGACTTCGGCGATGACAAATCGCACGCCCGTCGTAATCGGGCTGACGACGTAGCCGTAGATCATTTGTCCGATCCAGACCAGAATCACCAAGGTCAAGATCGGCGGCAAAACAATCGCCAGCCCCTTCAGGAAGAACTGCGTCGCCGTCGCCTTCTTCGGGGCGACGACGGCCGGCTTTTCGGCCGTCTCTTGAGCTTCGCTCGAACCCGGCGAAGGCAAATCGGCCTGTGGCGATTGATCCATAGAGAGGAGTCGTTGATCCGATGAATGGCGACTAGCCAGGCTGGCTCGCCGTCGGTTTTTTCCCCAAGGCCCTCGCGATGACGGCGACGGCAACAAACGAGACATCGGCCTCACGAAGCGCCCGCGCAGCCGCATTAGCCGTCGCACCCGTCGTCAAAACGTCATCGACGAGCAAGATGCGACGCCCCCTTAAAGCAGAATGGAATCGCCGTCGGACGTGAAATGCGCCTTTGAGATTCGTGCGTCTCCGAGTTGGCGGCAGGTCGGCCTGTTTGTCGGTCCGGCGGCTCTTGGAGAGTATATGGCTTGCCAGCTTGACCCTCAATTCGCGTGAAAGCACGACGGCGAGCGTCTCGGGAGCATGCGGCGTCGTTCGAAAATTCTCGCTCCAATGATGCGGAATCGGGATGACGACGTCGGCTTTGGCCTCGCGAAGTGCCGTCTCTTCGCGTTGCCACAGGGATCGAGCGAGTGCGGCAGCCAGTTCCTCCGATCGAGGTTGTTTCGCCGCCAGGCACATTGCGCGAAGATCCGAGTGGTAATCTCCCAATCCGATGACCGTCTCGAAGTGGAATCGATCATCGCGGCAGTGAATGCAATCGCGGCGCGCATCGATGTATGGACCGACCGGCGCACCGCACCGCAAACAACGGTTGCGGTTCTTGGCAGAGACCCCGTCGACGCACGATTCGCATAAGTGGGGCCGGACCGTATCGAATCCACCCCATGGTTCGTCTTCTCGTCGGCAGAACGCACACCGAGGCGGCGCGATCAAACCAACGGCAGCCCCAACCCAACGATCCATGCCGCGAACAATGGCGCCGAAATTCTTCGGGCGCGAAGCACTCCCGGCCTGTGGGGCAACCGCTTCACCGAGAGAAGTTGAATTGGATCGAAAGAGTTTCATCAGGCGGCGGTCTGGGCGGATCAATTCTGTGGTTTGTGCCGAACTTTCCTATTCTCCCGGCCGGGAAAGCGCCGATGAATAGGTGTGATTCTCACAAGGAGATCGTTCATGCGGGTTCGCACTGTTTTGACTTCACTCCTGGTCGGATTGGTCGTGGCCGCGGTCGCGAGCGTCAATTCTTCTCGTGCTGTCGCCGGAAATGAAGGTCAACCGCCCGATTGGCAGCGGTTTTACTATTATCCGTACGTCTATTACCCGCACAACTTCCAGAAGCCGGTCGAGTTCGACCACATGTACTACCGCTATCCGCCGCAGCGGCAGATCCCGGTGTATAACACGTCGTGGCACAACTTCTACCCGGAGCCGCACCCCTGGCACCAGGGAGCCGCTTTCACTCTTGACGTGTTCTAAGCCGTCAAGTCGCGGTCGCGTAGAATGCGTTCGCAGCAGCCACGCCGGCACCCGTGCCGGCGTTTTGCTTTTGTGCGGACAGGCACCGCTCGAGCGCGGCGAGAAACAGCAAGACGTTGGCCGGCGTGCTCGTCTCGCCCATCAGGCCGATCCGCCAGGTCTTGCCCTTAAGCGGCCCCAGCCCGCTGCCGATCTCGATGCCGAATTCGCCCAGGAGCTGCTTGCGAACGGCCCCATCGTCGACGCCGGCCGGAATCAGGACCGAATTGAGCATGGGGAGCTGATAGGGTTCCGCGACAGAGTACTCGATTCCGAGCGCCTTGAGACCCGCTTTGAGCGCTCCGTGATTGCGGGCGTGCCGCACGAAGCGATTTTCCAATCCTTCTTCGAGCACAATCCGCAACGCTTCATGCAGCCCGAAATTCATGTTGATCGGCGCCGTGTGGTGGTAGGCCCGATCCTGTCCCCAATAGTTGCGGACCAGCGTCATGTCGAGGTACCAACTGGCAACCTTGGTGCGACGTTTATCAATCGCGGCGATCGATCGCGGTCCGAAAGTCACGGGGGCTAAGCCGGGCGGGCAACTGAGGCACTTTTGCGTGCCGCTGTAAACCGCGTCGAGCTGCCAGGCGTCGACTTCCACCGGTGCTCCCCCGAGGGAGGTTACGCAGTCGGCCAACAAGAGCCCGCCCGCGTCGTGGACGACTTTGGCGATTTCCTCAAGAGGTTGCCGCGCACCGGTTGAGGTTTCGGCGTGCACGATGCCGACGACTTTCGGCGCATTTCGCTTCACCGCCTCGGCAACCTCGTCGGTTGAAAAGGTCTCGCCGAAATTGCGCTCGATTTTCGTCACTTGGGCGCCAGCCCGCGTCGCGACGTCGGCCATGCGTCCGCCGAAGACACCGTTGACGCACACCAGCATGCGGTCGCCCGGCTCGATCAAATTGACGACGCATGCCTCCATGCCAGCGCTGCCCGTGCCGCTGACGGCGAGTGTCAGCTCATTCTTCGTTTGAAAGACGCTTCGCAGCATGCGCTGCGTCTCGTCCATCACGCGCAGAAAATACGGATCGAGATGCCCGACGGTCGGCGCCGACAAGGCTGCCAAGACTCGCGGCGACACTTCGCTGGGACCGGGTCCCATCAACGTGCGGCGGGGAGGGCTGACGGGAGCGGGCAGACTGGCGTTCATGGTTTTCTTCGTGCAAGACAGAGGTGCGAGGGCGTCAGCCCTCGATGATGAGCTTTTGAATCTCTTTGAAGACCGGCGTGCCGGCTTGCCGGCACCACTCGAACAGGACCGACTCCACCGTCGTGATTGTCGCGCCCGACGAAGCCATTCTCTCGAGGGCAATTCGCCAATCCATCTCGGATCGGCTCGCAACGGCATCAGCCGGCACAAACACGCGGAAGCCGCCAGCGATCAGATCGAGCACCGTTTGCAAGACACAGACGTGCGTTTCCATTCCGGCGACGACGATCTGGTCCCGATCATCGGTCAATTCGGCGGCCGTGCCCCAGCCGAGCGCGGGGACGCAACTAAAGCAGACCTTTTCCGGTAACGGCCCCAACCGTTCGGCCAATTCGGCCTTGGTGTGACCGAGTCCCTTCGGGTACTGCTCCGTGCCAAAGGCGGGAACCGAGACGATCTTCGCGCCGTCGAGCAGTCTGCGGCAGTTATGGACCAAGCGATCGGCGACTGGGATCAGAGGCAGGAGCTTTTCCTGCACATCCACGATCAACAAGCGGCTCGTTTCAGATGCCAAAAGCTCCGGGCTTCGAAGGTGCTCGTCAGTTCCGTTTTGTCGCGCAGCGTCCGGCATGACAAGACCCGCCAGTGGCCAACCGAATCGCCTCGATTGGAATGTGTGTTAAGAAATGCAACTTCCGCGATGAATTATCGCTTCATCGTCGCTCGTTCGCCAGATTCGACGGCGGTCGAAAACCGGGCTTGAAACCATGCGTCGGGTGGCGAATGGTTCGATGTTCGACTATCTTATGCTGGGCGGTTATCGAGTGCCGCAAGTCGATACCCATCATCGCCAATCTGCCGTGCCGAACCGCCGGAGGCCAAGCGGAAACCGATCGAGAATCGGCGTGTGAACGCCGACGGGATGAGTTCGTCATGACCGAAGATAACAACCCTCAACACGGGAACGCCGTTCGCGAGCCCGAGGCAGTCGAACGTGCCGAAATGCACGCAGCCACGGCTTCGATCGAAAGCCCCGCGTCGGCTCCGGCCGAAGCGGACAGCGAACCGGCTGCCGGCGAAAGCTCTCCACTGGGCGCGTTCCGTCGCGCACGACTCAACCCGACCGTCGACCTCGGTCAGGCCAAGTCGATTCCATCGCTCCGTCCACAAGAGCACTCGACTCCGAGCGCGCCCGCCGGGGCATTCGAAGCGGCGCCGTCCGCACCCGTGGCGAGTCCTGAATCGGCGCACGGTGAGGCCGCCCAGTCGTCCGAAGCCCCTGTCGAGGCGGCGCCCGAACGACGCTCGACTCCGCCGGTTGAAGTCCCCCCGCCGATCAAGGACCTGGACGCCGATTTGGAGGCCGAAATTGAAGCGGCCATGGCAAGCGGTGAACTCGAAGCCGCGGCTGCCGTCACGCCGGCTCTCACGGAAGATGCGACTGATGAAGTCGGAAAGCCGCCAGAAGACCAACTCGAAGCCGGGCAACACCTCACCGGCAAGATTCAATCCATTCATTCCGACAGCGTCTTTTTTGATCTCGGCTATCGCTCGCCGGGCATGATTCCGATGCGGCAGTTCGTGTCCGGCAAGAAACCCGAAGTCGGCCAACTGCTCGAAGTCCTCGTCGATCGCATCGCTCACGAAGAGGGATTGATTTATCTCAATCTCCCCAAGGGCGTGCGTCGAATCGCCGGCAATTGGGAATCGCTTGCCAAAGGGCAAATCGTCGATTGTTTGGTCAATCGCACGAACAAAGGCGGCCTGGAAGTGACCGTGAGCGGCTTGCGGGCTTTCCTGCCTTCGAGCCAGGTGGAACTGGGATTCATTTCCGATTTGACTCCCTACGTCGGCCAGAAACTCCGCGTCGAGGTGATGGAAGTCAACGCACGGAAGCGAAATCTCGTTGTGAGCCGACGCGCCTTCCTGCAAATCGAGCGCAAAGAGCTTGAAGAAAAATTCTGGGAAACCGTGGCCGTCGACCAGACCTATACCGGCAAAATCAAGACGATCAAGGATTACGGGGCCTTCGTCGATCTGGGCGGAACAGACGGCTTCCTGCACATCGGCGAGATGAGCTGGCAACGCCTGAAGCATCCTTCAGAAGTCGTCAAAGAGGGCCAGACCGTCGACGTGAAGGTGCTGTCGCTCGATCGCGAAAAGCAAAAGATCGGCCTCGGCATGAAGCAGCTCGTCCAAAACCCCTGGACGACTGCGGCCGACCGCTATCCTGCCAACTCCGCGGTGACGGGCAAAGTCACGCGAATTGCCGACTTTGGTGCCTTCGTCGAACTGGAGCCAGGGCTCGAAGGGTTGATTCATGTGAGCGAGATCGACCACAGGCGAATCCGCCATCCTTCGGATGCGCTCAAAGTCCATCAAGTGGTCACGGCCCAAGTGCTCGAAGTCGACGTGGAGCGAAAGCGCGCCAGCCTTTCCCTCAAGGCGCTGATCGCCCGACCGGAAGAAAAGAAAGTCGAAGAAGAGCACGCTCCCGAGCCGCCCATTCAACGTAAGCGCAAAGGACCGCTCAAGGGCGGAACTGGCAGCAGCGGGCCGAGCGGACTTTTTGGCAATCCCTCGGATTACACTTAATCTGTCGGCGAGCCGTTCAGAGCAGCGTGTCGAGCAGCATCCGCAACTTGCGAAGCTCGAGCGGTCGTTCGGCGGCGTTCTCGGCGGTGGGCAAGAGTTCGATTGAAAGAGCGCGATTGTAGCCACGCCGCTTGAGCTGATTGATCAATCGCGTGTAATCCAATTCTCCCAGGCCGACTTGGACCTGCAGATTTTGCGAGGTCGAATCGCGCAAATGGGTGTGATAGACGTACGGAAAGACCTGATCGTAGGACTTGCCCGCATTCGCTCCGATCATGTAGTAGCTGGGATCGAGCGTAATCCCAAGTCCGCGAACGGCCTGGCATAACTCGACGGCCGTGTGCGGGTCCTCCGTGAGATGCCCCGCCTCCGTCTTGATGGACAGGCGAATTCCGTCTTCGCTGGCAATCCGCACGAACTCGCGCAGACGGTCGACTTCCGTATTAAAAGGCGTTCCGAGCGGGGAGGCCGGCAGAGTGATCTGCGTCACGCGCATCAGTTTGGCCGTCTTGGCCAATGCGGCGACAGTTGGCGCGGGCACGTCGTGCTGCACGCAAAAGCCGACGGGCGTCAGTCGCGTGATTTCGCGGTACCGCGAGTAAAACTGCTCGGGGTTCGTCGTCACTTCGGAGGGGCGTAGATGTTGGCTCGTTTCATCGAGCCAGATCTCAACCTTGTCGAATTCGAGTTCGACGAATTGCTGGCACGCGTCTTCGAAGGAACGATCGGCAAAGCAACGTGTCGATGCGGAGACAAACACCCCTGCACTCCGTTGTGGGGACCCTAACTCTGTGGGGACCTTAACTCTAGGGATTCGGCGAAAGCAGCCGCACTGGCTGCGTGTCACCCGGGAAGACCGCAATCCGGGTTCATCGTTCAAACATCGCAGCAGGCGTGTATGTAATAACATCTTGTAAAATAAAGAGTTATTACACTTCCGGAGGGTCGCATGCTGTCATCCCTCGGCCGGGGTAATTTATCGCGTTTACAGCGTTTCTGCAAGCTCGATGAACTTTGACGATCCCACAGGCATTGGGCCAATTGACGATTTTTCACGTTGCAACGGTCATCTGGCCGATAACAACCCCTGGACGTCCGGCAATGGAACCGGTCTTCGCACGCTCCCGGGCACAGCAACGGAATTTTGGGGGAACGGCAAACCATGAATCGAAAATTGCTCTTTGGCCTCGCGATCTGTCTGGCTTGCCCGTTGTTTGCCGGCTGTGCGACGGCCCCTGGGGTCGTACGCGGCCAGTCACCCGCGGCCTGCGGTCCGAACGGATGCGATAATTCCTGCGACAACGGCTGCTGTCTGCCGCGTCACGAGTACTTCCAGCACTATATCGGCCCCGAGCAGGGTTCCTGCCTCGAAGGCAGCTGCCTTTCGGGTTGCTGCTTGTTGAAGAACGGCTGTTGCGTCTGTGGTTGTGCGGGGTTGCCGGATTGCCTGACAAACCGCGGACCGCTCGTCTATCCGCAAAATCCCTCTCCGGGAGCGCTCGTCCAATACCCGTACTACATGTGCAAGGGCCCGGACGATTTCTTCTATCCGCCGATCGGTCCCCGACCGTAACGACGGACAAAGATTGCTGAGTGGTCATCCTCGTACACGAGGGACCAGTCAGTCGAATCGCGCAAGGAATCCACCAAATCGCCGTGCTGGACCGAGTCCAGGACGGCGATCTGCGTTTGGTACTTGTCGAGAATCCGCTCCCAGCCGCTTTGCAGCGAGATCACGCGCAAATAGTCCAACCAGACGTCTCTGGGAATGAGATGAGCGTGCGAGGCGACGAAGACCTTGAGCCCCTTGGGCCCCGCCCAGAGCAGATAATCTCCCCACTCATAGGTGTTAAAGATCTGTCCTTGGGGAGGATGTGCATTGAGATAGGCCGTCGCATCGAGAGGAGTTTCCGCCGACAAACTTCCACGCGGACTCGACTCTTTACCAAGCACGATGGCCTGACCAAGCGGCGAGCACACAGCAGCCATGCCCAGCGTCAAAACGCCCGCCAAAGTCCATCCGAGATGGACCCCGCTCTTGGAGCCGCTTGGCTTCCGCGACGGCTGATGTCGGAATCGCTTCCAGATCGCAGCGCCGTGTGAGGCGAGAAAATAAGCGGCAAGGGGCGCCCACCAGACGATCATCCGCGAGCCTCGCAGCGTGGCGGCACCAAGCCCAAGCAGCAGGATGACTTCGGCCGCTGAGATCCGTCGCGGCGTCAGCCAACAGGCGGCAATCACGGCGACTGCGACAACAGCGGCTGCCTGCCCTTGCCGCATCTTAAGAGTCAGCGGCTGCCATTCGACAAGATCCACGAAATTAGGATTCCCCGCGGTCTCCCAGGCCGCCCGAAAGATTTCCCAGCCGTACGGATTCAACAGTGTCGCGAGGAGCGACAGACCGAAGAGCAGCATAAGCCGTCGAAATCTCACGTCGCGCCAAACGCAACCGGCCGCCTTTTTCCGCGCGAGGTCAATTGCCCGACCGGCCGCGAAGGAGGCGATCAACACGAACCCGATCAAGAACGAACCATGCAAGTTGGCCCACAAGGCGAAGACGATCGGAATGATCAAGAAGCACTCGCCGCCGACCCGATTGCGAGTCAAGTAGGCGAAGAGGCAAATAAAGCACACGAGCCCAGCCAGTTGCGGTCGCACGATGAGAAATTGCTGCCATTCCAACCAGACGCAGGCGGCGATGGCGAGAAAAGCGGCCCAAATCGTGCCCGTCTGTTGTGCGGTCCGATACGCAAGCAACCCGATACAGATCACGATGCTTGTCGCGTAGACAAATTGAATCGCGGCGGCACCCTTCCACTGGAATGCCAGATAACCCAAGACTTCGCTGAGCCAAGCCAGGTCGCTGAACCGTATTCCCCGCGAGAGGGGCATGAGCGGCTCGGTCGCGGGCAGTGCTCGGTTGGCCACGATGACTCGACCGTAGGCCAGATGCCCCCAAAGATCGGTATGCCAAAGCGACCGGTGGCTCAAAAAGAGCTGGAACAGGCCCAAAAGAAAAATCACGGCGAACGCCGAGCGCGAAATCCGCAGCCCGTGGCAATACCGCGCGAGCAACCCCGGTGATTGAGGCAGCCGGGCGTTGCTCGGTTCACCTCGCGGTTCGATGGCCGTGGCTGCCAATCTTCGGGATCCAAATCGGGGTGCGATCGCTCCGCCTTCTAGATCCATTGTTGCACATTTGCGCACAGCCGGTCAGGGCTTCGGCCAACGTGCAGCACGCGGAAGAGAATCACCGACCGCGATTCTGCGGCGCCGTTGGTTGGCGAATTTGTGGTGCGGGCGTCCCGCCTGCACGTGCAGCCGGGACGGCCGCACTACAAACACCTGCGGCCGCAATGGCCGCGCCACAATCAGGGCGCCCGTCCCAGAATCACGGTCGGTGATTTAGACCGCGCGAAGAATCGCGGCGGCGCTCTGACCCATGGCCGTCCGATTGACGGTCAGGGCGGACTTCTGCCGCAAACGCATCGGCTCCCGTTGCACCACGCGAAGCCGGCAGCGAGGATCGGGCGTCTCATAATTCAGGGTCATCGGCAACGTACCGCGTTCGAGTGCCAACAAACTGCCGGCCAGTTCGACGGCACCTGATCCGGCATCGAAGTGGCCGAAGTAGCTCTTGAGGGCGGTCACCGGAATCGATTCCACATCGCCGTCCAAGGCACGGTGCAACGCGCGGGCCTCGACCAGGTCGTCACGCTGCGTGCTCTTGCCGTGAGCATTGATGTGTCCCAGCTCCGAGGGCTGCATCCCCGCCTGACGCATGGCCGATTGAATTGATCGGACCAATCCCGTTCCGCCCGCGCCGTTGGAGAATCCCGTTCCGTCGCAACCGGCCGCGACGCCGACAATTTCCGCGTAGATTTTGGCCCCGCGTCGGACGGCGTGGTTGTAACGCTCGACGACAAAAGCGGCGCCGCCTTCGCCGACGATGGTTCCGTCGCGGTCGAAATCGAACGGACGGCAAGCGCCCTCCGGATCCTCGGCCCGAGACAGACCGTCGAACAGGCTGAGCTTGGCGATATCGACGGGGTGAATATTCGAACTCGACGCGCCCACGATCATGCAGTCGGCGGCCCCGCGGCGAATGACGCCGACCGCTTCGGCCAACGCAAGCAAAGCGGATGACTCGCGGCAGGTAATCGTATTGTTGGGGCCCCGAGCGTCGAATTCGATCGACACATGGCAGGCCGGCATGTTCGGAAGCTGCCGCAACAGCCAAAGCGGACAGATTTCGCCCATGGCTTCATGGCCCCAGCGGCTGAAATCGAAGCCGTTGTCGGCGTCGGAGCATGCCGCCGCGGCGTCGGCGAGTTCTTCCGGGGTCGTGGAAATGCGACCCGCACCGAAGGAGACTCCCAGGCGGTCCGGGTCGACGTCGCCCCGAGTCAGACAGGCGTCATTCATCGAAAGCGAAGCCGCGACGACCCCAAGTTGGATATCCCGCGACATGACCTTGATCAGCTTCTTGCTGCCGACCAGGCGGTCCGGTTCGAAGTCGTGGATTTGAGCGGCCAACTTGGTGGGCAGGTCGGCGCTGGGAAAGGCGCGGAGGTACCCGATCCCGGATCGGCCCTCGATCAGGCTTTGCCAGAACGCATCATTACCGATGCCGATGGGTGAAACCACACCGACACCCGTGATGACAGTCCGTATTGGATTGTCCCCAGCCTGCATACTGACTCTCAGCGGCGGAGCGGACTCCGACGCAAAAAAAGCCCATTCAGCAATTGCTAGCCTTGCGACTGTCGCTGGTGTCCCGCCATTGAACAGACGCATGCGGCAGAGCTCGCCGACATGGTCTCTATTGGATTAATTTTGCCCGGCAATGGTCTGCCAGAGCACTTAAGTGTCTCCCTTCATTATCGGCAATCGAATTGGCAGGAGAGGAATCGCGGTGAGTGGGGAGACAGGCTCGCCTCCGCCCCAAACTCATCGTGACTGGCAATGTCGGCCAGTCGACAACGAAGGGACGAAACGTGACGTAACATCTGTCCCCACGAAAGGTTCCACAACCTGACCCTACCTAGATTAGACTCGATGATCCAAGTCTTCGTCAAGCACAATTCCACCCTTAATCGGGCAACTGTCTCTAGACGCCCCAAACTCCACAAGCCCTAAAATCGCCCACAATTCCTTCGATCGGAAACAGCGGCACTTAACCACAGGTGCGGATGATCCGATCGAGGCGGCGAACGGTCGATGAAAACAGCCGGGAGAACTCCAGCGGTGGGGCAGGAACCACAGGAATTCAGCATCCGGCTGCTCAAGCAATTTTAGTCGTCGCCCAAGAGGGTTGCAAACAGCGGCCCATTACCGGCCCCTCAGGCGACCCCACTTTTCATTGAGTTCCGTCCCGATAAAATAGCGTCGCTCCTGCATTGCCATTAGCTCGCGAGAGTGGCGGAATTGGCAGACGCGCCAGACTTAGGATCTGGTGCCGCAAGGCGTGGGGGTTCGAGTCCCCCCTCTCGCAATCCCTTCCCCGGCAATCGTCGCTCAGTGCGTGCCCGTGCCCCCAGTTCGCATAATTCCAGACAATTTTTGTGGATCCTGGACCGATTGCTGAAAAACGGCGATCCGGGCGGCGTCTTTAGCTGAGACGACGACGAAGATGACGCGGTTTCATGGGTGTGACACCGGAACGGCTGGCTCAATTGCTCGAAACGCACGGGGCTGCGCTGGAGCTGTTCGCCAGCCAATGGACCCAGTCACCTCCGGATGTCGTTCAAGAGGCGTTCGTTGAACTCGCCCGCCAATCAATTGTTCCCGACAACATTGTGGCTTGGCTGTATCGCGTCGTGCGGAATCGTGCCGCAAGCGAAGCCCGCTCGGCAAGACGCCGCAAGCGGCGGGAATCAACGGTTGCCTCCGGTCGAGAAAGTTGGTTCCAGGCGTCCCAGGGCGGACCTGATCCCGAGGAAGTAACCGAGGCACTACGCAGCCTTCCCGAAGGTCTCAGTGAGGTGCTTGTCGCCCGTATTTGGGGCGGTCTGACCTTTGAACAAATCGGCGAGGTGACCCAGACCTCCGCTGCTACGGCTTTTCGCCGGTATGAAGAGGCAATTTCCCGATTGCGATCCCGATTGAGAATCCCATGTCCGATCAACAAGACTTCTCCGCAGATGTAGGCGGCCTTTCCGGCGAGGACCGGCAGGTCGAACGCTTATTGGCCTCGATGGTGCCTCGCGAGAGCCGCGTGAGCCGCGATCGCGTGATGTATCTGGCCGGCCAGGCGTCGGCACTTGCCTCGAATCCGCCCAGTCGTCGACGGGTCGCGCCATGGATTTGGCCCGCATCGACCGTGTGCGCAGCGTGCGCCGGCCTGGTGTTCGGCGCCCTGCTTCCAGCCCGTATCCCGATCGCGGGTCATTCAGCCGCGGTTGAACAACACGGCGATCAAAAGCTCCCCACGACCGTCGCGGAAGGGCGCAGGTCGTCAAACGCTCCGCAAGTTGCCAACGTCGCGGCAACGGACCGGCAGACCGGTTTCTCACCCGATTCGACGGATCGGCGACTTGCCGTCGATCTCCACGCGATGGTCGCAAAGGGGTTCCCTTTGCTGGCGTTCCGCGATCGCATGCTGGCCAATCACGGGGACGACACGGCTTTGGCCCAAGCGGACCCGTCAATAGGATCTGACGACTCGGCGGCCGACGCCGAACGGCCGATCAGAGCGCGTGCCCTATTCGAGCGGTGGATCGAAGACGAAGGGCCCGCCGCGCACTAAAGGCGAAGGGCCGCACTGTAAACCGCATACACTTTTTTCATCGAGGTCATTCCATGCGGATAGCGTCCCGCTGGCGTACATGGTTTGCGATCGGCGTCGTTGGAATTGCGACAAGCGTCGCGCACTCGGCCGCGGCCGCTGAGGGTGCTCGCGACAAAGCGCCCACGGTCGAGTTGACCTTGTCGCCGGCCGGCGAACCGGTTCCGGCGCTCAAATACCGGCTCGTCCCGCCGCTAGGCGAGCGAACCAAAGGGAACGCGGCGCTCGCCTATTATCGCGCGGTCCTGCAGTACGAGCCATTTGCCAGAGCGTCTCGCAAATTCGTCGGCCAGCAACTCGACCAGTGGCTTGAAACACCCCTCGACAAGCTTCCTCAGAGCGAAATTGCCGCACAGCTTCAGCGATTCGAATCGATCTACAAGGAACTCGAGCGGGCGGCGCGGCGCGACCGCTGCGAATGGGAAGTTCCGCTGGAATCCGACGGGATCAATACGCTGTTGAGTGAATTCCAGGACCTGCGCCGCCCGGCGATGGTCGTGGCGCTTCGTACTCGACTTCAGATTGCACGAGGTGACTTTGCCGGTGCTTGCCAGACGATGAGCGTCAACTATCAGTTGAGCCAGAATCTGGGCAAAACGCCGATCCTGATCCTTTCGATGATTGGTTGCGCGGTCGCACACGCGACTCAGACTCAAGTTGAGACGTTCGTCCAGCAGCCCAACGCTCCGAATCTTTATTGGTCGCTGAGTGAACTGCCCGTCCCATTGGTTGGCCTCCGATCAGCCGTCGAAGGGGAAGTGCGCCTTCCGGAATACTCCTTTCCGGAGATCGTCGAATTCCTGCACGGCCCTGTTTCTCGTGCGGAGGCCGCTCGGCTTTCCGACGCATTGCTGAAACGGTGGCTGGGGATCAATGAGGCCGGCGACACACTCGAGGGCGCTCGCGCGAAATTGGCGTTAACGGCCGTCTCGCACTACACAGCGGACAAAGCCATGCTGATCGAGGCGGGCCGATCCAAAGACGAGGTTGCGGCGATGCCGGTCGACCAGGTCGGGTGGCTGGCCTCGTATTACCGCTGGCAGGTCGAGCGCACACGAACTCATGAAATGGTCGTTCGTCGCCCCTTGGCAGCGCAGCGCGGGTTATGAACGGTCGGAGCAAAAATTCGTGCGATTGGTCGCCGATCGTCACGACGCACCATTTGAGTTCGTGAATCTGCTTCCGGCGATCGGCTCGGGATTCAATGCGATTTCTCGCACGGACCGGGAAATTGCCCTGTTGCGGACGGTCGAAGCGCTGCGGCTTTATGCTCACGCTCACCAGGGCGAACTGCCCGAATCGCTCGACAAGGTCGTCGACGTGCCAATTCCCGGCGATCCCGTCACAGGCCAGGCATTCCGCTATCGTTTGAACGACGGAGGCGCCGTTTTGGAAACGCCCCCCTCTTTCAACGAAAAATGGATGGGCCGCCGTTATGTGATTCGCATGCGGAAGTAATCGCACGTGTTTGCCGTTTGGCTCCAAGACAACCCGACACATTCGATCGACGAGATGAAACGATGAGAATTCGATTGGCCGCCCTGCTGTTCGCTCTCTGCGTGTTGCCCGCGTCGACGTCTCGAAACGTGCTCTTCGCGCAAACGCCGGACGCGATTGCCGCCACATTGTCGCGCTGCGTCGACGATTCGGCCGTGGCGGTGGCTCACGTCGATCTGCAACAGGTCAATATCGCCGATGCGGCGAAAGGCCTGGCGCAGGATCGCGCAGCCAGCGAGTTCCTTCGTCGACTTGCCGGCCATTGAGGCGCTTGCCGGCCAATCGCAGGCGATTAGGGAGGCGGGGGTCCGACAGGTTTACGCCGTCTTTTCCCCTGTCAGGCTCGGCGACGACAACCCTTATTACGTGGCCATCGTCGAGCCGGGGCGGGATGCCACGGCGGTGGCCCAACAAGTGCAGGCGAAACTCTCGAATCCCTCGGGAATCTTTGTCTTGTCGACCAACCGAAAATCGTTTGCCGCGGTCGCCGTCATCGGCAATGCCGTCGTGGCCGGGTCCGAAGCGACGGTCGCCCGGTTGAAAGAAAGCGCTCCGGCTCCCCGGCCTGAACTCACGGCGGCGCTGTCCGCGGCCGAACCCGCGCCGTTGGCCTTGTTGCTCGTCCCCTCGTCCGATCAACGCAAGGCTTTGGAAGAAACGCTTCCCGAGCTTCCCCGCAGCATGGGGGGCGGCCCGACGTCGGTCTTCACTCGCGGTCTTCTGTGGGGAACCGTCAGTTACGCGCGAGAGCGCGAGACCTGGGACATTGTCATCCAATCGGAGAATCCGGCGGCTGCGACGGCCCTGCAGCGCCAGTTGCGAGATCTACCCGGCCGGTTCGCCAATGTGGCTTGGATGAAGGTCCTGTTCCCGGAGGGACACATCGCCGATTCGCTGGTGCCTGCCGTCACCAACGACATGCTGAAACTGACCATCAAGCGAAACGACCCGGCCACCTTGGCTCTGGAAAAAACACTGGCCGAGGTCGGCAACATCGTGCGAACAACGCTCTGGAACACGACCCGCCGCGATTATCTAAAGCAAATCGCCGCTGCCATGCACAACTTCCATGACGTGAACGGTCGCTTTCCCGCACAAGCCATCTACGACAAGAACGGCCGGGCACTCCTGAGTTGGCGCGTGCGGCTCTTGCCCTTTCTCGAAGAGGGCAAGCTGTACAAGGAATTCCACCTCGATGAACCGTGGGACAGTGAGCACAACAAGCCACTCATCGGACGAATTCCCGCGATCTTCCGAACGCCCCAGTTGCCGCTCGAGGACCACGAAAAGACGACGATGCTCGGCTCTGTCGGCAAGCGGGCTTTCTTCCAGGGCAAGCAAGGCGTCAAGGTTCGGGACATTAAAGATGGCACATCGATGACGATGATGGTCCTAGAAGCGACCCCCAACGAAGCCGTCATTTGGACCAAACCGGACGATTTCAACGTCGACGCCGACCACTTGCACGAACGCCTGTTCCGGGGCCGCGATTCGTTCGGAACGGTATTTTGCGACGGCGCCTATCACATGTTGCAAGAGACCATTAAGGCAGAGACCCTTGAATGCCTCTTTACGATCAACGGCGGCGAACCGGTCGGCGGGTTCTGACCCACCATTTTGGCAACGTCACGGTTTCTTGAGTCGCTGCCGGATCAAGGGAGCAAGGAACCTGGCCGATTCGTCGCCGATCTATGCACCGCTGTCCGACACTTGCTGCCCGGCCGGCTCGCCGGCGACCAGAAATCCCGCGAGGGTCTGAGCCATCGCATCCAGCGCCTGGCGGTTTGGCAGCGTCACGGCGAAACGCAGGCGCCCGGTGGGCTCTTCTTCGACGCATTGTTCCAGCCGCGAACGCAAGTCGCGAACGACCGTCTCCGGCATGCGGGGTCCTTGCTCGTCCCGGGCGATCAATTGACCCAAGAATTGGAACGCGGCCCCCAGCAACTCACCGCCGGCGGCCGCCACGCGCTCGCGGTGCTTGTGTTTCGCGGCGGCCTCGCGGGCCTTTTGCTCCTCCGTCTTGTCGGCAAACGCCTCCGGGCGCGCGCCGAGCAGCACTTCCAGCCGCGACTTGAGATCTTCACTGGCGCTGGCCATTTCGACCACGTCGACGTCGGACTCGGCGTCGAGGGCCGCCAGCGCCACCTCCTTTTTCGCGGAGAGAGTCGCCAACAGGCTCTCTTCGAGCGTTTGCTCGGTGATGAGGACGAAGACCTGGACGGGCTGCGTCTGGCCCATGCGGTGGGCACGGCCGATGCGCTGCTCCAAGACGGCCGGGTTCCAGGGCAAGTCGACGTTGATCACCGTGTTGGCCGCTTGCAGATTGAGCCCGGTGCTGCCCGCATTCGTCGTGATGAAGAGCCGGCAATTCGGACTGGTCTGGAATTCGTGAACCAGTTCCTGCCGCCGCTTCTGCGGGACGGAACCGTCGAGGCGCACGAAGGCCAGCCGGCGCTTTTTCAACAACGGTTCGATCAGGTCGAGCATCGTCGTCCACTCGGAAAACAGCACGACTTTGCGCCCCTCTTCGGCGGCGACGTCGTCAAACAATTCGGCCAGGCGATCGAGCTTGCTCGACCAGTTCGGCTTCTGTTTGTTGACCAGGTAGGTGCCGTCGGCCGACATCCGGCACATCAATAGCTCCATCCGCAGCCGCATGAGGTCCATTTCGGTGAGGAATTTCTTGCCGACGATCATGCCGACGTTCTGAAGGTGCGCATCGTGCAGCGCCTTTTGCTCGCCGGTGGGGGCAATGCGGACGATCTCGGTCGTGCGTTCCGGCAAATCAAGCCGTACCGACTCCCGCGTGCGCCGCAGCAGAATGGGCCGGAGCCGTTGCCGCAGGTCGTCGAGATTTTTGTAGCCCAGCACTTTCCCTTTTTCGTCGACGATGCGATGCCGGTGAAAGAAGCGAAATCCGGGACCGAGCCGGCGGTCGTCGATGAACTGCACCACGGAATACAAATCGTCCAAACGGTTCTCCAACGGGGTTCCCGAGAGGACCAGCGCGAACCGCGATTTCAATCCCTTGATCACCCGGCTGGTTTTCGATTCCCAGTTCTTGATCCGCTGTCCCTCGTCGAGCACGATCAGATCCCAAGGGGCTTGTTCGATGGCCAGGATATCCTTGAGCACCTGCTCGTAGTTGCAGATCGTGAAGAAACAGCCGTTGTTGTATTGGGCGGCGCGCTCGGCCGTCCGCCCGGCGATGAGCTGCACGTCGCGGTCGCAAAAGCGGTGAATTTCGTTTCGCCACTGCGATTTCAAGGAGGCCGGGCAAATGACGAGCACGCGGCGGATTTCGGCTTCGCGCGCGAACAGTTCGGCGATCCCCACTCCTTGGATGGTCTTGCCCAGACCCATGTCGTCGGCCAGAACGGCCCGGCCGGCGCCGACTGCGAAAGCGACGCCGTCGAGCTGGTAGGGCAAGAGCGGGATCTTGACGAGAGTCGAGAGCAGCGGATGCTTCGCGGGATCCCGGCGAATTTCGCCGACGAGGCCGGCGATACGCTCCTCGTACAGCCGCTGTTGGATGAATTCCTCCGCGTCAGGATAGATGTGGTATTCGCCGCCGGCGGCCTCGAGCTTCTTGAGGCAGCCCAAAAGCGCGCGAGGCGACTCGACCGGCCGCTCGGCGTGCCCTTCGACGATCTTTGCTTGTTCGTCGGGCAAATTCTCCGGGACGCCGAGGCACAAGCTGATCTCGCCGTCGTATCGCAGATATATCTCAATCCGCGCGGGACGGAACGGACGTCGCAATTTCTGCGGCGTGAATTTCCGCCGTGCGATCGAAGCGACCTTCATCACGTGTTTGCAGGTTCCCAAGGTATTCGAGCGGAAATCCGGACAGGTGCAATACGACCGGCCCGGGTCGAGGCCGCGGAGCGCGACTCGGTAGGTTTTTCCGCTAACCAGGCTCGTGACCAGATAATCCGTCCACGGGGTCGACGCATCGAGCGATTGCACCTTCATGCGTTCGGTACGAGCCCGCTCGCGGCGATCGGCCAGGGCCTGTTCGACAATGGCCTCCTCGTTCAACTCCTTTGCGGTTTCCCGTTCGGGAGGAGGGGCCGCCAGGCGAAGCCCCGACTTATTCTCCAACAGAAACGAAAACAGAGCGCCAACGTGCTCGCAGGCGGTTTCGCAGCGGTCGCAATTCCACCGCAGCCGTTGAGGAGCGTCGGATGAGAGAGTCAGCGTGGCGATCGCTTCGGTTCCGCCCGCCGGCGCAGGAAACGAAACGCGCAACAAGTCGCCGCCCAGGTAGACATCTTCGCGAAGCCGCACTTCACGGGCGGACCCTTTGATGATCAGCTTTTTCCCGTTGGGACCGAGGAGCTTCGCCGCCTGTTCAAAATTCAGGTGCGAGAGCCGATCCTGGAACGTGAGCTTGTTGCCTGGCTTGACGAGCGTCGTCATGAGACATTTCCTCCGTGAGTCGACCGCCCCCGGTCGAACACCAATTCGGATCCACGGCTCGCATTCCGAAGGCCGGGAAGCGGACCGTCCGTGAACCGCCGGGCCGATTTTATCGCTGCGCGATCGGGCATTCGACCCTCCCGGCTCAATAACGGTGAACGATTTTGGCACTCCGAGCGCCGTGGTGGACTCGTCCCTCCAGTTGATGGGCGTGGCACCCATCGGCCGAAAGGCGAGGGCACCTGCCCTCGCCGCGCTCAGACGTGCGAGGGCGGGTGCCCTCG
The DNA here is from genome assembly GCA_963752185.1 of uncultured Planctomycetaceae bacterium. Classification (GTDB taxonomy): domain Bacteria; phylum Planctomycetota; class Planctomycetia; order Planctomycetales; family Planctomycetaceae; genus DASPSM01. The sequence goes on along the minus strand of CAVVXK010000002.1, from coordinate 5,271,893 downwards.
CCTCTCGAGACGTTCGGTCCCCTCGCCCGCGTCTCATAGGGTTACCGGCGTGACGCCCGGCGAGATTCTAAGAGCGAGCAGAAGTGAGCTGCCCGCTTTACGGCCGTTCGGCGACTGCCAACCGTCGGGACGAAATCGGCTCGCTGGGAAGGGCGGGGCGCGGGCGCCGAGACCGCCAAGCGCAACTTCGCGCGCGAGACCGGAGACCGTGGAGCCGATTGCCTCGAGCCGCACGCGCTGCAATTCGGACTGCCGGCACGCCTCTTCCAAATTAGGGAACAGGCCGCCGGACAAGCGTTGTTCCGCGAGTGCCGCGGCAATCGATTCGATCCGCGTATTCAAGCTGCGGCGCAGGCGTCGGCAATAGAGCGCGACCGCCATCCACGACCACAGCAAGAAAAACAGGCCCGCCGAAATGTAGAAATTCGAGCCCAGCGGCTCCACGTTGTAAATCAGCGAATCGTAGAAGAAGTTTTTCCCGACGCGATACAGCACAAACAAGGGATAAATCGCGAAGAACACTTCGTAGCCCGCCCGGGTCCACCAGCTCGTATTCCGCACGACCAGATCGTCGATCACGCCGTCGATCCGTCGGCCGGCGTCTTGTAGAAATCGCTCCTCAAGTTCGGTCGCCTCGTTGCGGAGCGCGTCGAGATTCCCGCCTTGAACGAGGGCAGGATCGAAGCGGGCCGATTTGACGTAGCCGGCAACCAGGAGCTGCGCCTCTCTCAGCAGGCTGTCGTCCGTGCTCGTCGACGCGAGCTGCTGCAGGCGACTCTCGACGGCATGTTCCTCTTGCGCAGGGCGCAGCCGGCGAAAGCCCTGCACGGCCCCGACGAGCGCAATTTGTGCCGACGACCGTGCGCGAAACAGCGTCAGCGACGCGATCAGGCCGCCAATCGCGTTGTAGAATCGCAAGAGCGACGAAAACGGGCTGAACCCCCAAACCTGGGTCACGGCACTCAGCAGCCGGCGTTCCCACAGGCTGCTGCTGTGCCGCAGCTCGCGGTCCAAGTGATCGGCCATCGAGCGCACCAGCTTCTCATGCTGTTCTTCGAGCGCCGCCTCGAGCTGCTTGAGCTCGGCATCGTGCTCCCCGAGATGGGTCCGGCAATGGACCAGCACGGCATGCAGCAAATCGACGAGGTTGGCCCGCCGCACGCGCATCCGCTGAGCCGCCGAGAGTTGCGTCTTCAGCACCTCCTGTAAGCGTGCGAGGTCTCCGTCCGTCCGTCCGTTGGCGAGCTGCTCCTTGAGTCCCCGCAACGAATCGACGAAGAACACATCGGGCACCTCGTAGTGCGCCGCCAGTTGTCGGCGCCAATCGTCGCGAATGTCCTCATCGAGGTCGGCCCGCGTCTGCACGAAGAGCAGCCGGCAACCCGTCGCGGCCGTGCCAAGTTCGTCGGTCACGCGGCCCGAGCGGTATTTCTGCTGCGTCGACGTGTAAATCAGCACGTCGCAGTGAGGCAGCAGCCGGTGCAGCCGTTCGAGGTTGTTGCCCGTCGCCTCCGACTCGGACGTGTCCGGGTCCGGACAATCGATGAGCACGATATCGCGAAGCAGCGGCACGTCGACGCGGGCCACGTCGAAATCGTCGACCGCAAAACCGAGACCGGCCAGATCCGTCTCGGGATGCGCCAGCAGCAGTGGGCGAACCGTCGTCGGTCGTTGCCGGCCCGTTTGTGCGCACTCCCGACCAACGATGGCGTTGACCAACGAGCTTTTTCCCGTCCCCGTGCCGCCGAACGTCGCCACGACCAGCGGCGATTCGAGCCGAATCCGCAGCGAATCGATCCGCGACAGGACCCGCTTGATGAGGGCCCGGCAATGATTGACCGGCTCCCAAGCCGATTCGCCGGCCGCCCATTGCGCGAGCCGTTCGATGATCTCATCGACCTGGGAGAGAACTTCAAGTTGGGCGATGTCCGACATACGGCTAAAAAGTCCAAGGTCCAAAGCGCGTGGTCCAAGGTCGAATTCGCGTGCCGACTCCTTGCCGGGCGACCTTGGCGTTTGGGCGATTCGTGTTCATGATGCTGTCTCGATTTTTGCCGCCGCCAATTGTGTTTCGAGATGGGCGACTCCGGCGGCGAGCTTCGTGAACGCATCGGTTCGCGGAACGGTCGCGGCCGCTTGCAGGTCTTGAGGCACCGTGCCGAACAGCCGCTCCTTCGAGTTGCGCCAGCAGCCAGTCGACGCGGCGTTTGGTGAACGCCGTCTGCAAGCGTCGGAATCGCGCCTCGAGAAAGTTCGCGCTGTTGGCCATGGCCGTGTCGCCTGCGACGGCGGCCGCCGCTCCCGTGGCAAAGTCGGCGATGATCGGCGCCAAACTATGCGTCCCCATATCGACGAGCGGGGCGACCATCGGCGACAGCACGTGTGCCGCCGGTCCCCAGCCGATGCTGAACAACACAACGCTTGTCAGTGGTCTCACGGCGGCCGACACATTTTTCAATTGCCGCACAAAACGGTACAGCTCCGGGCTCCCCGTCTCGAAGGCCCGCATTTCGGAATCGACGGCCTCGGAAAGTTCCCGATCGAAATTGACCCGCTCGTGCGCGGTCCGCAACTCCTCCAGGAGCTGCGAGCGCGAGCGGCCGGCAAGCATCTGATCGAGAAACGGCTTGAGCAGCCGGTCTGACGAGTCGGCCAGCCACGTCAGCTTTTCGTAGACCTCTTCCACAACGGTGAGGACCGCCCCCCATTCGTCGCGGCGATAGGCATCCATCGGCGGTACGACGGGCCCCTGCAATTTGTCGCGTGCGATCTGGAAGGGATAAATGATCCCGCGTCCCAGCGTGTCGTAAAACTCGTGCACGCGGCGTGCCAGGCCGTGCTGCCGCTCCCGCCACCACGAGCGAATATCCGCCACCAGCAGGGAATTGGGAATCGAAGGCCAATTGCGAACCTTGATCACGCTCTCCGAAGAAAGCCACTTTGCCGCCGTCTCGAACGCCGCACTGCGTCCCTCAATTTCTCGCAAAAACGCCGGCAAACCCTTGTCCGCGTCCATCAAGTGCGCCAGCGATCCCGTGAGCGTGGTGAGCTTTATGTCGGCAAACCTGAGTTCCGAGAGATCCTCAGCCAGCCGGCTCGGCGCCGAGTCGAAGGCCCTTGGACCTTGGAGTTTCGTCTGTCCGTAGAACGGCAAGCGCCCCTCTTCGGCCGCCCGGCGATCGCTCGGCGCCACATAAATCAACTGCGGCGAGACGCCCGTCTCCCGGCAAAACGTGTTGAGCCACAGCGGCCAGTATTCGTCGTCCTCGGGAAGCTGGCACTGATTGAACACGATCAGGACGACTTTTCCCTCTTGAGCCGCACTGCGGAAATAGCGTTTGACCGCCGCATCGTTGTATTTTTGCTGCGTAAGCACGGCAATCAGCACGTCGGCCACGCGGCGCACGGCGTCGGCCCGCCGCCAGTTCACCTGCACGTCGCTGTCGATATCCGGCGTGTCGAGAATCAGCAGGTTCGGCGGAGTTCCGGCCGCCGTCCGCCAGAACAGCCGATCATCCGGCCGATCGACCAGCGAATCGTCGGCGTTCGTCCAGGGAGAGAGTTCAAATCCCGGAAAAATCGTGGCCAGATCGTGCCCGCTCGCGAACCCGTCGGGAACGACGCACACCGGATGCCGCGTGCCGGAGGCCAGGGGACTCGTCGCACTCAACCGCCCGGCGGCAATGTGATTGAAGATCACGCTTTTGCCGATATTCGTGCCACCGACGACGGCCACCACAAGGTACGGCTCTTCTCCCAGCTGCGGCACCAGCTTTTCGCACAGCGAGCGATACCACTCCCGCCCTTCCAAGGGGGCCAAATCCAAACGCGCCATGACCGGCGCCAGCGAATTCAAAGCGGAGTGAATCGCGCGGACGGTCACGCCGCACTCGCGCAGAATGTCCGCTGAAGCCGGTTCGGCAGCGACACTTTCGCCGGACGTCGTTTGCGTTTGCGGACCCAGAACAGCCTCTCGAAAAGTCGCGGAGCCAGAGTTTTTTGGTGCGGTGCCGGGGCCGCCCCCGTATTTCGTTACTTTGAAGTATTTCCGTGAAGTACTTCGCCGCTCGGTGGTGAATCTTTCTGTCGTGAATCTTCTGTGGCGAATCTTCTGTGGCGACAGGCACTTATTGACAGTATACGCCGCCCGGCCTAGAGTGAGCGAGAGGCCAGTTCGCCGCCGGCAATTCGCTGTAAATCGGGTCAAGCTCTGTTGGCAGAGAGACTTCGGGCGATTAGCTCAGTTGGTTAGAGCGCTACGTTTACACCGTAGATGTCGGGGGTTCGAGTCCCTCATCGCCCACCTTTTTTCGTGTCGTGCTCTCGCCTGATCGGCACCCTGGCCCGTCCCCAATCCAAAATCAAAAATCGCAAATCCAAAATTGATTGGGGACTTTTTTGGCTTTTTTGGGGCGCTAAAAAGGACTTTTTTGGGGTCCAGCCCAAAAAAGTCGGTCAGCCGAGCCCGGCCGTTCGACGCCCCAGAAGCCTAAGTCCCACCCCACGCTCAACTTCGGCTTCCCCGTCTCCGTCCCGCCCCCTCGCGCCTTTTTTGGGGTGCACCGGAAAAAAGTCGCTCCGCCCCCTGGCGGACGGGGAAAAACTCGGTCCGGCCTATCGGCAGGATTTTAGATTTGCGATTTTGGATTTTGGATTGGGAAGCTGAGCGTGCGGCGTATCACGCCGACGACGGCTTTCGTGCGGCATTGCAGGGGGCGGACGAATTCCAGCGACGAGCGTGCCCGGTCCGGTTCATCGCTCGTTCATCGTTCAATCCAAAATCCAAAATCTAAAATCCAAAATTGAAAGGTCCAAAATAGAAAGCCTCACTTCGCTCCCCTCTCCCGCGTCTTTTCATCCCCGCGTCTTTTCATCGCAGTGGGAGAGGGGCTGGGGGTGAGGGCAAAAAATTCCCATCTTGAACTCGCCGCGAAATTTTGTTAGAATCAGGCTAGAGAGACAGCGCACGAGCGGAACAAAAATCAAACATACCCGCCGCTCGCCGGCCTTAGCGCGTGCCGCACGTATCGGTCGCGAAATCGACTAAGCCCAGTCGACGCCCGCCCGTTCCCGGCCCAACGAGTCGCCGGCAAACCAGTGCCCTCCCCGACACGCCGCGTGATCCCACGTGCGTCACGCCATCGCCTCGGGGCGTCCGCAAGAGTCGGTCCGCACCGAGTTCCTCCGAACTGTGGCGGACCAAGAGAAACGTACGGAGCTTTGCGGACGGTTGATACCGGTACGGAGTTTTCGTTCACTCAACCCGTGAGGGTTTTCGACAGCCCAACGAATCGTTCATCTCGAGCGACATGCACCTGTGAAGGATGGGCCGCGCCGATTGTGGTGCAGCCGTCTCGGCTGCAATTTCTTCCGATCACGTTGTGGTGTAGCCGTCCCGGCTGCCCTTTCTTCTGATCAAGGAATTCATGCAGGCGAGACGCCTGCACCACAAGCAAACGGATCCCAGCCGATCCCGGCACTGCTCCAGCGCCAATCTTCCTTGCTCCGGCAGAGCCCTGCCGCGACCGGATTGTTCTCGACGTACTCGATAAACCATTCCAGGTCCTCGATGCTGCGGACCAGATGGTCGAACCCTTCGCTTTCCCAGAAAGTACCAGTGCGATTCAGGATCGTGTTTGCCTGATGGGCCGTGTAGGACTTCCAGGAGTGGTGGATGTCATGCGGCACGTGCTCGCCCATTGCGGTATAGACCACGTGCAAATGGTTCCCCATGACGCACCAGGCGTGCAGGTAATAACGCCGTCCGTGAAAGTGCTTCACAGACTTCTGCACCATCTCGGCAATTCGCGGATCTGCCAACAGGCACGATCCCAAGCGCAAGGGCGTCTCCGATTCGGCAGCAATCTCCTCGCGCGTTTTCTGCTTTTGCCTCTGTTGTGATGTATTTGGTTCCCGTTGTGGTGCAGCCGTCCCGGCTGCACTTTGTCTTTCCTCCTTCGGCACCACAGCATCCCAAAGCCGGAACGTGACAAAGTAGGTGCCGCCCTCTTTGTACAGGTGCGGCAAATAGTCGCGTGACTTCGGATCAACGAAAGGCGTCTTCCGTGGATCGGTGAATTCAAAAGGTGCTGAGGGCATGCCGGGAGCCTGATGTATCAGATTGGCCCAATTCCAATTGTGGTGCAGCCGTCCCGGCTGCTCATTGGTTACCCATTTTCGTCCGATCCAGCCACAGGGTACAGCAAGGCGCCTGCAATCAGAATCATGCAGGCGGGACGCCTACACCACAACGCCCAATTGTGGTGCAGCCGTCCCGGCTGCTCTTCGGTTTCGCATTTTCATCCGATCCAGCCACAGGGTACAGCAAGGCGCCTGCAATCAGAATCATGCAGGCGGGACGCCTACACCACAACGCCCAATTGTGATGCAGCCGTCCCGGCTGCTTCTTGGTTTCCTCTTTTCGCCCCATTCAGACCAAGTTGCAGAAGAAGACACACGCAACCACCCAAATCATGCAGGCGGGACGCCCAATTGTGATGCAGCCGTCCCGGCTGCTTCTTGGTTTCCTCTTTTCGCCCCATTCAGACCAAGTTGCAGAAGAAGACACACGCAACCACCCAAATCATGCAGGCGGGACGCCCAATTGTGGTGCAGCCGTCCCGGCTGCTCTTTGGTTTCTTGTTTTCATCCCATTCAGACCAAGTTGCGGAAGCGGTGCCTGCAACCACCCAAATCATGCAGGCGGGACGCCTGCACCACAACGCGAACAGCTTCGCTTGGGCGGTCGCTTTAGCCATCAGCCCGTTCCCGGCCCAACGAGTCGCCGGCAAACCAGTGCCCTCCCCGACACGCCGCGTGATCCCACGTGCGTCACGCCATCGCCTCGGGGCGTCCGCAAGAAACTCTTGGATGCTTGCGACGGTTGCTACCGGTACGGAGTTTTCGTCCACTCAACTGCCTAAGGTTTTCGACCCCGAACGCCGCACCCGCGCCTTAGTCTCCCTTTGACTCATCCTTCATCCTTCCGCCCTCAGCCTTCGGAGGTCATCCTTCCGCCTTCATCCTTCGTCTTACGGACGGTTGATACCGGTACGGAGTTTTCGTCCACCCACCTGCCGAAGGTTTTAGCCCCCGGACACATTAACGCCACCACCCTAGCCTCGGGTCGCATTCGCCTCCGTCTGGCTCATCCTTCATCCCTCAGCCTTCATCCTTCGTCTTGCGGCACGGTCCACCTCGGAGCGATTGACAAGCCAGAGTCCCATGTCGGAGGCAATAAAATCCACCGCCTAGGTTGAGACAGCTCTTGTGTCTTTGGCCTCTGCCCCCGCCCCGAAATCGTCGTTGTTCCTCGCCAATCGCCACTCGGAACTCGCCACGAGTCGAACCCCACACGCGGCATCGACATCTGCCGTTTTTGCCTCACTGGTCGGGAAACTCACCACCGATTTCCCCAGCAACTCGGAATGCTAGCCGCAAGCGCTGACTTGGTGGGCCAGCGCGCCCAATTTCGCCGAGTAGGCGTCGCACGCTCCTCGCCTCGGTCTTTTTCGATTGAACGCCGGCCCTCAGGCTATGAGAATGGCGGGTTCGACGCGCTTTGCGCACGTCCGGTCGAGAAGAAAGCCAAGCCGAAGACGAGCATGAACTGACAAATGGCCCTAAAAAAATCTGAGCTGTACTCATCTCTCTGGTCAAGCTGCGACGAGCTGCGCGGCGGCATGGACGCCAGCCAGTACAAGGATTACGTCCTCGTGCTGCTGTTCGTGAAGTACGTCAGCGACAAGTACGCCGGACAGCCGTATGCGCCGATCGCCATTCCCAAAGGGGCCAGCTTCAAGGACATGGTCGCTCTCAAGGGCAAGTCCGACATCGGCGATCAGATCAACAAGAAAATCATCGGACCGCTGGCCAGGGAGAACAAGCTCTCCGACATGCCGGATTTCAACGATGCCACCAAGCTCGGCACGGGCAAGGAGATGGTCGACCGGCTCACGAACTTGATCGGCATTTTCGAGAACAAGGCACTCGACTTTTCCAAGAACCGGGCCGACGGCGACGACATCCTGGGCGACGCCTACGAGTACCTGATGCGGCACTTTGCCACCGAGAGCGGCAAGAGCAAAGGCCAGTTCTACACCCCCGCAGAAGTCAGCCGCATCATGGCCAAGATCATTGGCATCCACGATGCCAAGACCAGCACCGCGACAACCGTCTACGACCCTACCTGCGGATCCGGCTCATTGCTGCTCAAGGTAGGCGATGAAGCCTTGTCGAAAGTTACGCTCTACGGGCAGGAAAAAGACGCTGCCACCAGCGGTCTAGCCCGCATGAATATGATTCTGCACAACAACCCCACCGCCCTCGTCGTGCAAGGCAACACGTTGACCGATCCGAAGTTTAAGGACGGCGACACGCTCAAGACCTTCGACTTCGTCGTCGCCAATCCCCCCTTCTCGGACAAACGCTGGTGCACGGGCCTCGATCCACTGCGCGACCCCTACGAGCGTTTTAAGTACTTCGGCGTGCCACCCGGCAAGCAAGGCGACTACGCCTACCTGCTGCACATTGTCCGCTCGCTCAAGAGCACGGGCAAAGGCGCCTGCATTCTGCCGCACGGCGTGCTCTTCCGCGGCAATGCCGAGGCCGAGATCCGCCGTAATCTCGTTCGCAAGGGCTACATCAAAGGAATCATCGGCCTGCCGCCAAACCTCTTTTACGGAACGGGCATTCCCGCGTGCATTGTGGTCGTCGACAAACAGGACGGCCACGCCCGCAAGGGCATCTTCATGATCGATGCGAGCGGCGGCTTCATGAAAGACGGCCCCAAAAACCGGCTTCGCGCCCAGGACATCCACAAGATCGTCGACGTTTTCGGTCGTCGGCTCGAAGTCCCCAAATACTCCCGCATGGTCGCCGTCGAGGAGATCGAACGGAACGAGTTTAACCTGAATCTTCCTCGCTACATCGACAGCCAAGAAGCCGAGGATTTGCAGGACGTCGAGGGGCACTTGCGCGGCGGCATCCCGGTCCGCGACGTCGACGCGCTCGATCGCTACTGGAAGGTCTGTCCCAAGCTTCGGCAGGCACTATTCAAGAAGAACCGACCCGGCTACGTCGACCTCGCCGTGGATAAGTCGGCCATCAAGAGCACCATCTACGGGCATCCCGAGTTCGCTGCTTTGATCGAGCGGATGAACGCCCATTTCTCCGAGTGGCGGCAGAAAAGTTCTAGGAAACTGAAAACGCTCAAGGCCGGTTGTCATCCGAAAGAGCTGATTGTCGAATTTTCGGAAAGCTTGCTCGCCCACTACGCCGATCAGCCGTTGATCAACTCCTACGACATCTATCAGCACCTCATGGAATACTGGGCGGAGACGATCCAGGACGACTGCTACCTGATCGCGGCCGACGGCTGGACGGCCGAGACTTATCGCATCATCGAGAAGGACAAAAAGGGGAAGGAAAAAGACAAGGGCTGGGCCTGCGACCTGATCCCTAAGCCACTGATCGTCGCCCGGTACTTCGCTCAAGAGCAGGAGGCGATCGACGCACTCAACGCCGAGCTGGAAACCGTGACCGCCAAACTTGCCGAACTGGAGGAGGAACACGGTGGCGACGAGGGGGCGCTCTCGGAATTGGACAAGGTGAACAAGGTCAACGTCGCAACCCGACTGAAGGAAACTAAGGGTGACATTGGAGCGAAAGACGAAGCTGCCGTTTTAAATGAGTGGCTGAAGGTCAACTCCCAAGAAGCGGAATTGAAAAAGCGGCTCAAGGAGGCTGAGGCGGCGCTCGCTACCGTGGCGTTAGCGAAATACTCCACGCTCACTGAATCCGAGATCAAGACGCTGGCCGTGGACGACAAATGGCTAGCCGCGCTGGACGCGGCGATCCGCGGCGAAATGGACCGGGTCTGCCGAGCACTTGCCCAGCGATTGAAGGAACTGGCCCAACGCTACGAAAGTCCCATGCCGCAGATAGTCAGCCACGTCGCCGAGCTGGAAGCGAGCGTGAACCGCCGCCTGGAGAGAATGGGGTTCTCATGGAAATGACGCCCGGATACAAGCGGACCGAGGTCGGCGTAATTCCGGCGGATTGGGAGGTCAAGCCTCTCCACGCACTCTCCGATAAAATCATGGTTGGCATAGCAAGCGCCGCTACGCATGCTTATCGGGACCGCGGCGTTGTCATGTTCCGAAACCAAAATATTAAGCCCGGCTATCTTGACGATTCGGACGTTCTGTACATCGCTGAGGACTACGAAGAGACATACAGAAACAAACGGCTCAAGTCGGGCGACTTGCTAACCGCGAGAACGGGCTACCCAGGCACAACGAGTCTCGTTCCCCAGCGGTATGAAGGCGCACAAAGCTTCACGACGCTGATTACGCGCCCTCGGCGCAATGTCGTTGATTCGACATACCTCTCTTGTTACATCAATTCCGAGGCAGGCCAGGCTTATTTCGAGCAGAACCAAGCTGGTGGGGGACAAAAGAACGTCAATGCTGGCTCTCTTAAACATCTTCCGGTCCCCCTACCACCCACGAAGGCCGAACAAGAAGCCATTGCCAAGGCGCTAGGAGACGCGGATTCCCTCATCGAGTCCCTCGAGAAATTGCTAACCAAGAAGCTTCGCCTCAAACAAGGCGCGAGCCAGGAAATCCTAAGCGGTCATAGACGCTTGCCGGGATTCAGTGGCGATTGGCAGACACACCGATTCGACGACCTTTTTACCGTGCTTCGCAATGCAAGCAATTCACGGAGCGAACTGAGCCAGGATGAGGAAGTGGCTTATGTCCATTACGGCGACATCCATATCCATCCAACGGCGTTTCTCAACCCGCTAACGAACCAGACCTACATTTCCCGGCAGAAGGTTCGGACGATTCCACGTCTCGCGGACGGCGACCTACTCATGGCGGACGCTTCCGAGGACACCGCAGCCATCGGAAAGGCTGTTGAAATCGTGGGCCTCGGTGCCTACGAAGCAGTTGCCGGATTGCACACAATGCTGCTGCGTGGGCACAAGGCCAAACTCGCAGACGGCTTCAAGGCGCATCTTCAGTTTCTTCCTAAAGTGCGCAGCATTGGTGCGATTGGCAACCGGCGTTTCAGTTTATGGAATCAGCAAATCAGGCGTAAGGACAATTGAAGTCACGATTCCGAACACCGAGGAACAAGCCGCCATCGTTGCCATCCTCTCGGACATGAACGCGGAAATCGCCGCTTTGGAGGCAAGGCTGGCCAAGGCCCGGTACATCAAGCAGGGCATGGTGCAGGAACTGCTCACCGGGAGGATTCGCCTCGTATGAGAACTATCGGCCAACGCGAGCGCGCCACGCAGGATCGCGTGCTTGCTTTTTTCCGGGACGAACTGGCATATCGGTACCTCGGCGATTGGAGCGACCGCGACGGCAATAGCAACATCGAGGAGGGGCTGCTTTCCACCCGGCTGACCAAGAACGGCTACAGCCCGTCTCAGATCAGTGCGTGCCTATACAAGCTGCAAACCGAGGCGGACAACCACAACCGCACGCTCTACGGCAATAATCAGGCCATCTACAACCTGCTTCGCTACGGCGTGCCGGTGAAGACCGAGGCGGGCAAGGTCACCGAGACCGTCCATCTGCTCAACTGGAGCAGGCCGGAAGACAACGACTTCGCGATTGCCGAAGAGGTCACGCTCAAAGGCGGATTGGAGCGGCGAATCGACCTCGTCCTTTACGTCAACGGCATCGCCATCGCCACCCTGGAGCTGAAAAATAGCCGCGTGACCATCGGCGATGGAATCCGGCAGAGCCTTTCGAACCAGCAACCAGAGTTCAACGCCTGGTTCTACAGCACCGTCCAGCTCATCTTCGCCGGCAACGACTCCGAGGGGCTGCAATACGGAACAATTGGCACGCCGGAAAAGTACTTCCTGAAATGGAAGGAAGACGAAGAGGATAACAGCCGCTTCAAGCTGGACAAGTACCTGCTCAAGCTGTGTCGCAAGGATCGGCTGATCGAGCTGATGCACGACTTCGTGCTGTTCGACGGCGGCGTCAAGAAGGTGCCGCGAGTGCATCAGTACTTCGGGATCAAGGCCGCGCAGGAACACGCGCCAGAAGAAGGGGGGCATCATCTGGCACACGCAGGGCAGCGGCAAGAGCATCGTGATGCTGTTGCTCGCCAAATGGATTCTGGAGAACAATCCGAACGCACGGGTCGTAATAATCACCGACCGTGATGAACTCGACAAACAAATCGAGAGCGTATTCACCGAGGCCGGCGAGGCTATCAAACGGACCAGCAGCGGCCGCGATTTGATGAAGCAGCTCGGCCAGGCGACGCCGCGGCTCTTTTGTTCGCTGGTCCACAAATTTGGCCGCCGGGACGTGGAAGACTTCGAAGCGTTCATCAAGGAGCTGGAGTCTCAACCCAGCCAAACGGTGGGCGAGGTGTTTGTCTTCGTCGACGAGTGTCATCGCACCCAAGGCGGCAAGCTGCACCGCGTGATGAAGGCGATGATGCCCAACTCCGTTTTCATCGGCTTTACCGGCACGCCGCTGTTGAAGAAGGACAAGCAGACCAGCCTCGAAGTCTTCGGCGGTTACATCCACACCTACAAGTTCAGCGAGGGGGTGGAGGATGGCGTCGTGCTCGATCTCGTCTACGAGGCCCGCGACATCGACCAGCGCCTGGGATCGGAAGACAAGATCGACGCCTGGTTCGAGGCCAAGACGCGCGGGCTCAACGACTGGCAGAGAGACGAGCTGAAAAAGCAATGGGCCACGATGCAGAAGCTACTTAGCTCGCGCTCACGCATGGAGCGGGTGGTCAATGACATCGTTTTTGACTTCAGCGTGAAACCGCGCCTGTCGAGCGAGCGCGGCAACGCGATTCTTGTCGCGTCGAGCATCTACGAGGCCTCGAAATACCTCACGCTGTTTCAGAAGACGCCCTTCAAGGGCAAGTGCGCGGTGGTGACCTCCTACAATCCGCTGGCGAAGGACGTGACAAAGGAAGAGATCGGGGCTAACACCGAGACCGACAAGCAGTTCATTTACAATACGTACAACGAGTTGTTGCAGGACATCGAAGCGAAGCCTGGCATGACTAAGACCGAGACCTACGAAGAGCAGGTCAAAGAATTGTTTACGCATGAACCGGCCAACATGAAGCTGCTCATCGTGGTCGATAAGCTGCTCACTGGATTCGATGCGCCGCCGTGCACTTATCTGTACATCGACAAGTCGATGCAGGACCACGGTCTGTTCCAAGCCGTTTGCCGGGTCAATCGCCTGGACGGCGAGGACAAGGACTTCGGTTACATCGTCGACTATAAGGACTTGTTCAAGAAGGTCGAGAACGCGATCTCGGTCTATACGTCTGAGCTGGATCGCAGCGCCGGAGGTGCTGATCCCGAGGTGCTGCTGCAGGATCGTCTCACCAAGGGCCGGGAGCGGCTCGATGGCGCAATCGAACAGCTGGCTGTCCTCTGCGAGCCGGTCGAACCGCCGCAAGGCGAGCTCGAGCACATCCACTATTTCTGCGGGAACACAGAGATTCCCGAAGATCTCCAGCAACGCGAGCCGCACCGGGCGGCTCTTTACAAGGCGACCGCGGGGCTTGTTCGAGCGTACGCCAATATCTCCGACGAACTCGAGCGAGCCGGGTACAGCGCCGAGGACGTCGACCGCATCAAACAGCAGCTCAAGGACTACGTCAATGTCCGGGAGATCATCCGGAGGGCCAGCGGTGAGAGCCTCGATGTGAAGGCCTACGAGGCCGACATGCGCCACCTGATCGACACATACATCGAGGCCGACGAACCGAAGAAGATTTCGCCATTTGACAAAATGGGGCTGCTGGACGTGATCGTAAAGTCGGGCATCGCGAGCGCCATCAATTCGCAACTCGGTGGACTGCGAGGCGACAAGAACGCGATCGCCGAAACTATCGAGAACAACGTTCGCAAGAAAATCATCAAGGAACAACTGAACGATCCGGCCTACTTTGAAACAATGTCGGCCCTGCTGGACGAAATAATTGCCCTGCGCAAGGCCAAGGCGATTAAGTACGAGGATTATCTCAAGAAGATCGGCGACTTGGCCGCGAGGGTTGAGGCGGGCCATTCGGAAGAAACCCCGAAGGAGCTGGACACGCCTGGTAAACGGGCTCTTTACAACAATCTAAACAAGAACGCGGATCTCGCGTCGCGCATCGACGACGCCGTGAAACAGGTGCGTCCCGACGGATGGCGGGGCGTCTTGGCCCGTGAGCAGGTGGTCAAGGCGGCGCTCTACGGCGTATTGCAAAACGAAGCTGAGGTTGAACGGATTTTCCTTATCATCAAAGCACAAACGGAGTACTGATGGCCACGACCATCGAGCTGGGTGAGATTGCCGTCGACGTCGTGCTCAAGGACATCAAAAACGTCCACCTGAGTGTCCATCCACCATCGGGCAAGGTGCGGATCTCTGCGCCAGAGCGCATGAAGGTCGACGCGATTCGCCTCTTCGCGATCTCGAAGCTGAGCTGGATCAGGCAGCAGCAACGCAAACTGCGCGACCAGGAGCGAGAAACACCCCGTGAATTCATCGACCGCGAAAGCCACTACGTCTGGGGAAAACGCTATTTGTTGGTGACGACTGAAGCCGATCGTCCAGCATCAATTGAGGTAAAGCACAACCGGCTTTTGCTGCAAACTCGCCCGGGAGCCGACGAAGGCATGCGGCACCGAGTTCTCGAGGAATGGTATCGTGCTCAGGTTAAGAGCGCTGCGGCGAACCTCATCACGAAGTGGCAGCCGCCGATCGGAGTCAAAGTCTCGGCCTTTTACGTACAACGCATGAAAACGCGGTGGGGAAGCTGTAATTCGCGAGCTTGCACCATTCGACTCAATACAGACCTCGCGAGAAAACCGCGAGAGTGCCTTGAGTACATCGTGGTCCACGAGATGATCCACATCTTGGAACCAACGCATAATGAGCGATTTCAAAGCTATATGCGCCGGTTCATTCCGGATTGGAAACATCGCCGCGAGGCTTTGAACCGTCTTCCCGTGCGGCACGAAGACTGGGCGTACTAATTCTCAGCGGCCCGTGTCTTGGTACTCGACGATGTCGTCGAAGCGGGTGGACATGGCGTCGTTGATGCGTTCGTGGGCGGATTCGATGCCGTAGAGCTGCTGCTGAGCGCGGGCCTGGCGGAAGTCGTTGGCGGTTTTTTCTGCTTCGGCGCGAAGGCCCAGTTGGAGTTCGCAGTCGCCCTTGAGCAGGTGCAGCCGGGCGTCGTCGCACATCGTCAGGCCGTGGCGGGCGAAGGCGATTGCGTCGGCGTAGAGGCCGTGGGCGTAGCACTTGTACGCGACGTCGAAGCTCGTTCGCGGCGTCAGCGGGATGGAAGTGACCGGGCCGTAGCCGAGGTCGAGAAATAAATCCTCGGCCGGCATCGATAGGCCTGCCGGGACCAGGAACACGCTTTGAAGTGGTCGCAGCGGAGCCGCCGGTGGTGGCGTGCGAACCGCGCCCGGGCCGGCACCAAGTCCGGCACCGGGCATAGCGTTGGGGCCAGCAGGGGGCATCCCCGGAGCCGGGCCGAAGCGAGGGCGAAAGCCCCGACGCCCATCGCGTCCCGGGAACACTGGTTGGGGAGTTGTCGCGGGAGGTGGCTGATTCGGGTTGATTTGCGTGTCAGAAGATTCGGGCGGCAACGGCTGGGGTGCTTGGGAACCATTCAGGGAGGCGGATTCCGCCAAGAGGACGGTGGCCGTCACGAGTCCGACTGTTGCGGCGATGAGTTGACGCATGGAGACCTCCTTTTCGGGGCGCGTTGGGAGAGGGAACAGCCCGTAGTCGCGTGGATTGCAAAGGGCGTGCCGCGTGCCGATTTTGGATTTTAGATTTTGGATTTTGGATTTTGGATTTGGGAGGAGGGCGGGATCGGCGTCTGGCGTCGGAGCTTGTGCTCGCCCGTGCTTTCCTTGGAGATCAAGCGGCATTGGCACTGGCGAGCCAAGGCCCTCGCCAGTGGCACCCGGCGTGGAAGGATGAAGGATGAAGGATGAAGGCGGAAGGATGAGCCAGAGCGAGGCCCCCTCACCCCCGACGTCGGAAGGATGAAGGCGGAAGGCGGAAGGATGAGCCAGAGCGGGGCCCCCTCACCCCCTTCTGAAGGATGAAGGCGGAAGGCGGAAGGATGAGCCAGAGGGGTAGGGCGAAAACGGGGTGTGGGGGGAGAAAGAGATTAACGCGGCGAGATGATTGTGGTCACTGCGTTTGGGCCGGGTTGGGTTGGGTCTTTGTTGGTGACGGCGAGGTCGAAGTTGTAATCGGACTTGGGGGGAGTGGCGAGTTTGATGTTGAACTCGTCCAGCTTCTGGTTCTTGTCGGGGTCGTTGTAGAGATTCTTGAGTTCGTCGGGGCCGTTGAAGTGCCGGGGGCCTGTTGCTTGACGCATGCGGCCGCCGCCGCGGCTGTTGCCGGCCGTCGGTGGATGCAGGAGTGCGAAGGTGACGACGTATGCCGCGGGCGGCACGCCGTCGGCTTTTTCGTAGGTGCCGAAGGCGAATTTGCCGTCGTCGTCGCAGAGGGCGCACAGCTTGGGCGCCCTGCGGTGGGCGTTCTCATCGAGGTGCTGCGGGTCGTTCAGGATCACGAAGAGGCGGAGATCCTTTGCCGGGGGCTGGCCGTCGACCGTCACTCGTCCGGCGAACCGGGAGACAGCCTGCACGTGGTATTTCGGATTGGCTTTGCCTTGTCGCTCGATTGCTTGCTGGATGCTTTCGTTGCCGCATCCGGAGACTGAGGACAGTGCCGCTGGCAAGAACGCGATCGTCGCCAGAAGACGTGAGGAGATGGGGCGGACGGATGCGGGGCGGGCGGATGTGGGCGCGGGGGCAAGCATGAGATGGGCTTCCGATTTCGAGGTCAGGGTGTCCGGGAATTCGATTCTTTCGCAGGGCCCTCGCTGACGCTTCGGGTTGGTCGTCGAGCGTCTGTCGCAAAATGGTGGTATTCGGTGCTACTGGCGAGGGCCGGCTTCATGAGCCGGCCTCGATGGCCGGGCCTCGCCAGTGGCACCCCGTGGCGCACGTAATCAACCGCGCAGAATGCCCGGGGGGAGGGGCACCCTCTGGGTCCCCCCGGCTCGGCAGATCAATGCCCGGACACATTCAGTTTTCAGTGTGCAGAGAGAGAACGGTGCGTCCGGCGGAAGAGGCGTCACGTCGCTCTTCCGCCGGGGGCACGCGAGACAGACTCGAGCAACCGTCTCGGGCAGCAGTCTCGAGCAAACGTGCTCGATGATCCAAGATTCAGAATTGACTGTCGGTAACGGGAGTATGACCGCGATAGGTCATGAGCCGCGACAACACCGTGAGGCCCGTGTTCTCGCTGAGCATGTGCACCGATCCGTCACAGAAAGCGAATCCGCACGTCCCGGGGTGGAAGCTGTAATAGTTTGCCGCCCAGGCGTTGACGCAGTTGATCAGGCAGACGGGATTGCCCTTGGCCACCGGCTTGGAAGTGCCGGCGAAGTTGGAGCCGCCCATCGAGACGAAGGCATTCTCAAAGCAGGCCCAGCATCCGCCCCAATTGATTGTCTGTTTGCGGCCGTAGTAGTCGCAAATCTGGAAGCAGGGCTTTTGCTTCGTGCCGCGGACCCACCAGTCGGGACGCGCGGCCAGTTCGCCGACCATGATGGTGGTCGAGGTGCCATCCGTGATCTTGTCGACGCCGATGTTGAATTCAAAGAGATTGATCGGGCCGACCGGCGATTTTTCCGGGGTGCAATTTGTCAGCCAGTCATAGGCACAGTACTGCGACGTGCACTTGCTGTAGCCGCCGTTGGGCACGTAGTCCGACGCGCCGGCGAGCATGGCCTTCGAGAAATACTGAACGCCGCAGCTCCAACATGGGCACTGGTTTTCGCCGCGGTTGATGAACGGGTTTTGCGACCGCGGGGCCGACGGGCAGACGTAGCCGGCAATGACTTGAGCGCCGGGACGGGTCGACGCGCCGGGATCTTTGCAGGGACAGGTGATGTTCTTGGCGGTGTACGGCGGCAGCGGCGGGCAAAGCACGGGGTTATACGGCGTGCAGGCCTCGCAGCAGGGGGGGCCCATCGCCTGTGTCATGCAGATTTTGGAGTAGACCGTGTTCCCCTCGAGCAGCGGCAGGAGCCGTTCGGACCAGAAGTGAAAATTCACGCAACTGATGAAGACCGAGTCGCACGACGCACAGGGGCAGGGGTGGTACGGGGTCCCCGCCTTACAGGCCGGAATGCACGAGGGCAGACACGCCGGATACGTCGGCGGCCAGGCGAACATGACGGCCGGCGTGAAGGCGTTGTTGACGTCGTGATAATTGTGCTCGGCAATTCCGATCTGGTGCAGGTTGTTGCGGCATTGGGTGCGGCGTGCCGCCTCGCGGGCCGCCTGAACGGCGGGCAACAACAGCGAGATCAGGACCGCGATTATCGCGATCACCACCAACAGCTCGATCAGGGTAAAGCCTCGTCGGCTACGTGCGACCATAAAACGACTCCTCAATCTCTCGTTTCGAAATAGGTAAACAGAAATGAGGGTGGGACAGCCCTCCCGGTGTCTGGACGGGATCAACGCGACCCGGGATCACAGAGTATGGAGGAGCTCGTGTGGAGCAACTCGTGTGGAGCAACCTCTGTGGATCACAATCGTTCTTGGACGCAAACTCTCCGGCAACGACGGCGCTTGTCGATTACCGACAAATCGTGGCCGCTGGCAAAGGCGCTGCTCGTCCGACGAGAGCCCCTTCCTGCTTCGTCGGATTGCACCGCCAACCGAATAAGTTAGAGACGCAAGCGAGGGATCGTCCGAGTGAAAATTCGCCGTCCCGACGAAGAAAATGCAAAAAATGGCGCATTTTGTGAGCAACCTCACGAAATCGAGGCCGTGATCGCGGCCCGAGTCACACTCAGAGGGCGGTGTTTTCCATTTTGGATTTTGGATTTTGGATTTTGGATTGGGGAGGTTGACGCGCGGCGTGCGGGGTTCGAGGTGCGGCGCGTCCGGAATTTGGTGAGCCGAGAGCCGTCGAAAGGCAAAGGAGATCCGCAGATTACGCCGATTTCGCCGATTTGAATTTCAAAATCTGCGTCTTCTGTGAAATCTGCGGATAATTGCTTCTCAGTCTTTCTTGGCGTTCAGAAAACGGGCTCGCAAAAAAAGGAGATCGGACCGCAATCGCGAATCCGATCTCCCGGGGCCGAGTCTTTGTGTTGGCTGCGAAGACCAGCCGAGCTATTTGCCGAGCTATTTGCCTCCGTACGGAGGGCAGTAAACCGGCTTTACCGCGACTTGGACGTCCACCGTTTTCGGCACCAGGTGGTAGGTGCGGACCTCGACATCCCGGGTGGCGTACACGGGAACGTCGAATCGCTCCTTCACGATCCGCTTCTCGGCGACGCGGTGGTACACCGTTTCGCAGTAGGGCACCGTTTTCTGCCGCGGCACGTAGATCGTCTCGTAGACGGTTCGCGTGCGCACTTCGGGGACGAATTTGCAGACGTCGATGTAACGGCTCCGCGTTTCGTACCGCGTCAGACACACTTCGTACGAATAGGGCTGCTCGGTCGGGACCATCGTGCGGACTTTCTCGATCTTCGTCCGGACTTCGGGCCGCTCGAGTTTGACCTGGTATTCGTAGGGCACTTGCACCGTCTCGTACGTGTTGACCGTGTACGGCACTTGCTTGTGAACCAGCTTGGGAACCCACACGCGCGTCTTACAGACGGGGACGGCGGGTGCGCACGGCTGGCAGACCGGCTTCGAGATGTGCTCCTCCCAATATCCTTGATCGACGCAAACGTCGCGGGTGCGAACGACCGGCACGCAGCGTGAAACGGGCCGGTAGCCCGTGCGTTTCTCGTAGTACGGGACGTAGACCGTGTACTTGTGTTCGATCTCGTTCCAGACCGGTTTGAAGACGGTTCGCGTGGCCTGGCGGGTTTCGGTGTAGGGGACAGGGACCGTGTATTTTTGCTCCACCTTCTCGGTCACCTGTTTCGCGACCGTGTACTTTTCCTCATGCGAGCGGACTTGTTTCTCGCTGTAGGTCACGGTTCGAGTGCGTTGGACGGTTTCGGGCACGTCCTTGTAGGTGACGATTTCGCGATCCCGCTCCTCATGGCGGATTTCGGTCGTCGGAACTTGCTTGTGTTCGGTCACCCACTGCGGAACGAGCACCGTGCGATGCTCGATGTGCGTGTAGGAATAGGGCGCCGGCGGCGCGGTTACGATCGGACGATAGCCGGACTGCGGTTCAAAGCGTCTTCCTGGCTCGACGCTGGAAAGCTTGAATTCTGGCCTCGGTTGGGATCCGTCGGCCAAGGCGCGCGAGGTCGATTCGGCCGCGGTGCAAAAGATGAATGTCAACGCGATCGCCGACGAGGCGAATGCGAAAAGTTTGCGGGACATGTCGGAACCCTCCGGTCGTTGCATCTATGATGATCTCGCGCAGCCGGCCGATGCGTGGAACCGGGCACGGAGTTTTTGCCACGCTCGGCTCAGCGCAAACGAGACCGGCGTGTTACAGCCGCCCGAATCGGAATTCGAAAAACAAAAGAGCGCGAGTTGCCTCGCGCTCTGGGAAGGAAAGTCGAGTTTCGTTCGGCGAAGTCAAGATGCCCGGCCCGGCGTTCCACACTGAGTAGTCCGTCTACTTTAAAAATGTGGATGTCACGAGGTGCCACTGGCGAGGCCCGGCCATCGAGGCCGGCTCATGAAGCCGAGGGCTCGCCACTGCGAATGCCGCTTGAGTTTCCTGATCGAAGCAGTCGAATTCGCGCGGCCTGATGGCGATTTCTATTTCAATCAGAATTCGTCATCCAGTGCCGAACCGAAGACACTGGCGAGCCAAAGCTCTCGCCAGTGGCACCCGATCCACCACCTTGGAGTAGACGGCCTACTAGCCAAGCGAAGGGCCGGCCGATTTGTTACAGGAATGCCCCGAAGGTTCCCGCCGGCTTGAGATTCCGGAGCGAAGGACGGCCCCTGATCGCTCCTTGCCGGGCACGCCGCCGGGATAGAATGGTCTGGACGTGACTTAACAAGGCGCGAGCAGACGCTCGCCGCGGGCTTCGGTCATGCTGTCCATTCGCCCCCGCCCCCGCCCCCGCACCCGCTGCCGTAAACGCGGCTCTCTCTGGCCAGTGGCCATCGCCGCAGGGCTGCTGGCGTGCCTGGCCGCCTTGCCGGTCCATGCTCAATCGCGGCCCATCACCGGCGTCGCAGTGCCGGATTTCGCCCCGCTTGATCGAGTGGTGCTCGATTTCATGGTCCGGATCGATTGCCGCGCCGCGACGGTCGCCGTCTCGCGGCATGGCAAGCTGCTCTACTCGCGCGGGTACGGTTGGTCCGACGTTCACGAGAAAAAGCCCACCACACCCGAGGCGATCATGCGGATCGCCGGGCTCACGCAGCGGATCACCGTCGTTGCCGTCAAGAAGCTAATCCGGGACAGGAAAGTTTCTTCCGGCACCAAAGTCTTCCGCTGGCTCAATCTCAAGCCGCCGAAAGGCACGGTTGCCGATCCGCGGCTTTACGCGATCACGGTCGGCCAACTGTTGGAGAACCAAGGCGGCTGGGACGCCCAAGGCACGTTCGACCCGTTCACCCGGCTGCGCGAGATCCAGAAGAGCCTGCATCTCTCGCACCGTCCCCATCCGGCCGACGTGATCCGCTACATGCTGGGGCAGCCTTTGCAATTTGATCCCGGCGGGCGTACGGCCGCGTCGAACTTCGGTTTCAGCGTCCTGGGCCGCGTGATCGAAAAAGCGTCGGGGCGGACTTACGAAAAATACCTTCAAGAGGAAATCCTGCGACCGCTGGGTGTCGACGACATCAAGCTCGCGCGCAGCCAGCCGCGAGAGCGCGACCCGCGCGAGGTCTGGTACCCGGTCAAAGACGTGGTTGTGGAAGTCACCGATTCATACGGCGGCCTCGTCGCGTCGGCCCCGTCGCTTTGCAAATTTCTCGACGCCTATTGGGCCGACGGCGAACCGCGCCAATCGGCCGAGGATCTGCAGTTTTCCTATTCGGGCAACTTCGAGGGCACGACGGCCTACATCCGCCAGCGGTCCGACGGATTCAACGTTGCCGTTCTTTTCAACGGCCGTCGCGATGCCGCGCGGCAGGAAGAAGACGATCGCGCCCTGGAAGGCGCGGTGAACGAAGCGCTCGATAAAGTCCCCGCAGCCGGCTTGAATTCGCTGCCGTGAACGTCGTCGTCGTCGAACCGGAAATCACGCGGAGCGCGAGCGGCTGCGAGAGACAGATGCTCGAGGCGGGCCGCGCAAAACGGCTCCAATTAGGCAAGCTGACGGGCGGCCCTTCAGGATTTCCGGTCTCATCTTCCGGCGGCACCTGGGCTTTCGATTGACAGTCGCCGTTTCATGCCGCATAATCCCGCGCGATCGATTAATCAATGAACCGTTTCTGATCGATCGAATCCGTTTTTGGTGACGGTGGTCCCTCCGTGTGACGCCTGCACCGGGGGTTTTGCCTTTCTAACAATGGCGGAAAACTCAGTATCAGGATTGCAAACCGCACTTCAATGATACATCCAGACACGGAACTC
The DNA here is from genome assembly GCA_963752185.1 of uncultured Planctomycetaceae bacterium. GTDB lineage: Bacteria > Planctomycetota > Planctomycetia > Planctomycetales > Planctomycetaceae > DASPSM01. The sequence continues at coordinate 5,249,328 of CAVVXK010000002.1, read as the reverse complement.
CGTTACGTGAATGACGTCATCGGTTACGGAGTATTTGCCACACGGCATATCCCCCGTGGAACGATCACCTGGGTCCGAGATGAGCTCGACCAGGCGTTCTCTCCGGATCAAGTTCTGCGGATGTCCGATCTGTACAAGCAGGTCCTCGACAAATATGCCTACTTCGATCGGCATGGGGACCTCATTCTTTGCTGGGACAACGCCCGCTTCATGAATCACTCGTGCGAAGCCACGTGCCTGAGCGCGGGCTACGACTTCGAAGTGACCGTGCGGGACGTTCTGCCCGGCGAAGAACTGACGGACGACTACGGCACGCTCAACCTCGATAGCAGCTTCCTCTGTGCCTGCTCGCTGCCGACCTGCCGCGGCGAAATCGAGCCGGGGGACAATGCCCGGAATGCCGATCGCTGGGACGAGCTCCTTCGCGAGTCGTTTCCCTCGATTCGCCGGGTGCCCCAGCCGCTGTGGGCCGCGGTCAACGAGCGCGACAAGTCGGACGTCCTGATCGCTTGTGCGGACGTGGCGCGGATGCGTTCTTGCCGATTCCACCATTTGTACAACGGCAAGGTGCATTCGGCCGCCATCCGCGAGGACGGCATGCGGGTCGAGATTGAAGCCGGCAGCAACGGCCGCGCGCACGAAGGCAAGAATCGCCGCGCGGTGGGTTGATCGGCTCTCCAAGGGTCGCGCTCTCGTCGCGAGAGCCCACGAGCTGCAATTCGGGGTGCCACGCCCACGGCTTTGCGACGGCTTTGCGTGGGCGTGCAAATCCGTTTGACGCTCGAAGGCACACGCCCACGCAGAGCCGTGGACGTGGCACCCAGACACCTCCTCTTAGGGCGTCTTGGCGTGGCGGATCACCCAAATGTCGGTGACGTAATGCTGTTGGCGCCAGTTCATGCCGCGCTCGTCCGGGTTTTGCCAGTTCAGGACGATCCGCCCGTCTTGCAGGGCCTCCTGGGGGACTGAGAATTCCTGCTCGGTGACCTCGTCGTACGTCTCTCCGCGATGAATGAGCGGGGCGGCTTTGCCGTCGATCAGCAAGGCCGTCTGCCGCTGCGAGAAGAGCCGGACCGTATAGGTCGCCTTGGGATCAAGGGCCGTGTAAGTCAGCCCGGTCGGCAAGTTGTTGATGTACTTGTGCCAGGCGAAACGGACCGCTTTTCGCTTGACCCCCACCCAGCGCTGCGTCGGCATGGGAATCTCGCGGTAGCTCCGCATCGCATCGCCGCCGTTGAGAATTTTCAACATGTGCGGCGATCGGCCGACGTCGCCCAAGACGTCGTAGTAGCCGCCTTCGCCGGGATTCTCCCAATTGCGAACGACGTCGATCTGTTTGAGCTGTGCCGCCCGGTCGGAGAGCTTGGCGATCCGATCGAACTGGTCCTCGAGCCACCAGCGGTCGTTGAGGGGGTAATTGACGAAGTCCATCACGCAGCCCCGCTCGGGTCCGCTGCCGTGATAATGCTCGACGCTCGTCTGGTAGCCAATTTTGCGAAACAGGAGGTCGGCCAGTTCCTCGGTCCGCTTCAGCCATTCCGGGTGCCGGTGCTCGGTCGTCGTCCGCTCGAGAATTTCGCGGGCCTCGCTCAACGCCGCGGGGACGCCGATCTGCTCGGCCTCGCCCAGCTTGGCGAGAGCATCTTTTTCCAGGTTGGTCTCGGAGATCTTCCGCTGCCGCGTGTAGGAGTCGTAATACGCCCGGAAGAGGTGCATGTCGAACCGCCAATTGGTCGGCACGCCGGACAGTCGCTGCTCGATCTGTTGCCAAAGCCGCAGGGTCCCGTCGATCGAGCCATTTTCGGCCATGCTTCCGTGCAGATTGGTCTCGAGCGCGAGGATCGCGTCCGCCCCCACCTCGGCCAGATCCGACCGGAAGAAAAACCGGGCGTAGTCGGCCGCGATTTCATGCACGGGCCGATCGGGCTCCCAGGCGAGCTCTGTCCACAAGTTCTTGTTGAAGTCGTCGTGAATGCCGTCGGAGTACGAGAGAAAGCCGTCCGTGAGCCGGTAATCGTTGTGATAAATGGCCGCATAGTCGACGGGCCGGGGATTGACCGGCTCTCGGCCGATCGTCACGCCCCAGGCCGGATCGAGCCACGGAATCGGATACTGAGCGCGGACGATATGCGTGATGTCGGGATACCAGCGGAGCTTGTACTCTTTGGGCAGCCGGCGGCGGTACGTCTCCATCGAAGGGCCGCTCGGCCCCATCACGGCTCCGCCGAACCAATCGGGCCGCTTCGAGGCGACAAAGCCGAAAAAGGCGTCATCGTCCCCCGGCTGCGGCCGCTGCAGCGAGATCCAGATTTTCGCGTGCGGATGGTGCGTCCGCAGTACGGCCGCCATCTGCTCGACGTAGGGTAGCAGGTCCTTGAACGGGTTGTCGCCCGGATCGCCCCCCGGCACGAAGACCGCGTCGATCCGCGGACACTCCTTGTAGAACGCCGCTTGTTCGCGGAGGAATTTCGCGGCCTTTTGCGGATTTTTTTTGACCAAAAAGTCGACCGGCACCCAGAGCCAATGATCGACGTCGTACTTGCGCAGAGCGCGCTCAGGGAGAGGTTCATCTCGTGCCGGCCGTATTTCATCACGTCCGACTTTTCTCCCTGAAAGGGAATGTTCTCGATCGCGTTGGCCCCGAAGATGACCAGATCGCGGAAATACTGATCGAACTGCTCGACCGTCCACGCGTCCCAACTATTCGCCGTCGCCCGATAGCCGACCTGATGACCGCGGATTTCGCGATCGGGCGCCAGGTCGACGGCAAAATCGGCCGGCAGCGTGATTGAGCCGTTCCCCCACTCGAGCGAACGCAGCAGCTTGCCGACGCCAAACATCACGCCGCGCGGGTCGCTGCCAGTGACGAACACGCGATCGGGCTGACCGCCGCCTGCCCGTACGACGCGAATGCTGAACCCCTCCGCCTTGCCGTGCCCCACTTCCCCAGCGGGGATGTGCTCTTTCCAACTTGGCGGAGTGGTCCTCGTCGCAAGGGCGATCACCGGCGCTTTGCCCGTGGGCCATCCATCAGTGACCGACCAGTGGCTTCCGGTCCGCTTGGACATTTCCTCGGTGAGGATCACCGGGGCGATCTTTTCCGCGCTCGGCAGCGCACCGCCTCGAATCACCACGACGGCGTGAGTCAAATCGATCGAATCGGCCGCCCCGCGGCAGAAGCCAGCGGTCAGGACCAAAGCTGCGGAGAGGATCGGCAACGTGAATGAGCGGATGCGAGGCATGATCGGGGAGTCTCTGAGAAGGATTGGAATCTGAGGCCTGATGACGGAGGTCGTTGCGGCGGGCGGCTGCGGCGTCGGGAAGGCACCGAACTCGCTCCGAACTGTGCTCTGAACGGCGATCCGTTCGAGCCATCCCTGGCAACCGGTGGGTCTCTCTTGATTCTCCGAAATCCGGACCCATTGACAACTGCCAGGCGTGCCGGAAGACGTTAGAATCGGAAGATCGATCGAACCCCCGCCTTCCAAGAGCAAGCCCATGAGCAAGCCACTGCCAAGACTTATGCAGAACAGACTGCCGCAATTCCTCGTGCTCGGTGTTGCCGTCTCCTTCGCCGTTGTCGGATCCGCCCGTGGCGACGGTTACCTCACGTACGTCGGCGACGAGAAGATTCCTCTGGCGGTCGTCCGCGGCACTCCGTACGAGATGGGCAAAAAGCTCGGCGAATTGACGAAGAAAGATGCCGTCGAATTCGTCCACACGGCGCTCGAGCTCGTGCAAGGCAGCGATCCCAAGCGGTTTTCCAACGAGCAGTTGGACGCCGCCTGGAAGGCCATCTCGCCTCACACCGATCCGCGGTTTAAACAGGAGCTGCGCGGCCTGTCTGCCGGCACCGGTCTTTCACTCGACGATTTGCACCGCGCCCAGGCCCTTCCTGTTCTTTCGGATTACGCCTGCAGCAGCATCGCCGCCTGGGGCAAGGCCACGAAGGACGGCCATCTCTATCAAACCCGCAACCTCGACTGGGAACTACACATCACAGCCCAAGACCACCCGCTGATCGTGGTCTACATTCCCAATGAAGGCATTCCGCACGCGAATATCACGTTTGCCGGCTGCATCGGCGCCAACACGGGCATGAACGCCAAAGGCATCGTCCTGTCGGAGATGGGCGATTCGCCGGGGAGCGAGTACCCGTACAACATCAACGGCACGCACTTCACGACGCTGTTCCGCAAAGTCCTCTACGATGCCGACAGCCTCGATCATGCGGTCGACATCTTCAAGACGGCCGACCGGATCAAGAAGTATCACTTCGTCGTCGGCGACGGCGCGCACAAGAAGGCGGTCAAAATGCTCGCTCACGCGCCGGACCTCGTGATCTGGACCGACAACGACCCGACCGACGAGCTGGCTCCCAACGTGCTCAAAGACGTCGTTTACCAAGACGAAGGCCGCGGCGCCTTCCACCCGCTGCAGCAGCTCTACGGAAAAATCGCCGCGCCGGACATGATGGGAGTTGCCTGCAAGATCCCGATCAAGGGAGCCAACGTCCTCGACGTCGTCTACGACGCAACGGCGCTCGAGTTCTGGGTCTCGTACGCGAAGAAAGACGTCGAGGCCTACAAGCGGCCCTTCGCGCACGTAAAACTCAAAGACTACGTTCGCTGAAGAGACTCTCCTCGCCGCACTGGCCGAGCGCATCCACGGCGATTTGAACGTGCCGCGCGGCCCGCCGATCCGCGGTGCTTTGTTCACCTTTGCGGGGTGCCGTCGAACGGGCGCGGAGAGCCGTTGAGCCAGTCCCGATTCAATTCCGCGACGACCGCCGCGCTGCTGGATAGGGCGCGGGTCGTTCGCTGACCGCTCCAGCGGTCGGCCGGTGAGTCGAGCTCGACGTAAATCGTTTGCTCCAATCCGGCGGCCCTGGCGAGCGCCAGCGCGACGCCCATGCGAAATCGGTTCTGGGGGTAGAGCGGGGATTGCGTGGCATCAAGCGACCAGCGGTCGATCCGCACGAGGCAGCGGTTGTCGATAAATCGCGGCGGGTCGATGTAGGGGCCAATGACTTTGGCCACGCGGGCGATGTCGGCCGAGTTGAGATTGATGTAAACGCGGAGCCGCTCCGGTCCGGTCGCATAGACGGCCCACGCCGGCCAGACGTCGCACCAGCCAAACGGCTCTGTGAGCGGAAAAACGACCGCAAACACGATCAGTCCGCGAACGGCCAACCCCAACCAAGTCGCACGGCCTTTTGCAGGCGGAGTGGCGGCAAGCGAAGCGGGAGTGTCGCCGGCGAATCCGAACAGGACGATGTTCTGGACGACAAACCAGGCATTCCAGAGGAGCACACCCGGTTTCTGATGGGCTCCCCAAGGACCCAATGCGGCAATCAATAACGCGTGCATCACGAGGGACGCGTAAAAGGCGAACCGCCGCGACAGGCGAAAACAGAGGCCGATGCCGATGAGCAGCTCGCCGCCGGCGAGCGACCCCGCGAGGATCCTCCGCGACGTGGCCGATAAATTCCCGTCGAGGGGCAGGCATTGCAACAGACCTTGCACAATCTGTCCGCCTCCCGACTCGATGAACGTCCAATCAAGCTTCGAGATGGCCGAGTAGACGTAGAGACTGGCGATGAGAATCCGCGACCAGGCAATCGCATCACCGGCCGGCAAGGCGGCCAGGACCAGCGACAACAGAAAAAACTGATACACCCAGGGCTGCAGCCGGTGCTCGTCGGTCAGTGCGAGAAAAGCAAGGCCCCCGGCGAACGCCACGAGCGACCAGCGGCCGATGCGGCGACCGCTGCCGGCCAACAGGGCCCCGACGAGCCCGGCCGTCACAATCGAGAGTGCCGTCCATTCCAACCAGCCCGGCGCGCTCCGCAACCAGGCGAAAAAAGGGACGCGGGGAAACACGGGTTGCGGAGTCCAAAGCGGACGCGTCGCCACAATCAGGGCGATTGCTCCCGCGGCAACGGTGCGGGAGAGGAGGGAGGCGGCTCTCTCGGCACGATCCGGGTCGCCTGCGAAATTGGGCAGCCATCGATTTCGCACTGCCTCTCCCTGGCTCGGCGTGCTCGGTCACGCATTCAGTGGTGGTTGACGGCCTGAATGATGAAATAGACCACGGCGGCGGAAATAAGTCCTGAAATCGTGGCGAAGGCGATCTTCCAGCCGCTGTAGGGCCGGTCGCCGTTCAGCTCGCCGGTCGTGGCGTTGACGAGGATCTGGTAGGTCTTGTCCCTGTAGCGATAGGCCATGAGCCACACGGGCAGCAGCAGGTGCTTGAACGTGATGGCCCCGTACATCGTTTGCAGATTGCTGATCTGCTGCTCGTCGCCGCCGATTCGCGAGCGGGTTTCGCCCTCGATGGTCGAATTGATATGGGCCTGGGCCTGCTCGAAGCCGGCTTTCAGTTCGACGTCGTACGTGCGGGACAGGAAACCGGCCAGCACATCCTGCGTGAAGGGGATGCACTTCTTGAGCGGCCAGGGATTGAGTCCTTCGACCAGGTCGCGGCGCACACCGGTTGTCGCGGGGACGAGAATGTCGTCGAAGACCAACTGGAATTGGCCCGAGGCGTAGGACCAGCGGGTCCGCATCTCGCGGCGGCGCTCGTTGCCCGAGCCGACGTCCTCCCAATAATGGTCGCCCCGTTGGCCCTCGTAGCGCGACGCGGTGACGGCGTCGTACGTCCAGAAGGGGAGATACACGCCGTTGAACTTGCCCGATTGGGCCCGCTCGACGAAGTCGTTCGGTGCGAACCACCGGCTGCGAATCCATCCGGAGAAGTTGTCGGCCGCCCGCTCGCGGACAATCGCGAAGGGGAGCACGCCGTCGACGGGAATCCGCCAGCCGCCCGTGTGAATGTGCTCTCGCTGCATGGGAGAGCCGCAGTAGGGGCATTCCAGGCTGGTCAATTTATCGACAAAGACGACCGTCGCCCCGCACGCTTCGCAGCGGACGTGATTTTGCAGTTCCTCCTGCTTTTCGTCTTCCGCGCGGGTGGCGCCCTCTTTTTCGAGACGGTCGAGCATCTCGCGAAAGTCCCGCTCGGCGACGGCCGCATCCTTGGGGACGATGATTTCTTTCTCGTAGCCGCAGTGCGGACATTTGAGGTGCCCGTCGCCGATGTTGTAGACGAGTTCACCGCCGCACTTATCGCAGGGAAAGACGCGTCCGCGTCCGTCGTCAATTGCGCGCCCCGACGATTTTCCGTCAGAGGGCGCTGCCGGGGCAGCCTTGATGGGAGGAGGCTCGCTCACGGAGTCTGGGCATCCCTGCTAAGCACAGTGCGCGAATCTGCCGAGCCGGGGGGTTGATCCCTCGTTGTAACACACAAGTCGCTCTCCTTAATCAGGAGCGTCATCATTGGCACCGGGTCCGAAGAGGTTCCAGGCAAGCGAGAGGTCGTACATCCGCTGAAGACCGAGCCAGACTGTTTGCGGGCCGGGCGGATCCTTACGATTTGGGTAATTCACATAACCCCCCAATTGAGCGACCAGCGGCAGGAATTCTCCCAGTTTGGGAGGCCGGCGGGGCGGTTTCTTTCGTCGAACAGCCATCCAGACGGACTTCCATTCTGCCGGGTCAAAAATCGCTTCGCAGTCCAGATCGGGCGCACTGCGCCAGACGGCAGACCATCAGCGTTCGCCAGGCGACAATGAGATACACCGCGACGCAGGGGAGCATTCGGTCGATGTGCTCGAAGCGCCGCTCTTCCACGCGACAGCCCGACTTGAGGATGCGGAAGAGCACCTCCACCATAAACCGCACGGCATAATACTGAACCATCTCCCGGACTTGTTCGGCGGTCGCGATGGGCAGCGTGGTGACCAGCAGCCATTCCACAGGCTCATCATCGGGCGGTGGGTCGACCTCGCGAACTTGCACCACATTAACTGTCACGGGAGAGAGATTGCCGCCGGGCCGTTGGGGCCCGCGAAGGGTCACCGTGGCCGCGCGCACTGCGACCTCCGCCGTGCGGCTCTCGCGGGGTTGGCGCCGTCCTCGCGTCTCGCAAGCGACGAGTGCCTCGGGGCGACCACGAACCGAGATCGTGTGCGTGAACACAACCGGCTGAGACTCGACGGATTCACGGAGATGGCGGGCCGCGTCGTTTTCTCCTCCCTTCAGGATTGCTCGATCTTGGCAAGCACGGATGAGCCAGTCGGCACCTCCCTCCGGACGCGGTTCCAGGAACAACTCATAGATATCCGCTTCGCTGTCGGCGACAAGGACGCATCGAGTCGCAGGCGCCTGCCGAGCAACCTCGTGCGCCTGTCGCAAGCCGTCGATCCACCGCTGGCTTTCTTTGTCTTCAATCGCTGTGGATTTGCGGCGTTTTTCCTTCTGGCTGCGCGTCTCTTCCGCCGGGGGTTCGTCTCGCGTCCACATCCTGGCCCAGCAGCTGCCCAAGGGAGTGCCGTCCAGAGTAAAACCGATCAGCGGATGCAGGTACGCGCCGCGTCGCGACGAGCCGTCGAGCCAGCCGGCCCCCTGCACCTGCTCATGCGGCCGCGTGAAGTCCAGTTCGCTCGTGTCCTCGATGAGCAACACCAGCGGCTGGGCTGCAATCCGCTTGAGCGTGGATTCATAATGCGGGGCGAGCACCTCTTCGTACCCGACCTTTTCGTTATCGAAGAAACGATAGGCGGCGACCATCTCGTCCCGCCCTCCGCACGCGGCGGGAATACTCGCCGTCGGCCGCTCCCCAAACGCGGAGAGCACGGCGGTGAGGCGTTTGTTCAGCCGCTCATCTCCGAGGTCCGCTGTCTTCATTTCCTCAACCGCCCAAGGTGCCATCATGAGCCACTCCTTTGGCTCGCCCACTTGATTCACTTCCTTTCACTGGACCAACAGCATCGCTTATCTCACTCAATCCTCCAAGACGGACCTCGACTTGTGTGTTACAACGAGGGGTTGATCCCCCCGGTCCGCCCGCGCATCCAGGACGGAACGGCTCAATCAGGCTCATTGTGCGACACGACTCCGGATATGGGAACTCGGAGCGAGCCAAGTGAGCCGCGTCCGCGCACGTCCGGGGGGATCAACCCCCCGGCTCGGCAGAACACGGCTCGCGTTGCCGTCCTCAGCTCGCCAGCACGCCGTGCTTTTCGAGGTAGCTCACCACCTCGTATGCCAGGTCGTCGATGCCCTTTGAATCGGAATCGAGCACCAGTTCGGGTTTCTGCGGCGCTTCGTAGGGATCGCTGATCCCGGTGAAGTTCTTGATCTCGCCGGCGCGGGCCTTTTTGTAGAGCCCCTTGGGATCGCGCTCTTCGCACGTCTCGAGCGACGCTTTCACGAAGACTTCGATGAACTCGCCCGGTCCCAACAGGGCGCGAACGGCGTCACGGTCGGCCTTGTAGGGCGAGATGAACGCGGTCAGCGCGATCGTGCCCGACTCTGTGAAGAGCTTGGCCACCTCGCCGATGCGGCGAATGTTTTCAGCCCGATCCTCGGCCGAGAAGCCCAGGTTCTTGTTGAGCCCCATGCGAATATTGTCGCCGTCGAGCACAAAGCTGTGCTTGCCGCGCGAGTGCAGCAAATGGTCGACCGTGTTGGCGATCGTGCTCTTGCCGCAGGCGCTCAAGCCGGTGAACCAGAGGACGGCCCCCTTGTGCCCCTTGAGCTTGCACCGCTCGGGCTTTGAGACCTTGTGATCGTGCCAGGTAACGTTTGTCGCTTTCTGCTCGGCCATGTGCTCCCGTCCCGTAATTCTCGTGCCCGAAATGGATCCGGACGATGGTAGAGAAAGCACCAGGAGTGGGAAGGGGGAAAGGGGAAGGATGAAGGATGAAGGCGGAAGGATGAGCCAAGCCAAGGCGGCCGAAGGCCGCGAGTCTGGCTCATCCTTCATCCTTCCGCCTTCATCCTTCATCTTGCTCCTTCCTTCCCCGCGTGTGCGCTCGCTACCATTTCGATCAATCTGAGTTTTCCGTCGCATTGAGGATTGGCCGGCGCGACGTGCCGGCCGCGATTTGCCGGCCTCGGGTGCCGAGAATTTCGGCTCACTCCAGCGATTCCCTTGCTGAAAGGCAGGAGTTCCATGCTGCAGAAGTCGTTTGTCGCCCTTTGTGTCTCTGTGTGCTGCACGCTGACGACGGCGGCGGCGGAGATTTCGCCGCGGCTGGCGACCGGCCTTAAAAACCCGCAGGGCGTCACCGCATCGGCCGATGGTCGAGTTTTCGTCTCGACGGCCGGCGACCTTGGGAAGGACGGGGACGGCGAAATCATCGTCATCCAAAACGGCAAGGCGACCACCTTCGCAACGGGGCTCGACGACCCGAAAGGGATCGTTGCTCACAACGACTCGCTCTACGTCGTCGACAAGAACCGCGTCTGGAAAATCGACGCCGCCGGCAAACCGACCGTGCTGGCAGCGGCCGACACATTTCCCACGCGACCGCGGGACCTGGCCTCGATCGCCGTGGAATTCGAAAAGGGGACGCTCTTCGTCGGCGACTTTGGCGACAGTCAGGGCAAGGGAGCCGCCATTTATCGGGTGAGTGCCGGTGGCGGCGACGTCAGCCTGGTGCTCGACGGGGCCGGCCGTCCCGACTTCGGCCGCCCCAGCGGCCTCTTGCTCGACGGTGCCGCATTCTTGCTTGTTGCCGACTCGAAACGGCACGCTCTCAGCCGGGTGAAGATTGCCGACGGCAGCGTCGAAACGCTCAAGGCCGATCTCCGCGGCATCAATGGCCTCACCTGGGACGCCTACGGCCGGTTGTTCCTCTGCGACAGCGCACCCCTCGGGGGCGTCTCCGTGATTCCGCGTCCAGGCGAGGGGCCCATCCCGTTGCCGGGCATCGAGCCGGAGAAGGCCGTCTGCGTCAACAACACAAACCACGAACTCGTCACGGTGGCCGCAAACGAAGTGAAGTCGTCCAAAATCGTGATCCCCGGCGCCGAGGTCGAGGAGTCACCCCTCCCGCTCGAGGCGGTCACCGCGTTTCCCAAAATCGAATGGGCCAACTGGAGCCCGGAAACCGCCGAAGGCAAGGTGAACCACCTGCGGCCGATTGTGCTCACCCACGCCGGCGACGGCGGCAACCGCATTTTTCTGGCGACGCAGCACGGCGTGATCCACGTCTTTCCCAACGATCCGAACGTCGAGAAATCGCAAATCTTTCTCGATATCCAGGACCGCGTGCGCTACAACGACAAAGAGGACGAAGAGGGCTTTCTGGGGCTGGCCTTTCACCCGCGGTTTAAGGAAACGGGCGAGTTCTTCGTGTTTTACACGCCCAAGAAGGCCAGCAAGCGGCATACGAACCTTGTCTCCCGCTTCCGCGTCCGCAAGGACAATCCAAACCAGGCCGACCCCGCGTCCGAAGAGGTGCTGCTCAAGTTCGAGCATCGGTTCTTCAACCACGACGGCGGCACCCTCGCGTTCGGTCCCGACGGTTACTTGTACATCGCGGTCGGTGACGGCGGCCTGGCGGCCGACCCGTTTCGCAACGGCCAAGACGTCAGCACGCTCCTGGGAAAGATCCTGCGAATCGACATCGACCACAATTCGCCCGGCAAACCCTACGCCATCCCCGCGGATAACCCCTTCGCGAATCGAAAAGACGCGGCGCCCGAGATCTGGTGCTACGGGCTGCGCAACGTCTGGCGATTCTCGTTCGATCGTGAAACGAAAGTCTGCTGGGCGGCCGACGTGGGGCAGGATCTCTGGGAAGAGATCAATCTCATCACGCGCGGCGGCAATTACGGCTGGAACCTGCGTGAATCGCTCCACCCCTTCGGAGTCCACGGCGTCGGCCCGCGCAGCGACCTGCTCGATCCGATCTGGGAATACCACCACAGCATCGGCAAGTCGATCACGGGCGGCGGCGTGTACCGCGGCGATCGGCTACCGGAACTGCGTGGCGCGTATCTCTACGCCGACTATGTCGCCGGCACCGTGAACGCCCTGCGCTATGACACAGGCAAGGCCCGCGTCGTCGCCAACCAGCCGATTCGCACCAAGAAAATGCCGATCGTCTCCTTCGGCGAAGACCAGGACGGCGAGATGTACTTTCTGAGCATCACCGCGAACGGCAAGGGGATCTCGAGATTCGAGCGCACGAAATAGCCGCGGGCTCGATTCAGCGCAACTGAATGTTCACGCTCGCGACCTTGCGGCCGTGGCGTTCGATCAGATAGGCGATGAACTCTCCCAAGAGCTTGTGCGGCGTGTTGCCGCGCTTGGCGATCGCGCGGGCCGTCAACATCCGCGAGGCGGCGTCCCACTTGATGTTGATTGCGCCGGGCAGGTGGTGACCCAAGATTTTCGACCAGCCGGGCACACGTTCCGGGCTTTTGAATTCTTGCAGATACAGAACACCGTGAGGGCGGGCCGACAGATCGTCGGCGATGATCTTTCGCAGCGACTCGGGCTTGCGGCCAAACGCTTGCATCTGGATTTGCATGGAGTGCGGTTCCTCACTTTCCGCTGGCCCGGCGGCGGAGTTCGATGCGGCGAATTTTGCCGCTGACCGTTTTGGGCAGGTCATCGACGAACTCGATCTCGCGCGGATACTTGTACGGGGCCGTCGTATGCTTCACGTGCTCTTGCAATTCGTGTTTCAGTGACTCGGACGCCGAATAGCCCTTCGCCAGAACGACGAACGCCAGCACGATTTCACCGCGGATCTCGTCCGGCTTGCCGACGACGGCCGCCTCGACGACCGCTGCGTGTTCGACCAGGGCGCTTTCGACCTCGAACGGTCCGATGCGGTAGGCGGAACTGTTGATCACATCGTCGGCGCGACCCACGAACCAGAAGTAACCGTCGGCGTCCACGCGGCCGCAGTCGCCCGTGCGGTACCAGCCCTGGCGGAACGCGTGCTCCGTTGCGGCGGCGTCTTGCCAATATTCGCGAAAGAGTCCGAGCGGTCGGTCGGGGTCGATGCGGAGCGCGAGGTCGCCCTCCTCGCCGACCGCTGCGCGATTGCCGTCTTCATCGACGACGGCAAAATCGAAACCCGGCGTCGGCAGGCCCATCGAGCCCTGTTTGACGTCGATCCCGGGGAAGTTGCCGCAGATCAGGACGGTTTCCGTCTGGCCGTAACCGTCGCGGATCGTGAGTCCCGTGGCCCGTTTCCAGACGGCGATTACTTCCGGATTGAGCGGCTCGCCAGCCGCCACGCAATGCCTGAGCGCGAGCGGCTTGAAATTCGCCAGGTCGAGTTGCACGAGCCAACGATAAATCGTCGGAGCGCAGCAGAGCGTGGTGATCGGATATTCGGCCAGGCAGGTCAGGATTTCCTGGGGGTGGAACTTGCCCGAAGTGTGATGGATGAACAGGCTCGCGCCGCAATTCCACGGACCGAAAAGGCTCGACCAGGCCGCTTTCGCCCAGCCGGTGTCCGAGACATTCCAGTGCAGGTCACTTGGCCCCAGATCGAGCCAGAAGCGGCCGGTGGCGCGGTGTCCGAGCCCATAGCTGGCGTGCGTATGCAGCACCATCTTCGGCATGCCGGTCGTGCCCGAGGTGAAATAGACCAGTGCCGGTTCGTCGGCCCGGGTTTTTAGGCGGCCGATCGGTTTCGACTGTGCGATCAAGCCGCTCAAATTGTGCCAGCCCGGCCGAGCTTCGTCGTCAACCAGCACGCGATGTTTGAGCTTCGAAGCGGCGTTGTCCATCGCGTCGATTTTTTCGGCCCCTTCACGATCGGTAACGACGGCCGACACCTTGGCGAGATCGATGCGGTACGAGAGATCCTTCGGCGTGAGCAGCGTCGTTCCGGGAATCGCCACCAGGCCCGCCTTGAAGAGGCCGACCAGCGTCTCCCACCAGGCCACAACACGGGGCAGAATCACCAGCACGCGGTCGCCGCGACTCAGTCCCAAATCGGTCAGCCCGCGGGCCAGCCGGCTCGAGCGGTCGGCCATCTCGGAGAAGGTGGCCCGCCGCTTTTCGTCGCCAGAGACCCAGTGCAAGGCCACGTGATCGGGCGACGTCTGCGCCCAATGGTCGACGACGTCGTAGCCGAAATTGAAATGCTCGGGACAGTTCCAGTGGAAGTTTTGCCGCAACCGATCGTAATCCGCGCGGCACGCGATACGATCATCCGACGGATGAAGCGTCATGGGGAATGTTGTTCAATCGTCGCCCACAATTGATCCAGCCCCTCGCCCTTGGCGGCGCTAGCCTTGAGCACGGGGATCGGGCGCGTGCCGGGTAGATTGAGATGCTCGTTGACCTGGGCCGCCACCCGGTCCGCGCCGGGCAAGTCGGCCTTGTGGATCACGACGAGATCCGCCACCTCAAGTAACCCGGCCTTTTCCCATTGCAGCTCGTCGCCCGACTCGGGCTGCAGCAAGACAACCAGAACATCAGCCTGTTGGCGGACGGCCGTGTCTCCCTGGCCGGCCCCCACCGTTTCCAGAATCACCGTGTCGAAACCGTAGTTCTTGAGCAGGGCGACCATCACGTCCAGGTTTTGGGCGATCGCCTGCTGGCCGCCCGGCGTCGCCAGGCTGCGGATGAAGAGACCCGGGTCGCCGCCGCCTTTGGCGATCCGGAGTCGATCGCCGAGCAGGGCTCCCCCCGTCAGCGGACTTTGCGGATCGCAGCACAACACGGCGACCGAGCGGTCCTTCGCCCGCAGAAGTTCGACGAGCCGGCCGATCAGGCTGCTCTTACCGACGCCGCCGCTCCCCGTGAAGGCGACCACGCGACCCTTTTCCTTTTGTGTCGAAGTCGCCTCGCCTGCCGTTCCGATCGATTGGTCGCGGGACGCCATCGTCAGCAGTCGGCCCAGCGCGGCGGTCCTTGTCGCGAAATCGGCGGACGAGATCGTCGGTTGCCGGTTCGGCCTTTTCCTTTTTCATGAAGCCGACGATTTCCGGGATCGTGGTTCCCGGGCCGAAGATGGCTCGCACTCCCAGGGCCTCGAGTTTCGGAATGTCCGCCTCCGGAATGATGCCCCCCACCAGCACGCCCACGTCTTCGAGCCCCTTCTCGCGAAGCTGCTTCATCAGCGGCGGCACGAGGGCCATGTGGGCGCCGCTCAACAGGCTGATGCCCAGCCAATCGGCGTCTTCGTCGAGGGCCGTCTGCACGACGGCTTCGATGGGCTGCCAAAGGCCGGCATAAATCACATGAAAGCCCGAATCGCGCAGTCCGCGGGCGACGACTTTCACGCCCCGGTCGTGACCGTCGAGACCGATCTTCGCCAGAACGACGCGCGGCGCCGGCGACTTTTCCGTCACGAGAGTTCACCCGCTTCGCAGCGTCCGAAGACTTCGGCCATCGCGTCCATCGATTCGACCACCGTCGCGCGAACTTTGGCGACTTCCATCAGGGCTGGAAAGACATTCCGCTTCTCTTCGGCGGCCCGCTTCAATCCATCGAGGGCTTTTCGCACGGCCGCGTTGTCGCGGTTTTTCTTCACGCGACCGAGATTGCGGAGCTGCTCCTTCTCGGCCTCTTCGTCGACCTGCAGGATGTCGAGCGGCTGTTCTTCGTTCTCCTCGAAGGCGTTGACGCCGACGATGAGTTTTTCCCGGCTGTCGACCGACTTCTGATAGGCGAAGGCGGCCTCGGCAATTTCGCGGCGGAAGAAGCCCGAGCCGATCGCGGCGAGCATGCCCCCCTCGTGCTTGATCCGCTCGAAGTAATCGACGGCCTGCCGCCGCATTTGCTCGGTGAGCGTTTCGACGAAGTAGCTCCCGCCGAGCGGGTCGGCCGTGTTGGGCACGCCCGTCTCGTACGCCAGCACTTGCTGCGTTCGCAGGGCGAGCGTGACGGCATGCTCAGAGGGCAGCGCCAGCGTTTCGTCCATGCTGTTGCTGTGCAGCGACTGGCAGCCACCCATCACGGCCGCCAGGGCCTGGTAGGCGACGCGGATCAGGTTCACCTCCGGCTGGCGATCCTGCAGCGAGCAGCCCGCCGTTTGTGCGTGGAAGCGAAGCTTGAGCGACGCGTCTTCCTTCGCGCCGAACTGGTTCCGCATCAGATCGGCCCACAGCGAGCGGGCCGCGCGGTACTTGGCGACTTCCTCGAAGACGTCGTTGTGCGCGTTGAAAAAGAAGCTCAACCGCTTGGCGAACTGATCGATTTGCATGCCGCGCTTGAGGCACTCCTCGACGTAGTGCACGCCGTCGGCCAAGGTGAAGGCCAGCTCCTGGACGGCCGTCGAACCGGCCTCGCGGATGTGGTAGCCGCTGATCGAAACGGTGTTCCACTGAGGGACATCCTTGGCGCAGAACTCGATCAGGTCGATGACGAGCCGCACGGACGGCTCGGGAGGAAAGACGATTTCGTTCTGGGCGTGGAACTCCTTCAGGATGTCGTTCTGGATCGTGCCGCGGAGTTTTCGCCAGTCGAAGCCCTGTTCCTGCGCATTGGCGAGGTAGAAGGCCATGATGATGGCGGCCGGGGCGTTGATCGTCATCGAGACGGAAATTTGCTCGAGGTCGATGCCGGCGAAGAGCTGCTGCATGTCGTCGATCGTGTCGACCGCCACGCCGAGCCGGCCGACTTCGCCGTACGATTTCGGGCTGTCGCTATCGAGGCCCATCAACGTGGGCAGGTCGAAGGCCGTACTCAGGCCGGTTTGGCCTTTTTCCAAGAGGAAGCGGAAGCGTTCGTTCGTCTGCCGCGCGGTGCCGAAGCCGGCGAATTGCCGCATCGTCCACAGGCGGCCGCGGTACATCGCCTCGTGCACGCCGCGGGTGAACGGGTATTGGCCGGGCCGTCCCAGGCTTTTTTCTTCGGTGAGGCCCGAGCGAGCCATGTCCGCCCCGGAATACAGCGCCGCGATGGGCACGCCGCTGACGGTGGTGGCCGGATCGGCACGGTCGGGGACTGGTTGTTCGGCGGGGACCGGCTGTTCGGCCGGGGCTGAGCGAGTTTTGGCGTCAACCGCGAGACTTGCCATGAAATTTCTCCGGGGGTTCGCCCCAAGCGAGAACCGCTGGCGAAGGGCCCTATTCAAATGGTACGCGGTCAAACCGCGTCCGGCTCAGATTATCTGCCTATTATGCACGGACTTGCCAAATCGTTCACGGCCGAATGGCCGTTTACGAGTCTTTATTTTGGCTCGCCAGCGACTTTGTGGTGCGGGCGTCCCGCCTGCATCTGCAGCCGGGACGGCCGCACCACAAACATCTGCAGCCGGGACGGCCGCACCACAAAAGGGTTTACCCCTCTTTATTTTGGCCCGTCGGTCGACGTTTGAACGGATAAAACCAGATCCCGTACGGCAAGAATCTCACCGCCGCGGGTTCGGCCAGCCGGCGCGGTTGGGCCAATTGCCACGCGTACTGCCCCTTTAACAGCGTCGCCGGCACGCAGGCGGCCTTTTGATCTTTGACGGTGCACGGGCGGCAATCGACCAGATTCACCGTCCCCACGAGGACTCCGAACGGCAACGATGCGACGTCGATACCGTGCTGTTGTGCCGCGATTGCCGCCGCCGGCAACGGCGACGGGCGCTTGGACGCGTAGAGATAAATCGTGCCCCGTTGCCGCGTTGCCTGTGAGCGGATTTCCAGCGTCTTGACGCCCCGCAGGATCAGTTCGACCCACGGTTGCTGAATGCCGAGGGCGATCCGGTCCGCGTCGATCGGCGCGTCGTGCGGCACGACGTTACGGCTTCGCCTTGGCGGATGGACCGCTCTTGATGCCGGACGTCTGTTGAATCCCGTGGTAATGCCAGTTGTCGGCATGAACGTAAATCGGGATTTTTGGATAGTGCGGATCGTCGGTCGTGACGATGACCGTCGTGCGAACGCCCTCTTTGGGAACCTCGCCGATCACGGTGACGGTGAGCGCAGTTTCGCGGCCGGCATCCGGATCATCCGTGGTCCCGCCGACCTGGACTTTCACAACAGGGGACTTGCACGACGCCCCAGTCACGTGAAATGGGCTGGGTCGCATGTCGGTGATGACGATCGACTGTTTCGGCGTCTCGGCCGTTCCGTCCAGCCAGAACTGCAACTGCGACGGCCGGGCCGTGACCTCTCGCCTCGCAATAACCTTGAAAGCGATGGTCACGCTTTGCGGTTTCGGGTCTTCATAGTCGATTTTTAGCGAATACTCGTGCGGGCCGGGCTTCTCGCGGGTCATCAATACGCCGAGGGGAAATTCGCATTCCTCGCCCGGCATGTACGTTCGCTTTTCCACTTTGGGATCGAGGCAGCCGCAGCTTGGTTCGAGCTTGGTGATCTTGGCCGGCGCCTTGCCGCAGTTTTTGAAGTGGTACCAGGCTTCCACGCGGGCCGCGTTGTGCAGATCGCTCAAATTGACGAAGTATTGATCGAAGACGAGTGCGGGGCGGGCAGGAGCCGCCGCCACCTTAGTCGGATTGCGCTCGATCGAACAAAAGCCGACAGACGCCACGAAGGGGAGCGCGGCGACCGCGATCAGCGCGATGCGTTGGCCGGGCCAGCGTCGAACGTGCAAAAACAGGCCTCGGGCGTGCATGCCTCACCTCCGCAGAAGATTTGGCGGCCTTGTAGCACAGCGGGTTAAATCAGGCAAGATGGCCCGGAATCGTGCGGCGTGCGAGGTTCGGAGTGCGAAATGCGGAGTTAGCGGCCGTTTCTTTCGGGCGTTGCGGAGATTGCTTTCGCCAGGCAAGCGAAAAACTGGCTCGATGCAGCAATGCGGCCGGCGGCCCTGGGATGGGCGAAGATGCGGACTCGTTTGACGTAGTCGTCAAACTGGGTCCGGGCCAGCGCATCGACCACCGGCGACACTTGATGCAAGGGCCGGTAAACGTCCTCTTTCGGATAATAAATCTCGACGTCGAATTCGATTTCGCGGTGCGGCGGCGGGGCGTCGATCAGGATTTCGACCTCTCCAACTCGCTCGCCGAGCGTGGCAGAAAGCTGCTCAGCCAGCATCTCGGCACAGGTCATCAAATAACTGCACGGCCGCCGCGCCAGCAGTCGGTAGGTTTCGGGAACCTGATACAGGCTGAATTCGGCCACCCGTTTATACAGCCCCCGCTTGGGGCCAAAAATGCCCGCCAATAACGGCTCACAGCGTGTTCCCGCGGCGACGTTTCGCAGTGCGGTGATGGCGTCGTCCTCACTGCCGCGGAAGAACGAGTTGAGATCCAGACGGTGCCGCAATTCAAAAAACGCGCGGGCGAACATGCTCGTCGCCGAGCGGACGGCGTGATGCCAATACACCTCGCTGAACATCACGTAACGGGCAAAGACCATCAACTCGGCGGCCGTCTTCCCCTTGCTGGAAATGGCCAACCCGTTGCCCGCCCGGTTGAGCAACAGCGACTGGATCAGCCGGTTCCGGTCGAAATTCCGCCCGTACGGAACGCCGGCGTGCAGACTGTCGCGGTCGAGGTAGTCCATCTTGTCGATGTCGATCGGCCCGGAGAGGATCGACCGCATCAGGCGGATGGCGTTCGAGTCGCCGCGATCGGTGAGGATCTCCAGGACTTCCGCCGGCTCGACGTGCCATTCGTCGCGGAGCACGCCTGCCAACTCGCTGTCGTCGCCAAGAAAATGGGCGGCGAATTCCTCGTGCGGCGCCAGATCAGGGAGCGACATGTCCTCGATCGGATGACAAAAGGGCCAGTGCCCCAAATCGTGCAAGAGGGCGGCCGCCAACACGACCTCGGCCCGGTGCGGATCGATGATCTCGCGGAAGCGGTCGTCTTTGCCGAGCTGCAACAGATACCGCACGGCGTTGTGAAACACGCCGAGCGCATGCTCGAACCGCGTGTGCGTCGCTCCCGGATAAACGCGGGAGGTCAGCCCCAACTGCGTGATGTGCTTGAGCCGTTGAAATTCGCGCGTGTCGACCAAGGACCGCACGCGGCGCGTGAACGGGACATCCTGTTCGACGGGAATCCGCACCAATCCGCGCCCAGCCTCGAGGCTGGCCAGTTCCGGTACGTCCAGAAGTGGTGGATGCATGCAGAGCCTTCGTTTCGAGTTCGAACCGGCCGCTGCCGGCAGCGGCTACCATACTCGCTTTCCCGACCGACAGATACACTCAAAATTATGGCGACTCGCGGCAAACCACCAAGGGCTTTCGCGCAAAGTACGAGCGCGCCGGCCAACCGCGAACCGTCGCGCATGCTCGTGGCTGCCTTGATTTCTTTGGGCCTCGGCACCCTGCTCTGCGCGGCGACGGCTCAGTCGGTACTCGAATCGTCGCATTCTGCACAAAGCTTGATGTCCTCGGGACTGTGGCAGGCGACTGTCGCCTCGCTAGGTGGGCGGATCGACGCCAATAAACAGAGCGATGGACAGGTGACGCTCATCGGTCAGGTCGACTTCGGACGTATTTTAGTGTCCGTCGTTCTCTTGACCGCTGCGTCGTGGTTTGCAGGCGCATGGTGGATCCGGCGACGGCGGGGCGGTTCATTTGCCGATGCGGCGGCAAAGTGGGGCACCCTCGGCGGAGTGTGGTTGACGGTCGGCGGCAGTTGGGAACTCGCCCGAGTGGCCGCGTTCATGATCGGCAACGACGCGATCACCACAATTGTGATTACGGGACCGGCATTCTGGCTGGCCTTTGCCGCGGCCGGTTGGCTTGCCACCTTTGTCACGCTGGCTCGGGCCGTCGAGACAAATGAGTGGTCCGTTCCTGAACCGCGCGACGACTTCCGTGTTCCGACTTTGGTCTGGGTTTGCTTCGGCGCCTATGTTGTCATCTTTGTGGCCATGAATTGGCAGCTTTACCGCGGCTTGCAATTGCCGCACGGCGACTCGGCGATGTACGAAGAGCACCTTTGGAATTTTCTGCACGGAAAGGGCTTTCGCAGCTACCTCGACCAGGGATTGTTTTTGGGCGAGCATATCCAAGTCATTCATTTGTTATTGCTGCCGCTTTACATGCTGTGGCAGTCGCAGATGCTCTTGGAGTTGTGTGACTCGGCGATTCTGGCGGCCGGATGCATTCCGGTGTTTTGGATGGGCCGCCGGCATACGGGCCGCGCGGACGCAGGCATCTGGCTGGCGCCCGCGTATCTGTTGTATTTCCCGCTGCAGTATCTCGACATCGGGATCGAGTTGAAGACTTTTCGCCCGAATGCTCTGGCAGTTCCCGTGCTCCTCTTCGCCATCGATCAACTGGAACGTCGCCGCTACAAGACGTTTTGCGGGTTGTTGCTGCTGACCCTTTCCGCCCAAGAAGACTATGCGATCGCGCTGGCCCCATTAGGAGTCTGGATCGCCCTGCGTCAATGGCAGCCTCTCGACCGGACGGACTGGTCGAGGATCGTGTGGCGCGTGGCAATTTTCGGCACGTGTGTGGCAGCGCTGAGCGTCGCGTATCTCATTGGAACGCGGTATGCCATCTTGTGGTTTCGCAATTGGGACGAAATTCACTATGCGCGGTACTTCGCAAAATTTGGTAACACGCTGCCGGAGATCGGCAAGAATATGCTCACCAAGCCGGGGTTGCTGTGGGATTCACTCGCGACGCCGGCCACCGTTGGTTACCTGCTGCAGATCCTGCTGCCCGTGGCCTTTTTGCCGCTCTTTTCGCCGGGCCGCTTCGCCGTGGGCGGACCGTTCTTGCTGACGCTTTTGCTCAATGAACTCGACGGCGCGCCCGAGCCGCGGCACCATTTTCACGCGCCGCTCGTGCCGATCGTGTTCTGGTCGGCCGCGGCGGGACTGCCCGTCGCGGGGAGGCTGGTCGGAAAGATCGTTCAGCAAGTCGGCCGGCTGAACGAGGCGCCGGCCGCAACCGTCGAGTGGTGGGGACGATTCGCCGGATCGAGCGCTCTGGTCACCGGCATTCTTTTTGGACTGAGTCCCCTGTCGGTCATGTTCTGGGATCCCAACGACATGCACTACTGGCGCAAGCTGTATGTGCCGGACAAACGGGCCGAGGTCTTCTCTCGAGTGCTGGCGGAAATCCCGGAGACGGCGCGGGTCGCCTCGACGGATTACATTCATCCGCGTTTCACGCATTACGCCCGGTCCTATGATTACAGCGACTACCCGCGGGCGGTGAATCATTACAAACCGGGCGTGCCGGATGACACCGACTACATCGTGATCGACACGCACGGCCGTTGGAGCAAAATCGAGCGGCCCGACCAGGTTCGCGAGTATCGCGAACACCCCGAGGATTGGGAACTGTTGCCCGACAACACCGACGGTTACTTCATCGTTCTCAAACGAAAGCACGCGGCCGGCGCCGACGCCGCGTCACAGTCGTCTACAAAATAAGGGCACCTGCAAAATAACGTCATGTTCGTACTGCCTCTTCCATTCACCTATCTCGGCGCCATGGCCATCTGGCTGGTCGTCTTGCTCGGTCTGTTTTATGCCTTGCTGCGATTTCGGCAGATTTGTCGCACGCAGGGCCGCCGGATGTGGCTCGCCAACTCCGGGCTATCGATTGCCATGTTGTTGGCGGCCGTGACCGCCGGCGAACTGGGCTTCGCGTGCTTCGCCGATTTCAGTGACACGTTCAACATCACGAACGTGTCCAAGCGCTGGCTGGTTCTGCATATCGACAGCGAATGGAACAACGTGCAGGTTCGCGACCGCAATCCGCTCAACAAGTTTGTCGGCCCCGGCCAGAAGCGGATTATTTTCGTCGGCGATAGTTTCACGGCCGGCCACGGGATCAAGAACATCGACAATCGCTTCACCGACCGCATCGCCGCCTGGCTCGAAGAGAAGGCGCCCGGCAAATACGTGGTTTCCAATTACGCCGAGCCGGGCCTTGAAGCGTCAATGATCGAAGGCAAGATCAAGGCGCTGTTCAAGGAACATTACGACGTCAACATGGTCGTCTACGTGTATAACCTCAACGATATCGAGGGCTACGCGCCAAAGACGATAGAACAGTTGCAGCAGATCAATACGGCCGAGCCACAGAACTTTTTGTTGCGCGATACCTATCTGCTCAATTGGCTGTATTTCCGCTACGTGCAGTTCAAATTCGCGAAGGGGACGGATTACTTCAAGAGCCTGGCGAGCGCCTACGACGGCGAACCGTGGAAAGGCACCCCCGAAAAGCCCGCGCTCTGCGCCAAGCTCACGCAGCTTCGCAGCGAGTGTGCCGAGAACAACGTCGACTTTCGAATGGTGATCTTTCCCTTCGTGCAAAGCCTGGGCAAAGACGACATCTTTCGCGACGCTCGGGCCAAGATCGTCGGCTTCTGCAAAGCGGAGAAAGTCCCCGTGCTCGATCTGCAGCCCGTTCTCAATGAGCACACGGGCGAGAAGCTCGAGGTGAGCCGGTTCGACGCACACCCCAACGAGCGGGCCCACGCGATCGCAGCCGAGGCGATCGAGAAAGATCTCTTCTCCGACCTGGTCGCGCCGCCTCATCCGTGAGAATCCTTTCATGACCCCGGATAGGGCGCGATCTCTCAAACGCTTCTGGCTGCCGGTGGCCTTGGTTCTCGCCATCCACGCCGTGCTGGGCATCAGCGCGGCGGCCCACCTGACGGCGACGCACGATGAATACTGGCACCTTCCGGTGGGTCTGCTCAATTTGAAGAACGGCCGCTTCGATTACGAGAACTTGAACCCGCCGCTTTGCCGGATGACGGCCGCGCTCCCCTTGCTTTTCACTTCGGCGGTGCCCGGCGGACCGCGCATCGACCCGGGGACCAACGGGTTCGGCGACGCGTTTATCGCCGCGAACGGGCCACACTACGACACGTGGTATCTGCTCGGCCGCACGATGATCGTGTTGATCTCGGTCCTTGGAGGACTCGTGACGGCCATTTGGGCGCGCGAGCTCTTTGGAGACGGCGCCGGATGTCTGGCCGCGGTCTTGTGGGCGTTCGAGCCCAATCTGATCGCGCACGGGTCGTTGGTGACGACCGATATGGGGGCGGCCGCATTCTTCGTCTTCACGCTGTTTGCCGTGTGGAAGTTTGCGGCGCGCCCGAATTGGAAAATGGCATTGATCTTCGGCGGCGTGCTCGGCTTGGCGCAGCTCGCGAAATTCACTTCGCTCTTGCTCTATCCCATCGCGATCCTCGAGTTCGTGCTGCTGACCTTCGCGGGCAAGGAGCCGTTGCCGTCCGAACAGAGCGGAGACAGAAAAAAACGATCCTTCGCCAAACTGGGCGGCCTGTGGATTCTGGCGTTGGCGACAAGCCTTCTCATCGTGAACGCCGGCTACCTGTTTCGCGGATCTTTTTCGAGTTTGAAGAGCTACGATTTGCAAAGCTCGACCCTCCGCGGCGTGTCGCAGCGACTGGCCCCGATCGGTTGGTTTCGCGTTCCCTTACCTCGGGATTATGTCGAAGGCATCGACCACCAACGGCAAGTGATGGAGCAACAACATCCGGTGTTCCTCGACGGCCAGTGGAGCGTCGACGGCATTCCGCATTACTACCTGTGGGGCTTGTTCTACAAGCTACCGCATCCGTTGCAGATCCTTGTGCTGGCGACGCTGATTTGGCTCGTGCTGCCGGGATCCGCTCCGCGGCGGCCCCTCACGCAGATCGCCATCCTGCTTCCCGCCGTCGGGATAATCGCCATGGCGGAAAGGTCCACGATGCAGTTGGGCATCCGCTACGTGTTGCCGGCGATTCCCTTTTTGATCCTGTTCGCGTCGCAGGCGGCTCTTTGGTTCGACTGGAAGGCCTATCCGTTGCGGACCGCCGCGACGTCGCTCTTGACTGGCTGGATGTTGCTCTCCGTTCGCTATCATCCGGACCACCTGGCCTACTTCAACGAGCTGGCGGGCGGCCCGCTCGGCGGACGCGAACACTTGCTCGACTCGAATCTCGATTGGGGCCAGGATTTGGTCGGCCTCCAGGCTTACCTCAAAGAGCATGAAGTGAAAGACGTCGGTCTCGCGTACTTTGGCACGGTCCCGCCGAGCGCGCTGGGCATTTCCTATCACATCCCGCCGTCGCGCAGCCCGCAGCCTGGACGATACGCGATCAGCGCGAATTTCGAGCAGGGGCGCCCGCATTGGGTCCGCACACCGCAAGGCGAGATCCGTCCGGTCGATATCGGCGAATTCGAGTATTTTCGTTTCTTCGCGCCGGTTCGCGGATCGGTTACACGATCGATGTGTTCGATTTAACCGAAGCGGACGTGGACCGTTGGCGGACAGCCGCCCGTGCGGCAGGGCTCGGCCGATGATTCGAACGGTCAAGCGCCACGTACGCGTCAATCACGGCGCGCTCCCCCTCTCGCCCCGACAGTCGCTTGCCGTGCTCCATTCCGAAGACGCCTCTGTAGCCGATTTCGTCCAAGACATCGAGGAGTTGGCGAAAGTCAATTTCGCCAGAACCTGGTTCCTGACGGCTGGGTGCGTCGGCAAGCTGCACCGAGCCGAGCACGTCCCTCGACTTTATGAGGAGTTCCGGCACGTTTTCGCCCGTCACCGCCTGATCGAAGACGTCGAAGAGCAGTCGACAAGCAGGACTGCCGACAGCACGGCAGAGTTGGGCCGCCTGATCGACCGACCGCAAATACATTCGCGACGTATCGCCGCCGGATATTGTCGGCTCGAGCAACATGCGAACGCCATGTCGCTTGCACGCGTCAGCACAGAATTTCAGCGTGTCGACAGCGCGACGAAATTGAACGGCCTCGGGAACGTGAGGCGTTTCCTTGCCGGGGATGACGATCAAATCGGCGCCACCCACACGGCGTGCCGCGTCGATGGCCAGGCCGGTCTCTCGCAGCAATTGGCGTCGCGTCTCGAGCGAGCCGCTTGCAAAAGTCGGGCGTCCGAAATGGGCCACCCCGACAAAGGGGGCGAACGCCAATCCCCGCCTCGCAAGCTCTGCTCCAATGCGGCTCTGCAGCTTGGGCGATTTGCCTCTCAAACCGCTGTCGACGACCGCGCCAAAACCTTCGTCGTGAAGGAACTTGATCTGATCGACCGGGTCGCTGCCGGCGTGATGGACAAACAGTCCCAATTGGGGCGCGTAGCTCCGCGCAAAACGCCTCGAGCGGCGGCCCAGCCCCTGCAGACCAGCGAAAGTGACAGTGCCGGCGAAAGTGACACCGCCGGCGAGCCCGAGTCCCAGAAATTCGCGTCGATTCAGCATGGTGGCCAATCTCCGGTACTCAGGATCGTGCGACGCCACCCGCATTGCAAGGGCCGAACGGGTCGACCGGTTCTGAGGCCAGGATTCAATGAATTCCCGTTAATCGGACCCCGTGGCAGCGGTTCCACTGTGGGAGACCGTGCCATGGGAAAAGGGACAAAGTTCGAGCAGAACGCCGGCCTGACCAGGCTGTGCCGATCGGACATTCTGTCGATTGACGAGGAGCGGAGACTGTTTACTCGCCTCAGGTCTGTGCGAGCGAAAGAGTTGCGATCGAACCCCAAGAGTTCAACCACCGCCCGAAGCCGCTGTGCCCACGAAGCGGCCGCAATCCGCAACCGGATTGTCGAATGCAATTTGCGACTGGTCGTTTCGCTGGCCCGGCATTACACGGCCCCTGAACGTCCGGTGGAGGATCTTGTGAGCGAGGCCACCTTGCCGCTGATCCGCTGCGTCGAGTCGTTCGACTCGCGGCGAGGCACTCGATTCAGCACGTACGCCACGCGGGCGCTCACGAACTGGTTTGCCAGAGTCCGCCGCCTGGACTCCCGCCGCCGATCGCGTTTCTCCCAAGGTGAAAACTGGCGTGAAGTCCCGGCGGCCGAGGGGCGTACGACCGCCTCGGATCGACTGACGCGCGCCGAGGCTCTCGCTCGGCTGGGCGATGGCCTGGCGCGATTGTCTCCGCGGGAACGAGTCCTTGTCGCCGAGCGGTTTGGATTGACGGGTGATCGGTGTCCGCGTACGTTCCGAGAGCTAGGCGCCCGTCACGGATTGAGCAAGGAGCGCGTTCGCGTCATTACGTGCCGGGCCATTTCCCGTCTCCGCCAGTCGTTTGACGAGTTCACGCCTTGAGGACCGAAGCGTTTGTTTACCGCTCGCGAATCCCAGCCGCGGCCGACGATGTCTATGAGTGGCATCTTCGCTCGGGGGCCTTCGAGCGACTGGTGCCCCCGTGGGAGCGCGTGCGACTTCTCGACCGGGGCAACGGCGTGGCGGACGGCTCGCGCGTCGAACTCGAGCTCTCAAACGGCCCCTTTCGCCAACGTTGGACAGCCGAGCACCGGGACGTCGTTCCCGGAAAGCAGTTTCGCGACATTCAAGTCCGCGGTCCGTTCGCAAAATGGGAGCACACGCATTCCTTCACGGCGGACGGCGCGAACGATTGCTGGCTGGAAGACCGCATCGAATTCGCGCCCCCCTTCGGTGTGCTCGGCCGGCTCGCTTTGCCCTACCTGCGGCGCAGGTTACGAGCGACGTTTGCTTACCGCCATCGCACCACCGCGGCAGATCTCGTTTGCCAGCGACACCTCGAGAGCACGCACCCGATGAAGATCCTCGTCACCGGTTCGCACGGCCTGATTGGCAGCGCACTCATCCCCTTCTTGACGACAGGGGGCCACTCCGTCACGCGGCTCGTGCGTCGGGAGACGGCCCGTCCCTGCGGCGAGAAGACGGTCCATTGGGATCCGATTCTTGGCACGATCGATCAGCAAGGCCTCGAGGGACATGACGCCGTCGTCCATCTGGCCGGCGAGAGCATTTCGGCCGGACGGTGGAACCAGCGGCAAAAAAAGGCGATCCGCGAGAGCCGTCTGCACGGTACGCAGATGGTTTGCGACGCCCTGCTGAGATTGCGACAGCCGCCGCAGGCCCTCGTGTGTGCGTCGGCAATTGGAATTTACGGCGATCGCGGCGACGAGATTCTGGATGAAAAGTCTCCCGCGGGGACCGGATTTCTGGCCGACGTTTGCCGCGATTGGGAGGGGATTACGGAGTCGGTGCGGCTGCGAGGCATCCGCTGCGTCAACCTGCGGTTCGGGATCGTCCTGTCCCCGGCCGGCGGGGCGCTTGCCAAGATGCTCTTGCCGTTCAAGCTCGGCCTGGGCGGAGTGATCGGCAGCGGCAAGCAGTATTGGAGCTGGATCGGCATCGACGACGTGGTCGGCGCGATTCACCACACGCTCAGCTCCGAGCATCTCAACGGACCGGTGAACGCCGTTTCGCCGCATCCGTCCACCAACCGCGATTTCACCAAGACGCTCGGCAACGTGCTGGGGCGGCCGACGGTCCTTCCCATGCCAGCCTTCGCCGCCCGCCTCGCTCTGGGGCAAATGGCCGACGACCTGCTGCTGTCGAGCGCCCGCGTCGTTCCCCGGCGGCTGGAGGAGACCGGTTACGCCTTCCGCTATCCGGACCTCGAACCGGCCCTGCGGCACATTTTGGGGCGCTGACTTTCGCTGGCGTCAATTCGCGTCGCCGTCCGACAAGAGTTCGCGCGTCGCCGCATGGCGGGGCGCATCGAACACCTGGGCCGGCGGCCCCGACTCGACGATCAGGCCGTCGCACATCACGTGCACTTCCGTCGCCACCTTCTTGGCGAAGGCCATCGCATGCGTGACGACGAGCATCGTCTGGCCCGTTTTCGCCAGGTCGGAAATGACCGAGAGGACTTCCCCCGACATTTTCGGATCAAGCGCGCTTGTGGGCTCGTCGAACAGCAGCACGTCCGGCCGCATGGCCAATGCGCGGGCGATCGCCACCCGCTGCTGCTGCCCGCCGGAGAGTTGCTGCGGCATGGCCTGCAAACGATCGGCCAATCCGACGCGCTCCAAAAGCGAGCGGGCCTCGCTGACAGCGGCGTCGCGCGGCTTGCCCAGCACGTGGATCGGCGCCTCGATCACGTTCTCGATCACCGAGAGATGCGCGAAGAGATTGAACTGTTGAAACACGGTCCCCACGCAGCGACGGACCTGCTGGAGCTGGACGGACCGTGCCTGGGAGATCCCGGGCGTCAGCCGGGCCCCGCCAACCGCGACTTCGCCGGCATCGAATGGCTCCAGGCCGTTTACGCACCGCAAGACGGTGCTCTTGCCGGAGCCGGACGGCCCGATGAGGACCCCCACGGTCCCGCGTTCCACGCGGAAGTCGACGCCCTTGAGGACTTGGCAGGAGCCCCAGCGCTTGGTCAGGTGGGTGACGGTCAGCAATTCGTGAGTGGCTCCCTAATTGCTCATGGTTTCGCGTTTGAGCCGCCGCTCGAACCAGGCGGCCAGAAGCGACAGCGGGTAACTCATGGCCAGGTAGAGCAAGCTGGCGAGGACCGCCATTTGCAGATAAAGCCCGGTGCTCTTGGCCGCGACGGAGTACTGCTTGGAGAGCTCTTCGACGGCGATCACCGAGCAGACCGCCGTGTCTTTAAAGAGGGCGATGAAATCGTTCGCCGTCGCGGGAATCACCGTGCGAATCGCCTGGGGGAGAATGATCCGCCGCACGGCGAGCACGCGCGACATGCCGAGCGAGAGCGCAGCCTCCATCTGGCCGACGGGGACCGATTGGATTCCCAGCCGCATGATCTCAGCCTCGTAGGCGGAGTAATTGACCGCCAAAGCGATCACGCCCGACCAGAAGGCGCTGATCGTCACTCCCAAGTCGGGGAGCACAAAGTAGATCACGAACAGTTGGAACGCCAAGGGCGTCCCCCGAATGATTTCGATGTAGGTCGTGGTCACAGCCCGGGCGAATTTCCCGACGATCGTTGCCGTTGAGCCGTCGCCGCCCAGAATGCGGGTGGGCCACGCGCGGATCAAAGCGGCCGCCAGACCAATCGCCACCGCGACCGGCATCGACAGACAGGCCAACAGGACCGTAACGCCGGCCGCCCGAAAGAAGAGGGGCACTTCGACCCGCACTTGCTCCAAGACGCCCGCCTCGGACGAGTCGTCCGGCGGCGGCCAGTTTTTCCAAATCTCGGGGAGACGCTCCTGCGCGGCGTTCCAGATGCCATATTTTTCATAGATACGGCGGAGAGTCCCGTCCGCGTAGAGCGTGCGAATCGCCGCGTCGACGTCTTGAATCAGCGCCCCGTCCAGCCAGCGCGCGTAAGCCACGTAGTAGCCCGGTTGCACCGGCTCGCCGACGATTTTGAGCTTCGGATACCGCTTGAGGCTGAGCAGAAAAAACTGCAGTGCGGGGAGATCTTGAACGGTTGCGTCGAGCTGGCCTGAATCGACGAGCAGAAACGACTCGGCGACTCCCTCGAAGCGGGAGATGTCGCAGGTCGCGCCAAACTCGGCCGTGACGAACCGGTCGGCCGAAGAACCACCGAGGACGCCGATCCGCCACCGTCGGCGGTCCGCAGGAACCGCGCGAAGGGTCGACCACGAAAGACTGGTCGCACGATCCGCGCGAACGCAGAGACCGAGTTCATAGACATAATAAGGAATGCTGGCCCGATAGCGTCGGGCGCGCTGGGACGTGTATTCGTAGCCGTTCAGTCCGATATCGATCGTGCCGCGATCAAGTTCGGAGAGAATTTGGTCCCAGGCGCACAGCACAAGTTGCGACTTGCGGGAGAGCACGCGCCCCAACTCGTTGGCCAGATCGACCTCGAAGCCAAGGTATCGGTCGGGCTTGGCGGGATCCGGGTAGATGTAGGGCCCACCCCCTTCGCGATCGGCTCCCCAGCGGAGCGGCGGCGCCTGGTTTCGATTTGGGCTGGAGGGTTTCGGCGAGGCGGCGGCCAAGAGAGCGGGGAGAAAAAGAAGCCCGGCGGCGGCCGCGAGGGTCAATCGCGGGACTTTCAATCGCGGGACTTTCAACAGAGACGAACGAAAAAAAGAGTTGTTCGTCGCGGTGACTCCTCTGGGAAGTGTCCCTTTGGGGGAGTATTACTCGGGAACGTCCGAAACTTCCGGGTCAATTTGCCGAGGATCGAGCGGCTCGACGACGGCGTACTTGCCCAGCGACCAACGCAACAAATCGACCTGCCGGCAACGCTCGCTGCAAAATGGAAAGACCTTCGAGTTGCGAATGTCGTCCTGAACGATCGCCTTCGAGCAAATGGGGCAGGTATGTTGGCGAATCACGATTCACCTTCCGACATCAGACACGAATTCGGCAGCGTGGTTCGCCTGAATTTGCCGCTCAATCCTTGGCGGCCGTTTTCGTATCGGACTTTTTCGACTCCGATTTCGTCTCCGATTTCGTGTCGGACTTCGATTCCGACTTCCCGTTGCTGCTATCGGAGGCTTTCTTGTCGGCCTCGGCGTCTTTCTTGTAGGCCGAGCTGCGATAGTCGGTCTGATAGAAACCCGAGCCCTTGAAGATGATGCCGGCACCCGGACCAATCACGCGCTGTGCCTGCTTTTTGCCGCACTTGGGGCACTTTTTCTCAGGCTCGGCCTTGATCGACTGGAACAACTCCCAGCGATGGTGGCAGGCCTTGCATTCATAATCATAGGTCGGCATGCGGTCATTTCCCTTTGGACGCGGGCGCGTTTTTCGATTTTTCCGCTGAGTCGCCGCCATCTTTTTCGGCGGGGGCTTGGGCGACGATGACGGTGGCCGGTCGGACGACGCGATCCTGCAGCGTGAAACCCCGCTCGACCTCGTGCATGACGGTCATCGGCGGATGCTCGTCGGTCGGCATGTGCTGAATGGCCTGATGAAAATTCGGATCGAACGGCTTGCCGGTCGCCTCGATCGGAACGATTTGATGCCGGCTCAAGGCCGCCTCGAGCTGCTTGGCGACCATCCGGATTCCCTCGAGCAGTTGGTCGACATTCTTGGATGCTTCGGCCGCGGCAAGTGCCCGGTGGAGATTGTCGAACGCCGGCAGGAGATCGCGGCCCAGCGGCAGAGCCTGGTAGAGCCGCAGTTCGTCGGCCTCTTTCTGCGCACGCTTGCGATAGTTTTGCAGCTCGGCCTGCGCGCGAAGATAGAGGTTGTAATTCGTGTCTCGTTCGGCTCGGGCCGCTTCCAACTGCTCGCGGAGCGACAAATTCGCGGTCTGCGAATCCGGTTCTCCGGCTGACGCTTCGTTTTTGGCCGGACCCGTCGTTTCGGGCCCGAAAGCATCTTCGTCGGCTTGGTTGTGCTCGGTGTCGTTTCGATTTGGTGCCATACGATCGCTCGTCACTTATTGGAATTGCTCGCGTCGGCCTCCTCGGCCGGGGCAAAGTAGTCCTTCAATTTGTCGAAAAACGA
This sequence comes from uncultured Planctomycetaceae bacterium, assembly GCA_963752185.1. Taxonomy (GTDB): domain Bacteria; phylum Planctomycetota; class Planctomycetia; order Planctomycetales; family Planctomycetaceae; genus DASPSM01. Next base: position 5,217,410 of record CAVVXK010000002.1, on the reverse strand, counting down.
TTTCCGTTCCGGTGATACTTCGACGTTGTCCAGTTCCGCCAATTCCCGGAGCAGCCGCTTTTGCTTGGCACTGGGATGCTTGGGCACTTCCACGTGCACCTCGACAAACAGGTCTCCCCGCCGACCCCCGTGCGGGTCGGGCATGCCCAAACCTGCCAGCCGGAGCAATTCACTGGGCTGCGTGCCCGGCGGGATTGTCAGTTTTCGTCGGCCGTCGAGTAAGGGGATTTCAATTTCCGTGCCCAAGGCCGCCTGTGAAAACGCGACAGGAACGCGGCAGGACAGGTTTTTCTCATGCCGCTCGAAAAACGGATGAGGTTTGACCTGAATATCAACGTACAAGTCGCCGGCGGGCCCCCCCATCGGCCCGGCCTCTCCCTCGCCGCGCAGACAGAGCTGCATTCCATTATCGACGCCGGGCGGCACTTTGACTTCCAGCTTCGACTTGTGCATTTGCGTGCCCGATCCGCCGCAATCGGTGCACTTCTCGCGGACGACCTGACCGCTCCCCTGGCAGGCCGGACATGTGGTCTGAACCCGGAAGAATCCCTGCGCATGAACGACGCGTCCGCGGCCGCCGCAGTAATCGCACGTTTGCGGCTTGGTGCCGGGCCGCGCACCGCTGCCCTGGCAGGTGGTGCACGTCTCGCGGCGGGTGATTTCCAAATTCCGCGTACAGCCGCTGGCCGCTTCCAGAAGATCGATGGTGATCGAACTGCGGAGATGATTGCCGCGATGAGCGCGAGGTCCGCCGCGTCGTCCGCCGTCGCCGAACATTCCGAAGCCGTCGAAGAGATCCCCGAAGGCGTCGAAAATGTCCGAAACATCGCGGAATTGATGTCCGGCACCATTGCCGGAAACTCCGGCAAACCCAAAACGGTCATAACGAGCCCGTTTGTCGGCGTCGCTGAGAATCTCGAACGCTTCGGCCGCCTCTTTAAAGCGGCCGACGGCCGACTCATCCCCCGGATTGCGGTCGGGATGATTGGCGATGGCCAGCTTTTTATAGGCCTTCTTGATCTGATCGGGACTGGCGTCTTTCTGGACGCCAAGCACTTCATAGTAGTCCCGTTTAGAAGCCATCGAAACCATATTTCAGGAGATCCGGACGGATCCCGCAATACCAAGACACGTTGAAAAACGGGCCACCGTCGCCGGTGGCCCGCAGGTCGCTTTCATGATTGTCTGCCACCGCCAAGTCGTCGGCGTGAGTTCGATGCCAAAGACTAGCGGATGGCGCCCTCGACTTTGGGCTTGTCGCCACCGCCGGTTTCGTCCGTTCGCGTGACGAGGACCTGCGTGGTCAGCATCAGGCCGGCAATCGATGCGGCGTTGACCAACGCACTCCTCACCACCTTGGTCGGATCGACGATGCCCTTCTTGAACATGTCGACGAACTCGCCCGTGTTCGCGTCGTAGCCCGTGTTGGTCGGCTTCTGCCGCACTTCGTCGGCGATGACCGAGCCATCGGCTCCGCTGTTCGAGGCAATCTGGCGAATGGGACCTTCCAAAGCGCGGGCAATGAGGTCGACGCCGATGCGCTCATCGCCTTTCGCTTTGACTTCCTTCACCGCCTCGATCGAACGCAGAAGAGCGACGCCGCCGCCGGGGAGAATTCCTTCCTCGACGGCCGCCCGCGTGGCATGCAGCGCGTCTTCCATGCGGGCTTTGGTCTGTTTCATTTCGGCTTCGGTTGCCGCACCGACGGAAATCACGGCCACGCCGCCGGTCAGCTTCGCGAGCCGTTCCTGGAACTTCTCGCGATCGTACTCGCTGTCGGTCTGCTCGATCTGCGTGCGAATCTGTTGCACGCGCGCCTGGATCGTCTTCTTCTCGCCGGCGCCTTCGATGAGGGTGCAGGCATCCTTGGTCACCTCGACCTTTTTCGCCTGGCCCAGGTTCTTGAGCTCGACGTTCTCGAGCTTGATGCCCAAGTCTTCCGAGATGAGCGTTCCGCCCGTCAGCGTGGCGATATCGCCCAGCATGGCCTTGCGGCGATCGCCAAAGCCCGGCGCCTTCACGGCACAAATATTCAATACGCCGCGAAGCCGATTGACGACGAGAGCCGTAAGTGCTTCGCCGTCGACATCTTCGGCAATGACCAACAGCGGCTTGCCCGAGTGGGCGACTTTTTCTAACAGGGGCACGAAATCGCGGAGGCTGGAGATTTTCTTCTCGTAGATCAGGATCAACGAGTTTTCCAGCATGCAGGTCATGTTCTGCGGGTGGTTGACGAAATAGGGCGAAATATAGCCCTTGTCGAACTGCATGCCCTCGGCGAACTCGAGCGTCGTCGAACCGCCCTTGCCTTCCTCGACGGTGATCACGCCGTCGCGGCCGACTCGTTCCATCGCGTCGGCAATCAAGTTTCCGACCGACTGGTCGTTATTGGCCGAGATCGCGCCGACCTGGGCAATCTCCGCTTTTGAGCTGACCGGCTTGGAAATCTTCTGGATATAGGCGACGGCCGCCTCGACCGCCTTTTCGATGCCTTTGCGAACGACCATCGGATTGGAGCCGAGCGAAACGCTGCGGAGCCCTTCGTCATAGATCGCGCGGGCCAACACGGTTGCCGTCGTCGTTCCGTCGCCGGCGACGTCGCTCGTCTTCGAGGCGACCTCGTTGACGAGCTTGGCTCCCATGTGCTCGTAGGGGTCTTCGAGCTCGACCTCCTTACTGACCGTGACGCCGTCCTTGGTGACGAGCGGGTTGCCGAAGCTCTTGTCGATGATCACATTGCGGCCGGTCGGACCCATCGTGACCGCGACGGCGTCGGCCAGGACTTTGACGCCGCGCTGCAGTTTGATCCGCGCCCGGTCGTCGAACAGAAGTTGCTTCGCCACTGCTAGGGACTCCCTTGATTCGTGTCAGGCTGATTGCTTGATGCGCGTGTTATTCGAGGTTACTTCAGGACTTTGGCCAGAATGTCGCTCTCGCGAAGGATCTTGAGGTCCTTGCCGTCGACTTCAATCTCGGTGCCGCCGTACTTGCCGAAAAGCACTTCGTCGCCGACCTGCACCGCGACGGTGGCCCGCTTGCCGCCATCCAAGATGCGGCCCGGACCGACGGCGAGCACTTTGCCACGTTGAGATTTTTCCTGAGCCGCGTCCGGCAGGACAATTCCTCCGGCTGTCTTCTCTTCCGCACTCATCGGCTCGACAACGACTCGATCATCCAGGGGTTTCAAGGCCATGATTTATTGTGACTCCTGTTCGTTTGATTCTTGGCAGTAAGACAAAGCACCTGATTATTCGCACCTAATTATTTGCGACGTACGGTTCGACTTAGAAGTCGCCGCCCATGCCACCCATGCCGCCCATTCCTCCCATGCCGCCGCCCATGCCACCCATGCCGCCCATTCCTCCCATGTCGTGATGGTGGTCGCCTCCGCCGCCCTTTTCTTCCTTTTTCGGTTCGTCGACGACGATCGAGTCGGTCGTCATCAAGAGGCTGGCGACGCTGGCCGCGTTCTGCAGGGCCGTGCGGACGACTTTGGTCGGATCGACGACGCCGAACTCGAACATATCGCCGTAGCGATCGGCCAACGCGTCGTAGCCGTAGTTCTTCTCTTTCGACTTGCGCACGTTGTTGGCAACGACGGCCCCGTCGAGACCGGCATTTTCGGCGATGAGCCGCAACGGCATCGTCAGCACGTTTTGCACGATGCTGGCACCATGCGCCTCGTCGCCGGTGAGGCCCAATTTCTTGATCGCGTCATGGCACCGCAGGAGGGCGACGCCGCCGCCCGGCACAATGCCCTCTTCAATCGCCGCGCGAGTTGCGGCCAAGGCGTCGTCGATGAGGTCTTTTCGCTCCTTCATCTCGGTCTCGGTCGCCGCGCCGACGTTGATCTGGGCCACGCCCCCGGCGAGCTTCGCCAGTCGTTCCTGCAGTTTCTCGCGATCGTACTCGCTGTCGGTTCCCTCGATTTCGCGGCGAATCTGCTCGGCACGTCCATCGATGGCTGCTTTCGTGCCGGCGCCTTGAATGATCGTCGTGTTTTCGGCGTCGATCATGATCTTCTTGGAGACGCCCAGATCTCGCAGATCGACGTTTTCGAGCTTGATGCCGAGATCCTTGAAGACCGCCTTGCCCCCCGTGAGAACGGCAATGTCTTCGAGCATGGCCTTGCGGCGATCACCGTAACCCGGCGCTTTCACCGCCGCGACCTTGAGGATGCCGCGCAGTTTGTTGACGACCAGCGTCGCCAACGCCTCGCCCTCGATGTCTTCCGCAATGATCAAGAGCGGCACGTTGGCCTTGGAAATCTTCTCGAGGAGCGGCACCAAGGTCTTGGCCGAGCTGATTTTCTCTTCGTAGATCAGGATGCGGCAATTCTCAAGCACGCATTCCTGATGATCTTCATCCGTGACGAAGTGCGGCGAAAGATAGCCGCGCTCGAACTGCATGCCTTCGACCAGCTCGACTTCGGTGGTGACCTGGCGGCCCTCTTCCACCGTGATCACGCCGTCTTTGCCGACCTTCATCAAGGCGTCGGCCAGGATTTGACCGATCTCGGAGTCGTTATTGCCGGCAATCGTGGCGACCGTCTCGATGGCCTTCTTGTTCTTGGCGTCAACCGGCTTGGCGAGTTTTTTGAGTTCGTCGACGACGCCGTTCACGGCCTTTTGCACGCCGCGGCCCATCGACATCGGATCGGCGCCGGCCGCGATGAATCGCAGGCCTTCGCGAAACATGGCGTCGGCCAGCACCGTGGCGGTCGTCGTGCCGTCGCCGGCAACGTCGCTCGTCTTCGAGGCGGCCTCTTTGACGAGTTGCACGCCCACGTTCTGGAACTTGTCCTCGAGTTCAATGTCCTCGGCGACCGTCACACCGTCTTTGGTGACTTTCGGAGCGCCCAGCCTTTGTCGAGCACGGCATTGCGTCCCCGCGGACCCAAGGTGCTGCTGACGGCTTTTGTCAGCTTCGTGATCCCTTCCAACAGGCTCTTGCGGGCCTCTTCGTCAAAGCTCAAGAGTTTCGCCACAGCATCTCCTCGGTGCGATTGTTCCAAATGCGAAATAATGAAGGTCCGAAAAGCCGCTCGCCCGGACCATTTAAAGCCAACTTGGCAGCCAGCCGAAACCGTCAGACGCACCTTCGACTGCCAGATCCGTCGAAAGCGTCTCCGTGCGCTCTGATTGCAATCGTTGTGCCTTAAATTCGGTCCGGCGGGCAAGTTGTTAATTTGCAATAGCTTATGCCGGGAGGGGCTTCCCCCCTGCAAATCGGCGTCTGTCAACTTGGCAGGCGGCCGGTGGCCGGCTCTAAATTCGATTTATTCGTCTCGGGGCTGCCAGTTGAGGCTCGTTTCCAGAGAATTGCGACGCACGCCGGTAGCAGGAACAAGGCCCCGATCAATGCACCCGTCAGCGTCACGATGGTCAATTCGGCAAAGCGACGGGTGGGGACAAAATCGGACCACAGCAGCACTGCCAGCCCAATCACGGTCAAAAACGTGGCCATGCACATGGGCTGGCCTTTGCCGAGCATCGTTTTCCAGGTCGCTCGCCCGATATTGGGGTCTTTGGCGAACTCTTCTCGGAACCGCAAGATGTAATGGATCGTGTTGTCGACGGCGATTCCGAGGCTGATCGTGAACACGATCACATTGCCCGCATTGAGCTCGAAGCCGCGAAGTCCCATGTAGCCGAACGTGACCACCAGCGGGATCACGTTGGGCGGGATTGTGATCAAACCGATCCGTAGCGAACGGAAAAGAATTGCAATCAACCCAAAAATCACGAGTGCCGCCGTCAAAATCGACGTGAGCAATTCGTGAATCATTTCGGTGAGGCCGGCGGCATCGACGTAGGCGTCGCCCGTGACCTCGGCTTCGATTCCCGAACCCGGCGGGAAAAGTTCGGCCATCTTCGCCTTCAGCGTGGCCACCAATGCCAACGTATCCCGCGTGCCCACGTCGCGAAGTTTGAGCAGCAGCCGCGTACGTTGGTGGTCGTGAGTCATGAATTCCCAGTAGCGCATTTCGTCCGCCACGCGCTTCAGGAAGAGATGACCTCGCGCGATGTCCTGATCATTGATGACCGCCTTTTCGGATTTGCCCGTCGCCTCTGCCCCTTTCGCGAACGGCCGGTTGATTTCGTTGAAGTAGTCGAGATAGGACCGCGAGAAGAGCACCGGTGGTTGCCGCATGGCAAAGTGCTGCAAGTCGGCCACTTTGCGATAGATGTCCGGTTGATAGAACAGATCGGGGTTTTTCGTCTCGAGGCTGATCTCGAGGGGCATCAATCCGGAGAGCCGGTTTTCGAGCAAACGCAGATTCTGAATGGCGGGGTTGTCTTCGTCGTACGTTTCCAGGGCCGAAGAGTTGATTTCCACCGACCGCGCACGCCACAGGGCCAAAAGGGCAATGGCCACAAACACGCCGACCGTCGTCCATTTCCAACGAATAAGCCGGCCCACAATCGCGGCCAGTCCGCGAGAGAAGGCCATCCAAAGTCTGGAATCCTGAAACGTGGGCGCCTTGAAAAAGGGCAACAAAGCGCCCAACGTCAAAATCACGGTCACATAGAGAAACGACAGCCCCATCGCCGCCTGCGTGCCGAACTCTTGCAGCACCGGAGAGCTGGCGGTGCGCAGCACGTAGAAACCAACAGCCGCCGTGGCGAACGCGCCCAGACAAGCCACCAGCATTTGCCGGATCGTGCGGCGACTGGCGTCCCGTCGAGTCGTGCCCGGATGCACCGCCTCCTCCGAATAGCGCGTCAACACGTGGATCGAGTTCGATACGCCGTTGATCAACAACATGCAGGGCAAAATGTTGCTCACGATATTCAGCGGCTGGCCCCAAAGGGCCATCACTCCGAACGTCCAGATCAGCCCCTGGCCCACGGCAATCAATGGCAGCGTGCTGCCCGAAACGCTGCGAAAAACGAGCGCCAGCGTGATGAGGTACAAAACTCCGGCCAGCGGCATCAGCCGCGTCTGGTCCTTGCCCAAATCGCGGACAATCCCCACGCGGAGGACCGGCAGCCCGCTGACAACCGTGCGGTAGCCGGCCGGCACGGGAAACCTGGCCAACGTCTCGTCGACATTCTTGACCATCTTCTCCATGGCGTCGAAATCTTGCTGCGTGGCGTCGAACACCACGAGCTCGGCGGCCATCTTGTAGTCCTTGCTCACCAGCGAACCAAACGGCATCTCCGTTTGGGCCAGGCGATCGCGAAGCACCTCTGCCGTGTCGGGCGAAACGGGGGTCTCGCTGATGATCGACTCGTAGGAGATTTTCGGCGGCAAGCTGAACGTGACGCGCGGCGTTTCCATCGAGATCAAACTCTCGACGCGCATCACGTGGGGAATTTTCTCGAACGCGTGAACCGTTTCGGCCTGCCAGGTGAGGGCCGCCGGCGTCACGACGTTGGCCTCGCCGGTCGCCTCGAATCCGACAATGATCACATTTTCTTCATTGCCGAAATCGCGGCTAAACTCTTTCGCATATTTAACGGTCGGATTCTCGCCGCTGAACACCGCTTCCGGATTGAAGTCGAACCGCAGGTTGCGAGCCGAATGGCCGGCGGCCCCGGTCAGCGCAACCAGAATGGCCAGCACCCAGAACGGATGCCCCACCACAAAGTCCGCGATCCAGACGGGAATTAAGCCAAACCAGCGGAACCGATTCAACATGCGCTCCAGAGATCGCCCGGGGACGACCGCACAAACAGACTTTTTTTGGTCGTTAGCGGCAAATAACGAGCCAGATGGGCCGTTTGGAGTATCCAGCAAACCGCGCCGAAATGATTTTGGCAACGCTGGAACAGGCGAGCACAACCGACCACTAGACGATGGCGGCGATCGGTTCGCCCGTGCTGATCGGCAGCGGCCGACCGAGCGGATCGTTAATCGTCGTTTCCGGGCGATATCCCAATCGGTCAAAAACCGTCGCGGTCAAATCCTGCGGCCGCACGCGCCCCTCTTTCGGCTCTCCGCCGATCGCATCCGAGGCACCGTACATCTGTCCGCCGCGCACGCCGCCGCCGGCAAGGGCCACCGAATAGACCGATCCCCAGTGATCGCGTCCGCCCGCCCCGTTGATCCGCGGGCTGCGGCCAAACTCCGCCATGCACACAACCAGCGTCTCATCGAGCAGACCGCGTTGCGACAAATCCTCGAGCAACGCCGAGTACGCCCGGTCGGTCGGCGGAGCGAGCACCGTGCGCAGTCGCTTGGCTTCCTCGGTGTGGCTATCCCAGCAGGGATTCGATTGCGGTTCGTCGGCGGACCGATACCAATTCACCTGCACCAGTTTGACGCCGGCCTCAATTAATCGCCTCGACAGCAGCACGCTCTGTCCAAACGGCGAGCGACCATACCGCTCCCGAACGGCCTCCGGCTCGGCCTCGAGATGAAAGGCTTTTGCGGATCGCCCGGACGCCAACAAGTCGAACGCCTGCCGCGTGTCGGCGTCGAATGCCTCGAGCTGCTCACTTTCCAGGACCGTCGCCCGTCGTTGATTGAGCTGTTTCAGCAGCGATTGCCGCCTTGAAAGTCGCAGCGGCGGCATGTCCCGCGGCAGCGACAGCCCCTCGAAACGGAACGTTTTTTCTGCCGGGGAGCAGTTTACGATCCACGGATCGACGGTCTGCCCCAGAAAACCGGCGTCCTGCCCGGGCCAAACGCTGCCGTTGGTATTGAAGATGTGGTGCGGCAGCGTAATTGCCGCGGGAATGGTGCCCCGCGTGGGATTCATTTTGCGAACGACGGCCCCCATGCTCGGAAAATCGTTCGGAAACCCCGGATTGGCATTCTCGAAATTCATCGGCGTATGCGGCCGCCCGGTGAGCATGTAATAACCGCTCGACGAGTGCGCGTTGTCGCCGCTTGAGACGGCCCGCAACAAGCAAATGTGCCGTGCCAGGCGAGCCGTCATGGGGAACAACTCGCCAATCTGCATGCCGGGTACGCCGGTGGAAATCGGCCCGAACTCGCCGCGAACTTCGGCAGGAGCCTCGGGCTTGGGATCCCAAGTCGAGTGCTGCGGCGGGCCCCCCATCAGAAACAGAACAATACAGTTTTTCGCGTGGACGCCGGGGCGAGCAGCGGTTGAGCGAACCGATGCCGCCTCGGCGGCCCCCGTCTGGCTCCGCAAAAGATGCGGCAGCGACAGCCCGAACGCGCCGACACCACCGAAGCGCAGCACCTCGCGCCGCGTCAGACCGTCACAAAGCCGCGAGTGACTGCCTTCGATATTCCACATGGGGGTTTTTCGTCGCGCCAGGGAAGCAGATCCGGGGGGCAGGTCTGGGGAGGCTCATTGTCGGCTGCCCCGGCGAGTCCTGTCAATTTCAGCCTGGTCGCGTCGCCTCCTGACCGGTGACCGCGACCGACTTTTTTGGCTTTTTTGGGGCGCTGAAAAGGGGGACTTTTTTTGGGTGGAGGCAAAAAAAGTCCGGCGACGGGAGTGGAGCCGGCGGGCATGAGGAAGCCCCGTCTTCGCGCAGCCTTCTTCATAACTCCTTCCCTCCTCGCCCCTTGCGGGAGAGGGGCCGGGGGTGAGGGGGCCGAGCCGATCGGGTCGCAGGAGCCGAGCCACGGAGCAGAACGCGGAGTTTTTTGGGGTCCGCCCCAAAAAACTCCCCCATCCCGAAGAGGCTCATCCGCTTCTTTGGCCTCGTTCCCAAGCTCCTGCTTGGGAACGCGCACCCGCGAAGCTCCCGCTTCGCCTTCGCAGGCTTGGTGTGCGATTTCCACGCGGGCACGCTGAGTGCGCAAGAAGACGCGGAGTCCCGCGCGCGCGGGACTGCATTCCCAAGCGGGAGCTTGGGAATGAGCGGACAACCTTCCAGCCCGAAGCACTCAACTGCCCTGCGAGACTACTTTGCGACGCAAAGTAAGCCCAAAAAACTTTGTGTCGCAACTTCCCCTCGCGTCGCATGTTGCAACAAACTGAAAAAAATTTCGATCGGAATTCGAGCCTACCTTGCTACACTCGGGCTAGGAAGGAATTTCCGGGACATCTGGTGACTCTCGAAGTCACCCGGTTGACACAGCAATCGCGGAAGTTTTTTCCTGGACGAAACCTGACGTTTGCCAAGTCGACTGGCGGCGTCCGGCAATTCGTTCGCCTGAACCCAACGGTGGTGGCGTATCCGCGAAGTAGAGGCTAGTGCTCTGTCACACCTAGATTTCTGGGTGGCACTGGCGGCTTGTCCGCCAGTGCGAACGACTTACGATGCAGGTCATCCTAATTCTTGGACTTGACGCAGCACTAGGGGCTGGAGGCTAGGGATCAGGGTGAAAACACGAAACGCTTTGCGTTTCTGGTTTTTTGTTCTCCCTAGCCCCTGGCCTCTGACCCCTAGCCTCTAGCAATCGCCCCGCCCACTGAGAGCCACCGTTGGTCCGAAACGCCAGGCTCGGTCAGGCAAATTCCGCCTTGGCGAAACCGCTCGAACGGATCGGGCGTCAAAACGGTCGGCCCAGTGCTTCGCAAAGCACGAAGCCTTGGGCCGAGGTTCGATTTTCAATTTCCAGGGGTCAAATGACGCCTGAGGAGTCGGCGAACGTTGGCGAGCGCTGTTCACGAAGCGGCGAAAGAGTCATCGAAGATTGAGCGGCGATTGCGGGAGCCGGCGTATCGAGTAGCTCTTGCAAGAGCCGGTGCGAGCGAGTGATGAAAGCGAAAACGGCCTGGACGATTGCTCTTGCCGTCGTGACGCCCATTCTTTGGTGGGGCACCTATCGAGCGTTCAAGCCTTCCGTGTTTCCGATTTAAGCGGTTACGACCGGTCGCTGGTCCCGTTCAAAGTCTGGTCAGAGGATCAGACGTTCGGGGAAAGCGACGGCGCGAAGACGATGAGAGTGACTCTCGTCTATCCGACGGAGGATCGTGCCCGGTTGCGTCGCAAAGCACGAGCGGTGTGCCGGCGATGTGCGGCCGAAATGAGGCGACTTTTACCGAACGACCATCGCGCGGTGACGCTGACGGTTTACGGCGACGACCCGATCGCACCTCCCAAAGAGGGGGAATGCCAATGGTCTCAACCCCCGGCCGGCGCTCTCACGATCGACGATCCGACTCGCGAGACGGCCATTCCAAATGCCAAAGAGAACTGGCACTGAAAACCGGCCAACCCAACTCGGGGACGCGACCCCGAACTGTTAAGGATGACGAGACGCTTTCATCGCCTCGTTTGATCGATGCGCCCGTTTCTTTCCCTCGTACCCAAGCTCTGCGTGGGGCACGCACCCCGGCGCGCCGGGGCTCTGCTTCCCGTGTTCGTTTGACGCGCTCGGTAGCGTCTCCTGTTCCCGCGAAGCAGGAGCTTCGAGAAGGTGCGTTCCCAAGGAGACCTTGGGAACGAGGCGCAAAGGCGAGGACAATGCCGAAACAGATTTCCATCCGATTTGGGGCAGCCGTTCTGATTCTGCTGTCCGCCGCGGCCTGTGTGTCACCTTCCGCCGTCGCCATCGGCGGGGACAAACGACAGACGGCCTTTTTTAGCATACAGGACCGGGCCGACACGGTGGTGTTTGTCGTCGACATGTCGGGAAGCATGAACGACGGACACCGATTCGATCGCGCCGTGGCCGAGCTGGGCCGCTCTTTGCGCTCTGGCGCCGACTCAGAAATTCTTTGTGTTTTTCTTCAATGCCACGACCCATCCGATGCTCGACATGCGTTCCGCCCAGCTGCTGCCGGCGACGCCCGACAACCGGGCGAAGGTGGTCAAGTGGATCAAGAAGCTCGAGCCCGATGCCGACACAGCGCCGGAGGACGCGCTCGAACGGGCACTCAAGTTGCAGCCGCAGGTGATCTATTTCCTGACCGACGGCGAGCTCCCGCCCACGACCCCCGACACGGTCAAGAAATTGAACCACGCCCACAAGACGGTGATCCACACGATCGCCTTCGTCACCGAAGAGGGAGCAGACATGCTCAAGGCGATCGCCCGGGATAACGGGGGCAAGTATCAGTTTGTTCCCTGAGGGAATTGACTCACGTCCCCTTTGATTCAACCCCTTTGATTCAACCCCGAAGCCAACGGTGGCGGCGCATCCGCGAGCCGCTTTGCGGGTGCCGGTCGATTCACGGAGTCGACCGGGACCGGAAGCGCGTTATCGCCCCGCCCACTGAGAGTCGCCGTTGGCCCGAAACGCCAAGTTCGGTCGGGGCAAACTCCCTTGGCGAAAAAACGCCCATGAAGGGATCGGGCGTCAAATAGTCGGCTCGCGCTCCCCAATGCCGTGTCGTGAGCTGGGTTCAGCGTTCACCGTTTCGGAGTTCACCATGCGCGCCGATCAGCACCGAGGCCGTGGAGCGTCAATTTTGCTCTCGCTCATGATATGCCGGCATTTGTGCAACACGTTTTGCCAAATGCTAGAATGCGCGAAGCTTGTCGAACAGGAAAAATAATGACTGCCGCCCTCGGGTATCCACACATCTCCATTGACGCGGAGGGCAACGTGCGTCTCGAAGGGACCCGCTATAAGGTCTCCCACCTGGCGGGCGAACATTACCACTACGCGTGGTCGGCCGAGGAGATTCTCCGACAGCACCCCGATCTTCGACCGGAACAGGTCTACGCCGCGCTTGTGTATTTCTACGACCACTATGACGCGATGATCGCAGCTATGCGGAAGTCCGATGAGGATATCGACAAGCAACGGCGGCAACAGACTCTGACACGCAACGAACTCTTGGCGAGGAATAATCCACCGGCTCGCCCATCATGAGTGCCGCTTACTACATGGACGTCAACGTCTCCATGTCGATTACAACGGGCTTGCGCCGGCGTGGGATCGATGTCGTCACAAGCCAGGAAGACGGGACCCGCTCAGACGACGACGAAGTTGTGCTCACGCGAGCGACCGACCTGCACCGCGTTCTCGTATCACACGACGCAGATCTTTTAACGATTACGCGTCAATGGCAAACGTCCGGACGTCGCTTCGAAGGTCTCGTTTTCATTCCCCAGAGAGGTTCAAGCATCGGACAGTGCGTCATTGACTTGGAGCTGATCGCTTCCTGCTGCGTTCCGTCCGAACTGGCGAACCAGGTGATCTTTCTGCCTCTCGACTAGACGACACCGAACTCGGTCCATCCGACAGTGAGTTTTGGAGCCAGTGATGCGAGGGCCCCTTTAGCAGCTCGAACGGCGATGTGCGGCCGAAATGAGGCGACTTTTACCGAACGACCATCGGGCGGTGACGCTGACGGTTTACGGCGACGACCCGATCGCACCTCCCAAAGAGGGTGAATGCCAATGGTCTCAACCCCCGGCCGGCGCTCTCACGATCGACGATCCGACGCGCGAGACGGCCATTCCAAATGCCAAAGAGAACTGGCACTGAAAACCGGCCAACCCAACTCGGGGACGAGAGCCCAAACTGTTAAGGATGACGAGACGTTGTCATCGCCTCGTTTCATCGATGCGCCCGTTTCTTTCCCTCGTACCCAAGCTCTGCGTGGGCACGCACCACCGGCGCGCCGGGGCTCTGCTTCCCGTGTTCGTTTGACGCGCTCGGTAGCGTCTCCTGTTGCCGCGAAGCAGGAGCTTCGAGAAGGTGCGTTCCCAAGGAGACCTTGGGAACGAGGCGCAAAAAAGGGGGACAGGCGCTTTGCCCGTCCCCTTTGTCGCCCCCCAAATATCGAGGTGACGCTCATTTCTTCGCCGGACCGTTGACAGGCGGGATCAAAAACTCACGCGGTGGATTGGGCGGTGCGCCAGGCTTTCGTTGTGTTAACGTTCCACGCGAGCCTCCCTGAGCTTTCGCAAGCGTCTCGATGCGGATTTGAACTCGATGCCTGCCGAGAGAGTTGTTTATCCAATCTGACTCCGATGTGACGATTGAATAGTACTCAGACGTAACTGGGCCCCCTGAATATCCCACGAGTGATCCGACCGGAAAGCGTACGACCAGTTGACTCTCAAAGGACTCAATTTGTAATGGCGGATACGAACCCGATTCACGAAGCACGATTTCGACAAACTTGCCGTCGCGCAAACCTGTCGCGAGTTGGACTTTGGCGTTCGTTGGCGGATTTGTGTTCGAGAATGGCCAGTTGCCCAATATTGGACCCCTGCCCTTGGAGGACAAGAAGACTGGGCCCAGGGCGGTGTCGACGGCTTTGACAGTGCCATCGGCGGTGTCAATCACGATCGTGCCAGTCAATGATGCAATCGACCCTGGCCAAGGTCGCAAAGGGGGGCCCCAGCCGGTCCCCGTGGGATTCCGAATTGGCACCACACCACCCTTGAGCGGCGGTCCAACCGCGACGAACGGCAAACACATGAAGCGGTCCAAGCGTCCATCCGGACGCTTGTAGTATCCCTTGGCGATGTTCGATTGCGCGGGGTACGTCGCTGAGATCTCAAATGCGATCTCTCGCGCCGTCGCAACTTTCGTCGAACCCAGACCAAATACGGCAACGGCAAGTGCGATGACTCTTCGCTGCATGCTCCGTCGTGGGAACATAAAATCCTCTTTTTAGAGAAGAGAAGGTCCGCCACCGAGACCAGGCGACGGCGTCATTTGCTCTGCCAATTGAGTACGCGATAGCCGGTCGAGATCGCCAATAGATTTTTGTGTTTAACGCCCCGGGTGGACTAAGTCCCGTAATGGCTTCGCGTTGTGGAGACGCTTCGCTCTCGTAAGGCTGAGAATTTGGCGAAAGCAGCTAGACTCAGGAAAATAATGAAGAGAGCCACACGAAAACGAAAAAGGGCGACAGGCGCGTTGTTGAAAAAAGTGCCTGCCCGCTTAGAGTCGCCCGTCGGACTTTTTTGGGCGCGCTTACCGGGATTTCTCGCCGGTGCCGACCACTTCGCTCGAAGCGAGCTTCGTCGGCACATGTCGGTTCGCACGGCTCCGGGGTCTTGAACTGGGTTCAGATTTCACCTTTCGGAGACTTTCACTTTGCGCGGTGGCCGGTGTTTGCCGTCCGATCGATCCGCAACGTTCATCGAGAAAAAGGGCCTGGAAGCGGACCTGATGGCGTCTGTCCCATTTTTCCGTCTGCAGCGAATTCCCGGCGAGAAAGAATGAGCACTCGATCCGACACGATCGGCCGGGGCTACGCTGCGCAGGGTGCCACTGGCGACAGCTTTGGGTCGCCAGTGCTTTGCAGTTTGACAATCGACGAGAAGGAATCGCAGTCAGGCGGTCGAATTGAGTTGGAGAGCTGATAGTAGATCGAAGACACTGGCGAGCCCCCGGCTTTAAGAGCCGGCCTAAATGGCCGGGCCTCGCCAGTGGCACCGATTCCCGGCGAGAAAACATGAACACCCGATACGACACGATCGGCCAGGGCTATGCGCGGACGCGGCACGAGGATCCGCGCCTCTTTGCGAGGATCGTGGCCGCGCTCGGTGACGCGCGGACCGTGGTGAACGTTGGGGCCGGCGCCGGCTCGTACGAGCCGGTCGATCGCCACGTGATCGCGGTCGAGCCGAGCGACGTGATGGCCGCGCAGCGGCCTCGCTCGCGGGCGCCCGCGATCCGCGCGCCGGCAGACGCCCTGCCGCTCCGCGACGGCTCCGTGGACGCGGCCATGGCCGTCCTCACGCTGCACCACTGGGATGACGCGCGCGAGCGCGGCGTGCGCGAGATGCGCCGCGTCGCACGAGGCCCCGTCGTCATCGTGACCTACGACCCGCGTGTGAGCGGCGCGATGTGGCTCATGGCCGACTACCTCGGCGAGGTCGCCGCGCTCGATCACCAGATTCTTCCCGTCCCCGAGCGAATTGCCGAGTGGCTCGGCGGTCGGGTTGCCGTCGCGCCGCTGCCGATCCACCGCGACTCGCCGGACTGGATGCTCGGCTCCTTTTGGGCCCACCCCGAGCGCGTGCTCGACGCCGAGGCCCGCGCCGGAACCTCCGGCTTCGCGCGGATGCCGGCTTCGGTCGTCGACCGGGTGGTGACTGCGATCACGCGCGATCTGGCGGACGGCTTCTGGGACCGCCGGCACGGCCCGCTCCGCGCGCTCGACGAATACGACGCCGGCCTCCGCCTCGTCGTCGGCGCTCCCTGACCGTCCCTTTTAATTCACCGGCACACCTTCATTGTGTGTTTTGGCCTTTGTTTTGGGCGGTGACTAGGGCTGCGAATCTTCCCATTCGCGCCCGCATCGCCCGGAAGCTGAACCAAGAGGTCAGCGGCTATTTGGGCGCGTCTGCGGGTCGCCTGAGCGTCGCGGAGATCAGCTCTGCGACGTACTGATGGAATTTCGCACTGGGGTGGTCATCGGTGGAGTTGGCAGCCAACTCGGAGATGGGCACGCCTTTTGGAAGCCGATCGCTGAGATTGATGACCTCGATCCCCTTGGACTCGAAGAATTGCGCGACCTTCGTGGTCGCGGGCCGCGAGCGATCCTGCATTCGAATCATGGGGAAGACGACGACGACGAGCCGAAGGTTCCGGCGCCGGCAACGTGCCAAGAAGAGCGTCAAATCGTATTCGTGGTTCTTCCAGGATTCATTGGATTCGTAAGCGGCCAAGAGCCCGTCGGTATACTGGCTCCATTGCTCTTTCCATTCCAGCGCATACCAGCGCCAATAGATAAAGTCTCCGACGTACGAGCGTTGTGACCAATAGGGGGGTGGGGTGATCGCCGGCGATGGGACATTTGCGGCCCGCTCGATGTCGTTCGGATAGTACTGAAGAATGACCGTGCTCACGTGATCCAATTGGCCGGAATCTCCCATTTCCTTGAGCAGGCTCAACTCGTCCCGCGTGTCCCAACCCGGTTTTGCCGCCGTCCAGACATCGCGGTCGGGAAACGATTGTGCCAGAAAACTGCTGAACCGTTCCTCCCGCTCGACTCCATGTCCGGCCGCCAGCGAGTCCCCGATGACCAGGATCACGTCCTTGCCGGCATATTGGAACTCCTTGTCCCGCAAGCCGGCGGAATTGCACGGACCCCAGCTCCTGTTCGTCCAGGCCCGCGAAGAAAGCGTGAAATTGATCGAACTCGATTGCGGGTGCCGAGACAGATACCATTCGCCGCCGCCAAACAACGCCAGAACCACGATATGCGTCATCAGGACGCAGATCGCCGCATTGCAAATGATTTGAAGCTGCCCGACCCCGGGCGCGAACGCGTGCGATCAGCACGAAAAAGAAAGCGACGGCCGCAGCACCGGCCAGGCCGAGCGAGCCTGCGACGAGTTCCATCGTCTCGGAGCGCGTCGGAATGTAATCGGGGGCCAAAGAGCCGGCATACCGCGAAGTCTGAATCGACAAGGCGATCGCCCAAAACGCGAGAACCGCGGCCGTAATGCCGACCGTGAGGGCCAGCGTTCCGATCCCGGCAAGAATTCGCTTGAGCAGCCCGACTCGGTCCATTCCCGCGTTCCGTTGACGCAAGACTCTGCCGCACGCCGGCATCAAAATGCGCCGGCATAAGAATGCGCTGGCATTAAATGCGGTGGCATGAAAATGCAGGCGTCGGTGCCTCGGCCGCAGACCACGCCGCGGTCATTTTTTCGTGCGCCTCAAGCGCATCATATCGGCCGTAAATGCAACCTTCAAATTCTTCCAAACAAGCGAGGAACGGATGAGTGTTCACCGCTCATCGCCGGAGAGGACGAAGGCGGCCAGCTTTTGGGTAAGAGCCGGCTCGATTGCGGGGCGAAGAAAGGAGATCCTGTTTTCATTGCTTTTGCGGCTTCGCATCGAGAAAGTCGTTCACCATCGGGACGATGACTGGCATGCGAAACATCAGCGTGACGTGTGTCGTGTCGGGCAAAATGGCCAATCTCGATTCGGAGCGCGGCCGCATGTCGCCGTGAGTCTCGCCCCCCTTCAGGCGGAACATTTCCGCGATGTGCTCGAGCCGTATGCCATCGGCATCCCCATGGATGAAGAACATCGGCGCCTGGGTGGCCTTGAGCTTGTCGGCGCCGAAGTCGGACGGTTTCGAAGCCGTCGCGATAACGTGCTTGACGAAGTCCGGGAATCCGTTCGGTGTCGGGCTCAGTTTCTTGTACTCGGCTTCGATGGGCGAGCCTTTGAAGGCTTCCGCCGTAAGTTTGGAAATGGCGTCGCGTCCTTCCTTGACCATGCCATCACGCCGGAACACGGACGAAATGACGACCACCTTTCGCACTTTGTCCGGATGGCGGATCGCACACTGCATCGCGACGCCGCCGCCCATGCTGTAACCGATCAGGTCCGCGCGCGGGATCTTGAGGTGATCGAGCAGTGCCGCCACATCGTCAGCGAGGTTTGCACCGCTGAGATCACGGTCGATGTCGGCCGTGCGCCCGTGGCCCTGCATTTCGACGGCAATCACTTGCCGCGTCTTGGAAAGTTCGTCGATCCACCCGGTCCAGTTGATTGTGATGGTCATGAACGCGCCGTGGAGCAGCACCACCGGCTCGCCGCTGCCGTGGATTTCGTAATACATTTTGAGTCCGTTGACGGGCGCGTAGCCCGTCGTCGGTGTTTGCTGCGCCGCCGCGACGGCCGGCACCAGCATCGTCAGGAGAAAAACAATTGTCTTCATGATTGGACCCTGGAAACTTGGAATGGGCGTATGGGATTGGCCTTCGGGAGGGCGAAGCTCCTGCTGAGCCGCTTAAGCGAACTGCGCGTGGAGTGCGGCTCGGCAGGAGCCTCGCCCTCCCGTCGCCCTGCGTTTCGTGGAAGTGCACGTTCTCTTCACACCTCAGAGAGTAATCCGTCGAGCTGCTGGTAGCTCATTTCCATGCCGTCGGTCATGCCGGTTGAAAACGCCTCGTCGCGGTCGGCCTTCGATGCAAATTTGATCGAGGTCGCCACGTTTGTGATTCCGTTCACCTCGTGGAAGGTGACGCTGACGATATAGGGTTCACTCCCCATGGAGCCGCCCATGCTTCCCGCATCGTAGAGTTGCGTATGCACGAGTTTCGCGTGCTGAGCGACCTCGAGAACGTCTCCAGTGAATCCAAACTCCTGGCCGTCATCACTGCGCCAGCGCCAGCGATACTTTCCGCCGACGCGCATGTCCATCTCGCAGACGGGCATCGACCAACCGGGGGGACCCAAGCACCAACGACGCAGCAAGTCCGGCTCCACATACGCCCGCCACACCAGTTTGGCGGGTGCATCGAAGCTGCGTTTGACCAGGACTTCGGTATCTGACGGCAGACTGGCTTCCGCGGGTTTCATCGCTTTCGCTCCTGTTTCTCTTGTTGTTTTAGCTCAGCAAGTAACGCATCGAGACGCTTGTAGTTGCCTTCAAAGATCTCCTGCACCTGCTCCAACCAATCGGTGACCGCTTTCAGTCGCTCCGGCACCAGTTTGCAGGGTCGCAGCTGGGCGACTCTGCGACGCGAAATCAGCCCGGCCAATTCCAGCACCTTCAAGTGCGAGGAAATCGTGGGCTGCGTCAATGAGAAGCGGCCCACCAACTCCGACACGGACGCCTCACCGCGGGCAAGATGCACCACGATTCCGCGTCGGGTCGGATCGGCAAGAGCGGCGAATGCCTGGTCGAGCTGTCTCATGTGAATAGATTATCGTCTATATAGATAGTTGTCAATGTACGTTCGCGGGTTGCCCGGCCGGACGGAGGTTCGGGGCGGGGATTGACCCTTGCCAGCGGTCGGGGCCGTCCGTCAATCTTACGGGTACCGTTCGTGCACCGATGCTCTTGCTGCTAGGACTCCTCATGGACCGTCTCACCGTGCTCGTCGCCTGCTTGACCTTGTTTGGGGCTGCGACAATCGTGTTCGCCGAAGGCAAACAGCCGATGACCGTGGAAAACCTGTTCGACTTCAAGCGGGTGGCCGACCCGCAAGTCAGCCCCGACGGCAAGCTGGCCGCCTACGTCGTTACCAGCGTCGACCTGGCCGGCAACAAGACCTCGTCGGCCATCTGGGTGGCCTCGACCGAAAAGGGCGAGCCGCGCCAGCTCACCAATGTCCCCGGCAAAAAGGACCGCAACCCGCGCTGGAGCCCGGATGGCAAAAAGATCCTGTTCGAGTCGAACCGCTCGGGCGAAACGCAGCTCTGGGTCATCGACCTGTCCGGCGGCGAGGCGAAGCAGCTCACCACGATCAGCACGGGCGCGGACAGCGCCATCTGGTCGCCCGATGGCAAGCAGATCGCCTTCGTATCAGCCATCTACCCGGAGTTCTCCGAGCAGCCGTTCAAGGAGAGCGACGCCGCCAACAAGAAGCGCAAGGAGGAGATCGAGAAGAACCCGGTCAAGGCCAAGGTGTTCACCAAGCTCTTCTACCGCCATTGGGACTCGTACGTCGAGGACAAGCGGCAACACCTGTTCGTCGTGTCCGCGGACGGCGGCGATCCGAAGGACGTCACACCCGGCGACCGCGACTCCTACCCGACCTCGACGACGTTCGCCACGGGCGACAATTTCACCTTCAGTCCGGACAGCAAGTACCTGATCTTCACGGCCGTCCCCGCCACCGACGAGGCGTGGAACACGAACTACTCGATTTGCCGCGTGCCGGTGACGGGCGGGACCAAGGACTGGGAGTGCCTGACGAGTGAGAACAAAGCGGCCAGCAGCGGCCCGCTGTTCTCGGCCGATGGCACGCAGCTCGTTTTCCGGGCCCAAAAGCAGCCGGGTTACGAGGCCGACCGCTGGCAGCTGATGCTGGTGGAGACCGACCCCAGCGGCACCTTCAAGGGCAAGCCGCGGAGCATCACGGCGGACTTCGACGGCGGCGTGGATGACTTCGTCTGGGCCGGCGGTGACCGGCTGTACTTCGCCGCGGATGCCGACGGCTCGCGGCCGATCTTCACCGTGAACACGCACGGCGAGTTCCGCCGCGGAGATGTCGCCGGCATGCAAACGTCGCTGTCGACCAGCCACGACGGCAGCGTCCTCGTCTACTCCGGCGCGGCGCTAAACCGGCCGCCCGAAGTCTTCGCCACGTCCAACCCGGCCGGCAGCGTCACCCGCAACATCAGCGAGGCGAACAAGGAGCTGCTCGCCAAACTCGACCTGCCCCGGCCGGAGAGCGTGAAGGTCAAGGTCGAGGGGGGCGACATGCAAATGTGGGTACTGAAGCCGCCGGGCTTCGACCCTTCCAAGAAGTGGCCGCTGGCCTTCCTGGTCCACGGCGGCCCGCAGGGGGCTTGGGAAGATGGCTGGAGCAACCGCTGGAACCCGGAGGCGTGGGCGGCGCAAGGGTACGTGGTGGCCCTGCCCAATCCGCGGGGCTCGACCGGCTTCGGCCAGAAATTTGTCGACGAAATCAGCGGCGACTGGGGCGGCAAGTGCTTTGAAGACTTGATGCGGGGCGTCGAGTACATGGAGTCCCAACCCTATATCGACAAGAGCCGCATGGCCGCTGCGGGCGCGTCGTTCGGTGGCTACATGATGGACTGGTTCCAGGGGCACACGGACAAGTTCAAGACGCTCATCACCCACTGCGGCGTCTACAACTTCGAGAGCATGTACGCCACCACGGAGGAGATTCTGGTTCGATGAGTGGGAGCACGGCGGCCCGCCCTGGGGCCCGAACCACTCGTCCTACGAGAAGCACTCGCCGCACAAGTTCGCCAAGGATTTCAAGACGCCGATGCTCATCATCCACAACGATCTGGACTTCCGCGTCCCGGTCAGCGAGGGGCGGCAGCTGTTCACGACGCTGCAGCGGCTCGGGGTGCCGAGCAAATTCATCAATTTCCCCGACGAGGGCCACTGGGTGCTCAAGCCGGCCAACAGCGCCTTCTGGCACCGCGAGGTGTTCGCTTGGCTGAAGAAGTACTGCGCCGCCGGGGGGGGAAAGCCGATAAAGCGACAGCCCCACGATTCCATCGTGGGGATCCGGAGCGACCAGACGGCGAAGTCTCGGCAGGGACGGCAGAACATCTTGTTTCTTCTCGTTCCCAAGCTCTGCTTGGGAACGCACTTTCTCGAAGCTCTGCTTCGAGTGCGTCGAGTTGCAATCAAACCCGGTTCGCACCATCGAGCGAAGCAGAGCTTGGCCGAGGGGCGTTCCCAAGCAGAGCTTGGGAACGAGAGGGGAAGCGAGGCGAATTCTGGCTGGAAAATTCTTTGGACGAGTTGTCCAATTCCGGTTCCGGCCATTCGACCAAGAGTGACGGCAAGGAATTGGGTCCGCCCGACGGAGGTATGAGAGAATGGGCGTTGCGGAGGTGTGAAGATGGGAAAACTCGTATTCGGAATGATGCAGTCGCTCGACGGATTCGTCGCGGGTGTCTCGGGCGGGCCCGGATCGGACGGCTACGTCGCAGGCCTCGCGGCCGGGCTGGAATTGCCGCCTCCGGGTGTTTCGCTCAGCCGTCATTTCAACGATCACGTCCGCGGCCTGGCCGGCACTCTGTACGGTCGTCGTATGTATGAAGTGATGCGTTACTGGGACGAGGATCAGCCAGACTGGGAGGCGAGCGATCACGATTTCGCGGCGGTGTGGCGGGCGCTGCCGAAATGGGTCGTGTCACGCTCGCTCAAGTCAGTTGGCGCGAACGCTGCGCTCGTGGCTGGCGACGTCGAAGCGCTCGTGCGCCGGCTGAAAGCGGAAGTCGAGGGCGAAATCGACGTCGCCGGGCCCAAACTCGCGGGGTGTCTCACCGACCTCGGTCTGATCGACGAGTATCGTCTCTACTTCCGCCCGTTTGTGCTTGGCCGCGGCAAGCCGTACTTCGCAGGTGCCAGGCCGCCACTCCGACTGATCGCCGCCGATCCCATCGGCGAGGATGCGGTCAGGCTGACGTACGTCCCTATTTGATAACGCTCTCCCGTCACGGCAAGGAAAGTGCCGGGTGGCGAGATAAGGACAGACGATTGGACGGCCGATATTGGAAATATTCTGCGTGGTCGGATCGACGCCCAGCGCTTTGGCGACCGTGGCCAAGAACCGATGTCGTGCAGCATCATAAGGTGTTAGGATCGGGAGCATGGTCGGAAGGTGTCTGCTCTCTGAGGAAGAGGCCGTCCGCAGAGGATGGGGGAGGAGCGACTGCGCGCGCAGGCGGGAGGTGCTTCGTGAGACGATCGCTGCATTTCTCCAGGCCAATCCGCCGGAGCGATTCCACGAACTTGCGAAACGGAATATCGAGCGTTGGAGACAGAGAAGCAGTGCCACGGAGGCAGGGGGCCGGGTCGACGTGTACGCAGGTGACTGGGGTGAGGTCACCCGTTCGCTGACTGTTACCCACGGCATGTGTTTCGCCGTCCTGAACATGGCAAACGCATTCGTGCCTGGTGGCGCATACGTGGAAGGAGCGATCGCCCAAGAAGAGAACATGTTCCGCCGGACTGATTGCCATTTCCGGATCGGTGAAGACCAGTATGACTCCACGGGCGACCGCTATCACCCGCAGATGACGAAGCTGCTTTCCGCGGAAGACGGTGCCGTCTACCTCGATGTCGAGCAGCCACGCGTCTGCATTCGAGGTCCCGAGGATCGGTCGAGAGCAGACCTCGGGTATGATTGGCTACTGGAGGACGAGGTGTTCCCGTTCTTCGAACTTCGCGCAGCAGCTCAGGACCTTCGTGACGGTTCCGAGTTCGATCCTTCCGACGCGCGGCGGAGAGTCGCTGCCCAGCTGGATACCTTGCGCGATCGGGGTATCCGCCATGTCGTTCTCGGCGCTTTCGGTTGCGGCGCTTTTCGCAATCCAGCGGATCGTGTCGCCTCCATCTATCGGGACGAGATCGCGGCTCGGGCCACCGATTTTGCTGTGACTGCCTTTGCGATCTTCTCAGCGGGTTACGGTCCGGACAACTTCACTCCTTTCGCAAGCGCTATGGGTGAGTGAAGGGAGTGTAAAGGTGTCAGAAACGAATGGCACTGCCGGCCGTTCCCGCCACTTTTCCGTTTCCCGAGCGAAGCCGAAGCCCGAGAAGGGCAAATAGTGCATCTGGATGCCGCCCGGTAGAATGACGACATGAATCTCGAAACAAAGCAAACGATCAGCTCGGTCAGACAGAAAAATGGGCGTCGGCAAATTCGGAGGAGCGACCAAAATGGAACAGCCCGCCCTCGGTTGTCGCTAGAATAATGGCATGAGCGGCGGCACGGCGGGAAAACGCGATTCGCACCCCATTCGGTTGGCCGTTCTCATGCTCACGTGCGCGGGAATCGGATTCATTTTCTTTAATGGCCCTGGCAATCAAAATGACCTGGAGCACGCGGTCCAGCCGTACACTCACGCAATCATCGGGGCGATAATCGGGCTCACGATCGACTATTGCTTCCGCCCCTGGCATACGCGAAGGCCACGCGCCGAGCGCCCAAATCCGCCGCGAGAACGACGGAGTGAGCAGCACGATCACGTCGAGAGGGAATAAAGAGGACGGGAATCAATTCGGAGTTCGAATTGACTTCCTTTCCCTTTGTTTCAATCCGCTTAGCGCGGACGCAGCGCTTTGAAACGCGGGACGCAAAGCGCGAGGGCGCCGGCGGCGAGAAGAGCCAGGCTCGACGGCTCGGGCGTCGCGGTGTCGGCGATCGCGGTGACCTCTTGGTCCCAGTAAGAGGTCAGAGAGTCGTACGGGTTGGGGAGCGTGTCGTCGGTCACGTAGACGTAGCCGGCGTTGTTCGCTTGGGCCAGTTGTAAGTCGTTGAGCATGCCGGCCGTCGTCGGTTCCCCGTACACGATGTTGGCGAAATGGTTCGCCGAATAAGTGCTCGTCCAGGAAGCCGGCGTATACGTGCCGTACGCGCTGGCCGTGTCCTCGAACGTGACCAGGGTGTCGGCCGTTGGTGCGGTCAGGTAGGCGGGCACTGTGTTGGTGCCGGGATTGGCGATGACTTCGTACGCCGGGTTGAGCGACTTTACGTAGTTGTAGAGCTGGTTGTAATAGCTCACCTCGGCCGGGCTATTGGACTGCTCGTCGAAGAAAATGCCGTTGATGTGGTAGAAATTGACGTAGGCGTTCACATCGGCCTCGACGGCGGTCAGGCTGCGTGAACCGTACGAAGTGTAGACGTAGCCCAAGACTTTTCCGCCGGCCGCCTCAAGGTTGTTGACCGCCGTCACATAGTTGGGGTCGGCCGAGTTGCCGGGGCCGCTGTTGGGATTCAGAATCGCCGTGACGCCGATCTGGCTGGCGGCGGCGTCCAGCTCGCTCCAGTAGGGGTTTCCGACCGGATAGAAATAGGCAGGAACCAGCGCCTGCAGTTGCTCCGCGGCGGCGGGACGAGGGCCAAGCACCAAGAGGCCGAGCAGGCTGAACGCGAGGATCGCAGACAATCGCGGCCGCATGGGCTATTTCTCCGTTGATATGACGGGAACGGACGCTCGCCGATTATCGGCAGGCCGAGACTGGCAGGTCAAGATGCCACTTGAAGAGTTGGACCAACGGGAGAACTAAAAGGGGACGGGGGACGGAATCAAATCAGGGGTCCTTTTGCGCGCTAGAAATTTGGAAACGGTTTGTGTTGCCAGCATTCGATGATCGCCGCGACTTCTCTCTGCATTTCCTCGTCGCGCGCATCGAGCGACCAGACCGCCTTTTGCACGTTTGTTAGCCATTTGTGGAACAAAGCCAGTCCTGGCGCCACGATTAATAAGGGGAGGACGGCAAGCTCGAAACTAATGAGGAGCTGTGGCAGCGAGCAAATGACAGCCCCGACAAACGAGGCGATCGTGACGAGACTCAAATACATGTCCAGCCGCGCAAGCGACTTGAACTCTTCGAGAGCCCCCTCATCGCCGATCGTCGGATTGGCCGCAAGATACCGCTTCGTGGCTCGTATCGACCAAATGCCGCAGACGAACGCGACGGCGATTAAAGCACCTTGCCCGATTAATGCGAGCTCAAGAATGTTCACGGATGGCCCCGGCCCGCGAATCGATCTTAGATGAGGGACATCCTAGAGTGATTTTCACAGACTGTCGATAGGCGCAGAGCATGATCCAGTCGCGATCGTCACCCTTAGGCCTGACCGGCACGAAAAGGGGACAGTGAAGCCGTCGAGAACAAAGAAATGCGTGCGGGAATCAATGCGGATTTGGTTCCTGACGGCTTTCATTTTCGGCGGTTGCTTGATTGCAGAGCGAGTCGAGATCACAGTGCTTTGAACAACGGTGTCGGCATTCCTAGAAACGCTGTCAGCGGCTGACCAGGGGTCCGCGTTATACCGCTTCTCTTCCATCATTTCTCGGAGGCAATCATGAAGGCGATCTTTTCAATGGCGTTTGTGCTCGGAGTCTGCGGCCTCGCGTGCGCGGCGGACAAGGTAGAACCGGTCGGGAAGTGGAAGTGCGAATATAAGATCGGCGATCAGAAGCGGGCGTCCACTTTGACGATCAAGAAGGACGGGGACAAACTCGCCGGGACGATGAGCTGGCCGAACCAGAAGGAGACCAGCCTCAAGGACCTGAAACTGAAGGACGGTACTCTCACGTTCTCCGCCGTGCGGAAAATTCAGGAAAACGAGATCACCGTCGAGTACTCCCTGACGATTGACGGGGACAAGCTCAAAGGGAAAGGTGCTGTGGATGTTGGGGGCGAGAAGCGGCCATTCGACATCGAGGGGAAGCGGGAGAAGGATAAGTAGCAGTTGGCGGTTTTGAACTCGGTCGTTCTTGGGGAACGTCAAATTGACTTCCTTCCCCTTTGTTTCAACCTCGCGTGACGCAAAACTGAAAGTACGGTCGATCGTGTGAGCTTCGATCCCCGAAGCCAGCGTACTGCCTTTGCTCGATGCGAACGATTCATTTCAGCCTCCTCGCCAGAAATTACCCTGGCCAACTGGACTTACGAGAGCCGCACTTACGAGAACGCCAATGTGCAGAAACATCAAGAACCTCTTCAACTTTGACCCGCCCGCGACTGAAGCGGAGATTCGGGACGCATCGCTGCAGTTCGTGAGAAAGATTTGCGGATTTACAAAGCCGTCCAAAGCAAACGAACTTGCCTTCGAGCGCGCGGTTGAAGAAGTGACGGCATCAGCCAGAGCAGTAATTCGATCGTTGGTCACCACGGCTGAGCCGCGCAACCGCGAGGTTGAGTCTGAGAAACTACGGGCCCGGTCCGCCGCGAGGTTCGGGCCGAAGTAATGAGGCCCCGCAATGAGGCTCCGTTCAGCGGCTCCGGGGCGGTGGCGATGCGGTATGAGCCGAGAAGGTAGCCAGCAACACTTAAGTTTGCGCTCTCCAAGGTCGTCTTGCCTTCTTGGATGCGGGCCGGTCGTTGTGGCTTGGGCTGGCGTAAAGGGGACGGCCCAAGGAAAAGGGCCCAGGGTGATGTTGTGATGGTTCTCGAGTCAGCACGACGATTTGCCGCTGCACTCGATGGCGAGGATTATGAAACCGTCCGCGTGAGTCTGGCCTCGGGTTGCGTGTACGAGGCTCCGCTGGGCGTGCTCGTCGGCCCGGAGGCGATCGTGGCGTCCTACAGCCAGAACGCTGTTGCCGCGCGCGGGCGGTTCGCGAAGATCGAATACACGAGCGAGGTAGCAACCGCGGGGCCAACGGAAGCCGTGATTACATTTACCGACCGTGTGATGTTGGGCGAAGTCTGGCATGCGTATCGCTGCCGGCAACACCTTCGCCTGGACGCGGAAGGCCGGATCGAGCATATCCGGCACGAAGAACTGCCCGGCGAGCGCGAACGCTTGCAACAATTTGAGGCCGCCGCTTTGGCGGGCTGACGGGCGACTCCTCGTTCCCGTCCGTTCCTGTCTCCTCCGTCGGGAAAAATGCTGCCGAGAGAAATCCCACGGCGAAAATCGGCCCTGGCTGTCGCGCCTGGCTGTTTCCAAATTCCGGCTGGCCCCGCCTCGTTGGTCAGGCAAGTTGCTTCTGCGGTGCACGCCGCAAGGCGATACAATTGCCCGTGTGAGGTGCGGCATGTCGCGATGTTCAATTCGCTGGATTGCGAGGGAAAACCCACATCGGACCTGCCGGTCCAGTTCGGACAGTCCACAAGGACGGGCGAGGCCAAAGGACGTCGTTCTTTTCCGATTCGCAGCCTCGCTGGTTCGGAGCAACATGATGCTTCATCGCTTTGGTTTTGAAATTTCCGGGTGCGTCTTCTGGGCCGTGTTCCTCGGCGGCAATTTGACGGTCTCCTCCCGCGCTGTGCCTCAAGAAAAGCCGGCTTACGCGGCGAAATCGGCAGCCGCGTCGCCATCGGTCGATCGGATTCTGCAATCCTGGAAGGCCCGCGAGGATCGTACGAAGACGCTGCACTGCGTTTGGGACACCGAAGAAGTGCGGAACGGCAAGCGGGGTCGGCGGCCAGCGGTTGTGGGCTCCCACAGCGAATGTTGGATCGGTCGCGATAACCGATCTCGATTTCAATTGGACACCGAACGCGGCGGCGGGCCAAGCGGCCGAGATAAAACGCATCAGGTGACGGTTTGCGACGGCCGCGTTTATTTAAACTTCAACCGGACGCAACCATCGACGCTGCCGCCACGCGGAAAGATCTGGAGTTTTGGAGGCCGAGCCATCGGCTTCCTCAATCGTGAAATGATGCCGTTGGCGTGGGTCTATCGCCCGTCGTTGCGGATCAACCTGGATCCGGAGCGGTTTCGCCTGGTCACCGAGGACGCGATCGTCAATGGGCTCCGCTGCACGAAGCTCCGCGGCTACGACAAGAAGGGCTGGTCCCTCGGCTCATTTTGGTCCGACCCGCGCGAAGGCGACGCCTTGGTCTTTTGGGATCTGGCCGGGGCTGAAACGCTAAAAATGCCGCTGTCGTTGCGATACCAGGTCGACAAGGCAAGCGGCCTGACTGTCGCAGGCTGGACCATGTCGCAGGACGACGGCTCGGACGCGATCTCGACAGTGAAGACCCTCGAGATCAATCAAGAGTTTCCGGCCGAGACTTTCCAAATTCGGTTTGCGCCGGGCACCGCCGTCGCGGTTAACGACGGCCCGACGCAGGAGGCGTATTTCGTGAAACCCGACGGCACGAAGCGCACGATTTTCAATCTCAACTCCGTCTCACCGCGCCTCCGCAAGATACTGATGCAGACAACCGACTTCACCGTCGAGCCGGAGCCGCTCCGCGACGCAATCCAATTCGTTCGCCAGCGTTATGGGATCGCGATCGCAATGGACCAGGCGAGCTTTCGCGCCGCGAAGATCGACACCTCCCTGGAAGTGCAGGAGGACACGGCCGGAATCCGGCTGTGGGAAGTCCTGACCTGGTTCTCCGCCCAGTGCCCCCGACCCTTCGGCCTGTTCGAGCAGAACGACGGGTTGTTGCTCAAGCCGCTCTAACACGCTGGTCGGTTGCCCGCTCGGCCGCCGACTCTGACCGACTGACGAGATCTTCCCCGAGTCTTGACGGGCGCGCGGGAGCAAAGGAAAGTACTCGTGGCGCAGCCAGCGCTCGTCACAATTTGTCCGGGCCCAGGAGTCTCAGGCATGACGGACATTGTTGCTCGGGCGGGCGGTCTCACTTACTGGCAAGCGGGCGAAAGCTGTTGCGACGAGACGTGGGAAGTCGCCTACGAGCGGTTCGAAACCGGCGAGCAGCAAATTCGCAAATTCTTGGACCGCTGTCACCGCCTCGGTCTCGACCGACTTCCGCGAACCTCGAGCGTGGTCGAACTGTTTTGCGGTCACGGCAACGGGCTCGAGGCACTCGCGCGGCTGGGGTTTGAGCAGCTCGAAGGCGTCGACTTGTCCGCGACGCTCCTGGCGAGATACCGCGGTCCCGGACGGGTCTATGTGGGCGATTGTCGGCAGCTCAAATTCGCCGACCAGAGCAAGGATCTGGTCATCGTCCAAGGCGGATTGCATCACTTACCCAGCCTGCCGGACGATCTCGAGCAGGTTTTGGCGGCGATCCGCCGCGTGCTCAAGCCGCAAGGATCGATCGCACTGGTCGAACCGTGGATGACCGCATTCCTGCAATTCGTGCACGCCGCCTGTCGACAACGACCCGCGCGGCGGCTGTGGCCCAAACTCGACGCGCTGGCCACGATGATCGAGCGCGAGCAGACCACTTACGAAGCCTGGTTGAGCCAACCTGTGATGATTCGCAAATTGCTCGACAAATATTTCGAATCCGAAATTTGCCGCATTTCATTCGGCAAGATTCTGTTTGTCGGCCATCCCCGCGCTCGCGTCGACACATAGTGCAAGCCGCTCACGCCCTGTCGAAGCGTCGGAAGACGAGCGCCGCGTTTTGGCCGGTGAGACTGTGCGTGCTGCAAACAGCCGACAGCAGCGGGGCCGAGCGATCGCCTGGCGGCGGGGTGAGCGGGGCCTTGGTGGTTGCATCGATGTGGATGTGAGGCGGAAGTGCCTGATGATGCAGCGCCAGAACGGTCAAAGCCACTTCGACGGCGTTGCCCGCGGCGAGATTGCCCGTTTGCGGTTTGGCGAGGGCCAAGGGCAGAGTGCGCAACCGGCCGCCGAAGACTTCTTCAAGCTCGGTTCGCTCCGCGAGATCGTCGGCCGGACAGCCGAGGCCGCAGGGAGTGAGCAGGTCGACTTGTGAGGCGTCGATACGCGCCTCTTTCAGTGCGCCGCGCACAGCGTGCCGGTAGGCGGGAAACGAAATCGGCGAGTTCGGCTCGCGATGCGGCTCTTGGCTCGCGGCGAACCCCGTTAGTTCGGCGTAGATTGGCGCGCTGCGCTTCCGGGCCGACTCGAGCTCCTCGAGAATCAGGAAGGCGGCCCCCTCTCCGAGGATGGTCCCTTGCGCGTCTTTGGCGAAGGGGCGGACGGCCGACGACGGCGAGTCGTTCGATTTTGTGTTCAAGCGATGCAGCAGCGATTGCCGGGCCAGTCCCAGCGGATTGATTTTCGATTCGGCGCCGCCGCACAAGGCTTGTTCCGCATCGCCGCGCTGGATGGCAC
Source organism: uncultured Planctomycetaceae bacterium (assembly GCA_963752185.1). Classification (GTDB taxonomy): domain Bacteria; phylum Planctomycetota; class Planctomycetia; order Planctomycetales; family Planctomycetaceae; genus DASPSM01. The sequence goes on along the minus strand of CAVVXK010000002.1, from coordinate 5,186,699 downwards.
GAAAGGCTTCGCCGATGGCGAGGTGACCGCTGGCCTCGCTGGCCGTGATCGTGTTGGACGCTCCGATCGCGCCATAGATAATCGTGAGATGGCTGGCCAACATGTTCGGCAGGTATTTGAGGAGCCAAAGCGGCGTCAAGCGTTCCATTCCGCCGGCGCCCAGCGGGACAGGTCGAGGCCGCCCTCGCGTTGCGAGTCGATCATGGCGGCGGCCAGCTCATCCAGATCGATGCTGATCAATCCTGCGCCGACGTGACAATTCAACAGCGGATGGCCGTCGGAGTTGGGGCCGTCGTCCTCGCGCACGCCAAGCCGCGCGGTCTTGAAGGCGTGATGCGCGGCAATCGCGGCGAGATGCGTGTCGCGGATCATGAGTTTCGCCGCTTTGCGGTAAGACGGCGGAATGAACTCGGCGATTTTGAAGGCGGGCGCCTCACCGGCGATTTGGCAGGGAAAGCCGCTGGGATCGAATTGGCCGATACGCCGGATGCCGTTCTCGCCGGCGCAGCAGGCGCGCCAAAAGTCGTCGGCACCGAGGCCGATCGGCGACGCAATCCCCACTCCCGTGACCACTACTCGTCGCTTCATCGGCGTGTCGTTTCCAATTCTTGTGAGCGCGCGGCGTTTGCCGCAGGACGGCGCAGCACCAGCACGTCGTTCTGGCCGCCGAACCCGAGATTATTCGTGAGCACGACGTCGACCTTCGCCCGGCGGGCCTCGTTCGGAATGTAATCGAGGTCGCAGTGCGGATCGGGCGCGGTCAGGTTAATCGTCGGCGGCAGAATCTGGTCGCGAATCGCCAGCACGCAGGCGATCAACTCGACCACGCCGGCGGCGGTGATGAGATGTCCGGCCATGCTCTTGATGCTGCTGACCGGCACACGGGGCGCAGCGGACCCGAACACGGCATGGATCGCCTCCGTCTCGTGCCGATCGTTCTCTCGCGTGCTGGTTCCGTGAGCGTTGACGTAGTCGACCTGCTCGGGCTTGATGCCCGCGCGGGCCAGTGCGCGGCGCATCGCGTCGATACAGCCGCGGCTTTCCGGGTGCTGATCGGTGATGCGAAAAGCGTCGGCCGTGCTGCCGTAGCCCGCCAGCTCCGCCAGAATCGGCGCGCCGCGTTCTCGAGCGTGGTCCAACGTCTCCAGAACGATCATCCCGGCGCCTTCGCCGATCACGAAGCCGTCACGCGTCGCATCGAAGGGCCGGCTGGCCGTCGTGGGAGAGTCGTTTCGCTTGGAGAGGGCCGTCAGCCGGTTGAAGCCCGTCACGCCGAAAGGGTGAATCATGCCGCTGGAGCCCCCGGCGAGCATGACGTCGGCATCGCCGTTGCGCAGGATCTCGGCCGCCTCGCCGATCGCCTGGGTGCTGGCGGCGCACGCGGTGATCGTGTTGAACGCGGGCCCGCGGGCTCCCGTCAGCGTGGCGACGTGGCCCAACGCAATGCCCGGCTCTTGTTCCAGCTCGCGATAGGCGTCGAGCTTCTCGAGGGCTAGCGCCGCCCAGCGCTTGGCATCAATCGCGTTGCGCTCGGCGTCCCACGCACCCAGGCAGGAGCGCGTAAATGGGTCGAAATCGAGCGGCCCTTCGCCGTTGGCCAGGTAAGTTCCGATGCGATGGGCATCGGCGATGGACGCGATATCGAGGCGGGCGTGCTTCCAGGCCTGAGCCGTCGCACCGAGCAGAAACTCCATGCGGCGCGAGAGGGTCGACCGATGCGCAAAGTGCGGCACGTCGACGGCCAGGTCGTAATCCTTCACCTCCGCGCTGAAACGCGTCGGAAACGTGGAGGCGTCGAACTGCCGGGTGAACGCCACTCCCGAGCGCCCGGAGAGCATCTCGCTCCACACGGATTCGAGCGTGTGCCCCAAGGGGGTCACCCACCCCATGCCGGTGATGACCACCGTGGGAACCGAGGTTGTTTCGCTGGTCATAGACGCGTCCGAATGATTCATGCGACCGGGCCTTCCCTTTCAAACGGATTCTACACGATCCCCGATTGGTGGGTAGATAAGGCTGGGCATGGGTTTTCGAGCGTCCAACTCATTGCCGCGCCCGAACGGCCGGCCAAATCGCGGTCGCGGGGGCCCCCGCGCTGGCGCACCAGCACCTTGACGCGATGTGGGCGAATGAGTGAAGGTAGGAATCTGCCAATCGAGGCTTTCAGGCGCAAGAGGGGGGAGCACGGCGATGAAGCATTTCGGCCAATACCAGGACGAGATTTATTTAGCCGGACTGCATGGCGTCGTCCCCAAATTGCCCATCGATATGGTGACGCTCGAAAAGAGGGCCATGGAGGCGTGGCCCGAGACGCTCGTGTCCTATGTCCAGGGGGGCTGCGGCGACGAGCGGACGCAGGATCTCAACGTGGCGGCGTTCGGGAAGTGGGGCCTCGTTCCGCGGATGATGGTCGATAGTTCGAAGCGCGACTTGTCGATCGAGCTGTTCGGCATGAAGCTGCCGACGCCGCTCTTCATGGCGCCGATCGGGGTCATCGGTCTCTGCGCCCAGGATGGACACGGGGATCTGGCCACGGCCAAGGCGGCTGCCCGGACCGGCGTGCCGATGGTGGCGTCGACGCTGACCGTCGATCCGCTGGAGGCGGTTGCCGCTCAATTCGGCGACACGCCCGGCTTCTTTCAACTCTATACGCCGACCGACCGGGAGCTGGCCGAAAGTTTTGTGCATCGCGCGGAGGCGGCCGGCTTCAAAGGAATTGTCGTGACGCTCGATACGTGGATACCCGGCTGGCGGCCTCGCGACTTGGCGCGCTCCAGCTTTCCGCAGTTGCGAGGCCACTGCCTGGCGAACTATTTCTCCGATCCCGTCTTCCGCTCGCGATTGGCCAAACCGCTCGAACAGGATCCCGCTTCAGCGATCATGCTCTGGGCCCAGGTCTTCGGAAAAATGCTGACGTGGGCCGATTTGCCCTGGCTGCGGTCGCTTACGAAACTGCCTCTGCTCCTCAAGGGAATTTGCCACCCCGACGACGTCCGCCGGGCCATCGACGGGGGCGTCGACGGCATCTATTGCTCGACCCACGGAGGCCGACAGGCCAACGGCGGCATCGGCTGCCTCGACATGCTGCCGGCCGTCGTGGAGGCGGCGGGGAAAACGCCGGTGCTGTTCGATTCCGGCGTGCGGACGGGTTCCGACATCGTGAAGGCGCTGGCACTCGGCGCGACGGCGGTCGGCATTGGACGGCCTTACGCCTGGAGCCTGGCCCTCGACGGGACCGATGGCATCGTCCACGTGCTGCGCTGCCTGCTCGCCGAGGCCGATCTGCTGATGGCGATCGACGGCTACCCGACAATCGCCGATCTTCGTTCGGCGGTGATGATGCAGAACTGAACGGCTGGAGCCTCAGTGGGCCGGCGAAGGGCAATTTTTTCAAGTTCCCAAGCGGGAGCTTGGGAACGAGGCGCGGAGGGACCAGGCGGTCAGAAATCCGCGCTCTTCGGCGTCCGGGGGAACGGGATCACGTCGCGGATGTTGGCCATGCCGGTGATGAGCAAAATAATCCGCTCCAATCCCAGGCCGAAGCCGGAGTGGGGGACGGTGCCGTAACGGCGGAGGTCGAGGTACCACCAGTAATCGTCCGGGTTGAGGTGGCACTCTTTGAGGCGTTCCTGGAGGACGTCGAGCCGTTCTTCACGCTGGCTGCCGCCGATGATTTCGCCGACGCGGGGGACGAGGACGTCCATCGCCCGCACCGTTTTGCCGTCGTCGTTGCACTTCATGTAGAACGGTTTGATCGTGCGGGGATAGTCGAACAGGATCACCGGCCGCTGGAAGTGCTTTTCGGTCAGGAACCGCTCGTGCTCGGATTGCAGGTCGCGGCCCCAGTCGACGGGGAACTCGAAGGTTTGGCCGCTCTGTTTAAGGATTTCGACCGCTTCGGTGTAGGGGAGGCGGACGAAGTCGTTTTCGGCGATGTTCTTGAGGTTGGCCAGGACGGTGGGCTCGATCCGCTCGTTGAAAAAGGCGACGTCTTCGGGGCACTTTTCCAGGACGTCGCGGATGATCGTGCGGATGAAATCCTCGGCGAGCCGCATGTTGTCGGGCAGCTCGTAGAAGGGCATTTCGGGCTCGATCATCCAGAACTCGGCCAGGTGCCGGGTGGTGTTGGAGTTTTCAGCCCGAAAGGTCGGGCCGAAGGTGTAGCAGTCGCCCAGCGAGGTGGCGAAAATCTCCGCCTCGAGCTGGCCGCTGACTGTTAGAGAGGCCCGTTTTCCAAAAAAGTCGAGGCCGAAGTCGATTTCGCGCGCGCCTGCGAGCTGGGCGAGTTTGGCCAGATCGAGGGTCGTGACCTGGAACATGGCCCCGGCCCCCTCACAGTCGCTGGTGGTGATGATGGGGGTCTGGATGTAAAGGAAGCCGCGGGACTGAAAAAAGTTGTGAATCGAGGCACAGACCGCGTTGCGGACGCGGGCAATCGCTCCGAAGGTGTTGGTGCGCGGGCGGAGGTGGGCGATTTCTCGCAGGAACTCGAAGCTGTGCCGCTTTTTCTGCAGGGGATACGCTTCGGCGTCGGCGGTGCCCAGGATTTCGAGGGACTTGGCCACCAGTTCGACGCGCTGGCCTTTGCCGGGACTTTCCTTGAGTTCCCCCGCGACTCGCAGGCTGGCCCCGGTTGTGGCCTGCTTGATGTGGGATTCGTAGCCCGGGACGTCGGCACCGATCACGATTTGCAGATTGGCCAGACAGCTGCCGTCGTTGAGCTCGACGAAGGAAAAACCCTGCTTGGAATCGCGGCGGGTGCGGACCCAGCCGGCGATTTCGAGCGTTTGCCCGGGCTGACCGGTCTTCAAAATCTGGGCGATCCGTGAAATCATCTTGGCGTCTTGTCGTTTGGTCCTGCGAGTCTTTGATTTGAGTAGCCGATCCGCGGCGGGATGGCAAGACTCGGCGGAAGTGTGACTCGTCATTTGGTACGACGCGACGCGGCGGATACCGGTTCGTTATCGCACGGCATAGGCCGCTTGCAGGCGGCCCAGCATATCCTGCTCGAGGGTGGCATCGCGGCCGACCGGAATCCAGCCGGGCGGACTGGCCTGACCCAGGACCTGATCCAAATCGCGGCGCATCGGATAATTGGGCGAAAAAGTCGATCCGCCGGGGGAATTCGGCGTGGGGGCGGTCACATCTTCGATTTCTTTCAGCGCCTCGACACTGACCAAATAACCCCCTTCGACGCGGACGAAATGGACCAGCACTTTGCGGCGGATCGACTGCAAGGTGCTTTCCAGACGGTTGTCGAGTCCGATGGTTTCCCGATGCCACGGTTCGAGAATGCTCGAGCCGACCTTATATTGAGTCGCGACCGTGCCTTCGACCTGATTGGACGTGTCGATTTCAAAGTTGTAGCGGGCCAGGACATCGGCGGCCCGTTCGCTGACAAATAAGTCCGACTCGGGATTACCGCTGTTGGCCGCGACGAAGATCGGGTTCGCGACTGGCCCATTGGCCGCACCCGTCGACGCCACTCCCGCGGGCGCATTGCTCACCGGTGGCAGCGTCGCGCAGGAGGAGGCTGCGACGGCGATCCCCAAAATCAAAGGGCGGAAGAGCTTGCCGGCCATAGCGGATAGCGGCCCAAGACGACGGGCGAAGGGAATAAGGGGCCGTAGTCTGACAGGCACCCCAAATCGTCTCAAGACCAATTCGATGGCCGTAAATCGCCGGTTTTACCGCGTTTCCGCAGGTTCCTATTTTGGCCGACGGGACGACGATTATCCTGGACGCGGTGGCCGGCGAAGTTCCCCGGTCAAGGCGGGTGAACGGAGCTGAGCACCCTCTCGTCGCCGCTTTCTTCACCGCACGGGCAGGTGATATGCTGCGTGCGCCAGGTGATCGAAACGGCCAGGAAACGGTGCGGCGATGAAGATGTTCAGTGCGGGGAAGTGGGTCGACACGGCTGAAAAGTTGAACGTCAACAATCCGTACGATGGCTCTGTTGTCGATACGGTGCCGCGAGCCACGGCGGCCGACGTCGACGCGGCTCTGGGCCTTCTCGAGCGTGGCGCTGAAAAAATGCGGACGATGTCCGCATACGATCGCGGCAACATGCTCCGCCGGGCCGCCGAGATCATGAAACGCCGCGAAGAGGAACTCGCGCGGACGATCAGTTCCGAGGAGGGAAAAATTCTCGCCGAGGCGCGGCTGGAAGCGAGCCGCGCTCGCGAGACGATCGAAGTTTCCGCCGAAGAGGCCAGGCGGGTTGTCGGCGAGATGGTTCCCCTCGATGCGGCGCCGGGGGCTGCCGGGCGTTTGGGCTTCACGCTGCGGGTCCCGTGCGGCATCGTGGCGGCGATTACGCCGTTTAACTTCCCGCTCAACCTCGTTTGTCACAAGGTTGGTCCCGCCTTGGCCGCCGGAAATGCGGTCCTCATCAAACCGGCCAGCGACACGCCGCTTTCGGCCCTGAAACTGGTCGAAATTCTGCTGGAAGCCGGCACACCGGCCGAAGCGATTGCCTGTTTGACGGGGTCGGGTTCGACCCTGGGAGTGGCAATCTGTGCCGACCGCCGCGTGCGAAAAATCAGCTTTACCGGCAGCTACGAAGTCGGCGAGCGGATCTGCCAGGCGGCCGGGATGAAAAAAGTCACCATGGAATTGGGGAGCAACAGTCCCGTCATCATCATGGATGACGCCGACCTCGAGAGAGCCGCCGAGAGCGTGACTTCCGCGGGCTTTGCCAACGCCGGACAGGTCTGCATCTCCGCTCAGCGGATACTCACGTCCAAAAAAGTCAGCGGCGCTTTTCTCGACGCGCTCAAGCCGCGAGTTGAAGCACTGACGGTCGGTAATCCTGTTGCCGAGGGAACGAAAATCGGGCCGCTCGTTCGCGAAGCCGAAGCGGTGCGTGTCGCCGCCTGGATCGAAGAGGCGGTCGCCGGCGGGGCGAAATTGGTCACCGGCGGAAAGCGCGAGGGAGCCCTGCATCAGCCGACGATCTTGGATGAGGTCGACCCGCAAATGCGGGTGAGCCGGGACGAACTGTTCGGGCCGGCCGTCGCCGTCACGCGGTTTGACAAGATCGATGAAGCGATCCGGCTCGCCAACGACTCTCGATACGGCCTCTCCGCGGCCATCTTCACACAGGACATCGACCGGGCCATGCGCTTCGCCAGGGAGGTCGACAGCGGAAACCTGCATATTAACTGGTCCACTCAGTGGCGGGCCGACCTGATGCCTTACGGCGGCCTCAAGGACAGCGGCATGGGCAAAGAGGGGCCGAAATATGCCATCCGCGAAATGACCGAAGAAAAAATGGTTGTCCTTCATTTACGGTAACCCCGAAGGCGCACGAGAGAAACGAAAGGATTTTATGGGGGCGCAATACACGGCTGTCATACAGCAGCAGGAAGGGTGGTGGGGCGGCTGGGTTGAAGAGGTGCCAGGGGTGAACTCCCAAGGCAAAACGCGGGAAGAACTGATCGACAATCTCGAAGATGCCCTCCACGAAGCCCTGGAAATGAATCGTGCGGATGCGCGGGCAGCGGCACACGGAACCTTTGAGGAGGTGGCGCTGCCGCGTGAAAAGGCGTGAATTGATTTCGCATCTTCGGCGCACATCGTTGCGTTTTGATCCGCGAGGGAAATCGCCACTCCTGGTGGGGAAATCCGGCCAACGGCCGGCGATCCGCTGTGCCACGGCATTCGGAAATCGCCGATCTCCTGGCGCGCAAGATTTGTAGAGATCTTGGCGTCGCGGACTTGTAGGAGCCGCTGTCGGCCCACAACAGGTCGTCGAACTTCGGAGGACCAATGGATCCTGCAAACACACCGGAAATCGCATCGGCCGTCGCTCGAGTCGATGAGGCAGCCGCCAAAGGACTGATTTCGGCCGGCGGTGTCGCGAACCTGAAGGTGTGGTTGACCAAGCCAGCTTATGCCCGGTATCGCAAGCGGCTGGTCGAAACGGTGGCCGCTGGTAAATTCGCCGAGCTGGACGGCCTGTTTTGGGAAGTCATTCCGTTTGGCACGGGCGGCCGCCGCGGACGAATGGCCGACCTGGGCTCGGCGACGATCAACGCGCGGACGATTGCCGAGTCGGCCCACGGCATGGCCGATTATCTCAAAGAGGTCAAAGGCAAGCCGGGAGGCCGGGCGGTCATCGCGCACGACACGAGAAATCGTTCGGTCGAGTTCGCCCGCATCACGGCGACGACGTTTGCGGCTCACGGATTGTCGGTCTTCCTCTTCGACGGGTATCGCTCGACGCCCGCGCTCTCGTTTGCCGTGCGCCACCTTGGTTGCGACATCGGGGTGATGATCACGGCCTCGCATAATCCGCCGTCGGATAACGGTTTCAAGGCCTACTGGACGAGTGGCGCGCAGGTTCTTCCGCCGCACGATCAGGGCATCATCGAATGCGTCGCCCAGGCGGAAGAAATCCCGACCGTTGACTTCGATCAGGCCCTTCGCGACGGTTCGATCAAGCTCGTCGGTGAGGAAGTCGACCGCGCATTCACCGCCGCGGTCGTGGGCCAGAGCCTCTCCGATGCGAGAGACATTCGCGCGGTCTACACCCCCCTGCATGGAGTGGGCGAGACGTCGCTTTATCGTTCGGTTCTCGAAGCCGGATTCAGGCAGGTCGAAATTTTCGAGCCGCAGCGCAAGCCGGACGGCAATTTCACGAACGTCCCCAAACAACTGCCGAATCCGGAATTGCCCACCGCCCTCGAACCGGCGGTTGCCTATGCGAAACAAACCGGGGCCGACCTCGTTCTCGCCTCGGATCCGGACGCCGACCGGTTGGGCGTGGCTGTCCGAAGCGCGGACGGATCGTTCGTCGATTTGATCGGCAATCAGGTGGCCGCCCTGCTCGTCGATTTTGTCTTGCGTAAGCGAGAAAAGACGGGGCCGTTGTCTCCCGACCACTTTGTCACGACCACACTGGTCTCGACACCTCTCTTCGGAGCGATCGGCCGCAAACACGGGGTCACCGTTGTTGACGATCTGCTCGTGGGCTTCAAGTACATCGCGCAAACGATGGATGCGCAGGGAGCCGACAAGTTCGTGTTTGGGGCGGAGGAGTCGCTCGGTTACCTCGCCGGGACTTATTGCCGCGACAAGGACGCGTCGATTGCCGCGCTCTACGTGTTGGAATTGGCGGCCGAATTGAAGCACGAGGGAAAAACGCTGCTGGATGGCCTCGATCAGCTTTACGGCACCTTCGGCTATTACCTCGAAGGCCAGCGCTCGCACGCCAGCCAGGGTGCGCAAGGCAAAGAGCAGATTGACGCCATCATGCAGGCTTTCCGTACGAGTCCTCCACAATCGTTGGGCAAGGTTCGCATCGAGCGCGTCCGCGATTATCGCGATCAGGTCATTCGCAGCGTGCCGGGCGGGCAGAAGACGGGACAACTCAACACGACGAAGGGCGACTTGCTGTTTCTCGATTCGGCCGCAGGGCCGATCCAGTTCTCGATCGCGGCACGGCCTTCGGGAACCGAGCCCAAAATCAAGTTCTACTTCTTTGCGCGGACCGCTCCGCCTGCCAACACGTCGCTGGGCGAGATCAAAACGAAAACAGCCGCAGAAATGCACGACTTTCAGGAATCACTCATGGCTTGGGTCAATGGAGTCTTGAAGGGGAGCAGTCGCTCTTAGCCGATGGCCGGCGGAATCGACCTGAGGCCAGGCTCGTTTACTTTTTCACAATCCAGACAAGCAACTTCGTTTCGCCGATCATGGCGGACTTGGCGTCGACAGCAGCCGTATCCGCGGCTTTCAACGCATCAGCTTGCGTCTCGCTCAGGATGTAATCCGCCCACTCCGTCAGCGTCGTCGTGACGAGCGGCTCGGCACTCTGGTAGTAAATGGCAATCCGATCCTCGATTTCGAGATCGGCGTCTTTGCGAAGCTGCTGGACGTGCCGCACGAAATCGCGGGCCATGCCTTCGCGGATCAATTCGGGGGTCAGTTCGGTCGAGAGGGCGAGCTGCAACGTCCCCTCCGCGATCGTCACCCAGCCCGGCGTATTTTCGGTGGCAACCAGCACATCCTCGGGGGTCAGAACGACGTCGGTGCCGTTGATTTGAAGCGTGACGCTTTCGCCGCGCCGCAGGGGAGCGAGAACCGACGGTTCCGCGGTCGACAGGGCCTTGCCGATTCCGCCCAAGAGTTTGCCGTATTTCGGACCGAGCGTTTTGAGATTCGGCTTAAAGGTGTACTTCGCGAGTCCGTCCAGATTGTCGGCCCGCGTCAGCCGTTTGACGTTGAGTTCTTCCTTGACGACTTCTGCCAGGTGCTCGATGGCTTCCGCCTGGCTGGGATCCGTGGATGCGAAGCGGACCTCGGCCAGCGGCTGACGGACGCGAACGTTGGCGTCATCGCGCAGCTTGTGGCCCAATCCGACCAGGCGTTGGACCGCCGCCATCCGCCGATTGAGCTCGGGATCGAGCAGTGTTTCGTCGGCCGTGGGGTAGTCGCAAAGATGCACGCTCTCGGGTCCCGTCAGGCGGAGATTTGCGTACATCCGCTCGGTGAGAAAGGGAATGAGCGGGGCCAGCAGCTTCGTCAGCTCCAGCAGCGTGTGATACAGCGTCTGATAGGCGGCCAGCTTGTCGCGATCGCCGGCGTCCCGCGATCGCCAGAAGCGGCGACGGTTGCGGCGGATGTACCAGTTCGACAAATCGTCGATGAAACTGGCCGCCGCGCGGGAGACCTCCTGCGCGTTGAACTCCGCGAATTCCCGATTGGCGGTCACCGCCAGTGCCTGCAGATTGGAGAGGATCCAGCGATCGATCTCCGGCCGTTCCGCGACCGGCACCAGCGGCGCTCGAGGATCGAAAGCGTCGAGCCGCGCGTAGTTGACGAAAAAGGCGTACGAGTTCCACAGCGGAATCAACACCTGCCGACGGATCTCGTCCGCCGGTTTGCTGACGACTTCGCACGTCGGCGAGCCCTCTCTTGTCTGGTCGATCGTCCCTTCGGGGGTTTGCAGAGTGACGGGCCGGTCGCGATGGCGTGTGCCGAAGCGCAAGTCGGAGGCCGGGTTTTGCGCGAGGTACATCCACCGCATGGTGTCCACGCCCAGTTGCTCGGCCGCCTCCTCGAACCAGATGGCCGTGCCGTCTGACTTGTGCATCGGCTGGCCCTCTTCGTTCATGACGAGCCGATGTCCGAACAGAGTCTGGAACGGCGGACTGCCGTCCATCATCGTGCCCATGGACAAGAGGGAGTAGAACCAGTTGCGGAACTGGCCCGGGAAGCATTCGAGCACGAGATCCGGCGGATACCACTTGCGCCATTCGTCGCGGTTGGTGTTGTATTGCAGCGTCGAAAAGGGAACGATGCCCGCGTCGAGCCAGGGATTGCCGACGTCGCGGACGCGCGACATGAGATTGCCCGTCTTGGGATTGCGGATTTTAACCCGGTCAATCCAGGGACGATGCGGCGTGTTGCCCTCGAAATCCCGCCAACCTTCGACGGCCCGCGCTTTGAGCTCGGCCAGCGAGCCGATCACTTCGAAGTCGCCGGTGACCTCGTCGACCCAAAACGGAAGCGCCAGTCCCCAAAATCGTTTTTTGGAGATCATCCAGTCGCGCATGTTGGAGAGCCATTCCAACTCGCGCTCCTGGCCATTGACGCTGGGCGGAAGCCAGCGGATCTGGCGGGTGACGTCCTTGATCTCCTCGCGCCAGTCCATGTTGATGAACCACTCGTCCACCAGACGGAAGACGAGCTCGACGCCCGTTCGCCAACAAAACGGATAGATGTGCGGATATTCTTCGACCGTGACGAGCCGGTGCTTGGCCTTGAGCGTGTCGAAAACTTGTTGAGCTGTTTCCGGATCGGTTGCATCCTTGCCCGTAAATGGGCCAAAGCCGTCGACAAAGCGCCCCGCCTCGTCGAGCGGTGCGATGCTGACCAGTCCGTGCTGCTCGCCCAGAACGAAGTCGATATCGCCGCAACCGGGGGCAATATGGACAATTCCCGTTCCCTCTCCGGCGACGACGTGAGGACTGCCCTTCGAATCGCGGCCGCCGTCGATTACGCGGTGACAACTGATCCCCGTTTTGCCGGCGAGAGCTTCGTTAAAGGGGAGGCCGCCCTTGGCGTTTTGGGCCGGCAAGTCATCGAATGGTCCCTGGTACGGACGACCGATGAGGGCCGATCCCTTGATTGTCTCCAGCGTCTCAAAACCGCCCTGCTCCTTGAAGATCTGCGCGATCGTCTTGAGCTTGGGAGTTCCCTTCGGCCAATCCCATTCCGGTCGTCCAAAGCCCTCCTTGAATTCCCGCTCCAGCCGCTGAAAGTTGAGGTTGTCTTTGGCGAAATAATAAACGGCGTTATCGCGCGTGGTGCGGATTTTGACGTAATCGAGATCCGGATTCACCGCGCAGGCGACATTGCTGGTGAGCGTCCACGGCGTCGTCGTCCAGACCAGCAGGAATTCGTTTTCCGCGTCGGCCAAGGGAAACCGCACAAAGCAGGAGCGATGCGTCGTCAGCCGTCTGCCGTCGGCCACCTCCATCTGGCTGTACGCGCTGCCCGCCTGTCCCGACCAGGGCATGACGTCATGGCCGCTGTAGATCTTGCCGCGCTCGTGGCACTTCTTGAGGAAGGCCCAGATCGTTTCGTTGTTTTCGGTCGAGAAGGTGAAATAGCTGCCGCCCCATTCGGCACAGCCCAGTTTGGCGACAAGCCGATGGCTTTGATCGGTCTCCGTTTTTCCGGAAGGCGTCGTGATCGTGACGGTCTCGTCGGTGCCAACGTGGCGAGCGAGCTTGCGGAGCGTGTCCGGATCGTCCCAATCCATCCAATAACCCAGGCGGATCGATTGCTCGGTCTGGCGGGCGGCAAACTGGAGCACGCGACGTTTGCACGCGTTGACGAATTTATCGATGCCGAAGTCTTCGATCGCCGGCTTGGTCGTGAGCTGCAGTTCGCGTTCGACTTCGACCTCAACCCATAATCCCTGACAGTCGAAGCCGTTCTGATACCGCAGGTCGTGGCCCGTCATCGCGAAAAACCGCTGGTAGGCGTCCTTGTACGTCCGGCCCCAGGCGTGATGCACGCCCATCGGGTTGTTGGCGGTTATCGGACCGTCGAGGAAGCTCCAGCGCGGCTTGCCGGCGTTCTTGGCGCGCAGCTTCTTGAAAATCTCCGCCCTCTGCCAAAAGCGCAGCACCTCATGCTCACCGCGAAGGAATTCGGCGCCGGCAACTTTTTCGAACATTGCGAGTCCACAAACAGGAGATATTTGCCATCCGCGGGCCTGAAATTGACGAGCCGGCCCGGTTGGCTCAATAAGCTTCGTTGGGGTAATTGGTTGCGTCAAGAGTCCCCCGGCCGACACTTGGGCGAACGGGACGACCTCGCGCACCGTTCTTCGAAGGTGCTCACTTTTCTGTGCGCACCTTCGAAAAGGCTGAGCATCTTCGAAGGAATCATCGGGTTTTTCCAAGATGCTCACTTTTCGAATCCGGTGAGCATCTTCGAAGGGGGTGAGCACCTTCGAAGAACGGAAAGGAGTGCGTGGGAACCGCAGGAGAGTAGCGGGCGACTCCCAGCCGTTTTGTGCCTTTGTTTCTCATCTTTCTTCCGTCACATTCATGCGTTGCTCAATGGGCCTGGCAGGTTTGGGAGGGCGAGGCTCCCGCCGAGCCGCACTGATCACGGGGCTCGCTTAAGCGGCTCGGCAGGAGCCTCGCCCTCCCTTCACCTACTTTGCCGCAGGCGCTGCGTCCACTGAGCAGCTTGGTTTCCATGCGGGCAGGGCCCGCAACAAAAAAAGCCGTGCCATCGATTTGGCACGGCTCCGCATAGGCGAGATTTACAGCTCGTGGCTGTACCGTATTTCCTTGTCCGCTAGCCTTATTATCCGTGCTGAGGTCGAGTCGTTCAAGATCAAGATTTTTGGAAACGATCCAAGCGTCCCAAAGCTCAACCGGCTTTTGGCGGGCGATCGTCGAGCGGGAGGTGCTCGAGGATGCGCGGGATCAGCCGTTCGAGGTGTTTGCCGCCGCGTCCGGCAACCTCGACGATTTTTTCGATGTGCACCGGCTGCAGGGCTTCGGGCGTGCACAGGTCGGTCACGATGGAAAATCCCAGAGTGCGCAGGCCCGCGTGAACGGCGACGATCGCCTCGGGAACCGTCGACATGCTGACCACGTCGGCTCCGAGAGTCCGCAGCATGCGATATTCGGCCCGGGTCTCGAGATTCGGCCCGGGGACCGCGACCAGGACACCTTTGCGAGTCGGCACGCCCAGCTCCGCGGCCGCCCGCTCAGCCAAAGCCATCAACTGCGGATCATAGGGCGCGATCATATCGGGAAAGCGGGGACCGAGCCGCTCGTCGTTGACGCCGCGCAAAGGGTTTTCGGGCATCAGATTGATGTGGTCTTCGATGATCACCACGTCGGCCAACTGGTACTGCGGGTTCATGCCTCCCGCGGCGTTGGTGACGATCAAGATTTCGACGCCCAGGGCCTTCATCACGCGGACAGGAAAGGTCACCTGCCGCATCGAATAGCCCTCGTAGTGATGGAGCCGCCCCTCCATCGCCAGCAAAGGCACGCCGCCCAAACGGCCGCAGACGAGCTGCCCGGCATGCGACTTCACCGTAGATACGGTGAAGTGGGGGATCTCGGAGTAGGGAATCACCGCGTCGGTTTCAATGGAGGACGCGAAGTTTCCCAGCCCCGTGCCGAGGATCAAACCGACCCGAGGAGCCCGCTGCCAGCGCTTGCGAATGGCGGCCTGGGCTTCGGCGATTTCTTCAAAGAGTCCGTTCAAGGGCCGTTCCGGCGCGTTTCACCAGGGAAGGCGGCTTCGTAATAACGAAGACCGCGAAAGGCAAGGATGCAGCCGAAGGCCGCGAGTCTGGCTCATCCTTCCGCCTTCCTCCTTCATCCTTAATCAGTAATCGCCCTCTTCCCCTCCGGCTTCCTCTTCCTCTTCCTCGTCGTCGTCATCGAGGTCGTCATCGTCGTCGTCGAATTCTTCATCCTCGAATTCTTCGTCCTCGAATTCTTCGTCTTCGAATTCCTCGTCCTCGAATTCGTCCTCCTCGTCATCCTCTTCGTCTTCGGCTTCCTCTTCTTCCTCCTCTTCGGCCAAACGCACGCCCATGGTCGTGCTCCACAGCGGCAGTTCGGCCAGACCGTTGAATGTCATCGACGCCGGACCCCCGGCGAACAGGGTCCCCGACCACACCAACTCGTCGCTCCGTTCCCGTACCATCTGTGTCAGCCTCTCACTGTCGTTGGAAGATATCGATCCTAGAGACCGGCGTCCTGCCCCGACTCCTCTTTCCAGGAAGATTCGGCCCCTTCAAGTATTAAAGTTTTTCGGCTTTGTCAAGCGCCTATCTTCTCCCCCTGACTCGATTTTCGGGATTTCTTCCCCACGAATTTACCCCTCGACCCGGGCTTGTTCGATTCCCGTCCAATCGTCACAATCCTGGCCCGCCGCGGGGCTCCTTTTTGGCTTTCAAGTCGCGGTTTCTTGACCTGCCGGCGGCACTGAGTGACTTCGGCCGTGTGAACTCGGCGGTGTGAACTCGGCAGTGTGAACTCGGCGGTGTGACCACGGCGGGGCGAACGACATCTGGCGGAGTCGGCGTGTGTCCGCGACGCATGGCATTGTCTTTCAAGGAAGCCGCTTCTGGGTGATGCACCGCCGCCGGCGGTACGGCCCGTTCGACTACGAGTGGAGCAAGGATTTCGCCGGCATCGAGTTGACGTTCGAGGGGGACAAATTCGGCGAATATTGCGGCCAAGAGGAAATCTTCGCCGACCTCAAACACTACGGCCTGCCCGACGCCGTCGTGCCTGTGGCAACCATCGTGATCGGCTGCGTCGTTTATGGCGTGCTCAACGGGTTACGCGAAGCAGAGCGGATTCAGATGATCACGAATCATCTCGCCGAACGCGGACTCGAGCTGCTCGCGCAAATCGAAACGGAACCCGAGCACGACGTTTTCAGGCGCAATCCACCGCGCGTTGATTGACGTTGGCAGATTGGGTGGGCGAGGCTCCTGCCGAGCCGCTTTCACCGATTCTTTTGCAAGCAACGGCTCGGCGGGAGCCTCGCCCTCCCTTCGCACCGAAATGCCAGAGCGGGCTGCCGGATCCTCGCCGAATCTTAACCAAGAATTGAGCGGTATCTGGCGGGCCAACCTTTCGCCCGCGCTCGACATCGCATCCAACTCCCCCTATCATTCAGGGACCGATTTTCCAGCAGAAACCTGCGGAGAATGAATGATGGGTTCGATGGTGTTAGAGCGACCCACGTTGGTCCTCAACCGGAACTGGCAGCCCGTCGGAGTGGCGTCCGTCGCCCGTTCCCTGGTCATGGTCTGGAACGAGACCGCCCGGGTCGTCGATCCGGAGGACTACCAGCTTTACGGCTGGCTCGATTGGTCCAAGCTCGTTCCCCGTCACGGCGAACTCTACGTCTCCACGGTTTACAGCCGGATTCGCGTTCCCGAAGTCGTCGCGCTCACCCGTTACGACGGCATGCCCACCAGTGCCGTGACGTTCAGCCGGCGCAACATCTACAAACGTGACCGATACACCTGCCAGTATTGCGGCATTCAGCCGGGCAGCGAAGAATTGACGATCGACCATGTTCTGCCGCGCTCGCACGGCGGACTGTCGACCTGGGAAAACTGCGTCCTGGCCTGCATCAACTGCAATAAGCGGAAGGCCGATCGCACGCCCGAACAGGCCAAAATGCCTTTGAAAAAAGATCCGGGCCGCCCGGACTGGAAACCTCTCTACGCCGTGCAGCACGTGCGGATCGATAGTTGGATAAAATTCGTCAGCGAAGCCTACTGGAACGTCGAACTCGATCCGTGACGCGGCGGATTCGGCACGAAACATCGGTTTGACCGATCTTCGCCCCGGATTGCTGTGACCCACATGTCGGAAGATAAGCTACGCCAGCAGATCGTCTTTGAAGCCGCCCGGCTTCTCTTTCAGCGGCAAGAATCGGAATACGGCCGCGCCCGGGTCCGGGCCGCACGATTGGTCTGCCGTCAGCGGCTCCGCCCCTCGGAACTGCCCACGAACCGGGAAATTCGCGAGGAGCTCGAGCGACTTTCGAGCGCCTATCGGTTCCCAGCCGCTACTGATACGACCGACGAATCCGACCGCGATCCCTGGGACCGAAACGAGCGGTTTGCCCGCTATCGGCAGTTGCTCGTGCCGCTTTCACGACTGCAGCCGGATCGGCGGGCCCACCCCGAGGCCGACGTCCTCTACCACAGTCTGCAGGTCTTTCGCCTGGCTTGCGATGAGCTGGCCTATGATGAGGAGTTTCTCGCGGCGGCGCTCTTGCATGACGTCGGTCATGCCATTGATCCGCTGTATCCCGTGGAAGCGGGGCTCGAAGCGCTCGACGAATCGATTTCCGAACGGACGGCCTGGCTGATTGAGAATCTGGCGGCCGGCCATGCCTATCTGAATGGGACGATCGGCATTCGTGCCCGCCGGCGGCTCCAGAATTCCGAGAGCGGCGACGAACTCGTTCGACTCGCCAAGTGTGACGCCGCCGGGCGGGTTCCGGGAGCGATCGTGCCCGAACTCGACGAGGCGCTCGATTACCTGCGGGATTTGTCCGAAACGAACGAGTGACCTCAGTCGGCGGCTCGTTCCTTGCGTTTGAGTTCCGAATCGTGCTCTTTGAGAAACCCTTTGATTGTGTCGCCGAAGCCGAGCAGCCGTTCCCATTGCTCGACGTAAAGGGTCACGGGCATTCGCTGTAAGCCGTAGACGCTGATCGCCCCCTTCTGGCTGACCTTGCAGTAGAGCGTGCCCCGTTTGGGAGGCTCATCCACGAGAAGCTTGGTGGCCTCCTCGATCGTCATTTCGCCGGATTTGACTTTCTCGAGCACTTCCTCTTTCTTCACGGGGTCTCTCTCCTTAACGGGCAACCCTGGACCATCGGCAAAGACCGGGCCGGACCGCCCTGCGCGACCGAAGAAGCAAAATGGCCGCGACTCCGCGGCAGTGTTGGGTTATTGTGTGAGTGCCCGAACCGCCTGTCCAGCCTGCGCAGCTTACGTCGAATTGGTTCCGACATTACGACCCGGTAACCGGGATGGGATCACTCGTTGGCCGAACTTTTGGCGGGCCATTACAATTTCAGGCGGCTGGCAAAATTCTTAGCCACGAATGCACCGTCGCCCCTTCTGAGAGCCCCGTAGCCGTGGCCATTCTGCAGATCGTTAAAGGAAGCCGCCCCGGACAGATTGTCGAATTGCGCGGCGAGCGGATGGTTTTGGGCCGCCATCCGAGCTGCGAAATTGTGCTCGACAACGCGGCCATCAGCCGGCAGCATGCCCAGATCACCAATCGGCACGGTCTGTATTTCATCGAGGATCTCCGCAGTCGCAACCGGACGTACGTGAACGGTACGCCGATTGAGGAGCGCACGGCGCTTGCCGATAGCGATCAGGTGAAGATCTGCGACGTCGTGCTGCAATTCTTCTCCGCACAGCAGCCTCCCGAGTCGGAGTCGTCGAAGGACGACATTGCGGCGACGCTCGCCGGCGACCGTCTTCCACCGAAGGCGGCCTTCGACGGGCCGGGCGCCGACGATGAAGTCGCTCTTGCAATCGTCGATCATCACGACGCTCAACGCCAAGAATGCCGCCACCCAGCGGCTCGGCGTAAAGCCGGAGGCCAAGCTCCGCGCGATCCTCGAGATCAGCAACTCCCTGGCCCGCACGCTGAAACTCGACGACGTGCTGCAGGGGTTGCTCGACGGCTTGTTCAAAGTCTTCCCTCAGGCCGATACGGGCTTTGTGATCTTGGCCGAGCGAGAGGACGGCAAACGGATCGTGAAAGCGTCGCAAGCCCGCGGCGGCGACGCGACCGGCTCGGTCCGCATCTCGAACACGATCGTCAAAAAGGTGATGGAAAGCGCCGAGGCGATTCTGAGCGCCGATGCGCTCGAGGACAGCCGATTCAACGCCAGCGACAGCCTCGACGGACTCAAGATCCGCTCCATGATCTGCGTCCCGCTGCTCGGTCAGGAGGGACGTCCGCTCGGCGTGATCCAACTCGACACGAAGAGCTTGCGACACCAGTTCACACAGACCGATCTCGACGTGCTCGTCAGCGTTGGTGCACAGGCCAGTCTCGCCATCGAAAATGCGCGGCTACACGAAGATCTGTTGCAGCGGTCCGACATCGAACGCGAGCTGCGTTTCGCGACTCAAGTGCAGCTTGGTTTTCTGCCCGAGCAGCGGCCCAGTCCGCCCGGTTACGAATTCTTCGACTATTACGAACCGGCCCGCCGCGTGGGGGGAGACTATTTCGATTACGTACCGATGCCGGACGGGCGGATTGCGATCGGTCTGGCCGACGTTGCGGGGAAAGGGGTGCCGGCCGCGCTGCTGATGGCGCGGCTCTATTCGGCCGTCCGTTTGCACCTGTTCACGCAGCCGACGCCGGGCAAAGTGCTGGCCTCACTCAACGAAGAAATCCTCACCCAGGGGATGGGGCATCGTTTTGTCACGTTCGTGCTCTTGATGCTCAATCCCGAGACGCACGAGCTGACGATCGCCAACGCGGGGCATCTGCCCCCCATCGTCCGCTCGCCGGACGGAGAGGCGAAGTCGATCGGCCGGAAGGAGTCGGGCATGCCGCTCGGCATTCGCTCGAACCAGCAATACGGAGAGCTAACGGTTCAGATCGAGCCGGGGGCCAACCTGACCGTCTATACAGACGGGATTACCGAGGCGATGAACCCCGCTCACGACCTGTTCGGGCGGGTGCGGTTGGAAGAACTCATCGCCGCCCACCCCGGCTCGGCCGAGCAGTTGGTCAAGACGATCGTGACGGAAGTCGATCGGTTTTGCGGCAACCGGCCGCAGAGGGACGACATGTGCGTCGTCTGCTTGCGGCGCTCGCCCGAGGCCGCAGCACCTTTGACGGACGCCACGACCGACCTTCAGATGAAGGATGAAGGATGAAGGCGGAAGCGTTGCTTTGAATCCGCCCCTATGGCGGAATGTGTCAGAGTCGCGGCCGTCGGCCGCCCCGGTTTGGCTCATCCTTCATCCTTCCGCCTTCATCCTTTCCCGTCCGCCGCCCCTGTCCGCAAAAATGGCGGACGGATATACTTCCAAGACGATGTCTGAATTTCACGAAATTGACGGGGTGCGGCTGTATCTCGGCCCGCCGGATGCTTCCGATGGAACTTGGATTGGCCAGCGCGAAATCCTGAAACAGATTCTCGCCTGCTGGCTTGTCGTCGATCCGAAAGATTTGCCGCTCAGCCCGCGAATCGTGGGCCCTCCCGGAATCGGCAAAACGACGCTCGCTATGGCGGCGGCCCGCGAACGTTCGCAGCCGCTCTACGTCTATCAGTGCACGGCCGATACGCGGCCCGAAGACTTGCTCGTCACGCCCGTGCTGGCCGAAAGCGGGCAGATCAAGTACCACGCTTCACCTTTGGTTTCTGCGATGATTCGTGGCGGCGTCTGCGTCCTCGACGAGGGGAACCGCATGAACGAAAAATCGTGGGCCAGCCTCGCGCCGCTCTTGGATCACCGGCGATACGTCGAGTCGATCGTCGCCGGCATTGCGATCCCCGCCCATCGCGACTTTCGCTGCGCGGTGACGATGAACGACGACGAGTCGACCTTCGAGATTCCCGATTACATCCAGAGCCGGCTGCAGCCGACGCTGCCGCTGTCGCATCCCAGTCGCGAAGACGAGCTGGCGATCCTGAAATATCACCTGCCCTTCTCCGACATCGAAATGCTCAACCTGACGGTCGAGTTCCTGCAGAATTCGCATCAGCTCAAGCTCGATTTTTCCACGCGCGACGGCATCAACGTCCTGCGGTATGCCCTCAAGCGGATCGCCCAGGATCCGAAACATCCGCTCGGCAAGGACCAGGCCTGGCGCGAGTCGCTGTTTAGCTGCCTGGGCGACGAGGCTCTCGACTTGAAGGCGTTGGCCGAACGAAAAGCCCGCACGCTTGGCAGCAACGCCGTGCCGATGGGACTGGGCGACTTCTTTTTCTCCCCCGACGATCCGCTCAACCCGGATTACGAGGAGGACGACGACGACGAGGAAGATGACGACCGCTAACCGTAATATGGGAGGGCGATCCCGGCGCGCCGGGATCGCCCTCCCTTCGTCAATCCGTAATTTAAATCGCCATGCTCTCCGAATTTCTGCGCATCAGCCCGCGAATCTCCGTCTTGCCGATCATTCACGGCAGCGGGGATTTTGCCGTTGAAGTCCGGCGGGTGATGCTCTCGACCAATTTCGATTGCCTGGCCGTGCCGCTGCCGTCGTCGTTTCAAGCGGACGTCGAACGAGCCGTCGATCTTCTCCCCTCTGTCACGGCCGTTCTCCAGCCGGAGCCGGTCGACTTCAATCGCGAGTGGACGCCGCAAGAATCCGAGGAGCCCGAAGCACGGCGCGCTTGCAGTTACGTCCCCATTGATCCCTGCCAAGGGGTGATCGCTGCCATCCGCTTCGCGCAGGGCGAGCAGATTCCGCGGGCCTTCGTCGATCTGGAGACGGCCGAATTCGAGCCGATGTCGGCGATTCTGCCGGATCCCTACGCACTCAAGCGCGTGCCGGCCGAGCGATTTTCCGCGGCCGTGCTGCCGGCCATTCCGCGGCCCGGTCGCCGGCAACAAGCGGCCCGCTGCCGCACCATGGCGACCAGACTTCGAGCGCTGGAAAAGCAGTACAGCTCGATCCTGTTCGTCTCGTCGATCATGGAATGGCCGTGGATTCGCGAGGCTTATCACGAAGTCTTGGACGCCGACGAAGACGACGACGTCGAAGCCACGCAAATCTGCTCGGTCAATCCGTCGACCCTCGTCTTTCTGTTGGGCGAGCTGCCGTTCGTGACGGCCCAGTACGAACGGGCGCGGGCCAATCTCGACGACGACGAAAACCTGTCGATTGACGGCGTCAAGGCCCTGCTGCTGGCGGCCCGCGACCGCTACCGCCAGGACCTCAAATCGCGGGCCCGGTCCGTGACGCCGAAGTTGATGTCGACCTATTTTCAATACGTGCGGAACCTCTCGCTCGTCGAACGGCGATTGACCCCCGATTTGTACTCGCTGATCGTCGGCGCCCAGCAAATTTTCGGCGACCAATTCGCCATTCATCTGGCCGAGGTGGCCCGCGAGTATCTCGACGCCGGTGAAAGCCCGTATCCGCCGCTGCAAATGGGCATCGATCGCGCCCGGCTGCCCGACGGCGACGTGGTTTGGATGAAGAACCGCCTGCCCGGCCCGTCGATCGTCTGGCGGAAATGCGAGTTGCGACCGCGGCCGCCCAAGCCCGAGCAACAAAAGTGGCTCATGCGCTGGAACCCCTATTCGCAGTGCAGCTGGCCACCGGAGGATGTGGCCATCGAGCGGTTTCGTACGCACGTGAAAGACGCCGCCTTGGCCCTGTTGGGGAATGATCTCGCGCGGACCGAGAAGTTCAGCACCAGCCTCAAGGACGGGCTGGATATCCGCGAAACCTTGCGGAACTGGCACACGGGCGAGCTCTTTGTCCGCATCTATCCGCCCACGCGAGGAAACCTCGACTGCGTGGTGATGCTCTTCGATTCGCCGGCTGATCCCCGCGATTATCCCTGGCGGATCACCTGGCACGCCGAACACCACGACGAATCGACCCTCTCCTTCTTCGCATCGGACTTCATGAAAGACATCGTCGGGCCGGGAATCGCGGCTGCCAGCTATGGGGGGGCCATGTTCCTGTTCCCGCCGCGGCCGATCCGCGACGTTTGGCGCGACAAGCGATTCGACTTTACCGACACCTTGGAAGAGCGCTTGATCGCCGCCGGCTGTTACCACAGCCGCGAGCGGCACGTCGCCCTCCTGAGCGCGGTTCCTCCCGGACCCGGAATTCGCCGACTGGCGCGGAAGTTTCACCGCAAGCTGATTCATCTCCCGATGAGCCGCTTCAGCCAGGAAACGATCCAACAGTTGCGGACGTTTCACGTGCTCAACGGCCGCCAAATCCGCAGCTTCGCGGCTCACTTTATCCGCAAGGCGTAAGGCGCCGCTCGAGAGAGGAAACTTCCTCTTGACCGGCGCGAGGTGGGATGTCGTAATTGATTGTTGCGACGCTCGAACGAGCCGAAGACCACGGCCCCCATGGAAGCCTCGATGGCCCCTGAAGATCTTGAACGAAAGCTGCGAAGTCGACCCTTCACCCCTTTTCGCATGTATCTTAGCGACGGCGCAACGTACGAAGTCAACCATCCGGAACTCGTACTATTGGGTAGACGCAGTCTGGTACTGGGGCTGACGGCCGATCCGCAGGCAACGCTCTACGAGCGGGCGGTTGACGTCGACTTACTGCACATTGTCCGCATGGAAAATGTCGAGCCGCGTTCGGTACGGGGCAACGGCGGGTAGCGAGACGCCACTCTGGGGCGATCCGTTCAACTCGCCCGGTAATCGAGCTTTACCCTCGGTCAAGCCCGGGATAACAGCGTGGTGCTAAGGGGCTGGCACTTGCTGGGTCAGGCAATGGAATGCGCCCAATCCCCAGATAATGTCGGTGCAATCGAGACCGACGACTTGCCGAGTTGGGAATAAATTCGCCAACGCGGCCCGCGCCCGCTCGTCGTTGGGATGACGGTACGTCGGCAGCAGCACGACCGTATTCGCGATGTAAAAATTCGCGTAGCTTGCCGGGAGCCGCTGGTCTTTAAAGACGATGGGCGGCGGCATGGGAATCGTCACAATCTCGAGCGGCCGACCTTCGAGATCGGTCATCGTCTTCAGTCGTCGCTGATTGTCTTGCAGGATTTCGTAGTTCTCGTCGGCCGGATCCTCTTCAATCGCGGTGACCACGGTTCTCGCGTCGACAAATCGGGTGATGTCGTCGATGTGGCCGTCGGTGTCGTCGCCGACGATGCCTTCGCCCAGCCACAGCACCTTCTCGACACCCAAAAACTCGATGAGCCGAGATTCGATTTGAGCTTTCGTCAGGCTCGGATTGCGATTGGGATTGAGCAGGCAGTTTTCGGTCGTCAGCAATAAGCCGGCGCCGTTGCTGTCGATGGATCCGCCTTCCAAAACCATGCCCCCCTTCCTGCACGGGATGCCCAGCAGTTCGGCCATCTTGGAGGGAATCAGATTATCGAGGTCATACGGGGGATATTTGTCGCCCCAGGCGTTGTAGTCCCAATCGGTCGCCAGACGTGAGCTGAGTCCTTTGTCCGCGGCCGCTTTGGAATCACGATGTTTGAGAATGATGGCCCCGTGGTCACGGCACCAGGCGTCGTTGGTCGCAAATCGATGCAAGTGAATCCTGCCGCCGATTTCTTTCGCGACCCCGGCTTGTTGGAGATGCCGGCAAACCGCCGCCTCCATGGCTGTGTCGTTGACATTGATGTGGACCAACTCCGACCGGGCCAACGCCGCGACCATTTGGGAGTAAACCGGAAAGATCGTCTCGATCTTTCCCGGCCACGAGGCCTCCTTATGCGGCCACGACAGCCAGGTCGCCTCGTGCGGTTCCCATTCGGCAGGGAGCCGGTAACCGAGCTGCTTGGGAGTGAGTGAGCTTTCGTTCACGCGAAAACCAATTCAACGCCCACGGACAGCAGTCCGTGGGCTTTTATTCGTCGATATAGCGGCGGGTGATGTCGCCGTAGGCGTCAATGCGGCGATCGCGGAGGAAGGGCCAATGCGTGCGCACAAAATCCACTTGGTTCAGATCGAGCGAGACAACTTGCGTTGCCGGCTGGTCGACCGGCCCTCGCCAAATGACATCGCCACTTGGATCCGAGACGAAACTTTGCCCCCAAAATTCGATGCCGTCCCCGGTGCCACCGGGGTCCCGCTCGTGGCCCGTGCGGTTGACGCTGACGACATAACAGCCGTTGGCGACAGCGTGCGAGCGCTGAATCAGCTCCCAGCTTTGGTGCTGGCGACGCCCGTATTCGGCCTTTTCCGCCGGATGCCAACCGATGGCCGTCGGATAGAACAGAATCTCCGCGCCGCGCAGCGCCGTCAGCCGGGCCGCCTCGGGATACCACTGGTCCCAACAGACCAGCACGCCGAGTTTGGAAAACCGGCTCGGAAAGACCTGAAACCCCAGATCACCGGGCGTGAAATAGAATTTCTCGTAATAGAACGGGTCGTCCGGGATGTGCATCTTGCGATACTTGCCGAGCAGCGCCCCGTCGGCATCGATCACGACGGCCGTATTGTGATAGAGCCCTTCGGCCCGTTTCTCGAACAGACTGGCGATGATCACGACGCCAAGCTCCTTGGCGAGCTTCGACACGACCTCAGTCGTCGGCCCGGGAATCGACTCTGCCAGCTTGAAGCAGGCATGGTCCTCCCGCTGGCAGAAATAGAGGGAGCGAAATAGCTCCGGCAAGCAAATGATCTGCGCCGGAACTGGCCGCGACGCGAATTTGCTCGATCGCTTGAGCCAGATTGCGGTCCACGTCCGCCGTGCAACGGAGCTGGACGAGGCCGATCGAAACACGGCGTTCCATAGGATCAATCAGGCCGGACTTAGACCTTGGACTTCTTCGGCGCCGGTTTTTCGTGTTCCAGGTGCTCGAAGACGGCCTTCATCAAGAGGGGCAACGCGACGGTCGCGTCGGCGTACACTTCAGCGAAACGACCGCCCTCTTGGGGCGATACGAATTTACCCCAACTGACCCCTTCGGAATAGGTGCAGCCCGAGAGGCCGCCCCAGTGCACCGGCTCGGGGCAGATGCGGACGCCGTAGCGGAAGCGTGGGGCCGGTAGCTGGCTGCCGAGCCGGGCGTTCGTGATGTCGTAGTACGGGGCGACTTGCTGCGCCCAGTTCCGCGGGACGCCGCCGCCGATCGTGAAGATGCCGATCGTTTCCGAGTCGCCGATCAACCGGGCGTACTCCTGCAGATCGACGAACGGATTGAACGGGGGAATCGCCTGCATCACCGTGTGAAGGTCGGCCGTGGCCGGGTCGATCCCTTTCTTCTTAAGCGCTTGGTGCATGGCCCAGGTCGAAACGTCGAGGCCCATTTCGCTGTCGGTGAAAGCCGGGATGAAGACGGGCACGCCCTTTTCAAAGGCGCTCCGTAGCACACCGGGCCCCTGTGCCATCTGGCTCAGCCGTTGGCCGAGCGCGCGGCAGAGTCGGGCGGAGGACCAGACGCCCCCTTCCGGCTCAGTCTTTTCGAGCACGTCGGCCACGAGTTGGGCGACCTCGTTGAGGTTCGACTCCATCTCGAGCGTGTCGTAGATGCGGTTGTAGCCGAGCTCGAACAGCGCCTCGTCATTCTGGGCCGGGTTGTGCCGATAATGAGTGAGGCCGATCGACTCGGTGAGACCGTGGGCGATGAGTGCCCCGGTGGCGATCACGGCATTGACGAGCCCGCGATCGATCATGTCGCAGATGATGCGACCCTGCTTGGCGACGGTCATGGCGCCGGAGATGGTCAAAACCGTGCGACAAGAAGGGTCGCCGATCATCTGCAGAAGGACGTCGTACGCCTCTCCGAGCTGGCGGCCGGAAAACGCCGTTTTGGACATCGGCGCAAGAGCCCGCGGAAGCTTGTGACGCCGTCGAGAGAAAGACTCTCGAGGGGTTCAAGACCATCCTCGCGCCCATCGTGGAGCGATCGCGAATCCATGGCAGCCGCCTAACCCGGGTTGACCCGAGGGTTATGTCGAAGTGGCCACTGGTTCTAGTTCCAGTGCGCCCTCCAGTTGCGGTTCCAGGTTAAAACGAGGCATTTCCCGGATGGAGACATCGCCCAAGTCGATCTCTTCCCGGATGAAATGCAGAACGTCTTGCGGATCCGTTTTGCCGCAGGTGAAGACGTCCAGTGCGATGAGCCCCAGATCGGCATACGTGTGGCAGGAACAGTGGCTCTCGTCGAGAACCACGACTGCCGTGAAGCCAGGGGGAGAATTGTGCCCGAATTGATAGCGTACTTGTGAGATCACGTTGGCGCCGGCGCAGTTTGCGCCTCGGGCCATAGCTGCCAACATCGCACCATCGTCGAGACAAACGTCGCGTGAGACGTTACGGCAGTCCACTAGAAGATGCTTGCCTTTTCCCAATTCATAAACCCTCCCAGACGCGTAGGCGACTGATGCCCCTCGAAGCCGGACGCCATTTGGTCAAGACGACGCCAAGCGAAGAGGGCGCTGATCGGCACAGCGCCGATCCTGCCGATGGATAAAGATCGAATAATTTATGACGTAATCTCCAGCTGAATCAAGACATAATTGCCGTCTACGGGCAAAAAAATTGGAGAACTGAGAAAATCGTGTCGCTCTCTCGCGCTCGAAGAGCCTCTCGAGCGCTCTCGCGCGGTCTCTCGAAGCGCCGCGCGACTCGTCGCGCGGGAGGGCGAGGCTCCTGCCGAGCCGCATAAGCGAGCCGCGCGTGGAGTGCGGCTCGGCAGGAGCCTCGCCCTCCCGAGCCGTCGTCTCGGTTCACACGCTGAAACGGACCACGATCTCATCGCCGTCGCGCATCGCGTAGTCCTTGCCTTCCACGCGATGCAGGCCGGCCGCTTTCACCTCGCGCTCGGAGCCGAGGCGCAACAGGTCGTCGACCGCGACAATTTCGGCCCGAATGAAGCCTCGGGCGAGGTCCGTGTGAATCGTGCCGGCCGCGTCGAGGGCCGTTCCGCCCCGCTGCAAAAGCCAGGCGTGGACCTCTTTTTCGTCGGACGTATAGAACGTGATCTGCTCGGTCACCTCGAAAATCGCCCGCAAAACCCGCGTCGCGCACGGTTCCCCGAGGCCCATCTCCTTGGCGAACTCTTCGCGATCCTCGGGCGGCAACTGCTGCACTTCGAGTTCCAGACCGATCGGCGCCGCCACGACCCGGTAGCCGGCCGCTTCCAGCTTCTTCGCCGCGTCGGCCGCCTGCGTCGCGTCGGCCGTGTTGAGAATCACCAACTGTTTTTTGCGGGTCAAAAGCGAGAAGGACTTCGTCGCCTTGTCTTGCGGCTCGCTGAAAACGAGGTCCGCCACCGACCGCCCCTCGTTGAGCTGGGCGGCGATCGGCTGCAATGCGGCAATTTCTGCCTGTAATTGCTCCCGGTCGGGCCGCGGCTTGAGCATGTCCTTCTCCAACCTGCCCATTCGGTTGGTTACCACCTGCAAGTCGGCCAAGATGATGTCATCTTGGAAACTTTGCACGTCGGCAAGCGGGTCGGCGCCGGCAAAACAGCCGACGACCAGCACCATGGTGTTCGACTCGCGGATGACGCCAAGCCGCTGTGCGTTCCCCTCGTGCTCTTTGCGGTCGAGACCCGGCGTGTCGAAGAGCTCGATGCGGGCCGGTGAGACTTTTTTCGGCTTGTACAGGCCGACGAGCCTGTCAAACCGCGCATCGGGAACGACGGCCGTCCCGAGCTGGCCCAGGTGGGCCTTCGCCACGTCCGGCTTGACGCCCGTGAGCAGCTCAAAAAGAGTGCTCTTTCCCGAGCCCTGATAGCCAACCAGTCCGAGTTTCATTGCTTCTTCTAACCGTTAATACAGGCGGCCGTGTCCGACCGCCTCGAATGCGTTTTTGTAATGTTCGATCTGCGGCGACTTGGCCCCGTCCGGCCAGAGGATGGCGACCACGTCGAACCGGCTGCGGCGGTCGAGGAGCCGGTTCTGCTTCAAAAAGGCCAGTGCCGCTCGCGTCAACCGGCCCTGCTTTTCGGCCGTCACCGATTCGGCGGGGTGGCCGGCATCCGGCGAACGTCGGGTGCGGACTTCAACGAACACGATTGTCTCGCCGTCGAGACCGACCAGATCGATTTCGCCAAACTGATTGGCGACGCCCTGCGCCAGGACTCGAATCCCGTTCTCCTTGAGGAACGCAGCGGCCCGTTTCTCGCCCTGTCGTCCGAGGAGCCCACGCAGCCATTCTTTCATGGCCACCACCTCCGGAGACGCCGGACCGGCTTGCCCAAAAAAGGGGACTGACCCCCTCCAACTGCGGCGACCGCGATTGACAAAGCCGGATCACTCGGCCGGAGCGGATTCTTCCTGCTTCTCGCGGCGTTCGGTGAGGCGGGTCGACTTGCCGACGCGGTTCTGCAGGTAATACAGCTTGGCGCGGCGCACCCGGCCGTGCCGCTTCACATCGATCTTGGCGACTTTGGGGGAGTGGACGGGAAACGTCCGCTCGACGCCTTCGCCGGCGACAATCCGCCGCACGGTGAACATCTCGGCCGTTCCGCGGCCGCGGCGAGCCATTACGACGCCGCTATAAATCTGGACCCGCTCTTTCCCGCCTTCGAGGATGCGGGTGTGGACTTCGACGGTGTCCCCGATCTCGAATTGCAGGGGGTTTGAACGAAGGCTGGTGGCCTCGGCGGCGGTGATTAGCTTGTGCATTGCTCGGTTCCTGGGAGTCCGCCGACGGGCGAACGGGAAATTGCCTGAATAAGCGAAAATGGCCCCGACGTCAACTCTCGTCGGGCTGATGGCCGTCTCTGACCGGTTGTTTGATTAAATCGTTCCGTAATTCCTTCGTCCGCTGCAGACTCTGCTCTGACCGCCAGCGGGAAATCTCGGCGTGATCGCCGGCCAGCAGCACCTCGGGCACTTCCATGCCCCGAAACACTCGCGGCCGGGTGTATTGCGGGTACTCGAGAAGTCCGGTATCCGCGAATGAATCGTACTTGCTGCTCGTTTCGTCCCCCAAAACTCCGGGAATGTGCCGAATGACCGTATCGATCACCAGCATGGCCGGCACTTCTCCTCCGTTCGTCACAAAATCGCCGACCGAGACTTCGAGCGGATTGAGTCCCAGTCGAATCCGCTCGTCAAACCCCTCGTACCGGCCGCATAAGAGCAGGAGTCTCTCATGCGTCGCCAGCTCGACGATCAACTGATGATCGAGCCGCCGTCCCTGGGGGGACAGCATCACCAGTAATCCCTCCTCGTTGCCGTTGGCCACCGGCCGATCGGGCGGCCGGCCGTCGGCCAACACCGCTTCGACGCAGTCGAAAACGGGCTGGCAACACATCAACATTCCCGGACCGCCGCCGAACGGGCGGTCGTCGACTTTCTGATGCTTATCCACACTGTAGTCGCGGATATTCCACAGCCGAATATCGACGAGCCCCCGCTCAATCGCCAATTTGAGCAGGCTTTGCTGGAGATACCCGTCGAAAATTCCGGGAAAGAGCGTCAGAACGTCGAAACGCATCGCAGTTCAATTTTTCAAAGCACGTTGTTCAGAGGAACTGGCAGCCCGGTCGCCCTCTGGGTGCCACGCCCACGGCTCGGCGTGGGCGTGTCCTCGAACTTCAAACGGATTCGCACGCCCACGCAAAGCCGTGGGCGTGGCACCCGACCCCGGCACCGAATTAACCTTCGGTTGCCTCTGGCGGCGCTTCGCTCTCTGCACCCGCCGCGACCTTCGCCGGGCGAGCCTTGGGAGCCGTCATCGGCGGCGGTGCGGCCGCTTCGCCGAACCGGTTGGTCCGCACCTTCTTGATCAAGGCGGCCACGTTGACGCTGGGCTGAGCGCCGACGCCGATCCAGTAATCGACCCGTTCGAGATTGAGCTTCACCCGGTCCTTCTTCACGCGGACCATCGGGTCGTAAAAACCGATCTCTTCAATCGCCTTGCCGTCACGGGGCGAACGCGAGTCCATGATACAAATCCGGTAAAACGGCCGATGCTTCCGGCCCATTCTCTTCATTCGAATTCTGACCGCCACGAAGGTCTCCTTGGGGTTCTGGTGAACGATTTTGTCTGAAAGTGTTATTACCGACGATTGCGCTTCCGCGCTTTTCGCGCGTCTTTGCGATCTTTTTTCTTTTTCTCGCGGGCCTTGTTCTGATCGAGCGGCCCGCGTTTGCTGCGTTGTTTCTCATGGGCGATCTGGGCGTTTGGGTCCATCATGCCCGCGTCGGCGAGATCTTTAACCGCTTTCAGCCGGTCGCGGAGGCCCATTTTGGACATCTGCTGCATCATGCCCGACATGCCCTGAAACTGCTTGATCAAATTGTGCACGTCGACCGGCTCGGTCCCGCTCCCCCGGGCGATGCGGTTGCGGCGGCTGCGGTCGATCTTGCTGGGATTGCGCCGCTCATCGCGGGTCATCGAGTTGATCATGGCTTCGATGCCCTTGAGCTCGTGCTCCGGATCGACGTCCGGGTTCGAGTCCAAGAGCCCGCCCAATCCGGGGATCATCCCCAGGATCTGCTTCATCGAGCCGAGCTTTTTGATCTGCTTGAACTGATCGCGGAATTCCTCGAGCGTGAACTGGCCCTTCCGCATCAGCTCCTGCTGGCGGACCATTTCATCGGCGTCGAATTCCTTCTGGGCCTTTTCAAGCAGCGTGGCAAGGTCGCCGCCGCCGAGAATCCGGCTCGCCATCCGGTCGGGATGGAATTCTTCCAGATTGTCCAGTTGCTCGCCGACGCCGATGTATTTAATCGGCACGCCGGTGACGGCCTTTACGCTCAGGGCGGCCCCGCCGCGCGTGTCGCCGTCGAGCTTGGTGAGAATTACCCCGTCGAGTTCGAGCGCCTCGTTGAACGCCTTGGCGCTGCGCACGGCGTCCTGGCCGGTCATCGAGTCGCACACCAACAGGGCCTGATCGGGCCCGATCTTGGTGTCGATCTGCTCGAGTTCCTTCATCAGCTCGTCGTCGACGTGCAACCGGCCGGCCGTGTCCAGAATGATGACTTTGACGTTGCCGTTGCGTTTGGCCTCGTTGACGGCGTTGCGGCAGACCTGCAGCGGACTGCTCTTGGCCGGGTCTTCGCTGTAGACCTGAACGCCGATCTGCTGACCGATCACTTTGAGCTGTTCGATGGCCGCCGGCCGCTGCAAGTCGGCCGCGACGAGCATCGGCTGAAAGCCCTGCTCTTTGAGCATTTTGGCGAGCTTGCCGCAGGTCGTCGTTTTGCCGCTTCCCTGCAGTCCGCACATCATGATGATGGACGTACCGTCGCGCTTGATGTGCAGCGAATGGTCCACCGGGCCCATCAGATTGACGAGCTCTTGGTAGACAATGCCGACGATCTGCTCGCTCGGCCGCAGCGCTTTCAGGACCTGTTCACCGACCGCCTGTTCAGTCACGCGGTTAATGAACTGCTGGGCGACCTCGTAATTGACGTCGGCCTCGAGCAGCGCCTGGCGAACCTGGCGCAAGCCGTCGCGAATGTTCGCCTCGGTCAACCGACCGCGGTCGATCAGCGACAATGCGCCGCGAATACTGTCTGTGATTGCCTCAAACATTTTTCTGGTCGCCACTCGTCTCGCACAATCTCGGCGCGGACCCTCGCTGGCCGCGTCCGGAGCGAACCACACATTTTAGAGGCAGCCGAACACGTTGACAATCATATCTGGCACAGACGATCACATTGCAAACATGTGCCTCGCGCTTAGAATTGACGTCGCCAGAGTTTCCATTGCAAAACCCTCCGTTTCGCCGGCCCAAGCCGCGCGGGAGCAAGCCCATCCGTGAGTGACGCCAAGAACCTCGAGACTCTCGTCAAGGGGGCCAAAGAACGGCTCGATGCCCACGTCCGCCAGACCGTGGAGTGGCACTTCAACCCCGAGACCGGCAGCCCCTTTTGGCTCGAAAAGGCCAAGGCCTTCAAATTTGACCCCCGGAAGGACGTCCGCACCTTCGACGACCTGAAAAAATTCCCGCTTTTCGAGGACGAATGGCTCCGCGGCGGCCCCGTCCGCCGCTGGGTCCCCAAGGGATATAAGGACAAGCCGATCTACGTCTTTGAAACCGGCGGCACGACCGGCATCCCCAAGACGCGCGTCGTCATCGAAGACCATTGGCTCGACTACGAGTTGTTCAGCGACACGCTCCCCGACGAGTATTTCCCCAAAGGCGCGAACTGGATGATGCTCGGCCCGTCGGGCCCCCGGCGGCTGCGACTGGCGGTCGAGCACCTCGCCCATCACCGCGGCGGCATTTGCTTCTGTGTCGACCTCGATCCCCGCTGGGTCGTCAAACTTCTCAAAAACGGCGACATCGCGGGCGTGAAGGCCTATGCCGACCACGTCATCGATCAGGCCATGACGATTTTGTCGGCCGGCCACGACATCAAATGCATGTTCGCCACGCCGAAATTGCTCGAAGCCCTGGCCCTGCGGTTGATGAACGAAGGTTCCAGTGTCGAAGAGGCCGGCATCAAGGGCATTTTCGCCGGCGGCACCGAGTTCACTCCGCAATGGTACCGCTTCTGTCGCGAGGAACTGCTCGGTCCAAACATCTACATCACGCCGACCTACGGCAATACACTGATGGGTCTGGCCTGCGGCAAACCGTTCGATCCGGCGGACAACTACAAAATCACTTACTACGCCCCCGAACCGCGGGCCGTGATCGAAGTCGTCGACTTCGACGATCACACGAAGCTCGTCAACTACGGTGACTCGGGCCGCGTAAAGCTCTACACGCTCACCAAGGAAGTCTTCATCCCCGGCTTCCTCGAACGCGACGAAGGCGAGCGGGAAAAGCCGCACCAAAAATATCCCTGGGACGGCGTCAGCGGCGTGAAACCCTTCCGGGAATTCGCCAAGACGACGACCGTCGGAGTGTATTGAAATAGAGGTTAGGGGCTAGAGGTCAGGGGTCAGGGAAAACACGGAAACAAGAAACGCTTCGCGTTTCAGAATGCCTAGCCCCTAGCCTCCAGCCTCTGACCCCTCTAACAAAGGACCCAGGCGTGCTCGAAATCCCCGTCATCCGTTGGGGCAAACCGTACGAAAGCCTCCAGCAAGATCCCGTCGTCCACTTCGAGACCGGTGAAACGCTTTGCAAAGTCCATCAGGCCAACGGCGGCCTGATCCAGATGGACCTCCGCAAGCAGCAGCGGGCACGCGACGTGCTGCGCGAAATTCCCATGACCACCTTGGTCGATTCGTGCAAGAAAGCGGCCGACCTCTATCTGACCGCCGCTCTCCCCCTCGGCAACGGCACGCAGTCGCCGCAGGAATTCTGCACCGTCCAATCGGCAACGACCGGTCTGCCCGAGCACATGTGCGCGGCCAACATGAAGAAGAACCACTTCGTGCTGAGCCACATGGGCGACATCCTCGAAGCCCTCACCCGCGGCTTGCCGTTCGACGTGCTGACCAAGGGCTACGGCGTCGAACACCGCGGCGTAACGGTTAGCTATCAAGCCAACGCGCCTGTTCTCGGCGCAGTTCTTCCGTCCAACTCGCCCGGCGTCCACACCCTCTGGCTGCCCGTGATGCCGATGCAGGTCGGCCTGGTCCTGAAGCCCGGCCCGCAAGAACCGTGGACCCCGTACCGCATGTGCGAAGCGTTCGCCCAAGCCGGCTTCCCGCGCGAAGCCTTCTCGATCTACCCCGGCGGCGGCGAAGTCGGCGCCGCCGTGCTGCAAGGCTGCGAACGGGCCATGATCTTCGGCGGCACGGCCACCGTGAAACAATATCACGGCAACCCGCGCGTCCAGCCGCACGGTCCCGGGTTCAGCAAGATCCTTTTGGGCGACGACCTGGTCGACAAGTGGGAAGACTATCTCGACATCATGGTCGACAGCGTCCTCATCAACAGCGGCCGCAGCTGCATCAGTTGCTCCGGCATCTGGGCCTCCCGCCACGGCCGTGAAATTGCCGAGGCAATTGCCGAGCGTATGGGCCCGGTCGCCCCGTTGCCGACGACCGATCCAAAATCCGCGCTGGCCGCCTTCACGCTGCCGGGCGCCGCCGACGCCATCAACGATCAGATCGAGTCGGCCCTCAAACAACCCGGAGTGACCGAAGTCACCGCCAAGCACCGCAACGGTTCCCGCCTGGTGAAGAAGGAACGCTGCGACTACCTGCGGCCCACCGTGATTCACGCCACCAGTCCCGAACCGGAACTGGCCAACACCGAGTACATGTTTCCCTTCGTCTCGGTCGTCGACTGCCCGCAGGACCAGATGCTCAAATCGATCAAGCAAACGCTCGTCTGCACGGGCATCACCGAGAACCCCAAGTTCTCGCAACAACTGCTCGACGCGACGCACATCGACCGCCTCAACATCGGCCCGATCAAAACGATCGCCCTCAACTGGCTGCAGCCACACGAAGGCAACATCGTCGACTTCCTGTTCCGCGCCCGCGCCTTCCAGAACAGCCCACCGCCGGCGCATTGAGGGTCGGAGACAGGGGCCAGTCGTAGTAGACCGCCTACTTCAAAATGGCGGGTGGGAGAATCCCAGGCAGATTTTTCACCACAAAGGCACGTGGCTTTGAATCGCCCCCATGGCGGAGAGACGCCAAGAAAGGCAAGAGAGATCCGGTCGAGTAGGGGAGGAGCGATGATCCATTCAATTGGAACGAACCAGCGCCGCCTCCCCCCTCTTCAAACCGGACGTGCAGATTTCCCGCATCCGGCTTACCCAAGAACACTTCGCTCGAAGGCATGCGCCGACCGACGTCGACTTGGCCGACGGGCTGAGACGCTACCGCAGAGTGAGGTAGGCCGAAGCCTCTTCTGGGAGCAATGCTCCATGTGTATCCTCACCCTTTTTGCACGTCGAATCCTTGGCAGGGCCCCTTCGCTCCGCGGGCATTACCCCGCTTCATCGCTACTATGAGCCCCTCCGACTCCCGATCGAGCCAAAGCGCAGTTATGGGTTCCCGCACCTTGTTGACACAGGGCCTACGCGCCAAGTGTCACTCGAACGGGTCTCTCAGGTTCCTGACGATTCTGTCGGCATCCGCTGTCCCCTCCCACCCCGGAGAGCCCGGCCGCTGCAGGCGTTCGTTGCTTCACGGTCGGTGTCAGGCTTCACCCTATCTGGAAGGGCTGGCCACTCTCAGATGCGTAACGAGGCCGAATCGGGTTCA
Organism: uncultured Planctomycetaceae bacterium; assembly: GCA_963752185.1. Taxonomy (GTDB): domain Bacteria; phylum Planctomycetota; class Planctomycetia; order Planctomycetales; family Planctomycetaceae; genus DASPSM01. The sequence goes on along the minus strand of CAVVXK010000002.1, from coordinate 5,150,937 downwards.
CGCTTTCGCATTACGGCTGACGCCTTTGCCTTCCGAGGCTTCGACCGCCGGATCACTCCGACAGCCGCTCGGTCGGCTACATGGCGAACGAACAACTACCATGGTCAGTACCTTTCAACTGACAAGAACCGTCAAGCTTTGCCTGACGCACCAGATGACGCCGATTTCGCCGATTTGAATTTCAAAATCTGCGTCCTTCTGCGAAATCTGCGGAGAACTGCTTTTTTGTCTTTCTTGGTGTCTTTGTGCCTTTGTGGTCCGGATTTGCATTGAGTGCCAGGCAGCTCACTTCGGCCACGTGTCGAAATCAGCGGAATCGAAGAAACTGGTCGAGCGATCGACGAGAAATAAGGACTTTCGACACACCGTGGGTCCACTTTTCATCGATCGAACACAAACTCGCCAGGTTCCATTTTGCAGCCACCTCGCCAGCCTGATCGACAGCGTCCACGCAAGCTGGAGCTTCGTGCCGACGTGATCGTGATCGGCGCCGGTGCCGCCGGAGTGTTCGCCACGCGCGAGTTGGTTCGCTCCGGGCTCACCGCCATCTGCATCGAGGCGCACAACCGCATCGGCGGACGCATCTTCACGCGGCGCTCCCTGGCGCGTCACCCGATCGAACTCGGCGCGGAATTCGTGCACGGCGAAAGCAACATCGTGCATCAGCTCTGCCGCGAGTACGGCCTGACTTTGGTTCCGCATGTGGGACAGGCTTATTCCTGGTTCGACGGCCAGCTCATTCCCGATTCGGAATTGCCGCGCCCGCCGCAAGTCTTGCTGCGGCAACTGCGCCGTTTGGCGGAGCGCTTTCGCCGCGCGGGAAAGGGGGCCGCGCCGCTGCGCGAATTCCTCGGCACGCCGGAGTGCGCGGAGTTGCTGGCCGGCTCGGCCATGACGCAGCGGTATATCGAGCAGTTGCTCAAGAACGATCATTCCGTCGAACCGACCGTGCTCACGCTCGAAGCCTGGCTCGAGCCCGACGTCAGCGGCTTCGAGGCCAACTTCCACATCGACGAAGGCTACTCGGCCCTGCTCCACCGCGCCGCGGATGTGGCGGCCTTTAAAAAAAGCGCTGCGACCACTTCGCCAACTCCGGCAACACGCGGGAAGGGCCCGCAGGAAAGAAGCTTGGATATACGGCTCAACCGGCCCGTTCAGCGCATCGAGTGGGAGCCCGGCAGCGTGAGCGTGTTTGCCCGCAATCTGGCGCTCGAATCACGGGCCGTGCTGGTGACGTTGCCTCTGGGCGTGCTGCAAGCAGGCGCTGTCGTCTTCGATCCTCCGCTCCCCGCGGCGAAGCTGGAGGCGATCCACGCATTGCAGGCCGGCAAGGCGTTCAAAATGGTCACCAGCTTTCGCGCCCTGCACCGTGGCAAGTCGTTCTGGCCCGAAGGCATGGCGTTTCTCGCCAGCGCCCTCGACTCGCAATTGCACTGGCCGACGTCGCTGAGCCGCCGCCGCGGGCAGCGGCACCTGCTCACGCACCTCGTGGGGGGCGACGCGGCCGACCGTTTCGGCCACCATCCCGATCCGCCGCGAGCGATCGTGAACCAACTGGTCCACATGTTCGGCAACGAGCGAATCCGCGATCTCTTCGTCCGTGCCGAGTGGCGCGTGTGGCACGACGATCCGTACAGCCGCAGCGGCTACTCCGCGCTGCCGGAAGACACAGTTGGGGACGCGCGAAGCGCTGGGCCTGCCGGTGGCGGACACGCTGTTCTTCGCCGGCGAAGCCGTCGGCGTTCAAGGCAAGCCAGGCAACGTCGCGTCCGTCCACGGAGCGATCGAAAGCGGAATCCAAGCGGCCCGCGACGTGACGGCGTCGTTAAGGAGATAAGTGTCTGGCGTCGCGGAGGCTTTCTGACGCCGGACGCCAGACTCTGCACGCGCTGCCGATGGAGACGTAGTAGTCCGTCTACTTCAAAATTGCGGATGTCACGGGGTGCCACTGGCGAGGGCTTTGGCTCGCCAGTGCCAATGCCGCTTGATCTCCGAAGGAAGACTCTGGCGAGCCCCCCCGGCTTCATGAGCCGGCCCCGATGGCCGGGCCTCGCCAGTGGCACCGAATACCACCATTTCTGGGATAGACGCTCTAGCCCACCTTCCGTCGATCTCGCCGTCACGAAGACGGTGGGCCGGCAACCACCGTATTCTCAAGAATGAGTGGCCTTGTCCACCCGACGGGACTTGGCAACGAAGGGGAAACAGCCGTGGGCCGTGGACGTGCGCTGGCCCCTTGGCTAGAACGGATGCAAACAATCACAAGCAGCGGAGCCCGGCATGGCCAGACCCAATTTCATCGAGTTACCGACGCGCGACCTTGCGGCCAGCCAAAGTTTTTTCGAGCAGGTCTTTGGCATGAAGATGACCGGTTTCGGGCCAACGTATGCGTGCACAATGACGGGGGACGTGGATCTCGGACTTCAGGCCGATCAAAGGGAGGCCACGAAATCCCCGCTGCCTGTTATCGAAGTGAACGACCTGGAGGCGACCCTTGCTGCTGTCACCGCCGCCGGTGCGGCAGTCACGAAACCGATTTTCAGTTTCCCCGGCGGCCGGCGCTTCCACTTCCTTGACCCGAGCGGCAACGAATTGGCTGCGATGCAGGCGGATGCGACCTGAATGCGGCATCGATTGAAAGAATTCTGCGTAGTGGTTGCTTCGGTGGAAAGGCAGGCCGCTGTGAATTCTCGCGTGGTCTCGCTCGCTGTCTTTGCGGCCTCGTTTGTCATTGCAAGCTGCGTGTTTTGCTCGGCCGGCTACGCGGCTGATGATGCGGTCGTCGAGAAGGAGGCGCGGAGTCCACGGCCAAGCGGCGGAAAGCCGAATATTGTTTTGATTCTGGCCGATGATCTAGGGTTTTCCGACCTCGGCTGCTACGGCAGCGAGATTGCCGCGCCGAATCTCGATCGGCTGGCGAAGAATGGGCTGCGGTTCCGGCAATTCTACAACGCGGCCCGCTGCTGTCCCACGCGGGCGGCACTCTTGACCGGGTTGTATCCGCATCAGGCCGGCGTCGGGCATATGCTCGAGCGATGGCACGAACCGGGTTACTCGACGGGGCTCAATGAGCATTGCGCCACGATTGCCGAACTGCTGCGGCAGGCCGGCTATCGCACGTATCACATCGGAAAGTGGCATGTCGGATCGGCCACCACGGCGAGCGAGCGGAATTATCCGATGAACCGCGGCTTCGATCATGCCCACGGCACGGGGGGCGGGGGGAATTATTTTGCCCTCAAGCCGCTGTATGACGACCGCCAGCAGATCGAGCCCGGCCACGATTTCTATGCCACTGATGCGTTCACCGATTGGGCGGTCGAGCGGATTGCCGAGCACGGGCAGAACCATGCCGGCGAGCCCTTCTTTCTGCATCTGTGCTATACGTCGCCGCACTTTCCTTTGCACGCCCGGCCGCGGGACATTGAAAAGCATCGCGGCAATTATCGGGACGGATGGGATGCGCTCTGCGCGCGGCGGTATGCCCGTCAGAAAGAGCTGGGCGTGATTTCCGAGTCGTGTCCGCTTTCGCCTCGCGATCCGGTCGCGCGGGCTTGGGCGGACGTTCAGGAGGCGGATCGGGCCGAATGGGATCTGCGGATGTCGGTCTATAGCGCGATGATCGACTGCATGGACCGCGGGATCGGCCGAGTGCTCGAGGCCGTTCATCGCAGCGGCGCGTCGGAGAACACCGTCGTGATGTTTCTCTCCGACAACGGCGCGAGTGCCGAAGCCCTCGATTCGTGGCCCAACCCGGACCGCGGCAATGTGCCCGGCAGCGAGACGGGAACCCGCGCGTCGCACCGCTGTCTGGAGGTCGGCTGGGCCAATGCGGCCAACACGCCCTTTCGCGAGCACAAAATGTGGGTGCACGAAGGGGGAATTTCCACGCCGTTCATCGTCTCATGGCCGGGACGGATTCGCGGAACGGAGGGGGGCACGTTCACCAACCAGGTCGGTCACATCATCGACTTGCTGCCGACGTGCCTCGAACTGGCGGGCGTCGCGTATCCGACAACATTTCAAGGACGGACGTTGATTCCGCTCGAGGGGCACAGCCTCGTTCCCACTTTCCAAGGCCGAGAGCTTGGACCGCGCACGCTGGCCTGGGAGCACGAAGGCAACCGGGCCATTCGCTCGGGAGACTGGAAGCTCGTGGCGACGTTTCGCGGCCCCTGGGAGCTGTTCGATCTCGCGAGCGACCGCAGCGAAGTGCACAACGTGGCCGCCGATCATCCGGCGGAGGTCGAGAGACTCAAGCACGAATGGACGCGCTGGGCCAAGCACGTCGGCGTCGTGAATTGGGAAGAGCTTCCAGGTGCGCGATACAAGCCGACCAGGCAATATCGAAAAAAATCCGAGCCGGTCGCCGACTGAAACAGGCCTCGCAGTGACAAGGGCGACCAGAGTGCTGACCCATCACCGCGGAACATTCCCGCGGATTCCTGAGAGCGGCGGCCTATCTTATTGTCTCATGCGACAGCCAATCCTCGGTCGATTTCGCACACCGCCCCGTCCTACCCCTCCACTTATCCCCCTTCACCTGACCGCGCCCATCTCCCGGTACCTTTGAAATTCGTCGCCAAGCGACTTTCCCCCCAGGGAATCGGGTGTATAATTCCATTCCCGCCCGGGAGGACTGAGACATGTCCCGCCGAGCGGTATGACGCGGGGTGGAGCAGCCCGGTAGCTCGCGAGGCTCATAACCTCGAGGTCGCAGGTTCAAATCCTGTCCCCGCCATTTGGCCGACTTGCATCTCTTTGCAATAGGTCGCAAACCCCGGCTTTTCCGGGGTTTTTTCTTGCGCAGTCCGCGGGCGAATGTCAAAGCGTCGCCGGCCCACGCATCAATTTTTGCGCATATGATCGGTCTTAGTGCGGCAGTTGGCGCAGCCTTCTCACATCCTGCCAGCATCAATGCGAATCGAGTTTCGCAGGTGCGTCTGAGTCCGCGCAGCGAATGAGATGGTCCCGGTCGATGTAGACCACTGCCTGCGTCGGATGGACATTCAGGAACGGAATGGGCCAGTCCGAGCGTGTGGTTTTGTCGAAGTAGACCGTGCATTTGTAGTGGCACTTCTTCAAGCGGGCGTTTCCGACCAGCGGGTAGAACCTGCATTCGCCGACCTTGTCGACAATTTTGTCCACGACGATGCGAACATTTTTCCGCACGACCTCCGTCTGGCACACGCCCGCCAAGAGACTTTTGGGCCAATCCGGAAGCGTCCGCAGAATCTCGTCGGCTGTCGGCGGACTATCGGCGACCGGTCGATGATCGTCGGTCGCGACCGGCATCACGTACAGCATCCTGACTTTCCCGTCACCGTCGTCAAAATTCGTCGTCGTCACGCGATAGATTTGCGACGGGTTCGAGACTGGTTTCCCAGGATTCGATTGAGGTTTAGACTCCAATCGCTTACGGAGCACCTCGATGTCGTCACGCAGCTTGCGGACGTCGACCCGCGTCTGTTGCACGGTCCGCAGCAAGTCATCACTCGATGCTCCACTTGATTCATTCGCGGCATTCGGCGCACGAGCGGGCTCTGACGTCGGCCCTGATCGGGCCTGAGCCGACAGGCCGACAAGGACCGTGGCGCAAATGATGGCAATCATGAGGTCCGTCATGCGTCGAGACATTTCAGCGTCCCTTCTTTTCTTGAGGCCGCCACTGGACGGGCCGTCCATCCCGGAAACAGAGAGATCAACCGGCACGTTATTAAGAGACCGCATGGTACAATGCTGTCGCTCAGATCTACTACCGCGGTAGCAGATGGTCAAGAGCAACTCGCTCGGACACGTCGGTCGGAGAAGGTTGGCCAGCCGGGTTTGGCTGTTGGATGGCACGGAAAGTACCCCGGCCGCTCTTCTCGGTTTCCTCTTTCCATCTCCTTATCTCGCCGACCGGTTGCGTACGGCCTTCGCTTTCGAGAAGCTGGGCGTCTAGCAGAAGGGAGACTTCGCCGGCTCGATTTGCTCGATGAGCGAGACATCTCCTCGCGGCTACGGTTTTCTCGTCGACCGGCTCAATTGAGCGACGCCTTCGATCGCTGCTTCGATCCAGTCTGCGTAAGAGAGCGAGAAGTTGTAGCAACCTCCCGGTTTTGAGGCCCCATTCCATTTGTGCCGAAAGGTGATGGACCGTCATGGAGGCGAAATTGAAGGTTGTCAAAGGGCCGTTTTCGGGCAGAACGATCCGAGTGCCGCAAGGCAAGTTGCTCATCGGTCGCGAAAAAGACTGCCAACTGCGGTTGGACGGCGATTCGGTCAGCCGTCATCACTGCGTTCTCTTGCTTGACGAGTACGCACTGCGGATTCGCGATCTGGGAAGCAAGAACGGGACCATCGTCAACGGTTCTCGAATCGATCGTGAGTCGATTCTTCAGCAGGACGATACCGTTTCGATCGACCAATTGACCTTCGAAATCGATCTGGGCCAGTCGACCAATGATTTGATCATCGCCGCTGCGGACGCGGAACCCTCCTTCAATCAGAACGCGTTGGCCGATACCGGCATGATCGATGGGGACACCGGCCAATCCGTGCCCACTGACACCCGCACCGATACCGCTCTGCGCGTTTCCCGTCGCGTTCCTGCGCAGGATGATCCGTCTGCCTCCCAGGCGGCGCCGGCTGGACGCGCCGCAGCGCTGCTGCAAACTGCGGCTCCGGTCGGTTCAGAGAAACGAGGCGCGACTCGGACTTCGCCGACTGCCTCCGTCGCCCGCGCTACGCCTCCCAAAGGCGAGCGCAAAGCTGTCGCGGAACCGGCCGCCGTCCCGGCGAAACAACTCGAACAACCGACGGCCAAACCAAAGCCAATCGCTCAGGCGAAGCAGGACGCCGCAGGCAGAGCCGGGCGGAGTGCGAAGAAATCGAGCGCGTCGGGCATCAGGAGCAAAATGGCCGTCGCTGGCGCCGGATTGGTCGCAGTGGTCGGGCTCTTGGTCGGTGTTGCGTTTCTGCTGCGAGGGCCAAGTCCGGTGACTCCGTACGCGGTTCCGCAGAATTACGTTCTGTTCAATCCGAAGAGCTACGCGTCGATGCTGAGTTGCGAAGTTCCCGCCGATTGGAAACAGGACATCCGCGGCGGCCAGAACATCGGTCCGATCGCGGTTCGGTTTACGGATGGCAGACTCTCGATCGAAATCTGCGAGAATTTGACGGGCAGCGGCATCCGGGAGACTGCCGTTGCCATGCGACAAAAGTCGGAGTCGGCCCGGCACGACGCGACGCTTGCCGAACTGATTCACGAACACCAGCGGCAACAGTCCTCCGAAAAGTTCAAGTCTTACAGCGAGGACGCGCGATCACGCGGCATCAAGACGAAAGGGTACGGCGAAGGTCAGATTTCCGATTTCACCGCCACGGAGGGAATTTTCGGCACGGAGATCCGGGGCTGCCGCGCGACGGTCCTCAATCCATTGCGTCAATTCACCGTGACCTGCAAGTGTCCAGCGGCACTCTTTCCGGATGCCAAGCCGGTGTTCGAGAAGGTTATTTCGACAATGAATTGCGGCGTCGTCGCTCAACAATGACGCCCGCGCCTTTGTCACGGATTTGGCGACGATTCAAGACGAATGACGGAATGAGCGACGCGCCCGACACCGCCGAATGGCACATGACCGAAGAAACGATACCTGAGCGCCCGATGACCCGGAGTGGCGTCGGACAATGCATCTGCGCCTTTTCCAACTTGCCGCCTTCGCGGTGCCTATCGGCATCGCTTGTTTCAACATTAAATGGGCGGCGATCGTCGGAAGCGTGCTGGCAGCGGTTGCGATGGCTGTGTCAGTCCACTTACACCGCGAGTCCTGATGGTCCAGGCCTGACACGCTCGCGTGTCAAACCGCAAAAATCGCTTTTCGAACACGGACAATCCCGATTCGCCGAACGACGCCTCGCAGATGTGTGGCTTTTGGCGATTCCGGTCGTTGACCGGTCGCGCGACCCACCTTGCTCCGCGCGCGAACGAAATTCGGGTGCAAATTCACTCGCGAAATGCCGCGCTCGGCTCGCGAGTACGCGCTGCGCGCCCCATTTGCCGGCCCAATCGTCAAAAAACCTGCAGCCTGCGCCTTGTGATAGCCGATTCGTGCAATAGCCATTGAGCACAGCGCACTGAAACCGCCTCGAGGATCTCTACCGATGGCACAAGCGGCATTGCGCCAGCCTCGGCGGATCGCCCACCCGATCCTTGCCCGCGTGCTGCTGCTTGCCGTCGGATTTCTTTGCGCGTGTCTTCTCGGGGAGGCGGCACTCCGCGTGGGCGGCTATGGACGGAGTTACGTCAACGCCTTCAGCATGTTCTTCGAGGTCGACGGCCTGGTTGGCGTTCGCGGGCGGCCCAACTTCACGGGCGCCTCAAGAACGACGAAATGGATGCGGTAATCAGCCATGACGCACGCGGCTTTCGCAAGCCGGCGCTGCAAATCCCCGCGCCGCCTCAAAGTCGCAACGTCCATGTCCTGGGCGACTCGTTCATGTGGGGTTGGGGAGTTGGACAAGGGCAGGTGATCAGCGATCACCTGCAACAGCGGCTGGCCGGCCGACGGGTGCAAAACTTCGCCGTCGCGTCGCTGGGGACGGTGCAAGAGTTCGTGATTTTCGAGAAGTACGTGCTTCCCGAACTGCACCGGGGCGATGCGGTGGTGCTCGGCTTCTGCGGGTCGAACGATTTCCGCGACAACCTGGGTGAAAATCTCTGCGGGCGGCTGCACGCGACGCTCGTCGACGGTGCGATCCGACTCGTGCCGCCGGACGGAACAGCCTGCCCCAGTCGTCTGAATCAGCAATTGCGCGACGCCTCCGAACTGTTTAATCTCTTGATCTATTCCTGGAATCGGGGACGCGCTGCCTGGATGAACGGATCGTTGACGCTCGCCGAGCAGAACGGGCCGCAGAGTGCCGATGCGCATTGAGCGGTGTCCGCCGCCGATCAAGAGCCGTACGGCGACAACACGCCCGAGGTGATCGTGGCAACGCATTATCTGCGGGCCTTTCAGTCCGCCTGTGCGGCGCGCGGTGCGGAGTTCGTGATCGTCTACATCCCGCGTCAGGAGGAGTTTGGAGAATTGGTCGAATACAAAGGCCCGGCCTTCTCCTCGCGCGATCGCCAAACGCTCCTGCTGTTGAGCAAACGGCTGGGCATCGACGTCGTCGACCTGCTCCCACGATTTCGCGAATGCAAACGCCAGGCGCCCGACCAGCGGCTGACCTACGCCGAGGGTCATTGGAACGCGACGGGACATCAAGTGGCCGCGGATTGCGTTTGCGACTATCTCAGCGCCCGCTAGTGCCGCGAGCACTCAGGCGGCGCATTGAGTGTCTCGTCAGATCTGGCAATCGCCCGCCGCTCCGTCCGCGACAGCCTGGGCCGGGTCGCCGAGATCCTCGTCAACCCGCGAATCCACGGAAAAAATCGTAGCCCGATCACTGGACGGTCGCGGTCCTCTCGGCGAGTCTGGGTGCTTGACGGTGATCCCATCACGGCCGATGAATCGGAGGTTCGCGTGCGCAACTGGATGAGACGGATTTTTACGACCTTTGCAATTGGCGCCGCGTGCACGGTGTTGGCAGGCGCCCAGACCCAAGTTGACTCGGCATCTTCGGGCAGACCCTTCGATGTGCTCATCCGCGGAGGCCTGCTTTACGACGGCTCGGGCGATTCGCCCCGCCGTGCGGACGTCGGAATCGTCGGGGATCGCGTTGCTGCGGTGGGCAACCTGCCGGAGGCACCGGCCAAGGTTGTGCTGGACGCAAGGGGCCTGGCGGTCGCGCCGGGCTTTATCAACATGCTGAGTTGGTCCACCGACTCCCTGCTGGCGGACGGTCGCGGCCAAAGTGAAGTCCGGCAGGGAGTCACCACGCAGATCATGGGCGAAGGCGCGTTGTGGGGCCCGGTCAATCCGGCGATCCAAAAACGGATGAAGCAGGACCAGTTCGACATCAAGTACGACATCGAATGGACGACGCTCAGCGATTATCTGTATTTCCTCCAGCGCAAGGGGATCTCCCAGAACGTCGCCTCTTTTGTGGGCGCCGCCACGGTGCGCGAATACGTCCTGGGTCTGGGGAACAAAAAACCGACGCCGGCCGAATTGGAACAGATGTGCCAACTTGTCGACCGCGAAATGCGCGATGGGGCATTGGGCATCGGCTCCGCCCTCGAGTATGCCCCCGCCTATTACGCGGACACCGACGAACTGATTGCACTGTGCAAGGTGGCCGCCCGGTACAAAGGAAAGTACATCACCCACATGCGCAGCGAAGGCGAGCGACTTCTGGAGGGGATCGACGAGGTTCTCCGCATCAGCCGCGAAGCGGGCATTCCCGCCGAGATCTACCACTTCAAGGCGGCGGGCGAGCACAACTGGAAGAAAATGGACGCGGCCGTCGCCCGAGTCGAGGCGGCCCGCCGCGCAGGATTGAGGATCACGGCCGATATGTACTGCTACACGGCCGGCGCCGCGCCGCTGACGGCTTGCATCCCGCCGTGGGCGATGGAGGGGGGCGAGGTGGCCATGCGCCGCCGGCTCAAAGACCCGGCCAACCGCCGGCGAATCCTCCACGACATTCGCGACACGACCGATTGGCCCAATTTCTATCACAACGCCGGCTCTCCGGAAAATGTTCTGTTGATCGGCTTCAAGCACGATTCGCTCAAGCCGCTGCAAGGCAAGAATCTGGCGCAAATCGCCCGCGCACAGCACAAAGACCCGCTGGAGACGCTGCTCGACTTGCTGGTCGAGGACCAATCGAGTATCGGCACGGCGTACTTCATTACGGCCGAAGAAAATATCCGCAAGCTGGTCCCGCTTCCCTGGATCAGCTTCGGCAGCGACGAGGCGGCGCAGTCGCCGGACGGCGTCTTCCTCAAGGCGCTGCCGCACCCGCGGGCGTACGGCAATTTCGCGCGCGTGCTTGGCAAATATGTCCGCGAGGAAAAGCTGCTGACTCTCGAGGCGGCCATCCGCAAGCTCAGCCATCTGCCGGCGACGAATTTAGGACTCGACCATCGTGGCCTGCTGCAAGCGGGGTATTTTGCCGACGTGGTCGTCTTCGATCCAAATACCATTGGCGACAAGGCAACCTATGAAAAGCCGCATCAGTACGCGACCGGGATGCGTCACGTCCTGGTGAATGGCATTCCGGTGCTGAAGGACGGCGAACACCGCGGTGCGAAACCGGGGAGGGCCTTGTGGGGGCCGGGAAAAGTCGACCGCTGAATTCAGCGGCTGCGGCGGCTTTGATCGACGCAACCGGGCAATTGGGTTTTTGCCGACTCTTGGGCCGGCGCTTTTGCGGTCAATCGGTCGCGCGGTCGACGCACTCGTCGGGCTTGTCAATCTTTTCCGGCGACTTCGGCGGAGCGGGATCGGCGTTCACCGTTCCCGTATCGCACAAACGAGTGTCAGGCATCGGGGCCAACTGCTCCACCAGATCGATCAGGAAGCTCGTTGTACCGACGGCCACCAGGTCGTCCTGCAACAGGATCGACTCGTTCGGGCCGACGCGACGCCCGTTGACGTAAGTACCATTCTTGCTGCCCAAGTCGCGAATGCGCAGCGTGAGGCCGGTCAACTGCAGTGCGCAGTGATGACGGCTGACGAAATCACAGGGGAGGCACAACTGGCAATCCGGTTCACGGCCGATCAAAAGCGTGCCATCGGACAGATCGATCGTCTGTCCCGACATCGGGCCGGTTATGATTCGGATTCGCACTTTCATGTGCGCCAACGTCCCAACACCGACCACAGCAACGCTGTGCAATCGGCGTCACTCGACGCGAGTGTCAAGCTTGCAGCACGGCGGAGATGGACCCAACGCGGGTCGCCGCAGTGCCGCAGTCGCTGGCGGCACAAGTCTCTGAAACCCTTCGCCACTATGATGGCGAGGCGATCTGGAAGAAACCAGTCTGACGATTTAGAGAATTCGTCGCAATCGGGATTTCTACCCAGAGGTCATTTTCTTGTTCTAGACCCGGATCCCGGTTGCCGGGGTTTTGCCGTTCGCCGAGCCGCCGCGGACGGTGTCGCCGGCCGATTGCCACCAAGCGGCGGCGTCTCGCGAATTCCATGTCGGGGCGCAGGTGCATTCGCCGAGCGCTCGGGCGACTTGCTCGATGTCGGCGAATCGCTCGTCGGGATCGCGGCGCAGGCAGCGGTGAATGACGGCCGCCAGGTCGGCGGGGACATCTCTGCGCAGGTCGTTGAGCGGAGTTGGTTCTTGCGTCAACGAAGTGACGATCTGCTGGATGCCGCGGCCGCCGAAGGGGCTGTGCCCGGTTAAAAGGAAGTAGCCCACCGCGCCTGAGCTGAAAATGTCGCTGCGGGTGTCGGCGACGCCTGCCGCTTGCTCGGGGGAGATGTAGCCGGGCGTGCCGATGACAAGGCCGGACTGCGTGAGCTTGTCGTCGGCTTCCGCCGGGCCGACGTGCTGCACGATGCCAAAGTCGAGGATTTTCAGCACGTCGAAGAGGCCGGCCTGCTCGGTGAGCATGAGATTGCCGGGCTTGATGTCGCGGTGGATCAATCCGGCCGCGTGGGCTTCCGAGAGGGCGGCACAAAGTTGTCGCAACAAGTAGACGGCGCGGCCCGGCTCGAGCCGGCCGAAGCGCTGGACGAGTTCGCCGAGGTTCAGGCCCTCGATGTATTCCATGACGTAATAGAAGGCGCCGTCAGGGGCGTGGCCGTAGTCCACGATTTCGACCGTGTTGAAATGCGTGAGGCGGGCCATCGCCTGGATTTCCCGCTCGAAACGGCGGCAATGGGTGGGATTGACGGCCATTTCAGGCCGGATGAGCTTGATGGCGTAGGGCCGATTCAACAGGCGGTGCTCGGCCAGATACACCTCGCCCATGCCGCCCGTCGACAGGCGGCGCTTGATGCGGTAGTTGCCCAGGTGCCGGGCTTCCGAGGCCTGCTGGCGAAGGGTCGTGAATTTGTGCGCTCCAAAGACGGCGATGGCGACGGCCGTCCCCATCACGCGGGCCATCGCGAACATCTCGAAGAGCGGATCGGCCTGCCGGTGCGACGGCGGCAGGGAGAAATAGCTTGCCGCATAAACGACGATCGGTATGAGGGCGATTCCCGTCAGCACACGCAGCGATCGCCGCCAGTCGTTGGGGATGAGGATGCCGTAGATAAAAACCAGGAAGACCCAATTGAGGCAACTATGCGAGACGACGAGCCACTGGTCGGCCTCGGGCAGCGTGCCCCAAAAACGCGAGTAGTGCTCGAAATCTTTCCACGCGCAGTGAGCGGCATAGGCCGTCAACGAGGCGAGTTCGATCATTCGCAGACGCGCGAGCGGCATCTCGCGGTAGCGTGCCAGGATCGCGGCCAAGACGGCGAAAACGCCGGCGAGGCACGCGTAGAGAACCAAGCTCAAGTGCTCGGCTCGGCCCTCGGGAATCGCGATAGCCACGAGCACCATCACGACAAAGGCGACGGCGCCGATCGTATTTCCGGCGAGCAGCCGGCTACGGACAACGGCTGCCAGCTCGTCGGCGAGGCGACGCGATTCCGGGTCGAGTTGTTTGGCGACGCGGGCGGGGCCGATCGGGGGCGGAGCCGGCGCGAGCGTGAGCGTGGTCGGCAGCGCGGACCGCGACCCGCCCACGGCAGCGTCCGTCGACTGGCCAGTCACCACGTCCGGCTCCTGTTGGAAATTCGTCCCTCAGGCGGGTTGCGCACATTCGGCAGAGATCGGGACGGATGTGCCACGCCTTCCCAACAGTTTGGCCAAAGGCCGCCACGTTCGCCAGATCGATTGGCCGGAGTTCGACGCAAAGGTGAAAGTGGAGAGTCGGCGACGAGTTGGCTAAAAAGGTGTTTTGCGGTCGTCGAACGCCGGTTTCGAGGTTCGTGCCGTCGTGAAGAGGGTTCTCGGAATGCATCCCAGCGAACACCATTCCTTCTCCTGCGGTCAGCAGCAATGAATGCGTCGCGCGTTGAGTCGAAACTTCGAGAGATCTGCCGGCGCTTGCCGGAAGTTCGGGAGACCGTGAAGTGGGGCCATCCGACGTTCGAGGCCGGCAAAAAGATGTTCGCGGTGCTCGATCAGTACCATGGTCGACGGTGTATCGCGTTCCGTGCGGAACTCGATTGTGTTGACGAGTTGTTAACCGATGAGCGATTCTTTGCGGCTCCCTATGCGGCTCGGCAGGGCTGGGTCTGCCTGTACGCCGACGGTCGGCTGAATTGGACCGAGGTCGAAAAGCTGGTCGTGGCGAGCTATCGGCTTGTGGCCCTCAAACGCATGTTGGCGGCCCTGGAAGGTTCGCCAAGAGCCAAGGGCGACTCGTGAGAAGAACGTCGAGAAGATTCGTGTTTGCTATCGACTCGCTCAGCGCCGACAAGCGCCGACCTGCCAAGGTTGCCTACCGTGACGCCTTGCCGTAGGTCGCGATGGCCGTTTTCAGAATCGAGCTGTAGAGCTCGTTCTGTTCTTCGCCTGTCATGTCGAAGCGTTCGATAAGAACGATCGTGGCGATCCCGTTTTTCGGGTCGATCCACATGGCCGTGCGGCGGGCGCCGCGGTGGCCGAAGCTGCCGACGCTCGGCCCCTCGTTGTCGCGCGTTTTCACCGACCAGCCGATGCCGTAGCCTTCCTGCGGATTGACCGGGATTCGGCCGGTCTGATTGCTGGTCATCGCGCGGACGGCCTCCTGCGAGAGTAGACGCCGTCCGCGATAGACGCCGCCGCCCAACAGCATCTGGCAGAATTTGCCCAGGTCGGAAGCGGTGGAGTACAAGCCGCCCGCCGGTTCGGCGAAGTGATGGGCATAGTTGGCGATCTGCCCGATGCCCATGTCCTCGAGCATCGGCAGCGGCACTTTCGCGCCGTGGCCCAGCCGCTCGATCAGTGCCGGCGAGACGTTCCGGGCCAATTGAATTTCCTCAAGCGACGCGCTGTCTTTGCTGCGCCGCGCCGTGCGGGCCAGCCGCGCGGCTTGGGCTTCGGTGGGCCAAAACGTCGTGTCCTGCATAGCGAGCGGATCGAAAAGGCGACGCTGCATGAATTCGGCATAGGACAGACCGCTGACAACTTCGATGATGCGGCCCCCGGTGTTGATGCCCGAATTGTTGTACTCGTATTTCGTGCCGGGCTCGCGGATAAGCGGCGTTTTGGCACACCTCGCGACCCAATCGCGAAGGTCTTCCGCGTTGCGGAACACAGGAGAGTTTGCCGGCACGAGTCCGCTCGTGTGGCTCATGACTTCGCGAACGGTGATGGCGTGCGAAGGGGCATGCGGCGGGCCGCTGCCGTCGGCGACGAGTTGACCTTTGAATTCCGGAAGGTACTTTTCGACCGGATCGGCCAGATGCACTTTGCCTTCGTCCACCAGCATCATGAGGCCCGTCGCCGTGACGGGCTTCGTCATCGACGCGATCCAGAACAGATTATCGGGCCGCATCGGCCGCTTCATTCGCAGGCTCGCCGAGCCAGCACAATCAACGGCGAGTGTCGCATCCTTGTCGGCGACGAGCGTGACCGCGCCCGCGATCACCTGCTTGTCCACGAACGATTGCAGCAGGGGAGCGATCGGGCGAGAACCGTCGGCAGCGAGCGCAAGCGTTGTCGATAAGAAACACACACATCCAATCAAGACACGCATTCTCATGATTGTTGACTCGGCGTGGGGCACGCGGGAACGACGGTTCGCGCCGAGATTCTAACAGCCTGGCTCACCACGCCGGCAGGACACGGCCAGCAAAAAAAGGCCGCCAGACGAGCAGGGCCCTCCTGGCGGCCTTGAAGCGCGAGGCCGTATTCGTCAACGCCGATCGGGTTTGATGAAATGCGAAGCCAACGCGGCCACTCCCACCGCCAGGGCCGCTTTGCCCAAGAAGCTGTGGATCAACGCCGGCTGCTTCTGGGCGATTTGCGAGGCCGCCTGCCCGAAGGCGTCCGGGTGATTTGCCTGAGCGTATCGGGCCACGGTCGCGACGTCGTCCGCATCCATTTCCTTTGGGTCGGCGGTCTGCAGACCCGGTACGTCTTCGAGCGGCGTCTCACTTGCGCCGCCCGCGGAAGCCGACTTTTTCAGGCAATTGACCAGGACCGAAGCAATGGTCCCCAGGCCGGCCGCCGACAAATTGCCGAGCGGATTTGTGCCACCGGTGCCCGGGGTGACGTGATCGGAATACTGTTGCGGATCAATTTTCTGGCGCACTTGGCGAAGATCTGCCCCAACTGGTCAGGATCAATGTTCTTGATCATCTCTTGTGCGTGCTGCATATCGGGCGAGTTGGGATCATCAACGTTCACCTTTCCCCCCGAAAGCCGCTGCAGATTTTCGCTGCCGATCGTTTGCGCGATTTCTTGTAGCAATCCCATCGCTCACTTCTCCTTCTCGACTTATGCATAAGGAACCAGACCAGACGCCGACGAACGAATCAGGCGGCACGCCGCGAGATCGCGTGATAGACCACCAACACCACGACCGCACCGCCAATCGCGATCAGAATGCTGTAGAGGTCGAAGCCGGTGATTCCGGCGAACCCCGCGAATTGCGCGATGAATCCGCCGACGACCGCTCCGACCACTCCCAGCACGATGTCCATGAACATGCCCTCGCCTTTCTTATTGACGAGCAAGCTGGCGACAAATCCCGCCACGAGACCCAGGACAAGCCACGCCACAATTCCCATGGGAATTTCTCCTTTCAATGCGATGTGCCACTTAGAAAGCGCGCGAAAGCGCCAATCAGAAAGTGCCGTGCTCCGACGTCGAAGCAAGCTTCGGACGATCGAGAAGATCCTCGGCGGAAAACGAACGCGGAATGCCAGCGCCTCGTTAGGAAGGCGATGGCGACGGCGTCACGAAACCAAGAGAGTCGGCCCTCCCGACGTCACGTCGGGGCTCCCGTTCAGAGACTCGAGAAACTCGGCCCAAATGAGGGGAAGCGAAGAGAGGCGTTCATTGCCGGACTGCTTGCCGTCCGTTAGCGAGCAACACCCAGTCTGAGGAACCGCCGAGATAATGTCAAACTAATTCCGCGGCGGACGAACGCTTTCACCGTCGATCATTGATTTCACGCGGGATAGGATTGATTTCTGTCCGCGGACGATCGTTGTATCTCCCGGTGCGCTCGCTTCGAGAAAATTCCGAGGATTTTCGATTCATTTTATCGCTGCACCGATGGCCGCCGAGAATCAAACAATCTTGATCGAGGGTTGGATCGCCCGGTTGAAGACCGGTGACGACCAGGCACGCAAGGAGCTCATCAATTGCGCGTGCGACCGTTTGACGCGCCTTTCCCGCAAAATGCTGCGGGGATTTCAGCGCGTGAAACGCTGGGAGGCGACCGACGACGTTGTGCAGAACGCCCTCATGCGGCTCTATCGGACGCTGGCGGACGTGCAACCGGCGACGGCGGTCGAGTTTTACCGTCTGGCCGCCACCAACATTCGCCGCGAATTGCTCGATCTGGCCAAGCACTACTACGGACCGCAGGGATTGGGTGCCAACTACGCGTCGGTGGTCGGTGAAGCGAAGGAGCAGCCCGGCGTCGTGGAGGTCGCGGCTGCGACCAGTGCCGAGGACGATGGCCGCCTCGAGGCCTGGGCGAAGTTTCACGACCAGGTCGAACAGCTCTCCGACGAGGATAAAGAGGTCTTCGACCTGCTCTGGTATCAGCAGCTTTCACAGGCCGAGGCCGCGCAGTTGCTCAACATTTCCGAGCGAACGGTGAAGCGGCGTTGGGCCTCGGCCCGTCTCAAGCTCCACGAGGCGCTGGGCGGCCAGTCGCCCGAGGGCTGAGCGTCCGATGGGAAGCAACCGTGACGGAGACGACCGCCTGCTGGATCTGGTGATCTCGTACGAAGAGCGACACGAAGCGGGCCAGCCCGTCGATATCGAGGAGCTGTGCCGTGACTGTCCCGAACTTTTGCCGGCGCTGCGCGAGCGGCTGCAGGCACTTGGCGCGATGAATGCCGCGCTCGCGGATGACAGGACGCTCGTTTCCGATGACGTCGGCGACGCAGGACTTCCCGCCGAACGCTTGCCGGATTTGCCCGGATACGAGGTGCTGCGCGAGCTGGGCCGCGGTGGGATGGGCGTCGTCTACCAGGCTCGGCAGCTCGGCCTGGCTCGGTTGGTGGCGCTCAAGGTGCTGCTGGGCGGCCGCCATGCGTCGGCCTCGTCGCGAGCCCGCTTCAAGGCCGAGGTGGAAAGCATCGCGCGGTTGCAACATCCCAACTTAATACAAGTGTTTGAGGTCGGGGAACACGAGGGCCATACGTTCTTCTCAATGGAATACGTGGGCGGCGGCAATTTGGAGGAACGAATCGATGCGCGTCCGTTCGCCGCACGGGATGCGGCGGAGCTCGTGGCCTTGCTGGCCCGTGCGATACATGCGGCGCATGAACGGGGGGTGATTCACCGCGACCTGAAGCCGGCCAACGTGCTCGTCGCGGCCTTTCTTGGACGCGAAGAAGAATGGGGCGTGCGCGGGCTGGGAATTCCCAAGATCACCGACTTCGGCCTCGCCAAGCGGATGGATGTTTCGTCGAGCGAGACGCGGACCGAACAGATTATGGGCACACCCAGCTACATGGCTCCCGAACAAGCCAAAGGTCAAAGCCGGCAGGTCGGACCGGCCACCGACGTCTACGCGCTGGGGGCGATGCTCTATCGGTTGCTCGCCGGCCGGCCACCGTTTTTGGCGGAGGCGGCGATCGAAACCGTGCGCCAGGTTGCCGAAGAGGAACCGGTGCCGCCGCGACAGGTGCAGCCGACGGTGCCTTTCGAGCTGGAAACGATCTGTCTGAAGTGTTTGCAAAAGCAGCCGGCGCAACGGTACGAAAGCGCGGCGGCGCTCGCCGACGATCTGCGACGATTTCTCTCCGACGAGCCAATCCTCGCCAAGCCGATCGGTTGGTCGGGTCGCCTGGCGAAGTGGTGTCGGAGGCGACCGGCCGCGGCCGGCCTGATCGCCTTGAGCAGTTTGACGGTCGTCGCTTTTCTGGCGGTCGCGTTATGGTTCAATTGGCGTTTGTCGCGGGAACTCGACAACACGACTCGCGCCAAGAGGCGACGCTGGCGGCTCAGGGCAAGCTGGAATTGGCCCTCGCCCGGCAAGTGGCCGACGGAGTTGACGCCGATTTCCGCCTGCTCGAGGCCGTTCCCCAGTCGATGGCCGCCCTGCTCTCACAGCGCGAACAATACGATGAAGCGGAACTCGAAGGCTGGGCCAAAACGCTCGTGAAGCAGGAGCGACGCATCTTCGGAATCGGCATCGCCTTCGAGCCGCATCGGTTTATCGGCAAACGGCTCTACGAGCACTATTGTCTCTACGTCCATGAAATTCCCGGCGATGTGAGCGTGAAGCAACTCCTTCCGCCGAGCTATCCGCTGCCGCTCTACGTCGATCGGGACTGGTACAAAGACGTGAAGCGGACCGGCAAACCGTTTTGGAGCGAACCTTTTCAGGGTCAACGGGCCAACGACACGCCGATGCTCACATATTCGGTGCCGATTCGACGCGGCGGCGAATTTGTCGGCGTGGTGACGGCCGATCTCTCGATGATCTACTTTCGCGAACTGCACGATCGACTGACGAAACAGTACTTGGGCACGGAAACTTCGAGCTTCGTGATCAGCCCCGGTGGCACGTTTCTCTATCACAGCGATCCGCGCTACGAGTTTCCCGCTGCCGATTCGTGGCTCGACCGCATCCATGCGACTCCCGATTTCTTGAGCTTGATGGAGACGATAAAGAGCGAGAATTTCGGCCGAAGACGTGCGACCGATTTCGCCAGCGGCGAACGGGCAACGTTTTATTTCGCCCAAATCGCGGCGACCGGCGCCCATTTCGTTTTGGTGCAGCCTGAACCCGCCGATGACGAACGGCTGAAAAGTTCGACCGAACGCTAAACGAAAAAACGGCCATTGCAAAAAGGAAAGGAAGAGTCAGGCGCTTGCCCTCCTCTTCCTTCCCGCAGAGAGCGTGTGCTCCGCTGTGCGGAGACACACTCCGTGATCTAGGCGAACTCCTGGGATGTGGCCGATCCGTTCGCACCGTCCTGCGTGCCCGTGTTGCCGATCACCGTTGGATGCTCGATGCCATACCACCCGTCCTTGGTGAAAACGTAGTTCCGGTTAATGGCATCCGTGTCGTCGGCAACCCTGGGACGCCGGATGTTGGTGGCCAGGTCGTGGTTGGCATCGAATCCCTGACTGAGATTGAGCACGCGGGCGTTGGCTGTTATCTCCGAGGCGGGCAGGTCGATTTGCAAGTCGGCGATGTATCCGACCGCGGCCGTCGGCGTCACTGAATCCTGCAGCGCGGCAGCCGTCATCCGTGCGAGTTCCTGCGGGATGCGACGAATCGAAGACGAATGACGCGCGCCCAAAGAAACGAGAAAGGCATTCCAAGACATGCTCAACACTCCTTGACTTCAATCCCAGAAAACAACTCGCAAGAGTTCGCTTGAATAAGCCCATTCACCAAGGCGTTCGCAGAAGGTGCCATGCGGTTTTGGGCCTTTCGCCCTGAGCAAGGATGCTTCTCAACGTCGCTCGTCCTGCCTTCCGCCTGACTTTCGCTTCTGTTCGCTTTCCTTGATGAACTGGGTTTCTGAGAGGTTTAGCGAGAGCCGCCGGCATCGGGGGACAAGAATTTTGCAACTTGCCTCAGAACAATAGGTTGCGTGGACCGGCGAATTGCGCCGACGGGCTCAAACTGCACTCGAGCGCACTCCTACCGCTTCCGTTTGCGGCGTGTGGCGAAGGGTTTGAGAGCTTCGGACATTTCGCCAGCCGAAGCAAAGCGATCGCCAACCTCTTTCGCCATGGCGCGGTGCACGATCTCGGCCAATTCCTTGGGGACTCCCGGTACGCGGGACTTGAGAGGCACCGGTTCGTCTTCAAGAACGACGGCGAGCTTGTTGCGTCGTCCGAAGTCGAAGGGGAATTGCCGGCTCAGGTAGTAATAGAGCGTGGCACCGACGGAATACAGGTCGCCCGCCGGCCGGGCATCGCGACAATCGACGACCTGCTCAGGCGGCATGTAGGCGATCGTGCCGCGAATGTCCCCCTCGTGCGAGATTTCGCTCAAGCCTGCGTAAACGTAGTTTTTGGCAAGTCCGAAGTCGGCCAGCTTGGCATTGAGCTTTCGGTTTTTGCGAAAGAGCAGCACATTTTCGGGTTTGATGTCGCGATGCACGATCGACATGCGGTGCGCGTGCTCGAGCGCTTGAAGAATCTGGCGGGTGATCGCGCACGGAATACGAATGCAGGAGGAGAGCGGTTCGTTAGCCAGGATGTCCTCCAAAGCGATCGTCGGCACCCGCTCCATCACCAGGTAGAAATGGCCCCCCGTGTAGCCAAAATCGAGACAGCGGACGATATGCGGGTGATCGAGGCGGCCCAACAGATGGGCTTCTCGAATGAACAGCTGGATGGCCCGCTCCGCCGTCGATTGCTTTTGACGGATCAGCTTGATGGCCACCTCCTGCTTCGTCGCGGTATGAACAGCCGCGTACACCACGCCCATCGAGCCGATGCCGAGTTCTTCCTGCAACTCATAACCGGCAATCGATTGAAGCGGCGGCTCTTGCGCACGCGATCGGGACCCGCCCACGGCGCTCGATGCGGATTCCGCGACCGTTGCCGTGAGCTGCTTTCCGTGACTGGCCGTGGAAAAAGTGCCCAAGACCGTCGGAGTTTGTGGCTTGCCGCGGACTTTGCCCACGCCGACGCGGATTTCTGTCTTGCCGCCCGAGATCACGTCGCCATCCTTGAGAAACACCGATTTGACGCGGTGTCCGTTGACGAAGGTGCCGTTACGGCTGCCCAGGTCGATCAGATAGCAATCGGGTGGCCGAATCTCGATGCGGAAATGATGTCGCGAAAAATGCAGGTCCTGGCTCAGGCAGAGATGTGCCCACGCGCCGCGGCCGACCAGAAATGTATCGTGGTCCTCGAACTCGAAGTGTGCGCCGATATGCGGTCCGGCAACAACGTCGAGCGAGACGTGGACCTTTTGTGATTCTTGCACCGCTTCTGTGCGGCTCATCGGTTGACTCCGCACTCGTCGCCCGCGCACCGATTATCGAACGCCCGAGAGAGACGGACAAGATAGTAGTTTTCCCTAAGGCGGCGGATTTGTGGTGCAGGCGTCCCGCCTGCCCGTGCAGCCGAGACGGCCGCACCACAAAAATCAGCGACCGTCCCAGAATCGCGATCAGTGATTTCGGTCAGCGCATCTCGATCAAGTCCGCCGACGAAGAAATGGGCCGACAAACTCGTCACGTCCGAAGACACGGATTACAAAAAGAACCACGAGCGCGACACAAATCATCAGCAGCGAGACGGCGACAGCCCCCTCGATGTTGCCGACGCTCAGCTCGAGGTAGATGCTGGTGGGAAGCACTTCGGTTCGTTGCCGCGTGGCGCCGGCAAATACGAGAATCGGGCCAAACTCGCCGAGCGAACGGGCCCAGGCCAGCGTGGCCGCCGTCAATAAGCCGTGGCGGGCTTCGGGGAGAACGACGAGCCAAAACGCCTGCGCGCGGCTGCAGCCCAGGGTCAACGCGACCTGTTCCTGACGCGGCGAAAGCTCGTCGAACGTGGCCCGCAATGTGCGCACGGCGAAGGCGGCCGCGACGGTGAACTGTGCCAGAATGACCGCCGGAACGTGAAAGGCGATCGGAAACCGATCATCGATCGAACGCAGAATCGTCTGTCGAAAGAGAATCAACAGACACAGCCCGACGACAAGCGGCGGCAGGATCAGCGGAATGTCGAGAAATCCGTCCAACAGGTTCTTGCCGGGAAACCTTGTGCGAGACATGAGATACGCGATCGGAACCGCCACCCAGAGCGCAAGAATCGTCGAAATCGTGCTCGAGATCAGGCTGAGGCGGATTGCATAGCGGATATTCTCGTCGGCCAGGATTCGGGCGAAGTCGCCCCAACGCGCATACCAGACGTCGGCCAGGAGCGTCGCGCCGATTAAAAAAACGTACAAACCGCCGAGGAGACCGAGCCCGACGAAAAACGGTGCGTCTGATTTGGATCGTTCGCTGCTCATCGCGAGGCTTGGCCTGGGGGTGTCAATGATGCATTACGGGTGCGAGCCCCCGACGACCGCATAACCGTATTTCTTGAAAATCGCCAAACCCTGGTCGGGCGCCGTCAGATAGCGGGCGAATCGCAAAGCGGCGTCGGGGTGTTTGGACGCGGTGATGATGCCGACGCCAATTTCGTTTTTCGAGCGCTCGAACCGATCGACGCGCACGATCTCGAGTGCCGGATACTGGACGGCCGTCGCGTCCCAGACGATTCCCGCGTCGGCTGCAGTGAGCTTCACGTCGTTGGCAACCTGGTTCACCGTTTCGCGGTGGATGATTGCCTTGCGCCAAAGTTGATTCCACAGATCATCCTTCTTGAGCAGCCCTTCCACCACTTTCCCGATCGCCGCCATTTTCGGATCGGCCAGAGACAGCCTCACACCATTCTGCAGGAGATCGTTTGGATCCCGAATGTTCTTTGGATTTCCCTTGGGCACGACAATCACGGGCCTTTGCGTGGCAATGGGGAAGATTTCACCGACGAGCTTCGAGTCCGACGCGGTTTGCAGATACTGCCGGTCGGCCGCGACGAACAAATCACCGCCCGCGACCCGAATTTCGCTCAAGAGAGTTCCCGATCCGCCGGGAATCAATTGGATCGTAATTGGGTTGGCCGATTCGTATTGCTGAATGACTTCCGCGACGGGCGGCTGAACGCCGGCCGCACAATACAAAAGCAGTGTCTCCGCCGAAGCCTCGCCGGATCTCGGCGATCGGCCCGTGTAAATCAACAACAGGATCAGGCCGGCGACGACCGCGATTGACGCGATCAGTGTTCCGCGGAATTGAAAACGAATCATGCGTTGATGGCCGTCTGGATGCTGCTCTTGGGTCGCGCACGCGATAAAATAGATTGTAATTGACTCGAGGATACAACATCTTGGCCGGCAACACTGAGTCTCAGAATTCCCAGCGGTTGGAGCTGTTTTCGGGCCTCCTGCGCAGGCTCGTCGACGGACAGATGAGCGTCGACGACGCCGCCCGGCAATTGGCCGCCGAGATCGATTCGCACACCATGGCCACGACCGACGCGCATGTGGATCTCGATCGCGGCCGCCGCTGCGGATATCCCGAGGTGATCTACAGCGAGGGCAAGACCGTGGAGGCCGTTGTGGCCATCATGGAGACTCTCGCCGCGCACGGCGAACACGCACTCGCCACGCGCGTGTCGCCCGAACAGGCGGTGGCGTTGCGGCAAAGATTTCCCGCCGCCATCCACAATTCGATCGGGCGGACCGTGCGACTTGATGCCCGCCCGGGAGCCGTTGATTGTCGGCACGGTGGCGGTGGTGACCGCCGGGACCAGCGACCGACCCGTGGCGGAAGAGGCCGTGGAAACGCTGCGCTGGATGGAGTGCGACGTGGACCTTGTCGTCGACATCGGTGTCGCCGGCCCGAGGCGGCTTTTGGCGCAAAAACATCGCTTTGACAAGGCGGACGCCGTGGTGGTCATCGCCGGCATGGAGGGGGCGCTGCCGTCGGTCGTCGGCGGCTGGGTCTCCTGTCCGGTCATCGCCGTCCCCACGAGCGTCGGCTACGGGGCAAGCTTTGGCGGGATTGCCGCTCTCTTGGGAATGCTCAACAGTTGTGCGTCGAACGTTTGCGTGGTGAATATCGATTCGGGCTTCAAGGGCGCTTATGTTGCCGGCTTGATCGCGCAGCGTGCTGAACAACGCCAACTGGACGACTAGATCCAATTTCAATATCGCAGGATGCGGCCATGACTCGAGCGGCAGCCGTCAAGCGCGTGAAGGCCCTGCCGAAGCCTCCGGCTCGACCGAATGACTCCAACAAGGGGACCTTCGGAAAGACACTGATTGTCGCCGGACATCCCGGCATGAGCGGCGCGGCTTGCCTGTCGGGACTCGGTGCGCTGCGGGGGGGGGCCGGGCTCGTCACAGTGGCCGTGCCGCGGAGCATTCTGGCAATCGTCGCCAGCGTCGAACCGTCCTATCTCACGCTCCCCTTGGCCGACGATGAAGGCGGCCGCGTCAGTCACGATGCGTGGAGCGTGCTGGAGGCAGAGATCGCCAAGCAAACGTCATTCGCGATCGGCCCAGGCCTCGGGCAATCGGCCGGCCTGGCGGCACTCGTGGGGCGATTGTTTTCGTCCGTGAAATGTCCGGCCGTTTTCGACGCCGATGCGCTCAACTTACTGGCGTCGGCTCGGGCGGCCTTGTCCGCGCGCAAACGCCAACGGGACGATCTCGCGCCCGGGTGTTAACGCCGCATCCGGGCGAGTTCGCGCGACTCGCCCGGACCGAAACGGCCACGGTTCAAGAGAATCGCGAATCGCTGGCCAGGGAATTCGCCGCCGAGCATCGATTGGTGCTCGTACTGAAGGGGCACAAGACGGTCATTACCGATGGTCGGCGAGTGGCGATCAATTCCACGGGCAACAGCGGGATGGCCACCGGCGGCACGGGCGACGTGCTCACCGGTTTGATTGCCGCGCTTTTGGCCCAGAAGATGGAGCCGTTCGAGGCAGCTCAACTGGGAGTTTATCTTCACGGACTGGCGGGCGATCTGGCGGCACATTCTCTCTCAAAGCCCGGCCTCATCGCGTCCGATTTGCCGAAATGGCTCGGCGAAGCATGGCGCAAATTGGATCGCTGAGATCGGCTACTCGTCGCCTTCCGGCGGAGGCGGCCCGCCAGATCCCCGATCCGGCGGCGGAGGCGGACGTCGGCGATCATCAGGGGGACCTCGATCGTCAAGGTGGCGCGGAGAGATAGGCCCCAACTTTTCGGCCTGCTCGCGCGCTCGCGCGACCCGTTCTGGTCGTCCAACTGTTCAAGCGCATCGGACAAGTGCAGATACAACTCTTGTAACTTGGGCGTAAGCGATTTGGCCTGCGGATGCGCTTGCGAGAACTTTTCGGTCTCGCGTAGCGCCGTTTCCAAGAGCGTTCGAGCCTCGGCGGGTTGGTGGCGTTCGAGAAGAAATTGGGCCGTCGACAGGCGAATGGTGGCAAGCCAGAAGCGGTAACCCGCGTCTTCGGGGAATCGTTTGACGAGCGTCGCCTGGCGGCGAACGGCCTCTTGATAGAGTTGGCCCGCTTCATCCATGCGGGCGCGGTCGTCGTCGCCACGGTTGGGCGGCGTGTCGCGGAGGATGCGAGCCAGCTTATGCAGAATGTGCACGTGCAGGCTGATGTAGTCGGGGGCATACGGGTGACCATCCACGAGGTCGGCGCTTTGTTCGAGCGCCGAGCGCAAGCGCAGTTCGGCACGGCGAAGCTCTTCCGGCGGCAAAGTCCGCACATCGAGCAGCGAACACGTATCGGCCAACTCGAAGCGATAGTCGGCCACGTTGGGAAAGTCGGTCACCAGCGCCCGCAGCAATTTTTCCGCCTTGTCGATCTCGGGAAGCGGGCCGCTTTCGGGCCCCGAGGCTTCGCGATAACACTGCGCGAGCAAGTAGCGATAGCTCGGATTCTTCGGATCTTCGTCGACGAGCTCTTCGAGAAGGACGATTGCCCGTTTGAGTTTCTCAGGATCACCGCTACGCGGCGGGCGACCGGATTCTTGTCCCGTCGGCTGATCTTCGGGCGGAGGAGGCCGGTCTCCGGGCCGGTCTCCGTCGGGTGGTGGCCCTGGTGGACGCGGGCCGCCTTCCGGAACGCCGGGATTCGAAACCCGATCCGCCCCACGGCCCAGGAGAAAATCGGTGCGAGCCAATTCGAATCGCTGTTCCGGCCCGCTCCGCGAATTCGGGCTCGGCGATTTTTCCAGGATCGCGAGGGCTCGCCGATGCGCGTTTTGCGATTTTTCGACCTCGGATCGGCGGCCGTAAACCGCCCCCAGCTCATTCTCCACCCGAGCGATGTCGAGTCGCGCCTGGTCGGTCGCGTCGGATTGGCTCAGTGCGGTGTATTTCTCGAGTGCCAGAAGATAAGCCGCTTCGGCCCGCTCGTAGTTGCCGAGTCTTTGATAGATGTCTCCCAGACGACGGCTGGCCTGCGCCGCCTCGGTGCTCAGGCTGACGCTCGTTCCTCCGGCCGAGCCAAGCTCGTCATAGACGTTGCGCAGATCCTCGAGGAGGGCCGCCGTTTCGGGAGAGACGACCGGTTGCGTGCCTGTTGACGGAACGGCCGATCCGGCTGCCGATGGAATGGTCATCGCGCGGGTCTGACCAATCTGGTCGGGAACGAGATGCCGAAAGACGTTCTCGAGCGTCTGCAACGACGTCGCCAGTGTTCGCTCGGCTCGCCGACGTTCGGCCGACTCGCGCGCAGCGCGCCGCGGGTTTGCACATAAGCCGTCGACAACGCAATCGCGAGCACAACCGCCATCGAGCAGGCGACGACCGCAAGAAAGGCCGCAGCCGGATTGCGCCGTCTCCAGC
Source organism: uncultured Planctomycetaceae bacterium (assembly GCA_963752185.1). GTDB lineage: Bacteria > Planctomycetota > Planctomycetia > Planctomycetales > Planctomycetaceae > DASPSM01. The sequence goes on along the minus strand of CAVVXK010000002.1, from coordinate 5,123,509 downwards.
GCGACCAGCGTTCCCGAAGCGTCGGTCGCCGCACCGAGATTGGCCGATCTTCCAGAAACCGCGACAAGTCGCCGGCCAGATCGGCGGCGGTTTGATACCGGTGCTCGGGCTCGTCGGCCAGCGCCTTCATGACGATCGTTTCGAGATCGAGCGGCAGCGACGGCGAAAGCTTCCGCGGTGGCACGATGGTCGGATGAAGTCCTGCCGGCCTGAGTGCCTTCATGCGGTCCTGGATTTGGCACGGCACGCGGAGAGTCAACAACTCATAAAGCGTGACGCCGAGGCTGTAGAGATCGCTACGGGCATCGGCCTTTCCGCGCCATTGCTCCGGCGCCATGTAAAGCAGCGTGCCGAGAACTTCTCCGGTTCGACTCACCGCTTCGTGCTCGATTCCCTTGGCGAGTCCAAAATCGGCGACCCAAGTCGTGCCATGCAAGTCCAACAGCAAATTGGCCGGTTTGATGTCGCGGTGCAGCGTACCTTGGGTATGGGCGTAATCGAGTGCCTCCGCGACTTGGAGTCCGACGAGTGCCACGTCGTGCCAGTAGCTGCGGCAAACATGGCGGAGCGGCTGCGTCCCTCCGATGACCGGGCCGGCGACAGGAGCCGACGCTGGAGATTCAGGCGGAAGTTCCGCTTGGCCGACGGCGACGTCGCCGATCGGCAACAATTCGACCCGCGTCTTGGTCGGCGTCAGCTTGCTCGATGACGTATTCCGCGTCGCGGTGCGGACGTGCCAGTACGATGAGAGTCGGACTGTCACCGGATCGAAATGATCCTCGATCCGGAGCCGCGAGAGCACGGCGTCCAGGCCGATGCCGTCGATATATTGCATCACGTAAAAGTCGTAGCCATCCTGCTCGCCGACACCGAGGATCGGCACGATGTTCGTATGGTGCAATTGTCCGGCGGTGCGGGCCTCCCGCAGAAAGCGTTTGCGGTCCTTTTCGTCGAACGGCAAACGGGACGCGAGAACTTTGACGGCGACCCGGCGGCGAAGCGATTCCTGAACAGCTTCGTAAACGATGCCCATTCCGCCGCGGCCGATTTCACGGACGATGCGGAAATCGCCCAGCCGTGTGAGTTTCGGGCGCGCCCGACGATCATCGGCCGCGGGAGCGGGCTCCTGATGTTGTCTCGCCTCTTCGAGCACACCGATCGTCGGAAAGAGCTCGCGAATCTCGGCCGCCAATTCCGGATGTTGTGCCGCATACTCCTCGGCGCTTGGATGCTCGCCTTGCCGCCGCCGCGCAATAAAGTCGGCTGCCAAAGCTTCCAGCGGATGACCGTCAATGGGGGACGAGATCATGGGCCAGTGTCTCGAAACGGCGTCAGAATTTGTTTGAGACGGCTGATGGCACGAACATAACGATTGCTCGCCGCCTGCGGCGTGAGGCCGAGCAATTCGGCTGTTTCCAGGTTGTTCAAATCTTCGAAATGTCGCAGGGCAATGATCTCTTGGTCGATCTCCGGCATCGAGCTGATCGCCTGTTCCAGTCGAGCCATGAGTTCCAGCCCGGCAACCGCCTGGCTCGGGGAAGTGATCGAGCCGACCAGAAGTGCCGCCAGGCAGACCGAGGTCCGCGTGCCCTCAGATGCCGGGCCCAGCGAGATATCTCGACGGACGTCCCGCATTTGGGCACCGAGATGGTGCCGGTGCAGATCGCACAACGTCTGCATCACGATCAATCGCAGCCAAACGAAGAACGACGCTCCGGGCTCCGTCAGGAAGCTTTCGACGCGACGACTCCCCGCGAGAAAGGCTTCCTGCAGAACGTCGTCGGGATCGATCCGACCCAGCAGTCGGCGATCCATGCGGAAACGAACCAGTCGCCACAGGCGGGGGCGATTGAGCCGAAAAAGTTCTCCCAGAACATCACGGTCACCAGACCGGAGTCGGCCGAGGAGGGCCTCCTGGTTTGCTTCAACGGAATGGTCGACCGACATGCGGCTCGCCTACTGGTTGCCGCGCGCCGTCATCCGACGGACTGAATGCGTTCGACACGGTCTCGTCGGTGGCAAGAGCAGCCGCGCTGCGACTAGAACGCGTCGATTTTAACTGGCTCGCCGCGCGATCGGTACGGCAAAAGGGGCTAGCGCGCAGCCGAAAGAAGAGAAAAAGACCCCCGGAAACGAATTCGCGACAGAGACCTTGGACGTTCGTTTGCGATTGGGGAACTGATTAGCAAAGTGGGTCAGGTTGCAATCAGGGGACCTTCCTCAACCAGGTCTCAAGCCGCGTTGACTTCGTCTCCGGGGGTCAGGCTGGGTTGAAATTAATGGGCCTCGCTCAAGCAATTTCTTCGGCAACACCAGCGAAACCGTCAGACAACCAACGCATTCGATGTGCCAGATTTGTACGTCGTTTCCGAAAGTCTCAAAAACCCGATGAAAACGGCCTCTACTTCCTGTTTTGTCCAGCTTTGCGTTCGCCTGACACGCGGCTTTCGGCGCCGACATGGGCGCATTTTCGGCGCCGCTGGTTGAAATCTCGGCGCCGAATCGTTACAAGTGATTATTGACTAGGGTATTTGCGCACGAGATTACCGAGCGCCGATTTCGAGGCAGCCCCCGTGAAAATTCGCTGGCAGTTAGTCCTGAGTGGGCTGGGTGCGTTTGCCGTGATCTATGCGGTTGTCGTGCTTGGTTTCGTGGCCACGACACCCGATTTGGGCATTCGATGTCTCGTTGACGACGCAACATGGGATAATGGCGTCGCGGATGGGGTGGTCATGCGGCGGCTCCCCTCTGAAGGGGAGATCTCTGCCAAGGGGCCACTTCCTAAAGTGGGCGATCGGCTGGTCCGGATCGGAGACTGGCCGATCCATACGTTTGTCGATTTCACACACGCGTTAATGCGCCTGCGCGGTGCACCCAGCCCAATGAGCGTTGCGAGCCTGCCGGCTGGCTCTAGCCCATTGGCCGTGAAGCACCCCAATCGACTGCCAGCTCTCTGGCAGGATGCCAATGGAACGCAGTTTGTGGAAATCGAATTCATTCCGAAAGGAGCGACGCTCGATAAAACCGCGACCTGCTACATGCAAAAGCAGTCGCTGCCGCTCAACGAAGTTCTGTTTTCGCTGTTTTGGTTTGTGCTCCAAGTCGCTGTGTTTGCAATTGGCGCCGCCGTCTATTGGAACCGGCCGTTCGACCGCGCGTCGCAGCTTTTTTACGCCCTTTGCCTGGTGACGCTGGGGGCCTTTCTGGGGACAAATCACTGGTGGATCGTCGCGGGAAGTTTTTGGCTGACGGCGCCCAGCTTGATTTGCACGATGCTCCTGCCGGCCGTCTGTCTACACTTCTTCCTCGTCTTTCCCCGCACGTGGCTGCCGCTCGTTTGGAGACCGCGGACGTCGTTATCGCTGATTTACGGTCTGCCGATCGTGGGAATCATCGGACTTCTGACGCTGGCCGCGCTTTGTAGCTGGCTTCCCTGGAAGGGACTGGTCGAGCCGGACCTCGCCACGCTGCGCGGGTTCTTAGTCGCGTTTCGGTACGGAATTTATGCATCGCTTGTGATGGGCGGGACCTATTTCCTCATCGCCCTGAGCTGCGTTCAACGCAGCTACATGACGACTCGCAATGCCGTCGAGCAGATTCAGCTCAAGCTCTTATGGCGGGCCGGCCTCGTGACGACCTTGTGCATGATCGTCGTCCTGTACATGGCCCTCTTTGATCGGGAAAAGTTCGCGCTCGGATCGGCCCGGTTTCCGATTTTTCTGGCCGGCCTGTGCTTTACGGTCGCGTATGCCTACGGAATCATCCGCTATCGGCTCTTGCTCGTCGACCAGATCGTCAGCAAGGGTGTGATGTACTATCTGGCCAGTAGCGGTTTGACGGCGGCTTTCGCCCTCACGATTGCGCTGGGACCCGTCGCGCGGCAGTACCTCAACATCTTTCCGCTGACGCAGCAGTCGGCGTTGATTTCGGTCGTCTTGATGCTGGCCGTGATCTTGCTCCTGTGGCTGCGAGACGTGTTCCAGGGGATGATCGATCGGCGGTTTTATCGCGAGAAATATCAACTCGGCAAAGCGCTCGAACGGATGAACCGGGCCGTCGGCCACCTGGCCGATCCGGAGGCCGTGGCGGAGCTGATGCTTGCCTCGTGCCGTGACGTTTTGGGTGTCGACCGCACGGCCCTCTATCTGCGCACGTCGGCCGAGTCTCCGTTCCGGCTGGTCGCGGCCTACGGTGCCGAAAACTTGCCGCGGCAGTTCAGCGTCGATCATCCACTGATCGAAGCGGTCAAGGATCTGGGCAACCTGCAACGCGCGCTCCTCGGTGCCCGCGGGGAATCCGCGGCGGCCCAGAATGCGCTGCGGGAACTGCGCATCGATCTCGTGCACGGGCTCCAGATCGGCAACCAGATGGTGGGACTCGTCGTCCTCGGCGCCAAGCAGAACTCGGCCCCGTTCAGCGGAGAGGATCTCACCTTTTTGAACGCGCTCGGGCAGATCACGAACGTGGCCCTTTACACGGTGAAAAGCGATCGCGATTTGCAACGTCTCAATGACGAGTTGATCCGCAAGATCGAACGGATCGAAACGCAATCGCGTCAGATTGCCGTCTTGCAAACGGAGCTGTCGCAGATCCGTAATCCCGCCCCGGCCGAAGCCGCCGCCAAGGCCGGCGATCTCAACCGCAGCCAGTTGAAGGGCAAGGGCGCGGCAATCGACCGCGTGCTTGAAACCGTTCGCAAGGTGGCGGGCAGCGAGTCGTCGGTGCTGGTCCGCGGGGAGAGCGGCACGGGAAAGGAACTCGTCGCCCGCGTCTTGCACGAAAATAGCCCGCGCCGCGGCGGCCCCCTTGTGTGCGTCCATTCGGCCGCGCTCTCGCCCAGTCTTTTGGAAAGCGAACTGTTCGGGCACGTGAAAGGCGCGTTCACGGGGGCTCACCGCGATCGCATCGGCCGCTTTCAGGCAGCCTCCGGCGGGACCCTCTTTTTGGACGAAATCGGCGACATCTCGCTGGACACGCAAATCAAACTTCTTCGCGTGCTGCAGGAACGCAAATTTGAACCGGTCGGCGGCACGCAATCGATGCAGGCGGACGTGCGCGTGATCGCCGCGACGCATCAGGACCTCGAAAAGCTCATCGCAGAGGGGCGTTTCCGCGAAGACCTGTTTTACCGGCTGAACGTCATCAGCATCGTCATGCCCCCCTTGCGCGAGCGGACGGAGGACATTCTCGAATTGGCCCTGCATTTCTTGATGCAAGCGGCACAGAAATCGGGCAAGCCGATCACACATATCGAGCCCGAGGCGCTCGCGGCGCTCGAACGGCACTTGTGGCCGGGTAACGTGCGGGAATTGGAAAACGTCATCGAACGGGCCGTCGTCATGGCCGAGTCGGACCGCGTTACGCTCGTCGATCTTCCCGCCGAGATGTTGCGGCCGAATCGCGTGGTCTCGCACGTTGTCGAGACAAAGCCGATTGGTCGCCGCGTTTCAGCCGGAAAGTCTGGTCAGAGTGTCCGGGAGCAGGACGAGGGAAACTTTGCGGACATCTCTTCGGACAATCCGTTCGAGCAGGAGAGCCCCGCTTGGGAGCGCGATCAGCTGCTCGAGGCGCTGAGAAAGTGCGCCGGCAACAAAGCCAAAGCTGCCCGGCTCTTGGGAATCCCGCGCAGCACGTACTTCAGCAAGCTGAAGAAGCACGGGATCGACTGATCGCGGATCGCGTCAGAGGCCGCCCGGGGCTGAGGGGGGCGGATGGTGTGCTCCGCTCGTGCCCCCCGCGGGAGCTTCGGTGGGCGGGACAACCGCTGGCACGCCACCGGTGCCGTACGACTCGCGACGCGATGCGTAACGAAAGATAAACGTCGGCCAGACTTCGTTGTCGTGGCCCGGCAGGCGGAAACGGGAGCCGTCGAAGACGCGGCCTTCCTCCGACGAGGGCATCGATTTCTCGGCGACGTATTGGACGAAGCCCAGCCAGTCGCGGTCCGGAGAGAGCATGCCGAAGAAGTTGTTGCGTTCCGGCGTGAAGCCCAAAAACTCGCGGGGCAAGGGGGCGGTGTGCAGGGCGGTCAACAAGAAGGCCATTGTCAGATAGCCCGTTCCGACCGCGAAGACCCACCGACAAACGTCGTAAAAGCGTTGATGCACGGTGATGAAACTGGGCACGAGCTTTTCGGACAGGAAAGCGCAGTGCGAAGACGCCGATCGCAAATAACCCGACCAGGGCGATGAAATCCACGCGATTGGCCCAGTCCGACCCGAAAGCCGATTGCAGGAGGTCCGCCACGGGCTCGAAATAATCCATGGCGATCAGGCCGGCAAACAAGACGGAGAAAAAGACCGCCGCCGCTCCCCAGGCCCCTTCGGCGCCGACATTCCAAACAACCAAGGCAAAGATAAACAATAGCGCGACGTCAATCATGTCAGTGGGCCCTATTTGACTACGCGTTCGAGTTCGTCGACGGACGTAATTCCCTGCGCCAAGAGACGGATGCCCTCCTGACGCATATTCAGCATTCCGTTGCGTTTGGCCGCGAGTTTCACTTTGGACCCCGGAGCCTTTTCACGGATCAAGTCGCGAAGTTCGTCGTTGATCACGAGCAGTTCGTAAACGCCCGTGCGGCCGACGTAGCCCAGCCCGTTGCATTCGGGGCAGACGTCGGGCGTGTTCCCCGGCGGCCGGAAGAACTGATCGATGCGATCGGCCGGAATCTCCAGGCGCTCGAGCACGTCCTTGCTCGGCTTGTAGCTTTGACGGCATTCCTTGCAGAGCCGGCGGACCAGTCGTTGCCCCAGCACGGCCGACAGAGAGTTGGCCACCATGAAGGGCTCGACCCCCAACTCGAGCAGCCGGTAGAGCGCGGTGATCGCGTCGTTGGCGTGGATGGTCGAGAAGACCATGTGCCCCGTGTTGGCGGCCTGGCAGGCGATGGTCGCGGTTTCGGCGTCCCGAATTTCTCCGATCATCAACACGTCGGGGTCTTGCCGCAGAATGTTCCGCAACGATCCGGCAAACGTCTGGCCGGCTTTCGTGTTGATCTCGATCTGATTGACGTTCGCCATCTTGTATTCGATGGGATCCTCGACGGTGATGACGTTGAGCTGATAGACATCGACGTCCCGCAACGCGGCGTAAAGCGTCGTCGATTTCCCGGCGCCCGTCGGGCCGCAGCTCAAGAGCAGGCCGTGCGGCTGATGAATAATTTGCCGCATCGCATCCTGCAACTTCTTCCGCATGCCCAAACCGGCCAGCGAATTGACCGAGCTCGATTGATCGAGAATACGCAGGCTCAGTTTCTCGCCGAAGCGGGTTCCCTGGGTGGCCGCACGAAAGTCGATCATGCGGGCTTCCAGCTTGGCGCCGAAACTGCCGTCCTGTGCCCGTCGCTTTTCGGTGATGTCCATTCCGCCGAGAACTTTGAAGATGTTCATCACGGCGTCGCCGATCACGCGATCGAACGGTTCGGTGGGATACATCACGCCGTCGATTCTGAGCCGGATCGCCATCTCGTCCTCTTTCGGCTCGAGGTGGATATCCGTGCTGCGGCGGAGAATCGCGTCGTACACGAGCTCCTTGGCCGCCATAAAGCCCTTCGAATTCTCCACGGCCCGGGATTTCGAGCGATCGGATTTTCCGGCCGCGTCGGACTTTCCGATGAATTCGATCGGCGGCCCGTGGACTTCCTCCGCCTGCTTGCCGCCGATCTTGATCCCCAACCGCCGGGCGAGCTTGATCGCCACTTTTTGCAGGTGGTTCGGCGTCATGATCTTGGACGATTCGGGCACGCGGCGATTGCGCTCCGCGACATAGAAGCCGAAGGGAACCGCGCCACAGGCGAGCATCAGCACGAAGCCCGCCGCGAAAAACGGCACACACAGCACAACCAATAGCCCGACGGCTCCCGCCGCGAGTAAGACCGAGTTCCAAAACTCGCTGCGGACCTTGAGACCGCGACTGTCTTCATCGACAAAGCGACAGAGCCACATCCACAGCGCGAACGTGCCCAAAACCAGCAGCAGGGCGATGCGGCTCAAGTAGTCGCCGACGGCGGTGACAGCTGCCTGACCGCCAACGAGGCTCAGATTTCCGCGAACGAACGAGGCTCCCAAACCGGGAAGCGGCGGAAAGGGCGGAAGCGCATCGGCGGGCTTCGTCGTCACCGTCGGCGTTTCGCTGGTCGTGGCCGTTTTGGAGTTGGCAGCCCCGCTCTTGGGCTTGGCCGCCTCGGCCCGAGCGGCGGAGAGCAGCAGTGCCAGACCGATGCCGGCGACGAGGACCCTCCTCGATCGACGGGTGGATGGACGCGGTTTCACGGCCCTTGTCTCCCTATTCCAATCACAGTCGCGCGGCAGACCTGTCTTCCCAATTACAGGATCGCCGCACCTTTCACGTCGATGCCCTTGATGAGCATCTTCAGTTCCTCGACATTCGGGGAAATCTCGAACGCGGCCGCGCGGCTGATCATGTCCCTCTGCAGGAAATCATAGAGACTCTCATTGAAACGTTGCATCCCCTCTTCCTTGCCGATGCGCATGGCGGCGGGAAGTTTTTCATCCTCGCCTTCCAGGATCAGCTTTCGCACGGTTGGGTTGAACGTCATGATTTCGACGATGGGCACGCGGCCCGGCCCTTTGCCGTCCTCGCAAATTGTCTTCAGAAGCTTTTGGGCCACGATGGCCTTCATGTTGAAGTCCATGCTCCCCCGCAGGGCCTTGTGCATGGCGGTGGGAAACAGGTCGAGAATACGGCCGACGGTGCTGGGCGCGCTGGAAGCGTGGATCGTTCCGAAGACCAAGTGCCCGGTTTCGGCCGCGTGCATGGCGGTCTCGAATGTTTCCATGTCGCGCATCTCGCCCACCAGCATGATGTCGGGGTCTTCACGGACGGCGTGCTTCATGGCCGTTTTGAAGTCCATGACGTCGATGCCGACTTCCCGCTGATTGATCAGACACTTGTCGGGCGTGTAGACGAATTCGATCGGATCCTCGATCGTCAGGATGTGTTTTCGCATGTTGTGGTTCACCCAGTCCAACATGCTGGCAATCGTCGTGCTTTTTCCGCTTCCGGTCACTCCCGCCAACAGGACCATCCCCTGGTCGAATTTGCAAAGCTGTTCCATGATGGGCGGAAGGAAAAGCCCGTTGAAGTTGGGGATCGAGCGCTCGACTTTTCGCGAAACCATGCCGGGATTGCCCATCTGCATCAGCATGTTCACGCGAAACCGCCACGGCTCGCCGTCGTTCACGACGACGTAGGAAAAGTCGCAACCCCCCGTTTCGTCGTAAATCTTGCGATCCCGCTCGCTGATCATCGGATCGAACAGCTCCCACATCCGCTCGCGGGTAATCGGCTCCATCTGCAATTCGCGGAGCGTGCCACGAACGCGCAGGATGGGGGCCTTTCCTACCTGCATGTGCAAGTCGGAACCGGCATGCTTGATGAGCTGGCGAAATATCTTGTCGATCTCATGATCGCGCCGCTCGGTCGTTTTGACCCGAACCTCGGTTGCGGAAGCCATAATCGTTTCGCTTATCTCTTTGTGCTCTATCTCTCGTCAAGTCGCCGTCAACCGGACGGGAACACCCCGTTCGGCGAGGTAACGCTTCGTTTCGTGGATCGTGTAGGTCCCGTAATGGAAGATGCTGGCAGCAAGCGCGGCGCTGGCTTTTCCGGTCGTCAATGCGGCGTGCAAGTGCTCGGGCCGGCCGGCGCCGCCACTGGCGACCACCGGGATTTTGACGGCATTCGCGACCGCTCGTGTGATTTCGATGTCATAGCCGTCTTTCGTGCCGTCGGCGTCCATCGAAGTCAGCACGATTTCGCCGGCCCCCAATCGTTCCACCTCGATCGCCCAGGCGACAGCCTCGAGACCGGTGGGAATTCGGCCGCCGTTGATGTGCACGTCCCAGACCTCGCGCCCCTCCCTGCGGACGCGCTTCGGATCGAGATTGACCACAATGCATTGGCTGCCGAAGCGAAGTGCCGCCTCGCGGACGAATTCGGGATTTTTCACCGCCGCCGAGTTGATGGACACCTTGTCACAGCCCGCTTTGAGCAGGGTGCGGATATCGTCCAAGGTGCGAATGCCGCCGCCGACCGTCAGTGGCATAAATATAACCTCGGACGTGCGCTTGACCACGTCGAGCATGATGGCCCGCTCTTCGTGGCTGGCCGTGATGTCGAGGAAGACCAATTCATCGGCCCCTTCGGACTCATAGCGCGAAGCGACCTCGACCGGGTCGCCCGCGTCTTGCAGGTTCAGAAAATTGACACCCTTGACCACGCGGCCGGCATGCACGTCCAGGCAAGGAATGATCCGTTTCGCGAGCATGGGCGGACCAAAAGCGGCAGAAGGGGTTCGTTCGGTCGCGTGCGCACTTACCGTGTGGACGTCGTGCTCGGGAACGTCAGACCCGCTTCTGCCCCGGCGCGGTCTTTCCCGCAGCACGCCCGCAAGCACGGCGATCGTGGCTGAGATTTCCGACTGGATTGTAAAAGTTTCCAAGGCCCGGCGCGGACTCCCGAGCCATTTTTAATGTAAACCGCGCCCGCATCTCAGTCAACGACTGTGTTTTGGCACGCGCTCGGCGCTGCGGGTCATCAAGAAGACGACGACAATGCCCACGACGAACACGATCCCCAGGGTCCAGACCAGCGTCGACCGAATGGGGCTGCCCCCCTTTTCCCCCTGGAATGTCGCCGCCAACTCGAGCGCCTTGCGGCGAACCTGCTCGCTGTCATCCGTGTTCTCCAGTCGGATGAGTTCCGGCAGCGCTTGATGTGCCGCCGGGCCGGCCAATGCCAGGCCGTCGACCGCGGAGGCGCGAACAGGCGCGCGAGCGTCGCCGAGCGCGGTCATCAAGGCGTCGACCGCCGACGGCGAACTGCGGGCCAGTTCTCCCAAAGCCTTCGCCGCACCGTCGCGAAGACCAGGTTGTTCGCTGGCAAGGGCCTCCGCCCAGAGCTTCTCGGCCCGGCTCGTGGCAGACGATGTACCCAGCGATCGCACGTTGAAGGCCAGCGAAAGGCAGAGGAGCGCGGCAAGCACGGGAGCAAGCCATTTCTTGACGAGGGGCCGCTCCATGATCGAGCGATACGTCGCCCCTCCGCCCGATCCTTGGTCCGGAAGCGGAGTCGCCGGACGCCCCCCGGAGACGGGGATCCCGCGGGGAATCGGAGACGTCGTCGAAGACTGAAAGGCAAGCGACTTGGACGGGATCACATCCAGATCGGGCGTGATCTCGTTCAAGCGATGCATGACGACTTGCGCACTTTCCGGTCGGTCGTTGGGATCCTTTTGCAGCAGATCGCGGATGAGTAATTCGAGCGCGCTGGGACAATTGGAGGCGAATTCGTGGATTCGCGGCGGGACATCGTCCAGGTGCTTATGCATGACTTCCGCCGGCGATTCGCCGAGAAACGGCGTCCGACCGGTCACCATTTCAAAAATCACACAGCCCAGCGCATAGAGGTCGGTCTGCGGCGAAACGGGCGGCCGGCCGCGGATTTGCTCCGGGGCCATGTAGGGAAAAGTCCCCATTGTCTTTCCCGCTGCCGTGATGCGGGATGCCGCCTCGACCGTGGCCAACCCGAAGTCACTCAGCTTGAGCTTTCCGCCGGGCGTAATCAGGAAGTTTCCGGGTTTTACGTCGCGATGGACCACGCCCCGCTCATGCGCAAACGAGAGCCCCGCCGCCATTTGCAAGGCAAATTGAACGGCGGCTTCCCACGACAGCTTGTTCTGTTCCTCGATCAGCTTGTCGAGCGTTCCCCCTTCGACAAGCTCCATCGCGTAGAAATGCTGGTTCCCCTCGCACTTGCCGCCGAAGCAACGCACGATGTGCGGGTGCCGGAGCGTTTTCAGGATTTCGACTTCGCGCTCGAAGCGCGAGAGGATCATCTCGTTGCCAATGTTTGGCGGGAGCAGCTTGACCGCGACATGCCGGTTGTCGACGACATAACGGGCTCGGTAAACGACGCCCATGCCGCCTTCGCCCAGTTTGTCGAGCAGTTCAAACGGCCAAATCCAGCGCTTCTCCACGGCAGAGACCTCTGATGAACAACAAACAGGTCAGAGCGTCCTGCTCGCAAGCGGTTGAAACCGCCCGACCAGTGCCTTGGCGCTGATCAGGCCGTCGACCGCTGCCGACACAATCCCACCGGCAAAGCCGGCCCCTTCACCCACGGGGTAAAGCCCCGCAATTCCCGGACTTTGTCGGGTCCGCGTGCTCCGGTCGAGTCGGAGGGGCGAACTGCCCCGCATTTCGGGGCCTACAAGGACGGCATCCCGCAAGAAACCTCCGTGCCACTTGCGATCCATGATCGGCAATCCTTCGCGAATTGCCTGTGCAATTGCGGGTGGCAGCAGCGCTTCCAGACGACAGGCTCGCACGCCCCGCCGATACGACGAGCATAGATGGCTTTGGGGATCCGTGCCACGCCCAGCGACAAAATCGTGCGCACGCTGGATCGGGCAGAAGTAATCGGCCCCGGCGAGTTGGAACGCGGCGGACTCAAAATGCCGCTGAATCTCCATCCCCGCCAACGGATGCGGATTGCCGAATTCCTCAGCCGCCAATGTGGCGACGATACCGCTGTTGGCGAAAGCCGTGTCGTGCCGCGAGTTGCTCATCCCGTTGGTGCAAAACATCCGCGGCTCGGAGACGCTGGGAATCACCGTCCCCCCGGCGCACATGCAAAACGTGAAAATGTCCCGCCTGGCCCGGGCGGTCAGCGAGTAATCGGCGGCCCCCAACAGGTTCACGTACTCGGGGCGTCCGTATTTCTGATGATTGACCTGTTCCTGCGGATGCTCGATCCGTAGTCCAAGTTGAAAGGCCTTTGGCGACATCGGCACGCCCGCTTCGTGCAGCATGCGGTACGTGTCGCGGGCGCTGTGCCCGATGGCGAGAATCACGGCCCGCGTGGCGATGTTGCCGCTCGAAGTGCGAGTCCCGCGGATCGAGCCGTCGACGATGTCGAGCCCCTCGAATCGACAGCCGAATCGGTATTCGCCTCCCAACGATTCGATCTCGCGGCGAAAGTTGCGACAGATCAAGGGGAGCCGATTGCTGCCGAGATGCGGGCGATACTCGTAGATGAGCGAGGCGCGTCCGCCGCATTCAATGAACCGCTCGAGCACCCAGTCCACGTCGGAGCCCGACATGCGGCAAGTCAGTTTGCCGTCGCTGAAGCAGCCGGCTCCCCCTTCCCCGAACAAATAGTTGTTCTCTTCGTCCAACGGGCCGCCGCCGTCAAAATCGCGCACCGCGGGGACGCGGTCTTTGACGGGCCGACCTCGCTCCAAAATGAGAGGCGCGTACCCGCGTCGTGCCAGATAATAGGCGGCAAGAAGTCCCGCCGGCCCCGACCCGACGACGATCGGGCGCTCGATGAGCGGTTCCTGTCCCGGCGATGGTTCCTCGAAACGCGAGGGAGCAAACCACTCGACGTCTTCTTTCGGGGCCGCGTTGCTGCGAAAACGACGATCTTCCTCGGGGAGATGCACCACGGCCGAATAGACAAATCGCAACCCCGTGCGGGAGCGGGCATCCAGGCTCTTCCGCAGGATTCGCCACTGCGTGAGTTCGACGGATTTGACTCCCAAGCGCCGCGCAACGGCATCGGCCAGGGCCGACTCGGGCTCCTCGACCGGCAAGCGGATATTGGAAACTCTCAGGGGCATAAGGGAGCAATGGAAACTCGGTGAACTCTTATTTTAGCAGGCGCGACCACCGCGACCATCTGTACGGAGCACGGCCGACGAAACGCGAGTGATCGTGTCGCTCACCCGTCGGGGGAATTCTCGCCGATTCCCAGCACCTTCATGCGTCGACATAACCTCGGCCGGGTCAGGCCGAGCAGATCGGCCGTTTTGGACTTGTTGTTGTCGCATTCCTTGAGCGCCTCTTGAATATGGGCGCGTTCAGTCTGGGCCAGGAACGATTCCAACTGGATGACCCGCGGGCGGACCGGCGGTCCGACCGATTGCGAGTCGAGCCCCGTGCGAAATCGAAATGGCAGATCCTTGATTCGGATCAATGGTTCATTGCAGGCCGCGTGCGCCTCGCGAATCACCGCCAGCAGTTCGTCGACATTGCCCGGCCAGCTGTAATCCGAAAACCTCTCCCAGACGTCGTCCCCAAATCCGTTGAACTGGCGAGATTCTCCGCGGTTGAGTTCTTCGAGCAAGTGCTGCGAGAGCAGACGCAGATCCTCCGCGCGGCAGCGCAGCGGCGGGACGGCGATGCATAAATGGGTCAACAGGTGGTAGAAATCGGACCTGAGGCGCTTGTCCGTTTCGAAGGCAGACGGCGGCACAGTCGTCGACGCGAGCAAGCGCAGTCGCGACTCGTCTGTCGATTGAGCGCGCAGGCCGTCGACCACTGTCTTTTGCACGTCGCGCGGCAGGTGCTCGACGTGCATCAGGAAAATCGTGCCCGGCCGCAGCGCGGCGGGAGAATCGAAATCATCTTCGTCGTGCGACGGATCAAACAAGCGACCGACGGCCTGGGACAGCTCCAGGGTCGTCAGCGCCTGGCAGTCGAGCGGCACAAAAGCCCGCGCGTGGAAATCGCTTTCATAATGAATCGAGCGGGCCAGGTGTTCTTTGCCCGCGCCTTTTTCGCCCCAGATGAGGACGGCGGCCCGCGTCGCCCGGGCGATGGCCGCCTGGCCCGCCACGCGCAACATGGCTTCGCTCTGACAAACGAGCGAGCGCGTGCCAAATCTTCGCGCGAGTGACAAGCGGATCGCCACCAGTTCCGCGTGCAGCTCATGGGACGGATCGCTGACCGAGTCCGGTGTCGAGGGATTGGTAACAGTCACGACGCCTAACACGCCGACCAATGTCCCCTCCTCGTTTTGCAGCGGAACAAAATTGACGTGGCGCGGTTCTGGCTCGCCGGTCCGGCGCGCCACGAGCACGGGAGCGCTCACACTTTGTCCCAGGAACGTTTCTGCCGGAGGGCAAAGGCTGGCGGCCAATGCCTCGAGACTGCCGCTGCGGGGATCGGCCACATATTCGCAGAGCTGGCCGACAACCTCGTCAGCGGGCCAACCGGTCAACTTTTCACAAGCGGGATTAAAAAAGGCGATCCGCCGATCGGGGGAAACCCAAAACACGGGTGTGGCCGTCCGTCCAATAATCTGCTCCGGACGCGCCTTTCTTCGCGACTGACGTTTCATCCCTTCATTATTACGAGGCCCGCGGCAAGCAAGTCCAGTGCGGCTTCCTTTCGCGTTTAATGCAGAGAAACAGACAGCAGATCCGGAACGGCCACGGTCGCTGAGCCTGGCGACGGCGCTGGGCCGTTAACCGGTTGCCCGTTCGGAATGGAAGTCGTTGACGGTCCGGTCTTGGGCGCAATTGGCGCAACGCCCGGGACCGTCGGGGCCAAATTCGCCGCCGTTGGCGAGCCGGCGTTGGCCGCCGCGGGAGTTGTGTTGGCCGCCGGAGCGGCACTGGCTGCGGGGGCCGCCGCGGCAACGGGCGCCGCGTTGACCGTCTGTGTTGCAGTGACCGTCTGTGTTGCGGTGACAGGCGGTGTTGCGGTGACCGGCGGTGTCGCAGATGCCGTCGTGCTTGCTGCGGGCGCGGGAGTCGTGATGGGAACCGATGGACCCGGCGTCGGCGGATTGGCGACCGGTGCCGCAGCGACGGCCGTCGTCGCCGCGGCCGCAGGGGGCGTCGCCGCTGGAGTGGTTGTCGCGCTGACCGCAGGGGTCGCGGCAGCGGGTGCGATGCCCGGCTTGGCAGGCTGGGCGGCAGCGACCGCCGGCGTGGTGGCGACGGCTGCGGTCTTTGCGGCCGGGGGCGTGTCGGCCAGCGATTTCGTCGGATCGGCAAAACGTCGCTCGACGAAGTAGTCGGGCTTCATTGCTTCGGCATCGTCTGAACAGAAGAGCGAAGAATCCGATTGCTTCTTCGGGCTGTAAATATTGCCCTGTTGGAACGGCCCGGCCCCAAAGTACCAGCGGTCGGCAACGACGGACCGTGATTCGCTGATTCCCGACTGCCAGATCGGCTCGCGCGTGTGCCGGTTGTACGCAAACAGGGCGACTTTGGCTGCGGCCATCTGGTCGTCCTTCTTCGCGACAGAAAGCTCCGGCATGGAAGGCAACAGCGCGGCAGCAGGGGACGAAGCCGGCGAGACGGAGGCCGCGATGCTGGCGTAATTGTTGGGCGGCATTCCGAAGACGATTTCGTGACCGTCGGCGCCCAGAGCGCCGATTCTCATCTCAATGACGAAGTCGGCCTCATCGATCTTTTCTTGGAGCAAGGACCCGTCACACATCATCTTTTGACGAATGGAACTCACGATGTATTCCGACGTGACAAAGCCGACGCCGGGCACCGTCTTATTGACGTATTGAGTGTCGAGGAAGACTTTCTTGCCGGCGAACAGCCGAAAGTCGACCTGGGCGACCGATCGATCAACCGCGTCGCCGGCGATCAATTGGTCCGTCGCTTTTGTCGAGACAATCCGTCCGCATCCCACGAGCCACAGCGGCAGAAGAACGGCCAGTCCACGGAACCAACTCGAAAGGCACTCTCGAAAATCCCCTGTCCGGCGATCTTCGAACCTGAGTCTTTCACCGTGCAACGTCATTAGGGCTTTCACCTCACTCGAACCAAGGCCAAATTGCGTCCGTCACGTCCTGCTTCGAAGCGAGGCGTGCCGACAAAGGCCTTGAGCCCATCGCCGAAGGACGGCGAGGAGCTATTCCGAGGCAAAACGGTCATGAGGGAAGATGCAGACAGAGGAGAGAGGTGAGGGCCGAAGTATAACGGATCGTTGATATTCGCCAACAGGAGGACGTCGTCTGAGAGCTACCGATCCTCACTAAGTCCGCCAAGCTCTCAAACTGCCGACTGGACACCTAGCCAGATCATGGGCGGAGCACAATCTTACCCGTGGCCTGTCGATGAACGAAAACGTTGAGGGCATCTGCGAAGCGATTCAATGGAAAGGCTTGGGATATCAAGGGTTTGATCTTCGCCTCGCGAAACAGATCGAACAGCGCCTGGCAATTCCTGCGAAACAACTCGGGCTCACGCTTGCGAAATTCGCCCCAGAAGACGCCGACGATCTCGCAGCCTTTCAAGAGGGCCAGATTGACCGGGTATTTTGGAATCACGCCGCTGGCAAACCCCACGACCAGGATGCGGCCGTTCCAACTGATACACCGTGTGCACTGATCGAACAGGTCCCCGCCGACGGGATCGAAAATCACGTCGGCCCCCGATCCGGCCGTCAATTCCTTAATGGTGTCCTTGAGAGATCCCTGACTGTAGTTCACCAGGACGTCCGCTCCGTGCTGTCTGGCGACTTCGAGCTTTTGGTCGCTGCTGGCGGCTGCAATGACCCGAGCGCCAAACGCCTTGCCGATTTCGACGGCGGCCAGGCCGACACCCCCGCTGGCACCTAAGACGAGAAGCGTCTCGCCGGGTTGCAAGCGGGCTCGTTGGGCGAGCGCGTGGTACGACGTCCCGTAGGCGATCCCTAAACTCGCCGCGGTATCGAAATCGATCGTTTGCGGAATGACGTCCACTGCCGAAGCATCGGCCACGACTTTCTCCGCCATCGCTCCCGTGGCAACGAGCGCCATCACCCGGTCGCCCGGATTGACGCCACTGACTCCCATTCCGACCTCGGCGACAACGCCCGCCAGCTCGGATCCCGGCGTGAACGGGAAAGGCGGTTGGAATTGGTACTTGCCGGCGATCTGCAAGACGTCGGGAAAATTGAGCCCGACCGCATGCACATCAATCAGGACCTGACCGCGGCCGGGCGTCGGGTCGGCGACTTCCTCCAGCGTCAGGTTCTCGGGCGGACCGAATGATTTGCAAACGACTGCTTTCATGGTTCATCCTCGTTGCCGCTCAACTCAGGCGGTCCACCGTCGCCCCCGCCGTGTGCACCCGTGAGAGAAAGGCAACTTCCTCCGCCGGCGAGCATTGAAAGACAACATGAAATGGCCGAGGAGCTGGCTCCAACGGACCTTTTTCGGTCGCCGTCCACTCATCGCACGCGACGGCTAAGAAATCGAGAAACATGGCTAAGGATTCCTCGCCCGCGAGCAGCTGCGTTCCGTCCAGGATCATCAGAATGCACGCCCCACCGGGAAGCCACTCGAGATCGGTCAGACACTCCCACAGCGCGTTCCAGTTTTCACCAAAGTAATACGGGAACTGCAAGGCGGCGGCGAACTCGTCGAAAAGCTGGGGCGCCGTCTGCATTTTCTGTCCGCGGAGAAAACGGACGACGACCTGCCGCCCGTCGTGGCGCGAAACAGACCGACCAAAATCGGTGGCCTCGCTCGGTGTCGCCACCATCAGGTGCAGACGCGGTCCAGTCGATTGCAACAGACGTTCGGGGTTCATCGGGCTCAACGAATTCGAATGAAAGTGCGATAGTGATCCGGAGTGTAGTATGCGCTGCGATCGGAGCCCGTCACCAAACGCTCCGCGCCGCGATTCTTCCCAGGAATCTTGGGATGCACGTCCCACTCGCGGTATTGAATCGCGGCACCCTGCGAATCGGTGCGCGGCAACGCCTGTACGCCGTCTCCCCCGAAATTCTGAAATTGCCGCCCCCCCTCATACCCATCCGGTGCCTGATCGTTTTGATCAATGAATTTAAGAACTTCGGCCACCCCGCGGGGCACGGCCGCCGCGTCCATTCGCGAATTCCCGCCTGGGGGCGAGGTGGTCGCCGATCGGCCTGCTTCACGGTCGGCAGTGGCTACCGACAGTCCCTGTAACGGCAGCGGCTCATCGGGGACATGCGGCGATGCACGTTCGTAAAATGGCATGGCCTCGCCGAGCAGACGCTCCAAATCTTGGATACGCCGCTGGTCGCTGGGGTGAGTCGACATGAATTCGGGCGGTTTACGGCCGCGATTGGCCTGTCCCATCCGCTGCCAGAATTCGACCGCCTTATGCGGATCGCGTCCTGCAACCGCCATCAGCAACAGGCCGATGCGATCGGCTTCCGACTCGTGCTTGCGACTGAACGGAAGCAGCAGGCCGAACTTTCCGCCGACACCCATCATGCCGAGGACCTCGCGCTGTTTTTGCGGATCCATATCGGAAATCGCGCCGGCCGCCGACGTTTCGGCAATCTGCACCATCTGCTGCTGAGCCATCCGCTCGGCCCCGTGATGCGCCAATGCATGGCCGATCTCGTGTCCCATCACGGCCGCCAAGGCGCTCTCGGTCTCTGCGACGGGAAGGATGCCCGTGTAGACGACGATTTTGCCCCCCGGCAGACAGAAGGCGTTGACCTCGTTGCTTTGGACGACGTTGCAAGCCCACTCGAAATCGGGGGGTTGCAGACCGGTGTATTTGACGAAATCGGGATTGCGGGAAGCGAGGATGAGGTCTTTGGCGAGCTTGCGGACAACGTCGACGACGGGCGCATCGCGAAGGATGTGCGATTGCGTCAGAACCTGGTTATACGATTGTGCGCCGAGAGCCGCCTCTTGCTCCGGATTCATGCCGACGATCTGGTGGCGTCCGAAGGGCCCTTGCTGGCAGCCGCGAACGGCCGTGAAGCCGATCAAGGCAATGCCGATGATGATCGGCAGCAACCGCAGGCCCCCTCGGCCGGACGAGTATTCGTAAGAGTCGTCCATGTTGGTGTCTCAAATCGGGCGAGTTCAGAAGTGAAGAAATCCGCGCGAAGGGCGGAGGACTGCCTGCAATTGTAGCGAAACAGCCGCGGTGCGACGCCTCCGCGACAGAATTCGAGCCCGCACCGTTCTCGGCCCGCACCCGCTCTCCATTCGAAGGTGCGCAGTTTTGTGTGCGCACCTTGGAAACAGGTGAGCATCTTCGAAGGAATCGTCGGGCTTTTCCAAGATGCTCACTTTTCGAAAAGGGTGAGCATCTTCGAACAACTTGAGCACCTTCGGCAGGGCCGCGGCCCTGCACCCGGTGCCGTTCTTGCGTAATGTCGCGCAGACACTCGCTTCGGCCTCGATCGCTTTGTGTCGTTTCGAAACGAACGTCATGGACAAACTCGCCGAGCTTGCGAGCAACAGCGCACGTCACATGGCTCGGCACCGGGTCTCCGGTTTCTCTTTCACTTCCAAAGGAGATCCGGTCGAGTAGGGGAGGAGCGATGATCCATTCAATTGGAACGAACCAGCGCCGCCTCCCCCCTCTTCAAACCGGACGTGCAGATTTCCCGCATCCGGCTTACCCAAGAACACTTCGCTCGAAGGCATGCGCCGACCGACGTCGACTTGGCCGACGGGCTGAGACGCTACCGCAGAGTGAGGTAGGCCGAAGCCTCTTCTGGGAGCAATGCTCCATGTGTATCCTCACCCTTTTTGCACGTCGAATCCTTGGCAGGGCCCCTTCGCTCCGCGGGCATTACCCCGCTTCATCGCTACTATGAGCCCCTCCGACTCCCGATCGAGCCAAAGCGCAGTTATGGGTTCCCGCACCTTGTTGACACAGGGCCTACGCGCGAAGTGTCACTCGAACGGGTCTCTCAGGTTCCTGACGATTCTGTCGGCATCCGCTGTCCCCTCCCACCCCGGAGAGCCCGGCCGCTGCAGGCGTTCGTTGCTTCACGGTCGGTGTCAGGCTTCACCCTATCTGGAAGGGCTGGCCACTCTCAGATGCGTAACGAGGCCGAATCGGGTTCACGCTTTCGCATTACGGCTGACGCCTTTGCCTTCCGAGGCTTCGACCGCCGGATCACTCCGACAGCCGCTCGGTCGGCTACATGGCGAACGAACAACTACCATGGTCAGTACCTTTCAACTGACAAGAACCGTCAAGCTTTGCCTGACGCACCAGATGACGCCGATTTCGCCGATTTCGCCGATTGAATTCAAAAATCTGTGGATTCGGCGTAATCTGCGGATCCCTGTCTTTAACCACGACCAAGACAACTCCGGCGGACCGATCGCAACAAAAAAGCCGCGCCCTGAGTTAGGCCACGGCTCCGCTTAAGCGAGATTTACAGCTTGCGCTGTACCGTATTTTGTCGTTCGCTAGTTTGATTATCCTCGATGAGGTCGAGCTGTTCAATAGCAATTGTTTTTAGCACTCTCCCGGGTTGCGAGTCGTTCTCTTCAAAGACCTTGAGAGATCAAAAACCCGTCGAACACTCGTCCGCGCGTCGTCTCGACTTTGCGGCGAATTCGTGCTGGATGACGGCCTTCCGAGCGCGGAGTCAGCACTAGCCGCAACTTTGCACACTCCCTAAAATAACGCCGGCACTCGTGCGCAGACGGATAATGTTCCCCCCAAAGCCACCGAAAAATGCTTGATCCTCGGATTCCGTTCAAAAACCGGTGGCTGGCCGGCGTGTTTGCGTTCCTGCTTCCCGGTGCCGGGCATCTGTACCAGGGTCGCTGGTTCAAAGGCATCGTGTGCGGTCTCTGCGTGCTGGGCACGTTTTTCTTCGGCATGGAACTGGGCGACTGGAGCGTCGTCTATTGGAAGCGTGATCCGCTCAACATGCTGAATCCGTATTACGCGCAAGTTTTCGTGGGCTTGCCCGCGCTGCCTGCGATTTTTCAATCCTCGCGCTACCAGAACCGCCAGAATGCCGATCAGGCCGGAATTGATGGGCCCTTGAATGCGTCCTTCACGGGAACGCTGCGGATGCTCGATCCCAGCGCGGGATTTCCGAATGGAGACGTGACCGGCCGAATCACCCTCCAGCCGGACGAGGAAAATCGCGAGAGCCGCACGGCCCACGGTGAATTTGTCGGCACGATCACGCCCAAAAAGGGTGCTCCGCAGGAAATTAAACTTGCACTGGGAGATGTCCCTCGCCTTGGTAAGCCGGTTTCGGCCGATCCGGAGCGCGGGATCGAGTTGGCGGTCGTTGAAGGAAACAATGCTCCGGCACGGGGGATTGGCCGCCTGCGAGGATCGGTTCCGGCGCAGTTTTTGGGATCGCTTCGAGGCGCCCCCCGACGAGGAAGAACGCGATCTCGATCGCGCCTATCTGCTCGACCTGCACCGCCAGCTTGGCAAGTTTTACGAGTTGGCGCTGACCTTTACGATGATCGCGGGCCTGCTCAATATTCTCGTGATCCTCGACGCCGTCGAGGGTCCCGCCTACGGCTACGGCGACACCGATTCCAAAGAGGGCCAGAGGCAAAGCCCCGCGGGTGCCGCGGGCGCGGCCGGTGAAAAGCCGGTGCCGGCCGGTGCCGGTCCGGCGGCCGATCGGGTCGTCTCGAAACAAAATTGACCGAAAAGCTGACCGCCGATCGGGCGTCAGATCGAGGACCGAAATCATGTCGTCATTGTCGATACTGGCCAACGGAATGCACGTGGCCTGGTATCTCTTGCCTTTGGCGGTGGCTGTCAGCCTCGTCTACAGCGCGACCCGCTTTGAATATCCGCCGCAGATTCTGCGGCGTTCCGCACGGTTGCTGGTGACCATTCTGGTCTCGATGGCCGCCGTTTTTGCCGTTCTCTGTCTGCTTTCCTGGAACCTTTAGAGGTTCTGTGCGGGCCGATTCGCTACGCAAGGACTGCGCGGCAAGCTATGCTGTAAGGCAGTCCCGCGGGGTCGCGAAACGTGCCGACATTCATCTCTTCCTTGTTCAAAACGGACGAATTCCGCATCCTGCGCCTGGATGCGGGCTGGTCGCCCACGCTGATCTGGCTGTCGATCCTGTCGGCCTTGGCGATCTGGGCGGCCTTCATGACGGCCGTCATCGCAGTGAACTACTTCATTCTGCGCCGCCAGAACGCGCGGGTCTCCCGGGCGTTTTGGATCTTCGAGGCGTTTCTGATCACGATGGGAACGCTTGCCCTCGTGAACGCGATCGTCTTCGCGTGGCCCATTTATCGCTTCCAGGTCTTTTTGGCCGCCTCGGCGGCCGTCCTGACATGGGCGGCCGTGCTCACGCTCATCCCGCGAATTCCCCGGGTCCTTGCCCTGCGGCGGCCGGAAGAACTCGCCAAGGAGATCGCCGAACGCAAGAAAGCCGAGGAGACGCTCGCCGTCAGCGAGCACCGCTTCCGCACGATGGCCGAGACGATGCCGACCATGGTGGCCATCTTTCAAGGGACGGGCCACGTCTACGTCAATCCGGCTGCCGTCGCCATGATGGGCTATTCGCGCGAGGAACTGTTGCACCGCAGTTTTCTGGATTACGTCCACCCCGACTTTCGGGAACTGGTGCTGCTGCGTTCCGCCGCCCGCCAGCGCGGCGAGGATGTCACGTCGCGTTACGAAATCAAGATTCTGACCAAGCAGGGCACCGAGCTGTGGGCCGACTTCACGGCGGCGAAGATCGAATACGACGGCAAACCGGCCATCCTCGGCGTCGGACTCGACATCACCGAGCGTAAGCAGATGGAAGTCGCCCTGCGCGAAGCGATGGAAGCGGCCGAAGCCGCCAGCCGCGCCAAGAGCACGTTTCTGGCCAATATGAGCCACGAAATTCGCACGCCGATGAACGGCGTCATGGGCATGACCGATCTCGTGCTCGACACCGATCTCTCCCGCGAGCAGCGGCAGTACCTCGAGACCGCTCGCGATTCGGCCGAATCGCTGTTGGCCATCATCAACGACATTCTCGATTTCTCGAAGATCGAAGCCGGCAAGCTCGATCTCGAAGCGGCTCCGTTTCGCCTTCGCGACAATGTCGAAGATGCGATCCGCTCGCTCGCGGTCCGGGCCCACACACAGGGCATCGAGCTCGCCTGTCGTTTCGACCCGGGCATTCCGGAAGTCGTCGTCGGCGACCGCGTGCGACTGCGGCAAATCTTTGTCAACCTCGTCGGCAATGCCATCAAATTCACGCCGCGCGGCGAAGTCGTCATGGACGTCCGCACGGCCGCTCCAACCGACGGGCACGTGACGTGCGAATTCAGCGTGACCGATACGGGCATCGGCATTCCGCAGGACAAGCTGGTTTCCATCTTCAACGCCTTCGAGCAAGGCGACGGCTCGATGACCCGCCGCTACGGCGGCACCGGCTTGGGACTGGCGATCACGTCGCGGCTGATCCATCTGATGGACGGAAAGATCTGGGTCGACAGCCGAGTCGGACAAGGCAGCACATTCCATTTCACGGCCACCTTCGGCGTGGCCGACAAGGATTCGGTTCCGCTGCCCGGCGCCGAGCCGGTGCAGGTCGACGGGGCCAAGGCGTTGATCGTCGACGACAACGCCACCAACCGCAGAATCCTGGAGGAGACGCTGCGGAACTGGGGCATGCGGACCGCGTCCGCCGCCGGGGCCGCCGAGGCACTCGAGCTCTTGACCGCGGCCGCCGAGCGAAAGGAACCGTTTCAGATCGTCCTGTCGGACGTGAATATGCCCGACGTCGACGGGTTCGCGCTGATCGAGCAGTGCTGCAATCACGACGTGCTGCGAAAAAGCGTCTTCATCATGCTCACGTCGGCCACGCGCACGGGAGACATCGAGCGCTGCAAGAACCTCCAAATTGGGGCACATCTCGTCAAGCCGGTGAAACAGTCCGAGCTGTACGATGCGATTGCCGAAGCACTCGGCGTCTCGGCACCCCCCGCGAGCCCGCAAGCCGGCAATGGCGATGCCGGCAAGACGGCCGTCGCCGGACAGCCCCTGCGAATCCTCCTGGCGGAAGACAGTCTGGCCAACCAAAAGCTGGCGATCGGTCTGCTCACAAAGTGGGGACATCACGTGATGCTGGCGACGAACGGCCGCGAAGCCGTGACGAAAGCCACGTCAAACGAGCGGTTCGACCTCGTCTTGATGGACGTGCAAATGCCCGAGATGGACGGCTTCGAGGCGACGCGCACCATTCGAGAGTATGAAGACGCGACGCTGCGGCCACGCCTGCCCATCGTGGCCATGACGGCTCACGCCATGAAGGGAGACCGCGACCGCTGTCTCGCCTCGGGGATGGACGGCTACATCTCCAAACCGGTCCGCGCGTCGGAACTGTCGCACACGATCTCCGAAGTCGTCGCCGGCGACAACGTGACTCTTTCCGTGGACGAACGCCTGGAGACGACGCGCGAGGCGCCCGCGGCGTCGCGCGCAACCGTGGAGATCGATTGGACAGCCGCCATGGAACATGTGGGCGGCGATCGCGAGCTGCTGCAAGCGGTCGCGTCAGCCGCGCTCGAGGAATGGCCCGTCCTGCTGGATCAGTTGCGCGGTTCGATCGATCGCAACGATCGCCCCACGACACGCCGACTGGCGCACACCTTCAAGAACGCCTTTCGTACGCTCGGCGCCTCGGACGCTTACGCCCTCGCCGGTCGACTGGAAGCCTTGGGGGCGGGGGATGAGTCGATTCCGTTTCCGCTTGCCGAACTCATCGAAGTCGTCGACGCCGTCTCCAACGAACTCACCGCGTTTGTCGGCAATCCGGAACGCGTGTCGGGCATCGGTTGAATTTCGCGGTTCAATTTAATTTGTGGTGTAGGCGTCCCGCCTGCACGTGCTGCCGGGACGGCCGCACCACAAACACCTGCAGCCGGGACGGCTGCACCACAAACACCTGCAGCCCGAATGGCTGCACCACAAACAGGGCGCCCGTCCCAGAAATCGCGGTCGGTGATTTAGCCGCGCAGTCCCGCCTCGTCGAGCAGGCGTGCCGTTTCGCGGTAGGCTTCCGTCACCCACTCATTGATCTTGTCGGGTTCCGGCGCATATTCCAGTTCGATCGAAATCGCACCGTCGATGCCGAGCGCTTTGATCTCGCGCAAATACGGCGGGAAATCCACGACTCCGCGGCCCGGCGGCAGATCGCCGTGCACTTTGCCGTCGCAATCCGAAATGTGCACGTGGATGGCTTTGCCACGCAGTTTGCGGAGTTCGGCCGCCGGCACGTGCGCTAAGTGCAAATGCGAAACGTCGATGTTCGCGCGGCAGGCGGGATGCCCCACGTCGTCGATGAACCGCACCATGTTGTCCACGCTGTTTAACAGCGATAAGGGAAACGGTTCGAGTTCCAGCGCGATCTGGACGCCGAGCGATTCGGCCTGTTCAGCCAATCGCCGGCAGTTTTCCACGCCGACGCTCCACTGCTCCGCGGGTGGAATCACCTCGCGGTTCCAGATGTATTCGCCCAGCACCAGCAGCAAGTTTCGCGCTTCCAGCTCGTAGACGAGATCGAGATAGGCTTTCGTTCTGTCCAGATGGAATCGTTGAACACTCGGATTGAAATCGATCAGCCCCACGGCGACGCAACAGACGGAAATAATCGGCAGTTCGTGCCGACGACATTCCGAGCGGATCAAGCGCCGTTCGCGGACGTCGATCTCCAGCGGATCGGCGAAGATGTCGATCGTGTCAAAGCCGAGCTCTTTCGTCCGACGGATTCCCCAGCTCGTTTCCCGACCGGCCTGAGCCCACGCCGAATTGATCAGTCCCAGTTTCATCACTTGGCCCATTGAATCGGACGAATCACGTCGGCCGCCAATAGGACGCCGAAGATCGCGCCGGCGATCAAGAGCACCGTCATTGCGCGTCGGCCGCCGATGTCTCCAAACCAGATGACAAGCCGCCGTCCGTACCGCGAGTTCTCCAGCAACCAGGCGATGTGCCAAAGTCCGAACAGACAGACACCCGCGATCAAAGCGCCCATCGCCGTTTGAGTGCGAATCATTCTCGCAGCATATCGGACCCATTGCCGGCGATGACAGTCTTCTCGCCGGCCGAGTTATAATGAATCAGCCCGACAGCCGTCGCACGACTTTGTTTCGCCAGGAAAAGACAAAATGCCTCGTTTGGGTGTGAACATCGATCACGTCGCCACGATTCGCCAGGCCCGCCGTACCATCGAGCCGGATCCGGTTTGGGCGGCTGCCCTTGCCGAATTGGCCGGTGCGGACGGGATCACGCTGCACCTGCGCGAAGACCGGCGGCACATTCAGGACCGCGATCTGCGGCTGCTCAAGGAGACGGTGCAGGTCAAACTCAATCTGGAAATGGCGGCGATCGATTCCATCACGCAAATCGCCGTCGACGTTCATCCGCATCAATGCACACTCGTTCCCGAACGACGCGAAGAGGTCACGACGGAAGGGGGCCTCGACGTGGTCGGCAACATTGATCGCGTGAAGCGGTCGGTTGACCGCCTGCTCGCAGCGGGCATTGAAGTGAGCCTGTTTATCGATCCCGATCCGCGGCAAATCGAGGCCTCGAAAAAACTCGGGGCGCAGGCCGTCGAGCTGCACACGGGCCGCTACGCCGATGCGACAAACGCAGCCGAGCAAACCCGCGAACACTTCCAACTCCTCACCGCGGGCCGTGCTGCGATCGAGCATAGTCTGCTCTTGCACATGGGGCACGGTCTCACCTATCGGAATGTGAGCGGCGTGGCCAAGATCCCGCACGTGAGCGAGTTGAATATCGGCCACAGCATCGTCGCCCGAGCGGTCCTCGTGGGATTCGAGCGCGCCGTGCGGGAGATGAAAGAACTCGTCGCCGGATGACGCTCACCCGCGGCGAATGGCGTCCATGGGCATCATCCGCATCGCCCAGATGGCCGGATAGAGTCCGCCCAGGATGCCCAGGCACGTACTGAATACGGCCCCGAACAAAAGCAAACCAGGACCGGCGACCAGGTGAATTCGATCCGGCCAGAATGAATTGATGATCGACGTTCCCACCCTGCCGACGAGGCATCCCGAGAGGCCGCCCAATAAACCCAGCACGGCGCTTTCCGAGGTAATCAGCCGCATCACGTCGTACCGCGTCCAGCCGTTGGCCTTGAGGATGCCGAATTCGATGATGCGTTCGGTGACGCTCATCAGCATCGTGTTGACGATGCTCAACACGGCAATTGTCACACCGATCGCGCTCATAATGGTCAGGAACAAGTCAAGGTCCGCGCTGAAATCCTTGAATCGCGCGGCCCAATCGGCGGCGCTACGAATCTCGATCGGCAGCGCGGTCGCCTTTTTTGCGGTTTTCGCACCACCGGCCATCGTCACGGTGCCGCTCGTTTGCGCGGGGAGCAAGCTCAGAAATCGGGCGAACAGGTCGAAGACGAAATTGCCCGTAGTCAGCGATTCGCGGCTCGTCGCCGGCTGCCAGGGCTGGATTTCCCGTCCCTTGAAGGCGTCCTGGATATCACGCGTCAGCTTGGCGTCGCTCACGTTGCCCGCTTGCTCGATGTAGTAGGCCGACACCTCGTCGGCGCCGAAGCGGCTCATGCGGCGGACTTCATTGATGTCGAGAATGATGGCGACGTCCAAGAGCAGCGATCCGGAGTAATAGATGCCCACGATCTTCACGTCGTTGCCGCCGACGCTGAGCGTATCCCCCACCCATTTGTGAAACTCTTCGGCGATCGGCCGGCTGACGACCGCGTTCATTTTGCCACGATCGTCAATGGTGAGGAACCGGCCGGCGACCATGTCCTCGCTATAGATGCCGTGTTTCAAAGCCAGCCGCGTCGGCAGGTCGGTGCCGAACAGGAAGCGGGGCGGACTGACGATGGTCTTGCCCTCGATGACGTTGGCCCGCGACCAGATCTCCGGACTCACGATGCCCACTCCGGGCACGCTCGCGATTTCTGCTCCCCAGCCGGCGGGCAACCGCGAAAACAGGGGGATCGGCGACCCCGGCTGCATGGCCACGAGGCCCTTGATGCGGCCAAAGGTGTCGGCCACCATCTCGTTCAAACCGCCCGCCACCGAGAACAGGCCGATCATTCCCATGATCGCCACGGTGAGGCCGACCAGCGACAAGAGCGACCGCATCGGGCGGCTCATCAAATTGCGAACAGCGAACTTCAACATATCCCGGAGCGACGTCCTCAATGCGGTATTGCAATCGATTCCTGCCGGTTCCAAGGTATCACCCAACTCGTCGATTCAACAAGCCGCGCACGCGCACGCGTGCGGTCTTGAAAGGCCGCAACCACGGTTCCTACAATGATGCACCGCGCAACCCGTAGCGGTTTTTTTATGCCGGAAATCGATTTTTACAAGACGCTGGGCGTCACTCGCAGCGCCTCGGCCGACGAGATTCGCAAGGCCTACAAGAAGCTCGCCGCGCAAATATCATCCCGACGTTCGGCCGGGGGACAAAGACGCTGCCGACCAGTTCAAAAAGGTCCAGCAGGCCTACTCGGTCCTGGGCGACGCCGAAAAGCGCGTGCAGTACGACCGCTACGGCCATGCCTTTAACGGCGGCGGCCACACCGGGTCATACCGCACGGCCTGGGCCGCCGGTCCGGACGGCACGCATGCCGTCGACCTGAGCGACCTGTTCAATCAATTTTTTGGCGATGGGGCACGAGGAGGGGCCGGGTTCGAGCGGGGGCCGTTTCAAACAGGCGGTCACGGGCCGGGCGGTCACGGGCCCAGGGCGGAAAGTCCGGGAGAGCCGCACGGCGGAGCACGAAAGGGTGAGGATATCTCGTTCGAAGTGACGGTCCCCTTCCAAGTCGCCGCCGAAGGCGGCAGTCACGGACTGCAAATCCGCCGCGGCGACCAGACCGAGCGGATTAACGTGAAGATCCCCGCCGGGGTCGAAGACGGCAGTATCATTCGCCTGGCCGGACAGGGACATCCCGGCTCGGGCGGGCCGGCCGGCGATCTGCTGCTGACGATCCACGTCTCGCCCCATCCGTACTTCCATCGCGACGGAAACAATTTGTCGGTGGACGTTCCCATTACGCCCTCCGAAGCCGCTTTGGGAACCAAGGTGGAAGTTCCCACAATGTCGGAGGGTCATGTCACCGTCACAGTCCCTCCCGGCACGTCCAGCGGCACAAAACTTCGCTTGAAAGGCAAGGGTGTGCCCAGCCCCAAGACCAAGGAACGGGGCGACCAGTACGTCGTCGTAAAGATCGTGCTCCCCAAGCAAACGAGCGACGCGGCCAAGAAACTCTATCAAGAGTTGGCCAACGTCGAACCGGCCGCACCCCGCGACGGCCTGTGGTAATCGACGCCAATCAGGCGGAGTCACAGGTGAAAACACGGCATTGTCTCGCCGGGGATGCCCGCTTAGGATGACTGGTGGCCGGGCCACTGACGCATTAGTCCTCGCGCATTAATCCTCGGCGACCGCTCCATGCATGGCTCGATCGAACCGCCGGCACGCCACCGAATGCCGGCACGCCACCGAATTGTATTGACGGTCGCGTGCGCAGTCCTGGCCGTCGGTACCGCATTCCTGCCGGCCAAGACCTACTCGGCCGACGCAGCGGCGGCGCCCGCGGCAAAAGCCGCCGACGCGACATCGGCGCCGGCACCGGCAAAGCCTGCGGAAAAGAAACGCTCCCCGGTCGTTGTGGCTCGCCGCGTCGAGTTCGTCTCGGCAATGATCCTGTGGTTTGCCATCGTATTCGTTGGTCTGGGACTTCTCGTGATGGTGGTGATTTGGGGACGCCGGTTGCGAGATTCCGTGCGGCGGCGCCCGACAGCGTCGACGGTCCCCGATCCGTTCTGGTACCTGAAAAAGAATCCCCGAGCGGTGGCCCACGCGAACCAGCCGGACCGACCGGAGGATTCCGATTCCGGACCGGATGACGAGGGACGGCCGTCGCCGTGAAGCATTTTCGCCTTGCGCGCTCGAGCCGGATGAAATCCTCACACGACTTTGCCAAAGTCTTCGAGAAACGGCAGCGGGCGGCCGACGGCCATCTGCTGGTTTACGCCGTCGAGAATAATGTCGGTCGCACGCGGTTCGGCGTCAGCGTTTCGCGAAAGGTGGGCGGCGCGGTGGTGCGCACAAGCGTCAAGAGGTTGTTGCGCGAGGCCTTTCGCCTCTCGCAACACGACCTGCCGAGCGGACTCGACCTCGTGCTCATCCCGCAGCGGGGGTCGACCGGCTCAGCCCAGTTGGCCGACTATCAGAATTCACTCCTCGAGTTGACGCGACGTCTTTCGCGGCGACTCAGCGCCGGAAAAACCTGAGCCGAAAAAACCTGACGTACTTTCCGTTCCATGACATCCGATCCATTGCCCACCGCGGTCCGTTGGATTGTCGGCGCGCACGGCATTCGTGCTGGTGACGCTCGTGCGGCTCTATCAATGGCTGCTCAGTCCGCTCTTGGGAGGGCGCTGCCGCTTTTATCCGTCCTGCAGCGAGTACTTCATCGGCGCGGTCCGCAAGTACGGGGCAATTTCCGGCGCGCTTCGCGGCATTTGGAGAATCTGCCGCTGCCATCCCTTTCATCCGGGTGGCTACGATCCCCCCTGATCTATTGGCGGGCCGAGCCTTCAGGCGCCGCCAGATAGGGGACCATCCACGCCGGTTGACCGTAGCGTCCGCCGATCCACTGCGCCGGCCGTGGCGCAGTCGGCACCGCTTGCTCCGCAGGTGTCGCCGGCAAGATCTGGATTGCCGGTGCGACAGGGCCCACCGTTCCCGCCGCCGCTGTGGGGACGGTTTGCGGTTGTTGCTGTGCGAGCATCGGCCGCTCTTGCGAAGGCGGAATGGCTGGGGGCACGACCTGCAACTCCGAGGCGGGCGGAGCCGCGGTCATCGGTTGTGCTGCAGGTGTGTTCGACGAAGTGTCCGCCGATTGTTGGCTTGAAGGAGTCCGATTGAATGCGGGCAGAGAATTCGCCTCGTTCGCGCCGATAGTCGCCGCCTTGTATTCTTCGACGGGGATCGGATCGAAGTCTTCGGTCGCCCTCGTGTTCGGCACTTTGTTCGCGCTCGCGGCCGCCTGCGAGCCGAATGGCCACGCTTCGATTTCGTGTGCCGCCGATGGCTTGGTTCCCGTGCGCTGGACAGCAGCTTGTCCGACCTGGAATCCGACGGCAGCCGCGGACGCGGATCCCGGTTGAGCGTCTCGCGCGCGGCTGTCGAAACCGGACTTGGCTCCTCGGCCGGAGCAATCGTATGGGCCGCTCGCGAATCCTCCTGCACGACCCGGTTTGGATCGGAAAGAGGCAGCGGGATGTGCACGCTCGCCACAACCTGCGGCGTTCCCTTGGGCGCTGTGGCCGGTCCCGACGGTTTCGCCACTTTCAACGCCTTTGCCGTCGACTTGGGGGCCGGCTGAATCCAGTTATGGAATCGTGCCCGCAGCTTCGCCAATGGGCCAGGCGGCTGATTGGCAGGCGGAGCCTTGGAGGCTGCGGGAATCGTCACCATGACATTCGCGCCCGGCGGAGACGCGGCGTTCGCGGCAACCGGCTGCCCGGCAACCTCGGGCGCGGATGTGGTCGTGTCGAGCGGCTTCTGAGTTTGCAATTGATCGCGGTTCGATTCAGCCGCCTGCGCCGAAGTTGTCGCTGATGTCCCCGGCCCAGCCGACGCAGCAGCAGGCGGCGCGGGGGGCGGAGGTACGACGCCGGCCGGCTTGTCTGTTCCTGATGGCAGGCCGGACGCCGGCGCTTTCCCCTGGGAACCCGGCACGGATGGTGTCGTCGCAGACGACGTCTCCTCGGGCGGAGGCGGCGTCACTGCAGGCGTAATTGGGGGAGTGCTCGGTGCCGCCTCAGTGATGGGGGGCGAGGCCGTGACGGGAGGCGCCGCAGTGACGGGGGGCGTGGCGGTGACGACGGTTTGCGGCGACGGTCCGCAAGGGTTCTGGACCGTTTGATAGCCGTGCCATGTCGTGCAGGCCGACAGGCCGACCAGCGTGAACGTCCCAAGCAGTCCCAGTTGCGTCAACTGCTTTGAAAACGACATGACCGCGCATCCTTCGCGTACGACCGACTGGCCCAGTTCGCGCCGTGGCCGTCGCCAAAGTCCCTTTCGGCGCATGACACTGCATCGGTCTGTCGGGAAGAGGCGGATTATTCCATTGAGTCG
Organism: uncultured Planctomycetaceae bacterium; assembly: GCA_963752185.1. GTDB lineage: Bacteria > Planctomycetota > Planctomycetia > Planctomycetales > Planctomycetaceae > DASPSM01. The sequence goes on along the minus strand of CAVVXK010000002.1, from coordinate 5,090,843 downwards.
AAAGGCGGTCCGGAGATGCGCCCGGCGTCCGCTTGTGCCCATCGCTCGGGTGCGCGGAACTTTAGCATCGCGCACGACCCGCAAAACCAATCCGGCAAGGCAAAGCCTGCGGAAAGAAACGATAAAACCAACTCGGCAACCAACCCGCCTAGGCAAACCTTGCGGGCAAAGCGACAGGATGAAGGTTTAACGCAGAAGGGGCTTGTGACTCATCCTACATTCCCGACATGGGGTCGGGATTCAAAGCAACGCTTCCGCCTTCATCCTTCCGCTCAGTCGTTCATGACCTCTTTTTCTTTCGCCGCCGCCATGTCGTTGACCTTTCCCTCATATTTCTTGGTCAGGTCCTGGATTTGGTCCTTGGTCGCCTTGCAGTCGTCCTCGGTCAGAGTCTTTTCCTTCTCTCCCTGATCGGCGTGCTTGTTGGCATCGCGGCGGACATTGCGGATGGCGACGCGGGCCTCTTCGGCCAATTCCTTGACGCGGCCGCTGAGCTGCTTGCGGCGTTCGGTCGAAAGGGCAGGCACATTGAGCCGAATCATGCGGCCATCCGAGTTCGGCGACAGCCCCGTATCGCTCGACTGGATCGCCTTGGCGATATTCGTCAGCGTCGAGGCGTCGAACGGCCGGATGAGGATCTGCTGCGGTTCGGGGATGCTGATGTTGGCAATCTGCTTGAGCGGCGTGGGCGAGCCGTAATAGTCGACGCGAATCGAATCGACGAGCCCGGCCGTCGCCCGCCCGGTGCGCAGTCCCTGCAGCTGCCCGTGCAAGACCTGCACGGCCTTCTCCATGCGTTCCTCGGCATCGAGGAGAATTTCATCCTGGTCCATGTCGGTCTTCCTTAAGTGCTGGCTTTGATTTGCGTGGAGGGAACGACGCGCGTGCCGATCCGCTCACCCAGGATGACCCGCTCGATATTCCCTTCCTGTTGGAAATTGAACACGATGATCGGGATGCCGTGCTCCATGCAGTGATGAATCGCCTGCGCGTCCATCACCTGCAGGTTCTGCCGCAGCACGTCTTGAAAGGAGATTTCCGAGTAACGGACGGCGTGTGGATTCTTCTCGGGATCGGCCGAATAAACTCCGTCAACTTTGGTCCCTTTGAGGACCACGTCGGCCTCGATCTCACGGGCCCGCAGTGCGGCGGCCGTGTCGGTCGTCACGAAGGGGCTGCCGGTCCCCGCCGCCAGGATCACGGTCCGTCCTTTTTCGAGGTGTCGCACGCAGCGCCGGCGAATAAAAGGCTCGGCCACGCCTTCCATGCGGATGGCCGTCTGCAACCGCGTCGCCACGCCGAGTTTTTCGAGTGCGTCCTGGAGCGCGAGACCGTTGATCACCGTGGCCAGCATCCCCATGTAATGGGCGGTGGGCGGATTGATGGCCGCACTGACGGCGGCGAACTCGCGGCCGCGGAGGATATTTCCCCCGCCGCAGACGATCGCGAGCTGCACGCCCATGTCCACTACGCGCGAGATTTCGCGGGAAATGGCCGACACTTCGGTCATGCTGATGCCGGACTCGCCGCGTCGGCAAAAGCTCTGACCGCTCAGTTTTAACAAAACTCGTTTAAAAGCCGGCTTGCGGGTTTCTGGTTGCTGCGACATCATCGTGAAGTGTATCGGCCGGATTCCTCAAACCAAAGTGATCCGAAGAGTCACCAGACGCGTTTGTGAGACTAGTGGGCCGGTCGTCGACCGTCTCCTTCAAATCGGTGAATTCGGTGGCATCCAGAGATTTGGATGAGTCGGGTCTAGTCAGCTCGATTTGGAGATCGCATCATGGGACTTTTTGACAAGCTTCGCAACGAACTCGTCGACATCATCGAATGGGTCGACAACAGCAACCGCACCCTGGTCTGGCGGTTCCCCCGCTACCAGAACGAAATCAAGAACGGGGCCCAGCTCATCGTGCGGCCCGGCCAGAAAGCCGTCTTTGTTTATCGCGGTCAATTGGCCGACGTCTTCGAGCCCGGCAACTACCAACTGCAAACCGAAAACCTGCCCATCTTGAGCACGCTGCAGGGCTGGAAGTACGGGTTCAACAGTCCGTTCAAGTCTGAAGTCTATTTCGTGTCGACGCGGCAAATCACCGACCTCAAATGGGGCACGCCTAACCCAATCGTGCTTCGCGACGCCGATTTTGGACCGGTCCGCGTCCGCGCCTTCGGCACGTACACCGTCAAAGGCGTCGATCCCAAGGCCCTGCTCAAAGAACTGGTGGGGACCGACGCGGAATTCGACGCCGACGAAATCACCGAACTCCTGCGCTCGATTATCGTGACGGCCTTTGCCGACTTGATCGGCAGCTCGAAGGTGGCCGTCCTCGACCTGGCGGCCCACTACCGCGATTTGTCGGACAACCTGCGCAAATTGGTGGTGGAGCGCGTCGACGACGAATACGGCCTCGATATCCCGCAGTTGATGATCGTCAACGTCTCGCTGCCCGAAGAGGTCGAAAAGGCCGTCGATACTCGCTCGAGCATGGGCATCGTCGGCGATATGAACAAGTTCCAGCAGTTCCAGATGGGCCAGGCCATTACGGCGGCCGCCAATAATCCCGCGGGTGGTGGAGCGACCGAAGGAATGGGACTGGGCCTGGGCTTCGCGATGGCCAACCGCATGGCCGGCATGACGGCCCCCGCACCATCCGCGGCTCCTCCGCCGCTTCCCGGTGCGGCCGGCGCCACATGGCATGTCGCCGTCAACGGACAGACCCAAGGTCCGTTCACACTCGAGCAAGTCACGCAGGGCATCTCCGCCGGACAACTCAACCGCGAAGCGCTCGTTTGGAACCAGGGCATGGCTTCGTGGACACCCGCCGCCCAGGTGCCGCAACTGGCCCCCGCCTTTGCCACCGCCGCGCCGCCACCGCCGCCCCTGCCGAAATAAGCGAGACGATTCACCGTGCGCGAGTCGGGGACATACCGCGAAGCGGCGAGCTGCATTCTGCCGAGCCGGGGGGTTGATCCCCCCGGTTCAACTGCGGGCGCGATTCCCTGTCGCACGCCGAGCTTCGATTACGTGGATGCTCGAGCGCGCGAACAGGGCGAATTGGACCATTCCGCACTTCGGTGCGACTCGAACCGGGGGGATCAACCCCTCGTTGTAACACACAAGTCGAGGTCCGTCTTGGAGGATTGAGTGAGATAAGCGATGCTGTTGGTCCAGTGAAAGGAAGTGAATCAAGTGGGCGAGCCAAAGGAGTGGCTCATGATGGCACCTTGGGCGGTTGAGGAAATGAAGACAGCGGACCTCGGAGATGAGCGGCTGAACAAACGCCTCACCGCCGTGCTCTCCGCGTTTGGGGAGCGGCCGACGGCGAGTATTCCCGCCGCGTGCGGAGGGCGGGACGAGATGGTCGCCGCCTATCGTTTCTTCGATAACGAAAAGGTCGGGTACGAAGAGGTGCTCGCCCCGCATTATGAATCCACGCTCAAGCGGATTGCAGCCCAGCCGCTGGTGTTGCTCATCGAGGACACGAGCGAACTGGACTTCACGCGGCCGCATGAGCAGGTGCAGGGGGCCGGCTGGCTCGACGGCTCGTCGCGACGCGGCGCGTACCTGCATCCGCTGATCGGTTTTACTCTGGACGGCACTCCCTTGGGCAGCTGCTGGGCCAGGATGTGGACGCGAGACGAACCCCCGGCGGAAGAGACGCGCAGCCAGAAGGAAAAACGCCGCAAATCCACAGCGATTGAAGACAAAGAAAGCCAGCGGTGGATCGACGGCTTGCGACAGGCGCACGAGGTTGCTCGGCAGGCGCCTGCGACTCGATGCGTCCTTGTCGCCGACAGCGAAGCGGATATCTATGAGTTGTTCCTGGAACCGCGTCCGGAGGGAGGTGCCGACTGGCTCATCCGTGCTTGCCAAGATCGAGCAATCCTGAAGGGAGGAGAAAACGACGCGGCCCGCCATCTCCGTGAATCCGTCGAGTCTCAGCCGGTTGTGTTCACGCACACGATCTCGGTTCGTGGTCGCCCCGAGGCACTCGTCGCTTGCGAGACGCGAGGACGGCGCCAACCCCGCGAGAGCCGCACGGCGGAGGTCGCAGTGCGCGCGGCCACGGTGACCCTTCGCGGGCCCCAACGGCCCGGCGGCAATCTCTCTCCCGTGACAGTTAATGTGGTGCAAGTTCGCGAGGTCGACCCGCCGCCCGATGATGAGCCTGTGGAATGGCTGCTGGTCACCACGCTGCCCATCGCGACCGCCGAACAAGTCCGGGAGATGGTTCAGTATTATGCCGTGCGGTTTATGGTGGAGGTGCTCTTCCGCATCCTCAAGTCGGGCTGTCGCGTGGAAGAGCGGCGCTTCGAGCACATCGACCGAATGCTCCCCTGCGTCGCGGTGTATCTCATTGTCGCCTGGCGAACGCTGATGGTCTGCCGTCTGGCGCGCAGTGCGCCCGATCTGGACTGCGAAGCGATTTTTGACTCGGCAGAATGGAAGTCCGTCTGGATGGCTGTTCGACGAAAGAAACCGCCCCGCCGGCCTCCCAAACTGGGAGAATTCCTGCCGCTGGTCGCTCAATTGGGGGGTTATGTGAATTACCCAAATCGTAAGGATCCGCCCGGCCCGCAAACAGTCTGGCTCGGTCTTCAGCGGATGTACGACCTCTCGCTTGCCTGGAACCTCTTCGGACCCGGTGCCAATGATGACGCTCCTGATTAAGGAGAGCGACTTGTGTGTTACAACGAGGGATCAACCCCCCGGCTCGGCAAAACGTGTCCGAAAGTGGACTCTTCCATCAATTTGAATTACGGGAACGCGACGCCGCTTATCATTTGCAGGTATCCGCACCGGCGGCGAAAATGACGGCAACGTCCGTCGTTTTCCTGATTCCCAAAGGGCTCCCATGTCGCAAGTCGTCACGCGCCGCATCGAGTCGGCGTTCGAAGAGCGGTTCCCGACGTCGCATCAGTTGTACGCGCAGGCGCAAAAACTCTTTCCCAACGGCGTCACGCACGACAGCCGGTATCTCGAGCCCTTCCCGATTTACGTCGAGCGGGCCGCCGGCTCGCAAAAGTGGGACGTCGACGGCAACAAGCTTATCGACTATTGGGTCGGGCACGGGGCCCTTCTTTTGGGCCACAGTCATCCGGCCGTTGTCGAGGCGGTCCGTAAGCAGATGGGGCTGGCCACGCATCCGGGCGCGTGTCACGAGCTGGAAATCGAATGGGGTGAGTGGATCCAAAAACTCGTGCCGTCGGCCGAACTGATCCGCTTCACGAACAGCGGCACCGAAGCGACGCTGATGGCGCTCCGCATCGCGCGGATTGCGACCGGGCGGCAGAAGGTGATCAAGTTCATCGGCCATTTCCACGGCTGGCATGACGCTCTCGTCCCGGCTGCCGAGCCGCCGCACGATGGGGGCGAATACGTCACTCCGGGAGTGACGGACGGTGTCGCCGGCGACCTGGTTCTGGTGCGACCCAACGATCTGGCCGCCGTGGCCCGCGCGATCGACGAGCACCAGCCGGCCTGCGTGATTCACGAGGGCAACGGCACGCACTGGGGAGTCGTGCCGGCACGAGCCGAGTTTCTGCAAGGCCTGCGAAAGCTCACTCGCGAAAAGGGCGTGCTCTTTATTCTCGACGAAGTGATCACCGGTTTCCGCGTGGCGCCGGGTGGTTTTCAGGAATATTGCCACGTCCAACCGGATCTCAGCACGTTCGCGAAGGTGCTGGCCGGCGGTTTGCCGGGCGGATGCGTGGCCGGCCGGGCCGACGTCATGCAGGTGCTGGCCTTCAACAACCCGCTCGGCAAGAAGATGAAGCACCCCGGCACGTATAACGGCAATCCCCTCTCGGCGGCAGCCGGGTGCACGGCGCTGTCGTTGGTGGCGACCGGTGAACCGTGCCGCAAGGCGAATGACATCGCCGGCTCGCTGCGCCGCGGCCTCAACGAACTTTTCGAGCGCAAGAGTCTCAACTGGGTTTCGTACGGCGACTTCTCGGCGGTCAAGATTCTGCCCGAATACGACGGCCCGGCTCCCGACGCCGACGACTTCATCCCGTACAACAACGATTTCCGCAAACTCGACCGGAAGTTCGACTCGTCGCTGTCGCACGCCCTGCGGTGTGCCCTCTTATTGGGCGGCGTCGACTGGATGGGGTGGGCCGGCTCGACGTCGGCGGCCCACACCGAAGCCGACGTGGCCCGCACGGTGGAGGCGTTTGATTCGGCGATTGACCTCTTGCGAGTGGATGGGCACGTGGAAGGATGAAGGCGGAAGGATGAGTCAGACTCGCGGCCTCCGGCCGCCTTGGTTTGGCTCATCCTTCCGCCTTCATCCTTCCGCCTTTCCCCCGGGGCGACGATGTCTGATTCAGTTTCCGAGGCGACGAAGCCGGCGCAGAGCATCGTCACCGGTGGAATTCAGTGGACGCTGTTTGCCCTCGCGCTGCCGGCCCTGCTCGAACAACTGCTGACGTTCTTCGTCGGCTTTTACGACACCTATCTTTCCGGCCAGATCAGCGCGGCGGCCACCAACGCGGTCGGGCTGGCGACGTACGTCGACTGGCTGGGCGGAATGCTCTTTCGGCTTGTGGGGGTCGGCGCGGCGGCTCTCGTTGCGCGGCACTGGGGCGCGGGCGACATCCACGAAGCCAACCGCACGACGAACCGGGCCTTGGCCATCGTCTCGGTGATGGGCCTGCTGGTGAGCGTCATGCTCTACGTGGCCGCGCCGCTCTTCACCGATTTGCTCGGCATGACGGGCGAAGCCCGCGGGATCGCGATCCATTACTTGCACGTCGATTCGCTGTGCTACTTCTTCACCGGCTTTACGCTGGTCGGGGGGGCGATCCTCCGCGCCTCGGGCGACACGCGGACGCCGATGCTGATTTATGTCATCGTCAGCGTATTCAACGTGTTCGCCGCGTATAGCTTCGTGTACGGGCTGGGCCCGCTGCCCGGCATGGGAGTGAGCGGCATCGTCGTCGGCACCGTGTGCGCCCGCGTCTTTGGCGGGCTGTTGATGGTGGGCGGCTATGCCCGCGGCTTTCACGGTTTGCGGCTCTCGCTGAGGCAATGGACGCTTCGCGGCGAGACGGTCTCGCGCATTCTGCGGATCGGAATTCCGGCCGCGGCGGACGGGGCACTGGCGTGGATCGGCATCTTTCTCTTTTTGATGCTCGTCTCTCGCGGAACGTCGGGCGTTTCGGACGATGTTTCGCTGGCCGCGCATGTGGTCGGCGTGCGGATCGAAGCGCTCACGTATCTTCCGGCCGATGCCTGGGGCTTCGCGGCCGCGGCGATGGTCGGTCAGGCGCTCGGCGCCGGCGACCCCAATCGCGCGAAAATGCGGACACGCGGCCGCCTTTCAGTGCAGCGTACTGGCCCTGGTGATGTCGGTCCTGTACTACGTCGCAGCCCGGCCCATTTACGCCTTCATGCACAGCAATCCGCAGGTGGTCGAAGTCGGCATCCCCGCGTTCAAGCTGCTGGCCGTGTTCCAGATTCCACTCGTCGTGGGCACAGTCTACGTGCACGCCCTTCGCGGGGCCGGCGATACGCGATATCCCCTGTGGATCAATCTGTTTGGGATCTTTGTGGTCCGGCTGCCGCTGGCGTATCTTTTCGGTGTGCTGCTCAAAGGCGGGCTGTTCGGCGCGTGGATCGGAATGTGCTCGGACCTGGGAGTGAGGGCCGTCATGGCGTGGACGCGGTACGTCCGCGGAAAGTGGGTCAAGACCGTCGTCTAAGAGCTGCGGCAGGCGCTCGTCGCCGTACGGGTGAAATGGAACGCAAACCCCCCTCGGAAAGCTGGGAATCGTTCACCGATCGCAAGATCCGCGAGGCGCAGGAAGAGGGTGCTTTCGACGCACTTCCCGGCTTCGGCAAGCCAATTCCGGATCTGGACGGTCCCGATGACCCCAATTGGTGGGTCAAGAAGAAACTCCGCGAGGAAAGAATCGTCCTGCTTCCGCCGATTCTCGAGGCACGTCTCGACGCCGAGAAAACGCTGGCGGCCATCGACTCGATGGCGAGCGAACAGCAGGTTCGCCGCACTTTGCTCGCGCTCAACGAGCGGATTCGCCAGGCGCATTTTTCCGCGTCCGACGGGCCGGCGACCGGGGTGCGGCCCGTCGACGTGGACGCCGTTGTCGCCGAGTGGCTGATCCGACGAGCGCAACGAGGGATCGGGGATCACCCGATCCAAAAATAGTCGAATGCCCGATCCCGCACGGGTGGATCGAACATTAAGCTTTCTCTTGCCATCATTTATCCCGGCGCCCAACGGCCTTCCAAAATCCGCCGTTGGGCCTTTTTGTCGGTTCAGCATTCAATCGGCGACGGGTCGGCCGACGGCGGCTCGAGTCTTTCGGTCGCCTTCTTGAAGACGTGTATCTCCATCGACGAGATTGCGCGGGCCTGGTCGTGTTCCCAGCAAGCGGGCAGCTCGAGCGACGTTCGTTTGGGAACACGAAAAAAGAGCAGGGCGGTGTCCGCCGTCACGGTATTACGAGCAAGCCGAACGAGCGCCTTGCTCATCGGACTCTCGGGACGCAGTTTCTCCGCCAGGCGATAGGGCGGGTCGAAGAAAACGACCTCAAACGGCAAAAACTCGTCGACTCCCTTGGGGTGAAACGAGGAATTCAATGCGTCCGTCCGCCAGCAGAGGGCGCGATCCTCGACGCCGAGCGCCGCGACATTTTGTTCCAGCAATTCGAATGCCCGCTTGTCGCTCTCGAGGAAGACCACGCTCTGCGCCCGCGACTGAGCGCTTCCAAACCCAAAGAACCCGTGCCCGCGAATATGTCGACAACGCGTTTGTCGACGAGGAGATCCTGAATCCGTTCGAACAAAATCTCCTTGGCGCGATCGGTGATCGGTCGCGTGGTGAGCCCGGGATTGGCCAACAGTCGACGGTGACGAAACTCTCCGGCGATGATCCGCACTGGGTCTGTCTCGGCGAAATGGGCTTGTCTCGGCGAAATAAAGTCCGGGCTCTTCTCGGCGAAAAAATGTCCGGCCGATCGGGACTGAGCGGCCGCGCCATCCGGCGATTTCCGCACGTCACTCGTGATCGCGCTTGCCTTGACCATCTCCCAATGCCGCCGAATGATATCGGCCGCCTCATCGGCGACGCTGCGAAAATGGCGGGGAGTTTCGCGGCTGGCGGGAGCCGCCGGCGCCGGTGTCGGAGGATCGAGCGCGGCGGGCCGGGGAATAATGGTGGTGTCTCCGGATGCCGCGTCGGTCCCTTCGCCCGCGAGTCTTTCGTTCGTCGAAAGCCAACTGGCGATATCGTCGTCCGACGCATTACGCCCTGTGACAGCCGGCGTGCCGGGAACCTGCAGGACAATGGGGCCGATCCGCAGCGTGTCGCCCGGTTTCAGGAGCGTCTCTTCCTCCATCAATGTCTCGTTGAGATAGGTCCCGTTGCGGCTGTCGAGGTCGCGGGCCACGATCCCTTCGGGCGTGACTTTCAAGATGCAGTGATGGCGGCTGACGTCGCTCGAGGCCAGACGGATTTGGCAGAGTTCGTCGCGACCGATGATGACTTCGCCCTCGTCAGGGAGACGCAGGCATTTGCCCTGATGCTTGCCGGACTGAACGATCAGTTCATACATCCGTTGGTCCCTCTTCTCATTGTGGCAGTTTCAAAGGGCCCCGCGTCAGACGCGGTGCGGCACGGCCACCGGCTCACCGCATTCCGGACAGCTGATCATTTTGCCACGGTGCTGCGGGCTGACCTTGAAGCGTTTTCCGCAACGACACGCGAACCGGATGCGTTTTTCGTCCTTGCCTTGATCGTTGTGTGTCTTCTCCCAAGCGCGCACCGCCACTTCTTGAATCCGTTTGATCAACTCGTCCGGATCGAACGGTTTGGTGAGATAGTCGTCGGCCCCGACACGTTCCGCCAGGGCGCGCGCGTCGGCCAGATCAATGGCGGAGAGCACCAGCACGGGGATCGTGGAATTGGCTTGTTTCATCCGTACGCAGACTTCGAAGCCGCTTTCGCCCGGCAGGATCAGATCGAGAATGACAAGGTCCGGTTTGCGCATCACGAACGTGGCTTGCGCCTGTCCACCATCCTTGGCAATCGTGACGCGAAACTTGCGTTTCTCGAGGAAGTCCTTCAGGAACGCGGCTTCCTCCTCATCGTCCTCGACCACGAGGATGAAATTCGCGATCGCCGATGTTGGAGTGAGCCGGACGGCTTCGTCGCGCACCATGCCATCGAACCCACGAAAGCACTGTTTGGGCAGTGCCTCAAGGAGAGTTTCACACCCCTTATGGATAACCGAAAGCCACGGTTGAAGCAAATGCCGCGCGCGGGAAGCGCGGAGGCTCCTCGCGAAAAAACCTCAAAAATAAGGCAAAATCCGCACTTCCATTCATTGACAAGCGATTTCCCCGAGAGTTTACTACCTACGCAATATCTTTTCCGAGGAGCGCTCGCTGGGGTCGGCGTTCCCACGACTTCAAGACTGCTAGGAGTGCGCGATGGCAACAAAGAGCGGTGCAAGCAAGCCGATTTCCAAGAGTGATGTTTTGAATGCGCTGGCCCAAGAGACGGAGCTTTCTCGAAAGCAAGTCGCCGCGGTGCTCGACGCACTCTCCGGACTGATCGGCCGCAACGTCGGCAAGAAAGGCCCCGGCGTCTTTGCCGTTCCCGGCCTGTTGAAGATCACGGTGATCCACAAGCCCGCCACCAAGCCGCGCAAGGGAATTAACCCGTTCACCGGCCTCGAGACGACGTTCAAGGCCAAGCCGGCGCGCAACGTCGTCAAAATCCGCCCCTTGAAGTCGCTGAAAGACATGGTGAAATAGTTGCTCGCCAACTGCAACGCGGCGGCGAGGAGGCTCTCCTCGCCGGCTTGCCTTGCAAGTTGCCAATGAGTGACCGGCATTTTGCCGCAGTGTCCACTTGCGAGCGCGCGCGGCGGCATGCCGGGGAGAATCGCTGCGAGATCGGCCGGTGTCGATCCCGCCGCGCGTTTTTCCTTAACCATCGAATTGAGCAGAACTTAGGGGACTGATCTTAGGTTCACAACGCAGCTCTCGTGAATCATTCGCCCGCGACGAAAGTCTTTGCAGCGCAAGGGGCTTGTTGCGGTTGCCTGCTTGACGTTCCGATTCGGCCGTCCCTACAATCGAGGGACCGTTGGGAGTGCTGGGGCGCCGCATCTGGAGGCGCTCGGCGGCCTTGCCAACGACGGAGCGTTTGACGCGGGCAACGACGCGTTGCGGCGAACGGTCCGCCGTCCGGGCACCGGCAACACCTTGGGAGAGCTGCGTGCTATGCTGGTTCTGTCGCGCAAAAAAAACGAAACCATCATCATTGACGATCACATCGTGATCACCGTCGTGGAGATCCGCGGAGACAAAGTACGCCTCGGTATTGAAGCTCCGAAAGAGATTCCAATCCACCGAAGCGAGGTCCACGCGGCCATTCACTCCGAGGAAGCCACGACGATTCCTGAGCACAAAACGGGCGAACAAGATCCGCCGAAAGTCACGAGCGCCGGAAGCTAACGTTCCAAATTCTCCGAGGGCGGGTCTCGAGCCGTTCGGGCTCGATTTTCTGGCAGCAAACCCGCCACCCGGCATCGACTCAGTCGACGGGCGCGATGTTTGAGCGAGATTCGACGACTGACCGTTTCGAATCCAGTGCGGGTTGACAAATAACGCGGCCCCCGTAAATTGTTGGTCTGTTCGCGGCCCCATCGTCTAGCCAGGTCTAGGACATCGGATTTTCATTCCGGCAACGGGGGTTCAAATCCCCCTGGGGTCAATTTTTCAGGAAGGGTTTTCAGGGAGGGGGGAGGGGCATGGACGCGACCGAAGTCTGGAGATCGCTGTTCGAGAACTGGCCAGAAACGATCCCCCGTGAGGGACTTCTGGTCACCACGTTCAACGAACACGTTCCCTTTAACGGCTTTCTCGTTTCCGGCGGCGTGCTTCTCGTGGACCGCGATAAGCCGGACACGTATGGCTCACGGAAGGTGATGATTGCTTACTCGGCGATTCAGGCCGTCAAAATCACCTCGGTCATCGAGCTGGGACGTTTCCAGGTGATGGGCTTTCAGCCGCCGTTTTAGAAACGCTTTGCCGGGAACCGCAAAGGTCGCCGGATTGCGACCTCGCTCGGCGGCAGCCTTGCATCACGTGATGAAGATAAACCGTCCCAACGTCGCCGCTGGAACGATCAAAAGAGCGGTTCCCAAGGCGAGCCACGGACTGCCGGTCGCCCAGTAAATCATCGTCGCGTCGAAGAGGACGATCGCCAGCAGCATCTGTTTGACTCCCGCTTGCACTTTCGTCGGCGTCGGGTCTTTCACCGCCGGCGCCAAGCGGAAGTCGACAAAAGCGACGACAAGCAGGAGCACCAGGGCCGCCAGGATTTCCACGGAGGAGACGGGGCCGCCGACAAACAGCAGCGCCAGCAAGAGCAGAATTCCGCTGTGAATCACCACCGCAGCGCCGATCAATTGAATTCGCGAACTGGTCACGGCCTCGCGACGTGCGAACCAGGTGATCCCGGCCACGTAGATTCCCATGGCGACCGCAACACCAATTTGCGGACCCTTCCAGATCGAGTCTGCCGCAGCGCTTGCGCCGAAGAGCACATTGAGCAGCCGGCAGCCGCCCATGGCGACAGGACCGACGGGTGTCGCTTTGAGAACGCCGTCATAGGCCAAGATCAGAATCGCCAAGGCGGCGGCGACGGCGGATGCAACAATTCCGGCCGCAAACGCGCTTGCCAATCCCACCACAAGCAGAATTGAACCCAGGGTCAACGCCGCTCGCGGAGAAATTCTGCCCGAGGGAATGGGCCGTCGCGGCCGTTCCCGCGCGTCGATTTCCCGGTCGAAGAAGTCGTTCAGCGCCATACCAGCCAGGTACAGACAAGTCGACGTGATCAAGAGCGCAACGAACTCCGGCCATGGGGACAGCGTTCGATGGGTAAGCACAAACCCCAGCACGATGTCGGCCATCGCCGTAAACACGGCCGGTAGCCGGACGAGCTGCAGATAGGCACGCAGCCGTTGCCCACGATATTGCGTCAAGCGTTTCAAGCTCCCTGTGGACTGGTATTGTGGACGAGGGAACTGGGATCTCTCAATCAGCGGATGATAAAATCGCGATTTTCGCGAACGGATCCATGCCGACAGAACCCCTGGTCCACGTCGTCCTCTATCAGCCGGACATTCCGCAAAACACGGGCAATATCGGCCGGACGTGCGCAGCCGTGGGCGCCAAGTTGTGGTTGATCCGCCCGCTGGGCTTTCAGCTCGATGAAAAACACCTCCGACGGGCCGGCATGGATTATTGGAAGATCGTCGACTGGGAGGCGGTCGACAGTTGGGCCGAGATGCGAGAAAGAGTTCCCGGACGAAATTGGTGGGCCCTGACCAAGACGGCCACGCGCCTCATTTGGGACGCGAAATTTTCACCCGGCGATATTCTCCTCTTTGGAAGCGAAACACGCGGCTTGCCTGCCTCGATTCTGTCCGAACAGCCCAACCGGAATTTGCGTTTACCCATGAGATCCGAAGTACGCAGCCTGAATCTGGCGAGCACGGTCAATACGGTTGTTTACGAGGCCGTGCGTCAATTCGGCGGATTGCCCTGATTCTTCGAGCAGTGTTGCCGATTCTCGCTGGGCGGGTTAGATTTGTGTTCGCAATCGACCACGACCGGAAGAGGATCAGGGGAGAGACGACTCGATGGGGGTCAAGAAGAGCGGCAAAGGGCGAAGAAAGCTGGGACGTAAGAAGCGGCGTAACCGCAGCAAAATCCGGCACCGTAAGGGCTGAAATGGATTAAGTCCGGTTTAGGTCCGCGTCGCTGTGCATGCGCCTGGCTTGCGGTTGCAAATTCAACGCCTTCTCGCCTCTCTCTGCCAAATTGGCCAAGTCGGCAGATCCTTGACACCGCTCGGCTCACCCGAGATGCTGAATCAAGCGCAACTTATGGCGCTCTGGTGTCGTTGCGCGTCCTGCCTCTGACCAACCTTTGTCCTGCCACTAAAGCCGGAAGTTTTCACCGCCGGGCGGTCCCGAAAACTGCGACTTTCCTGCCCCATTGAATGGCCGGTTCGCCGGGATTCTCACTCCTCGACCCACCGCCATTGGAGATCCAGATGAACACGAGGGGTCGTTCCTGCAGGTGTCCGCTTCTTCAAGGCATTCGCAGGGGAGCTTATCAGGTCGCGGTTGCGGCAGTTTTATTCACCGGTTTCGCGGCAGCGTTGTCTGCTGGCGACCTCACCCCGCTGCAAATTGAACAGCTCCAAAAGACGGCTGTCAATGCGCAGATCGTCGAAGGGCAGGCTCCAAAAGTCGCTCGCTCGCGCACAGGAGCAGGCAAGTGCCTTGACGGCGAAGATCGAAAAACTCAAGGCCGATCTCGCCGCGACAAAAGCGGCCGGCGATGCGGCGGAAAAACTGCTCAGCGAACATGCGGCAGACGTGCACAAGTATGAGGAAGAAAAATCACAAAAACTGGTCAAAGCGGCCGACGAGGCGGTGGGACGTCAGAAGGCGGCCGCCGAGGCGCTGAAAGCCACGCAGCAGAAGTTGCGAACGGGGCAGGAATCAATTTCGCGTCTCAACGACCAGAAGAACAAACTGCAAGCGGAAGCTGCCGCTGCCGAAAAGAACCTCAAGGCTCAAGTCGACGCGGCGAAAAAAGCAAAGGAGGCCGCCGATCTGGCAGCGAAGAAAGCGACCGAAGCCCAAGCAATCCTGCAAAAAGCCCAGCAGACGATCGCTGCCGCCAAGGTGGGAGAGGTCGACCTCTCCAAACAACTCAAAGCCACTGAGGCAGATGTCGCAGCGGCGACGGATGTAGCTGCAAAGGCAAAAACGGCCGTGGCCGCTCTGAGTGCTGAGGCCGTGTCGAAACGCGTCGCCGCCGAAAAATCGCTGATTGCGCTCGGCAGGCTCGAATCGTTCTCGCAAAAAGTCGCACCAATCCTGGCCTCGCGATGCCTGGCCTGTCACGACGCGAAGACGGCCAAGGGGCGGCTGAATGTCGAAACCTTCGCCTCGCTCATGCGGGGCGGCGAGTCGGGAGCCGAACTCACGCCAGGAAAGAGCGCGGAATCGAACCTCGTCAACCTGATCGAAGACGGTTCGATGCCACAAGACGCCGATCCGCTCTCCAAAGCCGAGATTGCCGTCATTCGAAAATGGATCGATACCGGAGCGACGCTCGACGCCGGCCTCAATCCGAGCGACCCGCTGATTGCGATCATGCCCAGCTTGCCGCAGCCCGCAGCGCCGGTGGCCTATCGCGTCCCCATTCCCGTGACGGCTGTCGCCTTCAGCCCCGATGGCAGCCAGTTGGCAACTTCGGGCTACCACGAATTCATCCTCTGGAGCGCCAAAGATGGCCGCCGGCTGGCTCGTGTCTCCAATGTGGCCGAGCGCGTTTATGGAATCCAATACAGTCCCGACGGCAAGTTGATTGCCGTTGCCGCGGGCACTCCGGCGCAGCTCGGCGAGGTCAAACTGTTTAGCGCGGAAAGCGGCGAGCTCGTGGCTTCGCTGGTCAGAACGTCCGACTCGATCTTCGCCGTCGCCTTTAGCCCGGATGGAAAGCGTCTGGCCACGGCCGGGGCGGATCGGGCCATCCGTGTGTTCGACGTGGCCACGAAAAAGCAACAGTTGCTGATCGAGGATCATGCCGACTGGGTGATGGACATCGCCTGGTTGCCCGACGGGTCGAAACTGATTTCCGCCAGCCGTGACAAAACGGCCAAGGTCTTTGACGCCAAGACGGGCGATTCGCTCGTCACGTTCAACGGTCATGCCGAACCGGTCTTCGGCGTTGTCGCGGCTCCGGACGGCAAGACGATCATCACGAGCGGCCGCGACAAGAGTTTGCGTCGCTGGAATATCTCCGATGCCAAGGAAGTCGAGCGCATCGCGGGCTTCGGCGATGAGATTTTTCGGCTCGTCGTCACGCCCGATGGCCGTATTTTCAGTTGCAGCGCCGACCGGACCGCTCGCGTCCATTCGCTCGCCGATGGAAAGCTGTTAAAGACCTTTTCCGGCCACGCCGACTGGGTTTATTCGCTGGCGTATAACGAAGCCACCAAGAGCCTGGCGACCGGCTCGTTCGATGGCGAAGTTCGCATCTGGAACCAAGAGGGTAAAGGCCTCGTGACGTTTTTGGCCGCGCCGGGATATAAGCGCCCCGTGACCACCGCCGCCAAGTGAGCGAGTGCCGCCAAGTGAACGAGATTCGTCGTACGCGTTCGTGATTACGGTTTTTTTACGGTCGTCTGCGGGACCGCTCGCGACGCCGCAGCTCTCGAACTTGCCCCTTGTCTGGAACGGCGCCGGGCGGCATAGTTGAGGATGTGGGCGGGCCAATCGCTCGGTTTTGCCGGGTCCGCTTCGGGAACGCATCTCATGGCGCGTCGGGCTTTTTTTGGTTTCGTCTTGGCTCTTGTCGCCATTTCCTGGCTGCCCGCCGCGGGGACGACGGTCAAAACGGGAACCGTCGAGTCGGTCTCGCCCGACGGCCAAACGGTCACGATCAAGTTCTCGCACTCCGATCGTACGACGGACCTGAAAATCTCGAACGAAACTTCGGTTCGCTTGGACGGCGCCGCTTCCGAGTTATCCGCTTTGAAGCCCGGCATGAGCGTCACGGTGCAAGTCGGGTCCGACGGACAGGCGGAACGGATCCTGGCGCGGACCGCCAAGGACAAGCCGAGCTCCCCGTCCACCACGAAAACCGCGAAGCCAAAAACCTCGCGTAAGACGAGCAAGACCGCCAAGACGACGAAGACGGGCGCCAAGCCCAGCTCCAAGTTGAAATCGGACGAGGCCTCTCCGCTCGACTCGCTGCCGGTGATGATGACGCCTCTGTCCGCATTGAAGAACCCCGAGCCCAAGGGTGGCTCGACCGGTTCCAAGGGAAGTTGGCCCTGCTTTCTCGGTTCCAATCACGACAATGTTTCAAAGGAAACCGGACTCTTGCGGCGTTGGCCGCAAAACGGTCCCAAGCTGGCCTGGCATGTTTCCGGTCTTGGCCAAGGCTACTCGGCGGTTTCCGTCGCCGACGGCCTGGTTTTCACCCTGGGAACGCCGGAAAACCAGGAATCGCTCCTGGCGATTAATTTGGCCGACGGCAAGGCCCTGTGGAGCCGGCAGACTCAAGGACCGGTCTTTCAAGAGGAACACGGCAACGGCCCCCGCGGTACGCCCACTGTCGACGGCAACTACGTTTATGCCTTCGGCGCCTCGGGCGATCTGATTTGCGTCGATTTCAAAACCAAGTCGGTGCGCTGGCACAAGAATCTGTCGCGGGACTTTTCCGCTCCCTTGCCGCAATATGGCTATTCCGAATCGGTCCTGATTGACGGACAACGACTGATCTGCACACCGGGCGGCCCGGGTGCAACCATCGTCGCTTTCGACAAAAATAGCGGTTCGGTCCTTTGGAAATGTCCCGTGCCGAACTCGCCCGGAGCCGCCTACGCGTCTCCCCTCGTGGCCGAAATTGCCGGCTCGCGGCAATATATCGACATCATTAGCGGAGGTATCGTCGGTGTTAAGGCGACCGACGGCCAACCCTTGTGGGGCAACGATGCGCTTGCCTCCGCGAATGTCATTTGCTCGTCGCCGCTCGTGGTCAAAGATTATATTTTCGCGTCGGCGTCGTACGGCACGGGCGGTATTTTGCTCCGTATCGCGCCGGGCGATCAGGGTGGCCTGCAGGCCACCGTCGTCAACCGCACGCCGGACATGAAAAGCCACCACGGCGGCATGGTAGCCGTCGGCTCGTACATCTACGGAGCCGACGACCAGGTCTTGACGTGCTTCAACCTGGAGACGTGGAAGCCGGCCTGGAAAAACCGCTCCGTCGGCAAATGCTCGCTGACGTGTGCCGACGGTCGTCTCTACGTCCGCGGCGAAAGCGGCGAGATGGCACTCGTCGAAGCAACGCCCGCCGGCTACCAGGAATTGGGCCGCTTCACGCCCCCGCGAACCAGTACCAACCCGGCTTGGTCGTATCCTGTCGTCGTGGCAGGCAAGCTCTTTCTGCGCGATCAGGATGAACTTCTCTGCTACGCGCTCAAGTAGCAAAGTGACAGTTTCACCGGAACATTCACGCCCGGCGAGTTCCCGCCACGTTGACGCCGCTGCCGATCAGCAGGTTGTGCTCGTAGGTCCAGCGGTACACGCGCCCCTGTTTTTCCGGTGGAAGCACGCTTAAATCGTGAAAACCGGCCGCCTCGAACCAATCGCAAAGTTCCTCGACGGTGTGATGGTGCTGATAGGCGGGTGCGTACCAGTCGAATGTGTCGCACAAGCGGTTTTCCCAGGCCGGATGGCTGCTGAAATTCGCAATCTTATTCAGCGTGCGGTTCACCACCGGCACACCGCCTAAAAATGCTCCCACGCGGCACCAGCGTTCCAAACGGTCGGCGGGCATGCGCATCGTCCGCCGACGCAGGGCCGAATTCAGACGCTCTTGCCACCACTGATTCCTGCGGTACAGCCACACGGCCAACCGTCCACCCGGCTTGACCATGCGGGCGACCGAATCGAAGACTGCTCGCGTGTCGGTATCGTGGTGCATCACGCCGATCGAAAACACCACATCGAAAGAACCCGGCACGAGCGGCAGCCGCTTGAGATCGGCCTGCACGAACGACGCACTGGGCAGACTCGCACACAATGCGGCCGCTTTTTCGACAGCCGTACTGTGGTCGGCGCCAATCACTCGAGCTCCCGCTTGCGCGCACACTTTGGAATACCGGCCGCCGCCGCACCCCGCATCGAGAACCCGCCGACCGCTCAGTTCCGCGAGGGCAATCCCAGTTTTGGCCTCGAACGTCGCCCGGTCCTCGTCGTCGTGCGCGACTTCATAACGATTCCACTGCCGGCCGAAGCTGGCCAGATGCTCCTGGCCGACAAACCGCGGAATTCCGGCGAGGATTGGAAACGTCCGCCCGCAACCCGCACACAAAAGCCGCTGCCCGTCCCCGTTAACGGTCAAAGTGGCTGCACACTCGGGGCAACGCAACTCGTCGACGGGCACGTCCGGCATTTTTTCGCTGCAGACCTGGGTTTTGAACTTTGGAGCGGCTCTCAGAAATCGACCACCATCAGATCTTCGGCCAATTCGGTGCGGGGAAAAATCCCGCGGGCTGTTTTCAAATCGATGGGATCGGCATCCGTAAACCGCGGATCGAGATGAATCAGCAACAGCTGCCCGGCACCGCAGTCGCGGGCCAGCTCGGCGACCGGCGTGGTGTGACTGTGACCGGTTTTTTTGGCCCAGTCCCCGCTCGAATCGCTCAAATAGCACTCATGAATCAAGAGGTCCACCCCGCGGAT
Organism: uncultured Planctomycetaceae bacterium; assembly: GCA_963752185.1. Lineage (GTDB taxonomy): Bacteria > Planctomycetota > Planctomycetia > Planctomycetales > Planctomycetaceae > DASPSM01. The sequence goes on along the minus strand of CAVVXK010000002.1, from coordinate 5,071,526 downwards.
GAACTCCACATACGACCCGTCCGCCGTCGTGTCGGTGATCATCGCCAGCGACTTGCCCGGCCAATCGATCCGGTAGCCAATCGACCCGCCCGGATGGCTCAGTTGGACGTGCCGCAACACGCCGCCGCCGGGAATTTCGATCGTTTCGGCAAGCGGATGAAACTCGTAAGCCGGCGACACGGGAAACAGCGGCTTGGCAAACAGATGCTCGCGGACGGCCGCCAAAGTCGCTTCGGCCCCATGCACGTGGGCTTTTTTCAGCGAGGTCGTGGCAAACGCCGTCAAAATGAAGGTCAGGCCCACGATGTGATCCAGATGGGCGTGCGTCAGAAAAATGTGAATCTCCGGCGTGCGAATCCGGCTGGCCACTCGAAAAAAGGCCGTCCCGGCGTCAAAAATCACGCCCACTTCCGGCAGCATCACGCACGTCGTTTGGCGACGCTCATTCGGGTGGTATCCCCCCGTCCCTAAGAATTCGACGCGCATCGACGGCCTCCGCATGCGTCACGACTGGAAGTGCCGAAGCACCTTGGTCCGACGCGGCACAGCGCCATCTTAGGCGACCATCGACCCGCGTTGAAGTCGCCTGCGTCACTCGTCGGGCGGTCGGCCCCAGCCTTTTGATCCGCTCGCCTGTGCAGTTTCTGTACACTTCCGATTCTGCCGCCGAGTATCATGCAGCTCGGACTTTTGATCTTCCCCTGCTGAAATCTGCCATGTGTAAAAAGCTGGTCACGGCCGCACTCTGGGCGTCGGTGTGCGTCCTCTTCTCGACGTCAGTGAACGCGTTCGCCGAAGCCCCGCGGAGCGAGGCGTGGCTGGAGGACTTCGAGCAACTCAAAAGCGAGATGGCCGCACACTACGCGAATTTGGATTGGGCCGTCGCCGAGCGGCGACTCGACCTCAAACAACTCAGCGAACAGACCGCAGCGCGGCTCCGCGAGGCTCAAAGCGACGCGCAGGCACAGCAAGTCATCAAATCGTTCTTGCGGGCCTTCGGAGACGAGCACGTCTCGATTCAATGGCCGTCCGCGAACCAGCCCATCGCCCCCACCAAGAACGACAAATCGTCCGCGCCGGCCTCGTTGTGCGACCGGCTCGACTTCCGCGAGCGAAGAACGGCCCCCGGTATCGCCTTTGACCGCCTGCCGGGCTTCGAGCCGCACCGCACGGCCGACTCGAAGTATTTCCCCGTCGGCGTGCTGGTTCTGCCTAACGGCAAGCGAATCGGCCTGTTGCGGATCGCCATCTTTTCCGAGCACTGGTTCCCCGATTTGTGCGAGACGGCCGCCTCGGAGCTGGGCCTGCACAAAGACACGCCCTGCGACGAAGCCTGCGGCGATCGCGTGGAACTGCGGGCCGCCGACCTGCTCACGGCGGCCCTCGAGCGACAGTTGGCCGCTCTCAAGGCCTCGTCGATCGACGCGCTGCTGGTCGACATCACGGGCAACGGCGGCGGGAGCGACTGGGTGGAACCGGCCGCCCGCGTCCTCACGAGCAAACCACTCCGCTCGCCGCGGATCGGCTTCATCAAGCACGAGCACTGGGCCAAAGACTTCCAGAGCCGTCTCACCGACGTCGAGCGCGACGCCGCAAGAGCGACCGGCGACCGCCGGCAAATGCTCACGCGGGCGGCCGACACGTATCGCCGCGCGCTGGCCGCGGCGAAAGAGCCTGTCGCACGCGATGCGGTGTGGCAGAACCAACCCGTTCCCGCCCTGGTGGCCAAAGATCCCGAAATCTTCGCCGCCGGAATCTTCCCCTTCGCCCGGACGGGCGACTTGCCCGACAGTGACTCAAACGCGCTGCTCTTTTCCCCAACTCGTTACCGCTATCACGAAGGGGCCTACTCAGGGCCACTCTTGGTGCTCGTCGATCAAAACACGGCCTCCGCCGCCGAGCTATTCGCGGCCATGCTCGAGGACAACGCCGCGGCCATCTTGCTGGGATCGCCAACGGTCGGCGTCGGCTTCGGCTACACAAACGGAGGCATCCCCACGCACCTCAAGCACAGCCGCGCCGAAGTCAAAATGCCCGACGGCGTCCGCTACCGCTCCGACGGCACCAACGAAGCAGCCGGCATCACGCCACGCGTGCTGATCCCGTGGCACGCGAACGACAGCGCCTATCAGCGCGCCGCTCGGGTTCAGACGATCTTGCCCAACGTCGACTTGAGCCAGCGTTCCAATCGTTGAGAGTGCGTCAGCTCGCGGCCAAATCGTAGGGCAAGCTGCTAGCGTGCCATTTGCCTTACTGTCCGACCGAGCGGAACGTCGCCGTGCTTTTTCTGTCCTGAGCCCTTGCGCGGCCGAAAATAGCCCCAGATTTATCATGGGGACCTCGCGCCGGGTCTTCGGAAATTTCCGCCATGGACTGCCATGGACGAAAAAGGCGCGGCTCGACGCGGCCGGTTGCAGCTGCGTCCCCCTGTTGCCTCTCATTGACGAGCCCGCGGTACCAACCTATTGTCACCGCAAATTGGTTCAAGGATCGCTCGTTCGGCTGTGATGCATCTACCTTGGGGTTCTTCATGCCAGGTCGGCCTTCGCCGGAAGTCGAATTGCTCCGGGCGGCGTACGCTGCGTTTAACGCGCGGGACTTCGACGCCGCCTTCGCCACCATGGCCCCGGACGTAGCATGGCCGCGGGCGTTTAAGGGGGGCGTCGTTCGCGGTCATCATGCGGTCCGAGCTTACTGGACGGAGCAGTGGTCCGAGATTGACCCGCATGTCGAGCCGGTTTCCTTCCATCCGGAGGGTGCCGGGCGAATGCTGGTCGATGTGCATCAAGTCGTGCGCGACCTGGACGGGGCCGTTCTCGGTGATGAACACGTTGGTCACCGTTTCACCATCGCAGACGGCTTGATCCAATCCATGGAAGTCTGTCCGCTTCCGTCGTCGAGTCACGGCGGTTAGACGAGACAGAGCGGGATGAGGCGAGGGCTGACGGGAGCGGTAGAGAAACAAAGTAGAGAAGCAGAGCCCGGGAACAAGAGACACGGGCAGGCAGGCAGCCCGCCCCACGAAAAAGCGTCCGACTCCATCACCCGCCAGTACCCAGTCCACCACTTTACAGAGGACGGCCTACCACAATGACGGAAAGCTTTACGTCGACGCGGGAGGTGATCCTTCGCACGGAGCAATGGGCCGACGCGCTCAAGTTCTACGGCTCGGTCCTCGGATTGCCGATCGCCTACGAGGCGGCCACGATGGTCGGCTTTGAAACCGGCGCCTTTCGGCTGTATGTCGAAAAAGGCAAACCGCACGCGCCGGTCTTCGAGTTTCTAGTGCAGGACGTGCAAGCCGAAAAAGTGCGGCTGATCGCGGCCGGTTGCGTGCTCGTCGAGGAAGATCCCGCGCAGCCGCGGTGCTATCTTCGCGATCCGTTTGGAATGGTCTTCAATCTTGGCCCGGCCCCCGCGAAATGACGGGCGGGTTGCCTTCGGAATTCGTTACGGTCGCGCGAGCCGAACGATTGGCGCTGGGAAAAGCCAGCCGTCGTTCGGCGTCTTGCCTTTCTTGGGATCAAACGGGTTCACGGCTTCGTTCGAGGGGATTCTGTTCGCCGGCGCGAAACGCCGGACGAGTTGATTGTCGAACAGTCCGGCGCTGGCGAGAAATGGCGGGCGTAGCTCGAGCTTGCCTTCGCTCAACGAGATTTCCTGCGGCAGCCCCTCCGGCTTGTAAATGAAATCTCCGCCAGTCCAGGGATCGATCGGCAGATGCGGGAAGTACGCCGGGACGAGAGACGCAAGAGATCCGGGCAACTTGTGATGCTCGCGTTTGAAATCGGCCAGTGCCAGCGCAATCAACGACATTCGCTCCAAAGCCAGCCGATCGACTTGGTACCACGGCCCCCGATCAGGCAAATGTAACCATTCGGGCGCGGTCAAAGTCGTGGGTTCGAATTGCCGCAGTCGGCTGTGGCTCAAGTGGGCGGCCCGCTCGGGCGTCATTTTGACGAATCCTTGTTTCTGCAGATCGGCGCGAATTGCGTCAGCCTCTTTCAGATCCGCCGCGAAGACGGCATCGGTCAGCCGTTCGAGACGCAGCAGTTCCCACGGAAGCAACCAGCGGACCCACGACAATTCCGATTGCCTCGGCTCCGTGCCTGGAACAGACAGATGGTGCCAAAGCGCCTTCGTAGCGCGCGGCGGTTGATCTCCCAGTCGCTCGCCACTGAGTTGGACACGTCGGCCGGTTGGAGCTCAAACGTTGCGAATCTGTCGATGCCCTGCTTGAGCCGTTTGGTCGACTGCTTCGGATCCGCCGCCCAACGCTGCATCCGATCGAGTGCCCAGAGCGCGAACCCATCGCCGGAGTCGAAGGGAGCAATCTGGCCCGACCGAGCCGCGACGTGACCCAAGCGGGCGACCGCGACGTAGCACGCAAGCGCCTCGTCAAGATTGTCGTCGGCCTCGAGCTCTGCGCGGAATCAAACAGGAACTCGGACAACTCGCACATGCCTCGCCAATAGGCGAATCGACGGTACGGACTGTCGGCATCGCCCCAGGTCGGGATCGGAAACGGGCGCGGCTCTTGGCGAGACGCCTCGATGGCTAGTCGTCGCCCGTCTTCGCAATACTTGAGCATTTGATCGGACAACTGGCCTTCGCCCGGCCGAGGGTACCTGGCCAACCGGTATCCCAATGCGGAGACAAATTGCGACGGCTCTTGAATGGGCGTCTCTTCCGGCTTCCCTTCGAGAACAGCTTGCGGCACCCACGCGGCTGGAATTTCCGTCACGCGAAAGACGACAACCCCCGCCAAGATTCCAATCAGTGACGCAGCGAGCAGCGCCGCCGCCTTGGCTCTCGAGGCGAAGGAATTGCGGGCCGCGAGCCAATCGGCGGACCGAAGCCAGCCCACCGCGAGAAAGATGAGAGGCAGCACGCCGAACGTGCACCAGAAGGGAATGCGCAGGAAGGCAGCGCCGGACCTCGCCCATCCAATGACGAAGAGGAGCAGGACTCCGACCAAGAACGCCATCAGCGATCCCGGCAGCAGCAGTGCGAGCAGATATCCCAACGAGTAGGATAAGAGAACGCAGAATGAGGCCGCGACGAAAGGCGCCGTCAGGCTCGTTAGGGACGTGCCGAGCGTCTGATGGGCTGCCTCGGATGCCGCGTTCCATAAAGGGTCGGCGCGACCCGAAACGGGTTCAAAACCCTCGAACGCCCGATCGAGAATCAGGAAGAGTCCGAAGACGAACAGCGACAGCGCCAGCCAGGCGACGTGCTTCGAGATCAAGAACTCGCGCGGCGACACGCCGCAATTTGCCAGCAAACTGGCGCTCCGGCCTCGCCGTTCCACCGAGATCGCGGCAATACCCAGGAAGAGAGGCGAGACGATGGCGATCAACGTCCAAGGGAGAATGGAAACGCCACTGCTTGCTCCGAGAGAGGCGGTCGTTGCCGCGTAGAATCCTTTGGCCAGGAAACCCACGACGAGAACGGCGGCGCAGAAGGGAAGGGCCTGGCGGAATTCCTTCCACAGCAGGCTGCTGGCGGCCCGGCGCCAGGCGACAGCCGAGCGGACCGATTCAATTGCCACTCTTTCGTCCAGAATGGACTCGCGCCGGCCGATCAATGGTCCGGTGATCGAGATCGTCGGAATGAAATGCCAGTCAACCGGCGCCGCTTTGCCGAGCCAGCGTCTCGCCAAGAGAAAATCGCCGCCGACGGCCGCCCCGATGAGGACCCCCTGGACAGCCAGGTTGTCGCGCACCACGGGAATGGCCAAGAGCACCGCCGTCGACAGGCCGGCAATGGCCGCGGTGAGCAAGACATTGCTCAGAATCAGCGAAAAGAGGCTGCAAACAACCACGAACAGTAAGGGGCCGGGAAGATTCTGCCAGAAAACGGGCATTTCGTAAGAGAGCGCCTCCGCGGGAATCATCGATTGCGACCGGGCGAGCAGAAATCCGCCGGCCAGCCACAGCGCCAGAAAGAGTGAATAGCTGCCTGCGAGCGAAATGAGCCATTTGCCGGCCAACAAGTCGCGAGCGCGGAGTGGCACGCGTTGCAACAAGCCCTTTGTTTCGGCCTCGACTTCGCCGGCAAACGCGATCGCCGCCGACCCGGCCGCAAATGAGCACGCCAGAACAACCACCAGCGCCTGGTGAATACGAAGCTGATCGGGCGATTTCAGCGGTCTCACGAGGGGCATGACATAAATCAGCAACACTTCCAATGTGAACGCCAGGCCGAACAAGCCCAACCAGAACGAACGCTGTGTCCGCCATTCCTTCCAGAAGATGCGTGTTGCGTCGAGGTCGTGCATGGGAAGAATGCTTTCGACGGGGGGGGCGGACTCTCTTCGGGATCCGTTCGCTTTTGTTTTCAGTCCCGGTCCGATTCCGGAAACCCGATCTCTTGTATTGGCTTGCCGTCAAAATCACGCAGCGGGATGACTTCACCCGGCAGCCGAACGATCGGTCCCTGATAGATCGATGCGTTGCGGCGCCGCCGCGGATTGCCTGTTGGAGTAAAGCGGCTCACGACTTCGAACAAGGGGTTTGATTTCTCCGTCGTGAGCCGTCGGACGATTCGGCTGTCATACATCCCTGCGCTGGCGAGGAAGGGCGTTTTTGGCTTGATTTCGCCGGTTTGCGACTGGATCGCGTTGGGAATACCCTGCGGCTCGTAAACAAAGTCACTTCCCGTCCAAGGGTCGATCGGCAACTGTGCGAAATACGTCGGAACCAAAGCGCGCAGCGTCTCGGGCAGCTTTTGGTGTTCGCGCCTGAAATCGGCAAGCGCCAGGGCAATCAGTTCCATTCTTTCCGTGGCGAGTTGATCGACGTATTCATCCGGCCCCCAAAAGGGAAGCTGCACGAATTGCGGGGGAGCAAGCGTCGTCTCCTCGTACTTCCACGGACTTCCTCCGCGACTCCATTGGCCGGCGCGCTCGGCGGTCATCGTCACGAATCCTTGGTCGCGAAGATCCTTTCCGATCGTGTCTGCCTCATCAAGGTCGGCGGAATAGACGGCATCGGTCAGCCGCTCCAGGCGCACGATCTCCCAGGGAAAGTACCAGCGCATCCACCACGAGTCGGCAATCGTCCGCTCGCTGGCGGGGATCCGCGATTCGCCCCAGATCCGCTTCCGCAACATCTGGCGATTCCGCTTCCATTTCAAGAGGACAGAAATTGAAGGCGTGCCCGGCGCTAGCTCAAACGCGGCGAACTCGTGAATCGCCTTCTTGACGCGCTCTGTGGACTGCTTCGGCGCAGACGCCCAGCGCTGCATCCATTTGAGGGCCAGGAGCGTCAGACGACCCGCCCCAAACCCAGAGATCCCCAGGTCCGATCGATCGGCGTCAACGCCGATGCGTGCGACGGCAACATAGCAGGCCAGCGCGTCATCGAATCGATCGTGGGACTCGAACTGGCGCGCGGAATACAGGAGCAATTGCGTCAGCCACATCATCCTTTGGTCAGTCGCCGCCGCTTCGCGGAGATCGTCGACGTTGCGTTGTGGCAGGCTCGAAAAAGGCGCCGGCTCATTTCGGGACGCTTCAAGGGCCAATTCCCGTGCGCCGAGTTTTTCTCGATCCATTCTCTCTCGGCGGGCGTCACGAATTGCCAGCCGTTCTCAAGGACGACGTCATTGGTCGAGAAGTAGGCCGGCGGCTTGCCGATCATCGCGTGCATGGCATCGACGAACAATGATTGCTTGCCGCCCGAGTGTTGAATCAGCCCCGACGGGCTGTCCGATTCGAAGACGGCCTCGGGCACGGACACTGCGGGAATTTCGGTCACCCGAGTGACGGCGGTTGCCCCGAGCATTGCCCCAAGCGGAACAAATAATACGGCCGCGACTTTCCACCACGCACTGTTCCGCTCGGTCAACCAGTCGGATGCTCGAACCCAGGCGACGGCAAGCAGCACGAGCGGCAAAGGGCCGATCGTCGACCAAAAGGGGATCTGATATTCCGCCACAGTGCTCCAGACGAGGAACACGCCGAATTCAATCAAGAAACCCGCGAAGAGCGCGACAATCGTACCAGGCAACAGCAGGGCCAGGAGAAAGCCAAGCGCATACAGCAGCAGCACGTGCACACAGCCGACAGTCAGGGCAGCGCCCATGCTTGCTGTCGGGGATCCGAACGTCGCTTGGGCAGCGTGCGAGGCCCAAACCCACAGCGAGTGCCTGGGAGCGCCTGCGGATTGAACGAACGAGCACAATGTGCCGTCGGCCAGCAAGATCGTTACGAAAGTCGCCAGCGACAGGACCAGCCAAACCAGGTGTTTGCACAGCAAGAAACCATCAGCCGCCACGCCGTGGTGCGCCAGTAATTGGAAAGCGCGTCCCCTGCGTTCGGCGCGCACGGCCGCCACTCCCGGCAACAAGGGCGTGACGAGCATCAGACACGAAATGATGTCGGCGGCTCCGTATCCCCAAGAGCTATGGTCGTAGAACCGTGTCAAAACGATCGCGCCCAGTCCAATCAACAGGATCGCGAGGCAGAGCGGCCAGGCCTGTCGAAATTCCTTCCAAATCAGGCTGCCGGCGGCGCGACGCCAGGCGACCGCCGAGCGAGTCGATTCAAGTGTCCTCGAGTGCTCAGCAGACAATCGCCTCCAGTGGAGTACGGGCCGCGGAAATGAGAGGGTTGGAACCAGCCGCCACCGGGCGGCCCCGGCGTCGATAAGCCAGCGTCGCGTCAACGCGAAATCACAGACTACTGCCACCGCGATCAGCGCGCATTGCACAACCGGGTTTTCGCGAACAACGGGGATCGCCAACAGCGCGGCCGTCGACACTCCCGCGATGAGGACTGTCAGCAGCACATCGCTCAGAATCAGCGAAAAGAGGCTGCCGACAACCACAAACGCGAGCGGACCCGGGAGGTTTTCGAGAAATGCGCGGTTGCCGATCGCCGAATCCTCGGGCTTAACCTGGACAGCACCTCGAATACGAATTTCATCCAAGTCTCGCTGACTCGCCCCCTCGGCCATCGCGATCCGAATCGATCGCGAGGTAGCGACCGCCCACGACTCGGAGAGCATGAAGCTCCCCAGAAGCCACAAGGCCACGAAGAGCGAGTAGCTTCCCGCCAGCGAAAACGTCAGTTTGCCGGCAAGAAGATCGCGTGCACGCACGGGAACCTGCTGCAAGAGCCCTTTGGTCTTGGCTTCGACCTCGCCTGCAAACGCAATCGCCGCCGATCCGGTCGCGAACGAGCAAGCCAGGACAACGACAAGTCCTTGATGAAAGCGAAACTGTTCGAACGCATTCGTCGGCCGCAGCAGAGGAACCCCAAACGTCAGCAAGATCTCCAGTCCAATCGCCAAGCCGAGCAGCCCCAGCCAGAACGAACGCTGTGCCCGCCACTCCTTCCAGAAGATGCGTGTTGCGTCGAGGTTGTGCATGGAAAATTCCGAATGGGGTTGGCGAGGCGCTCGCTAGGCGTCACAGGCGTGGCTATGTGACGGTGTGGGAATCCAAGCGGCCGAGCATGTTCCGACGATTTGGCTCATAGCGGCATCGGTCCCGTCTCGGCGACCGGCGGTTCGCCTTTCATGTAGCCGACGAAGATCTCTTCCAGCGACGGATGGCGGATGTCGACGTTGCCGATCTCCGCTTCGCCGCGGAAGCGCTCGACGCGCGTTTCGTCCAAGTCGCGGACCAGGAGCCGCCACTGGCGGCCCTTGAATTCGCGGTGCAGGACGGTGGCCGGGACCGGGGGCAAGTTCGGCGAACCGTTGCGGAGCGTGACCGTGAGTTCGGCCGTGTGCGTTTTGAGATCCTCGAGTCGCTCCACAAGCACGATCTTGCCTTCGCGGAGGATGGCGACGACGTCGGCCACGCGCTCCACTTCGGCAATCTGATGGCTCGCCAAAAGGACAGTGCGCCCCTGGCCGGCGATGTCGACCATGCTTTCGAGAAACTCACGGCGAACCATCGGATCGAGGCCGGAGGTCGGCTCGTCGAGGATCAAGAGTTCCGGTTTGTGGGCCATCGCCAGCGACAGCGAGACCTTGGCCCGCATGCCTTTCGAGAGATCTTTGATCTTGCGGTCCAGGGGGAGCTCGAAGTGTTCGACCAGTTCGTGGTAGTGATGTTGATAGCCGAGCGGGTAAAAGCCGGCGACGAACCAGCCGGATTCCTCGACCGTCATCCAATCGTAGAGGGCCGGTTGATCGGGCACGTAACCCACGCGGCGGCGGATTTCGAGCCCTTGCCGCCGGCTGTCGAGATCGAGCACTTTCGCTTCGCCGGCATCCGGGTCGAGCAGTCCGAGCAGGATGCGGATGGCCGTCGTCTTGCCCGCACCGTTCTCGCCCAACAGCGCGACGACCACGCCGTTTTCCGACGAGAGCGAAACGTCGTCGAGGGCCAGGTTCCGTTTGAATTGCTTGCTGACGTGGCTGAGCGAAAAGGCCGTAGTCATGACTTGTCCTTCTTCGATTCGAGCCGGGAAAGCTCGGACTCGGTAAGGGTTCGCACCTCGTCGGCGGAGAGCCCGCTTTGCCGGGCCTCTTCGAGCACGCTGCGCAGGCGGCTCTTGATCAGGGCCGTGCGATCGTCGCGACATTTCTTGTAGGCGGCCGCGGTGACTTCGAGCCCGGTCCCGCGCAAGGGTTGGAGCACATTGTCGGCCTGCAGTTCGCGGTAGGCGCGGGCGACGGTGTTGGGGTTCACGGTCAGGTCGCGGGCCATCTCGCGGACCGACGGCACCAAGTTGCCGGGCTTGAGCGCCTCGCTGGCGACCGCGAATTTGACCTGTCGCACGATCTGATCGTAGATCGCGATCCCGTTCGACGGGTCGACATGCATGAACATGGTCGATTGACCTCGAGAGGACGCCAGGCGGCGGTCTGTACTAGACAGATAGTACAGTGACACAACGGGTGCTCGATGTCAACAGCGGGGTGCAAGAATTTTGCGGTTTGATCGATGAAACAGCGCGATCTGTTGCCACGCTCACGCAAAGCCGTGGGCGTGGCAACCGGAAAAGAGTTCACGGTGTCGAGTGGCGCCGTTCTGAAACCAATTTTGATCTTGAACGACTCGAAGGTCGAGAAGATAATGTAGCTATAGGAAGTCCGAAAAAACGGTACAGCGCAAGCTGTAAATCTCGCTTATGCGGAGCCGTGCCAAATCCAGGCACGGCTCTTTTTTTTCCTGCGGGCCCTTCCCGCGTGCGGGCGAAACGGCGAAGCGGCGAAGTCGACGGAGCGCCTTGCGGCAAAGAGTTGGATCCATTTTCTCTCTGTTGGTGACGAACTTGTGAAGGTCTTCCTTTTGAAACCAGGCGATCGAGGCCGAAGCCAGTGGCAGCGTGACGTAACGCGTGAACGGCACCGGGTCCAGGGCAACGCCCTGGTTCGAAGGTGCGCAACCCCTTCGAAGATGCGCACCCGTTTCGAAAAGTGAGCATCTTGGAAAACCCCGAGGATTCCTTCGAAGATGCGCAGCCTTTTCCAAGGTGCGCACCGAAAACTGCGCATCTTCGAATGGTCGCCAACCTCGACGGTCGGATCCCGCGCGGTATCATGCGGTTTAAATCGGGGAACATCAGCGACTTGCGGACGCAAAGAGACGGAGAACGAACAATGCCGAGCAACGTGCAGACGAAAACGCTCAATTACAAAATCGGCGAGCAAGAATTCATCGGACACCTGGCGTGGGATGAGGCGATTTCCGGAAAGCGGCCGGGCGTGCTGGTGGTCCACGAATGGTGGGGGCTAAACGATTTCGCCAAGGGTCGGGCCAACGAATTGGCGAAACTCGGTTATGTGGCCTTTGCGTGCGACCTGTTCGGCGGTGGCAAGGTCGCCAAGGGGCCGGATGAAGCGGGTCAGTTGATCAAATCGCTCATCGAAAATGTTCCCGAATGGATGAGGCGGACGACGGCAGCCCTCGATCAGCTCAAACAGCAGCCACAGTGCGATGCAAGTCGTCTGGCGGCCATCGGCTATTGCTTCGGCGGTTCGACCTCGCTTGTGTTGGCCTGCTCCGGGGCTGACCTGGGCGCCGTCTGCACGTTCCACGCCAGCCTCCAGCCGCCTGCTCCGAAACAGGCTGAGTCGATCAAGGCGAGCCTCGTGATCTGCCACGGCTCGGTCGACACGTTTACCTCCGAGGAGACGATCGTCAAATTCCGCAAGGCCCTCGATGACGCGCATGTCGACTACGAATTCGACACGTTCGGCGGAGCCAAGCATGGGTTCGCGGTCCCCGAGGCGGACAAACGGGGCATGCCCGCGCTCGGCTACAACCAGAAAGCGGCCGAACGCTCGTGGCGGCGGATGCAGGCACTTTTCGACGAGAAGTTCGGCAAGGTTCCGGTCGCGACGGCCTGATATCATGAAACGTACGGAGCGACGCCATGACTGCGCTTGAACCGCGTACGACCGTCCGCGATCCGGAAGCCAAGCCGCCTGTGCCGACTTCCGAGACGCATCACGTCGAAAATCAGCCGCCTGCGCTGGAGAATTACAACTCCTTTGCCACGGACGTGCCGCTCAAAGAAGCCGTGATCCGCGAAGGGGGCGGCTGGGGTCTCGAGCGGCTCGAGAAATTCGGCGCTCTGGTCGGCTCGGCCCGCGTGATCGCGCTGGGTCATCAGGCCAATCGAAATCCGCCGATTCTGCGGACGCACGACCGCTTCGGCCGGCGAATCGATGAAGTCGACTTTCATCCCGCCTGGCACGAATTGATGACGCTGGGCGTCGAGAACGAAACGCACGCCCTGCCTTGGCGAACGCCCAAGCCGGGAGCGCACGTCGTGCGGGCCGCGCTCGAATACCTCTATTATCAGCAAGAGGCGGGAGTCGGCTGCCCGCTGACAATGACGTTTGCCGCCGTCCCCACACTGCGAAAGCAGCCCGAAATCGCCGACGAGTGGCTGCCGCGGATCACGTCGACCGTCTACGACCCGCGCTTTATCCCCGCCGCCCAAAAGCGCGGCTCGCTCATCGGCATGGCGATGACGGAGAAGCAGGGGGGCTCGGATGTGCGGGCCAACACGACCCGCGCCCGGGCGCTCGGCCGCGGCGGCCCGGGGGAAGAATACTTTTTGACGGGGCACAAGTGGTTTTGCTCCGCCCCGATGAACGACGCTTTTTTGACGCTGGCGCAGACGGAGCGCGGCCTGTCGTGTTTTCTCGTCCCGCGGTGGCGACCGGACGGCAAACGCAACTCGATCGCCATCCAGCGTCTCAAAGACAAGCTGGGGAATCGGTCCAACGCGTCGAGCGAGATCGAATACCGCGACACGTGGGCCCAACTCATCGGCGAGGAAGGCCGCGGCGTGCCGAACATTATCGAGATGGTCACCCATACGCGGCTCGACTGCGTGATCGGGTCGGCCGCGCTGATGCGGCAGGCCGTCGCTCAGGCCGTGCATCATGCGGCCCATCGCCGGGCTTTTGGAAAGCTGCTGATCGATCAGCCGGCCATGCAAAACGTGCTGGCCGATCTGGCGATTGAATGCGAAGCGGCGACGGCCCTCATGCTGCGGCTTGCTCGGGCGTACGATGATTTTGAAGACGAGCAACAACGGGCTTTTGCCCGTCTGGCGACGGCGGTGGCCAAGTTTTGGGTCTGCAAGCGGACCCCGCAACTGGTGGCCGAGGCGTTGGAATGCCTGGGGGGCAACGGCTACGTCGAAGAATCGATCCTGCCGCGGCTTTATCGCGAGGCGCCGCTCAACTCGATTTGGGAAGGCTCGGGGAACGTGATGTGCCTCGACGTGCTGCGGGCCATCCATCGCGAACCGCAATCGTTGGACGCGCTGCGATCGGAGCTGACCGCTGCGACGGGTCTGAATGCGGAATACGACCGGTTTCTCGCCCAACTCGAAAACGATCTTCGCGACCCGGCAAACGCCGAACTGCGTGCCCGCCAGATCGTGGAACACCTTGCCATCGCCTTGGAGGCGTCGGTGCTGCTCAAGGCGAACAATGCGCAGATCGCAGACGCGTTTATCGCGTCAAGGATCGCCAATCGTCGCAGCGGCATTTATGGCACCCTCTCAACCGGCACGCCGCTTCGAGCGATCATCGACCGTGCTCGACCCATCCTGGATTGAACCGCATTTTCCGATAGGAACGCATGCCGCCGAGCACCGCCAAATCATCGAAGCCGGAATCCAATTCGCCGCGCATCGCACGCACTTGGGAATCGCTTCTGGAAGCTCTTCGCCGGGACCGGGCGAAAATCGCCGAAGGCGGCGGCCAAAAAGCCATCGCCCGGCAGCATGAAAAAAACCGGCTGACCGCCCGCGAACGGATCGCCCGGCTGATCGATGCGGACAGCACCTTCTTCGAGTTCGGCCGTTTTGCCGCGTGGGGCCTGTACGGCGAATGGGGGCCGGCGCCGGCGGCCAGCGTGATCTGCGGCGTCGGCACGGTCGCGGGACGCCGGTTCATGCTCGTCGCCAACGACGCGACGGTGAAGGCCGGCTCATTCTTCCCCATGACGACCAAAAAGGTCCTGCGGGCCCAGCGGATCGCGATGATCAACCGGCTGCCGTTGATCTACCTTGTCGATTCGGCCGGCGTGATGCTGCCGCTGCAGGACGAGGTCTTTCCCGACGAGGACGACTTCGGCCGCATTTTCCGCAACAACGCGGTGATCTCGGCCCTGGGAATTCCGCAGCTTGCGGCCATCATGGGTAACTGCGTCGCGGGGGGCGGTTACTTGCCCGTGTTGTGCGACAAGCTCGTGATGACGGAAGGTTCCGGTCTGTATCTTGCCGGTCCGGCCCTCGTCAAAAGTGCGATCGGCCAGGATGCGGGGCACGAGGATCTGGGCGGAGCCAAAATGCACGCGGCGATCAGCGGAACCATCGACTTTCGCGAAGCCGACGACGATGCGGCCATCAGCCGCGTCCGCGCGCTGGCCGAGTCGCTGCCGCTTGACCCCAAAGCGACGCAGTTCCGCCGCAGTCAGGCGGTCGCTCCGGGACGCTCTCCTGAGGAGATCCCGAAAGTCGTCAGTCCCGAGCGACAGGCGTCTTACGAAGTCCGCGATTTGATCGATTGCCTCGTCGACGCCGGCAGCTTCCAGGAATACAAGGCCGAATTCGGGCGGACGGTGATTTGCGGTTACGCCCGCCTGGGCGGGTTTTCCGTCGGCATCGTCGCCAACCAGCACCATGCCGAGAAGACGCCGCACGAGGGTTTGCAGTACGGCGGCGTGATTTATCACGACAGTGCGGACAAAATGGCCCGCTTCATCATGGATTGCAACCAGACCTGGACGCCGCTGGTTTTTCTGCAGGACGTTTCCGGCTTTATGGTGGGCCGCGATTCGGAACAGTCCGGCATCATCCGGGCCGGGGCGAAAGTCGTGAACGTGATCTCCAACAGCCGCGTGCCGAAAATCACGATGATCCTGGGCGGCAGCTACGGCGCCGGCAATTACGCCATGTGCGGCAAGGCCTTCGATCCGCGGTACATCTTCGCCTGGCCGACGGCCGAGTACGCGGTGATGGGTTCTTCGCAGGCCGCCTCGACGCTGCTCGACGTGAACATCGCTGCGATGAAGCGCACGGGCCGCGAGCCGGACGTGGCCGAATTGGAAGAACTGCGTCGCAAGGTGACCGAAGCGTACGACGCGTGCCTCGACCCGCGCTACGCTGCTGCGCGCGGCTGGGTTGACGAAATCATCGAACCGGCCGAGACGCGCAAAGTCCTCATCGAATCGCTCGAAATCGCCACGCGTCACGCGGATGATGAGCCGTTCCGCACCGGCGTGCTGCAAGTTTGATGGCACGTCCGGCCGCGCATGCGGGGGGGGGCGGGGCGGGGGGGGTAAAATGGCATTCAGCAGGTTATTGGCGGCGCCTTGCGGACGACGAATAAAAAAAAGTCCACGCCAGGTTCGCAGGAACTTGGCGTGGAGTTGATCGGCCGCACTTGGTTCAGAGACGACCAGGTTTGCTCGTCGTTGGTCGGCTGCCGACCATGTTGCCGTACGCTCAACGTTTGCGGGTCGGTGCGCCGACTATTTCTTGGGCTCGGCCTTGTCGGCGGCGGGCTTGGTTGCCGCCGGTTTCGGCTTGGCAACGGCCGGCTGTTCGACGACCGGCTTTTGGGCCGTTACTTTCGAGGGCGCCTTGTAGTCTTTCTCGTTCTTCGCGTCGGCGCTGATCGCGGTGCGAAACGCGTCGACATTCGCGGCCACCGTCGTTTCCGGTCCCATCAAGCGGTAGAAATAGTCGCCCTGCCGACCCTTCACGGCGACGGCGATCTCGCGGCCGGTCGTGTGCACGATCTTCAATCCGCCTTGCGGAGTCGGAACCTTGCGGTCCCAGGTGCCGCTGATATCCATCAAGATGTAGTCGCCTGCCGGGCACGTTCCGGTGGTGATTTTCAGCTTGCGGTCTTTGGCATCGAATTCGTCGATCCACCGCTGGAAGATCTCATTGATCGTGCCGGATCCGTTGAGGCCGAAGTACCAAAGGCTGACTTCGGTGTCGTCCTTGTCGCCGGCTCCCTTGGGAATCGAGAACTGCATCAAGTGCATGTTGCTGTTGGTGTCTTTGCTCTTCCACGATTCGGGAACGTTGATCTTGACGCCCAGCTTGGTCACCGTGTGCGTCTTGCCCGACTCGGAAGTCTTCGCGCCTTCCGCCGGTTTGGCCGGCTCAGACGCGCGTGCCAGGGGAAGTGCGATCCCGGCCAGTGCCGACAACAGGACAACTCTCAGTGCAGAGTGCGGTCGAATGTGCATGATAGGCCCTTCTGTGTTGTTGCGATTCGAACGAGATGTCACTCAAGAAATTGGCGACAGAAGTCGCCATTGTGCGCGATGCAGCCGACCATAGCAAAACATGGACCGTTCGCCGCCAGCGACCTCCGCTCAATTGCCCGACGATTCGGGCAGAGCGTACGCCTTCTCGGCTTTCGCGTCGGCCCCGATGGCCGCCCTCAAAGCATCGGCATTGGCGGAAACGGTCTTCTCCGGCCCGGTCAGCCGCAAAAAGTAGTTGTTCTGGTCCTTGCCGGTGAGAATAATGCTCAACGCGCGGGCCCCCGGCATTTCCTTCGTCTTTTGCGCAATCGGTGGACCGATCGGCTTGTTCCAGGTGCCGCTCACGTCGGCCAGGATGTATTCTCCCTGCGGCGACTTGCCCGAGGTGAGCTTCACCTTGCGCTCCTGCGTCTGGAATTGCTTGATCCAGCGATCCAGGTTGGCTTCCGGCCCGCCACCGCCGCCGGCACCAAAGAAATAGACCACGAACTCGGCATCCTCCGCATCGCCGGCGACTTTGGGAAGGGTGAACTGGGCCAGCCGAAAACGGCTCGTCGCCTCTTTTTGCTTCCACGTTTCGGGTACCGCCAACTTGAGTGGCCCGGCCGTCACGCTTTGCGTTTTCGCCGGCTCTTCGGCTCGACCGCCAGACGCGAAACACGCGGCAATCGCCGACAAGAGGATCAAGTCGAAGACACGCCAGGGTCGGACACGCATGGGGAAGCCTCTCAGTCTTTGCGGTCGAAATGGATTGCACTCGCGAAAGATTTCTCAGATGCCGGCATTTTCCGCCAGCGCGGCCACAAATGTAAAGCGCCGGATGATAAGCCACCCCCGCGTGTCGGACGGCGCCCGAACCGCGTCTGGCTGCAATCCGTCTCGCTCCGCCCTCTGTATTTTTAGCTTCGGGCGACCGGCGGCCTGCCCCAACACCTTATGGTTTTACGTTGATTACGGCATGTGGCCCGGGCGGCGTGACCGGCGGCTGTCCCGCGACGTCCAGATTGAATTGGTAGTCCGTTTTCCCGGGGGCCTGATGGTCGAGGACGAGCTCCGGGTGGCTTTTGGCGTTCACGTCCGGGTCGTTGTAGAGATTGTTGAGCGCATCTGGCCCGATGAATGTCCCCGGTCCCTTCCTGCGGAGAACGGCAAAGGCCAAGACATAATGCCCCGTCGCGACACCGTCCTCGGTGAACGCGAAATGTCCGTTTTCTCTCACGAGCGTGTGGGGCCGGGTTTCCATCGGCATGTCGGGTTTTTCCGGATTGTAGAGCACGGCGACCAGATTTTGCTTCCGCTCCTTGAACTCCGGTGGCGTCCCGTCGATCGTCACGCTGCCGGCAATGCGGTACTGGGGGCTGCCCTTTATCCCTGCAATGGCGAGCGCCTTTTGGATCCGCGCCTCGGGCGACTGCGCTCTGGAACAACCGACGGCCGCGGCCAGCACGAACAACAGCTGCCAGCGCCCTCCGCGCGATCTGAAACAATTCTTTGCAACCATACTGCCGATCCCTGTGACCGCTCGGGAGAAGGAAGACGGGCGGGTTGGAGCCGCCCGCCCGTCGGTGCTGCAAATCAGACACGTGCAGCAAATTGCCACCGCCAGCGTTTGATGACTGGCCGCGAGGCGGTGGAAGACTTGTGTGTTTCACCGCCCCGCGAAGTCGACTTGGCTTTAGAAGCCGTCCGTCACCGGCTGATAACCATGGTAGGAGAGCAGCCTGCCAAACACGGCGGCGCTCATATCCTCGCTGATCATGCGGGCCGAGCCGTCGCACATCGCCACTCCGCCGGTGCCGGGGTGAAAACTGTAAATCGCGTTCACGCCGTTCTCGTTTGTGCAATTGAAGTAGCAGGTCGGCGCAAGGCCGCCCGATGTCCCCGTACCGGCAAAGTTGCTTCCCGTGATCGTGTGGAGCGCGTTATTCCAGCAGCCCCAGCATCCGCCCGGGTTACCGTCCCAGTAGCCAATCCCGCAGGAGCAGAGCCACCAGGGGCTTTCGTGGCACTTCGACATCGTCTGTTTGACGCCTCGGATCCAGAGATCCGGCTTCCCGGCGTTTTCCGTGCAGAGGATGGTGGTCGACGTCCCGTCGGTGATCTGCTCGAAACTCACGCCGGGGCTGCCGAAGTGTCCCTCACCTCGAAAGCAGAACAACGCTGAGCAATGCTGGACCTTTGAGGAACCGTGCTTGTGGCACTTGCAGCGCGTGATCGGCGTCTCGAGGACGCAACAAATCCACGTCTGCAGGCAGTGCTTCAATGCGCCGACCGCGTGATAATCCGCGGCGCCCGACAACCGATAAATATCCTGATAACAAGGGCCGGGATGGCAGCAGGGAAGGGCGCCGCAGCAATTCCCGAACATATAGTTGTGTTCGCGGAACGGGTTCCGGGTTCGCGGCGCCGACGGGCAGACGTACGTCGCGACCACCTGGGCCAACGGCCTTTTTGCCGCACACGGATCATAGGCGCACTGTTTCGGGTTCACCGAGTTCACCGAGCAATCGCCGGAGTTTCGATAAGTCCATTTGGACACGTAGCCGCCGTCCGCGCTGCCGCACACGGACCAGGGAGAGTAAAGCGGCGCGTTCTCGCAGATCTGGTTATAGACGGTGTTGCCTTCCGAAAAGGGCAACAGGAATTCCAGCCAGACATGCCAGTTGAAGCAATTCGAGGGGCCGTGGTATCCGCAGCACCAATTGCAAACGCATCCCGAATAGAGGCCGCAGCCGCAGCAAGACGGCGTGCCCTGGACAACGATCATGTACGGAGGAGTGAGGAGGCTATGGACGTCGTGGTAGTTGTGCTCCGCCAAGGCGATCTGCTTCAAATTGTTGCGGCACTGCGTCCGCCGGGCCGCTTCGCGCACCGCTTGCACCGCCGGCAACAAGAGCGAAATCAACACGGCGATGATCGCGATCACGACCAGCAGCTCGATGAGTGTGAATCCTCTGCGCTTGGACTTCATGGTTCGTCCTTAAAGGCGGATGACCTGGCGATGAAACGACGATGGCCCGTTTTTGTCGAAATCGGCGGTGCGGGAGTCCGCGCACTCCCACGAGTCGATGGCCCATCAGACAACGGAGAAGCGGGGGAAGATGTTTCCAAAGCGTGAAGTTCACATGAATAAGGAAGATCTTATTTTCGACATGAACCGCCAGACATTCGCCGAACACGTGCGCAAATGTTCTCGACCAAGGCCGTGTTTGGGCGACACGTGTCCGTGGGACGCTTAGGCGGGACACTCGAAGCCTTAGGCCTCGCGGCGCATTTCGTTCGGCCCAAAGCGAGACGGACGAGGCGATTAAGTCTGCGCGACCGCTAACGAAACGTGAGCGGGCTCCGGAGGTGCCAGCGGCAGCCGCAGGGAGAAACAGCTGCCCAAACTCAGCTGGCTGGTGACGCTCAAATCCCCGCCGAAGAGGCGCGCCAGCCGCCGCGCGATCGAGAGTCCCAATCCCGTGCCCTCGATCCCCTGTCGACGGGCGTCCTCGGAGCGGAAAAAAGGTGCGAACAAATGACGGAGGTCCGCTTCGGCAATTCCGCGTCCTCGATCGGTGACTTGAATCAGCGCATGGTGGCCGTCGCTGTCGAGCGCGATTTCGATTGGGTCACCGGGCGCGCTGAATTTGCACGCATTGTCCAAGAGGACGTTCAGCAACTCGCCAAGCAGTGCCGGATGCGCGCGAACGAAGTTCGCTTCCGTATTCCTGCAACTGAAGACGATATCCGCGGCGCGTTTGTGATCGGACCACGCCTCGAGCTGCTCGGGCAACCAGGAATTCAGGCACATGCCTTCGAGGGCGGCAAGCGATGCCTCGGCGTTCGCACGCGACAGAAACAGCAGCGATTCCACGATTTTGCCGAGCTGGTTTCCCCGCTTGTGAACCGTGGACAAAACGCGTTGATACTCCTCGACCGGTCGCTCGCGGCGCAAAGCGACCTCAACTTGTCCGAGAATGCCGGCGAGCGGTGTGCGCAGTTGATGCGACGCCTCGACGGTGAATCGTCGCTGCCGTTCAAAAGACTCCTGCAACCGATCGAGCAGACCGTTGAAGGCCCGGTTCAACTGGCCCAGCTCGTCATTCGTGGCGATGGCCGGAAGCCGTCGTTCCAACTCTTCCGCGCTGATCCCCGATGCGGCAACGGCCATACGGCGGACAGGCGCCAGCACCTTGCGACAGACGATGCGAACGGCGACCAGGCCGACCAGCAGGATTCCCGCGGAGAGGCCGGCCAGCGCAATTGCCAATTGAGCCAAAGCCGCATGAACTGGATTTAACGATGTGCCGACAGTGATCCGCAGCTCTCGATGAGTTTTGACTTTCTTTCCGGGTTTGCGCGCGGAGTCGCGTCGCCCTCGGCGCGAATCCAGCGTTGCCGAAGCTGCCAGGGACCCGATCTCCATTCGAGCGCATCGGCCACCTCGTGGGCAGTCCCCGCATCGATTGGCCGCGATTGAATGAGCTCGTCGGTCTCTGGCTGTGGGGAACGGTCGAGGATTTGACCTTGCCGATCTTCCACAAACCAAAGGACGGTCAAGCCGAAAGGCGACGCGTCAATCCCGCCTTGCCGTTGCGAGGGTTCCCATTCGAGCCCGTAACGAGTTTGTTCGGCAGCGCCGACGAGCGCGCTCAGCGTGCCGTCGAGTCGCTCGTCGACCTGTCCGTGAAGGTAACGGCCGCTGAGGAGATACAGCGCCAGCGAAAAGCCCAGCAGCACGATGCTCAAGAGCACCAGGACAAAGGCGGAAAGTCGTGCGGTCAGCGTCAATCGATCACCCGAGTTCTTCGCCGAAGGAGTATCCTCGATTGCGAATCGTGTGAATCAGTCGGGGCCCATGGGCCTCGAGCTTCTTGCGCAATTCCATCACATGGACTTCCAGCGTGTTGGAAAACGCGTCGTAGCGATCGTCCCAGACCTCCTCGTAAATGCGGTCGCGTGTGAGGACTTCGCCCGGATACCGTATCATAAAGACCAGCAACAGCTCTTCGCGGAAGGTCAGATTGAGTCGATGCCCGGCTCGCTCGACATGCCGGGTCGCCAGGTCGACTTTGACGTCGCCCCACGAGAACGACGTTTTCGGCCGATCCCGCCGACGAGCCATCACTCGCACGCGCGCGAGAAGTTCCGCGAATGCGAAGGGTTTACAGAGGTAGTCGTCAGCCCCGCTGTCGAGTCCGGTGACCCGATCCGAAACGGATTCCCGAGCGGTCAGGAATAACACCGGAGTCGTTTGATTCCTCTTGCGGAAACGCCGCAACAAGGTCAAGCCGTCGGTGCCTGGCAGCCACCAATCGAGAAGCACAACGTCCCACTCGGAATGGCTGAGTTGTTGCCAACCTTCGTCGCCATCAGCCGCGCGGTTGATGGAAAAACCCTCCTCGCGAAGGCCGCGTACAACGAAGTCGGCAATTTCCGCATCGTCCTCCACAAGCAGGATTTTTGCGTCCATCGGTGCTCACACCCGTCAACTTCAATCCAACGGCTGCATGCTCCATGTGGCTGCGCCCCCAACGTGCCTCGCAGGATTGTATCGCATGCTCTGCGAGACAAGGGAACCCCGCGCCCGATCGAAGAGCGTCGCGCCGGATCCCGTTCGACAGTCACTTCTGGTTTCGGCGCAGGAGCTTCTTGAACTCTTTGAGTGGACGCGTATTGGCCACGTCTTTTTTCTCGAGGCCGGCGCGGCGGGCCTGAAAGATGCCGAATTGCATCAGGTCGAGACCCGTCTGGCTGTGGCTGTCGGTGCTGATCACGATGGGAATGCCCAGGTCGCGGGCGGCGGCGGCGTGCACGTCGTCGAGATCGAGGCGGTGCGGATGGGCGTTGATCTCCATCAGCACGCCGTGGTCGGCGGCTGCCTTCAGGATTTCGTCGAAGGCGACGTTGGCTCCCGGCCGTTTTTCCAAGAGCCGGCCCGTCGGATGGCCGATGCAGTCGACGTTGGGATTCTTGATGGCCGACATCAGCCGCTTGGTGATCTGCTCGCGGGGCTGTTTGAGTCCGTAGTGCAACACGCCCAGCACCCAGTCGGCCTCGGCAAGGACTTCGTCGTCGAGGTCGAGCCGCGCATCTTCGAGAATGTCGCACTCGACTCCGCAGAGAACTTCGATCCCCGTCACCTTTTTGCGGATTTTGTCGATCTCCTTCCAATGCGCCCGCAGCCGGGCCGCGTCGAGGCCGTTGGCCATCGAGACGCGCTTCGAGTGGTCGGTGATGGCGATGTATTCCCGGCCGCGCTCCTTGGCCGCTTCGATCATTTCCAGGATCGTCGCCGTGCCGTCGGTGGCCGTCGTGTGCATGTGCAGGTCGCCGCGAATGTCTTTGAGCTCGATCAGCTTGGGCAGCTTGTTTTTCTCGGCCCGCTCGATTTCGCCGCGATTCTCCCGCAGCTCGGGCGGGATCCAGGGGAGATCGACCAGGCGATAGACCTCCTCCTCCGTCCTCCCGCCGACGAGTTCTTCGCCGCGGAAGAGTCCGTATTCGTTCAGCTTGAGCCCGCGGTCCTGCGCGCGGCGGCGAATGACGATGTTGTGTTCCTTCGATCCGCTGAAATACTGCATGGCCGCCCCGTACGACTCGTCGGGCACCACGCGGAGATCCATCTCGACCCCCGAGCGCAACCGCACGCGCTGCTTGGTCTCACCGCGAGCCAGAACTTTCACGACGAGCGGATGGGCAGCCAACGCGTCCATCGCCTCGGTGGAATCCTTCGCCGTCGCCACGACGTCGAGATCGGCGACCGTCTCTTTCAAACGGCGGCTGCTGCCGGCCAGAGTCGCCTGTTTGACCGATTTCACCTTCAGCAGCTCCGCCACGATCTGGTCGGCCTCGGCCTTCACTTCGGCCAGCAGGAACCGTTTCGGCGCACTCGACGGCCTGGGCCGCTCCTTCGAGGATCGCCTGCTCGGTCTTTTTGCCGAAGCCTTTGAGCTTGGCAATTTCTCCTTTCTCGGCCGCCTGACGCAAATCGTCGAGCGTGCGGATCGATAGCTCCTTCATCAGCACGGCCACTTTTTTCGGACCCAGGCCGCCAATCCGCAGCATCTCCAAAGCAGACGCCGGCACGGACGACCGCGCTTCGGCAAGCTGCGGGAACTCCCCCGTTTCGACGATCGCACAGATTTTCACGGCCAGGTCCTTGCCGATGCCGGGCAGCTCCTCGAGCGAGCGCTCGGTGTTGCAGGCGATGTCGGCGACCGATTCGGGCAGGTCGCCGATCATGCGGGCCGCATTGCGGTAAGCCCGCACGCGAAACGGGTTGGCCCCCTGGATCTCGAGGATGTCGGCGTACTCGTCGAATAGCTTGGCGACTTCCATGTTTTGCACGGGAGTTTTCCTACTCGGATTGGCCCAATTGCCCGATGATGCGGTCGCTCGCGATCGAACCCAGACCAAGCATTTGCTTGAATTGGTCGTAGATTTCGACAGACCCTGGTTGGCATTGATCTTTTGGTCGGCGCACGGCACGGATCATGAGATTCTTGGCCGTATGTTCCAGATCGATGAACTCGAGGACCTGCGTCTTGTAGCCGCACGCTTCCAGGGCCTGCGCGCGGAGCGCATCGGTGGCCAGGCTGGCGAATTGTTCCTGCAGGATGCCGTGCTGCTGGATCGGGGCCAGGGCCGACGATTGGATTTGTCGGGCCAATTCGTGCTGGCAGCAGGGGACGGCGAGAATGACGGTGGCCTGCGAGGCGACAGCCTGGGCCAGCGCGTCGTCGGTTGCCGTGTCGCACGCGTGGAGCGAAACGGCCAGGTCGACCGGGCCGGCGATTGTCTGTGCGGCGATTTCGCCGACGTGGAACTCGAGACCGCGGCAGTTCAACTTCTTGCTCAAGCGGGCACACGTGCCGACCACGTCGCTGTTGCGGTCGAACCCCAGGATGTTGACATCCCGCTTGAGGATCTGTGTCAACAAATGGTGCAGGGCAAACGTGAGATAGCTCTTGCCGCAGCCGAAGTCGACGATCTTCAATTCGCCGGTCGGCGGCAGGTGCTCGATCACGTCGTGCACGAGTTCAAGAAACCGATTGATCTGACGGAACTTGGCGTACTTCGACGCGCGAACCTTGCCGGCGGGGGTCATCACGCCGATCTCGGCCAGAAACGGGCAGGGGACGTTTTCCCGAATCAAGTAGGTTTTGCTGCGGTTATGCTCGAGAGGCGTGGCGGTTTTTGTGGGCCGGCTCTGTCGCGCGGTGACTGTGCCGTCCGGGCCGACGCGAACCGCGAAGTCCGCCTCGGTTGTGAAGGCGTGCATCCGCTCGAAGGTCGATTCGAGTAGATCCCGGATGCGGCGACCCGTTTCTTCGGGTGACAGGTTTTCGTGCGTTTCGCGGTTGGCCTGCCGCAAGGCCCATTGATAGGCCAGCGATCCCTTGAGGAGGGTGGGGCGGAAGGTGATTTTGTCGGGCGAGCCGACGAGCCCCGGGCGGTGCTTGCTGAATGTCGCGCCTAGGCACGTCCCTTCGGCCAACGATTGATCGAGCCCAGCCCAAAAGGCGGCGGCGCTGTTGGCGATGGTGCCGCCTGGAGCGGCACTGTTGGCGATCGTGCCGCCCGGAGCGGCACTGTCGGCGATGCGGCCGCCCGGAGATGAGGCGCTCATGGACAAACCGCCTCTTCAATATGGGCCGCCCAGGCGTTCATGCGTTCGTGGAAGCGGCCGCGTTCGACGGTCGGCTTGAATCGCAGCGTGAGGCTGTTGGGCCGCGATATGATCCAGCCGCGCATCGTCCAGCGCACTTTGTGGATCGACCGCCGCGGTAAAAAGAAAACGCCGGGGTTTTGCATGAGTAAGCTCGCCAGTTTGCCGCTGTCTTCCGGGCCGAGAGGTCGTGGCTCGTCGACGGCGACCTCCATCCGCGTCGAGGAGTGATGGCTGAATTCGCCCCGCAGCAATTCGAAGGGCGCAGTCAACCAGGCGGCCAGTGCCGTGCGGAAGGGCCGCGGGGCCGATTCGCCGCGGACCAGCTTGACCTGCTCCAGACGATGTGGAACAAAGAACAAGCCACGGGTTGTTTCGTAGAGCGAACCCTGCCCGGGAAGGTCGATGCGGGCGATGCGAATTTCGCCGATTCGGCTCACAATCCGTCCGATCGCCGTATTGAGTTCGTCGGGGGTGGGATCGGGCGCGCGTGCATCCAGGGGATAGTCGCACTGCGGGCATTGCTCGCCGAGCGGCTCAACCCAGGCAAAACAGTGATGACACAACATCAAAGACATGCGGATTCGTCTTGGGACCTTGGACGCTGGACCAATCCGATTTTACGCCGCGGGAGCAGAGATGGCACTCGATAAGAAGCACAAAAAGCAACTCGAAGCGGCCAAGACGCGAATGCAGAAGCTGAGGCAACTGCTGGCCGGCGCCCGCGATCAGCCCGATGATCCGCAGGAACTCGTGCGACTCAAGAAAGAGATCGCCGACCTGGAAGAACAGATGCGGAAACTGCATCAGGGGTGAACGGACGGATGCCAGCGCTCGGCGGCCCAGCGATCGTTGCCTTTCCGCCCACGATCATCGTCGTGCATCCGCGGGAAAAACGGTCGAAGTGCACTGTCGAGCCCTTGCGCGGCCGGCCCGGTTTCGTGTTCTGGACCTTTCCGGATCAAGGTGCCGAACCACTCGACAATTATGTCCGCCTGGGCATCGGCGGCAAACTGCTTTCGCCGGGCGACAACAATCGAGGCCTGCTCGTGCTCGACGGCACGTGGCGGTTGGCCGACCGGATGGACAAGTTCTTTCGACACGTGCCGCTGCGCAGTCTGCCGCCGATCAAGACCGCCTATCCGCGCCTTCATACAACTACCCCGATCCGGCCGCCGGCCTGGCGACGATTGAAGCGATCTACGCGGCATATCGCATGCTCGGGCGAAAGTGTGATGGTTTGCTCGACGAGTATCACTGGGCGAGAGAGTATTTGGAGCGAAACGGCTGGATGTCTTTGTAGTCGTAGTAGTCCGTCTATCGCAAAAGGGTGGTATTCGGTGCCACTGGCGAGGGCTTTGGCTCGCCAGTGTCTTCCTTCGGAGATCAAGCGGCATTGGCACTGGCGAGCCAAAGCCCTCGCCAGTGGCACCCCGTGGCATCCACAATTTTGAAGTAGACGGTCTACCACGACCTTGGAGCCGCGCAGCGAATCTATTTCCCCGCCGGCACCGGTTCGGTCTTGAGGCAGCGTTGGATTTGCTTGGCCGCTTGTCGCAGTCGCTGGCTGTTTTCGACGATGGCCAGTCTGAGAAAGCCTTCGCCCTCTTCGCCGAAGCCGCGGCCGGGGCTGACGGCGACGCCCCCTTTGTCGAGGAGCATCATCGAGAAATCGATCGAACCCATCTGCGCCCAGGGCTCGGGAATTTTCGCCCAGAGGAACATGCCGGCTTTGGGCACGTCGATCTCCCAGCCGGCCCGTTCCAGGCCCTCGCACAACACGTCGCGACGCTGCTGATACTCGCTGGCGATGCTTTCGACCGCCGCGTCGCAGTGCCGCATCGCGACGATGGCCGCGATCTGGATCGGCTGGAAGATACCGTAGTCGTAGTAGCCCTTGATCGTGGCCAGGGCGCGGACCATCTCGGAATTTCCGCTGCAGAAGCCGATCCGCCAGCCGGCCATGCTGTAGCCTTTGCTCATCGTCGTGAATTCGACGCCGACGTCGATCGCGCCGGGGGCGGAGAGAAAGCTCGGGGCCTGGTAGCCGTCGTAGTTGATGTCGGCGTAGGCGAAGTCGCTGATCACGAGAAAGCCGTACTTCTTCGCCAGTGCGACGAGCTCGACAAAAAAGTCGAGTTCGACGACCGTCGCGCTCGGATTGTGCGGAAAGTTGACGACGACCACCTTCGGCTTGGGATAGAGATGTTCGCAGGTGTAGGCCACGTTGCGCAAGAATGTCTCAGGCTCGCGGACGTCGAGCGCGATCACGTTGCCCGAGGCGAGCATCACCGCATAGACGTGGATCGGAAACGACGGCGCCGGCACGATGGCCGTGTCGCCCGGCCCCATCAGGGCCAGGCACATGTGGCTGAATCCCTCTTTCGAGCCGAGGCAGGCGATCACCTCGCTATCGGGAGCCAGGCGGACCCCGTATCGCTTCCAATACCGGGCCGAGACTTCCTTGCGGAGGTTCTCGATGCCGTTGGAGACGGAATAGCGGTGGTTGCGGGTGTCGGTGAGCGCTTCGGACAATTTGTCGACGATCAGCGGATCGGGCGCGTCGGTCGGGTTGCCCATGCCCAGGTCGATCACGTCGATGCCGGCGACCCGCTTTTGATACTTGAGCTTGTTGATCTTGCCGAACATGTACGGCGGCAGACGGTTCACCCGGTCGGCCACCTTGATCTTGAACGGCTTGTCTTCAAACGGAACTTCGGTTTCACTGCGCATGGAAGGCATCCATGAAAGACGGACGCGGCCGAAGCGGCGCGTCGCACCGCTCGATTCTAGCAGTTGCCGGCGTTCGGCAAAGACCGGCCCGCCCGATACGCTTTTTTTGCCGCCCTCAAAACAAGCGATCCACAGGTTCCGCAGTTCGCGAAGCCTGTGGATCGTTTTTTTCTAGCTGTCGAGGGCGATCACTCGCCTGGGCTGGTATCCGCGGTGCGAGGGGCCTGGCCCCGCGTGCGGTAGCCGGCGTTCGAGACGCGTTCGCGAGTGCCCGACGTGGCCGAGGCCGGCTGAATGCCGCGGGTCGACGTGTTGGTGAGGAAGTTGTCGACCTGGGCTTGTTTCTTCAACCGCTCGAAGACCTTGGCGACGGCAACCTGCGTCTTTTCGTCTTCGAGAATCTTGTGGCACTGTTCCTTGATTCCTGGTTCGTTGATGTTCTTGACGATCGGTGTCGTGTGGCCTTCGCACAGGAGAATCACGTAGCGGCGCTGTTCGGGCGTGCTGGCCTCGATGATGCCCGAGATCTGGCCGTCTTCGAGTTTGAAGGCTTCCTTCTCGACAATGTCGTTGCCGGCGAAGCGGCGAATCGGCTGAATTTGTCCGTCGAGTGATTTGCTGGTGGGTTCGATCGATCGCTCGCGGGCCACTTTGCCGAAGCTGGCCGGGTCTTTCTGCACCAGGTTCCAGGCCTCTTGCGCCCGCGTGAGCTTGTCGCACATGATCATCCGCGCCTTCACGCGTTCGCCGTATTCACGAATGAAGACGCTCTGCATTTCCTCTTCGGTAACTTGGACTTCGTTGCCGGCCAGCCGCTTGAGGGCCAGCATGGGCCAGATGATGTCTTCCTTGTACTGCATCGGGCTCAAGTGGCGTTCGTTCTGAATGATCTCCAGCCAGTTCTTGGCATTGATATCGAACTTCTTGGCAATTTTGACGATTTCGGCGTTCACTTCGGCCTGCGTGATGGTGATCCCCGCGTGGCGGCACGCCTGATCGATGATCGTCCGGTTGATGTAGCTTTCCAGAACGTCCTTGCCGTAGCGCCCCATGCACTCTTCGGAAACGGTGTCGTACGCGATGAGTTCACCGTTCACACGCGCGAGGGCCGGACGCGTGCCGCTGGCCCGCCCGTCGGTTCGCGTCGAGTCCGGAGCATTTTCCTGGGCGGCGCCGACTTTGGGCCGCAGGAACTGAAACGCCACGGCGCCCACCAGGAACAGGATGAGGGTCCCTCCCACGATGAAGGCGGCCTTGGTTCGTGAAGCGTTGTTGTTTTGCACCGTATCCACGGCGTCTGTTGGGGTCGATTCGCTCATCGCACCTTTACTCCGGAATCGATGGTTGGTCCGCAGGCTCCATCCCGCCGACTTTGCGAGGGGGCGGGACTATAAGACAGGTGCGAAAAGGGGTCAAGCTGTCTTGTTCCCCGCGAATTTCAGGCGTTTTGGGCGAGCGGGATCGAGGCCTCCCATTTTGACTTGTCCCGCGACGGCACCTTATAACAGGATGAACTTCAAATCGTTTCCTGATGGGAGAATTGTGCAGATGGCGCCGCGGGTCGCATTGATTACCGGAGTGACGGGCCAGGACGGCGCCCTCCTGGCGGAACTGTTGCTCAAGAAGGGTTACATCGTCCACGGAATCAAACGGCGGTCGTCGTCGTTCAACACGCCGCGGCTCGATCACTTGTATGTCGACCCGCACGAAAGCCACGCGCGGCTCTTTCTACATTATGGGGACGTCACCGACGCGACCAATTTGATCCGCATCATTCAGGAATCGCAGCCGCACGAAATCTACAACCTGGCCGCGCAGAGCCACGTGCATGTGAGCTTCGAGACGCCCGAATACACGGCCAACGCCGACGGGATCGGCGCCCTGCGGCTTTTGGAGGCGATTCGCATTCTCAATATGAAGGACCGCGTCCGCTTTTATCAGGCGTCGACGTCGGAACTGTATGGCGATGCGCCGCCGCCGCAGAGCGAGACGACGCCCTTTCGTCCGCGCAGCCCGTACGCGGCCGCCAAACTCTACGCGTATTGGATCACGGTGAACTACCGCGAGGCCTACTGCATTCACGCGTCGAACGGCATCCTCTTCAATCACGAAGGCTCGACGCGCGGCGAAACCTTCGTCACGCGGAAGATCACCCGGGCCGTGGCCGCCATCGACGCCAAACAGCAGGACGTGATTTACCTGGGTAACTTGGACGCGCTTCGCGACTGGGGCGACGCGCGGGATTACGTCGTCGGCATGTGGCAGATCCTGCAACAAGACACGCCGGACGATTACGTGCTGGCGACCGGCGAATCGCACTCGGTGCGGGAATTCGTCGAGCGAGCCTTTCACCATGTCGGTGTGACGATTCGCTGGAAGGGGAGCGGCCTGGACGAAAAGGGCTACGACGCGGCGACCGGCGCGCTGCGCGTCGCCGTCGACGAACGCTATTTTCGTCCCACAGAGGTCGCCTACCTTCTGGGCAATCCGACCAAAGCCCACGAAAAGCTCGGCTGGCGGCATACGATCACTTTCGATCAGCTCGTAAAGAGCATGGTCGACTCGGACCGCAAGCAGCTCGCCCAACCGGGCGCGGCGGCGCAGGGGCCTCGCGATGACGGCTGACGCAACACGGCCCGCGGATCCTGTTCCCGGGCGGCTGAAGGAGCCGTTTCGTTTGGCCGGCCTCCGCGTGTGGGTCGCCGGTCACCGCGGCATGGTGGGGCAGGCCCTCGTGCGGCGGCTTGCGCGGGAAGAGTGCGAGATCGTCACCGTCGACCGCCAGACGGTCGACTTGAGACGGCAGCGAGAAACCGAAGAGTGGTTGGCGGCAAACCGGCCGGACGTGGTGTTTCTCGCCGCCGCCACGGTGGGCGGCATTTTTGCCAACGACACGCGGCCGGCCGAATTCCTGTACGACAATCTGTTGATCGAAGCCAATGTGATCGACGCGGCGCGCCGCAACGGCGTCAAAAAGCTCTTGGCTCTGGGCTCGTCGTGCATCTATCCGCGCGAAGCACCCCAGCCCATGCGCGAAGATGCACTTCTCACCGGGCCTCTCGAACCGACGAACCAGTGGTACGCCCTGGCGAAGATCTCCGCCCTCAAACTTTGCCAGGCTTACCGCCGCCAATATGGCGTCGACTTTATCTCCGCAATGCCGACCAACCTTTACGGCCCCGGAGACAAGTTCGACCTCAACGCGAGCCACGTGATCCCCGCCTTGTTGCGCAAAACACACGAAGCGTCCCAGCGCGAGGAACCCACAGTCACCGTGTGGGGCACCGGGCGACCGCGGCGCGAATTCCTGCACGCCGACGACTGTGCCGACGGCGTGGTCCACCTGATGTGCCACTATTCGGGGGAAGACCACATCAATGTCGGCACGGGCAGCGACGTCACGATCCGGGAACTGGCCGATTTGATCGGAAAGACAGTCGGCTACCGCGGCACGTTCGTCTACGACACATCACGCCCGGACGGAGCCCCGCAAAAACGGCTCGACGTCACGCGTCTCGATGCGCTGGGTTGGCGAGCCAAGGTCGACCTCGAAACAGGCCTGCGAGAAACTTACGAGTGGTACAAGACGAAGGATGAAGGATGAAGGATGAAGGATGAAGGATGAAGGATGAAGGATGAAGGAGGAGCCAGAATCGCGGCCTTTGGCCGCCTGTCTTACTCATCCTTCATCCTTCCGCCTTCATCCTTCCACTCAGTCTCCCGCGCCGACTTCCAGGTTCATTGCGGTTTGCAGGATGCGTGTTTCGTGGCGGTGGTGGGCGGTGAGCCGCGTCATCCACTGGCGCACGGCCGATTTCACGCGGTCGGCCGCGTACGAGTAGCTTTCGGACGTTTCGAGCCGGTCGCGAAGGGCTTGCAACGAGAGGAACAGCAGGCGTTCCTCGTTCTGCAGATCTTCGACCTGGCGGAACCAGCTCGGATACTCCTCGAGCACTTCGTTGAGATAGCCGCTCTCCTCTTTGAGGGCCAGCTGGCGCGGAAGCGCGTCGAGCAGAGCGTCGAGAATGGCGATCATCCAGCCACGCGTGTGGCGGTTCGCCGGTTCTTCGAGCACGTCTCGCAAGTCGCCGAGCAGGATGTACTCGAGCGAGGTGTAGTGTTCCAGTTGTGAGCACGAAGCCGGGTCGAAATGCAAACGCCCCATCACGGTGACCTCCTTCTCTTCAGCGGATGGCAATACTGTTTGGCAATCCGTGTTCCATTCGGCCCGAAAGAGAACAATCAGCGGCGAAAAGCCGGTCGCACAGGCAAATGTGTCCGGCCACCGCGAAATCTTGCACGTGGGCCAGACCGGCCATTGCACCGCAGAGCGGACGCTCACGGAAGTGTCATCACTGGGCGCTTTCCAGTTTACGCCTGCGGATCTGCGTCGTCAAAAGCTTTTTTCAGAGGAAGATTCGTAGATGACTCGACTTTTGCCAGCCTGATCCCGCCGCAATCAGGGAACCGGCGTCCACGGCGCACGGATTGGACAGTCTCTTGCGATTTGACCTATTCTAAGTCCGGCCAATTCGTTTTCCGGTTTGATCAGGAAGGAAGTGTTGGTGGCATCACAGGCGAAACCCAAATTGTTGCATCGACCGGTCGTCCTCATCATCCGCGACGGCTGGGGTCTCAACCCGGCGGGCCGCGCCGGGATGGAGAAAGAGGCCGATACAACGCTGATGGCCAAGACTCCCGTGAATGATGCGCTCCGCGCCGCCTTTCCGCATACCACGCTCGATCCGGGGGGCGAAGCCGTCGGCCTGCCGCACGGGCAGATGGGAAATTCCGAAGTCGGCCATCTCAACCTCGGGGCCGGACGGATCGTCTATCAAAGCCTCACGCGGATCAGCAAGTCGGTTCGCGAAGGGAAGTTTTTCGAGATTCCCGCCTTCAAGACGCTGCTGGCCGGCCTGAAATTGCGCGGCGGTCGTCTGCACTTGATGGGACTGTGCTCCGACGGCGGCGTCCACAGCCACGTCGACCATCTCTTCGCCTGCCTTGAATTGGCGAAACGCAGCGGGATCAGCCAAGTCTACATGCATTGCTTCACCGACGGCCGCGACACGTCGCCCACTTCGGGCGTGCAGAGCATCGCGCAAATCGAGCAGCACGCGAAAGCGATCGGCGTCGGCACGATCGCCACAATCGTCGGCCGCTATTATGCGATGGATCGCGACAAGCGGTGGGACCGCGTGGCACAGGCGTACAACGCGCTCGTCTTGGGGGACGGGACCGTTCGCGCCGACGCGGTCGATGCGATGAAACAGTGGTACGCCGCGGAGAAGACCGACGAATTCATTCCGCCGACGTTGATCCGCCGCGCGGGGGCCGATGCGAGCGGGCCGCTCGTTCGCGACGGCGATGGGATTCTGTTTTTCAACTTCCGCGCCGACCGGGCCCGCGAGCTGACGCAGGCCTTCATGGAGGAGGATTTCGCGGGCTTCGAGCGCAAGAAACGGCCGAAGGTCGACTATGTGTGCATGACCGAATACAAGGACACTTTCCATTTGCCGGTCGCCTTTCCACCCGAACCGCTGACGAACATTCTGGGCGATGTTCTGGCCGCGCACGGACTCAAGCAGCTCCGCATCGCGGAGACCGAGAAATACGCGCACGTCACGTTTTTCTTCAACGGCGGCGTCGAGGAACCAGTCCCCGGCGAGGACCGCGCCCTCGTTCAGTCACCAAAAGTGGCAACGTACGACCTGGCCCCCGAAATGAGCGCAGGGCGTGACCGACGAACTCGTGCGGCGGCTGGAGACGAATCAATATGACGCGGTCATTTGCAACTACGCCAATCCCGACATGGTCGGTCACACGGGGAGCATTCCAGCGGCCACTCGAGCGGTCGAGGTGGTCGACGCGGGAGTCGGCCGCGTGCTCGAGACGCTAAAGAAAATCGGCGGCGTGGCCCTCGTCACGGCCGACCACGGCAACGCCGAAAAGCTCCGCGACGAAAATGGCGAACCATTCACGTCGCACACGACGTTTCCGGTCGAGATCTTCTACGTCGGCGAAGATCACGCGAAGTGGCAAATGCATTCCGGCATCCTGGCCGACGTCGCCCCAACAATGTTGCACCTCCTCGGCCTCCCGCAGCCGCCGGAAATGACGGGTCACTCGCTCTTGGAGCCGCGCACGTCGTAGCGGACGATGCATCGCTTTTTTGGTGCCACTTAACGCCGTTAACCCTGTTTTGGGTGCCACGCCCACGCAGAGCCGTGGGCGTGGCACCCAGATTTCGTCGCTTTCGCTTCTTCTCGAAGAAAAGCGTTGGCGTCGTAGCCCAGGCAGTCGCTCACGCCGGGATCTTTGCCTTGCCGTTCGAGTGTGCCACCGATTTTCGCGCCGCCTCGATGAAGCGTTTCACGAGCGGGCTCTGCGTGCGCTCTTTCCGCCAGATGAGAGCGATCGTCCGCGTCGGTTTGCCCTCGGCAAGCGATCGGTACTTGCGGCGCTTTGATTTGTCGGCATCGACGGCCATGCGGGGAATCAACGAAACGCCGTGGCCGAGCGAGACCAACTCCTGGACGGTCAGCAGTTGCGCGCTGTGGCAGCTCACGACCGGCTGGCACGACTGTTGATTGCAGAAACGCATCACCTGCTCGCCCAGGCAGTGCGTTTCACTCAGCAGCACGAATTTCTCGTGCGAAATATCCTCCATCACGATCCGCCGCTTCTTGGCCAGCGGATGCCCGGGCGCCATCGCGAGCAGCAGTTCTTCCGTGAAGAGCGGCTCGACGCACAAGCGCTCGTCGAGCACGGGCAGCGCCAGGACGCCGACGTCGACTTCTCCATCGAGGCAGCTTTGGATTGTGTACTCCGTCAGGTTTTCAAACACCTTCACGTCCGCCTTGGGAAATTGCCGGACGAACTGCTTGAGCACCGGCGGGAGAAAATAGGGCGCGATCGTCGGAATGGCTCCAACCGAGACGTGCCCGACGCCGTCCTCCTCAGTCAGGGCCCGCTTGGCCTGGTCGACGGCGGTGAGAATTTCGACCGCCCGGTCGTAGAGCGTTCGGCCGCGGTCGGTGAGCCGCGCTTTGCGTCCCGTGCGATCAAAGACCGGGCCACCCAGTTCACGCTCGAGCTTGATGATCTGCTGACTGAGCGAAGGCTGCGCGACGAAACACTTTTCGGCGGCCCGCGTGAAATTCTCGAGTTGGGCCACCGCCACAAAGTATCGAAGCTGGTGCAGCTCCATAGTCCGTGCCTATCGCGCTCATAGAAATAAGTCATTTCACTTATAGACGAGCGCTCGATAGCCTGCAAACTCGGGCGAATTCGCGGGAACGACGGCGTTCCCGCCGCCCGCGTGAAAGTGCCGCCGCTCGCCCGAGCGACGGCCAACCAATGCGAGGAGGATGCAACGATGTCGAAGCGCTTTGTGGTCCTGGGAGGTCTCTCGGCCGCCGCCGCCGTCGCCGCGGCGACCGGACTCTGGGGATTTTCGTACCGCGCCGTGTCCGCGGCCGACGCTCCGCCCAACAGCTTTGCCCCCGTGGTGATGACCGAGACGTTCGACCAGGTGAAGGCCAAGATGGAGGCCGACAAGCCGGCCGTCATGAAGCGGCAGCTCGACCTGCTGGCCGAGCGGTACGACCTGTCGGACCACCCGTCGGCCACGGCGAAGATGGACCGCACCAAGCCGCTGCAGGAAGGCGTGCGCGCCAAGCTGCCGGCTGGCACAAGCTGGGACCAGCTCGCCGGCCTGTCGCCGGACGAAATTCGCGAGAAGGACGTGTTTCCCGCCGGCTTCTATCCGCTCCCCCATCCGCACCATTCCGAAGGGGGCATGGTCTTTCCGGAATTTCATATCAAGGAAGTACTGAAGCAAGAGAGCCGCGATCTGAATCGATTCGACCTTTCGTACGATCTGCCCGAGCACTTTCTCCCCGAGTTCCCGCCGGCCATTTACCTCACGACGCGGCCCGATCTGGGCGACGTCTCGCACGGAAAACTGGTCACGATCGAAAATTACTACGAGCTGTTCAACGGCCTGTTGAACCCGAAACAACTCGACGGATTGCGGCTCCTGGTGACGCCGTTTGCCCAGCAGCAATTCAACCTGACCGACGATCGTCGTTCGGCAAAGCCCAGCCGCGGAGTCGTGTGCTTCGACTGCCACGCGAACGGTCACACGAACGCGGCGACACATCTCGTCGGCGACATCCGGCCGCAGCAGTTCCGGCATCGCATCGAAACGCCCACTCTGCGCGGCGTGTGCATCGAGCGACTCTTCGGCTCGCAGCGGGCGCTCAAGACGGTCGAGGACTTCACCGAGTTCGAGCAGCGGGCCGCCTACTTCGACGGCGACCCGGTGATCGCCACCAAGAAAGGCGTCAACATTCTCGACCGTGGCATGCAGGTCCACGCGATGGCCGAGTTCGAAGAGAATCCTCGATTTTCCTCCCGCACCGAAACTCGATCTGTTCGGCAAACTCGACCCGGCGAAGGCCACGAAGGAGGAACTGCACGGCCAGGACGTGTTCTTCGGCAAGGGCAAGTGCGCGATTTGCCACACGGCCCCGTATTACACCGATAACCTGATGCACAATCTCAAGGTCGAGCGGTTCTACAAGCCCCGCGAAATCAACGGCGAATACGCCTCCGCCGACGGGCCGATCAAGACCTTTCCACTGCGGGGCATCAAAGATTCGCCGCCGTACCTGCACGACGGAAGGTTGTTGACTCTCGACGATACGGTCGAGTTCTTCAATCTTGTGCTCGGCGTCAAGCTGACGAGCGAGGAAAAAACCGATCTCGTCGCGTTCCTGCGCTGCTTGTAAGAGTTTGTTGCCGGTCGTCTGCAAAGCCACCGCAAGTCGCCCGCTCCGGCTTGCGATGGCTTTTTTGTCATGCTCGTGACGGTGTGCGGGAGTTTG
The DNA here is from genome assembly GCA_963752185.1 of uncultured Planctomycetaceae bacterium. Lineage (GTDB taxonomy): Bacteria > Planctomycetota > Planctomycetia > Planctomycetales > Planctomycetaceae > DASPSM01. The sequence goes on along the minus strand of CAVVXK010000002.1, from coordinate 5,034,536 downwards.
GTCTGCGCCGCGCGTTGCCGGAACGCCGACCAATGGATCAATCGCGCCAGCCGGCCGTTGAATCCAGACACCGTGAGCTACGCAATTTATCCATGTTGCCCGCGCACCCTCTAGGCCTTTACGCTGAATGGAGAGCACGACGCCCGAGTCATTTCACGCAGGAAGCAACCGACTACTTGTCTTACCTCTCTTTCCGGGCTTCCATGCAGCAACTTCTTTCGCCGCGAATTCACTCTCCCAAGCTCTCGAATCGCTGGTCGCACATTGAAGAGCAGGCCTATGAATATGGCCGGGCCTACGACTCGTATTTCGCGACCGAGGACGGCTGGAAACGCTTTCGGACGCGTGGCTTGGACGGGCTGATCTCGTATCGGCGGTTGGGCAAATATGTCAAAGTGATCGGCGGGTTGCTGGCTTGCGACGAAGAGAAACCGCGCTTGTTGCGGGAATACACCAGGCTCTCCGATTCGTTCGGACTGCTCACTTCGTTCTATAACGTCACCGAACAAGACGTCGAGCTCTACCGCGAAGAGGGCTACCAGGTCACCAAATGGGGCGAGGAGCCCTTCGTCGATCTCCAGGACTGCACATGGTCCGGCAAGCCGTACGAATGGGTCCGCCGCCAGACGAATTACTGCCGTCGTGCGGGCATCACGATCGTCGAACACCGCCGCGACGAAATGGACGGCGAATCTTGGAGTGCCCTGCTCCGCCAACTGCGGGAGGTGTCCAATTCGTTGCTCGCCACCAAGGCGCATAGCGGCGAAATCCAACTGCTCGAGGGCCAGCTCGAAGTCGCCGGCTGGGGCAGGCGGCGTCTGTTTGTCGCCTACTCGCAAGACTCGCCAGCGCGGATCGAAGGCTTTTTGATCGCCCTGCCGATGAACGGCGGACGCTCGTGGTCACTCGAGATGTACCGCCACCGGCCCGATGCGATTCGCGGAGTGGTGCCGCACCTGTTTCACGAAGTCATGATCCGCATGAAGGCCGAAGGGGTCGAATCGGTGTCGCTGTGCCTGCTGCCTGGCATTGGCTGCGATGCGCCCCTGCCGGGGGACTGTGCGCTCACTCGCCGGTCGCTGTGCTTCGGCAAGAAGCGGCTCAACTTCCTGTTCGACTTTGCCGGACTGTACCACTTCAAGAGCCGCTTCCGGCCGCGGTACGAAAGCCGCTACGTCTGCTCGCGGCCGCGCACGACGGTGCTCAGCACTTTGGCCCTGTTCCGCATGAGCGGCATGTTGACATTCGATCCCAAGAAGTCCGCGGCGCACTTCGCACGCAACCTCTTCAAGCGGCGCGAACGGCAGCAAATGGCTGAGCGCCCGGGTTCGCTGGCACTGGCCTGTCAGGCAGGAGAATGACACGATGATCGTGACAGTCCGTCCGCCGGAACCGATTGCCCCGTTATCCGACAGCCTGCCGAGCGTGGCCGCGCATTTCGCCGGCGCGATCGACGAGCCGTCGATTGCCGTTCAGTTCTCCGTGTACGATTCGGTCCGCGACATCGACGCGGCCGAATGGAACAGCATCCTGACGCCGGGCAACGATCCGTTCATGGAGCTAGGCTTCATCGAAGCGGTCGAAAATTCGATGCGATCCGACTGCCGGCTCAAGTACGTCGTCGTTCGCGACCGCCACGGCCGGACGATTGCCACGGCCTGCCTCTCCGCCTATACGATAGACGGCGCGTCACTGGCGCAGGGTTCGGCCAAGACCTTGTGTCTCGCGATCGGCCGCGTCTGGCCCTGGCTGATGAAGCACACGATGGTGATCTGCGGGTTGCCGATCTCGAGCGGCGACAGCCAGCTCCGCTTCGCCCCGAACGCCGACCGCGCGAGCGTGCTGGCGATCCTCGACCGGCTGGCTTGCGAATTCGCGAAGGCCGAGGGGGCCCGGCTCATCCTCTTCAAGGACTTCAAGGCCGAAGCCTGCCGCGATCTGGAATCGCTCGAATCGTTCGGCTATCGCCGGGCCGACAGCTACCCGATGAATTGCGCAACGACGCGCTATCGCGACTTTGAGGACTATCTGTCGCAGGTGAAATCGAAGAGGCGGCGGATGCTCAAAGCCTCGCTGAAAAAGTTCGCCAAGGGGGGCTTTCGCGTCGTCACGCTCACCGGCCGGGAGGGAGCGGCCGACCTGTATACCGACGAAGTGCACCGCTTGTACGAAAACGTGCGACTCCGCTCGAAGGTGCAGTTCGAGCGTCTGCCGGCCGAGTATTTCCGGGAATTGGCCCGCCGCCTGCCGGACAACACGTCATTCATCTATGTCTATCGCGGCGACCAGCCGGTGGCCTTTGCCGCCTCGATGTTCGGCGACAAATCGTATCACGGCCTGATGCTCGGCATCGATTACGAGATCAACCGCGAATACGACCTGTATTTCAACATGCTCTTCAAGTCGCTGGACGTCGGCTTCCGCCTTGGCGCCCACGACATCGAGTTAGGACAAACATCTGACTCGACCAAGCACGGCAAGCTCGACATCTACCAGACACCGCTTTCACTCTACGTCAAAGGCGGCAGGAGCACGGCCCGCGCCGCGCTCAAAGTCAGCTTCTCCCTCCTCTTCCCACCGCGCCCGATTACTTATGAACGCGAAGAAGAGGACAACGAGGAGTGAGCTAACGGGTGCCGCCCTCCGCTCGCTTTCCTCTCCTTCACTCATCCGCCACTTTGATGAGCAGCTTGCCAAAGTTCTCCCCGCGGAAGAGCTTCAAGAAAGTCTCGGGGAACGTCTGCAGGCCATCGACGATATCTTCGCGCGACTTGAGCTTGCCACCCAGGAGCCAGCCTGCCATTTGAGCGGCCGCCTCTCCGTAGTGTTGGGCGAAATCAAACACGATGAAGCCCTGCAGCGTGGCCCGATTGACCAAGAGCGACAAGTAGTTCTTCGGCCCTTGAATCTTTTCGGGGTGGTTGTACTGCGAGATGGCCCCGCAAAGCGGGATTCGCGCGCCGCGATTGAGTTGGGCCAGGACAATATCGAGGATGTCGCCGCCCACGTTGTCGAAATAAATGTCGACTCCGGACGGACAGTGCTTCCGCAACGCGGAATACACGTCCTCCTGCTTGTAGTCGACGGCCGCGTCGAAACCGAGTTCCTTGACGACGTACTGGCACTTCTCGGGCCCGCCGGCGATTCCGACGACGCGGCACCCCTTGATTTTGCCGATCTGCCCGACGACGCTGCCGACGGCTCCCGCCGCCGCGGAGACGACGAGCGTTTCTCCCGGCTTCGGCTTGCCGATTTCCAGCAGTCCGAAATAGGCCGTCATGCCGGGCATGCCCAGTGTGCCGAGATACACGGGCAGCGGTGCGATCCGCGTGTCGACTTTGGTGACGCCTGAGCCGTCCGAGATCGCGTACTCCTGCACGCCAAAGGCGCCCGCCACATAATCGCCCACCGCGAATTTCTCGTTCTTCGACGCGACGACCCGCCCGGCCGCTCCGGCCCGCATCACTTCGCCGATGCCAACCGGTTGGATGTACGACTTGGCTTCGTTGATCCAACCGCGCATGGCCGGATCGAGCGAGATGTAGAGGACCTTGATCAGCAACAGCCCGTCTGCCGGTTCGCCGACTGGTTCCTCGGTATATTTCCAATCGCTGTCCTTGGTCATGCCGACCGGACGCGCGGCGAGTCGGTATTGATGGTTGTTAGCGCTCACGAGAGTTCTCCGATTGATGACGTGCGAGGAACTTGGAGACCGATTCTGTCCAGAGAGCCGGATCCGCGCCAAGGTACGACTCGTGCCCCGCGTCGGGAAACACGACGAATTCTTTCGGGCCGCGAAAGTTCTGAAAAATCGACTCGGCCTGTGGCTTTGTGACTCGCGCATCCCGCGCGCCCTGCATGAGCAGCACCGGACAGGTCACGTCGCGTGCGTATTCCACGGGATTGTGGCGGAATCCATTGAACCCCAGCTGCACGCCGCCCCAAAAGATCAACAAATGAGCGGCGGGAAATGCGGGCAACCGCATTGCCGCGAAACGGTTGGCCGCCGTCGACAGGAGCCGATCGAACGGACATTCGACAATGATGGCCGTCGGGCGTACACCGTTGACGGCGATTGCCCTCAAAATGGCCGCACTTCCCATCGACTGGCCGTAGAGAATGAGATCGCGATGCGGGAGTTTCGTGTGCACGTAACCGACTGCCTCGGCGACGTCGTCGGCCTCGTAGAGTCCGATTGAAGTCCGGCTCCCGCGCGATCCGCCGCTGCCGTGGAAATCGAGCAAGAACGCGGCGTACCCCATTTCATGCGATTTCTTGGCCTCAGGCAGCAGCGAAGCCTTGCAGCCGCCATAACCGTGCACGAGCAGCACGAGCCCTTTGGCCCGTGCGCAAGGGATATGCCACGCCTCGAGTTCCTGTCCGTCGGCGCCGCCCAAGCGGTGCGTTTCAAATGGCAGACCGTAGGCAGCCGGGTCTTTTCGATTGACCGGCTTCGGTAGATTGACCCCGACGATGGCGACGCGAAGCTTCCCGAGCACCGACAGCGATTCCGGATTGGGCGTGCGTTCGCCCCCCTCGCTGAAATGGGTCATCGACCAGGCCTGAATGAAGGCGACGACGTTCAGCGCGACGAGTCCCAGCGCAACGACGAGGCAAGCCGTCAGCCGGCGGTGGCCCCGCATCCATCCAATCGGCTTGGGCAACATCCGCTTCGCTTTCCGTGGATCCGACTTCCCCGCTGCCGGAGCGAGATAATCTCAATCAGGGCGTCGCTCGAGGCGTGGGAGCATTCTGTCGACTATTGTGCCGCCTCAGCGGCGCTCTTCCCAGGACGTTCGCGCCGCTTCGCTCGTGATCCGCGTTGCGATTTCCATAAACGTATGCCTATGATTGGTACTCCGTCACGGTTTAGGACGTCAGCCGTTTTGCGGACATCGAACATCATCTCGAATGATCAATCTGGGTCTTGTCGGTCTCGGTCCCGTTTGGGAAAGTCGCTATCGTCCGGTGCTGGAAAAACTGCAGCATCGGGTGCGGGTTCGGGCCGTTTATGACGTCATCGCCAGCCGCAGCGAACAGGTGGCTTTGGATTTTGGGGCAGTCCCCTATCAGGGCGTGCTGACCCTGCTTTCGCAGCCCGATTTGCGGGGGATTCTGGTGCTCGACACGTCGTGGCACGGCAATTCGCTGCTGCATTTCGTGCGGAGGACGAAAAAGCCCGCGTATATTGCCGGCAGCCTCGGCGAAGACTGGGACGAGCTGACCGAGCTGCGAAACCTGGTCGAGACGGAAGGCCTGTTGGTGATGCCCGAGTTCAGTCGCCGCTTTACGCCGGCGACGTGCCGGCTGCGGGAGCTGATCGCTACGCATTTGGGACCGGCGCGGCACATTTCGATCCGTGCCGTGCCACCGGCGGCCGACGCGGCCGATACGATCCCCGGCCAGGCGGCGGGAACCGATTTTCTGGTGGGCATTCTCGACTGGTGCCGTTACGTGGTGAGGTCGTCGGCCGTGCAGCTCGAGGCGGCCCCCTTGCACGCAGAGGCCCATCCCGACGGCCCGCGGTCGATCGCCATCGAATTCGCCGGTTCCCGCGACCCCGATCGCCGGCCGACCGTGCGGCTCGAATTGCACAATCCGCCCACGACGTGCGACAAAGAGGCGGAAACGGCCTCCGGCGTCTGTTTCGTCATCACCTGCGAGCGCGGCGAGGCCGTGATCGAAGGCCCGGAACATATCCGCTGGACGCCTGCCGGGGGTGAAGGGAAGACGGAATTGCTGACGGCCGACCGCCCTGCCGTCGAAGTGATGATCGACCACTTCTGCCGCCGGCTCGCGGGCGGCCTGATTCCCGTCGCGGATATTTCCGACGTCTGCCGCTGTCTGCGACTCGTGCATGCGGCCAAAGAGAGCCACGCCACACGGTCGCCGGTACGGCTCAATGGGGACGTCGGCTGAGACATCACGGCAGTCGCTGAGCTTGGTCGACGCCGGTGTCCCTCGCCGAGCGTGATCGGGCACGTCCTCGGTCTTTACGAATCCTTGCGACGCACGCGGTCGCTGACGAGCAGGACCGAGGGAACCTGCGGGCGGCGGCTTGAAGATACGAGAGGGAAGTCGTTCACTTGCCCAACTGGGAAAGCGCGTTCTGGATCGGTGCGATCGAGATCCGGATGAGTCCCGCCGACGGCTGGTCGAGATCGACAATCAGGAACAGGGCCCCGGCGACCGACAGGGCACAGATCAGCAGCGTAACGATCACCACCGGATTCGGCGGCGAGAAGAGTCCGAAGCTGAGGAACAGGGCCGTCAGCCAGAAGACCACGATTACGAGAAAGGGCGTCGGGATGGCACTCCCTTGCTGTTCGTTCAAGAGCCAGCGCGTGCGGGTGAAATCAGCGGCGAGCTGCAGTGCCTGCGACTGGAGCCATTTCTGGTTCTCGGTGCCGGGGACCAACTCGCGGATTTGGTCGTAGAACTTGCCGCCTTCCACGGTGAGACTGGCGGCTCCGATTGCCGAGGCGGAGTTGGTTCCCGCGGATTGAACCTCCAACAACTTTTCGACCAACCGGTGCAGCGACTCGCGGGCGGGCCTGGTCTGGGGCCCATACTTGGCGAGCGCGCGATCGATCACGACGAAGTTGGCCGCCATCTGCTGCAGGCCCGTGCGCTGCGAGTCGAACGAGCCTTTCGCCGACGCGATCAACAGCCCCAAGACAAGAGCGGCCAGCGTCGCCAGCAGGCCCGTTCCCATTTTGATGACATCTTTGGAGTCGCCGGTCAGATGGGGATCGGGGATCACGACGCGCAACAGCAGGCCGACAAGCGCGCCGCCGAAGGTGCAGGCGAAGACGATCGCGCCGATTTCCAGAGAACTCATGGCCTATCTCCCTGCCCTCGCCAAAACATTCCCCGCACTTTTTCGACTCCGAACACGCGCTCGACTTCCTTCATGGCGAAAAAGGGCAGAAACGCGGCGGGGATCAGCACGCACCAGGCCAGCACTTCGTAGATTCCTCTGTTTGCGATCTCGGCATGCCGTCCGCCGCCGTCTTTCCGTGAATCATCACGCCGAGAATGTGTTCCAAAAAGGGAGAATAGCACGACGAAGAGGGTGAACACGACCGTGCGATAGACGGTGATCGCCAAAGACCGATTCTGAAAACTCCGTCCGATCGTTGGCCGCCGGGTCCAAAAAGACGCCCAACCAAGTTACCCTCCATCCTGCCGCAACTGCCACCGCAGTGAGAAGCGTGGGCGCGACAACGAGGTCACCCAGGCCACTGGTCAAGTGGTCCGCCTCGTGGACGATGACAATGGATTACCAGGCTCGGGTTCCATCACCATCCCAAGGCGCTGCATCTGAAAACCCGACATCGATTCACATCATCGCGATCACGCCGGCTGTGCACGATTCATGCAAGCGAGGATCGCCGTTCGGGTTCTGGCTTCCGGTGTGACCCCAGTCGTGCTGCGATCCAAAATCCAATACGCGAACAGTTTCACGCGGTCATTCAAGAGGAACCAAGCCAGAGCATAGCCCCACACGAAGAGTGCCCATTTCCAGGGGAGTGGTTCCATGAAAATTCCAAAGACCGCAATCAATGTGGCCAGAATTTGCGTGCCGAGGACAGCCGCCCATAAAATTCGCGACGGGCGAATGGACCAAAACGGGCCGCGCGTGCGCGTCAGGAAGATCGTGAGATGGCCGGCTAGTGCGTTTTTCCTTTGGTCAAGGATTCGTATCCGGAGAGGACGTCGAACAACTCCTCATCAATGGACGTCTGACGTAGACGGCGAAACGTCTGATTGAGGGTGCTCAGCACCTCGTCGATGTTTTGTTCGGCTCGTTGCATGGCGGCCAGCCGGCTCGCGTTTTCGCTGGCCAAGGATTCGGCGGAAGCTTTGAAGAGCGAAACAAAAAGATACTCCCGGACAAGTGCCGCCAACGTCTGCTCTCGCCAGCCAACCACCTCGGGCGAATTCTTCGTCGGCCAGGGCAGGTGTGCCAGCCTGAGTCGCCATTTTTCGTCAACAGGCAAAAGGTGCTGGCTGACAGGTTCATAAGCGGCCCCGGACGTGGGCCGGTTGTGGAACAGGTAAAGTTGAACGTTTCTCGCCCTTGCTGTGATGCGTTTCACTTTCCACGAGAATCTGTCCGACAAGCGGCGTGATGGCGTTAATGGAATTCGGAACGGCGAAGAGTCCCACCGGCGGGAGTTCGGCATCTGCCAGCCGCGCGTAAACGCGTTCGCCGACGGCCCAAACGCGCTTTGCACCCGGCAGGTCCGCAAGCGATTTAGCGACAAAATCCGCTAGCACGTCGTTAAACTGGCCGACGAGCCCCTGATCCGAGCCGAATACGATCGCGCTCACGGTCTTCGGAGCCGACCGTACTTCGCTAACCGGCTCGGAGGCGGCCAGCGCCCGATTTCGCAAGCAGACAGCCAGGCCCAGCTCCACGGTGCGATAATAGTCCGCCAGGGCCAGCACGGACTTCTCGTACTGTCCGATGCTCGAGGCGGCCAGCGCTTTCATCGAGCGGACGACGGATTCGAGATCACTCGCTCCGCCAATCTTGCGTCGCAAACTTACTAAGGTATCGCTCATGGCTGCTGTTTGGCTTCGGGAGCGGGTTTGAGCTGAAACGGCACGATCGCTTTGGCGACGACTTGCAGAATCGCTTTGCGGTCCTCGTCGCTCAATTTGTCGTTCGTCGTAAAACGCTGACGAATCTTTGCAGGGATGTCCGTTGCCGACGTTCTCAGCGCTTGCTCGGCGTCCCGCACCTTGGCGAGCGGCACACTGTCCAGGAGACCGCCGGTCAACGCCACCAGCACGGCGATCTGTTCGGGAACGGACGCCGGTTCGAGTTCCGGTTGAATGAGAATGGCCCGGATGCGCTGGCCATGGTCGATAATCTTCCGGGTGTGCTCATCGAGCCGTGTGCCGAACTTGGCGAAGGATTCCAGCTCGGTGAACTGCGCGTAGGCGAGCTTGAGATCGCCCGCCACCGCTCGGTAGGCGGCCCATTGTGCCTCGCCGCCGACGCGCGAAACGGATTTGCCGACATCGACGGCGGGAAGGATGCCCAATTCGAACAGCGTTGGCGAGAGATAGATCTGACCGTCCGTGATGGAGATGAGATTCGTGGGAATGTACGCGGAAATGTCCTGCGCCTCGGTCTCGACGATCGGCAGAGCGGTGAGCGAACCGCCGTGGAGGTCGTCGGCAAGATGAGTGGCACGCTCCAGCAGCCGCGAGTGGATGTAAAAGATATCGCCGGGAAAAGCTTCGCGACCCGGAGGGCGCCGCAGCAGCAAGGAAAGCTCGCGATAGGCTCGCGCGTGCTGCGTGAGGTCGTCGTAAACGATGAGCACGTCCCGGCCCGCTTCCATAAAATGCTCGGCGATGCTGGTCGCCGCGTAGGGGGCAATGTAGGCGAGCCCGGGCGGGTCGTTGCCTTCGGTTACCACGACGACCGTGTAATCCATTGCGCCTTTTTCGCGGAGGTTGGCGACGACCTTGGCGACCGCGGAAGCTCGCTGGCCGATGGCGCAATAGACGCACAGCACATTCTGGTCGCGCTGGTTCAGAATCGTGTCGATCGCAATAGCCGACTTGCCAGTTTGCCGGTCGCCGAGAATCAGTTCCCGCTGGCCGCGGCCGATCGGAATGAGAGCATCGATCACGATGAGACCGGTCTGCAAAGGCACGGAGACCGGAGCGCGGTCCATGATGGGCGGGGCAGGCCGTTCGATGGGCAATCGCTGGCTGGAGGCGACCGGCCCTTTGCCATCCAGCGGCCCGCCTAACGGGTCGATCACGCGGCCGATTAGTCCGTCGCCCGCCGGCACGTCCATCACGCGGCCCGTGCGCTCGACCTCATCCCCGGTGTGCAGATGTTCGCATTCGCCCAGGAGCACCACGCCGATTTCGTCTTCGTCGACATTGAACGCGATGCCGTAGAGATCGCCCGGAAACTTCACCAGCTCGTCAAAGCCCACTCCCGGAAGACCAGTAACCTTTGCGATCCCGATGGAGACGCTGGCGATCGTTCCCACCTCGCGCGGCGTCAATTGTGGGCCAACGGCGTCCAGCGTCCGGCTGATCCCCGTGAATGCGTGGTCGAAGAGGTCATGCAGGCTATCCGGTGCGTCGTTCAATGGTCGGCCTTTGATGTCGAGGGGACCGATTCGAGCCCTTGTTGAGGCGCGCGCTCTGGCCCAAGCCTGGCGTCGGCCTTTGGCTCGGGTTTGGCGATGGAATTCGACTTCGGCCGCGCGACGACTTTCGGGTCGGGCTGGGCTTTCGCCTCGGCCTCGGGCTTCAACTTTGCGTCCGGCTTGGGTTCGGGCCGGGTGTCCTTTTGCAGAAGCTCGGCGACACTCTTTTCCAGCGTCGCGAGATAATCCGCGATGCTCCAAGCCACCTTCTGTCCGCCGGTCGAAAGCTCGATGCCGCTGACCAGCTCCGGCGCGGTCTCGAACTGAACGTGAGCTTCCGGGCCGAAGGATTCGCTGACCGCACTTTCGATCGCCTTCCTTTGTGCCGGAGGAAGATCGAACGCGCCTGCGCACGCGGGCCGGCTGGGTCGAGGCCTTAAGTGCGGCCGCCAACTCCTCCTTCGCCGCGCCGGTCAATGCGCTCAGGCGGTGAACGAAGATGTCGACCATGCGTTCCTCGAGGCTCGTGGCGGCGAGGTCCGCCAGAGTCTTTCGCGCGACGGCAAAGACTTCCTTCTGGGTCCGGCGGGCGATTTCTTGACCCAGGTTACGTTGCTCCTCTCGCAATGCGTCTTCGCGTTTGGCACGCAACGCGTCGGCATCCTTTCGTGCGCCGTCGAGGAGTCGCTGACGTTCGGCCTTTGCCTCGTCTTCGGCGTTTTTCAAGAGCGCGGCATGATCTTGATCGAAGGTCTCGTTCTTGTGTTGAAAGTCGTCTCGCTCCTTCTGCGCTTTGGCCTTCTTCGCCTCGGCTTCCGCAAGTTGGGCCGCGATGCCTTTCTCCCGCTCGTCGATCGCGTGCAGAATGGGCTTGTAGAGGAATCGCTTCAGCAACCACACCAGGATGAGGAAGTTGATGGCTTGCGCGACGACGGTGAACCAATCGATTGGCATGGCTCACTTTCCTGCGGATTGAGCGATCACGTGATTCCAGAACGGATTGGCGAAGATCAGAATCATCGAGATCACGAGACAATAGATGGCAATGGATTCGATCATCGCCAGGCCCACGAACAACGTTCGCGTGATGGTGGATGCGGCATCGGGCTGCTGCGCCAGCGAACTCAAGGCCGTCGAGACGGCCCGCCCTTCGCCGAGCGCGGGCGCGATGCTCCCAAGTGCGATTGTGACGCCGGCGGTGATGATCGAAACGATTCCGATCAGAGTCATGCTGTCCATACGTGTCCTTTCGCTTCGAGTGGTCTCATTTCATCCTTCGCGGGTTCGCGTGGCGGCCGCGATGTAAACGGTGGCGAGAATACTGAAAATGTAGGCCTGCACCATGCCGGTGAGCAGACCGAGCAGGTTCATGAAGATCGGGAAGATGAGGGGCGTGATCGTCAGCAAGATGGCGACAATCATCGTCCCGCTCATGATGTTGCCGAACAGACGAATGGCCAAGGCGAACGTGCGCGACAGCTCGCTGATGATGTTAAACGGCAGCATGATGACCGTGGGCTTCAGGTAGGATTTGAGGTAGCCGCCGAAGCCCTGCTCCTCAATGCCAAAGAGCTGCACGGCCACAAACACGGAGATCGCGAGCGCCGAAGTCGTCGAGAGCGAACCGGTCGGTGGCTCGTACCCCGGGAGAATCGCGCAAAGATTGGCCACCGCGATAAATAGAAACAACGTGCCGACAAAGGCGAGATACTTCTCCGGATGTTGCAGGCCCACCTCTTTGATCTGTTTCTGAATCGTCGTGACCACGATCTCAAGAATTCCTTGCCAGCGCGAGATGGGCCCTTCCGTCGCGAGCTTGCGCGTGACCAGCTTCGCCGCGACAGTCATGACGAGCATCAACGCCCAGGTCGTGACGATCGTGCTATTGAGCACAAGAAAGCCGTATCGC
>CAVVXK010000002.1:112500-217500 GCA_963752185.1 uncultured Planctomycetaceae bacterium | reverse complement strand
TTTCGCAATTTCGACATCGCCTTCGATCACTATGGGAGCACGAACAGCGAAGCGAATCGCGTGCTGTGTCACGAATTCTGGGCAGCATTGCGAAAGGCCGGACTCGTTTTGGAGCGCGAAGTCACCCAGCTCTACGATCCCGAGGCCAAGACGTTTCTCGCGGACCGTTTCGTTAAAGGCACGTGCCCGGTCTGCAAGACGCCCAATCAATACGGCGACAGCTGCGAGAAATGCGGTTCGACCTTCAGCCCCACGGATCTGATCGATCCCAAGAGCACTCTATCCGGGGCCACGCCGGAAATTCGCAGCGCAAAGCATCTGTTCGTCGAACTCGAAAAGTTGCATGGTTTTCTCGACGAATGGTCGCAGCGCGGATTGCATCTGCAGCCGGAGGTCGCCAACTATCTCAAAGGCCACTTTCTCGGCGAGCCGCTGCGCGATTGGGACATCTCCCGACCGGCGCCGTACTTCGGGTTCGAGATTCCCGACAGCCCGGGCAATTACTGGTACGTGTGGTTCGACGCGCCGATCGGATATCTCGCTTCGACAAAGGAATGGTGCGACGAAACGGGCGAGTCGTTCGACAGTTGGTGGCGCGGCAAGGACGCGGAAATCCACCACTTCATCGGCAAGGACATCACCTATTTCCACACGCTGTTCTGGCCCGCGATGCTCAAGACGGCCGGGTTCAGTTTGCCGACGAAAGTCCACATTCACGGCTTTCTCACGGTCGGCGGCGAGAAGATGTCGAAGTCGAAGGGGACATTCGTCAAAGCGGCGACGTACCTCAAACACCTCGATCCGTCGTACTTGCGGTACTACTACGCCTCGAAATTGGGGACCGGGCTCGACGATATCGACATGAATCTCGAGGAGTTCGTGACCAAGGTCAATTCGGACCTGGTCGGCAAGGTCGTGAACCTGGCGAGTCGGACGGCGAAATTCCTCCAGGGGGGCACGCTCTCCGAGCAGTATCCCGGCGACGGCGGCCTGTTCGATCAGGCGGCTGCCGACGGCGAACAGATTGCCGCGGCGTACGAAGCGGGCGAGTACAATGCGGCCATGCGTTTGATCATGGCGTGCGCCGATCGGGCGAACAAATTCGTCGACGATCGCCAGCCATGGACCTTGCGAAAAGACAAGACACGCGCGGCCGAGCTCCGCGACGTGTGTACGATTGCCCTCAATCTTTTCCGTCAACTGGCGATTTACCTGGCTCCCGTTTTGCCGCGACTTGCCAGCCAGACGGCCGAACTTTTGAATACGTCGATCGGCCCGGGCGACTGGAAGCAGAGTTTGCATCCGCAAGTCGGCACTCCAGTCGGAACATTCCAGCACATGATGAAACGAGTCGAACAAGAGCAGGTCAATGCCATGATTGAAGACAGCAAAGAATCGATTGCGGTTCCCGCAGACGCGGTTCCGGCCGACGGTCCCGAGGCACTGGCAAAAGAGCCGCTTGCCGAACAGTGCACGATCGACGACTTCGTGAAAGTCGACATGCGCGTGGCCCGCGTCGTCGAGGCCGAGGAGGTCAAAGAATCGGACAAGCTGCTGCGGCTGACGCTGAGCCTGGGGGGCGACGTGCGGCGAAACGTCTTCGCGGGGATCAAGGGGGTTTACAAACCCGAGGATCTGGTCGGAAAACTCGTGATCTGCTGCGCGAATCTCGCCCCGCGGAAAATGCGGTTTGGCGTGAGCGAAGGCATGGTTCTGGCCGCGGGCGCCGGCGGGAAAGAGATTTTCGTTTTGCGGCCGGACGAAAGAGCCGTGCCCGGCCAGCGCGTGCATTAAAAGGGCAAGAGTCGATTTGGGGAACCAACCGTCGATTCCCGGCGTAAAACGAGATGGTCGAAACGGGTTGCGGGGAAGCAGCGATGGGCGCGCTCTCGATCCGGACGGACGTTTTGCCTGCTCGACTGGCGACTGGTCTGATCGGCTGCTGGCTGTTTCTCAGCCTCGGCGGTGCCCCAAGCGTCGCCGAATCGGCAGACTGGCAAAGCGTCCGCATCGACGGTGTGCCGCATGTCCGCCAAAAGCCCGATTTTTGCGGTGAAGCCTGCGCGGAGATGTACCTGCGCAAATTGCGTGTGCCGCTCGACCAGGACGCCGTTTTTGATCTGTCGGGGCTCGATCCGGTTCTTGGCCGCGGGTGTTACACGCGCGATCTCATTCGAGCGTTACGAACCATCGGCTTTGACACGGGTTCCGTCTGGTCGGAAATCCCCGTCCGCGACGCGACATCGAAATTGAACGAAGCGTTCGCTGCTTTGCACGCGGACCTCGTCGCCGGCGTCCCTTCGATTGTCTGCATGCGTTACGACGACCGGCCAGATCCGACCGAACATTTTCGGCTCGTCTTGGGTTATGACGCGGGCACCGATGACGTCCTATTTCACGATCCGGCCATCGCTGACGGCGCCTATCGCCGAATGGCCCGATCGCAGTTTTTGAAACTGTGGCCGCTCAAGTACGCCGCGGAAAAGTGGAAGTTGGCCCGGCTGCGGCTCGATGGGACCGAAACGCTTGGTCGGACAGCCAAGGGCCGACCTCACAATGCGGCGTTTGCCCAGCACATTCTCAAACTTCGCGCGAAGTTGCCGAACGACAACTTCGTCATCGTGCTACAGAGGCCGTTCGTAGTGATCGGCAATGAGGATCGCGAGACGGTCAAACGCCACGCCGAAGATACCGTGAAATGGGCCGTTGAGCGGCTGAAGCAGGACTACTTTAGGCGGGATCCGTCGCAGATCATCGATATTTGGCTGTTTCAGGACGCGCCGAGCTACGAAGAGAACGCCGAGAAGTTACTCGGTGCCCCCCATCAACGCCGTACGGTTACTATTTGTCGCGGCACCATGCCCTGGTGATGAATATCGCGACCGGCGGCGGCACATTGGTCCACGAGATCGTGCATCCCTATATCGCGGCAAATTTTCCGGAATGCCCGTCGTGGTTCAACGAGGGCCTCGCCTCGCTGTATGAGGCGTCCGGGGAAAGGGACGGGCATATCATCGGCCTGGTGAACTGGCGGCTGCCCGCGCTGCAGCGAGCGTTGCGGAAAGGTAGCGTTCCGCCGTTCAAAGCGCTCTGCGAAACGACGACCGACGAGTTCTACAATCACGACGGGGGCACCAATTACGCCCGAGCGCGCTACTTGTGCTACTACCTGCAGGAGCACGGCCTTTTGACCCGGTTCTATCAAACCTTTCGCCGAAAAGTCGCCTCGGACCCGACCGGTTACGAAACGCTCAAATCGATCCTGCGTGAAGAGGATATGGTCGAGTTCCAGAAACGCTGGAAGGACTTCGTGCTCGAGCTCAAATTTGAAGGTTGAAAGCCGGAGTTGATGCGGCCGTGTCATTAGATCTCAAACGTCTCATATCGCCGGGGAATCGCCGGATTTTCGTCGCACAAATCGTGCAGAATTCCCGCGAGGGCGTGGGCGGCTGGCTGCTCGCCGTGAACGATGAAGGTCCGGCCGATGTGCGAGTCGGCCGACATGTGGTTGAAAAACCATTTGAAGTCCTCGGCATCCGCGTGAGCCGAAAGTCCGGCGAGCGATTCGACTTTTGCGCTGAGCTTGTAGACGCGATCAAGGATGCGAATCGTCGGCTGATGTTCGGCGATCCTCCGGCCGAGAGTGCCCTCCGCCTGAAAGCCGATCAACACGATCGTGTTGCGTTCGTCTTCAACGGCGTGACGCAGGTGGTGACGGATGCGGCCGTTTTCGCACATGCCGCTGGCCGCAATTACCACGAACGGGCCTTCACGGCGATTGAGTTCCCTGCTTTCCTGCGGCGACTCGAGGTAGTGCAGCATGGGAAAATGGAACAGGTTACCATCCTGTTGTAGGGTGCGAATCGCGGCCGCGTCGAACAGCTCGCGGTGTTGGGCGAAGACTTCGGTGACGCGGTTGGCAAGCGGGCTGTCGACAAAGATGGGCATCCGCGGCAGGGAGCCAGCCAGCATCAGTTCTCGGAGGAAATAGAGCACCTGCTGCGTGCGGCCAAGGCTGAAGGCCGGAATGACCACTTTGCCGTTGTTCTCGTCCGCGCGCTGGATGATTTTCAAGAGACGGGCTTTGAGATCCTCCGGCGGCGGATGGACGGCATTCGCGTAGGTCGATTCGGTGATCAGCACGTCGCAGCCGTCGATCAATTGCGGATCGCAGAGCAGGGGTAAGCCGCGGCGACCGAGGTCGCCCGTGTAAACGACGCGGACAACGTCATGGCCGTCTTCGATGTCAAACTGGCACACGGCCGAACCCAAGATGTGGCCGGCATTTGTGAATCGCAGACGGAGCGCGGGCGAAAGCTCGTGCCAATCGGACCCTTCGAGCGGCTCGAGCAGCTTGATCGCTCCCCGGACGTCTGCTTCGCCATAAAGCGGTTCGATGGGAGGAGTGTTGCCGGTCGAATCGTCCGCGAGGTGTCCGGCCAAGTAGCGGGCGTCCTCCTGCTGGATATGGAGGCTGTCGCGAAGCATGACGGCCGCCAGGTCGGCGGTCGCCGGTGTGCAGTAGATGGGCCCGCGAAACCCGGCTCGAAAGAGCCCGGGGAGATTGCCGCAATGGTCGATGTGAGCGTGCGAAAGGACGACGGCGTCGAGCTCGCGCGGCTTCGAGCGAAAATGCCGGTTCTTGGTGTAACTCTCGGCTCGGTGCCCCTGGAACAGACCGCAGTCAAGAAGCAGTCTTAAACAATCGGTCTCGAGCAGATGTTGACTGCCCGTGACTTCTCCCGCGGCGCCGAGAAAGGTCAGCCTCATCGAGACGGCGGCGGCGACGTGACGATCGCGCCTTGCTGAATCCCCGCCTCAGTTGCCTTCTGAACGTCCTGACCTTCGGACGCGAGCGATTCGGAGGCCGTTGAACCCATCGGCAGCAGCGAATGGACCACCAGCATCGAGGCGCCGGTCACAAGAAAGACGTCCGCAAAGTTAAACACCGGCCAATGAAAATTCCCGAACGTAAACAGCAGGAAGTCTCGCACGGCGGGTAGCGGAGTCCCGTCAATATTTGTGCACCCGTGCAATCCAATGCGATCGTAGAGATTCCCGAGTGTTCCGCCCAGAATCAGCGCCAAAGCAACGGTCAACCACAAGCTTCTCGCGGCGGAAAAACCAAAGAGCCAAACCGGGATTCCAACCACGGCCGCCATGCTGAGACCGGCAAAAAGCCACGTATAGTCTTGACCCAATCCCCAGAGCGCGCCTCGGTTGAAGCTGGTCAACAGTCGAAATTTCATCCAGCCGTTGAGATACGGTTTGCTCTCACCTTCCCGAGTGATCGGAAAGGAAAAGCGGTCGTGTAGGCCAGCCGTCGTGGGGTTCGGGTCGGCGCCGGGGTAACCGAGATCGTTAAAAACGACGGATTTCGAGAACAGATCGACAGTCAGAGCGGCAGCCGTCAGCAGGACAAAGAGAATCACACGACTCGCGGGGATGCGCAGCGTGCTCATAGCGAAAGGTTTTCGCGTTTCCGTTCGCAATCGACACAGTTCTTGGCGTACGGAATCGCCTTGAGCCGGGCTTTGGGAATCAGCGATTTGGCGGGGGGCTTCCCTTCCTCGAGACACATCACGCAGGCGCCGAAGGTTCCGGCCTCAATCCGCCGGAGGGCCGCGTCAATTTCGGACAGGACATCCTGGTCGCTTTCGGCGACGCGCAACGAGAAATCCTGTTCAAATGTCTGGGTTCCCAGTTCGGCAATGTGAGTTGGACTCTTGGAATCGCCGCCACCGTCGTTTCGGTCAAGCGCCTCCCTGGTCAACTGCTGGACGTCGCCCCGAATTCTGGACTGCAGGCCCAAAAGAGCGGTCTTGAATTCAGTCAGCTCGGTCTTTTTCAGCATGGCCTTTGAATTTCCGTTTGGCGCTATAACTTCCGAAGCGCAAAGCACATCATTATGAACCGCACCAATCGGATGGTCAAGGTTCTCGAACTCGCGCCGCAAGCGCTCTCGCTCTTCAAAAAGGGGATCAAAAATCGCCCATTCTTCGCAACCCCTTAAGTCGTACCGGCCCATGAAAAACCGCTTAAATCGGGCTGAATGGCGTCGTGGCCGGACGTCGACTACTCCAGCGCAAGCCACATTGAACATTTGTGTTACGGCGAGCCGCAACTGCCCGCTGCACGTTCCAAGGTCCCGACGACGCAGTTGACAGTAATCTGGCCCTGGTCGACAATTCGACGCCGGTCGAATCAGCTCATCCACTAGCCGGCTTCACGCACTTTCAAGTCGTCAACGAACCCCCCGTCGCGGCGCAATCTTTCGTACAAGACGGCTCGCGCGGTCGCTCTCTCACCGACCGACGACGTGCCGAGTTCTGTAGTGCTCCAACACATGCAACGCTGAATTCACAAACCTAAATTATTGAGGCAGGCCGGTTTGGAGTCGAATCTCCATTCCACCGAATTGACGTGCGCAAAACCGGCCGGCGGCCGGCGGCGACATCGGTGCGCGCTGGCCGCCTTGATCATCGCGATCTTGAGCCCATCGGTCGCGCGGGCCGAGATGCCGCCTTGGTTACCGCGGTACGATCTCGATATTCGGTTGGACGTCGCGGCGCATTGTGCCGTCGTCTGTGAGCGAGTGACCTGGACCAACCACGACGCTCGACCTGCGACAAGCCTCGTCTTCAACGCTCACTCGCACTTCGCCGTCCCCAAGGATCAGCTCGCCCTCAATGCGAAGACGCTCGAGATCCTCCGCCTCGCTCCGAGCGAAGCCATCGACTTGAACGGTCCGCCGCTCGAGATCCAAAGCGTGTCGCTCCTCGGCGACGCCCGAGCGGGGCCGACCGCATCCCGCGTCGCACTGGCCTCGTGCTTTCGTGCCGACAACAATACGGCGCTTGAGATCAGCCTTCCTCGTGAGGTCCGGCAAGGCGAGCGGGTGACGGTCGAACTGACCTTCACGCTTCGACTGCCGCAGCGCCAAGGACGTTGGGGTCAGTGGGAGGGAGTGACGTTTCTGGTGCAATGGTTACCGGTCCTGGCGTTCTATGACAACGCAGGCTGGCAGCCGACCCCTTTCGTTCCGTGGCACCTTCCGTTTTTCAACGAGGCCGGGATTTACACGGCCCGCATCACCCTGCCGTGCGCCGAAAAGCTGGCCTGCAGCGGCACGGTCCTCGGAGAGCGGGACATGGGTCATGGCTGGAAAATGGTCGAAGTTTCTGCCCTGGGAGTGCGGGATTTCGCCGTCCTTTGCAGCGCTCGCTTTCGAGAAATCACGAGTCAGGTCGGCCCGGTCCGCATTCATAGTTTCGCATTTGCCGAGCACGAGTTTTATTCGCGTCAAATGCTGCGGATCATTGCCGAGGCCCTTCCGATTTTCCAACGCTGGTTCGGTCCCTTCCCCTATCCCGATTTCACCATTGTGGAATCGTATTTCGGTTGGAACGGAAATCAGTGCGGCGACCTAGTGATGATCGACTCGCGGATTTACGGCATGCCGCACCACGCGCTCAACTTCGTCGATCAACTCGTTTCGCACGAGTTCTGCCATCAGTGGTGGTACAACGTGGTCGGCGTCAACGGTTATGCCGAAACGTGGATGGACGAGGGTCTTGCGGTCTACTTTTCGCATCACCTGCAAGATCTCAAGTACGGCAAGAACAATACGCTCGTCACGCTGCCCGGAGCGCTCGAGTGGCTTCCGAACATCCATCGCGAGGATTACCGCTACGGCACGATGATCGGCTCGCTTGCGCGCGGCGAGGCCATGCCGACCGTTCAGGACATGCCGAAATTCAAGAACCTCATCCGCCTGATGGCGATGACGTACGACCGTGGAGGAAAGATCGTCGGCATGATCGAAAGCCGCCTCGGCGAGGACGGCTTCTTCGATTTCATGCGATTGGTCTATGCCAAATATCAATACCGTATTCTGCGAGTGGCCGACTTCCAACGCGAACTCGAGGCCTATACCGGCCGAAGCTGGCAGGTGTTCTTCGACGAGTGGCTCTACGGCAAGGGCATGACCGATTGGAGCGTCGACAAGGTTCGCGTGGAAGAGTGGTCTTCGTCGAGCGGCCAATTCCAATCGCCAAGCTGGGTCCCCTATCACGTCGACCGCGATCTTCTGGCGAGCGTGCGCGGCGAACCCGTGACCGCGCGCGAGCGATGCCGCGTAACGGTCACGTTGCGGCAAAAGGCCGAA
The DNA here is from genome assembly GCA_963752185.1 of uncultured Planctomycetaceae bacterium. GTDB lineage: Bacteria > Planctomycetota > Planctomycetia > Planctomycetales > Planctomycetaceae > DASPSM01. The sequence goes on along the minus strand of CAVVXK010000002.1, from coordinate 209,333 downwards.
TACATGGAGGAGACGGTCGTCGGCTTCTCTCTCGACGGCAGCGCGAACTACCAGGTTCGCGTTCCGGTCTTGCCGCAAGTTCCTGTGCTGGAGCTGCAGGACCCCCCGGCCCGCGTCGAGATGCTTCCCGGAAACTGCGTGCGCATCGTGGTCGAACTGCCGTGCGAGCCGACGCAGGTGACGGTCGATCCCGACCGGGTGCTTCTCGATCGCAATCCGACGAACAACGACTGGAAGCCGCGTATCCGCTTCCGATTCACGCCGGTCTACACGCAATTGGAAGAGGTCGATCTGACGAACTCCTACGACCGTTGGAACATCATTTTCGGTCCGTGGTTCTACGATTCCACCTACAACGATCCCTGGTTTACGCGGCCTGCGATGGCGGGACTGCGACTGGGCGCCTATCGCACGCAAGAATTCAGCGGCGGAGCCTACGTGGCTTACCGCACCGATGACCGCAATATCGTTGCCGGCGTGGATGCCCTGTGGAATCATGTCCTCATTCCGCAAGGACAGATCGGAATGACCGTCGAGCGGAGCCTGACGTCGTGGGACGATCAGGACCACGAGCGGGCCAGCCGCGGCGTCCTGTTCGAGCGCTACGTGATGCTGCCGGGCAGCAGCTTCTACCTTCCGCCATTCGAATACGTGGAAGCCTTTGAGGCGATTCAGAGCAATCCGTTGCCGGAACCCAGCGCCTCCGACTTCGGGCGCGGTTGCCTTTCATCAACAGACGCTCACCGGTGTGCACTATCACATGAATTACCTCACGCCGTACTGGAATCCGGAAGCCGGCGTGCAGTTGGACACGAGCTATGCGGAGGGCCTGCCGGTTTTAGGCGAACACCGGTCGTTGCAGGAGTTTTACGCCCAGCTGTCGACCGTGAAGACGTTTCGAGATCTGTTCGGATTGAGCGAGGAGAATCAATTTCTCCGCTGGCTGGGGGACTCTCGCTTGGCCGGTCGCGTCTACGGAGCCGAGGCGTTGCAGGAAGAGGCACAGGTCTTCACGCTGGGTGGCGGCGACATGTTTCGCGGCTACAGTCTGAGCCAGCGACAGGGGAGCACCGTTTGGCTCGCCAGCGCTGAATGGCGAATACCGATCATTCAGCGAGTCGATTGGGACGTGCTCGACCACGTGGCCGGCGTGCGCAACGTCTATGGAGCCCCGTTTTATGACGTGGGTGACGCCTATGTCGCCGGGAAGCAAACGGGCCCCGTCGGCCACGCCGTCGGTTTTGGCATTCGCATCGACGTCGCCTGGTTCAGTCTGATCGAGCGAACCATTCTGCGATTCGACGTGGCCAAGGCGGTCAACGACGACACGCCGACGCAATTCTGGTTTGGGCTGGACCACCCGTTCTAACGGGTCGATCTGTTAATTCGCGCCACGAAGATGCTGCAAAACACCTTCGCGTTCGGTTATGATTCAACCATCGAAGTCCGATCGCGACTGTCGCGCAAGTCGCCATTGTGCACCCGAAAGGTGGCCACGTGACCGATCAGCCCAGGATCTTCGTCTCAGCGGTTTCGTGCGAGTTTTCCTCCGCGAGGAAACAGGTTGCCGAGATTCTCAGGCGGCTCGGATGCGAGCCCGTTTGCCAGGAGATGACCGGCAGCGAGCCGGACGACTTGCGACCCGTTCTGCGCGAAAAAATTCGCTCGTGCGACGGGCTGATCCAAATCGTGGGCGAGGCCTACGGTCCGGAACCGACTGTTCCCGATCGAAAACTCGGACGCATTTCTTACGCGCAGTTCGAGTACCTCTTTGCCCGCCAAAAGGCCAAAAAAACCTGGCTGATTGTTGCCGAACTTAGGGAAATGGGCGGCCTCGGCGAGAGTTCTTTCGACAAGCCGGCCGACCCCAACCACGCCGATCGGGAGGGATACCAGCTCGAACGGCAGATCCTCCAAGAGGAATACCGCGAGCGACTGGAGGCGGGAAACCAAAAACTGCTCGAGGCGTCGAACGAGTCCGAAATCCGCGGTCACGTCGAGCGACTGAGCGAGGAATTGATCCGTCTCCGCACGGCCCGCGAATCGCTCCGGCAGCGGGGGAAAAAAGCTCTGGTCGCCGCGGCCGTGCTGCTCATCACTGCCGCGATTTTGGGCGGCGCATGGACGGTGGTTCGCGCGTACAACAGCGGGCTCGTCGCATCGACTTTGGCGACTTTCCACCCGGACTGGATCCGTTTGCACCTCGCACAATCCATTCGCGCGGCTTTCGACCGACAAACTTCCGAGGCGCTGACGACCGCTGATGCGGGAACTCGGCAGAAGACAATTGGCCAGGCCGAGCAAGCGCGCGACCAAGAGTTGGCTCAACTGGAATTGACGGTCGCTTTCCTCCGCGGAACGATCGCTCGCGGTGAGGCGTCCCCTGAATTCGTCGAGATGTTGCGACTGCTGCAAGAGGAAAGCGCCGATTCGGCCCTGGCTTACCTTTCGAGCCAGGAGCAGCGTTTATTCGGCGTGGACGGCGAGCGTTGGAAAACAATGCCGCCAGGCGAAGTGCGTCGCGCGCTTGCCCCTATTCTCGCAGAGACGATTCTCTTGCGGCAACGCGGCGACTTACCGGCAGCGGGACGGATGTGCGAGAGACTCGTGACCGACGATTCCGACTGGCCGGACGCCCGTTTTCAACATGCGATGACGATGATGACTCTCGGTGAGCGCGCCCTGGGTGACGAACGACAAACGGCCGCCTGGCAGCGATTCGCCTCCGCACGCAGTTCCGCGGATCGACTGGTGCAGTCGCAGCAGATCGATCCCCTTTGGCCAGGCAGCCTCTCGAGGCTTTACCGCCGACTGGGGGCATTGAGCCAGGATGCGGGGCGGCCCGAAGAGGCCCTGGCGATCTATACGAAACAGCTCGAATGCGCCAAGCAATGGGCCGCTTCCGAACCGAACAATGTTGCTGCCGAACAAGAACTGTCAATTGTTCTCGTAAAAGTGGGCGAGCTGGACATTCGCCGCGGCCAATTCCGATTGGCGGAGAAATCCCATACTCAGGGGCTCCAAATTGCTGAGAAACTCGCCGCCCGCGATCCCTCGAATCTTGAGTTGAAACGCGACTTGGCGAACGCCTATGTCAAAATCGGCGACATGTGGGCGCAGCTCGGCATCTTGAAGAACGCCCACAAGCACTACGCGGAAAGCCTCACGATCCAAAAGCAACTCTTGGGCGCTAGACCCGCGGATGACGGCCTGCAGCAGGAACTCGCGGAGAGCTACGAGCGATTGGCCTCCACCAAGCGAGAGGACGCTCGCGCGCTTTACCAAAAGGCCGTTGAAATTCGCACCAAACGGGCGTCCGCACATCCCGCCGCGACGCAGTTCAAGCGCGATTTGGCGGTTGCCTACGATCGGCTCGCCGGCGTCACGCCCGCAAACTTGTCGCCCGAGGTGTTCGAGCAGGGCCTGGCGATCCGCAAATCGCTGGCGGAGGCCAAGGATGCAAATGCCGACGCGCAGCGCGATTTATGCGTGGCATACAAGAAGGCGGCAATCGCCAACGTCGGGCAGCGCCGTTTCGATCGCGCGGGCTCTTTACGAGGAGAATCTTGATCTCGCCAAAAAGCTGGCGACCGCCGATCCGACAAATCTTGAATTCCAGTTTCAATTGTCGGATCTTTATGACAGTCTGGGCGCCGTCGGACGACAAGTCGGGCAATTCGATGTCGCTCGTACTTCCTACGAGCAATCGCTCGAAATTCGCAGGAAACTGGCGAACGCAAATCCCGCGGACGAAGGCGCACTGCACGACCTGGTGACGTCGTATGTGGAACTGGCGCGATTAAGAGAAGCGATCGAACAGTTCGATGGGGCCGTTCGAGTCTGCGAGACGGGCATCGCCGAGTTCGAGCGGCTGGGCAATACGCCGTCGCTTCAAGCGCAAATGCACCGCCACCTCGTCAAGCTCCAACGGCAGCTTGAGCAGTGCTTGGATTCGCGGGGGATTGCCGGCGACCTCGCGGAGCTTCTGAAAGGCCCCCCCGAGCGTCTGCCCAATCTGCTGCGCAGACGCTGTCGGTTGCTTGCCGCCCATAAAGACATCGACGGAGTCGCCCAGGCGGCTGCCGCACTTCGCGATCTCAAGCCGAAGAGGGCGAGCAATCTGTATCACGCCGCTTGCGGTTACGGACTCTGCGCCAAATTGGCGGCCGGCTGGCCCGGCGCCGGGCCTTTTGAGCCGGCTAAGATCGCCGGCGACCAAAACGCGACTCGCCGACCAGCGCACAGCACCGACGAGCAAAAGTATCGCCAGACGGCATTTGATCTCTTGGAACAGGCCGAGCACGGCGGCTTCTTGCAGATGCATTGGGCGCCGCAGGAGCAGGATTTGGCGGCACTCCATGCACTGCCCGAATTCAAGACGCTCGTCAATCGCAGTCCCAAACCGAAGCGACCGTATCTCGGCGGATGAGCGCGGGCGCTGTCCCGCTTGGCTTAGAACACAAGCCAAGGGCCCGGATTCTCGATCGCCGTGCGCACGACTGCCAGAAACCGCGCGGCCGGCGCGCCGTCGACGATGCGATGATCGAACGTCATGCTGAGCGTTATGGTCTCGCGAGCGACGATCTGGTCGCCGACGACCGTGGCATGCCGTGCAATACGACCCAGTCCGAGGATTGCACACTGCGGCACATTGATGATCGGCGTAAATGCGTCGATGCCAAAGGCGCCCAGGTTACTGATCGTAAACGATCCTCCGTTGAGTTCCGTCGCTTTGAGCTGCGCGGCATGCGCTCGCAGGCTCAAATCCTTCGCCAGCACGGCAATCTCGCGCAGCCCCAGGCCGGGCACGTTCCGCAGAACGGGCGCCAGCAGACCGGAGGGAGTATCAACGGCGATTGCGATGTCAATCCCGTCCGGCGCGACGATCTGACCGTCGATCCACTGGCGATTCAGCTCCGGATTTTCCACCAAGGCGCGGCCGACGAGTTTGGTGATCATGTCCAGGTAGCCGGGGATCACTTCGTCCGGGCCGGTGACGGTCGCTTTGAACTGGGCGCGCAGGCTGACCAGATTCGTTGCATCGGCCGTCGTCGTCAGAGTGACGGGAGCCGTCGTTTGCGAGCCTTCCAGCATTCTCGCGGCAATCGTCCGGCGAAACGAAGGCTGTTTTGCCGCGGTCGCTGTGACATGGACCGACTGCGAGGCCATCGGGCGAGAGGCGGTCGCAGGGCGTTCCGCGGCTGCCTGGCGGATGTCCCGCTCGCGGATGCGCCCGGTGCTTCCTGTTCCTTGAATCGTCTGCCAATCGATGCCCAGTTCGCCGGCGACGCGTGCCGCACGCGGAGAGATCCGTGGGCCTCTTCTGGCTGCCGCGTTCGTTGTCGGCGCGAGTCGCGGACTCATTGCCTTTGGAATCGCAGGCTGCGATCCCGATTCCGCAGGCTGAGATCCCGTTCCATCTGGGCGATCTGCTTGGGGCTCATCCGCCGCGCTTCGCCTTCCAAAGGGAGCGGCCTCGTCCGGATCCGTGAGAAAGGCCAGCGTCACGCCGACTTTGACGGTCTCGCCATTTTCGGGCCCATTGGGCGGAATTCGCAAAATGCCGCTGCCGATGGCTTTGACTTCTTGAATCGCCTTGTCGCCCTCAATGGCAAACAGCGGCTCGCCGGCCTGAACGCTTTGGCCGTCCCGCTTGAGCCACTCGATGAAGGTTCCCTCCTCCATGCTCCAGCCGAGGCGCGGCACTTTGATTTCAATCGCCATGCCGATCCCTTACTCGTCAACCAGATCACGAATGGCGCGGGCAATCTGCTCCGCGGTCGGAACGACGGCGCTCTCGAGAGGCGGACTGTAGGGCGTTGGCGTATGGGCTCCATTGAGCCTGCGGATCGGCGCGTCGAGATCGTCGAAGCCGCTGTCGGCAATTTGGGCCGCGATTTCCGCACCAATGCCATACGGGCCGAACGCCTCGTCGACGATCAGCAGTCGTCCGGTTTTGGCCACCGAACGGCTGATCGTCTCGATGTCGAGCGGTGCAACAGTTCGCGGGTCGATCAATTCGACTGCAATGCCTTGGGACGCCAACTGTTCGGCGACCTTGAGCGTTCTCTGCGCCATCGCCGCCAGCGCGACGACTGTCACGTCAGTTCCCTCCCGGACGACGGCGGCCTTGCCGAATTCGATCTCGTAGGCCTCTTCGGGAACCCGATCCTTGATCGTCAACAATTCGCGGTGTTCAAGAAACAGCACGGGATCGTTTGTTCGCAGAGCACGGTGCAGCAGCCCTTTCGCGTCGTAAGCCGTTGAAGGCACGACGACTCGTAGTCCGGGAAACTGCGCAAACAACGGGTAATAGTTACCCGAGTGATGGGTCGCCGCCGAATGGCCGATCCCGACGCAGCCCCGCAGCAGGATCGGCATTTTAATCCGCCCGCTGCTCATGTACTGGATTTTCGCGATCTGGTTCAGAATTTCACCGAGCGAATCGAGGATAAAGTCGGCGAACATGAAATCGATGACCGGCCGCGCGCCGACCATGGCCGCGCCCCCACCCAGACCGACGAAGCCGCGTTCACAAATGGGTGTATCGCAGAGCCGGTCCGCACCGAAGCGTTCGTAAAGTCCGAGGGTCGTCCGAAAGTTGCCTCCGCGCTTTCCGATACCTTCCCCCATCACGAAGATGCGGTCGTTCCGCTCCATCTCGAAAGCCAGGGCCTCGAGCGTGGCCTGCATCCAGGTCGTCTCGCGGCCGGCCTTGTTGGCCCGGACGCCTGGCGATTGGCCCGACTGTGGAACCGGCGGGTCGTCACTGAACACGTGCTTGACGGCCGAGCTGGGAGTCGGCCAGGGACTCGAGTCGGCAAAAGCCATGGCCTCCCGTATTAATTCGGCCACTTCCTGGTCGACGGCGTTGCACTCCGCCTCGTTGGCAATCGAGTCGCTCGCGATTTGTTCACGAAGCCGGGTGATCGGGCAGCGGGCCTTCCATTGGTCGACTTCATCACGCGTGCGATAGCCAAAATCGCCCATCCCCTCAGCATGGGGGCGCGTCCGATAGGTCTTGCACTCGATGAGTGTCGGCCCGGATCCGGATCGGGCGCGAGCCACGGCCGCGCGCGCGATGTCGAAGATGGCCAGAACGTCGTTCCCATCCACTTCGGCTCCGGGGATGCCGTAGTTCGCGGCGCGTCCCGCAACACTCGGATTGCCGCTGGAATAGCTGAACGGCACCTCGGTGGCGTATTGGTTGTTCTCGCAGACGAAGAGGACGGGCAAATTCCAGATCGCGGCCATGTTGAGGCCTTCGTGGAACGCCCCATTATTGACCGCCCCATCGCCGAAGAAGGCGACGGCAACACCATCCCGCTTGAGGACTTTGAACCCGTACGCGCCTCCGGCCGCCTGAAGAATTGAGGGCCCCACGATCCCGCTCGTCCCCATCAGGCCGATCTCGGGGGCAAACAGATGCATGCTCCCGCCGCGACCGCGTGAGCAGCCAGTTGCTCGCCCAAAGAGTTCGGCGGCCAATTCACGCGGCGACAGTCCTTTTGCCAGGGCGTGGCCGTGGCCGCGATGCGTGCTGAAGACGACGTCATCGGCCCGCAAATGGGCGCAAATCCCGGTGGCGATCGCCTCTTGGCCGACATACGTGTGGCAGGCCCCGTGAATGAGGCCCCGCTGATGGCAGCGAGCGAGTTCCTCTTCGCACTGCCGGATGACCTGCATCGTGCGATACAGACTCAGCAAAGTTTCTTTTGGCAGATCGACGCGGATCGTGCTGGCCATGGGGCTTCGGTCCCAACTCGGCACTCGGACCACTGCTTCTCGCTACCGCTCGGTAAACGCATCCGAGAAACGGCTTCCTTGCAGAATACAGTGGACGTCCGGACCGCGCAAGGGTCCACCGGAGAATTTGCCGCGAAGCGTCATTGGCTGCGACCGATCGAGGGGGCGGCGGGACGACTAGCCCTCGCGCAGCAACCGCCGACGTCGAGCACGCTCCGACCTGTAGAGAATCCGTTCGCCGTCCTCCGACTCGACGAAGAACGTTCCGGCCAGCAAGCGATAGAAGAACAGGATGATAAACGACCCGAACGTTCCGGCGGCAAAGCCGGCGACGCTAATGGGCATGATGCGGTAGCCGTGACAGTAAAAGGCAATAACGCCGCAGCCGAGAACCGACCCGACAATGCCCATCAACATTGTTCCCAAGGCGCCGCCGGGGTCACGCCCGGGCATGATCGCCTTGGCCGCCAGGCCGACCAATGTGCCAAATCCGACCCACATGAGGACCTCGTGGGCCGCGTCTTGAAGAACGACGGTGATTTGGGGATCGACTGACATGCGACACCAGCGGAAACGGTCGCCCAAGGAATTCGGCACAGTCGTTATCGACCATAAAGGCCGCACCCCTGTAAGCCGTTTTGGCGATCAGCGACTTCCGAGCGTCTGCAAACCTGGGAGAGATGCGTAGAACCTGCAGGGAAAAAGAGACCGCCGGTGGCAACCCTGTCGAATCCCGACAGGAGTCGCCACCGGCGGTTTGGACCAAGTGACTTTCAAACGGCGAACTTAGTACCCGCGTTTCTGGCAGTACGGGCAGTAGTTCGCGGCGGGCATCGGCGCCGCCGCCGGGCTCGCATTGACGTAGCTCGTGAGAATCTGATCCCACATCTGACCATACAGCGTTGAGCTGGTCTGGTAGACCTGGGTTGCTTGTTGATTATCGATAACGCTCACCATGGGAAGCTGGGGGGATCCGAAAAGAGCGTAAACCTTCTGCCCATGCGCCGTCGTGGTGTCGACCACGGCGACGACGTAGTTCTGGAGCAGGTTTCGTCGTTCACGCGTCTTCTGGACGTCTTCCATCGAGATCAAAGAGGTCTGTGCGTTCCTTCCTGGGTTGAGAATGACGATCAGCGGCAGCCGCGCCTTTTGCGCAGCGTGATAGGCCTGGGTGTAACTGTTGTACGTTGCCGCAGTGGTTTGAGCCTCCGTGGGCGCGACGGTTGTCGTCGCGGCCATGTTCTCGTTGACAGCAGCGCCAGCAAATAACACGAGGGCGAATCCAACGGACATGACTCTTCCTTTCTTCATCCATAAGAGAACTGGGGCACCGGAGTACATCCAAGTTTCGACCTGGCCCTTGCCAGTAACCCCTTCGCAAGGGTCCCATCCTGTTTGAATCGCAAGGCTCAAACAAGCGCCAAAGCCGACAAATTTCCTTGAAATACCCCACAACTCCCATTTCTTCTAATTTCACATTTCCTCAATTTTCCGTAACATCCGTTTCGCGTTGGTTGACAATCCAAACGGTGCTTGTGCCAGCCGTTTCGCGACTTTGCCGCACAGAAGACAACATTTCAGGGCGAGAGGCGTACGCGGTTCGCTTGATCGGGACGTCGGATCGTTCGAGGAATGGGATCCGTTAATGCCGACTGATGAACTCCATGGTCAGCCCGCGCGATCGACGTGTTCGATTGGCGTCAATGACGTGAACACACCGATACGAGCCGGTTTGCTGGCCGCGTCTGTGTCCGACGCGCCAATTGCGTGATCTAGGACTTCGGATCGTGACCTCCAAAAGATTTAGCGACGTAACCAACGGCCAGAACATATCTTGCGCCTTTGACACAAAGATGACAAAACTATGACGGCTCGCTGACGCGTTCGTCTTGCTCTCTCGATAAAGTTCCGCATAGAAGTCGCAAGAATCGCCGATATTGCCAACCATCTCGGGAGATCCGCATGGCAACAACAGAGCTGATGGCGCCCCGCAACGGTCGATCCTCGAAAAAGCGCAAGGCAAGTAAGAATCAGCAGCCAGCGAATCAACCCGCGGTCGAGCGGGTCGTCGAGTCGCAAGAAATCTTCGACTGGTTTCGCCCCAATCAACTCAATTGGAAGAACGTCGACTGGGTCGTTGTCATCTGGATGGCGGCAATTCACGTGGGTTGCCTGGCCGCGCCCTTCTTTTTCACTTGGAAGGCATTCGGCCTGGCGGTCGTTACTTACTGGCTCACCTCGAGCGTGGGAGTCTGCCTGGGTTTTCACCGATATCTGACTCACCGGTCGTTCAAGCTGGCGAAGCCGGCTGAATTCGGGGTCTTGCTCTGCTCCGTGGCGTCGGGCGAAGGCTCGCCCCTAATGTGGGCCGCCACGCATCGCCTCCATCACCAACGATCGGATCAAGAAGGCGACCCGCATTCTCCACTCGAGGGGAAGTGGTGGTCGCACATGTCTTGGCTGTTCGTCAATCACTCCAAAGTCCAACGGGACATTTTGTTCCGCCGATATGTCCCCGATCTCGTCGATCAGCCGATGATGCAGTTCTTCGAGAAAACCTACGGGCTGTGGCTGATTGCCGTCGGCGTGACGATGCTGGCGATCGCCGGATTGCCTGGCCTCATTTGGGCGATGTGCGTTCGCATGGCGATTGCCTATCACAGCACTTGGTTTGTGAATTCGGCGACCCACCTCTGGGGCTATCGCAACTACGATACCCGCGATGAATCGCGCAATCTCTGGTGGGTGGCCCTCTTAGCTTTCGGCGAAGGTTGGCACAACAACCACCACGCCCACCCGAGCACAGCCAGGGCTGGCCACCAATGGTGGGAGATCGACATGACCTGGTGGGTCATCCGTGCCATGAAAGCCGTTGGCCTGGCAACGGACGTCAACGACTCGATCCCGCTGCGAGAGCAAGCCGAGGCGCCAGCGACCACCTAATTTGTGGAAAACCCGCACTCCTCGGTCTCGCTTTACAGGGACCGATCTTGCCGCGGCTGGCGATTGGCAACGGGGGGAGCATCCTGCGGAGCGATCTGCAGGTGAATGAGGGTCTGCCGCAAGATCGCGGCAGCGGCCGGTGCAGCGACTGTACCGCCGTAATGGGTGCCATTCGTCGTGGGCTCATCCACAACGACCAAAACCACGACCTGCGGATCCGAGGACGGGGCGCCGCAGAGAAACGATCCCACGTACTTGGTCGCCGAGTAGGTCCCGGTTTCGCGGTCCAGTTTTTGGGCGGTCCCGGTCTTACCGAACACGTTATACCCGGCAATTTGGGCATGCGTGCCGGTACCGCGACGAACAACCTCGGTCATCGGCTGCTCGATCAGCCAGCGGGCCGATGCGGCGTCGGTCGCTTTGCTCACCACCGATGGACCACTCAGGCGGACGACCGTTCTCGGCTCTTCTCCGCCAATCGGACGTCCCAATTCGGGGCCCAGTAACTTGCCAAGCGCCCCACTGGCGGTCGAACGCACAATCTTCGGCGAAGTCCAGATCCCCCCGTTTGCCAAAGCGGAATGAGCGCTGATCACTTGGAGGGGCGTCACCGCCAACTCCTGGCCCATGGAGAGCGACGCATTGGAATACGACGACCAGTCTTTGCCGGGTCGCAACAGGCCTGAAATTTCGCCCGGAAGGCCGACGCCGGTGGGTCGCCCGAAGCCGAACGACAGAATCGTCGCGTACAGTTGTTCCTTCGACAGGCGTCCCCCGATTCGCGCCATTCCGATATTGCTCGATTTGACCAGGACATCCGTGACGTTCAGCTGGCCATAGGGGTGCGTGTCATGCAGCAGGCGCCCTCCGAGCTGGACTTCGCCCTCAGCGCAATCGATTTCTTCCTCCCGTTTTAGCAGGCTGCGTTGCAGAGCCCCGGCGACGACGAACGGTTTGAAGGTCGAGCCCGGCTCGTACATCCAACTGACGGCCAGATTCTTCCAAACCGCTGGGGACAGCGATTCGGGCAAATTCGGATCGAATGTCGGCCTCGAGGCCATCGCCAGAATTTCGCCGGTTTTCGGATTCTCCACGACCGCGCACGCGCCGCGAGGCCGCCATTCATCGACGAGGTGGTCCAATTCACGCTCGACATACGTCTGGATGACCGCATCCAAGGTGGTAACGACGTCCAATCCCCGTTGCGGAGGGACATCTTCCTCGTCGGCGAGATCGATCACCCGCCCACGGGCATCCCTCAGCAAAATGCGACGGCCCTCACGCCCTCGCAGCACCGCGTCGAGCGACTCCTCGAGCCCGCCTCGGCCCTTCCCGTCAATGTCGCGTAAGCCAAGCACATGCGCGGCCAACGCTCCCTGCGGATAGCGACGCAGATATTCATCGCGAAAACCCCACGCACCGACGGGCAGTTTCAGTCGCGCGACAGCCTCCTCGTCGGCGGAAGAGAGCCTCCGCTTAATCCAAACAAACCGCTTTTCTCGCTGTTCGACCAGCCGCTCGAAAAGACGCTGCGCGTCGAATTTGAGAGCCTCACCGAAGGCGGCGGCGACAGACCGCAGGTCCGAAATGGCCTCGGGATTCACGTAGAGACTGTGCGTCTTGACGGTGGTGGCAAGCACCCGTCCATCGCGATCGAGCAGATCACCGGGCGCCGCGGGCAACACGTCAACGTACGAGCGTTGTCGATTGGCTCGCTCGGCAAGATGTTTTGCCTGAAAGACTTGTAGCTGCACCAACCGGGCGGTCAACAGCGCGCCGGCGACGGTCAGGATCGCGATGATCACTGCCTGGCGACGATCGGCCGAGCGCGCGGTTCGATTTTCAGGAGGTGGAACCCGCACGATCATGGATCCGCATGAGTACGGGGCCGCCAGGCAAGGAAGGCCGGCTTGCCGGACGTTTCGGGCTTAAGATCGTCGGGCGTCGCCGGGCCCATCCGACGGTGCTCAATCGTCTCGAACAGACGAATCGGTGCACCGAGCTGCTGAGTCTCGAGCCGTAGCCGCGCGTATTCGTCCGCGAGAATCTCCCGGCGATACTGCTGCCGAATCACCGCGCGCCGCAGCGATAGACACTGCTTTTCGATGGCAATGCCGCCCACCGACATGAGAAAGACGAGCACCAAGGCGCTGCCGAAACGGAAGTACATCCCTTCCTTTATCGGCGTTCGGCTCCGTCGTTCGTCACGGCGACGTTGCTGGCGTCGCCGGGGAGGGCCAGTTCGGTTCCGATTTTCAATTGGTTCGGAGTTGCCAGCCTGTCCCGGTTCATCTCGTAAATCTGGATCCACCGCGAGGCCCGACCCAGATGCCTGGCCGCGATGTTGGAGAGCGTATCACTCTCCCCCGTGCGGTACATCGGTTTTCCGTCGGCACTCGTAAAGAAACCGGTTGGTCCGGCCTTGCCCGCGGGCCGCTCGCCCGATGCCACCTCGACGGCCGTTCCTTTCGGCAAAAATTGGGCAAACCGCGTTTCCAGAATTTCGGTCGGCGGCGTGCTGACCTTCACTCCGGGACGCATCCGCGCGGGATCGGGAACATGTGCCTTGTTGAGCTCCGCCAAAGCCTTAAAGTACCGCGCAGTCCCGTATTTTTTCCGTGAGATGGTCCAAAAACTGTCCTGCGGTTGGACGACGTAAAAGTCGCCCGGTTCGTTTAAGGCGGCATCGGCCGCCGAGCCAACTGTTGTGGACTGCGAGATTGAGCGTTTCGTTTGTGGTGCCGATGAGGCGTCCGCAGTCTTTCCGGCGAAAAGATCTTCGTTGTCGGAACCTTTTGCGGCTTCGGTAGGCGGGCTGGGAGCCGCGCCCATATGAACCGTCGTATTGCCCGACGCTTGCCCGCTGCCGGCTGCCTCCAAAGATCTCGGCGCTCCGGCATCAACGGGTGATGGGTCGCGCTTCGCCGTTGTTGGCACCGGCTCCTCCTGGTCGAGAAGTCCGGCAGCCGGAGCTTTTTGCCCATTTTGACCTCCGCCGACGGGCATCGATTGTGGGTCGTCCTTGGCCATGGCCGCCGGCTTTGGCGAGTCGTTCAACGGGTCACTTGTCCCGGGCTCATTCTGAGCCGGGGGGTTCGGAGCCGCAGCCACATGAGTGCCGGCGGACGGCTCGCTGTGAGCTGTCTGGACAGGCTGCTGGAATTGAACCGATGTTCTTCCGCTTTCCTGTTGTGGCATTGAGGCGGCATCAGTGCCGACAGGTCCCTTCTGGCGGACGCTCGCGGCCCCAGGCTGTTGGCCGGGCGTATCGAACAGGGGCTCCGCTTGTTCGCCGGAAGCCGCGGTTTTGGTGCCGGGCCGATGTGGACGATTCGATTCGAGTTGGTTGGCTTTCTCCGCGTTGGCGTTCGCAGGAGCTGTGTTGTTGGCGGTGTCGTTAAACGGATTGACGTCGTTCTCGTTCGCGGCCGTTCGCGCGTTTCGCGTGGGCTCGCCTGTCCGCTTCTCAGCCGAGCCGTCGGTTGCCGCCCCGCCACCTCTGGGATGGAACGGGGCATTGGAATTGGGCGAATCGTCCAATTGGAATGCAGACTGGGATTGATTTGGCACCGCGGGATTCGTTGCGACAGCAGCACCGCCGGCCGCGTCGGATGACGGATTATTGGCCGCCGCGGCCGCCTGATTCTGAGCTTCGCCGTTTATGGATGCCTGCGTTTCAATGCCCGCAGGCTGCTGAGCGCTGATAGGGCCCGTGGCCGCGGTATCCGCCAAGGGATGCAGCTTCGCTTCGTTGTACTTTCGGTAGGCGATGAAACTGAACACGCCGGCAAGCACCAACACCAGCACCAACCCAAGGATGCGGCTCAGCTTTGATTCGTCTTTGGAGTCGGAAAGTCCCCAGTCGGCTTTGGAGGCATCGGCGTTGTCGTCCGCAGCGCGGCGCGAAGCTTCGCCGTGCGGCAACGCGGATTCATCCGTTGTTCCGCTGCTCGAGCCGTGACCGGTTTGCGCGTAAGGTTTTGCCATAGTTCTTGGTCCCGAAAGGCGTCTTTGACCGATCGATCTTCGAGGGAATGGAAGGTGATGATGACTGCCCGCCCGTTGGCGTTCAGTCGTTGGGGAAGGATGGTGGCGAGAAAGGTTTGGAGCTGTTCAAGCTCGCGATTGACGGCAATTCGCAACGCTTGAAAAACGCGGGTGGCTGGATGCGTTTCGGGCCGCCGTCGGCCGCCCGAGTGAAGGGCCTCATCGATCGCTTCGACCAGGTCGGCCGCTGTTTGAATGGGCTGATTGGCGCGGCGAAGCACAATGGCGCGGGCGATCGATCGACTGGCCGGCTCTTCGCCATACTGGAAGAACAGGTCGGCGAGCTCGTTTTCGTCGAGCGTCGAGACGAGATCGGCCGCCGGCGTTCCCACGGAAGTGTCAAATCGCATGTCGAGCGGACCATCGCTTTGGAAGCTGAATCCGCGGCTGTGGTCGGCCAGTTGATCCGACGAAAGCCCAAGGTCGAGCAGAACGCGGTCGACCCGCTCAATGCGGAGTTGATCCAGGATTTCCGGCAATTGGGCATAGCTGGCTTGTTTCAGAATGCAGCGCGGATTGTCCAGGACTTTGGACGCCTGAGCGAGCATCATCGAGTCGCGATCGAGGCCGATCAGCTTTCCGGTGGGACCGAGGTGTTCGAGGAGAATGCGGCTATGACCGCCGGCTCCGACAGTGCCATCCACCACGATCAATCCCGGAGAAACCTCGAGGAATTGAACGACTTCCCGTACCAGGACGGGACGGTGAACGGGCGAGCCACGGTCTCCCGGGGTTCGCGTCGAATCCGACATTCGGGTGGGCTAATGATCGAGTAGTGGAAACGGTCTAGAACATTTTTCGCAGGAACCGTCCGCCCCGCGAGAGCGAGTTGAGGACGCGGAGGCGCCTGCCGAGAGAGATTCTTGTACGAAAAAACCGCCGCTTTGAGAATCCCAAAATGGTAAACCCGGGCCATTCGCCTCCGAGGGAAATCCATTTCCCTCGAACGGAGGCGAATGGTCCTTGACGGACGGATCGGCCCCTGCGTCAACCGTCCGTAGGTCTACCAGCGAGAGTCCTTTCTCGCACTTATCCGCGAAGCCCGGTAAGCCAGCGGAAAGAGTTTATTGAGATTTCGAGTCGAGGGGGTCGAAAGCCAGCGGAGAGATGGTTCCGCTGAATGGCCGCGTTCTTTCAATCGAATGCGTGTGATGCCATATCGTCGAATTGGTTTGCGCTTGCCGCGACGAAAGCATCCCACCGTTCCTTGTCCCAGATTTCCGCGTGATCGTGAACGCCAACAAGCACGACGTCGTGCTTCAGGCCCGCATGGGCCACAAGACGCTCGGGAATGCGAATTCGACTTTGACCATCCAGTGTCACCTCATCGGCATTGGCGTAGAACAGTCGGCGGTAGTTTCGCGATTCCGCCCGATTCGTTGCCTTCTGTGCGAGTCGTTCGCCGTAGTCTTGAAATGCTTCCCGTGTAAAAAGCGAGAGCGAGTGATCGGTTCCGGGAGCCACGAACAGTGTCAGATCGAGTTCTTCCGAAAACTGCCGGCGAAGGGGTCTTGGGATGGCAATTCGTAACTTTTCATCGATGACCCGCGAGTATGATCCCGTGAGGGTCCGATTCACCATTTTTCACCACAAGTCCCCACTGCGACGGCACTCTTTTTACCAAGTGCATTTCGGCGGTCAAGCTTTCTGAAAAGAAATGTGGTTCAATCGCATTCATCTTTGTGCGCAGCTTCTCTGCGCAGCAGAGGTTATGACTTCGCAACATTTTTTGATGCGAAACGCAAGAGAAGCGACAAGTGGCTGGCGCTCGGCTTAAGTGCCCGTCTCGCCGAGAAGCTCGCGGTACAAAGCGGCGTATTTCGCGACAACGCCTTCCCACGCAAACTCTGTGCGCACATACTGTTGCGCACTATGTCCCATTTGATGGGCGTGTTGCGGATCGGCCAAAAGGCGGTCGATCGCCTCGACAAGGTCGGGTGCCGAATTCGGCGGCACGATCAAACCCGTTCTGTCGTCGACCAGTAGATCGGAAATCCCTTCGACTCGGCTGGCCACGACGGGGATTCCAGCGGCCATCGCTTCCAGAATCACGTTTGGCAGCCCCTCCCAAAGCGAGGGCAAAACAAAAATCTCGGCCGCTCGCATTAGCGAGGCGACGTCGTTGCGACGACCCGCAAGATGAACGCGATCCGAGAGACTTTCTTTTGCAATCCACTTCCGCAAATTCTCCGCCAGAGGCCCGTCTCCGACGAGCAGCACGCGCAGATCGTCGTGACGAGGCAGCAGATCTCTGGCTGCCGCCATCAGAACGAAAGGGCCTTTTTGCGGATCAAGGCGGCCGACAAACAACACGGTGCAACTTCCCGGCGGAATTCCGAATTGACCGAGATCGGCAGGTGGGGCGTCGGCAAAAACGCTTGCGTCAACTCCGTTGGGAATCACCTGGATTTTGCGGATCGGCAATCCACCGCGCGCGGCAGAGAAGGCCGCCACGTCCTGACTCACGCAAACGTGTCGCGAAACCATCCAGTCGGTCGCCCGGTCGGCCCAAAGCCGCAGGCTGCCGCGCTTTTCGGCCACGCGAATGCCTGAGACAATAATCGGGACACGGGCGGCTTTTCCCGCGAGCCGGCCGGCAATGTTGGCGTGAAACAGAAACGTTTGCAGAATGGTCGGCCGCAATTTGGACAAGAGCCGTGACAGTCGCCAGACGACGCTCAATCCGTTCCGCTTCTGCGCCCCAAGACAAACGACGGTGATACCGGCCTCACGCAACGGACGCGCGAGTTCGCCTTCGCCCGAGAGGCAAAACACAAACGGCTCAAAGCGCGCGGTCCAGCCGTGTGACAATCTGCACCAGCGCCGCTCTGCACCGCCGGCGTCCAGGTCCGTGATACAAAATGCGATTCGAGTCGGCTGCCGGTCCGTTGGCAAAGGCAAGCTTTCGAGGGGCAAGGGTGTGGCGAGTCTAACAAATGGATGAGCTAGCCTCCTACGACTATGACTTGCCTCCCGAACTAATTGCGGCCGAACCACTTCCCAAGCGGGATCACTCCCGCATGCTCATCGTTGATCGTGCGAACGGTCGCCTTCAGCACAAACAAGTGCGCGATCTCCCGGAGATTCTCCGGTCGGGTGATCGGCTGGTCCTCAACGACACCCAGGTTGTGCCGGCACGTTTGTTTGGATCGCGAACCACAACCGGGGGGAAATGGGAAGGGCTCTTTCTCGACACACTTCCCACCGGCCAATGGCGGCTGATTGCGCATTCCGGCGGCAGGTTACGGTCGGGCGACGTCATCAAGATCGTTCCAGCCAACTCGGCGGTCGATTCTCAGAATCCAAACCAGCCCACGATGCTGCTCACACTCGTCGAGCGGGATGAAAATGGCGTCTGGACGGCCAAGCCTGCAACTGATGAGCCGGCGTTTGATCTTCTCCATCGTTTCGGAACAGTCCCGCTGCCGCCGTACATCGGGCGGAAATGCGGAACCGATTCCGACCGCGAACGGTACCAAACAACGTACGCCCGGCGACCAGGCGCCGTCGCCGCTCCGACGGCCGGTTTGCATTTCACTCCCGAATTGCTGACTCGCTGTTCCGACCGGGGCATCAATCGCTCGTTCGTGACCCTGCACGTGGGTATCGGCACGTTTCGCCCAATTTCGGTTGAGAGACTGAGTGACCACGTTATGCACCATGAGTGGTGCGAGGTTTCAGACGAGGCGTGCCGATCGATCCTCGGAACGCGTGAGCAGGGCGGCCGGATTGTGGCAGTCGGGACCACGAGCGTCCGAACGCTCGAATCGGCCAGCCATAGCGGCGTCCCGCAACCTTGGAGCGGCGAGACGAACCTATTTATTCGACCCCCTTTCCAATTTCGCGCGGTCGATTGCCTGCTGACCAACTTTCATTTGCCCCGATCTTCCCTGCTGGTGTTGGTGAGTGCCTTTGCCGGGGTCGACCTGATCCGCAAGGCGTACGCCGAGGCGATCAAAGAACGATACCGTTTCTACAGCTACGGCGATTCGATGCTCCTCCTCTGATCGATTATGTTGGAGGATATGTCCCGCAAACTGATTTCGTACGGGCTGCTCGCGGCACTTGTCGTCGCCTATCTGGCCTTGATCCATAGCCCGCTGCGGTTTGCCGACGACTCTCCCGTCTACTTGTGCGATGCGGCCGACCTCGCAACCGGCAAGGGCTTTCATGACGACCATCTTCCGCCCGGTTACCCGCGCGTCCTTGCCGCCTTGGAATTCGTTGGCCTCAGATCGAACGTCGGAATCGTCGGTCTGAACCTGCTCTCGATGTGCGTGGGGCTGGCGTGCATTGCCGTTGTCCTGCGCCGGGAAATGGACCTGTCGACTCGCGAGACGGGAGTAATTTGCCTGCTCTTCTCTTTGTCCTGGATGTGGGTCCAACTCGCGACTTTTCCTCTCACGGAAATGCCGTACCTTGCGCTTTCGAGCATGGTGCTTGCGCTGTTGTCGCGAGCGCGCAATCGGACGGCCGTGCAATTTGCCGCTTCTTTCGCCGGACCTACATCGATCGGTTGCAGCCGTGGCGAGAATGCAGCAAATACACGCCGGCGATGCCCGAGTGGTTGGCGGCCTTCGATCGGTACGGAGGTGTTCGACCGGATGGCCGTGCGCCTGGGAGTCGTTCGCAAAACTAGCACGATTGCCCGTTTAACAAACTCGACCTCACCTGATCACCTGCGAGTTTCATTCGCAGGTGACTCGCCATCAGCCCCGCGAGCCCGCGTTCGTGGGCGAGTTCGCCCGGGCGCCCGGAGTTGGCAGACTCAATGGACGCCCAGCAGCCCTCCCCGGTGGCCCTCATGAGGGAGGCGGGACGACGGCCGGTGTGGGAGGGGCTGCCGCCCGAAAGCGAAGATTCCAGACGACGAGTGCCGCGATCAGGATGACAAGCGCCGTCGCGACCAGGAAGAACTTCAACGATGCGCAAACGAAAGCGATCCGCGGCCAAGGATCGGCGATCGTGCCGTGAAGTTCGACCCACAGCGCGACATTTTCCATGTAATCGAAGACGGCCGCCGGCCACTGCGCCCAGGCGACGACGGCGGCGAGCCAACCGGTCTTTCGATAGCCCCGCTCGCGAAACAGGGCCACCGCCCAGAAGCACGCGATCGTCAATGCGGTCGAATAGCAGACGGGGAAGAGAAAATCCAAGAGCAGTCCGCTTTGAGCACTATCGCGGGCGGTCTTGTCCCAGGAGCCGATGATTTCTTGACTTCGTTCCGCGGTGTAGGCGAGTTGCAACGAGACGATGCCACTGGATTTCGGATTGGCCAGTGCCGCATCGAGCGTGCGCAGCGCGTACCACAAGACAAATCCGAAGACGAGGGACGCGACGAACACCAACGCCCGCTTGGACGGAGTGAGGCCAAGCACAGGATGGCGGATCGGTTTCATGGCGGTCCATGGTCCTGCAAAGTCGCGTCCTGGTCAACCATCGACGAACGAAGCTCGAACTCGTCCCGGCTCGCGGCAGAGGTCCCGCGGCGAAACCGTCGCGAGAATTGAGACGCCGACGCGCGACCGGAGTGCTGCCAGCGCTAGGGCGTGCGGCGCAGGATGACCACGGTCAGATCGTCGACCACGGGAGCGCTTCCGCAAAACGACCGGAAACAGTGATTGAGAGCGTCCATCATCTCGGCTGACGTGCGATCTCGACAGTCACGCAACACGGCAATCAAACGGTCCTGGCCGAACTGCTCTCCGGCCGGCGACTTTGCTTCGACGAAACCGTCGGTCGGCGCCACGAAAACGTCCCCCAATTCGAGCATCGCGCTCGGACCGCAGCGCGGCGGATGGTCGGCAAACACGCCGAGCGGAGTCGACGTGCTCTTGAGAATCGTGACGGTCCCCCCCGCGCGAAGAATAAACGCCTGCTGCGCGGCGCCGGCGTATTCCAATGCGCCGGTAGGAGCATCGAGGGCCGCGAAGAACATCGTCACGAACCATTTGTCCTGCGTGTCCTCGAGCAGGAACTCGTGCAGCCGGCCCAGAATTGTCTCGAGCGACTCGTGGCTCTTCACAAGGGCCCGCAAATAGGCCCGTGTCTTGGCCATCAAGAGCGAGGCGCCGATCTCGTGGCCGCTCACGTCGGCAACCACAATGCCCCAGCGGCCGTCCGCCATGCGGACATAGTCGTAATAATCGCCCCCGACCATGTCGGCCGGCAAATAGTGTCCCGAGATCTCATAGCCCGTGATCTCTGGAGAGGTCTGCGGCAAGAGGCCCTGCTGGACGTTGCGGGCCACGCGTAGTTTTTCGTGCGTCACCTGCAGCGCGACGTCGGCGTCGTAGGCGCGACGATAATCGAGCAGCAAGCCGACAAACGGTACGACGTACGCGACGATCTTCTCGAAGCAGGCGACGTTGAAGTTATTGTCGTAATTGGCGACCGAACCGAACGCGGCGTGCAGCTCGGCGGCAATGTTCGGGATCACGCTCACAAAGAGCGCGTGCGAAAACAGGCTCGGCTGCGCCCGATAAAAGCGCGGGAGGACGACCGCGCCCGCAAAGAGATAGAGAAAGAGCGGGATCAAATCGCAAGGACGGTGCACCACGCGCCAGTTCGGATAAAGAACTTGCGGCACATTCGACCACGCGCACAGGAAGACGATCAGATACGACATGCCGGCGAACAACACGCCCGTGAAGATCAGAAACGGAAGGTCCCGCTCCTGCCCCTGCGCCACGGGACGTGCGGGCCGCCACACGAAGGGCAGCGTACCGGCAATCAGAAAGCAGACATTGACCAGCCGCGAAACAAACCAGGTGAACGGCAAGAACCGATTCATATCGTCCACGGTGATCGGCAACAGGTGGACGCCGGCCATCGCCTCGAATGCGTCGATGGTTCCCGAAAAGAAGAGGGCCGTGCTGATGATCGGCGTCGTCACGTCATGCGTGATGAAATAGTGCGTCACGGCCAGCACGACCGTGGCCAGCGCGATCATGAAGGCCGTCCATTCCAGGAGCAGGTAGATCATCGCGCCCCGGTTGATTTCGGGCGGCACCGGCGCCGGCTGCAACTGCCCTTCGACCGCTTCCTGCGCGACGGGGCCGAGGGGAGCGGCCGAAAAGCTGATTCCCAGCCCGTTGAGAATGATCGGCAGGAACGCCAACCCAATCACCACGGCCACGACGCTCTTGGGGAGCATCGTGCGGTTGAGATCTCCGGGCGGCGTGCCTGGGATCGAGGCAAAGTCGGATTGGGCCATGGTCGGATCAGGTCGGCAGAATCATGTCCGCCCGCCAATAGCGGGCCAGATCGCGGATCAGCTTCAAAAACTTGTCGATGTCGACGGGCTTGGTCATGTAGCTTTCGACTTGCAGAAGCTGCGTCTGCGCGACGTCCTCCTCATCGGTGGAACTCGTGAGTACGACCACAGGAATGGATTTGAGGTCTTCGTCCGACTTGATTTCGGCCAGCAATT
Organism: uncultured Planctomycetaceae bacterium; assembly: GCA_963752185.1. Taxonomy (GTDB): domain Bacteria; phylum Planctomycetota; class Planctomycetia; order Planctomycetales; family Planctomycetaceae; genus DASPSM01. Next base: position 187,165 of record CAVVXK010000002.1, on the reverse strand, counting down.
CGCGGCCGTCCTTTTTCGGCAAGGTCAGATCGAGCAGGATCAGGTCCGGCCGCGGCGCGCGGGTGAAGCGGCCGCGGCGGTACACGAATTCGGCCGCATCGCAACCGTCCTGCAGCCAGGTCAATCGGTGCGGGACGGGCGCCTTCTTCAGGGCGCCGATCGCCAGGCGTGCGGCCGTCAGGCTGTCTTCCACCAGCAGAATCTCCATCGGCCGTCCGACGGTTTCTCCGCTCATGGCGTCTCCTTTGTCGGCCCGGACTCTTTCGTTTTCGGTTTGGGAAGTCCGAACACCGTGCGCTCCACTTTCTCGCCCTGCAGGCGGGCCCGAGCGTATTTGACTTGCTGCTGCAATTCTTTGTTGTCGCTGTACAGGGTGATGACTCCGTTCCAGATGTTTTGGGCTTCCAGGAGTTGGCCCTTCGAATCCGACTCATCCGCCCGCTTGAGATTGTCGTTGACGAGCGTGGCCACGTCGCCCTGCTGGCTGCCGGATTCCTCGATCTCGCGAATCTTGATCCGGGCCAAATTGAGGTACGAGCGATCCTCGTCCCGATCCTTGAGGAGGACGGCCATGCTACGAAACTCCTGCAACGCGGTAATCCGGTCGTTGAATTGTAGGAACCGGACGGCGTGCATGTAGAGGCCTTCGCCCTGCGATCGAGGAGTGCGGTTGAGCCGCATATCCAGAGTGGCCTGCCGGTCAGCAATATCCATATCGACTTGATCGACGTAGTCGCGCGCCTGGGCGGCGTGTGGACCGTTGGCAAACGACGGGCGTTTCATCAGTTTGTCGAGATAACTGTCGCGGGCTTTGGTCCAGTCGTTGTGGTCCTTCGATTCCATCAACTTCTGCGCCTGTGCAAACAGTGCCTCGTCGCTGAGTGGCCAGGACAACCAGGTGATAATCCCTGCGACGATTGCCAGGCACGTGCCGAGGAACCAGGCCCGCTCGTAGATGGGGCCCTTCCTCTTTTTTTTCTTCTTCTTTTTGCCGGTCAGTGCCTCGCGCACGGTCGCGCCGTCTTTGATCGTGGCGCCGCTGCCGCCGCCGGCAACTGTCTGCTGGGCGACGCTCTGTGCGGCGGTCACCTTCTCGACGACTTCGTCGAGCGCGACTTGCAAGGCCAGGGCATCGAAGTACCGCTCCTCCGGATCCTTTTCGAGCAATTTGTGCACGACGTTTTCCAGCCAGACCGGGCAATCGAGAGCCTGTTCGGTCACCCGCGGCGGCTCCTGCTCCAGGTGCGCGAAGAGCATTTCGGCAGCGGTCGGCGCGACAAACGGCGGCTTACCCGTGAGCATCTCGAACATGACGCAGCCGAGCGCGTACAAATCGGTCTTGCGCGAGACGGGCGGTTTGCCGGAGATCTGCTCCGGGGCCATGTAGGCATACGTGCCGACGGTGCGGCCGGCGGCGGTTAAAGCGGTCGCCTGTGTGTCGCGGGCGATGCCGAAGTCTCCCAGTTTCAGCCGGCCGTCCTTCCCCATAAACAGGTTCGCCGGTTTCAGATCGCGATGAATAATTCCGTGATTGTGGGCGTACTCGAGCGCCATCGCGAGCTGTCGGGCATTGTCGACCGTCTCTTCCCAGGACAAGCGGCCCTTTTTCTTAAGGACGAGTTCCATGCTGCCGCCGTCCATGTATTCCATGGCATAGAAGTTCTGCGTCTTGTCTTTTCCGCCGCCGTAGTAGCGCACGATATTCTCGTGGCGGAGTTTGCTCAAAATGGACATTTCCCGCAGGAAGCGACGCACGAGCTTTTGATTGGAGCACATCTCCGGGGGGAGCACCTTGACGGCCATCAGCTTGCCGTTCTTGAGGTACGTGGCGAGATAGACCACCCCCATGCCGCCGACGCCGAGCTTGCGCTCCAGCTCGAACGGGCCGACGCGGCGCTTAGGCTCGCTCTTGGCCTCGATGTTCTCGTTCCGCTTCTCGCTCAAGCGGCCCCCCGATGAGGTGGCGCGGTCGTCGACCACGATTGGTGCCATTCAGCCCGCCAATTCCCTTGCCGGGAGAATGAGACTGCCACCCTAAGCCCCGCCCTTCTTGTAAGTCTGGTCCCTGGTATCAATTCTGTTCGATCGCCAGACCCAGTTCAATGTCGGCCCGATCGTCGCGCGCTTCCCGTCCCTGCCGCCATCTTCTAGGATGGGCAAACCGACTTCCCCAATCCGGCCGAAAGGTGAGTGACGAAGGGTTCCGCAACCGTGGCGATTTACATCTTTTGCCCGCAGTGCAAGGGATCGTTCAAGGTCCGAGACGAATACGCGGGAAAGCAAGGGGTCTGTCCGAAGTGCGGGCACGTCATCCGCATTGCAAGCTCAACTTCGGAAACCCAACGGGGTGTGCCGCGCCCGGCAACGAAAGCGCAAAAGGAAGAGGCGCATCGCTTGGGAATCGAATTCGACGAGCGCATCACGTACGTCGACCTGAAGAAAAAGATCGAGGCGGCCCAAGCCGCCAAACCGACGGACGACGCCCCCGACTCACTCGCGTGAGCGACAGCGACACGGCGCGAAACTTGACCGTGTGCTCGCATCGAGAAATTGGCTCTCGCCTCGCGCGAAACGAACGTTCGGCAGGGCGTTACTTTTCCTACATCCGAGAGCGACGACGATGCCTGCCGAATTTACCGCTCGTTAGCCAAAGCGTAGCGGTCCGGCAATCTATGATGCCGAGTCTCGGTCCGCTCGACGACGAACTTGATGAGGAATTTGCTGCCAATCTTTCCTAATTGGTTCGTTAAGTCGGCTTCATTCGGATTTGCGACACATTCCGCAATTTCCAAAACGTCGGCACTAGTGTGACTACCGATATTACCTGCCGACTCATTCGATCGGTCGCAACGATCGCACCGACGATGCGGATAGGGCATTTTTCCATCTCGCACCGACCCAGATCATTCGGAGACGGAGCTTTATGAAGTCGATTTCCACGTTTCACGGAGGCTTAAAACGTCCCAGATCCGTTTGGACCGCGGCTGCAGCGCCTCTGGCGGCATTCGCTCTCGCGACCGGCCTGACTGCGGTCTCTCTTCCGCAGGCCCTCGCCGCGGCGCCGGTCATCGCCCAGACGGACGACAGTCAGCAACCGGTGTTCGCCCCCGAGTCCAGTGATTCTTGCGTCCCGGCACAGCCGCTCGCCATGCAACATGACAGCTCCGCACGAATCGGCGATGGGCAGATTACGCTCACGTCTCAATCGCAGCCGAGCGACCCGTACTCAAGCATTGTTTTGGCCTCGGCAAGCGACGCGACGATTCAAGTGCAACCCACAAACGCTCCTCCCATGATCTGCGAAACCACGACGTCGCATTCCTGGTCGTGGCTTGAAACGCTCGAATTATTCGGCGGCTTGGAAGGAGCCAAAGATCCGCAGGATTTTGGTGTGAATGCGAATTTTGGCGGCCGTCTCCACGTCAACTGGGGCGCTCCGTTGCTTCCGGCGTGGGGCGTCGGCGTGCAGATCGGCACCGCGGTGGACCTGACGGACAACGCCGTGCAAGTCTTCGAGCGACTTGAAGGGAACTCCGACCGGGCCCAGGAATTTACGACGGTCGGTATTTTCCAGCGGATCGGCGCTCTGAACTGGGCCGTCGTGTACGACTTCCTCGAGGAGAGCTATTACGACCACTTCAATCTGGGACAGGTCCGCGCCAAGGTCGGGTATCACATCACCCAGTGCGACGAAATTGGTGCGTGGGGCACGATCGCCACGGAAAAGGACAACGGCACGTTCGGAGCAATTCCGATCACGCTGCGTCCGATCGATCAGGCGTCGGCCTTCTGGCGTCACACGTGGGAAAACTGCGCTCAGACCACGGTTTGGGTCGGCGGTTGCCCGGGGCACGGGCAGGTGAACCTGGCTCTTGGCGACTTGCCCCCCGTCGGCGCGCGAGTTGTCTTCGGGGCGGATTTGCATATCCCGTTGAGCGACAATTGGGCCATTTTCGGCGAAGCCGACTTCCTCACGCCGGCGAACTCGGGAACCGTCGATGCGTATCTGGGCTTCTGCTATTACATCGGCGGCTCGGCGCACGGTTTCCGCGAACGCCAGTTCGCACCGGTTTTGCCGGTTGCAGACGATACATCGATGCCACTCGATCTCGGCCGACGGTGATCTGACCGTCTAGACAGGTATCGCGCCGGCACGCGGATTTGCCGGCAAACCCTGCAGAACCGTTCCGTCCGGCGGAGCATTTCTCGCCCTGAAAGTTTGCCTGCCCCGCAAGGATGAGGCAGACTTCGGCGGTCTCCGAGATTGCGGAGCGCTCTTAGCCGCGCTCCGTTCGGAGAGACGGTTCTTCAGGGAAGCGGTACCTCGATGGTTGACCAGACAGGCTCGTTGCACGATACGACTCAACAGCAGATCCCCAAGCATCTCATGGGCCAGCCGCAGGAGGGCGGCCAATCCGCATCCTCCGGCTCCGAACAGCAGCCGCCCGCGAACTTGCAGATCCTCGAGCAGATCGGGGTCGGAGCCGACGCGATCGCCTATCGGGCAATTCGCGCGGCAGAGCGGGACGTCGTGGAAGTCCGCGTGTTCAGCGGGTCCAGCCGCGAAAGCGACCGCTGGAACGCGCTGCTGAAGCGGCTGCGTCTCGTGCAGCTCGCGGCGAGCCCCGGAATCACGAAGATCCTCTCGGCCCAAGTCGAAGCGCAGCCGCCGCGCCTGGTCATGGAAAAGACCGGTGAAATCACGCTGACGCACGCGCTTCGAGGATTTTCCGAGGTTCAAGTCGCGGCCCGCGTGGCGATCGCCGACCAAATCGCCTCGGCGATGGCGGCCGCACACACGGTGGGCCTGGTCCACGGCAGCTTCTCCGTCAACAGCGCGCGACTGCGCAACGATCGCAGCGTGCAAATCGATTTTACCGGAGTCGACGCGCGGGGTGAGGTCGACCATGCCAAAGCAGAGGGCCACGCGCCGGAAACAGAAGCAGGAACCCCTGCCGACGCGGCCGCGGATGTGTTCGCATTAGCGTCCCTCCTCGGAGTCGTTTTCGCGGTCCCGAATTTGGACGCTTTCTTCACTCAGGTCGCGGCCGCCAACCCGGCTGCCCAAGAATCAACACGCGCTCACGAGAGTCCTTCGCGAGTCGCTCGAACTCGACCCTTCTGGAAGGCCGTCGGCTCAAGAGATCTCCCGACAATTGAGCGAACTCGTCGCCGTCATCGAAGGCCGGTCGACGATGGCCCAGAGCGATTTGATCGAGCAACAGGCGGCAGAGTCCGACGCGTGGCAGACCTCGGTGATGTTGCGCAAGAGCGCGTTGGCCAACGACGAAACCAACTGTGCTGCACACGTTCCGGTTCGACCGGTCGCGCCGGCTCCGCCGGCCGCTTCGCGTTTCGAGCAGATTGGCCGCTATCGCATTCTCGAAAAGATCGGCCAAGGCGGAATGGGCGCCGTCTTCAAAGCCGAAGACCGGGCCGATGGAACAATCGTCGCCATCAAACGTCTCAACGCGGGAATGGCCGCCGATCGCCAGGCCCTGCATCGCTTTCAAAAAGAAGCGAGACTGCTCGCCGAAGCGCGACATCCCAATATCGCCAACCTGCTCGAAATTAACGAAGACCAGGGCATGCACTACCTGGTCATGGAATATGTCTCGGGGACCGATCTCAAACACGCCATTCAGCCGGGCGCTCCGCTCGACGAGCGACAGGCTTTTGAAATTGTGGCGGACGTTGCACGGGCTCTGATCGGCGCTCACGAGCGGTCGATCGTCCATCGCGACGTGAAGCCCGCCAACGTGATGCTGGCTGGATTCTTTAACGCCGCGCAAACGCTCAAATGCTCGAACACGGCCAGCCTGCCGGGTGCAATCCGGACGAAGCCGCAGGTGAAATTGCTCGACTTCGGACTCGCGCGGCACGTCGATCAGACCGAGTCGCTCAAACTCACGCAAACGGGCGCGTTCCTCGGAACTCCTTATTACATGTCTCCGGAGCAGTGCACCGGCAACGGTGAGATCACGCCCAGCACCGACATCTACGCGATCGGCGCAACGCTGTTCGAGATGCTCGCCGGCCGGCCCCCGTTCGTCGGCGACGATCCGATGAAGGTCGCCACGATGCATTGCTTCGAGCAGGTGCCCGACCTCAAGAAGCTCAACCCGCTCGTCAGCGATGGCGCGGTCCAGATTGTCAAAAAATGCCTGGCGAAGCGGCCCGAGCAGCGGTATCTCGACGCGACGCACTTGCTGACGGCCCTGGAACTCTTCCTGCGGGGTGAGGCTTCGGAAATCCAGCTCCATCCGCTGTTTCCGAAGCACGACCCTAGCCGGCTCTTTGCCGTCGACTTCGAATGGGAACTCGAGGCGAGTCCGGAGTCGCTCTGGCCCTATGTCTCAAACACCGAACGACTCAATCGCGCCGTCGGCGTGCCCTCGGTCGAATACCAAACCGTGCGCGACGCGGAAAAGGGCCTGCGTAAAATCGGCAATTTCCGCATGGCGGGCCTCAACATCGCCTGGGAGGAACATCCCTTCGAATGGATCGAGGGGCAGCGTTCGGGCGTTTTGCGCGAGTTCACGCAGGGCCCGTTCCAATGGTTCCTGAGCGTGATCGAATTGCAGCGCCGGCCGAAGGGAGGCACGCTGCTGAAGCATTCGGTACGAATCGAACCGCGCGGTCTGGTCGGCCGTTGTGTGGCGGCCATCGAAGTCAGCCTGAAGGGTAAGCGCAACCTGGATCGTGTTTATCGCCGGATTGATGCCACGCTCACCGGCAAGCTCGGCAAGGATCGCCTGATCGATCCCTTCGAAGAACCGAAGGCCCTGCCCCCCGTTCGCCAACGGAGATTGGAAGAGCGCCTCGACCAATTGATCGCGCGCGGCATCGATGCCGACTTTACAGCCACGTTTGGCGAGTTTCTCCGTTCGACGCCGGCTCAGGAACTGGCCCGGATTCGGCCGCTCGTCCTGGCCCGCCGGCTCGGCACCGATCCTGAGCGCACCATTGAAGCCTGCCTGCACGCCGCCAACTGCGGATTGTTGGCCGTGCACTGGGATATCCTCTGCCCGACGTGCCGGGTGTCGGCGGAAGTCAAAGACACGCTGAACGCCATCGAAAGCCATGCACGCTGTGAGGTCTGCGATCTCGATTTCGACGTCGACTTCGGAAACTCGCTCGAGTTGATCTTCCGAGCGCACCCCGAACTCCGCGACGTCGATCTCAAGACCTACTGCATCGGCGGTCCAGAACATTTGCCGCACGTTGTGGCCCAGGTCCGCGTCTCGCCGGGCGAGCGGATCGATCTCAATCTGCAACTGGGTGAGGGCGCGTATCGGCTCCGTGGACCTCAACTGCCCTACTTCGTGCCGATTGAAATTGACGCCGTGCGCGGAGCGTCGCGAGGCGAAGTCGTCTTCGCGGCCAGTTCGGACACGCCGGCGCCGACCGTGTTTCGCGCGGGCCGGCAATTGGTCACCTTGCGGAATGACTACGGTCGGGAATTATTGATCCGGCTCGAACGGACGGTGCCGCTCAAGGACGTCCTCACGGCCGCTGCCGCGTCGTCGATGTCGCTCTTTCGAGAATTGTTCCCGGGTGAAGTCTTGCGCCGCGGGCAATTGATGAACGTGGCGACGGTGACGCTTGTGGCCGCCTCGCTGGATGATCCGACCCACCTCTGTGAGGAGTTGGGCGACGCGAAGGCCTTTGAGGCATTCCAGGACTTCTACCGTCTCGTGCATGACGTGGTGAAACGGCACCGAGGCGCCGTGGTGAAACAGGTCGACGATCGGGTTCTGGCTGCGTTCGAAGATTGCGAGGTGGCTCTGCGTGCCGCCATCGCGCTGGCCGAAACTTCGGTCAAGTGCGGAGACGGACCGACGATCGCTCCCCGCGTGGGCGTTCACCGAGGCGCCGCTCTGGCCACGACTTTGAACGATCAACTCGACTATTTCGGCAACGCGGTCAATCGAGCGTTCCGGTTATTGACGCATGCAAATCCCGGCGACGTGGTCCTCACTCAAGAGGTGTCCGCGGACCTGTCGGTGCACGAATTGCTGAAATCCCGCAAGTTGCCCACAGAGACGCTGTGTACAGCTCGGCGTCGGTCCGGTGACGAAATCGTCCAGCGAGTTTCGGCGAAGCCCCAGAACCAACCAAAGAGCTCGGGTTCGAGTGCGGCCGCTGTCTCTTCCAACATTCATGAGGGGAAGGTGCACAGCAAATGATTGCCGAACTCAGCCTGCAAACGCCGGCCAACGCCACGCCGATTGAGACCAATTGGTGTCTCGAAGGTCTGATCCACGAGGGGGACGTCCAGCGTCGAATCCCGGTCAACTCGAATCCGTTTCACGTTGGACGCAGTCCTCAGTGCGACCTTGTGCTGCCATCGCGAAACGTGTCCAAGTCGCACGCTCATTTGATCAGCGCGGGCGAGATTCTGGCCGTGCGCGATCTGAGAAGCACGAATGGGACTTATATGAACGGCAATCGCATCATGGGCGATACGCTGCTCAAAGAGGGGGACTTCCTGCAATTCGGGGACACCGAATTTCGCATCAGCCGTGAGACGCCGCAAAACGCCGAGCAAACGCTCGAAAAGTCGGATGTTGCCGCCGCGGGTGTCTTGAGGCAGTTCGATCGGCTGCTCAACCAGCGATGCATCGTCCCCTATTTCCAACCGGTCATCGAATTGGGCTCCGGAAATACCGTCGGATACGAAGTGCTGGCGCGGAGCACCGTGAAGGGCATGGAAGGCCCTCACGAAATGTTCTCGACCGCCGCCAAGCTGAACCTGGAGGAGCGGCTGAGCGCGCTGTGCCGAACAGTCGGTGTTCTCGCGGGCCGCGAATTGCCGGGACAACCGCGAATCTTTGTGAACACGCATCCGACGGAATGCCTGATGACGGGAGTTTTGGACTCGCTCCGCGAGCTTCGCGAGATGGTTCCCGATCAGCCGCTCACTTTGGAACTGCACGAGGCGACCGTCACCGATCAGCGCACGATGAAAGAGCTGCGGTCGCAGCTGCGAGCACTGAATATTTCGCTCGCCTACGACGATTTTGGCGCGGGGCAGTCGCGGTTGATCGATCTGGTGCAGGTGCCGCCGGATTATTTGAAATTCGACATTCACATGATTCGGGATTTGCACCTGGCGAACACCGCCCAGCGGCAACTCGTCAAAACGCTGGTCTCCATGGTCCGCGACTTCCGCATCTCGCCCCTCGCGGAAGGCATCGAGTGCCAGGAAGAACACGAAGTCTGCAAAGAGATCGGCTTCGAGTTTGCCCAAGGCTATTTTTTCGGCCGGCCGACGCCCATCAACGCGGTTTGCCCGTTGATCCGGCCCGCATCAGACAGCGGCTCGACCGTCAACGAAACGTTTTCGTGAGGCCGCTCACCTCTCGTCGAAGTCCTCGCCGGACGACTCGCCGGTCCCTTTTTGCAGCCGTTCGAGTCGCACACGAGCATCCTTGTACTCGTAGTTGACGCTCAACACGTCGCTGTAGCACTTTTCCGCCTTCTCGGTGTCGTGCGCGTCCTCGCACAGCCGGCCCAGAATGTAATTGGCCTCGCAATAAAGTTCGGGGTCGTCGTGCGGGTTGAGCTTTTCGATGGCCTTTTCCAACTGGTAGCGGCCGAGCTTGACCTGCTTTTCGGCGACGAAGCATTTGCCCAAGGCAACGCGGACCTTGGCCTCCCGCCGCTGGTCGACGGTCGCCTGCTGCAACAGCGGGATCGCCTTCTTGTAGTCCTTGGATTTGATGTAGCGCATCGCCAGCTCATACTTGAGTCCGGCATCCATCGGGTAACGCTCGACGCGGGCGGCAAAGATTTCGATTTCCCGCTGATGCAATTCCCGCCTGAGCGCCTCGATGTTCCTTTTTCCCGCCTCATCCTGGGCGACGCCCTTGCCCAGCTCGATCTCGTAACGTCGGCGATCCAATTCCACGTCTTCGATGAGCATCCGAATATTCAGGTCGGCACTGCCGGTGGCTTCGAAGGCCTTTTGCAGTGATTCGGTGGCTTTATCAAAATCCTTTTGCTTGCGGTAATGATCGGCGAGCTTGAGATAGCTGCCTTTGTCGGCCGGATTCTTGCGAATCGCGCGCTGCAGATCGGCCTCGATCGAAACCCCCGGACCTGAGACGGCGTCCGGAGCGCGCCGGTCACCGGTGAGGCGGTAATCGTCGTAGGCGCTCTTTTTCACCTCTTGGGTCGTCTTCGCCCCTTCGTATCCGCCGTGGTCCATGACTCGGGTGGCCTCCAGCCCCGTGATCTTGGCCCGGACCTTTCCGTCATTCGGGTACAACTTGGAGATTTTTTTCCAGCAATCGATGGCTTTGCTGTAATTGCCCCGCGTCTCGTAAATGTCGCCGAGTTTTTCGAGGAAACCGCGGTTTTCCGGATCGTTCTCGACGGCGTTCGCGTAGCCGAACTCCGCGATTTCAATGAAGCCGAGATTCAAGCACGCGTCGCCCATGTCCGCGTTGAGTTGAGCGTTCCACGGGTTGACCGTCAGCCCTTTCTCGGCTGCCTGATCCAGTGCGGCCCAATTTGATTTGGACCGGGCCCGGCGGATCTTTCCGCGAACCCCTTTGATCCGCAGCCTCAACCGGGCAAACGCGGCCCCTTTTTTATTGTTGGCGTAGAGGTAACGCTCGCAGCCGCGGAGGGTCTGCCGAAACATCAGGTTATCGGGAACGAGCTGCACGGCCGAACTGTGCATCTCCACCGCGTAATCGAAGTTCCTCTTTTCCATCGCGTCGTTGCCTTTGCGAAAACAATCGGCCGCGATTTTTTTCTTGTTGTCCAAACCATCGCCGGACACGGAGATCTCCCGGTTGTCGCTCGGAGGACGAATGTCTCTCCCTCCAATCTACCAGGATCGGTGGGAAAGGATGAGGGACCAACCGGAAGGATGCAGGCGGAAGGATGAGGGATGAGCCAGACAATAAGAGAGGTCTGGCCAGTTTTTGTACAATTTTTTGGCTTTTTTGGGGCGCTAAAAAAAGGGGGACTTTTTTGGGCTCCACCGGAAAAAAGTCCGCAGGCCGGTGAAAAAAGACCGGGTTTTCCTGCATCTCCGACGGAAGCGGGCCGGAGTTTTTTTGGGTGCAGCCCAAAAAAGTCCCTCCGCCCGAGCTTGGGAACGAAAAAAACAGTGTGGCGGTTCCGCTCAACGTAGGGCGAGCTGCCAGCTTGCCAATTCCTTGTCCCCGCGACGGCGACCGCTGAATTTCCAACTTTCTATACAACGGTTGTTAATCTGATTTTGATCCACACGCTCGACCGCGGCAAAATCAAGGTACCGAGCGCGCTAGCAGGGCGACAAAAGTCGACGGCCTGATGTAAGATGGGCCGCGCCGTGAGCACGACTCGTTTTTCGAGGGACGCTGCGATGAGTCTTTCGCCCAGCGACAAGCGACAACAGTCCGCCTCGATCTCTCGCCGCCAGGTTCTCCAGGCCGGTGGGATCGGCGCCCTGGCTCTCAGTCGCCCGGGAACGGTCGCGGCAAGCTTGGATGGCCAGCGAGGTCTCGGCGGCGGTGCCGCGGAGAAGTCCTGCATCTTGATCTGGCTGTGCGGCGGGCCCAGTCACCTCGATACGTGGGACCTGAAGCCCGCGGCACCCGCGGAAATTCGCGGCCCTTACCAGCCCATTGCCACGACCGTCCCCGGCATGCACCTCTCCGAGCTGCACGAGCGTCTGGCCCGTTTGACACCGCATTTCAGTCTCATCCGCTCCATGACCCATGTCGGCAACATCAGCAACCACTTCGACGCCATGCACCACTGTCTGAGCGGCCAGGCGGGAGCGCCCTCCGACTCGCCGTACATCGGATCCATCCTGGCGAAGATCCGGCCCAGCCGGCGGAGCATCGCTTCGTATGTCTGGCTGATCAAGTGCGTCGGCGACCCCGTCTTCTGTGCGCCGAATATCGGCACGGGCGGGTTTCTGGGCATGAACTACAGTCCGCTGTTCGTCGGCTCGGCGACAAATCATCCGGCCATGCCCGGCTTCCGCGCTCCCGACGAACTCTTCCCCGCGGTGACTCCCGAGCGAATGCAAGAACGCCGCCGGCTGCTGGAGGATCTCAATCCCTCCGAAAGCCCCCGCTTGGGAATTCGAGCCTGGAAGGATTGGCAAGATCTGTCGGGCCGCGCCTTCGAATTGACGCGCGGGTCCGAGGGACGGCGGCCGTTCGAACTCGGCCGGGAGCCCGCTTCCGTACGCAACCGCTACGGCATGCATCCGCTGGGACAAAACCTGCTGCTGGCGCGGCGGCTCGTCGAGGCGGGAGTCGGATTTGTCACCGTCAATGGCTGGACCGGTCCGGCGCCGGGAGCGACCCAGTTCGGGCCACCCAGCTCCAGCTGGGACATGCACGGCGGCGAGATGGGGATGGGCAGCGCCTTTGGCAGCGGTTCCTACGGCATGGGCTGGTGCTTGCCGCGGCTCGACGAGGCACTTTCGGCCTTGCTCGTCGATCTCAAGGATCGCGGCTTGCTGGAGCGCACTCTGGTGGTCGTCGCGGGAGAATTCGGCCGCACGCCGCGGATCAATGTGTCCGGCGCCAATCCGGGGCGTCAGCACTGGCCGACGTGCTTTTCCGCGATCATTGCCGGCGGCGGCATTCGCGGCGGAATGGTGTACGGGGAGTCCGACAAGACCGGCGCGTACGTCAAAGACAAACCCGTGCGCCCCCAGGATCTCGGCGCCACGATCTACCACGCGCTGGGCGTCCCGCTCGGTCTTCGTTTGGGAAACGACGGCTTCACCCGCCCCATCAGCTCGGGCGAGCCGATCCTGGATCTGTTCGGATAGGGATCGCGCCGCCTTGATCAAAGCGGGAAAGGCGCTCGTTAAGACCCGAATGGCCACTTCGCTGTCTTCGCGCCTCGCGTGCCCCTAAATCATGCTTCCGCCTTCAGCCCCCTGCAGCAATCCGAGACCTTTGTGCAGCGAGCGAAAGCAGTGGAAGCGACAAACGTGAAATTGGTCGTTCGTCCCGGCAAAGGCCAGGGCGGGGGCGACTTTTGGAATTCGACCGAGGGCGTCAGGGCGTTCGCAGATTGGTTTGGTCGTTGATGCGCGATCGTCGTGACTGAGATCGTATTCGACAGCCCTCTCAACCAGGCGACGAAAAGTTGATTCACCCCCGAATCGGTCAATTCCGCTTAAGTTTTCAAAATCGACCTACGGACGAACCGATTGACAAACGGCCATTATTCTTTAGTGTATATCAGTGCACTAGCGGTCGGGTCGCGTGCCCGCTCCGTCTCGGTTGGCTGACAGAATTCGGCCAATAAGTCTCGGAGCTTGTTTAAGGCACGACGCTCGGCGTGCCAGACTGCTCGCGCTGTGATTTGTTCTCCCGAACGGCGGCTCAGGATTTCGGCAACCTCCGCGTGCGACCTGATTGCCTCGCAATTATGGAACCCATTCATGAGCCCAAGCTTAGCATTTTGGCCGGCCACATTCCATTGACTACAGCGTGCCTATAGGTAAGTATATGCACGCTATGAAAGCTTTTTTCTCAACGGCTCAGGTTGCAGCTATGGCCGGAGTGCACCGCGACACATTGCTGCGGTGGCTGCGCGATGGACTGATACAGGAGCCGCAACGGGATCGCCGCAATTGGCGGCTGTTTTCCGAATCGGAGGCCGCTGCCATTGCTACGTTTGCGAACGGGGACGCTTCGCTTCCTTCTGATCCCATTGCGAAGCGTGATCATAAATTAGACGCATCCGGCTTGGACCGGCTGAGAAAAATCGACTGGGATTTTGCGGAAGCAAAAACTCGCTACCTGACCCACGGCTTGCATCCCTACCCCGCAAAATTCATCCCTCAAATACCTAATGCCTTGATTCAAGAGCTTTCGTCGGTGGGTGAGACTGTCGCCGACATCTTTTGCGGTAGCGGAACCGCCCTTGTCGAGGCCTTGATCCTAAAGCGCAACGCAGTGGGCGTCGACGCAAATCCGCTTGCATGCTTGATCAGCCACGCAAAGGTCACGCAGTTTGTGCCCGGTGACGCGGAAGAACTGAGGGATTTAGTGCTTCAGTCGCAAGATCTGGCTAAGCAATTTCGACCCGCAGCGCAAGGATCCCTTTTTGGCGACATCGGGCTCACGTCCGCGGCGCCGCGGCCCGATCACAGCGCTATCGGGTTCTGGTTCGAGCCTTTTGTAGTCGAAGAGCTCGCTGAAATCCTGCGCTGGTGCAATTCGTTGAGCACATGCTCAAGCCGGCACGTTGCATTGACCGCCTTCTCATCGATTGTAGTTGCCGTCTCAAAGCAAGATTCCGACACACGTTATGTGCGGCGAGAAAAAAACCTGGAACCCGGAGATACACTGGATCGTTTTGCAAGAGCATTAGATGAAGCGGTGAGGGCAGTTGAAGAATTCACGGAAATCGTCGAACCGCGATTTACCTCTCGGATCGAGAACGCAAGCGTGCTTTCGTCTCCGGAAATCGGCCCGGTGGAACTTGTCGTTTGCTCGCCCCCTTATCCCAACGCGTACAGCTATCACCTTTATCACATGACGCGAATGGTGTGGCTTGGTATGGACCAGCCAAGATTCAAGACGGCAGAGATCGGCAGTCACCGCAAATACAGCAACCGAGGACGGAACGGGGCAACGATCACGACTTTCAAAGATGAGATGCTTCGCGTGTTTGAGTGGCTTCGAGTGCAATTAAAGCGCGATCGATATGCCTGTTTCGTTGTCGGCAATTCGATCATTGACCGAAAAACATTCTGTAACGCAGACATCATCGCTGAAGTCGCGGAAATGGTCGGGTTCGTCGAAGACGCGCGAATCGGCCGTCAGATGCAGGAGACAAAAAAGGCATTTAATCCCGCGTATGGAAAGATTAAAGAAGAGCAGATTTTGGTTTTGCGAAACTCAAAGGGCGTAACCAAATGACGGCTTACACGCTGAAATTGAAGCCCTATATCCAGCCATTTGAACGATCACTTGCGCTAGACGAACTGAGATTGATCGCGTGCGCCGAGCCGCGACCGCTTGATGCTACCATCGAGCACGCCATCGATTTTCGGGTCGAGTGCAAAATTGACCCAATCCGACTTGCAGAGCGACTCGCGTATTGGGAGACCGTCGTGGGACGTAACGCTCACACGACCCTGCAAAGCCTTCGTGAGTCGACCGTCAACGTCGTCCGCAATGGCGTCCCCCTGTCGGACATCCGCAGCAAGCTGCCGTTCGGGCAACAAGTCCCCTTGCCTAATCGCAGATGCTTGCGGTACGGTCCGCACGGAATCCATGAGTACCGTGGAAAGTTCTTTCCGCAACTAGTCAAGTCCTTACTAAATCTTGCTCGCATACCGGACGATGCGGTGGTCGCCGATCCGATGTGCGGCAGTGGCACGACACCAGTCGAGGTAGCGCTTTCGGGCTACACAGCGCTGGCGCGTGACCTCAATCCGCTCTCAGTCGAAATCGCTAAGACGAAATGCGAATTACTGCTTGCAGATCCCGATAAGCTCGGCAGTAACTACGAGAGCGTTAAGGAACGGCTAATTTCCGCTAAGCCGCCGCGCACGTCATCCGACCGGTCATACTTGGATCTACTCCCCGTCAAGGATCAGCAATATCTGAAACGGTGGTTTTCGGAACAGGTCATTCGCGATTTGGAACAAATAACCGCAGCCGTGAACTCAGTGAAGGATCAACCTTCGAGGAATTTGATGCGAATCGCACTGAGCAACATTCTTCGACGAGTATCGTGGCAAAAGGAAGACGACCTGCGCATCCGCAGAGAGGTTCGGGATGACGTCGAACTTGACGCCGTCCGGGAATTCCTGGAGGAGATCGGTCGCTCCGTTCGTTCGGTTTTGGCCTTCTTAAGGCAAAACGCCGGGTGTCGAGTCGGGCGAGTTGACATTGCCGAAGGTGATGCAAGATTGCTTGAGAATGGCCTCAATAGCTGGATTGGTAAGGTAGATGCAATCGTGACGAGTCCTCCTTATGCCACGGCATTGCCCTACCTTGAAACGGATCGCCTAAGCCTCTGCTTTCTCAGACTGTTGACCCGACCTGAACATCGAGGTCGCGGCGACGAGATGATTGGGAATCGGGAGGTGACTGAGCGCGGCCGCATGGCATACTGGGCTCTCTATGAGAGACAGCGTCAGTTGCTTCCAAAGTCAGCTCGGAAACTAATTGACACTATCGCGCGACTGAACGACACCGACAATGTCGGCTTTCGGCGACGAAATCTTGCAGCACTGTTAGCAAAATATTTTCTCGATATGCGACGCGTCTTTGAGGGAATGGTGCGCCTTTTGAAACCGGGCGCCTTCGCGTACGTCGTCGTCGGCAACAATAGCACAACGGCAGGAGGTAAAAACATTACGATCGAAACCGCCCCACTCCTTGCAGAACTCAGTGAGTTGGTTGGATTCGCTCAAGGTCAGCACCGTCCAATGGAAATGTTAGTATCTCGCGACATTTTTCGTAAGAACGCGATGGCATCCGAAACGATTCTAGAGCTGCGGCGTCACAAGTAACCCCAGAGCTTCGGAGAGTTTCGGACGCGATTGATGCACACCGCCTGTGCGGTTGCGTACTGGGACGTGCCTTGCGGGATAATCGTGACGTGATAGTCGTACCCCACGGCGTAATTCGTCTTCTCAATTCGAATGATGTCATTTGGCCTTGCGCCAGTGTTCTGCAAAGCTCTATTTCGTATTCGAAATTCGTGCTTGTGCGGGAAATACGTCATGGTGACATCCTCAACGCTGGTACCGATTAGCATTCTCACGGCGCGGTCGAACTTATTTGGATTTGTTGCATCTTCCGTGAATCCCGCGTCCCAGTCCCAGAAGCCAGGAGCAGCATTCCGTGCCACTAGAGGAATATAGATTTCGGGTGACCGCTCCTGGGCTCCGGGGGTCAGCTGACCGCGGCTCAGATCTACGTATTGCAGGGTCATGAAAAATGTCGTGGGCTCAGTTTCCGGGCGGCCGCCAATATGCACAACCGGTCGACTCTGTGATGGGGCCGGCGGTACGGCCACGGCGGAAAACAGAGTCGTCGCTTGCTCCAATTCACCGCCGCCACCCTCCTCCGTATCGCGGGTGTAGACCTCAGGTGGCAGGTAGCCAAGTCGAGATAACTGGTCCAACAAGTCAACGTCAAGCCGTTTCGCAGTGCCTTTCGTTGGATCGCAGCAGGCGTCGAGAAACTGCTCAATTTGCAGAAATGTCTCCTTGTCGGCGGGTGCTCTTAAGTCTAACGCAATGACCGCCCCTGCCTCGTAGTTTGTGTATAATCCGCCCTCTGTCAAATTCCCCGAGCCGATGAGAACACGGGCGGCTGTTTCATTGGCGAACGCGTACACCTTCGGATGAAAAATTGATCCGCTGCCATTGTGAAAGATCCAAATCTCTCCGTTGTTGCCGACAGTCTCAAAAAGCGGTAGTGGGTGCGAGTTGTGTTGGTGAAAAACAAGCCGGCCATGCGAAGCCGGGTTACGGATTGCAAGTCCGCTCCCGGAGGCCGGCTGTTCGCGTTAGGGCCAGTACCACTGGTACGTCGTGTTGGCGAGTCAACTGAACTCTCCGACGATCACCGCCGTGCCTTGCGGCAACAGCCACCTAACCTTCCGCAAGCGATCCTATGAATGACGTCCGCATGGTTAGTCCGAGTCGTTGTCGGTCATGCGGCGGGTACACAATTACCGCACGGTACCAGCGCTATTGGCTGGAAGGCGGCTTGCATCCATAGGGCACGAATGCGGCAATTACTTCGCGAACCGTGGGCATGGAAAGTGTGTCTAACGCAGGCCATGCCCACGGTATTTCATTTCAGCCATTCTCATTGTTGTGCGGTCGTTTCCCGGTAACGGAGAACGGCCCGCGTCTTGGTGGCGCAGCAGTCTTTATAAGCTGCCGGAGGGACCGGCTGAAAGCGCCGGCGGGATCGTAACCCCCGCTCTCCGCTCAATCCCCAATCTCACGCTTCGCGGCACGATCCAACCGGCTCTTGATCCAGTCAGTCAAGGACAGGTCCGCTTTGGCTGCGGCCTTCTCATATCGCGCCTTGTCGTCCGGTTCGGCCCGCAGATTGATTCTGGCGGTTCGCTGAGTGTCACCCTTGAGCGGTCGCCCCATTGGTCGTTTTGCGTCCATGCGAGAAATGTACGCACAAAATCTCTGGAAATCAACCGGAATTCTTTGATCCGCCGATGCCTTTTGTGCGTACATTAGTCCAGAGAACGAAAAACCCGCCGTGTTATCAGCACGACGGGCGACAGTCACCCAGGCGAACCGCCTGAATGCCAGCCTAGAGAACTGCATTCTACCGCGATTCGCCACAGAAATCAGGCGGATCAAATGAACTGCCCAACCTGCGGAGAATCGGCCAGCAAAGCCGGTAAGACCCGCGACGGCAAACAGCGCTACCGCTGCTCAGAATGCGGCAAGACGTTCTCGGAGCCGAAACCCCTCACTGGCCTCTCGACCGATCTGAAAAAGGCTGCATTCGCCTTGAGCATGCTCCTAGAGGGCACGAGCGTTCGGGCAACGTCCCGTCTGACCGGCTTGGACAAAAACACGATCCTGCGAATCATGGTCCAAGCTGGCAAGCAGTGCTTTCAGTTCCTTGCCGACACAATGCAGGACGTCGATGCGACAGAGATTCAGTGCGATGAGGTTTGGTCATTTGTCGGCTGCAAAGAGAAGACGGCGTTCTTTCAGAATGCAGGCGAAGGGGTTGGCGACGCCTACATTTTCACCGCAATTGAACGGAGTACGAAACTCCTGTTTTGCTTCCACGTCGGCAGGCGATCGGCCGAAGATGCGGCTCTGTTCGCCGACAAGCTGGCCCTGTGCTGCTCGGATTCGATTCGGCCGCACGTTTCAACTGACGGCTACACCCCGTATCACACATGCATTCCTACTGCGTTCGGCAACCAAGTCGATCACGGCATGCTGATCAAGCAATATGCTTCGCCAACCGGGAAGGGCCAGCAGCGCTACAGTCCCGCGACGATAATAGGGGCGAAGCATTATCAGAATGCGGGGACGTCATTGCCCGGTCAAATCTGCACGAGCCACGTCGAACGGTCGAACCTAACGATCAGAATGCAGAACCGTCGTTTCACGCGGTTGACGAACGCCTTCTCGAAGAAATGGGAGAACCACGAACTGATGTTCGCCCTGTTCGTGGCGTGGTACAATTTCTGCCGCCCTCACATGACGCTCAAGACGACTCCTGCGGTTGCGGCTGGATTGGCGACTCAGGGATGGACGCTAGAGCATCTTCTGCGGGTGTCGGCGCAGGCGGCAATGACCGCATAATTCCGACTGGTCCGACAAATGGAACCGACACTATGAAACGCTCGCGATTGCTCGCTTGTCTCCTGATGTTTGTAGCTATTTCTGTCATTCATCAATCGCTGTCGGACGCCGACGATGACGCCCCTGCCGGCTACTGGATCAGCCGAACCGCCAAGCCGGCCAACGATACGATTCTACTGACCTTGGATAAGCCGGTCATCGAGAGCAACGGCAACATCAGCATCCCGCGACCGAACAAGCCGGTCTTTAATGACAAAGAGCGAATCAAAGCGCGCAAGGCTCGTCGTCAGGAATTCGGGGATGGCAATATCGGCCAAACTCGTTTCTCAAAAATCGACTCCGCAATGGCCAAGGTTCTCATCGGCAGGAAAATCGAACGCGGACAAAGAGCGTTCGTGCATCTCCCTCCAATCGACGTCATCGATCGCGACGAGAACGTGCCAGCCGGAGATCGAGCCCAGATCACGCGCTGAAATCGTCTTGACGTGTCAGAACGCACTCCGGACACTTTTGTCATACAGAATGGGCCATATCGTGGGGTGCGTCAGTGATCGAAAGCAGAATTCGGAGTGCCCAGTTGACCAAAGAGATCATCACCATTCGCGTCGAAGAACTCCAGACGATACGGCTAGCGTTCCCCAAGGGAGTTGTCCATGAGATGCCATTAGGAGAGCTGAAACAATACGCAGGCGGCCTACCAGACGAGCTGACAGGCTTGAAAAAGGCGCTCGAAGCTCTTGCCGACAACCTCCAGTTCTTGCGCGCAGGGATGTGACCCCTTCGGTTGAATTTGTGATACCAGCTCGGCAGGAATAGGCTGATTTCACCAACACAACTCGCACCCACTACCCAAAAAGCAGTGATAGGCCTTCAACAGATGTTCCCAATAGATCTACACCGACGGACAACTTTACGGATCCGTTCTCTAAAAAGGTCTCCAAGCCGTCCTTGACATGCAAAATGCCGGATCGCTTGACGAAAGCCACCGCGGCCCGAAACGTCGTCCAACGGCTATCGCGGAGCCCGGCATTGAGGAAATCCCCGTGTCGCTCCTGACCGTTTGGCTGGCCTAAAAATGATGTTTCCATGATCACCTTGCCGATTTTTCGACGAAATTCAAATGTGTCGCGATCGACTGTCCGTTACGGTATGGGTTTCACATATCGTGTGCCAACTATTCTTCAAATGCCAGTCTAAACCGCAGATCACGGGGAGTGCGAGTTGCGGCGTGCGGGAGGAGTGCGTGCGCAAGCCCCGGATGCGGGGTGTGGCGGCATTCGTAGGGTGAGCTGCCAGCTTGCCACTCCTCTGCCCGAAAGAATGTCCTTCCAAGGCAAGCTAGCAGCTTACCCTACGGGCTCTCGCTGGCCGAGTTGGCCAGCCTTTCCATGAACCAGGTCGTGATCCCCAGCACCGGCTCCTGGCCGACGACCTGGTAGCCGAACCTCTGGTAAAAGCGCACGTTGGTCGTTTGATCGGTTTCGAGGTAGGAAGTGGCGTCTGCGGGGGCGATTTTGGATTTTCGATTTTGGATTTTGGATTGAAATCCCCAATCCAAAATCGGCAATCCGGCTCGACTGTCTTCGACCCCGAGGCTCGGCTCGACTGTTCTCGCCGAAGTCAGACCCGAAGGGAGTTCGCCGAAGTCAAAATCCGGGGTAGCCGGGATAACTTCTCATGTCCTCGCGCCTGCGACCAACGACAGGTGGGTTTCAGTCGGGATCACGCGATTGCGTTTGAACCCGGATCGCTTCAGCAAGTCCCGGAACTCCGCTTGGGTCCGCTCTCGGCCACGCGGTGTGAGCGCCAGCATCTCGAGATCCAGGAGTTTACCGAAGTGCGCCGCGTTACCGGACGGAATGACAGCATCAACGATGAGCACTTTCCCTCCGCGCCGCGCATCGCATTGCGGCAATTTCGGAGGATTTGAATTGCTCGCTGCTCGTCCCAGTCGTGCAGGACATGCTTCAAGATGTAGGCGTCGCCTCCCTCCGGAACGGACGTAATGAAGTCGCCGCTGACAACCTGGCAACGATTGGCGACGCCTCCGTTCTGGAGTAGCTTCGCGGCGCCGGCCGTCACGTGCGGAAGGTCGAAGAGGATGCCGCGCAGCTTTCGATTCGCTTTGAGAATGGTCTTGATCATGAGGCCGTGCCCCCCGGCAACATCGACCAGCGTGCCGATCCCCGAAAAGTCGTACGCCGCGACCACAGCCTCGGACTCCCAGGTGCTGATCGCCGTCATCGCCGCGTCGAACACGGCGGCAGCTTCTGGCATCTTCCCGAAGTACTCGAAGATCGGCATGGAGAAGACGCGATCAAAAGCGGGCTCACCGGTCAGGACGCTGTGGCCAAGCTCTCCCCACGGGCGCCACGTGCTCTCGTGCCCTACGAATCGCGCATAGGCCCCGAGTGCTTGCGGCGAGTCGGTGCAAAGTAGCTTGCCGAGCGGAGTCATGCGAAATGCCCGATTTTTGGTCTCAGCGAAGAGCCCAACGCTCGCCAAAGCACGGAGCAATCGATACACACCATCTTCCGACGCATTTGCCGACCGCGCGATCTGGGCCGCGGTCTTGGTGCCCTCCTTCAGAAGATCGGCAATGCCGAGTTCGGCACTGACGGCAATCGCCTGGCTCACCCATTTCCCGGCAGTCAGGTTCATGAATGTCATTGCGGGCGACATCTTCTTCGATCCCGGGTGTCTTTGTTTCGGCATGGTCCTCTCCAAGGGAATTCAACAGCTAACCCAGGCCTGCGCTGCGCTGCGACCTGGGCTATAGGATTTCGCTCCGTTGGAGCTGGGGAAAAGCGTCTGACGTCTGGCGTCCGGAAGAACGGGCGTGCGGAGTTCGGCGTGCGGGAGGAATGCTTGTGCACGCGCTGAATGCGGAGTGCGCGGCATTCGTAGGGCGAGCTGCCAGCTTGCCACTCCCCCGCCCAAAAGAATCTCCTTCCAAGGCAAGCTAGCAGCTTACCCTACGGCCTCTCGGCGGCCGAGTTTGGCCGGCCGTTCCATGAACCAGGTTGTGATCCCCCAGCACCGGCTCCTGGCCGACGACCTGGTAGCCGAACCTCTGGTAAAAGCGGACGTTGGTCGTCTGATCGGTTTCGAGGTAGGAAGTCGCATCCAAGCGATCCATGCGCGTGCAATGCTCGCTCATCAATTGGGATCCGACCCCGCTTCCCCGGGCATGCGTTTCGCTCCGTTGGAGCTGGGGAAATAAGACGAAGGATGAAGGCGGAAGGCGGAAGGATGAGCCAGAGAAAGGCGAATGCGTCTGGCGTTTGGACTTCGGCGGAGGTGAATCAACGGCCACGATTCGGGCAAGGTCTGGGGCTACCAAACTGGCCGAATCGGCACTGGCCGGGGGGAATTAAAAGGGACGGGAGTCAAATTGGGCAGTCCGAATTTACTCCCGACCCCTTTGTTTCACGCCCCAAGTCGCACACACATGTTCGCAATGGTGGATTCCGCTGGACGGGAAAGATCAAATCCCGTCGGCAGTCGCTTTCGCAACCGTCAACGGGATTTGGTGTTTGGCGATGCCCGTCAACTGACGCCGAACGGGAACGGCTTGGGCGGGGCCGCGCTTCGATCAATTCAATTTCAGGACACCCTCAGTTATTTCGGAGCCGGATGTTTTTCGTCGCGGATCAAGCGGCTGTTGGTGTTCTCTTCCTGATTGATCTGCTTTTGTTCTGATTTCGTCAGGTGTCCGCCATTGGCTTTCACGTCGGCATGCTCCTGTTGCTTGATGGCCCTGTCGTCTGCCTTCAATTGCTTGCTCTGCTGTTGGGTGAGCTTACCGCTCTTGACTCCCTGATTGATCCGAGCCCGTTGATTGGCAACCCTCTTGTTGACCTCGTTGCGTCGCGGGTGGTCCTGGGCGAATTTACTTCCCGGTGCGCCGATTGGATTACCGGGCCCTTTCGCTTGGACCAGACTCACGGGCAACAGACACAGGGCCACCGCCAACATCATTCGAGTGATCTGAGTTCGCATTGCTGTTCCTTTCCAGGATTCCTGGCGTAAGAGTTGTTGATCCGCACCGGGAAGCCCCGTTTTTTGTTCATTGACCGCGATCTTTTGCCAAAAAAGGCAAAAAAATCCAAAAGACCTGGTCCTGGCCCCATTTTTCAGCGGAACGCGTGATTTCTGGGGCGGGCAAGAAGACTGCCGCCCCCGGTTGGGAGCTGAAAGTTTTGTAGGGCATGCTGTGCATGCCGGTTTGTCGTGGCTCGATGCCAGTTATCACAGGCGGCATGCACAGCATGCCCTACGAGACTCAGTTTCTGGCTCACCGACGGCAAGAAGACTCCTCAGAGTGCGAAGTGCGGCGTTCGGAGTTCGGCCTGCCAGGGATGGGCGATCTTGGCCCTGAAAGGCGACGCTGTGAAGGATTTTCGGGTGCCACTGGCGAGGCCCGGCCATCGGGGCCGGCTCATTAAGCCGGGGGCTCGCCAGTGTCTTCGCCGTGTCATACCAGTATCGAAATGGCTGCCCACCCGTCCGATCTCCACGAACGGAAGACGCTTGCTTTGGCCTTGGACACCAAGCCGCAATCGCACTGGCGACCCGCCGGCTTCATGGGCCGGCCTCAATGGCCGGTTGTCGCCAGTGGCACCCAACCCCCGAAAAACCCGCTCGAAAATCGTTCACGGCGTTGCCTGAAAGGGCGCGACCATCTCAGACATCGGTCGCACGTCAGTCGGCGAATGACGCGATGCAAAATTGTCTCGCCCCGTTGGGGCTGACGGCGATTTTCCGGGGGCTGCTAACCCAGGCCTACGCTCCGCTCCGACCTGGGCTATAGGATTTCGCTCCGTTGGAGCTGGGGAAATAAGACGAAGGATGAAGGCGGAAGGCGGAAGGATGAGCCAGAGAAAGGCGAATGCGCCTGGCGTTTGGACTTCGACGGAGGTGAATCAACGGCCACGATTCGGGCAAGGTCTGGGGCTACCAAACTGGCCGAATCGGCACTGGCCGGGTAATCTCGTTTTTGGCAGGGGCGACCAATGGATCACAGCGAACAGCACCACCAGAAGCACATCAAAGAGCGAGAGCACGAAAAGAAAGAGCAGAAGCAACACGAGCGCGAAACCGAGAAGTCGCGGATGCCATTACACCCGGCGTGGCTGTTCATCGTGGGTGTTGTGCTCATGCTCGTGGCGATGCTGGCATGGATACTCTTCTTCTAGTTCGTACGGTGGGACAAGGCAGCCTCGGGCGCCTGCCCACCTTCTGAGCAAACACGCGGGCCAAAGAAGGTGGGCCTGGACCGTCTATCGCAAAATGGTGGGATTCGCTGCCACCGGCGAGGCCCGGCCATCGAGGCCGGCTCATGAAGCCAGGGGGTCGCCCGTGGCCGAAGTGAGCTACGTGGCATTCAAGGCAAATCTGTACCACAAAGGCACAAAGACACCAAGGAATACAAAAAAGCAGTTCTCCGCAGGTATCGCAGAAGGACGCGGATTTTGAAATTCAAATCGGCGAACTCGGCGTCATCTGCGGATCTCTCTTGCCTTTCTTTGTGTTTCTCCGCCATGGGGGCGGATTCAAAGCCACGTGCCTTTGTGGTGAAAAATCTGCCTGGAATTCTTCTTTAGCAAATACGCGGGCCAAAGAAGGTGGGCCGGCGATCGCAAAGCTTCGCTTGTCCCACCCTACGTCCTGACGGCCCGCCCGGTTCATGGCCGGCCCAATGGCCGGATTCCGCGCGGCACCGAGGGTCACTCCGTCTGGGGTCACTCCGTCTGGCTCATCCTTCATCCTTCCGCTCCTACCGGAGCTTCGCTCCCAGCTTCTCGCCACACGCGGCGATGACGGCTTGCTGGCAGGTTTCGACTTCGTCCGCGGTCAGCGTGCGGTCGGGGGAGCGGTAGCTGAGGGTGACGACGTAGGACTTTTTGTCGGCGTCGATTTGCTTGCCGCGGTATTGGCCGGCGAAGCCGATGTGGTCGAGGAGCGGGCCGGCGGCTGAGGAGACGATCGACTCGAGCGATTCCCACGTCACCGCTTCGTCCAGCACGAAATTGAGATCGCGGTCGATCGCGGGGAATTGGGCCAGCGGTTTGAATTCCGCGACGAGTTCGGCGTTGCGCTCGAGCAGGCTTACGTCCAGTTCGGCAACGGTTACCGCGTCTTTGAGGTCGACCGCGTCCGTGACCGAACGATTGAGTTCGCCGAGCCAGCCCCAGAGGGTGCCGTTGAGATAGACTTCGGCGCCGCGGCCGGGGACGAATTCGGCGATTTGGGCCGGCTTGACGGTGACCGTCGCCGTGCGGCACAGCCGGTGGGCCACGGCGTCGACGATGCCTTTAACCTCGATGAACGGGCGGCCGGTCACCAGGCTGAGCAGCAGGGGCTCGCCGTCTCCCTCGGAGGCTTTGTGGTCCGCATGCAGATAGACACGGGCGATCTCGAACAGCTCGGCGTTGAAGTTGCCTTGGCGTTGGTTGACTTGCCGCGATTGGAGCAGGCTGGGGACGAGGCTTTGCCGCAGCACGTTTTCGCGCTTGAACGAGGAATGCTCGATCGCCAACTTGGGCAGCGGGCCGCGCGGACGGAAGAGATCGGACATCGCCTCGCTGACGAACGACACCGTCACCGCTTCCGAGAAGCCGGCCGACGTGAGGACCGAGCGGATTGATTCGCCGACACGATCTCGCAGGGATTTGGCGCTCACGGCCAGCGGCACGGGCACGTCCTGCGGAATCTTGTCGTAGCCGTGGATGCGGGCGACCTCTTCGATCAGGTCGATCTCGCGGGTGAGGTCGCGGCGCCAGGTCGGCGGGATGAATTCGCAGCTTTCGGCCGAGGGCTGGCTACCCGTTGAAGGATTCGGTGCGATGGGAGGGCGAGGCTCCTGCCGAGCCGTTTTTTGCGTGGACATCGAAGGCAGCGGCTCGGCGGGAGCCTCGCCCTCCCGGCCAGTCTGAGGCTCGACTCCCAGCGACGTCAGGATCCGCACGGCATCGTCTGCCGGGACGTCGATTCCCAGGATTTGCGAAATGCGGCCGAAGCGCAGCTTGATCCGCGGTCGGCTCGCCTCGATCGGCACACCGGCAAAAACGGGCTCGTCGAGCAGCTCGCCGCCGGCCAGTTCGAGGATCAACTGGCAGCAGCGCCGGCTGGCCCAATCGAGCTGGGCGACGTCGACGCCGCGCTCGAATCGGTACGACGCGTCGCTGTGCAGAATCAGTTTTCGTGCCGTGCCGCGGACCGAGACGGGGGCGAAATTGGCCGCTTCGATGAGCACGTTCTTCGCCGTCGGGCCGATCTCGGTTTCCAGGCCACCCATCACGCCGCCTAGTCCGACGGGACGGTCGGCGTCGGCAATCACGCACATGCCCGGTTGCAGCTCGTAGGTCTTCTGGTTGATCGCGATGAGTTTTTCGCCGGCCTTGGCGCGTTGCACGATGATCCGCTTGCCGTGCAGGCGGTCGAAATCGAAGGCGTGCAACGGCTGGCCGCATTCCATGAGCACGTAGTTCGTGACGTCGGCGACGTTATTGATCGATGGCAGGCCGATCGTCGCCAGCCGCTTGCGGAGCCAGGCGGGGCTCGGACCGATTTTGACGCCGCGGATCACGCGGGCCGTGTATTGCGGACACAAGTCGGGACACTCGTTAACAACCGATGTCACCTCGCTCGTCTTCGCAGCCGACGTTTTGAAACTGGTCGATTTGGGTTGGGCGTCGGGGACTTTCAAAGGCTTGCCGAAGAGCACGGACGCTTCGCGGGCGATGCCGATGTGGCCCAGGCAGTCGGGCCGATTGCTGGTAACCTCGATGTCGATCGCCCGGTCGTCGCCGACTTGCGTTTGGGTCTCGATATTGAGCCCGGCCATCGTCAGCCGCTCGAGAAAAGCCTCGGGCGACACATCAAGCGCCACATACTCCCGAAGCCATTCCCAACTAACCTTCATAACGCGGGCTCTCTTCTCACCGGGATTCTCATGAGCGGACGAGGATCCACGTAATCTAGAAATCGCACCTGCAATCCGCAATCTGAAGCGGCGGGGAGGGGAGTGCGGGGCGGGGGGTGGGGGGTGGGAGAAGGCGAAGACGAAATGCAACAAGTCTCTCACACATCGCTGAGCCAACGGCCGCGAGTGCGGCGAGAGCCAAAGGCTCTTCCATTTCCCCCCGCCCCGCGCCCCCCACCCCCCACCCCGCGCCCCCCTCCTTGACGACCCGACGCGCACTACTAGACTTGGATCAGGATCAAAAAGTTCGGCCGCTGCAACAATTCCTGAGAATCATGATGTCCCGGGACGAATTTGAAGCCGATCTGCGAAAGACGCTGGAGGAGCGGGAAGCGCCTTTGCCTCCCGTGCAGCCGCCGTCTGCGGGGTTTCTCGTCCAGCTCTTCGTGATTCCGGCGCTGATCGTGCTTGCGGTCGTGGCCGTGTGGTATTGCTTCGGCAAGATTGCTTCGAGCGATGACGATTGGCGGGAGATGGTCGAGGACATCCGCAATACCAACGAACATCGCCGTTGGCGAGGTGCGAACGGACTGGCGAACCTGCTGTTGCAAGATCAGCAGGCCGGAGATTCCGGTCAGCACCTGGCAGCCAATCCGGAGATTGCCAAGGCGCTCGTCGGGCTGTTCGACGAGGGCTTGAATCGGCACTCGAAGCGCGACGATGATCTGAAGCAAGAGGCCTTTTTGGCTCGGACGCTTGGCCTGTTGGATTCACCGGGAGTCGTCTTGCCGGCGCTGGAGCACGGCATGCAGCCGGAGCAGGATCGCGAGGTCCGCAAAAACTGCATCGCGTCGGTGGCCGTCATCGCGTATCGCGCGGAGGAACGCAAAGAGCCGATCAAAGACCCGGCGCTTGTCGGCGACCTCGTGGCCGCGACTTCGGATTCGGATTCGCTGATCCGGGACACGGCGACTTATGCGCTGGGATTGATCAGCACGCCGGAGTCGCACGATCGGCTTGCTGTCCTGTTAAATGCCGGTGATGCCAACACGCGCGTGAACGCGGCAGTGGGATTGGCCCGGCAGAAATCGACGGCCGGGTTCCCTGTGTTCAAGCAAGTTCTCAAAAGCGGGGCGACACCCATCGCCGATCCCGCAGTGCCCGGGCAGGTTGAGGGGCTCTTGGCTCTCAAGAACGTGCTGCATGCGGTGCATCTTCTCGACGCCCAGTGGACCCCCGCCCAGCGCGCCGAGTTGGCCGCGTTGATCGAGCCGATCTCGCGGGATCATGCGGAGCCGCGGATTCGCACTGACGCGAACGATGCGCTGGTGGCGCTAAGGAAGAAATAGCCGGGCGAATATGGGATGCCTCGACCATCGGGAAACGGCTGAGAGAGTCTAGCGATGGTTGGATCACAGCCCGACGAACTGACACGCGCCCAAGCCCGCGAACGGCTGATACGAAGCCTGGACGAACTGCAGGCCGACCTGCAGAGGCGAGGCGTGACCTCCAAGGAAGTGGATGCTGCCATCGAAGAGGCGATGAAGGAGATCCGTCGTCCAGCTTCCTAACACGCCTTGTTCCCGACACTCGATCGCGTGAACTTAGATAGACCGCCCATCGGATGTCAAATGGCGACCGCACTGGCGAGCCAAGGCCCTCGCCAGTGGCACACCCGCGTGACTTCGGACGTCAAACGGATTTGCACGCCCACGCAGAGTCATCATGTGGAGTGGGCGCACTTGAATGAAAATGGCCAGTACACTCGCCGGATCAATTGCTTGTTTCCGAACTCAGCGAGGACTGGCCATGTGCAAGGTTATCATGATTGGTTGCGATCTGCATGATGCGACGATGGTATTGAAGGTCGCGGACGGCCCGGGGGCGACGGTGCGCAAGGGGTTTGCCACGTCGAATCGGCCGGGGATGATCGAGTGGGTTAAGGATTTCGCCTCCCAACACGGGGCCACCCGGATCGTGTTCGCTTACGAGGCCAGCGGTCAGGGGTTTGGCCTGTACGACGATTTGACGGAGGCCGGCATCGAATGCCATGTGCTGGCGCCGACGCATCTGCCGCACACCACGCACTCGCGCAAGAACAAGACCGACGACAAGGACGCCCTGATGATCCTGGACGAAGTCCGGCGCACGTCTTGGCGGGACGGACGCTGCCGAACGTGTGGGTCCCCGATCACCAGACGCGCGATGATCGGGAAATCGTTCGGTTGCGGCTGGAGGTGGCCACTCAACGGACGCGGCTCAAAAACCAGATTCGCAATCTTGTGAAGCGATCGCGGCTGGGCTTCCCGGACGACTTCACTTCCTCGGGGGACTGGTCGAAACGGAGCGTCGAGTGGCTGCGCGAGGTCGCGGCGGGGAGCACCGGCGCGTTGCGCGAGGGGGTGCGGACCGCGTTGGCGAGCCTGGTGGAGCTTTACCAGGCGCTGTCCGTGCAGATCCAGGCCCTCGATCGGGCGATCACACGCCTGAGCCGGACCGAACGCTATGCTCGGCCATATCGCAAACTGAAGCTCCTCTCCGGAGTGGGGACGCTGACGGCGATGGTCTTCCTGACGGAATTGGGAGACTTGGCCCGGTTCGCGAATCGTCGGCAGTTGGCCGCCTATTTGGGGCTGGCCCCGTCGGCCTTCGAGTCGGGGGAGCGGGAGGATCGCAAGGGGCACATCACCAAGCAAGGTCCGGCGCGTGCGGCACGTGTTGTGCCAGGCGGCCTGGGCGGCGCTGCGGGTCTCGCCCGAATGGCGAGCGAAGTACGATCGCATCCGTCGCGGATCCAAGAGTCGTGGCCGAATCGCCATCGTGGCCGTCATGAGACAACTGGGAGTGGAGATGTGGCACACCGCTCGTTCGCCGGAACTCGGGACGCTGCTGGATGAGCATGATGCACTGGCGTCCGAGAAGACCAAGAAGGAGACCTCCGCTCGGGCTCCACAGAAGGGGGCCGCCCCTTCCACGTCACCATCGCCTCGGCCCAGACGGGGTGAGGCCGAGGCGACGGCGACGCGGAAGGGGCTCGCGAGACGCCCTGGATGAATCTCTTGAACGCAAACCAACCTTGAACTCCGTAAACCGTCGAACAGAGAAAGGAACCTGCCCGCGTGAGCTGCCTGGGAAGACGGCTCAACGAAGTCCACCGGAACCGCCATCGCCCCCGAACCACGAAGGCGAGATCGTCGCACGGCTGGAACCATCCGTCGCAGAGTGTGATCCGCCTTCAACCCATACCATCGCAATTGCGAACGACGAGATAGTCTTCCTGACAACAGGAACGACTGAATAACAGGTTGCATCGGCGAAACTGGCCAGCTGACGTTGACACCGCTCCACATAACAGCCGTGGGCGTGGCACCGCGCATAGAATCTGGGTTCGACGTGCGCAAAAAAGCCGCCGGCGTTGAGCCGGCGGCTTGTGATTGATGAGGTCAAGTGGTCGCTCAGGCGGCGGCTGAGTCGTCTCGGGGGAAGAGCTTCACCGTTCCGCGAACTACTTCGGGGGTGACGACGAACTTGCGGCCCGGTTCCTGGTCCGGCAGAGCGTACATCACCTCGAACAACAGATCGTCCACGACGCTTCGCAAGCCGCGGGCGCCCGTGTTCTTCGATTTGGCGATCCGCGCGATCTCGGTCAGCGATTCGGGTGCGAATTCCAGCTCCGCCGACTCCATCTCGAAGAACTTCTTGTACTGCTTGACGAGCGAGTTCTTCGGATCGGTGAGGATGTGGGTCAGGTCCTCGAGCTCGAGCGGCTGCAGCGGGCTGATTACCGGCAACCGGCCGACGAGTTCGGGAATCATGCCGAATTCGAGGATGTCGTCGACGGCCACCTGATTGAACAGGCTGGCCTGCCGACGTTCGGCCGAGGCAATGTTGGCCTCCTGGCCGAAGCCGATCATCTTGCGACCCATGCGCTTGGCGATAATCTCGTCGAGGCCGACGAACGTACCGCCGCAGATGAAGAGGATGTTCGTCGTGTCGACCTGGATGTATTGCTGCTCGGGATGCTTGCGGCCGCCTTGCGGAGGCACGTTGGCGATGGTCCCTTCCAGCATCTTCAAGAGCGCTTGCTGCACGCCCTCGCCGGAGACGTCCCGCGTGATGGAGACGTTCTGGCTCGTCTTGCCGATCTTGTCGATCTCGTCGATGAAGACGATGCCCCGCTGGGCGGCTTCGATGTCGAAGTCGGCCGCGTGCAGAAGCTTCAGCAGCAGGTTTTCCACGTCTTCGCCAACGTAGCCCGCCTCGGTGAGCGTGGTCGCGTCGCCGATGGCAAAGGGGACCTGCAGGTATTTGGCCAGGGTCTTGGCCAGCAGGGTTTTTCCGCAGCCAGTCGGACCGATGAGCAGGATATTCGATTTCTCGATTTCGACGTCGTTCTCGACGTCCTCGTGCAGCATGAGCCGCTTGTAGTGATTGTGCACGGCGACGGCCAGAATTTTCTTCGAGTGGCTCTGGCCAATCACATATTGATCGAGGTGATTCACGATTTGCCGCGGCGACGGCACGTTCGTGAAGAGCTTCTTGGGCGTTCCCCGCCGGCGACGCTCCTGATCGAGGATCGACTGGCACAAGTCGATGCACTCGCCGCAGATATACACGTCCTCGGGACCCTCGACGAGAGGCCCGACGTCGCGGTAGCTCTTGCGACAGAAGGAGCAGTTCGCGTTCTTTTTTGCCGGTGTGCTACGTTTCCCGGTCGTAAAGTCTTTCCCAGAGGGCATTCGTCTTCCTTCAGCGTTGCCGATTTCAGCGCTCGGGGCTGCCGCCGCGCATGGAATGGTCGACGGTTCCGCTCAATTTGCTCTTGATGGATCGGTATTCTGCTTCGGAGAGCCCACCTCGGCGATGCAATTCTCCCATTTGCATCAGCATTTGGTGACCCTCTTCCGCAGGATCCTCACGATCGCGAAACCGTGCTCGTAACCGAAGAACCAACCAGACAGCAACGGCTAGCAGCGCGAATAGGCCCAACCAGGCCATCCAACTGGCCTGGAATAACTTGGCCAGCTCTTCGCGGTTTCCCTGCCCCACCTGGAGCGCCTCCCCGGTCCGCGATCTTGGACCAGAGCCGTTACCTAATCCCCCGGCACCATTATCCAATGGGCCGCCGTCTTCGGCAAGGGGCGCTTCGTTTCAACGATCGCAATGAAATGCAAACGGCGAGCCAGAACATTGGCCACTCCCTAAGAATTTTTTGGCCGCGGCCTCTCTCGGCAAGGAATGCCGAAAATCCCTGCAAATGCCGCGATTGGCCCAAGACATTTCCGCGACTTGTCGCTTTATGACGATTATTCGGCAGCCGCGGTCGCTCGGGATCACCTGGCAGGCAGGCTACGCGCGCGGTGACTTTTGCAGGAATTGATTGCAATCGTTGCAATGTGCCGCAATTCGACGATCGTCGTCGTATTGACGTTATCGAAAATTGAGGGAAGCTGTTCTAGAATTGAATTTGCCATACCGGCAAACGGCGGGTCGCACGATGGAATTCGACAAACGATTAGAACGGGCAATCTCGCGGGGCGAATCGGCGCGCACATCGAGGCAGCGGGCCGAAACCAATCGCGAGTTGACTCACGAGCAATTCCACAGCGAGCACACGCGCTGCCGATTGGAGCTTTCCGAACAGATCGAAACCGGCCTGCGGAAGCTGGCCGACTATTTTCCCGGCTTCCGCTTTGAAACGGTCGTCAGCGACGACGGCTGGGGGGCCCGCGTCAGCCGCGATGATTTAACGCTGGGCCACGGCCGCTCGGCCGGCACGGAATACAGCCGGCTGGAAATCCTCGTGCGGCCGTTCAGCGCGGCCCACATTATTGAGGTCGTCGGCAAAGGGTCGATCCGGAACAAAGAATTGTTCCACCGCACGAATTTTCAGTTTTTGAATCAAGTCGACCTGCACTCAATCGGCAACGTGATCGATCTGTGGGTGCTGGAATATGCGGAAACGTACGCGGCGCGATCGTAACAAAAGAAGGTGGGCCGGCGCTCGCGGAGCCTCGCTTGCCCCGCCCTACGCCGGCGAGAATTTCGCGATCGGCTGATCGTGCAGCACCGGATGCGTGCGGTCCTGCAGGTCGCGGATTTTCTTCTCGACCGCAGCAACTTCTTCCGCCGTCGAGTGGACGGCGAGTTCGACTTGTGCCTGGTGCGAAGTGCCGGGCGCGAGCGAAACCACTCGGCCGTGCTTCCGCTCGAAGGTCTTGAGATTGGGAAAATTCGTCCCCGGCTCAAGGCCGGTCACGTAGCCGTCCGCCTCGGATTGCGTGCACTTCCAGACGGTGAAAGCCGGCAGAGCGCGAATATTGAACTCGAGGCTCACCCCCTTGCTGCCGCTGGAATTTCGCAACAGGACCGTCGTTTTTTCCTGATCGTCGCCGATCAAGTTGGCGAAGTAACACTGTTCTGTATATCCGGCTGTTGGCCCCAAATAGGTCTGCCACGTTTTCGTATCTTCGGCAGCGCGCGGATCGCGGGGCGCCACTTCCCGGAAGGGCAAGACCAGCCTCGAGCCTTGCTCGAGGAATGGCTTACCGAAATTTGTGTGGTAGAGCAGTTGCACCTCCATCGGCCGCGACGAGACATTGACGACTTCGTCCCGAATCGTCAGGCGGTTCGAATTCGGGGCCGTTTCGCAGGTGGTCTTCAATTGCAGACCGGTGCCGAACATCATCGTCTCGTCGACGACGCCGCTGACCGACAGGAGTCCGTTGCCGTCGGTATTGACCGCCACTTCCACGCGGTGCGCCGGCGTATTGGCGATTTTGCCGTGCAAGGTCAGCGGCGCTTCGATCTTGTGGCCCGTGTTGTCGGTCACCACGTCGAGCCCCGGAATGCCGTTCGACGAGAGGCCGCAGCGACACATCAGCTCGTTAAACCCGGCCAACCAACCCAGCCCATTGCGATCCGACTGATTCACGTAGCACGGATTGACGGGTTGTTTGACCGGCGAATTCCAGCCGAGATGCATGTCGCGAAATTGGCCGCGCCATAAACCCATGCCGCGGGTCGGCAGGATCGAGATGTTGAACGCCCCGTTGTTCAAGTCGATGACGTCGACGCGGTCGGAGACTCCGCCGCGCAGCATGCGTTTGCGAATTGACCAGTCGCTGCCGCCGGCCAGCCGCAAATTGGCCGCTTCTCGCAATTCGAAAGCGTCGAGCCAGACCCCCTCGGCAACGTCGGTGAGCACGGTTGATTTGGTCGGCATCGGAGTGCGCCTCTCTCGGTTCCTGTCTTTTTCGTCGATTCACGCGAGAAACGGACGACGTTAATCTACAGCATCGAGATTGCCAATTCACTGTGGGCGGAGCGCGATGTTAGGCAGCCAGGCGATTGCCGAGATTCTGAAGCGGGAAGAAGTCGAGCAAGTCTTCTGCTTCCCGTATACGCCCATTCTCGATGCGCTTGCCGAAGCCAGCATTCGTCCGATCGTGGCGCGGCAAGAACGCGTGGCGGAAAACATGGCCGACGGATTTTCGCGGGCCACCCTGGGTCGCAAGATCGGCGTGGTCACCGTTCAGCAGGGAGCCGGCGCCGAAAACGCCTTTGCCGGCATCGCCCAGGCCTACACCGATTCGAGCCCGATCCTGTTTCTGCCCGGTCACCCGGGGACGGAATCGGTCCGCGTGCCGCCGACGTTCGACTCCGTCACGAACTTTGCCGCGACGACGAAATGGGCCGACTCGATTCCGTCGGCCCGGACGATTCCGAATCGCATGCGGCGGGCGTTCACCATGCTTCGGACCGGACGGCCTGGTCCGGTCATGCTGGAAGTCCCCGTCGACGTGGCCCGTGCAACGCTCACGGAGCCGATCGAATACACGCCTGTTTCGCCGATTCGCGTCGCGCCCGATCCCGCCGCGATTCGCGACGCCGCCAGGCTGCTGCTCAAGGCCGAACGGCCCATGATCTGGGCCGGGCAGGGAGTGCTTTATTCCCAAGCGTCCGGCGATTTGACGGCGGTGGCCGAGTATCTCGCCTCCCCCGTGATGACGACGTTGCTGGGAAAAAGCGCCTTCGACGAAACGCATCCGATGTCGTTGGGCGGCGGCGGGCTGGCCGTCACCGACATGGCCCGCGACGCTCTTGCAAACAGCGACGTCGTTTTCGGCATCGGCTGCAGCCTGACGCGGACGGTGTTCGCACCGACGATTCCGGGCGGCAAGAAAATTGTGCACGCGACGCTCGATGCCCGCGACCTCAACAAGGATTACGTCGCCGACGTCGGCATTTTGGGTGACGCCTCGCTCACGCTGATTGCCTTGTTGGAAGAACTTCGCGTGCAGCACGGTAAGATCGGGCGGCCGGAGCGGGGCGCCGTGGAGAAGGATTTGCAGGCCGCCCGCGAACGCTGGAAGAGTCGCTGGGCTCCCAAGCTCGTTTCCGGCGAGGTGCCGATCAATCCCTACCGCGTCATCGGCGAATTCATGAAACTCGTCGATCCGCGCGAGGCGATCGTGACGCACGACTCGGGGAATCCGCGGGATCAACTCTTCCCACTTTATGAATCCCCCGTGCCGCGCGGTTACATCGGTTGGGGGCATTCGACGCAGCTCGGCTTTTCGCTCGGCTGTGCGATGGGTGCGAAACTTGCCTGCCCCGGCAAGCTCGTTGTCAATTTCATGGGCGATACGGCCTTTGGCATGGTCGGGATGGATGTCGAAACGGCCGTCCGCGAGCAGATTCCAATCCTCACGGTGCTCCTCAATAATTCGGCGATGGGCAATTACCACCGCATGATCCCGATCGCGAGTGCGAAGTATCGCACGAATCTGACCTCGGGCCGTTACGCGGACGTGGCTCGCGGATTGGGCGCCTTCGCCGAACGGATCGAACACCCCTCGGAAGTTGCCACCGCACTCAAACGAGGTATCGACGCCACCCGCAACGGACAGCCGGCCCTGCTCGAATTCATCACGCGAGAAGAACCCGACATGGCGATTCGTTATTAACAGAGGGCGGAAATGTTGCGAAAGCCGGTGACCCCGCTGATCGTCGCAGTGCTGCTGATCGTCGCAGTGCGGCTGACCGGCAGTCCGCCGTTTTTGTGGGCCGATCCACCCAGGACGGGTCAAACGGCTCCCGACGTTACGGCTTCCGAGCTTCTGCTCACTGCGGCGCATCAAATGATCGCCGATTTCAAGATCACGCGCTACAGTCACAAGACGCATATTGACCGCGATCGAGGCGTCTGCGAAGTCGACTGTTCGGGATTTCTGGTCGTCCTTCTCAAAGAATCGTCGCCCAGACATTTACGGCAAATCGCCACGCACCATAAGCGGCCGCTGGCCGAGGATTTCTATGCAGTCTTTACCGCCCAGAACGGCGAGAGGCCCAGTGGCTGGAAGCCCATCAAGCATCTGCAGGACGTCGAACCCGGCGACGTCATCGCCTGGCTCAAGCAGGAGAGACAGCCGGGCGATAACACGGGGCACGTCATGCTCGTCGAACAAAAGCCTGCGGCCGAGGGGCCGAATCAATTTCG
Source organism: uncultured Planctomycetaceae bacterium (assembly GCA_963752185.1). GTDB lineage: Bacteria > Planctomycetota > Planctomycetia > Planctomycetales > Planctomycetaceae > DASPSM01. The sequence goes on along the minus strand of CAVVXK010000002.1, from coordinate 150,442 downwards.
CGTCCGCGTTCTCGATTCGACGGCCCATGGTCACAGCGGGGATACCCGTCCCGAAGGGGCATCCGGAATCGGCGCGGGAACGCTCTGGCTGGATGTCGATCATGACGGCCGCCCGATCGGCTATCGCTGGAAATCGCGACGCGGAATGCTGCATCAAGCGCCGATCGCGATCGGCCGCGCGGTTGGCGAACCTGGCGTTCCCACTCAATAATAGCGAAGCCGAGGTCGTGGAAATTTGTGCGGTTTCGGTCGACGCGCCATGATCAGATTTGGAAAATGGGCCGGAAAGGAATGAAAGCCTCGCATGCCAAACCCGTTTGACGCGGCCCCAATGGAATCGACGGCGATCGATATGAGACCGTACTCGGCCGAATGGTACGACTTTCACCGCCGCACGCTCGGCGAAGCGGGTTGCCGCCAACTCGGCTTTTACGAGTTCCCGCCCGATTGCCTGCTTTCGGTCGTAATTCCCGTCTATAACGAGGAGAAGACGCTGCGGAACCTGGTCGATCGCGTGTGCGCGGTGCCGATCCGCAAGGAGCTGATCCTCGTCGACGATTGCAGCCGAGATGGCACGCGGCGAGTGCTTGAGGAAATTGCGAAGAACCCCGAGCCCGACCCGCTCAACACGTTTTCGATCCATTACCACGACGTCAATAAGGGCAAAGGGGGAGCCCTGCGAACGGGTTTTGAGCACGCCCGCGGCGATTTTGTGATCATTCAGGACGCCGATCTGGAATACGATCCGTCGGAATATCCCCGTCTGCTCCAGCCGATCATCGAAGGCCGTGCCGATGTCGTTTTTGGCAGCCGATTCCTGGGTGACCATCCCCACCGCGTGCTCTATTTCTGGCACTACCTGGGGAACAGGGTCCTGACGACCCTGTCCAATTGCTTCACCAATCTCAACCTCACGGATATGGAGACCTGCTACAAAGTCTTCCGGCGGGAGGTGATCAAGTCGATTGCCCCCTCGCTGAAGCAGAACCGCTTTGGTTTCGAACCTGAAATCACCGCCCGCGTCGCCCGTCGCCGCTGTCGGATCTACGAAATGTCGATCAGCTACTCCGGTCGCACTTATGAAGAGGGAAAGAAAATCGGCCTTAAGGACGCCTTCCAGGCTCTTTGGTGCATCGTGCGTTACGGCATCGCAGATTAGGTTGATTAGCGGACGGCCAGCGTATACCCTTCCTATTCCGCGGCATGTTGCCTGCTGACTGCACCTTACGCACGACGCACAACAGCCGGCGGCCCTGTTGACGCCCTTGAGATCGCGCATGGACTCGCCGAATCCGGTGAATCAACCTAACCAAAATCAAAGCCCCCCTCGCCGTCCCCTTCCCCGACGCGAACGCCGCTACGACGAACCACCCCGGCCGATGTCGGCCGCCCCGTGGCTCGTCTTGCTGGGCATCGTGACCGTCGCCCTGTTCTGGTTTTCGTTCAAGAGTCCGGGGAACACGGGCACGCGCGTCAGCTTTTCCTTTTTCCAAAAAGAAGTCGACGAAGGAAACGTCAAAAGCGTCAAGGTTTATGGCGAAATCGTCAGCGGAAAATGGAAGAAAACACCAGCCAATCCACCGCCGGACGTCGGCAAGCTGACCGAGGAATTCAATTTCGTGCTCCCGCCCGGAGTTTCGGCCGAGCCCCATTACTGGGACAACCTGCGCAAAAACGGAATCGAGGTCGACGCCGAGCCGCGTGAGCCGAGCTACGCCCAACAGGTGATTTTCTACCTCGTTGGCTTCGGCGCGCTGATCTTCTTTTTGATTTACATCATGCGGCGCAATGTCGATCCGCTCGGCGGCGGCATGATGGGCAACTTTATTCGCAGCCAGGCCAAACGCTTCCAACCGTCGGAGCAGCGGACCACGTTTCAAGACGTGGCGGCTTTGGAGCAGGCAAAGCTCGAGCTGCAGGAAATTGTCGAATTCCTGAAAAGTCCCGCCAAATTTGAACGACTCGGAGCGCAAATTCCCAAGGGCGTCCTGCTCATGGGGCCGCCGGGAACGGGAAAAACGCTGCTCGCCCGGGCGGTCGCTGGCGAGGCGGGTGTGCCGTTCTTCTCAATTAACGGCTCGGAATTCATCCAAATGTTCGTCGGCGTGGGCGCTTCGCGCGTTCGCGATTTGTTTCGCACGGCCAAAGAGAGTTCCCCCTGCATTCTGTTCATCGATGAGATCGATGCGGTCGGTCGTGAACGGGGAGCCGGCTTCGGCGGCGGACACGACGAACGCGAGCAGACGCTCAACCAAATCCTGAGCGAAATGGACGGATTCTTGCAGACCGAGGCAGTGATCGTTTTAGCTGCGACCAACCGTCCCGACGTCCTCGATCCGGCACTCTTGCGTCCGGGCCGTTTCGACCGGCATGTGACCATCGATCGGCCGACGCGCGATGGCCGCGTCGCCATCCTGAAAGTGCACTGCAAGAAAGTGCCGCTCGCCGACGACGTCGACCTCGAATCAATCAGTTCGGGCACGATCGGTTTTTCGGGTGCCGACCTGCGCAACCTGGTCAACGAGGCGGCCCTCCTCGCGGCCCGGTCCGCGAAAAACGCTGTTGAAATGGAGGATTTCGAGCACGCGCGCGACAAGATTCTGCTCGGTCCGCTCCGCGAGGACATTCTGAACGACCAAGAAAAAGAGATTACCGCCTATCACGAAGCGGGGCATGCGCTCCTCGCGTGGCTCTTACCCGAGGTCGACCTGATCCACAAAGTGACCATCATCCCGCGCGGCCGGTCGCTCGGCGTCACTCAATTGATGCCGGATGAAGAACGGTACAACGCGGGTGAAAAGCGGCTTCATGCGCAGCTCGCGTTTATTTTGGGCGGACGTGCCGCCGAGCGCTTGCTCTTCGACGAATATTCGGCAGGCGCCGAAGACGACCTGCGACAGGCCACGCAGTTGGCGCGACGCATGGTGGCGCATTGGGGCATGAGCGAAGTCATCGGACCCGTTGCCTTCCGGCAGGGTGAAGAGCATCCATTTCTGGGCAAGGAAATTCACGAGCAAAGAAAATTCAGCGAGGAAACCGCCCACATCATCGATCAGGAAGTCCAGCGATTTTTGACGACCGCGCAAGAGCGCGCCGGAAATCTGCTGTCGGAACACCGCGATGATTTGGATCGCCTGGCCCGCGCCCTGTTGGAGCACGAAAGCCTCGGTCAGGCGGAGCTGAAGGCATTGCTGGGCGAACGCGCGGGCAAAATCGACTCAACACCAGAGGACCTCAAGCTTCCGTATCCGTCCTCGGTTACGCCGTAACTCATTGCCTAATTGTAAGTTGTGAGGCCTGCGCGGACCGGTCAATGAGTGTCCATCCGATTATCGCAGTTGACCCGGGCTGCATCCTGGACTATTGTTAAACCGAAAATTTGAAACACTTTGCGTGACCGGCTCTCCCGTATGGAACGGTTGAGGGCTAAGAAGTGTAATCTGGTGGAGGCGTCCGAAAAAACGCCAGGACGCCAAAGGAATGTGAAGTTGTCGAATGTGTCTGATTCGCCCGCGGTCCGCTTCAGCGACCTGGGCCTGAGTGAAAAAAGTCTTCAACGTCTTCAAACAATCGGTTTTCAAGACCCCAGCCCCATCCAGGCGTCGTTCATCCCGATCGCCTTGAGCGGGCAGGATTGCACGGGTCAGGCCCGAACGGGAACCGGAAAAACAGCCGCCTTCGTGCTGCCCATTCTGGAGCGGCTCGACCCGAACGATACGCGGACGCAAGCACTCGTCTTGTGTCCGACGCGGGAACTGGGCGAGCAAGTGGCCGTTGAGTGCCATCGCTTGGCGGCAAACCACGAATTCCGAACTGCGGTCTTCGTTGGCGGGCGTCCGCTTAAGGCGCAGCTGAACGAACTCCGCAAAGGCGTCGAGATCGCCATCGGTACGCCGGGCCGCGTGATCGACCTGATCGACCGCAAGGCGCTTGACTTGAGCGCCCTTAGAATTGCGGTCCTGGACGAGGCCGACCGCATGCTCGACATCGGTTTTCGGCCCGATATCGAAAAGATTCTCCGGCGTTGCCCCACTGAGCGCCAAACGCTGTTACTTTCGGCGACGATGCCGGCGCCGGTCGAACGGCTTGCCAAGCGGTACATGCGGGATGCGAAGCGCGTCAACCTCTCCGAAGAAAACGTCGTCGTCGATACGGTTGACCAGTATTACACGACCGTGGATGAAGACCGGAAATTCGGCATGCTGGTCCGCATCCTCGCTTGCGAGCGACCGAAACAGGCCTTGGTTTTCACACGCACCAAGCGGGGCGCCGAACGACTCCACCGGAAGTTTTCCGGAAAGTTGCAGGGAGTCGCCATGATGAATGGCGACCTGCCACAGGCAAAGCGCGACCAGGTCATGGCCAGGTTCCGTGCCGGCAAGATTCGCTTGTTGGTGGCCACCGACGTCGTCGGTCGCGGAATCGACATCAGCGGTATTTCGCATATCTTCAATTACGACATTCCCGAATATTGCGACGATTACGTGCACCGCGTCGGCCGCACCGGACGGCTCTCATCGGCCGAACGAGGCTGGGCGATCACGTTCGTCACGCGCGAGCAGGGTGAACAGCTAACGGGGATCGAGAAGCGCATCAACACCATGCTGCCCGAATATCGCATGGACGATTTCGAGGGCTTTCGGCCACGCGCCCCGCGGCCGACCGTGGATGAGGCCGTTGCTCAATCTGCCTTTCCTAAGAACGAGCCACAACTCGATTTCAGCGTGGCCTGAACGGGCCGTTGGCCGGCCGGACCGCGTTTAATCCCGCGGAATTCGAGCGGCCAGCATGATCCGCTCTTTCGATTCTGTCGGCGTGTCCGCTACCGTGTGCCGTATCGAAGCCGCCCGGTGCACCTCTCTGTTGGCCCGCGTGCTGTAAATCCGTCGACCCTGAATCGGTCCGAGGTGCCGCGATTTTCGCCGACGGATGTTCGGCCTTTAGGGATTGAAACGTCGCATCCCAAGGAATCGGAAGAATTTAGAGGGATCTCCCTAGGGAAAAAGCAAATCGTCGGCTGCGGACTTGCTTTCAAAGCTATGTTCTCGTGAGGGTCGAGCGACCCAAACGATCGACACGACAGATTCCGTGAAGCGTTTTTTCGGACGTAATCGGATGCTTGCAATTCAAATCCCGCCGTTTGTTGATTTCCTCAGAACACGCCTCACGTTGAGCGAAGAGGAACTCCCTGAACCCGGCGAGTGGGCCGACGCAGGCAATACCATTGGCATGTTGGCCCTGCGGATGGGCTTGTTGAGCGTCGAGCAGATCGACCATATCCTGGAGACCCAGGAGCAGGAAGGCAGCATCCGCCGTTTCGGCGAACTGGCTGAGGCGCTCGGCCTTTTGAGCCATGCCCAGGTTACGCGGCTCTTGGCCGTGCAATCGCTCAACCGCGAGCTAGAGACGGGCGAGCGACTGGTCCTGTCGGGCCGCCTCGAGATTGGCGAATTGGTCCGCCATCTCAACGACTTCGTCAACACCCCCGGCCGCAGTCTGAATTGAGACGCGGCGGTCTTCGTCGACTTCGTCGAGCGTCCAATCGATTTGCAAAGCGCGGATCCAGTCCGCCTCGAGCAGCCGCGCCAGTTTGATTTCGGTCTGCTTTTGCTTGTGCGCATGATTGAGCCGCTTCTCGGGAGCGATCGCCGCCGTGCCGTGCGCAATGTGATAAACGCAGTGCGCCATTTCGCGGACGGGAAACACGGGCGTCAAATATCCCGCATCCCAAAGCTGCTCGGCGATCGAATAGCCGCCTCCCGTGCACCCGCCCACCGGGCAAAATGTCAGCTTGTGTTGCGCAAGGCTTCCGGACGATAAGAGCGCAATAGTCCCGTGGATAGTTCGCCTGTTGCCACCGCACGCGCTTACCCAATCCCAGCATCGATTTCGCCTTGGCGACGGCGTATCCGACCGTGCGCTTCTGCCAGGCATAGAAGCGATTTTCGAGATCGAGCTTCCAAGATCCGGTGGCCGCAATTTGGGGCCCGCCGGAGATCTCGCGGAGGAACGGATCGAGCCAATCATCCCGCTTCACGAACACGTCGGAGTGCATCGTGAGATAGTAGTCCCCCGTCGCGACCTCGAGACCCGATCCCAGGCCGTGAAAACATTCACGGGCCAGTTGGCAGGTTTCTCGTCGGGCCGCTCGATCAGGCGAATCCAAGGCAGGCTGCGCAGATAGTCGAGGCTCCCGTCGCGCGAACCGTTGTCGACGACGATGACCTCCAAGTCGTAGTGCGCGGAATGCTTGCGAATCGATCGCAGGCACAGCGTCATGTACAACTGCGCCTGCCAATGCGGAATGCAGATGCTGATGCGAGGCTTCGCGGCCGTCATTGAACGCGACCTGCCGAAGGGTTGGCGGCGACGCGCTCGTTGGCGAACTTCTCGAAGTTCTCGGCGAACGTGTGCACGTGAACGTCGGCCCGCGCGTGGCCAAAGGTCGGCTGCACGGCCAGCGAATCCGCGGCCGTCTTGTGGCGGTGAAGAATGTCGTAGGCCGTCAGAAACATCGAAGTGCGGGTCACTCCGTGCTGGCAATGCACGAGCATCGGATAATTGTCTTTGTTGTCCATGATCGCCAGGTGCGGCTCCCAGGACCTTGCATCCACATTGACCGAATTGGGCAGCGGCACCGCGTACAGCATGGCACCGGCGCCCTTGACCGTTTGCCGCTCCTCCTCCCACTGCTCTGGAGTCATCTCCTCGGGATTGCAGAGATTCACGACGGCGCGAATCTGATAAGTCTCGATAATCTGCGCGAGCGCGTCAGGCCCCAGCCACGCCGACCGGTAGACCTTTCCCGGTTCGTGCACGGCAAAATGCTTGAAATGGTGCTGCTGGTAAAAAATCCAGCCGCCGATGCCGGCAACGACTGCCAGGAATAACGAGATCACTCCGAGCTGCCATCTTCGCACCATAAAGCCGCACCAATACAAGGGGAAAAGAGCGGCGGAATCTACTTCAATCGACGCGACCGGTCAATTGGGCTTTGGGGAGCTGCGCGATCGACCTTCAGGCCGCCCGGCGCCTGCCGCCCGGCTGATTCTTGGGAGTTTGCGGCTCGGTCGCTGGCTGGAGCCCGCCGGCTTGTTGCTGGTGGGCTCGCCGACTTTCCGCCGCCGAACCGAAAGCCGATTTGCTTTCGATGATCGAGTTGCCGTCGAACCGGTCGCCAAAGTATTCGCGCATCGCGTTGCGGTCTTGCAGCACCGTCTGCGCGTCGCCGCTGACGATGACCTTTCCCGCGCAGATGATGTAGTTGCGATGCGTGATCGTCAGCGTTTCACGTTCGCGATGGTCGGTCAGCAGGATCGAAATTCCGCTGTCGCACAGGTCGGCAATGATGTCCTGAATGCTGTGGATGGTGACAGGGTCGATACCTGTAAACGGCTCGTCCAGGAGGATCAAGGCGGGCTTGCTGGCCAGACAGCGGGCGATCTCCAACCGTCGCCGCTCACCGCCGGACAGCGTCGAAGCGATTTGCCGCCGTTTGTTATCGAGGCCGAATTGGCCCAGCAGCCGATCGATTTGCAGCTTGCGATCTTTGCGGCTGACGTTGAGATATTCGAGGATCGCCGAGACGTTTTGCTCGACGGTCAGTTTGCGAAAGATACTGTTGTCCTGAGGCAGATAGCCCATGCCGAACCGGGCCCGCTTGTACATGGGCCAGTTGGTCACGTCCTTGCCGCCCAGACGGACAAGTCCCTTGGTCGGCGCAATCAACCCACAGGCCATGCGGAACGACGTCGTCTTGCCGGCGCCGTTGGGGCCAAGCAGGCCTACGATCTCAGCCCGATCCACATGGAAGTCGACGTTGTCGACGGCCCGCTTGCCGGGGTAGTCCTTGACCAGTCCGACGCATTCGAGCAGCGCCATATCGGTCCTCCTTGACCGGGGGGCCCTGGCCCCTACCGTATCCGATGCATTCGACGAAAGTTGGGATAAAACGGCACGCGAAGTTTCGGATAGTTCGTGTCGATCACCGGCTGACCCATTTCGTCGTCGTAGTTGTAGAAAAAGGATCGCGTCAGCGAATTGTCCCAGACTGAGCCGGGACCGTCGGGATAGCCGCGTCCGTCATTCATGAACGGAATTCCGTGCGGCCAATAAATGAAGAACGCCTTTCCGACGAGGGCCAGTCGCGGTACCGCATAGCGGTGGGTGGCCCGTCGCACGTTGGACCACAGCCGGCTGTCTTTGCTGCGCGGGCTGTTGTCCCCCATCATGAAGAACTCGTCCTTGCCCATTTTGAACTGAAACGAGACGTTCTCAAAATCCTGACCGGTCCCCGTCATCCGCGAGGCGAGCCCGCGCTCGTATTCTCGGAACCACTCCCGCGGATTGTCGACTTTTGATTGCAGGATGCTGAACTGCCCGACGTATTCCTGCACGTCTGGAAAATTGCCGTCGTCGTCGCGGCCGGGCTGATTGTCGGAGAGCCGCGATCCGGAACGGGAAAAGTCGTTGCGATAGTAGATGTCGCGCTGCAAAAACAGGTGCGACACCGTCACATCGGTCCCGCGGGCCGCGATGCCCACGGGAATCAGATCTTCGTCCCAGGGAGCCTGAATCAAGACGCCGCCGTAGGGTGCATATTCCGTCGACTCGGTGAATTCGACCAGGCGTCCGTCGATCCACAGGCACAGACGGTTATCGACGTTGGCAAATGAAACATCGTGCGATCCCGGCCCGACAAACGGCGTTGTCGTGCTGGCAAGTTTGTGCTCCTCGCCCAGATCGGTGGCGTCGTGCGGCTCGGCGTAGGCAAGCGTCGCGCGACCGGTGGCTAGCTCCAAATGGCAACGATAGGAACGGGCCCCCTGATTCAAGTCGAGGACAACTTCACCATCCGGCTGATGCTCTTTGACGTCGATGTGGCAGTTGACGGTGAGATCGCCCACCCAATAGAGGCCCGGATCCTCGGACGGGATATGCGGACTGGAGAACGCGTTGTAGCCACAAAAATCGGTGATCAGTTCGGGACGCGGCGAATTGAGAGGCTGCACGGATGCGAGCGTTTCCCAATCCGACGTCTTCGGAACGAAATTGCGATAGCGGAACCAGCGCAAGTCCTTGCCGCTCGCGCGGTCTTTCGTCAGATGAAACGACCGCGCCTCGGAATCGGCCGACCAGCCCGAAGTATCGGACGACCATCCGGCGATCGCTTCGGGAGCCGGGGCTTTTTTGACCGCCGCCCAGCGCTCCGGCCATCCGGCATTCAGCAACGGCCGTTCCGGGTGGTCGTTGTCGTAAACCGGCAGTTGCAGGACCCGCTGCTTGTTCGGATCGGTCTTGCGGAGAATCTCGGTTCCGCTCTCAGCGACGCGGTACACGTTGCCCTGGCGGATCTCAATCGTTTCATTCGGCAAGCCGATGCAGCGCTTGATGTAGTTGATCTTGGGCTCTTCGGGATACTTGAACACGACAACGTCGAATCGATCGGGATCCTTGACCTCGAACGAGAACTTGGTGACGAGAATCCGGTCCCCTTTAAAGACCGGGACGTTATAGATTTGGTCCTCGGCCAATCGAAAACGGCAGTTGGGACAGACGGCCGACGTGATGCGTGCGCCGGGGATCACATAGTCGGTTTCGCTTTCGACCTCGTCGCTGGCCCCGATGGTGAAATGCGTGCCGCACTTCGGGCAGACGGCGTCTTTGTTTCGACCCAAGAGCGTGGGAGCCATCGATCCCGTGGGAATCACGAAGGCTTCGGCCTCGAACGTCTTGAACAGGAAAGCCAGGATGAACGCGACGACGACCGATTCGATCGTCTCTCGCATCGCCGACGGTCGCGTCGGCCCCGAAGCGGTTGGAGCCGTACGGGCTTTGGTCGAACTTTCTGGCCCCTTGGCAGGTTCGGCCGGCAGCCCCTTCGCTTTTGTCGACGTTGCCATAGTTTTCCCAGATTATCGAATATATCGCATGCGACTGAAGTCAGGAATGCGAATATAGCGTGTGTGTCCGAACAGGGTGAACTCACCCGGACGCGACGGCAAATGCACGACGAGCGGTTTGCCGATCAACTGAGATTCCCGCACGGCCCCGTCGACCCAACTTCGCCCGTCGTTGGAAACCGGGCTGTTGTCGCCCAGCACGAAATATTCGTCGGCAGCGAGGTGGATCGGCCGATCAACGGCGTTGCGCCCCTGCCCGCGCGTGTAGAAGATGTCCCGGAAGACCTTCAGTCCTGAAATGTGCACCGAGCCGCCGCAGGCACCGATCCGCAGCGGCTTGCGCGGAGGTTCGGCATGGCCGAGATCGCAATCCCAAGCCGGAAAGAGCAGGGTGCCGTCGATCGCGGCGATCACTCGGCGATCGAAGATTGAGAGTTCCAGCGTGAAGGACTTGTGAGAAGCAATCGCCGGCAAGGCGGCACTTCTGAGCGGTTTGCTGTCTCCCTCGACAGTCAGTTGAGCCGTGCTGTGGGAGCGGTCGATCGTCAGCCGATAGGTTGGCCCGCCGTCGCCGATTTCAAACAGCACCTGGCCCGAGTCCAGCGTGACCTCGCACTCGAGCATGATGTCCCGGACGCGCATCGGCACAAGTCCCGTGTCGGCGCGGTTGTATCCGTAGTCGTCCGTGATCGGCCCATCGTGCGAGCGGTTGTACAGTTTGCCGATCGCGGCTCGCACACTTGGATCGGTGTTCATCACTAGCAGCCGATCTCGCTCGGCCTTGTCCAATGCCCCGATCAGCAGGAATCGTCGCGTCGCCGGGTCATACCGCAGTTGCGGATACGCGCCATGCGACAGGTGCACATTTTGCGGGAGCGCATCGACGGGGACTTCGGTCCGGTACGTCCCGCCACGCCGAACCCAGCGATGAAAGGCGAGCCACGAAATCTCGCTTTGCGACGCACCCGCGGCTCTCGTTGCCGCCGCCGAGGCAGCGAAGCCGTGCCCCGCGCTCGCCAGGGAGATTTCGCTGGCTCGATCACCCAATCGTCTCGCCCGTCCGGCGGGTCGTTTGGCAAATAATCGTTGTCGAATACGGGAATTCTCACGGCCAGTTGCTGGTCCAGGTCCTTGCGGCAGATCCGACCGTCGGCGTAAATATCGCCGTCGATGATCTGCACGGCTTCATTGGGCAGTCCGACAATGCGCTTCACAAAGGGAGGAACCGGCCGCACGGGGCCGTTCAACACGACGACTTCCCAACGGCGCGGCCGCCGAAATTCGTACGCGTTCTTTTGGACGAGCAACTGGTCGCCGTAATTCGGCGGAATGCTATCGGCGTCGATCGCATCCTGGCCGCAATTCGGACATCGCAGCGCGCCGCGATGCGGCAAACCTTCGTGCAACGAATCGCTGCTGGTGGTGTCGGCTGCAGCCCCCGGAATGTCAACGGGAACGCCGAATGGAAAATGGTAGCCGCACGAGGGGCAAACGATTCGCTTGTGAAAACCCAGCAGCGAGGGCGCCATCGATCCGGTGGAGATGATGTAGCCTTCCAACTCAAACGTGCGAAACAGAATCACCGCGATGTAGAGACAGAGCGCGGCGTCGAGAAAAGTGCGAAGGCCGCTGCCCGTTCGCCGGGGCCCCGTCGGACCGCTCGCCGTGGATTGTGTCTCGCCCGTCATGCTGCGAACGACCAAAGTGGAGTGCCACGTGCCGCGCTCGAGTCGGCGGACTCTCCTTGCCGCCTACTCATCACCGCTGGCTTCGAGAACCGACAGAAAGGCCTTCTGCGGAATCTCGACCTCGCCGAATTGCTTCATCCGCTTCTTGCCTTCTTTTTGCTTCTGCAGCAACTTGCGCTTGCGCGTGATGTCGCCGCCGTAGCACTTGGCCGTTACGTTCTTTCGGAACGCGGAAATCGTCTCGCGGGCAATCACGCGCGATCCGATGGCCGCCTGCAGCGGAATCTCAAACTGATGTTTCGAGATTTCGCCTTTCAGGCGTTTGACCAGCGCCCGGCCCCGTTTGTCGGCATTCGAGCGATGGACGATCGTCGAGAGCGCGTCGACGCGATTGCCCTTCACAAGAATGTCGAGCTTGATCAAGTCGGCCGGCCGGAAGCCAATCACCTCGTAATCCATCGTGCCGTAGCCGCGGGTCACGCTCTTGAGCTTGTCGTACATGTCGAAAATGATCTCGGCCAGCGGCAATTCGTAAACGAGTTGGGCCCGTTTCGGCCCCAGGTATTCGGTGGCCTTGTAGATGCCGCGGCGCTCCTCACAGAGCTTCATGATTGCCCCGATGCCGTCGGAGGGCACGATGAAGTTGATCTTCGCGATCGGCTCGCGAAACTCGAGGATCTGGCCGGCCTCCGGAACCATTTGCGGATTATCGACGATCACGGTTTCGTTGCCTGCCTTCAGGATCTCGTAGGTGACGTTCGGGGCGGTCTGGATCAGGTCGATATTCTGTTCGATCTCCAGCCGCTGCTGGATTACCTCCATGTGCAACAAGCCCAAAAAGCCGCAGCGAAACCCGAAACCCAACGCGTCGCTCGTCTCCGGCACGTAGGAGAAGCTCGCGTCATTCAGGCTGAGCTTCTGCAACTCTTCGCGCAGATTCTCGAAATCGGTGGCGTCGATCGGATACATGCCGCAAAACACCATCTGCTGCGGCTGCTGATAACCGGCGAGCGCCTCGGTCGCCGGGTTATGCGGCTCGGTGACCGTGTCGCCGACGTGCACCGTGCCCAGTTCTTTCTGGCCGGTGATGATGTAACCCACTTGTCCGGGCCCCAGCGATTCGCAGGGAACCATATTCGGACGAAACTGGCCCAGTTCGAGAATCTCGTGCGAGCTTCCCGTGCGCATAAAGCGCATTTTCTTACCCGTGTAGAGCGTACCTTCCTTCACGCGGACGTAGGTCACGACGCCGCGATACGTGTCGTACTTGCTGTCGAAGACGAGGGCCCGCAACGCGGCGGTCGGGCTCCCCGTCGGTGCCGGGACCTTTGCGATGATCGCCTTGAAGACTTCGTCGATTCCCAAACCCTGTTTGGCACTCACCATCAGCGCTTCGGTCGCGTCGAGGCCGACCACGGTCTCGATTTCCTCCAGCACTTCGTCGATGCGAGTGACCGGTAAATCGATTTTGTTGACGACCGGAATAACGGCCAGATTGCCGTTGATCGCCGCATAGGCATTCGCCACGGTCTGTGCCTGAACGCCTTGAAAGGCATCGACAAGAAGCAGGGCCCCTTCGCAGGCGGCCAGGCTCCGCGAGACCTCGTAATGGAAGTCGACGTGCCCGGGAGTATCGATCAGGTTGAGCTCATAAAGCTGCCCATCGAGCGTGTAATGGATGGCGACGGCCCGCGCCTTCACGGTGATGCCTCGGTCGCGCTCGATCTCCAGGTCATCGAGCACCTGGTCGCGAAATTCGCGCACGGTGATCGTGCCGCTTTTCAGCAAGAGCTGATCGGCCAGCGTGCTTTTCCCGTGGTCGATATGAGCCACGATCGAAAAGTTACGGATGAATCGGGGATCCATATTGGCAATATCTGGGTCGGGGTTCGCCCGCCTGACGGCGTCGACCGTCGTCAACTCGGGCTAGATCAACTGGCAGCCGGCGATGAGACCGACAACTTGGGCCGGATGGCTGGTTCCGTAGCCCTTACCGTGGGCCGGCCGCGGGCAGGGGAATAATATCGCGTCCTACGGGACGGGTCGAGCCGGAATTCAATCGGCCGAGCCGGCACGTAATCGCTCCAACTATTGTACGCATCGCGGCTTGTGTTGGGCAGGGAGAGACCGAGCCACTCGATGCCTGGTCTGCGGACAACCCGCCCGGGCGAATGGTATATTCGGACCAACGATCGCGGTCTCCGTCAACAACGCCGCGATCAGGACATCCGCGTCGTCCCGATCGGTTCTCTGGAGTTCGCCATGCCGTTTATCGATATCAGCACAATTCGGCCGATCGAGGCAGTCCCTGGTTGCCGCATGCGCACGCCGTTTGGCAAGAATCTGATGCTCTCGTACCTCGAAATGGATGCGGGAGCCGTCGTGCCGCTGCACAGCCATCCCCACGAGCAAGGGGGCATGTTGCTGAAAGGCAAAATCGAGCTGACGATCGGCGACGAGAAGCGGGTTTGCGAGGCCGGCTCGATGTTCTTGATCCCGCCGAACGTGCCGCACAAGGCAGTCGCCGTCGACGGGACCGCGGTCGTCCTGGACGTTTTCAGCCCCGTGCGCGAGGACTACGCCGAACTTTTCAACAAGTACATTCCGACCAACGATCTGCCACGCTGACTCCAATACGGCCGGCGATGTTTTTCGAGCCGGCCATTGATCGTTGAATGCGGGCATGTGCGTAGTCTCTCCGTTTGGCTGATCTCTCGAGATGGGCCGCCGCTGATTGAATTTCGTTCATCCCCCGGGCTACCCGCGGCACATGGAATGCATTTGACCGGTCGACTCTTCGTGAGGTTGGGTGGCGTGGGCTGAGCAGATGGGCTCAATCGCCCAACCACATACGCAGTTGACACAAAATAAGCTGACTGCGTAGTCTGGCATGTTCCAAGTTTCGGATCGGGCGATTCACTCTCCTGGAGGCCAATCAATGAAACTGTTTATCGGGTGTGCTGCGATTCTTTGTCTCACGGTCGCGACGGCGAAGGCCGGGGACGGCCAGCTCTCGAATCACTCCTTAGCCGCGGTCGGTCTGGGCGGCATGAAGGCGATGTCGGACGATCAGGGTCTCGACATTCGCGGCCTGGGTGTTGCCGAAGAAACGCAAGGCCAGGGCGGATACGGAAACAACGACCACCAAAAAGGCGAAGACGGCAAGCATCACGAAAAGAAACACGAAAAGAAGCACGAGAAGCATCCGCAGAAGCCCAGCCACGAAGTCTGCGGCCACCAGCATGAAAAGGACTGTGGCAAGTCTTCCTGCGGGCATGCGAGCTGCAACTTTTCCAGCCTGTGCCACATTCAAAGCAGCGCCCACAAGCTCTGAAATCGGCGGGCGTCGAAGTCAAGAATTGCGCTCTGTCGCCTTTGCTCGCGGCAGAGCGTTTTTTTGCGCTCAGCCTGTTCCAAAAGCCCGGAGCACAATCAGACCGCCTTAGCGGGTGCGGGCGCGGGCGCGTAGTTCTTGTCGAGCGAGCGGCTGTCGACAAGGCGGATTTCTTTAACCATCCGCACCCAGCGTGCCTGCCGTTTTTCGCCGGGCACAACGACTTGGAAGGGCCCCTTGTACTTTTCCAACGGGTGCCCGTCGCGCGTGTCGGCCAGAATCACCACGCGGTCGGTAAAGCCGGGATCCAATTCGGGAAGCGCGAAGATCGCCCGGTAATCGTCCGTCGCTTCGACCACCACGAAGGCGCGCATCCATTCGCCGCGAAACGCCTCGCCTTTGGGTACCTTCAACTTGTCGAGCAGGACGCGCAGTGCCACGCCGGAATAGCGGCCCTTTTTGCCCCGGTGGTCGGCGACTTCGAGCTCGGTGCGAGGCAGCTTTTGCAGATCATCGCGCATCAGGCGGATTTCTTTGCCATCGACCCCGCGAAGGATGACGGCTGCCTCGTCGGTCTTTGGGCCGTCCGCGGCATGGAGGACAGGAGCATGGGAGGCACACAGCGCGACAAGCAGCAAGAGCGCCATCACGCCGCGAATTGATCGACGAGGTTCCATAGAAAACCCGGGAAGAAAAAGAGCCCCAAACTGACCGCGACGCACAGCGCGACACCGATGACGGCCGGCAGACGGGCCGACGTCTCGACACCGCCGGCCGCGGGCCGCAAATACATGACCGCGACGATTCGCAAGTAATACCCGGCGGCGATGGCCGCGTTGACGGCCAGCAGAAACGCCAGAACTTGGGACGAGGTTGTCCCCTGCGACCAGGCCGCCATCAACAAGTTGAGTTTGCCCAAAAAACCGGCCGTCGGCGGCAACCCGGTCAGGCTGAAAAGCAGAACGGCCATCGCCGCCGCCGCAGCCGGGTGCGTTTGGCTCAGTCCGGCCAGGTCGTCGATATTTTCCACGGGCCGATCGAGGCGCCGGAGCAGGACGAGCAGACCGAAAACGCCCGCAATCGTGAAGCCGTACGCGACTAAATAGAACAACAGAGCGGGCACGCCGCCCACAGGACTCGGCCGGTGACCGATGGCGAGGCCGACGAGCATGTAACCGGCATTCGCGACGCTCGAATAGGCCAAAAGCCGCTTGAGATTTCGCTGCAAGAGGGCCAGCACGTTACCCAAAAACATGCTGGCGACCGACATCAGCCAGAAGATCGTGGCGAACCAGACCCAGAGCGTCTCGGCACTCGACGGGCCGAACTGGCCCGTTCGTCCCGAATAGAGGATCGAGATCAGCGCGACGAAGCCGGCGATCTTCGGGATAAAGGACAATAGAGCGCAGGCCCCGGCGTGCGAGCCCTGGAAGACATCCGGCGCGTAAAAGTGAAAGGGGACGGCGGTCACGCGAAAGCTCAGGCCCGCGGCCACGCATGCCGCCGAGATCAGCAGAATGGCGGGCACTTTGTCGGCCGGCGCCCGCACCAGGGCCGCGTGAATCGTGCTCAAGTGCGTGCTGCCCACGGCCCCATACAAAAAGCTGAAACCGTAAAGCACGATCGCCGAGGAGAAAATGCTCAGCAGGAAATACTTGGCCGTCGCTTCGGGACCTCCCGGATCGCGACGCGGCAAATACAGGAACACGTAAGTCGGAATGCTCACCAACTCGAGCGCCAGAAACAACGTGATCAAATCGTTGGCGGACGACGACAGGCTGACTCCGGCCACCATCAAGAGAATCAAACCATGAAACTCGGCGGCATATTCGTCGACGATCTGCGCCCAGTTAATCAGCACCAGCACGATTCCGGCGACAATCGCCACGCCACGGAAAAACTCGGTGAGCGAATCGCTGCGAAACAGGGCCGAAGAGAGCGAACCCATGTCCACCAATGTCGCGTTTCGGACCGGATACTCGCGCCAGAGCCAAAGCGCGGCCGCAAACGCCGCCAGAGCAACGGCTCCCCAGCCGCGACTCATCTTTCCGGAGACATCCTTCCGTTCGGTCACCAAAAAGGGGCCGATCAGAAATTGCAGGCAGGCGACTGCGATCAGCAGGCACTCGGGCAAAATCGCGCGAACGCTCAGAGCAAAGGGGGACATCAGCGGCGGACCTCCAATTTGTCCCCGGAAGCAGTCTCGATGCGGTCGGCATGCAGGTTCGAGTAGATGCCCGCGATGGCGTCGATATCGGGCTTAACCGTGTCAATCAGCGGTTTCGGATAGACGCCGATCGCCAAACACAGCACCAATAAGGGCAACAGCGACCAGGCCTCGCGACCGACCATATCCGGCACGGGATGGGAGAGCGGAAACGCTCCGACGGGCCCAAAGAAGGCCTTTTGGAGCATCGTCAACAAATAGATGGCGGCCAGAATCACGCCCAGCGTACCGACGCAAGCCAGCGCCGGGCTCACGCGGTACATGCCGAGCAGCGACAGAAATTCCCCCACGAACCCGTTGAGTCCCGGCAAGCCGATGCTCGCCAGGCAGGTGAAGACCATTGCGGTCGAAATCAGCGGCAGCCGGGAAGCCAGTCCCCCGAAGTTGCCGATTTCACGGGTGTGATAGCGCTCGTAAACCATGCCGACCAAGAGGAACAGGGCCCCGGTCGAAAGCCCGTGATTGATCATCTGCAAAAAGCTGCCCATCATTCCCTCGGCATTGAGGGCGAACATGCCCAGCATGCAAAAGCCCAGGTGGGCAATGCTGCTGTAAGCCACCAGCTTCTTCAAATCGGTCTGGGCATACGCGCACAAAGCCCCGTACAGAATGCCGATCACGGCCAGCACGCCGATCAACGGCAGGCCCACGGCAAGACAAGCCTCCGGCAAAAGGGGGAGGCAAAACCTCAAGAACCCGTAGGCGCCCAACTTGAGCAGCACGCCGGCCAGGAGAACGCTTCCCGCCGTGGGCGCTTCGACGTGCGCCAAAGGTAGCCACGTGTGAAAGGGAAACAAGGGGACCTTGATCGCAAAGCCCAGCGACATGGCCAGAAAGATGCCAATCTGCAACGAGGTCGGCAAAGGAACCTCAACCAGCGATTGGGCGATCGCCGGGATCGAAAACGGATACGCCAGCGTGTTGCGGCCGAACAAATGAATCACGAGCAACACGATTCCGGTGAGCGTGATCACGCTGCCCGCGAAGGTGTACAGGAAGAATTTCACCGCCGCCTCGCGGCGCTTCGGTCCGCCCCAGACTCCGACCAGGAAGAACAGCGGCAACAGGGTGAACTCGAAAAAGACGTAGAACAGGACCAGATCGAAAGCGCAAAATGCCCCGCTCAAGCCGGCCTCGAGGATCAGCAAACTGGCGAAGTACTCGCGATGGCGGTCGCTGATCGCGTGCCACGAAATCAACACGGCCGAAAAGGTCAGCAGTGTGGTGAGCACCACCAGCGACAGGCTGATGCCGTCCATCCCGAGGAAAAACTCGAGATGCACATCGCGGCGGAATTTGGCCGGCCAAGACTGGCCGGGCGGCACTTGGCGCTCGAAGGTCATCCAATCACGCTTCAGCTCGATGCGCGGATGAATCGGCGTCTTGGCATCGGGCCTGGGAGCAGGCACGCCTTGGAATTGCCCGACGAGGATCATCGACAGCACGAGCGTGACTGATGAGACGACCAGCGCGAACTGGCGAACGGTGGCCGCGGGCCACTTCGCGACGAGCAGCAACAATCCCCCCGTCAACGGCAGGAGAATCATCGCCAGGAGATTCGCTGTCACGGCGCTCATGGAAGGGGAACCAGTTGCAGAATCGTGGTCAGAAAGATCGCCAAACCGAACAGCATCACGAGAGCGTACGACTGGATCAGCCCGTTTTGCACCGGCCGCAAAAACCGCCCAATAAGCGACGGAACCGTGCCGACCTCGTCGACCAGACGATCGATGAATCCCTGGTCAAAGAGCACCGAAGCGAAGGCCACGGCCTTGACCGGAAATATCACCAGCAGATTGGCGATTTCGTCCAGATAGAACTTGTTGAGCGACAGATCGTAGAGCGGCCCCACGGCCGTCCGAACGAGCTGCGGAAGATTGGACGGCTTGGCGTACATCAGGGCGGCCACGCCGATTCCGCCGAGCGCCGCCAGGATGCTGGCGCCAGCGAGCAACCATTGGAATGTCTCCGCCTCTCCTGCGACCAGCGTCGGAACCTGCGCGATCCAGCCCGCGAAGAGGTGGGTTGGGCCGACGATGAGGCCGATCGCCACGGCGAAGAACGAGAGGACCATCAGCGGCCACTTCATGGCCGGAGGGCCCTCGTGAATTTGCGAGGGGTCGCCGCCAACCGGCGCCCCGTGTGCGACCGCGGACGGCGCGGGCAAGTGGCCGTTGTGATGATCGTGCGCGGCAGCCGCATCGTCCGCCGGGTGTTCGGAACCGTGGTGCGCACTGCGCGTATGCCTCGGCGGGGACCCGCGTGGGACCGTAAAAGGTCAGGAAATAGGCGCGGAACGTGTAAAAGGCCGTCAAAATGGCCGTCACATAGGCGACCCAAAAGAGCACTGAAACATGACCCGATGATCGCCGTGATGCGTGCCGTTCATCAGCAGTCCGAAGATTGCATCCTTGCTCCAGAAGCCGGAGAGAAAGGGAAATCCCGATAGAGCCAAACCGCCGCAGAGGAAGGCGATATTCGTGACGGGCAGGACCTTCTTCAGTCCGCTGAACTGACGCATGTCGATCACGTTGCCCATCGCATGCATCACGTTGCCGGCCGACAGGAAGAGCAGCGCCTTGAAAAAGGCATGGGTGAACATGTGAAAAATGGCGGCGGTGACGGCTGCCGTGGCGAAGGCCGTTCCGGCCGCCGCGCTGCCCAGCGCCATGAACATGTAGCCCAACTGACTGACCGTGGAATACGCCAGGACGCGCTTGAGGTCGTTTTGAGTGAGGGCGATTAGCGCCGCCATCAATGCGGTGATCCCGCCAATCGTCGCGACGGCGACTTGCACCTCGGGCGCCAGCATGAACAATGGCGTGCAGCGGGCGACCAGGTAAACGCCGGCGGTCACCATCGTGGCCGCGTGGATCAGGGCGCTCACGGGAGTGGGACCTTCCATGGCGTCGGGCAACCAAAGATGCAGCGGGAATTGGGCCGACTTGCCGCACGCGCCGGTAAACAGGCACACGCAGATCAGCAACACATGCAGCGAAAAACCCGGCCCCCGCTCATGATGCTCTCCCAGCACGTCGGCGAAATCGAGACTGTGGAAGGTCGTCCAGATGAGGTACAGGCCCATCAAGAAGGCCGCATCGCCGATACGATTCACCACGAACGCCTTGACCGCCGCGGCCGCGGCAGCTGGGCGTTCGTACCAAAAGCCGACCAAGAGATAACTGCACAGGCCGACCGCTTCCCAAAAGATAAACAGCACCAGGAAGTTGCGTGCCATGATCAGCATGCACATCGAAAAGACGAAGAGCGCCAACTCGGCGAAGAACCGCGGATAACCCGGATCGCCGTGCATGTAGCCGGTGGCATAAACGGCAACCAAGGTGCTGACCAGCGTCACCATCACCAGCATCACGGCAGTCAGCGAGTCGACCTGCACGTCAGCCTGGACGTTGAGTCCGCCTACGGTGATCCAATCGAAACCGTAGGCGACCGGCACGTTTTGGCCCCGTTTCGCTGAGGCCTCGCCCGTGGTGGGAGATGCTTTTTCGGTCGGCTTCGCCCCCGAATGGGTTGCGACGGCACCGAGTTGCCAAAGCGACAAGAGGCAGGAAACGACGAGAGCCCCAATCACCGGCCGATGGGAGCCGCTCCGAAAAACGGCCTTGCCGAACAGGCCCACCAGCACGGCCGCCGCCAAGGGGCAGCCCGGGATGAGCCAGAGCGAAAGCGAGTGGAACGCGTCAGACATGTGTGGGTGTCTCCGTCCACGCCGTTTCCGGAATCCTGCCGGCGGGCGTGAGCCGCGGATAGGGCGGCGTTGCCGAAGGCTTGGGAGCTTGCTCGGGTTTCTCGACCGGCAACTCGACGCCCGGTTCACCCAGATCGCGCCAGACCGACATATCCAGTGTTTTTCGCATGCGATAGAGGGCCGAAAGCAGGGCCAAAGCCAGCCCCGCTTCGCACGCGGCCACCGTCAGCACAATCGCGGCGAAGACCTGCCCCTCGTAACTGGCGTGCTCGTACGAAAACGCGACGAAGTTCAGCGTCACGCCCAAGAGCATCATTTCGGCCGACAGGATCGCGACGATCAGATTGCGGCGCGTGAGAAAGCCGAGCGCCCCCAGCGAAAAGAGGACGGCCCCGACGATCAAATAGTTGGTCAGTTCCGACGACATCGGTTCACAATTTCCCCGTCGAACGCCGCGGTGCAATGGCCACGGCGCCCACGCCGGCCACCAAGAGCAGAGTTCCCGCCAATTCGACGGCGACAAGATAATCGCTAAAGAGCGAGCGGCCCAGTCCGCGAAGCCGTCCCGCTTCTCCCACTTGGAAATTGCTGTGGTTGTGTTGTTCCGAGCCCTTGGGGATGGGCAGGAATCCGGCCGTACCGCGCGGTCCCATTTCCGCCGTTTCGGCAATCGTCAGGCGGCCGACCGGCACCGGTGCCGGCAGATTTCCCGCCCGCTGCGTCACCCATTGATCGATCGTCAACAGCAACCCGCCCAAGAGCACGAACGTCGCCAACGTCGCGAGAAACGGTTCGCGGGCCCGGCGGTCGTACGCGGCATTCCCCGATTGCCGGGACAGCATGATGATGAACAAAAATGTCACGACCACGGCACCGGCATAGATGATGACCGTCGCCGCCGCGAGAAACTGGGCGGCCCGCAACAGGAACAAGCCGCACACGCTGAGCGTCGTCAACGCGTACAACAGGGCCGAGTAAACCGGATTGTGGTGCGTCACCGTGCCCACGCCGGCCACAACGGCGATGCCGGCGAAGAGATAAAACAGAATCCCGTGCAGCGTCATTCCCGGCGAGAGCAGGGTGAAGCCCAATCCGCCGAGTCCGAACAGGCCGATCAAAATCCCGGCCGTGCGCAGCAGTGGCCGATCGCGCGGCAACAAGAGATAGAGCGCAAAGAAACCGAACAGCAGCGGCACAAGTTGCGCCCGATGCTCGATGGTCCATGCAAAAAATGCGTTCATGGCGGCAAGCGGTTCAAGGTCAGGGTACGGATCGGCTCAGTGGGGCGCGTTGTGTTGCGAGGCATCGCTCTTGCCGGGCGCGGATGAGGGACCGGCGCGGTGCTCCGTCGACGCGCTTCCCCCGGCGGGAAAGAGCGTGGTGGCGATCTCGGCCGCCGGCCCCAGCGGACCGGAATGCGTGCGGATCGGATCGCGGCCGGAATTCACCGTCTGATCGTAGACAGCCAGCAACTTTTCGCGATCGAACAGCATCTCCTGCCGGCTGCGGCCCGTCAGGTCGAACAGGCTGGTGAGCTCGATCGCGTCGACCGGGCAGGCCTCTTCGCACATGCCGCAATAAATGCACTTGAGCTCGTCGATCACGAATTTGGTCGGATATTTGTCGCGATCGGGCCAGGGGGCCTTGTCGCCGATGATCTCGATGCACCGCGCGGGGCAGGCGGTCGCACAGAGAAAACAGGCGACGCACTTCACGCGTCCCTGATCGTCGCGATTGAGCCGATGCAAACCGCGGTAGTTGAGAGGCAGGTCGGGTTTGACCTCGGGGTATTCCTCGGT
This sequence comes from uncultured Planctomycetaceae bacterium, assembly GCA_963752185.1. GTDB lineage: Bacteria > Planctomycetota > Planctomycetia > Planctomycetales > Planctomycetaceae > DASPSM01. The sequence continues at coordinate 127,783 of CAVVXK010000002.1, read as the reverse complement.
CGTTACCTCCGGACGAAAGAGATGCTTGAGCGTGGTTTTCACGCCTTGGGCGATCGCGGGGAGGTACATCGCCTCCAGGAGGCCGAACTGCGGCTCCTCGACCCACGTCACATCTTCGGCTTTGATTGGCACGTTCGTCGTTTCTCTCGAAATTCAACCACTTCGCGGCGGATCAGCGGCCGGACAGCGTGGCCGTTTGACCCAACTCTGGTCGGGCGTTCGCCACCGACGGCACGAATCGCGTCAGAAACAGCGAGACCGCCGTCGCCACGACCACCAGCACGACCGACATCAACAGCATCCACCACCGCGAGAGATCGTACTGCTTCACGATCATCATTCCCAGCAAGTTGCAAAGCGAAAGCGGAATGAAGACCTTCCAATTCAAATTCATCAATTGATCGAAGCGGAATCGAGGCAGCGTCCAGCGGATCAGCATGATGAACGCGATGATCAGAAGCACTTTGGTCAACAGAACGGCCACTTTCACCACAACCGCGCCGAAGTAGTCGCTCTGCGCCTCGGCGATCCACGGGAAGTGCCAGCCGCCGAAGAACAGGATGGCTGTCAGGAAGCTCACGGTAATGACGTGCGTGTACTCGGCCAGGAAGAACATGGCGAACTTCATCGCGCTATATTCGGTGTGATAACCACCGACGAGCTCCTGCTCGCATTCGGGCAAGTCGAACGGCAACCGGTTCGATTCGGCAAGCGCGCTCGCGAAGAAAATCAAGCACGCCAGCGGCTGGCACCAGATGAACCAGTCGAACAGGCCGCGCATTCCCGCGTCGACCGTTTGCGCCCTAATCACGGCATCAAGATTGAATGACCCCACGAGCAGGCCGACGCCCAGGACGGATAATCCCAGGGGAACCTCGTAGCTGACGACTTGCGCGCTCGACCGCAGGCTTCCAAGCGCACTGTATTTATTGTTCGAGGACCAGCCCCCGAGAATGATCCCGTAAACAGCCAGGCTGGTGACGGCAAAGACGAAGATGACCCCGATATCCACGTAGGGTGCGATCCCAAATGGAAATCCACCGCTCCCGTTTGGCGGCGCCGGGCCGAATGGCACGACCGAGAAGGCAAGCAACGTGGTGAACACCGAGATCGTCGGCGCCAAAACAAACAAGAATTTCTCGGCGCCGGCGGGGATGACCTCCTCTTTGAAAAGGAACTTCATCCCGTCGGCGATCGACTGCAGCAGGCCCCACGGCCCAACGCGATTCGGACCGATCCGATCCTGAATCCGGGCGGCCAGCTTCCGCTCGATCCAAATCAGATACGCGCACGCTCCGAGCACGCCGCCCAGAACGAGCACGATCGCGATGATGGCGTAGAGCCAATTCATACGCTGCTCACCGCTTTCTGCAGCAACGGGTCGGTCTCCACGGGCGCTTTCAGTGGCCGGCCCCTCCGAGAGAAGTAGGCCCGCAAGGCCAAGCGACGGGGTGCGCAAAGCAGCCAGTGCCGGAATTTCCGAGCCGATTTCTATCCGCACTGTCGCAGCGTGGAACAATCCACGCCGTCCGGCCAGCTCCCAAAGAATGCGACCATCGGGCCGCGCTTCGCCGGGGCACCGCACCGCTCGCTCGATCGTCTGCGCCAGCCCCGCGTGGTTGATGAACGTGCCATCCTTCTCGACGAATGCGCCGGCCGGTAGGACGTAGTGGGCCAGGCCGACTGCCGGCGACGGAAGAATATCCTGCACGATCAACAACTTGAGCTTCGAGAGCCAACTGCGATCGGATTCGGTATTCCAAGGCTCGTGATCGCCGCCGACGACATACAGGCTGTCGATCTGTCCGCCGGTAACTTGCGATTTGAGATCATCGAAGGAGACGACGCTGCCCTGGAAATGCTTGAGGATTTCCGCGACGCCGGCGCGGTTGGGGCACTTCTCGGCGCGGATCGTGAATTTGGTCGGATCGGCCGGTTGGCCGTCGACGCGCTTGGGATAACGGTCGTCCTCGCCGACGATCCGCACGGGCCCCATCGCCAGTCGCACGTCCTTGGACAGCGACTTGAGATATTTCGCCAGCAGGAAGGCCTCTTCGCACGTCATCCACGGTGACAGCACGGCGGCCAGTTTGCCGGGACTCGCTTTGGCAGTCTCACGGAGCGCCTTTTGAACGTCGGGCAAGATGGCCGACCAGTCGTTCGCCCGGTGGCCGTTCGAGCCTTTCGCGATCGGCAGCATGAGCCGATCGGGGCTGTGGACGTATTTGAAGCCGAACCGCCCCTCATCGCACATGAACTCGCCTTGCGCCTTCGGGTTGTACCGCGGCTTCAAGCGGTACACTTTCTCGTCGTTCTCGTCGACGTTAATGCTGCAGCCGGTGCTGCAATTGGGGCAGACGCTCGGCTTCGACTTGAGCCACCACACGCGCTGCTTGTAGAGAAAGTCCTTGCTGCACAGCGCGCCCACGGGGCAAATGTCGACGACGTTGCCGGCGAGTTTGTTGTTGCACGGAATGCCGGGGAAGATATCGATCTCGGCGTGGCTGCCGCGATTGATGATCTGCATTTCGGCCGTGCCGCTGATCTCCCGCGTGAACCGCACGCAGCGCGAGCACATTACGCAGCGATCGGTGAAGAGGGTGATCTGGTCGCCGATGTAGTCCTTGTCTTTGCGGCGGATTTTCGGATCGTGCATCCGCGAGTGCGCGTGGCCGAAGCGATAGCTGTAATCCTGCAGAAAGCACTCGCCCGCCTGATCGCAGGTCGGGCAATCGAGCGGATGATTGAGCAGCAGGTACTCGAGCACCTGCGCCTGCGAATCCTTTACTTTCTTGCTATCCGAAACGATCACCATGCCGTCTTTGACGGGAGTCTGGCAGCCGGGCACCAGCTTGGGCCCCATCGCGATCGAGCCATCAGGCTTTCGCTCGCCCGTTTCCACGAGACACATGCGACAACTTGCGACAACCGTCAGAGCCGGATGCCAGCAATAGTGCGGGATGTCGACGCCGGCTCGCTGGCCCGCCTGAACGCAATTCAGGCGCTCCCCCTCACCGATTTCAACCGATTTCCCGTTTACAACGACTGTCCCCATTTGTTCCTCATACGAGCGCAGGAGCCGTCGCTTTGCGCCCGCGATTGATGCACTGCACGAAGTCGTCCCGAAATTTGGCAAGCGCGTTCTTGATCGGCCACGCGGCCCCGTCGGCCAGTCCGCAGATCGTCGTGCCGGGGATCGTGCCCATCGTCTGGGAAATCTCCGTCAGCACGTCGAGATCCTGCATCGTCCCCTCGCCGGCCCGCATCCGCTCGAGAATCTTTCGCGACCAGTCGGTCCCCTCGCGGCACGGCGTGCATTGTCCGCACGATTCGTGAGCCATGAATCGGCAACAGTTATACAAGACGTCGACCATACTCGTCTGGTCGTCGACGACGATCACGGCCGCCGTGCCCAGGCCCAAGCAACCCACGCGGCCGGGCCCGTTGAAGTCGAGCGGCGTATCCATTTCGCTGGCGGACAAGAACCCCATGCTGATGCCGCCGGGGACGCAGGCCTTCACCTTGCGTCCTTTCCAGACGCCGCCGCCGTACACGTCGACCAATTCGCGGGCCGGCACGCCGAGCGGCAGCTCCACGCAGCCCGGCTTGTTGACGTGCCCGCTGATGCAATACAGCTTCGGCCCCAGGCTGCCCGCGTCGCGCGGATTGTTCGGATCCGGCGGCACGCCGATCGAGCGGAACCAGTCCACACCGCGGTCGATGATGTGCGGCACGCAGGCCAGCGTCTCGACGTTGTTCACGATTGTCGGCTTGCGGAAAAGGCCCTCGACGGCAGGAAACGGCGGCTTGATCCGCGGCCAGGCCCGCTTCCCCTCGAGGCTCTCCAGCAGTCCCGTCTCTTCGCCGCAGATGTAAGCGCCCGCCCCGCGGTGCAGATAAATGTCGAGCGAAAAGTCGGTCCCCTGGATGTTCTTGCCAAGCAGGTTGTTGGCGTAGCACTCCTGGATCGCCCGGTCGAGGATGCGGTACGACCGACCGAATTCGTACCGCAAATAGATGTAGGCGGTCGCCGAGCGAATGGCGTAGGCCGCGATCATGATCCCTTCGAGGAACTGATGCGGATCGTGCTCCATCAAGATGCGGTTGTTGAACGTGCCGGGTTCGCTCTCGTCGCCGTTCACGCAGAGGTAAAACGGGCCGGGATGGTTCTTCGGTAGAAAAGTCCATTTCACGCCCGTGGGAAAACCGGCGCCGCCACGGCCGCGCAGTCCTGAATCCTTGACGATTTTCGTCACATCGTCGGGAGCCATGCCCAGGGCTTTTTTGAGCGCCTGATATCCGCCGTCGGCGCGGTAACCAGCCAGCGACTGGCCGCTCTCTTTGCCGACGCGACGCAACAGGACAGGTTCAAAACTCGCCACGGGTGCCTCTATAGTTGCTGAAGCAGTTTGCTCACCGAATCGGCCGTCATGTTCATGTGGCACTCGTCGTTTACCAGGATGCAGGGAGCGCCATCGCACGCACCCAGGCACTCGGCAAACTCGAGTGTCACCTTGCCGTCGGACGTCGTCTGGCCGGCTTCGACGTGCAGGCGCTCCGAGACCGCGTCCAACAATTCGTCGCCGCCGCGAAGCGCACACGACAAGCTGCGGCAAACCCAAACGCGGTGCTTGCCGAGCGGGTCCTTTTCATTGCGGAAGAAACCGTAAAAACTCAGCGTGTCGGCCACCTCGGCCGGATGCAGCTCGAGCAGCGCGGCGACTTCCCGCAGCGCTTCGGTCGAAACTTGCCGCTGCTCGTCTTGCACGATGTGCAATGCCGGCAGTGTTGCCGCCCGTTTGTTCGGATATTTCGCGAAGACGGCTCGAATCCGCTCGCGTGTTTGCTCCGAGAGAGCACTCATCGGTCCAGCTCCGCCGCGATGATGTTCAAACTGCCCAGCACGGCGACGATGTCGCTCAACGTGTGCCCCTTGATCAAGTGCGGAAAGACCGCGAAATGAATGAACGACGGCGGCCGCGTGCGAGCCCGATACGCCTTGATCGTCCCGTCGCCGACAATGTAGAAACCCAGCTCGCCGTTCGCGGTCTCGTTGGCCGCGTAGATCTCTTCGTTCGGCGCGATAAAGCCGCGGTTGGGGATGATCACCTCGAAGTGGCGGATCAGCCCCTCGATGCTTTGATACACCTCTTCCTTGCCGGGCATGATCGCCCGCCCCTCGGCGTCGACGTTCACAGGCCCGGACGGCAGGTTTTCGATCGCCTGCTCGATAATCTTGATGCTCTCCAGCATCTCCAGCATTCGCACCAGGTATCGAGCGTAACAGTCGCCGGCGTTCGAGCAGACCACCTTGAAGTCGAGATCAGGATATGCCAGGTACGGCTCGTCCTTCCGCAAATCGCGCAAGACGCCGCTCGCACGGGCGACGGGGCCGCTGCAGCTATAGTTGATCGCGTCCTCTTTGGTGAGCACGCCGATCCCTTTGAGCCGGGCGACAAAGATGCGATTTTTCGTCAGCATGCCATTGATTTCGGCATGCGCCGCGCCAAAGCCCGCAACGAACTCGCGAACGCGATTGATCCACGCGTCGTCAACGTCGTACATCACCCCGCCCACGCGCGTGTAACTGGCGTGAAACCGCTGCCCCGAGGCGAACTCATTGAGGTCGCTGATCTTCTCGCGCTGCTTGAATGCGTACAAAAACGGCGTGAACGCTCCCAAATCGAGGGCCGCCGCCGCCACGCAAAGCAGATGGTCGTGAATCCGCATCAGCTCCGCAAAGATCGTGCGGAGATACGTGCAGCGCGGCGTGATCGTTACGCCCAGCAGCTTCTCGACGGCGTGATGCCAGGCGATCTCGTTGGCGACCGGCGAGATGTAATTCATCCGGTCGACGATCGTCACGTATTGATTGAAGTCGAGATCTTCCCCGAGCTTCTCGAAACCGCTGTGCAGGTAGCCGATGTCGGGGACGGAGTTGACGATCGTTTCACCGTCGAGCGTCAACAACAGCCGCAGCGTCGTGTGCGTCGCCGGATGCTGCGGACCGAAATTGAGGGTCCACAGATATTCCCTATCCGGCGAATCGACGTCACTCAGCTCGGAAAGCTGGAGCGGCATTGCTTTGTCTCGAATCCTTGATTCTCAGGTCAATCAATCGGCAGGCGGCTTCGCTTCGATCAACTTTCCGCCCGCGTGATCACGGGGAAATTATGCCGTTCCCCGCGGCCCCGCAAGGGATAGTCCTTTCGCAAGGGGAACGACGTATATTCCTCGGGCATTAAAATTCGTTTCAGGTTCGGATGTCCGTCGAAGCGGATGCCGAACATGTCGAACACCTCCCGCTCGAGCCAATTCGCACCCTGCCACAAAGGCACGGCCGACGGCAGCGTCGGGTCGGGGTCGTCGACATGCGTGCGAACGATGATCCGCTCGCCCGTCGCCGTATTCACCAGCACGTAAACGACTCGAAATCGATTGCGCGCGTCGGGATATTCGAGCAGGTCAACGGCCGTCAACTCGGCCAGATAGTCGAAGCCGCACTCGTTTTTGAGAAACGTCAGCGTCGAATTGAGCGATTCGGAGGGAAGGTCGAAACGGACATTCTCGCGGAAACGGCTGGTTTGAAAACCGTCCGCTCCGAACCGTTCTCGCAGCCGCTCTTCGGTTGTGCTCATTGGCTTTGGTTCTGGCAATTGCCGCACGTCAATGCGGCGTTTGCGCCACTTTCTCCTGCTCGATGGCCTTTGCCAGCAGAAAGTCGCGGCTGCGTCGCAGCTCTTCGAGCGACAACGGCGCCGGCCCCTCTGCAGTTCGCCGCTCGGCGAATTCTTTCCCCGTCAGCGTTCCATCTTTCATGATCGCGCTCTGCAGATCGATGATCGATGCCAAGAGTTGTTCGGGCCGCGGCGGGCAGCCGGGCACATAGATATCGACCGGAATAAACCGATCGACCCCCTGGACGACGGCGTACGTGTCGAACACGCCTCCGGTGCAGGCACAGGCGCCCATCGAAATGCACCACTTGGGCTCCGGCATCTGCAGCCAAATTCGCTGCAAAACGGGGAGCATTTTCATCACCACGCGCCCGGCGACGATCAACAGATCGCATTGCCGCGGGCTGAATCGCATGACTTCCGCGCCGAACCGCGAAATATCGTACCGCGACGAGGCGGTCGCCATCAGCTCGATGCCGCAACAGGCCGTCGCGAACGGCATGGGCCAGAGACTGTTGGAACGCGCCCAGTTGGCGGCCGCGTCCAGCGTCGTCAGGAACACATTTTCGGGAACGTCTACCGCCATCGGAAGACTCCCTTCCGCCACGCGTAAATGTACGGAATGACAAGCGTGACAATGAAGACAATCATCACCCAGAAGACGTCGCCCCGCTGGGATTTGGGCACGCCCCCCTCGTCGGCATACGCGCTCACTGCCCACGGATAAAGAAACAACAACTCGACGTCGAAAATCAAAAACAAAATCGCAACCAGCGAGAATTTTACGTCAAACGGCTGCCGCGCGTCCTCGACGGGGTCCATGCCGGACTCGTACGGCATGTCCTTCACGGCCGTCTTGCGATGCGGCCCGATCGTGTGCGCCATGACGAGAGTCGTGATCACGAATCCCAGCAGCACAAACGCATACAAGAGAACAGGCTCAAAGGCGTGAAAAGTGTCCGGCACGCGAAACGTCTTTCCCGTCTGTCTTCGGCAGCAGCTTCGTCCAAAGCGACCGGGATTTGCCCGCCGCCAAATCCGCGCACATCACCCGAGCGGCCCCCGCAAGCCGAAGGCCGGCGCGATTCTAGCGAGCGATTTCCGCCGGAGCAAGCGGACGAAAGTGAGTCCAACAATCGCCGGCGCACTCTTCCCTCCGACTCGCCAACGGCCACGCGCAGGCGCGGCCTTATTCAGTCGCGACCGTTATACTCAGGCACACCTTCGAGCGAATTGGAGCGGCTTATGAATTGGCGTTTATCCCGTCGGAACTTTCTGGCGTCGTCGGCAAGTCTCGGCACCGCGGCCGTCGCAATGCAGGCGGCCGTGACAATGCAAGCGGCGCTCGCCGCACAGGAATCGGCCGGCCAAGAATCCGCGATTCCCGTCGTCGATACGCATGAGCACCTTTGGGACCTGAGTCGCCTACGTTTGCCCTGGCTCAACCAGGCCCGATCGGCACACTTTCGCCGCAGCTATTTACCCAAGGATTACGACGAAGCAACGAACGGCATCAATATTGTGAAGACGGTCTACATGGAGGTGAACTGCGATCCGGCCGACCATGAGGCCGAGGCCGATTATGTCATCAAGCTCTGCCAGTCGCCCAATAGCCGCATGCGCGGAGCGGTGATCGGCGGTTCGGTCGACCGCCCCGGCTTTCCCGCCTACATCAAGAAGTACGCGACCAATCCCCACGTGAAGGGGGTCCGCATGATCCTCAACGATCCGGACCGGCACAAAGGATTGTGCCTGCAACCGACATTCGTCAAAAATGTGCAATACCTGGGAGAGTTGGGCCTGAGTTACGATATTTGTATCCGGCCGGCCGAATTGATGGATGCCGTCCGCCTCATCGAACACTGCCCGCGAACGCGCTTCATTGTCGACCATTGCGGCAATCGGGACGTTCAGGCGACCGATGAAAAATCGCGCCTCACTTGGGAAGAGGGCATGAAGGCGGCCGCCTCGCATGAAAACGTGATGTGCAAGATTTCGGGGATCGTCGCCACGGCCAAAGCGAAAGCTTGGCAGCCGGCTGACCTCGCTCCCTCCATCAATTTCTGCCTCGATACGTTCGGCCCGGATCGCGTCTTTTTCGGAGGCGATTGGCCTGTCTGTACGGCCGTTGCCACTTATCGACAATGGTTCGACGCCCTGACTTCAATCATCCGCGACCGTTCGCCAGAATTCCGTCGCAAGCTGCTGCACGACAACGCCGTTCGATTTTATAAACTGACCTGATGCAACGCTTCGTCTGCAAAACATCGCTTCTGATGGGCCTCGTCGCCTCGACGATGTTATCGCTCGCGGCCGCTGCTCATGGCGACGGGCCGGGGCCGGATGATACGGCCCGGGCCTGTTTGAATCGTGGCATGCGGCATTTTCGGGAAGACAAAATCGCCGCGTCAATTCGCGACTTCGACCGTGCGGCCGAGCTCGACCCGCAGATGGCGCCGCAGCTCTGGCAGCGCGGCATCAGCGATTACTACGCCGCCAAATTCGACGCCGGCCGGCGGCAGTTTGAACTGCACAAAACCGTCAATCCCAACGACGTCGAAAACGCCGCATGGCATTTTCTCTGCGTCGCTCGGCTGCGAGGCCTTGATACGGCCAAAAATGGACTGATGAAAATCGACCTGGCACAGGACGACCGGGTTCCAATGGCGGAGATTTACGCGTTTTACGCCGGACGCGGCTCCGAGGCGGCAGTACTCAAAGCGGCGAAACAGGCTGAGACCGAAACGGCGCGGATGTACGCCCATCTCTATCTCGGACTTTATTTCGAAGCCGCGGGCGATGCGAAACAGGCTCGATCGCATCTCCAGCAAGCGGCCGAGGCGCGCGTCTCGGACAACTATATGCACGACGTCGCCAAGGTCCACCTGCTCGAGCGGAAGTGGACCGCCGCGCCTGGCAAATGATCGGCCGCTTCGGCACGCGTCAATTGTCAGAAACATCGGCCAGCGACGATCCGGCCGATTGAATCAAATCGACATCGATCACCGAGTGCGCCCCCCACAGCCGTACGCGATGCCGATCGTGTTCGTACGTCAGTTGCAGGATGCGATTGGTGAATTTGTTGTTCTCGACGCCCAGCGTTTCGCCGGTGCGGGTATCAACCACCTCGACCAGCATCGATCGGTGATTACCGTTCATCCGGTCGCCAACCGACGAGAGCATCACCAGCACGGGAAGCTGCAGCGACGGCGTCCGCAGGATCGTCCGCTGTTGGAAACCGCGTTTCCAAACGAGGCGGCCCGACGTGCGGTCGATCGCCAGCACGTCTCCCCGCACGTCGACGTGGGGCAAGACCGTATCCGTGCCGAAAAAGTAATTGTAGAACCGCGGCTCGGGGGGCGATTGCACCGGCTGCAAATTCACGTAGTACCGCGAGGCATCGCGGAAAATGGCGAGCTGGCAGGCGTTCTGGACTTCGCGCGGCGTCAAACTTTGCGTGACGCGGATCGAGCCCGTGCGACCGTCGACAATTTGCAGCGTGCCGTCTTCGCAGACAACGGCAACCTCTTCGTCGGACGTATCCTTCACAAGCAGGCGATCGGAAATTGCCCGATCGTAGAGCAGCCGATCGCTCAGCGGATCCCAAATCCGCACGCGGCGATTGGCCTCTTCGGCCGTGATATACATCAGGCAACGGCCGAACGTCCGGCGCTCAGAGGTCTGCCGCGACTCGTTGTCCAGGCGGCCCTGGCGGATTTCTTCACCGGTGGCCGTGTTATAGGCCGTGTAGGCCAGGTGATCGGGAGCAAGCAGCACGAGGACGTGTTCGTCGCCGAAAATCCCGCGGATGGGATCTCCGCTCAAGCCGCATTGCGGATCGAGGTCGCTGCGCTGCCACAAAACCTTGCCCGTCCCCGGATCGAGCACGAACAGATTGCCGTGCGATTGATAGACACAAAACGTCGCACCGCTTGGACCGACCAGAGCCGGTTCGACGTCGAGCGCAATTTGCGGCGGCGACGTCGTCCACATCGGCTTTTCGCGATTGTGCTGAATCAGCGAAATTCCATGCAGCGCCCCGCGGCTTCCCAAGGGGAGGAAGTGGCCGACCTGCGACACGCTCGCCACGACCGAGCCTGTGTAGGGAGAGGGGAGGTGCAACGTGTCGACAATCGAACCGGTGAGGCGATCGACGATGCTGATCTCGGCCGGCGTGGACGAGCCGCGATCGATTAATTGGAAGGGAGACGTGGGCCGCGTAATGAACGGGCGCGAGGCGTTCGTGTACGCGTCGTCCAATTCGCGGTCGCAATGTTCCAGAAATGTCTGCGAAATACGCACGCGATCGACCGGCTTCGACACGTTTCGGAGCCGATCGTAAGCCAGCCTGGTGAGCGAGTTGGCAGGGAACTCGTCGAGCCGCGGATGCGGCTGCTGGGCCAGCAATTCGGCGGCCTCTTCGGCCATTCCCGTCCGGTCCCAGAGCCGGGCCAGTTGGCATTCGGCCGCTTGCCGCGTTTCCGGTGTGAGGCTGTGCTGACCTTGAATCAACAGCAGTTCCGCACGCTGGATTTCGCCGGCGCTTGCCAGCACCTCGGCCAATCGCCGACGCACGGCATCGGTAAACCCATCCATTGGGTGGACGGCCAGAAAGCGCTCGAGTTCCTTCCGATCGCCCGATTTGAGAACCGCTTGTCGTTCGTCCTCCGCCCGAGCATTGACTCCAAGGGTGGGGCGCGGGCCAATCCGCGTTAGACCCTTCTCCAACTCGGCCGATTGTGACGCCAGCCAGCTGCGGGCGGACATCAAATGCGTCGGATCGGTAGCCGAAGGAAGCAGGCCGGGCAGATCGAGCTTCGCGAATGCGGAGGCGGATGCTAATGCCTCCACAAAATTGTGACGTCGTAATTCAGCCGCTGATTTGACCTGAAAGAACCGGCCGCGCTCCCAAGGGGTCCGCGAGAGCTTGTCGAGTTCGCGCAGGATCCCAGTCGGGTCTTCCTGGTTCGCCGACAATTCCTGGTACAGCACGGCTCGCAGCAGCTGAGACCGCCTTGTGGCAATCGCGGGCGTTGCCTTGTCACCCAATTGGGCCAGATATTCTTTGGCCGCCCCGCCGCCATCAAGCATTCGCTCGAGATCGGCCGCCAGGAGCAAGTCCTCCGGCGCGATCGGCACCGGCGAGACGATCCTTCACTTCATTCAGCAAGGCCGCTGCCCGCGGATAAGCGACAATCTCACGGGGCCCGACGGAAACGATGAACGGACCTCCGCCGATCAGGTTGCCCGGCTTGTCCGAGAACTTTGGCTGCCCGCTGAGGGCGGTTTCGGCGCGCCGTTCGAGCATCCGGGCCACGCGCACGGTCAGATTGAAGGTTTGCAGATCGAGGGAGTCTTCGCCCGCCGATTCGCCCGATCGGGCGACGTCCGGCTGTATACGGGCAGCCTCCTCGTGCGACTCGCCGGGCTCTTCGCTCGTTTGCCCGCTCGGCTCCGGCTCCGACAAGCCCGTGCGCGCTCCCGTACGCATATCGATCGCGACGACGCGGTTCTCGGCCAGAGGCAGCAGGTATTGCGTTCCCGCGCAGACCGCAGCCGGAGACCGCGCCGGTTCGAGCCGTCCACCGGGGCTGGCCGTCGACAAGCGAAAGCCCCGCGCTCGTACGCTCGCCGACGATCATGGCCACGCCGTCAGCCGCGCCCGCAATGAACTCGCCATCGTTGCGGGGCTGCTTCCAAAGCTTGTTGCCGGTCGTCAGGTCGATGCAATGAATCGAATCGGATTGCCGCGGCAAGAGGACGATTCGATTCCCTTCAATGAGCGGCGGATTGGCAAAACCCGTGTTGCCATACGGCCGATGGCTCATGAACGACCACGCGCTCTCGGAGGCCGTGTCGTCATCGCCGTAGTAGTAGGTCCACAGCAGGGCCCCGTCGAGCGCGTCGACGCCGACCAGCACGCCCATCTGTGTCGGGCAGACAATCACTCCGCCCGAGTAGCAGGGCGTGCACGCCAGGGTGTTGCGCAGCGAATCTTCGTCGATCGGCCGATCGACATAGCTGATGCCCTGCACCCACAAAACGGCCCCCGTATCGGCCCGCAAAGCAACCAGGTTGAGCTGCGAATCGCACTCGGTGACGGCGTACAAACGGCCGTCGAGCGCCAACGGCGGCCCCAGGAAAAAGTGCCCGTGCAAAGGATGCCGCTCGAGCTTGACCTCCGGATTCTTCGATTCGGCAAGGTCGATCGCGCCGTCGTTGTTGCGGTCGAGCTTGCGGAAATCCTCGGCGCTTCCCAGGAACTCGGACTGCGTGACGCGGCCGTCGTCGTTCACGTCCATGCGGTAAAACCAGTGGGCCGTCCCGATCGAACCCCCGACCTCCCACACGGGTTTGATGCCCCCTTCCGCGTCGGTTGCCGGCGTGAACAGATCGAGGGCGACGAGCCGGTTGGCGCTCCGCGGCATGCGCTGCGCGCCGTCGCGCGACTCCCCGGGTTCTTCCGCCGATGGAACGGACGAATGGGGCCGAAGATCGGTCGAATCGATGGCAAACACGCGGCGCCCGTCGGTCGTCAGCATTCCCAAGACCGAGTTGCCTGCGTAGGCACTCATCAAAACGTCGAGGGCGCTGTCGCTCGCCGAAGTGCCGTCGCCGTTCATGAGCCCCATTTGGGCCACGTCGCTCCAGGCACGCAGAAACGACGTGCCCGCGGTGTAATTCCAAAGAGCCTGGCCGGTTGTTCCGTCGACGGCGGAGATTCCGTCATAACTGCGAAACGCGATCACCGAACCGGCGACGATCGCCGAATGCACGGCGACCGGCTGCTTGTCTTCTCGCTTGAGCCCGATTTCCCAGCGCCGCACGGCGCCGTCCATGATCGGCTCCTTGCCCGTCGCCAGCGACCTCCGCCAGACCGGCTTCATGTAAGGCAGCGCCGACCGCGGAGGCGCGTCGGCCGCCGCCGGTTCGAACGCGGCCACGCGCGTGATCCGCGGTGTGTTCGACGGGTCGACGTCCGCTCCTCGATCGTCCGAGGCGTTGACTTCCGCGGTGCGCACCTCCGACGAGCGGGCCAGCGACCAGGGGGGCGGGCTCGAACTTCTCGCGAGCAGCTGCTCGGCGACGGCCGCTTTGCGGCGCATGGCGTCCGTGATCCGCGTGGCATGTTGCGTGTCGCCGGCCAATTGAGACCACGCCCGGACTGCCAGCGCGTATTCGCCACGGTCGAGCCAGTGAGTTGCGAGCCAGTCGGTCGCCTCGAATCCGGCGGCCGTATGAAAGAAGCGCCGCGCGACGTCGCCGATGAGGGCGGGATCGCTGGCGGCCTTGCCCGTCTCGAGAAGTCGGCGGGCCTCATGAGCGTAGGCCCAGTCATAAAGAGCCCGCGTCTTGCCGTCCGCAGCGCTCAACAGTCCCGAGGCCCGATGACGGGCACTCGTCAGGCGCCGCTCGCGTTCGATCCAAACGAAATGGTCGCCCCGCTGATCGAGGACTTGCTGCAGAAGCTCGAGACCGCGCGAGACGCTTCCTGACCGCAAAGCGTCTTCGGCCCGTTCGACGGTCGATTGCACGTCGCGATCACGAAAGATGACTTGTCGCAGCATCCGCTGTTCGCGGCCACGGGATTCTTCGACTTCCGATTGAAGCGGCGGCTCCGCCTGAGGGGGAACGGCTGCTTCGGCTTGAGCGGCGGCGCCTTTGCGTTCGCCCGGCTGAACGGACGAGGGAGCAAACGACAAAGTTGCCAAGAAGACGGCCAAAAAGGTGACCGCGGGACCGCGAGGCCTTCCCGCGCAAAGAGCGACATCCATGTCGCGCATGCTGGAGTCCTTTCGTCATGCGCAATTGCGTCTAATGGCGAACGGCCCAGAAGCCGGTCGCCCAAATCCGCGCCCATAAAAACCGGCGATGAAAGCGCTGGGTCGGCACGGTGTTTATCAGGGCGGTGTCTATCGGGACGCAGTTTATCGGGACGGTGTTTGACGGCCGGATGCCTCATCCATGAAGGCGGCCGCCGTCGCACAGGGGCGGAAATCTAGCGGAAATTGCCGATTGTGCGAAGACCGACCCAGCCAAAACGAAAGGTGCCAAGGAAGGCAAGGGCGGGTCCCGAGGAAGGCGAGGGCGGGTGCCCTCGTCTTTCGACTTTCGACGGGTCGTTGAAGGAGCACGCCCTTCCACGAGCAATCACGCGTACCGAAAGAGCAGGGCACCCGCCCTGCGGCCGGTCGCCGCTCTCGCGTGGCGCAAAAAAACAACCCGCAGACTTTCGTCCACGGGTTGCTTTATGGTCCCGGCGATAACCTACTTTCGCACTTTTCAGCACTATCATCGGCCCGAGAAGCTTAACGATCGTGTTCGGAATGGGAACGTGTGTTTCCTTCTCGGAAAAGTCACCGGAGAGAGGGCGGAGCGCCGGAGACCGGCGCATCCGTCCTGGTGTATAAAAAAGGTAGCGGTCAAGCGGAACTGCAACAGGCTGTTTGACTTTCGTCGAACCGCCCGCCAAGCACACTCTTATGTGGAGCTTGGCAACAAGACTTCAAGCTTTGAAACTATCAACAAGGCTTTAATCTCTGTGACCTCGCATAAGCGAACTCATGTGAGAGCACTGACTCGACGAAGATGCGTCGAGAAGAGAA
>CAVVXK010000002.1:0-110000 GCA_963752185.1 uncultured Planctomycetaceae bacterium | reverse complement strand
TCAATCCGGTTTTCACGTGACCGGACCTACTCGGGTACTCATCGGAAGATTGCACCACTTTCGAATACGGGACTGTCACCCTCTTTGGTTCCGCTTTCCTGCGGATTCTTCTAGCGGACAATTTTGTAACTTCACTGTGATGAGCCCCACGACCCCGCATGGCCGAAGCCATGCGGTTTAGGCTGATTCCCGTTCGCTCGCCGCTACTGAGGAAGTCACTTTTGTTTTCTTTTCCTGCGGTTACTAAGATGTTTCAGTTCACCGCGTTTGCCTCATACGCATATGGATTCAGCGTATGACATTCGGGTACCCCGGGATCAACGCTTGTTTGACAGCTTCCCCGGGCTTTTCGCAGCCTTCCACGCCCTTCATCGCCTTCTGGCGCCAAGACATCCCCCACACGCCCTTAGTAACTTGACCACCATGATCCTCGTCTCGATCGAGCACGACCCAGTTGTTGCCAACCAAGCCCCGCTCTTTCAAGCCGCATTTTTCATCGCAATCTTGCTGTCCGGTCTGCCGCAAAACATGTCGCAAGTCACCTCACGACACCTGACGACACTCGGACCGCCAAGCCCCTAAGAGTGCACTGACACAATACGCTCGGAGACCGACCTCTTTAAATCCTGAACCGGATGGCCCGTGTTGTGCACTGAGCCGAAGGCTCAAGACCTCGAATAACTTGCCAACCGTGTAGCCACGGCCGACTCGTCATCCGAAAAGCCGATCACCCATTCGCATTGCAATTGCAGATGCCACTTGATACCGCTACCTAATTGTCAAAGAACAGACCCGGAGGACTCTTTCGAGGCCACCCGCGTTAACGGGTGAACTCCCCCGGGTTTCGCCACAGTGGGCTGAAGTCGAACCAGTGACAAGAGACAAAAACTCACTGACTCGGCTTCAAACCACTCGGGACCGGCGTCAAACTGCAAGCGACTAAGGACTTAAGTGCACAGGACGCCTGAGCGAGGTTTAATCTTAGGAATCACCCCCCAAGCCGTCAAGGAACATCGACCACTTTTTTAAGAAAAGTCAAAATGGAGACGACCGGGATCGAACCGGCAACCTCCGCCGTGCAAGGGCGGCGCTCTCCCAATTGAGCTACATCCCCTAAATTAGCGTGCGAAATTTCGGAGTGCGACGTGCGGAGTACGAAACTGCACTTCGCACCTCGAACTCCACACCTCGCACGCCGAAGTCCGATTGGGCGCACGTGGATTCGAACCACGGACCTCAGCTTTATCAGAGCTGCGCTCTAACCAACTGAGCTATGCGCCCCAGTGAACGCTCGGAACCGCCCTCCAAGAGGTCGCTGGAGATGAATTCGGCGAACCACTTGCGTCAAATTCAGCCTTCGCCCGGTCGGCGATGTCTTCATTTCGACGCGGTTAACCGTTTCGACGGGACCGAACGGATGATTTTGCCCGCGACCGCTTCACCTGTAAAGCGATATCGCTTGCAATTGTCGCGGGACCGTCAAAGACGGCCGACTTTCGACGGCTCACACACTTCGCGAAGTCGGACGCGCAATCCGTTCAAGCGCTTCACCGAAGCGTTCCAGCGTACGACGACGTCGGGCAACATGCGGCGACCGTCGATGCGAAAGTTGTTGCGATCCCGCAGCATTTCCCGCATTTCGCGAAGCGTGGCGTTGAAGTCGGAGTAGGCCATGCCCGGCTCGCGCGACAGGGTGCGAACAAGTCCCGATCCAATATTTCCCAGCCGATCGAGATCCTTCAGCCACGAGTCCCGGCCGCCGTCCCACGAGTTGAGCGACCAGGCCGCCTCGGCCTTGAGATAGAGCCCCACCGAGCCGTGCACGTCACCCTCCCGCTGCTTTTTCGCGGCTAACTCCGCAAATTCCTGGCAGCGGCGTGATCGACGCAACGACCAAAACGCGCGCAACGCGAGATACAGCAAATACGCCAAAAAGATTGCGGCGACCACAAGCAACGCGCCGCCAGCGTAGAACCATGGCCCGTGCATAGCAAAGTGACGCTAAAAGGACTGGAATTCGGAGAGAGATGGCTGACTCTTGATCATACCCCAATCAATGACTGCGGTGGAGAGAACAAGACGAAGTCCGTATCGGGAATACCGGAGACCCCCGTCCATGGCCTCACAGCACTGGCCGTTGGACATTTATTCACTGCGATCATTGGTATAAACCCAATCAGTGAGATTCCTCACAACTCTCATTGCTGATTGAGGATGGATCGGGAATATCATCTTGAACCCTTCCGCCAAGTCCGTCATAGTGAAGGGGCGGACGGGTCGCCGTCGATTGCGGGCCAATGCGACGCCGTCGATCGGGCGGCGTCGGCTACCAGGGCAGTTAACAGGAATTTCATCCGCGGACAGAATTTGTCCGCACGTCCGGGAGATTTTTTCGCAATCGGCGCCGTAACCGCGAGGGGCGCCGTACTGTCTATTCCAGTTGGGGATACGGAGACCCTTTGGAGAACTGGCCTGAATCGACATGCTAACCCTCGAACGTGACGACAGCGCGCTGTTGCCGGGCATGTTTCGCCTGGAAATTACCGCGCCCGATGACCCAGAGCCGACGACGCAGGTCGTTAGCGGTTCCTTCGCGCTCATCGGCCGCACGGAAGGCTGCACCTGTCGGCTCAATCATCAGGAAGTCGCGCGACGCCATGCGTATCTGCAGGCCATTTATGGCCGTCTCTACTGCCTCGATTTGGGGAGCGGAGGCGGAACGTATTTTGGCGACGGTCAACGCGCCGGCGGCTGGTTCGATCCCGATTCTGTGATCCGCATCGGCGGCTATCAGATTCGGCTTGTCGACACGCTCGGCTTAGGCGCTGGAAGCGACGGTCTTCCCGGCGACTTCAATCCGCTCGATCGTTTTGCCAACGAACAGAATCAACTTCCGCAGGTGGATCTGCACGTGCGCGGCTCGGGTCGGCGGGCCCATTACACGATCAGCCGGCCGATCACGCTGGTGGGCTCGGCCGCGCCCAGCAAGTTGCGATTGGGCGATCCGAGCGTCTCGTCGATTCACTGTAGTTTGCTCTGGCTGCCGGACGGGCTCTGGGCCGTCGACCTGGCCGGCAAAGGCGGCACGAGCGTGCAGGGCAAGTCCATTCGTTGCGCGAAGATTGCCGAAGGCGAAAAACTGCGGGTCGGCAAGTTCACCTTACGCGTGAGTTATCCCAACGCGCCGGAAGCCCACCGCCGCCGGCCCAGGCTCCGATCCGCGTCGAGCGGAATCGACTCGGGCAACGGCGGTAGCAAGTCGCTCGTGGCCGAGCGGGCGGAACTCGAAGCCCTGCGTCAATTGCTCGCCGTGGAGCGACAGGCGGTCACGGAGCGAGAGAGTACATTGGACGAACGCGAGTCGAAGCTCGCCGAAGCCCAGATGCGTTTGGCCGCGGAATGGGAGCAATATCACGCGGAACGCGCGGCCCTCGTTCAATACGGCGAGGACCTCGCGCGCCACCACGAGGCCTACACAGCCGAAGAGCGCCGGCAGGCCGAGCAGGCAGAATCCCTCGAGCGGCAGCGGATCGAAATCGGCGCTCGAGCCGAGGAGATTGCCAACACGCGGAAAAATCTCAAGTCCGAGTGGCAGAAGCTCGAACAGGCGAAAGCGAAGGTCGGCCAGGCCAAGGAACGTCTCTCGGCACAGCGGACGGAAATCGCGGCCCTCAAGGAGGACCTCGGTCGCCGCAAATTGGAAATCGTGACGTCCGAGCAGACTCCGCCCCTGGATCTCGAAACGATCCCGCCAATTCCCGACGTGCCCGAAGACGCAGTCGACGCGCTCGAATCGACGCGGCACAACAAGGTCTTTGCTGTGGAGCAGGCGGCCGAGACGCTGGTTGTCATCCCTCTCGGAGACGCGCAAGACTTCCACTATGGCGACGTGCACACCGAGTCGAACAAGGTCCGCCGTCTGCTCGAGGGCGGCAAGTTCAAGAACCTGGTCGTCGACATGGGGAGCGCGCCGATATTTACTGCGGTGACGATTAACGTCGCCGTGATGCTGTCACGCATCGTCTCGAACCGCGGTGGGCGGGCCGTGATGTGCGAGGCGACCGAGAAGACCCGCGGCGTCTTGGAAAACATGAAGCTGGCCGAACTGTGGCCCCATTTTGCGACCCGCGCCGAGGCGATTATGTTCCTCGCCGGGCAAGATTAGTCTTTCAGCCGGCTTTGCACAAAAAGGGGGACAGACCCCAAACCCGTGGTGGTTCGAAAGCTGGCTCGTCATTTTGGTAGGGGGTTAGTCCCCCTTTTTGTGCAAAGCCCTTTCAGCCTTCGGACTGACTCGGCGGCCACTCACCGCGGCTCAGGACGCTCGTTCGGTAAGACTCGCTTTGGCGGCGATTGCTTCGAAGGCGACGCAGACCGTTGCAAGTCGCGGCTCTTCTTCTCGGCGGCCCACCAGCGGTGCCAATTGTCGGCGTTGTAGCCGAATCCCGGCCGGTAATCGGTCACTTTGAGGAGTGCGTCGAGCACGTTTGAATTCTCGGTCCGCACCGGAGCCCGCGAGTACTGGGGGGCGGTTCGGCCGAAAATGGGTGCGGCATAGGTATCCGCGATGGCCGGCGTCACGTAATACGTTCCCGGTCCGCGGTCCCTCGGACCGAACGCCGGGTTCCGGGCCAGCTTCATCGATTCGGGCGTGGCCGGTTTCAAATTGCGGACGGCCCGTTCAATTTGGGCAGGTGTCATGCCGGGCGGACCCAAATAGACCGGCATCGTGCTCGTGCCGAGAGTCTCGCCCACGTACGTCGCTCCGGGCAACATCGTCGGCACGTATCCCGGGGTCGTGTACACGGTCATCATGTCGATAACCGAGATCCCAGACGGCACGACTTCATGCGGCTTGCTGACGTACGCCACGAGGTCATCGATCAAGTACGAGACCGATTCTCCCCGCGGGTCGCCGATTTCCGAAATTCCGAGCGCCGCCCGACTGGCGACGTCTGCGTCTCCCAATCGCAGGGCGTGAATATAAAGCGGCCGCGCGAGATCGGCGCGATCCTCGCCAATGGCCTTGCGCCTCCTCGCGGACTTGCGCAGCGGGATCGAACAGCGACTGGTCGACCAGATAATACACCGGCTTGGGCCCGCGAACGTTTCCGAGAATGGCGACATAGAGCCGCCGCAGGCCCGGATCGGGATTCTTTTGCAAATACTGCGTGAGTGTCGGGATCGCGTTAGGATCGCTGATATTGAGCAGGTCGACGCGCGCCTTGCGACTCACATTGTGATCGTCACTGGTCAACCGATTGAGCAGCGTGCGGACCCTCGCCGTCCACGCTCTTTCGGCAGGCGACGGCTGCTTTTTCGCTCCCGTCTTGGCGGCGGTCGCCTTCTGATTGGCGTCGCCGCCGTGCTTGACTTGCTTGACCTCGTCCTTGTCGATGACCAAGAGTGCACCGCTCGTGGTCACAAGGGCGACCGACTTCACGCCGTTTGTCCTGGGTGCCGGGACAAGGTTGCCATGCACCGTGCCACCGCTGGTGAGTGTCACCGAGTCGGCAAGGAGGGACGTGCAAAGCGCAATCAGTACAAACAGAGCCGAAGACCGGACCGCCAATCGGCCGCGCTGAGAGAACATGCATTGCTCCGTTTCGATCGGAGGGGCAGGGCAGACTCCGCTCTCGACGGGGTAGTTCGCCAACTTTGGTTGAAGCATGTCGCGGCGACGAATGCTTCCTGCCTTGAGGATATCGAGTTACTGAGATGAAACAATAAGAATTGCAACGCGATGACGGCCGTACCGGCGGGGTCGTGGGCTCCCCTGGTAGCTCGTTCACCGGCCTCCTATAATTCGACACCTTCGCCGCGCCGGCGGAATTTCAGGAGTTCCCGTTTTATGAATCACGAAGATAAACAACCTTACGAAGAAATCAGTCGACGGATTGTGCATCTCCGGGACTCTCTTTGACTACGATACAAAGCTGAAACAGGCCGACGAAATTAACCAAAAAATGGCCGCGTCCGGCTTTTGGGACGACGGCGAAAAGGCCCAAAAACTCGTCGGCGAACTGCGGCAACTCACGGCCGCGCTCAAGCCGCTCAAGGAACTGATCTCCGAATTCGATGATCTCGGCGTTTTGCTCGAATTCGCCGAAGCCGACGAAACGGGCAATAGCGACGCGGATTTCCAGCAAGTTTTGACGGCGATCGTGCCGAAAATCGAAGCCGTCGAGCTGCAAGCGACGATGGCCGATCCGAGTGACATCTGCGGGGCGTATGTCGCCGTTCAAGCCGGCGAAGGGGGCACCGACTCGGCCGACTGGGCGGAAATGCTGTTGCGGATGTACCAGCGCTGGGCCGAGACGAAAGGTTATGAGACCGAGCTGCTCGAAGAGTCGCCCGCGGAAGAGGCGGGCATTCGCAACGCGACGCTGGCCGTGAGAGCGGACTACGCCTTCGGCATGCTCAAAGGCGAGACGGGCAACCATCGTCTGATCCGTATCAGCCCGTTCGACTCCGCCGGTCGGCGGCACACTTCGTTCGCCGCCGTCGACGTCACGCCGGCCATCGACGACGAAACAATCATCGACGTCGACTTCGCCAACGACGTTCGCGAAGACACGTTCCGCGCGGGCGGCGCCGGCGGTCAGCACGTCAATAAGACCAGCTCGGCCATCCGCCTCACGCACTTGCCGACAAACGTCGTCGTCCAATGCCAGAATGAGCGCAGCCAGCACAAGAACCGGGCCATGGCCCGCAAGATGCTCGTCGCCAAGCTCTATCAGCGCGACCGCGAGAAAAAAGCCGCCGAAACGGCCGCCCGCCGCGGCCAGAAATCCAAGATCGGTTTCGGCGGCGAAACGATTCGCAACTACGTGCTGCATCCCGAGCAATTCGTCAAGGACACCCGCACGAGCCACAAAGCGGGCAACCCCCTGGCCGTCCTCAACGGCGATCTCGATCCGTTCATCGAAGAATATCTTCGCTGGAGCATCGCGAAGGACTAAATTGGAGCGGCCGCCTAGTGTAGGGTCAACTTTAATTTTTTGGGTATAGATGCTTCAGTTTTGTTCGAGCATCTTTGCTGGTGAACTGCCAATCGATCGCTGCTTGACTGCGGTTTCGTTCGTTCTTCCAGGCAGTGGTTTCAGTGATAAGCGTTTGTTTGTCGGGAATTCTCCGGGCAAGACATTGCCGTGTCAGGACGTTCAATTCGATTTCGGCCATGTTGAGCCAGCTGCCATGCTTGGGCGTGTGGACGACCTCCAGGCGCTGAATCAGCCGACGCGCCTCCTCGGGCGAAAAGGCCTCGTACAGCGAACCCAGGCTGTGGGTGTTGAGGTTGTCCATCACCAGCGTGATTCGCTTCGCCTTCGGTCGATGGATATCGACCAACTGGCGAACCGCTTCGGCCCAGTCGATCCTGGTGCGCTGATCGGTCACCACGAGATGCCGCCAGCCGATCAGCGGCTCTGTGAACGCGAACACGTTGGCCGTTCCATTGCGTTGGTACTCATAGTCGAAACACTGACGTCGGCCGGGCGCGGCGCGAAGCGGAGTCTGCGTTTCGATGGTCAGTTGCTTGCTCAGCTCATCCATGCAGATCAGCGGGTAGCGCGGATCGTACGGGCGTTGGTAGGCCTCCAGCACGTTTTCCATGTGGTAAACAAACTCCGCGTTGTGCTTCGGGGGAATGCACCACATCCTCTTCTGCCAGGGCTTCAGCTCATTTTTTTTAGGCAACGTCGCACGGTCTCGTGCGAAACCGCCTCGACGATGTGCAGTTCGACGGCGCGTTGGGCTAATAGTCGCAGAGTCCAACGCGCGTGGCCCGACGGTGCGGCACCGCAGCACAGCGCGATGACCTTGGCTTCTTTTTCGCCATCGAGGATCTTGGCACGCGATGGTCGCACTTGCCTCTTGCGGTTCAAGGCCGCTTCCAAGCCTTCCAACACCAGGCGCTTGCGGATGTTTTCGACGGTTTGCACCGTCACTTGGCAGGCATTGGCAATGGCCTCGTCCTTCCAACGCGGCCCGTGCTTGCCAGCATCCGCCAACAAGAGCACCTGGGCGTGCGTGCGTTTCTTCGCTGCGATTCTCTCTTTCTTCACCAATTGCGCGAGCTCTTTGCGTTCATCCTTGTCGAGCTTGACGACATACCGCTTGTTCATGACTCCCCTCCTTGGGTCGGAATGACTTCCGCCATTGGAGAGAAATCTCGCGAATCCGTGAACCCCAAAAACCAAAATTGACCCTACACTAGGTCGCTTGCCGGAACTCGGGTGGCAGGCGCATCCAGAGGCCGGTGTGCCTTCCATTGGGCCGCTTGAATCTCTCCAGCAATCGGTGAATCCGATCGGCTTTTTTGTCGGGCTTCAAGTAAAGGCGACACGCGACGATTCCCTCATGCCACGGCATCGAGTGATGCAATCGGCGGAAATCGGAGACGTTGTCAGTGAGGAGCGGCATTCGTTGTGAAAGAGCGAATTCGAGCAGAGACTGGTCCGACATGCGATTGCGATGCCTTTGGCCTCGGAACAACCGTGCTTCGACAACCGCGTAGCCCAATGCTCGCAACCTTTTGCAAACGCGTACGTCAAAGTGCACATCCGCTAAAGGCGGCGCTTCATGCATCAAGCCTTCTCGTTCTCCTTGATGTCGTGATCAATTTCGTCCGCGTGTCGTTTAACCCATTTCCAAGCGGCGACGAGATCGGCTTTTGCAATCGCGGGGTACATTGTCAAAATTTCGGCATCCGAACGCCCTGCTCGGCGAGCGACCTCCAGTCCCCAGACCGGCATCCGCGTGCCGGCAATCACGGCGCGACCGCCGCAGATCTTGGGGACCTTGACGATTCTTAAACGACGCACTGCAGGCGGTTTGACAGGCGAATTGACGGATCGCATGGGAGTCGCCGCGGTCCTCGAGGCCTCAATCCAGATCACGACTCAATTCTATCTTGCCAATCAAGCATTTACCCAGCCGAATCGCGTTCAAGCCGCCCCCCGAGCTGTCCCGCTTCTGAGTGGTTCTTGCGGCGAGTGTCAGCGTTATAATCGCGCACGTTGTCGCCCATGAACTTGCTTAAAAAATTCCACGGAGGGGGGACGGATTTTGGCCAGCCATCTGCTTCAGGTCGCCGCGCGGTTGATTGCCGCTCTTGGGTTGATCCTCTTGGATCAAAGTCTGCGAGCCGACGACGCGTACTTCGCCGTGCCCCTTAACCAGCTCAAAGTCATTTCGGGAGAGGTGCCGCGAACGCGTTCCGATGGGGGCATCGTCATCGATCGCCCACAACCAAATGTGGTTGCCTATGCCGTCCTTGACGGCGATGGAGAAATCTACCTGCACAGCTCGCCCGGCACGGAAGCGGGTTTTGACGACATTTGCATTCGAGTGCCCAAGCCCCGCGAGATCACGGGCACACTCTACGTTCCCAAACTGTCCGGAAAGGGAATGTCGAAAGCCAAGTTCGTCGTTTCCGCCGGCTCGTCGAATCCGGCGCACGGCAAGGCCTTCTTCGAGGCCCAACGAGATTACTACCGGACGCTGGCCGATCGCCGCATCCCGGGCGCAGCCTGGTTTCGCGTGCGCGAACGTCAGGCCGCGTCGGAGATCGCCGCGGCGAATAATCCATCGGCCAAGGGAAAAATTGGTGGACCGGCGGCTCCCTCGGTTCGCTTTAAGGACGGAACGCCCAGCGCATCTGTGCCGGGCTCTGTTGTCCCGCCAGTTCAACCCACGCCGGCGACCGTCGATGCAGGACTTCCTACGGAAAGGGCCGACGCTGGCTGGGACGACACCTTCGCCGTCTTTTCCGGCGGCCGGGCCGTGGCGGAAAACCTGCAATTCGACCGACTGCTGCGGATCAATACACAGGCCGAACCAACGGTCGATCTGGCTTCTATCGAGGGAATCACAATTCAGCCGTTGGATTGGGCTCCGCTCGTCAAGCAAATTCACCCTCGCACCGATCCGTTGGCCATGGCGATTCCCGCCGACCAGCACGCGATCTTCTGTCCGAGTCTCGAATCGATGCTGCGGCTGATGGCCGAAGCGGACGACGTCGGCACACCGGTGCTGCGTCTTGCGAACGCGCGGGCGGAAAACGCCCGCACGCGAGAACGTTACGAGCGGCAATTGTGCCTGACTCTCGATCCGTTGTCGCGAATTGTCGGCAACGCGGCCGTCGGCAGCATCGCGGTTACCGGTTCCGATCCGTATCTAGCGACGGGAACCGATCTGGCCCTCCTGTTCGAGACGCCGCATCCTGCGATCCTCAAGGATCATTTCGCGTCACGACATGTGGCCGCCCGGCAGAAGAACGCCAATTGCAAAACGGTGGAAGGCACTGTTGGTGGAGCCCAATACACGGGAATCATCACGCCCGATCGGGACGTTTGCTCTTATGTGGCCGAGATCGGCAAGGCCGTGGTCGTCACGAATTCGCTGGTCCAACTGCAGCGGATTGCCGACGCGTCGGCCGGCCGAACCGCCGCCTTGGGATCGCTGCCGGAATACCGCTTCTTTCGCGATCGCTACCCGATCGGAGGCGGCGAAACGGGGCTCGTGATCGTGCCGGATCAGGCCCTGCGGCGTTGGTGCAGTCCCAAGTGGCGGATCGCTTCTTCACGCCGCACGCGGGCCGCGGCCATCATGGCTCACTTCCAGGCGGAATTTCTCCAGGAACTGATCGCAGGCACGGTCAAGCCGCATGAAATTTCTTCGACGTATTCGGTCCCCGAGCTGGGAATTCTGGGTGTGAGCCAGGACGGGGTCGAATCGTCGACCTATGGAACACTCGAATTCCTGACGCCGATTGCCGAGTTGAATTTTACGAAGGTGTCGACGGCGGAACGCGACGGTTATCAGGCCTGGCGGAACGGCTACCAATCCAACTGGAAATACTATTTCGATCCGATCGCCGTTCGCTTTGCCGTCGAGGACAAGCGGTTGGCGGCCGATTTGACGGTGATGCCCCTCATCGCCGGGACGGAATACCGCGATTACATCGAGATCGTGTCGGGCGTGCAGCTCAAGCCGACCGCCGGCGACCCGCATGAGGGGACGTTGGCCCATTTTGCGATCGCCGTTAATCCGAAAGCACCGCCGGTCAAATCAATCGGCAGCTTTGTTCAAGGTCAAATGCAAGTCAGCCCATTCAGTTGGCTGGGGGATTCCGTTTCGGTCTATGTCGACTCGGACCCTTTTTGGAACGAACTTGCCGAGGCGGCGAAGAAGGTCGACCACAAGCCGGGAGAGCCCGATCCCGGCAGTGAGTTTTTGTTCGCCAACCTGCATCGCTTGCCGATCGCCGTGACGGCCGAAGTTCAGGATCCGCTGAAGCTCGCGCTCTTCCTGACCGGACTGCGCAACTTGATCGAGCAAACGGCCCCGGGGATGGTGACCTGGACGACCCACAAGTACCACGATCAGCCGTATGTAAAGATGTCGGCTTCTCTCGCGGGAATGATGCCCGGTCCGGGCAAGCTCGAAATCAATTACGCAGCGACCCCTCGGCAGTTGATCGTAACGCTCAAAGAAGCCGTCCTGCAGCGGGCCCTCGACCGACTCGCGGGCGCGAAGGACAAACCAAAGGCGAGCGGCGACTCCAAATCCGGAACTCCGGCCGCCACGCCCTACCAATGGCTCGGCTCGAGCATCGGCCTGCATGTCGATCGCCAAGCCATCGAACTGATCCAACGGACTTTCGTCGGCAGCGAATATCAGTCGGAGATGCGGGCCTGCGCCTGGTCGAATTTGCCGATCCTCAACGAGTGGAAGCGGCTTTACCCGGACCGCGATCCCGCTGGCGTGCATGAGCAGATCTGGAAAACCGAACTGGCTTGTCCCGGCGGCGGAAAATATGTCTGGAACAAGGAGTTTCAGACGATGGAGTCGACCGTCTACGGTTGTCCTGGCCAACCGCGGCTCGGCCCGCCACTGCCGCGACCGCTGCAAGGGGTACAGTCGCTGAATTTCGGACTGTCGTTCGAGAATCACGGCCTGCGCGCGCGAGCCGAAATCCGGCGCAACGGCCCGAAGTAACGCGCCGAAAGCACTTCGACATCGCCGCGCCCCTTGACGACGGCCCAATTCATGCATATACATGTAATATGCATGCGGAGAAGCTGAAATCGGCCGGCGTCCCCTGTCCCAGTGTTCCCTGTCCCAGTGTTCCCTGTTTGTGCCACGCCTTGCGGCAGGCATCGCGGGCAGCCAGCCGGTTATACGACGACGAGTTGCGGGAAGCCGGACTGCGGACGACTCAATTTTCGGTCCTGCGCGTGCTGGCCGCTCAAGACGAAATCCGGCAGCGGGATCTGGCGGAGCGGACGGTCCATGAAGAGACGACGCTGACGCGCAACTTGCGTCCGCTGGTGCACGCCGGCTGGGTGGCAGAGCGAGCGGGGCTCGACCGCCGCGAGAAATGGCTTAAGATCACGCCGAGCGGGCTGGCCAAACTCAAGGAAGCCAAGCCGCTGTGGAAGCGGGCTCAACAGCGAATGCGGTCGGGGCTCTCCGAAAAGGTGTGGGACAATCTGCTCGCCGTTCTTCCCGAAGTGGCCCGCCAGGCCGGCGATTCGTGAGAGGAGACTCACAGACATGGCACAGCATCACTCCGAATTGGGAGCTCCGGGCGAAATGGTTCCGCCGCCGATCGCCCACTTGATCGGCATCGTGCGCAAGTCGCTCGAGCGGGGACATGCCGTCTTCGAAATGCAGGCTGACGAGCGGCACCACAATCCGTTGGGCACGATGCACGGCGGCGTGTATTGCGACCTGGGCGATCTCGCCATGGGCAACGCGTACGCCTCGACGCTCGGAGAAGGGGAAAGCTTCACCACGCTCGAACTCAAAATCAATTTTCTGCGCGGGGTCCGCAAAGCCACGTTGACCGCGGACGCGAAGGTGGTGAAGGCCGGCACGACCGTCGGTTACGTAGAATGTGATGTGAAGGACGAAGCGGGCCGGCTCGTCGCCAAGCTTTCGAGCACGTGCCTCAAACTGAGACGAGACGGCCGGCCGGTGGGGTCGCCCGAAACCGCGAAGGAGAAGAAATGAGCACACATCGAGTTGCCATCGTCGCCGGTGCACGCACGCCGTTTGTGAAGTCGGGAAAGGCGTTTGCATCCATCGGTCCGTTGGCCCTGGCCAAACACGCGGTCCGCGGGCTGCTGCAGCGGCACAAAATCAATCCCGATGGGATCGAGGCCCTCGCGTTCGGGGCAGTCATCCCTGAGAAGGGCAAACCGAACCTGGCGCGGGAAATTGTGTTGGAGGCCGATTTGCCGCCGCACATCGAGGCGCAGACGGTTTCTTCGTACTGCATCACCGGACTGCGTTCGGCAACGATCATCGCGGACGCGATCGCCACCGGCCGGATCGAAGCGGGGATCGCCGGCGGCGTCGAATGGCTGAGCGGATCCGACCCGACGACCTTTCAAGAGCCGACGACCGGGCTCTCAATGGGTCAGCACGGCGAGATCACCCGCAAACAATGGGGCACGCCGCGGAACCGGCAGGACGAGATTGCGCTGGCCAGTCACCGCAACTCGATTGCCGCCCGCGAGCGGCTGGCCGCGGAAATTGTGCCCGTGGAAGGCGTGACCGAAGACACGGGACCGCGCGGACTCGTCGCTCGAAAAGCTGGCCACGCTCAAACCGGTCTTCGATCCCGAGGGAACAATCACGGCGGGGAATTCGTCGCCCGTCACCGACGGAGCGTCGGCCGTGCTGCTCATGAGCGAGAAGCGGGCTCGCAAGGAAGGACGAAAGCCGCTGGCCTTCATCGAGGCGATGGAATACGCGGCCCTGCATCCCAACGAAGGCCTGCTGATGGCGCCGGCCATCACGGTGCCGCGACTGCTCGAGCGCACGGGGCTGCGGCTGGCGGACATCGATCTCATCGAGATTCACGAAGCCTTCGCCGCCCAGGTGCTGTTCAATGCGGCCGCGTGGGAGAAAGGCTGGAAAGGCCCGGCCACCGGTCCGCTGAATTGGGAACGCGTAAACGTGAACGGCAGCTCAATCGCTGTCGGCCATCCTTGGTCGGCAACGGGCGGACGGATTCTCACAACGCTGTCGAACGAGATGGTTCGCCGGAACGCGCGCTACGGGCTGATCAGCATCTGCGCCGCCGGCGGTATGGCGGGGGCTTTTTTGCTGACGCGCGAGTGATGCGTGCAAGCATTTCGAGAGCAGAAGTATGAGCCACAAACAGCGAACGATCTTGCCCGTTGTAGCCATCGCGGCGGCATTTGCCGTCGGTGGTCTGATGTTCGACATGCGCGCGGGCGTCGCGTCTGAAAGAGGTGCTGCGATGGAAGTGAAGCAAATCACGGTCGAGCACGTGCACTTCGGCAGTCACAAGCCGTTCGAGCAGGTAACCAAAGCCTTTCAAGAGCAGCTCGGTCACGAACCGGAGTCCGACAAGGCGCTGGCCACGGGAATCGACGAAGAGAAACTCCGTGCGAAACTCAAAGCGGCCGAAGGTTCGAGCGGCTTCATGCTCTTTACGTCGTATAATCATGGTGCCTTGCTGCGATTGGCCGGTCAGCACAGGCGGGCGATCCAGTACGTCGTCGGAAATCCGCTTTTCGCGCTGGAGATGACCCAGCACGAAATCCGCGACAGCCTGTATGCCCCGCTGCGCGTGCTGATCTATGAAGATGGGAGCGGTAAGACGTGCGTCGAATACGACAAGCCGTCGACTCTGTTCGGCCAATTCGGCAACGAACAAGCCACGGAGGTCGCCCGAATGCTCGATCGAAAGTTGGAGGACCTGGTGAGGCGGTCGATTCAGTAATCATGCGACATGGACGCGAGCGGTTCGGTGCAAGTGCGGTCGGCGATTTGGGATTTGAACTCGCGACCGCAACTCTTCACGTGGCATCTTGACCTGCCAGTCTCGGCCTGCTGATAATCGTCGAGCGTCCGTTCCCGTCCTACCAACGGAGAAAGAGCTCATGCGGCCGCGATTGTGTGCGATCCTCGCGTTCAGTGTGCTTGGCCTTTTGGTGCTAGGCCGTCGTCCCGCCGCCGCGGAGCAACTGCAGGCGCTGGTTCCTGCCTATTTCTATCCGGTCGGAAATCCCTATTGGAGCGAGTTGGACGCCGCGGCTGGCCAGATCGGCGTCACGGCGATTCTGAACCCCAACGGGCCGCACAGGAATTTGACAAATCGTCCAAAGAAGTTTCCGGCCCGGCAGGCGGGATCGAGAGGCAAGGTCTCTCAACTCAGGGCTTCGCCTTTTCGCGTGGCTTCGTTCGTTCCAGATCCGACATGAGCTTCTTGAAGTCCTCGCGGGCGCAGAGAATCGAGGTCGTGGTCCTCCTGCATGTGCGCGGATTCGTGGTAGCCGGCGGCGACGGACTGTTTCAGCCAGGCCATGGCGCGGTCGGCTTCGGCGTCGGCCTCATGGGCGGCCGAGGCGGACCTGTCGGCTGCGCGGAGCACGGTCGCAGTGACGGCCCGGAAACAGGCTGCTTCGTACAGGCCCTCGGGGTCAGTGCGGCTCGAGCTTCTCCCAAATCGCCGTCGCCTCGCGGATGACCGGCACAGCCTCGGCACCGCGATGGACCGCGACCAGGCTTTTGGCCACGCCGTACATGGTCAGCGCCGTGTCGGGGTCGTTGGGGCCGAGCTTCGCCTTTCGGAGCGCCAGCATCTCTTGGTTGAGCTTAAGGGCGTCGGCGTACCGGCCAAGCTCATAGTAGCTGATGGCCAGGCTGTGCATGCCCAGGAGCGTTAGCGGGTGATCGGGACCGAGCTTCGCCCTTCGAAAGCGCGAGCGTCTCCTCGTTCAGCTTCAGTGCATCGGCGTGCCGGCCGAGAGCCAGGTACAAAGCGGCCAGGTTGCCCGCGGTGGTGAGCGTTCTTGGATGACCGGGGCCGAGCCTCGCCTTTTGAAGCGCTCGGGTCGCCTCGTAAAGCTCGAGAGCCTCGGCAGTCCGGCCAAGGGCCTGGTAGCTGATGGCCAGGTTGTTCATGCTGTCGAGCGTTGCGGGGTCGTCGGGGCCCAACTTGACCTTCTGGACCGCCAGCACCTCTTCACGGAGCTTGAGGGCGTCGGCATGTCGGCCAACCGCATCGTAGCTAATGGCCAGGTTGCCCATACTGTTGAGCGTCTCTGGATCGTCGCGGCCGAGCTTAGCCCTCCGCAGCGCCAGCGTCAGTTCGCGGAGCTTGAGGGCCTCGTCACCCCGACCGAGTTGGTCGTAACTCGTGGCGAGGCGATGCATGCTCATCAGCGTGTCGGGGTGATCAGGACCAAGGTGCTTGGTGTACAACGCGCGGGCCGCCTCTTCCTGTTTCATCGAAGTCGGCGCGTCGCCGAGGAAGAAGAACGACCGCCCCAGCGTGAGCCGCAGCCGGGCCTCGATCAGCGGCTGGTTCGCGAAACTCTGGCTCACATACGGCAAGGCCGACTCAATCGCCTTGCGGAGCGTGACCTCGCGTCCCAAGCCGCCGGACTCCCCCTCGGGGCGCGCCGCAGCGATGATCCGGTCTTCCACGAACCTCAACACCGCATTGGTCTCCGCCTCGCGCGCCTTGCTTTCCGCTTCCCGGGCCAAGGCCTCGTCCTTGGCGCGTGTCTCGGCGTTCGCGGACCGCAAAGCGGCCTGTTTGGCTTCCTTTTCAGACTCGGCGGCAGCCAAGGCAGCCTGTTTCGCCTCTTTTTCGGACGCGGCCGCAGCCAAAGCCGCCGTCTCGGCGTGCGTGGCGCAGAGCGCCTGCCAGGTGGAAACCGCGGTTCCTGCCAGCAGAGCAACGGCGACCACTGCCGCGGTAATCACGGCCGCTCGATTTCGCCGGACGAGCTTCTTGAACTTGTAGGCCGTTGACGGCCTGCGGGCCAGGATCGTCTCGTGCCGCAGGTAACGCTCGACGTCCTCCGCAAAGCTGCCGGGTGTTGCGTAGCGGCGATTGCGGTCTTTGTCGAGCGCCTTCATCACGATCCAGTCGAGGTCGCCGGACAAAAGCTGCACGAGCCGATTGACGTCGACACCGCGATTGCCCGCCAAGGCCGTGGCCGAGTCTCCCAACGACGAGAGACGCGTGCTGGGCCGCGGCGGCTCCTCTTCGCGGATAATCCGCTGCATCTCGGTATACGCCGCCGTGCGCAATCGCTCGGCCTCGAGCGGCGTCGTTCCGGTCAAGAGCTCATACAGCAAGACTCCGAGCGAATACACGTCGCTGCGGGTGTCGATGTCGAGGCCGCTCATCTCCGCTTGCTCAGGGCTCATGTAGGCCGGCGTCCCGACCATCTGGCCATAGGCGGTGAACAACGTCCGCTCGGTGAGCTTCTGCACCGTCGCCTTGGCCACGCCGAAATCGATGACCTTGACCACCGGAACGCCGTCGTGCAACGTCACCATCACGTTGCTGGGCTTAATGTCGCGGTGAATGATCCCCTTGTGGTGCGCGTGCTGGATGGCGTGGCAGACATCGACAAACAGCTTGAGACGCGCTTCGGGCGGCAGGTGATTCTTGTCACAAAATTCGGTGATGGGCACCCCCTTCACCAACTCCATGACGAAATAGGGATGCCCGGAAGCGGTAGCGCCCGCATCGAGGACGCGTGCGATATTGGGGTGATCCATCAACGCCAGGGCCTGCCGCTCCGACTCGAACCGGGCGATGACCTGGGCCGTATCCATGCCCGGTTTGATGATTTTGAGGGCGACGACGCGCCGAACAGGTTTCTCCTGCCCCGCCATGAAAACCACGCCGAAACCGCCTGCGCCGATCTGCTGCAGCAGCTTGTACGGGCCAATCACGCTGCCGACGCTTTCGGGCGGCATGTCCGCGACGAGAGTTTTGCCGAGCACTCTTGCTGAACTTTGGAACTCGGGTTTCGGGTCGCTCATGGGCAATCTCACAACACGCTGCGGGCGGGTCGCGTTTGTCGGCGATGACGTTCATTCTGCGGCTGCGCCGAGAGCGACGCAATGGGGTCCATAGGAAGGATGAAGGATGAACCGGATTCGCGGCCTTGGATGGTCGACAAGCCGGTGTAAGTGCTCATGTCGATGTTCTCGTCCAGAAACCGGACATGGCCGTCACAGAAGAGAAACGTAATCGCGCGACACGCATTCGATCTGAGCCTGCGCTTCTAAATCTCCGACCGCGATTCTGCGGCGCGGCCGGTTGGCGAATTTGTGGTGCAGGCGTCCCGCCTGCAGATGCAGCCGGGACGGCCGCACCACAAACAGGGCGTCCGTCCCCGAATCGGGGGAAATCAAAGGTGTCAGGAACCAAATCGTATTTGGTTCCTGACACCTTTTGTGCTCCCCACCTTTTGTGCTCCCACTTGATGCTATTCAGTCCGGTCCGGGTTCAGACACCCGTTCCGTAGCACGAAGC
Organism: uncultured Planctomycetaceae bacterium; assembly: GCA_963752185.1. Taxonomy (GTDB): domain Bacteria; phylum Planctomycetota; class Planctomycetia; order Planctomycetales; family Planctomycetaceae; genus DASPSM01. The sequence goes on along the minus strand of CAVVXK010000002.1, from coordinate 91,675 downwards.
ACTCAGGAAGCTTGACACCCGCTTCCGTCGCCGCCATCATTTAACCATATGGTTCAATGACGGCTGACGATGGCGGGCAAGGCCTTTTTTAAAAACATGCATCCACTCGATATCACGATGGCGGCACTCGCGCACCCGGCAAGGCGGGCGATCCTGGAGCGGCTCATGCGGCGCGAGGCGCACGTCACGGAGCTGGCCGAGCCCTTTGCCATGTCGTTGACGGCCGTCTCGAAGCACATCCGTGTCCTGGAACGCGCCCGCCTGGTGCGACGCCGGCGTGTCTGGAGAGAACATCTCGTGTCCTTCAGGCCCGAGCCTCTCGACGAAGTCGCCCATTGGGTCGAAAAAACCCGCGCCTTCTGGAACGCCCGGCTTGATGCCCTCGAAGAACTGCTTCAGGCCGAAGATGCGGCGGAAGCTCAGCCAGCCAACTCGTTTGCATCCCGAAAGAAAAAAAGTCAACTCAGGAAGAAAGGATCCTCGCGATGACCACCACCGCCGACGGCAAGATCCGCATCACCCGCCGCTTCAATGCTTCGATCGAGCGCGTCTTCGACGCCTGGCTCGATCCCGAAAAAGCGGGCAAATGGCTGTTCGCCACTCCCACCGGCAAGATGGTCCGCGTCGAGATCGACCCTCGCGTCGGCGGATCCTTCAACATCACCCGCCGCGAAAGCGAGGACATCGAGCACGTCGGCACCTATCTCGAAATCGATCGCCCGCGCCGCCTCGTCTTCACTTTCGGCGTCCCTAAATTTGCGAAGGAGTTGACCCTCATCAGCATCGACCTCAAACCGTTGCCGACAGGGTGCGAATTGACCCTCACGCACGAAGGCGTCCTGCCCGAGTGGCTGGAGCAGAGCAAGGAGGGCTGGGGCATGATCCTGGATTCGCTGGCCGCCGGGCTGGGTTGAAACAAAGGGAACGGGAGTCAATTCGGGAAATCAAAGGTGTCAGGAACTGTGTCAGGAACCAAATCGTATTTGGTTCCTGACACGAATGGCACTGCCGGTTGCTGTGACAGGAGTTCGGTTCACGCGGCGGACTCCAGTTCGGCCTTGGCTTCGTGTCGCGGCTTAGTCAGCAGTTGCAGGATTTTGGGTCGGCGCTTATTCGCGCGTGGTTCGTTGCGACCCGGACGATGCCCCACTTTGATCGTGATTTGGTGCTGGAAGAACAACTCGCGCATCCCGACGTCGACTCCACGGATCGCGTTGGAGAGCCATAGGTTGCCGATCATTTGAAGCGTCGCCGTGAGGCTCAGGCTGCGGCACACGCGGCCGCTCTGTTGTGCGGCTTGGAGCATGGATTCGCGGAGCAGGTTGTAAACCAGCAGGCACGACCATAACTCGGTTCGCACCATGGCCGGCGTTTTGGCCCGCAGGATATCCATCCCCAGCGTGCATTTGATCGCGCGGAGATCCAACTCCACGCGCCAGCGGCCGCGATAAATGCCCGCCAGCCACGCGGCGGGATACTGTTTGTGATCCAAGAGCGTCGTGGCGATCGTCAGTTTCTCGGTCCGCTGGCCGGCTTGCTCATTACGCGATTCCACCAGCCGCACTTCGAGAGAGGCCGGCATCGTCTCGTACGTCGCTTCGTCCATCCACTCGGGACGGGGAGGACGATTCCAGGTGGCGATACATTCACCTTTCACCAACCGACGGGCATCGGCGGGCGCGTCTTCGCGCAGATGATGGTTGCGCATCACGACCTTCACACCGCGGTGACGGCACTCGGCCAACAGCCAGTACGTGCAATAGTACGAGTCGGCCACCAGAAGATCCCCCCGTCGCAGCACGTCGAGCAATTTCCAGAGCAAGGCCGTTTCGCCGGTTCCTTTGCCGGAATAGGGACCGACCTCGGCATCCAAGAGCAAGCCGGTTCGCATGCAGATCAGCACCACGCCGCGGAGAATCGGAAACCCCAGGCCCTCCTGCTGCTTAGGGTTCTGCGGGTACTCGGCCTGATTCTTTTTGGTGTCCGCGGCCGTCACGGTGAAGCCGTCCACGATCACCAGGCGACCCTCAGCGTACGCGGATGCGGGCCGATCCCGGCGTCGGGTGGGGCCGCTTGGCCTCCGCCATCGAGGGCCCGTGTGGCAACCTCGCCGCTGATCTTGCGCAGCACTTCGCCGGTGATCTGTTTGCGTGCTCGGCAGTAAGCGCCGGTGTTGGTGCTGGAGACCGTTCGCCCCAACGCGAGCCAGAGGGCCGCAATCCGCACCACCGCCGCCAGGCAACTGCGCTGCTCTTCCTTAAAGAACACTTGGGACAAAAGGCCCCAGAGGGTGATGGCCGGCGTGTAGACCGCGTCGTCGTCCTGACCGAACGAGATCCCTTCCTCGGCGAAGATCTGGGCAATTCGCTCGTCGGAAATGAGAGACCTCAACGGCAACTCATCGGACTGCAACAGCGAGCGATAGAGAATCGAAAACTGTGTTCGCGGCGCAGCGCCTCTCGATAAGATGGCATCGACCTTCCCTGGTCCTGAGTGTGCAAAACCAGCCCAGAGAAGGTCGCGCCGTTGGAGATCGTAACGGACAGACGGTCTCGCCCCAACCTCGGTTGCTCCCGCGGCGACAACGATCCGGAATTTTTTCACACACCGCAGCGTGTGCCGTCTTACGTTGCGCGCCACACGGCGAAAAACGGGCGGCAGTGCCATTCGTTCCTGACACCTTTTTGTGCTCTGCTTTTGTGCTCTGCTTTTGTGCTCTCTTTCCGCGCGACGGTTCCGACCGCTCTCCAATTCTGCGAGCCCGCTCCGCTGCCCGGGAAACACGGTCGAGAAAACCAGTTACTGAGGAAAGCACTTTCCGAACGCCACCAGCAGCTTGAGTGGTCCAGCGAGCCGAATCTTCCGCCGCAGCAGGGCCCAGACCACGCTTCGTTCTTTCCTCAGAAAGCCGATCCACGTTTGTGAGTCAGCCGTGACGTGCAGATCGGCCTGGCCCACATGCCCCTCTTTCACGCTGAGCTTCTGGTCCTTAATCACGACCGTTGCCTGTCGCTGCTCATGGCCAATGAAGGTGAAGTGGAAGGTCGCGTTCAATCCCGCCGACTTGCCCGGTTGGAAGACGTTTGGCATTCCGCCAAGGAAAAACGCGATGCTGTGCGGTCGCAGGCTGTTGCCCACATGCTTGATCTTTTTGTGAGGGGACCGCTTGGCGACATGATCTTCAGCATCGGAATTCTTGGTGACGTAAATCGTCTCTTCCTTCTCTTGAAGGGGCCGCACCACATCCTTCAGATATGCCTTCCGATCGGTGAGGAATGGCCCAATCACATCTTCTCCGGCTGGGCAGACCGCCAGACAGTACGCCGCTTTATAGTTCGCCCCGTAGGACAGACTTTGCCACATCGACGCCGACTCGGCATCGCTGACCCGACTGCGGTAGTCGCGGGCGTTTTTGCTGTCGGCGACCTGCTCGACCCAATCGGTGAAGCCCCCCATGAACTCCCGGTAGTTATGGGTGTAGCAGGCGGAGAAGTTAAACCCCCCGTCCGGAGAGATCGCCCCGACAGGACATGCGGCCACGCACAGCTTGCATTCCAGGCAAGGGTTGTAGTCGATCGGCTGGCTGGACTCCGAAACTTCGGCATCCAGCAGGATGGTCCCCAACAGGATGAAATTGCCGAACTTCTCATGGATCACGTTGCGGTGAATACCCATCATTCCCAGCCCTGCCGCCACCGCGACCGGCTTGTGTGACACGACCCATATCTTGCCGGGAAAGCGGTCCATCTCCATCGGGAATCCCATCGCCGGGTTCATGGATCGGATTCCCCGGTCTTCCAGAGCCTGAACCACGCTCCGGGCAATCAGGTTGACCTCATCCCCGCTATGGTGGAATTCCGTGTTGGAGACCGAGCGAGCCGGCGTCCGGATCGCCTCTCGATTCATACGAACCACGAAGCTGATCAGTGTCTTCGTGTGAGGGAACGCCTTCAAGATGTCTGGGCGCTGATCGTCCAAAGCGGGCCTGCCGATCTCGACGAACCCGACGTCGTCGGCGCCGGCATCGAGGACCAGTTGCTTCACCCATCGGGCATCCAGCGCCTCCTTGTTCGACGGAACGGAAGGCACGCTCTTGAGTCGAATTCGCTGCACGGTCGGGTGATCTTCGAGCTTCATGATCGCTCCTATTTGTATATACAACTAGATGCCAAAAAAATCAGCTCGAGGCGGCCGCCTGGCTCACTCGTTTCATGGCTTGGTTCAAGTTCTCCACGAACCCGTCTCCAAGAACGTTCTTGACCTGCTGCTGCGCATCCCTCCAGGCCGGAACCGCCTTTTCCAGAAGCTTGTGCCCCTGCGGCGTCAGGCGAAAAGGCTGCGAACGGCCGTCCTCGTCGGGCACCACTTCCAGCCAGCCGTGCGCCTTCATTCGTTCGACGTTGCGGCTGAGCGTCGAAACGTCGAGAAGCAGATGTGCGCAAACTTCAATGGGCCGAGCCGTACCCATCTTGGCGACGGCGACGAGAATGTTCATCTGGCTCACCTTCAAGTCGAGCGACCGCAGCGCGTCGTCGTAGATGTTGGTGATGACGCGATTCAGCATGCGTAGCCGAAGGCCAACGCACTCACTCGCGACCTTGTCAATCATCGCTTGCATCTGCTCGGCTCCCACCTCATCCCCCCCGCCCCCACTTGATTGTATATACAATTATCTGATGGTCAACAGGATGCCCGTACCTTTTTCAGAGGAAATCCGAATCCGGGCGAGGTCTCATCGAGAAAAGAGCGGCATCGAAACAGAGGCGGGTCTGATCACGAATTGACGGGAGAGCGTTATCAAGTAGGGACGTACGTCAGCCTAACGGCATCCTCGCCGACGGGAGCGGCCGCGATCAGTCGGAGGGGCGGCCTGGCGCCGGCGAAGTACGGCTTGCCGCGGCCAAGCACAAACGGGCCGTCACAGAAGAGAAACAAACAACCCGACGGATGGTCGCTGCGGCGACTCCGATTTGATTCCCGTCCCCGTTTATTCTCGTCGAACCGGAGTCCGACAAGGCGCTGGCCACGGGGATCGACGCAGAGAAACTCCGGGCGAAACTCAAAGCGGCCGAAGGTTCGAGCAGCTTCATGCTCTTTAGGTCGTATAATCATGGTGCCTTGCTGAGATTGGCTGGTCAGCACAGGCGGGCGATCCAGTACGTCGTCGGAAATCCGCTTTTCGCGCTGGAGATGACCCAGCACGAAATCCGCGACAGCCTGTATGCCCCGCTGCGCGTGCTGATCTATGAAGATGGGAGCGGTAAGACGTGCGTCGAATACGACAAGCCGTCGACTCTGTTCGGCCAATTCGGCAACGCACAAGCCACGGAGGTCGCCCGAATGCTCGATCGAAAGTTGGAGGACCTGGTGAGGCGGTCGATTCAGTGATCGCGGGACACGAACGCCGAGTCGTTCGCGCAAGTGCAATCGGCGCCTCGAGATTGAGCTGGTCCGCGAAACTTGGCGTCGGATTCACCAAGTTTGAGCGAACTTGGCGACAGATAAACCAAGTCTGGGAGAATTTGGTCACACGCGGGCCAGGTGCGGCCAAACTTGGCGTGGCCCTTCTCGAGACCGCTTGTCGCAACCTGATATCACACGGCCATTTCTATCTGTATTTTACCGCCGTAGAGAGACCGCACGAAGCTCAATTCTTGGAAAAATTTCGCCTTTAATCGGCGCGGATTTTACGCGTCTTCGTCGCCGCAGGGTTGCTGCATTTCCCGCACGAAGCGCGAGACGAGCGAGGGCCGGCGCTTGCCCCATTTCATGCGGGACGCGGCCCAGCTGACGGTGAGGTCGGTCATGGCCCGCGTCACCCCGACGTAGGCGAGTCGCCGCTCTTCCGCGATCGTGTTGTCCCCGTCCTCCAGCGACCGCTTGTGCGGCAAGAGCCCCTCTTCAAGCCCGACGAGATAGACCCGCGGAAACTCAAGCCCCTTCGCACTATGCAGCGTCATGAGTTTGACGGCGTTGGCAGCCGCTGTCTCCTCCGCATCGGGTTCCTCGTCGCGACCGAGCAGGGCTGAGTCGTCGAGAAAGCCGGCAAGCGAGGGACTTTCCGCGCGGTCAGCGTAAGTCTTGATCGATTCGCGAAGTTGCTCGAGGGCGCCCATGCGGGCAAGCTGTTGTTCCGGTTCATCATGCAGGCGTTCGATTTCCGACTTGTAGTTGACAGCTTCCAGCATGTGATCGAACAACTCGGGAAGGGGTGATAAGCCCTCTTCAAATTCGCGGCGGAGGCGGGCCAACAGGTTTTGCAATTCCTCAAGGCCGGCCTGAGCGCGATTGGGAATTTCGCCGGCTGCCTGAGCTCCGGGGACCGCGTCCCACAGACTTTGGCCGGCTTTCACCGCCCGTGTCGTCAGTTTTTCAATAGTGGAGTCGCCGATGCCGCGAGGGGGCGTGTTGATGATCCGCAAGAGCGACGTTTCGTCGGACGGTCGGGCGACGACTTTAAGATAGGCCAGCATGTCGCGGATTTCACGGCGGTCGTAGAACGATTGGCCGCCGATGAGGATGTACCGCACCCGCTTCCGCCTGAGTTCGCCCTCGAAGAGCCGCGGCTGCTCGTTGGTGCGGAACAGAATGGCGACGTCGCCGGGTGCGATTCCACGCTCAATCAGCTCGGCGATTTCCTGAACGACCAAGGTGGCTTCGGTCTGCTCATCCTCAAAAGCGAGGAAGCGGACCTCGCCGTTGACGGGCCGGCAGGCTTTGAGCTGTTTTTCGTGTCGACCGGGGTTGTGCGCGACGAGGCGGTTGGCAACTTCCAGCACAGCCGGATTCGAGCGGTAGTTTTCCTCGAGCCGGACAACTTTCGCCCCTGGGAAAATTCGCTCGAATTCGAGAATGTGGCGGACTTCCGCGCCCCGCCAGCCGTAGATCGACTGGTCATCGTCGCCGACGACGCACAACGAACGGTGTCGACGGACGAGCGATTCGACGAGGGCGAACTGGATGCCGTTGGTGTCCTGGTATTCGTCGATCTGCACATGGTCAAACCGGGACTGATGCCTGGCAAGGACTTCCGGGAAATCGCGGAACAGCCGGTGCGTCAAAAGCAGCAGGTCGTCGAAATCAACCGCGCCGCGGCTCTTAAGTCCCTGCTGGTACTTGCGGTAGGCCATCGCGGAGAGGGAATCCTGATCGTTTTCGACGCGATCGCTCGCGCCCTCGGGCAGAATTCCCTCCGTTTTCCAGCGGCTGATGCGGTTCACGAGATCGCCGGGGGAAAGTGCTTTGTCGGTCACGCGCATGGCGCACAGCGCGGTACGGGCGGCCGATTCCTGATCGCCGCGGTCGTAAATCGAGAACTTCGGCGGATATCCAAGAGCGGGGGCCTCTTGCCGCAGAATGCGAACGCACAGCGAGTGAAACGTTGCCACGAGCGGCTTCTGGGGTCCGCGCCGTCCCAGCAGAGCGGCGGTCCGCTGCTGCATCTCGCGAGCGGCTTTATTTGTGAAAGTGACCGACAAAATCCGCTCCGGCGGCGTGCCGCGGCGGATGAGCTCTGCCATGCGGTAGGTAATCACGCGGGTCTTGCCGGTGCCGGCCCCCGCCAAGACGAGTAGCGGTCCCGAAACCGTGAGCACGGCCTCCCGCTGACGTTCATTCAGGTCGCGGAGGCGATCGCTGCTGGCCGGCCCGCGGCTGGCTGGATTGGGACTCGCCATTGCTCGGGGCAATTCACTGAGTCTTGAATTGCCACAGGTCGTCGCGGCGTTTTTTCTTGACCGTGACGCGGCCCATCTTCTTGTCGACCGCCTCCTTGCGGGCCAGCGGCGAGAGCCTCACATGGGCTTCACGAAGCTCCGTGAGCATCTCGGTCATCGTTTGCCAGCGCACGCACGGATCGAGATCGAGTCCCTTCATGATCGCGCAACCGATCTGCGCGTCGAGCTGAACGATCTCCTGGATCTCCTGCGGCTTCTGGTTGATGCGTTTGAGCACCATTTCGAGGCTGGCGCCCGTAACCGACGGCCAGGGCAAGGCGCGACAATACATTTCGTAGCAAGTCACGGAATAGGAGAAGACGTCGATCCGCTGATCGGTCCGCTGCCGTTTGATCAGCTCGGGGGCCATGTAGTTGGCCGTTCCGGTGCGATTGCCGGGCTCCTGGAAAGCGGCCGTATTCGGAACGACGAGCCCAAAGTCAATCAGACGAAGTGACTGCTCTTTGTCGATGAGCACATTTCGCGGACAGATATCCCGGTGGATCCAGTTCTCCTTGTGCAGGTATTCGATCGCCTCGCCCAATTCGATCATGAACCGCAGGCGATGCGTTTGCATGGCCTCGTTTTGCGTATCGACGAGGTAGGCCAGGCTGATGCCGTCGATCAATTCCATAACGAGAAATTGCTCGTTGTTAATCGTGCGACCGTGTTCCAGCGTGTGGACGATATGTGGGTGATGCAACTGGCAGGCGACTTCGCCCTCGGTCGGTTTCACTCGATCGGCGAACCGAGACTCGAATTTAAGCGTTTTCTCCATATCGAGTATCTTGAGCGCGACCACTTTACCCTGATTTCGGTCGAGCGCCCGCCAGACCTTCGACATGCTGCCGGTGCCGAGCCGGCTGATCAGATCGAACCGCTGCGAAATATCGGTCTTTGTCGAGGTGTCCCGACGGCGGAAAAAGGACCTGAAAAACTTCATGTCCGCTCACATCGCGCAGTAGTCGATCAGGCGGGCGATTTCGACGCCCATCTCTTTTCGCTTCACGATCCGATCGATAAAGCCGTGCTCCAGCAGAAATTCGCTCGTCTGGAAACCCTTCGGCAACGAGATTTTCACGGTGGACGCCACGACCCGCGGCCCGGCAAAACCGATCAACGCTTTCGGCTCCGCCAGCACAATATCTCCCAAAGACGCAAAGCTCGCGGCCACTCCCCCCATTGTCGGGTTCGTGAGGACAGAAATAAAGAGTCCACCGGCCTGATGATAGCGGGCCAGGGCCGCCGAGACCTTGCCCATCTGCATCAGCGACAGGATCCCCTCGTGCATTCGGGCCCCCCCGCCCGAGGCACTGACCACGACCAAAGGCAGGTGCTTTTCCGTCGCTGCTTCGACGGCTCGCGTGAGTTTTTCGCCCACAACCGAGCCCATGCTGCCCATGATGAACGCCGAATCGGTGATCCCAAACACCAATGGGCGGCCGCGAAGATACCCGCGACCGACGATGCAGGCTTCCCGCATTCCGGTCCGGGCCTGTTCGTCCTTCAATCGGTCGGCATAGGCCCGCTTGTCGGCGAAACCAAGCGGATCCAACGGCGACAGGTTATCGAACCACTCCTCAAAGCTGTCCTTGTCAAGCAGGAACTGAATCCGCTTGCGGGCCGAGATATAGAAGTGATGGCCGCAATCGGGTTCCGGGCACGTTTCCTGATTTTCCTCGACGCGTTGACGGTAGAGCGTCTGTTTGCAGCCGTCGCATCCGATCCACAGGCCTTCGGGAACGCCGCGTTTGCGCCTTGGTGGCGGAGTGTCGGATTCGATCTCGGATTTTTCGACGGAGCTCATTGAGCCGGTCTCCGTGAAGTCAACGTGGGCATTTCGGCAGAGTCGGAACTTGCCGCCGCTTGTGCTTGCGGTTTCACCCCGTTCACTGCTCCTCCATTCACCGGGCCCCCATTGCCGTTCTCACCCGGTTGTCCATTCGTGCCGACCGTCGCGTCGTGTTTGCCCGGCTTTCGACCGTTGGTCATCGGAGTTTTTTCGCCGACGGCCGGACTCTTGGCGTCGGAGCCATTACCGCCGTCTTGCCCGATTGCCGATGCGGAGGCGATCACCGACCTGTTTCGGTTATCGTCGGACAGGTGCAAAAACTCAATCCGCCGCTCGGGCTCGCGACAAACGGCCGCGTCGGGTAATTCGGGACGGCACCCGCGCAGCACGCAGCCGATCAGCGTGGCCAGCGGCTCGGACGCGACGATACCGACGTTGCGTTTGCGCTTCAAGCACTTCCGCAGTCCGCGTTCAATCCGCTCGACTGCCTCGCTGAGAGTTTCCCCCTCGGGAAGGCAGACGGTTTCCGGCGACTCCTGCCACTGTTTGAAGACCTTGGGATATTTCCGCCGCACATCCTCGAGTTGCAGCCCCTGCCAGAGGCCGTGATTCAAATTGCAAAAATCGGTCGATTCCTTAAATGTGGCTCCGCACTCGTGGCAAATGGCAAGCGCCGTCGAGCGTGCCGGCTCGCAGGGGGCCGAATAGACAACGTCGAGCCGCACCCCTTCAAGCTGCTGCACCACCAGGTCGACTTGCTCGTGACCGCGGCGGCTCAAGGGCAGGTCGAGCGAGCCCTGGATGCGATTTTGCTCGTCGAAATCGGTGCAACCAGGGCGGATCAAGACCACGTCTGGCATACGTTTCTTTACTGTGAGGTCAGAGCGGCACGCGATGGGAGCGCGCCTGCTCGGTCAATTCCTGGATGGCCTGGCCATAATCGCCCCCATCGGGACTTTTTTTGTCAAAAATGGCACTTCCAACAACAAAAACCGTGGCTCCGGCCGCCGCCGTCTCGGCGACCGTCTCCTGTTCAATCCCGCCGTCCACAGAAAGCAGCGTGGTTACAGGCACACGCGATCTGAGCCAGCGGAGTTTATCCAGCGCCGACGGAATGAATTTCTGCCCGCCGAAGCCGGGCTCGACACTCATCACCGAGAACAAATCCGCCACATCCAGGAAGGGCTGGAACTTTTCAACCGGCGTCTTCGGATTGATCGCCAGACCGGCAGCCACCCCTTTGGCGTGAATTTTTTCGATCAACGGCCGGGGCTCGGGCACGGCCTCCAGATGAAAAGTGAGCAGGTTGCAGCCGGCTTTGATGAAGTCGTCGGCATACCGCGCCGGATCGGAAATCATCAAATGAGCCTCGAACGGCAAATCGGTCAATTCCCGCAGCCGCTCGATCACCATGGGACCATAGCTGAGATTCGGGACGAAATGCCCGTCCATCACGTCCAGGTGCAGCATCGGCACATTGGCCGCCTCCAATAACTCGACCTCCCGATGCAGATTGCCGAAGTCGCATTTAAGCATCGACGGGGCAATCAGCGGGATCGAGTGCGCGAGACGTTCAACAACGGCCTGCCGGCTCGTCAAAATGGAAGTTGTCCTCGCTCGGCGTTCAATCCATTACCGTCATGCCCAATTTCACGCCCAGGTTTCGACCATGAAACCTGTTGCGCTTGGCGGCGGACTGCGACGGCAAACTGCCGGTCCGAGTAACCGGGGATTGGCAAAGACCCATTACGGCCAGTCCCAATCTTCGAGTCCCCTATTTTGACTACCCCCTCGAATCGCGTCCAGTCGAAACCCCTGACCGGGCGGGGGATGGGGGACGCGGGGCGGGGGGTGGGGGGCGCGGAAGTCGGACTCGGCGACTTTTTTCCGCCGACACCGGGCGGCCCGGTCGCCATCGGTGTGCCACTGGCGAGGGGCCTTGGCTCGCCAGTGCAATGCCGTTTGACGGACCATGGCAAGAAGCTGATCTCGATTGCCCCCGCCCCGCGCCCCTCATCCCCCACCCGCCGACTTTTTTGGTTTTTTTGGGCGCTGAAAAAGGGGCGAGTTTTTTGGGCGCGCCCCAAAAAACTCCGCGGACAACTCGTGGCCGCCTTCCTGTCCGGCCAAAGCAATTTCTCCAAGCTCCGCTCGCAGTTCGACTTGTGTATCGCGGACGCGGCCCTGACGGTGCTTCCGCGACTCTTGCCCTCCGCCGAGAACCGGACTTTTTTTGGGTCGACGCCAAAAAAGTCCTACACCCCCATGGCGAACCCGAAGCCCCCCCGTCTTGATCTTCCTCCCCTCGCCCCTCGCGCTTGCCATTTGCGAACTCGAAGAGCGGTCCCGTGACATGGCAAGCTGGCAGCTCGCAATACGACGATCGTCGTATCTTCCCATAAGTTCTAAGCCATGCATCCAGCTATAGTTGCGTCGCGTGAAAATATTCCACTGGAAGTGCTCCCGCATTTCCAGTATACTCAAGCTAGAGACAACGCGCGAGCGGAAACCAAAATCAAACATTCCCGCCGCTCGCCGGCTCCGGCCAGTGCAAAATCGCCCGTCGCAAAACAGCTCGCCAACGCGACGGCCGATTGCCGCCCAGTCTGAAACGACCCGGTCTGAAGCCCCCAGACCCCCACATTTCAGACCCAGTGCGGCAGCTCCAACCGCCGTCCGGCCAAAGCAGTGCGTTCTCCGACACGCCGCGTGATCACTTGCACGTCACGCCGACGACTCGGGGCGTCCGCAGGAATTTCACGGAGGCTTGCGGCCGGTCCGCCCCGGACGGATTGTTAGAGGCGAGAGGCTTGAGGTCAGAGGCTAGGGGTCGGAGTTTTCACGCGAAGCTCTCGCTTCGCGGGGCTGCGACCGCACGCTTTTGCATTCAGTCCGCATCTCCCAGCCTCAAGTCCCTAGCCTCTAGCCCCTAATCCAAGGCAGACTTTTCCGCACTCCGAATTGCCCCCAACGGCGAGGGACCGATCGCGGTGCTCCCGCGATTTCCCGCACGATTCTGGGCATCAGGGAGTGGCTTCTTGTCTTGAATCTCTCGCGTGAAAAGAGGGCATCGCGCTAGACGTTGTCTCCCTCCGTCGACGTCCCGCGATCTTGGCTTCGCGGTGGTGTCGTCCGCTCGATGTACCAGCGGATCACGTAGTAAAAAACGGGAGTGAGAAAGATTCCGAATAAGGTCACACCCAGCATTCCGGCAAAGACCGCCGTGCCGAGGGCACGTCGCATTTCGGCGCCGGCCCCGTGAGCGATCATCAGCGGAACGACGCCCAAGATGAAGGCGAACGACGTCATGATGATGGGACGCAATCGGCTGCGGCACGCCTCGACGGTCGCTTCGAACCGCGATTTGCCGGCGTCCTGGCTGGCCTTGGCGAACACGACAATCAAGATCGCGTTCTTGGTCGCCAGGCCCACGAGCACGATAAAGCCGACCTGCACGAAGATGTTGATGTCGGACTTGATGATCGCCACGCCGGCCAGCGACGCCAGAAGGCACATTGGTACGACGAGGATGATCGCCAGCGGCAGAGTGTAGTCCTCGTACTGGGCGGCGAGCACCAGATAGACCAGCACCACGGCGCCGGCGAACGCGATATAGGCCGCGTTCCCTTCCAACAGCTGCAAATAGGTCAGCTCCGTCCATTCGTAGGTCATGCTCTTGGGCAGTTCGGCTTTCGCCAATCCGCCGATTTCCGAAATCACCGTGCCCGAGCTGACTCCCGGCCGGGCCGCTCCGTTGAGGGCGGCCGCGGTGTGCATGTTGTAGCGCGTGATCATCGTCGGCCCGCCGACGTCTTCGATCGTGGCGACCGTGCCCAGCGGAAGCATGTCGCCGGCGGCGTTCCGCACCTTGAGCTGTCGCACGTCCTCCGCCTTCAGGCGAAAGGCCGCATCGGCCTGCAGGTTGACCTGCCAGGTGCGACCGAAGCGGTTGAAATCGTTGGCGTAATATCCGCCCAAGTACACCTGGAGCGTATTGAAGACGTCGTTGAGCGAAACATGCAGCGTCTTGCACTTGGTCCGGTCGATATCGATATAAAGTTGCGGAGCGTTTGCGCGAAAGCTGCTGAAGAGACCGGCAATTCCCGGACGTGCGCTCCCCTTAGCAGCCAGGTTCTCCGACTGCCCCTGCAGGAAGTCGAGCGGCAGGTCGCCCAAATCCTCGATCATCAGCTTGAACCCTCCGGCATTTCCCAGGCCGTCGACAGCCGGGGCGCCGAATACCGCAACCTGCGCCTCGAGGATGTCCGCGTAAAGCTGCTTCTGCAGCGTTTGCGCGATCTCCGGGGCGCCCAATTCGTGGCCGTGCCGATGCTCGAACTCGTCGAGGATGATGAACATCGACGCCAAATTGGACCCGACGGCGTTCAACACGAACGACTGCCCGGGAATGCCGATCGTGTGGGTCACACCTTTCGTGGCGAGCGCCCGCGTCTCGATGCGCTTGAGAGCGGCGACCGTTCGCTCGAGCGACGCCGAGTCGGGCAACTGCACGTCGACGATCAGATAGCCCTTGTCCTGCGACGGAATGAAACCCGTCGGAATGTGCGTCATGCCGAAATAGGTCAGCCCGATCAATCCGCCGTAAATCAAGAGCACGATCGCGGAGAGCCGCAGCGACGCGCCGACGGCTTTGCCGTACATCCCCGCCACGAAATCGAAACCGCGATTGAACCATTTAAAGAATCGCGACAGCACGCGGTTGGCGGTCCGGAAAACCAGAGAGCCGACGATCGCGCCCGGAACCAAGAGCGGCAACCAGATGAGCCAGGCCTTCCAAGCCGGCTGCGCCTCCGCCGAAGTGCTCCAGCCCATGGGTGCGAGCAGATATCTTTCCAAGAGACTCGCTCCGAGCCAGCCCAACAGGGCGGCGTATCCCCACCAAGGCAGCGCCTCGCGCGTATCTTCGTGTCCGTGTCCGCCGTGTTTGACGTCCTTGAAGATCAAGACGGCCCGCGACGGCGTCATCGTCATGGCATTGATCGCCGAGATGATCATCGAAGCGGCGATCGTCAGAGCGAACTGCCGATAAAACTGGCCGCTGATCCCGCCGATGAGCGCACTGGGCAGGAAGACCGAGCACAAAACGAGCGTGATGGCGATGATCGCGCCGGTGATCTCGCCCATGGCGTTAATCGTGGCGGTGCGCGCATCGAGGCCCTGGGCGAGTTTTGTCTCGACGGCCTCCAAGACGACGATTGCGTCGTCGACCACAATCCCGATCGCCAACACCAACCCGAACAGCGTCAGGTTATTGAGCGTAAAACCCATGAGGTACATGACGGCGAACGTGCCGACGAGCGACACGGGCACGTCGATCATCGGCAAAATCATCGCCTTCCAGTCCTGCAGAAACAGCAAGACGACGATGGCGACGAGGATCACCGCATCGCGGAGCGCGTGAAAGACTTCGGCGACCGATTCTTTGATGAACGGAGTCGTGTCATACACGATGCTGTAGTTCAGACCCTTGGGAAACCGCGCCGCGGCCAGTTCTTTCATCTTCGCCCGGATGCTCTCGGCGGTTTCGAGCGCGTTCGACCCCGGCAACTGATAAATCACCAGGCCGATCGAAGGCTTGCCGTCGAGCGTGCACCGCGTGTCCTGGTTCTTGGCCCCCAGTTCGCTCCGCGAAACATCCTTGAGGCGGACCACCTGCCCCGACTTGCCCGTCTTCACCACGATTTGTTCAAACTGCTCGGGATCGACGAGCCGCCCCAACGTGGTCAGCGTGTATTGAAAGTCCTGTCCGGTCGGGACCGGCTGCTGCCCGATTTGCCCGGCCGCGACCTGGACGTTTTGCTCCTTGAGCACGTTGACGACGTCGCTGGACGTGAGGTTGTTCGCCGCCAGCTTCTCGGGATCGAGCCAGATCCGCATGCTGTAGTCTTGCTGGCCCATGTACGCCACGTCGCCCACGCCTTTGAGCCGCGCGAGATCGTCGCGAATTTGAATCGTGGCGAAATTGCTCAAATAGAGCTGATCGAAGAGCGGCTTGTGCGTCTCCGGATTCTCGTCCGACGTGAAATTCACCACGAGCAGAATACTGGGCGACTTCTTCTTGGTTGAGACGCCGGTCGCCTTCACCGCGTCGGGCAGTCGGGGCATCGCCAGGTTGACGCGGTTCTGCACGAGCACCTGCGCCATGTCGAGGTTCGTGCCCAGCTCGAAGGTCACCGTCAGGTTGTAGCCGCCGTCGTTCGTGCTCTGCGACGACATATACAGCATGCGTTCGACGCCGTTGACCTCCTGTTCGATCGGCGCCGCCACTGTGTCGCGGACGACTTTCGCGCTGGCCCCCGGATAGGCGCACGACACCTGCACCGTCGGGGGTGTAATTTCCGGGTACTGCGCGATGGGCAGAATTTTCATCGCCGCCAGCCCAGCCAAGAGAATCACGGCGGAAATCACCACGCCGAGCACGGGCCGATCGATGAAGAACCTTGCCATGTCGCTTCGTCCCTGGTGCTGCTACTCGCCGTGCTGGCCGGCCGGTTTCGACTCCGCCGGCTTATCCGCTTTCTCTGGCGTCTCTTTTCCCGCGGCGGCGGCGGCCTCGCCGGGGCGACTGCGCATATCGCCCGGCTTGGGTGACACGACGGAACCCGGCCGCACGCGCTGCAAACCGTCGATGATGACTTTGTCGCCGGCGTTCAAGCCCTCCGTGACGACCCGCAGCCCGTCATGCATCGCCCCGAGTTGAATTGGCCGAAAAGCAACTTCATTCTTGGCGTCGACCACGTACACGAACTTCTGCCCCTGATCGGTCCCGATGGCACGTTCGTTGATGAGGAGGGCCTGCTTCGGCTTGCTGATCGGCACGCGAATGCGGGCGAAGAGGCCGGCTTCGATCACTCGCTCGCCTCGTTCCGGCTTAGGATTGCTGAAAACGCCCCGCACGCGGATCGTTCCCGTCTCGGGATTCACGCGATTCTCCAGGAAGTCGATCGTGCCGGCGTGCGGGTATCCCTTCTCGCCGGTGAGCCCCAGAGACACGGGGATCGTCGTGTCCTTTCTCGCTTCAAGCCTGCCTTCGCGCGTCTCGCGAGCCAATGCGAGCAGGGTCCGCTCTTCGACGTCGAAATAAACGTACATCGGATCGACGGAGACGATCGTCGTCAAAACGGTCGAATTCGCGTCGACCAGGTTGCCGACAGTGATGCGGCTGCGGCTGATCTTGCCCGCGATCGGGGCGTCGATCTTGGAGAACGTAACGTTGAGCTGCGCCCGGTCCTGTTTGGCGGTTGCCGACTGCACGGCCGCAT
The DNA here is from genome assembly GCA_963752185.1 of uncultured Planctomycetaceae bacterium. Classification (GTDB taxonomy): domain Bacteria; phylum Planctomycetota; class Planctomycetia; order Planctomycetales; family Planctomycetaceae; genus DASPSM01. The sequence continues at coordinate 74,885 of CAVVXK010000002.1, read as the reverse complement.
CTGCCTCGAGCTTGGCCGACTTCGCCTGATCGTACTGCGACGCCGTGACGGCATCTTTTCTCCTCAGCCCCTCGACCCGCGTGAATTCGGCCGTCGTCCGCCCCTGCTCGGCCTGCGCCTTGGCCAACTCCCCCATGGCTGCGGTCAGATCGGCCTGAAACTCGCGGTCGTCGATCCGATACAACGGTGCGCCCTTCTCGACCTCGGCGCCATCCTTGAACAGAATCTTGTCGAGAAACCCAGTCACGCGCGAACGAATATCGACGGTCTCGGCCGAATCGGTCCGCCCCGTGTAGTCGACGTAATCGGTGACCGATTCCTCGACGGGGGAACTCACTATGACCACGGTCGGCGGCGGTCCCGTAGTCGACTCGGCCTGCGACAACTCACAGCCGCAAATTGCAAAGGGGATTGGCAGCAACAGCGACGCTGCCGAGCAACGCAGAAATCGGTTCATTTCGAGCCCAATCGCGACAAGTGAACTGAAAGGCGCACGAGCCAGCGATCGGAGCGCATCTCTGTGGGAAGTGCGGGACAAAAGTGAGTCACAGGCCCAAGAGAGGTGCAAACGATCCGGGCGTGACCTCCGGGAACATTAAGCTATGTACATCTCTGCCACAGCAAATGCAATCAGCTGTAAGAAAAATTCCTACACACGGAGCGACGACGAACTCGATCGAAATCGCACCACTGGCGCGCCGCTTGGGAACGACTTCTCAACCCGAAAGAGCCGCCGTCCCGAGACACGACAACAGACAATCGCAAATGGTCGCCCGTCGATTCATTTCGAGCGGTCCGGCGAAAAGTTTTGATTTGCGGGCGCGCTTCGGGTATTAAGGAAACGCCAATGCCTCTGCAGTGGCAAGACGCTGTCGGCAAATTCTCGACAGGGTCGTGCGAGCGCCGACGACACGGCTGCTACGCTCCGCGACTCGACTTCTCAATTCAGGCCCATTTCGTCAGTCGATCCGATCGTCCGTCACCTCGAGTGCTCGCAGCACAAGCGGTGTCGGCCCGCGAGGGGACAATTGAAACTACGGGCGTCCGCACTTCATGCGGACGAGCCCGCAACCGGGGAATCAACATGGCGAACAAGAACGGCGAGGCCGCGACGCTCATACAAATGAAGGAAAAGCCGTACCGGCACGAACTCAAAAAGCTCCACTCCGAGCTAGTGGTCCTGCAGGAGTGGGTGCGCCACACGGGGCTCAAAGTCTGCATCGTCTTCGAGGGAAGGGACGGGGCCGGTAAGGGAGGCGCGATCAAAGCGATTACCGAACGTGTCAGTCCACGCGTGTTTCGCATCGTCGCGCTCCCGGCTCCGACCGAACGCGAAAAGACCCAAATGTACCTTCAGCGCTATGTCCCTTATCTCCCCGCGGCAGGCGAAATCGTGATCTTCGATCGGAGCTGGTACAACCGCGCCGGGGTCGAACGAGTGATGGGTTTTTGCAGCGACGAAGAGGCAAAACGCTTCCTCGAGGGAACGCCACTTGTCGAAAAATCGATCGTCGAGTCCGGCGTGATCCTGATTAAGTACTGGCTGGAAGTCAGTCCCGAGGAACAGACGCGTCGGCTCGAATCCCGGATCGATGACGGCCGCAAAACGTGGAAACTCTCAGCGATGGACCTCAAATCCTACGGTCGCTGGTATGACTATTCCCGCGCCCGCGACGAGATGTTCGCCGCCACAGACACCGCCTGGGCACCCTGGTTTGTCGTGCCATCCGACGACAAGAAAAAGGCCCGCCTCAACGTCATCCGTCACATTCTCAAGCGCGTCCCGTACGAAAAGTTGCCTCAGGAAAAAGTGAAACTCCCCAAGCGCCAAAAGGCCGACGGCTATCAGGAGCCCGATTATCCGTTCAAGCTGATTGCGCAACTCTACTGAGCAACTCTCTGGCGAAGGTGAATTGCTATGTCAGAACGCCAGTGCGGATTGTCCGCTCTTCAACGCGGCGGCCGAACGCTGCCCCGACGGAAAAGACGTGGTCTGAAGCTCCAGACCCGAACATTTCAGTCCCAGTGCAGCAGCCCCAGACTCCGACCGGCCAAAGCAGTGCGTTCCCCGACACGCCGCGTGATCGCTTGCACGCCACGGCGACGACTCGGGACGTCCGCAGGAATTCTCGCCAAGAGCTTCCCAGTGAGAAAATCGTTGCCGCCAGCCCCTCGCGGGCGTACGATCGGCTTCAACAATCGATACTGTGGCATCGATACTGTGGCATCGATACTGTGGCATCGATACTGTGACATCGATACGTGGCCCAGAAAGCGTCGCTCTGGGAAAGATCGGCTTTACGATGGTAGCGGAGAGAACATCATGAACCGCTGGCTGCTCTGGACGGGGATGTTGCTGGGACTCCTGGTCTCGGATCGGGCTCAGGCGGGGCCGATTTCTCGTATGCATTCGACCAGCCGAGCTACAACGTAGCGGTCTTCGGCACGGTCGATGTCACGGTCTTCCTTCAAGAGAGCGACACGGGCCCGCCCACCAGCCTGCCCGATGGCTACCTGGCCTCGCAAGGTCTGTTGAGTGTCGGCACGGTGGTCGCTGCGAGTCAGTACGCCATGATGACGGTAACCACCGACGTCACCCCGAACCCGGCATTCGGCTCCTTCACCAGGAGCGTGACGGTCGGTGAGGGAAATCTGTTCGAAAACACCGGCCTGGGTCCGGCCATTGTCGCCGGCGGCAGCGGGCCCGTTTACCAAATTGAGGTCGGCGTATTCCAGTTCACGGGGATGTCACCTGGCATCGCGACCCTGACGGCGAGCGTCGACCGCAGTGGACACGATAACGTGGGCGGTGACAACACAGTCCTCGACAACCTGACAGGCCAAGGCACGGCCATCCTTAATGTCGGGCAGGTAGGGCCAGCGCCCGAGCCGGCCTCGATGCTGCTGCTGGGACTCGGCGGCATTGGCCTGGCGGGTTATGCACGATGGCGGGGGCGGCCGGGCTGTTAACGAATTGATTCCGGCCCCGGCCGGGGCTTTGGATCGAGATCTTTGCGGGCACCGCGAATTCCGCGTCGCCCGCGGCAGCGATCTCCAACGCACTTCGCAACGCATTCCCCGATACGCCGCTTGATTTTCCCGCTCGTCACAACGGCGGCCTTGCAGAAGGAGTAGATTTGGCCACCAGCGCGTGACTATGCTCAATCGGTTATTGCGAAGACTCCTGTTGGGGTTGGCATGGGCGATATCACTGCGATTCTCTCGGCAATCGAGGGGGGCGATCGCTTGGCGTCCGAGAAATTGATGCCGGCGGTGTATGACGAACTGCGCAAGCTGGCAGCCCTGCGGATCGCGCAGGAGCGGCCGGGGCAGACCCTCGACGCAACGGCCTTGGTCCATGAAGCCTATGTGAGGCTTGTGAAGGTTCCCCGGTCTGCGCAGTGGGACGGACGCGGGCACTTCTTCGCGGCGGCGGCCGAGGCCATGCGTCGCATCCTGGTCGAGAACGCCCGCCGCAAAAAGAGGCTGAAACATGGCGGCGATCGGCACCGGGTGGCCGACAACGACGTCGCCAAAGAAGACGACCACGAAGATCGAGTGCTGGCTTTGGACGAAGCCCTCACGCGGCTTGCGGCCGAGGATCGCCTGGCCGCGCAGATTGTCGAAATGCATCATTTTTGCGGTGTGAGCCACGATATCGTGGCCGTATCCCTCGGAGTGACCGTTTACCGTGTTCGCCAAAAGTGGGCCTTCGCCAAAGCGTGGCTGCGGGATGATCTGGAGCGCACTCAAATCTGATGGAGCGTTGCCGCGTGAACATGAAAAAACGTTGAGGTTTCGGCAGGTCGTTCCGCGAACGACGCATGGAAGTAGGCATCGCGCAGGAGGGGGCTTTCGTGCCCGTCAATCCAAGTCGGCTCGAAGCCGTGTTTCTGGCCGCCGTCGAATCCAACGACCCGTCGAAGCGGGCCGAGATCGTGAGCGCAGTGCGCGGGCGATTCCGATCTCCGTCGACGCGTCGAGGCGCTCTTGCACGCGCATGATCGCTCGGGCGATCTGCCCAGCGTCGGGACCGTGGATTTTGCGGGCGAACGGGAGGGGACGGTCAACGACGCCTCAACGTCGGCAAGCCGGATCATCGCCGGACGCTACAAACTCGTCGAGGAGATCGGCGAAGGCGGCATGGGGACGGTGTGGGTCGCCGAGCAGATGCAGCCCGTAAGGCGCCGCGTGGCGATCAAGCTCATCAAGCCGGGCATGGACAGCCGGATCGTGCTCTCGCGGTTTGAGGTCGAGCGGCAGGCTTTGGCTCTGATGGACCATCCGAACATCGCCAAAGTGCTCGATGGGGGAGTCACCGAGCAGGGTTGCCCGTTTTTCGTGATGGAGTACGTCAAGGGCGTCCCCATCACCGATTATTGCGACGACGCCCGTGTCACCGTCGAGGGGCGGCTGCGGTTGTTCGTGCAGGTCTGTCAGGCCGTGCAACACGCCCATCAAAAGGGGATCATTCACCGCGACTTGAAGCCGTCGAACATTCTCGTTTGCCTCTACGACGGCCAGCCGATCCCGAAGGTCATCGACTTCGGACTCGCCAAGGCAATGCACCAGCCGCTGACCGACAAGACGGTCTACACGGCGCATGGATTCATGGTCGGCACGCCGCTCTACATGAGCCCCGAGCAGGCCGAGTTCAATAACCTGGACGTCGACACGCGCAGCGATATCTATTCGCTCGGCGTCATCCTGTACGAGCTGTTGACCGGCACGACGCCGCTCGATCGGCAGCGGTTCAAGGAGGCCGCGTGGCACGAGATGGTGCAGCTCATCAAGGATGAGGAGCCGAAGAAGCCGAGCACGCGGCTGAGCGGCTCGGCCTGTTTGCCCGCGGTGGCCGCGCAGCGCAGCCTCGAGCCCGCGCAGCTCACGCGGCTCGTGCGGGGCGACTTGGATTGGATCGTGATGAAATCGCTCGAGAAGGAGCGGTCCCGCCGCTACGAGACGGCCAGCGGTCTGGCTCGCGACCTCGAGCGGCATCTGGTCGACGAAGTTGTGGAGGCCCGGCCGCCGTCCGCGGGCTATCGGCTGCGAAAGTTCGTGCGCCGCAACCGCGGACTGGTCATTGCCGTGTCGCTGATCGTGCTGGCGCTGGTGTTCGGGATCGCCGGGACGGCCTGGGGTTACATCCGCACTTTGCAGGCCCAAAAGGCCGAGGCCATTCGGGCCGAAGGCGAGCGACTGGCGGAGCTTGACGCCGAGGCCCAAAAGGTCAAGGCGGAGGCCGCCGCCGCGGCCGAGCGGGCCGCGAATGAACGGGCGCAAAAAATCGAGCAGAAGCGAGAGGCCGAATACGCCGCGAACCTCGTCGATGAACTCATCAAAGCCGAGATGAGTGAAGTGCCGGGAATCGTGCATGAAATCGCCAAAATCCGCCGCTGGACCGATCCGCTGCTGCGGCAGGAAGATGCTTCCGCCCCGGAGAAATCGGACAAGAAATTGCGGCTGGCGCTCGCGCTTCTTCCCGTGGATCCAAGCAAGATCGACGACTTACGGGACGGCCTGTTGCGGGTGAATCCACGCGAGTTTGTCGTCGTTCGGGACGCTTTGGCGACGCACAAGGACGAGGTGCTCGAGTGGTTGTGGAGCGCGGCCTTGGACCCGCGCCTCGAACCGCAATTGCAGTTTCAGTCAGCCTGCGCGCTGGCCACCTACGCGCCCGACGATCCGCGATGGAACCATTTGAACACGTTTGTGGCCGGCCGTTTGGTCACCCTCGAGTCTTCGGCCCTCGTTCCCTGGCGCGAGGCCCTCCGCCCCGCCAAAAGCCAACTGATCGCGCCTTTGACTTCCATCTTCCGGGACACGAATCAGGACGCGTTATCGCGTCGGTTCGCCACAGAGACGTTGGCCGACTATTTGGCCGACCGTCCGGACGGGCTTTTCAATCTGCTGGCGGACAGTCAGCGGTTTCAGTTCGTCGTCTTGTACAACAAGTTGGTCCCGTATCGGGATCGGGCGATCGCGCTGGCTCACGGCGAACTCGCCGGGCATCCGTCAGACAAGGCTACGGACACCGAGAGAGAAGCCCTCGCCAAGCGGCACGCCAACGCGGCCCTGGCCCTGATCCGGCTGGGAGAGAGAGACGCGGCGTGGTCGCACTTGCGGCATACCCCCGATCCTACGACACGAAGTTTCATCATCGATCGAGTGGCCCATTATGGCGTCGATCCTGAAATTCTCTGGCAGCGGCTGACCGTCGAATCGGATGCTTCCGCCAAAGCCGCGCTGATCCTGTCGCTGGGCCATTATCCGAAAGACGTGTTTGCTCAAAAGGATTCCGCCTCGAGACGCTCGATGATGGTGGACATTTACCGAAATGACGTCGACCCGAGCGTGCACGGCGCGGCGGCGTGGTTGTTACGACATTGGAATGCACAGGATGAGATCAACGCCTGCGACCAAAAGCTCTCGACCGGGAAAACCGAGAACGGCCGCCGTTGGTACCTCACTCACCTGGGGCATACGATGACCCTCATCGCCGGCCCGGTCGAATTTGCAATGGGCAGTCCTGCGAGTGAGTCTCATGTCTCGACCTGGAAGGGGGAAGCCCAACACCGTGTCACGATCAAGCACTCATTTGCGATCGGCACCACGGAGATCACCCGCGAGCAGTACGACCAACAGGACCCGCTGCATCACGTCTACGATGACGGACTCCGCAGCCCCACCAATTATATGGCGTGGTACCATGCGGTTAAGTACTGCCGCTGGTTGAGTGAGCGCGAACAGGTCCCGGAGAGTGAGATGTGCTACCCGCCGGCGGACAAAATCGGCCCCGGCATGACGCTTCCCGAAAACTATTTGGAACGGACGGGATACCGCTTGCCGACCGAAGCGGAATGGGAATATGCCTGTCGATCCGGGTCGACAACGATCCGTTTTTTTGTGCGTCTTTGGAACTGTTGCCCAAATATGCCTGGTACATCAAGAATTCGAATGAGCAGGTGTGGCCGGTCGGCATGCTGATGCCGAACGACTTCGGGCTGTTCGATGTCTACGGCAATGTTTTGGAATGGTGCCAGGACGCGTTTGTGGAAGATTATACAAGGCCGCCTGAGGAGCAGGCCCTGAATCGAATTGTGAAGGCGAGCGACGAGAGAGTCCTCCGGGGAGGCTCGTTCACGCACATTGGGCCTGTCACCCGATCCGCGGACCGGTCGTGGATTCCGCCCGATAACAAAACCGTGCGCAGCGGGTTCCGAATCGCGAGAACCCTTGCTAAGCCGTGATCGCCGGAATCCGGCGCCCCGAGCACAACCAGGCGCACTTTTTGACAAAGCGCACTTTTCGACGGCCGAGAGTCCAACGGGATCTCTCGGCTTTTTTTATTTTTTGTCGACAGATCGACCGGGGATGTCGCATGGAGATGGGAAGGGCTCGGATGCGGGTCGCCAGGGCAATCCGGCTTTGATCGCGGTCCTGCCCCCACAGGGTCGGTCCGGACAGTGACGCGAGCGGCACAGCCGGGATACCCGGAAGCACGGAACGGGAGATCGACAATGCGCTTCGCACGTTTTCAACACTGGCTCGGGTACGGCAATCAACTTGAGCGAAGTCCGCACGCATCCGCGAAACAGGCACGTCTGCGCGGTGCTCAGGCGGGCGGTCGAACCCCTCGAGGCGCGTCTCATGCTCACGACGATCTCGCCCGTGGACCTCCGCAAGGCCTACGGCATCGATCAGATCAAATTGGGTGCGGCCGCCCTCGTGGGAAACGGTGCGGGCCAAACGATCGGCATCATCGAGATCGGCACCGACGCGTCGCTCGTCTCGGACTTGCAGTATTTCGATCAGCAGCTCTTCGGCTCGGCGCAGACGGCGCGCAATTGCTCAACACGTTCGGAAGCTACGCCGGCCCCGTCGCCGGATCGACAAAGCCCTGGTTTGACACCATTTCGGATCCGAATTTTCCGCCCTCGGTCGGGACGGCAAAGCAGGATCTCGAGGCGGCACTCGACGTCGAATGGGCGCATGTCATCGCGCCGATGGCGAACATCGTGGTCGTCGAGACGGCCAGCAACCAGTCGGGATCCGCGTACGTCGCCGCGCAGACGCAGCTCGGCGTCTCGACCGTGGCCAGCAGCTATTATCTCTTTCCCGATCTGAATCCGGCGAACTACTCCCAGCCGAATGTCGCGTTTGTCGGCATCACCGGCGACACGGGAACGTCGATCAACTCGCAGCAGGTGGGCTTCACGCTCAATAATTTTCCGGCCTCTTCGCCCTCCATCATCGCCGTGGGCGGAACGACGCTCACGCTCAACGCCGACGGCTCGTACGGCTCCGAAACCGGCTGGGGTTTTGCCAGTCCCTACCGTTTCCTGACGAGCACCCAGGCCGACATCACTCCCGGCCAGTGGAATGCCAATGCGGGCGGTTTCAGCGGCACTTATTTCACGTCGCTGGGCCCCTCGGGAAGCACGTCGGCTGTTTGGTCGACGACGATCACTTCCAGCGACGTCCTGGGCTTGAACGACAGTGGACTCGAACTCTCCAGCACGTGGACGCCGAGCTCCGCCAACACGAACGATGCCGAGTACGAGATCTCCGTCAACGGAAACCTCGTCGACACCGTCACGGTCAATCAACAATTGGCCCCCAACGGAACCACCGGCACGCTCAATGGCCGCTCGGCGACGTTCCAGGAATTGGCTGCGCTCAGCCAGCTGGCGGTCGGCGATACGATTACGATCACCGTTCCCGCGCAGAATGCGAATGGATCCGTGGTGCTCGACGCGATCGGACTTGCTCCCGATAACGCGGGCGGCGGCGGTCTCTCGAATAACCCCGCGCCGAGCTTTCAGAACGGCCTCGTGATCCATAACGGCAACTCGACCATCTCGGCCAACGGCACGCGGGCCAATCCGGACGTGGCCTTCGACGGCGATTACATCAACAGCCCCGTCGAGATCTACAACCAGGGTGAGGTGCAACTCGCGGCCGGCACGAGCCTCGGCGCACCCGCCTGGGCCGCACTCTTGGCCATTGCCGACCAGGGCCTGGCGCTGGCCGGCCAGCCCGCCATGAGCACGGCAAGCGCCTTGGCCGGTCTCTACAGCCTGCCGTCTTACGACTTTCACCAAGAGACCAGCGGCTACAACGGTTACTCAGCCGGTCCGGGTTACAACCTGGTCACCGGGCTGGGCAGTCCCATCGCTAATCAACTCATTCTGGCTCTCGACGACACGGTCAGCCCCACGGTCGGCCCGCTCGTTTATGAAGCTCCAGAGGGACAAGGGCCAGTAAGCCTGCAAATCGTCCAGGTCGGCTCGAATGTCGAAATTCTCAACGCAAATCAGAATGACGCAGTCGTCGCGTCGGCCCCGGCGGCCCTCACCACCGAGATCGACATCCAGGGCGCCGCCAACACCACGAACACGCTGACTCTCGATTTTGTGAATTATCCGACCGGCATTCCCGTCTCATTTGACGGCGGCTCGCTCGACGGCGGCAGCGGGACGCTCGTTCTCGAGGGCGGCTCGTTCACGAGCGAAACCGACACATCGACCGGCCCGCACTCGGGAACGCTGACGCTCGACAGCACGTCGATCACGTACACGAACCTCGCACCGATCATCGACACCACGACCGCGACCACGCTCACCATCAACGATCCGGAGCCCGGCGACGCAGTCACCGTCGAAAAGGATCCCAACAGTCCGGAAAACGGCTTTGCCACCAGCCAGATCAGCGGCGGCGGATTCGAGAAGCTCGATTTCGCGAACAAGACGAGCGTCGTCTTCGACAACACGTCCTCTGTCACCGACACCTTCGATCTCGTCAACCCGCTGGTCGACAACGCGACCTTCACCATCATTCAGTCGACTCCCCAATTCCACGTGACGGCCCCGGCCAGCGCCTCGGCGACGGAAAACGCGTCGCTCGTGTTCTCGAGCGCCAACGCAAATGCAATCAGCGTGACGGATACGGGGGCCGGCACTCACATCGAGAAACTCACGCTCGTCGCCACACATGGCGGGCTGACACTGGGCTCAACCACCGGACTGACATTTGTGTCGGGCTCCGTCGGCGCCTCGTCGATGACCGTCACGGGAACGCTGGCCAATCTCAACGCCGCCCTGAGCGGATTGAAATTCACTCCCACGACCGGCTACTCGGGCCCCGCGTCGGTAAGCACGACATACGAGGATCTCGGCATCGCTCAAACGACGTCGGCAATCACAGACGTGTCCGTCGTCGTGCCGGCTTCCAAGCCCACGGTCACGCTCGATGCGCCGAAGCAGGGAACGCCCGGTAAAGCGGTCCCATTCGAGATTCTGGTAACCGACACCAACGCCACGGCGCAGGCCGCCCTTTTTCAATTGTCGATCTCCTTCGGAGACGGCACCCCGATCAAGACGGGCACCGCGAAGAGCCCGCTGCTGTTCAGCCACGTCTTCACCCACGCGGGGACTTACACCGTGGCGGTAATCGCAAAGGATGAATACGGCCACACGAGCGCCGTGGCGAGTGTGACCATTAAAATCCTGGGCATACTGCCGGGAACCAGCACCCTCAACAGTCCAACGACAGCCGCGTCGACCGAAGGCGCCTCGATCGCCGACACGCCAGAAGCATCAGACAGTTTTGCGATTGCCGGCAATCCTCAGGACGATTCCGTGGACGAGTCAAGTCAATGGGCCGCAATGTTGGCCGCATTAGACATTCTCAATGCTTGAAGGACCTTCCTCCGGGACCAAGAAGGCAACCTCGTCGGGTGCATCCTGGTCGACGTGCATCCTTTCCGTGGCTTGAGTCATGAGACTGTGGCCCTTTCTCTGGGCCTGACGGTCTATCGGGTTCGTCAGAGATGAACCGACGCCCATGCCCGGCTGCGGAACGATCTGAAATTGTGGTGTCGGAATTTTGCATTTTTTCCGACAGCTCGCTTCGCGGGCGTCGCATGGAATTATGAATCGGTCAGATGTCTCGGGGGCAATCCCCGAAATCGCTTTCGTCCCCGACAGTGCGTCGAGGCGAGGAAACCAATCCTTCGTTCAATGGAGAGCCAGACATGAGAAACCGGCGAGTCTTGAAAGTCGCTGCCGCTGCGATCCTTGCGGTGAGTGCGGTCATTGGTGCGACAAAAGCGGGATCCTACTATTACCGCCAGTATTACAGCGGCTGGCACTACTATCCGCAGCACGGATATTACTACAACACGTATTATTACCAGCCGTACGATAACTACGAGGGATACAACTACCATTACAGCATCTACTATCCATCGTACCCGAATTACGTCTACTATTATAACCCATATCAGCACCATTACTGGGGACGATTGGACATGAAGGGCAAGCCGGGTCACCAATACTCGCTCCTGGCGCCACAAGATCGCAAGAAGAGTCTCAAGGAGATCCCGGAGAAGGCATTCCCCGAGGCTGGAAAGATGCCGCCGATTCCGGAATCGAAGGACGGCCTGTCGATGGACCCCGTGAGGAACCTGCCGAAGCCCGGCACCGAAACCGGACCGGGCCTGCCCGATCCGGAAAAATAGCGGCGACAGCGCGGCCGCGCCTTCGGTTAATGGACAGGTTCAAAGTCACCTGTGGATTTTCACAGTTCGATTCTCAAGCCTTTCAAGGGAACAGTCATGGATTGCAAAAGACGCCTGGTTTGGGGAGCCATGATCGCTGCGTTGCCGCTCTTGGCTGCCAGTGTGACGGCCCTCGGCGATGACCACTCGCCCCGGCAATATTACGGAGCCTGGGAGCATCATCGGTCTTACAGCTACCGCAGTTACTACTACAAGCCGACGCCGTCGTACGCGGGATATCGGCACCACTATGTGATTTCGTACCCGTCTGATCACCAGCACTATTACTACTACAACCCTTACAAGCACACGTTCTGGGGCCGGTGCGAAGCGTACGGCGAAGGACAGCCGTATTACTCGCGTCTTCCCGAAGAGTTTCAGCGCCCCACACTGGCTGAAATTCCCGAGAGCGCGTTTCCGACACAGGGACCGCTGCCTTCGATTCCCGATGCGGAAGACGGAAGTCGCCTTGATCTTCCGCCCGACGACGGTCCCCCGGGTTCCGGTGGTCCGGGCGGCGCCGGCGGTAATTCAGCGCCGCCTGCTCCCGGCCCTCCGGGTCCGCGTTCTGCCGGTCCCGGCCCGGCCGGTCCTGCTCCGGTACCCAAGAGTTGACGTTTGCAGTTGAAAACTCCGCGGTCGGCGGTTCGGCTGCCTGCACAACTTAAGCGGCCGAACCGCCGACTCGCTGTCGTGATGGGCGTCACTTGGCAGGGCGCGACGCCACGGGCTTCAGAATGTCGCCCAGAACATCTGACCCCTCCGGGTTACGCACCAACTCGAGATAGCGTAAGCCGTCGGCATACTCGACCGTCACGGTCCGAAATTGCTCGCCGTCCAGGAGCAAGAATTCGATCTTGCGCCGGGCGAGGCTGTCGGCCAATGCGTCGTTCAGGCGTTCTCTGCTGAATTTCTTGCTGTTGACGCCGAGCACGCGCATGCCGGGTGAAAGGCCGGCCTTATCGCCGGGCAAACCCGGGGCAACGTCGGCAATCCGACCGTCGCTGTGGAAGGTGAGGCCGAGGGAATCGCGGGCTGAGAGCAGATCGCCGCCAGCGCGCTCTTGGAGGTAGTCGAGATACGCCGGAGATTGGGTTGTGTAGCCGAGCCGATAGCCGCAGCGTCCGACGACGTCGAGCGGAAGGTCTTGCTGCGTCGCGGCGACGCGACGGGCAAAAAACGCGGCCCAGTCGTAGTCGGCGAGCTGCTTTAAATCGTGCACGATTTCGGGCAGGTCGTACGCCACGACGTGAGCATCGGGGCCGGCCTCGGGACGGCTTTGGACTTGGCCCAGGAACTTCTTGCAAAAGTCGTCCAGGCTGTGTTTGCCGTGTGACAGGTCGCGGATAATCGCGTCCGCCTCGAGCCAGACCAACGCCCCCTCGGGGTAGTAGTCTTGGCTGCGGCGGAGGTCGTTCCAGTTCGCACTGGCGGCGCGAAGGATCGGGCTGGCCACGGCCGTGTCCTCCAGAGGACGCCAGCGCCGCCCTTGCCGCCGCATGAGCGCACCCAGTTGCGCGGCCAACATCTCGCGGTATTCCGGCTGGGCGATCAGGCCGCTGCGAACCATCAGGACTTCGCCTAAGTACTCCGTGAGGCCTTCATAGATCCAGAGGAGCCGAGTTTTCTGGGGCGTGTGGAAATTGGGCGTACACATCGCGGCGGGCCGCCGGTACTTGCCGCACCACGAATGCACGTACTCGTGCGGGATCAGGTTGGCCACCCAGCCCTTGCGCTTTTTGTCATCGAGCAGGTCTCGCTCGCGCACGCCGTTCAGGCTCGAGGTCCGGTGTTCCAGGCCGAGATAGCCCAGGTCGTCGCTGCATGTGATCAGGAAGTGAAACTCGCGGTAATGTGCCTTCCCGAATAGCGCAGATGCGCCTCGTTGACGACGTGTGTGTACAGGTCAATCACCTTCCGGTCGAGCTGCAAGGCGCTGGCGGATTCCGAGGCAATGTGCAGGAAGGTCTTCGGCGTGGTGTCGAGAGCGATCGTGCCCAGATGCTCGCCGGCGATGAGCGGGCTGTCGATGAGTTCCTCGAGGCTGACCGGCTGAAAGGCGACGGGATCGCTGGTTCCGGCGGACTTGAGGGCCGTGGCGTACTGCCAGCGTTCGGGCAGGCGGAGTCGCAACTGGACGCGGGTTTCTTCCGCAGTGGGACCTTCGGGATAGACAAGGCATGTGTTCCAGTTGAGCACGCCGATCGAGGAGTTGCCGTAACTCAGATAGCCCGCGGCGAGGACTGCCGGCTCATTGCAAATGTAATCGAGATGCGCCCGGACCTCATTGGCACCCGCGGGGACGTCGCAGTGGACGCAGAAGAGTTCGACCTCATCGCGTTTCCAGCGAACGGGCTTGCCATCTGCGGTCTCGATGCGAAAGCCGCCGACGTTCTGCAGGGGGCCGTCCGCTCCATGACAGCCGGGGATCCACTTGGGATACCAAAGCCGCAGCGGTCCCGGCTGACAGGGAATGCGGATGTCCGCGTGCACAAGCCGACGCGCCAGTTCGCGGGCATCGACCTCAATCTGCAATGTCGGCCCGTCGGCCTCGAGTTTGGCGGGCACATGCTCCAGAAAGAGCGCGGCCAGCACCAGGATCAAGATCCGACGAATCGGCATGGTTGAGATTCTCCGCGGGCTGCCAAGTGGCTCGGGTCGGGGTCTGGAGGTCGGTCTCAGATTGCCACGACCGGTCTATTTCATCGTAGCGGCAAAAATGACCCGCTGCACCGAGTTGCCCCCGGCTCGGCAACGCGAGCCGAAATTCCGACGGCGAGGCCCTCGATCAGCGAAGGCGATCTCGGCACCAACTCCCGAGGACTTCAGGCTTCGCGAGAGACAACCCGATCCGGTTTTTTTGCGCCGCCAAGGCAGAATTCAGGACGCCTAAAGGAAACTTTTCCTTTTCGCTCTACAATTCAGCCAGATATTTGCGGCGTCCGATTCGGAAACGCAGCTGAACAGGGTGGCGGTGCGATTCCGGCGGTTGCCCCTTTCCTGAGGGCTTGTTTGAGGGCCGTCGACATGTTTTGAACCGTAAGACGGTGGTGCTTGCCTGCAAAGAGGTGATGCGCAAATGAATAGATGTTTTGGTAAATGGCACCTCGTCGGCTTCGGTCTGATCATCACGCTCTTGCTCGTAAACTCTGGAATCGCGTACCGAAACACGCGGCAACTGCACGTCGACGCTTTTTGGGTGGCCCACACGCATGAAGTGCTGGAGTCACTTGACGATCTCCTGTCGGCAGTCAGGGACGCGGATGCCGGTCGGCGAAGATTGCTGACTGGGAGGGAGAACGACCTCAAGCCGTATCAAGCCGCCCTTGCCGCTCTGGATGTTAAAGTCGAGCAATTACAGCGGCTGGCCGTGGACAACGACCATCAGCAGATCCGCATTCGCCGGCTCGAGCAGCTCGTTTGGGAAAAACGAGAGGAGCTGACCCGCACGATTGCCGTGCGAAAGGGGCCCGAGTTCGAGGCCGCACGTCATGTGGCTTTGACCGATCCCGCAAAGAGTCGCATGGTGGAAATCCGCGGCGTCATCGCCCAAATGGAACAGGGCGAGCAGACATTGCTGGCGGAGCGAAAGGCGGCCAATGATCACGCGTATCAGAAAGCGCTCGCGAGCGGCGCTCTGGCCGCCTTGATGGGATTGGCGGCCGTTTCAGGCTTCATCTGGATCCTGCGACGTCAGATGGAAGAGTTGCACGCGCGTCTCACGACGCATCTAAAACTTCGCCGCGTGCAGGCCGAGTTGGAGGAGACGAACGCGCGACTGGAAAGTGTCAACGGCCGGATGTCTCGCGACCTGGAGGCGGCGGCCAAGATCCAGAAAACGTTCCTGCCCTCTGACACACCGCAGATACCGGGCACCGAATTCGTCTGGTGCTACCGACCCTGCGACGAATTGGCCGGCGATGGATTGAACATCATCCCACTCGGCGATGGGAGGGTTGGCCTCTACATCCTGGATGTGAGCGGCCATGGCGTCTCGGCGGCCCTGCTTTTGGTGACGCTCAGCCGTCTTCTCTCGCCGCCGTCGGAGCCGGCCTCGATCTTGATCCGAAATCGAGACGCTCAAGATCGGCTCGACGTCACGCCGCCAGCCGAGGTTGCCGAGCGGTTGAACCAGCTCTTCCCCTATGACACGGCGACCGAGCAATTCACCACGCTCCTCTATGGTGTCCTGGACGTCGCGACGGGTGAATTCCGTTATGTGTCCGCCGGCCACCCCGGACCATTACACCTTCCCGCCGGCGGGCGTCCCGTGATCCTCGACAGCCCGGGGTTTCCGATCGGCCTGGCGGAGGAGGCGTACGGTGAGCGGTGTGTCCACCTGGCGAAGGGGGACCGGTTGTATCTCTACTCGGACGGCTTCCCCGACGCGATGAACCGCAGCGGCGAACGCTTCGGCGACGTGCGGCTCCTGGAGGCGATCGGCCGGGGAGGGGCGCACCGCTCGGGGAGGCGATCGCCGACCTGCTCGGGGAGATCACGCGGTGGCGGGGTGGCGAGAGAGTTCAAGACGACAGCTCCATCCTGGCCGTCGAGCTCGCGGCCGTGCCAAAGCCGACCGAGCCAAAGCCAGATGGGCCAAACATCGAGAACTGGACGCCTCCCGAAACAGCCCCGACAGTTGCAGAGCCCGCTCTTCGATGACTTGGTCCCCGCGCGGGCGTCATTGTCGACTGACCACTCAGCAGATCAACCATCGCCGTTCGCTGCATTTATGCATCTCGACGTCCACGCGGCTCACGAGTCTGCGAAACGCTCCCGCAGACGCAACAGCCGTTCGCCCGCCTGGTGCAACGTCTCGTCCCGTTTGGCGAACATGAACCGAACTTTCGTCCGACCCGCGTCGCGCGAAGCATAAAAGCTGCTACCCGGCACGGCGGAGACTCCGACATTTGAAATCATCGCGCGGACGAATTGGGTGTCGTCCAACCCGGTCTCGAATCGTGCCACGTCGGTCATCACGTAATACGCTCCCTCGGGAGCTTCGAAATCAAAGCCCGCGCCGCGCAGGTAGCCGACCAAAATGTCACGGCGGCGGTGATAGTCGGCCTCCAAACGGGAGTAGTACGATGCAGGGAGGGCAAGGGCGACGGCGCCGGCCACCTGCAGCGGGTGGGGCGCACCGACCGTCAGAAAATCGTGGGCTTTGCGGATCGCACTCGAGATCGCTTCCGGCGCGATGCAATACCCGAGCCGCCAACCGGTCATGCTGAAGGTCTTCGAGAGACCACTGATCGTCACGGTTCGATCGGCCATGCCGGGGAGCGTGGCAATGCTGATATGGGGAGCCCCGTTGAAGCGAAGGTATTCGTAGATCTCATCCGACAGGGCGAAGACGTTGAATTCGCGGCAGAGATCGGCGATCTGAGCGAGCTCCTCTCGAGTGAAGACCCGACCCGTCGGGTTGTTCGGCGTATTGAGAATGATGGCCTTCGTCCTGGGCGAGAAGGCGCGCCGCAGCTCGTCCGGGTCAAACCGCCAGTGCGGGGGATGCAGCCTCACCCAAACGGGCGTCGCACCGCTCAAGAGCGCATCGGGGCCGTAGTTCTCGTAGAAAGGCTCAAAAATGACAACCTCGTCCCCCGGATCCACGACGGCCAGCATGGTGGCCATCATGCACTCGGTCGCTCCGCAACAGACCGTAATCTGAGTTTCGGGATCGCACGAAATCCCGTTGAATTGCTCTGCTTTTGCGGAGATCGCCTGTCTCAGCGCCGGCGCGCCCAGGTGATTGCGTACTGATTGACGCCATCCCGTATGGCGCGGCAGGCGGCCTCTTTAACCTCCTCAGGGGGATCGAAATCGGGCATCCCCTGTCCGAGGTTAATCGCACCGTGCTTGTTGGCGACTCTCGTCATTTCGCGAATCACCGATTCGGAAAAGAAGCGCACGCGGCGTGCGACTGACGGAAGGCCGTTGCCTGAGCGGGCGGAGGATGTCACTTTTTTCCGTACTGCGAATGTGCGAATGTGCGAACTTGTCGATGTGAGAGACGATCTCTGCAGCCCATCGACTCACCGAGGGCCGGCCTCTGACCCGTGAGTGATATCACCTCGCTTACGTTCAGCCCGGCCCGACTCAACCGAGAAATGAAAGTCGGGTTTGCACCTGACTCCATATAATCCTTATTGACTCAGTGATAGTTAATTACACGCTAATACCTCGTCAAGCTAAGAAGGAAAATTCGTTCTTCGTCGGGTGAAAGTTCCCGCATGATGCGGTCATTCGCAGCTCAGCCGGAAGTCGCGGCGGGCGTGACGACAAGCCATCACGCAATCTCGGACCCCCCCCAGTTGCTCGCCACGCCCGTAAAATGGCGTAAAATAAAAGAGAATTGATGCGAGCGCGTTTGCCGAGGGACTTCAAACGCAAGTCCCGCGGAGGCCTCGCCTACGGCCCAAGCTAGACTGGCAGGTTCGATGTGGGTTTTCGCCCGCAATCCAGACAAGTTGAACAGCCCGTTCCAAGGCGTTCGCACCACGAGCGGGAAGGGACGATTGGTGAAGGGTCTGCGGCTTGTGGGAGCGATAGTGCTCATCGAGACTGCCTTGGCCGCCCGAATGCCGGCGGGGGCCGACGTCCCTGATTTTACCCGCGACATCCGACCGATCCTCAGCGAGCACTGCTTCAAATGTCATGGGCCGGATGACGCCGCTCGACAGGCCAATTTGAGGCTGGACCTTCGCGAAGCGGCTCTGAAAAAGTCGGGCTCCGGCACAGCGCCGATTGTGCCGGGGAAACCGGAGGCTAGCGAAATCGTGCGGCGGATCTTATCGCATGATGCCGACGAAATGATGCCGCCGCCGGCTGCGAATAAGCCCCTCAGCGATGCGAAACGCCAGATCCTCCGCAACTGGATTGCCGCCGGAGCGATTTACAAACCGCATTGGGCCTTCGTGCCGCCGCGGCAGATTCGGCCCCCGGCTGTTCGTCAAACAGATTGGCCGCGAAACGCGATTGACCGTTTCATTCTCGCGCGGCTCGAATCGGCCGGATTGAAGCCGGCCGCCGAGGCCGATCACTATACGCTCATCCGTCGCTTGTCACTCGATCTCATTGGGCTGCCTCCCACGATCGAAGAGGCTGATGCCTTCGCCAATGATCGTGCGCCGGGCGTCTACGAACGGCTGGTCGATCGGCTGCTCTCCTCCCCGCACTATGGTGAACGCTGGGGACGGCGCTGGTTGGATTTGGCCCGTTACGCGGACACCAACGGTTACGAAAAGGACCGCGTCCGATCGATCTGGCCGTATCGCGATTGGGTGATTCGGGCCATCAACGACGGGATGCCGTTCGATCAGTTCTCGATCAAGCAACTCGCCGGCGACATGTTGCCGGGGGCGGCCGCTTCCGATCGCGTCGCCACCGGCTTTCATCGCAATACGATGCTGAACGAGGAAGGGGGCATCGACCCGCTTGAGTTTCGCTTCTACGCGATGGTCGATCGCGTGGGCACGACCGGGGTGGTCTGGCTGGGACTCACCGTCGGCTGGCGCAATGTCACACGCACAAGTTCGATCCCATCCCTCACAAAGACTACTACCGCCTGATGGGACTATTGAATAACGCCGACGAGACCGAAGTCGACTTTTCCGATCGGCGGTTGCTCGGCCAACGATCGCACATCAACGTAGAGATTGCCGCCGCGGAGGCAGATCTTCCCAACCAATATCCCCCCGGCGGTCACGTGGGCCGAGTCGAGTTCGAAAAGAAGCTGGCGGAATGGGACCGGAAGGAATCCGCGGGGGCCGTTCGCTGGACTCGCCTGCGGCCCGATTCGGCGACCGCGACCGTGCCACATTTGCAAGTGCTTGCCGACGATTCGATCCTGGCCAGCGGCGATGAAAGTAAGAGTGATCGCTACGAAATCGTGTTTGAGCACTTGCCAAGCGTGATCACCGCGATTCGGCTCGAAGCCATACCGGATGCATCTCTTCCAAAACACGGACCGGGCCGCGTGTTCTATGAAGGTCCGTTTGGCGACTTCGAGTTGAGCGAAATCACGGCGACGTCGGACGGCAAACCGATCGGTTTTCAGTCGGCGGCCCAGTCATTCGCAGCGAATCCCGGCGGAGCCGCGGCAGCCATCGACGGCAATCCGCTTACGTCTTGGTCGGTCAACGGAGGCCAAGGAAGAGCCCACTCTGCTGTGTTCATCCTAAAAGAGCCACTTCGCAACGCGAAGCGGCTTTCGCTGGGCATGCTCTGCGAATACTACTACGCCGCCGGGCTGGGACGTTTCCGGATTTCCGTTGCAACGAGCCCCGTTGCGGCCGACCGCCAGATCTTGCCTCCCGACATTGAGGATCTGCTGGCTCTTGCGGCCGCCCCGCGCACCGCCGAACAGCGACTGGCACTCTCAAAATACTTTGCCTCAACTGTGCCCGAATTGGGGCCCGCCCGTGCGAAGATCGATGCGCTGCGCCATTCCGAGCCAATTTTCCCGACCAGCCTCGTGATGTCGGAGCGTCCGCACGACAATCCGCGAGCGACTTACGTCCACAAACGGGGCGATTTCCTGAGACCAACGGAGCGGGTCGAAGCGGGACTGCCCACTCTGTTCGGACCACCGGCGAAAGAGGGGCCGCACGATCGGCTCGGCTTTGCGCGCTGGTTGGTGAGCGAGCAGAATCCGCTCATTGGACGCGTCACGATGAACCGACAGTGGCAGGTTTTCTTCGGTCGCGGACTCGTGCAAACAACGGACGATTTCGGCTATCAAGGTTCTCCGCCGACGCACCCTGACTTGCTCGATTGGCTGGCCGTCGAATTCATCAACCAGCACTGGTCGATGAAGGCCATGCACCGTTTAATTGTGACGAGTGCCACGTATCGGCAATCGTCCCAAGTCGCGCCCGACGCCCTCGCGAAAGATCCTGAAAACCGACTTCTCAGCCATGCCCCGCGGGTGCGGCTCGAAGCCGAGTTGATCCGCGATTCCGAAATGAAAGCCGCCGGTATGATGACGGAGACCATCGGAGGCCCGAGCGTCTTTCCGCCGCAACCACACAGCGTGACCACGGAAGGAACCTATGGCGGCCTGGCGTGGAACGACAGCACGGGCCTGGATCGCTATCGGCGCGGCCTGTACACGTTCGCAAAACGGACGGCCCCCTTCGCCATGCTCTCGACGTTCGACGCGCCCAGCGGAGAAGCCTGCGTGGCTCGCCGCGAGGTGACCAATACGCCTTTGCAGGCACTCACGTTGCTCAACGATGCGATGTTTGTGGAGATCGCGCGGGGTCTGGCAAACAGAGTCGTTTCTCGCGGAAATCAGTCGACACAAGCGATCGCCACAGAGATGTTTCGCCGCTGTGTCACGCGTCCACCGGATCAAGACGAATTAAACGCATTGGTCGAATTCCAGAAGCGGGAGCGCGAGCGGTTCCAGCGCGATCCCACGGCGGTCGACGCACTTGTCTCAAAAGCTGCTGACCCGGGTGTGGACCGAGCCGCACTGGCCGCTTGGACGGCCGTTGCCCGAGGACTACTCAATCTCGATGAAACGATCACCAAGGAATAGTCCATGAATTGCCAGGACTACTTATACCGGGGACGCGACCCGCAAGAGGTCACGCGCCGCTGGTTCTTCCAACAATGCGGCGTGGGCCTGGGACGGATAGCGCTGGCGGGACTCTTTTCCGGCGCCTTAAGCCGTCTCGGAACCGCCGCCACAACATCGAGCGCGGCAATGCTTGCGAAGCGCTCGCATGCGACGCCCCGGGCGAAAGCCGTGATTCATCTCTTCATGGCCGGCGCGCCGAGCCACCTCGATCTCTTCGACCACAAGCCGAAACTGGCCGAATTCGAAGGCAAGCCGATTCCGCCGTCCATTATTGGGGGGCAGCGGTACGCCTTCATCCGCTCGGACGCGGCCGTCTTGGGCCCGCGATTCCAATTCTCGCGCTATGGGCAAAGCGGGACCGAAATTGCCGAGATTCTGCCCCACTTCGGCAAAATCGTCGACGACGTGTGTTTGATCCGCTCGATGCATACGGACCAGTTCAACCACGCTCCCGCCCAGCTGTTCATCAACACGGGAGCGGCCCAGCCAGGCCGGCCCAGCATGGGATCGTGGGTCGTGTACGGGCTGGGCGCCGAGACGACCGATCTTCCCGCGTTTGTCGTGATGTCGACCGGTTCGGGAATCAGCGGCGGCGCGGCCAATTGGTCGAGTGGATTCCTGCCGACGTTTTACAGCGGAGTTCGCTTCCGCAATCAGGGTGATCCCATTCTCGATGTCTCGCGACCTGCCGGTGTGAGCGCGGCTCTTCAGCACGAGACTCTCGAACTGGTGCGGACGCTCAATCGGCGACGGCTCGATTTGGTCGGTGATCCGGAGATCGCCACGCGAATCGCGTCGTATGAAATGGCCGATCGGTTGGAGACCTCCGCGCCCGAGTTGATGAATCTCCGCAGCGAAAGCCGGGGCACGCTCGAGATGTACGGCGTCGATCCCGACAAACCGTCGTTTGCGCGGGCGTGTCTCCTGGCTCGGCGGATGGTCGAACGCGGCGTGCGGTTCATCAACATCTATCACGAAGGCTGGGATGCCCACAGCGATTTGAACGGCAACCACCGGCAAAACTGCCTGGCCACCGATCAAGGGGCTGCGGCCCTCGTTCAGGATCTGAAACAACGCGGTCTGTTGGACGAAACGCTGGTGATTTGGGGCGGCGAATTCGGTCGCACGCCGATGGTTGAAAGCCACCCCGTCTTGAAGCGCAGCCTCGGCCGCGACCATCATCCGCAGGCATTCACCATGTGGATGGCAGGGGGTGGCGTCAAACCGGGAATCGTCCACGGCGCCACGGACGATCTTGGATTTCACGTCGTCGACAAACCCGTGCACGTTCACGATCTGCAGGCGACGATCCTGCATCTCTTGGGACTGGATCACGAGCGGCTCACGTTTCGCCATTCCGGTCGAGATTTCCGACTGACCGATGTCAGCGGGCAGGTCGTCCGACCGATACTGGCATAATTCAACTGCACGCAAGACCGTATTTCGGCCATTCCATCTCACGGATTCCACGGCGAGGACCGCATGCCGAATTCCGCGTTCGACGTCATCGTGTTGGGAGTCGGTGGCGTCGGAAGTGCGACCCTGGAACAGCTCGCGCGACGGGGATTCAAAGTGCTGGGCGTCGACCGCTTTCCCCCCGGTCACGACCGCGGCAGCTCACACGGGCGCACGCGGCTCATTCGCCAGGCGTATTTTGAACACCCGGATTATGTGCCGCTGCTCAGGCGGACCTACGAGCTTTGGGCCGATCTCTCGAAGCGCTGCGGCAAGACGCTGTACCATCAAGTCGGCGTGCTACAAGCCGGCCGTGCCGACGGCACCGTCGTCCCGGGAGTTCTCGCCAGTGCACGCCAACACCGGTTGGACGTTGAGCAATTGACCGAACAAGAGGTCGCAGACCGTTTCCCGGGTTTGCGCGTGCCGCCGCCGCTGGTGGCCGTCTTCGAGAAACGAGCCGGCTATCTCGATGTCGAAGACTGCGTGCGCGAGGCGACTCGTTTGGCCATCGAGCAAGGTGCCCAATTACAACTTGGCGAAAGTGTTCGCGGGTGGAAGGTCGATGGCGCCGGCGTGGCCGTCGAAACCGACCGTGCGACCTACCGTGCAAAGCGCCTGGTCATTTCCGCAGGCGCCTGGGCCACAACGCTTCTGGCTGATTTGGGAATCCGATTTCGGGTCGTGCGGAAGTCGCTGTATTGGTACGCGGCTCCCGAGCAGCTTTATTCGCCATCGCACGGCTTTCCCGGTTTTCTCTACGAAACAGACCGCGGCAGCTTTTACGGTTTCCCCAGAATCGACGAAGAAGGCCTGAAGGCCGCCGAGCACACTGGCGGCTTGCCGGTTTCCGATCCGCTTCAAGTCGACCGCAATCCCGATCCCGGTGAGACGCTTCGAGTCGAACAGTTTCTCGCGGAATACTTGCCGGCCGTGACGCGAGAACCGCGCCGATTCGGCACCTGTCTCTATACGCTCAGTCCGGACGGGCATTTTGTGGTCGATCGTCACCCCGATTACGCGCAGGTCGCTTTTGCCGCCGGACTATCCGGGCACGGTTTCAAATTCTGCACGGTGCTTGGTGAAGTGCTGGCCGACCTCGTTCAGAGTGGACGAACCGAATTGCCAATCAAATTCCTGTCCAGTCGCCGACCGGCTTTGACAGGGACGCCGTCCGCGTGAATTCGACCAAAATGCGTCTTGAAAGCGACGTTCGGCCAATATTCACAGTTCCTGCTTGACTTTCACTACCCTGTCCGGGTGAAATGTTTGCTTCGCTCAGCGCTTGACCGGGGTTCGCCTCCGAATAACGCATAACGAACATCGCATTCCAGAGTGGTCGGACCATCCATTAGAGCGCCCATGCGTCAATTGATCGCGGTTCTCGTGGTTTCGCTCGTTGCCGCAGGAATCGATGCGGCGACGGTCGAGGCAAGCCCGTTGCCGCCGACAAGCTATCCTGCGGGAGCCACCGAGTACGAAATCTTGTTCGTGACCTCGGGCACGACCAGTCCGACTTCCGGCAGCCCGTCCACGTACAACACGTTTGTGGCCTCACAGGCCAGCGAGGCCGGTTCGATCCTCCCCTCCGGGCTGACTTGGAACGCCGTTGTCTCCACGCAATTAGTCCTGCAGACGGGTATCCTCCGAAAAACCACCAATTACAATGCATCGGCCCTCGCGCCGTCGACGGTGGGAATTCCCGTTTACAATACCGCGGGACAGCTGATCACAAACCTGGGCTTATACAGTGCCGGCCAGCTGAGCGCCCTGCCGGAATACAATCAATTCGGCAGCCTCGAGCAAACGGCGGTCGCAACCGGTTCCAACGCATCGGGAACGGGTAGCGATCCTCTCGGATCGACCGGCAGCTGGAACGTTGGCCAAAGCAATATGGGCAATTCGTCCAACACGGCAGCCCGATGGATCAGCTCGGACGCCGAAAGCGGCTTGAACGACGCATTTGCCATTTATGGGCTCTCCACGCCCATCCAGATCCGGCCCTCCGTCACGCCCGAACCGACGACGCTGACTTTGCTTGGGACCGGGCTCATGGCCTTTTGCGGATATCGCCGCCTCAAGCGCGGCCGAAAACCCAAGCATTCCGGCGACGAGACCGATCCGGTCGGCTGAGGCGATTTGGCTGCGACCGGCGCCCGTCAGTGGGGCGTCTTGGAACGCGACGAGGCCTGAATTGCGACCAGTCGCGCAATGAGCGTCGCGACGAAAAGTGTTCCCGTCGTCGCTTCCAAGACGGCGAGCATCCTCGCGGCTCTCGAAGCGGGAACAATATCCCCGTACCCAACCGTGCTGAGCGTGACGAAGCTGAAATAGAAAGCGTCGAAACCATTCGTCAACCCCGGTGATCCTGGTTTCCCGCTGAACGTAAACGCATTGGGATGAATGCTCGTGAGCAAGACGTAGGCCATCGTCCAGAACATTCCCAACATTAGGTAGGTCGAGACGGCCGCGCACAGAACCGTGAAATTGACCGTCGGTGCACGCAGGATGTACCGAAAATAGTGGAACAGGACAAAGACGAGAAAGACCATGCCGGCACCGAGATACACGGCGACCGGCATCAATTCCGGTCGATAATGGTGAACCCAACGGCCGACGACGGCGAGCACGACGGCCGCCAATCGCGTGATCCACCGTTCCGAAACGGCCACGACTGCGGAAATGAGTACGATCGTCAGCATGCCCGCTTCGATCACTTGGCCGTAATCCAGTTCCACGACGAGCGGCGACGCCAGAATAAAAACGACCAGCGCGACCAGGTATTCAACCGCAGACCACTTCGCGGGAGCCCCGATCCATCGCCGCCGCGCTTCATTGACAGCCGCAGTCGATGCAGCCTCGGCAGGATTGTTCTGCACGGCGAACCTCGACTATCGCGACGGTCCAGAGGGCGCGCCTTGCGGGGCCGGCTGAGCGGGGCGAAGAACCTCGTCGTTCGTCAGCACGTACGAGGCCATGGCTGCCAAAATCAGGATCACGGCGGTCCAAACGCGCCAATCCTTATGGATTGGGCGGCGTTCTTGGAGGTGCCGGTGCTGAGCATCATGGGACTGATTCATAACAGGCTGGATTCCTGGCTGGAGAAGCGTTTGCCTCAGTTTAACGCATCCGAGGGAAGTTCGCGTCGAGTTTTTTGCTCGGCGAATCGTCAGGATTGGACCCGCCGATCCCTTTGACAACTTTGTCGCCGTCAGTTATGACAATGCGTCGAACTGGACAGGCCGAAATCTGTCTTTGACACAGGTTCGACTTCGACGCAAGCCGCTGTAGCTCAGTTGGTAGAGCGACGCATTCGTAATGCGTAGGTCGGGAGTTCAACTCTCCCCGGCGGCTCTCGAGAAACTCAATCCCTGCTTGAAAACGCCGTCCCAAAGGACGGCGTTTGGCATTTACGAAGCCGCGCACGCTCAACCCCGTCGCCGCTCGGAAGGCCTGCTTGAGCGAATCGTCGAATCGGCCGGCAACTTCCCCAGCTTCTGCCGGCGACATAATTTGCTGACGCACCTTTGATCTCGCATTTTACCGCGACCGAGGCGCCCGGACCGGTCCTTAACGAACCCGCTCCGCTCGTTCGGCAAGTGACGAGGCAGAAACTGCTCCAGGCGACCCGGACGGGCTTCAGGCAGTTTCATGGCTCGCTTCTGTCGACCACAAATTCGCGAACCGCAAGTCGCAGCTCTTGCTGGGTTAATGAGGGCCGGAGAACGAATCAAGTTCGGGTAAACGGGTGCAGTGTTTTTCCGCAGTCATTCCGCATGATTTCCATATGGACACCCCCAAATTGATCGGCTACAACCGCCGCCCTCTCACCTCTCCCTCAGACAATTCCAGCAACAACACCTCGAAGCCGTTTCCAATCCCGTTCGTTTGACCGGTTCGAATTGGCATTAGGCCGCAAGGTCCAAAGGCACAGCGTCTTTGGACATCTCGCGTCGCCAACAACCAGCCTGCGCTCGCGATCAAACTCCTTCGAAACAGACTCATTGCCGGCGAAGACAGCATGCCTCAGGCGGACGGCGGATTTCGCGGCGCGGTGGCTCGATCGCGGGGACTCATTTTCCCCGTCTTGATCGTGTCATCGGTGCTGGTTTTGATTGCGCCGCTGCCGCCGTTCGTGATGGATCTGCTGTTGTCGTGCAACATCACGCTGGCGGTCATAATTCTGCTGACAACCGTCTACGTCAGCCGGCCGCTCGATTTCAGCGTGTTTCCTTCCGTGCTCTTGGGCACGACATTGGCCCGTCTGGTTCTCAACGTTGCCTCGACCCGTTTGATCCTGGCTCGAGGAGCCGAAGACGGTACCGCGGCAGCGGGTCACGTGATCCAGGCATTCGGCGAGTTCGTCGCGGGCGGCCAACTCTTTATTGGTTTTACGATTTTCGCCATTTTGATCGCGATTCAGTTCTTGGTGATCACAAAGGGCGCCACGCGAATTAGCGAGGTTGCCGCCCGTTTCGCATTGGATGGCATGCCCGGCAAACAGATGGCGATTGATGCCGATCTCAATGCCGGCCTGATCACTCAAGAACAAGCCAGGCGAAGGCGCGAAGAGGTCACCGAACAGGCCGACTTCTACGGAGCCATGGACGGTGCCAGCAAATTCGTACGCGGCGATGCCATTGCCGGTATCGTCATCACGGTTGTCAACATCCTGGCGGGACTCGGACTCGGCATCTTCAAACACGGCATGGATCTGAGCCGTGCGGCAGAAGTCTACACGACGCTGACAATCGGCGACGGACTCGTCTCGCAGGTGCCGGCGTTTTTGATTTCGCTTGCGGCCGGCTTGATCGTGACACGCACGTCGACCGACAGCGATTTGCCGTCGGAAATCATCGGCCAGATGTTTCGCTATCCGCAGGCCCTTGGCCTGTCGGCAATTTTCCTCTTCGTCATGGCCTTTAGCGGACTGCCGACACTTCCCCTGTTGACCATGAGCGGTGGCTGTGCAGTCGTCGCCGTGGCGCTGATGCGCGGGCGAAAGACGGCGGCGGTCGTGAAGGAAAAGGAAGAGGAACAGAAAGCTCAAAAGAGGCCTGAGCCGCGTCCGGAAGAAAATCTCACCGTCGATCCACTCGAGCTCGAGCTCGGCATCGGACTCATTCGTCTGGCCGATCCCGGGTCGGGAGGCGACCTGCTCGAGCGCGTGACGCGTGTGCGGCATCGAATCGCGCAAGAACTGGGAATCATCCTGCCCAAGGTCCGGATTCGCGACAATATCCGTCTCGATCAGCGGCAATATCAACTCAAAATCCGCGATGTCCCCGTGGCCTGGGGCGAGATTTACAGCGACGGTCTCTTGGCAATCGACACGGGTGCCACGAGCGGAGAGATCCCCGGTATCGTGACCAAAGAGCCTGCTTTTGGGCGTCCCGCGCGGTGGATCGATCAATCGCAAAAAGACCGCGCGGAACTGCTGGGGTACAACGTCGTCGAGCCTTCAGCCGTCATCATCACCCATCTCACCGAAATAGTCAGGACACACAGCCACGAGCTTTTGACGCGGCAGCAAGTCCACCAGCTTTTGGACAACCTGAAGCAGACCTCGCCCAAGGTGATCGAGGAATTGATTCCCGATTTGCTCAAGATGCCGCAGGTGCACCAGGTGCTGAACAACCTGTTGCGCGAGCAGGTGCCAATCCGCGATCTGGAAACAATTCTCGAGACTTTGGGCCAGTATGCCGACCGCACAAAGGACCTGGGAATCCTGACCGAATACGTGCGTCATTCGCTGGCGCGGACGATCTGCCAGCGGCTGCGCGACAAAAACCGCGTGCTGCACGTGATCACGCTCGATCCGGCGCTTGAAGACGTGCTGGCCGGTGGATTCGACTACACCGATCGCGGTTTGGTCATCAAGCTGTCACCGCAAGTTTCCGAAGCGGTGACCCGCGCGATTGCCGGCGAACTCAAGCCGCTCGTTTCTCTGGGGCGCCAACCGATCGTTTTATGCAGCCCGCAAGTGAGAGCCGGTCTCAAACAAATCACCTCGACAACCATCCCCAGGCTCGCCGTGGTCAGCCTCAACGAAATCACCCGCGACACCGACGTCGAAGCGGCCGCGCAGGTGAGCGTTGACGCCTTGGAAGGCGCGACCGCGGCAGCAGCCTGAACCCGACAATTCCCGATTCAAAACCGCCTGACATTCGATTAATCACACGACGAGCCGCCACCGGCTCTGAAGAGCGATATTGTCTCAAAAGGACTTTCGTTCATGGCTGACGTACGGACATTTCGCGCGGCGACCATGCAAGAGGCTCTCGATCTGGTGCGCAATGAATTGGGCGCCGATGCGGTGATTCTGCATACGCGCCAGGTCGCGCGACGGCGGCTCCTGCCTTGGCACAAACCGGCCGAGGATGTCGAAATCACCGCCAGCTTGACGCTCGACGTCGGTTCAGGCGGTGAACGCAAGAGTGCGAAACGGACGACAACGAACGCAGCTCGACGAGCAGAGAGTGCGACTGCCGTTCTCGGCACAACCACAAGCCGTCAACCGGTGTCAGTTCGTCCCGGTGCGACCCGACTTGATCTTGTCTCCAACCCGCCGGATTCAATCGTCGACATCTTGAACCGAGTTCGTACGAGTCCGAATTCCCGCCAATCGGCCCCGGCCGAGACTCGCGATCGCTCACGAGCGCGTTCTGCTCAGCAGTTCGAGAACTCAACAACCACGGTCAATCGTCTGGCGAGACAATCCACCATCGATGTCGCGGCGATGCCCGCAGCCGATACGTCAGATCCAACGGCCGCATTGGCCCGACGTCTCGACACGATTCAAAAGATGTTGCACGACCTGGGACGCGTCAGTGCCAGTCCGCGGCACGAGGAGATTCCCGCCGAGCTTTTCCAGTTGTACACGGGGTTGATCGATAACGAAGTGGAAGAGGACGTCGCTCGCGACCTCATCTGCCGGCTCAAACAGACGGTTCCTCCTCGCCAGTTCTCAGATGTGGCGACTGCGAAGAGCCGCTTGATCGGAATGGTCGAATCTGAAATTCGCGGCTGCGAGCCGATCACACCGCGACCAGGCCGGCGGAAAGTGGTGGCGCTCGTCGGTGCCACGGGCGTCGGCAAGACGACGACCATCGCGAAGCTTGCCGCGAATTTCCGGCTGCGAAGCGGAGTCAAGATGGGCCTCGTCACGGTCGATACCTACCGCGTCGCAGCGGTCGAGCAGTTGCGGACGTATGCGGAAATTATCGAGCTCCCCATGAGAGTCGTCACAAATCCGTTGGAAATGCGACGAGCTCTCGACGAGTTGGCGGGCCTCGATCTGGTATTGATCGACACGGCCGGCCGCAGCCCGAAGGACGACCTGCAAATTCAGGAATTGAAATCCCTGCTCGCCGAAGCCCATGTCGACGAAGTTCACCTCGTGTTGAGTCTGACGACGAGTCTTCGCGGATTGGAAGCCTCGGCGACCAAATTCGCGGCCGCCGGCACGACCGCGATGATCCTGACCAAATTGGACGAAGCCTCCGGAATGGGTGCATTGCTCTCGGTCGCCCGCCGCGTCAACCTGCCGATCAGCTACCTCACTGCCGGACAGGCCGTTCCGGACGACATCGAACCGGCACATCCAAGACGCATTGCGCGACTGATTCTCGGTGAGGAAAGGGTCGCGAAATGACGTATCCCGAGACAAAGCAACTTGGCGATCAGGCACACGCTCTGCGCGGTCTCATGCAACGCCTGCAATCGGACCGATCAGAGGCCGTCATGACGGTTGAGCGCCGTTCGTGCGCAATCGGTGTGACCAGCGGCAAAGGCGGGGTCGGCAAGACCAACATTGCGCTCAATTTGGCGATCGCCCTTTCGCAGCTCGAAGCGCGGACGTGTCTCGTCGACGGCAACCACGGCTTGGGCAACATCGACCTGTTGTGCGGGCTGAACGGCTATTGGAACCTGTCCCATGTGATCAGCGGCGGTCGAAACGTGAATGAGATCGTGCTCGCCGGTCCCGAGAGAGTCGATGTTCTGCCGGGCGCAAGCGGCCTGGCCGAATTGTCGAGTTGTCCTCCGACCGTGCAAGCGGATGTGATTCGTCAGCTCGCAGAGTTCGAGCAAGATCGCGATTTTATGGTGATCGACACAGGCGCCGGAACCCATCCCGGAGTCTGCGAGTTTCTCGAAGCCTGCGACATCGTCCTCGTCGTGACGACGACTGAGCCCACTTCGATCGCCGATGCGTATGCCCTGATTAAAAACCTGTCAGGCCGTACCATTCCCCGACTGGAGATCGTCGTCAACCAAAGTGATTCCGCGCCGCAAGCGCACCTTGTCGCGCAACGAATTCAAGAAACCGCAAAGACCTTCCTCCATCTCGCCGTGACAGCAGGCGGCCACATCCCGCGCGACCCGCAGGTCGCCGCCGCCGTTGTCCGTCGCCGCCCCTTTCTCCTCGATAGCCCCCACTCCCCCGCCTCAACCGCCATTCGTCAGCTAGCCGCACGTTTGAAACGCGTGTTCGACAGCAGCTCGCTCGAGACGCCTACGAACAGCGGCGCCTACTTTCCACGCTTCCAGACCCGCCGAGCGCAACGGGCTGCATAAGCCGCGTTGAGCTTGCCGGATTTTCCGATCGCAAAAATTGTAGAAGAAATTCTGAATGATCCGGTCAGGTCGGCCGATAACTGATCTAAGGGAAGTTGTCTTCCCGCACGAAGGCGCCTGCGGCAAGGGCCGCCGGCCATTCATTTCGTGGATGCCACTCGGCATCGAGCAGTTCGCGCGAAATAGTCGCTCCCGCGGCTATCAGGCGTTCATTCGGTCATCGGGCGGAACGACACAGTGTCCACTCAATTTGCCGGCCGACTGTCGTTGATTGCATTCGCGACAGCGGCGTTCCGCGGTCTTTGGACCCAAGCGGATTTCTTCGGCACGATTCAAACAGCTTTGGTGTCGCTCGGAGTGTTTTATGTCCTGGGATTGGTGATTGGCGAAGCGGCTCGACGGATCGTCGAGGAGAACGCCAAGGCCGACCTGGTCGAGCGTCTCGGCTCGGCCTCGTCACCCGGGACCGGCACCCCAAAAGCCTGAGCGAATGACTTTTCAACATGGAGGAAGGTATGGCAACACGGGTCACAGAAGACATTGCCGAGCTCTGGAAAACCTACAAGAAGGACCAGACCAATCAGGAGCTGCGCAACATCTTAATCGAGCGATACCTTCCGCTCGTCCGGTACAACGCCGAACGCGTTTGGGCGAAGCTTCCCGAGGGAGTCGATCTCAATGATCTGATTTCCGCGGGCGTTTTCGGCCTGATGGACGCCATCGACGCCTTCGATTTGGGGCGCGGCGTGAAGTTCGAGACGTATTGCGTTCCGCGAATTCGCGGAGCCATGCTTGACGAATTGCGCACCATGGACTGGGTCCCGCGTCTCGTGCGCAGCAAGGCGAGCAAATTAGAATCGGCTCGTAAAGAGGCCGAGGCGGAGTTTGGCCGTCCGCCGTCGGACACCGAAATGGCCACGCGTCTGCGCCTGCCCCTGCCCGAGTACGAAAAACTGAAATGCGAAGCGAGCGCCGTCAATCTCGTCAGCTTGAACAAGAAGTGGTACGAGACCGATAGCTACAAGGACGTTCGCGAAGTCGATATCCTCGAAGACAGCAAAGGGGAAGACCCCACCCGCGGCATTCAAAAGCGGGACCTCATGAAGCTGGTGACCAAGGGGCTCAATCGGAACGAGCGCTTGATCATCATCTTGTATTACTACGAAGAACTGACGATGAAGGAGATCGGCAACACGCTCGGGCTCTCCGAGTCTCGCGTGAGCCAGATGCACTCCAGCATCGTCGCCCGGCTCAAGGACCAATTGCGTCGCCGTCGACCGGAATTCGACTAAGAGGGGCGTTTGGCAGCGTCTGCCTTTGTCGTCCGCTCGACCCTGCTCCCGTCAGGTGTGTGGTGAATCTCGACTGGCAGCGGATCGAAATCGCGGGACGGCCGGCCGATGTGCTCGAACCAATTCCGTCGCAGGCGCGGTCGAACGTCGTGCTCTTTCTGCACGACTTCGACGCGCAAACTCTTCGGGAAAGCGCCGCGTTCACTGCTGAGTTGACGCGCCGCGGAGTGCGCACGGTGTGCCCAATTGCCGATCGCAGTTGGTGGGCAACCGTGCCGTGTCCCGATTTTGACGCGACGATCAGCCCTCTCGACTTTGTGCGCCAATCGGTCGTTCCGGCGGTCACCGACCGTTGGCAGGTCGAACCAGCCGCAATCGCCCTCTTGGGAATCGGAATGGGAGGCCAGGGGGTCCTGCAACTCGCCTTCCGATGGCCCCGCGAGTTTCCAACAGTCGCCGCAATCGCTCCGGCCGTCGATTTTCACAACTGGTATGGTTATGGATTGAGCCTGGATACGATGTTCGCCTCGAAGGAGGCCGCTCGTCAGGAGACGGCCACACTGCACCTTCACCCGCTCAATTGGCCAAAGCGCCAATTCATTTGTTGCGATCCGGCCGATGAATACTGGTTCGAGGGAAGCGACCGGCTGGCAATGAAACTCTCGTCGATGGGCATCCCCTTCGAGCGTGATTTGACGACGTCGGGGGGCGGTCACGACTGGCGCTATTTCAATACGATGGCGCCACGCGCGCTCGACTTTATCTCCGGCGGATGAGCGGGACGGCGCTGCAAACAGGTCTGAATTTCCCGTACGACGGAATCCCAGTCTCCCCATTTCGGCTGACGAAAGAGACGCATGCTCGGGTACCACGGTGAGTCGCAGCGATGCAGGTGCCAGCGCCAATCCGGAGTGTGACACAGCATTGTCCACACGGGACGATCCAGCGCACCGGCCAGATGCGCCGTTGCCGTGTCGACCGTAATAATCAAATCAAGCGCGGAGATAACGGCAGCCGTTTCCGAGAAATCGGTGAGCGCATTGCCGATATCGACGAGACGCGCGGCGGGCTCGATTTCGCTGATTTGAGAGCGACCACGCTCGGCAGTTTGCAAACTGAAAAACATGGATGCCGGCGTCTCGAAAAGCGGCAGGAGCTTTCGCAACGGACACGAGCGGACGACGTCGCGACGTTGGACGGGATTCCCCTGCCAGACGAGCCCCACCCGCAACGCGTCGACCGGTCCCTGCCGCAGCATTGTGGCAATTTCGGACCGCAATTCACGATGTGAATGCAAATACGGCACTCCGGCGGCGGCCGTCTCAACTCGAACTCCCAGCAGGCCCGGCAGTGTGGCGAGCGAGACCTGAAAATCGCAAGGCGCAGTATTTGAACCCGTTGCGAAGAGTTCATCCACCTCGGTCCATCCGTCGAACAGCCCCACGAGCGGAGCCTGACAGCAGAAAACGATTCGAGCGGCCGATTGACGTCGGCAATCAATGAGCAATCTCGCGAATTGGATCGTGTCGCCGAATCCCTGGTCCGCAAACACCAAAAGGCGCTTGCCCGGTATTGGGCTCCCGTCCCATTCGGGAAGATTCGAGTCGCACGGCGTCGACTCTCCCACGCGCGCATATTGCCGATAACCGGTCCAGCCGTGTGCGTAATCCCCGGCCAGTAACTGCGTCGTGCCGAGATTGAACTCCGCCAAGGCGAACGTCGGCTTCAATTCGACTGCCTTTTGCAATGCCCAAAGCGCGTCATCCAAGCGGTGCATCGACCGCAGGATTGTTCCCAAGTTGTTGTAGCCTTCTGCATAGTCCGGTTTCAGTTCGATGGCACGCTGAGCGGACGACAAAGCCTCCTCAAATCGTCCCTGTCGTTCGCGAACAAACGCCAGGTTCGCGTGGACTTCGTGGTAATCCGGGCGACGCGCGAGGACGTGCAGATAAACGTCGGCCGCCTCCTCCAATTGTTCGCGCTGGATCAGCGCGTACGCGAGATTAATGCCCAGGTCGAGATTGTTCCGATCGCTTTCCACGGCCTGTCGCAAGACGACCTCGGCCTCGATCCACTTGTTCTGTTTGCCCAGCGCCAGCCAGATGAAGCCAGTAATTCCGCTCTGAAGGCTTGATCTGCGTGGCGCGCCGATAGAGCGCCTCAGCCTCCGCGAACGAACCGAGTTGTTCCTTCAGGCGACCAAAATTGAGGCACGCACGATCGATCTCGCCAGGCAGGCTGACCGCCGTTTCAAAGGCACGCGCCGCACGCTCGAGATTACCAAGTGCCTGATAGGCGACGCCGATATTGTTGTGGACGTCCGCAAGCTGAGGCCGTAAGGCGGCCACTTTCTCGAAAATCTCGATCGCTTCGGCGTGTCGACCGAGTTGCAGCAGCGCCGTTCCTTGCAGATAGAGAACGTCCCATTGCTCAGGACATGCGGCGACAATCTGTCGGTACTTTTCGATGGCGGGCGAAATCTCGCCGCGGCGCTGCTCGTTCATCGCCGATTGCAGCAAAGTTGCCAGGTCGTCGACCAAACCCTCTCCTCGGAGAGCAACACGCAATCCGTTGTTGAGCACGTTCAGGCGTGTGGTTGAGTCATGCCGAAGGGATCGAGCGCTTCCTTCAAGGTCGCCTCCGGCAGAACCGATTTTTCGCGGCAGAGTTCTCGGATCGTTTTGCCTGTCTTGAACGCCTCTTTGGCGAGTTGGGCGGCCTTTTCGTAGCCGATCAGCGGATTCAGGCTCGTCGCCATCGACAGGCTCTTCTCGACGGACGCTTCGCAGGCCTCTTGATTCGCCTCCATCTCGAGAGCGCAGAAATCGACAAAGGCCTTGCAAGAGTTGGCCAAGAGCCGCACGCTTTCCAGCGTGGCGTGCCCCATCACGGGCATCATGATATTTAGTTGGAATTGTCCGCCGGCCGTCCCGCTGATCGCGACGGTCTGATCGTTGCCCATGACGCGGGCCGCAACCTGCATCATGCTTTCGCACATCACGGGGTTGACCTTGCCCGGCATGATGGAGCTCCCGGGCTGCCGATCCGGCAGCTTGATCTCGTGGAAGCCGCAACGGGGCCCCGACCCGAGCCAGCGGATATTGTTGGACACGTTGAACAACGTCGAGGCGATCGCTCGCAATTGACCGTGACACTCGACAAGGCCGTCACGTTGGGCGTTCGCCTCGAAGTGATCGACGGCCTCGATAAACGAAATTCCGGTCTCGTGAGCGAGCGCGGCGGCGACCCGCCGGCCGAATTCAGGATGCGTATTGATACCGGTGCCCACTGCCGTCCCGCCGGCCGGCAATTCGAGCACGGCTGCCAAAGCCCGCTCGGCGCGCTCGACGGACAGCGTCATTTGTCGTGCGAAGCCGCCAAATTCCTGTCCTAAACGCAAGGGTGTCGCATCCGCAAGATGCGTGCGGCCGATCTTGATGATCTTGTCCCACTCTTTCGCTTTGTTCTTCAGCACGTCCCCGAATCGCGTCAGCGCGGGAATGAGCTGTTTGCGGATCGCAGTTGCGACGGCGACGTGAATCGCCGTCGGAAACATGTCATTGGTGCTCTGGCCCATGTTGACGTGATCATTCGGGTGGATCGGCTTTTCCATCGTGAAACGATCGCCCCCGAGAATTTCGATGGCCCGGTTGCTGATCACTTCGTTCACATTCATGTTGCTCGAAGTGCCGGAGCCGGTTTGATAGACATCGATGGGGAATTGATCGTCGAATTTTCCCAGAAACACCTCTTTGGCGGCTGCCAACAGGGCTGCGACCTGCTGATCGTTCAACCGGTTCTTCCCGGTTTTCGTGAGCTTCCCCAAATCGCGATTCACGATGCCGGCCGCGAATTTCACCAGCCCGAGCGCGTGAATCATCTCGGGAGACAGGCCGCCGCCGGAAATCGGGAAATTCTCAACAGCCCGTTGCGTTTGTGCCCCGTAGTAGGCCTGGGCCGGCACTTGCACGTCGCCCATCGAATCGTGCTCGGTTCGATACTCGCTCATCGGCAATTCCTTCATTGATGTCCGTCGCCGATAATAACGAGTTAGGGCCGAGTTCGCACGAAGACGACGAAGTCGGTTTTCCCCCGGGCAAAGCCCGCCAAATCGAGCGGCGTCAGCCCGAGTTCCGCCGCGCGAATGATCAAGTGCGGAAGCAACTCCTTGCGGAATCCGTCGGGATAGAAAATCGCCAGATCCGGCGGAGTCCGATCGAACCGCTGTTCGTAGAACTCGTCGAACGTCACGACGTCCGGCATGCCGCGGCCCGCGGCATAAGCGGGTCGCACGGAGTTGAAGTCGGCAACCACGGAATCGAAGCGGCCCGAGTGATGGGCGATCCACCGCCCCAATTGAGCCTCTCGATGGCGATGGCTGTGATGAGTCAAAAGCGCCTCGGCCCACCCAGCCGCGAGCAAGACCATTGCAAAAGCGACGCTCGCTCGACCGGGCCGAAGCCAGGACAGGCCGCGTCGCAACCACGCATTTTCGAGCCCGCGCAGTCATCTCGAGCGCACCAATTGCCGCAAAGGGCGCGTCGAGAAATACGAGGATCAGGAAGTAACGACCATTCATTGTGCCGATTTGGCTGACACGCACCCAAATCGCCAGAAGCACGACAAGGGTCAAAAATCCGAGGACCGCTTTTCTCGGATCAAGAAATTCGCGACGGCCGCGAATCAGACCGACGAGAGTCAGTGCCAGAAATGCGTAACCGAGCGTCCGGACCATTTCGTAGAGGTAAAGCCTGAGAGTCGCAATTGTGGTCGTTTCCACAATCAGCTTTGCACCTTCGGCATGCGGTGCGGAGGGCGTGGCGACAGGTGCGGCCGCAACGTTCGTGTTTGGACCGGCGCTGGTTACGGGGGCGCGCGGTTGAATCGCTTTCGGACCTTCGCGAACAGTGTGCATCCAGCTTGCCACGAGTGCGAAGGGACTGAGACGTCCTAACTCCCACTGGGGATGATGGGTCAGGAGGGTGACATTTACAACGAGCACAAACAAAGGCGTAATCGCCAGGGATGCTATCGCCCCTATCGCCAGTCTGGGTCGCGCGGCCGGGTTGCTTCTCCAGGCTGCGATGAGCCAGACGCCGAGTGGCGCCAGCAAAAACCAGCCTTCCATCCGCGTGTGCAACGCCAACGCCAGCGACAGTCCTCCCGCCGCAAATTGCCACCAACGATGCTCGCGGGCCGCTCTCCAGAAGAGATCGAGGCACAGCACGAAGAACAACCAGAAAGTCGATTCGCGCAACGGTTCAACCGTCGGTTCAACGATCCGCGGATGGACGGCATACAGAAAAACGGCCACGAGCGCGATGCGTTTGTCGAATATCCGCCGTAGCCAATCGAATAGCGGAAGGACAAGGGCCGTTCCGGTGAGGACGCCCCAAAGCTTGGCGGCGAAAATCCAATCGAAGCCCAATCGATGCAGGCCGCTCAACACCATCGGATAGATGTTGATATTTAAATACTCCATCGCCCGCGCGAACCGGCCTTTGTCCAACGAGTCGGCCACGTGCAGGTAGTAGTAGGCATCGTCACAGACGGCCGGCAGTCTCCAGGCCGCGATCGCGCGGGATGAAGCAAACGATCATCACGATCGCCAATTGCACATCGGTCCTGCTCGCGAATCGGAGCCAATTCCTCAGCCCGCTCGTCGAATGGCGGGTTGTTGTGACCGTCGGTTGTTGCAGCGCCAAAAGGGACATGAGCAGCGACCGTGTCGTTACAGATTGCCGGCAATCGCGGGCGAAATCGGCTTCCGGCGGGCAGGGGCCGATTCGGCGATACCGAGCGAATTCCGGTGCAGAAGCTGCACCGCTCCATCCACGTGTTGAATCGAAAAACCGCTCAGAGGCGTTTTGCCGACCGGCTCCACGATCCACATCACATACGGTCCGGGCGCCTGCTTGAGTCCATGCAGTCGGTACTCCCAATCCAGCTCGAGCCACAGCCCCTGACAAACGGGCTCGGCCGCATCGGCAATGGCGACTTCCCCCGGTTTGCGGCGAATGACTTCGGCAAGCCGATCGACCATCGACCAATTCTGGCTGGCTTGATAAGCACGCGGCGCGTCGATGCAGATCCAGTAGGCCGCCGATTGCGCCAAGTGAGCCAAAATCAGCAAGGCGAAAACAATCGTCGGTCGCCTGACGAGAGGGCCAATGCCGTACCAGAGACAGGCGGTGATGATGGGCAGCATCGGCAGCATAAACCGGCCGCCGGGTTGGTCGCAGACCCAATGCGAATACAGGAAGAGATACGGGGGAAGGGTCAGAACCAGCACGTCAATTTTGCGGCGCACAATCCGCCGCCAGCCCAGCACCACCAGACCAAAGAGCAGCACGAACAGGACCAGAGGCAGCGTCAAGATTCGATCCGGCGGAATGCTGGCCTTCCAGAGTGCAGGAACCATCATGCAACCGACGTCGTTGATGCGGTAAATCAAACCGTGCAGGAACCGTGCGACGGGCGCCACCACAGGAGCAACCAACCAGGCGTCGCTCGTTTCGTTCGCCGCGGCCACTGCCACCGCTGGAGCCACTGGCTGAGCGGCGACTTCAGTCGGAACATTGATCGGAGCTGAAATGGTCGCGGGCGAAGTCAAGGCCACGCGACTCTGATTGACAGCACCTGCTGCTGGAACTGTCGCCTCGGCCGGTTGCGTGACGTCGACGACGGTCTCCGGCGGATTCGTTTGTTCCGCGTAAACGCTGGCCACCTCACGCCAATAAATGCCGCCTCCGCCGTACGTCTTGTCGTAATAAAGCCATCCCGTCAATGCCGTCGCAGCCGTGATGCCGACAGTGCTCGACATCAAAACGGCTCGGCGCCACGCCGATTTGTCGCGGTAAGCGCGCCAGCACGCCGCCCAGGCAAAACCGATCGCAACGGTGATGGCGGCGTATCGAATGAGGGTCAGATACGCCGTGAGCAGGGCCACGGCACACGTCAGTCCGATGATTCGCGCCCGTCGACGCTCGTCGAGCAGAACGTGCATGAGGTTGACCGTCCACATCAAGATCGCCATCGAGGCAATCTCTTTGAGGGGCCGGCGGTAGTAGGTCCAAACGCTGATATTCACCATGACGACGAACGTAAACAACACGGCGGTGGACGGAAACTGGCGTCGCGCCCAAACGTAAAGACCCCCGATGAGGGCGACGGCCATCAACCACTGCAAAATCGAGATGGCCAGGAAGGGCCGGTCCCCGAACGCAAAGGCCGGTGCGATCAACGGCAAATAGCCGGGCGGGACATAGCAGTGGAAGTTTGCGAGGTTGTGAGCGGACAGGAATTCGCGAATCGTCTTGAGATACAGGCAGCCGTCAACCGCTGGATAAAGCCAGGGGCTGATCTGAACGGCCATCAAGATCGCGAGCACGGCAAGCCACAGCTTTGGCCGCCAGTTTGCCCCCTCGATCCATCGCTCCACCAGCAAGACCTTCGACACGGCTACTCCGAAACGGACAGCGGCAGCGTTCGAGTCGACCAATCGCGAAAAATCGGCGGAATATAGGGGGAATTCGGAATTTAAGTCAACGGCGATTGGATCGGATCGAAGTTGTCCTGGTCGCTACCTAGCAAACGCTTCGGCCGTACAGGCCCTGCGCCCGCGTAAGTCCTACGATCGCTCGAAAAGCTGAGGCCGGTTTAGGGAAAGGGTTTATAAGGTTCGCACGTCTGCTTCGGAATGCAGAACTGAAGGGGAATGATCGATATCGAGAAAAGTCCCATGGCCGACCCTCTCGCCAAAACGTTCGATGTCCTCACGACGGCGAGGAGCCTGTCGGCAATCGATTTGCTGGTCCTGGCCGTCGAATCGAAAAGAACGGCGATTCAAGAACGCGCCGTTGCCGCCTTATTGCGCCGAGGGGCGACTCGGTGCCAAACGGAGGTCATCCGCCGCCTGCCAAGACTTTCGGTCGCCGGACGCAAGGCGCTGGAGGAACAAGGATCCCGGATATCGGGAACGCTTCGCCAGTGTCTGCTGCACGGGGACACCGAGCTTCGCACCAATGCGTTCGCCATCGTGAAGACGATGGATTGCTTCGACCAGGTCCCCTCGCTGATTTCGATTCTCGAGCAGCGCGACGATCCGTTTCAGGAGACGGCCTGCCAAACCCTGCAGGAGATGGTCAATCGCGTCTACGACCAGACGCAGGTCGGCACGGGCCGCCGGGCGAGCGATCGGCCCGTGCGCAACGTGCAACAAGCCAGGCAGACCGTCTTGATGGCGCTTGAAGCAGCGCTCAACCGATTTGCGGATTTGTCTTTTGCACGAGAAGTCGTCGAATGCATTTTGGTGCTCGGAGACCCGGATAGCACGGCGGTGCGTAAGATCTTTCTGCAAGGCTCCACGGCCTGCCGCGAATTGGCCGCCAACCTCTTGCTGACCAGCAAACACGCGGGCGTCATGAAACTGCTCATGGATTTCATGGGGCAGAACTACCCGAACGTCAAAGCGTTCGAGGCCTTTGAAAATCGGTCTGATGCCGAATTTGTCTTTTATGTGTTGCGCGCGTTTCCCAAGCGGCTCTCTGAAAATCAGCAGAAAAACTTCAAGCAGCTCGCTCGATTTGCCTGGATCCATGAGGACTTGCTGCCCCTCGAGGAAATTCCCGCGGGCCTGCACGAAGCGTTCAGCGCATACATCCAGGCGAACGGAATGAACCTGGATGAGAAAATCGAAATCCAAAAGTGGCTATTGCTGAACGGCAGCATGGCGGGTCGGCAAGCGGCGACGCAAATTCTGGAATCCATCGCACCGGATTCGGTGCGGGGGATTCTCTTTGGCAGCCTCGACTCGGAAAATGAAGACATTCAGGTCTGGGCCACGAGCCAGCTTCGTTCGCAGGGGGTTCCGGATTCGATTCGGCTTCTCATCGAGCGCCTGGACAACCCGTCGGCAGCCGTTCGAGAGGCGGCCCGCGGGGAATTGGCCAGTTTTGACCTTTCGCTCGTGCTCAACCTGTTCGAGCACCTGGACCGCGATCTGTGTCTCCGGGTCGGGTCGCTCATACGTAAGACCGATCCGGGTTGTGTCCAGAAGTTGATGGACGAACTGAATCAACCCATTCGACGCCGCAGAATTCGCGCGGCCCGAGCGGCCGAGGCCCTGGGACTGGCCCCCGACGTCGAACGCGGCTTGCTCGCCATGCTCTCCGACGGGGATTCGATTGTGCGGCGAATCGCGGCCGAGCTGCTTGTCTGCATTCCAAGCCCCGAAGTCATCGTCGGTTTGACAGCGCTTCTGCAAGACCCCAGTCCGCGAGTGCGGGATGCGGCCGAACGATCGCTCGGGGAAATCGGCCGGTCCCGGTCGACATCCCAGCAGCCCGTCGAACCGGCAGCGGTTCCTTGATTCGGAGGCGCGACGATGGGGCGAGAGTTTTTCGTGCTGGCGGACGCCGAACTTTATCGACCGCAGAGCAGCTGGTCGCAATATCTGCTCTGGATCGCCGCCATTGGCG
Organism: uncultured Planctomycetaceae bacterium; assembly: GCA_963752185.1. Classification (GTDB taxonomy): domain Bacteria; phylum Planctomycetota; class Planctomycetia; order Planctomycetales; family Planctomycetaceae; genus DASPSM01. Next base: position 32,939 of record CAVVXK010000002.1, on the reverse strand, counting down.
CAGTTGCCTTGGTAGTTGTCGGTTTCCATCTGTGGAATTCGAGCCGTAAATCGCGCGATCGAGGAGAAACGGCGTCTCCGGAAGACCTGATGGCCGAATTGTGCAAGGCTCACGAATTGAGCCGGAACGAACAATCGCTGCTGATGAAGATCGCTCGCGACCAGCAACTCGCTCAACCCGCCGCGTTATTCATTGACCCGCAGCCGTTCGATCGTGCCGTTGATGGACCCGACATGGACGGGCACGCGTGTCGTGCTCTTCGCGTCAGGTTGTTTGGTGCGTTCGACTGAAAAAGCCCGCGACCTCAACCGGGGTCAGCGCAAAATGCCCGCGCAGCGCGCTTACAGGCGCTCCACAATCCTCGCGAGGCCCGGCAGTTAGGGCCGGACAAACGCTCGAAAGGGGTACAGGTGTACCCAAGACCTCAGAATTGATCAATTTTTTCCGATTTGGCCCATTGTGGCGGGACTTACGGCACGTGTAAGCTACCGGGAGTTTTAATGCTGCGGGAAGTAACCCATCCTTTCCACGCTAAAACTCGCACATCGACGCGTCCTCATGCAGCGGTCTCCTCGGATTCTAGTCGCCTTTGGCTTGCGAAAGGTGTTGCCCAAATGGATGCGAGGCTGAGAATTCTGAGCGGTCCTCACGCGGGGGAAATGATCGAAATTCGACGCGGAAAACTCTTGATTGGCCGGGAAGAGGACTGCACACTCAGGCCCGACAGCGAGTTTGTCAGCCGCCACCATTGCGTGCTGCTGCTCGATGATTACACGCTCAGAATTCGCGATCTGGGCAGTAAAAATGGGACTTTCGTGAACGGGCGTCGCATTGGCACAAGTGAGACCATTCTCCTTCACGACGACATGATTTCCATCGGCGAGATGATCGGCCAGATCGATCTCAGCCGCGTCGAACAGCCAATTCCGGCCGGGAACGCTCCGCACAACGGAATCCCCGGCCGCCCCGAACTGATCGGCACCGGTTTTTTCGACGCAGACACGGTCCAGGCCGAGCCGCCAATTCCGCTGACCGACACGACATCGCGGCCCACGATCTCCCTGCCCTCGGTGCCCGACGCCATTCCGGCCGGTACCGACTCGGACACCAAGACCAGCTTCACGCCCCCTGTCTGAAGTCCCAGCGGACCGAAAACGCGAGAAAACTGCTTGGCGACTGAAGCTGCTTCCGCGGAAACGAGCGATCCCGCGGGTGAATCTCCGCGACAGCCCAATCGTGTCTACCGACTTTTTCGTGCCGCGGCTCGGTTGGCGTTCCCCGTTTATTTTCGTCTGCGGGTCCGGGGACTCGACAAAATCCCCGCGCAGGGGCCGGCCCTGCTGGTGATCAATCACCAAAGCTTTCTCGACTCGCTGTTCGTGGGCACGCCCCTCCCGCGGACCATTTGTTATTTGGCCCGGGACTCACTTTTTCGCGTCCCGGTCGTGGGTTGGATTTTGAAGCACACCTACGTGATGCCGGTCAATCGCGAGTCGGCCAGCTCCTCCAGCCTGCGTCTCGCCGCCGACCGCTTGAAGCGCGGCTACCTGGTCGGCATTTTTCCCGAAGGCACCCGCAGCAGCGACGGTCAAATCGCCCCGCTCAAACCGGGTTTCATTGCCCTCGTGCGGCGGGGAAACGTCCCCATCATTCCGGTCGGAGTCGCCGGCACGGCAGCGGCCTTGCCGCGCGGCTCGCTGTTCATTCGGCCAAAAACCTGCCGCGTCGTGTACGGCGACCCGATCCCGACCGACGTTCTCGCCAAGCTCGCGGTGAAGGGGAACGAACAAGCCCTGCTGGACGAAGTTCGTCAGCGGATGATCGCCTGCCAGCAGGCAGCCCAACAGTGGCTCGACCGCTGACTCAGGCGACTTTTTTGGCTTTTTTGGGCGCTGAAAAAGGGGGACTTTTTTGGGCTCCACCCCAAAAAAGGCGTCGGAATCCAAAGCATCGGGCCGGCACTGCAGCAGGAAACTCTTGGCGTTTCGGCCTTTACGATTTTCCAGGCCTCCGGACCCTTTTTTGGGGTCGACCAGAAAAAAGTCCGTCCGACCCTGGACCCAGAACTTGGCCAGGTGTTCAATTTCTGGTCACGGGTTCTTGTCACGGGCGCGTTCGGATCGCAATCGCAAATCGCAGCCACACGTGGTCTTAACCGCGATTGCTACAACAGTTGTATGAATGACCGTGAACCGCCAGCCCAACCCGGGCATAATAAAGCTACCAGCCGAACCCAAGGAGCCCGCCTCGATGACACGCGTGATCCGGACTGCCGCCAAAATCTTTGCCCTGCTCTCGCTGAGCGCCTGTGCGGCACCCGCCGTTGCGCTCCGCGCCGCGGATGCGCCAACGCCCTTAACCCGCGTGCACGCGCACAACGATTACGAGCACAAGCGTCCCTTGTTCGACGCCCTCGACCAGGGATTTTGCAGCGTCGAGGCGGACATCTTTCTCGTCGACGGCAAGCTGCTCGTCGGCCACACGCGGCGTTCGCTCAAGCCCGAGCGCACGCTGCAGGCCCTGTACCTCGAGCCGCTCAAAGAGCGCGTCGCCAAAAACGGCGGCCGCGTCTACAAGAACGGCCCGCCCGTCACGCTGTTCATCGACCTCAAGACGAACGGCGAAGCAACCTACGCCGCCCTCTGCCCGGTCCTCGAAGAGTACCGCGACATGATCACCAGCTTTTCGCCCGCGCCCAAGGGCAAAGAGCAGCGAGCGATCGACGTCGTGATCACCGGCAGTTGCCCGCGGAAAGTGATCGAAGCCCAAAAGGATCGCCTCGCCAGCATCGACGGCACGGTCGGCGATTTCGACTCGAGCGAATCCGCCGACCTCGTCCCCGTGATCAGCGAAAGTTGGCGAGGATTGTTCAAGTGGCGCGGCAAAGGCCCGCTGCCGGACGAGGACAAAGCCAAGCTCGAAACCCTCGTGAAAAAAGCCCACGCCCACGGCCGCCGCGTCCGCTTCTGGGCCGCCCCCGACCGTCTGCCGGCCTGGCAGGCCCTCTACGCCGCCAACGTCGACCTGATCAACACCGACAACCTCGCCGGCGCCGCGGAATACCTGCGAAGCGTCAAGCCATAACCGCCACGACGTTCCTCCGTCTCTCGTTCTCTCGGTCGGTTCTCTCGTTACCAAGCTCTGTTTGGTAACGCGCTTTCCCGAAGCTCCGCTTCCAGGCCTTTTTCCGACGCCGTTAGCAGCGGACCAAATACACGAAGCAGAGCTTCGGGGATGTGCGTCCCCAAGCGGAGCTTGGGAACGAGGAACGACCTGGACTTCCGCGTCCCGGTCAGCGAAGGCCGGCAGCTGTTCACGACGCTGCAACGGCTGAGGGTGCCCAGCAAGTTCATCAATTTCCCCGACGAGGGCCACTGGGTGCTCAAGCCGGCCAACAGCGTCTTTTGGCACCGCGAAGTGTTCGCCTGGCTGAAGAAGTACGTGCCACCGGGTGGGGAAAGCCGATAAAGCGACAGGTGCACTTGAGAGATGCTCCTAGTCCCCTTAAAGTGCTGAAACGAAAGGGATGGGAGTCCGACTTCTCGATTTGATTCCCGTCTCCTTTAATTCCCTCACCCTATCACCTTTACCCACCCCTCAAGTGCGGTCCAGACCAGGGAAGATCTTAATGCCCGTCATCAACCCAAGGCGCCCGGTTGACATTTAGACCTCGCCCCAGTGAAATTAATTCATCGTCAACTGCGCAATTCACGGAAGCACCAGTCGCGACTTAGCAGGTGCTCAATGATTTTATATCACCAAGAGAACGCTGTTGACGGCCTTTTCGCTCGAACTCGCCACACAAGTCTCCAGAGCTGCTCGGGCGTCAATGGCGGGCCCTGCATCACGGCGCTACCTTCACATAATCATGGACCTAATCAGAAATCTCGGCATCGCGACTGCCGCCGTCGGGTTTCTCGGATGGCTGCTGCGAACGTATCTAGATCGGCGACTTGCTTCAGAATTTGCCAAACTCGATAAGCTATACGCTGTCACGTTGGAGCTGACTAAGACACGTCTTACAGCAGCCTACGACCAACTCAACGACTTGCAGCAATCTGCGACATCGTGCCGCAATGCCCTTCGACGTCTTGCAGCAGACCTGTCACCACCGTCGGCACTTGAAATGGTGAACGCCTTCGACGATTTAGAGGCGAACTTGTACCGTCGGGAGTTAATCGTACCCTCACCGGCCTGGAAAGCGGTACACATCTTTAAGAAGCAGTTTGAAATGTTAGTCACCAAAATTCGAGTGCACACGCCCGAAGCGTTCGTAACTTATCCACGCGCGCATTCTCTTTGTGATAAGACGCTCAAACTCGTTGAACAATCGCATCCGTCGCTACAAGAGACTCTTCGTCATGAATTGGTCCGACTTGAACAATGAGGGAATCGATGTCGTCGAAGGGACGACGAAAAGACTATTGATTCCGTTCGTCGCCCTGCCGTCGCTCGACCACGAGTCCTTCGGAGTAGTGTGGCGCAGGCTTTGGCCTGATCGTTCAGTTCCGACTACTTCGCCATTTGTGGAAAGGAGCTGCCTAATCCACCTTTTGGTCGCATTAGCACAACCGGACGCGTCCGTGGAATTAAGGGATTTTCATGTTGCGTCAACACTTAGACGTGACGAGTTGGGCGGGACAGCCATTTGGAACTATGCCATGCCCCATACGCATTCTCCACGTGCCGACCACGTCAGCACCAGTTGGGTTAGGATGACAAGCGGATTGTATTGTGACTTTGGCTGCTTGTCCGGCGATGATGCAACCGTAGCCGCGTTTGTACTTTGTCCTAAGGTTGGAGAAGACGGGTACCGCCCAGGTGTACAGATGTATGACCAAAAAGAGGGCGTTTGGAGCTTCCTAACCAACCGCGGCCCACTCGAGACGGACGCAGGTGCATTTGTGGCGAGCATTACTAACGGCCTTTAGGGACATCAAAAGGCACGGGAGTCATTACGCTTTAATTTAATCGAGTCTGGGCCGCGCTGAGGAGGCGACAACCACGAAGGGCCGGCTACTTTGTCTCAGGCAATACTCTCGATTGCTGAATTTGCACGCTCCGTCGGTGTAAATCGCAATGTTCCACATGCATTGTTTCTTGGAGCTGGGGCATCCCTGACATCGGGCATGCCCAGCGCTGCAAGCTGCGTCAGCGAATGGAAACGAAGCATCTTCGTATCAAACAATCCGGCTCTTAAGGAATACGTAGCGGAACTCTCATTGCCCTCGGTGCGCAGCCGCATCGACGGCTGGTTGCAGGCAAATGGGCATTGGCCGGGCCAAGATGTCGATGATTACGGCTATTACATCGAGAAGTGTCACCCGGTTCCTAGCGACCGCTCGCGAGTCTTCGACGACTGGATCAGGAACGCGAAGCCGCATATCGGCTACCGCCTTCTGGCACATCTCGTGGACGCAAAGTTGATTCGAAGCATTTGGACGACCAATTTCGATGGTCTCGCTGCAAAGGCTGTTGGCACGTCGAGGACGATTGCTGTTGAGATAGGAATTGACTGCCAGAATCGAACGTTCCGGCAACCGGCTCTTAACGAGGTTGTCTGCGTTTCACTGCATGGCGACTACCGGTACGACCATCTTGCCAACACGCCAAGCGAGTTGAAGTCGACGGAACAACTGCTGAGGAATGCGTTGATCGCGACACTTGCAACACACTCGTTGATCGTATCCGGATATAGCGGACGGGATGCATCAATCATGTCGACGCTAACCGAGGCGATGCAAGCCAATAAGTCGATTGGGAAAATCTATTGGTGCGGAATGGCAACAACGCCGTCGCCGGTCGTCGCAAAGTTTCTCAATGCTGCGGTCGCTAGCGGCCGCGAGGCGTTCTATGTGCCGACGGCAGCGTTCGACGACGCAATGATCCGGATTGCGACCACGACACTGGCCGAAGACGCCGCTCCACAGGTTGCTGCCATTCTAGGGTCGGCCGACGCGAGAGAGTTTCCTTCTCGCACGCCATTCGAGGCGAGCACCGACACCCCCACAGACCTTCTTAAGAGCAACTCGCTGCCGATTCGCCTTCCCGCGGAGATGTTTGCCTTCGACCTTGCGGAATGGCCTAAGAGCCAGGTTTGGGCTTGGCTCGCCGAAACGTGCGCGGGGCACGACGTCATTGCAGTGCCGTTCAGACAAGTCTTGGCCATGGGAACGCTCGATGGCATCAAGGCCGCATTCTTCGGCCTGGTCCAAGGCGACATACAACGCGTGCCCATTGCTGAGAGTGAATTGAGGAACGAAGACGGCCCGATCGTGTCGCTCCTGCAGCAAGCCATCATCCGGGCGCTTGCTTCTAGGCACGGCCTCGAAATCGTCGGCAAATACCGACTTTGGGAGAAGAGACCACTTCACGTCGAGTCGGTCAGAGGCCGTCGCCTGTCCCTACATCGGAGCGTCAGCGTAGCTCTGCGTCTTGCCGGCGGCCGCACCTATCTGACCCTTGAGCCAACGTTTCATGTGCCGGCGCTCGAAGATGATCAGGATGCGGCCAACTTGGTGAAAGTCAAACTCGGCTATCAGCACAATAAAGAATACAATGATGACTTCGAGTATTGGAGAAAGTTATTTGTATCGGGAAATCAGACGGGGGCCTACGACTTTCCATCAGGAAGCGCCGCATTCCAATTTAGGATTGGGAAAGCACCGTCGTGCGCAACGATCGCTAATCCGAAACATCGGCCAATCGAGATCCCAGTGAAATGGCAAGGACTCGTCCATCATCACGGAGCCGTTCATCTCGAGCCACCACTGCTTTTTGGAACACGAAACGGACGGCAACTTAGCGACACTATGCCGATTCGCGGATTGGCGACGCATGGTCCTTTCGATCAACTGCTCACCGGTGATCGGGATCGAGTTCGCGTATCAGTCGTCTGCCCGAAAGCAGAAGCCGCGTCGCTCGAAGCATTCCTTGTCGGCGCTGAACTGAGAACTGAGTCCGTCCGCCAAGAACGGGAGGAATATCTGGTTCCCTATCCCGGATTTCAGGCGGCATTTGGGGTCCCGTTACAACTTCCGAAACGGGACGATCCGAATTGGTTCACCTTGCCCGAAATCGATTCGTCCCGCAGTGTAGAGGAAGGGGCTCGGGAGCTTGCCAGTAACATACTCGACGCGGTGAAAGCTGCTGTGTCGATCGGTCGATCGACCGTGCTGATCCTGACGCCATCGCGATGGGATCAATGGCGAGGCTTCGAGACCCCTCAGGAGCGATTCGACGTTCACGACTTCGTAAAGGCGTACTGCGTCCAGAATGGAGTCAGCACACAGTTTATTAAGCAGGAAAAGCTTGATGCGGAGAAATGTCGACTCTGGTGGTGGCTATCGGTCGCCCTGTACGCGAAGGCCATGCGATCGCCGTGGGTCTTGCAAGGCCTTGACCGCGATGCCGCTTACGTGGGCCTGGGCTACGCGATCAACTCGAAGGCAAGGCGCGGCGAGCAGATCGTTCTTGGGTGCAGCCACTTGTATAACTCGCACGGTCAAGGGCTGCAGTTTCGTCTAAGCCGCATCGAGAATGCAACGGTTCGCGGGGAAAACGCCTATCTGTCGTTTGCCGACGCTCGAGCGATGGGTGACACGATACGTTCGCTATTCTGGGACGCTCATCAGCGTTTACCTCGACGGGTCGTCGTCCACAAATTGTTTCCGTTCCGCGCCGATGAGCAGAAAGGTTTACATGCAGGACTTGAGGGGGTTTCCGACCTCGATTTAATCGAGATCAACCATGAGGCCCGGCTTCGCTATATGAACTCGCGATTTGTTAATGGTGAATTCGTCGTAGACGGCTTTCCAGTTCGACGCGGCACTACGATTCGATTGTCGAACCACGAGGCCCTGCTCTGGTTACATGGCTCAACCGATGCGGTGAAGAATAACTGGACATATTACCAAGGCAAACGCCGTATTCCTGCGCCGGTTGTCGTGCGTCGCCACGCTGGAACATCAAGCCTCGGCACGATCGTTAACGAGTTACTTGGCCTGTCAAAGATGGATTGGAATTCTGGCGACCTTTACTCGCAACTCCCAGCGACGGTTCACTCGTCCAAGACGATTGCGCGAATCGGGGCACTATTGCAGCGTTTCGGCTCGGACTCATTTGACTATCGCCTATTCATGTAATTTCGATTGGCGCGGAGGGCGGAGCCGAGGTGCTAGCTGTGTGGCTGGCCCCCGCGCGAGCGTTCACCGACATTCGGTGTCAATCCGAATACAGTGACAGTTGGTCCGAAAGAACTGGCCGCAAGAGAATCGTGCCGTGCCCGACAGTGCCCTGACACCGAACGTCTTCCTCGACACCGAAGTGTTCGAGGCGCACAACTTGGATTTGTCATCGCCGAACTTGCGGCGGCTTGTGCGATTGACGAGAGCAGGCAAAGTCAATTTATTGCTGACGTCCGTGACCCGACGTGAGGTCTTAGCCCATCTCGACGAAAAGGCAAAAGAAGCTTTCAGACATATCAAAGAGTTCCGCCGGGCTGCAAGGACCATGCGGAAGATCCTGCCGGGGGCAGCGGTAGACGCACTTGAAGCCGCGGATAAGGACGCAGCATGCAAAACGCTACGGACCGAGTTCGACAGCTTCATCGTGGAGACTAAGGCCACGGTTGTCCCCGTGGACAAGGTCTGCCCGGAGGAAATCTTCGAGAAATACTTCGCGGGAGCGGCCCCCTTTGGCGAGGGGAACAAGAAGAGCGAGTTCCCAGATGCCTTCGCGTGTGGTGCGCTTCAGGCGTGGCGTGCTACGAACGAAAGTGGCAAGATATACATCGTCAGCAACGACAACGACTGGAAGCGGGCGTGCAAGGACGACCCGAATCTGCTCTCCGTCACTCGGATTGACGAACTCTTGCAACTGTTCGCCGACTCCGTGCTGGTGACGGCGATACTCGAAGCACTGGAGTCGATGCGAGAGGACCTCGTCGAACGGGTCAAGCAGAAGGCCATGGACCTCGATTACTTCCCAGGCGATCAATTGATCGAGGGAGAAGTCGACGACGTAGAGGAAGTTGATGCGGAAATCGAAGACTTCCACGTCGTCGAGGTGAAAGACGGGCTAGCGGCGGTGAGTGTAGACTGCAAACTGACGGTTTCCGCTTTGATCTCGGCACAGGACGCGGACTCAGGAATCTACGATCACGAAGCGGAGGACATGCACTACGTTTGGACTGCAAGCGGCAGTGTGACAAGGACACTTGAACGCGTCGTTGAGGTGAGCCTGTCCTACGAAGTGGATCATCCCGAGCGATGCACGATCACCGGATTGGATTTCGAGGACAATAGCGTCGATCTCGATGTCTCCGAGCACGAGTTGTCTCGAGACGACGACAACGAGTACGACGACATAGAGCCACCAGATTACGGGCCAGACGATACGGGGCCACCCGATTACGAGCCACCCGATTACGAGCCACCCGATTACGAGCCACCCGACTGACCGACGGATCGTTGCGTGCATCGGTCACACCGACCGAGGCACTGAAAGCATATCGGCAATAGGGTCGAAATCTTCGCACGGCGTCCAAACACAATTGCGGAGGCCGGGAGGGCCGCTCCAAAAACAGGCCGGCCCAAGGGGCGATTTTCGATTGGAAAATCGTCCGATTTGCCGACGATTCCCAAGCACGTCGCACAATGGCCGCAATCGACGTACCGAGGTTATGAGCAGCCGCACCGCTCATCCAAAATTCAATTGCTTTTGAATCCCGGCCGCATGCCGGCAATCGAAAATCCAAGAATTGAAGGGCCGGTTGGCGAACTTGCGACGGCGACCCCCCGACGACTTCGCGCGTGATCCACCCACCTACTCTGAGCGTAGGCCCGGCGTGGAACCAGAACTGTCAGCGTGGAGAGGGGGGCGCGAGGATGGATAAGTACGCTTCCCACGGCCCGACATCAGTCCGGTGTTGAAACGCGATCCCCTTGCAAACTTGGGCGATGTGATTGAGGTCATGCACAACCCAGGTCGCCAGCAACTGTGAAAGCGTCACCGGTCCCAGGGCAGGATGCAGACCGCGACGGGCAAGATCCGCCTGCTTCAAAGGCTTCGACCGTAACTCGGTCAGATTGGCCATGCGGAGCGACTCGAACAGATCCAACAGCTCGGCGGATGTCTTCTCCCGGCACAATGCGCTGTGTCCGTCGCGATCAAAAGGTTCAAACGCGACAGCATCACCCGTTTCCAAAATGAGCCGCGCACGGGGCATCCAGTCCGTCTTCTCTCCGTGGATCAAGTGACCGATCACCTCGTGCGGCGACCACGTTCCGGGACCGTAAGTTGCTCGCACGAGTCCGTCTGGCAATTTCTCCACCAATGTCCGAAGAACTCGGGGAGTCCGCGCCAGTATTTGCCCAGTGCCATCGAAATCGAATTCCATTGTTGTCGCTCCCGCGCCGCCGGATCAGATCAAGGTCGAGACCGCCCGGCTCTGCCCCGAAGCCAAGCCGTGGTCGTGGCCCGATTCGTACGCCTGAAGATGGCAGGACCGCCCAATGAGCCCTATGATCGCTCCCTACGAGCGAAAATCAAATCACGATCACTCTGCAAAGACCGGAGAACGCTCAGCGTCGACGTCACGTTTACCCACCGTCCGCGCGGCTTGGGCGGCCGGCTTTCGTTGGAACCTCCCGTCGACGAATGTTCGAATCTCGCTTCGTGCGAAGCAAAGGCTAAAATCGATCGACCGCGATTCTGGGAAGATCGCACGATTTGTGGTGCGGCCGTCTCGGCTGCACTCGTGGAATGTGTGAGACGGAGGGGAACGGCTTTGCACCTGACGAAATTGGTTTCGATCGGACTCCTGTTCTTGGTCTTGGCCTGGCCCGGGACGAATGTGGCTGAAGATCGTCCTCGCGCGTCTTCCACGAAGTCCGCGACACCTGCCGGGTCAGGCGAGCCGAAATACCTCATCTTCTGGAGTGAGCCACAGAAAGCCCGGCACATCGCCGCTCTCGTCGGCGAAAAGGGGGACGGCAAGACTCGGATGCTGGGCTTTGGCCTGCCGATGGCGACTTATGAGCTGGAAGAGCAGTTGCCCGGTCTCATCCGCACCGCGTTTGCGGTGGCCCGCGAGCAGGGCCTGGCGGTCATGCTGCATTTCGATTTTCATCTGGCCTGGAAGAGACGTCCCGATCTTTGGAACTGGTTCGATCCCAACTTGCCAGGTTACAACCCGGACAACAAGTCCAACGTCGAATGGCACGGATGGGACGGCCCGCCGAACAAAGTGCACTACCTCAACCACGGCGTGCTCGAACGTTTGCCGCCGAGTATGTGCCTGACGAGCAGGCGCACGCGGGCCGAGGTCACGCGAATCGTGAGCAAGGTCATCGGGCCCGTGCTTCGCGAGGAAGTCGCCAAACTCGAGGCGAATGGCAAGGGGGCTCTCTTCGCGGGCATCCTCGTGGGGTCAGAGCCGAGCATCGAAGATTACTCCAAGCCGGAGCCCGAGCTCGCAAAGATGATGCAGGCAGACGGCGTGCTCCCGGGACCGCTCGGCTATCGCGCGCTCTTGGATCGCGGCTATCGGCCGGACAATCCGCCGCCAGATTTCCACAAGGCCCTGGCCGGGATCATTCAGGAAACCGTCGCGTTCTGGTGCGAGCAGTTCGTCCATGCGGGTATTCCGGCGGAGAAGCTGTACCCCCATGTCGCAGCCCCCGCGGCTATCGAGCTGATGAGCGCGCCGATTTGGACGGCTTTCAATAAGTCTTCGCGGCCCGGCTGGACGACGTATGCCGTCGGCGTTCTCGGGGAAAGCTTTCAGCCGATCTATGACGAGCTGAAAAAGCACGGCAGTCCGCCGTGGGCGGGAGTAGAAGCCAACGCCGGCATGCCCGGCAGCATTGTGGAATGGGAAACGTACCTCGCCTGGCACTACAACCACGGCTGCGTTCTTGTCGGCGTGAACATGGGAGCAACCGGCGAGGACCTTCCCAAACGCCTGTGGAACGGCGCTTTCAGTCCGGAAGCGATCGCCGCCTATCGCAAATTCCTGGCCGGGAAACCGCTCGTGGAGAAGGCCCTCACTCTCGATCGCCCGGAGATCCGCATTCAGGCGAAGATGCAGCGGGTCCGCGCGGGGATCGAGAAGTGGTTCCGCCTGGGCAAGGATCCGTCGGCGGTCGGCAAGCTCATGGAAGGCGCCGAGCCGCTCGCGAAAGCCGGCAAGCTCCTCGAGCTCGAGAAACTCGTGGACCGAGCGCTGGAGATGTTGGGCGAGAGCGAGAAGGTGCCCGACGTGTATCGTCCGAAGTGACCGCGGTTTCTGAAGCGGATCAGCGGACCGCCGCAGTGATTTTTCCTCGGACCCAAGTTCCGCTTGATACCGCAGCTCGGTAGGACGCCCAGCCGCGCCCTCACCTAGCCCTAAGCCCGATTGCAAATTTCGGCGTCCCCCGGAAGATGGCGGGCCCGTGCAATGAGCCCTATGATCGCTCGCTACGAGCGAAAATCAAATGACCGTAACTCTACAAAGTCCAGATCGAGTCTCCGTGTCGTATCGTGTGCTGGGCGCGGCGAGCGTCTGTCACATGCTCAACGACACGATGCAATCGCTGTTTGTCGCGGCCTATCCGATCTTCAAAGGCAACTTCGATCTGTCGTTTACTCAGATCGGGGCGCTCACGCTCGTCTTTCAGATCACGGCTTCGCTGCTGCAGCCGCTGGTCGGGCTGTACACCGACCGTAAGCCGCAACCGTATTCGCTCCCCATTGGCATGGCCATCTCCATGGGCGGCTTGTTCACCCTGGCGTTCGCCACGAATTACGCGATGCTGCTGGTTGGCGGGGCCCTGCTGGGGGTCGGTTCGTCGATCTTCCATCCGGAAACGTCCCGGCTCGCGCGGTTGGCTTCCGGCGGGTCGCATGGGTTGGCGCAGTCCGTCTTTCAAGTTGGCGGAAACTTCGGCTCGTCCCTCGGGCCGCTGCTGATGATTTTCCTGGTCCTTCCCAACGGACAGCAGAGTCTGGCCTGGTTTTCAGTGGTGGCGCTCTTGGGAATCGTGATGCAGGTGGGTCTGGCCCGCTGGTACAAGCAGCACGGACACGCCATTCATAAGCGGCAAACCGCGGTCAAGATGGGCACTCACAGCCGCAAGAAGGTGTTGGCTGCGATCGCCGTCTTGGTCGTGCTGATGTTTTCCAAATTCTTCTATCAGGTGAGCCTCACCAGCTATTACGTCTTCTACCTGATGCAGCACTTCCACCTGCCGCAAAGGGAGTCGCAACTCGACCTCTTCCTGTTCCTGGCCGCCCTTGCCGTCGGCACGGTCGCCGGCGGTCCTGTGGGCGACCGAATTGGCCGTAAGAAAGTGATCTGGCTTTCAATTCTGGGCGTGCTGCCCATGACGCTCGTGCTGCCTTATGTCTCACTGCCGGCAACCGTCGCACTGAGCGTCTTGATCGGACTTATTCTGGCCTCCGCGTTCTCGGCGATCCTGGTCTACGCTCAAGAGCTTGTGCCGCATCGGGTCGGCATGATCTCGGGGCTGTTCTTCGGACTCGCGTTCGGAATGGCCGGCTTGGGGGCGGCTGTCCTGGGCACACTCGCAGACCACACCAGCATCGACTTTGTCTACAAGGTGTGCGCGTTCCTGCCTGCACTTGGGCTCTTCACGGCATTCTTGCCGGACGAACCACAATCACATGTCCCCATCGACGACGATTCCATTTCCCCCGACGCGGACCTGACCCCCTGAGACTGCGGACTCGTTCCGCAACCAGCCCTCGTCCGCCCGGAGCCTTCATCGATTTTCCCGCAAGAAACGGCTCGGCAGGAGCCTCGCCCTCCCTCGCACCGAATACTGCAACAGGCTGCTATGTCGCCGTCGTGCTAACGGTTGGTATTCTGCTCTCGCCCAAAACAGAATCGAGCACCAGACGCGGCTCTGGGCAACCAATTGGTGTCCCAATGCGGCACTTCAAGCGAATTCTCGTACTGATCGCCGTCGTCGGTGCTTCGCGTGCCGCTTACGCAAAGCGCGGACCTGCCCCCGTTGTGCCGCCAATGACCGTAAACGGGGTTCGCTATTCCGTGTCGGGCGGGCATGTGGGAAAAGAGCCGGTGAGCGCCGTCGTTCTCCGTGCTGTTGATATGCACTCGGGGCACGTGGTCTGGGAGGCGACGCTCTACGAAATCAAGTTGAACCCGCCGCTCGAAACCGATGTGCAGGACGTCTATGTCACCTCGATGCAGGTGGTCGACGACGTCTTGGAAGTCGCCAACGAGGCGGGAGACACATTCAAGGTCGATCTGGCGACGGGAAAAGTGATCGAGGGGGACGGCCTCGTGTATTACCACGACCCCGAAACGGAGAGGCGACAAACAAAATCGTCGTCCAGACTGTTTTCCGTCGCGGCACTGGGCATTCTGTGCGGGCTCTTCGTCTGGTACTACCGCACGCGCCCGGGCCGGCGGGTTCCGTAAGATTCAAGTTTTCCTGAGCAGAGAATCATTCGGCGGGTGTCTTTCCGAGGAGCAAGATCCGGTCCGCGACGGCGCCGCTGATCATCAGCGAAGCCGCGAGCCCCGGGCTCCGAGTTATGAAGCACGGCGTCCGAGCGATCGCCGGACATCAGCCCCGAAGAACGAAGAACCGTAACCCCCAACCAAAGCAAGCCTTGCGCCAGCGGGGCGGCCGTACTAACGGTTGGTATTCTGCTCTCGCTCAAAAAGCGAATCGCGAGGAAAATGCGGCTTGGGGAGGCGCTCTCATCAGGTTTCTACGATGACTTTACGCCGACAGGGCACCGAATTTCCTCGTGACCAAACTACGCTTGGTCACGCATCCCGGCGTGCCGGGACTCTGCTGCGAGTGATTGGGTGCGCTCGAGAGGTCGTCGGCCCCCGAGCGAAGCGGAGCTTCGCGAAGATGCGTTCCCAAGCAGAGCTTGGGAACGAGCGGCCTAGTTTGCTTGCTCTGGGTGCCACGCCCACGGCTCTGCGTGGGCGTGTCTTCGAACGTCAAACGGATTCGCACGCCCACGCAAAGCCGTGGGCGTGGCACCCGGCGAACCTACGGAGGATCACCGAGCGAGCTCAAGGCATCGTGTCGCGACCGAGGACACTGGCGGCCCAAAGCTGCCGCCAGTGGCACCCGAACGCGAACATCATCGTCCGTCTCCTTGTTGCCACGGTCTTCCTCATCGTTACGGCCTCTGCAAGCAAAGCTGACGAAACACCGGCCACTGCGCCCGCGACAGTTTCCCCAATCCAGGACGACGCCAATCTGCATGACGTGCAATTCGTCGACGAACTGCACGGCTGGGCCGTTGGCGATCACGGGGTGATCTGGCAGACGGCAGACGGTGGTCGAGCGTGGCGTTTGCTTGCCGGGCCGGGCGAATGTGCGCTGCGGAGCGTCAGCTTTCTCAGCGATCAGATCGGCTGGATCGCCGGCGGGACGACCACGCCTTACACGCGTTTGGGCGTCGGCGTGCTCTTGGCGACGACCGACGGCGGCCGCACTTGGGCGGAAATCTCGCAGGGCCGCATGCCCCGGTTGCGCTTTGTGCGGTTCTTCTCGACGAGCACGGGCGTTCTGGTCGGCGAGGCGAGCGCCGAGTTTCCCACGGGCGTCATGATGACGAGCGACGGCGGCAAGACATGGAAGGCCGTTGACGGGGTCAGGCGGCCCGGTTGGCGTGGGGCCGATTTTCTCGCGCCCGAAGCCGGCGTGACCGTCGGCCTCGACGGCACGACGTCGCGCGTCGAAACCAAGCTCGTCGACCTGCGGGTCGGCGGCTTCGGGGCGCGCGGCCTCTACGGCGTCAAACTCGCCAACGACGACACGGGCTGGATCGTGGGGGACGGTGGACTCGTGCTGCGGACCGAGAATCGGGGCGTCGTTTGGCAAAGCCCTCCCGCGGCGCTGCCCGAAGAGGCGGCCGACATTTTCAATTTCCGCACCGTGGCCGTGCACGGCACGAACGTCTGGATTGCCGGTGCGCCCGGCAGCGTCGTCTGGCACTCGCCCGATGGTGGACAGTCCTGGTCGCCAGAGCGCACGGGACAAACCGCACCGATCGAGCGGATCGATTTTCGCTCAGACCGCACCGGCTGGGCCGTCGGCGCGCTCGGCTCGATTCTTCGCACCGACGACGGCGGACAGACCTGGCAAGCGCTCCGCGGCGGCAATCGGCGCGCGGCACTCCTGTCGTTCGTGCCGCGGGCCGGGGAAATCTCGTTTGCCGTGCTCGCCAAGCAAGCGGCCGAACTCGGTTATCGCAGCGCGGTCCTCTTGCCCTTTCGCACGGCGGAAGAAGGGGCGTCCGCGCTGCCGCAGGAATTCGACCTGCGTTTGCACGACGCCGTACTGTCGGCCGGCGGGGTTCACGCCTCGATCGGCTGGCAACTTCCGCTGGATGTGCCCGGCCTCGACCGCGACGGCGAAAAGCTGATTGCCGACTGGATGCGACGGACCGAGGGTCGGCTGCGCGACACGGTCTACGGAAATTTCGTCCGCGAAATCCGCACCTGGCGGCCGAGCGTGATCCTGGTCGATGATCCGGCGCCCGGCGACGCGGCCGCCCGGCTGTTGGTCGACGCCGTCGTCGAAGCGGCCCGGCAAGCGGGCGACCCGAACCGCTTTCCGGCCCAGCGCGAGCTGGCAGGCCTCGCCCCTTGGAAAACGCCGCGGATTATCGCCAGGACGCAGGTTGGCAACGCGGGCGCCTTCGTCATTCAATCGAATGACCGACTGTCCCGGCTGCGGATGACGGTTGCGAACGCCGTCGCGGGCGCATCGAGCCGCCTGGTACCCGTCGATGCCGAGGCGCCCGAGACCGAGACTTTTCGCGTGATCGCAAATTCTCCCGAAGCGGGCACCGGCGGGTCGGCCGACGCACCAGCGATCGACACCTCGGTCACCGACTTTTTCAGCGGTCTGGCCGTCGGTCTCGACGCGCGGCGAGAACTCCCCCCGATCAAGACGGAGTTCGACGAGCGAGCCATGCGGCTGGCTGAACGCGATCGCAACTTTCGCGCGTGTCTCAAGCAGCGTGCCAAAACGCCGACGCACGGAGCCGAGCTGTTGGCCATGGTCCGCTCGTCGACTCAAGGCGTCGATCGCACCACGGCCGCGCTGCAAGTGGCGACGCTGGCCGACGCCTATCGCCGCAACTTCCAGTGGGAACTCGCCGAGGCGGCCTACGTCGAAGCGGTCGACCAGCACCCCGACGAGCCGGTCTCGCTCGACGCGATGCGCTGGCTCCTGCAGTACTGGACCGGGGCGGAACTCACCTACCAACGGCTGCGCCGCGGCACGCCTGTCAAGAGCCATCTCGAGTTCTCCCAGGCGCCGGTCGAGCAGGCGATTCAAAAGGCCCTCGACCTGGCGGCGACCGATCCGGCCCAGCGCGAACCGGGCTATACGTTCGCCGTGCCCGACGCGAGCCGCTTCGTCACCCAAACGGGGCACCTGCGCGTGAACGGCAATGAGGACTGGCTCGATGTCGAACTCAAGAGCCAGCGCGAGCACGCACTCCGCATGGCCCAGCTCATTCGCCGCACGTCCCCCACGCTCTTCCAATCGCCCGAGGTGCAAATGTCGCTGGCATCTCTCTTGCGGCAGTGCAACCTGAGGGAGTTGCCCGAGGAGAGAGGGGCCCGCCCGAAACCCGGTTCGAAGAAAGACCCGCTGGCCGCGAGCCTGTCGCTGCACTGGGATCTGCCCACGCAAAAGACCGTGAACTGCGCGAACACGTCGACCCGTCCGAAACTCGACGCGATGATGACCGACGACTGCTGGCAAAACGCGATCGAAATCCCCCTCACGCCGGAAACCAACGCACCGCCGGGCAACACCCCGCACGCGTTCGCGCTTTTGGCGCACGACAGCCAATATCTGTACTTCGCCCTCTCGGTCCCCAGGGCCCCGGGCGTGCCCAAAGACGGCGTGATGACCTACGGCCGCCGGCACGACCAGGATCTCTCCGCCTTCGACCGCATCGCGCTGTGCTTCGACATCGATCGCGATTTCAGCACGTGGTACACGATCGAAATCGATCAGCGCGGCTGCGTGGCCGAATCCTGCTGCGGCGACCCGAAGTGGAATCCGAACATGGCCATCGCTGCCGCGGGCGACGACGACCGCTGGCGGATCGAAGGGGCGATCCCCTTCAGCGATCTGGTCGCTCGCACCCCCAAAGCCGGCGAAGAATGGGGCCTGGCGATCTTGCGCACCGTTCCCGCCGTTCGCCTGGAAAGCTGGGCACATCCGGCGGCGGTGCGCCCGCGGCCGGAGACTTTTGGCGTGCTGAGGTTTCAGTAGAGTAGGAAAGAGTTGATCCGGTCGAGTAGGGGAGGAGCGATGATCCATTCAATTGGAACGAACCAGCGCCGCCTCCCCCCTCTTCAAACCGGACGTGCAGATTTCCCGCATCCGGCTTACCCAAGAACACTTCGCTCGAAGGCATGCGCCGACCGACGTCGACTTGGCCGACGGGCTGAGACGCTACCGCAGAGTGAGGTAGGCCGAAGCCTCTTCTGGGAGCAATGCTCCATGTGTATCCTCACCCTTTTTGCACGTCGAATCCTTGGCAGGGCCCCTTCGCTCCGCGGGCATTACCCCGCTTCATCGCTACTATGAGCCCCTCCGACTCCCGATCGAGCCAAAGCGCAGTTATGGGTTCCCGCACCTTGTTGACACAGGGCCTACGCGCCAAGTGTCACTCGAACGGGTCTCTCAGGTTCCTGACGATTCTGTCGGCATCCGCTGTCCCCTCCCACCCCGGAGAGCCCGGCCGCTGCAGGCGTTCGTTGCTTCACGGTCGGTGTCAGGCTTCACCCTATCTGGAAGGGCTGGCCACTCTCAGATGCGTAACGAGGCCGAATCGGGTTCACGCTTTCGCATTACGGCTGACGCCTTTGCCTTCCGAGGCTTCGACCGCCGGATCACTCCGACAGCCGCTCGGTCGGCTACATGGCGAACGAACAACTACCATGGTCAGTACCTTTCAACTGACAAGAACCGTCAAGCTTTGCCTGACGCACCAGATTTCGCAGATTGACGCAGATTCTTAATTCTAAATCGGCGAAATCTGCGTAATCTGCGGATGAATCTTGATTATGTCCGAGCCGACTTAGCTGAATGCTTGAATGGTCGGCTTGATTACGATCTCTGACACGTTGGCCCGCGGCGGCAGCGCGGCGATCGTGGCGAGCACGGCGCCGACGTCTTCGGGCTGCAGGATCTTGCGCGATGTTCGGCTGAGACGGGGACGGGGCGGAGATCAAGGATCGGTGTTTCGACTTCGCCGGGGTAGATGTTCGTGATGCGGATGTCCATCTCGCGGACTTCCTGGGCGACGGTGATGCCCAGGGCGGCCATCGCGAACTTCGAGGCGCTGTAGGCCACACCGCCGAGGACGCCCGCGCGGATGCCGGACGTCGAATTGATATTCACGATCAGGCCGTCCTTGCGGGCCTTCATCTGCGGCAGGACTTCGCGGATGCAGTTGTAGGCGCCCGTGGCGTTGATCGCCATGATGCGGTCCCACTCTTCGGGGACCAGATCGTGAATCGAACGTTTGACCGTGTTCACGCCGGCACAGTTCACCAAGATGTCGACGCGGCCCAGCTCCTTGTCGGCCCAGCGGAAAAGCTCGGCCACGCTGCCGCGGTCGGTCACGTCGACCGCGTGCGTCTTGATAGCGGGCGTTCCCTCGAATCTTTTGGCCACCTCGGCCAGCTTGTCGGCTCGGCGGCCGGCAATCGCGACCTGGCAACCTTCGCGGGCCAAAGCGAGCGCACATCCCTCGCCGATGCCTGTTCCACCACCTGTGATCAGTGCGGTTTTGTTTTGGAGTGTCATGAAAACAAGCTACCTGATGAAGGCTGAAGGATGAAGGATGAGCCAGAGTTAAGAAAAATCAGAACGGAAAATTCTCGTCGACTTTGGTTTCGGAGAGTTGGACGAGGAACGTGGCGATGCGGTCGACGAGGATGTCCATCAGGGCGCGGCCTTTTTCGGCCGTGGCTTGATGCGGGTTGCCCGAGCCCGAGTTTTTGGTGAGCAGGTGCCACGGTCGGGTGATCGAGATCCATCCGGCGTTGACGGCGTCGAACCGCGTGCGTTTGACCGCGCCATCGTCGGCCAGGAGATGGCCGGTTTCGCGGTCGCGGGCCACGAGGTCGGGGAAGTAGGCCAGGGCCAGCGAGGTTTCTACTTCGCCCGCGTGGTCGTCTCGCGTCGAGAAGATTTGCTTTTCGACGTCGGTCACCATGCGGTACCAGTCGCAGAGGAAGAGCCGCACCGGCGTTTTTCCGTACAGCTCGCGGAGGACGGGTTTGAAATCGTTGCCGCCGTGGCTGTTGAGGATCAGCAGCTTCACGATTTTGTGCGCGGCGAGCGAGTCGACGATGTCGCGGATCACCTGCGTGAGCGTCGACGGGTTGAGGTTGATCGCCAGCGGAAAGGCCATTTGATTCGTGTCGGTGCCGTAGGGGACCGCGGGGAGCATGGTCACGCGGGCGCCGCGGTTGAAGGCCGCTTCGCACGAGCGGCCGGCGATGGTCTCGGCCTCGAAGATGTCGGTGCCGTACGGAAGGTGCAGGTTATGCGGCTCGGTCGCGCCCATCGGCAGGACGGCGACTTCACAGGTGTGCTCGCGCAGGTAGCCGTAGTTGGTCTCGGCGAGGATCCAGGGGCGCATGCTTTGCTCGAAGAGATTGCGTGGAGAAGCCCACCGACGGCTGTCGGTGGGCTTAGTGCTGCGAATTGTAGAGTTGGATCACGATGCCGTCGAGAAACGTGGCGAGGCGGCCGGCGGCGAAATGGGCCGATTGCCGCAGCTTCCACATGTCGCGGACGCTCTCGGGCGCCTGAAAATTGCACCGAGCGCGGCACCGAATCGCGTGGTGCCCGTCGGCCCGATGAGCGTCAGCACTTCCGGCGGCAAATCGCTGGCGAGGTCGTCACTGATCGAGCGGATCGAGAGGCAGCGGATGCCCTGCTCGCGGCAGACCTGGGCGACGGCAAGGCTTTCCATGTCGACGGCGATCGCGCCGAGATGCGCGGCGAGGTGTTGCTTTTCGCTCACGAGGCGGACGATCGCGTCGCTCGTCAAGATGCGGCCAATATGCAGGCCGCGCGTCGGGTCGGCGGGAAAGGCCACGTCGATCGCGAGCGTTTGCCCGTGCGTGTCGACGATCGAATTGGCGACGACAATGTCGCCGACTTTCACCGTCGGCACGATCGCGCCGGCGAAGCCCGAGGAGAGAATCCACTTGGGCGAATGGGCGTCGATCAGGGCCTGCGTAGCCCGGCGGGCCCGCGAAGCCCGTGCCGCTTTCGACGACGACGATCCGGATGTTGTCATACCGGCCGCCGCGGAAGACGAAGTTCGAGCCGACGTATTTTTTCACGCGCTGGCAGCGATCGAGAAACGCGCCCAACTCGATAGGCAGGGCACAGACAATGCCGATATCCGCGTGCGAGGTGTCGACCGGCGGGGTCTTCGCAGACGGATTTTGCCAGCGGCTCATGGATGCTGAGTCTCGAATCGTTTCATCGCGTCGATCAGGGCATCGACTCCTTCGGTCGGAAAGGCATTATACAAGCTGGCCCGCATACCGCCGACGCTGCGATGCCCCTTGAGCCCGTCGAGCCCGTGCTTTTCGGCGAATGTGACGAACTCGTTGTCGAGATCTTCGCGACCCGTGACGAAAGTCACGTTCATCCGGCTGCGGCTGTCATCGTCGGCCGTCCCCTTGAAGAGGTCGCTCGAATCGAGGTGCGCGTAAAGTTTTTCGGCCTTGGCCCTGTTGCGCGTCTCCATCGCAACGACGCCGCCCTGGCTTTTGATCCACTTCATGACGAGGCCCATCACGAAAATGCCGAACGTGGGGCACGTGTTATACATCGATTCATTGGCGGCGTGCGTGCGGTATTGCAGCATCGTCGGCAGGTCTTTGGGCCCGCGCTCGATCAGGTCCTTGCGGATGATCACGAGCGTGGTGCCGGAGGGGCCAAGGTTTTTCTGCGCACGGCGTAAATCACGGCGTAACGCTTGATGTCGAGGGGCCGCGAGAAGATATCGCTGCTGGCGTCGCAGATGAGTGGCACGCCTTCGGGGACTTTCGGCTCCTCGAAGAATTCGGTGCCGAAGATCGTGTTGTTCGAGGTGAAATGCACGTACGCGGGGCGCGCGCTATAGGTCTGCGTTTTGGGGATGTAGCAGAAGTTGCGGTCTTTGCTCGTGCAGGCGACGTGCGTGTTGCCGTACCGCTTGGCCTCGGCGAGGGCTTTTTCCGACCACGAGCCGGTGACGAGGTAATCGGCTGTCTGGTCCTTGGCGAGCAGGTTCATGGGGAGCATGAAAAACTGCGTCGACGCGCCGCCCTGGAGGAAGAGGATTTCGTAATTGTCAGGAATGCGGCCGACCTCGCGGAAGAGGGCGACCGTTTCGTGATAGACGTTTAAAAACGCCTTGCCGCGATGCGAATGCTCGAGAATGCCGATGCCCGATTCGCCCAGCGACAACATGGCCTCCCGCGCCTCTTTGAGGACGGCCATCGGCATCACGGCCGGTCCGGAGGAAAAGTTGTAAATCCGTTTGGTCATCGGTTTTTCTCCGCGAAATGGGTGGCTCGTCGGCCAACGCACGTATATCGGCTGGGTGGAAGCCCCGTCAACGGCCAGAGTCGACGCGGCCAAAGTCGATGCGGCCCAGGTCCGACACGCGCGGCGTCGCGGGAGTTCACGCCGGCGACCGCGGATGGAAAGGACGCGACGTAACCTGGCCCGCGTGAAACGTCACGGCCGTGTTTTGTGGAATTTCCACCCAGGTTTCCGCCGTGTTGCCGATCGGTTCCGAGACGACGAGTCGCGTTTCGTTGCCCAGCGCCCCCGGCAGGCATTTGTTGAGCCGATAGAGGTGCTCGGTATCGCTGGTGTGAAACAGCGTGGGAGCGTCGCCGTCGGAGGCGTAACGGACCGCGTACAGCGTGTCTCCGTCGGTGAAGCCGAGCGTCATCCACAGCGATTGGTCGACGCCGTTTGCGCGGGCCGTCTCTTCGACAAATCCCGCCATCCGCTCGACGCCGGCGATCGGGTCGTCCTCGAGGCCAAACGTGAGGGCCAGGAAAAACATCAGCTCCGAATCGGTGCTGCCATTGATGTGATTAAAGAGAACCGGCGCGACGGCGACATACAGGTCGCGGCGAAACGCCGCCAGGCCGTCGATTTCGCCGTTGTGCACGAAGAGCCAGCGGCCGTAGCGAAAGGGGTGACAGTTTGTCTCCTGCACGGGGGCCAGCGATGTGGCCCGCACGTGGGCCAGAAAGTGGGGCGATTCGATATGCGCGGCCAGCTCGTGCAGGTTGAAGTCGTTCCAAGCCGGGCGAATGCTGCGGAAACGGCCCGGCCGATTGCGGCCGCCGTACCAGCCGACGCCGAAGCCGTCGCCGTTCGTGGGCGTGTCCTTGGACTTCGAGCTCAGGCTTTGGTCGATGAGCGAGTGCTCGGGTTTGAAGAGGATCTCTTCCAGTCGAATCGGCACTCCGTGGTACGCCAGCCAGCGGCACATGGCACTCTCCCTGATCGAACGAAAAGTTGGCGTACCACGCGTTGAGCCGCGCCGCCTAGTGCTTCAGCACTTTGCGGAGGGTGACGATCGCGAACGGCACAAGGATGGCATTCCCCGTCCACATGGCCCACGCGGGATTGAGGTTGCCGCTTTTTGACTGGTCCATCATCAACAGCGCGATGGGGTAATACAGCAGCAGAATGGGGAGAAAGCACATGAAAAAGCTCGTCAGCACCTGCCGCCGGGCCTGCAGCACCGAGAAGGGTGCGCCCAAAAAGGCGAAGAAAAAGCAGCTTGCCGAGAGGGCAAATCGCTTGTGGATATCGGTGTGGATGCGGGAGATGTCTTCCTGGTTGTTCTGCAGATCGATGTCGTACTGCAAGACCTCGGGGGCGTGCAGCCGGTCGAAATCGCCGGTCGCCAGGGCGAAGGCCGTTTCGATGTCCCGTTCGTTGCGGCGCGTATCCAGATTCGATTCCATGCCCGTCAAGTTTTTCCGCAGCTCGTGGATGCTGTTGTTCATCGTTTTGAGCCGGGGCGGTTCGGCCGGCAGGGGAAACGTGAACACCTCGTGCTCGCAATTGCGGAAGTTCTGGCGATTGGGGATTTCGAGGTTGAAGTCGGTCAGGTCGACCTCGACGACGCGTTTTTCGAGGTTGAAATGGATCGTGCCTTCGGCCGCCGAAACATTCGTCGTGTTGCCCCCCTTCGGCGTGAAGCGGAACAGAGGCTGAATCAGCTTTTTTCCCTCGACGTCGGCCACGTTGATCTGTATTGCCGGATCGCGGTGAATGTAGACCTTTTGAGCGCGGAGGGTGTCGAGAAAGATGGTCTCGATCATCTGAGCCACACGGCGTTCAATGTTGGTCAGGGCCCAAGGGATCACCTGGTCGGTGAGCAAGAGCGAGACCACGCTCAACACGGCCGCCATGATGAACGACGGCCATAACAGCGACATCGCGCTGATCCCGGCGGCCTTGGCGGCGGTGATTTCGTGGTCGGCGGCCACGCGACCGTAAACGACGGTGACCGTGAGCAGCATGGTCGCCGGAATGGTATACGGCAACAAACTGGGAACGAGATACGGAAGAATCTCGAGCACTTGCGCGGGACCCAAATTGTTTTCGGTCATCTGCCCGAAAGCTCCCACGAAAACGAGGAGCACGGTCAGCACACTGACGACGAAAACAAAGACTCGGATCAACTCGGCCAGGATGTACTTTTGGAGCAGCCGCATTCGAGCGCTAACTCGTGAATTTTAAACGACATACGGCGTGGATTCTGGCGAACGTATATGACAGAAACCGCGTTACGGTCAAGGTGAATCACTGCCACAACGCCAACAGACCGCCTGGTCCTCCCATATTCACAGAGTTTGGCGAGTGAGGAGGCAGAAACAACGATCGACAATCTCCGCCTTCGAACCGGAAAAATTGCCGTTTTCGACGCATGGTTAATGACCGAACGATCGCGAAGCCGATCCTGCGTAGAGCCTCGGACGTTCCTTGTCCGAAAGTAAAGGGCAACGCACGCGTCAATCGAAAGGATGGCCGACTATGGAGCTCTTCTCGCATCTTTCGGACGATCAAATTGCCCTGTTGGGATGTGCAGCGGCACTGGTGACCACCAGCACGATCATGAGCCTGAGCCATTTCCTCGACCGCAGCCGAAACCAGACCGCGCCCATGCCGGCGCCGGTCGCCATGCGCGTCGTCGCCGAAGCGAGCGATCTGGCAGAGAAGCGCAACGCGGCCTGATTGCTGGGCCGCGACCACTCTGTTCCCGATCCTCTTAGTCGCTCGAATTGGCCGAGACCATGATTGACACTTCGTTGGCAGACGATTCCGGCCCGATCCGCTCAGTCTTCGCCGATGACGAGGACTTCGCTGAATTGCTCGGCGAATTCGCGGCGACGATTCCCGAAAAGCGCTCCACCGTGCGCGAATTGCTGCACAAAAGCGCGGTCGCTGAACTTTGCATCTGGGCCCATCAGATGAAAGGGGCCAGTGGCGGCTACGGTTTTCCCGGGCTATCCGCGGCGGCCGCCGAACTCGAACAAAGCTGCAAAACGACCGAGGCCGAACGCATCACGCGGGCAGTCGATTGCATCGTCGCCTACCTCGATCGAATCGAAGTCTGAGCGGCACCGCTCGACGATTCTTTGGCGCGACTCAGCGAGTCGTCGACGTCAGTCCCGGCACCGATGAGAAGAGGTAGTACGCCCGGGGCGCGGCGGCTTCAAGTAGGGCGTTGAAACTCGACTGTGGCGGCGAGACAGCCGTGCGGCCCGAGAGAATCGTCTCCAAGAGTGACTGCGACGATTCGTATTTCACGACGCGAACCTGCTTCAATTGCAACTTGGTCTTCAGGGCCTCGATTACATCCTCGAGGTAACCGATCTTGTCGATCAGCTTTTTGTCTTTGGCCTGCGTCGAGGTAAAAATCTGACCGGTCGCCAGATCGTGGATTTGACCCACGGTCAATGTCTTGCGGCTGTCGGCAATCACGTGCACGAACCGGTCGAGCGATTCGTCGAGAATCGGTTTCCAAAGCTCCTTGTCGGCCTGAGAGACCGGTCGAAACATGGTCAGCGTGTCTTTGTACTTGCCCGTCTTCGGCGAATCCTCTTTCACGCCGACCTTGTCGGCGAGCCCCGAAATGTCGTAGTGCGGGATGATCACGCCGATCGAACCGGCCCAAGTCGTCGGCTCGGCGAAGAGCACACCCTCGGGCCCCGCTCCCATAGCGACGTAATAGCCCCCCGAAGCTGCCAATCTTCTCATCGAAACGTAAATGGGCTTGTGCTTTTCCTCGTCGAGTTTGCGCAGTTCGTGATAAATCTCGTGACTGTCGGCGACTAATCCGCCTGGAGAATCGACGATGAGTACGACGCCTTTGACGTGGTCGTCGGTCCGCGCCTGCTGAATCGCCTTCATGATGTGACCGGTGAAGGGAGGACTGATCGTCCCTTCCACCGAGATGAGCGCGATTTTGTCTAATGACGTGAGGTCGCCCGAGTGGAACCGCTCGTTCACTCCCTCGTCCAAACCAAGGTACGTGTGATAGCGGCTGTAGAGAATCAGGTTGAAGGCCACCGAAATGAGCAGCACCAGGAACAAAAGCCAGGTGCGCCACCGCCGTCGCGGCGCTTGTTGCACGACAACCAATGGACCGCGTGGCGCTTGAGCGGGCTGCTCCGTCACAACTCCCTGCGGATAGGGCACATTCATTCCTGGCGACCCTGGTAATTCGAGCAAGCTGCAATCGCTTTAGCGGTCGTTCCCATTCTGCGGCTAGCCCCCCACGGATTCGTTTGCAAAACCCGCAGACGCGTCAAAACCGCGCTGACCGCGCGTTGATAGATACTCTGGCAAGAACGATTGCTCTTGCGGTGCCGATTATCCCTCGCTGCCCGCACGAGTGCAATCTAACGGTTTTGACGCAAGCGCAGGACCGGCCGCGCCCAACACGCCTCCGCCGAATCCGAGGAGACCCAGGGAAATGATTTCTTTACGCACCCGTCGCGCGACTCTCCTGCCGTCGACGCTGACCTTCGCGGTTCTGTGTCATGCCGGGCTGGCTTCCGCGCAAACGCCGGCCGGTTGGCCCTTCGACGACAAGGACTCCAACTCGGCAAGCCAGCAAGCGCCGGCGCCTCCGCCGAAGTCGGCCGTGCAGTTGAGACTCGAAGAGCTTTACCGGCGCGACGGCCGACCGCTGCCCGACTACATGCGTCAAGGCGGCTCGCAAGCGACAACCGCCCAGCAACGACAGCAGCAACCTGCACAGCAGCCCGTGCCGGCGCAGTACCAGTCGCAGACGCAGTATCAGTCGCCGGCGCAATACCACACGCCGGCGCAAACGTCCGTGCAATATGTTCAACCGCAACAGCCGCAAATTGTACGTCCGATGGCTTCGCAGAGCAGCATTTCGCAGCAGCTCTCCGACTATTACGCCAGCCAAGGCAAGACGATGCCTGGCCCGCAGTCCAGTTGGAGTGGCGCGGAGCCGCCGCGGCAACCGATGACGTCTTATTCGACGCCGACCCCGCAAGCACCGGCTCCGCAGCCGGGATTCTTCGAGCGACTCTGGCGCAAGGATACGCCGACCACGCCGCAGACCTCGGTCCAGGTCTCGGGCTATGCTCCCGTGGCATCGGCAACGCCGCAACCCGCGCCGCCGCAACTCGCGCCGACACAGTCAAGCGGCAGCGTGCGACAGCTGGCTCCGGCTCCACTCGCTCCGCCAGTCGTCCACGCACAGCCCACTGTGAGACACTCGATCCAGACAGTCGATTTGGGCTCGAGCGCCCCGATCGAAACGCTCTCTCAGCCGTCAAGCAAGCACCCTGCTGCAGCGTCCCAACCGGCCGTCGCCAGCAAAGCGCCGCAAAAACCATCGTCGCTCTCCGCGACGCAGCCGTCGCCAAGTCCTTCGGCAACCGTTGCGGCTAAGGCTCCGGCCGCCTCGACGCCGGCCCAGCCGAAACAAGCCATGGTGCACCCGAGCGCTTCCGGTGTGGCCACGGTCCGGGACGATACGCCGCCGTTCGATCCGAAAACGGAATCCGAAGCCGACAAGAAAGCGGGTCCCTACACCGGCCTCAAGCTGGATACCGACGACGCCGTGACGTCACCGAATCCGACCCGAGTCACAACGGCCAACGTCAATGAACCGGCCGAGCGTCCGCGCCAGGCTCCAATGCCGGTCGTTGACGCCGATCCGTCTTCCAAACCGATCACGCAACCGAGAATTGCCGCTCACGCAGTGGCCCCAGCGCATCCCAGTGCCGAAGATCGCTCGGGCACGGTCCACCTCGAGGACTCGACACCGGCCGCGCCCCAGCCGTCTGCCCCGAAGGTGTTCGTCGCTCGGCATCCGGCGACGCAGCTGCCCAGGACGGTTGACGATTCGTCCGCCGAGATGCACAAGATCGGCGAGCGTATCGGCCAGCACGGGATGAAGGGCTTCTGCCCCGTCGCCTTACGCGAACAGCGGCAACTCGTCGACGCCGTGCCGGTCTACAGTGCGATCTATCAATCCAAGCGGTACTACTTCTCGTCCGCCGAAGCGCTGGCTCGCTTCGAGCAGGCTCCGCAGAAGTATGCACCGATCGCCGGCGGCGCCGACGTGGTTGTCCAAGCCAACAGCGAACAGACCGTCAACGGGACGCTCGACTTCGCCGTGTGGTACAAGGATCGGCTCTTCCTCTTTAGCAGCCCGGAAAGTGCCGACGCCTTCTCGCTCAATCCGCACCCCTATGCCAGTCCCTATCTGACCGGCAAGTAGAACGCGATTCACGCCAAGGATGGTACGATCGAGGTTCGTAACAGCTCGGATGCTGGAAGCGGATTACGTCGCCCCGAACGGAAGACCCAGCCGTTCGGGGCGTTTTTGTGCGCGCGGCAGCGGCTTATTCGGCGCGCACTAATTCTCGACGGCCACCGCCACCGGTTTGGCGGTTCGCTTTTTGTCGGCCGGCGGACCGATGACGACGAGCCGCGAGGCTGCGACGAGGCCGCGAATCGAATTGAACGTTTGCGCGACGGCGGTCGGTTCGTAGCCGCAGTGCACCATGCAGTCGCGGCATTTCTCGTTGCCGCTTTCGCGGCCGTACAGCGACCAGTCGGTCGTTTCGACGAGCTCCTTGTACGTTGCGCAGTAGCCGTCTTGCTGCAAATAGCAGGGTCTCTGCCAGCCGAACAGGTTGTAGGTTGGATTTCCCCACGGCGTGCACTCGAGCTGCCAATTGCCTTTGAGGAATTCCAGGAACAAGGGCGACTGATTGAACACCCAGCCGCGCTTCGGATTCGACAGCGTGCGGCGGAAGAGGTCGATCGTTTGATTGCGGCGGAGGAAATGGTCCTGATCGGGCGCCTTTTCGTAGGCATAACCGGGCGAGATCATCATCCCCTCGACACCCAAACCCATCAGGATGTCGAACATTTCGCGCATTTTCTCGGGATTCGCCGTGTTGAACATCGTCGTGTTCGTGGTGACCCGAAAGCCGGCCGCGATCGCCTCCCGGATGGCCCGCACGGCGACCTCGAACACCCCCTCGCGGCAAACGGCCAGATCATGCTCTTCGCGCGGCCCGTCGATGTGCACCGAAAAGCTGAGGAACTTCGACGGCTTGAAGCGGCTCAGGTTCTTTTCCAAAAGGATGGCGTTCGTGCAGAGGTAGATGTACTTCTTGCGGGCGACCAGGCCCTCGACGATTTCGTCGATCTGCGGATGCAAGAGGGGCTCACCGCCGGGGATCGAGACCATCGGTGCGCCGCACTCGTCGACGGCGCGGAAGCACTGTTCCGGCGTGAGCTGCCGGCGGAGGATTTCCGAGGGGTGCTGAATCTTTCCGCAGCCGGCGCAGGCCAGATTGCAACGGAAGAGCGGCTCGAGCATCAGCACCAGTGGGTAGCGCTTTTCGCGGCGGACCGTTTTGCCCAGGACGTACCGCGCGACCGTCCACATTTGCGATACCGGAACACCCATCCCTGTTGCCTCCCGGCTGCTAGAATTCCTGCTCGCTGTGCGCGGGCCTCTTTGCCCACCCCTCCATGAGAGTTTCCGCACTCAGCGTGGGTTCTAGCAATTTTTGAACCGAGTGTCAGCACCAAAGGGCCGAGCGGTCGCGACGGGCCAAGTCCCGATGCGAACCAACCGGTCGAAGGCGTGTCTCTCCGTCATGCGTCATTGCCCCGAGACAGACAGCAGCCCAAGCTCTGGCACCGCCCAATCCAAAATGGCCAAAGTCCTGGCCCCGGAAGATCTGCGCGTTGGCGACTACGTCGCCTTATTGCACGTCGTGCGGGAAATGCCGTCGTTTTGGTGGTGCGGTGGGGTGGCCACGATCCAGCCCGACGAGCCCGTTCGCGTTCCATTCCTGCTCAAAAACGGTGGCATCCCGTACCTGGTACGTTCCGTCTGCCTCCCCTTTCTGCTCGTCAAAACACCCAGCGGCGATCTCCGCAATCTCGACGTGCGGCGCTATCGCCTGGCGCGTCTCGATCGCACGTATGCACGGATCGCCTGGCGGGCCTATAAGAAAAGCCGTCGCGAGAAAAAAGGCGATTAGCCTGACCGGTCGAAAGAACGTCACACGATCCGCATCGATTTGAATTCGCTCGATTCATAGGCGCGGCGGGAGAAGTCGGCCAACAGGCGACGGTCTGCGTCGGTGAAGCGTTGATCACCGGAGAGCACGGCGATGTTCGCGTCGACGTCCGAGGGCATGGAAACGCCGATGTTCAACAGCGAGATGCGGGGATCCTGCAGCACCCAGCGGATCGCCGCCCCAGGAAGCTGTGAGCGGGCCTGGCCGTCGTAGTTGGCGACGACATTTTTCGAGTTGTGACCGAAGACCGACGCTCCCATGACCTTCATGGCGACGATGCCCATGCCCAATTCGTGGGCTTTCGCCAGGCAGAGTTCGCGCAGCTCGACGTTCTGGTTCGAGAGGAGCGTGTCCATGCCCTTGCGGAAATAGCCGTAGGCGAGCAGGCATTGGTCGAAGCCGCCCGTGGCAATCATGCGGTGCACCGCGTCGAAGGCGACGTGCGTCGTCAATCCGATGTAACGCAGCATCTTTTCGTCGCGCAATTTCAACAGTTCCTTATGGACTTTCATCGCTCCCTTGAAGCCCATGCCTTCAATCACCGGGCTGTGAATCTGGGCCGTCTCCACATGGTCCGTGCCCAGCTCCTTGAGCGAGGTTTCCAAACACTTTCGCGTGTTGGCTGGGCTCGTCACATAGATTTTCGTTGCCAGAAAAATGTTCTGGCGGACATCCTTGAGCGCCTTGCCGATGATCGATTCGCTTTCGCCATAAACCCGGGCCGTGTCGAAATAGCGAATCCCCTGATTGTAGGCGTGCCGCACCATGGCCACGCGATCGTCGGTCGAGAGCAGCTTCACCCCGTAAGCATTGATGAATTGCTTCACCATGGCGGAGCCGCCCATCGCGAGAATCGGCAACTTCCAGCCCGTCTTGCCGAACGGCCGGATCGGAATCGGCGAATGTTCGTCGCTCGCCGGCGGAGCCGCTTTGAGACCGGCAGCCGCGCCCGTCAGAACCGCGGCGCCCGCTCCGGCCAGTACGCCCGACTTCAGGAAGCCGCGACGGTCCACACACTGATCAAGACCCTGCTGCGTTGCCTGCGCTCTTGGCTTCGACATTTTCCGTGCTCCGATGTTGGGAAGACTGGGAGAGAGGACGCCGGGCCCGTCCGCTGAATGCGGCGAGGCCGAAGCAGATCAGGACGACGAGAACGATCAAGAGATAGCGAAAGCTGATCAGAAAGTCGGCAAAGCTCACCATCGCGATTTGAGAACTGGGCATTTCCAGGCCGATGTCCCCGAAACTCGCAGGCGAGTCCGCTGGAACGGCCTGTCCCTTTGCCGCGAGCTGCTCGCGGGCAATGCGTTCGAACGCAACGCGCGTCCGCCAGACGAAAAGCGATCCGAGCGCGATGATTGCGACGGCTGCGATGCTCGCCCAAAAGTACCGCATGCGAGAGCGCTCTCGAATGGGGATGGCTACCGTTTGCTCTGAGACCTGAACCTATTATTGACGTGCTTTGTGACCGGCCGATACGGAATTCCCAGCCGGTCGAAAATAAACGCATCAACGTCGGTCGCTTCGGCGATGCGATCCGAAAGGGACGCATCCAATCCGTGGCCGGCATTGGCATTGGTCCGGAGCAGGATCGGCTCGTCGGAAGCGTTGGCCGCCTGGAGTCGGGCCGTCATTTTGCGGGACTGCAACGGATCGACCCGCGGGTCGTTCGCCCCGGTCAAAAACAGGATCGCCGGATAATTTTCACCGTCCTTCACATTGTGGTAGGGCGAATAGGCGTGCAGCGCTTTGAACTGCTCCGGGTCTTTGACCGTGCCGTACTCGGTGATGTTGAATGAGCCGTTGGAAGAGAGTTCGGTTCGCAGCATGTCGTAGATGCCGACATGCGTGACGACCACCCGCATCAGATGCGGGTGCTGCGTCAGCGTGGCCCCCATCAACAGGCCGCCGTTGCTGCCGCCTTCGATCGCCAGCAGGTTCGGCGAGGTGTATTTCTCGTCGATGACATAATGCAGTGCGGCGGCGAAGTCGTCGAAGACGTTCTGTTTGTGCGTCAAGTTACCGCCGCTGTGCCAGGCTTCGCCGAATTCGCTGCCGCCGCGAATGTTTGCGATCGCCCAGACAAATCCCTGCTCGAGCAACACTTTTCGTGTCGGGTTGAACGTGGGCGTCATGCTGATGGCGAAGCCGCCGTAACCGGTGACCAAGGCCGGGTTCTTGCCGTCGCGCTTGAGGCCCTTCTGATAGAGAATGTTCACCGGCACCTGCGTACCGTCCTTGGAGGTGGTGAACTTCCGCACGACTTCGACGTCGC
>CAVVXK010000001.1:0-15072 GCA_963752185.1 uncultured Planctomycetaceae bacterium | reverse complement strand
TCTTTTTTTACATCTACATCCGTTGCCTTACTGCTCTTCGCCTCACTCCACGCCTTGTACTTTATCTTCTTTTCGTCTATCAGCATCTGAATATCACTGCTCCACCACCATGTCTCCGAGTGCCTGGGTGGGCCCTTTACCCTACCACAGGTCTTCTCTGTTGCTTTTAACAGACTATCACGTGCTGCTACCCAAACTTCATCGGCACTTTGGTTGGTTTCCTCATCTTTCAGAGCAATTTCTTGTTGGAATAATTTCTTCACAGTCCCATCCCTGAGCTTCCACACCTTCAGTTTCTTGCCATATACACTTTTCTTTTCTCTAAGTCCTTTTATTTCTGTATCTGGGAAGTCCAGTTGGAGCAGTTCGATGATTGCGACGGCTGCGATGCTCGCCCAAAAGTACCGCATGCGAGAGCGCTCTCGAATGGGGATGGCTACCGTTTGCTCTGAGACCTGAACCTATTATTGACGTGCTTTGTGACCGGCCGATACGGAATTCCCAGCCGGTCGAAAATAAACGCATCAACGTCGGTCGCTTCGGCGATGCGATCCGAAAGGGACGCATCCAATCCGTGGCCGGCATTGGCATTGGTCCGGAGCAGGATCGGCTCGTCGGAAGCGTTGGCCGCCTGGAGTCGGGCCGTCATTTTGCGGGACTGCAACGGATCGACCCGCGGGTCGTTCGCCCCGGTCAAAAACAGGATCGCCGGATAATTTTCACCGTCCTTCACATTGTGGTAGGGCGAATAGGCGTGCAGCGCTTTGAACTGCTCCGGGTCTTTGACCGTGCCGTACTCGGTGATGTTGAATGAGCCGTTGGAAGAGAGTTCGGTTCGCAGCATGTCGTAGATGCCGACATGCGTGACGACCACCCGCATCAGATGCGGGTGCTGCGTCAGCGTGGCCCCCATCAACAGGCCGCCGTTGCTGCCGCCTTCGATCGCCAGCAGGTTCGGCGAGGTGTATTTCTCGTCGATGACATAATGCAGTGCGGCGGCGAAGTCGTCGAAGACGTTCTGTTTGTGCGTCAAGTTACCGCCGCTGTGCCAGGCTTCGCCGAATTCGCTGCCGCCGCGAATGTTTGCGATCGCCCAGACAAATCCCTGCTCGAGCAACACTTTTCGTGTCGGGTTGAACGTGGGCGTCATGCTGATGGCGAAGCCGCCGTAACCGGTGACCAAGGCCGGGTTCTTGCCGTCGCGCTTGAGGCCCTTCTGATAGAGAATGTTCACCGGCACCTGCGTACCGTCCTTGGAGGTGGTGAACTTCCGCACGACTTCGACGTCGCTGAAGTCGACGGGGGAAGGGGTCGCCATTTGCGTTTTGTACGTGTGGCCGCTTTGCGAATCGAACTTATAAACGGCGGGTGGCGCGACGAACGATGTGTCGCTAAAGAGGATATTGTCCCCTTCGAGCCGGGTCAGGCCGCCGACGGTTGAGACCGGCAACTGTTCCGGATTCGGCAGCCGTTTGCCGTCGAGATCGAAGACGCGCAGCTCGGTGGGGCCACCCAATTGATAGAGGACATAGATGCGGCTCTCCGTCGGGACGAGAGTCGGCGGAGTCTTGCCGAAGCTGCTCACGATTGCATCGGGGCCTTCGGGAATGATCGTCTTGGCCCGTTTGATGTCTGGATTCGACAACGGGATCCGCAGAATCTTGCCGTTCGGGGCCTCCTCGCGCGAGATCAGGTACAGCGTGTCGTTTGGTCCGAACGCCGCCTGCACGATGTGCTCGTCGAAACTGCAAAGCTTCTTCCAATGCCCGCTGGGTGATCGCAAATAAAGCGAAAATTGACCGCCGTCCCCCTTCTGAACCGTCGCCAAAAGCGTGTCCGAGGGGTCGTGCATCTCGAATTCGATTTCGGCGACGCGCGGCAGATCCTTGCCGAATTCGTAGCGGTCGGTCTCCGCCGGCGTGCCCAGTTGGTGGTAATAGGCCTGTTGATAAAAATCCAAGTCCTCGTCCGGGCGCTCCCCCTTTTTCGGATAACGCGTGTAGAAATAACCGCTGCCATCCGGAGCCCATGCCAGGTCTCCACCCGCCGTGCCGCCGTTGACGTGGGGAACGACTTCGTAGACTTCCTCACCATTGCCCGTTTTGAAAATGTGCACGTCGCCGGCTTCGCTGCCCCCGCGCGAGAGGGAGACGGCGACCAGTTTTCCATCCGGCGACGGCACGTACCAATCGATGGCGGTCGTTCCCTTGGCATCGATCTTGTTGGGATCGACCACCACCCGCGCTTGATCGACGGCATCGGAGGAGGGGAGCTCGATCAAAAACGGCTGCTGCTTAGGCGGCTCGCGTTTGATCGCGAAGAGATGGCCTTTGCGATGGGCAAGCAAACCGTAGGAGATGGTCTTGGCCGTCATGATCTGCGTGAGGCGTTCGCGGATCGCGGACACGTTCGGCAAATGGCTGAGATAGCCGCGAGCGAACACGTTTTGTGTGTCGCTCCAGGCCTTCACTTTGGGCTCGTTCCAGTTTTCGAGCCAGCGGTAATCGTCGGTGACCGAGACGCCGTGATACTGATCGGTCACGGGCTCTTTTTCGGTGGCCGGCGGTTTAGCCGTCGCCGCGGCCGCTGCGAGAAGGGCAACGAGACTAGGAACGAGCACAGCTTTCACGGTGTGGTCCTTGATGATTCGGAGAACGACCGGCTCGAATGCCGCTAGGCGATACGATAATCGGGGCGACGATGACGGGCTAGGGGACAGACGCGGTCGGCTTGCGGGCGTCGAGAATGACCGAGGTGTAGTTGAGCTGCCCGTTCTGGTTCCGCTCGTCGAACCGCTGGGACCGGTGAATCTTCCCGGCCGCTGGATCCCACTCGACCGCATGAAAGGCTCCTGCGGAATCGAAATATTCGAGCAGCTCGACCTCGAAGCCGGCAACCTCAAACAAGCGGCGGAAAGTCTCGCCCGTATAGAGCACTTTGTGATCGTCAGCCCCCGCGCCGCTTCCGCCGACGCGGACCCATTCGATGTACTGCGGGGCAGGGTGGAAGCCATCCGGTACGGCCACGCGCAGATAGCCGCCGGGCTTCAAGAACCGCAGACAGTTGCGGGCGGCTAAGAGACCCTGTTCGGGCGTGAGATGTTCCCAGACGTGCTCGGCCAGAATTGCATCGATCGAATTCTCGACAAACACCCGCGACCATTGTCCCGGGTTGAGAATATCCAGCACACCGATCTCGGTCGGAATCCACCCCGCGTCATAGATGCCGGAGGCGCCAATCACAATGCGGAGCGGCTGGGCGCGCTCGACGATCGCCTTGAGCCGCCGCGCGTCGCGAAACGAGCCAAACCGAGCGCGTGCCGAGCGGAACAGACGGCCAATCATGCGAGGGCTGGCCTGAAAGACCTAATTGGAACTGGCCACGTCCGCAGGAGAGGAGACGGCCTTTTCGACCTCGGTCAACAACTGCTCCAAGCGGAACGGCTTGTACAGCACCGATTTGAGACCGTGTTGACGGGCCTTGACGATCGAGTGGGCCGGATCGTAGCCGAAGCCGGTCATCAGAATGACGGCCAGATGTTCGTTGATTTGCTTGAGCTGATAGAAGCACTCGAAGCCCGTCATGTCGGGCAGCCGGATGTCCGCCAGGACCGTGTCGTAATGGAAACTGCGGACCATGACGAAGGCCTCTTCGGCATTGTGCGCCGTTTCGACCTCGCAGCCGTAGCGTCCCAAGAGCTCGTGGGCTGCGCTTCGCACCGACTCGTCGGCATCGACGACGAGAATGCGTTTTCCCCGCAGCAGCGGCCGCTGTTGGCGCGGCATGAGGGGGACATGGGCCGGCCGCGGAGCGAACGTCTCGCCGACTTTTTGAATTAACTGCTTGATGTTTCGCGTGTGCTTGAGGATTCGCTGCAATCGCTCGGAAACGATCGGCTCGTGCCCGATGTAGCGTTCGAGAATGCAGGCCGCGTCGTTGAGAATCTCATCAACGGGAGTCGCCACTTCCCTCAGGATGCGCTCGGTGCTGGCGTTTGCCGTCGTCATCTTTTCGACGGCCAGCAACTCGAACGTGTTGAGGGCGACCGCCACCTCGCGGGAGAAGAGTTCGAGAAACTGCAGATCGTTCTCGTTGAAGGCGCCCGGCCGCGGGCTTTCGACGTTGAACGTGCCGAGGATCTCGTCGTGCAGAATCAGCGGAACGGTAAGCGAGCTGCGTGCGCCGGAGCGCCGGGCAGATACAGCGGATCGGTCGTCGTGTCTTCGCACAGGTAGCTTTTACCCGTCGCGGCGACGAAACCGGTGACGCCGTTTCCCTGCGGATCGGCCCGCAGCGGCCGCGACGCGGCGCCGGGCTCCATGCCGACCGCCAGCAACGGTTCCAAATGCCGGGTCGATTTGTCGAGCAGGCGGATTTCGACGGTTTCGAAACGCAGAAGATCCTGCGTGTAGTGCAGGATCTTCGATTTGAGCAGATCGATCCGCTCGTCGACGCTCATTTGCAGAATGTCGTCCAGCGAGAGATCGCCGAGCTCGAGGCCGGCCTGGTAAATCGCGTTGAGCTTCTGCCGCTGGAGCACTTCGGCCGAGATATCGCGGACCGTGACCACCAGGAGGTTCGGGCTTTCGACACCGTCCGTCGAAACGGGGCGGGCCTGAACCTCGAAATACGTCTTCTCGCCGACGCGCAGGCTGCTCTTGGCCAATTCGCCCGAACCGAGAGCCGTATGCAACGGACAAAAATCGGGGCCGATGATCTCCGGAGTGCCGAACGCCTCGTAGAACGTCTTACCGACGAGTGCATCGGACGGGCGCGTCGTCTTCCCTGGGGTCGCCTCTGTGACGACCGACTCGCACAGACGCGCCGGGGCAGCCGAATCGTTCCGCAAGGTGAAATCGTACAGCAGACGATTGCACCAGAGAATCCGCAGCTCGTGGTTGAGCAACGCGACACCGTCGGGAAGCTGGTCGAGAATCCCGATCCCGCCCGTGTGCAGAATGTTGGCGATCGTCGCACTGTCTTGTCGCGACAGAAAAGACGCTGACCCCGCGCCGGCTGTCGGCAGATCTCCGCCGACTTCACTGGTGGGCACGTGCCCGTCACCCTTTACGGCGCTGCTACCAGCCGGCGGCCCCTGGATTCTTTCACCGGCCTCCGGAGTTGTCGGGCCGGCGTCCGGCATTTTTGGTGTCGTGGGCACCCCTTCGAAAACTCCGCAATGGGCAAAACGTGTGCGTGTCCGGATTATAAGTGCGAGTGAACACGTGAGCAACTCCCTCTGCCGGACCGCTCACTGCCGAGTGACGTGCAAATGCGGGATCGCCTGCTCCAGAGAGTCGATTCCCGCGGATGTTGGTCCCGCACTGCTCACGTAAACGTGTTTCAGACTCTTGATGGGAGCCAACTCCGCCAGACCCCGATCGGTAATGGCCAATCCCTTGAGATCGAGGTTTTCCAGGGACGACAGTCCGGCCAGGTGCGCGAGGCCCGCATCGGTCACCTTGGTCCCCGCGAGACTCAGCGACTGCAAATCGGACAGCTTGGCCAAATGGGCCACGCCGGCATCGCCAATCGCCGTCCGCTCGAGGCTGAGAAACTTCAAATCGTGAAGCTCTTCGACGGGCGCGATATCGGCGTCACGAGCTTCGACACCGGTCAGAATCAAGGACACGGCATGCCCGTCGGAATCTTTTTTGATTTGCCCGCTGAGGTGCTCGAGCGCGGCGATGGCATCGAGTTCCCCCTTGGTGGGCGGTCCTGCGCTGCACCCGGCAACCACGAACGTCGCCAGCGTTACCAGAGTCCAGCCGAGACGAATTGTTCGAATTCGCACATTCGCGGTCCGCAGAAGTTTCGCTTGACAACGCGATTCTACCGCGCCGGGCCGCCTTCGACCTGTTCGTGCGACGTCTTTTCCCCCGCAGCATCCGTTGACGAGCGAGCGCCGGCCGCGTTGGCCAGCGGTGCAGGTCCGGTCGGAATTGCGGTCACGACCGGCTTTGCCGCCATATGTCGGCGACGAGCCGGATCCAACTCGGGCCAGACCCGTGTGCGATAGATCGTCAAGCCGTCGATGGCGTGATACAGCGCGCCGCATTCGCACGGCGCGAGCCGCTTCTCGATCAACTCGCCAGACAGCGCGGCCACTGCGTGTCGCACCCACTCGTCCAACAGCCGCGACTGCGGGAGGGACACGTCGAGGAATTCGAGAATATGGCCCGTCGTGCCGAGCCGCTTTTCAAAGTCGTCCGAGTGTCCGGGGCCCTGGAACGAGTTCGACGAAAACGTGCCGTCCGGATTCTGATACATGCGGGCGATTTCGATGTGGCGTTTGACCTTCTGATCGGCTTCCAACCAAGGTCCGTAAAGCGTTCGCCCCGAGGCCAGAAATCCGTTGCGGGCGTACGCCAACGCGAAGATTCCGTGGCAGCCGCCGCAGGCCCCGGCGGTCACCGTCTTGCCTACTTCGAGTTGCACTAAACGTTCCATGCTCCAGGGTTCGCCGTCCTTATTGGTCCACTGTGCATCGGAATCGAGATAGTGGGCCAGGAACCAAAGCACCCACGTGACTTCCTCGCGCTCGTTGACTTCCGCCTGCGCTCCATGAATCAGGTCATTGAGCGTGACGACGTCGCCGCCCGCCGCCTGGAATTTGAAATTGACGGGCAAGTCGCACATCGTCATGCAGGCCATGAACTGGCAGGGGTGTCCCTGAAACTCATACGGATGGCCGTTGTACGGATGCGCGTGAGCGCCGTAAGACGTCTTCTGGAACCACGGCTCACCATGAAATGTCGCGCCGGAGGCGATCCATTCGAGCGCGTTGACCTTTTTGCCGTGTTCCTTCACCACGTAATCGCGGCGATAAGCCAGCAAGCCGTGGATCAGTTGCCAGGGCGTTTGGACGTCGGTCTCGAGGAATCGATTCGCGTTGACGCGAATCGCCTCATCGACCTGAGCGGCGAGCGGATCAGAAACGGAGGGAGCGGACGCGGCGGGCGACTCCGGCCCAGCCGTGGTCGGCTGCGGAGGCGTCGGCGCTTGCGGGCCATCGTCCCCGAACGAGATTCCAGCAATTCCAAGAAGCCCAATTCCGGCCAACAGTGTTGTGCATCGGCGCAAGTTCGAGAGCCGCATCGGTCTGTCCATCTCCTGAACGCGAATCGCTGATCCGTAGCAAAGTGGGCGTGCGCTCGCCCGGATTTTGGTCCGCGCGGCTAGTCGGCGTGAGCTTCCAGCCATTGGACCCGATTGGGAGCGGAGAGCATTGTATGGCCCCTACAATTTTTCTCAATCAACCAATCGCCCGATTCCACCAGATCGAGCTATTTTCTCCATTTCCCACAGACGTTCGCGCACCACGGCTGCGGTTTTCAGAGGCGTTGGAGCAATCGGCGCGATCTTCTCGCCAAGTTTCTCGCGATTTCTCCCTAAGACCAATCGACCGAGCATAAAGCGCGAACGCAAAAAAGGCCTTGCGCCATGATGAATCAGCGGATGCGTTGCGAACACGTCAACGGGAAGACTCTCGCTGCCGGGAAAACACATTCTGAACAGCGCAAGTGGACCGAGAGGCGTCGGAGTTCATGCCGGCTACGTAAGCTTTGCGGCGTCGACCCGCCTGTCGCCGAACTCAAGTCGGCGCGGGTTCGAGCAAGCGCTGCAGTTCGGTGATCGTGGCTCCCACCCCGTCGCGAATCACGGCGTCGGCGAGCCCGTCGAGGGGCGTGGGCTCACGATTGATGATCACGAGCCGCGCACCGGAACTCTTGGCCAGTGCGGGCAATTCGGCGGCTGGAGTGACGACGAGTGACGACCCGATCGCCAAGAACAGATCGGCTTCGCGAGCCCAACCGATCGCCGTCTGAAGGACGCTCGGCGACAGCGATTGGCCAAACGAAATCGTCGCGTGCTTGGTCACTCCACCGCATTTTGGACAAGGGGGAACAGCCTGCGTCTCCTCGAATTGGCGGAGCATTACCTCCGCGTCGAAGCGGGCCGAACAGTCGAGGCAACCAACTTTGCGGGCTGTGCCATGCAGCTCGAGCACGTTACAACTTCCGGCGATTTCGTGCAGTCCGTCGATATTCTGCGTGATCAAGCCGCGAATGCGACGCGACTTTTCCCAGTTGGCGAACGTTCGGTGCGCGACATTCGGTTCCGCGGATGTAAACTCGGCATGGGTTTCCGCGCGTTGCTTCCAATATTCGAGACGGGCCTCCGGGTCGCGGAGATATTCGTCGAACAGAATGGGCTTGCGCCGCGACCAGACCCCTCCCGGCGACCGGAAATCGGGAATGCCACTCTCGGTGCTGACCCCGGCCCCGGTGAAGACGACCGCCGAGTTTGCCTCGCCCAGCCAATCCGCAACTGTCCGGATTGTCGTGTTCAAATTGCATTCATCCTTGTACGGATGGGAATCATGCCAACATTTTCCAGAAAAATAAGTGGCATCTCGTTAAGATTTGGTGTACGTGTGTAGCTAAGGATGGAGTCTTGGGCTCCCGAACGTCGCGTGAAGTTTCCTCTAATCTGCAGAGGCGGCTATGAACACTACCACCACCACTTTGCAGCCGACAGTTTACATCGTCGATGACGATCAGGCGACACGCAAGTCGCTCCGCTGGCTCGTTGAAACTCTGGGAGTTCCCGTCCAGACGTTTCACTGCGCCGTCAGCTTTCTCGACGCCTACGACCCATCGATGCCTGGTTGCCTGGTGCTCGACATGATGATGCCGGGCATGAGCGGCCTCGAGCTACAGCGCGAGCTGAACGAGCGCGGCATCGACATCCCGACGATCGTGTTGACCGGATATGCCGACGTGGCCACCGCGGTGCGCACGTTGAAAGGGGGAGCCGTCGAGTTCCTCGAGAAACCGTTCAACGACGACGTTTTATTGGAACAGATTCGATTGGCGCTGGCGCTCGATGCGCACCGCAGAAGCGAGCGCGGCGCTCGCGACGTTGTTCGCGACCGCATGGCCCGGCTGACGCCCCGCGAGGGCGAGATTCTTGATCACGTCGTTGAGGGCCTCTCGAGCAAAGAGATTGCCAGCCGGCTCAATGTCAGCTTCAAAACCGTCGAGGCTCACCGCGCCAAAGTCATGCGCAAGATGGAGGCGGAAAGCGTCGCCCAGCTTGTTCGCCTGGTCGTGTCGTCAACGACCAAGAAGGAGCATCGCGAAGAGACGCGCACGAGCGGACCGCGGACCGCGAGCAGCTGACGGTTCGTTGGAACCGTCGAGTCGCACGGCGTCAATTTCCGCCCGAACCGACGCACCAAAGATGCGACGCGGTTCGAAAATAGAGATGTCCGCCTAATAGCGCCGGCGTCGCCAAAACGGGCTCGTCCAAATCGTTTTCGGCAAGCACCTGGAAGGTGTCGCCGGCTTGAAGAATCGTCGAACGCCCCTCCTCGCTCGTCACCAGGATGCGACCGCCGGCAATAATCGGCGACATGGAAAAGCGGCCCCGTAACCGATGCTGCCAGACCGTGCGACCGTCCGCGGCATCGATGCACGTTGCAATCCCCGTGTCGTTCACGATGTAGACCCGTCCTTCGTGATGCCGTCCTTCATCATACAGCGGCGAAGGAACGTGTGGCCCGCCGCGCAAGTTCGCCACACCACGCTTGTCTCGGTGATGTCTCCGGTGCCGATCGGCCGAATGCCCATCGTAGGACCATTGCGACCTGAGGCCGAATAGAGCAGCCCTCCGCCCGCGACGACGGTTGGGATCGCCTCAGACGAGGTGCCCGTGACGCGCCAGATTTCCTTCCCATTCTGCGGATCGTAGCCGGCAATATAGCTCGCGCCGTTGTAGACCAACTGATCGCGATCGCCGATCCGCACCACGACCGGCGTCGACCACGACGTTGCGTGCTCGCTGTCTCGCCGCCAGAGTTCGGCCCCGGTCCGTTTATCGAACGCGGCAAACAGACTCTTGCCGTGGTTTTGGTATTGGACACAGATGACTTCGTCCTTGTAGAGCACCGGGCTCGTCCCGGGACCGTGCATCGTCGGGAAGAGCCCCAGGTCCACATGCCATTTCTGACGCCCCTCGAGATCGACGCAGAGGAGACCACTGTTGCCGAAAAAGGCAATCACTCGCTGGCCATCAGTCACCGGCGTCGACGAGGCGAACGTATTCTTCTTGTAAAGGCCCTCCCGGGCCGACGGTGCTGGTGCGGCCTGTTGCCAAAGGAGTCGCCCGTCGCGACGCGCGAAGCAAAGAATCTTGCGTTCTTTGCCGTCGTCCGATCCGGTGGTAATGAAGATGCGATCGTCCCAAACAACCGGCGAGCTGTTGCCGCGTCCGGGAATTTCGGTTTTCCAAACGACATTTTCGTGCGGCCCCCAGTGCATGGGCAATTCGGTATCGAAGGTCGTTCCCTGGCCGTCTGGACCGCGCAGACGCGGCCATTGCCGTTCGGCCCCGGGTGCCGGGAGGATCGCGTGGACCGCGACGGAATTCGCGCTTTCCCCGCCGCGAGAGCGACGTCCCGCGCTGCGCAGCGCCGTTTCGAGCTTTGCCGCATCGTCGAACGGAGGCCGGCGACGCCGTTTCGCATAGGCTTCGCGGACCAATCCCAAGAACTTATCGGCGGCCTGGCGGCGTCGCTCATAAGCGACTTTCAGGGCCGGATCGGCAGTGAGCTTTGCCTCTCCGCCATGCTGTTCGGCAAAGTCCAGATAGTTGTCCGCGGTCGCCACCCGCTGCCACTCGGCTTCGAGGTCGGTCGGGATCATTGTGGCGAGCACGGCTCGATAGTCGCCGCTCGTCGAATCCCGCTCCAACACGGCCAGTTCGTTCGAGAGCGGATATTGACTCTCCGCGGCCGGCTTTGAGGAAGCATCGCCCGCGATGGCGGCCGTCGCGAGACCGGCAAGAAGAACGACGACTCTGACCGTCGCAAGAGCCGCGACCGCCTTTCGTCTGCGCTCGAAATGACT
Source organism: uncultured Planctomycetaceae bacterium (assembly GCA_963752185.1). Taxonomy (GTDB): domain Bacteria; phylum Planctomycetota; class Planctomycetia; order Planctomycetales; family Planctomycetaceae; genus DASPSM01. The sequence goes on along the minus strand of CAVVXK010000001.1, from coordinate 4,159 downwards.
GACGATCACGCCGTCGGTGATTGAACCTTCGTGGTGCCGCATCACGTCGTTAAACTAGCCGAACCGCAAAACAGCGACAAGTTGCCTGTCGACCCGGAACGATCCTTGAACACGCCGAACGAAACCTTCGAGATCAACGGCGTCCCGGTTGCCGACACGTTTGCGGAAGCATTCCCGATCACCGCGACGCGACTCCTGATCACCGCGGAAAGCGAACACTGGGCTCAGACGGCGGCCAACGTTTTTTGCGGCAATGCAACGAGTGTCATCGCGTGCGACGTCGAGTCGGCCGTCGAATGCGCTTTGCTCGCCGCGGCGTCTCCCGACGGACGTCCCGGAGTCAGCGTGTTGGCGTTCGCCTTCAGCCGCGAAGGCCTCGGCAAGGCCGTCGCGGCGCGGGTGGGCCAATGCATCCTCACGTGCCCGACAACCGCTTGCTACAACGGCATCGCAGACTGCCCGAAGGAGAAACAAATCATCGTCGGAGGCCAATTGCGCTACTTCGGCGACGGCTTCCAAACGTCCAAGAGAATCTGTGATCGACGGCTGTGGCGGGTCCCCGTAATGGACGGCGAATTCACCTGCGAGGACCGTTTCGGCACCGTGAAAGGTGTGGCCGGAGGAAACCTGCTGCTCTGCGGCAAGTCGCAGGCCGAGGCCCTCGCGGCCGCGGAAAGCGCCGTCGCCGCGATGCGGTCGGTCCCGGATGTCATCATGCCCTTTCCGGGCGGCATCGTGCGCAGCGGCAGCAAGATCGGCTCACGCTATAAGAAGCTCAAGGCCAGCACGAACGACGCTTATTGTCCCACGCTCATCCCCCTCACGCAGTCGTTGCTGCCGCCTGAAACCGCGGCAGTCTATGAGATCGTCATTGACGGTCTCTCAGCCGAGAGTGTCCAGGCGGCCATGCGAGCCGGACTGCGGACCGCTGTGAAATGCACCGGCCTGAGCCTGATTACCGCGGGAAACTACGGCGGCAAGCTTGGACCGCATCATTTCCACCTGCGCGACCTCGCCTGAGGCAATAGAATGAACAGAGACCCGCAGAAATCCGGCGGCGAATCTCCGGTGTTCGAAGGTTTATGACTCAGCCCGACTCCCTGATCGCTGCGACCTCCCGCCGCCGCTGGGCCGCCTATGCCGTCATTCTGGCAATCACGTGCGGCTCGCTGACGGCCGCCGTCTGTCGAGTGAAACCGTTGTTGAGCGCCAACGACCGCTCGCGATGGTGCACGGTTTGGTCGCTCGTCGAGCGCCACAACTTTCAAATCGACGAGATTGATGCGACACCGGGTTGGGGCACGATCGACAAAGTTCGGCACCAGGGGCACTTCTATTCGAGCAAGCCGCCGCTCCTTCCGGTCATCATTGCCGGCGTCTACTGGCTCGAACGGGCGGTCACTGGCTGGAATCTCGATGACCAGACCGACGAGGCGGCCCGCGCGATTCTCTTGATCGTAAATGTGCTCCCCATGCTCGTCGGCGTGCTTGTGATGGCGGCACTCGTGGAGCGCTATGCGCGGAGTGATTTCGCCCGCGTGTTTACGGTCGCGGCATTCGGCCTGGCTACGTTCCTGACAACTTTCGCCGTCACGCTCAATAACCATACGGTCGCCGCGCTGGCGATCCTGTTTGCGACGTATCCTGCGTGCCGGATTCTGATCGATGGCTCCACGTCGCCCGGGCATTTTCTCCTGGCGGGCTTTTTCGCGTCCTTCGCGGCCGTCAACGAATTGCCCGCCGCCGCTTTTGCCGCCGCCCTCGGCCTCTGGCTGATTTGGCGAAATCCGCGACAGACGTTGACCTGGCTCCTTCCCGCCGCCTTGGTTCCGCTTGTCGCCTTCTTTCTCACGACCTACATCGCGACCGGCGACTGGAAAACGTTTTACGCCTACTACGGCACGGACAAATACAGATACATCGTGGACGGCGTGCCGAGCTACTGGCTGAATCCCGCCGGCCTCGACGCGAATACCGAACGGCCGCTGGTCTACTTGCTGCATTGCACGTTCGGCCATCACGGAATTTTCTCGCTGTCGCCTGTGTTCCTCCTGGCGCTCGTCGCCTGGCTGATCCCTGGAGTTGCGCGGCGGTCACCCCTGCGTGATTGGGTTTGGCTGTCGGCCGGGCTCACCGTGATCGTCGTCGGCTTTTATCTGACGCGGACGCAGAACTACAACTACGGCGGCAACACAGCCGGGCTGCGGTGGGTCTTCTGGCTGATCCCGCTCTGGCTCGTCGCCTGCATTCCCGCGCTCGATGCCTGGGCAGCGCAACGCCCGCTTCAAATTGTGTCGGCGGCACTATTGGCTGTCACGACGTTTTCCAGTTGGTATCCGATCGACAATCCCTGGCAAAATCCGTGGCTCTTTCGAGTCATGGAGCGAGTAGGCTGGATCGATTACCGCCATCCGCCCGAGGATTTCGATCGACCAGTAATGACCTTCTTCCCGCTGTTGCCGCCCGACGCGTCCGCGCACGAATGGATCGAGTTCGAGTCGGCCAATCCCTCCGGCCAGCCGACCCGCCTCCGGCTCTCGGACCAAGGCGTCGTGACAAAGGACGGCCGCACCTTGCGTCAGATCGCCGCCATCTGGAACCGCGGTACGAATTCCGAGCGGACCGACCTTTTCACGATCGATCCAGACAAGTTTCGTGCGGGCGATTCGCCGGAAAAGTTCCTCGTCTCGCCCAAACCGTCGCCGCCTCCGGAACGCGTCAAACAAAACGAGAGTTTTCTGCAAGCACTCCCCACGCCCCGAGCGTATCGCCGCGGAACCGTTCGTTATCTGAAAACGCCGCTGCGACACGACGCCTTTGAATGCCGGCTCGCGGCCGCACAAGTCTCACAGGACGAGAGCCCCACCAGCGATCGCGAGCTGGTCTATCGCATCGATGTCTGGCTCACCGCGGCCGTCCCGTTCGGCACCCTGCAATTCGAGCAAACGGTGCGCGACGGCGACACGAGCGAAGTGCTGCTGACTCGCCGCTTCTCCGCGGTCGCGAGCAGCCGTTCGTTTCAAGATACCGCCGTCCCGGCGAAATCGACGGTGGGATTGAATATCCCAGACTAAATCGCCGTGCGCGATTCTGAGACGAGCCTGGGGGAATGGTTGATCGCGGTACGCGCGATTTGGATCACTCCACGCACGTGGTACTCTAACTCCGAGGACGTTATCTGAGATTCTCTCGCCGCGGATACCAACGCATGAAAACAAGCTGGACCATCGGCCGATTGCTTGGGCAAGTGGGTTTGCTGTGTCTGCTGTATGCGTCCGTGCGCGCCGACGAGAAGACGACGGCCGCGGCCTGCCGCAGCGTCCATCTTTTCTTTCCGGCGCCCGAAGGAGTCGCGTTTTACAACGAGGTGACCGTCGGTCAATCGGCGGCCGGGACCTATTTCATGGCGTGCGGATTCGATCTCGGTTACTTCGGGATCCAGCAGCTTGGAAACGGCAAAAAGCTGGTTCTCTTTTCCGTTTGGGACCCGGGCACGCCGTCTGATCCCAATCAGGTCGAAAAGGACAAGCAGGTTCAAACGCTGTATCAGGGAGAAGCGGTCCGCGTCGGCCGCTTTGGCAATGAAGGGACCGGCGGACAGTCGTTTTATGACTACGACTGGAAGGTGGGAACGACCTACCGCTTGTTTGTGACCGCCCTCGCGGCGGGAAATCGCACGCAGTTCGCTGGGTATTTTTATCTTCCCGAGAAGAAGGCTTGGAAGCACTTGGTGACGTTCTCGACCGTCAGCCAGGGCCGCGGACTCCGCGGGTACTACTCATTCATTGAAGACTTTCGCCGCAATGGGGTCTCGGCGACAGAAGCACGCCGGGCGCGATTCGGCAATGGCTGGATCCGGTCGAAGGACGGGCAGTGGGTGGCCCTGACGCGTGCCCGTTTCACTGCCGACGGCAACCCAGCGCTCACCATCGACGCGGGAGTGGACAGCGATTGCTTCTTTCTGACGACCGGAGGCAAGACGGAAAACAAAAGCACGCCGCTCGGGAAAATGATCAACCGCCCGCCATCGGGGATCGACTTGCCGATCCTGTCAAAACGGCATTAGTGGAACGCCCGAGCTGGAATGACGGGTTCAATGTGGGGTTTGGCCCGCGACTAACGCAAGACGAAGATCGCATTCGAGAGTGGGTCGCACCAC